>NZ_LR698996.1:2387399-3377915 GCF_902386925.1 Arabiibacter massiliensis | reverse complement strand
CATTATCCCCGTCCCCCTGTCACGCCCCCATCCCCTCACAACGGCGAACGCGCCCCGGGGGGCGCGTTCGGTCAACATGCGATATCGTCGTGTGCCCGCTTAGTCGATTTCCTCGAACTCGAAGGCATCGTCGGCGTCGCCGAAGCCGGAGAGGTCCTTCTCGAAGCCGGAGGGCTTGGGCGTCGCGGGGGCCACGACCGCGCCGGTGGCCTGGGGCATGCTGTACGCGCCCGCGCCGTCGCGGTTGATGGGCGCCTGGGCCGGCGAGGTGGTGTAGGCGGCCTCCTCCACCTCTACCTGCGCGGCAGAGGCGGCCGGACGGGCATGGGCGCTCGTGAGCGCGGGAGCCGGCATGGAGCCGCCAATCTCGGCCAGCTTGCGCGTGGCGTCGGTGATGAAGTCGGTGAGCAGCTCCTGGTAGTCCTCGCGCGCGTCCTCGCGGTCGTCCTCGAGCTTCTTGATGGCGTCGAGCACCTTCTGCTTCTCGGCCTCGGCCTTGGCCAGGATGCGCTCGGCCTCTTCCTCGCCGTCCTTGATGGTGGCCGCGGACTGGGCGTTGGCGTTCGCGATGATCTCGTCAGCGGAGCGCTGCGCGATGATGAGGGCCTGCGCGATGGCGTTGTCGTCGGCCTTCTTGGCCTCCAGCTGGCGCTCGAGCTCGGCGATGCGCTCGTCCTTCTCGGCGAGCAGGCCGTCGTCGGCCGGCGCGGCGGCGGGCGCCTCGATGGGACGCGCGGGCGTGTCGAAGCCGTCGAACTTGCCGTCGTCAAGCTGGTTCTCCAGCTCGGCGATAGTCGCGTTCATGCTGTCGATCTCGTCGGCGACGTGCTCGAGGAACACATCCACTTCGTCGACGTCGTAGCCCTTGCGGTCGATCGAGAAGCTCTGGTTGTGGATCTCAGCCGAGGTGATTGCCATCTGTTGTCCCTTCGTCCTGTTCACACGTGGGCGAACACGATTCTATGCGTTAAAACAAGTTTATCAGCAAACGTACCCCGAATTGTAGTACAAGCAGGGCGATGATGGGAGTGATGTCCACCATACCTCCAAGCGGGGGGATCAGTTTTCTGAAAAGATTGAGGTAGGGGTCGCATATTTTCGCGAGCACGTTGTTGATGTCCGCGAGGATGCCGCGGTCCGTGGGGAACCACGACATGAGCACGTACACGAATATCACCATGCTGTACGCGTCGGCCAGCGACACGATGAGGTATTTCAGGCTGAGCACGGGGCAAGCTCCTTGTCAGGTCGGCGGCGGGGACGCAGGCGGCGGCGCGCCTACAGCACCCCTTGGTTGCGGAGGTTCACGCGCTCGGCGTCGGTGAGCCCCGAGCCGCGCGTGATGACGAACACCTTGTCGGCCACGCAGTCCACGCTGGCGTCGAGCGCGCTCGACACGCCGAACGAGAAGTCCAGGATGCGCTTGGCCAGGTTGTCCGGCGTGTTGCGCAGGGCGAGCACCACCACGTCGCCGGCCTTGAGCACCTTGGCGATGCGCTCGACCTCGCTATAGCTTGCGGGCTTGAGCACCGTGAGCGAGCGCGTGGGGTCGTGCTTGGCGGCACCGGCGCCCGCGAAGGCGTCGAACGGGTCGAACGAGGGGGCCGGAGCGGAAGGGGCGGCCGGCGCCGGCGATGCGGCGGGGGCGGCGGACTCCGTCGTGGGCGTGAACAGCGAGCCCAGGCTCTCGGAGCGCTCGCGCGCCGAGGCGCGGGCGTTGGGCGTGTTGGCGGGCGCGGGCATGGCGGCATCCACCATGGTGCGCTCGCGCAGCGACCCGGCCGCGCTCACGCGGCGCGGCGGCAGCGGATCGCGCGTGAGGCTCTCGGGCACCTGCGTGTGGGCGCGCACGTCGTCGATGGACACGAGCTTCGGCGGCGTCACCCCCGCCCCGCGGCCCGAACCGGTCGAGCGCGCGTGCGATCCGCGGGCCGGGCGCGTGGTGACGGGCGCGTAGGGGTCGTAGCGCGAGGCGGGCGCCTCGTCGGCCTCGAAGCCGCCTTCGTCGTAGTCGGGGCCGTAGTCGCCATATTCCCCGTAGTCGCCGAAGTCGTCGCCGTACTCGTCGAACTTCTCGTCGTAGTACCCGTCATCGTAGCCCTTGCCCGCGTCGGCGAAGCCGAGCTTGGATTTGATGCCGTCAAGCATTCCGTGCTCCGATTTCTTGATCTTTGGCAGCTCCATACCGTTCACCTGCTTCGTTTCATGACGGCGGTCCTGTCCGCCGCTGCGTTTCCCTTGCGTCCGCCGCATCTCTCAAGGGCGCGGGCCCTCGTCGAACGCGTCGTCGAACAGGGCGCGGCCGATGCGCACTATGGTAGCGCCCGCCGCCACGGCCTCGCGCCAGTCTTCGCTCATACCCATAGAAAGCTCATTGAACTGCGCCGCCTGCTCGGCATCGAGGCCCGCCCGCAGCTCCTCGGCAAGGCTGGCGAGCCCCTCGAAGCAGGCGCGCGCACGGGCGAGGTCGCCCTGCGGCGCCATCGTCATGAGCCCGCGCACGCGCAGGTTCGGAAGCGCCAGGCACGCCTCGAGCAGCGCGGGGACCTCGGCGGGCGCAAGGCCGCTCTTGCTGGCCTCCCCCGACACGTTCACCTCGAGGAGGACGTCTTGCACCTTGCCCGCCGCGCGCGCGGCCGCGTCGAACTTCGCGGCATGGCGCTCCTGGTGAAGCGAGTGCACGAGCGCGGCGCAGCCCACGATGTCGGGGATGCGGCGCGACTGCACGTTGCCGATGAAGTGCCACGTCGCCTCCGGGAAGCGCGCCGCCTTCTCCATGAGGGGGTCGGGGCGGTTCTCGCCGAAGTCGCGCGCGCCGGCCGCGAGGGCTTCGGCGACGGCCTCGGGACCCACCGTCTTGGACACGGCGACCACGCGCACCTCGCGCGGGTCGCGCCCGCACGCGGCGCAGCAGGCCGAGAGCTCTTCGAGGGTGCGCTCATAGCGTTCCTTGAATCCCATGTCAGACCGCCTTTCGAAACGTGATGGCGCCGTGGCGGCCGCAGACGCCGCCCGAGGCGCGGTACGAGAAGTAGTCGTCGGGCGCGCACATCGTGCAGATGCCCGCGTCGGCGATGCGCGCGGGGTCGACGCCGACGGCAGCGAGGCCCGCGGAGAGCGCCGCGAGCAGGTCCACGTGGCGCTCGTCGGGCGCGCACGCCGCGCCGAAGCCCTCGACGAACCGCGCGCGCACGTCGGGGCCCGTCTCGAAGCACTCGGCGTGGATGTGCGGGCCCACGTACACGTTGTAGCACGCGGCCGCATCCGGTCCCAGCTCGGGCGCATCGGCTGCGGCGAGCGCGCGCACGGCCTTGGGCGCGATGCCGTTCATCACGCCGCGCCAGCCCGCATGCGCGACGGCGAAGCGCCCGGTGGGGGACGCGATGACGACGGGCACGCAGTCGGCGAAGCACAGAAGCGCCGCCACGTCCGCCGTCGAGACGGCCACCGCGTCGGCCCCTTCGGCAGCACGCGCCTGCGCGTCCGCGACGGCATGCGGGGCCGCGTCGTCCACGAACGCGAGCGCGTCGCCATGCACCTGGTTCGGCACGACGAGCGGCATGCCCGCCGCGCCCAGAGCCTCCAGCAGAAGCTCGCGGTTGCGTGCGACGGCCGCGGGGTCGTCCCCCACATGCCCGCCCAGGTTGAGCGAGGCGTACGGGCCCTCGCTCTCGCCGCCCGCGCGCCCGGTGAACGCGACGCGCACGCCCGCGGCCTCGAACAGGGCGTCGTCGGTGAGCGCAGGAAGCAGACGCGCGCCGAAACGGCGCGCGCTCAGGTGCGGGATGGGAAGGCGGTCGGTCGCGGCCATTCGAGAGCCGAGTCGTTACCGCTGGCGCTTCAGGAAGTCGGGGATGTAGTCCTCGTCAGCGAAGCGGCCCTGGGTGGATGCGGGGCTTGCGTACGTCGAGTAGGTGGGCGCGGGCGCCACCGGCTGCGCGGACTCGGGCGCGGCCGTCGAGGCGAACAGGTCCTTGCGCGAGAAGTCCATCGAGGACTGCTGCGCGGAGCCCATCTTGAAGCCGGTCGCGATGACCGTGATGCGCACCTGGTCCTGCATGGACTCGTCGATGATCTGGCCGTAGATGATGTTGGCGTTGTCGTCGGCGCACGCCTCCACGGTGCGGGCCGCCGCGTCAACCTCGGTGAGCGTGAGGTCCGGGCCGCCGGCGATGGAGAACAGCACGCGGCTCGCGCCGGCGATGGAAGCCTCGAGCAGGTTCGAGTTCGTGGCCTGCTGCGCGGCGTCGAGGGCGCGGTTCTCGCCAGAGGCGAGGCCGATGCCCATCATGGCGGTGCCGGCGTCCTTCATGACCGTGCGGATGTCCGCGAAGTCGAGGTTGATGAGGCCGGGGATGGTGATGAGGTCCGTGACGCCCTGGATGCCCTGGCGCAGCGTGTCGTCGGCGATGCGGAAGGCGTCGAGCATGCTCGTCTTCTTGTCGACGATCTCGAGCAGGCGGTCGTTGGGGATGACGATGAGCGTGTCGACCTTCTGGGAGAGGAGGTCGATGCCCTGCTCGGCCTGGTTGCGACGCGTGCGGCCCTCGAACGAGAAGGGCTTGGTCACGATGCCCACGGTGAGCGCGCCGATCTCCTCGCGCGCGATCTCGGCGATGATGGGAGCCGCGCCCGTGCCCGTGCCGCCGCCCTCGCCGGCCGTGACGAACACCATGTCCGCCTCGGCGAGCGCCTCGCGGATCTCCGCGCGGCTCTCTTCGGCCGCCTGGCAGCCCACCTCGGGGTTCGCGCCGGCGCCGAGGCCGCGCGTGAGCTCCTCGCCGATGTGGATCGTCTTGTCGGCGTCCGACATGAGCAGGGCCTGCCGGTCGGTGTTCACGGCAATGAACTCCACGCCGCGCACGCCCGCCTCGACCATGCGGTTCACGGCATTCGTGCCGCCGCCGCCGACGCCGACGACCTTGATGACCGCCAAATGCTCGGAACCTATCTTGTTTGGCATTGTATCCTCCACACCTGCTGCGTTTTCAAATGCTGCGTTTCCCTTCGGGGGCACAGTTCACGTGGGGTTATTGTACACGATGACAAACCATTTGCAAATTACGCCGCGACAATGAAAACCGCACGTCCACAATATGAAACCGGTGGCGGAGCCCGACCAGGCTGTCATCCTGAGCGGAGCGCGCAGCGCGGAGCCGAAGGATCCCCCGCGGCACCAGCTGGAAGCGCCACAGCCGTCACCTCCCGAAACCAAGCGTCAGTGCGCGAAAAACCCTCGTCCGTGGCAGGAATCGACGGGAAATGATCATTGCCGAGGAGGCTCGGCGCGACGAGGAAACCGGCACTTCGCTGACCAGGCGGGATGCGACGACGTCGAAGCGCGGCCTTTGCTACGCCCCAACCTCGGTCCCTCGAATGATCATTTTCCGTCGATTCCTGCCACGGACGAGGGTTTTTCGCGCACTGGGATTCGAACCAGGCCGCTTACCGGCGACTCCCTTGCTGCGCCCGCCCGTCGCGAAGCGCTTCCCTCGCGGAACCGAACACCTCGTCATGCGTTAGGCGAAGACGCGTCGTCGCAGCCTGACGGTCAGCGTCATCAAGCGCGGATTCGATACGCCGCCGTCCAACACGTTTCGCCTCATTCGCCTCATTTCGCTTCATTATCGGAACCAAGAAGATCACGCTCGCTCACAGCTCCTCGACGAGGCAGTCTCGTGGGCGCTCCTTGATTGCGCCGCGCGCAGGACCGGCGACCCGCACTTACAAGCCCACGCGCTCGGAGGGGCCGCCCCTGAGGCGCTTCTCGGCCGTGCGGAACGCCGCGCCGTCCTCGCGCTTCCCCGTGACGATGATGTCGACGACGTCCACCCCTCCGTCTTCGCAGATGCGGAAGATGACGCGCAGCCCGTCCTTGCGGTATTTAAGCTCCTTGCAGCCCGCCAGCGCTCCCCCGAGCGGCTTGCCGATCTCGTCGGCGCGCATCATCAGCTTCCTGTAGCCGACCTCGACGAGCCTCTTCACCGAGCCGTCGAGCTTTCGGTACTCGCGATAGGCGTCGCGGTTGTAGAAGAAGAGCTGGAAGCGCTCGTCGCCGCTCACTCGAACAACTCCGCGTCGGAGACGGCGTCAGGATCTATGCTCAGGAAGCGCTCGTAGTCGTCGCCAAGAGCCTCTTCCAGCGAGATGCGCTCCTCGGGCGTGCTCAGGCGCGCCGCCACTCGCGCGTAGAATTTCTCCTCGCGAAGCCTCTCGAGCTCAAGGTACATATCCTCGAACTGTTCGAAGCCGACCACCACCGTGTCGATGCCGGAGCGGCCGGAGACGAACTGGGGCCTCTCGGCGGCACGCCGGCGAACCTCGCCGAAATTCTTGCTCGCCTGCGAGGACGTGACTATCTGATCCCGCGAGAAAACCAGCTTCTTGTCTTCAGCGATAGGCATGGCACCCTCCGTCGAACGAAAGCTTCATGCAGGGCACTATACCCGAATGGGCAAGATATGTCCAATTGAATACGTGTTTAAATACGTATTCAAGCGTTCGAAGTTGTTGAACGGCGAATGAGATACAGCAGCTTTGCGCAAATCGCAAATTTCACTCCACGCGCGGTCTTCACCGCCCACTGCGCAATCCGATTCACATGAATCCCAGTGCAAACAGGATGCGTTTCGGCAAAATACGCTGCGCGATAAAGACAACTGCAGCCGATGCAACAAGCGTTGCAGTCCAGAGCAGCAGAGACGAGAGATAGCCATCCAACCGCACGACGTTGAACACACTGCTGAGCACGACTACAAGCGCCATATGACTGAGATAGATTCCGAATGAGAGGTCTCCGACAAAGGGCACGACCTTTGTGCGAACGAGGAGATCGGCGACTTTCGGCGACACGCTCAAGAATGCGTAGCACGCCAGCATCGAGCCGAGCATGCTAAGCGGCCTCAGCATCGTAACCGCGGCGCTATACCCAACCGCCTCCCATGCCAACCCCGTTATCGCCTGCGCGGCTAATGATACGACGATCAAGAGGTGCAGTAACTCCTTCCGGATGCGACGGAAGCAACCACCCTCCACAAGGGAGCGCGCCTCTATCCCAAAAACGTAGAAGATGAGTCAGCTGCCGAAGAAAGGGCTGAACAGCGTCACGGACACGCCGCACGCCCTTGCAACGCAGCAAACAACCAACGTAACCGGGGTCACGGCATACAACACCCAGCGCCATTTCGATAGCAGCCTGAAAACAAGCGGGGTCAGTAAGACGAGTTGGGCATAAGCGACAAGAAAGTAGAGGTGCGCCGCGACCGTCCCCGTGGCGAGCTGAAGCACGCATTTAAGCGGATCGGGGCGGTAGATTGCAGCGTATACAAGACTCCAAACAGCATACGGGAGGAGCGTCTTGCGGAGACGGCGGCCACAGACCCCCTTCCAATCACCTGATAGCACCTTGTCCTTCGTCGTCAGGAACCCCGAGAGGAATATGAACAAAGCAACGCACCAATTCAAGAACGGTCGGACGCAGACGGACGCCGTATCTTGAGGCAGGCAGTGTATGAGCACCACCGCGAGGCACGCAAGACCTCGGAGCGCTTGAATGTAGGCGGTGTCAAGCCCTCCGACTGCCTTTTTACCTGCCCCGGTTTCCGTCGATGACATGTTTATCCTTTCCTGCGAACTCAAGCTTTTCTGAAGATGCTCGCTGGCTTCCGCGCCGCTCCGGCCATAACTCACATCGTCAGTGACAGCTCATCGAAGTACCCTCCGCGCAATTTGTCGAAGAGCCTCTCGTCGAGGTTCAACTGGATGTAGGCACTCTTCAGGTTGGGTCTGGGCGACTCGGCGATGTACGCGTTGCCGGGAAAGGCATCATCAATGGTCCTACGTTCCCAGAACAGCTGTGGCTTGGACGTCTCGAACAGCTCGCGCCCGCTATCCGTATTGGCGACGACAGCGAGGTGCCAAGGTCGGTATCGAGGACCTCATACCGTCGGGGGCAGCGACGGGCAAGGACTCCACATCGCTTGAACATCGCTTTCCATCCGGCCTTTCTAGCAGATGGTATTCGATCACCCAACTGCAAGGAGTGACTTTGAAAAGCTAGCGTCGCAAGTCCAAAAAAGAACTTGCAACCTCAGCCTCGCCTCAGCAAGCTTTTAGCGAGGGCTTTCATTTTCCGCATTGATTTTCGAGCGAGAGATACACGCGTATGCTTACCGAGAGCCGCGCTAAAACACATCGCATCGAGATCTGCCATAAAATCTTGGGACTTTCGATTCCTCTTCACTGACGTGTCGATGCAGACGTTGCCGACGAAGATCTCATCGAAGCTCCGCTCATGCACTTCAAGGTCCTCTTTCGCCCTCTCGAAGAGAGCCTTCCCTTTTTCGCCGTTGACCAGCACCATCGAAGCTCCCCTGTCATCATCGAGGGAAGAATCGAGGCCCCAGAAATCCGCAAGCGTGATATCACCTTGGCGAGGAAAACCCTTGAATTGGCAATTCGCGCAGCTGGGACGAAGGAAAAGGTTTGACTCCAAATAGCCTCTCATGAAAAGATTAGATTCGCCGTCAAGCACCATATCCGACCCGTCATCGAATTCGATCCTCGTGCGGACGGGCGAGGTTTTCCAGCCCCCGACTTTGTACTTGAACCAAACTTTTGCAACCGAAGCACCCTTCGCGCTCTCCAATTCGTCCAACCATGCGCGGTACGCCTTCGGAGAATTGACCCCCCGGCAAACGAAATCGAAGGCGACCAGCTTGTCCGTATCTGCGCGTCGCCCCAAAAAGGCCCTCAAGCCAGCCACTTGGCATGGCGCTCCGCAGAACGCAACCATGCGACCTTCGTCCAAACGTTGCTTGACCTCTCTGAACGCGAATCCGATATCGCTCTGAACGTACTTCGACTGCCTCAAGCCTTTCAAGCCTTCGGCATCGTCTGCCGCACCATGCTTCACATCGCATCGACTTCCGTAAAGCGCTCCGAAAACCGCTCCTCCTTCGGCCAAAACCGCATTCGCGAGCTCTGTGAAGGCTCCTCCGGAAGTGCTCGCAAAGCGCGCTTCCTCGCTTTTCGACCACACTGCGAACGTGTCTGGACGCATCTCATACCCGGACGAGAACCGATGGACGGCAACGCATGTTCTCTCGCATTTGTCGCAATCGACGCATGCGCCGGAAATGACCGGGTAGCGAAACCCATCCTCGGCGAACTCCATCGATATAGCATCGACCGGGCACGCATTCGCACAGGCTCCGCATCCTGAGCACTCTTGCGCCGACAACCAGAATCGCTTCATCCGAACTCCAGCCTACTCCCAAACCACGTTGTCTCGAATCACCTTGGCCGGTACTCCCCCGACCAAGCTTCTCGCGGGAACGTCCCGCGTCACCACCGATCCTGCGGCGATGACGGCCCCCTCCCCAACCGTCACTCCGCTCAACACCATGACGCGCGTTCCTATCCACACATGGTCCTCGACGACGACGGGAGCGGTGCCTTTCGACCCGTCCAGGATATGGGCGTTGGAATCCATGACGGTGAAATCGTGAGAGATGGCGCATCCGTCGCCAATGGTTATCGACTCATGGCAGCGGATTTTGCAATCGGAGTTGATGTACGTCGACCCGATTCTTAGCCGGGATCGGGGAAACAGCACCACATCGGCCCCGTAATAAAGCGCAGCGTCTTTCACCTCGAGAGAAGCGCCCTCGTCGACTCTCACGATCGACGTTCGCCCGCCCCTCAGCAATCCGTTCGCCCCCAAGACGAAGGCACCGGATATGCTCACCGACGAGCCCTTTCCCAAACGGAACCTGCTGCCGGGAAGAGCCCTCAACCCCGTCAGCGAACCGCGGAAATGCCGGCAGCGAACCAGACGGACGAGCAAGCCTGCAACCATGCCGTAGAGAGTAGTCGCTCGAGACACGAAAGCCTCCTATCGCCGATGCTCATAGCCTATCGAAGTCGCAATGATCCGGATCATGTCGCACGCGCGTGCCGGAGTCGATAGAATCGATCGCCGCCATATCCGCGTCCGACAAGGAGAAGTCGAAGATGGAAGCGTTCTCTTTCATCCGTTCCGCAGAGCTCGTTTTGGGAATCGACACCACGTCATTTTGGTAATTCCATCGGAGGATGATCTGGGTCTTGGACTTCCCATGCTTGTCGGAAATCCGGGCGAGAATGTCGCTGCCGAACAGCCTCTCATCCATACGCGCGAAGGGGCTGTAGGCCTCCACCAGGATGCCCTGGGATTTGCAGAATTCAATGAGGGGCTTTTGGCTTAACATGGGATGTAGCTCAACTTGGTTGACCATCGGCGCTATCTCGGCATCGCGCATCAGCTCTCGAAGGTGGTGCTCGTGGAAATTGGCGACCCCGATCGCCCTGCAGAAGCCCTTGCGATAAAACCTTTCAAGCATTTTCCAGCTCTCCGCGTATTTGTCCGGATAGGGCCAGTGGAGAAGGAGCAAGTCGATCTTTCGCCTGCGAAGTTTCACCATGCTTTTCACGAGCTCTTCGCGGACACCCCCCCCCCGTTGCGCTTTGTTGCTGATTTTCGTTGTTACGAAATCGCCTCCAGAAAGCGAGGATCCGACCCCCCGTTCGTTTCCATAAGCGGAGGAGGTGTCGAACAAGGTGTAGCCTATTTCATGCGCCGATTCGATCGCGCTTTTCACCTCCCTATTGTTCATGGGGAAAGTGCCCAGCCCAAGAACCGGCATCTCCACCCCGTTGCTCAATGTGAAAGCGGGTATTGCCATTTCCCCCGCTTGGCTCGCCGTTACCTTCAAGTCGTCCTCCTTATGATCGCGAATGAACCAACGCGCCGATTCTCGATGCCATCGATTTGAGAAGGGATTTCTCGTACCCGTTCAGCCAGCCAAGCCAAAGCATTGCGAAGTAAATCGCCACGAACGCGATGCTTTTAGCGAAAAACGCCGGCCAGGAACATCCGACTATCACAAGCTGGCCGAGTACAGCGGTCGCGGTGGAGGCGAGAATCGCCGGTACCAGCAGCGGGAAAACGCTCTTCCAGAACTTCCGGATTTCAATACCCACGAAGCGGGCGTAATACCAATTCATGATGGGCCCATTGCATATGAGCAATACCGCTGCGGTCACAAAAGCGCAACCGACGACGCCATAGTACTTCGCCGCCGGAATCGATAAGACCAGATCCAAGATCGCCGCGATACCGAGCGCCGCCGATCGAAACTCCATCTTGTTCTTAGCCTGCAAGATCGAGATACCTAGATTCTCAACAAGCGGCACCGACAGTCCGATCATCAAGACAGAAACGGCGGGATACGCCTCGTTGAACTCCGAGCCTGCCCAGAGGAAGATGAAGTCGGCCCCGACCGCAGCGAACGCGGCGCACAAGCCCCACACCATGATCGCCTGGATATGGCCCAAGCGGAAAAACAGCTCGTTGATCTCCTCCATCCCCGCCGTCTTGGCGGAGATGGCCGTGAGCTTGGGGAGGAAGACGCTCGTCACGCCCGTCGAAACCTGCATGTAGGCGGCCGTGATGACCTTGCAAGCTATCCCGTAGACGGCGACCGACGAAGCCCCCATCACCGCTCCTAGGACGACCTGGCCCGTCTTCCAGAATATCTGGTCGAACACCATGCCGAGCAGTATGAAGAACGAGAAGGAGAACAGGCTCCCCGCCAGGCGCCAGTCCCAACGATGCAGCTTGCCCCGGACGCGCAGCCTCCCCTTCACGTAGAGCGCGTACGCGGCGATGCCCAGGGCGTTCACAGCCACCTGCACCGCGAGCACGGCCATCGCGCTCGACCGGAACTGGAGCACGGCGACGACTGCGAGCACCTGCAGCGCGTACTTCACGATAGAGAGGGCCCGGGCGAACACGAAGCGCTCCTCGGCGTTGATGATGGCCAGGAACCAGTTCCCGGGCAGCACGATGGCGCAGTTCACGATCACGAGCACCATCATCTGCCGCGCGAGATCGAGCTCCGTAGAGGTGAAGCTCGCGCCGAACAGCGGGTCGATCGCCCAGTAGACGCCGACGCCGGCCGCCACCGCGACGGCTGTCAGCGCGAGGTAGATGATCTTGGTCATGGCGAGCAGGTTCTCGACCTCGCGCTTGCCGCCCGAGACGGAGGTGGAGACGTAGAACCGGCTCAGCGTGGTAGACAGGCCCGCGTCCATCACCGACAGGTAGGCGATGACCGAGCCGATGAGTTCGTACACGCCGTACTCCGAAGTGCTGAGGGAGCCCAGCAGGATCGGAACGTACACGAACGAGACGACCGCGTTGACGACCAGGGAGATGTAAGAGAGGACCGCCCCCGCTTTGCGTTGGTTCGTAACCATTAGGATATATTACGAACCCATCGCTCTTGGGGAATCCAGATTTGCCGACGTCCGCTCATTTCGATAAAACAGCATTCGAACACACTTGATCTAACGCACCTTCAAGCCAGTTCAGCGAGTCCCTGCGACGAGCAGCGAGGTGCGATTCGAAATCAACCCAATCGTGCATCATCACGGAATCGAGCGAAAAACCAGGATCAGACGAACGATGACCAACGAGGCCGAAGTCAGTACAAAGGGTATCGAAACGCGATGACATGTCCACCTCCGAATCACTACGCTCGAAGATGGCAAGCGGCCGATGGTTAAGAAGCGCGAAGACGCTTGCATGGAAGGAGTCCGTGCAGACGACCTCGCAGTTCGCCGCAAGCCAAGCGAACTCGGCTGGCCCAAGTTTGAGGCTCTTGTCCATTACATCGATTAAGCTCAAGCCAAGCTCGGCAGTCATCGCATCGATCTTCGGACCGTTTACATCGTCGCCGAGAACATATTTGAATACGAACGGTCGGCCGACGTCAATGCTCAGAGGTTTTTTCGACACCTCAGCCCAATCGGAGACGGAGATAAGCATGGTTGGATCGAGAACGACGGGAACATTGCGACCGGTAAGGTCATTCACGATAGCCGCGCCGGCATGCTCGCGCATCGAAACGTGCGAAATGCCCGAAAGGAGATCGGAAATGTGGTCCCTGTTCGAAGTTATCTTGCTCACACCGAAACTGGGCGCATAGGCGACCTTTTTCACGGCCGGAACCATAGGCAGGTAGTCGAGATCGCTGTTTGTCGGAAACGTAGGATTCCACACCTGATCGGATCCGATAACGAAACAGCCGAAGTCCTCGTTGAGACTTGGACTCACAAACTCTTTCGACACAACGTCGCGCGAGAAGGTGATATTGACATCGAAAGCGTCGAAGGCGTTGATGTAGTCGTCTTTAATGACGCGGCGAACGGCTTTCCTGAGTGCACGCATCTTGACAGCGCTTCTGCGCAGAGAAAGAACCTCGTGACCCATACGCCTTACAGCTTCCTGCAGGGCGTAATTCTGCAAGCGGTTTCCGAAATTGTAGTCTTGTATTGTAAGAATAGCGATATTCAATATGAATCCTATCAAACCAGCCTCGAAGCGGCACCCACTAAAACCGCCAGGAGTAGATAATCGCGGTACCCCTGAATTAGAGATCCGCAGTTGAACTACTTCTGGCACAAAGCATATTTTGCCTCGGTGACTTGTTTGGCAGAACGCCACCATGCTTCATTATCCCGATACCATTGAATAGTTCCGGCAAGTCCTCGTGCAAAGTCGGAGTGTTTAGGGTTCCACCCAAGCTCGGTTCGTAGCTTAGTGAAGTCAATGGCATAGCGCCTGTCATGCCCGGGACGATCCTTAACCCAATCGAAGTCATTTTCGTCCTTGCCCATATCTTTCAGGATGCTATGGAGCACTTCGAGGTTACTCCTCTCCCCGTTGGCACCAATGAGATAGGTCTCTCCAATACGACCTCGCGTAAGGATAGCCCACACAGCACTCGAGTGATCTTCAGTGTGAATCCAATCGCGAACATTGCGCCCATCACCGTAAAGCTTGGGCCTTGCACCGCATAAAATATTGGTGATCTGGCGCGGGATGAATTTCTCAACGTGCTGGTAGGGGCCATAGTTGTTGGAGCAGTTCGAGATCGTGGCGCGAAGGCCATAAGTGCGAATCCACGCACGCACAAGCAAGTCGGATGCAGCTTTAGTGGAGCTGTAGGGCGAACTCGGCTTGTAAGGCGTGGACTCCGTGAACTTTGCCGGATCGTCAAGCGCCAGGTCGCCATAAACCTCGTCAGTCGAGACGTGATGGTAACGGATACCGTGCTTCCTCGCAGCTTCAAGCAGGCGGAACGTGCCCTCGACGTTCGTATGAAGAAAGGGCTCGGGGCCGGCGATGGAATTGTCGTTGTGGGACTCAGCAGCATAGTGCACAATTGCATCGTGGCCAGGGACGATTCTATCCAAAAGATTGCAATCGCATATGTCCCCCACGACAAGTTCAACTCTTTCCGCAGGAAGCCCCGCAATGTTCGCAGGATTACCAGCATAAGTTAGCTTGTCGAAGACCGTCACATGAACATCGGAATGGTTGCTCACCACATAGTGCACAAAGTTAGACCCGATGAAACCGCAGCCTCCGGTGACGATAATATTCTTGGGCGAGAAATCGGCCATCCTACTCCCCCTCAACTTCGTCCGCTATGGACAGTAGGTATTTTCCATAGTCGGTCTTCTTCAAGCTCTCGCCGAGTTTGCGAAGGCGTACTACATCGATAAATCCGCGACGGAATGCAATTTCCTCGATACAGGCAATGTAGTAGCCCTGACGGCTCTCCACGGCCTCGACATACTCGGCTGCTTTGAGGAGACCTTGGGGCGTGCCGGTGTCCAGCCAAGCCATTCCGCGACCCATCAGCTCCACGCAGAGCTCACCGCACTTCAAGTAAGCATCGTTAACGTTAGTAATCTCAAGCTCGCCGCGCACAGAAGGCTCCACAGCTGCAGCGATGTCGCTCACCTTGCCGTCATAGAAGTAGAGGCCGGGCACGGCATAGTTCGACTTCGGACACTCTGGCTTCTCCTCGATAGAGACTACGCGTCCGTCAGAGTCGAACTCCACAACGCCGAAAGCGCGAGAATCCTTAACGGGGTAGCCGAACACCACGGCCCCGCCGTCACGTTCAACACGCTCCCGCGCGCAAAGCAATATATGAGTAAGATCTTGGCCGTGGAACATGTTATCGCCGAGCACCAACGCGCACGGCTCGCCAGCCAAAAAGTCACGTCCGATGACGAATGCCTCGGCCAACCCACGTGGCTCAGCCTGCTCGGCGTACTCCAATCGCATGCCCAGCTCCGAGCCTTCACCCAAAAGCTCACGGAAAGCCGGCAGATCACGCGGCGTGGAGATGATCAGCACCTCTCGGATGCCGGCGAGCATGAGCACGCTCAGCGGATAATACACCAGCGGCTTATCATATATCGGCAGCAGTTGTTTGCTTACCGACTTTGTTATGGGGTGCAGTCGGGTTCCAGACCCACCTGCAAGAATAACGCCTTTCATGCGAATCCCTTAACCTCTCAATTGCTTGTGGCCACAACACAGTCCTAGCGGTGCGCCTAAGCTGATAACGCATGCCGCACCCGCACTGCAATTCGGCGCCTTAAAGGCATCGAGGGCCAAACGACGTCTCCTGTACGCAGCAAAGTTGCCAATGCACGAAGGGTTTGCCGAGTGCCGCAGCGTGGCCAACTCGCCTTTCATTTCCTACCAGCTGCAATCACTGTCGAACCAAGTCTCTCCCTTTTCGCGTAGCCCGTAAGACGGGCAAGCGCCTTAAACACCGAAGGCGCTTCCAGTGCCAAAATGCACTTCAATTTCAAAGCCCCGTCGAGCAAGGAAACGTTGCTCCGCTGTTCCAGCAGCCTCGACCTCACCATTTCGAAATCGTCTGGTGCAGAACCCCTGCGGGCGATCAGGGAAAGCACCCCAACCGTATGACCAGCGAATATCCTGAATGCAGGCATCGGATACCCCAGCGACTCCTCGTGGCGAAAGATGTCGTACTGCACTCTCGTGGCCGCAACGGACTTCGCCACTGAAGACGAGTTGACCGCAGAGTCTTCCCTGGTCACCAGGTAGCGATACAGCGAATGGCCTACAACGGCCGTCCGTCCCGCCGCCTTCCATGCGATCCGATAGAAGAAATCCCTGTCTTCGAGAAGAGCCAAAGAAGTGTCAAAGCGCTCGCCACCAGCCAAAACCCTCTTGAATACGTGAGCGAAGGGGTAAAGAAGGTCGCCGCACTGCAGAGGGCCCTCGTCGAGCGAAAAACTCGGCTCCGGAGCGGGAATGAGTCCGACCCTGTTGCCGTCCGAGTCAATCTGCTCTACGGGAAAAACAACCATAGAAGGTCGTCCGTCGGCGATGCACGCATAAAGCTCGTCCAACGCACCCGGCACCACGGAATCGTCGCTGTCGCAGAACCAGACGTACTCGCCAACGGCAACATCCAAGCCCGCATTCCTCGCCGCAGACACGCCACCATTGGCCTGGTGCAGAACCCTGACCCTCTTGTCGCGCGCAGCGTAAGCTTCGCAAACAGCACCGGAGCCATCAGTCGATCCATCGTCGACGAGAATCAGCTCCCAATCATCAAAGGATTGGCTAAGCACGCCATCGACGCACTGTGGCAAATAGTCAGTCGTGTTATAAACGGGTACGATAATCGAGAAAATCGGCACAGTACACATGGCGCGCTCGGTTACGAATTCAGCGGTCATCGCTTCATCGCCTCCACAGCCCTCACGACAGCACGGGCAGCACCATGCCAGCCACGCGCTATACAAAAAGCGAGTGCGCGGTTGTCGGGTCTGATGGCAACCCCGCGCATGCGGTCAAAAACGCCTTCATTGAACATTGCTCGGCGTATCTCGTCGAAAGCGGCTGCCTTCCCCTCGGAGGAACCACAACCAAGCTCGCTCATCTTAAGCAGATAGAAATACTGGTCCGATTCACCGCAAACGGCAGCGGGCGGACAAGAATTCTCCCATCTTCTGGCATAATCCCTAAGACGCCTATTCACCAAGACAATGTCGGATAGCTGGGAACTCTTGTATTTTGCGGTACTGGACCCCTCGTTAGGTCGATAGAAATAAAGAACGTCATCTATCTGAGCAAGTGAGCCAGCCGCATCAACGATGGGCAGCAGCTGAAAGAGATCCTCCCCATGCATAAGACCCTCGTAGGCTTCGTAGGGAGCACCGACGTCCACGCACGAAAGACGAAGCGCTTTGCCGCACAAGTTATTGAAGCGACCTCTGCAAACATGCTCTTTAATACGCCGGTATGCATCGACTCCATAGAATCCCGCTTCAAGGCCACCAATCCCCCCATTGGGGATTATGAAAGACGATTCGCGGGAAAGCCGAAATGAGACTATGTCCGCCCCGGTGTCTTTGATGACTTGCGCGATGCGCGCGAAGGCTCCTGCTTTGAACTGGTCGTCAGCATCCAAAAACAGCACATACTCGCCTTTAGCGTGGAGCAATCCTTTCCTTCTTGCAAGAAGGAGGCCTTGATTGGGGTCGTGTAAAACATACACGTTTCCATGCGCAGCCGCATAGGCGTCAGCAATCGCGCCGGAGCCGTCGGAAGATCCATCATCCACCACGACAATCTCGAAATCATGGTAATCTTGGCTCAAAACAGAGTCTATTGCATCATTCAAGAAGCTTTCGCAATTGAATACGGGGATGACCACAGAAAACAGCATTAGGAGATTCCCAATATCGCAGAAGTATAAGGGAATACCTGGTTGCCGCCATTGACCACACACGTTACGTAAAAATATATAATTGAAATAATGAGGCAGCTCCAAGCCAAAACTTTGTTAGAGCGCCTGGCGTCGCAAGACATGAGGCAACTGACGTACAAGGGAACAAAAGACATAAAGTAATAGGCAAATCGCCCCATGCTGCTTGCAATCATGTTCATTTGCACAGCAGCAAAAGCAACTAAACAGATGGCGCATAATAGCTCTGGCTCGCCGGGTGCTTCCTTCGCAATGTCTCCCCCCGTTGGAAGCCTACCAACCATATATGCAAAAGCAAAAAACACGATCATGGCTAGCGCGGAGTAATTGAGCCTCGTGCCGGAAGCATTAACTTGGAACGAATAGGATTCCTTGAGGCTGGAAAAGACATCGATGAAGTAGCTTCCGCCCGTAAATGCCACGAGAAACAGCCCGGCAACGATTAAAAGAGAAACAAGCCTCTGCCCTCGACCGAAGAAGGCAAGCCGAGGGTTCCTCGAATCGAGCAATAGGCGCATCACGGGATATAAAACGAGAAATACGATGGCCGTCTGGTGAATCAAGGCGCTCACAAGAAGAATCCAAACAAGGAACTTAGCGGGCTTCTTATCCTCGACAAAACCAAAGGCGGGAAGGCATAATGCGACCGCAATCATTTGCTTCATGGCGTTTAGAGAAATTGGAAACAGCAGCAGCATGTACGCCGCCATGGCCGGCCACGAGCATCCTGGGTAGCGCCTGCGTGCATAGCAATACACTGGCGCCACAGCCAATGCCTGCAATGTCCCCAAGTAGATCTCGAACGATCCTAAGTGGCTCGAAATCCAGGCGATGAGGTTATAGCCTGGGGCGGCCTCAGCGACCTGCCCTGCCATGAACGAGAAGAGGTCTTGCGCGGCAGCTGCCTGATAGGTCCAGATACCGTAGGTCAAAACGTCAGTTCCAACTGTAATGTCACGCACGGCAGCAAAAAACACGGGGACGGATATTGCAGCCACGGCGAGAATACCAGAAAGAGAGCCCCTTGTTTTGTCGGAAATATACGCCAGAAAAACCGGCAGCCCCATTATTAAGACATAAACCACCCTCGCTTCACCCACTCAGTGTTTGGCTTTGTAAAGATTGTATACTTGGCAAAAAGCCCCGAATAACCTGCTACCGAGACAAGCGGCAAGCGCTGCCAACCGCTCGCGCTTACGTGCCTCGGAATCGCAGAGCACCGTAGCTCGAGTCGCCACTATGCGCGGCCACAACTCACGTCTCGCTTCCTCATGGCCGCCACCAAGCGTCGCAAAGACAAGACGACACACCGAGAAGCAGCGTGACTTGGCCGCATTATCCAAAGCCGGGTACCACTCGCGAATATTGCGTACAAGCTCGTCCGTGACCGCTACGGCAGACTCTACCTTACGTTCCGAAAACCCACTCCTGATGATACTTCCCCGACGAAACCGATAGCCGTAGAGCGTCTCGCAGCGCAAGACAGCAACATCCCCCTTACCATGGACATATTTGTAGGTAGTGGCAAGATCCTCATACAGCAACCCGACAGGAAAGAAATCATCGCCGATCATATCTCGAGCGAAAATGCGCCATTGAGCACCGTTGAAGGCGTGTTGGTATAACAGCTCCTTTTGATATTCTTCCTCACTTAGAACATCATAGAGGCAAGCGGTTTCATAGTTTTTTTCCAAGACGGGATTCTGGCCGTCAAGAAACCCGTCGACCCGACGAATTGTCGCCATGGCGCAGCCAGAGTCTCGAAGAGCGAAAACAAGGGCGTCAATATAAAGGGGCGAAACCAAATCGTCCGAGTCAACGAAGACGACGAGATCACCTGAGCAATTCCTGATTCCGGTATTTCTCGCCGCGCTCAGGCCCGAGTTTCCTTGCTTCAGCAGCCTGACGCTGTGCCGTGATCTGGCAGCAAATGCTTCACAAATAGCATGAGATCCATCGGATGACCCATCGTCGACGATGACGATCTCAATATTGTCGTATGTTTGCGCTTCGAGGCTATCGAGGCATGCGCCCACATACTTCTCGACATTAAACACGGGGACGACGGCAGAAACAAGCGAATTCATCGCACAATACCTTTAAGAAAATTCTTGACCTTTCCAAGCAACCCGAATCTAGCAAGGAGCCGCCGAACGTTTCTCTCAACGACAACCCTGCCGTTAACGGGGAACCATTTGCTGAACAGTTCATGCGAATCTTTGATAGTCAGACAGTCGCGGAAGAACTCGTTTCGCCTCTCCGGGCGGCTGGGGGGCTCAAATATCTCTTTCTCGCCCTTAACCAGAAGATCCGGTTCCGCCTCGACAGCAAAATCCGAATGGGCGAACAGCTCGGAAGCGAGCGCCTTCGCCTTTTCCGTATGGCACAGAACTTTCGTCGCTCCAAGATCGGAATCCATCGCTGCGGAATACGAATGTGCATCCCAGCAATCCCACAGCGTGTAATCGCTTCTGCGGAAGCGCTTCCTGAAAGCACAGCTATAGCACGAAGGCCTAACGCTCAGATGCTGGAAGAACGCTTTCAAGTAAGGACTCGTCTCGACCCCCTCGGAGAAGAACCTGGCCCCTGACTCATCGGCGAAGCTCATTTGAGAATACTGATATCCGTAAGGAGTTTTATCTCTGAATCTCGCGAAGCCTCTTCTGCCAACATACTCAAGATACCTGGAGTATACGAGTGGCGAGGGGACGGCGTGACACACGACATCCACGCAAATCAGGTTCTCGGGATGGTTGCCCAAAAAGGACAGCAAGCCCTCAACTTGGCAAGGAGTACCGCTAAACAACACAATCTTGCCTGATTGAAGCTCTAACTTAACCTTGACAAGCGTATCCAACAAGTCGCTCTGAACATATTTACTGCCTCTGAGCTCTGCAAGCTCTTGGCTGTTTTGAGCACTTTTATGTCTCGGCATGCCGTCCTCGCCGAACCCAACACCAATAGCTATTCCACCTTTCGCCAAAACAGTTTGAGCGATTATGGTGAAAGCACCCCCGGAGGTGCTTTCGATAAGCACGTCTTCGTCACCTGCCCGCACGACGTAACCTACCTGTGCGCATTTCTGCTCGGCGACAGGGTTGGCAATGGGGCAAACCTGCTCGCATTGACCACAGCCAACGCACTCCGCAGCATTGGCATTCGGGTAGAGAAACCCCTCCTCGTCGTTTTCCATGGAAATGCAACTCGTAGGGCATACCGAAGCGCATGCTGTGCAACCGCAGCATTTCTCTTTATCCGCGACCTCAATCATCTGACTACACCCAGAGCCGAAGCAAGGTAGTCAAGCGACTCGCCTCTAAACTCCCTGATGGATTCATTGAGCACGTCAAAATCAATAGCACGCTCAAGACACTCGGACACAGCATCCCCCTGCCTCACGAAACGATTCCGCAAGCTAAGCCGATCAAGCAACGACTCTATGCGCGTGTTGGTGGAAAGCGTTGCTTTTTTGGTAAACCGCGGAAACACAAAGAAAGGGGTGTTGAAGATTGACGAGAAAATAGTTCCATGGAACGAGTCAGTGCACACAAGCGATGCGTTCTCAATCAGACCAAGAAACTCAGCCGGATCGGCATCGTAGACGCAGCGGTCAGCAAACCCTTCGTCAGACTTAATGTAGCGGTCAAGGTGCGGGAACTGTACAATCCGCCATCCTGTGAACTTCTTCAGCTCCCGGACGAAGTCCCTCTGGTAGGGGTTGTCCCCCATTAGGTAGCAAAATATATAGGGTTCGCTAAGCTGCTCGCTCCCCATGGCGACGCCGCTCCATACTTCAGCGTCAATAAGTAAGGTCGGGTCGCATACCAAAGGCACGGCCCTGCCCGTCAGTTTGCAGATAATCTCCTGCCCAGAGGTTTCGCGCGCAGAAAGAGCATCGAACCTTTCAAGGAATCGCTTCGTCTGGAGCTGTAAGTATTCGGGGATAGCGGGGACGCCAAAACTGGTCGCATAGTTGACGACACGCACGTCATCAGGCACAAAACTCAAGGTGTAGTAGTCCCCTGTGATATTTGACGGAAGCCAGAGCTGATCGCTGCCGACGAGCACGCAGTCGTACGCGCGTGCACCTTCAGCGATTTCATCCCAGTCGCTAAACCTGCGGGAAGGTTTGAAGTTCTCCTTTTTGAAAGCAGCGAATGCTGCACGGCGGGCACGCATGTTCTCGCCGTACTCACCGGGAATCCTCCTTCTCAAAGACGACATAACCACAGCACCCTTTTCGCGCACGACCGAGAGATCCGTGATGTTCCTGAGAAAGTATTTCATTTTACGAGAGTTGATGTCGCCCTGAAGGTTCTCGGCATCCAGCACTTCAGCAATGCAACCCAAAGACTCTACCGCAAGCTGGGTCGCAAAGGCTTGAATCATGCCACCATAGTCAGGGTATTGCCAGTTGGTGGCTATACCGATGCGAGGTATGTGTTTGATTTCCACCATTAGCAACTTCCTTGTCTTGCAAGGGCATTGGCATAATACACAGCAAGTCGCTTCGCCTCACCACGTGAGTCGAAGCCTGCGTTTACACAGTCTTTCGAACGCGAAGTTCGATTACGATGGTTCTCAAGCACAACGCTGATCTTCTCGGCCCACTTTTTCGCGCCATCAGCCAATGAAAGAAAGTGCCCTAATTCGCAGAAAGCCGCTTCTGGCGTGACTTCGGTTGAGAAGAAAACATCCAAGCCGGCGCACTGCGCCTCCAAGCCCACCACAGGCAGACCTTCATAAAGGCTCGGCAGAAGGAGGCAATCCATTGCCTGGTAGAAGCCCACGATATCTTCCCTGCGACCGAGGTAAAGCACATGGTCGGAAAAACCGTTTGCGTCAACGTAAGCGAGCATCTCATCGCGAAGCTCACCGTCGCCAATCAGCAACAACCTCACTTTGGAATTCAGATCCACGAGCTCCTTCGCTGTCTCCAACATGAACATCGGGTTCTTCTGCACAACAAAGCGTCCGACAAAGCCGACCAAGAGCTCATCATCGGCCGCACCAAGCTCCGCGCGCGTTCGCGCACGCAGCCCCTCGTCGAAAGAATTCTTGGCTGAGTCGATGGCCGTCTTGAACACATCGACATATCCGGCATCGAACAGCGCATCACCGAACTGCCACCTGCCACAATCTTCACCGCAAGACACATAGTGAGTCGCGTACCGCTTCGCAAACTTGCGCAGGATATGTTTTAGATACGTCTTCGGCTCGCGCTCGTGAGCCATAGACAGGCTTTCCGAGATGCGCACGGAAATGCCAGCTTGCTTGGCAGCCCTCAGCGGGAAGAGGTTCATAGTGCTGTTGTAGGCATGCAGCACGTCAAAACGCTCTCGCGCGAACAACTCGCGCATATCCACCATGTTCTTAACGATATTCTGGTACGGGGGAACCATGTGCACAAATCCACCATGCCTGCGAATTTCATCCTCAGGTATAGCGTTCGAGTCTGCATCGCATATGAAGTGAACCTCGACTTCGGCAGGGTTAAAGTTCAAAAAATATTGCATGGCCAAGGTCTTTTTGCCGCCGGAGTTCATCTTCCCCATAACGAAAGCAACCTTTATAGGCTTTTTCTCTCCCACGCCTAAGCCTGAATCTTCTCGTTGAAGAATTTCTTGACGCACGCGATTACGTACTTCAAATCCTCGTCAGCCATGCCGTAGTACATAGGCAGACGCACAAGGCGATCAGAATCAGGCGTGGTGTATTCATCCTCGCCGCAGAAGCGACCGAAACGTTCACCAGCAGGCGCAGAATGCAATGGAACATAGTGGAAGACACAGCTGACGCCGCAATCCTTCATAAATTGGATAAAAGCTGTGCGTTCGGCCAGGTCAGCAAATTTCAGGTAATACATGTGGGCATTATGCTCGCAACCATCGGGAACAGTCGGAAGAGCCACAAGGCCCTGCGAGGCGAGAGGAGCGAATGCCTCGTTATAGCGATGCCACACCGCTAGGCGGTTCTTGTTGATTTCGTCCGCACGTTCAAGCTGAGCCCAGAGGTAAGCAGCATTCAGCTCCGAAGGAAGGTAGCTCGATCCGAGATCAACCCAGTTGTACTTAGCTACCTGCCCTCGGAAGAACTGAGCCCGATTAGTCCCCTTCTCGCGGATAATCTCGGCGCGGCCGATATAAGCGGGATTGTTGACGGAAATCGCCCCGCCTTCGCCCATCGAGTAATTCTTGGTTTCATGAAAGCTATAGCAGCCAAAGTCGCCAATAGTCCCCAAAGCACGCCCTTTGTAGGTGGCGAGAACCGCCTGTGCAGCGTCCTCGACGACCAACAATCCATGACGATGCGCTATGTCCATAATGGCGTCCATCTCACAAGCGACACCCGCATAGTGGACGGGAACAATAACTCGGGTGCGATCTGTAATCGCAGCCTCGATCTTCGTTTCATCGATGTTCATCGTGTCCGGACGAACATCCACAAACACGAGAGAGGCGCCGGCAAGCACGAATGCGGTCGCGGTAGAAGTGAACGTGAACGACGACAGTATGACTTCGTCGCCAGGCTTCAAGTCGCACAATAAGGCCGCCATTTCAAGCGCGCTGGTACCACTTGTGGTCAGCAAGACCTTATCCGACCCAAAACGACGCTGAAGCCACTCGCTGCACTTCTTCGTAAACGGCCCATCTCCGCCAATCTTTCTATTGTCTTCAATGGCCGCTCTTACATATCTAATCTCATCCCCAACAAGGGGGGGAATATTGAATGGAATCATCCTCACGAAACGATCTCCGGTCTATTCAGCCTCTTCGGAATCAAACCGCCAACCTCAGACCCTATACTCGACGTAGAGAAGTTCATGCCGATGCGAGCATTCATAGCCCGTTCCTGTTCTTGCCAAACATGGCACCAAAGGTTTCAACGAAGATGCGGATGTCAAGAGCGAGACTCGCGTTTCGCACGTAATATAGTTCCAACTCTTGACGGCTGCCGTCCTCGTAAGTCGCATCGTTCCTTGCCTGAACTTGCCACCATCCGGTAATCCCGGGCTTCAGCGAGAGAAACTCCGTAACGTCGTCACCATACGAGACGAGTTCTTCGGCGACCACGGGCCGGACCCCGACGACACTCATCGACCCCGTCAAAACGTTGAGAAACTGGGGCATTTCGTCAAGCGACGTTCTTCTAAGAAACGACCCCACGGGAACGATGCGCGGATCATTGTCCACCTTGCGCTCGCGCTTCCATTGCTCCAGCTGCTCAGCATTCAAGTGCTTTTCAACGTCGTCGCTATCGGACACCATGGTGCGCAGTTTCAGAATCCTCAAAGGCTTGCCATAGCGCCCTACGCGTTCTTGCAGGTAAATCGGACTGCCTTTGGTCTGAACCGCGATAGCGATAAAGACCGCAATTGCTAACGGCCACAAAATGACAGCTACCGAAACAACCAGCAGGCTGAAAACGATGTCGAAGGCACGCTTCAGGAAGCGGTACGCGAGGCGAGGCGAGGTTCGTCCGTCTTCGGCTGACGCCGCACGGGATCCTTCGACTCCGCGCTGCGCGCTGCGCTCAGGATGACAGGAGGGGGCACCTGCCGCCCGATCAGGGCGACGAACATCGTCCATCTCTATTTCGTTGTCAAGTGCGTCTTCCATGGTTGCCCTTGCGGGCGGTCCCTATCCTTATCGCTTTCTTACTATCCCCAGGCCGATCTTGGTTTGGATCGTCCTGCCGAACATCTCGATCTCCAGATACGCGGTGCGCTTGCGGCGGTTGATCTTCCTGATCCAGCCCGTGCGGTTCACCAGCGGGCCTTTCAGCACGACGATCTGGTCGCCTTCTATCACACCTTCCGACATGCCGATCACGCGGTGGTCCTTCTCGGTGAACGCGTCGATCCAGGCCACCTCGTGCGGCTCCAGGGGAATGAACGTGCCGTCGTTGTTCAAGACGCTCGCGAACTGGGGGATCTGCTTCAGCTGCGCCTGCAGCTCGGCGATGCGATCGCTCACCACGATCAGGTAGCCGGGGAACAGCACGGCGGTGCAGGTGCGCCACTCGCCGCGCAGGTGCTTCTGCACCTCGTATTGGGGGACGAAGCATTCATCGAGCACGTCATCGCTCGCGATCTGCTCGATCTGCCGCTGGACGACGAACTCGCGTCCAGCCATCGTCTGCACCACGTACCACATACGCCCACCTCCTCGCGCCATCTCGGGTCGACTGCGCGAGGCCATGGCTTCGCCCCTTGGCCCTCTCCGGGCGCAGGGCATGCCGCTTCAAGCTTCGCGACGGCTATTCATTCCCAAGAGGCTGGCCGAAACGCACACGTGGCATCGTTTTCGCGCATCAAGGTATGTCGAAAAGGTTGCGCCCGTACAAGGCGCTTGCAGTTTCCTGCGGGGAGGCCGGTGCGGCACGCTCGGCACCAGGATCGGCCTCCTCGCAACAAGCTGCGTTGCTGCAGGTCAGACTCCGAATCTCACGTCTTCCTGGTGATCTCGAGCCCCACCCGCACCCGCGCCTGGTCGAGCAGCCCCACGTCAAGATACGCCGCCCGCTTGTGCCGGTCGATCTTGCGGATGAGGCCCTCCCTCCCCCGCAAGGGGCCGCTGCGCACCACGGTGCGCCCGTCCTCGATCACACCCTCGGACATGCCCACCACGTGGTTTGCGCCCCCGAACTCGGAGACGAAGGCCGCCTCCTCGGGCGTCAAAGAGAAGATGGCGTCGCCCGCGCCCAGAAGGCGCGCGAAGGAGGTGGACAGCTTCAGGCGCTCGCGCACGGCGTCGATGTCGCCCGTGGCCAGGAACACGTAGCCGGGAAACATGACCTCGGTGACGAGGCGCCACGCGCCCTGCTGCTTCTTGAGCAGCTGGCAGCTCAGAGGGAAGCACTCGCGCAGAAGGTCCGGCCCGGCGAGGCTCGCCACGCGCTCGGCCATCGAGCGCTCTTGGCCGGGCGCCACCTGCAGCACGTGCCAGCCCACCGATGCGGGCATGCGAAGGCCGCGGGCGGCTTCGCCCGCGGCGTCAGATGAGGCTATGGGAAGTTCGGAGGAGCGCCGGCTTAGCCGGCCGGGTTCAACGCGCCGCTCGCGGCACCCTCTCTCAGAGCGCCCCCCCCCGCAGAGGTTTTCAGGCGATCGGCTTCGAGGGCGAGGGAAGCCGGGGCTGCGAAGGCATGGCGATCCGCGGGCGCGGAGGCCCGTTCGTTGCGCGAATCTGCGGGGGAAATCGCAACGCTCATGCGGCAGACACCAATCGTCGAGTTGAAGGCGCGCCCTGTCGCGCGCCGAATCGTTTTACAACATCAAGATGGTAACAGAGCGGGAACGTCCTGACAACCGAAAGAGACGGCTTTGAAGCCCCCCCCCCCCGATTTTTTCATAAAGTCGGGGCGCGAAATACCTGATGCGCGGCCATATGGAGCCGTTCGGTACAACAAACGCGCCGTTCGGCTCGGCGGGCGCTCCGTCGGGCCGCAGGATGGGCAGGCGGCGGCGGGGGCGCCTTCAAGAAATCTGCACGTTCGGGGAGGGAGGAGGACGAGGGGCACGCAGGCGTTATCGGCTGGCGCCGCGGGGGATCCTTCGACTCGCTTCGCTCGCTCAGGATGACATCATGCGCGGCTCACGCCGCCTCCGCTCAGGATGACATCATGCGCGGTTCCGCCGCCTCCGCTCAGGATGACATCATGCGCGCCAGGTGGGGCGGTCTACCACGCGGACGTTGATGTAGACCACGTCGGGGTGCTCCTCCATGATGGCCAGGCAGACGCGTTCCTTGTCGCGGATGTTCTCGGCCGAGCCGAACACGATCTCCACGCCGCTCTCCAGCGTGAGCGTGGTCGACTCCGTCTCGGTGGCCGCCACGGCGCGCACCTGGCCCGCCAGCTCGGTGGTCATGTTCGCCACGATGGACAGGGCGTTGTTCACGTTGGCATCGGTGCAGTACGCCCCCACCTCCGGCGCCGTGCCGTAGGGCACCTCGGTGATGCGCAGCACGCTGGCCGCGTCCTCGTACACCTTCGGGCTCGTCTTCTTGCCCGCCTCGGAATCCTGCGCGGGGATGGGCATGAGCCACATGCCGTCGGAGGCGACGGCCCAGTCCTGCACGGTGAGCGCGTCCTCGGAGGGCACCTCCACCACGGCGGCGATGGTGCGCTCGGTGACGGCGAGCTCGAGCGTGCTCGGGAAGTTCCGCTTCACGTCCACGTCGAGCACCCAGGCGTCCTTGAGCAGGCGCTCCCTGATGCCGGCCGCGTCCACGCGCAGAAGGGTGGTGTTGGCGGGCACGGAGGCCAGCTCGGTCATCTCGGTGGCCGTGAGGTGCTCCACGCCGGAGACGGTCACCTCCTCGATGGCGAACGCGTCGGAGTAGTACAGCGCCGCCCCGCCCGCCACGAGCGCCAAAAGAAGCGCGGCCACGATGCCGATGCGCACGAGGTGGCGGCGGTAGGTGCGCTGGGCGCGGGCGTTGCGCTCAGCGCGGTCGAGGTCGCCCACGCGCACCGACGACAGCGGCGGGCGGGCCTGGCCGGCGCGGCGGTTGGGCAGCTGGCCTCCGGGCATGGCCCGGTAGCCGCCGGGCGACGAGGGACGCGACGTCGGCCGCACGGAGCCGCCCGCAGCGCGCGAGGATCGGCCCGCGGATCCGGAGGCGCCGCGCCCGCGCGAGGACGGGGCCGCCCTACGCGAACCCGAGGAAGCGGACTTCCGGTTGTAATTCGATGCCATACGTCTCGTACACCTTCGCCTGGGCCAGCTCGATCAGATCCATCACGTCGCGCGCCGTGGCGCCGCCCGTGTTCACGATGAAGTTCGCATGCACCTCCGACACCTGCGCCCCGCCGATGCGGCGCCCCTTGAGGCCGCAGCCCTCGACGAGCTCGCCGGCCGAGCGGCCCTCGGGGTTGCGGAACACGCTCCCGCACGAAGGGCTGCCGAGCGGCTGCGTCTTCTTGCGGCGCGCATGCGAGGCCTCCATCTTACCGCGTAAGTAGAACGGGTCGGCCGGCTCTACGGAAAGTTCGCATTCCACTATCACCTCGTCGGGCCGAAACGAGCTCTCCCGATAGCCCCACGCCACCTCCTCGCCCGCGCGGCGCACGAGGCCCTCCTTCGGCGAGAGCGTGGTCACCGACGCCACGCGCGACCCGATCCACTCCTCGCGCGTGCCCGCGTTCATGCGCAGCGCGCCGCCCACGGTGCCCGGCGTGCCCACGGCGAACTCGAGCCCCGAGAGCGAGCGGCTGAACGCCTCCTGCACCACCGAGGACAGGGGCACGCCCGCGCCCACGCAGAAGCGCCGCGCCTCCTCGTCGTAGCGGCAGGTGCGGAAGTCGCGCCCGAGCGCGATGACCACGCCGGGATAGCCCTCGTCGGCCACGAGCAGGTTCGACCCGCGGCCGGTTGCCGTCCACGGCATGCCCGTCTGCTCGCACGCCTCCACCACGCGCTTGAGCGCGCCGACGGAGGCCGCCTGCACGTAGAAGCGCGCGGGCCCGCCGATGCGGTACATGGTGTGGCGGCTCATGGGCTCGTTGGGGTACACGTCGCCGTCGAAGGCGTCGTCGACGAGCAGGGCCTCGAGGGCCGAGGCGTGGCGGGCTCTCACGGCAGGCTCCCTAGCGCGCGGCTTCCGCGAGCGCGTCGACCAGCTGCGGGCCGATGGCCGTCACGTCGCCCGCGCCCATGGTGATCAACAGGTCGCCCGGCTGGAGCTTCGAGGCCAGGTAGGGCACCACTTCGATGCGGCGCGGCACGTAGCCCGCCTCGGGATGCCCCGGATGGTCGAGCACCACGTTCAGGAACGTCTTGCCCGACACGCCCGGCACCGGAGCCTCGCCGGCCGGGTACACGTCCATGAACGTGACGGCGTCGGCCGCGTCGAAGGCGGCGCCGAAGTCGTCCTTCAGCACCTCGGTGAACAGCGGCGCGCGCGAGTAGCGGTGCGGCTGGAACAGCACGTGCACATGCGCGTAGCCCAGGCGCGACGCGGCCTCGATAGTGGCCGCGATCTCGGTGGGATGGTGCGCGTAGTCGTCCACCACGGTGACGCCGGCGGCCTCGCCCACCAGGTCGAACCGGCGCTTCACGCCCGCAAACCCGGCCAGCGCGTCGGCGGCCGCCTGCGGGTCGTAGCCGAGCGCCCACAGAAGCCCGATGACGCCGGCGGCGTTCAGCACGTTGTGGCGGCCGGGGTTCTGCTTGATGCGCGCCGCCACCTCGCGGCCGTCGGGCAGCGCGAGCGCGAAGTCGCTGCCCACGCCGTGCGGCTCGTACGACGCGATGCGGACGTCACATCCCTCGCCGAAGCCGTAGGTGAACATCGTGCGCCCCGCCTCGCGCGCGATGCGAACGAGCGCCTCGTCATCGCCGCAGGCCATCACCACGCCGCCCTCGGCGGGCACCGAGCCGATGAACGCGGAGAACTTCTCGTAGATCTCGTCGAGGTCGCGGTAGTGGTCCAGATGGTCGGCCTCGACGTTGGTGACGAGCACGGCGCGCGGCGAGAGGTAGGTGAACGACTTGTCGCTCTCGTCGGCCTCCACCACGTAGTGCCGGCCGCCCCCGGAATGCGCGTTCGTGCCGTAGGCGCGCACGATGCCACCGATGAGGAACGTCGGGTCCTCCCCCATGCCGTCGAGCGCGCTCGCCAGCATCGAGGACGTGGTGGTCTTGCCGTGCGTGCCGGCCACGGCCAGCGTCTCGAGGCCGCGGCCCAGGTGCGCGAGCATCTGCGCGCGGTGCCAGATGGAAAGCCCCCGCTCCTTGGCGGCGATGAGCTCGGGGTTGTTGTCGAGGATGGCGGTGGACACCACGACCACCGGATCGCCCGCAGGCAGGTTCGCCGGGTCGTGCCCGATATGCACCTCGATGCCCGCTTCCTTGAGCTGCTTGGTGTAGCGGCTCTCCTTGAGGTCCGAGCCCGTCACGTGCAGGCCCTGGTCGAACGCCACGCGGGCGATGCCGCTCATGCCCACGCCGCCCACGCCGATGAAGTGAATGTGCTCGATGCGCTCTGTGTCCATCTTCAACCCTTCGATTCCTCGTCTTACGCGATGTTCCATTGTACCGCAGTTTGTCATCCTGAGCGGAGGTGCGAAGCACCGGAGTCGAAGGATCCCGTGTGGCGTTAGCCGTGACGCTCGCAGCTGACGCCGCACGGGATCCTTCGACTCCGCTCCCTTCGGTCGCTCCGCTCAGGATGACAGAAAGAAAGCTCCCGCCGCTCCGCTCAGGATGACAGGGCGGCCGCCCGCTCCACGGCGTCGGCCAACAGCGCGGCGGCGTCCTCGGCCTTCTGGGCGCGGGCGGCCGCGGCCATCCTCTCACGCGCGTCCGCGTCCTCCACGAGCGTGCGCAGCGCCTCGTCGAACGCGGGGCCGTCCACCTCGGCGTCGGCCACCATGAGGGCCGCCCCCGCCTCCACGCAGGCGCGCGCGTTCATGGTCTGGTGATCCTCCGTCGCATGCGGGAACGGCACGAGCAGCGCCGGCAGCGCGCGGGCCGCGATCTCGGCGAGCGAGGTGGCGCCGGCACGCGAGACGATGGCGTCGGCGGCGGCCATGGCCGGGCCCATCTGGTCGGTGTAGCCCAGAAGCCGCCAGCGCGCGGCCTCCTCGGGCGGGAGCGCGAGCGCCTCGGTCACGGCGTCGAGCTCCTTCGGGCCCGTCACGTGCACCACGTGCAGGCCGGGATGCGCCAGCAGCATCTCCTTGCGCGCGGCGACGGCCTGGTTCACGTGGCGCGCGCCCAGGCTCCCGCCCGTCACCAGCAGCATGAGCGCGTCGTCGGGCACGTCGAAGGCGGCGCGGCCCTCGGCGCGCGTGGCCGCGAACACGCTTCGGCGCACGGGGTTGCCCGTCACCGTCGTCCGCGCGCGCTCCGCCTCCGAGAGCGCCTCCGCGGCGTGCTCGTAGGTGAGGCACACCGCAGCGGCGCGGCGGGCCAGGTACTTGTTCGCCATGCCCATGACCGAGTTCTGCTCGTGCACCACCACGGGGATGCCGCGCTGCTCGGCCGCGCGCGCCACGGGGATGCACACGTAGCCGCCGAAGCCCACCACCACGTCGGGGCGGATCTCGTCGAACCACGCGCGCGCGAGTTTCGTGCTCTTCTGGATGGTGGCCAGGGCCTTCGGCAGCGTGAGCGGGTGGCTGCGGTTGAAGCCGCGCGCCTCGAACGGCGTGAACGGGATGCCGGCCTCGCGCACGAGCCGCGCCTCCACGCCCGTCGGCGTGCCGGCGAAGCGCACGTCCCAGCCGCGCTCGGCCAGCTCGTCGGCCAGTGCGAGCGCCGGGTTGATATGGCCGGCGGTCCCGCCGCCGGAGAGAACTGCCAACATGTTGCTACCTCCTGCCCTTCCGGGTCGAGCCGCCGCGCGGCGGCTCGGGCGCGGCGCGCACGACCCGCAGGTCGGCGCGGCGCCTATCGTAGACGTCGGGGGCCGCGGCGTCGCGCGACACCGACAGGATGAGGCCCACCATCATAAGCGACGCGATGAGCGAGGATCCTCCCGACGAGATGAACGGCAAGGGCTTGCCCACCACGGGGAACCAGCCGATCACCATGGCGATGTTCAAGAAGGCCTGGAACGCGATCATGATGGTGAGGCCCCCGGCCACCATCGTCCCGAAGTTGTCGGACGCCGAGCGCGCGATGCGCATGCCCGCGTACAGAAGCAGCAGGAACAGCACGATGACGCCCGCCGCGCCCCAAAGCCCCAGCTCCTCGGCCACGATGGCGAAGATGAAGTCCGATTCCGACTGCGTGAGGTACAAAAACTTCTCGTGAGAGTTGCCCAGGCCCGCGCCGCCCGCGCCCCCGCCGGCGATGGCGTAGAGCGAATGGATGAGCTGGTAGCCCGTGCCGTAGCCGCCTTCGCCGTCGTTCCACGGATCCATGAACACCATGAGGCGCGCGAGACGGTACGGCTCGCTCAGCACGCCGATCGCGCCCACCGCCACCACGACCGCGGCCACGATGGCCATGGTGCGCCCCGGCACCTCCCCCAGCCACATGACCGCGAACACGCCCACGACGCAGATCATGGCCGTGCCCAGGTCGGACTGTAATTTCAGGATGATGAAGACGGGCACGAGCAAAAGCACGAACACCTGCACGAAGAACGCCTTCACCGAGAGCAGGCCCTCGCGCATATCCGCGAACAGGCGCGCCGCCACCAGCACGAGCGCGATCTTCGCGAACTCGGAGGCCTGCAGGCTCAAGGGCCCGAGCGAGAGCCAGCGCTTGGCGCCCCACTCGTCCTCGCCGGTACCGAACAGCTCGGTGAGCACGAGCAGCACGAGCGCGGCCGCCCACACGATGTAGACGAAGTTGCTGCGCCACACCGACGGCGGGAAGAACCGGTAGATGACGAACGCTGCAACCGCCCCCACCCCGGCGTAGCGCAGCTGGGCGAGCATGTCGGCCATGGGGTTCACCTCGTCGGGCGAGGCGGCCTTCACGAGCGCGATGACCGAGGAGGTGGAATACACCATGACCAGGCCGAGCAGCACGAGCCCGAGCACGGCGAGCAGCATGATGAGGCGGGGTGCCATGATGTGCGCGGGAGTCTCCCGCATGCGCGCGGCGGCCATGGGCATCCCCCTAGCGCGCGCCCGCAGAGCGGCGCGCCACGAGCTCCTTGAACGCGCGGCCACGCTCCTCGAACGAGCCGAACTCGTCGAAGGAGGCGCAGGCGGGCGAGAGCAGCACCACGTCGCCCGGGCCCGCGAGGGCGAGCGCCGCGTCGAGCGCGTCGGCGAGATGCGCGGCGCGCATAAGCCGGAAATCCTCCGGGGCACGGTCGGCCGCCTGGGAGAACGCCTCCTCGAAGCGCGCGCCGGCCGCGCCGAAGCACACGGCCGCGCGGGCGCGGGCATGCGTCGCCGCCACGAGGGGCTTAAGGTCGGTGCCTTTGTCGTCGCCGCCGAGCAGCACGAGGGGGCGCGCCTCCGGGAAGGCCTCGAGCGCCTTGAGCGTCGCATCGACGTTCGTGGCCTTGGAGTCGTTGTAGCAGCACGCGCCGCCCACCTCGCCGCAGGGCTCGATGCGGTGCTCGAGCGCGGGGAACGTGCGCAGGGCCTCGGCAACGGCGTCGGCATCCGCGCCGAGCGCGAGCGCGGCGGCGGCGGCGGCGAGCGCGTTCGAGGCGTTGTGCTCGCCCTTCACCAGCAGCTCGTCGGAGCGCGCGAGGAGGTGCTCCACGCCGCCGAGCGCCACCGTGAGGGCGCCGTCCGCCGCGAGGAACGCGGCGTTCTCGCTTCCGCAGGCCGCGCGCATGTCGCCCGAAAGGCCCGCTGCCGTGCCCACGGGCACGTAGGAGAAGCCGCGCTCGCCCGCCGGCAGCGCGCGCAGGCGGCGCGCCTCGGCGCGCACGACGTCGTTCACGGCGTCGAGCACGGCCACGGCGCCCGGTACCTGCGAGAGGTTGGCGAGCAGTTTGAGCTTCGCGTCGCGGTACGCCTCGAACGAGCCGTGCCAGTGCAGGTGGTCGGGCGTGATGTTGAGCAGCACCGCCACGTCGGGCGCGAACAGGCGCGTCGAGGCCAGCTGGTAGGACGACACCTCGGCCGCGTACACCTCGGCGCCGCCCGCGCCCACCTGCGCGATGCACGGGTCGCCGATGTTGCCCACGGCATGAGCGTCGAAGCCGGCCGCCGCCAGCACGTGCGCCAGAAGCGCCGTAGCGGTGGTCTTGCCGTTCGTGCCCGTGACGGCCGCCCAGCGGCTGTCCGCGGCGCTCTCGCGCCAGGCGAACTCCACCTCGCTCACCACCTCGGCCGACACCGCAGCCGCCGAGGCGTACAGCGCCGAGGACTCGGGGATGCCCGGGCTCGCCACGCACAGCTCGAAGCCGCCGCCCGCCCGCTCGGCCAAGGCGCCCACGGCCGCGTCCTCGAAATCGGCGATCGCGCCGGCCGCGCACGCGCGCGCCGCGAACTCCTCGGAGGCCGGCGTGCGCGCGCCCGCCGCCACGGCGAGCGCCTCCACGCGCCCCCCGAGCAGCGGCAGCAGGTAGTCCACCGCCGCCCGCCCGCTCTTGCCGAGCCCTAAAACGAGCACGCGCCCGAGACGGCGCGGCGCGTGCTTCCTTCCCTCGATGAGGTCGATGCGCTCCATGGCCTAGGCCACCGCCATGAGCGTCTCGGCGAAGTAGAGCGAGAAGCCGGTGGCGGCCAGCACGCCCGAGATGATCCAGAAGCGCACGACCACCTTCGTCTCGCTCCACCCCTTCTTCTCGAAGTGGTGGTGCAAAGGCGCCATGAGGAAGATGCGCTTGTGCGTCTTCTTGTAGTAGAACACCTGGATCATCACCGACAGGGCCTCGGCGACGAACAGCCCGCCGATGATGAGCGACACGAACTCGGTCTTGGTGACCACGGCGAGGCACCCGAGCGCCATGCCCAGCGCGAGCGAGCCGGTGTCGCCCATGAAGATGTCGGCCGGAAACGAGTTGAACCAGAGGAAGCCCACGCACGCGCCCGCGAGCGCCGCCGCGAAGATGGCGGGCTCCAGCAGATCGGAGCGGTACGCGATGGCGGCCATCACGATCATCACGATCATCACCGTGCCGGCAGCCAGGCCGTCCAGCCCGTCGGTGAGGTTCACGGCGTTGCACAGGCCCACCAGAAGGACGTTCACGAACAGCAGGTACAGCCACGGGATGGCGATGCCGTCGCCGATGGGCAGGACCGTGGTCAGGATGCCGAAGTCGAACGTGTACACGAAGGGTATCTCAACCGTGGGCGCCACGCCGAGCCAGTTCACCGCCACCAGGCAGAACGCCGACGCGATGAGGAACTGCCCGACGAGCTTCGCCTTGGGCGTGAGGCCGAGCGAGCGCTCCTTCACCACCTTCGACGCGTCGTCGATGAGGCCGAGCAGCCCCGTGAGCACGGTGGCGCCCAGAAGCGCGAACGTCTCAGGCGTCGGGTTGCCCACCAGCAGCGCCACCGCGATGACGGCCACCAGCATGATGACGCCGCCCATGGTGGGCGTGCCCTGCTTGACCAGGTGGCTCTCGGGCCCGTCGGCGCGCACCTGCTGGCCGATGTGGCTTGACTTGAGGAACTTGATCCACACCGGCATGAGGGCGATCGTAAGCACGATGGCCGCCACGATGGCGAGGAACACGAGGAACGTCGGGTATTGGGAGAATACGGAAAGCATCAGTTGACCAGTCCTTCGACCACGCGTTCGAGGCCCATGAAATGCGACGCCTTCACGAGGACGGCGTCCCCGGGCTCGACGCTGACATCCAAATCGCCGAACACTTCGGAAATCGATCCGGCGCGCACGATGCGGCCAGGATCCATGCCGGCGCCCTCGGCGGCGTCGGCGATGAGCGCCGCGAGCTCGCCCACGCACACGAGGCGCTCGAGCGGCAGCGTCGCCGCGAACGCGCCGATGCCCGCGTGGCAGGCCGGCGCGAAGTCGCCGAGCTCGCCCATGTCGCCGAGCACGGCCACATGCTTGCCGGGCACGTCGAGCGCGCAGAACGTGGCGAGCGAGGCGCGCATGGAGTCGGGATTCGCGTTGTAGGCGTCGTTCACCACGGTGAACCCGCCGCGCGCCGCGAGCACCTCCTGGCGGCCCGCCTCGGGCTCGGAGGCCTCGAGCGCCTCAGCGCAGCGTGCAAGCGGGATGCCGGACGCGCGCCCCACGGCGGCGGCGGCGCAAGCGTTGCCCACGTTGTGCAGGCCCCGCAGGTTGAGCGCGCACGGGGCGGATTCCTCCTCGGGCGCGAAGCCGGCGGCGTGCAGCTCGAAGCGCGGACGGCCCTGCTCGTCGAGCTCGATGCGCTCGGCCCAGACGGCGGGGGCTGGGGCGCTTTCGGCTGGCGCCGCGGGGGATCCTTCGACTCGCTTCGCTCGCTCAGGATGACAAAGAGGGTCGGCTTCGGCTCGCTCAGGATGACAACCTGCGGAGAACAGAACTGTCTCCACTTGGCGGGCGTCGAGGCGGGCGTGGGCGCGCAGGAAGCCGGCGAAGTCGTCGTCGGCGTTCACGAAGGCGCGGCCCGTGCCCTCGGGCAGGGCGCACAGGAGCTCCGCCTTGGCGCGCGCGATGTTCTCGCGGCTGCCCAGAAGCTCGATGTGGCTCTCGCCTACGTTCACCACGAGGCCCCAGTCCGGGCGCACGTAGTCGCAGAGGTCGGCGATCTGGCCCGCGCCGCGCATGCCCATCTCCACCACCACAGCCTGCGTGTCCTGCTCGGCCGTTAGCAGCGTCTTGGGAACGCCCAGCTCGTTGTTCTGGTTGCCCGCGGTGGCCGCAACCGTGAAGGTGCTGGCCAGCACGTCGCGCACGAGGTTCTTCGTGGTGGTCTTGCCGGTGGAGCCGGTGAGTGCGATCACGCGTCCGCGCAGGTGGGTGCGCCATTCGCGCGCGAGGTCGGCCACGGCGTGCGCGGTGTCGGGCACCTCGATCACGGCCGCGCCCATCTCGCGGGCCAGAAGCAGCGCCGCCTCGTCGAGCGGCTGCATGACGAGCGCGACGACGGCCCCGGCGCGCAGGGCGGCGCCCACGAAGTCGTGGCCGTCCACCCGCTCGCCGGGCAGCGCCACGTACACGTCGCCGGGCTTCACGTCGCGCGAATCCCAGGTGAGCCCCGTCGCCAGCGTGCGGGCATCGAGCGGTTCGGCGATGAACGAGCCGCCCGTGCACGCCGCTATCTGCTTCGCGTTCAATCGCATGCGCTACCGTCCCTCGCCGAAGGCGCGCTCAAGCTCCTCGGCGGCCACCACGCGGTCGTCGAACGAGAGCACCGCGTCTCCTACCAGCTGGTAATCCTCATGCCCCTTGCCCGCCACCAGGATGGAGTCGCCGGCCTGCGCCTGCGCGATGGCCAGCGCGATGGCGGCTCGGCGGTCGCTCTCCACGTCGAAGCGGCCAACGCCGCCGCCCATGCCGCTCACGATGTCGGCGATGATGGCGTCCGGATCCTCGGTGCGCGGGTTGTCGCTCGTCACCACGGCATGGTCGGCCGCGAGCGCCGCCTTGCCCATGATGGGACGCTTGGACGCGTCGCGGTCGCCGCCGCAGCCGAACACGCAGATGGTGCGGCCGGGCGTGAGCGCCATGATGGACGCGAGCGCCTTCTCCAGCGCGTCGGGGGTGTGCGCGTAGTCCACGAACACGGAGACGCCGCCGTCGTGCGGCGCGCTCACGCGCTCGAGGCGGCCGGGGATCTGCGGGGCCTCCTCGAGCGCCTCCACGATCACGTCGGCCGAGAAGCCCAGCTGCAATCCGATGCCGAACGCGCACATGACGTTCTCCACGTTGAACCTGCCCACGAGCGGGTAGTCGAAGGTATGGCGGCTGCCGCGCACGTCGAGCGTGACCGTGGTGTGCGTGGGCGCGTACTGCACGTCCACAGGATGGATCTGCGCCGAGCGGTCGAAGCCGGTGGTGACGATGCTGTCCTCGGCCACCGAGCAGCGGCGCAGAAGCTCGCGGCCCCACTTGTCGTCGATGCAGATGACGCGGCGGGCCGGGTAGTCCCTGCCGAACAGGCGCGCCTTCGCCTCGAAGTACGCCTCGAAGGTGTGGTGGTAGTCCAGGTGGTCCTGCGTGAGGTTGGAGAACGCGGTCACGGCGAAGCGCGTGCCCCAGGTGCGGTCGAGGTCGAGCGCGTGCGAGCTCACCTCCATGGCCACCACGTCGCAGCGCTCGTCGCGCATGCGGGCGAACAGCTGCTGCAGGTCGGGCGACTCGGGCGTGGTGTGGGCCGTCTTCTCCACCTCTCCGCCGATGCGCACGCCCACGGTGCCGATGACGCCCGTGCGCTTGCCAGCCACGTGCGCGATGTGCTCCACGAGGTAGGTGGTGGTGGTCTTGCCGTTCGTGCCGGTGATGCCCACGAGCGAGAGCGCGTCGGAGGGGTGGTCGTAGAAGTTGGCCGCGGCGGCCGCCATGGCCTTGCGGGTGTCCTTCACCACCACCTCGGTCACGTCCGTGGCGTCGGCGAGGTACACCTTGCGCTGGACCACGAGCACCTTGGCGCCCCGGTCGATGGCGTCCTGCGCGAACGAGTGGCCGTCGGTGGTGAAGCCCACGATGCAGAAGAACGCGTCGCCCGGCTGCACCCGGTCGCTGCGGTAGGCGATGCCGCCCACCTCGTCGTCGGGGTTGCCGATGACGGTGCAGTCGATGCCCGTGAACAGTTCCGTGCAGGTCTTACCCATGGCGCTTCCTCACTCCGGCAGAATCTTGAATCGGTCGATGGCAGTAGCCATTATATCTTTAAAAATCGGCGTGACCACACCGTCGGTGGGAACCTCGTTGGCACCCACAAAACAAACCAATTGCGGTCCCGTGGTGTCGGCGAGGAATCCGGTGAAGGCCAGGTTGTAGACGCCTTTCTTGTAACCCTTCGTCTCCTCGTCGTAGATCTCGGCGGTGGAGGTCTTGCCCGCCACGCTGTAGCCCTCGATGGCCGCCTGCTTGCCCGTGCCGTCGGTGACCACGGTCTTCAGCATGTCGGTCATCGTGGGGATGGCCTCCTTGTTCTCGATGACCTGCTGGGTGGGGTACTCCACCACCTCGCCGGACTGCGGCTTGCTGATGAGGAAATGCGGCGTGCACTCCGCGCCGTCGTTGACGAGCGCGCCGTAGAAGCGGGTGATCTGCAGCGGCGTGAGCGAGATGCCCTGGCCGAACGCCACATTGTAGGCCTGCACCCGGCTCCACCGGTCGAAGTCGAGCAGGTAGCCTATCTGCTCTCCGGGGTAGTCAACGCCCGTGAGCGCGTTCAGGTTGTACGCGAGGATATGGTTGTACAGCTCGTCGAAGCCCATGTTCTCCGTGGCCAGCGAGATGCCGACGTTCGACGACTGGTCGAGGATGTCGCGCAGCGTGAAGGTGGCGTCGCCGCGCTCGTGGGCGTCGGATATCACGTAGCCGTCGGCCTCGATCGTCGCCGGGCAGAACAGCTCGTCGTCGGGCTGCATGGTGCCCGTCTCGAGGATGGCCATCGTGGAGACCGACTTGAAGATCGATCCCGGCTCGAACAGGTCGGTCACGCACTTGAGCTTGGGGGCGTCCTCCTCCATGTCCGTGCGGTCGGCCGGGTTGAACAGCGGAAGCGACGCGGCCGCGTAGATCTCGCCCGTCTCGCCGTCCATGACCACGGCGCTGCCGCCGCCCGCCATGATGCCCCCCTCGTCGGCGACCAGCCGGTCCTCCACGGCCTGCTGCAGCTCGATGTCGAGGGAGATGATGATGTCCTGGCCGTCCACGGCCGCCTGCACCACGTGCTCGCCGCCGGGAATGGGCTCGCCCTGGGGGCCGCGCTCGGCCTCGTAGTAGCCAGCCTCGCCGGAGAGGATGTCGTTGTAGTACAGCTCGAGCCCCGAGATGCCGGTGTAGTACTCGTAGTTGGACGCCTCGTCCACGTCCACCTTGCACGCGCCCACCACCTGGCCGCCCACGCGGCCGTTGGGGTACTCGCGGCGGGTGACGTTTTTGAGGTGGATGCCCTTGAGCCCAAGCGCGCCCACCTGGTCGCCCAGCGCGATGTCGGCGCGCTCCTTGAGCGCGGCGTAGCGCGTGTTCGACGCGGTGAGCTGGGTCAGGTAATCGGCCGCCTCGCCGCCGAGCACCCCGGCGAGCGCCTCCGCCGTGGCGTTGGCGTCCTCCACCTCGGTGGGGTCGGCGTAGATGGTGTAGGCGTCCACGCTGGTGGCCAGCACTGTGCCGTTGCGGTCGTAGATGGTGCCGCGCCTCGGCTCGATGGAGTACTGCTGGGTGCGCGCCTGCTCCGCCTCGGAGGCGAGGGCGGGCGCGGCCACCACCTGCAGCCACGCGAGGCGCCCGACGAACAGGACGGCCAGCACCGCGAAGATGACGATGGGGATGAACGCGCGGTTGGAGTCCTCGGCGAAGGCGGCCTGCGGCATGCGCGGCGGACGCGGCGCCGATGCGCGCGGGGAGCGCCCCTGGCGGGAGGCGTGCGAGCGGGTGGCGCGGACGTCCGCGCGCGAGCTTCCGTGGCCGCGACGGGAGGAGGCGCGGCCCTCTCGCGGCCTGTGGGATCGATCCGTCACGGCGCTACGCCCCGGCGGCCGCGCGCGCCACGCTTCCGGACAGGGACAAGTCGCCCTCGGCGTCGGTTGCCACGACGTCCTGCTCGAGCTCGATGGTGCCCACCGAGGCCGGCTCGGACATCTTGAGCGCCTCGGCCTCCTGCTTCACGCGGGCCGGGCTGGCCATGAGGCTCTGGGACACCTCGAGGTCGGCGCCGCTCGCGCGGGCCTGCTCGATCTGGCTCGAGAGCTCCTGGGACTGCATGGACGTGGTGACGGTTGCGGCCGTGAAGCCGATGCGCACGACGCCCACGACGGCCACCACCAAGAGCACGGCGGCGAGCGCCTTCGCCAAGAAGACGACGCTCGCGGGGAGGGCGGGGGCCTGCGTGCGCGGGCCGCGGCCCGGCATGACGCTGATGCGCTCGCGCGGGGCGCGCTCGGGGATGCGCTCGATGCGTTCGGGATAGTACGAGTACGCCGGTGCTGCGCTCATGCCCAACCCCCTTTCTTCGTTTCGGCTGCGTTCGGTGGTCGTTCGGCGGGGCTTTTTCGGTTGTTATCGCGGCGGCGGTGCGGGCCGCTAGCGTTTCTGCGCGACGCGCAGCTTGGCGCTGCGGGCGCGGGGGTTGCGCTCTATCTCCTCGGCGGTCGGTACGACCGGCTTGCGGGTGACTATATCGAGTATCGGCTGTTTCCCGCACGCGCAGACCGGCAGGTCGGGCGGGCAGGTGCAACGGTTGGCGAACTTCTGGAACGTCTCCTTGACGATGCGGTCCTCCAGCGAGTGGTAGCTGATCACCACGAGCCTGCCGCCGGGGTTGAGCCAGCGGACGGCCGCGTCCAGGCCGCGTTCGAGCACGTCGAGCTCGCCGTTCACCTCGATGCGCAGCGCCTGGAACGTGCGCTTCGCCGGGTGCCCGCCCGCGCGTCTCGCGGACGCGGGGATGGCCGCCTTGATGAGGTCGACCAGCTGCCCGCTCGTCTCGATGGGGCGCGTCTGGCGCTCACGGACGATGAAGTCGGCTATGCGGCTCGCCCACTTCTCGTCGGAGTACGTACGGATGACCCGGGTGAGATCTGCTGCGTTGTAGGTGTCGATGATCTCTTTCGCGGTTAAGGTTTGTTTGCCCGGATCCATCCGCATATCAAGAGGGCCGTTCTCCTTGAAGGAGAAGCCACGAGACGGCGTGTCTATCTGCACCGAGGAGACCCCGAGGTCGAACAGGATCGCGTCGACGCCGGGAACCTCCACGCTCAGAAGCGCTTCGTCCATATCTCCGAAGTTGCCGCGCACGAACTCGAGGCGAGGGCGAACGTCATCAGGCAGCGTCCCGAGTTTGCGACGGGCGGCGGCGAGCGCCACCTCGTCCTGATCGATGCCGATGAGCGTGCCCTCGCGCCCGATGCGCTTGGCAGCTTCGAAGGAATGCCCTGCCCCGCCGAGCGTTGCGTCCACGAACGTGTGCTGCGGTTTGAGTGTCAAATGCTCGAGGCACTCGGCGAGAAGGACAGGTATGTGCCGATATTCGCTTGTCAGCATGCTCACGCCTTACGACTTGCGTCCGGGGAACAGAACCTTGAGGTCCACGTCCTCGTCGGGCTCGTCATAGCGCTTTGCATCCCAGATCTCGAAGTAGCCCGTGTTGCCTATCACGACGACATCCTTATCGATGCCCACCGCCGCGCGCTGGTCGGCCGGGAGCATGATGCGCCCCGCCGAGTCGACGCTCACGTCGTCCGCGCGGCCCTTCAGCTCGGAGCGCAGCCTGACGTGCTGGCGGTCGTTGGACTTGTACCCCTCCGGGAACGCGTCCACGAACACCTGCTCAACCCAGTCGTTGAATGCATCCACCACGTACACGCGCAGGCATTCGTCGAACGGGTCGATGGTCACCACGAGATCGGTCGGAAGAGCCTTGCGAAACGTCGCGGGCAAAGACATACGGCCTTTGGCATCCACCTTGTGGCGAAACTTGCCATTCATGTTCACCACGTTGTCGGCGCCTTCAGCCATGTGTTCCTTCCCGCCGCGCCTCTTGCGGCCTTTCGATGTTGCGAATTCTACCCCACTTCACCCCACTTCGCAACACAATTCGACTTTTTGGGCTGTTTTGCACCCTCCTGAAACCCACCGTTGAACCCCCCGTTATCCAGCGGAAACGGGCGCGCGGATCTTTGGGCTCTAGATGTTGGTTCAAGCGCGCGGCAAGGCCACAAGATATGGGAAAGCTGGCGAAAGCCGCCGGGGAGCCGTCCAATTATGCGAAATATGTGGGAGACGCCGTTGCCGCCCGCGGCCGAGTCGCCGCCGCTGCCCGCCTCGCAAGCGTCTGACCTGCGACGATAGTGGGCGACCTGGGATTCCCTCGCGCGCCGCATCCCGCCGGGGGACGAAGTGGGAGAAAAGGGGCGGCTCGCCCACTTCGCCCCACGCATCCGTCGCCGCCACAGCCCGACGACCGCCGCCCCTCTGCTGCACGCGAACCGGGGCAGCTGGACCGCGCGTGAAACATCCGTGCTGAAGCTCCCGATGTTTCACGTGAAACATATGCACGGGCCGTCATCCTGCCGCGCTAGTGCGCGCGGGGGTGGGCGGCGAGGTACTCCTCGCGCAGGTGGGCGCGGCTCACGTGGGTGTAGATCTGGGTGGTGGAGATGTCGGCGTGACCGAGGATGTCCTGGATGACGCGCAGGTCGGCCCCGCCTTCCAGCATGTGGGTGGCGAAGGAGTGGCGCAGCGTGTGGGGATGCAGGTTCTCCACGCCGATCGTGCGGCCCGCCGCGGCCACGACGGCGTGCACGCTCTGGCGCGTGAGGCGCCCGCCGCGCGCGTTCAGGAACACGGCCGCCGTGGGGCGCGCGTACGGCTTCACCAGCTCGGGGCGGCCGTTGCCCAGGTAGTCGGACAGCGCGCGCAGGGCCGCGCCCGAGATGGGCGAGACGCGCTCCTTGCCGCCCTTGCCCACCACGCGCAGAAAGCCCTCGTCGAGCACCGCGTCGCCCAGATCGAGCCCCGTGCACTCGCTCACGCGCAGGCCGCAGCCGTAGAGCACCTCCAGGATGGCGCGGTCGCGCAGCGCGCGCGGCTCGCGTTCGGGCGGCTCGGCCAGCATCGCCTCCACCTGCTCCGCCGACAGCACGTCGGGCAGGCGCTCGGGCGCCTTCGGCAGCTGGATGGTGGCGGCGGGGTTCTTGCGCGTGAAGCCCTCGCGCACGCAGAAGCGATGGAATCCCTTGAGGGCCGACACGCGCCGGTCCACGCTCGAGGCCGCATAGCCGCGCTCGAGCAGGTCGGCCTCGTAGGCCACCACCGCGTCGCGGTCGACGTCCTCGAGCCGCGTGATGCCGATCCCCTCGAGGAAGGCCCGGTAGTCGCGCAGGTCGGCAGCGTAGGCCTCCACGGTGAGAGGCGAGCTGCCGCGCTCGACGCGCAGGTGGGCCAGGTACTCCCCGCAGAGCTCCTCCATGCGCCGCCTTTCGTCGTCGGACCGTCCTCGCGCCGCGAACGGATGTTTCACGTGAAACATCCGCGCCGTACGTGCGGCGCCAGGCAACAGGATAGCACGCCCGCCGCTTCGGCGCTCGGCCCCGCAGGCGACACGACGGCGAAACGGGGCGCGCAGATGCGCTATACTTGGCAGCGACGTGCGCCCTGCCGGGCGCGCGGACCGCATCGACATCAAGGAAGGGGCGCGGCCAACCCATGCGCATCGGATTCGACAACGACAAGTACATCGCGCTGCAGGCAGAGCATATCCGCAACCGCATCGACCAGTTCGGGGGCAAGCTCTACCTCGAGTTCGGCGGAAAGCTCTTCGACGACTTCCACGCCGCGCGCGTGCTGCCCGGCTTCGAGCCCGATTCCAAGATCCGCATGCTGAAGAGCCTCGCCGACGACGTCGAAGTGATCATCGCCATCAACGCCAACGACATCGAGAAGAGCAAGGTGCGCGGAGATCTGGGCATCACCTACGACGAGGACGTGCTGCGCCTCATGGACATCTTCCGCTCCGTGGGCTTCGCCACCTCGGGCGTCGTGATCACCCACTACGCCAACCAGCCCTCGGCCGGCGCGTTCCGCAAGCGGCTCGACAGCCTGGGGATCAAGAGCTACCTGCACTACCCCATCGCCGGCTACCCCTACGACATCGACCACATCGTGAGCGACGAGGGCTACGGCAAGAACGAGTACGTGGAGACGTCGCGCCCGCTGGTGGTGGTGACGGCGCCCGGCCCCGGCTCGGGCAAGATGGCCACGTGCCTCTCGCAGCTCTACCACGAGCACGCGCGCGGCATCGCGGCCGGCTACGCCAAGTACGAGACGTTCCCCGTGTGGAACCTGCCGCTCAAGCACCCGGTGAACATCGCCTACGAGGCCGCCACGGTGGACCTCGACGACGCGAACACCATCGACCCTTTCCACCTGGAGGCCTACGGCGAGACGACGGTGAACTACAACCGCGATGTGGAGATATTCCCCGTGCTCAAGGCCATGATGGAGCGCATCTCGGGCGAGAGCCCGTACCAGTCGCCCACCGACATGGGCGTGAACATGGCCGGCAACGCCATCGTGGACGACGAGGCCGTGCGCGACGCCGCCAAGATGGAGATCGTGCGCCGCTACTTCCAGACCGCCGTGGAGGTGAAGCGCACCGGCGCGGGCCAGGAGCGCCTCGAACGGCTGGAACTGCTGATGAACCAAGCGGGCGTGAACGCGAGCCTCTCCCCCGCGCGCTCGGCCGCGCTGCTGAAGGAGGAGACCACCGGCGGCCCCGCGGGCGCGATGGTGCTGCCCGACGGCACGGTGGTGACCGGCAAGACGTCGTCGCTATTGGGCGCGGCGTCGTCGCTTCTGATGAACGCGCTCAAGGGCGTGGCCGGCGTGGACGACGACATCGACGTGATCAGCGACGAGGCCATCACGCCCATCTGCCGCCTCAAGACCGACCAGCTGCATTCGCGCAACCCGCGCCTGCATTCCGACGAGACGCTCATTGCGCTCTCCATCAGCTCGGCCACCGACCCGCTGGCCGCGAAGCTCATCGACAGCGTGAACGGGCTGCGCGGATGCGACGCGTTCTTCAGCGTGATCCTGTCGGCCACCGACGAGAAGCTCTACCGCACGCTCGGCATCAACGTCTGCTGCGAGCCCAAGTACGAGCAGCACCGGTACTACCACAAGTAGGCGGCCGTTCGCGACGCGCGCACTGTCGCCCGAAAAGTACGTTTTCGGGCGCTATTCCGTACGTTTCGGGCGACAATGCGCACCGACGTGCCGTGCCGGCGGACCCCGCGTCCGCCGGCACGCGTGCTTTCTGCGCGTGTACGAGTGCGGAATTATTGCGATTACGATATAATTAATAGGAACAAGAACATGAGGCGGCGAAAGGAAGGCTCGATGCTCAGCACGAAGGAGGCGGCAGCGCGACTCGGCGTGTCCGAGCCGCGGGTGCGCGCGATGCTCGGCAAGCAGGTGCTCCAAGGGACGAAGATCGGGCGCACGTGGGCGGTGTCCGAACGGTCGGTCGAGAGCCGCTTGCGCGCCCGGCCCGCCGCAGGACGACCGAGGAAAGGCAGCGCCGCGGTGCAGTCGCCGCCTCCCTGCGACATCGAAACCGCGCGCCGCCTTTACGAGGAATGCCGCTCCACGTTGTCGGGGGCGTTCAACTCCGCGTTCCTCAGCCAAGCCGAAAGCCGCGAAGAGGAGAGCTTCTACGTGGCGGTGTCCACCTTCTTCCTCCAGCAGAGGCAGCGCGAGCTCATCGAGCAAGGCGTGTTCTGATGGCGGCGCCTCGCTACATCCTATTCGCAGGAGTGAACGGCGCAGGCAAATCGACCTTGTTCAAGTCTGGGCTATGGGATCGCACGAGCGTTTCGGAGGACATGCCCCGTGTCAACTCGGACGAGATCCTCGTCGCCCATGGATGGGATTGGGCGGATCGCTCGGCGCAGTTGCGCGCGGGCCGCGAAGCGCTCGAACTCGTCCGCACCTGCCTGGAGTCGCGGACGAGCTTCAACCAAGAATCTACTTTGACCGGCCATTCCATCATGAGGACCATCTCCTCGGCCAGACAACGGGGATTCGCGATCACCCTCTATTACGTAGGCGTGGACGATCCCGAGATAGCGAACCGCCGCATCAAGAGGCGCACGGAGCTCGGCGGCCACGGGGTGGATCCGGAAACGGTGAGGAGAAGGGCCCGCTCTTCTTTCGACAACCTCGTGAAAGCGGTGCCGTTGTGCGACGAGGCGTTCCTCTTCGACAACACCTATCTGTTGAAGCCCGTCGCCCGTATCGCGCGCGGGGATCTCGTGCGATACGAGTTCGAGACTATGGACGTGTCGTGGCCCGACGAGATCATGCAGCGGCTGATAGCAGCCGACGCTTGGGCTGGCTGGGAAGATTAGGCGGCGGCCACGATCCAGATCATGGTGCCGTAGATGAAGTCGGCGTCGCCCGCGTCGGCTACGGCTCCCACCAGCTGCTTCATGCCGAAGTCGGAGAACTCGCTGTACCAGACCAGGCTCATGCGGTCGCCGTCGGCGCGCAGCACCACCGGCGCATCGAAGGGAACCTCCAGACCGAGCGGCGTGAAGCGCGCGTCGGTCACGTACGTGGCGAGGCCGTTCTGCGCGGAGAGCGACCACGAGCCGCCGGGCAGGTCCATATCGGCGCGCTTGAGGCGGGCGCCCACGATGGCCACGTCGCGCTCGGAGCGGTTCTCCACCGTGACGGGGGGGGGGGGCGGACGCGGGGCGGCCCCGGCCCCCCCCATGGGGGCCATGGGAGGGAAGGGGGTGGGGACCCGCGGGGGGGCGGGCTGGGTCGTTTACAAAATCGGGCTCCGGCTCGGGAGCCTCTTCGATAGGATGCTCCTCGGGCGCCGGTTCTTCTTCGGGGGCTTCCTCCGCCGGCTCCTCAACAGGGTCGCCCTCGGGCGCTTGCGCATCGTTTTGCGGGGCCTCTGGCTCCACCGGCTCCTCGACCGGGGGGAGCTCGGGCGCGAGCGGGTCCACGAGCGCGCGGCCGTCGAGCTTCCAGGCGTAGGCGAGTACGTTCTCGTCGGTGCCCGAGTAGGCCGTCTCCAAGGGCTCTGCCGGCAGCTTCTCGAAGCCGAACGCCTCCTCGGCCTTCGCGTCGGGGGCGAAGGCGAAGTCGTCGGGCAGCTCCACGAGCTTCGGGCAGTCGAAGAACAGCCGGGTGACGTCCGTCGCGCCGGCCGGGACGTTCGCGACCTCCTCGAGGTTCGCGCACCCCTCGAACCAGTGCGCCAGGCTGGCGGGCTCCACCGCGTCGGCGAACACGACGCGCCTGATGTCGTCGGCCACGCCGGCCGCGAGCCAGGGCACCTCGTCGGCCGAGGCGAACGCGAGGGTGTCGCCCGCGCCGTCCACGACGAAGGTGCCGTCGTCCCACAGCTCGGCGACCACCGAGGAAGCCTCGTCGAGCCCGATGGACCAGGCGTTCTCATGCTCGGGAACGACGGGCGTGACGGGAGGCTCGGCCGGAGCAGCCGGCGGCACGGGCTCGGCCGAGGGCGTCTCGACGATCACGTTGTCCGCGTCGTCGACGGGAGGCTGCTCCGCCGTGTTGTCAGGTGCGGTTTCGGGAGCGGCTTCTACCGAAGGAGGGGTTTCGCCAGAAGCCGCTTCCGAAGCAGCAAACGACAAAGGCACCGGCCACAGCACGCCGGCAACCAGCAGCAAACAAAGGCCCAAGGCCGCGCTGAACCTCAGCGCGGCCTTGCGGGTTGACGTGTGATATTTGGCTCGACCAGTCATCTGTCCATGCAAGCGCCTTAGGCTGTCGGTGTACCGCCAAAAGCAACAGTCCACGTGATATCGAACAGGTGGATCGCACCCGTTTGGGACGGATTGGCAATCGTTCCGGCAAAGGTCAACGGGAGCGTTCCGGGAGTGCTCGCATTGGTCGCAGCCGGTATTTCCCAACCGGCGGCAGTTGCAGCGAATGAGCTTGCTGTAGACAGGTCGAAGCTGTTGACAGTCATTTTCACGCTGTTCGGATCGGCAGCAGTGGCACCGCTGGCAATGAGCTTGCCGGAAACTTCCGTTACGCTAATAGCCGAAACGTGAGCCTTTGCCAAGGTGCTTGCATTCCTCAGCTCAATATTGTTCGGCAGCGTGAAGCTTCCATCTGCGTTCACAGCTGCCGTGAAGGAGATCGGAACCGTCGCCTGTACCTGTGCGTCAACGTCAGCGCTAACCTCGGTTTTACCTTGGTTGCTCGCATTCACGGCATCCCATTGGGCCGGCTCGGTCGATGAGGCCGCCGCGAACGCGCTTCCGGCGCACAATCCTGTCAGCAATGTCGCTGCGCACACGCCGACGATTCCCCTCTTGACGCACTCGATCTTCTTCATGGTACCGTTCCTTTCCTGATGTGCCCTTACGTTGTCTGACATGCTCGCACTATCTCTTGTCGAAGGTTATCTTAGCCTTCGATACGCAACGTGATCTCGGCGGCCGCTTGGCCGGTCTGCTTATGGGTCTCCCTATCGTACCCGGTGAACGTGGCCACGGCGGCGTACTCGCCGGGCTCCAGGTCGCGCGACAGCTTGATGGTCTGAATATGCTGGTCAGGCGCGAGGGCACCGGACTCGTATACCGCCTCGCCCGAATCCTTCAAGGTGATCGTGACCTTCTGGTCCATGGGGTTGGCGGCGATGTTCTCAATGCGGGCCTCGCCCTCCGACGCACCATCGGGGAACGTGACTACGGCGGCGATGGAGATGTTCATCATGCCCTTCGCCACCTCTTCGTTGAGGGCGGCTTGGATCTCTTCCTTCGACTTGCCCTCGAACTGGCCCTGCGAGGCGGTGGAGTCGTACCAGTCCTCCACCGAGGGGTTCTGCGTGAGGAACACGCCCGCGCTCACGGCACCGGCCACGGCCAGCACGGCCACGATACCGGCGACCACGTGCTTGGACACGCCCAGGGTCTTGCCGGACTTCTTCACGGCTTCTGCGGCGGCGCTGGCTTTTGGGGAATGCGAGTCAGACGCTCCGGCTACGGAGTTCGCTTCGACAGATGCCGGGGCAGAATCGACGCGCGAGCCACACCCATCTGGGGCGTTCGCTTCGGTGTCGTCTACTGGAAGGCTCTGCGTGCTCTGACTGTCTGGCGTGCTCATACGTAAGGCTCCTATGCTCTGGCCCTTCTGCCGAGGCAAAAGAACTTGCATAGCAAACCATACCTCGGCGTCGTGAAACCGTCAATTGGGAGTTGAGCGACCGCTTATCCTATTTTAAGGATGATGTGGTGTTGATGCGCATCGCCGCGCCCCCGCCCTCCGGCGCGAGCGTCTCGACCAGCTCATCCTTGTCCGCTACGCCCATCTTGCGATAGAGGTTGCGGATGTGCGTCTTCACCGTGTTGCTCGACACGAACAGCTCGCGGGCGATCTCGGCGCGGGTGCGGCCCTCCAGCAGAAGACCGAGCATGTCCTCCTCGCGGCGCGTGAGGTCGAAGGCGCGCGCGGCCCGGGCGCAGCGGGCCTCGACGGAGTCCTCCTCGGTGCGCAGGCGGTCGACGAGCGAGCGCAGCTCGGCCACGCGCGAGCGCTCCCGCTCCTCCGCCGCGCGCCACGACCGCGACATCAGCGCGCCCGCCGCGAACGCGACGATGCAGAGCACGACGGCGAACAGGGCCGCAGCGCTTTCGCCATGCAAGTCGGTGAGTGCGAGGCACCCGATGACCCCGGCGGCGAATACGATAACGCGGAAGAAGGCGAGCAGCAGGTCCGCCTGAGCGGGGCCGTCGAAATACGCGGCGCGCGCGATGGCATGGCATGCGCCGCAGAACGTCGCGCCCACGCCTGCGAGGATCGCCGCCGTCGCCAGTATGTCGGTCATGTCGGTCCGCCTTTCGAGCCCGCGCGCCTTCCGCGCCCTTCCGCCGAAACAACGATAGCATGCAACTCCGTTCGACGCAGGGGTGAAATAAATCACCGTTGCGGCCATGCGGCGTGCAATGATAGGTTCGATCCAGATCGGATCGGGCGCCGCCCGATCGGCGCTTGCCAAAGGAGGCCGTCATGAGCAACGCACGCAGCATTCGCATCGCCATAGGAACCGTCTGCCTCATCGCCGTCGCGCTCGTGATGGGCTGGTTCGTGGGCCGCTACATCCCCGGCGAGCCGCGCATTCCCGAACCGCCCGTCGGCGAAGGGCTGTATACGGAGACGGGTTACGAGACGAGGGAGGTCATCGACCTTGATCCGGGATCCACGCTCCAGCTGAGGGACATCACCCAAGGCAGCCTCTACGAAGGGCGTCCGAGCGAGGTCGAGCAAATGCCGCGTGAGCTGGTGAACGCCCTCGAGGAATCGGGCATGTGGGAATACGACTGCCTCGACATCGACCTCAAAGTACGGGAAGTGAAGACCATCTCGACGAAAAGCTTCGCAGAATGGCACCCCGATTACGCGGGAACGTATCGCCCGGTGTACGACGACAGCGAGCTTATCGCGGTCACCGTGTCCATAACCAACGCTTCCGACAGCCTCATCACGCAATGGTACAAGCTGCCCATCGGGAACGCCAGGCTGTGGAGCGAGGAACTTGCCGGCATCGACGACAGCCTGAGCGCGGGAGCCGTGCTCGATGACGCGTTTGTATTCGCAAACGAGAACTACGGTCGCGACGAGCTGCTTGAAATCCAGCCCGGCGAGTCGCAGGAGGTCGTCCTGCCGTTCAAGGTGAACGCGAACAACCTCAAGGATCCGGGCGCCTTCGACGACCTCGACCCGTCCGCCTTCTGCCTCCAGATCGTCGACTACGACACCGGCACCGCCTACCGCCTCTGGCTGTAACGCTTCGGCAGCTCTCTTCAACGCGCCCGATCTTCGCTCCGAAAACATGCCTCATGCGCTGAGGCGTGTTTTTGGAGCGAAGATCGTGGACTGCAGCAAAAGCCCTAGAAGAACACCTTGGAGGCGTGCTCGTAGAAGCTTTCGCCTTGGTAGCGCAGAAGGACGGTGGGGGCCTCGCCGCGGCTCACGTAGATGCGGCGCACGGGGAGGTCGAAGGCCAGCAGCTCTCCGTCGGCGAAGAGCGTGGCCTCGCGCGGGTCGCGGTTCTTCGACAGGTCGACTTCCACCACGTCGTTCGCGGCCGTGACGATGGCGCGCGAATGCAGCGTGTGCGGCGCGAGCGGAACGGCCACCAGGCCGCCGAAGCCGGGCGCCACGAGCGGGCCGCCGGCCGAGAGCGCGTAGGCGGTCGAGCCCGTGGCCGTGGCCACCACCAGGCCGTCGCCGCGCATATCGGCGATGTGCGCGCCCGAGATGCCCAAGCTGAAGTCGATGATGCGGCCGTTCGCGCCGCGCGTCACCGCCAGCTCGTTGAGGGCGAAGAACGTGCACGGACGCTCGTCAGCTGGCGCCGCACGGGATCCTTCGGCTCGCTCCGCTCGCTCAGGATGACATTCCTCGTCGCCCCAGGGGTCGGGCTCGCCTTCGCACACGACGTCGATGCGCAGGTTCGCGCGCTGCTCGGCCACCACGTCGCCCGAAAGCGCGGCGGCCACCACGGCCACCACGCCCTCGTCGCTCGAGTTGGCCAGGAATCCCAGCCGCCCGAAGTTGATGCCGAGGATGGGCACGCCCGATGTGCCGATCTGGCGGGCCGTGCGCAGGATGGTGCCGTCGCCGCCCAGCACCACGGCCACATCCACGCCCGCGGCCAGCGCCGCGTTGAGCTCCTCGTGGTCGCAGCGGCAGGACAGCTCCGAGGAGTCCACCAGCGTGTAGTCCATTCCCTGCGTGGCCAGGTACGTTGCGAGCAGAAGCGACGCGTCCACGGCCTGCGAGTTGGAATTATTGCGTACGATGAGGATGCGCATGAGGGTCTTCTTTCCGGGTTTGCTATGATGGGCCATTATATCCGAAGCACCAGAAAGCGTCCCTCCATGCCCGACAAGCTCGCACGAGCTCAACACACGCGCGTTGACGAACCGGCATCCGCGCGCCCGAGCGCGGCCCCGCAGCGTGCGGCGTCGCATGCGCGCGCGGCCGACCCCGGCTCGACGTCGGAGATATTCGGGGGAGGACGCCACGCCGGACTCGCCCGCCCCGCCACCGCGGCGGCCGTGGCCCAGCGGGGGGTGCCCCGCCCCGAGCCGCGCCTGGATCCTGCGAGCGCGAAGGCCCGCCTGCGCGCGGCCGCTCCGGGCGAGACGGCCGAGATCCGCATCGGCGGGCGCCACGCGGGCCCCGACCGCACCACCCCGCCCCGCGTTTTTTTTTTTCAAGCAGAAGACGGCATACGGAATAGGAGTCCGTCCCGTGGGCTCGGAGAGGTGTATAAGAGCCAGCGCCGACCCCGCCTCCACGGCCGAGCTGCCGGTGGTCGGCCGCCACGCGGGCGTGGACAAGACGGCGCTCGCGCGCACGGACGCGCCCGAGCCCGACCAGGGCGACGCGGCCGCCGTGGGGTCTTCCGCTGCGCTCATCAGCGTGTGCACCATGATCTCGCGCGTGCTGGGCTTCGTGCGCACCTGGACCATGGCCTTCGCGCTGGGCTCCACGCTGCTGTCCAGCTCCTACCAGGTGGCCAACAACCTGCCCGCCCAGCTCTACGAGCTGGTGATAGGCGGCATCCTGGTGACGGCCTTCCTCCCGGTGTATATGTCGGTGAAGAAGAAGCTGGGGCAGAAGGCCGGCAACGAGTACGCCTCGAGCCTGCTCACCATCGTGGTGGCGGTGCTGGCCGTGGTGTCGGCGCTGTGCATCGCGTTCCCCTCGTTCTTCATCTTCACGCAGAGCTTCTACTCCGACCAGCGCGAGATGGCGCAGTCGGTGTTCTTCTTCCAGTTCTTCGCCATCCAGATCGTGTTCTCGGGCGCTACCGCCATCGTGTCGGGGCTGCTCAACGCCAACCGCGATTACCTGTGGTCAGCCATCGCGCCCGCGGCGCAGAGCATCGTGGTCATCGCGTCGTTCCTGCTGTACGCGGCGCTCGCGCCGAGCAACCCCGATATGGCGCTCTACGTCATCGCCATCGGCAACCCGCTGGGGGTGTTCGTGGCGCTGGCCATCCAGCTGCCGGCGCTGCGCCGCAACGGCATCCGGCTGCGCCCGCGCATCAACCTGCGTGACCCGGCGCTGCGCGAGACGCTCTCGCTCGGCGTGCCCGCCCTGTTCGTCATGGCGTGCTCGTTCGTGGTGGTGTCGGTGCAGAACGCCGCGGCCTACAGCTTCGCCGACAACGGGCCGTCCATCCTGCTGTACGCGCGCCAGTGGTTCACGCTGCCGTACTCTTTCTTGGCGGTGCCCATCACCACGGCCATGTTCACCGAGCTGGCTGACATGCAGGCCGAGGGCAACGCCGCGGGCGTGAAGCGCGGCATCGTGAGCGGCACCAACCAGATACTGTTCTTCATGGTGCCCTTCGCGCTCTACCTCATGGTGTTCTCGCTGCCGCTCATCACGGTGTTCCGCGCCGGCGCGTTCACCACCGAGAACGTGGCGTCCATCGCCTCGTACATGAGCGTGCTCGCGTTCGCGCTACCGGTGTACGGCGTGAACACGTATTTGCAGAAGATATTCTCGAGCCTGCGGAAGATGGGCGTGTTCGCGGCGTTCAACTTCGTGGCGGGCGCGGCGCAGGTGGCGCTCACCATGTTCGGCGCGTCGCATGCGGAAAGCTTCCCCATCGAGGTCATCGCCGTGGGCGAGGTGCTGTTCTACGTGGTGGCCGACGTGTGCCTGTTCGCGTACCTGCGCCGCCGCCTGGGGCCGTTCGGGCTGCGCTCCACGGCGAAGGCGTTTTTCATGGCGCTCGTGTTCGGCGGGCTGGGCGCGGCGGCGGGCGGCGGCGTGCTGTTCGCGCTCACGACGTTTGTCGGGCCGCTGTCGGGGTCGATCCCGCAGGCGCTCGCCTACGTGGTGGCCGGCGGCCTGGTGAGCCTGGCGGTGACGTTCGGCCTGTCCATCAAGCTGCATGTGCCCGAGGCCGCCTTCGTGGGCAACATCGTGGGCAAGGTGGCCGGCAAGCTGGGACGGGGATAAGGCGGCGGTTGCCACGCGAAGACGGAAGGGGCTCCGATGGACGAGCGACTAGACCATGCGGATATCCTCAAGAAGGCGGCGTCGGCCATCCTCTTGGGCGACATCGACGGCGCGGGCGCGCTGATCGAATCGGAGTACCCTTTCGAGCCGATCGAGCCGAAGAAGCGGCGGAGCTCCGCCGACCGGCTCGTGCGCTTTGCCGTTCGCGACGGCTTCATCGATCGGTATTCCGGCAAGAAGCTCGTCAACCCTGGGTTTTTGCGAACCCTGAGCATTCTTCTCCCTGAAACGTTCCCCTTCACCCCGCATTGGAGCATGAAGGAGGCGCACATTGCCTACTGGGAACTCACGCCCACGCTGGACCACGTCGACCCCATCGCCAATGGAGGCAAGGATGATGACGTCAACATCGTGACCACGTCGATGCTGAACAACTCGCTCAAATCGAACTGGCGGCTTGAGGACATGCAAGGGTGGAGCCTGCACGAGCCGGGACGCATCCAAGACTGGGACGGCCTGAGCAGCGCGTTCCTGAAGCTCGCCGAAGAGCATCCGGAGGTCCTCGAGAACAGCACCATCAAAAGCTATCACCGAGCGACGAGAAAGCACCTGCCGAGCAGCTCGCAGTAGCCGGTTCCGACTGCTCGGTCCTCCATGATCGGCAGCCGGGCTCGTTTGAACCGCCGGGCTTGGCCCGGGGAGCGGCGCGCATCGTGTATGATGCCCCCATTGGATAATTTTCAGCGGGAAACGGTGCCATGAACTTCAAAGCTTTGAGCGGCTCTTCCTCTTGGCTCGCCATCGTGGGCGCGGGCTTCTTCTGGTCGTGGATGGACCGCGCCATGTTCGGCGAGTCGCTGTACCTCGCGGACGGCGGCTCCTCGGCGGCGCTCGTGCGCGCCGCTTTCATCGCCATGCTGGCCGCGAGCGTCGTGGTGTTCGTCGGCGGCATCGCGCTGGCCCGGCGCTTCCCCGCGGTATGGAACGTGCGCGCCACTGTCCTCGCCGCCGCGGTCGGTGCCGCGAGCAGCGTCGGCGTGCTGGCCGGATCGATCGCCGAGCTGCCGGCCGTCGCCGTTGCGGGCGCCGTCGCCTGCGGGGCGGGCATGGCCGCGTTCAACCTCTCCTGGGGCCGCATCTGCATCGCCCAGGGGCCGGCCAAGGCTATGGCGCACATCTCGGGCGCATGGGCGCTGGGCCTCGTCATCAACCTGGTAGCGGAGGGGTTCGTGCCGCTCGCCGAGGCCGCGTTCGTCTGCGCGCTGCCGGTGCTGTCGTGCGCGCTCTATCTGGCCGACTTCAAGCTGCAGGACCGCGCGCCCTACCGCATCGACGAGTCCGAGGGCGCCCTCTCCCCCGCGCCCGTACCCCGCGCGCGCATCGCCGGGGTCGACGCGCGCTTCCCCGCGTTCATCCTCGTGTTCTGCATCGCCTTCGGCCTCATGTGCAGCTTCGAGATATTCACGCCCGCCGACGCCGCCCCGGGCACCGTGTTCGACATCGTGGGCCTGCGCGGCATCGTGGCGCTGCTGTTCTTCGCGGCGAGCCTCACCAAGCTTTCGCGCCATCGGGAACTGCTGTTCAACGTCTGCCTCACGTTCATGGTGTTCGGCGTGCTGGTCATGACGGTGGGCCTGTACACAAGCGACGTGCAGGGCCTCACGCGCGTGTTCATCCCCATCGGCTACGCGGGCTTCGACATCCTGGTGTGGACGCTCATCGCGTTCTACGGGAAGGCCGCAGGCGCGCCGCCCCTGCGCGTGGCCGCCGTGGCGATGGGCGCGGAGCAGGCGGGCATCCTGATCGGCCAGCTGGTCGGCACGGCGCTGGGCGGCGGAGAGGGCGCGGCGAACAACGCGGTGCTCATGGTGCTGAGCTACCTTCTGCTTGTGGCGGTGCTGGGGCTGACGCGGCTCGGCACGGCGGTGTGGCGCAGGCAGCGCGAAGAGGCCCCCGCCGGCGCGGGGTCGGCCGCGGAGGCGGCGGGCGACGACCACCTGGCCCGCTTCGCCGACGCGCACGGCCTGACCAGCCGCGAGCGCGACATCTTCGCGCTGTTCGCCGAGGGCCGCAGCGCGCCCTACATCGCCGAGATGCTGGTGCTGTCCGAGAACACGGTGAAGACCCACATGCGCCACATCTACACGAAGTGCGACCTGCATAGCCGCCAGGAGCTGCTCGACGCCATCGAGGCGTACAAGGAATAGGAGCGGGCCCGGCATCGTCGCCAGGCCCGCATCCAAGGAGGGAGGAGGTTTTGGCTGTGCGGTTCTGCGCGTCGCGCCCTACCCCTTCAGCATCGCGTGCGCCTGGTTGGCGGCGACGCGGCCGCCGTTGAGGCACTCGGCGCTGGCCGAGCCGGGCACGTCCATCGGGTACACGTCGCGGTAGAGCATGATGCCGTCGAGCCCGATCACGAACACGTTCTCCATCACGCCGCCCGCCTCGAGCACGGGGCGGAACATGCGGTCGGTCTTCACGCCGCCGAGCGGGCCCTCCATGCACTCGTGGATGCGGCCGATGTAGAACGGCGGCGTCTGGATGGGCAGCAGGTACTCGGCTTCCTTGCCGAAGATGTCGTCGACGCCGGCCGCGCACTTGGCGTTGTAATCGTCCACCGCCGCCTTGAGCGCCTGCGGGTCGAGGCCGGCCTGCTTCGCCACCTCCTCGAGCGTGTCGGCGCGGTAGCCGTCGTCGCCCTCGGCGATGATCTTCTCCCACTGAGCGGCCACGTCCACGCCCCACTCGTCGGCGTTCGCCTTGTCCTCGGTGATCTGCTTCTCGAAGATGGCCTGGTCGAACACCGTGTAGGCGATGCCGTTCTGCTCGTGGATGGGCGCGGACTGCGTGATCTGGTTCTCCACGCGGAACACCAGGCTCTCGTCCACGAAGCGGTCGCAGTCCTGGTTGACCCAGAGGAACGGGCCGCCGAAGCAGAACTCCGTCCACAGCGGGCCGAACACCTCCACCTGGTGGCTGATGCGGTTGTACTTGAGGTAGCACACGCCGGTGAATTCGGCCGCGCCGGCCGCGAGCACCATGTTGACGCCGTCGCCGAAGTGACCGGGCGTGCCGATGCGCTCGAGCGTCTCAAGGTTGAAGCCGTGCTTCTGCAGCCGCTTGTCGTCGTTGGCGAAGCCGCCGGTGGCCAGCACTACGAACTTGGCCTCGTAGCGCACCAGGTCGCCGAACGCGTCGATGGCATACACGCCGTTCACCTTGCCGGACTCGTCGTAGCTGAACTCCAGCGCGCGGTTGTTCAGGCGGATGTCGGCGCCCGCGTCGCGCAGCTGCTGCTGCAGGGGCAGCACGTAGCCCACGTAGGCCGCGCCGTCCTTCCACCAGTGGAACGACTCCACCTTGCCCGACGTCGCGCCGCACGGGTAGTTGTCGATGAGCCCGTCCAGCTGGCAGCCGCATTCGTCGATGAGCCACTCGATGTTGTCGGCCGACGCGTCGATGAGGTCCTTGTACAGCAGGCCGTTCGGGCACCACTGCGCCTTGCCCAGCTCCTCCTGCATGATGACCGAGCGGTCGCACGTGACGCCCTGCTCCTTCTGGAAGCGCGAGTCCACGGCGAAGGTGCCCTCCACGCCCTGGCCGTTGCCGCCGAGCGTGGCCTGGCCTTCCAGCAAGATGAAGTCGTCGCCGTTCTTGGCGGCCTGCACGGCGCACGCCAGGCCCGCGAAGCCGCCGCCCACGATGACGATGTCGGTGGGGATGACCTCCATGACCTCGTCGGGGTTCACCTCGATGCCCGAGCTGTTGATGGTGCCCTGCTTCGCTGAGCCCGCGTTTGCGGGGCCGGCCTCGGCCTTCGCCTGAGGCGCGCAGCCTGCGAGCCCTCCCACCGCCGCCGCAGCCGCGCCGAGCGCGCCTAGGGTGACGAAGTTCCTGCGAGAGATGTTCTCCATGATGATGCTCCTATCCGATACGAGGTTCGTCGCTTAGTTCTTGGAAAAGCCCTTGTCGGCGCTGTAGGCGATGGGCGAGCCGTTCACCGTCATGCTGGCGTCGGTGACGGCGAAGCGGTAGTTCGTCTGCTGGCTGTCCTCGCGCGCCGTGCTGGCTTTGACGGCCTGGATGGACACCGTGAGGGAGGCGTCCTTCACGTCGAGGTCGGCCACCTTCTTGTACTGGAGCAGCTTGTCGAAGAACTCGGCGTAGGCCGGGTCGTCCTGCGTGATGGTCGCCGGGCTGTCGGCGTCGGTGAGGCCCAGGTCCATCATCGTGAACAGGTCGCCGGCGGCCATGATCACCTGCTTGGCGTTCGTGCGGTCCTCGGTCGAGACATCCGAGCCGCCCGCGCCCGCTCCGCCGCCTGCGCAGGCCGCCAGGCCCAGCATGGCCGCGAGCATGAGCGCCGCCAGCGCGGCGAGGCCCGCCCGGGCCGTCTTCCTTTGCGTGTTGGCGTATCCTTCCATGGTTCCCCTTCCTTCGATGTGAACTCCCTTCGCACCCTGTGGTGCAGCTCGCATGATGGGGGAAGCGGGCGGTGGCCGCGACACACGAAAATGACGAAGCGCAAGGTACGGGTCAAGTTCACCAGAAAAGGATTACTTCGGGTGAAACGCCTGATGAAGGGAGCATGGTGCGCCTGGACGGGCATGCAGATCGGTTGCTGGCTTTCGCACGAAGGGGTTTTGTGCAGCGGGAGGGGTTTTACCTGCGACGGGCGAGAGCGGCGCCGGATGCGACGAGCGCGCCGGCGGCGAGGGCGACTGCGACGGCGAGCTTGGGGCCAAGGGGATCGCCCGTCTTGGCGAGCTTGCCTTGGGAGGCGACGCGCTGATGGAGGGCTGGACGCTCGAGCTCGCTCGACGAGGCCGAGCCCGACGCCGTGCCGCCGTTGTCGGGCGCAGGGGCGGGTGCGGGGATCTCATCGAATTGGGCGGCCACCGTCATGTTCTCGGTCACGTAGTCGAACGCGCGGTCCCAGCCGGCGAACTCGTAGCCGTCGGGAGCCGTCACCTTAGGCGCGGTCGCCGCGCCGAACAGCTTCACGGTCTCGGTGGCGAGCGGTGCGCCGTCGAAGCCGACGAACGCCACCTCGCGCGTAGCCGTGATGTTGAACGACCCGTCCTTGTTGAGCGTGCCGATGTTCTCGCCGTCCTCATACACCGGCGTGGGCTCGTTCACGAAGAGCCTGTCATCATCGTAGGCAAGCAGCTGATGGAGGTCGGTCGCACCGAAAGGAGCGGCTAGGGCGAGCGTCGCCTCGGTGCCCACGGACACGCCGCCGACGGGAATGGGCTGGCCGATAGCCACTTGCGACAGGTCGAGGATGCCGCCCAAGGCGGTGATCGAGCCGGTCACCTTCGCCTGCGGGCCGAGAACGAGCGTGGCTTTCTGCCAGACGTACGCGCCCATGATCTCACCGTCAACGCGCACAGTGGCGGAGTTGAACACGTCAATGGCCGCCTCGTCCGTCTCCAGCGTGATCTTGCCGTCGCCGCCGACGGCGTCGTCGCGCGCGGTGTCCACCTGCACGACCTCGTTGTCCGTCCCGGTCACGACGAACGTGGTAGATCGCTTCACCGTGAGCGTGCCGATGCGCACATTGGAGCCGATGCCCACCTTGCTCACGTTCGCGTTCACGACGACCGCGCCCGCCGGAGCGTCGGGGCTGGACATGCCCTCGATAGCCACGCCGTCTCCCGAGATAGTGAGCGTCGAACCGTCCCACAAGTACGAGGACTTTGGCCCCGAGACGTCGAACGGCCCCTCAGTCGCAGCGGATGCCGCGCCGGGAAGGCCGAGGACGAGCGCGACGAGCAAGGCGGCGGAGAAAACGAGGCGACGCGGGGTGCGAAACGCAGCGGATGCGAACATGGAACGGCTCCTTGAAACGACGACAGTGCAAGGAGCCTAGCACGCGCACCCGCGCTGCCGAACGTTCCGTCACCCCCGCGAAACCCGCAGTAGCCAGGTTGTTACGAACGTCCCGCGATTCCCGCCCGCATGCAAATGCCAGGCCTTCACCCGACAGAGAAAAGTCCGCCCGCCCTCAACGCATGCAGCTTGCCCGAGGGCGGGCGAGGAATCGGTTGACGCCGAGCCGGAAGCTAGAAACTCGGCAGGTAGGTGTTCACGGCGTGTTCGGCAGCCCATTTGCCAGACGCACGCGCCCAAGCCTGGCACGATGCCGGGGCGACCACGACGTCGTAGCACGACCCGAAGAGCCCGCCCGCGTCAGAACCTGCAGCGTACAGGCCGTGAATAGGCTCGAAGTCCGAGCCGATGACGCGGCAGTCGGTATCGACTTTCAAGCCGCCGACACTGTTGTACCACGCCAAAACGGTCTTAAAACCGTAGAAGGGGCCGTTTTCAACCTTCCGCATATATTTCGGATCCTTTTGGAACATCTTATCGATGCCTGCATCCACCTCGCCGTTCCACGTAGAAACCGTATCCTGCAAAGCTTGCGGATCGATCTCAAGCGCCTCGGCGAGCTCTGCGATCGTATCGGCCTTCACGACGCGCGGGTTATCCCTGGCGAGCGCCTCCTCTATCTCGCTGCCGAACTCGGGAACAGGCTCGTTCGCCTTGAAATAATTGGTTCGCTTCGTGACGGGGCCTTCCGTCTCGATCTTCTTCACGAAGTCCTGGTCGACTACCACGAAAATATGCTTTTGCTGGGCGCCGATCAGCCCCGAAAGCGCCCAATCGGAAATGCAGCTCTCATCGCAGAATCGAACGCCTTTCTCGTTCACGAACATAGTGTCCGCCTGGTTGCAGCCGCAGATCACGAGCGCGGACTTGTTGAAGTGCCCGGGGAGCACGGGACTGCAGAAGCTGATGGCCTCAGGGTGGTGCAAAGCTGCCCCGAGGGCACGGCCCATGTTGATGGCGTCGCCGCGCTGAGACCCGCTCGTGCCGTAAGGGATGAGCGAATCGTAGTTGTAGTGGGTGAATTCCTCGAATAGCTCCTTGTTGGCCGAGAATCCGCCGGTTCCCAGAACGACGGCCTGGGCGGCTATCTGCACGCGCGTTCCATCGCGGCGTTCGCACAGGGCCCCCTTGACAACATTCGAACCGTCATCGGCAACAAGTTCGACGGCTCTGCAATCGAAAGCGAATTCGACGCCAAGCTTTTTGCAATACTCGTACATGGTGAGTATCGCGAATTTGCCTGCGCTCACGCCGCCTTCCTCGTCCTCGGCGTACTTGATGGCGGGCGACTTCGCCAAAGCGGACTCGATGCCGGCCTCGTCGGCGAAATGGACGCCTTGGCTGTTCTTGCTCCACTCGAACACGTCGAGCGCTTCATTGCAGAAACGGCGAACGAGCTGGGCATTGGCGGCGTTTTTATGGTAGTCCATCATGTCCGCGTACGAGCCCTCGATGACCTCTTCGCTGGCTGGCCGCCAGCACGCTTCCACGTACTTCGAATTACCGCCGAGCCCGTTTTCGGTGAGCGCGTCGATGCAGAGGACCTTCGCGCCGAGCTCCGCTGCGCGGGACGCGGCGCAGAGCCCGCTTGTGCCCGTTCCGCACACGAGAACCTCGCATTCAAAGAACTCCGAAGGAGCGGGCTTGGAGGCCTCGCCCTCGAAACTGCATCCAGCAAGCGTTCCCGACGCGATGATTCCAGCTCCCGCGAGAGCGGATCCGGTCAAAAAGAACCTTCTTGAAATATTCTGAGCCATGTTGCAGCCTCCTACTCGAAACCGTTCCATCCATCGGGCACTTCGATGTTGTGGCACTCCACGCAATACAAGGTCGACTGTTCGTGCATGGAATGGCACATCGAGCAATTGTCGTCGCCACGATGATTGTCGTGGGGATTGTAAAGGCCTTCCGGGTTGTAGACGGTCTTGGTGCCCTTCATGTCCGCAGTCGAGGCGACAATGGAATCCCACTCGTCGCCGTGGCACTCGAGGCAAAATTCACGGCTGCCGATATCGGATGAATCGAGGGGCGTCTCAAAATCCCCGCTGAGCCACTTCATGCCCTCGGTCAGTTGCTCGTCGAGCTTCGCCTCGTGGCAATCGAGGCATTTCGATCCCGTTCTGGCGTGGGTGGTTACCAGCAAAGACGAATCGCTCGACTCGTAACCCTCGACGTAGCTGTCCATGGGGTCATGGCAGATGGCATTGCAGAAGCTCGGTTGATCATGCCAGACGGCGAACCCTATGCCGCAGACGACGAGCACGCCGATGACGACGGCCGCCGCAACGAGCGCCTTTCGAGGCTGCTTCTTCGGTTGCCTGCCCGTTCCGTCTCCCGAACCCTGTTCGGACCGAGGCTCGTCGACGAACCGCTCGCTCCCTGTTTCGTTCATGTCGCTCCCTCCTTGCTCTTCCGGCAGTTTCCTCGGGGCTCCCTTCGATCCCCGCCCGGCGCACTATACGCAACTAAGCACGACCGAAAATACCCATAAAACGGTGTTTTTCTTGGTGAACGCACCCCATAAAACTTGGGTGATACGCTTGATCGCGGGCAATGATATCCTTTGCGAAGGTAAAGGCGGCGGGAAGGGGAACAGCCGTGTCGCAGCTCAGCAGATCGACTTTTCTTTCGACAATGGGGTTGGCATTCTATTGGCCGTTTTTCCCCACCGGCATCTTCTCCCGCTTGTTCGCCCATTACCCAACCGGCCCCTCGATCCATTTCACCTGCTACATAGCCCTCATGGTTCTCATAGGCGTTTTCGCCATCGTCGCAGTGGCGCTTCGAGCGCGGATCGAACCAGCCATCCGCAAGCAGCGCACCATGGTTGTTTGCTTCGGGCTCCTCTGCTCTCTTGGCATGCTCGTAATTTTCAACGCCCCATTGCTGCTGGCAAATCCCGTGCCGCTGGCCATCGCCGGAGTGGTTTTTGCCGCAGCAGGCTACTCGTTGCTGACGTTTGCGTGGGCGAACGAGCTGGCGGGATTGCCTGCGGAAGCTATGGCCACCTCGGTTGCCGTTGCCTTTTTGGCGGGAAGCCTGTTTGGGATGATCGCCTATCTGCCCGTGCTTCCCTCGGTCTTGCTGTTTTCCGCATCTCCTCTTCTATCGACGCTATGCTGGCGTTTCACCACGCTTTCGCCCGAAGGCGAGACCGATCTGTCTGTAGCGTCGCTTCGTCGTTTGCCGCTCGGCATCATCGGTCTCGTTGTCTTTTTCATAATCGGCGGGCGCTCGGTGGTCGGCATGCTTCTGCAGATAGACGGGCAAGTGCCCCTGTACGAGCGGCTCATAGTGATAGCCGTCACCGTCGTGGTGTTTGCCCAGATGCGTTTCGGAATGAAAAAGTCGCAGGAGTCCGGCCGCGGATTCGAAAAGCTTTGGCTGCCTATCGCAATCCTCTTCCTCGTCGGGCTGACAATCGTCACGCCCTTCGGAACGGAGTGGTTTCATGTTGGAACGGGCTTTCTCAGCGCTGAGGTCGTTTGCTTGGAGTTCTATCTGTATCTTCTCCTCATGACCTACGTTCGGTCGGAGCGCCTGTCCCCCACCTTGGTTTTCGGTCTCTACCTCGCCTGCATCAAGGTCGTTCCCATACTTTTGCAGAGATTGATCATACCCCTGATCTCGCTCGCACTCGGCTTGACCGCCGAACAGGGGATCATGTCGCTGTCCGTCCTTATGAACCTCATCGTCGTCTCAGGCATGCTCATATACTTCACGCGAAGGACAACCGACGATGCGGTCAAGCTGTCCAACTCGGAGCAGTCTGCGCGCGTCCTTGCGTGCGAGAAGATGGGTGCGGCGTTCGGACTCTCCTCGAGGGAGACGGAGGTGGCCCTTCTTATTTCCCAGGGTAACAGCCAGAAAAGAGTCGCCGACGAGCTCTGCCTTTCGATCGGGACGGTGCAAAGCTATTCGAAGGCGATCTACCGGAAGATGGGCATCCATTCGAAGCAGGAGCTGATCGACATCGTCAACGACAAGATGCGCTGCTGACTCACCTTTGCACGGGGAAGGCTCTTCGCTCGCGAAGAGCCAGCGTGCTCGCAGTTGTTACGCGAGGATCGATCGCGCTCTCCCGACGCCCCCGGCTACGCCACCTGGGTCTTCGGTGCCAGCTTCTCGCTCGACTTCCCGAAGAACACCTCGTACCAGCACAGGAAGCAGTAGATGTTCCAGATGCGCATCATCTTGAGCTTGCCGCGGCCCTCCACCGTGGAGAAGTCAGCGCTCTTGTGGTCGTCGAGCATCTGCACGAGGTAGTCCACGTTGAAGAACTCGTGCGCGGCCTCGCTCGTGAACGCCTCCTTGATGCGGTCGTAGTACAAATCGGTCTGCAGCCACACGGTGAGAGGCGTGATGAACGGCTGCTTGGGCATGTTCGCCACCTTCTTCTGGAAGCCGAGCTTGCTCGCGGCCACACGCAGCGCGTACTTCGCGTGGTTATCGTCCACGCGGCACGCGGTGGGCAGCTGCAGCGCCACGTCGAGCACCTTCTTGTCGAGGAACGGCACGCGCAGCTCGAGCGACTGCGACATGGACATCTTGTCGGCCTTCAGGCAGATGTCGAAGGGCATGTAGCTCACCATGTCCACGTACTGCGTCTGCGTGATGATGTCGATGTCCTGCTTCGCCGCCTCGTCGAAGTGCGGCTTGCACCACTCCCACGGCTTGCACGGGCCCGCGTAGTCGCGCAGCACGTTCGGGATCTCGTCCCACATGTAGTTCATGGACGCGCGCTGGTAGCTCTTCTCCGGCCCGCCCGAGCCGCGCATGGCGAAGCGGCGGCCGTGGAACGGCGGCAGCTTCTCGGCGATTGCGCCCGCGGCGGCGCGCAGGGGGCGCGGCACGCGGAAGTATTTGCCGAACTCGAACTGGTCGTGGTAGATCCAGTACCCGCCGAAGAGCTCGTCGGCGCCCTCGCCCGACTGCACCACCTTCACCTGCTCGCGCGCGAGGCGGCTCACGAAGAAGAGCGGGATAGCGGAGGGCGCGCCCAGCGGCTCGTCCATGTGGTACTGCTCGGTGGGCACGATGTCGAGGAACTCCTGCGCGTCCACCTTCACCTGCCAGTTCGGCAGGTTCGCCCACTTCGCGAACTCCTCGGCGTCCTCGAGCTCGTTCAACTTGATCTCGAAGTCGGACTGCGCGGCGATCTCGGCCAGCTTGTCCTCGCAGCCGATGTCGTAGCCCACCGAGAACGTCTTGATGTCCGGCGCGTGCTGGCCCATGCAGTACGCGGCGAGCGAGCTGTCGATGCCGCCGGACAGGAAGCTGCCGATCTCCACGTCGGCGATCTCGTGCGCCGCCACCGACTCGTCGAACGCCTTCACGATGACGTCGGCCCACTCGTCGAGCGACTTCGAGTCGTCGATCTTGTACGTGATCTTGTAGAAGCACTCGGTGCGCAGCTGGCCGCCCTCGAACACCATGAAGTGGCCGGGCAGCAGCTTGTGCACGTCTTTGAACATGGTCTGCGAATCGTTCATGTACTCGAAGCACAGGTACTGCGGCAGCTGCTCGCGGTTGAGCTCCTTCTTGAACGCCGGGTGCGCGAGGAAGGCCTTGATCTCGCTGCCGTAGATGAGGCGCGCGCCGTCGTGCTGGTAGTAGAACGGCTTGATGCCGAAGATGTCGCGGGCGCACACGAGGCGCTTGGCCTCGGCGTCCCAGATGGCGATGGCGAACATGCCGCGCAGGCGCTCGAACACGCCCGTGCCCCACGCCTCGTAGCCGTGGACGATGGTCTCCGTGTCGCCGTTCGTGACGAACTCGTAGCCCAGCGCCTCGAGCTCGGCGCGCAGCTCCTGGAAGTTGTAGATCTCGCCGTTGAACGTGACCGTGACGGAGCCGCTCGCGTTCTGCATGGGCTGATGCGAGCCCTCGAGGTCGATGATGCTCAGGCGACGGAAACCCATCGCGATGCCGTCGTCCACGAAGAAGCCCTCGTCGTCGGGTCCGCGATGGGCGATGCGATCGGCCATGTCCTTGACGATGGCCCGGTTGGCCTCCCGGTCGTAGTCGACCGCGGTGAATCCCACGAATCCGCACATATGCTGAAGCTCCTGTTCCGCACGCCGCCCCCGCGGCCTGAAAATACCTTGGCTATGATACGCCACCGCCAGGAATTCCCCAAGAACGGCGATGGAAACCCCATCAGTCCTGCGGAAAGAGCAGGTCCTCGTAATTTTGCAGCGTGGAGTAGCGAATCATCTGCGCATAGCGGGGATGGCCGCTCCTCCGAGCGCGCTTGTACGCCTTAATATAAGAAAGGAATCCTTGATGAATGCGCCGTTCCTGACCGCGTATGGCCTCGAACTCCTTTGGCCTGATATGGGGCGTTCGCTCACGGTCGATGTACTTGGCGTCGGATATCACCACGGCTTTCGAGTAATCGATGCCGCATCCGTTTTCCTTGTCCGTCCAAAACGCGTGGGCATGCTTGATGTGGGAACGAAACGGAAGACCCCATACGGTGCCCTCGATCTTCACGAGCAAGACCATGTACGGTCGATCGGCCTTGTGCTCGATCTCCTTGTAATCGGGCTTCGCATGGTCTTCGTAGAATTCTTCCGTTAAAAACACCAGCTCTCGCTTCAAAGCGCCCCTCCCCCTAGATGCGAGATGCCTCCCGAAGGAGGCATCTTCTCAGCGGGCTTTCTTTTGTTTGCGTTGGTCGCGCCCTACGACCAAGATCAACTCGGCGGGCTTTCTTTTGTTTGCGTTGGTCGCGCCCTACGACCAAGATCAACTCGGCGGGCTTTCTTTTGTTTGCGTTGGTCGCGCCCTACGACCAAAATCTCCTTCATAGTATACGACGGAAAAGCGGGGATGACAAGAGCAGCGCCGGCGGCCAGAACGACGTCAACACGTAGACCGCGCAACCGGAGAAGGCCTTGCCGAGCCGGATCTGCCCCCATGGGCCTTACGCGTTCTTTTTTAACGCGCATTTTGAATTATTTTGCTATTTTGACATGGATTTTGGCATCGATGTCAAAATCCATGTCAAAAAACGTGCGAATCGACGGAATGCCGGCGGGCGCGGATGGCGAAGAAATCGTGCAGCGACCTGCACGAGCGATCCGATGTGGGATAATGCAGCGCAGACCGCACACGAAGGAGATTCACCTAACATGACCGCATCAACCCCCCGCATCGCCTCCGCCGCCGACGTGGCGCGCCGCTTGCAGCCCGTCGTGGTGGGCGGCGACATCCTCGCCTACAGCTATGTGCGCGAGCTGCACCGCGCGTACGGCATCGAGCGCACCATCGTGCTAGCCGCGCACGACATCAAGATGCTCTCGACCAGCCGCTTCACCGACTACCGCCTGGAGCCGAACGTCCACGACCCGGAAGGCCTCTACACGGCGCTCGAGCGCGTGGCCGCCGAGGTGCGCGCGGCCGACCCGGAGCGCATGTTGCTGGTGCTCGGCTGCGACGACTGCCACGCGCGCATGCTCTCGTCGGGCAAGCTGCGCCTCGAGGCCGCCGGCTACACGGTGCCCTACATCGACTTCGATCTGCTCGACGACATCACACAGAAGCGCCGCTTCTATGAGCTCTGCGAGGAACTGTCCATCCCCTACCCGCTCACCTGGTACTTCTCGTGCGGCCCGGACGGCCCCGACGAGCTGCCGGTGCACGACTTCCCCTACCCGCTCATCGCGAAGCCGTCGAACTCGGCGCAGTTCCAGGAAGCCACCATCGAGGGCTGGCGCAAGATCTACGAGATCGACTCGCCCGAGGAGCTGGCCCAAGTATGGCGCAGCATCCGCACGTCGGACTACGACAACGAGCTGGTGCTGCAGGACTTCATCCCCGGCGGCGACGACGCCATCCGCACGCTCACCACGTTCTCGGACGCGACCGGCGAGATGCGCGTCGTGTCCGGCGGCGTCGTGTGCCTGCAGGACCACGACCCCACCGCGCTGGGGAACCCGCTCTGTATCATGGGCGAGCGCGAGCAGGCCATCATCGACGGCGCACGGAAGTTCCTGGCACGCACGGGCTACCGCGGCTTCGCGAACTTCGACATCAAGCACGACGAGCGCGACGGGAGCTTCCGCTTCTTCGAGGTGAACACGCGCTGCGGCCGCAACACCTACTACATGAGCCTCGGCGGCCAGAACTTCGTCGAGCTCATCGTGCGCGAGTTCATCCTCGGCGAGGCCATCGAGCCGCACGAGGCATACACCCCGTTCGTCTACTCCTGCGTGCCGCGCTACGTGCTCGACCGCTCCATGGAGAACCGCGCGCGCCTGCAGCAGGCCCTCGACGTGCTGCGCCGCACGCCCGAGCCCTACCCTCTGCACTACGCGCCCGACTCGTTCCTGCACAACTTCTGGGCGAGCGTCATGCACGTGAACCAGATCCCCAAGTTCAAGCGCTTCTACTGGGACACCGACGGCAAGCAGCTGAAGTAGCGGATGTCCCAAATGGGGACTGTCCCCATTTGGGACATTAAGGGATGAGAGGCAGAATGAAACGCTCGGGACTGATCGCGATGGTCGTGCTCACCGCGCTCCCGCTCTTTATGGCAGGGCTCGCGGTGGCGTTCGTGCTGCCCGACGTTATCCCGCTGCACGCGGGCCCCGGCGGAATCGACCGCGTGGGCTCGAAATACGGCGCGTTCGACCTAACCTTCGCGCTCGTCGCGGTCGGCTCGTTGCTCACGGTCCTCTACGCCTTCATGGACAAGCTGGCCGCAAAATATGACACCGACGCCCAGAGCGGCCGCGTCCTCTTGCTGTTCGCCGCCGCCCTCATGAACGTCTGGCAGCTCGTCTTCCTCCTTTGGATGTCCCAGGGCGTCAAGTGAGAATGTCATAAAAGGGGACTGTCCCCTTTTATGACAAAACGGGGCGGCGGTAGCCTTCCTCGCAGGTGAGCACGACGGGGCCGTCCTCGGTGATGGCCACCGTCTTCTCGAAGTGGGCCGAGGGCTTGCCGTCGCGGGTGCACACGAGCCAGCCGTCGGGCATCTGGCGCGTCTTGTGCGTCCCCAGGTTGATCATAGGCTCGATAGCCAGCACCATGCCGGGCTCGAGCCGCACGCCCGTGTGCTTGCGGCCGAAGTTGGGGACGTTGGGATCCTCGTGCATGTCGCGGCCGATGCCATGGCCCACGTACTCGCGCACCACGCCGAAGCCCGCCGCCTCGGCGATCGATTGCACCGCGTGCCCGATGTCACCCAGCCGGTTGCCGGGCCGCGCCGCGTCCACGCCCGCCCACATGCACTGCTCGGTCACCTCGAGCAGGCGACGCTTTTCGGGCGAGATCTTCCCCACCGCGTACGTCCAGGCGTTGTCGCCCACCCAGCCGTCCACGATGGCCCCCGTGTCGATGGAGATGATGTCGCCGTCGTGCAGCACCACGCCGCGCGAGGGGATGCCGTGCACGATCTGCTCGTTCACCGACGCGCAGATGGAGCCGGGGAAGCCGCCGTAGCCCTTGAACGCGGGAATGCCGCCTTCCGCCCTGATGAGCGCCTCAGCCAGCTCGTCGAGCTCCAGCGTGGTCACGCCCGGCCGCACGTGCGCGCCTACCTCGCGCAGCACCATCGCCGACACGCGACCCGCTTCCTTCATGGCCTCTACCTCGGCCTTCGACTTCTTGATGATCATGCCCGCGTCCCGCTTTCGCCTCAGCCTGTTTCGCCGCCGACCAGTATAGCACCCCCTCGCTCGGGAAACGGCTGGCCCACGCCTCGAAAACGGATAATGCCGGCTCGCGGCGCCGCCGAGCGCGCGCCCCTACCATGGACGGCAGCGCGCGTCGCGGCCAGACGAGGAAAACGGCCGGGCGCGCACCTTAGTCAGCAAGAGAATTGGAGGCTCTATGAACCCGTTTGAGCAGAAGCCGAAGAAGTCCCTCATGGACATGGTCCCCACCTGGAAGGACCTGGCCGTCAAGCCCTACGACAAGCTGGAGGCCGACCCCTACACGAAGGCCCGCATCATCCTCATGAACGGCATCGAGGTGGAGGCCGCCATGTTCGGCCACAACTTCAACCGCCATTGCGAGAACAACGACCTGCGCCGCGACCTGGCGCTGTGCCGTCGCATGGAGCAGGAGCAGCAGAAGCGCATCAACTGGCTGAGCCCCAGCAACGAGAGCACGCTGGAGCTCACCATCGGCTACGAGCAGCTGGCCGTCGACCTCACGGCGTGGCTGGCCATGCACGAGCCCGACGAGTACGCCAAGGCGTGCATGGACTTCGCGCTGCTGGAGGACTTCGACCACCTGTACCGCTACGCCGACCAGCTGAAGTTCGACGAGGACATCCCCGCACACAAGCTGGTGCGCGACACCATCGAGATCACGCCGGGCCGCCCCACCATCGCGCATCATCGCCATCCGGCCGACTCCGTGCGCATGGCCCGCAACTCCAAGACCGGCGACATCCGCACGACGCTCGGCGCGCTCATCCTCACCGCCGGCGAGCAGCAGACCATGAACTTCTACATGAACCTGGGCAACACGGTGCCCGAGGGCCCCGGCCGCGACCTCTACCAGGAGATCGGCATGGTTGAGGAGCAGCACGTGACGCACTACGGCTCGCTCATCGACCCGTCCATGAGCTGGCTTGAGATGATGCTGTGGCACGAGTACCAGGAATGCTACCTGTACTACTCGTTCATGGAGACCGAGGTGGACGCCTACGTGAAGAAGATCTGGGAGATGCACTTCGAGCAGGAGCTCATGCACCTGCACATGGCGTGCGACCTGCTCAAGAAGTACGAGGGCACCGAGTGGCAGCAGATCATCCCGGGCGGCGAGTTCCCCGAGCTTCTGGACTTCCACCCCACGAAGGACTACGTGCGCCAGGTGCTGGCCGAGCAGGTCACGCTCACCGCGCAGGACGAACAGTTCGTGGACATCGACGACGTGCCGAGCGACTTCCGCTTCTTCACCTGGAACGACGCGGTGAACGGCCGCACGCAGGACGTGCCGAGCCACCTGGCCGTGAAGCAGCTCATCGACCGCGACGGCGAGGACTACCGCTCCGAGGACGCCGAAAGCCCCATCCCGGAGCTGCGCGACCGCAAGGAAGACGACACGAAGCTCGCCCGCGTGCAGGGCTACGGCAAGCAAGCCCACGAGGTCGAGAAGCAAGCCAAGGAAGAGCGCGAAGCCGTGATGGCGTAAGCGCACCAAACAATCAGCACGCAAGAAAGAGGCCCCGGCACTGCCGGGGCCTCTTTCTTCGTCATCCTGAGCGGAGCGCCGCAAGGCGCGGAGTCGAAGGATCCCGTGCGGCGCCAGCCGGAAGCGCCACAGCTATCGCCGCACGGGATCCTTCGACTCGCTGCGCTCGCTCAGGATGACAGAGGCTCCTCTTCCCCGCCCCCACCGCCGGGCGGTTTCAGGCGGCCGGCGTCTTTGAGGGCGCGGCGCAGGATGAACTCCACCTGGGCGTTCACGCTGCGCAGGTCGTCGGCGGCCCACTTCTCAACGGCCTCCCAGATGGCGGGGTCCACGCGGAGCGGATATTGCTTGCGCTTCGCCATGGCCTACTGGTAGAGCGTTCCCGTGTTGAGGACGGGCTGGGCGTCGGACTCGCCGCACAGCACCACCATGAGGTTCGACACCATGGCAGCCTTGCGCTCGTCGTCGAGGTCGACCACCTGCTTGGCCGAGAGCTCCGCAAGCGCCATCTCCACCATGCCGACCGCGCCCTGCACGATCTTCTCGCGCGCGGCGATCACGGCGTCGGCCTGCTGGCGACGCAGCATCGCCTGGGCGATCTCGGGCGCGTAGGCCAGGTGTGTGAGGCGCGCGTCGTCGATGACCACGCCGGCCTTCTCCAGGCGCAGGGCCAGCTCCTCCTTGAGGGCCGCCGACACCTCCTCGATGTTGCTGCGCAGCGTGATCTCGCCCTCGGGCTCGCCGGGCATCTGGTCGTAGGCGTAGGTGGTGGCCACGTGACGCAGCGCGGTCTCGCTCTGCGTGTGCACGTAGGAGTTGTAGTCGTCCACGTCGAACAGGGCTTTCGCCGTGTTCTCGACGCGCCACACGATGACGTCGGCGATCTCGATGGGGTTGCCGCACTTGTCGTTCACCTTCAGATGCTCGCCGTTGTACGTGCGGGCGCGCAGCGACAGCTTCGTTGACAGCGCCGCCGCCTTGCCGTCGACCATCGTGTAGCCCGACTTCTTCGAGTAGAACGGGTTCGCCCAGTGGAAGCCCTCGTCGCGCACGGTGCCCTTGTAGTCGCCGAATAGGATGAGCACGCGCGCCTGGTTCGGCTGGATGGTGAAGAAGCCCATGAGCAGCAGCAGGGGCCCCACGCACACGCCTACGATGCCCACCACCAGCAGAACCACGCCCAGCGCGTGGATCGGCGTGGTCAGCGGCACGCCGTCGGGCGGCAGCATGAGGGCGCCGACAACGATGGCTGCGACGAGCACGGCGCTCAGCACCAGGGTGAGCGCAAGCATGGGCCAGCCGCTCCTCACATGGATGGCCTTCTCGACGGACGTTCCGTCGCTGGCGCGGGCGACCTTCTCCACGGACATGATGGTTCCTTTCTCTCGCTGATACCGATATGATATCACATTGAGATCGCAAAAGGAAGAGACTGGGAGGAACAGGGCCCCTCTCCTGTCATCTGAGCGGAGCGCACGCTCCGCTCAGGATGACAACCGCATCGATGTTTCACGTGAAACATTTGTACGCACCCCGGGCAAAAAGAAAGGAGCCCCGAAAGGCTCCCTTCTTCGATGCGTTCAGCTGAAAGGCTACTCGGCGGTCGGCTCCGTGTAGTTGCGGGTCACGCCGGAGTCCACCTTCACGCCGGGGCCCATCGTCGAGGACACGGTGACGGACTTCACGTAACGGCCCTTAGCGGCAGACGGCTTCATGCGCAGGATCTCGTCGTAGACGGCGCCGTAGTTCTCGGCCAGCTGCTCGGCGGTGAAGCTCACCTTGCCGAGGATGACGTGCGCGATGCCGTAGCGGTCGGCGCGGTACTCCACGCGGCCGCCCTTGAGCTCGTTGATGGCCTTCGCCACGTCGTTGGTGACGGTGCCGAGCTTGGGGTTCGGCATGAGGCCGCGGGGGCCGAGGATCTTGCCGAGGCGGCCTACCTTGCCCATCTGGTCGGGCGTGGCCACAGCGGCGTCGAAGTTGAACTCGCCGGCCTGGATCTGCTGCACGAGCTCGTCGGTGCCCACGATGTCGGCCCCGGCCTCCTCGGCGGCGCGGGCGGCCTCACCCTCGGCGAACACGGCCACGCGCACGGTCTTGCCCGAGCCGTTCGGCAGGCTCACGGTGCCGCGGAGCTGCTGGTCGGCCTGGCGGGTGTCGATGCCCAGACGGAAGTCGACGCTCACCGTCTCGTCGAACTTGGCGAACGACGCGTCCTTCACCAGCGCGAACGCCTCATAGGGGGCGTAGATACCCTCGCCCACCTTCTCGACGGCGGCACGGAAGTTCTTGGTCTGCTTCATGATGCTTCCTTTCGTGGTTCGTAGCGGGCGCTCGCGCGCCCTTCCACTCGTATTCTCAGGGCCGAAGCCCTCTTGCAACCTGTAAGGTTAGTCCTCGAGCGTCTTGCCCTGGAGCATGGCGGCGAGCTTCTTGGAGGGCGTGTACTTCTTCTTCAGCTCGCGGCCCTCGATGCGCACGCCCATCGAGCGGGCCGTGCCGGCGATGATCTCCATGGCGGCCTCGATCGTGTTGGCGTTGAGGTCCGGCATCTTGATCTCGGCGATCTCGCGGAGCTGGTCCTCCGAGAGCGTGCCGACCGGCTGCAGCTGCGGGATGCCCGAGCCGCTGTTGATGCCGAGCTTCTCCTTGATGAGGATGGCCGCGGGCGGGGTCTTGCACACGAAGGTGAACGACTTGTCCTCGTACACCGTGATCTCGACCGGGATGATGGTGCCGGACTGGTCCTGCGTCTGGGCGTTGAACGCCTGGCAGAACTGCATGATGTTGACGCCCTGGGCGCCGAGCGCGGGGCCGACCGGAGGAGCCGGGTTCGCGGCGCCGGCCGGGATCTGCAGCTTGATAAAGCCGGTTTGCTTCTTTTCAGCCATGTGAGTTGTTTCCTTTCAGCACTATGTATCTCTCAAACCGACACGCTTTCGTGAGAAGCCCCGGTCCACGCGGGCACGCCAGCAGTCGATGCGTTTACTTCGTTAAATCTTGGCCACCTGGTCGAACGAAAGCTCGACGGGGGTCTCGCGGCCGAAGATGGACACCATGACCTTCACCTTATTGGCCTCGGGCGACACCTCGGACACCACGCCGTCGAACTCGGCGAGCGGGCCGGACACCACCTTGACCGACTGGCCCACCACGATGCTCGACGTGATGACGTCGGCACGCGGGCCGCCGGGCTTCTTCTTGTCGACCTTCATCATCTTGTTGTACTCCTCGCGCGTGAGCGGCGCGGGGTTGCCGTCGGCGCCCACGAACCCGGTCACGCCGGGGGTGTTGCGCACGGCGGCCCAGCTGCGGTCGTCCAGCTCCATGCGGACGAGCACGTAGCCCGGGAACACCTTCTTCTCGCTCTCGACGCGGCGGCCGCCCTCTTTGATCTCGGTGACCATCTCCGTCGGGATCTCGATGCCGAAGACGTTGTTCTCGAGGCCCATCGTCTCGATACGCGTCTCGAGGTTCTTCTTGACCTTGTTCTCGTATCCTGAATACGTATGCAGGACGTACCATTTCTTAGACATGCCTTACGCCCCCAAACCGGAAATCGCGACCAGCAACGGCGTGATGACGACGTTGTCGAGCAGGGCCACGTACACGCCGAAGAACAGCAGCGCCACGACCACGACCACGCTCCAGCGCAGCACGTCCTGCTTCGTCGGCCACGTCACGCGCTTCATCTCGAGGCGCACGTCCTTGAGGAAGCCGAAACGGCGCTTCTTGGGCTTCTTCTCGGGGGCCTTCTCGACCTTCTTCTCAGGTGCCTTCTGGATCTTCGCCTGCTTGCCGTCGCCGGCGGACGCCTCGGTCTTCTCGGTCTTCTTGAAGAGCCTCTTCTTGGGCGCTTCGGTCGCAGTGGCCTCGGCGGCGTTCTTCTTCGCCTCGGCGGCGGCGATCTCCTCCTGGCGCGCCTGCTCTTTGCGGGCGGCGCGCGCGGCAGAGGCCTTCGCTCGCTGGGTCTTTGATTTCTTCGCCATCTGATTCCTTAACCGGGATTTCCGTATCCGTCTAAACGCCAAACAAGCAGCCTGATTCCAAGCTGCTCATCCAAGCAACCTGAATGCAAGCTGCTCTGCTATCGAGCTGGCAGGCCAGGAGGGACTCGAACCCCCAACATGCGGTTTTGGAGACCGCCGCTCTACCAATTGGAGCTACTGGCCTATGCTCGTTCAAACCTCTGACGCGCTATCGGGTCTCTTTGTGCACCGTGTGGCACTGGCACCACTTGCAGTACTTCTTCAACTCGATACGGTCGGGATTGTTCTGCTTGTTCTTCTTGGTCGTGTAATTGCGGCGCTTGCACTCCGTGCACGCCAAGGTGACCAACGTACGCATGAATTCTCCTTTATGCCTTATCTGAAACGAGCTTGGATCTCATACACATGAATTTTCATGAACGGGGCCCGCAACGCGCGGGCCCCGTCAGAATGCCGCTGGGTGCTACTTGAAGATCTTCGTCACGCGACCCGAGCCGAGCGTGCGGCCGCCCTCGCGGATAGCGAACTTCAGGCCCTCTTCCATGGCGATCGGGTGGATGAGCTCGCCCTTGATCGTCACGTTGTCGCCGGGCATGACCATCTCGGTGCCCTCGGGGAGGTGCGCCACGCCGGTCACGTCGGTGGTGCGGAAGTAGAACTGCGGACGGTAGCCGTCGAAGAACGGCGTGTGGCGGCCGCCCTCCTCCTTCGTCAGGATGTAGACCTGGCCCTCGAACTCGGTGTGCGGGGTCACGCTACCGGGCTTGCAGAGAACCTGGCCGCGGACGATCTCCTCGCGCTTGATGCCGCGGAGCAGGCAGCCGATGTTGTCGCCGGCCTGGGCCTCGTCGAGCAGCTTGCGGAACATCTCGATGCCGGTGCAGACCGTGTTGGAGGTCTCCTTGATGCCGATGATCTCCAGCGGGTCGTTCACATGCAGCGTGCCGCGCTCGACACGGCCGGTGGCGACGGTGCCGCGGCCGGTGATGGTCATCGTGTCCTCGACAGCCATGAGGAACGGCTTGTCGACGTCGCGCTCCGGCGTGGGGATGTAGGAATCCACCGCGTCCATGAGCTCCCAGACCTTCTCCTGCCACTCCTTGTCGCCCTCGAGGGCCTTCAGAGCGGAGCCGCGGATGATCGGGGTGTCGTCGCCCGGGAACTCGTAGGAGTCGAGCAGCTCGCGGACTTCCATCTCGACGAGCTCGATGAGCTCCTCGTCGTCGACCATGTCGCACTTGTTGAGGAAGACCACGATGTAGGGCACGCCCACCTGGCGGGCGAGCAGGATGTGCTCGCGGGTCTGGGCCATGGGGCCGTCGGTGGCGGCGATGACCAGGATGGCGCCGTCCATCTGCGCCGCGCCGGTGATCATGTTCTTGACGTAGTCGGCGTGGCCGGGGCAGTCAACGTGGGCGTAGTGGCGCTGATCCGTCTCGTACTCGATGTGAGCGATGGAGATCGTGATGCCGCGCTCGCGCTCCTCGGGGGCCTTGTCGATGTTCTCGAAAGCCGTGAAGTTAGCGCTCGCGGTGCCGTGGCTGCCGTCGTTCTCGGACAGCGTCTTCGAGATAGCGGCCGTCAGCGTCGTCTTGCCATGGTCGACGTGACCGATGGTGCCGATGTTAACATGCGGCTTGGAACGCTCGAACTTCTCCTTAGCCATGTGTCATCCTCCTTATTAAAGGGTTCGCTTACGCGAAAAGAAAACAAAATAACGACGCGTCCGACAAAGCGGACGCGGAATAGTACAATGGTAGCGGTGACTGGATTTGAACCAGTGACGCCACGGGTATGAACCGTGTGCTCTGACCAACTGAGCTACACCGCCAGGTAAACTGGAGCCTGCGATCGGACTTGAACCGACGACCTCTTCCTTACCAAGGAAGTGCTCTACCGACTGAGCTACACAGGCGAAAATGGTGGGCGCGCTAGGATTCGAACCTAGGTAGGCATAGCCAACGGGTTTACAGCCCGTCCCCTTTAGCCACTCGGGCACACGCCCCTGTTTCGCTGCTCAATTCATGTGTATTTATCAAGCTGCCTGCCGCGCTCCCGGGTGGCCCCGAACGCGCGAGCAGGAGAATAATACGCTAGGAGCCTACCGCTGTCAACCGCTTACACGCCCCCGGGTGTGTCTTCACTACTTCTCCTTTTCTCGACCCTGACGCCCATCGATGGCGTCTTTGAGCGGTCGGTAGGCGGCCACGAGGTCGGCCGTGCGCATGCGCGCGTTGGCGGGGCTCGTGGAGGGCAGCTGCACGTGCGGGATGCCCGGCAGCATGCCCGCGCAGAGGCGCCGGTAGAGCGCGCCGGCCTTCGCCCCGGTGGTGAACACGGCCTCGAGGGGCGCCGTGCGCGCGATGCGGGCGAGGTCGTTGGGCACGGGGCGCGCGATGCTCGCATCCGACGCGCCGGCGATGTCGCAGGAGGCGAGCACGTCCCAGAGCGCGATGCCGTGAGCGAGCGCGAACGCGGCGCGCGCTTCGGAGCCCTCGGGCTCGGGCTCGCCGAAGAGCGCGGCAAGCACGCGCCAGAAGCGGTTTTGCGGGTGGCTGTAGTAGAACCCCGCCGCGCGAGAGGCCGGCGAGGGCATGGTGCCCAGGACGAGCACGCGCGAGCGCTCGTCGAACACGGGCTCTATCTCGTGGCGCACGCGCGCGGGCTCCATGGCCGGGCCCCCTCCCCTACGCGCGGCTCGGCAGCGACGGGCCGAGCTCACCGTCGAGCCGAACGTGGATACGCATGGCCTTCTCCTTCCGCCGCAGAGTGGAGTGGCCCTATCGTAGGGCAAGGGCTCTGCCCTTGCCGCCGACCGGGATCGCCCCGCAGGTCGCATGATAGAAGAGGAGGGCCGAAGCCCTCCCCTGCAACGCGATCGAAACGTTAGAACTGGAGCGCGTTCGTGAACTGAGCCCACGACAGCGGATCGGTGTCGCGCACGTAGGCGTCGAAGGTGGGGGCGTGCACGTAGTGCGTGCCGCCGTAGTTGCAGGCGATGCCCACATGGCCGTAGCGCCAGAGCACGTCGCCGGGACGCGCCTCGGACACCGACACGACGCGGGAGGCCGCGGCGTACTGCGACTCGCTCTGGTGCGGAAGCTCGATGCCCACCTGGCGGTAGGCCCAGGTGACGAGGCCGGAGCAGTCGAAGGCGTCCGGGCCCTCGGCGGCCCACACGTACGGGCAGCCGATGCGGCTCATGGCGTAGCCCACGACCGAGTCGTAGGAGCCGACGGAGCCACCGCCACCGCCGCCGCTCGGATAGACCGGCGAAGGGCTGGGGCTGGGCGTGTACGAACTGCTAGGCGTGCTCTGCTGCGCCGCGGCTGCGGCTGCCTCGGCGGCTGCGGCTGCCTCGGCCTCGGCCTGCGCCTTGGCGGCGGCAGCGGCGGCGGCCGCGGCCTGCTCCTGCGCGAGGAGCTCCTGCGCCTCGGCGTCGAGCGAGCTCACCAGCTCGGTGGCGTTGGCCACCTTGGCCTGCACCTCGTCCTGGATGGCCTTGGCCTCGGCGGCCTTGTCCGCGGCGATCTGCTCCTGGCGCTGGAACTCGTCCTTGGCGGCCTGCAGATCCTCGCGCAGGGTCTTCGTCTCGTCGACCATCGCGGAATCCTGGGCGTTCATCTTGTTGAGCAGGTCCCAGTTCTGCGTGAACTCGGAGAAGGAGGACGCTCCCAGGACGAAGTCGAGGAAGGTGGACGACCCGGAGCGGTACATGCTGCGGGCGCGCGTGGAGAGCTGCTCCTGATGCGCGGCGATCTTCTCGTTAGCGTCGTCGATCTTGGCCTGCTCGGCCTCCATGGCCGCCTTCGCGGCGTCCTGCTCTTCGATAGCTTTGTAGTAGTTGTCGGCAGCGGCCTCGAGGTCGGCCTGCAAGCCGACGAGCTGGTTGCGAACGGCGTCCGCCTCGGCCTGCTTCTCGGCAGCGGTTTCCGCGAACGCCGCGGAAGGAGCCACCAGGGAAGCGACGCCGAGCAGAGCGGCCCCGCCAAGAAACGCCCGCCTATCGAGTGCGATTGAATGCTCGCTCATGCGAAATCCTCCTAGATTGAGCACGTAGTACGTATGGGCAAAAGCTGGGGAGAATGATAGCACGTTTGCGCGCGTGCTCAAAAACGGTTGTGAACGCATTTCATAAGCCCAGTTCAAAACGGCCGGCCGGGATCCGCTTCCGTGCCGAAGGCGTTTCTCGGCCGTCGCGCGTCCGCCAATATAGCCCGCCATCAGGCACGATGTCGAAAAGAGCGAACCCCCAAGGTGTTGGGGGCACCCTCTCTAGATGTTGTGGGCGGCCTGCCGAAGCGCCCCGTCGCCCGCCGCGCCAAAAGCGGGTCCACGCGACGAAAACGGTATCGACGCTCGATTCGCCAAACCTTATACTGATCGGGAACGGACGGACGGATCGCACGTCGACGGAAGGAAGAGACGATGCCCACGTACGCGGAGATGGGACGCGAGGAGCTCGCCGGGCTCAAAGCGCGGCTGGAGGCGGAGCACGCGAGGATCAAGGCGCGGGGGCTCGCGCTCAACATGGCGCGCGGCAAGCCCGGCGCCGACCAGCTGGATCTGAGCGTGCCCATGCTCGGCCTGCTGGCCACCGCCGAGGACTGCCGCGCCGAAGACGGCACCGACTGCCGCAACTACGGCGTGCTCGACGGCCTGCCCGAGGCGAAGCGCCTCATGGCAGCCATGGTGGAGGAGGATCCGGACAACGTCGTCGTGGGCGGCAACTCCAGCCTCACGCTCATGTACGACGCCGTGGCGCGCTGCTGGAGCTTCGGAGTGCTGGGCTCCGCGCCGTGGTGCCGGCTCGAGACGGTGAAGTGGCTCTGCCCCGCCCCGGGCTACGACCGCCACTTCGGCATCACCGAGGCGTTCGGCATCGAGATGATCCCCGTGGCGATGACCGCCGACGGGCCCGACATGGACGAGGTGGAGCGCCTCGTGGCGGGCGATGCCTCCGTGAAGGGCATCTGGTGCGTGCCGAAATACTCGAACCCCGGCGGCGCCACGTACTCCGACGATGCGGTGCGCCGCCTGGCCGCCATGGAGTGCGCGGCCGAGGACTTCCGCATCTTCTGGGACAACGCCTACTGCGTGCACCACCTCTACGACGACGCGGCCGAGCAGGACCGGCTCATGGACATCGGCGCGGCGTGCCGCGAGGCGGGCAACCCCGACCGCTACTTCAAGTTCGCCTCCACGTCGAAGGTGACGCTGCCGGGCGCGGGCATCTCGGCCATCGCGGCGAGCCCCGGCAACATCGCCGAGATCAAGGCGCGCATGGGCGCGGGCACCATCGGCTACGACAAGCTCAACCAGCTGCGCCACGTGAGATTCCTGCGCGACGCCGAGGGGCTGGCCGCGCACATGGCCCGGCACGCCGCCATCCTGCGCCCGAAGTTCGACCTGGTGGACGCCAAGCTGGAGGAGGGCCTGGCCGAGGTGGGCGGCTGCTCGTGGAGCCGGCCGCGCGGGGGCTACTTCGTGTCGTTCGACGCTCCGCAAGGCTGCGCCAAGCGCGCCGTGGCGCTCGCGAAGGAGGCCGGCGTGACGATGACCGGCGCCGGCGCCACCTTCCCCTACAAGCGGGACCCGCGCGACAGCAACATCCGCATCGCGCCCACGCTGCCCCCGCTCGAGGAGCTGGCGGAGGCCATGGACGTGTTCACGACATGCGTGAAGCTGGCCTACGTGGAGAAGCTGCTGGGCTAACGGCAGAAAGCTCGCAGGTTGCCTCCGGGACGCGCGCGGCGTTCCGGGGCCTTTTTAGATGACGCAGGATGACGCAGGACGGGGATAACGTCACCATAGTTCGGTCAGAACGGGGAGGCGTAGAGGCGCATGCCGTCGGGGAGGCGGACGAAGCCTTCGCTTGCGAGCGCGGCGGCGAAGGGGGTGTCGAGGACCGGACGGCCGTTGAAGTCCTCTACCACGATCTTCTTGCGGGCGCCTTCGGCCCCTTCGCGTTTGACGGCGCACCTCACGTGCTCGGCGAGGGCGTGGACCGCCTCGGCCAGCACGGCCTCGTCATCCGTGAACGCGAGCATGGAGCGCAGGTTCGCCGTCGCGTAGAGCACGGGCTCTCCCCCGCGCACGACGACGAGAGCGCCCGGCCGGCGCGTCGGACGCGGGGCGTCCTCGGCGGAGGCGCCGGCGAGGGGCGGCCAGGGGATTCCGGCGCCGAAGAGGCTCGCAGGGTCGTCGGCGGCCAGCACGACGCAGCCGGCGGGATCGTCATCAGCGGCGTAGGCGCGCAGCGCGTCCACCGTCTCGCGCGCAGCGAACTGCGCCGGGCCGAGGCCCTCCACGAACATGCCGCGCAGCACCTCGCCCGCGTCCTCCATCTGCCGTAGCACGTCCATGAGCGTGCCGAGGCCTCCGGGCACCCCCGAGAGCACGGCCGCGTCGCGCGTGAGCACGCCGTAGCGGTCGAGCAGCGACTCGACGAGCGCGACGGCGCGCACCGTGTCGTTCGCGGGCGCGGGGGCGATGAGCGACCAGCGGCCCGCTTGAACGGCCTGCACGGCGGCCTGGGCCGACGAGGCCCCCGCTCCTGCCAGCGCCTGCGAGTAGTCGCCGCGCATGCGGGCGCGCCGGCTGCTCACGCGCCGCTTCGCCGGCGCAGGGACGCGGCTGGCAGCGGCGGCGCGCACCGGGGCGAACGTGTCGTTGGTGGCGCGGCCGCTCCATGCGAGCTCCTTGAGCGCCGGGGCCACGAGGCCCTCGTCCACCGGCTCGGGCGCGCGGCGGCGGCGCACGGCATCGACGATCTGGCGGAAGAAGAGCCCACCGCCGTGCCCGAGCGCCTCGATGACGGCCCTCTCGACCGAGGGGGAGCCGTCGTCCGGCTCGGGTACGACAGGCTGCACCGGCGCGAGCGGCGAGTCGGTGGGATAGAACGCGACGAGGCGCCCTTCCCCGCCCTCGTCGGCGCGGCGCTCGCCCGCCCACACGACCTCGCCCGAAGCCAGCAGCTCGTCGAGGAAGGCCGGCCTATAGTCGCGCACGCGGGCGGGCAGCACGGAGGATTCCCAGAGCGCGGCCGGCAGGGCCACGCCCTCGAACTGGGAGAGCACCTGCGCCGTGCCATCGACGCCCTCGAGGCGGCGCGCGCCGTCCGCGCCGACGCCCTGCACGTCGAAGAGGTAGCGCACGTAAGCGGCGCGGGGCACCGGGCGCACGGCCTGTCGCGCCTTCGCGAGCGAGCGGGCCCGCAGACGCTTGAGCACCTCGTCCGCCGCCCACTCGCGGCCGTCGCCGAAGCGGGCGCGGACGATGCGGCCCTCGGCGGCCAGGCGCTCGAGGCCGTCGCGGGCGACGGCGGGGCCGATGCCGAGATGGGAGGCGGCGTCCTCGGCGGCGAAGGGGCCGTGGGTGCGGGCGAAGCGGAGAAGGTCGTCGAGGGGGTGGGAGGTCGGGGGATCGCCCGCTGGCGGCGCGGGGGCTCCTTCGACTCGCTTCGCTCGTTCAGGATGACAAAGGGGAGCTTGTGCGCTCCGCTCAGGATGACAAAGAGCGAGGGCCCAGTCGGGCACGTTGGCGCCGAGCGCGTCGGCGATGCGGCGCGCGTCGTCGGCCGCCGCCCAGCGCAGGGTTGCGCCCAGCGTCACCGGGAACGCGCGGTGGGCGCGCTCGAGCTCCTCGAGCAGGGCGCGCGCCTCCCCGTTCCGCAGACGCGCCGCCACCTCCTCTTCGGACAGAGGGCCGAGCGCGCGCAGGAGGTCGGCCGCGCCCTCCACGCCGCGTGCGCGGCGCTCGGGAGCGAGGCGCTGCAGCTCCTCTTCCACGGTGCGCACCACGTCCGCATCCAAAAGCTCGCCCATATCCGGCGAACCCAGAAGCTCGCCCAAAAGCCCCGGGTCGAGCGAGAGCAGCGAAGCGCGGCGTTCGGCATGGGGCAGGTCGCCGTCGTAGAGGTGCTCGCCCACGTAGCCGAACAGAAGCGGCGCGGCGAACGGCGAGGGCGTGCTCGTCTGAGCCTCCGCAAGCCGCACGGTGCCGGCCCGCAGGCCTTCCATGACCTCGCGCAGGGCCGGAAGGTCGTAGACATCCTGCAGGCACTCGCGCGCGCACTCCGCGAGCAGCGGGAAGTCGCCCTCGCGCCGCGCCGCCTCCAAGAGCTGCCCGGCGCGCAGCCGCTGCTGCCACAGGGGCGCGCGCTTGCCCGGGGTCGTCGGCGACATGAGCAGCGCGCGGGCGGCGCACTCGCGGAAGCGCGCGGCGAAGAGCGCCGTCGTGCCCACCCCGCCGCGCACGATGCGCTCCAGCTCGTCGGGGTCGAACGCGAACAGCTCCGCCCCCGGCAGGCGCGCCTCGGTCATGGGGATGCGCACAAGGATGCCGTCGTCGCCGGCCATCGCCTGCGGGTCGAAACCGCGCGTGCGCGCGAGGCGCTCGGCCACGGCCATGGCCCACGGCTCGTGCACCCTCCGGCCGTAGGGCGAGTGGAGGATGACGCGCCAGTCGCCCTGCTCGTCCTCGCAGCGCTCCACCAGAAGCGTACGCTCGTCGGGCACGACGCCGGTAACCGCGCGCTGGGCGCGCACGAGCTCCACGAGGTTGCGCCGCGCGTTCTCGTCCAGGCCGTCGGCGGCGAGGCGCTCCTCGAGCGCGGGATCGACGGCGGCTCCATCCTCCTCGCCGCCCCCGATGCCGGCGGCCACCGCGCGCACGAATGCGCCGCGCGCCTTGCCGGCTTCCGCAGGCCGTCCCACGCCCTCGCCGTGCCAGAACGGCAGGCGGGCCGAGCGCCCCGGCGCGGGGTCGACCACCACGCGGTCGCGCGTGATCTCGCGGATGCGCCAGGTGCTCGTGCCGAGCGCGATGATGTCGCCCACGCGCGACTCGTACACCATCTCCTCGTCCAGCTCGCCCACGCGCCGGCGGCCCTTCGCGGCCTCGCCCTCGGGCAGCACGACCGAGAACATGCCGCGGTCGGGGATGGTGCCCGCCGCCGTCACGGCCTGGCGCTGCGAGCCGGGGCGCGGGATGAGCATTCCGCGCTCGCGGTCCCACACGATGCGCGGCGAGAAGTCGGCCAGGTCGGCCGAGGCGTAGGCGCCGGCCAGCATGCCGAGCACGGCGTCGAACGCGCTGCGCGGCAGGTTCGCGAAGGGGGCGGCGCGGCGCACGACGGCGTACCAGTCGTCTGCGGCGAGCTCGTCCATGACCACGGCGGCCACCGTCTGCTGCGACAGAACATCGAGCGGGTTCTCCACCATGCGCGTGCGCTCGATGGCGCCGGCCGCCATGCCCTCGGCCGCCACCGCTGCGTCCACCACCTCGGTGCGCGTGCGGGGGAAGATGACGCCGGCGGGCCGCCCTCCCACGCGGTGGTTCGCGCGGCCGACGCGCTGCAGGCCGCTCGCCACCGAGGGCGGCGGCGCCACCTGCAGCACGAGGTCGATCGAGCCCATGTCGATGCCCAGCTCGAGAGACGACGTGGCCACGACGCACGGCAGTTCGCCGGCCTTGAGCTCGCGCTCCACCTGCGCTCGGCGCTCCTTCGACACCGAGCCGTGGTGCGCCTTCGCGATGATCTCGGGCGCGGCCTGCACAAGCTCGCCCGTGCCGCCCATGTCCGAGCGCATGCCCACGGGCGCGCCGCCGTCGTCGGGCGAGGGCGGCAACAGGCCGCGCCGCTTCGCGTAGAGCTCGTTCAGGCGGGCGGTGAGCTTCTCACAGAGGCCGCGCGAGTTCACGAACACGATGGTCGTACGGTGCGCGAGCACCTCGTCGAGCAGGGCGGACTCCACATAGGGCCAGATGGAGGACGAGCCCATGCGGCTGTCGGGCGAGCCGCCCTTGGGCGTGCGGCCGTCCATGGCGCGGCGCAGGGCGCGGTCGGATTTCCACGCCTCCTCCACGGGAGCGCGGCGCGGGCCGCCTCCTCCCCCGCCGCGGCGGCCGCCCCTCGCTCCGTCGGGCTCGAAGCCCCCGAACGCGGGCACCGCCGTCATGTCCTGCACGGGCACGGCCACGCGCACGTCGAGGTTCGGCGCGCCCTCGGCCGCCACCACGCGCACGGGGTGCGGCCCGCCCAAAAAGCGCGCCACCTCCTCGGCCGGGCGCACCGTGGCCGAGAGCCCGACTCGCTGGGCCGGGCGCTCCAGCAGCTCGTCCAAGCGCTCCAGGCTGAGCGCGAGGTGCGCGCCGCGCTTCGTTCCCGCGAGCGCGTGCACCTCGTCCACGATGACCGTCTCCACGCGGCGCAGCGTTTCGCGCGCCTTCGACGTGAGCATGAGGTAGAGCGACTCGGGCGTGGTGATGAGGATGTCAGGCGGGTTGCGCACGAGGGCGCGGCGCGCATCGGGCGTGGTGTCGCCGGTGCGCATGCCGGTGCGCACCTCGGGCATGCCCTCGCCGGAGGCGGCCAGGCGCGCGGCGATGCCCGCAAGCGGCGCCTGCAGGTTGCGCTCGACGTCGGCCCCGAGCGCCTTGAGCGGCGACACGTACAGCACGCGCGCACCCTTCGCCGGCTTAGCGACGAGCGCGGCGGCCTTCTCGCGCATGAGCGCATCGAGGGCGAACAGGAAGGCCGCGAGCGTCTTGCCGGAGCCCGTCGGCGCGATGACCAGCGCGTTCTCCCCCTCGGCGATGGCCTCCCACGCGCGTTCCTGCACGGGCGTGGGCCCCTCGAACGCGTCGAGGAACCAGCCGCGCACCGCGTCGGAGAACCGGCCGAGGGCGCCGAGGGGCGTGATGTCGTTGGCTTCGTCCATGCTTGGCGCTTTCCTTTCTCGATCGAGCGCACCGTGACCATGGTAGCGCATTCGACTATACTAGGCGGGCAGCTCCTCAACCGTAAGGACGAACACATGCAAAGCATCGACACCGGCATAGCGAACTACCTCTCGACGCTCGGCGTGGACGAGGCGAAGAAGCTGCGCATCGCCCAGAACAACCAGAAATTCAAGGAGGCCGTGCAAAACGCCTGGCCGGACAACCCGAGTGCCGCGGTGTTCCTGCTTGCCCATACGAACAGCCTGTACGTCAAGAAGGACGAGGCGCCGCGCACCGGCCCCGGCAAGGACGAGGACCGCTACGTGATGGGCGTGTACCTGGACGACGCGACCGCGCGCTCGGAGCTGAGCGCGCGCCGCGAGCTCCTCAAGTTCCTCCTGTCGAAGAGGGGCATCCACGTCGACGACATCGTCATCCACCCCGCCCTGCGCGGCGTGAAGGAGAACCACCTGTTCCCCGAGCTCATCGAGCAGGCCAACGACCTGCTGGGCGTCGATGCGGCCGCCCGCAGAGACGTGCGCGTCACCCCCGCGATGCGGGACGAGGAGGCGTGGCGGGAGGATCAGGCCGATCTGCTCGAGATCCTCAAGCGCGCCTTCTGCCTGACGTTTCCGGAGCTCGACCAGGCCGAGGCCGTACTGGAGAAGATCGAGGGCGCGGCGCTCGTGGAGGCCGAGTTCCACGAGGAGGCGCGGCGCGGCGGCCGGCGGCATTGGTGCCGGCTCTACGTGGCGGCTGAGGACGTGCCGGGCATGGAGGCCATCGTCGCAAGCTTCGGCGAGACGCTGCGCTGCAAGGCGAAGCCGCTCGGCTTGCGCATCGCGCAGATCATCGTGAGCGAGAGCCCCGAATCGATGCGCGGCCGACGCGCGTTTCCCCCGGTCGGGCGGCCAGAGCCTTTCGCCGACACGGGCTTGCAGGAGCTGCGCGCCGAGTCGATCCGCGCAGCTGCCGAGGTGCGCGCCAAGCTGCGCGGGCAGGACTAGCCGAGCGGCCATGCGCAGCCCCGAACTTCGCCAACGCTACCGCGCTCTGCCTGCCGCGGACGAAATCGAGGAGTTTCGCTGACTTTTTGCGCGCAATGGACGAATTCAGAGCTCTGAAAACCCTGCCCCGCACGCTTTCGCTGGGGCCGTTCAGAGAAACCCCTGGTCGAAATATCACCAATTCGGTAGCGATTCGTCCATTGCGCGCAAAAAGTTGGCGAAAGGTTTCTATTTCACGCGCGAGCCGGTCGTCGAAGGGCGAGAATGTGCGACTGTGGCACGGATCGGGCGGATTTCGGGCGGAACGGGCAGCCGACGGACAGCGTTTGCCCAGGTCGTCGTTTTCGCGGATGCGCCGGGCGTGCCACAGCCGAAAAAAGTTGCCGCAACTGGAGAGCGCGCGCCGTCAGGCCTGGGGCTTGGGGGCGTCCATCTCGTCGAGCATGGTGCGGGCCTCCTTGAACTGGCGCGCAAGCTCCTCCATGGGATCGACGCGCTTCTCGGAGGCGCGCAGGGAGTCCTCGGTGATGGCCATGGCGCAGGCCACGGCGTCGGTGTGCGTAAACGACAGCGACAGCGGCAGCTCCCGCACGCCCTGCTCGGCCGCGACCTCCTTCGCGCGGCCCGAGAGCACCACGTAGGGCCGGCCCTTCGCGTTGCGGCGCACCTCGATGTCGCGCACGCCGATACCGCGCGCAAATCCGGTGCCGAGCGCCTTCACCACGGCCTCCTTCGCCGCGAAGCGCGTGGCGTAGTGCACCTCGGGGTTGGCCGTCGCGTCGCAGTAGGCGCGCTCCTCCTCCGAGAACACGCGCGCACGGAAGCTCGGCGTGCGCTCGAGGATGGCCCGCATCCGAGCGATCTCCACGATGTCCACCCCGAGCCCTACCTGGCCTTCGACGGGTGCGACGGATTCCTCCGCAAGGCTCCCGTCGCCGAAATCACCCACCTGCTGTCCAGCTTCCACTTTTTCAGCCCTTCGTTCGTCTTACTTGAAGCGCAAGCATCTATTCGTCCACGCGCATGCCGACGGTGTAGTTGTCGTAGCGCCATTGGACGTATTCCAAATTGGTCGTCTCCGGAATCATTATCGCCTTGTTGGCAAGATCGTTGTAATTGCGTCGCGCAGCCTCATCGGTGAACTCGATGATTCCGTAGCGGTCGTCAGGACGGATGCGCAATTTGCCGGAATCGAAAAGGCGATGCACATCGACCCTCATGGGCCAACCGTTGTCGACCCCCATCGATCCGCCGTACGCATGCGGTTTGATATGAGCGGCCTCGAGGACGTCCGGCAAATCGACATTGGTAATGGGGCATTTTCCAATCTCTTGAAGCAAGTTTTGCCTGAACAGAGCCTGTCCAGGCCGTTGAGCGCGACGTCGCACGGCCGTCGATGTTACGGCGGCCGACATATCCTGCCGACGGATGTACTCGAGCAGCCTTTCCCCCGAGTCAACGATCGATGCGATATCTCCGGCGATGAGACCGCCTATCACGAAATCGAGCTCGGGGAGGTACTCGTAACGTTCATCGAACCGACTGCCGGACCGAAGCCCGTCCTCGACTATTCCGACATACCCATAATTGTGCAAGAATGAGAAGAACTCCCTAATAAAACGCAAATCGTTATTGCGTGGCGTGCAGTTAGGCCATTTGGAGAAAGCTTCGGGTTCTCTCCTGTACCGTACTATTTGCTCGGCGATCTCCGCTGCGGAACGCTTCTCCGCAGCCATCGGAACAAGCACCACCGCAGCTTCCGTCGGGGTAAGCCACCCCTCGCCAGCATGAAAGAGCTCTCGCAAAACCTCCAACAGCAAGCGCAACGGGTAGATCTTTAAATCGTGAGACTCCCATTCCCGAATCTCGTCCTCTTTATACGTCGCCTTGTTCGGAAGAGAGAACGTCGCAATCGTCAATGCCGCAAAATCGCCTTGACTGATTACGCCGGTTGCCACATCGGCTCCAAGCTCGGTGATGGAAATCACCCCTCCATGATGCCCGGCAGGTATCAAGCCAAGCGCAGACCAATATTGAGCCGAATTTCGCATGAGGTTTCTCTCGCCGACGCGACGACGAAGGTCAACTGTAGAGCTCACATCCTCGCTCAAGCGCATCAATTGCTCTTTGAACTGTTCAGAATTGTAATGAATGCCACGGCCCCCAAGAAAGCTGATGATTCTCAGCACCCCGAAGAGCACAGCTGGGTCATTGAGCGCCTCAGTAGGAGTCTTGCACGCCCAAAACCACCGGTACGAGGGAAACGGTATCTTGGGAATATACTCGCTATTCATCGGGTAACAGCTTTCTGATCTGCGAAGCCAATTCACGTGCAAGGAGAACAGGGACGGCGTTCCCGATCTGACGATAGCATGAATTCATCTTCCCGTAAAACGAATACTCCATCGGAAACGTTTGGATGCAAGCGCTTTCGCGTACGCTAAGACGACGCTCGCCGTTGTAATGGGGAATCGCGCACACTCCTCCGCCACCATTTCCTCGAGCTAAGATCGTAGGAGAGGGCTTGTCCGCGTCAGAGGGCCTGTGCCCGGTGAAGTTGCGAGGCTCGACCTTGTAGCGCGAATACACGTTGTTGGGAACGGTGTCGGACATCGGCCCATCGGGATCGGGCACGCCTTCAAGCGCCTCCCGCATCGTCACCCACGGAGATAGCCCGTCCTGGACTTTGCCGGAATGCGACGGAGCCGGATACTCGAACTCCTCCGCGATATCTTCCCTCGTTCCCACTATGATCACGCGCATGCGCTTCTGAGGTACGCCGTAGTCGGCCGCGTTTATCAGCCTGTACTTCACATTATACCCCTCGCTCTGGAAATCGGACACGATCATGTCGATGACCGCTCCGCCATCGAGGGAGAGTATCCCTTTGACGTTTTCCGCCAAGAAGACTTTCGGCCGCTTAGCGTGCAAGATACGCAGATACTCTTTGTAGAGCAAGTTCCTCTCGTCGGCAGTGCTTCGCTTGCGATTCGCCACGCTGAAACCTTGACAGGGAAAGCCGCCTATCAGAACATCGCAATCAGGGATATCGTCCGTCGACAAGGAGGCGATGTCGCCGCAGACAATATGATCCCCCAGGTTCATGCGATATGTCTCCACCGCATCAGAATCGAAGTCGTTTGCCCAGACCAAATCAAAGCCGGCTTGAACGAAGCCAAGATCGAGGCCGCCAGCGCCTGCAAACAGCGAAACAACCGTCGGCTTCGTCATGCCGAAGCCTTCAAAGCGTTCATCATCGCAGAAGCGACTGCCCTAGCAAGGCCCACCGGAACGGCATTGCCGATCTGCCTGTAGCAATCGGTCCGACTGCCCGTGAACTCGAAATCAAGCGGAAAATCCTGGACCCTCGCCAATTCCCTAACCGTCATGCGCCGCTCGCCCGAAGGATGCGGAAGCACGACGACGCCACCCTTCCGGTCGCCTCGGGCGGTCACCGTCGGAGCGGGTTTGTCCGGATCGATAGGGCGTTTGCCCAGATAGCCATTCATTACAAGCTTGTAGCTAGAATAAACGTTGTTGGGGACGCTGTCGGCCTCCGGGCCATCGGGATCGGGTATTCCCTTCAATGCCTCTCCAACAGTCAACCATGCCCGCCCATCCTCATCGGCACCGGGCGTGTGAGATGCTTCGGGGAAGTGAAATTCAATACCCAGATCCGACCTCACGCCGGCGATGATCACTCGCTGCCTCGTTTGAGGCACCCCATAATCCGCCGCATTGAGAAGCTTGTAGGAAACATCGTACCCGACATCGCTGAACTCGGACACGATCCTTTCGATGACCTCGCCTCCCCCTATGCTCAATATCCCCTTCACGTTCTCCGCGATGAACGCTTTGGGCTTCTTCGACTTGAGGATTCGAAGGTACTGCTTGTACAGCTGGTTGCGCTCGTCGTCCAAAGTTCGCTTGGTGTTGGCCACGCTGAACCCCTGACAGGGGAACCCGCCGACGAGCACGTCGCAATCGGGAATGTCCGAGAGAGAGACATCGGAGATATCAGCGAGAACGATATGATCGCCGATATTCAAACGATAAGTCTCGACGGCATGCTCGTCGATGTCGTTGGCCCACACAACGTCGAAACCCGACTGTTTGAACCCCAAGTCGAGTCCGCCAGCGCCGGAGAAAAGGGACACCACCCGAGGCGAAACGTGCGGTCCTTGAACATTCTGACTAGAATCTGCCATAAACAATCGCATCTCTTCCGTCTAGCGGCTACTACACCAAATTGGCATTATAGCCCGCAGTACCGAGCCATCGTGAAACTGCACAAACCTTACCAGCCGGCATACCCGACGAGGCACCATGAGCGAACCAACCTCAAATCGTCTGCGATTTCGCATTCCCGCTCATTGTATGCCAAAAAACCGCACCGCGTATCCCAAAACCAGGACACACTATCAATTTCAGACGGACATCGCTCACAGGTCCACCCTCTCTCTTCTCCCCGACGTCACTCCACCGTGACCGATTTCGCCAGGTTGCGGGGCTGGTCTACGTCGCAGCCGCGCTCGACGGCGATGGCGCGCGCGAACAGCTGCAACGGCACGCTGGCCGTGACGGCGCTGAACGCGTCGCGCACCTTCGGGATGTACACCACGTGGTCGGCGTGCGCGCGGATGTCCTCGTCGCCCTCGGTGGCGATGGCCACGATCATCGCGCCGCGGGCCTTCGCCTCCTGGAGGTTGGATACCAGCTTGTCGTACACGGGGCTCTTCGTGGCCACCGCGATCACGGGGAAGCCCTCGTCGATGAGCGCGATGGGCCCGTGCTTCATCTCGCCGGCCGGGTAGGCCTCGGCGTGCAGGTAGCTGATCTCCTTGAGCTTGAGCGCGCCCTCGTAGCTGATGGCCGCCCCCATGCCGCGCCCGACGAAGAGCGCGCTCGTCGCATCCTTGCACGCGCGGGCCGCCGCGTCGATGGCGGCGGTGTCGGCCAGGATGCGCTCCACCTGCTCGGCCGTGTCGGCCAGCTCGTGGAACAAGAGGCGCACCTGGTTGGTCTTGAGCTTGCCCTTGGCCTGGGCGAGCAGCATGGCCAGCAGCGTGAGCGACACCACCTGGCCCAAGAACGACTTCGTGGACGCAACGGCGATCTCCTTGTTGGCCTTCGTGTAGATGACGCCGTCGCTCTCGCGCGCCACAGGGCTTCCCACCACGTTCGTGATGCCGAACACCTTGGCGCCCTTCACGCGCGCGTCGCGGATGGCGGCCAGCGTGTCGGCGGTCTCGCCCGACTGCGACACGGCCACCACCAGCGTCGACGGCGTGATGATGGGGTTGCGGTAGCGGAACTCGCTGGCCACCTCCACCTCGCAGGGAATGCGCGCCCAGCCCTCGATGAGGTTCTTCGCGATGAGGCCGGCGTGGTAGGACGTGCCGCACGCGATGACGCACACGCGGTCGATGAGGTTGAGCTCCTCCACGCTGAGGTCCAGTTCGTCGATGGAGAGCGCGCCGTTCACCAGGCGGCCGGCCAGCGTGTCGCGGATGACGCGCGGCTGCTCGTGGATCTCCTTCATCATGAAGTCGGGGTAGCCGCCCTTCTCCGCCACGTCCAGGTCCCAGTCGACGTGGGTGACCTCGGGCTCGTACGCCTCGCCGCGCACGTTGAAGAACCGCGCGCCCGCGGGCGTGAGCTTGGCGGTGTCGCCGTCGGCGAGCACGGCCACGTCGCGCGTGGCATCGATCATGGCGATGATGTCGGAGGCCACATACGCGCCGTCCTTCGCCAGGCTCACCACGAGCGGCGAGTCCTTACGCGCGGCCACGATGGTGCCGGGTTCGAAGTCGCTGATCACCGCGACGGCGTATGCGCCGATCAGGCGCTCGGTCGCCTCATGGACGGCCTGCAAGAGGTCGCGGCTTTCCGCATAGGCCTCCTCCACGAGGTGCGCGATCACCTCGGTGTCCGTCTCGCTCGTGAACGTGTGGCCGCGGCCCTCAAGCTCCTCGCGCAGCTCGGCGAAGTTCTCGATGATGCCGTTGTGCACCACGGCCACGTGCCCGTCGCAGGAGGTGTGCGGATGCGCGTTGGCCTCGCTCGGGCGGCCGTGCGTGGCCCAGCGCGTATGCCCGATGCCGCAGGTGCCCGAGAGCTCGAGGGGCTCCACGAGGCGCGCGAGCCCGCTCACCTTGCCCTTGCAATGCACAACCTCCAGCTTGCCGTCCTGCTCGACGGCGATGCCCGCCGAGTCGTAGCCGCGGTACTCGAGCCTGGTCAGGCCCTCGATCAGGATGCTGCGAACGGGGCGCGACCCCGTGTAACCGACGATTCCGCACATAGCCTGCTCCTCACGCGCGTCGCTTGCCTGGGAATGCGCCCGCGCGGCGGCGATGCGCGCGCGGGCGCGTGGTTTTGACGGCGTTATTCTAAGGTAAGAGCGCCGGGGCGCGCGTTCGCATGCCTGACGAAGTCGCAAATCCGCTCAATAAACGCATCTTTCCCGACGCTGCGCGCGGGTCCGGCCAGCGGCCCGTTCTCACCCAGGTAGTAGAGCGTGGTGGTGAGCACCATGCCCACGATGGCCACGGCCTCGAACGCCGGATCGATCCCCGGCCGAATGATCCCCTCGCGCTGGCCGCGGGCCAGCTGGCCCTCCAGCACGGCGAGCAGCCGGCCCTCGAAGCCGCGCATCGCCCCCGACCACACGCGATTCTCGCGCCAGAGCTCGGACACGAAGAAGCGCCCGAACGCCTTGTTCTCGAAGATGCGCGTGGCGAACAGCTCCACCATGCCCGTGAGCGCCGCGGGCGCGTCCGGCGCGGCCGCGGCGATGCGCTCGAAGCCCTCGATGAGCTCGCCGAGGCCGTCCTCCAGGATGCTCTCGGCCATGGCCGCCTTGCTCTTGAAGTGGTAGTACGCCACGCCCTTCGACACGCCGGCGGCCTCCACGATCTCGTCCACCGTGGCCGCGGAGTACCCCTTCTCGCCGATGACGGCCAGCGCCGCGTCAAGCAACTGTCTGCGCGTGGCGTCGGCCTTCTCGGTATGTCCCCCTCGTTTCGCCATGGCCCTATTCTACCCCAGTTGCAGCACGGGATGCAGGTCGTCCATGCGCACGGTGCGCCGGCGGTACGCCACCAGGCACGTGAGCGCGAAGCACACCGCACCGATGCCCGCGAGCACCGCGCACGACTGCGCCACCACTGTATAATCGAGCCCCGTCATGATCTGGCGCATGCCGGATACCACATAGGTCATGGGCATGAACGGGTTGATGGCCTGGAAGAAGTCGGGCGTCGTCTGGATGGGGAACGTGCCCGCGCACGCCGTGAGCTGCAGCATGAGCAGGATGATGGCGATGAACTTGCCCGGGAACCCGAACGCCGCCATGAGGAACTGCATGATGGCCGCGAACACGAGCGACGTGAGGTAGCCCATGGCATAGAACGCCGGCACGTTGTCTATCTGCAGCTGCAGGCCGAATTGCAGCACCACCATCAAGAGCGTCGCCTGGATGAGCGAGAAGAACGCCACCGGCAGGTAGTTGGCGAACGCCGCCGTGAGGGGGCTCGCGCCCGACATGATCAGGCGGTTGTTGAGCGGCTTGAACACGAAGCCCGCCACCAGGCCGCCCACCCAGAGGCCGAGCGCCATGAAGTACGGGGCGAAGCCGGTGCCGTAGTTCTTCACCGTGGTGTAGTATTCGTTGGCCAGCTCCACCGGGTCGCTCATGACCTCGGACTTGGCCGGGATGTTCGCGGTCTGGCTGGCGGCGGTCTGCGCGCCCTCGGCCAGCTTGTCAGCCAGCTCGCCGGAGCCGTCCACCGCGTCGTGCAGGCCCGTGGCCAGCGTGGCCGAGCCCTCGCGCAGCTGGCCCGCACCGGAGGTTATCTGCGCGGAGCCGTCCTGGGCGGTCTCGGCGCCCGCGGCCAGCTGGCCTGCGCCCTGCTTGGCCGACTGCGCGCCCTGGGCCAGCTGCGACGCGCCGGCGTCGAGCTGGTCCGCGCCCGCCACGGCCGATGAGGCGCCCGCATCCACCTGGTTCGCGCCGTCGGCCACCTGCGAGGAACCGGCCACGAGCGAGGACATGTTGGCGTCCACCTCGCTCGCGCCCGCATCGAGCTGACCGATGGACTCCACCAGCGTAGGGGCGACGCCCGCAAGCTCGGCGGCGCCGTCGCTGACGCGCTGCGAGCCCGCCTGGGCCGCCGCCAGGTTCGAGCCCAGCGCGCCCAGGCCGTTCGTGACCGACGAGGAGCCGTACGCGAGCGTGCTGCCCGGCGTGGAGGCGTCGCCGATGCTGGCGAGCGCCTCGGACAGGCCGCCCGACACGGCAGCCGCCCCGCCGATGAGCGTCTGGGGCTGCGAGGCGTCGCCCAACGTGGCGACGGCGGCGCCGAGCCCGCCCGACACCGCCTTGCCCTGCGCGAGGTCCAAGGCGCCGGCGTTGACGAGCTGCGCGGCGGCGGCCTGGGAGGCGAGGTCGCTGCTGCTCTGCAGCGCCGCGATCGCGCTCGCCAGCGCGCTTTCGAGCGACTGCGCCCCGCCCTGGGCGGTGGACAGGCCCGTCTGCAGCTGCACGAGGCCGCCGTTCACCTGGTCGGTTCCGGCCTTCGCGCTTTCCAAGCCCGACGAGAGCGCGGCCAAGCCGCCCGTGACGGTGCTCGACGTGTACGCGAGCGTCTGGCCGGGCTCGCCGGCCGATCCGATGCTGGCCACGGCCGTCGCCAACCCGTCGGTGATCTGCTGCGACCCGCTCGCCAGCTGCTCGGCGCTGTCCGGCAGGCCGCTCGTCGCCTCGGCGAGCCGGCTCGTGCCGGCGGCCAGCTGGCTCGTGCCCTCGTCCTTGAGCTGCTTGGCACCGCCCGACACGCTGCCCGCACCTGCAGCCACCTGGCCCGCGCCCGCCTTCAGGTCGCGCGCGCCGGTTGCGAGCGATCCCGTGCCGGCCTTGAGCGTGTCCGCGCCGCTGGCCAGCGTGCCCAGGCCCGAATCCAACGTGAACGCGCCGGTGGCCAGCGTGCCCAAGCCGGTCTGAAGCGACGAGGCGCCCTCGTGCAGCTCGCCCAGCTTCGCCGTGATGGTGTCGCTGCCGTCCTGCGCCGTCGCCAGGCCGTCCTCGAGCGTGCCGGCGCCGTCGGCCGCCGTCTGGATGTCGCGGCCGGAATCGGCCACGCGGTTCAGAACCGTGTCCCAGTACTCGGTGGCCACGGTGTCGCTTACGCGCTGGCGCACTTCCTTCCACACCGTCTCGCCAATCTGGGAGGCCAGCATGTTCTCGCTCTGGTTGTACTCCACTTTAAGCTGCGCCTTCTCGGGCGCGCTTGTGTCCACCGACGCCACGCTTTTGGAGAAGTCGGCGGGGATGGTGCAGGTCATGAAGTAGGTGCCGTCCTCCAGGCCCCGCTGCGCCTCATCGGCCGACACGAACCGCCAGCCCAGGCCGTCGTCGGTGCCCTTGAGCTCGTCCACCACGTCGTCGCCGAGGTTGCGGTTCTCGGAGGCGATGACGGCTCCTTCGTCGTTGTTCACCACGGCCACCGGCACCGTGTTCAGGCGCGCGTAGGGGTCTTGGAACGCAGCCAGGTACAGCGCGCCGTACAGAAGCGGCATGATGGCGATGGCGGCGATGACCACCCACATCACCTTCGACGCCGTGATGTTCTTCCATTCGAGTCCCGCGAAGCGCAATCCCTTGAACGCCATGGGCTACTCACCTTCCTTCGACAGGTACACGCACGCGTCGGCCATGGCGGCCAGGTCGCGCTCCACCACACCCACCACGATGGCCGCGTTGCGCGTGCGCGCCGTGTCCAGCAGCAGTTGCACGAGGCCCTGGGATTGTGACATGGTCAGCTGGTCCTCCACGTCGTCCACCACGATGGCGTCGGGCTCGCCCGCAAACGCCAGCGCGATGCCCAGCTGGGTGAGCTTCTCGGACGTGAGGTCCTTCACGCGCAGGTTGGCGACGTCGGCCAGACCCCACTGCCGCAGGTAGCCCAGCACCGCCTCGCGACGCGGCGTGCGGCCGTACAGCTCGAACTCGGCGCCGGTCGCGTAGGCGGCGGTCAGGCTGTCCTGCAGGTCGTTCAGGCCTTTGAACAGGCTCAAGCCCACATGACGTTCCGCTTTCGCGCGCTGGCGTGGCAGCTGGAACCCGCCTGCCTCGAGCGTGCCGCCCGTGGGCTTCATGCGCCCGGCCAGCGTGAGCAGAAGCGCCGTCTTGCCGCTGCCGTTGCGGCCGCGCACGGCCACCAGCTGGCCCTTGTGCACGTCCACGTCCACCCCGCGGTACGCGTAGCCGGAAAACGTCTTCAGCTCCAAGCCACGTGCGCTGATGTAGGGCTCGCCCGCGAAGCGCTCCGCGTCGCGCACGAACGTGCCGCACTCGGGGCGCGTCGGGTCGGCGCCGGCGGCGGGCATCGGCTGCGCAGCGCTCGGGTCGGGTGCCGGGCGCACCTGCGTATCCTCCATGTCCTCACGTCCTTCTCTTCTTCGTCAGCCTCATATTCGACTGACTAGTCAGTTTTGAAACGGAAGTATAGCACCTCGTTCGCGCAGCGCAAGTAACGGTTTCCCTTCATTCATCAAAACGCCGCCCGGCAACGCACGCGTACGGGCAAAGCCGTGCACGCGAAGAACCCGCGCGGCGATAGCGAACGACATGCCGCAGTGCGGTGTCAACTGAAACACTTCACCGCACGGGCTTCGGCTCCGCGCTTCGCACTCCGCCCGATTGGCAACCTGTCCAGGTAGGGCAATGGCGGTTTGACGGCGGTCAATCGAAATGCTGGCAGAATCGGAGAGTTTTGGCTATCCTCAATTGAAGATGTAACGGCATCGTAAGCCGGTGATCAGGCAATTTAGAAACTGCCTTTGATAATGGACCTACTTGGCAACCTAAAATCTAGGCAAAACGTCCCGTTTTTGACAGAATTGAAAACCTCCAGCTGCTAAGCCATCATCGGCATACCGCGGGCCCGCGCGTTTGCCTGAGCGAGCGGAATGCGCGCCCGCACAACGCGGCGCCCCGGCGTCAAACTCTTCCTTTTCCATGGGGTTGCCGACGCGCGTACGCAGGCTCGGGTATACTTCCCATCGAAAACGCGTAAGCCAACCGAAGGGAACCCGTTATGAAGGCGAAGGCCATCCACCGCTGCATCCACGTGCTCGACCTGGAGAAGTCGCTCGCCTTCTACGAGCGCGCGCTGGGGCTGACCGTGCAGCGGCGCATGGGGCCCGAGGACGGCTCATGGGAGAACGTCTTCATCGGCAACGGCCGGACGCCCTTCCAGGTGGAGCTCACGTGGAACCGCGGACGCACCGAGCCCTACGTCAACGGCGGGCGCGACACGCACCTGGCCTTCGAGGTGGATGACCTGGACGCGGCGCGCGCCCTGCACGAGGAGATGGGCTGCGTGTGCTTCGTGAACGAGCGCATGGGCATCTACTTCATCGAAGACCCCGACGGCTGCTGGCTGGAGATCCTGCCGGCCGACCGCGCGGAATAGGCGCGGCGCCGTGGCCGAATTCGCCACAGCCGCCGAGCTCGTCGCCGCCGACATCGGCAACGTGCACGTGGAATGCGGGCGCGACACCTCCGCCGCGCTGCTCGCCGCCTTTCGCGCGCGCTACCGCTCGTGCCGGCGCGCCTGCGTGGTGGACACCGACCGGGGCAGCGAGCGCGACACGGTAGCCTCCCACCTGCGGTTCTTCAGCCGTCTGGCCGGGGGCGCCGTGCACCATGAAGATGCCATCGCGCACTTCGGCCTGCGCGGCGCGGCGCGGGCGCGCCTGCGCGACCTCGCGCCCGCCCAGGTGGCGCTCGTTAACCTGGCGCGCGCGAGCCTGGTGGAGCCCGAGGCGTGCTTCATCGAGCGGCCGCTGTCCGACCTCGACGCTGCGGGGCGCGCCGCGGCCCTCACCTGGATAGAGGAGCGCACAGCCTGCGGCTGCCGCTTCGTCACCGCCTGCGAGCCCCTGCGCGAGGCGCTGCTTCTGCCCGGGCGCGCCTTCTGGCACGAGGACGGCCGCTTCATCGAGGCCGAGGTGGACGAGGGCGGCGCACCCGACGGCGACGGTGGCACGGAAGGCCCCGTGTTCGCGGGCGACGAGGTGCGGGTGTGCAAGATCCCCGCGAAGACCGACGCCGCCACGCTGCTGTTCGACCCGCGCGAGATCGACTTCATCGAGAGCATGAGCAAGCAGAACTACGTGTCGGTGCGCGGCACGCTCTACCCCACTCCGCTCACCATGGACGAGCTGGACGAGCAGCTGGGACGCTTCGGCTTCTTCCGCTGCCATCGGTCGTTCATCGTGAACGTGCAGAAGGTGGCGAAGGTGGAGCGCTACACCCGCAACAGCTTCAACCTCACCTTGAACGACGCCGCGCGCACGTCCGTGCCGCTGGCGAAGGGCCGCGCCGAGGAGATGAGGGAGCGTTATGGCTGGTAGGGAGGCGTTGCCCTTGGCGGGCCCCGTGCGCACCGTGGCCGTGCTCACGGCGAAGTACCTGGCCGACGTGGCGAAGAGCCCCGCCATGCTGATGAGCATGCTGCTGCCCCTCGTGATGATGGTGGGGCTGCACGCGATCCTGGGCGGCCAGGTGGAGCTGCCGGAGCAGGAGCAGCTGTTCACCGCGAACATCGCCGCGTACGCGGTGCTCTTCGAGTGCGTCATGGCCACGTCGATGGTCATCCTCTACGCCATGGCCGAGGAGCGCGAGAAGCACCTGCTGCGCACGCTTCTTCTGGCCGACGTGGACCTCGGCCGCATGGTGGTCGCGCGCGGAATCGCGGCGCTGGCGGGCATCGCCGTGGCCGACGTGCTGTGCTTCGCGGTGTTCGGCGCGCCCGCGCACCTCATGGCGCCGCTTCTGCTGGTGGGCATCGTGGGCTCGCTGCCGCTCGTGCTGCTGTCGCTTGCGCTCGGGCTGTTCGCGCGCACCCAGATGTCGGTGATGGTGCTGGACTCGCCGCTGGTGGTGGCCGCCATCCTGCCCATGGTCTTCTCCTATGACGAGGCGCTCATGCAGGTGACGCCCTTCCTGCCCACCGGCGGCCTGTACGACCTCACCATGCGGCTGTGGAACGGCAGCAGCCTGCTGACCCCCGAGGCCCTCCTGTCCGCTGGCATGCTGCTAGCGTGGACGGCAGCCATGGCCGTCGTGCTGATCGCGGCCCTCCGCAAGGCCCCGCAGGAGGCGTAGGCCGGCGACGCGGCCACGCCAAGCTCCGGGTGACGACCCGTGCGTCATCCCGCCCGTCATCCTTATATGACCCGAACCGTGTCAAGAGGCAATAAAGGACCGGTCCTTTCCCGTCGGATAAGGATCGGCCCTTCTCTATGAACATCTCCCTGCAAAGCCCGCCGAGCATATGCGCCGTCTTCTTACACGGCGCTTTCTCATACCTTAAATCCGCGGACACCGCGGCAGATCATGCGGCCCGCACTCCAATTGTCCTTTGTTCGGGCTATCCGCCTATGAGAGAGAAAACTAGTCTGAGTACGCGCACGCCACACGACCTTTGGTGCGCAAGGATGACGCGCGGGCTCCCGAACGGACTTAGACGGCGGGCTTGCCAGGGGGGATGCCTCTGTCAGCTCTCCTGCGCCTGGCTGGCGGCCGCCTGAGCCCTCTGGGCGGCACGTCCCACGGCCCACACCTGTCGGGCGAGCTCGGCGGCAGCTGCCACCTTGGCCTTGTTGGAGCCCTTCTTCGCCTCGCAGGTGAGATGGTGGAAGCGCTCGAGCACCCGGCGCGAGGCCTTGCGCGCGCAGGCGAGCACGCCCGGATCGACCTTTTGATCCTTGCGCAGGGCCTTGAAGGCTTCGGTTTGGTGCGAGAGCGTCTGGGTCGCTTCGACGAGGGCGGCCCGGACGTAGTTGTCCCCCGCCTTGTCGATGCGCCCGCGGCTCACCGAATCGTCGCTCGAGGACTCGCAGGGGGTGAGCCCCGCCCACTTGACGACGGCGCCCCCGCCGCCGAAGCGCTCGAAATCGCCGTACTCGGCTGCCAGTGAAAAGGCGCTCTGCACGTCGATCCCCTTCATGGCCGAGAGCGCATCAACCACGGGCTTCCACCTCGGGGTCTGGGCGAGGGCAAGCGTCTGCTTCGAGATGCGCGCAAGGCGCGCCTGCGCCTCGTCCGCACACAAGACCAGGAAGGCAAGCGCGTCTTGTGCCCCGGTTCCTTCCAGACGCACCTTCGAGAGCCACTCGCGCCACTCGCGCGTCCAGGTCGCCTTGAGGTTTCCCGCAGGAGTCCTCTCGTTCCAGATAGCGCCGTGGGTGAGCAAAAGCGAGGTGACGCGCTGCTTGGCGGCTTTGGCGTCGCGCGCGGCGCCAAAGCGCGCCCGGGCGAGGTTGCGCGCGGCCTCGCACTCCGGATCCGGGCACCACACCGCCGAGAGCGTGGAGACGGGGTTCAAAAGCTCGAAGAGCAGCCTTGCGGCGTCACGCCGGTCGTTTTTGTGCAGCTTGTCGTCGGTCGAGCGCGCGATGGACGAGACGGCGATCACGTCGCAGGCGGCGCCGAGTGCGCGCAGCTCCCGGCACAGATGAAAGCCGGTGCACCCCGACTCGTAGGCGGCGTAGAAGGGCTCCTCGAAGTTCGCGCGCATCCAGCCGATTACCTCGGCGGGAGCCGGGCAGCCGCCGAGCTTGGCTATCTTGGTGCGCCCGGTCGCGCAGTCGAAGCCCTTGATGGTGATGGAGCGTGCGTGCACATCCATCCCGAAGATCGAGCGGTACTTGGTGTTGATGGTATACTGCGCCATGAGAAGACCCCTTCCAATGCTTGTGGTACGCCCTTGCGCACCGATGGCCAGATACCTGCAAGTGTAGCGGGGAATAACCCACGATAGAGCCTTCAAGGCCGTCAGTATCTTCGGGGTCTTCTCTCTTTTTCACTCGCAGGTGCATCGGTTCGGGTCATATTGTCTGAGCGGAGCGGCGAAGCCGCGGAGTCGAAGGATCCCGCGCGGTGCCAACAGGAAACCTTCCGGCTGACGCCAAACGGGATCCTTCGACTCCGGCGCTACGCGCCTCCGCTCAGGATGACAATCCGTGCGTCGCTTTCTTCTGCTCCTGTCGTCCCCTTCCCTGCTCCTCTCGTCGCCGGGCGGGCTCCCGGTGTCGCGTTTCCCTTGTTCACGCGACCGCCTGGGCGTACACTGCTCCCCGTCGAAAACGAAAGGAGCGCACCTTATGACCACCCTGCTGTCAACCGACGACGTGTGCCTGAGCTTCAAAGACAAGCGCGTGCTCGACCACCTCTCCTTCGAGGTGGAGCGCGGCGAATGCTTCGGCTTCCTGGGCCCCTCGGGCGCCGGCAAGACCACCACCATCAAGCTGCTCACGCGCCAGCTGGTGAAGGATTCCGGCCGCATCAACCTGTTCGGCCGCCCCATCGAGCACGCCACGAACGCCGACTACGAGCGCATCGGCATCCTCTCGGACACGAGCGCCCTCTACGAGCGCATGACCATCGAGGAGAACCTGCGCTTCTACGCGAAGATTCGCGGCGTGACCGGCAACAACATCCCCACCCTGCTCGAACGCATGAACCTGGCGGACGACCGCAAGACGCTCATCAAGAACTGCTCGAAGGGCATGCGCCAGCGCGCCGCGCTCATGGCGGCGCTCGTGCACGGCCCGGAGCTACTGTTCCTCGACGAGCCCACGAGCGGCCTGGACCCGGCGGCCCGCGCCGAGGTGCACAAGATGCTGCGCGAGCTGAACGACGCGGGCACCACCGTGTTCCTCACCACGCACGACATGGCCGAGGCCGAGGCGCTCTGCGCGCGCGTAGGCATCCTGGACGAGGGCCGCCTGGTGGCCTGCGACGCGCCCATACAGCTCATGCTGCGCCATGCGAAGAACGAGGTGGCCCTGCGCCTGACCGACGGAAGCGTCGTGCGCACCACCAAGGACGCCGCCGGGGCGCCCGTCATCGCCGAGGCCCTCGCCGCCGGCACGTGCCTGTCCGTCCACTCGGTGGAGCCGAACCTGGAAGAAGTGTTCCTGGAGCTCACGGGAAGGGAGTTTTAAATGGATGCCGTCATGCGCAAAACCGGCGCGCTCGTCGCCAAGGACTTTAAGGACCTGGTGAAGAACCCGGTCGTCTTCATCTGCTGCTTGTTCCCTCTGGCGTTCGCGCTCATGTACAAGAACATGATGGGCGGCGCCGCTGAGGCCTCGCCCGAGGCGGCCGTGCACGTGACCGGATTCCTGCTGTCCACGAGCCTGTGTATCACCGCCGGCATGGTGGCAATGATGGTGTCGGCCACCGCGCTTGCCGAGGAGAAGGAGAAGCACACGCTGCGCACGCTCATGCTGGCGAACGTGGGCGCGGGCCAGATCCTCGCCTCGCGGGCGCTCGTGTCGCTGGGGGCCATCGCCGTGGTGGACGCGGCGTGCTTCTTCATCGTGGGCGGCCCGATGAGCAGCTTCGCGCCCTACCTGGTCATCGGCGTGGTGGGCTCCATCCCCATCGTGCTCGTGTCGCTTCTGGTGGGGCTCGCCTCGCGCGACCAGATGACCGCGAGCCTCTACATCACGCCGGTGTTCCTGGTGGCGCTGGCTCCCATGGTGTCAATGATGAGCGAAGAGGTCGACAACGTGGTGAGGTACTTCCCCACCGGCGGCATGGATTCCTTGGTGAAGCTGTCGGTGGAGGGAACGTTGTTCACCGCCGACGCAGTGGCCCCCATCGTGATCACGCTGGTGTGGATAGCGCTTTCGCTCGCGGCCTTCATGCTGCTGTACAAGCGTCTGACCAGGGATAACTAATGCGCACTTGAATTTCGCTTGATTCTTGCTGGATCCACGCTTGAACCGCGCTGGAAACGCGCTGGAAACGCGCCGCACCTGCGCTGGATCCGCGATGGATCGGAACGGCGTTCTGCTTGATCTGCGCCATCGGCGCGCTGGATCGCCTCGCTATGATGGTGGTGCGGCATCAAGGCGGTGCCGCCATCGGCAAGGAGGGGGCGGCTATGAGCAGACGGCATGCAGCAGGATCGACGATGCGGCGAGGGGCCTTCGCGAGAGCGGGGGCCCTTCCCGCGCGCCGACGCGGAGGGCTGCCGGCGCTGCTCGCGGCGATCGGCATCCTCCTCGCCTGCGGCCTCGCTTGCTGCGCGCCCGAGCCGGCATGCGCCGCCCCCTCCTCCATCAGCGGCACCTGCTACGTCGAATGCCTGAATCCCGAGGTGGACGGCGCGGCGGGCGGCAACCGCTTCCGCGTGGGCTTCCCGCAGTACGGCGTCGAGGCCGAGGGGGTCTGCACGTCGGGCCCGCTGTACGGCACGCCGGTGCCGGGGCACTACCCCTTCACGGGCACGCGCGGGGCGGACGGGGGCTACCGCATCGCCATCGACTGCTCGGGCGCGGCCATGTACCCCAACCACTACTCGCCCCACGGCGCGCAGGACGTGGGCGGCTTCTCCCTCTGGCTCTACGGCGACGTTGAGGTGGTCAAGCACGCTCCGGAGGGCTATGCGCAGGCCGTGCCCGAGGCGACGCTGGCCGGCGCGCGCTACCAGGTGGAGGCTGCGGACGGCTCGGTGGTCGCCGAGATGGCCACGGATGCCGACGGCCGGGCCGTCGCTGCGGACGTGCCCATCGGCAAGTACGTCCTGCGCGAGGTCGAGCCCCCGCGCGGCTACGGGCTTGACGGCGGCCCGCAGGCCCTGGCCGTGGCCGGCGGCGCCGCCGTGCGCGCCGACAGCTGGGAGGCGCCGCTTCGCGGGTCGATCGAGCTGGTCAAGGGCTCGGCGGCACCGGACGTCGGAGGCGGCTCCCCCTGCTACTCGCTCGCCGGAGCCGTGTACGGCGTGTACGCGGACGCCGCTTGCACCGACGAGGTCACGCGCGTCGCCACCGGCGGCGACGGCGCGGGCCGATGCGCGGCCGAGCTGTGGCCGGGAACGTACTGGGTCAAGGAGATAGCCCCGCCGCCGGGCTTCTCGCTCGACGGGCGCGCCTGCCCGGTCGTGCTCTCCATCGACGACTGCCGCGCGGGCGCAGCAGCGCTTGCGCAGGTCGCCGATATGCCGCAGCTCGCCCCCGTCGAGGAGGCCGTGCGGAAGCTGGATGCGGAAACCGGGCTCGCCGAACCGCAGGGCGACGCGACGCTCGCCGGCGCGGAATTCACCTTCGAGCACTACGCGGGGTCGTTCGATACGATCGAGCAGATCGAGGCCGCAGACGCGGGGCCGACGCTCGTGCTGCGCGCGGCCACCGGCGAGGACGGCGTCGCGCGCCTCGACGCGGCGGGGCTGCCCGACGCGGGCGCGGGGCCGGGGCTGCCGCTCGGCACCGTCGTGGTGCGCGAGACGCGCCCGCCCGAGGGCTACCTCCTGCCCGAGCGCGCGGCCGTCGTCGTGCCCGTCAAGGCCAAGGGAACGGACCCGCTCGACGGCGTGTTCGCCGCGCCCGAGGTGGCCGACCAGGTGATCAGGGGCGACATCGAGATCGTCAAGACGGGCGCGGGGGCGGGGGCGCTTCCCGGCGTGGCCTTCGACGTAGTCCATAAGGCATCCGGGCGCACGGTCGCGCGCCTCGTAACCGACGAGGAGGGCCTCGCCACCACCGCGCGCCCGGACGAGCCGGGGGCGCTCCCCTACGGAACCTATCTCGTGCGCGAGGACCCGTCCACCACGCCGGAGGGCTTCCTCCCCGCGCCCGAGATCGCCGTGGACGTGACCGAGCACGGCCGCGCCTACCGACTGGATGTCGAGAACAAGGCCGTTCCGGCCGCGCCCGGCGAGGCCAACGCCGTCGAAACCGGCGACCCCGCCCGCGCGCCTGCGGCTCTCGCGACCGTTCTTGCCGTCTCTGCCCTCGCCGCGACCCTCGCCGCCCGCTCCCGCATGCGAACGTGCCTCAATAATTATAAATAGTTTATGATATACTGGTCAGGAGGCCGGATGCCGAAAGAGTCCAGGGACACGAGGAAAGTGGCGTCGAGGCTCGTCCAAGAAGGGTGGGTCAAACGGCGCGGCAAGGGCGACCACGCGAACTTCTCCAAACCCGGTAACCCGCGTTTGATCACCCTCGATATGGGCGAGAAGGAAGTCGACAAGAACATCTACCGGGCGATTAAGAGCATTGCAGGGTGGGAATAGGCCACCTGCGGAAAGGATCGCGATGAAGCGCATTTACGGGGCCGTCATCCGGGCATCGGAAGAAGGAGGCTACTGGGCGGAGGCTCCCGATCTGCCAGGATGCTTCGGTCAAGGCCCTACGTTCGTCGATTCGGTCGCGAGCATCGCCGACGGCATTGAAACCCACCTCGCCGCCCTCGCGGCAAGCCGCATGGAGGCTCCGAAAGCGACGCGGATCTCGGCGCCCGACGGCGAGGTGGTTTACGTCTGCGTCGACTCCGGCTCCCTCGTCCTCGGCGAGCCGACGATCTCCGCCGCCGAGGCTGCGCGGAGGCTGGCCGTCACGCCGGCCCGCGTGTCCCAGCTGATTGCGGCGGGCAGGCTTGTCGCCGAGAGGGATGCACTCGGCACCATGGTCACCGTTGCGAGCGTCGAAGCGTACGCGAACTCGCCCCGCCGAGCCGGCAGGCCGAAGGCCGAAAGGCCCTCGGCAGCGTCATTCTCAAAGACGGTGTGAATCTTCATTTGATTTATTGAAGATTTTCATGTTAAAGTATGAAGACCTTACTTTGAAGGAGGCCTTCATGCCCATCATCAAGCCTGTCAGCGAACTGCAGCGAAACATCAAGGGCATCACCGAGATATGCCGCGAAACGAAGGAGCCGATTTACTTGACGAAAAACGGATCTGCCTCACTCGTCGTGATGGACGCGGAGGCATACGACGAACAGATAGCGTACTTGAAACGCGAAGAGGAGATGCGCGTTTACGAGGGCATCATGCGCGGTTACGAAGACGTGAAAGCCGGAAGGGTGTACCCCGCCGACGAGGTGTTCGACGAGATAGCCCGCTCTCGCGGATGGGCATAGGAAATGGATTACGATATCGTCATGTCGGAGCAGGTGAAACGCAAGCTTGCCGGCATTTCAAGTCGCCCGATCATCGAGCGCCTGAAAAGGGCGGCGGAGCTTCTTGAGACGCTGCCCGAAAGCGGGCGGACATACGATCCGTCGTACGATGCGGCACAGCCCCCTTTCGCCTGCCGCCATCTCGCCGTCCCCGGAACCCGCTTCACATACTATTACGCGGTCGACCACCAAGAGCGCACTGTCTTCGTGCTTGAGCTGGCCGACCAACGAACCGACCCGACCCGTCGTTTTCGCGGTTGGGAGTAGCGCCCCTCGCATGATCTTCGTCTCCTCGGGCTTCTCGATGACGAAGTCGTTGAGCTTGATCACGGGCTTGCGCAGCACGAGTCCCAGCAGGAGCGCCGCCGAGCGTTTCAGGGCCTCTCGCTCCGTCCTCCCCCGAAAACACCGTTCGACATGGTAAGATTGCGGAGTATACCATAAGGGGAAAGGCGGCGCCGGGTTGAAGCCGAAGGTTCTGGCGGTTCTGGCCGCATGGGTCATCTGCGCAGGCGCGCTCATCTTCGCGCTCGTGCAGATGCAGTCCTACGCCCAGACCATCAACAACGCCGGAGTCGTCCGCGGGGGCACCCAGCAATCCGTGAAGCTCGCGCTCTCCGGAAAGCCCAACGACGCCATCGTGGCACGCGTCGACGATCTGATCGACCGGCTCTTCCTCGAGGAGGAGAAACGGCCGATCGAATCGAACGCCTCCCGCGAGTTCACCGACGACCTCGAGCAGGTGAGCGGCACCTGGCAGCTCATCAAGGAGCAGTTCGCGGCCATGGAGGACGGCGGGGGGTCGCCCGAGCGCCTCCTCGAGCTCTCCGAGGCGCATTTCGCCCAGGCCGACGCCATGGTGCTCTCCGCCCAGCACCGCGCTGAGCGCGACCTGCTGTGGACCATCGTCGGCTGCATCGCGCTCGTGGTGCTGGTGTCCACCATCGTCGCGCTCAGAGAGCGCACCTACCACATCGAGCAGCAGCGCGCCTACGACACCGACCGTTTGACCGGCGGCTACAACGAGACCGCGTTCGAGCGCCTCGCCGGGGAGGCCGTGCGCTCAGCCCCGCCGCGCTCCTATCTGGCGGTGTACACCAACGTCGAGAACTTCCGCGTGATCAACGAGTCGTTCGGCCGTCCCGCCGGCGACGACGTCATCCGAGCGCTGCACGACCTGCTGAGGCAGGCGGCGCGGCGCGGTGAAATCGTGGCGCATCTGAACGCCGACCATTTCGCCCTGCTGCTGCGCAACTCCGGCGCGCGGGTAGAGCTTCTGGCCGCCCAGGTGGCCGCGCAGCTCAAAGTGCGCGACGACCTGCCGTTCTCCGACCGCCTCGTCTGCGGCTACGGCGTCTTCGAGCTGACGGGCGAGGACGGCGACGTGGCCACGGGCATCAGCAACGCCGCCGTCGTGCTGAAGGAGGGCACGGGCACCGACCTCATCGCCCGCTACGACGACGAGTTCCGCTCCACCCTGGCCTTCCGGCAAAGCGTCGTGCGCCACATGGCCGAGGCGCTCGAGCGCGGCGAGTTCGCCGCGTACGTCCAACCGCAGTTCTCGCTCAAGGACGGCGGTTTTATCGGCGGCGAGATGCTGTGCCGTTGGGACTCCCCCGACCTGGGATTCCTCACGCCCGACCGCTTCATCCCGCTGTTCGAGCGCAACGGCTTCGTCGTGGAGCTGGACTTCCACATGCTGGAGCAGGCCTGCCGGCGGCTCCAGCCCGCGCTATCCGCGCAGACCGGGGACGCGCCGCATCTGGCGGTCAACCTCTCGCGCATCACCCTCATGCAGAACGGCTTCGAGGAGCGCTTCGCCCGCCTGGTCGAGCAGTGGAGCGTATCCCCGCCCCGCCTGCACCTCGAGGTCACCGAGAGCGCGTTCGCCGTCGACGAGGAGGCGGTCATCCGCATCCTCGCCAACCTGCAGGCCCAGGGCTTCCCCATCGCCGTCGACGACTTCGGCACGGGCTACTCGTCGCTGTCGCTTTTGCGCCGGATGCCCATCGACGTGCTGAAGATTGACCGCGGCTTCCTCTCGGAGAGCGAGGACGACGTCCGCTCGCGCCGCGTGCTGGAAAGCGTCATCGACCTGGCCCGCGACCTGGGCGTGAAGACGGTGTGCGAGGGCATCGAGACGCGCGAGCAGGCCCAGCTGCTCCACGACCTGGGATGCGAGATCGGCCAAGGCTACGTGTTCGCGCGCCCCCTGCCCTTCGAGGAGTTCGCAGCGCGCTACAGCCCGGATGCGGCGGGATGAGACGAAGGGACGGGGAATGCGACGATGCCCCTTTGACTCATTCCCCCGCCGCCGCAGAGCGCTGGAGGGCGAGGAAGGTGTCGTCCACGGAGGACACCGTGCCGTCGGCGAAGCTGAAAGACACCATCACCTGCTGCTCCTCCCCCGTCTCCGCCTCGCGCACGGTGACGTAGGCTTTCTCCAGGGGGCCGACGACGATGCGCTCGTCCACCACCTCCCAGGTGCCGCCGAGGCTCTCCCCCAGGCGGGCGGCTATCTCCGCGCGGTTCTCGTCGGCGCGCTCGTCCACGAGGGCCTGCAGCTTGTCGATGCGCTCCTGGCCCTCGTTCATCTTCTCCACAACGTCCAGCTTCTCCTGGATCTCCCGCGCGGCCTCCCGGCGCTCCTCGGCGTGCTCCACGCGGTCGCGCAACATGCCCATCCTACCGAACCCGGCGGCGTAGGAGAACGCGCCATAGGCGGCGATCACCAGAACCGTCCCTATCATCACCAACGCATAGGTCACCTTGGTCCGGCGCGCGTAGAGCACCTCCCTGCGCGCGTTCAGCATGCCCAGCAGGTCGTACGTGCCCGCGCCCGCCTCGCCCTCGTAGTCGGAGAACAGGGCGAGGAGCCGCTTCACCTCCTCCTTGCCGAGCGTTCCCACAAAGGGCCGCAGATGCTTGCCCACCTGGAGGAGGAACCGCTCGTCGCGCAGCGCCGACGAGCGCCGCTTCGGCTCCAGGAAATCCGCCAGGCTCTCCCCGCGCGCCAGCAGCGCGGACACCTCGTCCAGCCACTCGCGTGCCTGCCGCGCCTCGCGCGCGTCCTCCCGAAGGCTCTCGCGGATGATGTCGGAGGCCGGGAAGCCGTCCCCTCCTTCGAGCGCCGCGCCTTCGGGATATTCGCCGGGCTCCTCCGCGCCGTCGGCGAACAGGCTGCGCCTTGGCGCCCCGGCGCTTGCGATGAGGGCGGGCGGCTCCGATGGGCGTTGCGGCGCGGAACGGCCCGGCACCCCGTCGCGGCCGCCGGGCCGCTCGCCGTCGCGGCCGCCGCCGGCACGCCGCTCGCTCCCAGCACGCCGCGCGCCGCCGTCGCTCCCACCCCCGGCGGGCTTCGCCCCCGCGCCCGCCTCGGCCGCCGCCTGCGCAGCCGGCGCGTCCATGACGGACGACACCCGGCCCGCCTTGTCGTCGGCCCACAGGAGCGCGCGCTCGTAGGCGGCCTGGACCAGCTGGAACTCCTCGGGATGGTCCTCGGGATGGTGCTGTGCCACCTGGCGCGCGTAGGCCCGCTTGATCTCGCGCTTCTTCTTCGTCGGCCGGATGCCCAGAATGTCCCAGATGTCCACGCTATTCCTCCCACTTCCAGAAGATGCCGTCGCTCTCCTTCATGGAGTCGATGAGGTCGAGGATCTCGCCGAACTCGCGGGTTTTCTGGGAGAAGATGCGCGCGCTGTTCGATCTCGCGACGCGCTCGTACTGGGCGAGCAGCCCCACCAGGTAGTCGCGCGTCTCCTCGTCGCTCTCGGCCGCCATGCGCAGCGCGCGCTCCACCAGGCAGTCGTGGTCGAGCGTACGGGAGTCGCTGGCCACCGCCAGCTTCACGGAGTCGATGCGCGCCACGGCCCGCTTGTCAGCCGACCACCCGTCACCTGCGTACACGAGCCGCGTCACCTTCCCCGTGGAAAGCACCTTCGCCTCCACAGCCAGGATGGCGTTGATGTCGTAGGTGTACGTAAGCTCCATCGCCTCGCATTCCTTGCGGTTCACGGGTATCTTCACCTCGAACTCGGTAAGCTTCGCGTTGTCCTTGGCGTAGACGCCCTCGCCTTGGTACACCGCGATGCGGATGCCCTTCTGGCCCGGCACCGTCGCCGAGTACCGGTTGGTGGCGCTCGAGGGAAGGATGGTGTTGCGTGGGATGAGCACCGAGGCCAGCTCGTAATACGGCGGGTCCGGGTTGCTCACCGCCGTGCTGAGCGAGAAGGGGCAGATGTCGGTGAGCACGATGTCGCGTACTTCGCTTGCGCGCTGCTTGATGCCCACGTAGGCGCCCAGCCCGCGCGCCACCGCCACGTCGCAGTCGCCGTCGTCGGTCACGCCCACGTTCAGCAGCTCGGCCAGGTAGCTTCGCACGATGGGCATGTGGCACGACCCTCCCACCAGCACCACCTTGGATATATCCTCGCTGGGGATGTCGGAATCGTACACGGCCTGCTTGATGGGCTTCTTCATGCGGTCGAACAGGCCGTCGGCAAGCTTGAACAGCAACGCGTTCGTAAGCGTCGCCGGCCGGGGCAGCTGCGGGAGGGGGCTTCGCACCTCCGCCACGTCGCTAACCTGCAGCGCGCGCTTGGCCCGCTCCGCCGTGCGCAGGACGCTCTCCTGGGCGCAGCGGTCCAGCTCGTCGAAGGACGCGCCGTTCTCCCGGCACAGCAGGCTCGCGATGATGCGGTCGAAGTCGCTGCCGCCCAGGCGGTTGTCGCCCGACACCGCGCTGATGCCCACGACGTTGTCGAAGCAGTCCACCACCGACACGTCCAGCGTGCCGCCGCCGAAGTCGAACACCACGAACGCCTCGTCCACCCCCTGCTCGTGGACGGAGAGGGCCGCCGCCGAGGGCTCGTTCACCAGGCGCTCCACCCGCACGCCCGCAAGCGCGCCCGCCTGCTTGGTGGCCGCGCGCTGCGCCACGTCGAAGTACGCCGGCACGCTGACCACCGCCTCCTCCACCGGCTCGCCCAAAAACGCCTCGGCATCGGCGCACAGCTGCCTGATCACCAAAGAGGAAAGCTCGGCGGGAGTGAACTTCCTCCTGCCGAGCTTCACGGTTGCATCGGTCCCCATCAGGCGCTTGAACAGCGACGCAGTGCGCTCGGGCTGCGAGATGAGCCGCTCCTTGGCCAACTTGCCCACCGTTACCTGGTTCTGGGAGTCCACATGCACCACGCTGGGCGTGAGGAACTCGCCGAACCGGTTGGGGATGAGCACGCTCTCGCCGTCGACGAACGCCGCCGCCAGGCTGTTGGTGGTACCGAGATCGATGCCGATGAGGGCCATGGCGCCTCGCTTTCCGCTGGAAACCAAATCCTATCGATTCGGTTCCATTATACCGAAAGGAGGCGCCCTGTCCCCGGGTTAATTGCCGGCGGCGCGTGCGGCTTGGTAGGCTTCCACCAGCTTCTTGGTCACGTCGGCCGGCGCGGGGTCGTAGCCCTCGAGCTCGATGGTGTAGCTGCCCGAGCCGCGCGTGATGGAACGCAGGTCCTTGGTATAGGTGACCACCTCGGCGTAGGGCACGCGCACCATGATGACCGTCTCGCCCGCGTCGTTGGAGTCGGTGCCCACGATGCGGCCGCGCCTCGTGGAGATGTCGCCCATCACGGCGCCGGCGTAGTCCTCGCCCACCGTGACGTTGAGGTTGGCCATCGGCTCGAGCAGGATGGGATCGGCCTTCTCGCACGCGGCGCGGAAGCCGATGCGCGCGGCCGTCTTGAACGCCATCTCGTTGGAGTCGACCGCATGGTACGAACCGTCGTACACGGCGCACTTGATGTCCTCCATGGGGTATCCCGCCAAGAAGCCCTCGGCCATGGCATCCTGCACGCCCTTGTCGATGGCCGGCAGGTAGCCGCGCGGGATCTTGCCGCCCACGATCTCGTCGATGAACTCGTAGCCCGCGCCGGGGTTGGGCTCCAGGCGCAGCCAGCAGTCGCCGAACTGGCCGGCGCCGCCCGTCTGCTTCTTGTGGCGGCCCTGCGCCTCGGCCTTCTTGCGGATGGTCTCGCGGTACGGGATGCGCACGGCCACGAGCTTCGCCTCGACGCCCGTCTGCTCCTTGAGGCGCGCGAGCAGCGTCTCCACCTGGGCCTCGCCCATGGCGGTGATCACGGTCTGGTGCGTCTCCTCGCTGCGGCTCACGCGCAGGGTGGGATCGTTCTCCACCGCGCGCGACAGGAACGTGCCCAGCTTGTCCTCGTCCTTCTTGTTGACGGCCTCGATGGCCACGGGGTACTGCGGCACGGGCAGCGGCAGCGGGTCGATGGCCACGTCGCCGGACTTCGACAGCGTGTCGCCGGCGCGCGTGTCGGTAAGCTTGGGCACCACGATGATATCGCCGGCCTTGGCGCTCTTCACGTCGGTGGCCTCCTTGCCCATCATCACGTAGAGGTGCCCCAGGCGGTCCTTCTTGCCCGTGCGCGCGTTCACCAGCTCCATGCCCGGCTCGAGGATGCCCGAGATCACCTTCACGAAGCTCAGGCGCCCCACGAACGGGTCGGACACGGTCTTGAACACGAACGCGGCCGGCTCGCCGCTCTCGTCCACCAGCGTCTCCTCGCCGTTGGCCAGGCGGAAGCGGCCGTGGTGGCGCGGGTGCGGGAAGTAGGTGGCGATGTCCTCCATGACGCCCTGGATGCCCTGCTCGATGATGGTGGAGCCCACGAACACGGGGATGAACAGCTCCTGGGCGATGGCCTTGTCGAGCAGCTGCTCGAGCTCCTCCTGCGTGAGCTGCTCCTCGCCGTCGAGGTACTTCATCATCAGCTCGTCGTCGGCCTCGGCCACCAGATCGCACAGCTTGTCGCGCGCGGCCTGGGCGGCGTCGGCGTAGTCGGCCGGGATGTCCTCGATGCGCTCCTGCTCGCTGCCCTTGTCGAAGTAGCGGGCCTTCATGCGGATGATGTCGATGACGCCCTGGAAATCCTTGTCGACGCCGATGGGGATGGTCACCGGCCCCAGGCGCGAGCCGAAGCGCGCGTGCAGCAGCGCCATGGCCGTGTCGAAGTCGGCGTTCTCGCGGTCGATGTGGTTGATGAACACGGCGCGCGACAGGCGCATGTCCTCGGCCGCCCGCCACAGCTTCGTGGTCATGACCTGCGGGCCCGCCACGGCGTCCACCACAAAGAGCGCCATCTCGGCCGCCTGCATGGTGGCCAGCGTGTCGCCGATGAAGTCGGGATGGCCGGAGGTGTCCAGCAAATTGATCTTGTAGTCCTTGTAGGGGATGGGGGCGATGGACGTGCCGATGGTGAACTTGCGCCGGATCTCCTCCTCGTCGTAGTCGAGGTAGGATTTCCCGTCGTGCGTCGTGCCCATGCGGGGCGTACGGCCGGAGACGTGCAGCATCGCCTCGGCGAGCGATGTCTTGCCGGCGCCGTCTTGGCCGACCAGCACGATGTTTCGCACGTGTTCGGTAGCAGGAGCTGCCATGTGGACCACCAACCTTCCCGGTAACCTCAAACATCAAACGCGAACATGAAACCTCATGAACCGTAGTGTATCGCAAACGGCCGCGTTCGACGTCCACAACGCCGGAATTGGGCGCGCGGCGAACGGGCCGAAGCGCGCCGTGAAAAGCGGCGGCCCCGGGAACTCCGGGGCCGCCGACGGGCTACTTCTTGTTGGGGCGCTTGCCGCCTGCGCGCTTGCCCTTGGCGGGCTTCGCCGGCGCCTGCTTGGCCGCGGCGGCCTTCACGGCCTTCTTCGAAGACTGGGCGCTCGCCATGGCGTTGGGGTTGCCGAACTGGAAGCGGCCGACCTCGGGCCCGAACTTCTTCACGAGCTTCGCGTAATGGGGCTCGCGCGTCTTCCACATGGCGTAGAGCGGGCTCGCCACCGCGATGGACGAGTACGAGCCGCACACCAGGCCGATGACCATGGCGAAGGCGAAGTCCTTGAGCGTCTCGCCGCCGAACAAGAGCATGGCCAGCACCGGGATGAGCGAGGTCAGGGTGGTGTTGATGGTGCGCACGAGCACCTGGTTGATGGAGTGGTTCGCCATCGTCATGAACGTGCACTTGATGTCGTCGGACTGCATGTTGTCGTTGATGCGGTGGAACACCACCACGGTGTCGTAGAGCGAGTAGCCCAAGATGGTGAGCAGCGCGGCGATGGTGTTGGGGTTCACCTCGCGGCCCACGAGCGCGTAGATGCCCATGACCAGCACCAGGTCGTGCAGCAGCGCCACGATGGCGGTGACGCCCATCTTATACTCGAAGCGGATGGCGATGTAGATGATGATGAGCACGATGGACACCAGAAACGCGATGAGCGACGACTGGATGACGCTCGCGCCCCAGTCGGGCCCGATGGTGGTCACCTCGAAGCTGTCGGTGGAAAGGCCCAGCTTATCGGCCACGTCGTTGGCGCGCGAGGTGGCCTCCTCGGCGCTCGTGGTGGTGGTGCGCACGAGGAAGCCCTCGTCGCCGTCGGCGTTGGTGGTCTGGATGACGGCGTCGGGCTCGCCCGCCTCGTCGAAGGCGGCGCGCATCTGCTCGGTGGTCACGTCCCCCGTGCCGTGGAACGACACCGACGTGCCGCCCACGAACTCGATGCCGAAGTTGAGCCCCTTCACGCCCACGATGGCCAGCGACACGCACACGAGCACGGCGGCCACGGTGAGGAACACGCGGCGGTACCCGAGGAAGTTGATGTCGTGCTTGATGAACTTGCCGCGCGGCTTGCGCGCCGCCTTCGCGGCCGAGGCGCCCTCGGCCCCGTCGCGCGCCTCGGCCACCTGGGAGGACTCGGAGGCGTTGATGGCCTCGCCCGCCTCGGCGGCCGCGGCGCTCGTGCCCTCGGCAGCCGCGAGGGCCGCGTAGTCCTTCGAGGCGGCGATGCTGTCCTTCACGCCCCAGAAGCCGGGATGGCGCGCGATCACCTTCGGCGCGAGCACGCGGATGAGCGGCGCCTTGAACAGGAGCATCATGGCGATGTCGCACACGATGCCGAGCGCGAGCGTCAATCCGAAGCCCTTGACCGAGGCGCTGGCCAGGAAGAACAGCGACAGCGCCGACACCAGCGTGACGAGGTCGGCGTCCACCGAGGTGATGATGGCGTGCTTGACGCCGGTGATGGACGCGGCGCGCACGCTGCGTCCCATGCGTATCTCCTCGCGGAAGCGCTCCATGGTGAGGATGGAGGAGTCGGCCGCCATGCCGATGGTGAGCACGATGCCCGCGATGCCCGCGAGCGACAGGCTGAACAGGCCGAACGCGGAAAGCGTCGCCAGGATGCCCAGATAGAGCACCGCGAAGATCATCATGGCCGCCGCGGTGATGAGGCCGAGGCCACGATAGAAGAACAAAAGGTAGAGCATGACCACGGCCAGGCCGATGAGCGCCACCAGCACGCCGGATGCCAGCGCGTCCTGGCCGAGCGTCGGGCCGACGGTCTGGCTCTGCGCGTATTCGAAGCTCACGGGAAGCGAGCCGCTTTCGAGCACCGTCTGGAGCGCCTTGGCCTCGTCGAGCGTGTAGCCGCCGGTGATCTGCACGTCGCCGTTCAGGATCTCATCCTGGATGGCGGGGGCCTGCTGCACCTCGTTGTCCAGGATGATGACGATCTTGCCGTGCTCGCCCACGAGCTCCTTCGAGGCCTCGGCGAACGCGGCGGTGCCCTCGGCGTCGAGCTTGAGGTTCACGGCGTAGTCGGTGGCCGTCTCGGAGGGCTTGCCGATGCTCACGTTAGTGATGTTGGCGCCCGTGACGAGCGGCGTGTACGTGCCGTCCTCCACCTTGAGGTGCTCGGTGGTGCCCGAGGGCAGCGAGTTGCCGAACTCGTCGGTGATGACGCCCTCGCCGGTGGCCTGGCCGTTGTCGATCTTGGTCTTCGCGTCCTCGTCGGTGAACGAGTCGAGGCGGGCGAACTCCAGCTTGCCGGTCTTGCCGATGGTGTTGAGCGCATCCTCGGTGTTCGTGAGGCCGGGGATCTGTACGAGGATCTGGTCGGCGCCCTGCACCTGCACCACGGCCTCCGAGGCGCCGAGCGCGTTCACGCGGCTCTCGATGATGGCGCGGCTCTTCTCCATGTCCTCGCCCGTGACCTGGGCGCCGTCCGCACCCTTCGCCGTGAGCACCACCGACAGGCCGCCCTGGATGTCCAGGCCCTGGTTGATCTTCTCCTGCGGCGGCGTGAACATGATCACGGACCCGATGACCAGCAGGGTCGTGATGATGAGGAGCCAGACGTTGCGCCGGTCCGTGGTGCGGCTCGGCTTCTTCTTCGGTTTCTGGGCTGTCGCCATGGAGATTTCTCCCTCGCTCATTATTCGGTGTCTCTCGCGACGCGCGGAGGCTTCCGGCACGTCAACTGTCCTATTGTGCCACAAAACTCCGATTGCGGACACTCCGTGTTCCAAATCAGGGGACAACGGGACGGGGTCGACGTCCCGTTCCGGCAGAGGCCTAGTAGTCCTTGGCGGCGGGGCTCGCCATCCATTCCTGGTAGAACTCCTCGTACGCGCCCGCCAGCACGGCTTCGCGGGCGCGGCGCATGAGGTCGATGAGGTAGTGCAGGTTGTGGATGGAGAGCAGGATGCCGCCGAGCATCTCGTTTTGCTTCACGAGATGGCGGATATAGGCGCGGCTGTGGTTTTGGCACGTGGGGCACGTGCACGCCGGGTCGAGCGGGCCGAAGTCGCGCGTGAACTTCGCGTTGCGCATGTTCATGCGGCCCGTGCTGCTGAAGGCGGTGCCCATGCGGGCCGTGCGCGTGGGCAGCACGCAGTCGAACATGTCCACGCCCTCGCGCACCGCGCGCACGAGCGTGGTGGGGTTGCCCACGCCCATGAGGTAGCGCGGGCGGTCCTCCGGGCAGGCGCGGGCCACGGGGCCGAGGGTCTCAAACATCACCTCGTGGTCCTCGCCCACCGAGTAGCCGCCGATGCCGAAGCCGCCGAACCTGCGGCCGCCCGCGCTGAGGCTCTCGTCTTCGATCTCGCGCAGACGGCGGATGGACTCAAGGCGCAGATCGAGTTCCATGCCGCCCTGCACGATGCCGAAGAGCGTCTGATCGGGCCGTTTGTGCGCGGCCAGGCAGCGGCGCGCCCAGTTGGCCGAGAGGTCCACGGCCTTCGCGACGAACGCGCGCTCGGCCGGGTACGGGGTGCACTGGTCGAGCTGCATGGCGATATCCGCGCCCAGCTGCTCTTGGATGGCCATGTTCGACTCGGGCGTCCAGCGCACCTTCGAGCCGTCGTAGATGGAGCGGAACGTGAGGCCGTCATCATCGAGCTTGAGCGTGTCGGCCAGGCTGAACACCTGGAAGCCGCCCGAGTCGGTGAGCATGGGGCCGTCGTAGTTCATGAAGCGGTGCACGCCGCCCGCCTCGGCCACCACGTCGGCACCGGGACGCAGCGAGAGGTGGTACGTGTTCGCAAGCACCACCTGGCTGTTCAAATCGCGCAGCTGGCCTGCGGTGACTCCCTTCACCGTGGCCGAGGTGCCCACGGGCATGAACATCGGCGTCTGGAAGGAGCCGTGCGCCGTCTCGTACGTGAGCGCGCGGGCGTGGCCGCTTTGCGCGTCGCAGGTGCAGTCGAAGAGGGCCACGGCTAGCCCTCGATCCCGCTGATGGCGAAGCCCGCGCCGGGGGCGTCGATGCGCGCGCCGGCCGCGAGGTTCTCCGCAAGCGCCCGCTCGCGCGCGGCGGCGCCTACGAGGCCGGTTTCGATGCCGTCGGCCGGGTCCGCGCACACGGGCAGCGCCTCGGCCCACGCGGCGAACTCTTCCATCGTGCCATGCTTCACGCCCGCCAGGTCGAAGCCGCCGTCCGTCGGATCGAGCAGATGGTCGATGACCAGGAACGCGTCGGCCCCGAGCGAGCGGATGCCCAGGTCCTCCACCGTGTTGTTCCCCACCATGAGCACGTCTGCGCCGTGCACGCCGGCCGCGGCCAGGTTCTCGGCGTAGTAGGCGGGCTTGGGCTTCACGCTCGTGGAGTTCATGAAGGTGGTGAGGCGCGCGAACTTGTCCGGGTCGACGCCCGCCCACTCGAGGCGCCACCGCACGGCGCGCTCAGGGAACATGGGCATCGTGGCCAGCACGAGCGGGTAGCCCTTGGCCGCGAGCGCGTCCACGGCGCGCGCCGCCGCCGGGTTCGGCGCCACGTCCGCGCCCAGCTCGCCGAACGGCCCCTCGTAGAAGCGGTCGAGCTCGACCTGCCAATCGCACGCGTCGGCGTCGACGTGCGCGAACCAGCCCTCCCAGAACGCCTCGCTGTTCGGGCGGCCGTCGTCGTGGGCGGCCATGTTCTCGATGCCGGCCTTCATGCCGGCCATGAACGCCTCGGGCGCCACGCCGAAACGCGCGACGTAGCCGCCGAGCGCGGCGAAGTACGAGCGCATGAACTCATCGATCTCCATGGGGAGCAGGGTTCCGTCCAAGTCGAAGAAGATGGCCCGGTAGGCCGGTGCGGTGCGTTCGCTCATTGCGTCGTCCTTCTGTTCGTCGGCATGCGTTTTGTTCGACGTGGTAGTATACGATGGATGCGAAGGAGCGTGCGAAACCCGATGAAATTGCTACTTCATGCCTGCTGCGGACCGTGCTCGCTCGAGCCGACGCGCATCCTGCGCGCGGCCGGACACGACCTGACCATATACTATGCGAACTCGAACATCGCGCCGGCCGAGGAGTACGCGCGCCGGCGAGACACGCTCGCCGCCTGGGCCGAGAGCGAGGGGCTGCCCGTGGTCGAGGGCCCCTACGCGCCGGATGCGTGGGAGGGCGCGGCCGGACGCTTCGGGCTGTGCGACGGCGATCCCGCAGCGCGCGAGCAACGCTGCCGCGCCTGCTATCGCCTGCGGTTCGAGGAGGCCGCGCGTGTCGCCGCCGAGCGGGGCTTCGACGCCGTGGGCACCACGCTCTCGGTGAGCCCCTACCAGTACACCGAGGCCATCCGCGAGGAGCTGGAGCGCGCCGCCGCAGGTGCGGGTGTGGCCGCCTTGTTCGAGGATTACCGGCCGTACTACGAGGAGGCCACGCGCCGCAGCCGGAGGCTAAGCATGTACCGGCAGAACTACTGCGGCTGCCGCTTCTCCGCGGCCGAGGCCGCTGCCGAACGAGCCGAGCGCAAGCGGGCGCGCGCCGCCGAGCGCGAGGCCGAGGCCGCCGCGCATGCCGAGGAGCGCGCCGCCGAGGAGGCCGCCCGCGCCGCCAAACGCGCCGAGCGAGCGGCCTACGCCGAGAAGCAGGCCCGCAAGCGCGCCGCCCTGCGCGCCCTCCGCGAGCAGAAGCGCGACTGAGACCCTATTGTCGACCGAAACACACGCATGAGCCCCCTGTGGCGTGTGTTTCGGTCGACAATGCCGCGCCGGAACGACAGGCGTCGGAAGAACTTCGCCATCCCCTGCAACAATTCGGCCCGGAATTCCGTATCATCAGGTGAGGAGGTTGGAAACCATGAGAAACCATCACGCACGTGCACGTTTGCTCGCCTTGCTTTGCGCGGCGGGACTGGCCTTGTGCCTCGCCGCAGGGTGCGCCGCCGAAACGCCGGGGGAAGCGCCCGAACCCGTGGCGAGCGAGCAGCCAGCTGCGACCGAGCCGGAAAGCGAGCCGTCCGCAGCGACGGAGCCCGAACCCGCAAGCGAGCCCGCAGAACCGCAGACCGCATCCTTCGACATGCAGAGCTACACGGTGACGCTGCCCGAACCGCTCGCGTCCGAATGCTCGTTCGCCGTCGGCGAGGAAAGCCCCGCCCCCGGCGCAACGTGGGTCGGAGACGCCGTCAACGTCGTGCGCGACGGCTATGGCCTGTTCACCGTCGCCTGCTACTCGGATGACTGGGGTCCGCAGGGGATGTTCCGCACGCTGAGGCTCGGCCCTTCCGCTGCGATCGAGGGCACGTCCGTCTGGCTGATCCAGCCGATGGAGGACCAGCGGGGCGAAGAGGTGCCGGATCAGCGCGAGACGTACGCGACGTACGTGACCCTTCGCTGAGCGCATGAGGAAAGCCCCCCTCGCGGACGTCGCCGCGGCCATCGACTCCTGCGGCAACGCCGTCTTGCACCTGGCGCTTTGCAGGACCGGAAGTCGCGCCGACGCGGAGGACGTGTTCCAAAACGTCTTTCTGCGCCTCCATCAGAGCGCCCCGAAGCTCGAGAGCGAGGAGCACCTGAGAGCCTGGCTGCTCCGCGTGACCGTGAACTGCTGCAACGACTGGCACCGCGAGGCGCGCAAGCACCCCCGGACCGCGTTCGACGAGGCCATCGCCGTGGAGGGCCGAGGCGGCCTGCCCGACGACGAGGCCGACGAGTTGCGGCGCGCCGTCGCCCAGCTGCCCGCGCGGCAGCAGACCGCCCTGCACCTCTTCTACTTCGAAGGGTATTCCACCGAGGAGGTCGCGCGGATCACCGGCGAGCGCCCGGCCACCGTCAGGTCGCATCTGCACCGCGCGCGCAAGACGCTCAAGATCATGCTGGAAGGAGGCCGCGATGCGTGAATCCGACTTCCGCGACGCCTACCGGAAGGCCCACCAAGGCGTCGAGGTCACCGAGGACCTCAAGCGAAGGACGCTCGCGTTCGTCGCCGCCGAACCCGCGCCCGCCAAGCCGCGCGCCCGCTGGAAGCTGGCGGCCGCCGCCTGCCTCGCGGTCGTCATGGTCGCGGCGGGGCTGACCCTCGCGCTGCCGTCCGACGATGTCGGCCGCGACGCGCAGCCCGAGCCGCCCGCGCGAGCAGGATTCTCCCTCCTCGCCTACGCGGCGACAACCGGCGAGCCGCTCGAGCCCGCCGAGGACGGCTCCATCGTGTTTGAGCGCAGCCTCGGCGAGCTGGCGTCCAAAGACTTCTACGCCACGGAAGGATGCTACACGGGCTGCCTGTTCAGCGTGCAGGGCGAGGGCATCGTGCGCGTGCAGGCCACCACGAGCCGTGGACAGCTTTACCGGCAAACCTACGAGGAGTTCAGGATGGGCGACGAGCCGCAGAAGTGGCTCGAGGCGCTTTCCTGGGATCCGACGAAGCGCGGCACGGGCGCTTATTACAGCGAATACGATAACGTGACGCCCATGAAAACGGATCCTGCGAGGAGCACCGACGACCCCGACGCAACGGTGCGCGTGCTGCTGTCGAAGAAGCTGGGCGCCACCGTCGACGTGCCCATGGAGCCCGGCGAGGCGGAAGGCTACCGCTTCGGCCTGTGGACGAACGATCCGTATGCCGAAGGGTACGACCCCGGCGAGGCGGTCATCGGCCTGTTCGAAGGCGAGACGCTCACGATCACCGTGGAATTCGAGGATGGGAGCATGTCCACCAAGTCCGTCGACCTGCATGCGACGGATGTGGAGCTGGAACGCGGCTTCGTCGCCCGCACGCTCGTCGGCGAGGTGTTCGACGAAAGCGACGGCCCCTTCCCCGCCCCGCTCGACCAGGCGAACGAGCTCGAAAGCGCCGTGGAGCCGCCGGCCCAGCTCGGAAGGGAGTCCGACGCGGCGACGGAGACGCTCATGGACGGCGGCGACTTCGTGCTCCCCGCCTCCCGCGTGCTCGGTCCCAGCGACAGCGCCCTGCTCGCCGAGGCGAACCAGACGTTCACGCGGGGCAACGGCACGACGTTCTGCGGCGAAGGCGACGGCATGCTCGAGATCTCCAACGTGCGGGCCGACCTGTCGCGACGGCTGCCGGACGGCGTGGACGCCATGGACACCGAGGTCGTGCGGTTCGACACGCTCTCATACTTCAACAAATGCCAGGACGAGCTGCACGGCTTCACCATCTCCGAGGACGGGAGGATCAGCGGCTACTACCTCTACGTGGCTGTTTCCATGGACGTGACGAACCGCGGCGACGCCCCGGCATGGAAGAGCACGTCGAACTTCTCGAAGCTCGCGATGCGGCGGGCCGACGGGCTCTGCCTGCGGCTCAACACGCTCCTGCTGTACAGCGACTGGTGGGGCCATGACCGCGCGAGCGAGGATTTCGAGACGCGCACCCTGCTCCAACCCGGCGAGACGCGCCGGATGACGCAGGTGTTCGCCGCGCCCGCCGCCTACGCGGAAGCGGCGGGGCTGCTGTTCGTGGCGTTCGACTCGTTCACATCCGAGCCCTTCGAGGAGAACTACCACGCGTTCGATGTCGGCCAGGCGCGGTAAGGAGCGTGGACGAGTTCAAGCGCGTGCCGGGCCTTTCCATCGAGTCGTGGTATGAGATGACGTGGGAGGAATTGGGAATGGAGCCCTTGGCGGCGTCGGAACGCCTATAATAGGCTCTTCGACGAACCGACCGCGAACCGCCCGAAGGACCCACCCGTATGAAGACCTCCGATTTCGACTACGACCTGCCCGAAGAGCTCATCGCGCAGGAGCCCGCCGCCGAGCGCGATGGGTGCCGCCTGCTCGTCATGGACCGCGCGACCGGCGCGCTGGAGGACCGCATCTTCCGCGACATCGCCGACTACCTGCGCCCCGGCGACCTTCTGGTGGCCAACGAGACGCGCGTGATGCCGGCGCGCCTGCTGGGCGCGAAGCGCGGCACGGGCGGGGCGGCCGAGGTGTTCCTGCTGCGCCAGCACGGCACGCCCGTCGAGAACCGAAGCGCGCTCTGGGAGGTGCTCGTGCGCCCCGGCAAGCGCCTCAAGCCCGGAACGGGCGCGGTGGTGGACTTCACGGACGCCGCCGGCAACGTGGCGCTCTCGGCCGAGATCGTGGACTGGGCCGACGCCGCTCAGAGGGGCGAGCGCGTGGCGCGCCTCACCACGCCGCTGCCCTCCCTCGACGAGGCGCTGCACGCGGTGGGCCACACGCCGCTGCCGCCCTACATCAAGGACTACGCTGGCGACGAGGAGCTCTACCAGACCGTGTACTCGCGCCGCGAGAGCTCGGCAGCCGCGCCCACAGCGGGCTTGCATTTCACGCCCGAGCTCATCGCGCAGCTTCAGGATCAGGGCGTTCGCTGGGAGACGGTGGAGCTGGAGGTGGGCCTGGACACCTTCCGCATCGTGGACGAGGACGACCCCGAGAAGCACGTCATCCACACCGAGTTCTACACCGTGCCCGAGCGCACTGCGGCGGCCATCGCCGAGACGCGCGAGCGCGGCGGCCGCGTGGTGGCCGTGGGCACGACGAGCGTCCGCAGCCTCGAAAGCGCCTGGGACGCCGGGATGCGCGCCGTCACGCCCCGCGCGCGCGAGACGACCTCGCTCTACCTCCTGCCCGGCAGCGAGTTCCACGTGGTGGACGCCCTCGTCACGAACTTCCACGTGCCGCGCTCCACCCTCATGATGCTCGTGAGCGCCTTCTCCACGCGAGAGAACATCATGGCGGCGTACCGTCACGCCGTGGAGGAGCGCTACCGCATGCTCTCCTTCGGCGACGCGATGTTCATCTGCTAGAGCCCCCGAATGGCGGTGGAACGCGATCTTGCCGCGCACCCCGCGCAGACGGAATGACGTTTCATGGCAGATGCGTGCAGTAAGGGAGCCGTAAGGCCATGCGTTACACGGGCCAGTCAAATCTGCCCGATCCTCAGCAGGCGCGGGGACAGCGACGGCCGCCGAGGGATCGGCGGCCGTCGCAAGGAGGGAGGGGGCGATGTCGGAGGGAGCGCCTTACGACCAGGGCTCAAGCTTGTTGGCGTTGATGCCGGCGATGTAGGAGAACGCGAAGCCGGGGCCCAGCGTGCCGCCCGCGCCGTTGTAGAACAGGCCCGGGCCGCCGATGCCGGCGTTGTTGCCCGAGGCGTACAGGCGCGGGATGACCTCGCCCGTCACGCTGATGACCTCGGCGTTCTCATTCACCTTGAGGCCGCCCTTCGTGCACATGGGGTACGGCTCGCAGATCACGCAGTAGAACGGGCCCTGCGCGATGGGCGCGAGGCACGACTCGGGACGCGAGGTGCCGCCCTGGTCCCACAGCGTCTCGCCGCGGTGGAACTCGGGGTCGCGGCCCTCGGCGGCGTAGGCGTTGTACGACTCGACGGTCTTGGCGGCCGTCTCGCGGGCGAAGTCGTCGCGGAACGGGATCTGCTCGAGCAGCCCCTCGATGGTGTCGGCCTGGTAGGCCACCCACGAGCACAGGTTTCCGTCGGAGTCGCGCATCGTTGAGTTCTCGGCATCGGCCACCGTGGAGTCGCAGATGTAGAACGCGGGGATGTTCGTCCAGCTGGTGCCGTAGGTCGCGCCTTCTTCGTCGCCGCTCAGGCCCAGATCGCGGCCCCAGAACCCGTGCCACAGCGAGTCGTAGTCAACGGCCTCGTCCATGAAGCGGCGGCCGAACTTGTTCATGACGCACGAGCCCGACTTGCACATGAGGCCGTAGAACGTGCCCAGGCCGAAGTCGTTGTACTCGGTGGGGGCGTCGCACCACTCGTGGTAGGGCATGTCGGCCGGATCCACGCACACCACCTGGCCCCACGCGTAGGGCATGAGCGCGAGGTCGGCGCCGACGGCCTGGCCCATCAGGATGCCCTCGCCCTTGCAGGTGGCCACCTCCATGGTGCGGTTGGCCGGAATCTCCATGTAGGTGCGCTTCATCTCGTCGTTCCAGCCGAAGCCGCCGGCACCCAGGATGACCGCCTTGCTGGCCTTGATGTTGATCGTGCCCTTCTTCGATTCGGCCTGCACGCCCACGACCTCGGTGACGCCCTCGCCGTTCACGCGGGTGATCAGGCGCTTGGCCGTCGTGCCGGTGAGCACCTCGCCGCCGTACTTGCTCACGATGCCCTCCACCAGAGGATCGGTGACGAACGCGCCGGACGACGTGGTGCCGAAGGCGCCGGTCATCTGGCCGGCCTCGGTGGACTGCTTGCCCACGGGCGCGATGGTGCGCACCTGGTCCTTCGCGCCGGGGAACACGCCGTAGTGGTAGTCGATGCGCGGGCTGATCTCCCAGGAGAGGTCGGCCGTCTCGGCCAGGAAGTCGATGGCCTCGGGGCCGTACTTCAGGAACGCCTCGAGGATCTCGGGCGTGGACTTGCCCGCCGCCGTGGCGGTGACGTACGCGAGCGCGTCGTCGTAGGAGTCCAGGTTGTCGGCCATAGCCGTGGAGTTCAGCGGCATCCAGGTCTGGCCGTTGGAGGTGGCGGTGGTGCCGCCGGTCTTGTCGGCCGCCTCGATGATGATGACGCGGTCGCCCTCGGCGGCGGCCTTGCCCGCGCCGGTCAGCACGGTGCCCGAGCCCACCACGGCCACGTCGCATTCGTAGTCCCACTTCTCGGGGATGCCGGCGGCCGCGCTGCCGTTCTCCGCCGATGCGGACTGCGGCGCGCAGCCGGCGAGCGACGCGCCCGCCACGGCCGCTGCGGCGGCTCCGGCGAAGCCGAGGAAGCTGCGGCGCGAGAGCCCCGCGTTCGAAATCGATGCGTTCGCTTTGCTCTTTCCCATAACCCTTGTCCTCCTTGATGGACGGTTGCCTTCTTCGCCGCCCGGCGCCCCTTGCGTCCGGCGGCAGGGCAAAGACTAAAGCCGCCTTTGAGGCGCGCCTAGCACGCCAAAGGGGGTATTTCAACCAACTGCTTTCATGACCTGGGTAAATCAAATCGAAATCACCCGAATGTGACCATGCGGAAAACCGCTCGCGAGGCGCTGTGCTACAATGCGGCCTCGGAAGGAAAGGGGATCGGGCAAGCTGGAAGCCGTTCGGAGGGGGCGCGCCATGGAGTCGGAGCGATTCACCATGAAGGGGGTCCTCGCGCAAGGGGGGTCCGCCACGATGGTGGGCTACATGATGTACGCCGCGTGGGACTCGATGGAGCGCGACCGCTACCTGGCGGCCTACCAGGGCGCCGGCGAGATACCCATCCTCTGGTCGCCCGTGTTCCTCACCGTGGCGCTCCTGTGCGCGCTGGCGGCGTTCCTCGCGCGCAAGGACGTCGTGCGGACGGTGCGGCGCGAGCCCTTCTGCTGGGCCGTGCCCCTGGCGGCCTCGGCGTCGAGCATCACGCTGTGCCTCCAGCGCCTGGCCGGCGAGACGCCCAATCCCGTGCTCATCGCCACGTTCGCCGTGTGCATCGCCTGGTACGTGCTGGCGTGGGCCGAGCGCTTCGGCTCGCTGGGAGGCGTGCGGACGCTCGCCGTGCTGCTCGTGGCCGACGCGCTCTCGGCGCTGTTCCAGATCGTGTGCGTGCAGACGATGGGCTCCATGGCGCTGCTCGTCACCACGGCCCTCATGCCTCTCGCATCGTTCGCCCTCCTGCGCGCCACGCCGCGCGAGTCCGACGAAGAGCTGCGCCGCCTCTCCCCCACGGCCACGTGGAGCTGGGGGCTCGTCGCGGGCATCGGCGCGTTCGGCATGCTGTACTTCATGCTGCGCAGCATGCTCTACATCCACCCCTACAGCTACGTGGACTCCATCGTCGTGCCCGTGAGCTCGCTGCTCACGCTCGCCGTGCTGGCGGCGCTGGCGTTCGGGCTGCGCGCGAGCGGGCGCTTCATCGAGCGGTTCATCCCGTGCATGCTGGGCGTCGCCGTGCTGCTTTCCGCAGTGGCCATCGTGCTCACGTCGTTCTTCCAGGTGAGCGAGGTGTGGAGCATGCTCGTGGTGATGAGCAACCGCTGCGGGTTCATCGCGCTGGTCATCGCGCTCGCCGAGGCCTGCAAGCGCCAACGCGTGCACCCGATCGCGCTGTTCGGCGTAGGGTTCGCCGCGCTGTACGCGGGCTACTCGATAGGCGGGTTCATCGGCGTGAACCTGGCGCGCTACGACAGCAATGCGACGGGGCTCCTTCTGGGATGCTCGCTTTTAGCGCTGTTCTGCGTGGGGCTGGGCCTGGTGTGGATGTTCCGCACCCAGCGCGCCGAACAGCCGGCGGGGACAGGGGACGTCCCCGCGGAGGCGTCCGAAGCCGCCGCCCCCTCGCTCGACGAGTGCTACGAGCGCGCCATCCAGGGCCTCGCGTCGGCCTACGCCCTCTCGCCGCGCGAGGGCGAGGTGCTCATGCTGGTGGCGCGCGGGCGCAGCAGCACCTACATCTCCGAGGCGCTGTTCATCTCGCCCAACACCACGAAGAAGCACATCCAGCACGTCTACAAGAAGCTGGGCGTGCACTCCAACCAAGAGGCCATCGACCTCGTGGAAGAGGAGTGCCGCGCCCTCGCGTGACGGCGCGCCAGGGAGCGAAGCGCGCTTAGGCGAACCCGAGCGTCCGCGCGGTCTCGCCGAGGGGGCGGCCGCGATCCTCGGGCGCGAAGAGCGGACTGTCGAAGGCGATGGTCGCGGGGATGATCTTGGTGGGCTGCGGCGGGTTCTTGAACCAGTCGGCGCCCTCGTAGCAGCCGGGAACGCGCGTGCCGTCGACGGCCATCGGGATGTACACCTCGTAAGCCTTCTCCTGACCGGAGCCCTCCTCCCAGCCGTCGCGCCACACGCGGACGAAGTCGTCGCGGCCGGCAAGCTCGACGAGGCGCGCGAGCGTGACCTGCGGGTCGCATGCGACGAGCGCGACCAGGTGCGCGTTGCCATCGGCCAGGTTGAGGCGGCCCGCCACCTCGTTCACGATGAAGGCCTTATCGCCGCCCGCCGGATACTCGGCGTCGAGGAACGCCTTCGCGCCCTCCCGACCGATGCGCTCGCAGAATCGCGCGAGCCGCGCCCGCGCCGCCTCGTCCTCCGTGAAATGCCGATGATGCCTGATCGCGCCCACGAACTCCGCGCACGGGGTGTTCCATACGTCCATAACCGCTCCTCTCCGATGCCGCCCGCCACCGTGCGGGCGCTGGATCATCTTAAGAGCGCCAGCGGGTTCCGGGGAGGGCGCGCCCCGGACGCTCGCCGGGCGACAGGGGCGCTTTTGGCTGACGCCGCGCGGGATCCTTCGACTCCGCGCCTGGCGGCGCTCCGCTCAGGATGACAAGAGGGGCTTCGATCGGCGCTAACTGCTCTCGGGCAAAAAACAGCCCCCGCATGTCGCAGGGGCCATTCAGGCATTATCTTTGTTATAGCGCCTTACGCCTTGGTCACATTGCTGGCCTGGAGCTTGCCGTTCTGGCCGGTCGTCACGTCGAACTGGACCGCCTGGCCCTCGTCGAGCGTCTTGAACCCGTCCATCTTGATCTCAGAGAAGTGGACGAAGAGATCCTCGCCGTCGTTCTGGGAGATGAAGCCGTAGCCTTTTTCGGGGTTGAACCACTTCACGGTACCTTCTGCCATTTTAAATCCTCTTTCCTCTCCCCGATCCTTCGGGAAGGCAACACTGCATGCTGCATGGCGGCAGCACTTGCCCTCACCTCGAGAGCACGTACTTACTATACGCTATCCGAGCAGAAAAAGGCGCAGGATTCTGCTTTTCGCGGCTTTTTTACTGTTTTGTTGAGATTCGCACGGGCTGCCGGCCCCGAACGGAAGCCCGCCGACCCAAGCGCGTCACTCCTCGCGGCGCAGAGGCAGCTCGACGACCTCTGCGGACGAGCCGAGCGAGACGATGTCGATGATGGCCTCCTCGTCGGCCTCGCACGCGCCGTCCAGCAAAGACATCATCTCCTCGGGGGTGGCGGGAAGGTCCAGGCCGTAGGCGGCATCCAAGGATCGCGCCTGCTCGTGGCGCAGGTCGGCCAGGGAGTCCTCGCCCGCCTCCCGCAGGTAGGCAGACGCCAGCATGAGACTGCGCGCCACATGCTCCACCACGCGCGGGTCGGTGTCCGACACCTGCAGGATGGAGGCCATCGACTCCGGGGCCAGGGACAGCAGCGTGCCGCCGTCGATGTCCACCGCCTCGCCCACGGCGTCCTCCAGCATGTCGGCTGCGGCCTTGGGGTCGTGCTCCCTGCGGGAGACGAACCAGCTGCGGCGCACGATCTCCGCGAACTGCAGGAAGATGCGCATGAGGTAGTCTTGCTCGAGCACGGATCAGCCCTCCTTCGGGGGAGCGGGTATGCCCAGGTGGTCGTAGGCGCGCTCGGTGGCGACGCGGCCCTTCGGCGTGCGCACCATGAGGCCCTGCTGCATGAGGTAGGGCTCGTAGACGTCCTCGAGGGTGTCCGGATCCTCCGAGAGCGCGGAGGCGAGCGTGGTGAGGCCGACGGGCCGGCCGCCGAACTGCATGGCCAGAAGCTCGAGGATGCGGTTGTCCATGTTGTCGAGCCCGAGCGAGTCCACCTCGAAGAAGCTCAGGGCCTGGGCGGCCACGTCCTCGTCGATGTCGCCGTCGCCGCGCACCTGCGCCCAGTCGCGCACGCGCTTGAGCAGCCGGTTCGCCAACCGCGGGGTGCCTCGGCTGCGCCGGGCGATCTCGAGCGCGCCGTCCTCGGCGATGCTCACGCCTAAGATGGACGCCGAGCGCCGCACGATGGAGGCCAGCTCCTCGGGCGTGTAGTACTGCAGGCGGAACACGATGCCGAAGCGGTCGCGCAGGGGCCCCGTTAAAAGCCCCGTGCGCGTCGTGGCGCCGATGAGCGTGAAGTGCGGAAGGTCGAGGCGGATGGAGCGGGCGGCCGGGCCCTTCCCCACCACGATGTCGAGGGCGAAGTCCTCGAGCGCGGGATAGAGCACCTCCTCCACCATGCGGTTCAGGCGGTGGATCTCGTCGATGAACAGGACGTCGCCTTCCTCGAGGTTCGTGAGGATGGCCGCGAGGTCGCCCGTGCGCTCGATGGCCGGGCCGCTCGTGGTCTTGATGTTGGCGCCCAGCTCGTTGGCCACCACGGTGGCGAGCGTGGTCTTGCCGAGGCCCGGGGGGCCCGAGAACAGGATGTGGTCCACCACGTCGCCGCGCGCCTGAGCCGCCTCGATGAGGATGGCGAGCGACTCCTTGATCTTCGATTGCCCCAGGTAGTCGCCGAGGCGCTTGGGACGCAGGCTGCGGTCGAGCGCGAGATCGTCCTCGGTGAGCTCGGCCGCCACGGTACGCGCTCGCGCCTCGCCGCTCGAAGCCGGGCGCGCCTCGCCGGAAGCGGCGTCCGCCTCGAACACGAGCCCCTCTATTTCGATGCCGTTGTCAGCCATGGCCGCCTATCCGTTTCGTCGGCGCGGAGCGCCTACGCGTTCGATCCCAGTCGTTTCAGGGCGTATTGTACCAGCACTCCCTCGTCGCCGTCCTCGGGCGCGCCCTTGAGTGCGACGTCGGCCTCAGCAGAGGTGAATCCCATGGACAGGAGCGCCTCGCGCGCGCCCGCCAGCCGCTCCGCCGTGACGACCGCGGCGGGCGCTCCCTCGTCGAAGAGCGATGCGAGCCCCTGGTCGAACGAGCCCTTGAGCTCGAGGATGATGCGCGAGGCCGTCTTCTTGCCCACGCCGGGTATCCGCTGCACGGCGGCCACGTCCTGCGCCTGCACGGCTGCCACGAGCGCGGCGGGCGAGAACGCCGAAAGCGCCGCGAGCGCCACCTTCGGCCCCACCCCGCCCACGCTTATCAGGCGCTCGAACAGGGCCTTCTCCTCCAGGGTGAGGAACCCGTACAGCGCGATGCCGCTGTCGCTCACCTGCAGGTGGGTGTGCACCTCCACCGCGCCGCCCTTCTCGGGCAGCTTCGAGAGCGCCGCCTGCGACATGCCCACGGCGTAGCCGACGCCCGCCACCTCGACGTAGGCGGCGGAGGTGGTCTTTCCCGCCAGGGTGCCTTTCAGAAACGCGATCATCGCCGATCCTTTCCCGATTCGGGGGCGTCCAAGACCGAGCACGCCGCGCCCGTGCGCCGCGCGAAGCCCTCGTGCGTCGTGTAGCAGATGGCCGCGGCCAGCGCATCGGCCGCATGGTCGGGGCGCGGCACGTCGTCGAGCGCGAGCAGCTGGCGCACCATGTACTGCACCTGCTCCTTCTCGGCCGAGCCCTCCCCCACCACGGCGAGCTTGATCTGGCTCGGCGAGAACTCGAGCACCTCCAGCCCGCACTCGGCGCACGCCACGAGCGCGGCGCCGCGCGCCTGGCCCGTGGCGAAGGCGCTCTGCACGTTCACGCCGAACCACACCGTCTCGATGCCCACGCACGAGGGCTCGAACCGCGCGATGACGGCCGCCATCTGCTCGTGGATCTTGCGCAGGCGCTGCTCGAGCGGAGCGTCCTTCGACGTGGAGACGCATCCGTAGGCGCGGCATGCCAGACGCGGCCCGTTCTGCGCCACGACGCCCCAGCCGGTGTTCGCCAGCCCGGGATCGATGCCGAGTATGGTTCGTTCGGTGCGCGCCATCGTCGCCTTCCCGCCGCGCGCAAGCGGCGAAGGGCCGCGAACGTCGCCGCAAATCTCACAAACGTATGTTCGCAATCATCCTACCACAAAACCATGCGACAGGGACGGGAAAGTCGGCTTTTCCATAGCCCGACAGTCTTCGCGCGCCGTCACCTGCGCGCGGCCGGCTGCAGGCTGCCGCCTTCGCCGCCCTCGAGCGCGCGGGCCACCTCGCGCTCAAGCAGCGCCGGCAGCTCCGAGCGTCCGGCGATGCCGAGCTTCGCGTAGATGTTGTGGGCGTGCGTCTTCACCGTGCCCACCGAGATGAACGCCTGCGAGGCGATCTGCTGGTTGCTCATGTCGCGCGAGAGCATCTCGAGGATCTCCTCCTCGCGCTTCGTCAGATCGTAGCGCTTCGCCACCACCGGCACCGCCGTGGGCGCGGACGCCTCGCGGCGCAGGCGGACGTAGCCGGCCAGGTACAGGCAGGCGAACACGAGGTTCACCGCCCCCGACAGCTCCACGAACGCGTTGCGCGGGCTCGCCCATCCTGCGGCAAACGACGCGATCGACCAGGCAAGATAACCGACCGAGCACGCGGAGAACAGCGCGACGAGCACCATGGCCCTCCGCCGGCCGAGCACCCCGCCACCACCTCGGCCGTCGCGCAGCCCCGCGATGCCGATGCCCATGAGGTAGATCTGCACATCCACGCCATCGGCGACGGGGCCGTGCGCACGTCGCTCGATTCCTACGAGCGCGCCGAGGCGGCCAACGGCAAGCGCGACGCGCGCCACACCATGGTGCACGTGTGCGCCATCGCGCCCGAGGACATCAAGCGCTGCGCCGACCTCAAGGTGGTCAGCGACCTGCAGTTCCTCTGGATGTACAACGACCCGCTGTGCCAGCTGGAGACGGCGTTCATCGGACAGGAGCGCGCGTTCGCCATGTATCCGGCCAAGGACATGCTGGAGGCGGGCTGCATCCTGAGCGGCGGCAGCGACGGCGCCGTGACCGCCTACGACCCGCTGCTGGAGATCGAGGTGGGCATCACGCGTAACAGCCCCTTCCCCGGCGAGGAGGACGAGGACTTCTACCGCTGGAAGGAGCAGGGCCTCACCGCCTACCAGATGCTCGAGATGTACACGAAGAACGTGGCGTACGAGAACTTCATGGAGGACGTCGTGGGGACGATCGAGGTGGGAAAGAAGGCCGACCTCGTGGCGCTCGACCAGAACATCCTCGACGTCGACCCGAAGATGATCTCGGAGTCGAAGGTGCTCTACACCGTATCGAACGGCGACATCGTGTTCGAGGGATAGGCGCCGGGCAAGCCGTGCGCGCATGAAAGGCCCCGCAAGCATCATGCTCGCGGGGCCCCGTCTTTTACGCAGAATCGGCCGATCGGGCTCTACTCGGCGTCGAGCGCCTCGGCGATCTCGTCGGTGATGTCCATGGCGTGGTAGACGTTCTGCAGGTCTTCGAGTTCCTCGAGCTTGTCGATGAGGCGCATGACCTTCTTCGCGTCGGAGATGCTCACGGTGGCGGGCGTGGTGGGCTCCATCGTCATCTCGGCGCCCTTCACCTCGACGCCTTGCTCCTCGAGGCCCTTCTTCACGGCCATGAGGTCGGAGGGCGCGGTGTAGACGATCCACTCGTCGTCGGCGTCCTCGTAGTCCACGCCGCCGGCCTCGGCCACGGCCATCATGAACTCGTCCTCGTCAGCGGCGGCGCCGTTGGGGCCGATGGGGTTCTTCTTGTCGCCGGTCTCGATCTCCTTGGCAACCATGACCTGGCCCTTGCGCTCGAACATGAACGCCACGGAGCCGGAGGTGCCCAGGTTGCCGCCGTGATGGTTGAACGCCGCGCGCACGTCGGCGGCGGTGCGGTTGCGGTTGTCGGTGAGCGCCTCGCAGTACACGGCCACGCCGCAGGGGCCGTAGCCCTCGTAGACCACCGTCTCGTAGTTCGCGGCGTCCTTGCCGGAGCCGAACGCCTTGTCGATGGCGACTTTGATCTTATCCTTCGGGAGGGAGTAGCCCTTGGCCTTCTCGATGGCGGCCGCGAGCGACGCGTTGTTGTCGGGGTTGGGGTCGCCGCCCTCTTTCGCAGCCACCGTGATGTTGCGGCACAGTTTGCTGAACAGCGCGGAGCGCTTCGCGTCCACCGCTGCCTTACGATGCTTGGTTGTAGCCCACTTAGAATGCCCTGACATATACGTCCCTTCAATTGGTGCTCTTGCCAGCCGCCTATTCTAGCACACGAGTCAAATCCCCCGGTCGCCTTCCGCACGGTCTTCAAAAAACGGCTGTGGGGCCGAGGGGACGAATCGGCCTAATGCGCCGCCCGGAAAGCGGGCTTTTTGTCGAAGACGGCGCGGCTCACGCGAAAAACGGCATACGCCGCGAACACCGCCGTGTACACGGCGACGCTCGCCTGGGCGGCGGTGCCTCCTCCCAGCGCGGAAGGAAGGAGCATGCAGAGCAAATGGACATAGACGAGACCGAAGAACACATAGGCCCACCTCTGCAGCTTCACCCAGCTCTCGGCCCGCATGCGCCGTTTCACGAACTCAAGCGACGTCGCACCCAGAATCAGCAGCAGCGCAGACAATGCTGCGGCCACGAGGAAGGAAAGCGCGACGTTGCCCTTCACACCCGGGCCGAGGATGCGGGGAAGGTACGAGCCCGCGTACGCCGCGATGTGGCCGAGAGCTAGGATGCAGGCAGCCACGGACAGCTGGGCGCGCACGGGACGCAGCCAAAGCGACATGCGCGACGAGCGGGGCAGGCATCCGATGCCCATGACCACCGTGAACAAGGCGAGCGGCAGCAAGCACTTCTGAATCAAGGCGAAGGACGCCTTCCATAGCCATGCAGGCTCGCCGAAGACGAGCACGCACCCGAGGAGCGCGCCGACGGCCGCCACGATTCCATAGAACCATCCCGTATGCCGGAGGATGAAGGTGCGCGCCGCCACGCAAAGCACGGTCGTGGCGACGAGCACGGCCGCGAAGATCACCGCAAAGCCTCCTCCACCACGATCCGGTTCTCCTCGATGAAGCTTCTCGCAATCTTCACGAGCGCTGGATAGAAGGCAAGCTTGGCATGCTTTTCCACCCGCTCTTGAAGCAGGGGGAGCCAATTGAGCAGATGCTCGTCGATGAACGCTCGCTGCACGGCCAGCGCGTCATCGGCGGGCTCACCCGCCGAAAGGCGCGCCGCGATACGCCCGCTCACATGGGCCATGAACTCCAGCTCAAAAGCCAGGTGATCTTCCGGTACGTTGAGATCCGTCGGAACGACCAACCCGTTCGCCCGATAGACGCGCACAACATCATCCCGCGAGTCCTGCATGAGAATGCCCTCGTCCGAAGTGTACACGCTCTCGAACGGCACGGCCGTCTCGCCTTCGTGGATACCGGCCGCAAGGAAGATGCGAGCGTAATCGACCGCCAGATCCCGCCGCGCGTTCGCGCCGCGACGATCCAGATATGTGCGTATCTCGCGGCATCCCTGGGCCATCTGCGTACCGTCCTCGGGATAGTCGAACCCGCTGCGCGCCAGGCCCTGGATCTGCTCTTCGGTCAGCTCCAGGTAGAACATGCTGCCGAGCAGCCTGTAGAACGCCTCCGCGTTGGCGAAGAACTCGCGGGTATCGCCCCGCGTTTCCGCAGCCGCCCCCTTCGACGCCCCCTGCGTTCCTTCCGTCATCTCAACCACCTCGCTCGACTCGGATGCGCGCAGCTTGCTCGCGCCCTCCCCTCCCTCGAAAAGGGCCCTGGGCGGGAGGGAGGGGAACCCGCCCAGGGCTTTTGGAAATACGCCGCCTCAGTGGCGGGCAACCACGAATGTCAGACGTTGCTCACCTGCACGGCGTCGTCGCTCGCCCAGTCGGCGTACTTGGACGAGAGGATGTACACCGTCGAGGGCTTGTTGCCGTCATCGGCGAGCGCATGAAGATCAGCCTCGCCGTATGCCGCCAAAGCTCGGGACGCGTCGCTGTCCGGATCGTCCAGATCGCCATAGAACCGGGCTTCGCCGCAGCATGCTTTCACGCAGGCCGGCAGCTCCCCGGCGTCGGTGAGCGGCTTGCACAGCGTGCATTTGTGCACCGTGCCCGCCTCTTCGTAAAACGTTCGGACCCCATAGGGGCACGCCGAGAGGCACGACTTGCAGCCGATGCAGTTCTCCTCGCTCACCAAGACGACGCCGGTTTCCTCGTCACGGTACGACGCGCCCGTCGGGCACACCTCGATGCAGGGGGCGTTCTCGCATTGCTGGCACATCGTAGGCAGCCAACACTGTTGGATATGGGGGAACGTCCCCGAAGGCCCCACCGGCGTCACGCGGCTCCAGTAGCTGCCGAGCGGCACATCGTTCTCCTGTTTGCATGCGACCTCGCACCCGTAGCATCCGATGCAGCGGTTGAGATCGACGACGATAGCGTTACGCGTCATAGACGGCATAACCTCCTCCCGTTTCCTCGGAGGACTCGGGCAGCCACGGAACGAAGTCCGTCGGCTCGACCCAGACGCCCTCCGGCGCGCTTCCCGCCTTCGTCACCTTGACGGTGAAGCCGCGCAGCGTGTACGTGCCGAACTCCGGATTGTACGGAGCGTCGTTCTTCGTGAGCATGTTGACGTTCATGACCTTCCACGCCCTGCTGGGGTCATCGCTGTCCAACAGCTCCGGATTCCAGAAGCGTTCCTGGTAGATAACCCTTGGAGCGATGCCCTCGGTCACATGGACGCGGCCCTGGATCTTGCCGCGACGCGACTCCACGTAGCACCAGTCGCCCTCTTCCACGCCGATCTCGGCCGCGGTCACCGGGTTGATCCATGTTTCGGGCACCGGGTACATCTCCCTCATCCACGGGACGTTGCGCAAGGTCCCGTGATGGTACATGGGCACGCGGCCCTCGGTGAGGACGTAGGGGTACTCGTCGTCCGCAAGCGGCGACTCGGCCGGCTCCTCGTATTTCGGCAGCGGCAGGTAGTCGACGGACGCGGGAGGCAGCACGTAGTTGTCCCAGAACGACGACCCCGTCGGGCCGCCCGTGCGCCCCGTGATGGTCATGGCCTCGGCGTAGGGCTCCATGCGGTGCGAGTTGGTGGCGAAGCCGGCGGGCAGGCCGGTCTCGGGATCCTTCTTCTCGTAGCTCTCGTAGCTCGAGGTGATCCATTCCTCCATGGGCATGAACTCGGCGGGCAGCTTCTCGCAGCACTGCTCCCACGTCCATTCCTCGCCGAACGACTTGCTCATGAACGCGGCCAGGTAGCCCTTGTACTCGTCGTACGTCTTCCAGTATGGGCCGGCCGCGCCGCAGTTCTCCGCCTCGAAGGCCATCTGGGCCTCCTTGTGCCCGCGCTCGGCAAGCGCCGCCACGATCCACGACCAGATGAGCGTCTCGTCCACATGCTCAAAGGTGTGCACCACGTCGCGCCTGATGAGCCACACGTTGCATCGGTCGGCGCCGTAGGCGGTCTCGAGCCATTCCGCCGTCGGGAGGATCATATCGGCCAATTCGATGGACGTGGTCGTGGGGTACATGTACATGTGGACGATGAACTTCATCTTCTTCATGGCCTCGAGGAAGGTGGAGGCGTCGCCCACCATGGCCAGCTTGTTGCCCGAACGGTCGATCCACATCTCGGGCATGTACGGCTCGCCGGTGTTCATCGCGTTCATGATAGTGGGGATGTGGGAAGCCATCCAGTAGTTCAGCCCCTTGTGCTCGATGACACCCAGACGGCGGTTCACCACCTCCTCCTTAGGCGACAGCGGCGTGGGTCCGAACAGGTTGAACGGGAACAGGAAGTACGTCCCGAGCGACTGGTTCTTGCGGCTCTGGATGGTGTTGCCCTGATGGCACGCGTTGCCCATGAGCGACTCCACAATGGTCACCGCTTCAGGAACCTGCGCTGACTGCGCATACTGGTCAGTGGCGACTCCGATCGAGATGCCAGAGTGGGGAGAACCCTCGCAGTACGCCTTCACGGCCGCCTCGATGGAGTCCGCCTCGCACCAGCACACCTCGGCGGTGCGCTCAAGCGTCCATTCCTCGCAGTTCTCCCAGGCGGCGCGGAACGCCGTACGGCTCCTCTTCCCGTCGATCTCGAACTCGCCGTCGAGCACGGGGTCGAGCGATTCGTCCTGGGGATAGGGCATGGCCTTCGGGGAATCGGTCTTGGCATCCCACACCACGTAGTCGGTCGCCTCCCCCAAGCCCAGCTCGTCGGCATGGTAGAGGAGCATGGTCTCTTCGTTGACGAGGAAGGGCAGGTTCGTCCACTTGACGCACCATTCCTCGTCGTAGAGCTTGTTCTCGATGATGTAGCGGGTCCAGCCGTTCGCCATAGCTACGTCGGTGCCGGGACGAACCGGCAGCCAGACGTCCGCCTTCGCGGCATCGGGGGTGAAGCGCGGATCCACCACGACCGTCTTCATGCCCCGCATGCGCAGCTCGTTCACGGCGCGGCCGCCCGAGGGCACGTGGCTCTGCGACGGGTCGGTGCCCCACATGACCAGGCAGTTCGGGATCGTCTCGGTATAGTAGATCTCGCCCACGGTGGAATCGGCGATGGAGGTGTCGTTGCAGCCGTTCAGCATCGGCTGGGTGCACATGCGCGGAAGGTAGCACTGCGCGCATCCCGGCTCGAAGAAGTTGCCGCCGCCGAACGCCTGCAGGAAACGGTGCAGTCCGAAGAACTGCGGGTTTCCGCCGCCGCCCGTCGAGATGACGAGCTTCATGGGATCCTTCTCGTAGATCTCCATGAGGTTGTCGGCGATGGTGTCGATCGCCTCCTTCCACGTTATGCGCTCCCACTCGTTGGTTCCGCGCTCGCCGACGCGCTTCATGGGATATTTCATGCGGTTCGGGTTGTACAGCGCCTGAATGCCCGCAAGGCCCTTCGCGCATATGCGGCCCTTGGACATCGGATCGATCGGATCGCCCTCGATCTTCACGACGCGCCCGTTCTTGACATGGACCAGCACGCCGCAGTTCGAAATGCACGCGCGACACGAGGAGTGGACGATCTCCACCGCCTCATCTTCGGGCGCGCCGACGACGGGTTCCGTCTCCTCCATATGGGAGCATCCGGTCACCGCACACGCGGCTGCGGCCGCGCCGGCAACCTTAAGAAAGTTGCGGCGCGTCAGCGTTGCCTGACTCATACGCGTTCCTCCTCCTTCTCTCTCGCCTTTCATCTGGAAGCATGGGTCACGCCCGGTCGAGGATGGCCAGGCCCTTCTCGCTCGTGATCCACGTCCCCCCATTCCAAGCGAGCGCGCCGATATGCTCGAGCGCGCCCGTGAAATAGCTGGCATGGAGGCCGTCGATGCCCCTGGCGGGGTCGGTCTCCAGCATGTTCTCGCGCTTCAAAGCGTCTTGGAGCGCGCTCGTGGTCTTGCCCGCGGCCCCAGCGCACAGTGCCAGCACCAGTTGGAACGCCGGCGCGCGATGGGGGCATGAGGCGATTATGCTTTCGAGCGAGAGGCTTTCGGCAACGCGCGCGGCGGCACCTTCGCCCACGCTCGTGGTCTGGAGAAGGAAAAGAGCCTCCGCCCCCTCCGGGATGCCGTCGTCTTGCTGGAAGTCCTCCACGCTGCCGTCGTAGGGTTCGCCGTCGACGAGCACCGTGCGGGCGAGCGCGCCGCAGTTCACCAGAGCCGAGACGATGCCTGACGCGCTTTGCACCTGGAATTTGGACGTGCGGAGGCCGTCGCACATCGACAGGACGTCTTCCTCGTTTTGAGCGTTCCGACAACAGTCAAGCACTGTCAGGTATATGTCGCGGTATGCCGGATTCCCCTCGAGAACCCGCACCGCCCCATCTTCGGCATCGACGAAACTGGCCATACGCCCTCCCCCCTCTCGGCTGCCGGCTCGATCTCAAGCTCGGCAGTCGCCATTGTAGGAAGGAGAAGAGGGAGGGAAATCGCCCACGGTGAGTGAATGGCGGCCGAAACGCCGAACCACTCATCTTGAGTGATGGCCGACCAGGCGTTATCGCTGCTTCGCACGCTCCATTTCGCGCTCCACGAGCTCCATGAGCTCGTGGCGGCTGTGAACGTCCAGCTTCATGTAGATCTTCTTGATGTGCGTGCGCACGGTGTTGAAGGACACGAACAGCTCGTCTGCCATGGCCCTCGCATCCTTGCCCGACGCCAGCAGCGGAAGGACGTCGGCCTCGCGAGGGGACAGCCCGTACTCCAAGGCCACGCGCGCGCAGAGACGCTGCAGGGACAACCGGTAATCATCCAACGCCGGAGCTTCGGCATTGTTGACGATGCCGGGCGCTTCGCTGCGAGAGGGCATCGCCTCAGGGGGCTCGGCATCGAACCCCTCGCCATTCTCGGGATACGGCCTCATGAGCGCATAGATATCCTCCCGCCGAAGCAGGAACAATGCCGCCAGGACGCACGCCACGAGGGAGGCTACGGTCACGGAGAGCAGGGCGCCCGATCCAGCTTCGTGCAGCAAAGCACCCGTCGCGAACCCCGCGGCGGTTCCGACGCAGGCCGCACCGAACCCCATGCCAACCACCCGCACAGCGGACGCCCCCGAGCGGAACGACGCGCAGCAGAGCAGACCCCACAGGCACACGAGCGTGATGCCGAACAGAACCGACGACACGTTGCCCATGGTGGTCGCGTCGACGTTCAAAAGAGAGAGGAGCAGGACCGCCGCGACCGAGGCGGAGAAGAGCGCGTAGCACAGCGTGCCGAACGACGCGTCCCGGGGCATGGCCGCCACCAACGCGGCGATGGCGGCGGCGGCTAAGATCAAGCCCATCGCCACGACGCTTCGGGAAGTCGCGAATTCGCCGGCATCGATGAGGTTCGGATAATACCCCCGCGTGATGCTCAGCAAGAAGACAAGCACGACCACGTAGGCGATCAGTCGCCAGAACGAGCGGGGGCAGCGCAAGGGCTCGACGGCGACTTCGCCCTCCTCCGAGCCGGCTTCGCCCATGAAGAGGAAGCACGCCGACAGAGGCAGGAGCAGCACCGCAGTAAGAACGGAGGCTCCCTTCAGCCCGCACATGAGCATCATGATGGCGAAGGAGTACACGAGAATGCCCAGGATAAGGGAGGCGCACATGCCCACCAGCATGTTCTTGGCGTCTATCTCGGAGAACAGCTCCGCCGCCCGCAAAGCGACGAGCGCCGTCGCAAAACCCGTGAGCAGAGCGGCGATGCAGAACACCGGGCCGGGAACCACGTCGGCCCGCAAGACGGCGAGGGTGGACAGGGCCCCTACGCACGATGCGACCGCAGCCTGAGCCTTGCCGAGAAGATGCGACTGGACCCAGACGGGAGCAGCGCTCGCGACCATTAAGCATGCCGACAGGGCGAGCGTGGACAAGACGAACGCGAGCGATGTGGCCCGGTTCGCGTCTCCCGCGTCGGGAGCCAGGATGTCAGTGCTGTAGATCAGGGTGACCCACGCGATCCACAAGCCCACTCCTACCAACCTGGCACTTGGCACATACCCCGAAAGCCCCTCGCGCATCGGATCCCCCTCGTCGCAGAACCGCTCGTCCGGGAAATTGTAGCACTCCCGCCGCCCCCGTTAACGAACCGGCTTGCGATAAACCGTCCGCTATTCTCCGCATGATTTGCGGAGAATAGCTCGACATTCGCCGCATCTTCGGGTACAGTGGGCCCATGTACCTTCACGAACATACCGACTGGACGCGATTCTCCTGGGATGCCGCCGAGCTGGCCCCGCTTCTGTGTGAGGCGAGCTTCGCGCGCGGCGAGCTGCGCGGCCTCATGGAGCACGTGGGCTTCCAGCTCGAGGCCGAGATGGAGGTGGACGCGCTGGCCGGCGAGGTGGTGGCCTCGTCGCTCATCGAGGGAGTGGAGCTTGACGCGGCCAAGGTGCGCTCTTCGGTGTCGCGCCAGCTGGGGCTGGAGGAGCCCGGCGCCGTCGACGACACGCGGGATGTCGATGGCGTGGTGTCGGTCATGATGGACGCCACGCGCAACTGCGATGCGCCGCTCATGCGCGAGCGTTTGTGCGGATGGCACAACGCGCTGTTCCCCACCGGCTACAGCGGCTTGCGCAGGATCGCCGTCGCGCGCTTTCGCGAGCGCCCCATGAGCGTGGTCAGCGGCCCCGTGGGTAGGGAGAAGGTTCATTTCCGGGCGCCTGAGGCCGAGCGCGTTGGCGGCCTCATGGACGAATTTCTCGCCTGGTTCGACGTCGACTCGCCCGAGGATCCGCTGGTGAAAGCCGGCATCGCCCACCTGTGGTTCCTGACAATCCACCCCTTCGACGACGGCAACGGGCGCATCGCGCGAGCGCTCACCGAAATGCTGCTGGCGCGAGCCGACCGCAGCCCCCGGCGCTACTACAGTATGGCCCGGCATGTCCTGTCGCATCGCGAGGGGTATTACGCCGCCTTGGAGCGAGCCCAGAAGGGCACGAGCGACGCGACGGAGTGGCTCGCCTGGTTCCTCCGCGCGCTGACCGCCTCGATCGAGGAGAGCGCCTGCGCCGTGCGCGGCGCGCTCGAGCGGGAGACGTTTTGGAAGTCGCTCGAAGGAGTGCCTTTGAACGAGCGGCAGCGGAGCATGCTGAGCAGGCTGAAAGGCGGCTTCGAAGGGAAGCTCACGTCGCGGAAGTGGGCCAAGATGTGCAAGGTGTCGCCCGACACGGCGCTGCGCGACATCAACGACCTCGTGGAGAAAGGCGTCCTGGAACGCGAGGCGGGCGGCGGGCGCAGCACGTCGTACGCAGTGAGGCCTCTCAGCTGAGAGGGCTCACCGAACGTGCTCTACACCAGCTTCACGGTGGCGCCGCTGGCGACGGTGGCTCCCTCCTCGGCGCAGGTCTTGGCCTCGTCGAGTAGCGCGCGGGCATCGGCCAAAAGCATTTGGACGGCGTGCAGCTTCTCGGACGCGGACGTGTTCCCCGCGTCGCCGGCCACGTGGGCCAGCTTGTGGGCCCAGCGGTAGCCGAGGGCCGTGTAGTCGTCGATCATGTCGATCATCTGCCCGAACTGGTCGACGTTCATTCCGTTGGTGCACATGACGGTTGTCCTTTCTTCGAGGTTCCTGTCATCCTGAGCGAGCGAAGCGAGTCGAAGGATCCCGTGCGGCGATAGCAGTGGCGCTTACGGCTGGCGCCGCGGGGGATCCTTCGACTCCGCGCTTCGCGCTCCGCTCAGGATGACAAAAGGGGCTCTTCGCTCGCTCAGGATGACAAAAGGGAGCGTTCGCTCGCTCAGGCAAAAAGCCTCCGCGCGCCGGGCCTCCGGGGAGGGAGGGATGGAGGGCCGGCGGGAGGGATGGAGGGCCGGCACGGGGGGCGGGGATCGACCAGGTTACGCCAGGCGGGCGGTGCGCAGGCTGTCGAGCCATTCGGCCAGCTCGCCCACGCCCTCGCCCGTGCGGGCGCTCGTCACGAAGATCTCCAGGCTGGGATTCAACGCCCGCGCGCGCTCCTTCAGCGCCTCGAGGTCGAAGTCGGGGTTGAGCGACAGGTAGTCGCTCTTCGTCACGATGAGGGCGTCCACCACGGCGAACATGGGCGGGTACTTCATCACCTTGTCCCAGCCCTCGGGGACGGAGAGCAGCATCACGCGCGCGTGCGCGCCGGTGTCGAACTCGGCCGGGCACACGAGGTTGCCGATGTTCTCCAAGAACATCCAGTCGAACGACGCGCCCTCGAAGGCCTCCCAGGCCATCTCCACCATGCCCATCTCCACGTGGCACACGCCGCGCGTGTTGAGCTCGACCGACGCGACGCCGGCCTCCTTGACCTTGAGGGCGTCCACGTCGCTCTCAAGGTCGGCCTCGATCACGCCCACCTCGCCCGCGCCCCGGCGGCGCAGCTCCTCGATGAGCGCCAGAAGCAGCGTCGTCTTGCCCGCGCCCGGCGACGCCATCACGTCCACAAAGAACGTGCCGTCCTCGCGCCGCGCGGCGCGGAAGGCGTCGGCCGCCTCGTCGTTGGCGGCCAGGATGCTGCGCTTCACCTCGATGACGCGCGTTTCCTCCATAGGGAACCTCCTCGATCCGATGCGCCGGCGCCGCCCGTTCGAGCAGGCGCCGGCACGGCTTTCCCGTAGCTCCATAGTAACGGTCTTCGAGGCCTCGGGCGATTCATTATAGGAATGGCCCTATGCGAATCTCGCGATTGCCGCCCCGGCCGCTGCCGGCTAGAACTTGAACGCGCCGGCCTCGGTGCCGCGGCCCACGAGGTTGTGCTCGAAGCGGAAGGCCGCCTTGAGGTTGTAGTCATCCTCGAGCTGATGCGGCATCTCGAGGATCTCGTCGTCGGGGCGCTTGTGCAACTTGCGCGCGCCCTGCGGGCAGACGTAGGCGCACTGGCCGCAGCGCTGGCACAGGTGGTCGGTCACCTTCGGCGAGCCGCCCTCGCCGTCCATCGTGATGGCCTCCATCGGGCAGCGGTTGGCGCAGGTGCCGCACTTGATGCAGTCACTGAAGCTGACCTCGAGCGTGTAGTGCGTGCGCCCGATGAACGCGGACTGCTTCTGCAGCTCCTCCCAGCCGCCGAGCGCCTCGGCACCGGCCGCCCACTGCGCCGTGATGCCGCAGATCTTCGGGTTGCACTGGCACACCCACGCGTGCTCCTTGCCGTACAGGCAGTGCAGGATGAAGCCGTCGTCGCGCGACTTCTGCAGGATCTCGAGCGCCTCCTCCTGCGTGATGCGGCGGCCGAGGCCGAGCGACACCAGGTACTCGGCGTCGTCGCCCATCGCGAAGCACGTCTCGATGCGGTCGCCGTTGGAGTCGCGGAAGTCGCCCTGGTCGCCGCGCATGAAGTCCTCGAACGTAGGGAAGCTCTCGCCCTTCTCGTGGCACTCCATCACGTAGGGGTAGTAGCGGCACGAGCACGGCTGCACGGCGATGTAGTCGTGGTCCTTGATGACGGTCTCGATGTCGTCGTAGGCCAGAAGCTCGCTCTCCTCGGCCATGACCTCCTTGTTCAAGGGCACCGAGTAGAACACCGGCGTGCCGGCGTAGGCGTGGTCCTCCGCCAGGCCCTCGCCGCCGAGCGGCCAATCGAAGCTATCCGGGTCGGCGTAGTACTCGTCGCAGTAGCTGTAGGTGTTGACGCCCTCGGCGTAGCCCGGGATGTTGTAGGTGATGCCCTCGGTGCGCGTGCGGTACGGCAGGTAGCCGGCCTTGCTGAACAGCTCGCACAGCTCCTTGCACTCCTCGTAGGTGCGGTCCTTGCCGGCCTTCTGCGACTGATGGTAGAACTCGTTGGCCGTGAATTCGACGCCCCACGGCATGTCGAGGTAGGCCTCCACCTGCTCCTCGGTGAACAGCTTCATCGGGCGCTTGAACATGGTGTCGTTCAGGCCCTCGCCGCAGCCGAAGCCGTGCGAGTGGATGAGCGCGCGCATCTTGACGTAGGGGACAGGGACGACCGAACCGTCCTCGTTGACCCACTCGACCTGGGAATCCACGTACTCCTTGCGGCGGCGGTTGAGCTCCTCGAGCGGCATGGTGGAGCCGCCGAGCTTGGCGATGTGCTCGGGTGTGCCGCGCCAGACGGTGCCGTCGGAAAGGACGACCTCCGCACCGTCGCCCGTGACGGCGGGGGCGGCAGCGGGCGCCTCGGCCGCGTTGGCCTCGCCGGCGACCTTGACCGCCTCGTTCGCCTTCGGCGCGCACCCGGCCATCGCGCCCATGGCGCCGACAGCGCCCATGGCACCCATCGCCCCGAGGAAGTTCCTTCTAGTGATCCCCTTCATCTGCCTTCTCCTTCTCTCTCCGGATCCCTTGGTATTTCTCGCAGATGGCCCAGCCGGGCCACAAGCTCGCTTGGAAATGACGCTTCTCTAACCCGCGTTCACGAGCGGGGCGTCTTTGACTATCTGTATGTCGTTGATCATGAACTCCATACCCGTATGAAGCTGGTAGTCGCGCTCGACCCCGCACTGCGGACACTTCCATGTGGACGAGTCGCGCACATTTATAGGAAAGACGGCGGCGCACTGGTTGCAGCGCACCGCGTAGGGCGTGCGGTTGACGACGAGCTCCGCGCGCTCGGCCACGGTGCCGCGCGCCAGGAACGCGAACAGCCCCTGCATGAAGCTCTCGACGACGTCGCGGCCCTCGCCGATGGTGAGATGAACCGCCGTCACTTCCCTCGCGCCGATGACTTCCGCGTGCTCGAGCACCGCGTCGACCACCCCGTGCACCAATGCCATCTCATGCATGTCCGGCTCCTCCCCTGCGTCATGCCGCGTCCCGTCGTTGCGGCTCGCATGATGCGCTCCGGGCGAAGATGGGAGAAGAACCTTGACGGGCGTATTTGGGAATACCCATTTGGGCGTAGTCCCCATCAGGCCCGATAGGGAACAATGGATCAGCTATGCGGGCGAGGAGGGGCCGGGGGAGCTAGGCTTCGTCGTCGGAGGCGAGCTGCATGAGCTCCTTGTAGGAGTGGATGCCACACTTCTTGTAGATGGAGCTGATGCGCGACTTGATGGTCCAGGGGCTGAGGTACATCGCGGCCGCTATCTGCTCGCGGTTCAGGCCCTGGAGCAGGCGGTTGAGCACCTCGGACTCACCGGCGCTCAGGCCGTACTTCTGCGCCATGCGCTCTCGCTGCAAGGCGATGTTGGCCTCGTAGCCCTCGTTCTCGGGGAGCTTCTCAAGCGCGAACACGGCGGCGGCGCTCGAGCGGCTCGGGAGAAACGGGATGGCGGAAAGCACGGCCCATATGGACGCGATGGCGACGAGCCACCAGGCTGTCTGCCCGCCCACCATCGTATGCACCAGCCAGAAGAGCGCACCCGCAACGCAGATGACGCCCACGAACGTCGCGTAGTTGGTCGAGAACACGTCGGCCAGGGGCTGCCCCTCCTCGCAGCAGATGTCGATGGAGAAGACGATAACCGATATCTCCCCTACCATCATGAGCGCGCTGCAGAGGGGGTAGAACAGGGCGGGCGCCGCTTCAAAGAGGAGTGGAAGCGCGACGAGCACCGCGCCGCACGCGACGATGGAAAGCCTGATGAACATGCCGAACTTCACGCCGCCTTGCGCATGGCCCGCCTGCATGGCCACGGCGATGGCGAACAGCAGGACGAACGATACGAACATGCTAACGACGGTCTGCGCAGACCAGCCACCGCCGAACAAAAGCAGACTGCCGGCCTGGGCGATTCCCCATGAGAAGCCCAGACACACGAGCACCGAGACGGAGTGGATGGTGAGGCGGTAGCCTTTCGCATCCCCGTCGGCCTTGGGCGCGGACTGCTCGGACGGACGGAAGAAGGCCACCTGAATTAGGGCCGACCCCACCGAGCACACCGCCATGGAGCAGAGAGTACACGTACGGAACCCCGTCGAGGAAGGAAACCAAGCCCATGGCGACGACGCTGAGCGCGTAGCACGGAACGAACGCGGCGATGAAGCCCAAACGGTCGCAGGTTCGACTGAGGTCGAGGAACTGCCCGACCCAGAACAGGAGGGGCTGCGCGTAGATCGCGCCAACGAGCAGGGAGAGCACGCCCCGGACGGCGGTGCCGGTCTGCACGTCGATGGCGGCCAGGACAGGCTGGGCCGCCCAGCACAAGAGGGCGGTCGCGATGTACGCGAGCGCGCCGGCCACCTGCCCTCGCCTCTGGTCGCCCTGGCGGGCGGCGAGCTTCATCCCCAGGCACCCCAGCGCCGTTCCCAGCATGAACGAAGTCTGCACGAGCAGGATGGAGTCCCACGAGAAGTCGTGCCCGGTGGGTCCAGAGACGAACCCGAGCGGCCCGCCGCCGTACGTGACCACGAACAGCCCGAAGCCGAGCCACAGAAGCACCCGCTTGTTCGCGCCATGCTCGGCAACCGCCGTGAAATCCATGCCGCTCCCCCGTCCCCCGCCGCGTCCGGTTTTCGCCCGATTGTAGCACACGGCGGCAGCCGGAGAGCGCGTGCACCGACGCATGGGAGGTTGGGCTGAAGCGTTTGTACTGCGATCCTCGTCATGCCGTCCCCGCGCGGATGCGGGATTGGGTAGCGCACGCGCCCGGCTCCCGCCTTCGGCGCCGGCCTCGCCTTGCCAGTGCGCCTGATTCGCCGATTTCTGAGCGAAAATTGCGGTAGAGGGACATGAACGACCGTCCGGAACGAGCTTTCGGTGCCTGAGCGCGGATCATCGAAACCCACCTCCTCGCCGACCTGCGAAAACGCCGGGGCCGTTTTCCAAGCGCACCGCAAAGCGAAACTTTACCGCAAATTCTGCTCAGAAATCGGCGATTCCAGTGCGCGGCGACCCGCCGCAAACTTCTTCCGGTTGCAGCAGATGTCCCGATTTCTGGCCAGAATTTTCGATATATGTACCGTGCGGGGCTCATTCCGAAGGATCCGTCCACATAATCCCAGGTCAGGAAGATCGCCGCGTCTGAGATTCGCGAAAAACTTGCCGTCCTCCCTGCCTCGCGTACATATTTCGAAAATTCTGGCCAGAAATCGGCCAATCCGCTGTTAAACCAAGATTGACATGCCGCAGATCAACCCGCATCTTGTCATCCTGAGCGGAGCGCGAAGCGCGGAGTCGAAGGATCCCGTGCGGCGCCAGCAGGAGGACTTCCAGTTGACACCGCGCGGGATCCTTCGACTCGCTTCGCTCGCTCAGGATGACAAGATGCGGCATGTCAATCTTGGTTTAACAGCGGATCGGCCAATCCTCGCGTCGAAGCGGCCTCACCCCCCCCCCGCTTCCTGACGGGGCGGCGACGGGACGTCGACGGTTCGCATAAACGGACGCCCCGCCTCATCCTTGCGCCTACAATCGTGCGCACGGGCCCGGACGCGGCCCGCTGCCACGTTTGGAAGGAGCACTGCCGTGAAAGGAAACCAAGAACTCATCGACGCGCTGAACGACCTGCTCGCCAGCGAGCTGACCGCCATCAACCAGTACATGGTGCACGCCGAGATGTGCGAGGACTGGGGCTACGGGAAGCTGCACGAGAGCTTCGAGCAGCGGGCCATCACCGAGATGCGCCATGCCGAGAAGCTCATCGAGCGCATCCTGTTTCTGGAGGGCACGCCCATCGTGTCGAACCTTAACGAGATCCGCATCGGCGCCGAGGTGCCCCAGCAGGTGGACAACGACCACGCGCTCGAGCTGGACACCGTGCGCGACTACAACCAGGCCATCGTGCTGGCCGGGCAGGTGCTCGACTACGCCACGCGCGACGTGCTGCAAGAGATCCTGAACGACGAGGACCAGCACGTCGACGAACTGGAGGAGCTACAGGACCAGATAGAGCAGATGTCGCTGCCCACGTTCCTCTCCACGCAAAGCTAGGCACTTCGGCGGCCGCGCGCCTCATCCTGTGCGCTTTACCGGGATAAAGTGCACGGCCGCTTGGTTTTTGTTGACAATGGCTCTCGACGAAGCGCACTATAGTATGTTGTGACAAATTCGCCGGCGGGAGGTTCGCGCATCCCGCCGCGCTTCATCTCGAAGGAGCCGCCATGCGCCAGATCCACTGCCTCAACAACATCTCCAGCCACGGAACCGACCTGCTCACCGACGACTACCAGCTGGTGGACGACGCCTCGCAGGCCGACGGCATCCTGGTGCGCAGCGCCGCCATGCACGACATGGAGTTCGGCTCCGAGCTGCGCGCCATCGCGCGTGCGGGCGCGGGCGTGAACAACATCCCGCTCGACCGCTGCGCCGAGGCGGGCATCGTGGTGTTCAACACCCCCGGTGCCAACGCCAACGCCGTGAAGGAGCTGGTCATCTGCGCTATGCTGCTGGCAAGCCGCGGCATTGTGGCGGGCATCGAGTGGTGCCGCGCCAACGCCGACTCCCCCACCATCGCCAAGGACGTGGAGAAGGCGAAGAAGCAGTTCGCCGGCGGCGAGATAAAGGGTAAGAAGCTGGGCGTCATCGGCCTGGGCGCCATCGGCGCCGAGGTGGCCAACGTGGCCATCGACCTAGGCATGGACGTGTACGGCTACGACCCGTTCGTGTCGGTGGGCGCGGCGTGGCGCCTGTCGAGCGCCGTGCACCACGCGACGAACCTCGACGACGTGCTGCGCGACTGCGATTTCATCACCATCCACGTGCCCGCCATGGACAAGACCAAGGGCATGATCGACGAGCGCGCCTGCTCGCTTATGAAGGACGGCGCGGTGTTCCTGAACTTCTCGCGCGACACGCTGGTGAACGACGAGGCCATGGCCGCCGCGCTGGCGTCGGGCAAGGTGCGCGCCTACATCACCGACTTCGCGAACCCCGCCGTCATGCAGATGGAGGGCGCCGTGGTGCTGCCGCATCTGGGCGCGTCCACCGAGGAGGCCGAGGACAACTGCGCCGCCATGGCCGTGCGCGAGCTCATGGACTACCTGGAGAACGGCAACATCATGAACTCCGTGAACTACCCCGCCTGCGACATGGGGCCGGTGCCCGAGGGCCTGCGCCGCGTGGCCGTGCTGCACGCCAACGTGCCCAACGCCATCGCCCAGATCACGAACGTGTTCGGCGACGCGGGCGTGAACATCGAGAACATGGCGAACAAGTCGCGCGGCGACAGCGCCTACACCCTGCTGGACGTGGACGCCGGCACGCCGGGGCATCCCGACGATGCCATCGAGCGCCTGAAGGCCATCGAGGGCGTCCGCCGCGTCCGCGTGGTGAAGTAGCCGCAGGCACGAAGCGAATCGAAGGCCCCCGCGCGCGCTGGCGCTCGGGGGCCTTTCTCATGCCGTATCTCCGTCGGCGCACAATGATTTTCGCTCCGAAAACATGCCTCGTGCGCTGAGGCGTGTTTTCGGAGCGAAAATGGGACTTTCAGGCGAGAAGCTTCTCCAAGTAGTTCGCCGGAGTGATCGTGGGAACCTCGTTCCCTTCGAAATCCTTCCCGTTGCGCGTCACGATGTAGCTGAGGTTCGCCCTGCGCGCGGCCTCCGCCACAACCGCGTCCTCGTAATCGCCGATCTTCGAATTCGCCGCCAGAAGGCATTCGCCGAAACCCACCTCGACGACCGACAGGGAATCGAGCAGGATGTTCACCACCTGCAAGCTGCGCTTCTTGTCGTGGTACACGTAGCGGTTCGCCAGGTAGAAGATATCGGCGAGCGTGCTGCCGGAAAGATACAGATGCGCCTTGCCCTGCGCGGCGAGGAAAAGCAGGTTGCGAGCGTCGGCCGCCCACTCTCCGCGATCGGCCAACGCATCGATGACGACGTTCGTGTCTAGGAGAGCTTCCATTTCTCCTCCGCCCTGATCGCGCGGGCGTCATCCACCGTCACATCCTTGGGAAGAATGCCGAAGAGCGACTCCATGGCCCGGACGCGGTCGGCGAACGGACTGCAAAGCTTCGCCACTGCACGGCCGTTCTTGCTGATGAGGATGTCCTCGCTTTGGGCCAGTTCGAGATAATGACCGAGATTCGACTTGAGCTCGGTCGCAGTCACCACCATATGCCGCCCCCATATCGTACGATACCATTCCTCATATCGTACGATATAATAGCATACTTCGCACGATCGGTCACCCCTGCTGAATGACGTCGAGCATGCTCTGGCGGTCGTACACTCCCAGCTTGCGATAGATACTGCCCACGTGATGTCGCGCCGTGCTCTCCGCGATGCACAGCTCCTTGCAGATGAAGGGCACGTTCCTGCCGCTCGCCAACAGCTCGAACACCTCCGTCTCGCGCGCAGTCAGGCCGAAGCCGCCGGCCAACGCGCGGCAGCGCTCCGACAGGTCGTCCCCCGCCCACGGCGCGACCTCGATGCGGTAGAACCGCTGCAGATCCGCCTGCGTGAACACGAGCGTGCCCGCGACCACGACGAGCACGGCGGCGGCCAACAGCGGCGCCTGGCTGTCCGGAGCCATCAGGCCCGCGTCCGCCAACACGCTGCCGATCGTCAACCCGAAGACGGTGGCGATCCTCAGCGCGATGATCGAGCAGGCGAAATAGAGCGCGACGGGGCGCTTCGCCCGGAACGCGAGATCGGCGGAGACGAGCATGACCGTCATGTCGAGGCAGTACCCGCCCGCGATGACAAGCCCATCGCCCCAGAACATGGACGCGGGCGGGAGCACGGCGAGGAGCATGACCCCTACGGAAACGGCGGGCGTGATGGGGCGGTACACCGCCGCAGGGTCGACGGCGGATCGGCCGAGGAGGGCGTGCAGCGTCAAGGCCGCGAACACGATGGTCGCCACGATGAAATCGCCGCGCGCCGCGCCCAGGGCCGCAACGCGCGAGAAGCACGATACCGCCAGCCCGTATGCCATGCCCGCCGCGGCGACCGCGATCACCGCCTTCATCGCCAGGCGGCGGTCCACGACGAACGCCGCGCGCGAGGGGGACCGGCGCGTCTCGCTCTCCGAGGAGCGCAGCACGATGCTCGACGCCGCCGGCAGCAGGCACAGGGCGATGGCGGCCGCAGGTTGCGGTAGCGCCTGCACCGCGAAGAACAGGATGAATGCGAACGCGTACGACGAGAACAGGTACTGTATGACGCGCTCGGTCGCAAGGCTCGACCACAGCTCGACCCACATCACAAGCAGAAGCGCGTTGCCGAAAGCAGCCGCGCACAGCGAGATCGCGAAGGCGACGATGCCGGCAGCCGGAACCAACAGCACCCCGGACGCAAGGCAGAGCGCCGTTCCGCCGGAACACAGAAGGCCCGCAAGCGCCAACGCGCCCCTCTTCTCGATGAGCGGGCCCCTCGTCCGCGCATACAGCGCCAGCAAGCCGAAGCCGACGGATGTGAGCACCAGCGTCCAGGAGCCCAGGCTCATGCCGAGAAAGCGATCCGTGCGGGGCAGCACCAGCGGCGTGCACAGCACGAGCATCCACCACGCCTGCCAAAACCCCAATCCGAGCAGCCTCGGGGAAAACGACGTGCGCTCTCCCGAAGCCTCCCCTTGTCTCTTCTCTCCCATTTCGAACTCCTCCTCCCTTGCATCCAACATACCACAAGACGGGTTTTTCGACTGCCGCGCGGCATGGCAGGAAACCTTCCATATTGGGCAGAACGCATGATTCGGCAGGTTTCACACGCTGTGCGGCCCGCACGAGGAGCATATGCTCGCGACAGCGGTCAGGGAACCGCCGCGCGTCGGAATCCGAACCTCCGGCGCGGAGCAGATCGGACAACAAGGAGGAATCATGACGAAGAACAAGCTCACAAGGCGCTCGTTTCTCGGACTCGGCGCTGCGGCCACCATCGCGGGCGCGGCGGGACTGGCCGGCTGCGCGCCGGCGGCAGCACCGGCGCAATCCCAGCCGACCGCCTCAGGCGCAACCGCATCGGACGGCCAGCCCGAGGCCATGGGCTTCGGCGGCGGCCAGGGACCCACGTCCATGGGATACGGCCGCATCCAGAACCCGTCGTTCATGACGCCGCCCGAGCCTCTTTCCGAGGGCGACGCCGCCGAGGTCCAGGAGGCCGACGTGATCATCCTCGGCGCCGGCAACGCGGGATGCGCGGCGGCCGCGTCGTGCGCCGACAAGGGGCTTTCGGCCATCGTGCTAGAGAAGCTCGCGACGGTGCAGGGGCGCGGCGGCGGCATAGGCCTGTGCAACACCAAGTTCACCAAGTCCCACGGCGAGTCCATCGGAGTCGACCTCATGGTGAACATCCCCGAGGCGCAGCACCGCTGGATCCGCAGCTGCGGGAGCCGCGTGAACGAGGCGCTCGTGTCGCTGTGGTTCAACAAGTCGGGCGAGGCGGGCGACTGGCTCATCGACAAGGCCGCCGAGTACGGCGTGGAGCCCGACTCGTTCCGCGCCTACGCGCCGAAGGCCATCATCCCCGAATCGTTCTCGTACCACCAGTTCCATAAGACCGACGCCACCCCCGAGTGGCCGGCCGAATGCAGCTACTTCCAGGCAACGAACGTGCTCTACGTCGACTCCCAGGACGCGAGCAAGCACGACAAGCCGGCCACGTACCTCTTCGAGACGACGGCGACCCAGCTGCTCAAGGAAGGCGACAAGGTCACCGGCGTGTTCGCCACGGACAAGGACGGCGAGGTGCTGCTGTTCAAGGCGGCCAAGGGCGTGGTCATCGCCACGGGCGGCATCCACGACGATCCCGAGATGGTGGACTACTACTGCGAGGAGAACGTCCATCACGTCCTGGAATGCCAGAACACGCCGGTGGGCTACTCCACGGGCGACGGCATCAAGATGGGCCTGTGGGCAGGCGGCGCCGTGCAGGACGGCCCCTTCCCCCTCATGCTGCATCCCCAGGCAGGCTTGCAGTTCCACGGCGCGTTCATGTTCCTCAACATGGAAGGCGAGCGCTTCATGAACGAGGCCACCTGGGTGCAGGGCAAGTCGATGAACGTCATGCACCAGACCGACGACATCGCCTGGTCCATCTTCGACGCGGACTTCGCCGAGCAGAACGTCAAGACGCTCGAGGCCACGGGCGGCGGCGGCATGTTCTGGGACACCATGGGCGGCAACGTAGGCGATCCGTTCGTCGCGCAGGATTACACCGACTTCGTGAATAAGGGGCTCGAGGCCGACGACGGCAAGGTGTTCAAATGCGACACCCTCGATGAGCTGGCCGAGAAGACCGGCATCCCCGCCGACAAGCTGAAGGCCTCGGTCGAACGGTACAACGAGCTGGTGACGGCCGGCAGCGACGAGGACTTCCATAAGCAGCCCGACTGCCTGTTCCCCGTGGCCAAGGCGCCGTTCTACGCGGCGAAGGTGGGCGTGGCGCTGCTTGCCATCGTGGGCGGCCTCAAGATCAACACCGACCTGCAGGTGCTCACCGCCGAGCGCAAGCCCATCGAGGGCCTGTACGCCATCGGCAACGCCTCGGGCGACATCTACTCCATCGACTACCCTATCAATATGGCGGGCAACTCGAACGGACGAGCCCTCACCTGGGGATACTTGATCGGCGATATCCTTTCCAAGTAGCAGAGCCCGCGGTTACACGCGGCCAGCAAGCCCATCCGGCGCGCCGTCCGACCTCCCTCCCCGGACGGCGCGCACCATTTCGCAGGCGGATTGTCGACCGAAACGCACGCCACAGGCTGCTGTAGCGTGTGTTTCGGTCGACAATCCGCTTTTTGGAACGCGCGTTACGGGCGCAGCACGCGGAGGGCGGCGGGCTCGACGGACACGTCGAAGATGCGGGCGTCTATGTGCTCGCCGTCCATCTGGGCGGGCGGGGCCTCGTCGAACTCCACGTGCAGCGCGGTGGCGCGGCGCAGCTCCATCTGCTTGAACCCGGTGTGCCCGCCCGATTTCGCACGCAAGAAGATGTAGAGGGCCCGTGCCACGCCCACCGGCGGGTGCGCCACGCACACGTCCAGCAGGCCGTCGTCCACGCGCGCGTCGGGGCATATCTTGAAGCCGCCGCCGTAGTAGGGGCCCACCTGCACGGCGAACATGATGGAATCGGCCTGAACCGGCTCGCCGCCGTCGAACGAGGCCGTGTAGCGGCGCGTCTCCAGGTGGTGGAGCAGCTGGTTCACGCCGGCCTCCGCGTAGAGCGCGGTGCCGGTGCGGCCCGTGCGCACGCGACGCTCCATCGTGTCGAGCGCGATGGCCGCGTCCAGGCCGAACGAGAGCGTCTCCACGAACCACTGGCCGTTCACGCACCCCACGTCCGTCGGCAGCGCCTCGGCCGCGAGCAGCTGAGCGCACGCCTCGTCCACCTTCTCCGAGACGCCCAGCGTACGCGCGTAGTCGTTACCGGAGCCCACCGGCACGATGCCGAACACGGGGCGCTCGGCGGCAGGCCGGCGCATGAGACCGTTCGCCACCTCGTGGATGACGCCGTCGCCGCCGAGCGCGATCACGGCCCCGCAGCCCTCGGCGCGCTCGGCTATCTCGGAGGCGTGGCGAGGCCCGGCCGTGCGCGCGAGCACCACGGCATCCTCCCCCAGCTGCGCGCGCAGAAGCGCCGCCGCTCGGTCGGCCGCCGGCCCCCCGTTGCCATTCTGCGCCGCCGGGTTGGCAATGAGCAGGACCTTCCCCAAACCCTCAGCCATGCGCGCCTCCTTAGATTCCCATGAGAAGTATTCGTATGAGAATCTTATAGGTCGCACGGGAAAATGCAAGTCCGGGCGGCCGAAGCGAAGGCGCGCGACGCGGAAGGACCCCGCGCGGGTGCCGGGCCGAAGAGGTTTTCGGCTGGCGCCGCGTGGGGTCCTTCGACTTCGCGCCTACGGCGCTTCGCTCAGGATGACATTGCGGGCGCTTCGGCGGCTTCCGTAGCTTCTGCGACCTGCGTCTCCTCTGCTTCCGGCTCCTCCATCAGGTAGCCGTGGGCGCGGTCCCATTGCTCGGGGTCGCCGTCCTTCTCCATGCCGCGGTACTCCACCGGGCGCTTGCGGGCCGACACCACGCGCACGATCTCGCCGATCACCGCGAACGCCAGCACGCCCACCAGCATGGGCACCTTCGACAGCTCCTCCTCCGAGCCGTTCAGCGGCACCACGGTAGCTATCATCGACAGCACCAGCAGCACCACGGGCAGCCACGCCGCCACGTTCATGAGCGCCTTGCCGCCGGGCACGCGGAAGATGCGCGGCGTGTCCGGATCCACCTTGCGCAGCTTCAGGAACGCCGGGAACATGGGCATGTAGCAGATGAGCAAAAACACGATGTTCATGCTGAAGAAGATCCAGAAGAACCCGTCCAGCCCCACGGCCGACATCACGGGCGAGATGAGCACGAGCGCGCTCGCGATGATGCCGTTCACGATGGACGCGCCGGTGGGCACGCCGTTCTTGTTGAAGTGCGCGAACACGCGGGGCATGTTCTTCTTCTCGGCCGCGTGCGCCGCCACGTAGTTCACGCCGAACGACCAGCTGATCATGTTGCCGAACAGCGTGACCAAAAAGATGACGCCCACCAGGATGAACAGCAGGCTGCCGTTGCCGGCCATGATGGCCACGGCGTCCATGATGCCGGAGTCGAGCGACACCTCGGTGGACGGGATGGCCGCGCCGATGCCGAACGAGCTGAACAGGTAGATGGCCGCGATGGCCAGGCCGCCGGCGATGATGGCCTTGGGAATCTGCCGGCTGGGGTTCTCCATGTCGCTGGCGAACACGGCGATGGCCTCGAAGCCCATGAAGTTGAACAGGATAATGGAAAGATACGTGAGGCTGCTCGCGTCCATCGACGGCAGGAACGTGGCCGGCGACATGTCGCTGGCGAACCCGTTCGTCACCGCGTAGTAGATGCCCAGGCCGCCCACCGACACGGCGATGAACACCTTCAGCACGGCCGACAGGTTGAGGATCCAAGCCGAGTCGGACGTCTTCGTGAAGCTCATGAGCACCACAATCCACACGAACGCAAGCTCGATGGCAAGCGAGGGCACCACGCCCAGATCCATACCGGTGAGAAGCGAGATGGTCTCGGGGAACAGAAACGCGAGCGACGCCATCCACAGCGGGAAGTTAATCCAGTAGTACCAGCTCACGCGGCTGCCCCACCTATCGCCGAACGCGCGGCGCACCCAGTCGGCGATGCCGCCCGGGTCGTCGGCGTAGGTGGTGCCCAGCTCGCACACGATGAGCCCGTAGGGCAGCAGGTAGGCGATGATGAGGAAGATCCACCAGAAGAACTGCTGGTTGCCGATGACGGCGGCGGGGGCCGCGGCCTCGGCCACGAACACGACGCAGATCACGGTGAGGATGGCGTCGATCATGCGGAATTTCTTTTTCTTGGCCATGCGGCTCCCCTTTCAAGAGCGAATGTCCCAAATGGGGACAGTCCCCATTTGGGACATTTCCGGCGCCGCCCGCAAAGGGGCGGCGCAGGGCGGGCGTTACTGTGCCGCGGCGATGGCGGCCGGGTCGGGCTGCTGCAGCGCCATGCAGTGGATGTTGCCGCCGCACAGCGACCACTCGCGCGTGTAGATCTTGATGATCTCGCGGTCGGGCATGAGCTCGGCGAACATGTCGCACGCCACCTGGTCCATCGGGTCGCCGTACTGGGGAACCAGCAGGCCGCCGTTCACGAAGTAGCTGTTGATGTAGGTGATGGCCAGCGGCAGGTCGGCCTCGCGGGACGCGGCGTCCTTGCAGATGTCCACGCCGGCGCTCTCCTCCTCCGAGATGCGGATGATGCCGGGGATCGGAATCTTGTGGATTTCGAACTTGCGGCCCTTGGCGTCGGTGGCCTCGGACAGCACGTCGTAGGCGGCCTTGAGGTTCGGGTACTGCGGGTTCGTCTCGTCATCGGTCCACGAAAGCGCCAGCACGCCGGGGCGCACGAAGAAGCACACGTCGTCGATGTGGCCGTCCGTTTCGTCGAACGCCATGCCGTCTTTCAGCCAGATGACCTTGTCCAGGCCCATGTACTCCTTGAAGTACTCCTCCACTTCCTCCTTGGTGAGGTGCGGGTTGCGGTTGTGGTTGAGCACGCTGTTCTCGGTCACGATGAGGGTGCCCTCGCCGTCGATCTGCATGGCACCGCCCTCGAACACCATGTTCGTGGCGTCGTAGGCGTCGTAGTTCTCCAGATCCAGCAGCTTGGTGGCGAATTCCTGGTCGCGCTTCCAGGGGAAGTACAGGCCGCCCTCAAGCCCGCCGTAGGCGTTCCAGCCCCAGGTCACGCCGCGCATGTCGCCCTCGTCGTTCACCACGTAGAACGGGCCCTTGTCCTGCGCCCACGCGTCGTCGATGGTCATCTCAACCACGCGCACCTCGTGCGGAAGGCGGGCGCGGGCGTTCTCGTACTGCTCGGCCGAGCAGAACACCGTGAGCGGCTCGTGCTTGACGATCTCCTTCGCCACCTCCACGAGGACGGCCTGCGCGGGCTTGCCGCCGTTGCGCCACGTGTCCTGGCGCTCGGGCCAGATGAGGAAGTCCTGCTTGCGCGGCTCGAACTCGCCGGGCATGCGATATCCGTCTTTCTTGGGGGTGCTGTCGGTGATGATCCTCATGGTACGCTCTCCTTCGCTTCGTGCGCTCAGCGCAACTTGACCATGCCCGCATCCTACGCCCCGCGCGCTCTGGCGGGCAGTACCCGCGGGCATGGCTTTGGAAGAGTACCCGCGCGGGATGGGTACCCGCGCGGGTACCCCCGATGGCCCGACGGGGCGCGCGAATGTGGTACGATAGCTGCATCACGACGATCGCGACCAGGGAGGGCGGCGGAACATGGTGGAGCTGAGCGATGCCCGATGGCGGCAGATCGACGACCTCTTGCTCTCGCTGTACTTCCCTGCCGACCTCGCCGACCTGCGCACGCGCGTCATGGCCGGCTTCAAGGCCATCGTGCCGTTCGAGAAGGGGTTCTTCGACCTGTGCGATTGCAGCGAGCGGGGGCGCTTCGTGTTCTACGACCCGGTGTCGGTGGACATGACCGAGGAGGAGCTGCTCTCCTACTACCAGCGCTACGAGTCTAACGACTACACTACCTGGCTGTTCTCGGTGAACGAGCCCGTGGTGTACCGCGACTCCACCTTCGTCACCGACGAGATGCGCGAGCGCTCGGAGCTGTACCGCGAGTGGATGATCCCCATGGACGTGCACTACAGCATGGGCAGCACCCAGGTGGGCAACGGCATGATCTACGGGTCCATCACGCTGTTCCGCATGCGCGCGTCGGGCGACTTCACCGAGGAAGAGGAGGAGTGCCTCGCCGTGCTCAACCGGCACCTGTCGCGCTACCTGGCCTTGGCGTGCCCCGCCGGGCTGCGGCGCGACGAGGGCGGGCGGCCCGTGACCGGCCAGGAAAGCCTCACGGCGCGCGAGCGCGAGATAGCCGCGCTCATCGCCGAGGGGCTGAGCAACCAGCAGATAGCCCTGCGCCTGTTCATCTCCGAGAACACGGTGAAGAAGCACGTCAAAGGCGTGTACCAGAAGATGGGCGTCTCCAACCGCCACCAGCTGATGGCCGAACTCTACCGAGCCGCCGCCATCGTCGTGGACGCGTAAAGTCGGACTGGCCCTACCGCTCCCAGAGGCCCGTTTTGCCGCCGTCCTTCTTGAGGAGGCGGACGTCCATGATCTCCATGCCGCGGTCGACGGCCTTGCACATGTCGTAGACGGTGAGGCACGCTACGCTCGCGGCGGTGAGGGCCTCCATCTCGATGCCGGTCTTGCCGGTGACGCCGCAGGTGCAGGTCACGCGGATGCCCACGCGGCCGTCGGCGCGCTCGCCCTCGCGCACGGGCGCGCACTCCACCTTGGCCTTCGTGATGTTGAGCGGGTGGCACATGGGGATGAGGTCGCTCGTGCGCTTGGCGGCCATGACGCCGGCCACGCGCGCGCAGGCCAGCACGTCGCCCTTGGCCGCCGTGCCGTCCACGATGAGCGCGAGCGTTTCAGGCCGCATGCTGATGAAGCCCTCGGCCACGGCCACGCGCTCGGTGTCGGCCTTCTGCGACACGTCCACCATGCGGACGTCGCCGTGCTCGTCGATATGGGTGAGGTGCTGGTCGGTCATGGGGTGCTCCTTGGTCGATTCTTGCAGGTTGACAGCTCGCAGGTTGGCGTAGTAAGTCAGCGAGAAGGGCTGAGGTGCGTCGAATTCGGGGGATCGCAAGGGCGAAGCATACTTCGGTACGCGAGTCCTTGTGATCGCGCGAAGGCGACGTGCCTCAGCCCTTCGCAGCGTCGGCGAGTTCCGGCGGCCGGCAGGCCGACGGAGCGTTTAGCCTCCAATTTGACTCATGCCTCGTTCGGTTCCCACCTTGTCGTGATGCTCGTCGGGCTTCGCGCCCAGGGCCTGGGCGAACACGGCGCGCACGGCCGCATCGCCCTCCCCCTCCGCGTCGGCGCGCAGGGCCGCGCGCACGTCGAACTCCTCGTCGGAGAACAGGCACGGACGCAGCTTTCCGTCAGCGGTGAGGCGCAGGCGGTTGCACTCGCCGCAGAAGTGGCGCGAGAGCGGGCTGATGAACCCGACCGTGCCCTTAGCGCCCGGAAACTCGAAGTAGCGCGCCGGGCCCCAGCCGAGCGGCGCGTCGTCGCGCGCGCTCACGAGCTCGGGCAGGCCCTCGGCCCGCGCGCGCTCGTTGATGATGTCGAACAGCTCCTCGCTCGGCACGACGTCCTCCTTGCCCCAGCCGCAGCCGTGGCTGCCTGAGCTTTCACCCACGGGCATGTACTCGATGAAGCGCACGTGCAAGGGACGATCGATAGAGAGCTTCGCGAACGCGAGGAAGTCCTGGTCGAGGCTGCGCACGGTGACGGCGTTGATCTTCACCGGGTCGAAGCCGGCCGCGAGCGCCGCCTCGATGCCGTCGAGCGCCTGGTCGAGCGTGCCGCGGCGCGTGATGAACTTGAACTGCTCCGGGTCGAGCGTGTCGAGCGAGATGTTCACGCGCGAGAGCCCGGCCTGCTTGAGCTCGCCGGCCATCTGGGGAAGCAGCGTGCCGTTGGTGGTCATCGAGATGTTCTCGATGCCGGGCGTTCCCGAGATGGCCCGCACGAGGTCCACCACGCCCTTGCGCACGAGCGGCTCGCCGCCGGTGAGGCGGATGCTGCGGATGCCGAGGCCCGCCGCCGCGCGCACGATGCGCTCGATCTCCTCGATACGCAGGATGTCCTCGTGCGCGAGCGACTGGACGCCCTCCTCCGGCATGCAGTAGATGCAGCGGAAGTTGCAGCGGTCAGTCAGCGATATCCTCAAATAGTCGATGGTGCGGCCATGGCTGTCCTTCATGGGGACTGCTCCCTTCTCGTCTGAGGATAGTATAGGGCATAACGGCACGCTTGCGAGAGACAATCTGGGGGCAAGAGGGGGCGTTCATCCCCTGGCGCTGAGGAGCGTTTTGAGCTCGCGCCAGATCTTTCCGGGGTGGCGGGCCAGGCTGCGGCAGATGCGGTAGGCGGGCAGAAGCGGGCGCAGAACCTTGTGCCGATGGAACGCCGGGAACGCGTCCTTCATCATGTCCTCGGAGATGAGCACGCGGTCGCGCAGGTAGCGACGCTTCGCGGCCGGCAGACTCCCCTCCTCGGCGACCACCCTCCCCAGCTGGCGCTCGATGCGCACCTGCATGGTGCCGTAGGTGCCGCAGCCCAGAAGGCGCATGAGCAGCGCCTCCTGCACCTCATCCAGAAGCGGCCCGCCGCCGGGCGCGGCTCGGCTTGTTTTGGCACGAGGCTGGCGCAGCGAGGAGCCCTTCAACCCGCTTCGCCTTGGGTCGAAACGGAGAATCAGGTGACTCCTCTCTTAGCGGGAGAACGAGCGCATGGAAATGGTGCTGCGACAGGGCAAGTGCCCGTACTTTTTACTCCTGACAGACTAGGTGCACGAATTCGTGCACTTCAAATGACAATCAACCGCTCATAACTTGTGTAGCATATTTTACATCGCGAACTGAGTGTATTTTGCATCGCGATTATGGTGTAAGCCGAAGCGCTATTTCGCCGACCCATCCCTCGCCGCCGCCGCGCTGCATGCGACGCCCAAGCGGTTGACGGACGACATGCAGACGTTCGGGAACCTTTTCGAGACGCTGGTCATACGCGACTTGAACGCGTTCTTGGCGACCTACCCCGGACTCGGCAATCGCCTCGGATACTACCGCGACGACAAGGGCCTCGAGGTGGATGCCGTGATGGAGGTGGACGGGCGATGGGCCGGCATCGAAGTGAAGCTCTCCGACGCCAAAGCGGAGGAAGGGGCGCGCAGCCTGCTGCGCCTCAAGGAGAAGGTGCTCTCCAACCCTGCCGCGCGAAACGCCGGCCCCGCGTTTTTGGCCGTGGTGGTCGGCCGGGGAGATTTGGCCTATCGACGGCCCGACGGGATCTACGTCATCCCCGTCGCCACGCTCGCGCCTTAGAGCGCCGAACCCCCGTTCCCTCGGCTGAGCTATCCTCTAGTTTGCGGTAGGCTGGCAAGCCCCCCTACCGCGACACCAGGTAGACCTTCTCCGGGGGGATGCGGATCCAGAGCTCCTCGCCTTCGCGGGGCAGCTGCTCGGGCGGCACGGTGAGCTTGTCGACGCGCCAGAACAGGTGCTGGTGCAGATACTTCATCTCGTCGTCGGTGCGCTGCACGGTGGGCGCGAACGACTCGTCGCGATCGAGGAACCCGAGGAGCGCCGTGCGCTCGAAGCGCGAGTCGCTCACGCGGTCCACGCGCACGCGGTGGCAGTTCTCGCCGGGGCCGTCGGCGCGCTCGAGGAAGAACGCGCGCACGCCCAGGCATTCCACGTCGCGCGGCACCTCGGCGGCCGTCGCCACCTCGATGCCCCACTTCGGCAGCCGCACGCGGTGGTCGCCCAGCCACTCGGCGGGAGTTGCGTTCTTGCAGCCCGACAGCTTGACGCCGGCGGTCGACTGCGGGCGGTTGACCAGGTCGTCCCCCGTGCCCACCTCCATGATGCGCCCGGCCTCCACCACCGCGATGCGGTCGCAGAAGCGCAGCGCCTCGTCGATATCGTGGCTCACGTACAGCACCGTGCCGTGGAAGGCGTCGAATAGGCTCACCAGGTTCTGCTCGAGCACGCTTTTGAGGTGCGCGTCGAGCGCGGAGAACGGCTCATCCAGCATGAGGATGTCCGGCCGCGCCGCCAGCATGCGCGCGAGCGCCACGCGCTGCTGCTGCCCGCCCGAGAGCTGCGCGGGGTAGCGGCGCTCGAAGCCCTCCAGGCCGAAGCGCTTGATCTCGGCCGCCACCAGCGCGTCGCGCACGCTGCGCGGCACGGCGCGCTCGATGCCCGCGCCCACGTTCTCGGCCACGGTGAGGTTGGGGAACAGCATGTAGTTCTGGAACAAAAGCGCCGTCTTGCGCTCCTGCGGCTTCAAGTTGATCTTGCGCGCCGAGTCGAAGAACACGCGGTCGTTCACCACGATGCGCCCCTCGTCGGGCGTCTCGATGCCGGCGATGCAGCGCATGGTCAGGCTCTTCCCGCAGCCCGACGCGCCGAGGAACCCCAGCGTCTCGTCGCCGGCCGTAAACGCCACGTCCAGCGTGAAGCCGGGATAGCGCTTCTTGATGTCCACTTCCAGGCTCATCGCGTCATTCACCTGCCTTCTTGCGGTACTTGGTGGTGCGGCTGCTCCACAGGTTGATGAACAGGATCACCACGAAGCTGAACGCGATGATGATGGCCGTCCAGAACCACGCCACCCCGTCGTTGCCGTTCATCCACTCGAAGTAGATGGCGATGGGGATGGTCCGCGTGACGCCCAGGTAGTTGCCGGCCAAAAACAGCGTCGCGCCGAACTCGCCGAGCGCGCGGGCGAACGCAAGCACCGTGCCCGCCGCGATGGAGCTCCACGACAGCGGCAGCATGAGCCGCAGGAAGATCTTCGCGTTGGACCAGCCGAGCGTGCGCGCGGCGTCCATCATGTTGGGGTCGAGGTTCTCGAACGCCCCGAGCGCGCTGCGGTACATCAGCGGGAACGCCACCACCACGGCCGCGATCACCGTGGCGGGCCAGCTGAAGATGAGCGGGAACCCGATGTCGATGAAGAACTGGCCGAACGCCGTGTTGCGCCCGCACAGCCACAGCAGCACGAAGCCGCACACCGTAGGCGGCAGCACCATGGGGATGGTGAACACGGAGTCCAGGATGTTCTTGGCCCTCTGCGAGACGTTGAGGCAGAAGTACGCCGCCAGAAGCCCCAGCACGAAGATGAACACGATGGCCGTGCCCGTGGTCTTGAGCGTCACCCCGAGAGGGCTCCAGTCGAGCGTGCGCAGGAACTCGCCGGCGGCCTCGAGGCCCGTGGGCGCGGCGACGATGCTCACGTCGCCCGACGGCTCGAGCCGGCCGAAGTCGGCGAACGAGGGCTTGAAGGGCACGTCGGCCTGCGTGAGGTCCGAGCCGTCCGCGCCAATCACGAACACGTAGACGTTGCCGTCCACCTCTTGGTCGAACTCGTAGCGCACGCCGTCCGCCTCGTAGGATGCATCGCTCGTGAAGCGCCAGTCGGCGATGTCGGAGAGCGGCAGGGAGCCGGCCGCCTGGCGCGCGTCGAGGGCTGTGAGGCACGCCTTGAGGACATCCTGGTCAGACGCATTCGCCGGGTCGACGCCGAGGCGCTCGGCGGCCTCGGGCGGCACGTAGGCCACCGCGTAGCCGTCGGCGGCCACCACCTGCACGAAGGCGCCGCGCTCCTGCCCCACCAGGTAGGAGTAGCCGCGGTAGGAGCCGCCCACCTCGCGGTTCGTGCCCTTCTGGGCGCGCGAGAACTCGCCGATGGCGAACGGGGAGCCCTCGACGAGCGCCGCGTCGCCGTCCTTGGACACCTCGACCTCGGGGGCTGGGGCAGGGGCGTTCGCACCGTCGTCGGCGTGCGCGATCGCCGGCAGCGCGAGCGCGAGCGCGCACGCGACGGCGATGCAGCAGCCCGCGATGAACCTTCTCGTGCGCGTCATCTTCTCTCCGTCCCCCTACCGCGAAGGGAGGACGAGCGCTCGCCCGTCCTCCCCGATCAACGTTGCCGTCCGGCTTCCGCGCGGCCTTACGCCAGCTCGAAGCCCCAGTCCTGCCAGATCTTCTGCGCCTTCTCGCTCGTCAGGCACCAGTCGAGGAACGCCTGCGTCTCCTCGGGATTCTCGCAGTTCGCCGTCAGCGCGCCGGGGTACACGATGTTCTTGTGCGTGTCGGCGGGCACGGTGCCCACCACCTCGACGCCGCCGAAGCGGTACACGTCCGAAGTGTACACGAACGCCACGTCCACGTCACCGGACTGCGCGTGCTTGCAGACGTTGCCCACCGACGTGTCGAGCACCGGCGCGTAGCCCTCGGCGAATTCGCCGCCCTTGCCGGAGATATCCTTGCCGGACTTGCCGGCCTCGTCGGCCGCGGGGAGGTACACGCCCACCGTGGAGAGCGCCTGGCACGCGTAGTTGCCGGCCGGCACCGACTCGTCGCCCACGCAGAAGGTGTACTTCCCATCGGCGATGTCCTGCAGCGTGACGTCCTTGAGGCCCGAGCCTTCCTTCGCCACGATCACCAGGTCGTTCTTGAACATGTCGACGCGCGTGGCCGGATCGACGTAGCCCTCCTTCTCGGCCGTGTCCATCGAGCCCTTCGAGGCGCTGATCAGCAGGTCAGCGTACGAGCCGGCGCCGAGCATCTCGTTCAGCTCGCCGGAGGACTTGTACTGCGTGTCGGCGAACGTTACGTAGTCATGGCCGTCGGCGATGTAGGCGGCCTGCACCTCCTCCATGGCCTTGGACAGCGAGTTGGCGGCGAACACCTGCAGCTCCACCGCATCCTTATCAGAGGCGGCCGGCTGCTGCTGTTCCTCGGCAGGCTGCTGCGGTTCCTCGGCCTTCGGCGCAGACGAGCAGCCGACAAGCGCGAACGCTCCCACCAGGGCGAACGCGCAGACGGCTGCGAGCGCGATGCGAATGCTCTTCTTCATAGGATTCCCTTCCCGATAGCTCATCGACGATGCCCAACAGCCGATCCGGCATACGCGCAAGAGGCCGCTGGCACGCCGGTTATATTATTCCATTTCAAGAATATAGTCAATTGCAAATATCATCGAAAGGGGATAAACGGACGGCAAGCGAGCACCCGAAGCGTACCCACCCTCTGTCATCCCGAGCGGAGCGCGTCAGCGCGGAGTAGTGCGCATTGTCGACCGAAACACACGCCACAGCGCCCTGAAGCGTGTGTTTCGGTCGACAATCGCTGCTGGGCGAGAGCGACGTGGCGCCGTTCCGGGGCGCAGCGGGGGGGCGACGTGTCTTGCGGCTACCTTTCGGCCGTCAGATCCACCGTGCGCGTGGCGATGCGGGCGGCTAGGGCAGGCGAATGCGACACGAACACGAGCCCGATGCCCCGCCGCTCGACCTCTGCCACGAGGAAGCGCCAGATCTGCGCCTGGGTGACGGCGTCGAGCATCGTGGACATCTCGTCGGCCACGAGGTAGCGGGGGTTCGCCGCGAGCGCGCGGGCGATGCAGAAGCGCTGCAACTCGCCGCCGGACAGTTCGTGCGGGAATCGGCGCAGCCATGCGCGGCGGATGCCCAGATCGTCGAGCAGCTGCTCGGGCACCTCGCCCGCCTCGGCCAGCGTGCGCTCCATGCGCATGCGCGGATCGACCGCCGCCTCCGGATGCTGCAGGATGAGCTGCACCGGGCACGCCCCGCGCTTCGGCAGCGGCGCGCCGTCCACCAGCACCTCGCCTTCGCGCGGGCGCTCGTAGCCGGCGAGGATGCGGCAAAGCGTCGTCTTCCCGAACCCCGAAGGCGCGCTGAGCGCCACCCGCTCGTCCACCCCGACCGCCAAGTCAAACCCCTCGTACAGCAGCCTTTTCGCCCCCGGATACCCGAACGAAACGCCCCGAGCCTCAAGCATGGAAGTCCTCCTTGTCGACCCCTTCCCCAACGTTGCGGCCGCGATCTCCGCGTCGCCCAACGTTCGGAGAAGGTTCGCCCGCGCGCCCACAGGTTGCGTCGGACGTGCTCCCCCCTTGGAGCGGGGCGGGGGCGGCACCGTCCACCAAGCGAGTTCCGCAGCGAAGCGAGGACTGTCCGAGCGACTGGGCGGCGCCGCCCCCGCCCCGCGGTCCCCCAGGTTGAAAATCGTGCTCCGGCAGCGCGTGCCACAGCTCGCGCGAGAACGGGTGCTCCAGCAGGTCGGGCGACGCGAAGTTCGCGACCGCCGTCTCCTCCACCACGGTACCGTCGCGAAACACCGCCACGCGGTCGGCCACGCGCAGCGCCAGCTCGATGTCGTGCGTGATGAGCAGCACGCCGTTGCCTTCGTCCGCGAACCGCCGGAAGTCGTCGAGCGCGCGCACCGCCAGCTGAAGGTCGAGGCCGGGCGTAGGCTCGTCGGCGATGATGACGCGCGGGTCGTCCATGAGCGCGCAGCACAGCAGCACCCGGCGCGCCATGCCGCCCGAGAGCTCGTGGGGGTACTGCCGCGCAACCTCCTCGCCCAGGCCGTAGCGCGCGAACAGCTCCTCGCGCCGGCGGCGGCGCGCCTCACGGGGCTCCTCCGGATGCGCGAAGCCCTCCACCTGCCGCCCCACCCTCATGAGCGGGTCCAGGTGGTTCACGCTCTGCGGCACGAGCGAGATGCCGCGGCCGCGCACGCGCCTGAGCGCGGCCGCGTCCATAGGCTCGCCGTCGAACCAGATGCGGCCGGCGACCGTGGCGTTCGGCTCGAAGAGGCCGAGTATCGCGTCGGCCAGAAGCGTCTTGCCCGAGCCCGACGCGCCCACCACGGCCACGATCTCGCCCGCATGCACCGAGATGCTCAGGCGCTCGATCACCCGGGACTCTCGCTGGCGCGCTTGGAAGAAGGGCGCGTCCTCGTCGTACATGCGAAACGACACGCTGAGATCCTCCACCTGCAGAAGGTGGTGCCCGTGCTCGTGGCGCGACGCGGGCGCGTGCCGGTGATGATGGTGGACCTGGGCGTCCTCGTGGCGCAGGGCCTCGTGCTCGATCATGCCGCCCTCCTATTCCTGCGCGCTGTGCGGGTCGACCAGCTTGCGCAGGCTCGACCCCGCCGCGTCGAACAACAGCGCCGTCGCCATGAGCGCGAGCCCCGGGAACACCGCGAGCCACCACATGCCCGCCGACAGGTACGCCATCGACTCGCTCAGGATGACGCCGATGGCGGGCTGCTCGGGCGGCAGGCCGAAGCCGAGGAAGGTCACGGCCGCCTCGTGCAGGATGGCGTGCGGGAACAGCAGGATGAGCCCCACGATGAACTGCGGCAGCACGTAAGGCAGCATGTGGCGGACGGCGATGCTCGCGGGCCCCTGCCCGAGCTTGCGCGCGGCGGCCACGAACGTGGAGCCTTTGAGTTGGAGCACCTCGGCGCGCACGACGCGGGCGAGGCTCGGCCAATGCGTCACGGCCACGCCGATGGTCACGCCGAGCGCGCCCTTCCCCAGCGCGAACGAGATGAGGATGAGCAGCACGATGTGCGGGATGCCCATCATGAGGTCGATGAGCCAGGTGACCGCCGCGTCGACGCCCTTGCCGCCGAGCGCCGCCGCCGTTCCCAGCACCAGCGCGATGACGGCCGACACCGTCGCGGCCAGAAGGCCCACCAGCACGCTCGTGGACAGCCCCGCCAGCGTGCGCAGCAGCATGTCGCGCCCCATCCAGTCGGTGCCGAAGGGGTGCGCGAAGCTGGGCGCGAGGTTCTTCTGCGCGAAGTCGGTGGCCGTGGCCGCGTCGCCCACCGCGATGCCCGCGACGACCACCGCCGCCAGCGCCGCCACTGCGAACACGAACGCCGCCAGCGTGAGCTTGCGGTTGCCGAGGCGCACCTTGCGGGGAACGTGCAGCACGGGCGAATGTCCCAAATGGGGACAGTCCCCATTTGGGACATTTTGGACGTCAGGCACGGTTCGCCACCTCCCCCTTGCGTATGCGCGGGTCGATGACGCCGTACAGCATGTTGGCGATGAGGTTGCCGCCGAACACGAACGCGGCGGAGAACAGCGCGATGCCCGCGAGCAGCGCCACGTCGCCGCCGAGGCCCGCCGTGACGGCCGCCTGCCCCAGTCCCGGATACGAGAACACCTGCTCCACCAGCACCGACCCGCCGAATATCTCGGAGATGGACGCGAATTGCAGCGTGATGGCCGGCAGCGCGAGGTTCCGCAGCCCATGGCGGCGCAGCGCGCCCCAGGTGGACAGCCCGCGCGTGCGGGCGAAGCGCATGTAGTCGCTTTCCAGCACGTCGATGGTCTTCTCGCGGGTGTGCAGCGCGATATTCGCCACGCCCACCACGGAAAGCGTGAGGGCCGGCAGCGCCAGGTGGTGCAGCGCGTCGGCCAGCGTCACGTCGGCCGCCGCCACGCCGATGGGCACCGAGAACCCGAACGGGAACCACCCCAGCTGCACCGAGAACACGATAAGGAACACGAGCCCCAGCCAGAACGTGGGCACCGACGCCAGAAGGAAGCAGTACCCCTTCACGATGCGGTCCACCAGGCGCCCGCGGTTCGCACCCGCCAGAATGCCCAGCGCGAATCCCAGCACGCCGCTCGCCACCCAGGCCGTGGCCATGAGCGCAAGCGAGTTCACCGCCCGCGTGGCGATGACGTCGGCCACCGGCGCGTTGTAGCGCAGCGACATCCCCAGGTCGCCATGCAAAAGGTCGCCGAACCAGTTCGCGTAGCGCTCCCAGAGCGGCGTGTTCACGCCCCAGTATTCCGCCAGCTGCGCGCGCTTCGCCTCGCTCATGTTCACAAGCGCCGCCTGCCCCACATTCGCCTGCACCGGATCGATAGGCGAAACGCTCACCAGCACAAACGTCACCAAGCTCACCGCAACCATGAGCAAGACGAACTTCACTATGTTCCGAACGATGAATCGAGCCATCCGACTACTATACCCTCACTTCCCCCAAACCTCCGCAACAAGAACCGTCTCAGCGAGGAACAATATCGACCAGCCCCCGCATAAGGCGATCGCGTCAGCGGAGGGCTGGCGCGACGTCCACCAAGCGAGTTCCGCAGCGCAGCGAGGACTGTCCGAGCGACTGGGCGTTGCGCCAGCCCTCCGCGTCGGCAACGAAAGCCCTAAGCCCATGACCACCGATCGACGTTGTTCACGAGCGACCAACCGTGGCCGTGCGGGTGGGGCTTCTGCTCGGCCACCTTGAGGTTCTCCTTCGCGAAGTACAAATGGTCGATGTTCGCGAACCACACCCAAGGGGCGTCACCCTGCGGCGCGAAACCTTCCTTGCCGTCCCACTGGGCCTTCTTCCACAGCTCGAACGAGTCCTCCACGCGCGGCTGCGCCAGCGCTTCGTCCAGGTACCGGTCGGTGGAGGCGTTCTCGTAGCAAGCGTAGTTGCCCGTGCCCTTGGAGTAGAACAGGTTGTACGTCTCGGTGGGGGCGTTGGTACCCCAGCCCCACACCACCGGGTCGCTGAACTGGTGTGGATAGAGGTCGTCCCAGCTCGCGCCCTTGATGGACACCTCGATGCCCAGCTCCTTCATCTGGTTGGAGAACTCCTCGGCGATACCCTGGCGCACGGTGTCGCCAGCCGAGTAGTACAGGTTGAACGCCGCGCGCACGCCATCCTTCCCGCGGATGCCGTCGCCGCCCAGCGCCCAGCCGGCGTCGTCGAGCAGCTTCTTCGCGCGCCCGACGTCGGTCGCGCACTTCATGTCGGGGGACGACCACGGCATGCCGTCGCCTACGCTATAGGCCACGGTGCCGAAGCCGTTCAGAACGTTCTCGATCATGCGCTCGCGGTCCACGCCGTAGTTGATGGCCTGGCGCACGGCCAAGTCGCAGGTCACGTCGTTGCCCGCGGCGGCCTGGCCCTTCTCGTCGGTCTTCGACGCGCCCGCGGGGATGGTGGGCAGCGAGATGCCGCGCGAGTCCACCGACGCGCAGTTCAGCAGGTCGTAGCCCGCCGGCTGCTGCGCCGCGAACGTCGCGGAAGTGTAGGCCACGTCCACCTGGCCCGACTGCGCTGCCGCGAGCGAGGCGTCCTCCTCCATGAACACAGCCACCACGCGCTGGATCTTCGGCGCGTCGCCGTAATAGTCAGGGTTCGCACGCAGGATGACCTGCTGGCCGCGGTCCCACTGCTCCAGCATATAGCGGCCGCTGCCGATGGGGCTCGCGCCGTAATCCTCGCCGTAAGCGTGCTGCGGCACGATGCCGATGACGGCCAGCGTGTACAGAAGCGCGTTGAACGGCTTGGCCATGACGATGACCACCGTGGCGTCGTCGGGCGCCTCGACGCGCTCCACCATGGACAGGTCGCACTCGGACGCCTCGGAGTCCCGGATGCCGTTCAGGGTGAAGGCCACGTCGCCCGCCGTGAGCGGGGTGCCGTCGGTGAACTTCACGTCGTCACGGATGGAGAACGTCCAGCGCATGCCGTCCTCGGAGCATTCGTAGGACGTGGCCAGGTCGTTCTTGAAGCTGAGGTCAGTGTCGGTGGTGATGAGTGTGGACTGGATGAGCGGCTCGTGCACGTGCTCGCCGCAGCCCCACGACACCAGGGGGTCGAAGCCCGCGGCCGGCTCGGAGCCCGTGGTCATGGACACGATCACCTGCGAAGGGGTCGCGTCGCCCGCACCTGTAGGCGCGCCCGGCTCGTCGCCGCCGCCCGCGCAGCCCGCCAGCACGCCGCCGAGCGAAAGCGTCGCCGCCCCCGCCCCCGCCAGCTTCGCGAACTGCCGCCGAGTGTGCCATATGAGATCCTCCCGCCCGCCAGGCCGCCCGTCCCGCGCTCCAACCCAGCATGTTACGATTCAAAATTGCGTAACACACTATACCACACGACGACCCTTCTGGGTGTTACGATTTCCAAATCCGTATCACCACATCCTGCGCGCTTCCAGCCGCGCTGTTTCGCATAAAACATTCGTACGCGCAAACAAATGTTTCACGTGAAACATCCGACACGCGCGAGGGCGCCCTTCTCGGAAGGGCGCCCTCGGATGCGACAGGGGAAGCGTGCCGCTCGTCTTGCGCAAGGCCTAGCGCGTGCCGCTCTGGAAGTCGACGCGCTCCATGGCCAGCTTGTAGTCCTTCGTCTCAGTGAACATCTCGTTGAAGTACGGGTTCTTCTTGAGCTTCATCGAGCGATAGAACACCGCCGCCACGCACGCCACATTGGCGATGAGCGCCAGGGCCGAGATCACGGTCATAGGCATCACGTTCACCGCGCCGTTGGTCATAACGCCGTCCGCGTACATGGCCGGCAGCACCGCAAACGGCGAGCCCGCCTCCATGAACAACGGGAACACCTGGGCGAACATGCACCAGAACAGAAGCGTATGGCCGCGGTTGGGAATCCAGGACCCCTTGTTCCACACGAAGGCGAGCACCGTCGGGGCGAGCAGCAGCGCCAAGCCGCAGTACCACGCGTGCGTCGGCAGGTTGTTGTAGGTGTAGGCGAAGTTCCACAGATCGTAGGCGATGATCCACACCCAGATGAGGTCGGCCCAGATGAGGTCGCGCCCGTCCTTGCCGATGCGCTTCGACACGTAAATGTGGTTCCACGCCGTAGTGCCCGCGATGCACAGCAGGCCCGCGATGGCGTTCATCACGTTGTGCCAGCCGCCGTAGAGCCACACGCCTTCGCTCGACAGATCCCACGCGTACCAGGCGTTGACGGCATGCTCGATATCGCTGGCCACCGCGATGAGGATGTTGATGTTCAGCATGAGCATGACGTTGTACGCGAACCACTTCTTCTTGCCGATGCCCCACTGGTAGCGCACCATGATGATGCCGATGCAGCTGCACGTGACCGCGTACAGCTTGGCGTAGTGGAACCACCCGTTCATGTACAGATGGGTCGGATTCTCAAGGGCCCACTGCGCCCCCATCGAGGCCCCCACGTTGATGGCCACGAAGTACACCGTCAAAAGCGCCGGCAGAATGAGCAGCAGGAAGATGCCCGCCTTCTTGCTCTTGATGGAATAGTAGTTCAGGATCATCAAAATGGCGAAGACGGCGATCAGCCCGAACCATTGGAAGAGCGCGTTCTCTCCGTATACCTGAAACAGCATAGCTTTCCTCTCCTTCCTCTTTCGATTTCGCCCGCCCAGATCACCGGCAAGCCAAGCCTTCCCCTTTTGTGACCGAACGAACATCTGGTATTACCAGATAGAGACTATACCACCAGAAATAGAAGAAAAAAGGAATTGATTTACCAGCAGTTTTAGGAGAAGATATTCAGTGACAAATTCAGCAATGTACTGGTAATACCAATTGCCAGCAGATGAAACGAGCACGCCATGGAATTCAAAAGGATCGCCTCCCCCAGCCTGAAGAAGCTCTTCGTCAGCCAGATCGAGCACATGATCCTGTCAGGTGAGCTGACCCCCGAAGATCAGCTGCCCTCGGAACGCGAGCTGGCCGACCTCATGGGCGTCAGCCGGCCGGTGGTGAATGCGGGCATCCTCGAGATGGCGGCTAAGGGGTTCCTGGAAATCAGGCCGCGCAAGGGCGTGTTCGTCTGCGACTACCGTCGCACCGGGTCGCTCGAGACGCTCATATCCATCATGGAGTACCACGGCGGGCTGCTGCCCCGGCGCGAAGTGCGCTCGCTGCTGGAGATCCATCTGGCCATCCTGGAGCTCAGCCTGCGGAAGTCCTTCGAAACGCTTTCGGACAAGGACGTCTCAGAGCTCAAGCGGCGCCTCGACGCCCTCGAGACCGGCGCGACGCCGCAGGAGACCGCTGAGCGCTGCTACGAGTTCGACCATGAGCTGAACTGCCTGAGCGGCAACTCGATCTCTCCTTTGCTCACCCACTCGTTCAAGCAGCCCTGCGTGGCGCTCTGGGCGGAGTACGGCCGCCGCCACGGCATCGAGCTTCTGAAAGAGCACCGCCGAACGCTCTGGGAGCACGCACGTGACCGCGACAGAGACGCCGCCATCGCGCACCTGCACCAAGTGTTCGACGACGCCCTCGAGGGCAGCCGCCAGATCTACCGCGACTAAAATGGCATAAAAGGGGACGGTCCCCTTTTATGCCATTTGGGGCGCCTCGCCGGTTTCGAGGATGCGGAGGAGCGCCGCTTCGTCCAGCACGGGGACGCCGAGGGACACGGCCTTGTCGTACTTGCTGCCGGCGGCCTCGCCGGCCACGACGTAGTTTGTCTTCTTCGACACGCTGCCGGACACCTTCGCGCCGCGGGCCTTCAGCGCCGCGCCGGCCTCGTCGCGGGTCATACCGCTCTCAACAAGCGAGCCGGTCAGCACGAACGTGAGGCCCGCGAGGGTCTGCGGCAGCTGCTCGGCCGCGTCGCCCGCCTCGTCGGCCATCGCCACGCCGCGCTTCTGCAAACGCTCGATGACGGCCACGTTGTCGGGCGTGCGCAGGAACAGGTACACGCTGTGCGCGATCTTCGGGCCCACGCCGTCGATGGCGGCCAGGTCCTCCTCGCCCGCCTCCATGAGCGCCTCCATCGTCGGGTACGCCGCGGCCAGAAGCTCAGCGATGGTCTTGCCCACATGGCGCATCCCCAGGCCGAACAGCGCGCGGGCGAACGGGCGCGTGCGGCTGCCGTCGATGGCGGCCACGAGCTTCTTCGCCACCGTCTCGCCCAGACGTATCGGCTCGCCGTCCTTGTTCACGCGGCCCATGTCCAGAAGCGCCAGCTCCACCTCGTCGAGCGTGTAGTAGTCGGCCACGTCGGTGAGGCGCCCGCTTTCCACCAGGCGCGACACGATCTCATCGCCCATGCCGTCGATGTCCATGGCCCCGCGGCTCGCCCAGTGCAGCAAGCGCTCCAAAGCCTGCGCCGGGCAGTCGATGGAGATGCAGCGGAAGTCCACCTCGCCCTCCTCGCGGATGACGGGGCTCCCGCACGACGGGCACGAGGGTGGCATGTGCCACACCGCCGCGTCGGCCGGGCGCAGCGCGAGCACCGGTCCCAGCACCTCGGGGATCACGTCGCCCGCCTTGCGCACGATGACGGTGTCGCCCACGCGCACGTCCTTGCGCTGGACCTCGTCCTCGTTGTGCAGCGTCGCGCGCGCCACGGTGGAGCCGGCCACCGACACCGGATCCATCTCGGCCACGGGCGTGAGCTTGCCCGTGCGCCCCACCTGCACGGTGATGTCGCGCAAAAGCGTGGTCTTCTCCTCGGGCGGGAACTTGAACGCGATGGCCCACCTCGGCGCGCGGGCGGTGTAGCCCATCGACTCCTGCTGCGCGAACGAGTTCACCTTCACCACCACGCCGTCTATCTCGTAGGGCAGGCTGTCGCGCCGCTCCACGGCGCGCTCGCAGAACGCGTGCACCGCCTCGCGCGTTTCGCAGAGCTCCACGTCGGGGTTCACATGGAAGCCCGCCTCGCGCAGCCACGCCAGAAGCTCCCACTGGCCCTCGGCGGCCAGCGCGCGCTCGTCGGCCGTGGCATACAGAAACGTCGAAAGGTCGCGCATCGCCGTGATGGCGGGGTCCTTCTGCCGCAGGCTGCCCGCGGCGGCGTTACGCGGGTTCGCGAACGCGGCCTTGCCGTTGGCCTCGGCGGCGGCGTTGAGCGCGTCGAAGCTGGACTTCGGCATGTACACCTCGCCGCGCAGCTCAAGCGGCGCGTCGGCGTCGCGCAATGCCGCGTTCGCCTCGGGCCGCAGGCGCAGCGGCACGTCCTTCACCGTGCGCATGTTGGCGGTCACGTCCTCGCCGGTGGTGCCGTCGCCGCGCGTGGCGGCCCGCACCAGACGCCCACCCTCGTACGTGAGGGCGATGGACGACCCGTCGATCTTCAGCTCGCAGCACACCGGCACCATGCGCCCGAACGCCTCCTCCACGCGCTCGAGCCACGCGTCCAGCTCGCCCAGGTCCATGGCGTTGTCGAGCGAGTACATGCGCCGCGCGTGCCGCACCGGCGCGAACTGCTCGCCCACGTAGCCGCCCACGCGCTGGGTGGGGCTCGCCGCGTCGTAGAACTCGGGGTGCGCCGCCTCCAGCTCGCGCAGCTCGCGCATGAGCGAGTCGAACGCGCCGTCGGATATCTCGGGCGCGTCCTGCGCGTAGTATAAATAGGTATGGTGCTCGATCTCGCGCCGCAGCTGCTCGATGCGCGCGCCGGGGTCGCTCGTCGCCTCCGCAAGCGCCCGCTCGTCGAGAAGAGATCGCTGTTCGTCTGCCATGCTCGCCGCCGTTTCATGCCATCGGGAAGAGGGCCCCGAAACTCTCCGGGGCCCTCGCTTGTTTTCCTCGCGATTTTACCACGCGCGGGCGCGTACCGAGCGTGCGGCCCAAAGTTTCACCATACGGTGAACGCCCTCGGCCGGCAGCGGCGGCGTCAGGCCATCATCGCCTTGCCCGCATTCCACCCGTACATGACCAGCGACACGCCGCGCATCAGGATGAACACCGACAGGAAGATGCTGAACGACGCCGGCGCCACGAAGAACGTGATGCCGCAGAGCGCGCTCACGATGCCGGAGAACAGCATCCAGCCCCACATCGGCACGCCGGTCTTGCGGATGCGGAACGCGCCGATGATCTCGAACACGCCGAACACCAGGAAGAACGCCCCGATGACCCACGGTATGACGGCGGCGAAGGCAAGCGGATGCAGCAGGAACATGAGGCCGATCACGATGTCGAGCACCGCATAGGCGATGGCCCATCCCGACAGGTCCATCACCTTGCGGAACCGCACGTAGTTGATGATGTCGAAGATGCCGGACACGAGGAAGGCCGCGCCCGCGATGGCCGTGATGGTAACGAGCGTGAGTCCCGGGGCCACCAGGAAGAAAAACGCGCACAGGACGAGCAGGATGCCCGCGATCACCAGGCCCCAGTCGTGCTTTTTCGTCGTATCCATGTCGTTCGCTCCTTTAGCTTGTCGCGTGTCTGTGATGAGGACGATCAGGATAGTGTAGCGCCAAGCCCCGCCCGAGGACAACCTGGCAGGCGAGCCGTTTTCGCGCCGTAACGTACCGCTTTCCCGCCGGAGCCGCGCACAGCGGAGCTACAGCGCGGCGAGGGCTGCGGGAATGGCCTCGATCACGTCCTCGGCCGTGACGCAGACGGCTGTGAGGCGCTCCTCGGCCGCGCGGCCGGCCAGCGCATGGAGCGTCGTCCCCAACGCGGCGGCGTCGAGCGGATCGAGCCCCTGCGCCAGAAGCGCGCCTGTCATACCCGCCAGCACGTCGCCGGTGCCGGCCTTCGCGAGCGCCGGCGTGCCGAGGGCCATGCGCACCGTCTGCTCGCCGTCGGAGATGACCGTCTCCGGCCCTTTCACCACGGCCACGACGCCGTAGGCGAGCGCGAGGGAGCAGGCCAGCTCGGCGGGGTCGGCGACAGGCAGGCCGAACGGAGCCGCCAGGCGCGCTGCTTCCCCCGCGTGCGGCGTCACCACGGTCGGCCATCCCAGGATGAAGCGGCGCTTGAGCAGGCGCTGGCCCTTCTTCGTGGCGAGCGCCTGCAAGCCGCCGCCGTCCACGAGCACCGGCGCCTCGGCGCGCTTGAGGACGAAGTGCACGAGGCGCGCGGCTTCGTCGTCCTGCGCGTCGAAGCCGCTGCCCACAACGTAGGCGCACGGCTTGCCGGCCCGCGAGGGCGCGAGGTCGACCGTCGCGAGGCCCTCCGTCGGGCGCACCACAAGCGACGGCGAGCAAGCGCGCACGAGCCCCACGACCTCCGGTGCCGTGACCACCTCGGTGTAGCCCGCGCCCATGCGCTGCGACGCGCACGCCACCAGGCACGCGGCGCCGGGATAGCGCGCGCTGCCCACCACGGCCGTCAGCTTCCCGCGCGAGTACTTGTTCGCCTCGCGCGCCGGGAAGGGCACGAGCGCCAGCAGCTCGTCAGGGGTGTATTCGCGTACGTCGACCATGGGAAACCGCCCTTCGTCGTGGCTTTCGCGCTATTGTAGCGCGCCCGCAGGGAGAGCGCATGGAGAACGAGCCCGAACCTTGCCCGTTTCCAACGCGGATCCAGCAGGAATCAAGCGGATTTCCAGCGCGGATCCAGCGGAAATCCAGCAGGAATCCAGCACCCGAAAACTCCACATCCCCCCAGCTCAGAACCATGCTACACTCCCGCCATGAACATCGTCCTCACCCACACCACCGCCCTCGAATACTGGCGAATCGCCAGAACATTTCCCGTGCCCCAGCCCCAGGATTCCCGGATCTGCACGCCCGGAGGCGCATTGTCGGACGCCGAGGCCCGAAGCCTTTGCTCCGCCTTGCCGCTCTCGTCGCCCATCCACCTTCTCGTGAGCGCGAACGCTAAAAGATCCCGCTCGAAATCCGTCGTCTTCCATACACGCGACGAGCGCTTGCCCAGCGGATCCCTTGCCGTTGTGGGCGACGGCCACCTCATTTCCTCGCCCGGGCTCTTGCTCACACAGGAGGCGCAGAGCGTCGATACCGTCGAGCTCGTCTTCTTGGGACATGAGCTCTGCGGAACCTATTCGACCATCGAGGCGCCTCCGGAGATGAGGTACGGGCAGACCCCGAAAACCACCCTCGCACGATTACGGGCCTTTCTTGACAGGGCCGACGGATTACGCGGCGTGAAGCAGGCCAGAAGAGCGGCGCGCTACATCCTGCCCAATTCGGCATCCCCTGCCGAAAGCGCCCTCTCGATGGCTTTCACCTTGCCGAACCTCCTCGGAGGAGCCTCGTTGTCGAGCCCTCGGCTCAACTACCGGATCGACCCTGGGAAAAATGCGAGGAGGGACGTGGGGCAAGACTACTACACCTGCGACCTCTTCTGGGAGAAGGCTCGCCTCGCCGTTGAATACGACAGCGACCTCTTTCACACAGGCTCGCACCGCATCGCGCAGGACTCCAAGCGCCGCGACGATCTCGCTCGTCTCGGGATCACCGTGCTTACCGTCACGACCAGGCAGTTCTCAAACTTTCAAGAGTTCACCCGATTGGTGGGCACCGTTGCGAAGCTGCTCGGCGAGCGCCTCCAGCCGCGCGACAAGGATTTTGCCACGCGCCAGATCCGACTCCACTCCCTCCTTTGGAGCCTGCTCTCGCAACGCCCGACCCAGCCCGCCCTCGCCGAAAACGTTGCCGGCACGATAGCGCGAGCGACCGCATGGGGTTCGCAAGTCCGTGCAGCTGATCCTCGGTTTTCTGTTCAAAATTTTCGATAAAGGGAACATCCTCGGGCGAATCCTGCGCAAAATGATGGCGTCGGACAAGTGCGCCTCCCGCCACCCCCTGACGAACAGGCAAAACGCACACGCAAAACGCGGTGAAGAAGCGACGCCGGTTTTTTACCGCAATTTTTGCACAGAAATCAGGATATCCGTTGCACGGAGCCGAACTCGAGGGAGCGCGAAGGCGGGAGCCCCCTCTCCCGCACCGCAAAAGGGCCGCCGGATCGCTCCGGCGGCCCTTCGGGTCACAGCAGGTTGCGCGCGAGCCTTACGCCTCGGCGTAGAGGTCCTTCAGCTTCAGCAGGTGCTCGTAGCGATCCATGGCCGCCTTCTCGTTGCGCTCGAACAGCTCGCCGGCGCGCTCGGGGAACTCGCGGGTCAGGCGGCTGTAGCGGGCCTCGTTCATGAGGAACTCCTGGTAGCCGCCCGCCGGCTCCTTGGAGTCCAGCACGAACTTCTTGCCCGCCGGCGCGACCGGGTTGAAGCGGAACAGGTTCCAGTAGCCGCAGTCCACGGCCTTCTTCATCTCGTCCTGGCAGTTGGCCATACCGCCCTTGATGGAGTGCATCTCGCACGGCGAGTAGCCGATGATCAGCGACGGCCCCGGATAGGCCTCGGCCTCGGCGATGGCCTTGATGGTCTGGGCCGGCTTCGCGCCCATGGCCACCTGCGCCACGTACACGTAGCCGTAGCTCATCGCGATCTCGGTGAGGCTCTTCTTCTTGATGTCCTTGCCGGCGGCGGCGAACTGCGCCACCTGGCCGATGTTGGACGCCTTGGAAGCCTGGCCGCCGGTGTTGGAGTACACCTCGGTGTCGAACACGAACACGTTCACGTCCTGGCCCGACGCCAGCACGTGATCCAGCCCGCCGTAGCCGATGTCGTAGGCCCAGCCGTCGCCGCCGAAGATCCAGACGGACTTCTTGGTCAGGTACTCCTTGTTCTCAAGGATGGCGGCGGCCAGCTTATTGCCGGACGCGAGCTCCTCGAGAGCCTCCACGTACACCGCAGCGGCCTCTTTGCCCAGCTCGGCGTTGTCGCGCGCATCGAGCCACGCCTGGGCGGCGGCCTTCACGGCGTCGCTTGCGTCGGAGGCGAGCAGCGCCTCGGTGTCGGCCACCAGCTTGGCGCGCACGGCCTCGTGCCCGAGCAGCATGCCCAAGCCGTGCTCGGCGTTGTCCTCGAACAGCGAGTTCGACCACGCCGGGCCATGGCCCTCGGCGTTCACCGTGTAAGGCGAGGTGGCCGCCGGGCCGCCCCAGATGGACGAGCAGCCGGTGGCGTTCGTGATGTACATGCGGTCGCCGAACATCTGCGTGACGAGCTTCGCGTACGCCGTCTCGGCGCAGCCGGCGCAGGCACCGGAGAACTCGAGCAGCGGCTGCTTGAACTGGCTGCCCTTGACCGTGGCGTCCTCGAGCTCGGGCTTGGCGGACACGTAGTCCACGCACCAGTCGAAGACCTCCTGCTGGGCGAGCTGCGTCTCCGCGCCCACCATGGAAAGCGAATCCGACGGGCACACGTTCACGCACACGCCGCAACCCATGCAGTCGAGCGGCGAGACGGCCAGCGTGTACTGCATGCCGGCCGCAGCCTTGCCCTTCGCGGGCACCATGACGGTGGCGGCCGGAGCGTCGGCGGCCTCGGCCTCGGTCAGCGCGAACGGGCGGATGGTGGCATGCGGGCACACGAAGGCGCACTGGTTGCACTGGATGCAGGTGGAGGCGTCCCACGCAGGAACGCTCACGGCCACGCCGCGCTTCTCGTAAGCGGCCGCGCCCTGCTCGAACTGGCCGTCGGCATGGTCGAGGAACGCGGACACGGGCAGGCGGTCGCCGTCCATGCGGCCCACCGGCTCCATGATCTCGCGCACCATCTTCACCACTTCGGCGCGGCCCGCAAGCGCGGGGGCCTCGCCCTCGTCCACCGCGTCGGCCCAGCTGGCCGGCACGTCAACCTGCTTGAACGCCGTGGCGCCCGCGTCGATGGCGCGGTGGTTCATATCCACGACGTCCTGGCCCTTCTTCAGGTAGGACTTCGTGGCCGCGTCCTTCATGTACTGGATGGCCTCCTCCTGCGGGATGACGCCGGCCAGCGTGAAGAACGCCGACTGCAGGATGGTGTTCGTGCGCTTGCCCATGCCGATCTCGCGGGCGAGGTCGATGGCGTTGATGGTGTAGAGCTTGATGCCGTTGGTGGCGATGTAGCGCTTGGCCTCGGCGTTCAGGTGGTGCTCAAGCTCCTCGGGCGTCCACTGGCAGTTGATCATGAACGAGCCGCCCGGCTTCACGTCGTTCACCATGCGGAAGCCCTTGGTGACGTAGGAGGGGTTGTGGCAGGCCACGAAGTCGGCCTTGTTCACGTAGTAGGTGCTGCGGATGGGCGAGTCGCCGAAACGCAGGTGGCTGATGGTCACGCCGCCGGTCTTCTTCGAGTCGTACTGGAAGTAGGCCTGCACGTACTTGTCGGTGTGGTCGCCGATGATCTTGATGGAGTTCTTGTTCGCGCCCACGGTGCCGTCGCCGCCGAGGCCCCAGAACTTGCACTCGATGGTGCCCGCGGCCGCCGTGTTGGGGCTGGCCGGATCCTCGGGCAGGGACAGGTTGGTGACGTCGTCGACGATGCCCACGGTGAACTCGCGCGCCGGGGCGTCCTTCTCGAGCTCGGTGTAGATGGCGAACACGCTGGAGGGCGGGGTGTCCTTCGAGGCCAGGCCGTAGCGGCCGCCCACCACGGTGAGGTTCGCGCGGCCCTCGTGCGCAAGCGCGTTCACGACGTCCATGTACAGCGGCTCGCCGAGCGCGCCCGGCTCCTTCGTGCGATCCATGACGGCGATCTTCTGCACGGTGGCGGGGAGCGCCGCCACGAACTTCTCGCTCACGAACGGGCGGTACAGGCGCACCTTCACGAGGCCCACCTTCTGGCCGTTGGCGTTGAGGTAGTCCACGACCTCCTCCACCACGTCGCAGAACGAGCCCATGGCCACGATCACGCGGTCGGCGTCGGGCGCGCCGTAGTAGTTGAACAGCTCGTAGTTCGTGCCGAGCTTGGCGTTCACCTGGTGCATGTAGTCCTCGACCACGGCCGGCAGCGCGTCGTACACGCCGTTGCAGGCCTCGCGGTGCTGGAAGAAGACGTCGCCGTTCTCGTGGCTGCCGCGCATGGCGGGGCGCTCGGGGTTGAGCGCGTGCTCGCGGAACTCGCGCACCGCGCCCATGTCGCACATCTCGGCCAGGTCGTCGTAGTCCCACACGGCGATCTTCTGCACCTCATGCGACGTGCGGAAGCCGTCGAAGAAGTTGATGAACGGCACGCGGCCCTTGATGGCGGCCAGATGCGCCACGGCGGAAAGGTCCATGACCTCCTGGACGTTGGTCTCGGCGAGCATGGCGAAGCCGGTCTGGCGGCAGGCCATGACGTCGGAGTGGTCGCCGAAGATGGAGAGCGCCTGGGTGGCCACGGTGCGCGCGCTCACATGGAGGACGCACGGCAGCTGCTCGGCGGCGATCTTGTACATGTTGGGGATCATGAGGAGCAGGCCCTGGGAGGCCGTGTAGGTGGTGGTCAGCGCACCGGCGGCGAGCGAGCCGTGCACCGCGCCCGCGGCGCCGCCCTCGGACTGCATCTCGCACACCTTCACCGTGGTGCCGAAGATGTTCTTCTTGCCCGCAGCGGACCACTGGTCCACGAGGTCGGCCATGGGGCTCGACGGCGTGATGGGATAGATGCCCGCCACCTCGGTGAACGCGTAGGAGACGTACGCCGCGGCGTTGTTGCCGTCCATCGATTTGAATTCTCGTGCCATAGTTTCCTCTCCTTTGAAGGGATGCCCCTCGCTCAAAGAGCCATTCGTGCAACAGAGTATAGCGCACACTATGATACCAGTAAGGATTCGCGCATCGGAAGGGCGCGGCCCGCGGGCAGCACGCCGGTCGCCGCAATCGGCAAACGGCCCCAAATGTGGCGGCGACGTGAAGCGGGGGGCGTGACAGGGGGACGGGGATATTGTCACATTCCCCGACGGGCAACGGCCCCGAAGCTCACACGAGAATGTGACAATATCCCCGTCCCTTTGTCACGCCCATCCCCATAAGAAAGGGGCCCGCGCGATGCGGGCCCCCGGAAAGCCTAGCTCGGAACGCTCGTCCTTACTGCGCGACGCTCGCGCCCAGGAACACGAGGCCCGTGGTGGCGATGGGCTTGTAGCCCGAGATCATGCTGCTCTGGTAGCCCGTGGCCAGCTCGCGATGGAACAGCGGGTACAGCGGCACTTCCTCGGACAGCAGGTCGAAGCACTGGTTCCAGATCTCCTGCTGCTTCTTGGCGTCGGTCGCCTCGCGCGCCTGCTGCATGAGGGTCTGGAGCTCCTCGAACTTGCCGTCGCCGGCCTTCTTCCAGCACGTACGGCCCTGGGTCCAGATGTTGTCGCCGTACCACCAGCTCATGAGCAGGTCGGGGTCGTTGCCGAAGCAGGTGGGGTCGCCGGGGGTGAGCATGACGTCGTACGCCAGCTCGCTGTCGGACTCGGCGTACTCGCTCCAGTTGATCTTCTGCTCGGCGTTGGTCATCGTGATGCCCGCAGCCTTGAGGTCCTCCTGGATCTGGGCGGCGAGATCCTTCACCCAGTTGTTGTTGGTGACCATCGTGAACTCAAGGTTCTCCACGCCGGCCTCGGCGAGCAGGCTCTTTGCCTTCTCCACGTCGTGCTCGTACACCATGGAGGCCTTGTGGTAGTTCGCATGGTCCTCAGGCAGGAAGCCCGTCACCTTGGAGGCATGGCCGGCAAGCTGGTTGTTGATGAGCTTCTCGGTATCGATGGCATAGAAGAACGCCTGGCGCACGCGCGGGTCGTTGAACGGCTTCTTCTGCGTGTTGAACATGAGGAACGCCTGGTTGAAGCCCTGCAGGTAGTCGACCGACGCGCCGGAGGCGATCAGCTGGTCGGCGTTGGCGTCGGGCACGCTCTCCATGACCTGGACCGAGGCCTCCTGCAGCGCGGTGGTGCGGGCCGTGGAGTCGAGCACGATGTTCCACTCCATGGAGTCGGCCGTGGGGGTCATCGAGCCGGCGTAGTTCGGGTTCGGCACGAACTTGATGGTGCCGCCGTCGTCGCCGTTGATGCTGTCGTACATCCAGGGGCCGGAGCCGATGGGCTTGGTCTTCAGCTGGTCGTCGGTGAGCGAGGCGGGGTACACCTTCACCACGGACAGACGGCCCTTGAGCAGGGCGTCGAAGGGGTACTTCAGCTTGATGGACACGGTCTTGTCATCCTTGGCGGACACGCCGTCGATGAACGACAGGAACGCGCCGCAGGTGGCGTCGGCCATGTTCACCTCGAAGGCGTTCACCACGTCGGCCGTGGTCACGTCCGAGCCGTCGGAGAACTTGGCGCCGTCGCGCAGCGCCACCTCGTACTCGGTGTCGGACACCTTCGTGGGCTCGCCGGCCGCGAGCGCGTTGTACGTCTTGTACGTGTGCAGGTCGAGGTCGTAGAGGCCCTCGAACACGTGCCACGTGGCCGCCAGCATGAGGGCGGAGCCGCCGTTCAGGCCGCGCGGGTCGACGTTCGTGCTCGTGTAGGCGCACGCGCCCGTCAGGGTGCCGCCCGACGCGGGGGCCGCGGTGGAGCCGCCCTCGGGAGCGGGAGTGGAGCCGCCCTCGGTGCTGCCCCCGCCGCCGCATCCGGCGAGCGTGAGGCCGGCCGCCGCAGCGGCCACGGCGCTGCCCGCCAAGAACGTACGACGGGTCAAAGCTGCTTTGTTCTGCTGTTCCATAGGTTTCCCTCCATTTCGGTTCCGGGGCGCGAGGGCCCCGAGGTATGTGCGTGTTTGAGCACGCGCACAACAGCGGTACCCATTATCGGGGAAAACCCGGAAAAAATAAAGAACCCTTGTGAAGTACTTAGCGATGATTGAGGCTCTAAGCGAACGCATGATCTGGAAAAACCGTGCTCGCATGCGTCGCAGGCCGCAAAAGAAACATATCGTCAACGAAATGCCAACGGCGGCGTACGCGCCGCAGACGTTGCGCGCGCCCCTCTGCGCGCCGGCGCCGCGGACACCGGTGCCGGCCGCAGCGCAGCCCGCGCGAAGCCCCCGGCCCCGAAATCGATTGCGGCCCGCAGGGCCAAACCGACCGACCCGCTAATTCCCGCCGATAATCTGCGCGTTCTCATATAGAATACAGAGTGGCTGCCCGTCTTGCCGTCCATGGGGACATGCGCGCCAAGACGGACAGCCGGCACTGTTGTCGACGAGAGCCTTGATAGCGGAAAGGGGGAACCGGTGAGCAACCTGTTACGCCTGATCGGCCGACGCCTCATAGCGCTGCCCATCATGATATTCGGTGTCACCATCCTCGTGTTCTTCATCATGTCGCTCTCCCCCATCGACCAAGCGTATTCGGTCCTGGGAGAGAACGCCACGGAAGAACAGGCCCAGCAGTACCGCGAGGAGCACGGTCTGAACGACCCCGTCCTCGTGCAGTACGGCAACTTCATGGTTGGGCTTGCCAAGGGAGACCTGGGGACGTACGGCGCCAACAGCGCCTCGGTGGCCGATCGCATCGGCGAAGCGCTGCCCGTCACGCTGCAGCTGACGTTCTTCGGACTCATCATAGGCGTGGTGGTGGCCGTCATCTTGGGCGTGATCTCGGCCCTGTACCGAGATCGATGGCCCGACCAGATCATCCGCGTGTTCTCCATCGCCTGCATCGCCACGCCCTCGTTCTGGCTCGCGGTGCTCATGATCCTCTTGTTCTCCTCCATGCTGCACGTGCTGCCCGCCTCCGGGCCCCTGCCGGCGTTCACCGACGACCCGAGCGGCTGGCTCCTTCGCATGGCCATGCCGGCGATCGCCCTGGGCGTGCCGGTGTCCGGCCAGCTCACGCGCGTGATCCGCACGTCCATGGTGGAGGAGCTCGACCGCGACTACGTGCGCACCGCGCTCGGCGCCGGCATCCCGAAGAGCGTCGTGGTGGCCCGCAACGTGCTGCGCAACGCGCTCATCACGCCGGTCACGGTGCTCGGCCTGCGCATCGGCTACCTCATCGGCGGCGCCGTGGTCATCGAGGTCATCTTCAACCTGCCCGGCATGGGCATGGCCATCCTCTCGGGCATCCAGTCCAGCTACACGATGCTCGTGCAGGGCGTCGTGCTGGTGGTGGCCGTCACGTTCATCATCATCAACATCATCGTGGATATGCTCTATATCCTGATCGATCCGCGCATCAGGACGGTGTGACATGGTCAAGCTACGAGAAAACACAACCGCGAAGCTCGAGAACCCCGGCAAGGTGCACTTCCGCCGCTGGAAAGCCATGTCCATCGGCTCGCGCATCTCCCTCATCGTGCTCATCCTGGTGGTGATGATCGCGGTGCTCGCCAACGTCATCGCGCCGCACGACCCCTACCAGATCTTCACGGCGCGCCAGGCGCCTGACGCGCAGTTCCTGTTCGGCACCGACGACAAGGGCCGCGACGTGCTCTCGCGCATGATGTACGGCGCGCGCTACTCGCTCGTCATCGGCCTGGGCGCCACGGCGTTCGCGCTTATCACCGGCTCCATCATCGGCGCCATCGCCGCGGTGTCGCGCAAGTGGGTGTCGGAAGTCATCATGCGCATCCTGGACGTCGTCATGTCCTTCCCCGGCATCGCCCTGGCCGCCACGTTCGTGCTGGTGTTCGGCAACTCGGTGCCCTCGCTCATCTTCGCCATCGGCTTCCTGTACATCCCGCAGATCGCCCGCATCGTGCGCGCGAACGTGGTGAGCGAGTACAACCAGGACTACGTGCGCGCCGTCGTCGTCTCCGGCGCCCGCGCCCCGTGGATCCTGTGGAAGCACGTCATCCGCAACTGCATCGCGCCGGTCATGGTGTTCACCATCGTGCTGGTGGCCGACGCCATCGTGTTCGAAGCGTCGCTGTCCTTCATCTCCGCCGGCATCCCCGAGCCTACGCCCACCTGGGGCAACATCCTCTCGGACGCCCGCGGCGGCGTGCTTTCCGGCCGCTGGTGGCAGGCGCTGTTCCCGGGCCTGGCCATCATGATCACGGTGCTGTGCCTGAACATCCTGTCCGAGGGCATCACCGACGCCATGGCCGCCGCCCCGAAGGCCCCGGTCAAGGCCGATGACGCCGCCGTGCGCGCCAACCGCGAGGCCGACCGCATGGTTGCCGACCCGACGCTGGCCTACGCCGCCCAGGCCGAGATGCTCGAGAAGCGCCTGTCCGATCTGCGCGCCATGGAGAACAAGCGCAACGACCGCTTCGAGGCGCGCACCGACGTGCCGCCCATCCTGGAGGTCAAGGACCTCTGCATCAAGTTCCCCCGCCACGGCGACGTGAACGTGGTCGACCACGTGAGCTTCGTCGTGCGCCCGCGCCAGACCATGGGCCTCGTGGGCGAGTCGGGCTGCGGCAAGTCCATCACGTCGCTCACCATCATGGGCCTGCTCGACCCGAAGGCCACGGTCGCCGGCGAGGTGCTCTACGACGGGCAGAACCTGCTGGATCTGAGCCAGAAGCAGCTCAACGACCTGCGCGGCCGCGAGATCGCCATGATCTACCAGGACGCGCTCTCCTCGCTCAACCCCTCCATGCTCATCAAGTCGCAGATGAAGCAGCTCACCAAGCGCGGCGGCACCCGCAGCGCCGAGGAGCTTCTGGAGCTGGTGGGCCTCGACCCGAAGCGCACGCTGGGATCCTACCCGCACGAGCTGTCGGGCGGCCAGCGCCAGCGCGTGCTCATCGCCATGGCGCTCACGCGCGACCCGAAGCTCATCATCGCCGACGAGCCCACCACGGCCCTCGACGTGACCGTGCAGAAGCAGGTCATCGACCTGTTGAACAAGCTGCAGAAGGAGCTGGGCTTCGCCATGGTGTTCGTGAGCCATGACCTGGCGCTGGTGGCCGAGGTGGCCAACTCCATCACGGTCATGTACGCCGGCCAGGTGGTGGAGCAGGGCCCGGTCACGGACATCCTGTGCCACCCGGTGCACGAGTACACGCGCGGCCTGCTGGGCTCGGTGCTGTCCATCGAGGCCGGCGGCGACCGCCTGCACCAGGTTCCCGGAAGCGTGCCCTCGCCGAAGGACTTCCCCGCCGGCGACCGCTTCACGCCGCGCTCGAGCCACCCCGACAAGGTGTCGCAGCTGCGCCCCGTGCTCAAGCGCGTGGCCGACTCCGACCACTATTACGCCGAGCTGCCTGACAGCGAGCTCAAGCGCCTCGGCATCAAGCCGTACGTTCCAGGAGGTGCCATCATATGAGCCAGAATGAAACGGTGAGGGAGGCGTCGGCCGGCACCGCCGTCGCGGCGGCCGGCGAGCCCACCCCCATCATCTTCCTCGACGATATCAGCGTGACGTTCAAGACGCGCACGGGATCGATCCTGCACCCCAACAAGGTGCAGGCGGTGCGCGGGCTCACCTTGAAGCTCATGCCGGGCGAGACGCTGGGCATCGTGGGCGAGTCCGGCTGCGGCAAGTCCACCACGGCCAACGTGATGTGCGGGCTGCAGGCCCCCACCACGGGCAAGGTGTACTTCAAGGGCCAGGACGTGACGAAGCGCACGGCCGACATGCGCCGCGTGATCGGGCGCGTGATCTCGGTGGTGTTCCAGGATCCGGCGACGGCCCTGAACGCCCGCATGAGCGTGCACGACCAGCTGCTCGACCCGCTCAAGGTGCACAAGGTGGGCGACAAGACCACCCGCGAGCAGCGCGTGCTCGAGCTCATCGAGATGGTGGGCCTGCCCGAGTCCGTGCTCGAGGCGCTGCCCGGGCAGCTCTCCGGCGGCCAGCGCCAGCGCGTGGCCATCGCCCGCGCGCTCTCGCTCAAGCCCGACGCCATCATCGCCGACGAGCCCACGAGCGCGCTCGACGTGTCGGTGCGCGCGCAGATTTTGAACCTGCTCATGGACCTGAAGCGCGACCTGGGGCTATCGATGGTGTTCATCAGCCACGACATCCAGACGGTGCGCTACATCTCCGACCGCATCATCGTGATGAACGCGGGCCAGGCGGTGGAGCGCGGCGCGTCCAAGGACGTGTTCGAGAGCCCGAAGGACGACTACACGCGGCTCCTCCTCGGCGCCGCCCCGTCGCTGCTCCATCCCGACCTGGGGAAGTAACTCATTGTTTAACACACAATCCACTGCAAAAAGCCACCGGTTTATTATCCGGTGGCTTTTTGCAGTAGGGATCTTCTAGCTAAACTAAAAAAGATCCTTGATCGAGACGCCGAGTCCATTTGCGATTTTGTACAAGGAATCAACTGTGGCATTAGCGCGACCATTTTCGACTGCACTAATATACGAGTAGTCCATTTCGATCATGAGTGCGAATTTTCGCACGGAAAGTCCTTGGGCAACACGCAACTTCTGAATGGTCGAGCCCAGCTCTACCCTGCTTTTTAACATTTCACATCTGATGGGACTTTCTTCCATAGGTGAAGCCTATGTGATACTATTTCTACTGTGTTGGGTTATAATCCAACAATTAGTAAGAGTATGCATATAAAGGAGGGGTAATGGCAGGAACAAAGCGTATGGCGATAATTGTTGCATTCGTAATTCTTTGTGGCTTGAGCGGATGCTCCACGGTATCAGATCAAAACAGCGTCAAATCGCCTTCGCCCGAAGCAAACGGAACTCAAAGTGAAAGCCAACCGACAGACTCCAACCGGCAAGCAGATTCAGACTACCTCACCTACAAACTCGATGAGCTTGGCAAGACCAAAGGCATGTTTTTTGTAGAGAGAGATGGAGTATGCACGACACTTTTGGGCTCCTACTCAATAAAGTTTAATGCGGACGATTGGACTTCCGCAGACGGTTCAATCATTGCAGATACCTTCACTACCATGTATTCAGGAGAGAGTGGAACCGAACACGCGCTACTGGTCAATCGCGACGAGGGCGATCGGCTGCTCACAACCAGTGAACCATCGTCGGAGGGATACGGCTTAGACCCTATCCGTGAAGCAGGTTATTGGCCAGGTTTTGAATTAAACGGCTACGAGATTGAAGAGATTGACGGACAGCCATCTTCTCCTTCGGATCATGGGATTACCGTATTCAACATGCATGCAGACGGACAAGTACTTGGTCCAAATAATTATTACCTATCAAACGTGTGGACCACCGCCGAAAAAAGCAGTTTTCAATTGGGATATTACGAAGACACTCTATGGGTTGAAAAAACTCTGAATATAGACACTTCCTATTATATTTCCGACAATGACGGCAATTGGATAAACATTCCTTTCGAGAAAACAAAGGACGGATATTTTATACTTGATATTTCCGACGTCCCGGCAGGATTGTATAACGCACATGGCTCTGAGAGCTATTACCTTCTTAATATAGTTTAAACCTCAAGCCAAATATAAAAATCGCAGTCAATCACTACTACCGCTCCCGATTCACTCTTTGACCGGGGGCGCTTTTTATGTGATGACCAGCGTGGTTTCGTTGACGTAGTAACCTGGTGATACTACCCTTTTACCGTTTGTACACAGACTTGAAAAGAGGCTGCATCCCCATGACAGATTCACCGTTTCGCGGCGTCATCCCCCCGGTCGTCATCCCGCTGACCGAGAAGCGCCAGCTCGACCTGGAGGCGCTCGAGCGCACCATCAACCGCATGATCGACGCCGGCGTCGACGGCCTGTTCTTCCTGGGCTCGTCGGGAGAGGTGGCCTTCCTCACCGACGCGCAGCGCTACCACGTGCTGCAGGAGGCCATCGCCATGGTGCACGGCCGCGTGCCGGTGATGGTGGGCATCATCGACATGGAGACGATGCGCGTCATCGACCAGGCCAAACGCGCCACCGGCTACGGCGTGGACGCGCTCGTGGCCACGGCTCCCTTCTACGCGCTCGGCGGCCCGAAGGAGGTGGAGCGCCACTTCCGCGCCATCCGCGAGAACACCGACCTGCCGCTGTTCGCCTACGACCTGCCGGCCTGCGTGCACACGAAGCTCGATCCCACGATGCTCGTGCGCCTTGGCGTCGACGGCGTGCTGCAGGGCGTGAAGGACTCCTCGGGCGACGACGTGAGCTTCCGCTGGCTCATGCTGCAGAACGAGGACGCGGGGCACCCGCTGCAGCTGCTCACCGGCCACGAGGTGGTGGTGGACGGCGCGTACCTGGGCGGCGCGGACGGCTCGGTGCCGGGGCTCGCGAACATCGACCCGGCCAGCTACGTGGAGCAGTGGCGCGCGGCGCAGGCCGGCGACTGGGCGCGCGTGAGCGAGATCCAGAACCACCTGGCCCGCCTCATGTTCGTGACGCGCGAGGTGAAGGCCACCGTGGGCTTCGGCGCGGGCGTGGGCGCGTTCAAGACGGCGCTGTGGCAGATGGGCGTGTTCAACACGAACCAGATGCGCGAGCCCGTGTGCGCGCTCGAGGGCGAGGACGTGGAGCACATCGTGACCGTGCTCAAGCGCGAGGGCCTTATGGACGCCGACGCGCCGATGCGCGAGTCGACGTGGGAGGCCTGCCCCATCGTCGGCTGCTCGAACTAAGGGGGCGCGCATGACCGACGACACCTTGCAGAAGCTCGTCTCCGCGCGCGACTGGTGCCGCGAGGAGCTTGACGCGTGCACGGCCTTCTGGCTCGAGCACGGCATGGACCGCGAGAACGGCGGCGTGTACACCTGCCTCGACCGCACGGGCGAGATCTACTCCACCGACAAGAGCGTATGGATGCAGGGCCGCTGCGCCTGGACGTTCTCGCACCTGTGCCGCCTGTACGGCGAGCGCCCGGAATGGATGGCGGCTGCGAAGAGCTGCCTGGACTTCTTGGAGGAGCACTGCGTGAACCGCGAGGCGGGCGGCCGTTTGTACTTCACGGTGACGGCGGAGGGCGCGCCCCTGCGCCAGAGGCGCTACTGCTTCTCCGAGGGCTTCTACGCCATCGCGAACGCCGAGTATTACGGGCTGACGGGCGAGACCGAGCACCTGGAGCGCGCCCGGCGGGCGTATGAGATGATCTACAACCTGAACAACGGCCTGATCGAGGACCCCACAGGCCTCGGGCCGAAGACCATCCCCGAGACGCGCGCGGGCCGGGCGCTGGGAGATCCGATGATCTTCCTCAACATCATCGGCATCATGCGCCGCGTCGATCCCGCGAACACGGAGGAGTACGACCGCCATGCGCGCGAGTGCACCGACCGCATCGTGAACGAGCACTACCGCCCGGAGCTGGGCTGCACGCTGGAGAGCGTGAATCAGGAGGGGCAGCCGGAGCTCTGGTACACGGCCGGGCGCGTGGTGAACCCGGGGCACGACATCGAGTGCAGCTGGTTCATGATGGACGAGGCCAACTACCGCGGCGATGCGGAGTTGCACGCCACCGCCCGCGAGATTTTCCGCCTGGCCATCGAGGCCGGCTGGGACAAGGAGTACGAGGGCCTGCTGTACTTTATCGACGCCGAGGGCAAGCCCACCGAGGCCTACGAGCACGACATGAAGCTGTGGTGGCCGCACAACGAGATCATGATCGCCGCGTCGAAGGCCTACCGCGACACGGGCGATGCGTACTTCCTGGACTGGCTGCTGCGCACGATCGACTACTGCAAGGAGCACTTCGCCGACCCCGAGTACGGCGAATGGTACGGCTATCTGCGTCGCGACGGCAAGCCCACCATGCCGCCCACGAAGGGCTCCACGTTCAAGGGCCCCTTCCACGTGCCCCGCGCCCTGTCCATGACCGAACGAGTTTTGACCGAGTTGATTGGAGACTGACGACATGAACTACCTGGGTATCGAGTACGACGTTAAGAACATGCCCGTGCTGGACGAGGGGTTCATCCCGTTCGGCGTGTGGATGAAGGCCTACCTTGAGGGCGCCACCCGTCCCATCGCCGTGGCGGTGGAGCGCGAGGACGGGCTCATCTCCGTGCGCGAGAGCGCGATCCGCGGCGGCGAGTTCGCCGAGGCCGATCTGCGCTACGTGGAGCGCCTGGTGAAGTTCGTGCTGTGGAGCACGGGCGGGTTCCGCGTGTACCTGCGCGGCTGCGACGACATCGCGGAGAAGCTGGCCCAGGCGTACTCTCCGCAAGGCGAGCGCGCGTTCGATTACGGCTTCTTCGACGACGTGTACGAGAAGCCGCTCGAGGTGATCGCCTGCACGGAGGCCGACTTCCCCGCCGCCAACGAGGCCGCGAAGAAGATCGGCGGCCACATGGAGGGCTGCCGCATCGGCTTCGACGCCGGCGGGTCGGACCGCAAGGTGTCGGCCGTCATCGACGGCGAGTCGGTGTACTCCGAGGAAGTGGTGTGGTTCCCCAAGGTCACGGAGGATCCGGAGTACCACTTCAACGAGATCGTGACCGCGTTCAAGACGGCCGCGTCCAAGATGCCGCGCGTGGATGCCATCGGCGTGTCGTCGGCCGGCACGTTCGTGGGCAACAGCCCCATGGTGGCGAGCCTGTTCATCAAGGTGCCGCGCGAGCGGCGCGACGAGGTGAAGAGCATCTACGACCGCGCGGGCAAGGAGATCGGCGACGTGCCCCTGGTGGTGGCCAACGACGGCGACGTGACCGCGCTCGCCGGCTTCATGAGCACGGGCGCGGGCGACATCCTCGGCATCGCGATGGGCACGTCCGAAGCCGTGGGCTACGTGAACGACGAGGGCAACGTGCTCGGGTGGATCAACGAGCTGGCCTTCGCGCCGGTGGACCTGTCGCCTGACGCCATGCAGGACGAGTGGTCGACCGACTACGGCGTGGGCTGCAAGTACTTCAGCCAGGACGCCGTGATCAAGCTCTCGCCGGCCGCCGGCATCGAGCTGGACCCCTCGCTCTCCCCCGCCGAGAAGCTCAAGGTGGTACAGGGCCTGGCCAACGAGGGGCATGAGGGCGCACTCGACATCTTCCGCTCCATCGGCGTGTATCTGGCGCATACGCTCGTGCTGTACAGCTCGTTCTACGAGATCAAGACGCTCTTGGTGCTGGGCCGCGTGGCCTCCGGCGTGGGCGGCGACCTGGTCATCAGCGAGTGCAACCGCGTGCTGGCCGAGGAGTACCCCGAGCTCGCCGCGCAGATCAACGTGACGCTGCCCGACGAGATGATGCGCCGCGTCGGCCAGTCCGTCGCCGCCGCCTCCCTCCCCGAAGCGTAAAATGGCATAAAAGGGGACAGTCCCCTTTTATGCCAAAAAGGCCCGCGTCACATGGCGCGGGCCTTTCAATGTCCCAAATGGGGACAGTCCCTATTTGGGACATGTACACTTTTGCTATTCAATTCTCCATCATTTTGTACACATTTGGAATGCAGCCGGCGTGAGCCGCGACGCTGCCTTACCTGCGTTGCGCGGCTTTCGCGCGGTAGAGATCCTTGTCGGCTTTGTGGAGGAAGTCCTGCAGCGTGAGGATGCCCTCGTCGAAGGCTGCGCCGCCTGCGCTCACGTGCAGCTCATAGGGCGCTTCGGCGGCCGCATCGAGGGCGGCGAGCTCCGCGTTCAGCCGATCTGCCAGCGCGCCCGCGTCGCACGGCTCCGCAGAATCCCTCACCACCACGAACTCGTCGCCGCCGTAGCGCGCCACGAAGTCCGAGCTCCCCGCGCAGCAGCGGCGCAGGGCGTCGGCCACGCGCACGAGCGCCCGGTCGCCCTCCACGTGACCGTGCACGTCGTTGATGCGCTTGAACGAGTCCACGTCGACGATGAACAGGCACAGCGTCTGCCCCGCGTCGCGGTGCTTCATGCGCTGCGCCACGTGGCGCGCCAGCTGGCCGCGGTTGTTCAGCTGCGTGAGCGGGTCGAGCGAGATCTTCTGCTCCTGCATATCCAGGTACACCCACAGAAGCGCCACGGCCACGCCCACGCAGGTGAGCGGCACGTTGGGCGCGAACGCCTGCAGCGTGATGAACAGAAGCGGCAGCACGGCGAAGTACGTGAGCGCCAGATACTGCGAGCGCATGGCGAAGTTCTGCTTCTTGAGCGCGTACATGAGCGCGTGCGCGGCCGTGAACAGGCCGTATCCGTACACGATGGAGAACTGCACGAAGTACAGGCTGCCGCGATGGTAGCCGCCCTCCGCGTCGATGAAGAGCGCCCATCCGGTCCAATACGAGGATGCCACCAGCGCAAACGACACCATGAGCGGGATTGCGCACAGCACGAGCCGTCCGCGCGAGGCCACGAGGCGCGAACCCTGCACGCGCTCGGAGTAGACGAACCAGCAATAGCTGCCAAGCGACGCCATGGCGTAGTACGCCGCGTTGATGAGGAAGCTGCCGAGGGGCGCCGTGCGCAGGGTGCCCACGCTCACGAGCATCCACAGCATGTCGAGCGCCGAGGCGAGGATGCTCGCCGCCAGCACGCCCGAGAACCAGAACTGCCGGCTGCGCAGGTCGTCGCCGCGCAGCGTCTTCACGAGGACGAGTGCCAGAATGAGCAGGCACAGCAGGTTCACTTCGATGTAGATCAGCGATTGCATGCCCTCCGCCCCCCCCCTTCGCCTGAATCGCCTCGTCGCGCCGTAAAGTATACTCTAACGGTTCGGTTTTGGAAGAGGAAGGGCCCCGATCGCATGCGGTCGGGGCCCTTCGAGCGGTCGGCGATGCGGAGGCTAGCCGCAGCGCGCCTTGCGCCTGGCTGCCAGTGTCGCCGTCGCGGCGAGGGCTGCAAGGGCGAGGAGCGCGAACGGGAGCGTGCTGTCGCCGGTGGGAGCGAGGGCCGAACCCGCTCCCGTTCCGGTCGCGCCGCCCGCTTCGCTGCCGGTCTGCGTGTCGGAGCCGGGTGTCTGCCCGGGGTCGGTCGCGGGCACAGCCTTCCAAGCGGCGGAGATCATGTACGATTTGCCCACATCCGACTCGGTCATGCGCCGGGCGAAGTCGTAGGGCTGGCCTCCCAGGGTCCAGCCCGCCAGCGTGTGCCCGTCGCGCGCGACGTTCGCCGGCTCGGTCACCACGTCGCCGGGAAGCACGTTCTGCTGCGGCGCATCGCCCGTGCCGCCGGCCAGGTCGAACGTCACCTTCGCGCCGTTCTTGTAAAGCGTCTTCTGGTAGGTCTTGCCCGGCTCGCGCACGTAGCTGTTCTGGTAGCGCGTGCCGTTCGCGATCACGCTCACCACCGCGGGAGCCGCCGCGGGAGCCGGCGCAGCCGCAGGGGCCGGCGCGGCCAAGGCAGCGGGCGTCGCGACGGCAGGGGCGGCCGCGAACAAGGCGCGCGCCGGCGTCGGCGCGGTGGCGCTTCGCAGCACGGGCGCGGGGTTTCCGGAAGTCGCCGGCAGGAAGACCGTCGTCGAGCCCTTCTCGTCGGTGCGCCCTCCCGTGAAGTCGTACGAGCCGCCTTCGATCGCGCCGCCGTCCAGCTCCAACGATTGCCCGGTGCCTTCCAGGACGAACGTGTTCGGGTACACCTTCTGGCCTTGGCCGTTCACCATCTGCGTGTCGGAAAGCGCCTCCCCACCCGCGAGGTTATAGGTTCCACCATTCACGATCACGCCGTTTGCCAGCCGGGTTCCGAACAGGTAGGCGGACTTCGCCGCCTCGGTCGACAAGTTTGCCTCGAGCGTGCCGCTTTCGAACTGGATGGGCCCGTTGAACCCCGCTCCTCCGAAGATCGCGTAGGTCGCATTGTGCGAGGCCTTCGACTTGTCCAAGCCGATCGTGCTGTTCTGGACCGAGATGCGCTGCCCGCCGAGGCTCATGTTCTGCTGCACCGGCGCGGCCGATCCTATGAGGGCGACCGCGTTCGTATGCCATCCGCTCAGCGGGGCGGACGCGATGCTCGCGTTCGATATTTTTATCGTGTTCGCCTGCCCGTACTCCCCGCCGCCGAGGGAGGTCGCGTTGACGCCCGGGGTCAGATGGTAGGTGCCGCCGTTGAGTGCGATGTCTCCCCCGTTGCCGAAGCGGAACTCGCCGTTCAAGATGACGGAGCCCCCGCCGCCGACGGCAGCCGCGCGCTCTCCTCCCTTGGCCTCGATGCTTACATTGCCTTCGAAGTGGATGTTTCCTCCTGCAAAGCCTCGTGAACCGCCGATGCCGGCCCCGCGCTCCCCTCCCTTGGCGACGATGCCGGCGTTGCCTCCAAAGAAGATGTTCCCTCCCGGATTGCCGGACGAGCCGCCGATACCGGCCGAGTAGACGTTGCCTTCGGCGTAGACCTGGGCGTTGTCCGAGACGCTGATGGAGTTCCTGGCTCCATCCCCGCTGCCGCCCTCGATGCTTGGACCCGATCCTATGGCAGTCGCGAATGCGCCGCCATAGGCGAAGACGCGAGCCTGCTCCTTGATGGCGATGCTGCCGGCGGCCGAGCCCAGCCCGCCGCCAAGCCCGGCACCTCCTTCTCCGCCCGTCGTCTTGACGTACGCGTGTCCGCCGATGGTTATCTCGCCGCCGTCGCGCACGCCCGCGGTCACGCCGGTGTCGGCGAAGGTGCTGCTGCCTATGCCCGCCGAATGTCGACCGCCTTGGATGTTCTCGAAGTGGGCGTTGCCGCCAATGTACACCCTGCCGCCCGACGCGGCCGCTCCGCCGCCGATAGCCGCGCCGAACACGCCGCCGACCACTTCGGGGAACGTTCCGCCGCCGATCTCGACGCGGGGCGCGTGGTAGGCCCCGCCGCCGATGGCCGCTCCGCGGAAACCGCCGTAGGCGGAGATGACGCCGTGCTTGATAGCGACGATTCCCCCGTCCTCGTCGGTCTTGGGCTGCGGCGCGCCGAACCGGTTGATGCACGCCCCGCTTCCGATGCCCGCGCCGCCGAAATACTCCGCTTGATTGCTGTAGGGGAAGAACAGGCTCTTCTGGCCTCCGCGCGCTATCAAGGTGACTTCGTCGGTGCTCTGCTGCGAGTCGCGCATGAAGCTCATCTTCCCGTTCGTCTGGCCGAACGCGCCCCCGATGCCCGCGGCGCCCTCGCCACCTTGAACGCTCACCGTTCCCCGACCGGAATCCATGAGGAACCGGGCCTCCGCGCCGTTCGGCACCTCGATGCCCGCATGATCGACGCCGCCCGTGAACGAGCAATCGCCGACGAAGCCGAATCGGGGCAACGCGCCCGGCTCGAGGGCCACGGGAGCGGCCGCGCGCTCGCTCAGGTCGATCTGCACCCCTTGCAGCGTGACGTTCGCCTCCACGTACGCCTTGACGACGATGCCGTCGGTCTTCGTCGTGGCTCCGGGTTGTTTCATGCGTATGGTAAGAGGCGTTGACGTGAGCACGGTGAGCGCGCGGATGCCCCCGTTTTGCTGAACGTCCTTCGGATACGTGTAATCGACGCCTTCCGTGCCGCCCTGCACGACGAAGGCGCGCCCATCGATCACGGGCCCTTGGTACTGCTCCGGCAGCACGGTGGCGGACTTTTCGGTGGAGAAGCCAGGGAGGCTCTGGTTTCCCACGAGGGCGAAATCGTAGCGGCCCTCTTCTCCCGATGGGTTGTCGGCCGTGCCTTCGACGGGATCCTTCCACCCGTCGGGCCTATCCAGCACCAGCAGATTCCCCGTGTCCACGCCCACGCCGTTCAAATCGTCGGCGATGCCCTGGAGCCATGCGTTCCTAACCCATGCGGCGGTGGCTTCTGCGCTGTAATCGACCGCGACCGCGTCGACTTCGCACGGGGCGTTTTCGATGATCTGGTACGCCGCGCTGTAATCGAAAGCGGCCGCCGGCGCAACGCCGCTCTCCGTCGCTGGATTGTCCGCGACGAGCGGATCGTCGGCGAAGGCCGCGGCGGGCAGCAACGGCGCGAAGGCGAGCGTCAGCGCCAGAAGCGCGCCGAGGACGGTCTTCGCAGGTCGGTCGAAAGCTTTCATGGCAATCCTTCCGAAAAATCTTATCTCCGACGCGGATCCTTCTTCCCTACCCGCGTCCCCTGAGCCGCGCGAGAGCGAGGGACGCGGCGGCGGCCGGCATCGTCATGCGCCGCCCCTCCCATCCGTCCGCGCCCTTCGCGAACGTGTTTTTCTGCTCAGCATATTATCCAGCATCGGGAGGTCTTACCCCCTACATGAAACGGAGGCAAATCATGTACTGTCTTGAGGAATTCTTCACGTGACCTATAAGCGTTTCATCAGGTGTTTCGATCACATGATTGCGAAAAGGAGCCCGTTGGCGAAACGAAACGGCCCTCCGCGCGGCCGCTGCGGCGGGACGGGGCGCTACCAGAGCATGTAGGCGTGCAGCTCTTCCTTCGTCTTGATGCCCAGCTTGCGGTACACGCTGGACAGGTACTTCCCCACGGTGTTGGACGACAGCCCCATGTGATCGGCGATCTGCTGGTAGCTCCATCCGCGATCGGCCAGCATGGCGGCGGTGAACTCCGTGGTGGTGAGGTCGTCGGCCACCGGGTGCCCGGTGTCGGGGTTGTGCACCTTCCTCCAGCCGCTGCTGAAGCGGTAGGTAATGGCGATGACGCGCTCGTAGTCCTCAGGGCTGCGGGTGCGCAGCTCGGCCTCGATCAGCCCCTGCAGCAGGCCGTGGTGCTCGCCGAACGCCTCGATCAGGTCGTCCGGCCCCGCTATCCCCCACGCTCGCCAGAAGTGCTCGCGGGCCTCTTCCGTCCGCTTCGCGTTCATGGCGCAGACGGCGGCCATCACGTGCAGGTAGACCGCCGGGATGGGGTACAGCCTGTCGCACCACGCCAGCGCGGTTTCGACGGACCCCAGCGCGCGCTCGTAGTCTTTCTCCAGGTAGGCTTGGTGGGCCAGGATGTAGCAGGCGTACTGCTTCAGGCCGTCGGGCAGGCAGCGCAGGCTGTCGCGCAGCGGCGGGATGTCCTGGTAGGGCAGGTGGAGCAGCACGCTCGCCATCGCGGCGGCGAAGACGCAGGCGGCTTTCGTGGAGCCCTCCATCTCCCGGCTCTTGAGGGGCTCGAGCGTCTCGCGGATGCCCTCAAAGGCAAACCGCGCCGAGTTGATGCGGCCCAGGCTCAGGTTGGCGAACCCGTACACGATGGCGGCGGTCAGCCTCTTCTTGAGGCCGCCGCGCCGCAGGTACGGCTCCGCGGCCTCCGCCGCCTCCTCCGCCCGGCCGCTGAAGTAGTAGAACTCCGCCCAGGCGAGGGGCTGGCTCGCCTCGGGGAGGCGCGCGATGAACTCCTCGCAGCGCCCCAGGGGGAAGGCGCTCGCGGTCAGCGGCATGAAGGGCTCCGCTTCGACGAGGGGCCGCAAGGCCTCCGCGCCCTCCGACGCCTCGGGCCTCTCCGCGTCGGCGGGGATGAGCCACGACCGACCCTCGCGCCGCGCCGTCGGCACCTGGCCCTCCCGGCACAGCTGCTGCACGCGGCGCGCTGTCATACCCCACTTCCGCGCCGCCTCCTTGGTTGAAAGGTAGGTCGCGTCCTCCATCGCTATTCCTGCAACACCTTGCCGCGCAGGACGACGGCGCGCACGTCGAGCGTCTCCTTGTCCAGCAGGACGGCGTCGGCCACCTTGCCGGGTTCGAGGCTGCCGCGCTCGGCGTCCAGGCCGAGGGCGCGGGCGGGGTTCGCGGAGGCGGCCTTCACGGCGCTCGCCAGCGGGATGCCCATGTCGCGCACGGCCACGGTCAGGCAGCGCATGAGGTCGCTCACCGAGCCCGCGAGCGCGCCGTTGTCGATGGTGGCCACAGGGCCGCGCACCGTGACGTCCTGGCCGCCCAGGTCGTAGGTGCCGTCCTTAAGGCCGGCGGCGCGCAGCGTGTCGCTGATGAGGATCATGCGGTCGTCGCCGAACAGCTGGAAGGCCAGGCGCACCATGGCGGGATGGATGTGCACGCCGTCGGCGATGATCTCGGCCGTCACCTCACCGTGCTCGACGGCGGCGGGGATGGGACCGGGCTTGCGGTGGTGCATGGGGTCCATGGCGTTGTACAGGTGCGTGAGCTGGCGCGCGCCCAGCTCGAAGGCGCGAGCGGCCGTGTCGTAGTCGGTGCAGGTGTGCGCGAGCGAGATGCGCACCTCGCTCGCCATCTCGCGGATGAACTCCTCGGCGCCCGGCTCCTCCGGCGCGATGTCCACGAGCTTGAACAGGCCGCCGGCGGCCTTTTGCAGGCGGCGGAACTCCTCGGCGGAGGGGTTGCGCACGTAGTCGGGGTTCTGCGCGCCCACCTTGCTCGGTGAGATGAAGGGGCCCTCCATGTTGATGCCCACGAGCGCCGCCTCGTTCGCGGCCGGCTCGTAGGCCGCCGCGGCCTGCGCCGCGCGCGTCAGGACGTCCTCGGGCAGCGTCATCGTGGCCGGACACATGGCCGTGACGCCGCGCGAGGCCTCGTAGGCGCCCATCTTGTGCAGACCGTCCAGGTCGCCGTCGCTGATGTCGGCGCCCGCGCTGCCGTGGAAGTGCAGGTCCACGAGGCCCGGAATCACATAGCAGCCGGCCGCATCGATCGCCTCGCCGCCCTCCACGCGCGCGGCTTCCTCCACGAAGCGGCCGTCCGCCGCGTACACATCGCGCTCGACGAACCCTTCGCCGTCGAACACGCTTCCGTTGACGATGCGCATAAGTCGCTCTCCTTCCGAACTGCCTCAAGCAGGTGATTTTCGCAGGGACATTATAGCGCCTCATCGGCTTTCTTTCGCCGACTGCTGCGGAAGGTTGGCGACGATTCGTCCCTTCTTCGCGAAATCGAGGGTCGAACTGCACGGAAATCGCCGCCCTGAAGCTCTGAAGGAGCCTGCGAGGCCCTTTAAAGCGACCCAGCATCACCACTTGATGCGTTTGCCCAGGTCGCGAAACGCAATGTTCGTCCACGCCGGCCCTGCGAGCTTCAGGGCGGCGATTTCCGTGCATCCGAGGAGCGAAATCCTTGAAGGACACCAGGTACACCGAGGCGCGCCCGCCGCAATCCGGCCCCTTGCCGTCAGCGGCATTTCGCCCTCGGTTGCGGTATCATCCTCGGTGACCATGCTTCGAAGGGGACGGGGAAGGCTGTGGGAGGAAAACGCAAAAGCTCGTATACCTGGACGTCGTTCGGATTCATCGTGCTCGTACTCGTATACCAGCGCGTCTACAGCTTCTACACCACCATCTCGATGGATTACCAGGTGATCATCGGCTTCGCCTCCGCCGCCGCCTGGATCGTGCTGCTCGCTCTCAGCCGACTCGGAAGAGAACGGCCCGGGCTCTACTTCATCTGCTCGCTTGCTTTGCTCGTGGCGGCGTTCGGCACGCAGGAGGCGTACGTGGTGCTGTTCGATCAGGGAGTGGAGAACGATGTCCTCCTACTGCTTTCTTCCGCGTTGTTCTCATGCGGGTTTGCTCTATACTGCCGGCTGTGGCTGCTTGTCTACCAGGGGAAGTCCCTGCAGAGCACACTCATCTACCTTTCTGGTTCCTCCGCCCTTTCAGCTGTCGTCGCCTGTCTGCCGCCGCTCGTGCTCGGGTCTTCCTCGGCGGGCGGCGCTACCGCGTTTGCCATTCGCCTTGCCGTGGTGGCCGCATCGTTTTGGTGCCTGAGGAAAGAGCTCCACGCGGGCGCTGCGGAAGAGGATGCGCTATCCGAGTCTGCGGCGGCGCCCGCACGCGAGGTCTGGAGCGCCGTCAAGCTGGTGGTCATCGCCGCGTTCGCCGCCCGCTTTGTACAGGGACTGCTCGTCATGAATGAAGTCGGCTACCGCGACTACGGCGCCTACGCGCTCCTCATCGCCTCGCCGCTCGTGTCCGCAGCCGTGATCGTGCTCGCCCGAAGGCTCGGCTCGCGCTCCGGTTTCATCTCGTCGCTCTATTGGGTGCTCGCCACCTGCTCGATCGTCGTGCTGCTCGTGGTGGCCGCCGTATCCGACAGCTCCATCAGCTTTCTCTGGGTGCTGCTGTTCGCCGTGTACGCCCAGATCGATGTGGCCTTCATGGGCATCCTCGCCTCGGTGCGCTCGGTGTTCGGCTCTTCGTTCATCGGCCTGACATGCGTCCTCTTTTGCGCGAAGGACTTCGTGTTCGCCCTCGGACGCATGATGCGCGATGCCGTCGACGTGCCCACCGGATGCCTGATCTGCGTCATCGTGCTGTTGGCCGTGACGGTGTTCGAGTTTGTGGTCTACCTGCTGCAAACCCTCAAGAACTCCCACGAAAGCGATGAGCCCTCCTCCATCCCCGCAGCCCTCTGCGCCTCTATCGCCGCCCGCTACGACCTCACCCCGCGTGAGAGCGAGGTGCTTTACGCGCTTTTGCAGGGCCGCAGCTACACGAACATCGGGCATCGGCTCTTCATCTCGAAGTCAACCGTGAAGACGCACGCGAACCACATCTACGCCAAGATGGGCGTGGGCACCCGCGACGAGCTTATCGACCTTCTCGAACCCCGTCCCGCTGAACTGGGACGATAACAATATCAACCTTTTGAGCGACCCTTCGCAGGAGCAAATCGAGCCATTGAGCAATGGCGGATCCCCTTCTTTCGTCCTACGGTGGCCCCAGGTGCCGCACGAGGTGCCGACAAGGAGAACGGAAGAAGGGAGATAGTCATGACCGCATCGAACGCAGGTTTGACGAGAAGGGGATTTCTCACCGGAGCCGCCGCAACCGCCGCGAGCGGGCTTCTGGCAGGAGGAATGCTGACTGGATGCGCCCCGCAGGAGAAGGCGCCCGTCGAGCAGGGAGGCGGCTCGAGCGCCGCGCCCGCAGCCGACGAGTCGATCGAGATCCGCCAAGCGCCGGCGAAGCTGAACCCCCAGGACGAGGGCTTCCGCGACAACACCACCGATTTCGCCACCCTGTTCTCGCCCGTGAAGATCGGGTCGCTCGAGCTTTCCAACCGCATGGTGAAATCGGCCGCCGGCTCCGACACGCAGAACAACGAGGAGGAGATCGTCGCCTACTACCGCAGCTTCGCGCAGGGCGGCATCGACCTGGTGTGGATGGAGGATTGCGCCGACAAGTACGAGCACTTCCCCAACGCGCGCGCCCGCTCCGTCGACGAGATCCCGTTCCAGCGCATCGCCGACGCCATCCACGAGGAGGGCGCCTACGTGGGCTACCAGATCTCGTGCATGGGCATCGCATTCAGCGGCACGCAGAAGGACGGGTCGGGCCAGTTCGCCTCGGCCGTGGCAGGCGACTTGACGCGCGAGGAGATCGACCTCGTCATCGCCGACACCGTGGCGGCCGCCAAGATGCTGAAGGAGCGGGGCTTCGATGCCGTGGAGATCAACGCGGCCGGCAACAACCTGGGGCAGTCGTTCTTCTCGCGCATGCGCAATCACCGCGACGACGAGTATGGCCCGCAGTCGTTCGAGAACCGCGCCCGCCTCGTCTGCGACATGATTGAAGGCATCAAGAAGGAGTGCGGCACCGATTTCGTCGTGCAGGTGCTCATCAACGGCATCGAGGAGAACGACCAGACGCTCGGCGACAGCTCGCTCATGACCACCGTCGAGGAGAACCTTGAGATCGCGAAGATGCTGGAAGCCGCCGGCGCGGACGCCCTGCACGTACGCCTCGGGCCGCTAGGAATGCACGTCTGCCAGTTCGCGTCGGATCTGTACTTCACCGGCTACGGCATCGACGGCACCACCGCCTACGGCACCCAGTTCGACTTCTCGCGTCATTGGGAAGGCAAGCTGATCAGCGACCATTCCGGCTGCGGCATGATGCTCGACGTGGCGCGCGAGTTCAAGGAGGCCGTGTCCATCCCCATCGGCACCGTCACGTATATGGACCCTGCGCACGCCCCCGATTACTTCGAGGCCGCGCTCGACGAGGGCAAGGTGGACTTCCTGCTGATGAACCGCCCGCTCACCGTGGATCCGCAGTATCCGGTCAAGCTCAAGGAAGGCCGCCTCGACGAGATCGCGCCGTGCACGCGCTGCCTGCACTGCCACTTCGACTACGGCGAGGACGGCAAGACCTACGAGCACTGCCGCGTCAACGCCTGCACGCAGCGCGCCTTCCGCGACGCCATGCCCGAAGGATTCGACCTCCCGCCTGCGAGCGGCTCGAAGAACGTCATGGTGATCGGCGGCGGCCCCGCCGGCATGGAGGCCGCCCGCATCGCGGCGCTGCGCGGACATGCGGTCACGCTGTACGAGAAGAGCGGCGCCGTGGGCGGGCTGCTCGACTTCGCGCACGCCGTGAAGGGCCCGCACGAGAACCTGGACGACCTGCGCGCCTACCTCGCGCGCCAGCTAGAGCTGACCGGTGTGAACGTGGTCACCGGCAAAGAGGTGGACGCGGCGTTCATTTCCGAGCAGAAGCCCGACGCGGTGGTGGTGGCCGTGGGTGGCCTGCGCGACACGCTCGGACTGACCGAGACGGCCGGCACGAAGGTGGTCGCGCTGCCCGACTTCCTCACCGCCGACATCGGCGACAAGGTGGCCATCGTCGGATCGAACGCGCAGGCGGTGGACACCGCGCTGTACCTGATGGCCCAGGGCAAGCACGTGACCATGATCACGCCCGATGCCATGGAGGCCTTCGACAAAGGCCAGTCGAACTGGGTGAAGACCTTCGTGAAGCCCGCCCTCCTCGCCCGCGGCATGCGCGTGTGGCCGCAGGCGAAGATTGCCTCGGTGGGCGACGGCGAGATCACGTTCACCGGCGAGACGGGCGCGGAGATTACCATCGCATGCGACACCGTCATCGAGGCCATGGACATGCTGCCGAACGCCTCGCTCGCCGACGGGTTGTCCGGCATCGAGGCGCACGTAGTGGGCGACGCCGCCAAGCCGTGGAACATCGCCGAAGCCATCGCCGCCGGCAACCTGGCGGGCCGCGCGCTCTGACGAATCAGGGAGGGGACCGCAAGACGTGACCCCCTCCCCCCGGGTTGCGCATGGGGCGGCATCTTTTACCAAGATGCCGCCCTGCTTTTCGCTCGAGGCAGTCCCGTGCGCCTCATTCGCCGATTTCTGGGCAAAAATTGCGGTAAAGGGACGCCGCAGGCTATCCCGAAAGGGCTTTCGGCACCTGAGCGCGAACCCTTGGAATTCGACTCCTCGCCGACCAGCGGAAACGCCGACGCTGCTTTCCAGACATGCGGCAAAGCGGAACTTTACCGCAAATTCTGCTCAAAAAACGGCGATTCCGTCGCACCGGCCCTTAGCGAAGGGCCGGTGCCGTCGTCCTTACAGCATCACCATGGCCGCGGTGAGCACGACCACGCTCGCTAGGCCGATGACGATGATGGGCTTCACGGCCCACTTCAGCCAGGTGCCGTACTCCACCTTGGCCATCATCAGGCCGGGCAGGAACGCCGCCGTGGGGCTGAACAGGTTCGCAAGGCCGTTCGCCGCTACGAAGATCATCACCATGACGTCGGGCGAGAACCCGAGCGACGTGGCGAGCGAGCCCATGATGGGCATGGAAAGCGTCGCCAGCGCCGAGGTGGACGTGATGATGAACGAGAGCCCCAGGAAGATGAGGTAGCACACCGGCGCGAACACGAAGGCGCTCGAGCCCGCGAGCAGATGCGAGGCGTTGTCGAGGATCATGACGTCGAGGTGCGTCGCGGCCATGAGGATGGAGATGGCGCGCGCGAGGCCCACGACCAGCGCCACGCCCACCATGTCGGCGGCGCCGTCGATCCACGCGTCCACGATCTGGCGCTCGGACATGCGCGCCACCACGCCGATGACGATGGACATGACGAGGAACCACACCGACGCGTCCTTGAAGTACCACTCGCCCAGAGGCGCGCCCGTCACCCATGCGCTCCACGGCAGCACCGTCCACGCCTCGGCGGCCTCGTCGTACACGCCGCCCAGCGTGAAGATATCCACGCCGAAGCTCTGCCACGGGATGAACCCGATGATCATGATCAAAAACGACAGGCCGAACAGCGCGAGCGCGACGGCCTGCGTGCGCGTCATGGCCGGCGTCGATTCGCCCTCCTGGGCCTTCTCGCCCTTCTGCGCCTCGGTGCCGAACGCCTGCTGCATGGCTTTCTGCTCCTGCAGCGACAGGATGGTGGAGCCCTTCTCCGCCTTCACCTTGCGCGCGTAGCGCATGACGAAGAACACCGCCAGCGCGTAGGAGGCCGCCAGAAGCACGAGGCCCAGCACGATGCTGACGCCCGGGTTGGCCTCGATGCCCACGCCCTTGAGCGTGTCGATGGCCACGCCGTTGGCGAACGGGTTCACCGTGGAGCCGAGGCAGCCCACGCCGGCGCCCAAGAGCACGGTGGCCACGGCCACCATCGTGTCGAAGCCGGCCGCCACCATGGTGAGCGAGAGCAGCGCGTAGAACGGCACGGCCTCCTCGCAGAAGCCGTACGAGCTGCCGAGCAGCGCGAAGATGGCCATGATGATGGGGATGAGCAGCAGCTCGTGGCCGTGCATCTTGCGCACGAGCGCCGTGATGCCGGCGTCGAGCGCGCCGATCTTCGTGACCATCCCCAAGCAGCCGCCGAGGATGAGCAGGAAGAACGAGATCTCGGCCGCATCGATCAGGCCCTCCACCGACGAATCGAGGATCTCGGGCAGCGTGGCGGCCGTCACCTGCGGCGTGATGAACGAGCACACCACGGTGGCCAAGCCCACGATGATGATGATGATGAACAGGATGCTGTAGGAGGACAGCGGCTCGCGCTGCTTCTTCTCCTTCTTGACCGCTTCGTCAGGCATTGGATCCCCCTTCTCCCAGGAAAAGGCCGCGCGGGATGAAAGATCCCCGGCCAGGAGAAAGTATAGAACAGGGCGCGCGGACACCGGAGCATGCAGCGCTCATTGAATCACCCGTTGAACCCCCAGTCGCCGGCCGCGCCGGCCCTCCCCCGGCGCGGCCGCTCCTTCGCGGCGCGCTTTACGCCAGGTCGCGGCAGAGCTCGCCGGCGGCAGGGTCCACGATGACGGTGGCGTTGGGATGGAACTGCAGGATGGAGGCCGGCACCTGCGGGGTGACCGGGCCGAAGAACGCCTTCTTCACGATGTCGGCCTTGTGGGCGCCCTCCACCACCACGAGCACGCTGCGTGCGGCCATGATGGTGCCGATGCCCATGGTGTAGGCCTGGCGCGGCACGTCCTCGACGCGGTCGAACAGGCGGCTGTTGGCCTGGATGGTGCTCTCGGTGAGGTCGACGCAGTGCGTGGCCGCAGGGAACGTGTCCTCCGGCTCGTTGAAGCCGATGTGGCCGTTCGGCCCGAGGCCCAGAAGCTGCAGGTCGATGCCGCCCGCACGCTCGATGGCCTCCTCGTAGGCCGCGCACACGGCGTCGGCATCCGGGTTGAACCCTTCGGGCACGTGCGTGCGCGCTTGGTCGATGTCAACGTGGTCGAACAGGTGCTTCTTCATGAAGTAACGGTAGCTCTGGTCGTGCTCGGGCGCGAGGCCGCGGTACTCGTCCAGGTTGAACGTGGTCACGTCGGCGAAGCTGATCTTGCCGGCCGCGCAGTCCTCCACGAGGCACGCGTACAGGCCGATGGGCGTCGTGCCCGTGGCCAGGCCCAGCACGCAGGACGGGTCGGCCTCAACCTGCATGGCGATGCGGTCGGCAGCCTTGCGGCTCATGTCCTCCGCGCTCTCGGCGATGATGAATTCCATGGGACCTCTCTTCTCTTTCGGCTTACAGTCTATGTCCAGAATTGGGCGGTCTCAAGGATGTCTTGATACGCCCAAGAGTACACGTCGGAGTACCAGCCCGTCTCGGGCACGAAGCACAGCAGCACGCTGTACAGCACCGAGACGGCCACCAGCGCGAGCAGCACCTTCATCAGCAGCGTCTGCGTCGTGGAGCCGGGAGCGAGGTTCTCGTTCACGACGAACGCGAGCAGCACCACGGCCGCCAGGAACATGAAGCTGAAGTCGGCGAAGTAGCGCTGCAGGATGCCCGCCATCTCCGCGTCGGCGAGCGCCACTATCACGCCGCCGATCAGCAGCACGATGATGACGCCGGCGATGGTGCGGGTGGAGCGCTGGCTGAACCGCAGCTTCAGGATGCGCTTGGCGAACGGGAGGATCCACAGCACCGGCAGGCACGCGAGGATGCCGCCGAACGTGGCCTCCTTGATGGTCTGCCCCATGTAGGTGGTGTCGAACGGCGCCGCCTGCAGAAAGGGGAACACGCCGGTGGCGCTCGGCGGCTGGAGGAAGTACGCGAACAGCGCCGGCGCGAGGCGGCCGACGTTCCAGCCGCGCTTGGTCATGTCGTTCACCGTGAGGTTGTAGTTGGCCCCGAAGTCGGTGACCGAGCCGAAGCGCGCCTTGTTGTACCACATGAGCCCCGCAGCCACCACGAGGTAGGGCGCGGCGAGGCAGGCGAACTCGCGCGCGCCGCGCGGCGTGAGCAGGCGGCGCTTCGTGATGTAGACCCGCCAGAACAGCGGGAACGCCAGAAGCGAGAGCACCAGCAGCTGCGGGCGGCACCCCGCCACGAGCGCCATGCAGAGCGATCCCGCCAGATACCACTTCTCCGGGCGCGACGACGCGCGGCCCTTCATCCAGAAGTACAGCCCCCACACCGAGAACGCGAGCCCGAGCGCGATGGGCAGCGAGTAGAACGTGGGGAACTTCAGCAGGTAGAGCACCCCGCAGCACATGACGAGCGGTATCTGCAGAAGCAGGTAGAGCCCCAGGCTCACGCGTTTGAAGTGGTAGCGCGCGAACCGGTCGAGCAGCGCCGAGCACCCCAGCACGAACGCGAGCACGGAGAGCAGCACGCCGATGGCCGTGGGGAAGTTCGCCCCCGTGAGCAGGAAGAACGGCAGGTAGAATAGCAGCACCGGCACCACGCCGAAGTACACGTAGTAGTGCCCGTCGTGGTAGGCCACGTCGAAGAGGTAGGCCTCCCCCGTCTCCTTCTGCGCCTCGTCGCGCGCGCCCTTGTCGTAGGGGTCGGCCATGTCCTGGAGCCACTGCGGCGGCTCCTCCTCCAGGTAGAGCTGCCCGTGGGCCATCGCCTTGGCCAGCTCGGCGTACTGCTGGGCGTTGTCGCCGCCCACCTCGAAGGTGTTCACGATGCTCGAGCCGTCCCACGAGCCGTTGTTGTAGTCCTTCGTCGCCACGCCCACCAGGTTCGATCCCATGAACAGATACGAGCTGATCAGGCACATCTCGATAGCCACGGCCACGATGATGGCGGCCTTCGACTTGCGGGGCTCGTCCACGATGCCGATGCGGTAGATGGCCGAGCGCGGCCGGAACGCGAACACGAGCGCGAGCAGCCCGAGGGTGGCGGCGAAGCGCGTCATGTTGAAGTCGAACGGATGGTGCGCGTTCAGGGTGACGCTTTTGAGCTTGATGGGATAGCTCACGTCCTCGCCGGCGATGTCGATGCGCAGGCTGCCCACCAAACCGGCGGTGTTGAGGTTGATGTACTCGCTTTGGCCGGACATCGTGGACACGTTCACGTCGGGCACGCCGCGCGTGTACTCGGTGGAGTCGAAGTAGGTGTGGTGCGCCTCGTCGGTGAAGTGGATGTTGACGGTGAGTTCTTGGGCAGGCTGCTCATGGTCGAAGTCGAGGCGGACGTTGTGCACCTCGGTGTTGAGGTTGGAGAACTCGAGCGTGTGGTTGACGGCCGTGAGTTTGTACTGGCCGTCGGCCGTCTCCTGCAGGGTGAGCTTGTCGTTCAGGTTGATGGTGTTGTAGCCCGCCGACAGGAAGAAGTTCATGTTGAAGACGAACGCCTCCAGCAGAAGCGCGACGACGAGCAGGACGATCCCGCTCTTCACGAAGTGCCGCACCGCAGGCCGATGAGCCGCCATGAAGCGCCCGTAGACGTAGCTTATGTTGCTTCTTACGGTTGGCATAGTGGTTAAGGATTATAGAGGAAAAAGGGAAGGATGGGGCAGATCAGGCCCCATCCTTCGGCAACGCACAGGAAATGTTCGCGCCCTGCTCTTACAGGCCGAGCGCCTGCTTGACGTCGGCGTACACCACGTTCGGGTCGCGGTCGCCGTCGATGGAGACGAGCAGGTCGCAGCCGCGATAGTAGTCGATGAGCGGTGCCGTGGACTTCTCGTACACGTCGAGGCGGTTGCGCACTGTGGCCTCGTTGTCGTCATCGCGCTGGTACATCTCGCCGCCGCACTTCGGGCAGACGGCATCGGCGGCGCTGCCGATGTAGCCGCAGTCGCGGCACATGCGGCGCGACGTGAGGCGCTTGACGATGACCTCGGAGTCGACGTCGATCAGAAGCGCCGCGTCGAGCGGGCGGCCGAGCTTCGAGAGCTCCGCGTCGAGCGCCACGGCCTGGGCGGACGTGCGCGGGAAGCCGTCGAGGATGAAGCCCCTCTCCGTATCCGGATCCTGGAGGCGCTCGGTGACCAGTCCGATGATGACGCCGTCGGGCACGAGGTCGCCCGCGTCCATGTAGGACTTCGCCTTCTTGCCCAGCTCCGTTCCGGCCTTCACGGCGGCGCGCAGCATGTCGCCCGTCGAGATGTGCGGCGTGCCGAACTCCTCGACCAGCTTGTCCGCCTGCGTGCCCTTGCCCGCGCCCGGCGCCCCCAACAACACGATGTTCATGAGTGATTTCCTTTCGACATACTATCGATGCGGCGTATTGTACCAAAGCCCTGCCCCGCCCGCGCATATTTCAACAGAAAGACAGCCCCGACAGGCAGACGGTGCACAAGATTTGCGCTTGTGCGAGCTGTTTACTTCGGCTAACTCGCGAAAAGGGCCGATCGATTTCTACGACCAGGCACAATGCGCGCAAGATGCGCCGAAATGCAAGTTAGCCAAAACAAACAGCTCGCACAAACGTCAATTCCATGCAGAATGCGAAGCATCCCTTCGTCTGAGCGAAGCAAACGCAGTGAGCGCAGTGGAAGGACCCCGCGCGGCGTCAGCAGGAAGACATCCAGTTGGCACCGCAGGGGATCCTTCGGCTTCGGCCTCCGCTCAGACATGATGCACGGCCCGTCCGCTCAGGACGCGCGGCGCGCTTTTCCCAATCGACGGCGGCGGATGAGGGCGGCGGCAAGGGCGTAGAGGGCAGCACCCGCGGTGGCGGATGCCAGGGCTACAGCCCACCAGGCGCTCAAAAACGCATTCAGGCCGGTACGACCAAACGTCACCGCCAGCGTGTGGTCGCCCGTGGCGGGCAGCGCGTACACGCCGTTCTCGTTGGGTTCAGCGACCTGGCCGTCCACCATAAGGCCCGAGAATTCCCAGCCGCCCAGAGGCAGACCGAGGAAATCCCAGCCGGCGGGCTCGAACGTGACACCCAAGGCGCCGTCCGCACCTTCCATGAGCACCATGGTGCCGCCAGCCAACTTGAAGGCGAGCGTACGGCTTCCACCGTGAAGCGCCACGGGATTCTCTTCGACGTCCTCAGGCTCTTCCGGGACGGGCGTTTCGTCAGGCGCATCGGCGGGCACGTCTGACGCGACGGCGCCGTTCGACAGGTACACGTACTCCGTCACCGTGCCGCCGCCCGACGGCGGCTGCGGCGCGGGCGCGGGTGCGGGCGTCGGCTTCGCCTCGGGCTCCGGTTCAGGCTCAGGCTCCAACGCAGGAGCGGGCGTCACGCTCGCCGAGGCCTCGGTCTGCGCCTGCGCTACAGCGCCGTCCACATCGCGATACGACACGGTGATGGTGGCCGTGTAGTCACCTGCGGCAAGGCCGCTCGCAGGCCGCACGAGCCAGGTATCGATCGCGTCGCCCGCATCCACCACGGCCCCCTCGCCGAACACCGCGAACGCCTCCGAAGAACTCGCCACCGACAGGATGTCGGTAGGCAGCGTGCCCTCGTTCGCCACCACGAGAGGCTGCGCCTCCGGCCGCGCACCCTCTTGGAAGTCGCCGAACGCAGGGGCCTGCACCGACAGCGCATGCGTACCCACGCTCCACTTCGCTACCAGGCGCACGTCGCCCGTGTCGTCGGGCGCGATACCCTCCTTCGGCCGCGCTTCGTCTCCGTCCACGAACCAACCCTCAAACGTGCTGTCCGAGCGCGTGGGTACCGGGAACAAGAACTCGCCGCCTGCAGCGTAGTGCGCGGGCGCCGCTTCCGAGAACACGCCGCCGCCCAGGTCATACGCAATGGTGTAGCCCGCCGGCTCCCACACCGCAACAAGCTCCACAGTGGCCGCGAGCACCGGATACGACGCCCCAGCCGCGTACACCCCCTCGCCGTCGTTCCAGCCAGCGAACACCTGGCCCGCCAGCACGGGCGCGCCGGGCATCACCGCGTAGTCGCCGTACTTCACGGCGATATCCTCTGGCGCGGGCACGCCGCCCGCCGCATCGAAGCTCACCACGGCGTCGATGCCCTTCCACTGGGCCGTGACCACCGTGTTGCCCTCGGGCATGACGAACTCCTGCCCCGCCGCGTACAGCCGCCCATCGCCCGCAAGCCAGCCGAGGAACTCGTAGCCCTCCCGTTCCGGAGCCGCCGGGCACGCCTGGGTCGACCCCGCAGCGCCCGACACCTGCTGCACACCCGGGGCGCCGCCGTTGCCGCCGAACACCACCGTGTACGTGCCTATCTCGTTCCACACCGCCGTAAGCACCAGGTCGGCCGCCGGCATGGTGGCCGCGTCGCCCGGCTGGTACACGGCGCTGTCGGCCGAGCTGCGCCACCCGCCGAACGCGAACCCATCGCGCACGGGAGCCTGAGCGGCAATCGGCACCTGCTCGCCCGCGCGGTAGCGCGCGTTGTCGTGCGCGTCGCCCGTGCCACCAGCCAGGTCGTACGCCACGCCGAAGTCATCCGCCACCGACCACTGCGCCGTCAACGCCACCTGCGCGCCCTCCCCTTCCAGCGGCGGCACCGCGTACTCCTCCCCCGGCTGCCAAAGCGTGCCCTGCCCGTCCTGCCAGCCTAGGAACACGGCCGCCTTCCGCACGGGCGCCTCGGCGGGCAGCGCCACCGCAGCGCCGCTTTCCACCGGCCGGTCGCTGAAGTCCCCTTCGCCCGCCAGACCGCCATCCAGGTTGAAGCACAGCGTGCCGGCCAGCGCCTGCCATGTGGCCGCGAGCGTCACGTCGCGGGCGGGCATGGCAAACGTCGTGCTCACCGGCGTGTCGTCCAAGACCCATCCGCCAAACAGGTAGCCCTCGCGCGCCGGTTCCCCCGCAGCCACGGCCACGGCATCGCCCGCATGGTGAACGTCGTCGTCGCGCACGTCGCCCGTGCCCCCGGCCAGGTCGTACGCCACGCGGTAGTCCAGCACGCGCCACTGGGCCGTAAACGTTTCGTCCTGCGTGCCCACAACATAGGGCGACCCGTCCGCGAGCACCGCGCCGCTCTCCCCGCTCTTCCACCCCAAAAACTCGCGACCCTCCCACACCGGCGCGGCGGGAAGCTCCACTGCATCGCCCGCCTTGCCGACAATCGGCTGCGGCGCGGGCGAAGAGGGCGTCCCGTCCATGTCGAAGGCCAGGCGATACTCTTCGGCTTCCCACACGGCCGTCAAGCGCACATCGGTTGTGCCGATGGGCACGCTATCGCCTTCGCGGTACACCGTGCCCCCTTCGTCGGTCCAGCCGCCGAACGCGAAGCCCGGCCGCACGGGAACGCCCGCCGCTACCGGCGCGCGGTCGCCCACGCGGTAGGCCGTCGTATCCGCGAAGCTTCCCGTGCCGCCCGCCAGGTCGTACGCCACAAAGTAGCCCTTCGCCGTCCAGGTGCCGGTCAGCTCCACCGCGCGGCTCGGCATGGTGAACGTGCGCTGCTGCGGGTCGTAATCGGGCGGGTAGGAACCCTGCGGCAGCCAGCCGCTGAACGTGTAGCCATCGGCGGCCAGGTCGGGCTGCATGGTTACCACCTGGCCGAACGCGCTTTCCTGCACCCGGTTGAAGGCGGGTTCGTCGGCGGGCTTCGACGCGCCGCCCGCAGAGGCGGTGCCGTAGCGCACCTCGTAGAGCACAGGCCGGTAGTACAGCCTCACCTCCAGCGACCCGTCACCCGCGATGGCCAACGCGTCGGGCGAGGCATTCGGATGCGCGCTCGACGCATAGGTGGTAAGCGTTCGGTCGAGCGCAAGGCCCTCGAACGGATGCTCCGAGAACGCGGCGGTCGCCCCCGTCTCCCCCATGAGCGTGTCCGCTACCGCCTCCGTCCACCCGCCGCCATCGGCCGGCGTACAATGCACCACTCGGAACGCCACGTCGACAGCCTCGTAGCGCGCGTACACCGTGGCATCGGCCTTAAAGCCGAACGACTCCACCCGGATGCCGCCCGCGCCCGCGTCGTCGAACCAGCCCGTGAACCGGTAGCCCGGCTGCGGCGTGGGCGCGGCTACGTCGGCCAGCGCCAACGACGTGCCCCAGGCGCGCGTCTGCGCCGTGGGCCCGCCCGTACCCGCGCCCATCGCGAAGGCGAGCGTATGCTCCACCGTGTGATACGCGGCACGGAACACCGCATCGCCCGTGGGAATCTGCGCGGACACCGCGCTCCACTCGAGCGGTGCCACGGAGCCGACGCTCACCGCCAGCCACCCCGCAAACGTCTTCCCTTCGCACTCGGGCGCGTCGACGGGGCTGCCGAACACCGAGGCGATGGGCTGCCCGTAGGGCACGTTGCCTGCAGCCAGGGGTGCGCCCGCGTCATCCTGGAACGTCACGCGGTGCGTCTCATCGGACCACACGGCCCAGAGCACCCGGTTCTCCGTCACCGTGAGCACCGGGTTGCCGCTGGCCGTCACATCGGCTATACGTTGATCGGCCAGCGCCTGGGAGCTGGCCCATCCCACGAAGTTGAAGCCCAGCCGCCGGGGCTCGGATACCGTGGACACATCCACGGTGCTGCCCGCTTGCACCTCCAGCGTGCGTCCGCCCAGCCCGCCGTTCGCGTTGAACTCCACTGTCTTCATATCCGCGGCCCACTGCGCCAGATACACCGTATCCTCCACGATGGGCGTAGCCGCCACATCCTGCGGAGCCACCTCCCGGCCCGTGCTCACGTTCAGCCAACCTTCCAGCGTGTAGCCCACCCGCTTCGCCGTCACCGCGCGCGGGACGTCGCCATGCTCCACCATCTGCACGGCGTCGCCCGTCTCCAGCGTGCCGCCGTTCACCTCGAATGACACCGTGTAGGGGTCGTCCTCGAACTGGGCCTCAAACACCACGTCGCCCGTGAGCACCTTCTTGTTGGCGAACAGCTGAGCATCGGTGTACAGCGTATTCCGCGGGAAGTTGGGGTCGCCGCTTTCCGCCACGCGCCACGCGCTGAACTTCCTGCCCTCCGGCGACGTGACCACCGGATGCGCGATAGGCAGCATGGAAAGCTTGTCCACCTTCGGCACCGTGTAGGATGCCTGCGACCCCGCGCCGTCGAATTCCCTGAATGTGGTAACAACCGATTCGCCCTTCCAGATGGCCACGTAGGTGACATCGCCCGTCACCTGCTGGCGGCCCAGCTGCTCGGTGGACATAACGTCGAGCGCAGGCGCGTTCGCGTCGCTCCAGCCCTGGAACTCCAGCGGATCTAGCACAGGCTGGGCTATGGTGCGGCCCTGCGCGGCGATCTCTTGGCCGTAGGGGATGGTGAACTGCTGCGTCACCTGGCCGTTTGCCGTGCCGCCGTTATAGAACAGCGTCACCGTGTACTGGGCCTCCTTCCACACCGCCCAGTACGTCTTGCCGGCGGGCGCGTCGAACGCGAAGGAATCGGCCAGGCCGTCCCCGCCTTCGGGACGCCACACCACCTGGCCCGCGTCGGCCTGCTCCTTCGTTTCGGCCCAGCCGCCGAACACCGCACCCGCCTTCGCGGGCTTGGCTATCTTGGCGAAATCGATCGACGACAGGTAGGGCTGCGCGTAGCTGCGATGGCCCGTGCCGCCGCTGAAGGCGCCGCCGTTGCCATCGAACGTCACGTCCACATCGGCCGCACGCCACACCGCCGTGTAGGCGCGGTCGTCGCGCACCTCCTCCTCGCCGGCGCGCGCCGGCACGTACACGGCGCCCCCGCTTTCCCATCCGGCCAGCTCCCAGCCGGGCTTCACCGGCGCCGGCACGCCTCCGTGGTTGTCCGCCAGCTTGGTGTAGCGGTTCGCGTCGGGCCACACCACGTGGGCGCCGTCGCCGTTCACCTGCCCGCCTTCCAACTTGAAGGTGATGGCGTTGTGCTCGTAGACGATGTTGAGCCGCGCCCTCATAATGAACGCCTGGTCGGTGCCGCCGTCGCTGGCCGGGAAGCGGTAGTTGGGGTTCGCGGTGGTCACCCGCGCCTCCACGTCGTAGGCACCCACGTTCACAGGCGGATCGGCCGCGTTATAGACGGTGCCGTCCGCCCCGGTGTAGCGATAGGTCACCGACAACGCCGTGTCGATGCTCAGCAGCTGATAGGGGTCGCACGCCACCGCATGCGTCAGCCCGTCGTAGGAAGCCTCGGCGGTTGCAGGGAACGTTCCCCTGAGCGCGTCGGCCGCGTACACAGCATGGTTAACGGCGAAGGTGAGCGGAATAGAGCCCTCGTAGTTGCCCTTGAATGCCACGCGTGCCTGCGCCGTGCCCACGTTCATGTTGCCCAGGTACTCCACGTCGAAATCCACGCCCGCCGTCAGCTCCGTCAGCCCGTCGAGGGCGCGCACGTCCGGGGTGAGCGCCGAACCCGTGTAGACGAGCCCCCGCGAGCCCACGAAGGGATCACGCCAGTCGGCAGTGAGGCCTGCGGCCTTCCTCCGGATGACGAAGGGCACGGCGTCGCTCTCCAAGGCGTTGTACTGTTCCTGGCCGGAGCCGGGCGCGAACGTTGCCTTCACATAGTACGTGCCCGCATGGGCTGGCGGGGTGCCTATCCCCAGCGCGCCCTGAGCCTCCGTGGTCTTCTGCAGACACGCGGCGTCCACGTAGTACGTGTAGGCCACGTTCGCCTCGCGCTCGCCGTTGAGCACCACGCTGGTGGCGTAGGGATCGGTGAACGTGACCAGCGGGCGGCCGTTCGCGGCGAGCGCCTGCTGCGGCCGGCCGTTGTAGACGACCGCCTGCGCGTCGCCGTACACGATGGCAGGCACGAGGCCCGTGATATCGGCTCTGAGCACTGGCGCCGAAGAAGGCGGCAGGTAGTTGTTCGAGCGCTCGCCCGAGAGCCCGGCGGCCGACACGTCCACCTCCACCGGCTTGTCCGTGCCGCAGGCAGCGCTCTCGAACTGCCCGCGCGACACGTCGGCGTTCAGCACGTCCACCTGTGTGGCATCGGCCTCTATCACCCCGTCGAGCGCCAGCGCGCCGCTCACCGCGGCGTCGGTAGTGCCGTCGTATTCCCTGCTTTGCGCGGAGAGCGCCTGGGCGTCCCATGCCAGCCGCCGCTGCCGCACGGATAAGGGCTTGCTGATGGGCACCGTGGCGCCGTTCTCCACCAACCGCAGCGTGATGGCGGCCTCGTAGTCGCCGGCATCCACGGGCGGCTCTTCGGTGGGCACATCGGAGGAGCCCAAGCGCGAGTACGCGATGCGCTCCACCTCCACGCCCTCGATACCGTCGGGCACCAGGTAGGGTTTCGGCTGGCCGTCGTAAGTGAACGACTGGCTGTACATATCGGGCAGCACCACTACGCGGTTCTCCAAGTGGATATCGCCCACCTCGTGGCTGGGCACGGTGAACGTGAACGTGCGCGCCTCGTCCACCGCGCCGCCGCGCACCGTCTGCACGGTGTACGATTCCGCCAGCGAAAGATCCGCGCTGCTCACCGACACGATATGCACCCCGCTTGCGGCCGCTGTGCCCTTCAGCGTAACGCGCATCGTCACCGTTGTGCAGAAGGGAGCGGGACTCGGTGGATCGTAGGCAACCGACGCCTCAAGGCCATTCGCCGTTGCGGGAGGGGGCGTGTTGTAGGCGTAGGAAAGCTGCCCCCACACCGCGTACAGCACAACCGTGGCCCCCTCGACTTTCGTGAGGTTCTTCACCGTTTGGGCGTCGGCGTACTGGGCCGTCGCGGCCGAAGGCGACGTGCTCCATCCCAAAAACTCATACCCCTCGCGCGTGAACCGGTTCGGAGAGAGAGCCTGCTCGGCATCGTAGATGAACGCCTGGTCGGCCATCGTGCCGCCCTCGGCGCCGTTGCCGTCGAAGCGCACGGTAGAGGGATTCGGCTCCCATACGGCATAGCGGTTGACGGTGGCGTTGAGGGTGGAGGTCAGATTGCGGTACGTCTCCCCCACCTTCCACTTCGCCGAGGTTCCACCGCGGACGTCAGTCCATCCGGCAAGGCGGTAGCCTTCCTTCGCCATGCCGTAGTCCCTGGCGCTGGGGTAGGCGTAGTCCGTCCCGTAGTCGCGGGTGGCATTGCCCACGTTCCTGTTACCATCGTAGAACGTCACGTTGTAGGTGAGCCGCGCCGCGTTCACGATGTAATCGTAGTCACCATCTGCACCTTGCGTGGTGGTGTAGGTATTCGTCGAACCCGGCTTCAGCGTCCAACCCGGCACGTAGTAGCCCACCGAATCCGTTTCCGCCTCTATGACAGCCGTCGATCCGTAGTCATACCAGAATTCGCCGAACGAACCGTACGCAGGCATGAGATAGTCCTGGTATCCGATTTGGCTCACGTACGACCCCGCGCGAAGGCGAAAGATAAAGGAGTTCCTCAGATAGCCGATGGCGTTGTTCATGCCCCCGCCGACCCCCGACAGCTCGCCCCCGGAGGACTTATGTATGACCGTGCCGAATTTGGCACCGTTCAGCGCGTACGTCCCGTTGGAGTACAGCACCCCCGACACGTAGAGCTCTGCCGTATCCGAGCAGTACACCGCGTGGTGGTGCGCCCCGTAGTGGTCGATATGCACATTGCTGCCCACAAGCAGCGTCGAGTTCTTCCCCAGGTGGAGCGTCGAGGAATTGCCGTCCCATGATTTGTACGTGGTCTCGACACCAGTGCCGTTCGTGAAGGCGCGCGTCGTGTTGTCGGGCGCATGCCAGCCCACGTTCCCGTTCACGGCGCCGGCATCCAGGTCCTTGTTCGTCTGCTGCGCATGGATGCGCACGTAGGGATACGAGCTGTTATAGAAGTCGCGCACTTCGGAGAGACTCGTAACGTTTTCCTTCGAGTTGTGGGCCCAGAACGACTGGCCGTATAGGATGGTCCATCGCCCGGTGGTGCTGGCCGCATATGCCTTGTCGGCAGGGGCGGCAGCTGCGAACGCGCATGCGACCAAGAGCGCGGCGATGAACGGGAGGATGCGTTTCAGCAAGGAAGAGAAGGTTTTGGCTATGCGATGCCGTGCGGCGACAGCCGGCTGAGCGAGGTCTGCATACTCGATCTCCGCCATGACATCCTTCCTCATCTCGAATTTCACAGTATGCGAGCTGAAACACACCATTTCTGCATCAAACGAGCGTCGCAGCGCGTTTTCGAGGGGAAACCCCTATGCCGCGTTCTATCTGCGGCTGAACAGGTGAAGAGCGATGAAAAAGGGAGGCCCGCAGGCCCCCCTTCGATCGCGCGTATGTCAGGCTCTCCTACTTGAAGAAGCCGTCGTAGTTGTGCATCTTCAGCTGGCTCTCCACCTTGCTCATGGTGTCGAGGGCCACGCCGATCATGATGAGGATCGAGGTGCCGCCGAACGCCTGGATGAGCGTGTTGCCGGTGAAGTAGAAGATGATCGTCGGCACCACCGCGATGGCGGCGATGAAGATGCCGCCGGGCAGCGTGACGCGATGCAGCACGTTCTTGATGTAGGTGACCGTGGCCGTGCCCGGGCGCACGCCGGGAATGAAGCCGCCCTGCTTGCGCAGGTTGTCGGCCGTCTCCTCCGGGTTGAACACCATGGAGGTGTAGAAGTACGCGAAGAACACGATGAGCAGGACCGTGAGGATCCAGTTCACCCAGCCGGTGGAGATGGCATCGGCCACCGCCGTCAGCCAGCCCACGTTGAAGAGCGCCGCCAGCTGCGCCGGGAAGTAGATGAGGCAGCTCGCGAAGATGATGGGGATGACGCCCGCCGCATTCACCTTGAGGGGAATGTAGGTGGACTGGCCGCCCATCATCTTGCGACCCTGCACGCGCTTGGCGTAGTTCACCGGGATGCGGCGCTGGGCGCGCTCGACGAAGATGATCGCCGGGATGCACGCGAGCACCACGAGCAGCGTGACCACCGTGATGGCGATGCCCATGCCCGTGTCCGCCGTCAGGTTCAGCGACGAGAAGATGGCGTTCGGAACGCGCGACACGATGCTCACGAAGATGATGAGCGACATGCCGTTGCCCACGCCGCGCTGGGTGATGAGCTCGCCCATCCACATGATGAACGCCGTGCCCGCCACCAGCGTGAACACGACGAGGATGTCGGTCACGATCTCGGGGATGTCGGTGGTGAACACCACGCCGTACTGGGGCGACTTGAACAGCAGCAGGTAGCCCACCGCGTTGATGAGGCCCAGGCCCAGCGTGAGGTAGCGCGTCACCTGCGTGATCTTGCGGCGGCCCGTCTCGCCTTCCTTGGCCCAGCGGCCCACAGCCGGGATGACGCCCTGCATGAGCTGCATGATGATCGATGCCGTGATGTAGGGCATGATGCCGAGCGAGAACACCGAGAAGTTCGACAGCGCGCCGCCTGTGAACAGGTCGAGCATGGTCATCGACACGCCGCCGCTCTGGGTGAACTGGTTGGCGAACTCGTTGAACGGGATTCCCGGCACCGGCACGTACGCGCCGAACCGGTACAGCGCCAAGATCCCGAGCGTGAACAAGATCTTCTTGCGTAGCTCGGGAACCTTGAATGCAGCGATGATAGAGCTTAGCAAGGCTCTTCGACCTTTCCTCCGGCCGCCTCGATCTTCGCCTTGGCGGAAGCAGACACTTTGTCGACCTTGACCGTGAGCGCCTTGGTGATCTCGCCGTCGCCGAGCACCTTCACCAGCGCGTCGGCGTGCTTGATGACGCCCTTGGCCTTGAGGCTCTCGCCGTCCACCACGTCGCCGGCCTCGAAGACCTCCTCGAGACGCTTGACGTTGACGGGCAGGTACTCCACATGGTTGATGTTCTTGAAGCCGGGCAGCTTCGGCAGACGACGCGCGAGCGGGGTCTGGCCGCCCTCGAAACCGGCGCCCTTGCCGCCGCCGGCGCGGGACTTCTGGCCGTTCATGCCGCGGCCGGACGTCTTGCCCGTGCCGGAGCCGTTGCCGCGGCCGACGCGCTTGCGCGCCTTGCGGGAGCCTTCAGCCGGCTTGAGATCCTTGAGTTCCATAGTGATGCTTCTCCTTCTGTCGCTTCCGGGCCCTCTTCGCCCGGCGCTGGCAGCTCGCCGCCAGCAAACTTCCTTTACAACGAAGCGATTGCGCGCCGCTTGAGGGCACGCAATCGCTTAGTATAGCATTGTCTTCCCGCGAGGGTTAGATTTCCTCAACGGTCACAAGGTGCTTGACCTTGAAGATCATGCCGCGCACGGACTCGTTGTCCACGAGGTCCGACGTGCGGTTGATCTTGCCCAGGCCCAGCGCGCGCAGGGTCTTGCCCTGGTCGCCCGGGCAGCCGATGGCGCTCTTCACCTGGGTGACGCGCAGCGTCCTTTTAGCGTCAGCCATTACTTCTGCTCCTTCCAGCCGTAGATCTGGGCGACGGACATGCCGCGGCGCTCAGCCACCTGCTCGGGGCTCTGCATCTCCTTGAGGCCCTCGGCCGTGGCCTTGACCACGTTCATGACGTTGTCGGTGCCGAGCGACTTGGCGAAGCAGTCGGTGACGCCCGCGAGCTCCATGACGGCACGCGCCGCGCCGCCGGCGATAACGCCGGTACCGGGCGTGGCCGGCTTGATGAGCACGCGGCCGGCGCCGTACTCGCCGACGATCTCGTGCGGCAGCGTCTTCTCGGCCGTCAGCGGCACGGAGAACATGTTCTTCTTCGCGTCCTCCACGCCCTTCTTGATGGCGATGGGCACTTCCTGGGACTTGCCCATGCCCACGCCCACGCGGCCGTTGCGGTCGCCGACCACCACGAGCGCGGTGAGGGCGAAGCGACGGCCGCCCTTGACGACCTTCGACACGCGGTTGATGTAGACGACGCGCTCCTCGAGCTCGGGGACTGCGGCGTTGTCCTGCTTGTTGTTACGAGCCATAGACCTTAACCCCTTCTAGAATTTCAACCCGGCATCGCGGGCGGCGTCGGCGAGAGCCTTCACGCGGCCGTGATACAGGTTGCCGCCACGGTCGAACACGACTTCCGTGACACCGGACTCCTGCGCTTTCTTGCCCGCGATCTCGCCCAGGGCGGCAGCGCCCTCGACGGTCGCGCCGCTCTTGCCCGTGGCCTTGAACTCGGGGCCGAGCGTGGAGACGCCGCAGATGGTCTTGCCGGCGACGTCGTCGACGAACTGCACGTAGATGTTGGAGTTGCTGCGCGTGACGCACAGGCGAGGACGAGCCGGCGTGCCGGAGATCTTCCCGCGAACGCGACGATGGCGACGAGCCAACGCAGCTTGCTTTTTCTGAAGCTTGTTCATGATTATCCCTTCGATCTCAATCGTTCGCGGCTCGCGCCTAGTCCTTGCCAGCCTTGCCAACCTTGCGACGGACATGCTCGCCCTCGTAGCGGATGCCCTTGCCCTTGTAGGGCTCCGGCTTGCGCCACTTGCGGATGTTGGCCGCAACCTGGCCGACCTGCTCCTTGGAGATGCCGTTCACGATGATCTCCGTCTGGCTGGGAACCTCGAACGTGATGTTCTCGGGAGCCTCCACCAACACGGGGTGGGAGAAGCCGAGCTGCATCTCGAGGTCCTTGCCCTTGAGCGCGGCACGGTAGCCCACGCCCACGAGCTGCAGCTTCTTCGAGAAGCCGTTGGACACGCCCTCCACCATGTTGGCGATGAGCGTGCGCACCAGGCCGTGGTAGGCCTTGGCCTCGCGCGAATCGTCAGGACGCTCGACGATAACCTCGCCGCCCTCCTGCTTGATGGTCATGATCTCGGGGAACGTGCGGGTCAGCTCGCCCTTCGCACCCTTCACCGTCACGGTGGTGCCGTCGATGGTCACTTCGACGCCGGCAGGAACGGTGATGGGCAGTTTGCCGATACGAGACATATCAAACCTCCCTTTCCTACCAGATGTAGGCGATGACTTCGCCGCCGATGCCCTTTTTACGGGCATCGCGATCGGTCATGACGCCGTTGCTTGTCGAGATGATGGCCGTGCCGAGGCCGCCGAGCACGCGGGGCAGCTCGTCCTTGCCGGCGTAGATGCGCAGGCCGGGCTTCGAGATGCGCTTGATGCCGCGGATGGTCTTGGCCTTCTTGTCGCCGTACTTGAGCGTGATCTCGAGCGTCGCGCGGGGCTCGCCCTCGACGACGTCGTAGCCCTGCACGTAGCCCTCTTCCTGCATGATGCGGGCGATCTCGACAAGCTTCTTGCTCGACGGCATGGAAACCGTCGCCTTGCCGGCAGAGTGAGCGTTACGCACGCGCGTAAGCATGTCTGCGATGGGGTCGGTCATGGTCATGATTGTTTTCTCCTTTGGTCCGTGATGAGCCTGCAGGTCCGGTTCGTCGGCGCCCGTAACGCCTCCGCCTGAACCGTGGCACACCCGCGTGATTCGGTCGTGTGGCTTACCACGAAGACTTGGTCACGCCGGGCAGTTCGCCTTTGTTGGCCAACTCGCGCAAGCAGACGCGGCACAGGCCGAACTTGCGGTAGTAGGCGCGGGGACGTCCGCAACGCGTGCAGCGGTTGTGCTGGCGCGTCGAGAACTTCGGCTCGCGCTTGGCCTTGGCGATCATCGATTTCTTAGCCATGCAAATCCTTCTTTCTCGTATCCAACCCGCCGGGCTTTCTCCGGCGGGCTCGAGTGCACTTTCAGCGCAGGCCGCGCACGACGCGCGACCTTGGGCGGGCGTAGGTCGGGGCTAGTCCTTGTCCTTGTCCTTGAACGGGAAGCCCAGCGCGCTGAGCAGCGCGAAGGCGTCGTCGTTGTTCTCGGCCGTCGTCACGAACGTGATGTCCATGCCGCGCGTGCGATCGATCTTGTCGTAGTCGATCTCCGGGAAGATGAGCTGCTCGGTGATGCCGAGCGTGTAGTTGCCGCGGCCGTCGAAGCTGGTCGGCGAGATGCCGCGGAAGTCGCGCACGCGGGGCAGCGCCGTGGCCAGCAGGCGGTCGAGGAACTCCCACATGCGGTCGCCGCGCAGCGTGACCTTGCAGCCGATGGGCTGGCCCTCGCGCACATGGAAGCCCGCGATGGACTTCCGGGCGCGGGTGATAGCCGGCTGCTGGCCCGTGATGATGCGCAGGTCGGCCATGGCGGCGTCGAGCAGCTTGTGGTCGGCGGCGGCGGCGCCGACGCCCATGTTCACCACGATCTTCTCGATGCGCGGGACCTCGTTGACGTTCTTGACGCCCAGCTCCGACTCGAGCTTGGCGACGATCTCGCTGTTGTACTTTTCCTTCAGGCGAGGAGCAGTCATTCGCTTGTTTCCTTTCGATGAATTAAACGCAGGATTTCCGACCCTGCGTCCCTTACCGCCGAAGCGGCAGGGGTCATTATAGTGCATCGATCGCTGTTTCGCTGGTCGTTCGTAGAGTCAGCGAGGGCGGTTGCGGTGCCCCGAATTCGCGGGATCGCGAAGGCGAAGCGTACTTCGGTACGTGAGCCTTCGTGATCGTGCGAAGGCGGGGTGCCGCAGCCGGCCGCAGCGTCGACCCGTTCCGTCGGCCGTCAGGCCGACGGAACCAACTAATCGATATCCTTGCCGCACTTCTTGCAGACGCGGACCTTCTTGCCCTCGTCGTTGACGCGCTTGCTGACGCGGGAGGCCTGCTTGCACTCGGGGCACACCAGCATCACGTTGGACACGTGGATGGGAGCCTCCACCGACGAGATGCCGCCCTGCGGGTTCTGCTGGGTGGGGCGAAGGGCCTTCTTGACCACGTTCACCTTCTCGACGACGACGCGCTGCTTCTGCGGAAGGGCGCGCAGGACGATGCCCTCCTTGCCCTTGTCCTTGCCGGCAAGAACCTTGACCTTATCGCCCTTTTTGACATTCATGCTGTTCATTGCGCACACCCCCTTAGAGCGTCTCAGGTGCCAGGGACACGATCTTCATGTACTTCTTGTCGCGCAGCTCGCGGGCCACGGGCCCGAAGATGCGCGTGCCGCGCGGTGCGCCGTTGGCGTCGATGAGCACGGCGGCGTTCTGGTCGAACTTGATGTAGCTGCCGTCGGCGCGACGAACTTCCTTCTTCACGCGAACGACCACGCAGCGGACGACATCGCCCTTCTTCACGTTGGTGTTCGGCGCGGCTTCTTTAACGCTGCAGATGATGACATCGCCCAGTCCTGCGTAACGGCGCTTGGAGCCGCCGAGGACCTTGATGCACTGCACCTTGCGAGCGCCGGAGTTATCGGCCACTGCGAGCATGGTTTGCATCTGAATCATTGCTTCAACCCAACTTTCATCTCGGTAGTCTGAGCGGGATGCCCGTCAGGCTACTTGGCCTTCTCGACGATCTTCACCAAACGCCAGCGCTTCATCTTCGACAGCGGACGCGTCTCCATGATCTGGACGGTGTCGCCGACGCCGGCCTCGTTGTTCTCGTCGTGGGCGTGGAACTTCTTGCTGGTGGTCATCATCTTGCCGTACACCGGATGCGGCTTGCGCTCCTTGACTTGCACGACGCAGGTCTTGTCGTTGGCGGCGCTCACGACGACGCCCTGACGGACCTTGCGGGAGTTGCGATCTTCACTCATGTATATTCAACCTTCCTCGACCGTCAGGCCTTAAGCGTTCAGCTCGCGGGCGCGCATCTCGGTCTGGATGCGGGCGATGTCCTTTTTGACCTGCTTCACGCGGGCGGTGTTGTCAAGCTGGCTCGTGGCCATCTGGAAGCGCAGGTTGAAAAGCTCCGCGCGCGCTTCCTTGAGCTTCGCCTGCAAATCGTCGGCAGACAGCTCACGGATCTCTGCTGCTTTCATTTATTCCTGCCCTTCCGTTTCACGAGAAACAATCTTGCACTTGATGGGCAACTTGTTGATGGCGAGACGGAGCGCTTCCTTGGCGGTGGCTTCGTCGACGCCGTCGATCTCGAACATGATGCGGCCGGGCTTGACGACCGCGACCCATGCCTCGGGGTTGCCCTTGCCGGAACCCATGCGGGTCTCAGCCGGCTTCTGCGTGATCGGCTTGTCGGGGAAGATCGTGATCCACACCTTGCCGCCACGCTTCATGTGGCGGGTCATGGCGATACGAGCGGCCTCGATCTGGCGGTTGGTGATCCAGTGGGCTTCGAGCGCCTGGATGCCGTAGGAGCCGTGGTTCAGCCGGGTGCCGCCTTTGGCCTTGCCCTTCATGGAACCACGCTGCACCTTGCGGTGCTTGACGCGCTTAGGTACGAGCATTTACTTTGCCCTCCTATCGTTACGATCGTTGCGACGGGGACGGCTGGGGCGGGACGTGCCCTCGAGTGCCGGCTGGGGCGCCTTCTGGCCGGGGAGCACTTCGCCGTGGTACACCCACACCTGCACGCCGATGGAGCCCATCGTGGTGGCGGCGGTGGCGAAACCGTAGTCGATCTTCGCACGCAGCGTGTGCAGCGGCACGCGACCCTCGCGGTACCACTCGCGGCGGCTCATCTCCGCGCCGCCGAGGCGGCCGGAGCACTGGATGCGGATGCCCTTGGCGCCGCTCTTGCGGGCGGACTGGACCGCCTTGCGCATGGCGCGGCGGAAGGCCACGCGGCCCTCGAGCTGCTCGGCGACGGACTGCGCGATGAGCGCGGCGTCGAGCTCGGGGCGCTTGACCTCGATGACCTCGATGGACACCGGGCCGTTGGCCACCTTCTCCAGCTTCTTGCGCAGAGAGTCGATCTCGGCGCCCTTCTTGCCGATCACGACGCCCGGACGGGCCGTGGTGACGATGATCTTGATCTTGTCGCCGGCGCGCTCGATCTCGACCTTGGAGACGGCGGCACGGGCGAGCTGCTTGTCCAAAAACTTCCTGATGGCCAAGTCGTTTTCCAGGTTCTTGGCGTAATCTTTGTCGGCGTACCAGCGGCTGCGCCAATCCTCGGTGATGCCAAGGCGGAACCCGGTGGGGCTTACTTTCTGACCCATGCGGCTTATGCCTCCTCTCGCGGTGCAACGATGATCGTGATGTGGCTCGTGCGCTTGCGGATGCGCGACGCGGAGCCCTTGGCGCGCGGACGGATGCGCTTGAGCGTGGGGCCCTCATCGGCGAAGGCCGTCTTCACGACGAGCGTCTCCGGGCGCACGTGGTGCAGGTTCTCGGCGTTGGCCACGGCGGAGTTCAGCACCTTGGCCACCACCTCCGCGATGGCGCGGTCCGAGAACTGCAGGATCTCGCGAGCGGCGGGCACGGACTTGCCGCGGATCAGGTCGATGACGATGCGCGCCTTGCGGGGCGAAACGCGGACGTAGCGTGCGGTTGCTTTAGCTTCCATTGTTCACCCCTTCTTATCGCTTCTTGCCCTTATCGGCGGAATGTCCCTTGAACGTGCGGGTGGGGGCGAACTCGCCCAGCTTGTGGCCCACCATGGACTCGGTGACGTACACCGGCACGTGCTTGCGGCCATCATGCACGGCAATGGTGTGTCCCACCATGTCCGGGAAGATGGTGCTCGAGCGCGACCAGGTCTTGACGACGTTCTTCTCGCCCGCCGCGTTCATCTTCTCGATGCGATCAAGAAGGCGCGGTTCAACGAAAGGACCCTTCTTCAAACTTCTACTCACTATTACTCCTTATCGTGCTCGCGCTACTTCTTGCGACGGCGGATGATCAAGCGGCTCGAAGCCTTCTTGGGATTGCGGGTGCGATGGCCCTTCGTGGGAACGCCCCACGGAGTGACCGGGTGACGGCCGGCGGACTTGTTCTTGCCCTCGCCGCCGCCGTGCGGGTGGTCGACCGGGTTCATGACGGTGCCGCGGACGGAGGGGCGGATGCCCTTCCAGCGGTTGCGGCCGGCCTTGCCCACCTTGATGTTGGAGTGCTCGGCGTTGCCGACCTCGCCCACCGTGGCGCGGCACGTGACGAGCACGCGGCGCATCTCGGAGGACGGCATGCGCAGGATGGCGTAGTTGCCCTCCTTGCCCATGAGCTGGATGCTCGTGCCGGCGGAGCGGGCGATAGCGGCGCCCTTGCCCGGCTGGAGCTCCACGGCGTGGATGAGCGTGCCGACGGGGATGTTGGCCAGCGGCAGCGCGTTGCCCGCCTTGATGTCGGCCTCGGGGCCGCTCACGACGGTGTCGCCCACGCGCAGGCCCTTCGGATGAAGGATGTAGCGCTTCTCGCCGTCAGCGTAGTTCAGCAGGGCGATGCGGGCCGAGCGGTTCGGGTCGTACTCGATGGTGGCGACCTTCGCGGGGACGCCGTCCTTGTTGCGCTTGAAGTCGATGATGCGGTAACGGCGCTTGTTGCCGCCGCCCTGGTGGCGGGTGGTGATGCGGCCGTTGTTGTTGCGCCCTGCCTTGTTCGACAGCGGCGCAAGCAGGGACTTCTCCGGCTTGTCCGTCGTGATCTCGGAGAAGTCCGAGACCGTCTGGAAGCGTCGGCCGGGGCTGGTCGGCTTGTACTGCTTGACTCCCATGTTCTTCCTTTCTTCGGGTTCCCGCTCGCACGCCTCTCCGTACCCCGGAAACCCTTCGTCTCTTCGTGGCGCCGATTGCCGCTTGGAACCCTGGGGAGGCTTGGCCCCTGCGACTCCGGCTTGCCACGCGTCCGGGTGTATCCATCAATGACCAGACGCAACCGAGAATTATAGACAGAAATCACGAGGGGTTCAAGAAGAATTTCCTGATGGCCGTTCGTGACACAACCTGCACACAAGCTCGGCCGCTCAGCCCTGCGCGGAGGCGGGAGTGCGTTACAATGGACGCGATGCTGCCGCGCCGGGGGCGCGGCGCGTTCGACGGGCAGGATCGCGAGACGGGCGGGTTCGGCATGAAGTGGAACGTTTCTGCGGAGGTCATCGCCTTCATCATCGTATGCATCATCATGGTGTACTCGCGCAAGAGCCACGCCGTTCCCTCGCGCAAGAACCGGCTGTTCAGGATCTGCCTCGTCACCACCATCTGCGCCATCGGCGCGAATCTGGCCTCCACGCTGATGATAGCCTACGCGCCTGCGCAGCTCGTGCCCCTCACCTGGGTCGTCACGTGGGTGTACTTCGTGCTCACGCCGCTTCTGGGCGCCGCGTACTTCTACTACGCCGTGGCGGTGGTGAGCGAGGCGCGCCCCGTTGCGGCGTGGAGGATCGCGGTGAGCACCCTGCCCTGCGTCCTGTACCTGGTCTGCGCGCTCGTCGACATCCCCACCGGCTGCCTGTTCTCCTTCGATGCGGCGGGCGTCTACCAGCAGGGCCCGCTCGTGCTTACCACCTACCTCGTGTTCTACTTCTACTGCATCACCTGCTTCGTGCTGGTCGTGTTCACGCGGGTGCCCATCGATCCGAGCATCAAGCGCATCCTGGCCGTGTTCCCGCTCATCGCCGTGGCCGTGATCGCCGTGCAGCAGGCCTTCCCCACCTACCTGCTGTCGGGGTCGGCCGCGGCGTGCTCGCTGCTCATCATCTACCTGTACCTGCAGAACAAGCGCCTGTCGGTGGACCTGCTCACGGGCGTGCCGAACCGCCAGGAGTTCCTCTCGATGGTGTCGCTCATGCACGGCGCGCAGCAGCCCTTCACGGCGGCGCTCGTGTCGCTGTCGAGCTTCAAGTTCGTGAACGACCGCTTCGGCCACGAGAGCGGCGACCGGTTTTTGCGCGGGTTCGCCGGGTTCCTCGAGGGGCTCGGCGGCGGCGTGCGGGTCTTCCGCTACAGCGGCGACCAGTTCGCCCTCATCGTGGACGAGGCGCCCGCGCGCTCCGGGGAGACGGCGCGCGAGACGGCGGCCGACGTGCTCGAGACGCTGCGCGCGCGGCTCGATGAGGCGTGGCGCGTGGGAGGGACGTCCTACAACGTGTCGACGGCCATCGGCGTGGTGGCCTACCCCGCCATCGCGCGCACGCCCGACGAGGTGGTGGCGGCGCTCGAGTACACGACGGCGTGCTCGAAGGAGCTCGGCCCGAACGTGCCCTGCGCGTGCACGCCCGAGATGATGGACGCCATCCACCGGCGCAGCGACCTCACCGCCGTCGTGCGCGCCGCCGTGGCCGACGGGGGCCTCTCGGTGCATTTCCAGCCCATCTGGTCGGAGGAGGAGGGGCGCTTCGTCGCAGCCGAGGCGCTCTGCCGCCTCGCCGACGGGGAGATGGGGCCCGTCTCGCCCGAGGAGTTCATCCCCGTCGCAGAGAAGGAGGGGCTCATCACCGACCTCACCGCCTTCGTGCTCGACCGCTCCTGCGCGTTCGTGCGCGCCTACCGCGACGCGCATCCGGACACGGCGTTCCGCGGCGTGTCCGTGAACTTCTCGGCCGTGCAGTTCATGCAGGAGGATTTGGCCGACGAGGTGCTCGGCGTCGTCGAGCGCCACGGCATCCCGCCGTCGTGTCTGCGCATCGAGCTCACGGAGAGCGCCATCGTGGCGAACCCGGAGGCGGTGCACGCGTTCATGAGGCGGCTGCGCGAGCAGGGCGTGCGCTTCTACCTGGACGACTTCGGCACGGGGTTCTCCAACTTCTCCACCATCCTGAGCCTTCCGGTGGACATCGTGAAGCTGGACAAGAGCATATTGTGGTCGGCTTCGGCCGGTCAGGGGATGCAGGAGCTGCTGGGGATGCTCGAGCACCTCATCGCCGGCTTCTCGTGCCTCGGGACGAAGGTGCTCTGCGAGGGGGTGGAGACCGAGCGGCAGCGCGAGATGCTGGGCCGCTCCGGATGCGAGCTCATGCAGGGCTACCTGTTCTCGCGCCCGCTGCCGCCCGACGAGGCGGCGTCCGCCATCGCGCGGAGCGAGGCGGACGCCGAAGGGGCTCTCTGAGCGGAGGCGCGCGGGGCTACTTCGCGGGCGGCTCCTCCACGATGACCTCCGCGTGGTCGAGCAGCCACTGGTTGGCCTTGATGCGCTCGGCGGCCTCGCGCAGGGCGAAGCCGCGGCCGCTCTCCTCCATCTCGCGGCGGGCCGCCTTGGGGTTCTGCGGGTTCATGCCGCGGGCGGCCGCGTCGAGGTCCTCCTCGGTGACGGCCATCTTCTCGTGGCGGAACAGCGCGTCGAGCGCGTAGCCCTGCACGAGCATCTCGCGCGTCTGCATCATCATGAGCATGCCGAACTGCTGCTCGCCGCCCTGGCTCTGCACGAACTGCTCGAAGGGGATGCCCTGCTGGGCCAGCTGGCCGCGCAGGTTGGTGACGAGCGTCTTCTGCATGGCCTCGTAGACGGCGTCCTCGATGCGACCCTTGAAGCGCTTCCCCAGCTCGGCGGCGGCCATCTGCAGCTTGTAGGACTCGTACTGCGCCGTGCGCTCCGCGCCGAGGCGATCGGCGATGCCGCCGCGCAGGGCGGCCGCGTCGCGGTACATGGGCAGGTTCTTGGCCACCCACTCGTCGTCGATTTCGGGGACGACCTTCTTCTGCATCTCCTTGACGGTGACGGTGCAGTCGAACGTGCCGTCCGCGCCGTTCTCGCCGGCGCCGGGCACGTCGAACGAGAACGACTTGGTCTCGCCCACCTCCATGCCGATGAGCTGCTGCTCGAAGCTGTCGGGCATGAGGCCCATGCCGGTGAGGTAGGTGCGCCCCTCGGTGGACAGGTTGTCGAGCTTCTCTCCGTTCTGGGACGCCTCGAGCGCGAGCAGCATGCTGTCGCCGGCGCGCACCGGATGCGGCTCGTCGGAGACGAACTCGGCGTAGCTGTCGGCTATCTGCGCGAGCTGGGCCTCAACCTCGGCCTCTTCGATCTCGAGCGGCGGCACCGTGATGGTGACCGGGTCGTAGGAGGTCAGCTCGTAGTCGGGCTTGGGCGCGACGCGCAGCTCGAACGAGAACGTCTGACCGCGCTTGAGGGGCGCCGCGTGAGCGGGCGTGGGCGGGTAGGCCGGCACGATGTTGCGCTTGTCGATGGCGAACGGCGCGAGGTACTCCACGGCCTGCTGCGCCACGATGGCGTCGAGGTCCTTGATGCCCATCTGCGCCTCGGCGGCCTGGGCCACCGTCTGGCCGGGCATGACCTGGAGGTTCATCTGCTGCGCGAAGCCGTAGTGCGCCATCGTGAGCGCATGGCTCACCTCGGCGGTGGACGCGACGGCCTCGAGCAGGATACGGCCGTCGTCGAGCTTCTTCTCAGTCACTTTCATGGGGGTCCCCTATCTGTCTTCACTCATTGATGCGCTATTGTAGCGCACCGGGAACGCGCCGGGCCCCGCGGCGCGCGTTCGGCACACGGAATCAACTGCCGCAGCGGGCGGCGTCGCCCTTCGATATATAACTCGCAGCATCATGGACAAGATCGGCCTTCGGGACTGATTTTGAAGCAGAAACCTCTGGGACGAGATTCTGCCACCAGGGGTTTTGTCAGTTCACGGCGTCGAACCGCGCAGAATTTCAGTCCCGAAGGCCGATTTTGTCCACAACGTCCAAACACCACCACCCTCTTATGGACAGAATCGAAGGTTATGGGAACGACTGACGCGGCATGCGCGAACGCTCCGATAGCGAACTGGGGGAACAGTGCGTGCGAAGAGGTTGGGGCAGCTTCAAGGCCCGGTTTCGTTCCCACAACCTTCGATTCTGTCCATGATGCTCTGGCGCATATATCAACTGCTGGCGCCGCGCGGGATCCTTCGACTCCGCGCCTTCGGCGCTCCGCTCAGGATGACAAAGGAAGCCCCAGGTTGAACCCTTCTTTTTGCCGCCAAGGTGCGAGCGGCCCCGCCCCCCAGGCGTCACTCGTTCGACTTGAGGCTCTCCACCATGTCGATGCGGGCGAGTTTGCGGCGCATGGCCAGCATCACGAGCACGGTGAACAGCATCGTGAGCAGAAACGCGATCGCGAAGCTGGCCGGGTGGATGACGCGGCCGAACATGACCTGGTCCACCTCGGCGGTGACCACGACGAAGCCCTCCATCCACACGCCGAACACGAGCCCGACCAGGCTGCCGATGACGGAGAGCAGCGCCGTCTCGCGGTAGATGTAGGCGTCCACCTCGCGCGGCGTGAAGCCGAGCACCTTGAGGGTGGCGATCTCGCGCATGCGCTCGGTGATGTTGATGTTCGTGAGGTTGTACAGCACGATGAACGCGAGCGCGGCCGCGGCAACCACGAGCACCACCACGATCATGTTCACGCTGGAGAGCATGTCGCGGTAGGCCTCGATGGTCTCGTCGTTGTAGGCGACCGTCTTCACGCCCTCGATGGCGCCGAGCTTCTCGGTGAGCTGGGCGCGCGCGTCGGGGTCGGTGGTGGTGACGGCGAGGACGGTGGTGAACGGCGGGCGGGCGCCCATGAGCTCGTCGTAGCGGTCGGGCCCGATGAACACGTAGTTGTAGATGTAGTTCTCCATGATGCCGGTAGCCTCGGCCTCGTGCGGCGAGCCCGTCGCGTTGCCGATGGCGTCCTGCTCGGTGAGCCGCACGTCGCCGCCCACGGCCACGCCCAGCTGGTCGGCCAGCTTCTCGCTCAAGACGACGCCGGCGTTGCCGAGCTCGATGGGCTCGTGGCCTACGCGCGTGCGCATGAGCACGAACTCGTCCAGGCGCGAGGGTTCCTCGGGCACGATGACCTGCACGTGCACGTCGGCGTCATCGGGGCCGCTCGCCATCATGTTCAGGCGCTCGGCCCGCATGTGCGCGCTCACGTAGCGGGAATCGTCCAGAAGGTCGTCGAGCTCTTCCCGGGAGGCGCGCGGCAGGTCCTCCTCCACCGAGATCATGGCGTTGTACTTGGTGATGGTGCCGAACTGGTTATCGATGATGTCGTTGATGGCGTCGGAGAGCCCGAGCCCCGTGAGCAGAAGCGCCGTGCAGCCCGCGATGCCGATGACGGTCATCACGAAGCGCTTCTTGTAGCGGAAGAGGTTGCGGAACGTCACCTTCCACGAGAACGACAGGCGCCGCCACACGGGCCCCACGCGCTCAAGCAGGATGCGCTTGCCCGCCTTCGGCGCACGCGGCAGCATGAGCGTGGCCGGCCGCTCGCGCAGCGTAGCCCCGGCGGCCGCGGCCGTGGCCACGAGCGTCACGCCCACGCCGAGGCCGCCCGCCAGCGTTGCGAGCCCCCAGTCGATGGGCAGGGGCAGCGGTTGGGCGGGCACGAAGTAGATGATGGCGTAGGCCTTCATGATGACGGCGGGCAGCACCTGCGACAGGATGCCGATGCCCACCAGGCTGCCGGCCACGCTGGCCGCGGCCGCGTAGGCGAGGTACTTCGAGGCGATGCGCCGCCGGCTGTAGCCGAGCGCCTTGAACGTGCCGATGAGCAGACGTTCCTCCTCCACCATGCGCGTCATGGTGGTGAGCGCCACGAGCGCGGCCACGAGGAAGAAGATGAACGGGAACACGGCCGCGATGCTGTCCACGCGGTCGGCGTCGGCGTCGAAGCTGGCCACGCCGTAGTTGGCGGTGCGATCCATGACGTACCACTCGGGGTTCTCGATGCCGTCGATCTGGCGCTGCGCATCGTCGAGCTGGCGGGCGGCGTCGGCCAGCTGCTCGTCGGCGTCGGCCTTCTGCGCCTCGTATTCGGCCAGACCGCTCTCGTAGTCCGCCAGGCCGCTCTCGTAGTCGGCCTTGCCCTGCGCCAGCTGCTCGCGGCCGCTCGCGATCTGCGCGGCGGCGTCGTCGAGCTGCTGCTGCGCGGCCGCAAGCTGGGAGTCGGCCTGCGAGCGCGCGGCGGCGAGGTCGGCCTCACCCTGCTCAACCTGCGCGACGGCGGCATCGAAGGCCGCCTTCTTCTCGTTGAAGGCCATCTGCTGCGCATCGAGCTCCTGTTTGCCGGCGTCGAGCGCGGTTTGGGCCTCGTCGAGCTGCCGCTTGGCCTCCTCGAGGGCGGGGCGCTGCTGCTCGAGCGCGGCCAGCTGCCCCTCGAGCGCCTGCTTCTGCGCCGCGAGCTCGCCCTGCTGCCGGACGAGCTCGGCGATGAGGTCGGCGTCCGTCGCCGGATCGAGCTCGTCGATCTGCTTCTGCAGGGCCTCGATGCCCGCCTGCGCCTTCGCGATGCCGTCTTGCAGCTGCGCGACGCCCGCCTCGAACGCGTCGGAGTTCTGCTGCCATTCGGCCCGCGCCTGCGCGAGCGCATCGGCCTGGGCCTGCCACTCCGCCTGCGCGGCGGCCAGCTGCGAGGCGCCCTCCTCGATGGCGGGTCGCGCCGCGTCCACCTGCGCACGGCCGTCGGCCGCCTGCTGCTCGGCGGCGGCCAGCTGCTGCTGGGCATTCGCCCGCTGGGTCGCCAGCTGGGCCGCCCCGTCGTCGTACTGGGCCTGCGCGTCGGCGAGCTTCCGCTCGTTGTCGGCGATGGCGGCGGCCGCGTCGTCGAGCTGGGCCTTCGCGTCGTCGAGCTGCTGCAACGCAGCGGCCAGCTGCGATTCGGCATCGGCCTTCTGCTTCTCGTAGTCGGCGCGCGCGTCGTCGAGCTCGGCCTGGGCGTCGGCGCGCAGGCCGTCGGCGCGGGCTTTCTCGCGCTTGGGGGCGAGGGCCTCGATGCGGTCGGTCACCTCGGCCACGCGCTCGTCGTAGGCGGCGCTGCCCGCGCGCACGTCCGCCGCGCCCGTCACGGCGAGGAACGCCTCGGTGAAGGGCAGGTCGGCCGAGAAGTCGTCCTCGGGCACGTACATGTACTGCGTAATGGACCCGCTGCCGAGCGAGGTGGCGCCCAGGCTCGAGGATGTGGCGTAGTACGGCGCGCTCACGAAGCCGACGACCGTGTACTCGTCCGCGACCAGGGCGTCCTCCATACCCTCGGCCTCCTCGACGATGCGCACGGCATCGCCTACGCGCGCGTCCTGCGCCGCCACAAGGTCGGCCGAGAGCACGCATTCGCCCTCGCGCTCGGGCCAGGCGCCCTCCACGAGAAGGGGGCGGTTCAGATAGTCCGGATCGTCCGAGCGTGCATGGATGCCGTCGGAGGTGTCGGAGGCGCGCGCCGCGTCCGGCAGCGAGTGCACGCGCGTGGCGTACTGCTCGCCCGCCACCTCGATCATGACGTCGGCCTCGTAGGCGGGCATGACGGCTTGCACGCCCTCCACGTCGCGCAGCGCCGCGATGTCGGCGTCGGTGAGGCCGAGGGTGGAGAGGACGCGCACGTCCATGAGCGCGGTGCCGTCGTAGTACGCGTCGGCCGCGGTCTTCATGTCGGGCGCGGTCATGCGCAAGCCGGCGTAGAACCCGGTGCCGAGCGCCACGATGGCCGCGATGGCCAAAAAGCGCCCGAGCGAGTGGGTGATCGACCGGAGGAGCTCTTTGTTGAACGCGCCGCCCACAGGCCCTCGGTCACCATTCGAGCGTGTCGGCGGAGGCGGGCGCGTCGTTGACCTCGACGCTTGCCGCACGGCCCCCGCGGACGCGGACGACGCGGTCGGCAATGGCGGTGAAGGCGGAGTTGTGCGTGATGAGCACGACCGTCTTGCCGGTGTCGTAGCACGTGTCCTGCAGAAGCTTCAGGATGGCCTTGCCCGTCTGATCGTCGAGCGCGCCGGTGGGCTCGTCGCACAGGAGCAGCTTGGGGTTCTTCGCGAGCGCGCGGGCGATGGCCACGCGCTGCTGCTCGCCGCCGGAGAGCTGCGCCGGGAAGTTGTCGAGGCGGTGCCCCAGGCCCACCTGCCCCAGCACTTCGGCCGCGTCGAGGGGATCCTTGCAGATCTGGCTGGCCAGCTCCACGTTCTCGAGCGCCGTGAGGTTCTGCACGAGGTTGTAGAATTGGAAAACGAAGCCGATGTCGTAGCGGCGGTAGTAGGTGAGCTCCTTGCTGCCGAACGCGCTCACCTCGCGGCCGTCGAGCACGATGGAGCCCGACGAGCAGGAGTCCATGCCGCCGAGCATGTTGAGCAGCGTCGTCTTGCCCGCGCCCGAGGGGCCCACGACCACGACGAGCTCGCCGCGCTCGATGTCGAACGTCATGCCGTCGACGGCGGCCACCTCGACCTCGCCCATGCGGTATACCTTCCGCACGTCGCGAAACTCCACGAACGCCACGGGTCCGCCTCCTTCGCCTCTTCCTGATGTCTGCCGGCCTTTCCCTCATGATACACGAAAGCGCCCTCTTGAACAGGGCGCTTTCACAAAGGGTTACCTTGCCTGGCGCGAGACGGCCCCGCGCTCACCCCACGTCCGTGAGCTGGTTGGCCTCGTCGGCGGAGAGCCAGCCTTCGGGCACGACGGCAGATGCGTGGCACTGGCTGCAGTACATGACCGAGGCGCGATGGGCCTTGTGGCAGGTGCCGCATTCCAGCTCCTCGTGATGGGACAGATGCGGGTTGTACACGCCCATGTCGACCGTGCGCTCGACAAGGTCCTCGCGCGTGAGGTTGTGGCAGCTCTCGTTGAGGCAGAACCCGTCTGCGCTCTTGCTCGCCTCAGCCGCGAGCTGCCCCAGCGTGCGCTCGGCGAGCGGGAACTCGTAGCCCCCCGTGACCCAGCTTGCGCCCTCGCCCACCTGTTGCGCCAGCGTAGGCTCGTGGCAGTCGAGGCACGTCTTGCCGTATCCCGCGTGCGTCGAAGCCAGCATGGAGGACGCATCGGCCACCTCGTTGCCCCACTTGTCGGAGGCCGAACCCGACGAATCGGCCTCGTAAGTGGCAAGGTAGCCGTCCATCGGGGTGTGGCAGATGGCCCCGCAGAAGCCGGGCTGCTCGTGCCAGACCGCGAATCCCGCTCCGGCGGCTATCAACACTGCGGCCACGACGCCGATGGCGACCGCAACCTTGCGTCCGCGCCGCTTCGGGGCGCTCGCGCCCTCGTTTCGCTCATCATGCATGGGAAGCCTCCTTCTTCAGGTCGCCGGCCAGAAGGCGCGCCACATGGCGGCCCTCCGTGCACGTGCGCCCGCACGCGCACGCCACGATGTACTCGGGATAGTTGTCGGAGAAGAAGCATCCCGACACGTCGCCCGCTGCGTACAGGCCTTCGATCACGCGGTCGTTCGCGTCGAGCACCTGCATGTCGGCATTGATGCGCAAACCGTCGAGCGTGGTGAGCAGCGCCCCGCCGAACCAGCAGCCGTAGAACGGGGGCTTGGCGATGGAGGACAGTCGGTGCGGCTCCTTGCCGTAGTCGGCATCCTCGCCGGCCGCCGCCAGCTCGTTGTAGCGCTTGATGGTGTCCATGAGCCGCTGCGCGCCCTCGCCCTCGAAGCCCAGCTGCGCTGCCAGCTCCTCGAGCGAGTCGGCCCTGCACATAAGGCCCGTGCCGCCGTCCATGGCAAGGAAGTCGTCAAGCGGCATGCCCATCTGGATGAAGGCCGTGGTGTAGGCGGCGCATCCCGTGGTGCCGAAGCGCAGGATGTCCTCGGGCGCGTTGGCGTCGAAGATCTGGCACCACACGCCGCCCGGCTGGTAGCTTGCAGCGTTGCACAGGGTGTCGTAGGGCAGCGATTCGTTCACGAAGCGCTCGCCCTTGCGGTTCACCTTGAGGAAGGGCTGGCTTCCCACGTTGAGCTGGTACACCGTGCCCGGGAAGTGGCGATTGCCGTCGCGGTCGACCTTGTACCCGCAGTCGACGCCGGGCTTCACCGCGCCGCGGTCGAAGATGACGGGCGCGCCGTTCACGTCCTTGGCGCCTCCGGCCCACAGCCCCGCACGCAGGCCATAGCCGTCGCAGCGCGGGCTGTAGCTGGCCGCCGTGCAGCAGCGCTCGATAAGCGGCAGGTTGGCCTGCACCATCTCGGAATTCGCTGCGTAGCCGCCGGTGGCGAGCAGCGTGCCCTTGGTGGCCGTGATGCGCTTGAGGCCTGCGGGCGTCTGGAACAGCGCGCCGGTCACCTTGCCGTCGGCATGTTCGAGGCGCACGAGGTCGTGGAGGTAGGACACCTCGCGGCCCGCCTTCTGGATGCGCATCTCCAGGATGTCGTTACGCATGGGGTACTCGTAGGTGGGCAGGTAGAAGTGCTCGGTGGTGGGGGCCAGGTAGTACGTGCCGCCGGCGGGATGGTCGGGCTCCATCGGCGTGACGCCCAGCGTCTTGCCGGCCTCCTCCATGAGGGGAGTCAGCCATTCGACCAGCTCCTTGCCCTCCTCGAGCCACGTTTTGATGACGCGCTGGTCTACGCGACCCGAGGCGTAGCGCGTGAGCTCGTTCATCAGCTGCAGCTCGTCCACCGGCTCGGCGACCTCGAGGGAGTACTTCGTGTTCACCGCGCCCAGGTACTCGCGCGTGTCGCCCACGCATTCGCCCTTATCGGCCACGATGAAATCGAGCTCCAGGTCGCACGCCGTGGCGGCCGCCACCATGCCCGCGTTGCCCGCGCCGATGATGAGGAGCTCGGTGGTTTCCTCGATCGCGATGTCGCCCTCTGCGACGGCGGGCTCCTCGCCGAGCCAATACGTGCGCGCCTCCCGCACCTGCGCGTTTGCGTCGGGCGTCTCCGGTGCCTTCGGCGCGCAGCCTCCGAGCGCGCCTCCCACCAACGTCCCCGCCCCAGCCAGCATGCCGGCTTGCAGGAACCGCCGACGCGTCAGGCTCCCACCTGCTTTCGCCTGATTCATGTCTTCCTCCTTGCTCGCTTCGCTCTCGCATCTGAGACGGACCTGCGCGAGCAGCCGCCCAAGTCCGTCCGTTCACGAACCGCAGCATAGGGCGCGGGGCGGCGGCATGCCCCACATCGCGGATGCGGTTTATCGGGAATGCGGAAAATCGCGCAGCTGGGCGCCTCCCCACATCGAGCATGTGGGGAGGTTCGCCATCAGGGGCGTTATACTTGCAGAAGGCACTCAGCCGCACGAACGGAGGCGAGGATGGGCGAACAAGGTAAACGAGGCGGTCTGATCGTCCCCGTGCGCGCAGGGGCGGCACTCGCCTGCATGCTGCTGGTGTTCATCAACACGAACAGCGTCGTCTATCCCCAGATCGCGCTTATCTGGCCGCTCGCGCGCGAGGCGGCAACCTGGTTCGGCGTGGCGGTCATGGGGGCCATCGTCGCATGCGCCAACTACCGTCCCCGCCTGCTGGCGCGCCGCTGGTGGAACGCGGCGGCACTCGTCGCCACGGCGGGGTACGTCGCTTGCTGCCTGGCCGGGTTCGCCCTGCGAAGCCCCGCACTCGTGGTGGCGGGCGCGCTTTTGGACACGGTGGCCGAGGCGTGGCTCTTCGTACTGGTTTACGTCGCGCTCTCGCAAGTGGGAAAGGAACGACGCTCGCTCGTGGCCGCGGTAGGCTGCCTGGCCGCTTATCTAACGGAGCCCCTTGTGCAGCGCATGGATCCCTCTGCAGCGCTCGCGACGAACGCGCTGTGCCTGGCGGCCATCTTCCTGCTCACGCGCCCCCTTGTCGCCCGCCCGCTCGACGAGCTGGCAGCGGCGGCCCCGCAGGCCGAGCTCGCGGCCGCGAACCCGCTGTCGTTTCTGCCCGCCAACCATCTGCTGTACGTGACCATCCTGTTCTTCAGCACGGTGCAGGGCATCGCGCTCGCGCTTTCGAGCCTGGACGGAAGCGGGTTGGAGCCGAGCTTCGCCTTCGCTGCCCTCGCCATCGTCCTCGCGGCGCGCCTCATCCGCAAGCGCGAGCTGAACGCCGATGTGCTGTTCGGCGTCTTCGCGCTGCTCGTGTTGGCGGGGATGTTCCTCATACCGTCGAACCGCATGCTGCCCGGAGCGCTCATGCTGACCACCGAGTCGTTCCTCGACGCGGGATCGGCATGCTTCAACCTTTTGCTGGCGTTGCTCGTAGCCAACATCGCAGCGCGCAACGGCATAGCCGCCGTGCCGACCGCGGCCCTGGCGATCGGGCTCGCGTGGGCGGGCATCGGAGTGGGAACGCTGCTCGGCTATGGGAGCGCGCAGCTCACGGGCGCCAGCGACGCGGCGCTGGCGCCCGTGAGCTTCGTCGTGGCCATGGCGTTCGCCGCGTACTGCTTCGTCGCGCTCAAACGGTTCAGCTTCGAGGGCGTCGTGAACGGCATCCGCACCGCCGTAACGCCCGAGCCGCCCGCCGCGCCGGCGAGCACGGTGCATGAGAGGTGCGAGCGTGTGGCGCGGGAGAGGGGCCTCACGCCGCGCGAGACGGAGGTGCTGGAGCTTTTGGCGAGCGGCCGCACCGTCGGCGTCATTCGCGAGAAGCTGACGATCTCGCTCAACACCGCTCGCTTCCACACGAAGAACGTCTACGCCAAACTGGGCGTCCATTCCCAGCAAGAGCTCATCGACCTGGTGGACGAGGCAGGGCGGGAGAAATGAAGCATGCTCATCGAAACTCGGTGGAGCCAATTCTTTTCGTTGAATCAGCCTTTATCGCCGGGGTATTATTCCCACAAGAAGAAAGAACGTCTCGGCTCGTTCCTATAGCTTAACGCCTGAAAGAGCCTTGCTGACGCGAAACGACTCAGGGCATCACAAACGCCGAACGGCTAGCAAGACTATCAAGGGGATACAAAACGGCAAAAGAGGGTTTTCTGAATAGGGGTTGGAAAATTGAGCGGAAATGATAATATGAATTGCAACAGAGCCGGAGGTAGCTGCAGAAATGCCAGCGTAAAGCCTTCGGCCGTTGCTTTTTCTGAGCCCTTCGTCCCTCAAGCCGATCCGGGCAAACCGATGAGCCTGGAGGACATGAAACTCCGTGCAAAGGATTCCGGATTCTCCGACGGCGATTCCGGGGCTGCTGAGTTCATCTTGCGCAGGGTGAGCTACCAACATTTAAGCGAGTACTTCCCCTTGTTCGAGAGCGAAGAATGCAGTTGCTCGAAAAGCTTTAAAAATCTCAATCGCATAATGGTGCTCGATCGCAAATTCCAGTCGATACTTATGGAATACATAGGGTTGTTTGAAATGCAGATGAGATCACGCTACTCCAACGAGATGTCGCTGAGATATGGGGCTTTCGCGCATCGAAATAGAAAACTGTTCAAAAACGGGGACTACTTCAACTCCTTCATTCGAGAATATTCGAAGCTTGTCAGCAGGTGCAATCAGAGAAACGGATCCCGCCAGAAAAGAGACATCGAACGATATGGAGACATGCCGATCTGGGAAGCCGTCGAGGAAATGCCCATAGGGATGGTTTCCCGATTGTTCAGCAACACAAAAAGCCCCAAAGTGAAAGACGCTGTAGCGGAATCGTTTGGAGAAGATCGCGAGCATCTGGAAAGCTGGCTCGGCACACTCACGTTCTCTCGAAACAGGTGCGCGCATTTCGGTCAGTTTCTAGGAACTCGCTTACCCGTAATGCCAAAGAAGATGTCCTTTGTTGACGCAGACAATTCGCAGCCCTTTTACGTGGCTCTTTTGATCATGCGCCTTATGAGAACCAATTGGCACTACGGAGACTTGAGTCTGCTCCCATCCGTGACGATGGCTATGGAAATCAACCACCTGTTCAACTCGTTTAAAACACTGCTTCCATGCGCCGGAGTGCCTGCAGAATGGAGCGAGCTGATAGCAAATCCCGATGTTTCGGGCATTGGCATATCCATCAACTACGGCCCTCCCCAATCGGAGGAAGACAGCATTCCATACGATGCGAGGACTACAAAGCTCAAGCTCAAAAGAACCTGATTATTCTTGCCGCCGGAGCGCGCATAGATGTCAAGGCGACTTAGCATGAGGAAAGACCGCTTCATGGCAGGGGTCGCGTTTTCTCGCGCACTCGCCCAAACGCCGCCGGCCCCTCCCCTCCCGGCGAGAGAAGCCGCACCATCGAACACCCCGCCCCAAACCCTCCTCGAACCAGGGACGGAGAGGCGCAATGCGAAGCGAGCGCCCCCTCGCAGCGGAGTCAACCTCAGGGCGGGGTCGGAAAGGGGCCTGAGGCGAGTTCCGCACGAGCCGAAACGTCCAGTGGACGTTTCGTGCGAGCCAGGACTGCCGAGCCGCAGGCCTCTTTCCGACCCCGCCCTGAGGTTGAATCAACAAGAAAGGGCCCTCGCATCGGCGAGGGCCCCAAATCAGTGCAGGTTGTTCAACCGGCGTTTAGGAAGCGAACAGCTCGATGGAGTCGCCTTCCTTGAGCGTCACCATGGCCTTCTTCCAGGTGCGGGTCTTGCCCAGCTGGTAGCGCACGCGCTTCGGCTTCGGCTTCACGGTGAGCGTGTTCACCTTGACCACCGTCACGTCGAAGATGGCCTCAATGGCCTGGCGGATCTCGATCTTGTTGGCATCCTTCGCCACCTCGAACGTGTAGGTGTTCTTCTCCATCTGGTCGTAGCTGTGCTCCGTGATGACGGGGCGGATGATGACCTCGCGGGGATCCTTCATTATGCAAGCACCTCCTCGATGCGCTTCAGGGCGTCGGCCGTGAACACGAGCGCTTTGTTGTCGATGAGCTCGTAGGTGTTCGCCGCCGCGACGGGCAGGATGTTCACCGTCGGGATGTTGCGGAACGACAGGTACGCGTTCACGTCGTCGTCGTTCACCACGATGGTCGTGCGGCCCTCGAGGCCCATGGCCTTCAGGAACGCCACGGCGTCCTTCGTGCGGGGCTTCTCGAAGTTGAAGCCGTCGACCACGAACAGCTGCTCATCGGCCAGCTTGGCGGACAGCGCCGAGCGCATCGCCAGCTTGACCTCCTTGTTGTTCACGCGGAAGGCGTAGGAACGCGGATGCGGGCCGAACACGGTGCCGCCGCCGGCCCACTGAGGGGCGCGGATGGTGCCCTGACGGGCGCGGCCGGTGCCCTTCTGGCGCCACGGCTTCTTGCCGCCGCCGCGCACTTCGCCGCGGGTCAACGTGCTGTGCGTGCCCTGGCGCCAGGACGCGCGCTGGGCGCGCACCACCTGGTGCATGACGGGCACGTTCGGCTCGATGCCGAACACGGAGGGCGCGAGCTCGGCGGTGCCGGCCTGCTTCCCGCTCATGTCTTTGATATCGATAGTCGTCATGATATGCAAGCTCCTTTTGGATTCACTCAATTACGCCATGCGGACGCGGACGATGGCGTTCTTGCCGCCGGGGATGGCGCCCTTGACGAGGATGAGGTTCTGCTCCTCGTCGATGCGGACGACCTCGAGGTTCTTCACGGTCACCGTGTCGACGCCCATGTGGCCGGGGAGCTTGAGCCCCTTGAACACGCGGGACGGCGTGGCGCACTGGCCCACCGAGCCGGGAGCGCGGTGGAAGTGCGCGCCGTGGCCGCCCGGGCCGCCGCGGAAGCCGTAGCGCTTCATGACGCCCGCGAAGCCCTTGCCCTTCGACGTGCCGGTGACGTCGACCTTCTTCGTCTCGGCGAACGCGGCCACCGTCTGCTCGTCGCCCACGTTGTACTCGCCGGCGCTCTCCACGCGCACCTCGCGCAGGTAGCGCACGGGAGCCACGCCCTGCTTGGCGAAGTGACCCGCCATGGGCTTGTTGACCTTCTTCTCCTTGATGGCGCCGAAGCCCAGCTGCACGGCCTCGTAGCCGTCGCTCGCCTTCGTCTTCACCTGGCAGACCTTGTTGGGCTCAGCCTGGATGACCGTCACCGGGATGACGCGGTCGTCCTCGCTGAAGATCTGGGTCATGCCGATCTTCTTGCCGTAGATTGCGTTAATCATCGTCTGACCCCCTTTACAGCTTGATTTCGATGTCGACGCCGGCGGGGAGGTCGAGACGCATCAGGGAGTCGACCGTGTTGGGGGTCGGCTCGAGGATGTCGATCAGGCGCTTGTGCGTGCGCATCTCGAACTGCTCGCGGGAGTCCTTGTCCACGTGCGGGCCCTTGACGACGCAGTACAGGTTGCGCTCCGTCGGCAGCGGGATCGGACCGGACACTTTGGCACCCGTCTTCTGGGCGGTGTCGACGATGAGCTTGGTGGACTGGTCCACGATCTCATGATCGTACCCCTTGAGACGGATGCGAATCTTCTGATTAGCCACTTACTTTACCTCCGAATATCTCGCGCGCACGCCTTAGGCGTTGCCGCCGGCCTTGCTGATAATTTCCTCCGCCACGTTCTTCGGCACAGCCTCGTACGAGTCGAACTGCATCGTGTACGAAGCGCGGCCCTGCGTCGTGGAACGCAGGTCGGTGGCGTAGCCGAACATCTCGGACAGCGGAACCTTCGCCTTGATGGTCTTCGCGTTGCCGCGATCGCCCATGCCCTGGATCTGGCCACGACGGCTGGAGAGGTTCCCCATGACGTCGCCCATGTACTCCTCGGGCGTCTCCACCTCGACGGCCATCATCGGCTCGAGGATGACGGAGTTGCCCTTCTTGAGCGCCGCCTTGATGGCCATGGAGCCGGCCACCTTGAACGCCGCCTCCGAGGAGTCGACCTCGTGGTAGGAGCCGTCCACCAGCTCGACGCGCACGTCCACCACCGGGTAGCCGGCCAGCACGCCGGAGTTCAGCGCCTCCTGGATGCCGCGGTCGATGGGAGTGATGTACTCCTTCGGCACGACGCCGCCCACGATCTTGTTCTCGAACAGGTAGCCGTCGCCGGGCTTCTGCGGGAACATGTTGATGACCGCATGGCCGTACTGGCCGCGGCCGCCGGACTGGCGTACGAACTTGCCCTCGACGTTCAGGGCCTCCTTCGTGGCCGTCTCGCGGTAAGCGACCTGCGGCTTGCCGACGTTGGCCTCCACCTTGAACTCGCGCAGCAGACGGTCGACGATGATCTCGAGGTGCAGCTCGCCCATGCCGGCGATGATGGTCTGGCCCGTCTCCTGGTTGGTGGACACGCGGAAGGTCGGGTCTTCCTCGGCCAGCTTCTGCAGGGCGATGCCCATCTTGTCCTGCTCGGCCTTGGTCTTGGGCTCCACCGCGATGTCGATGACGGGCTCGGCGAACTCCATGGACTCGAGGATGATCGGCTTGTCCGCGTCGCACAGCGTGTCGCCGGTGGACGTGTCCTTCAGGCCCACGACCGCCACGATGTCGCCCGCGGCGCAGCCGTCGATGTCGACGCGCTGGTTGGAGTGCATCTGCAGAAGACGGCCGATGCGCTCCTTCTTGTCCTTGGAGGCGTTGGTCACGTAGCTGCCGGAATCGAGCTTGCCCGAGTACACGCGCAGGTAGGTGAGCTTGCCCACGAACGGGTCGGTCATGATCTTGAAGGCCAGGGCGCTGAACGGCTCCTTGAAGTCGGCGCTGCGCTCGTCCTCCTCGCCCGTGTCGGGGTTGGTGCCCTTGATGGCGGGGATGTCGATGGGAGAGGGCATATAGTCGACCACGCCGTCGAGCAGCTCCTGCACGCCCTTGTTCTTGTAGGACGAGCCCACGAACACGGGATGGATCTCGCAGGCGATGGTGCCCTTGCGCAGGGCGGCCTTCAGCTCGTCGACCGTGACCTCCTCCTCCATGAGCACCTTCTCCATGAGGTCGTCGTCGCAGTCGGCAGCGGCCTCCAGAAGCTCCTGGTGGCGCAGCTCGGCCTCCTCGGCGAACTCGGCGGGGATGGCATCCATGGGCTCGGGGTAGGTCATGCCCTTGTCATCGGCCTTGAAGTCCCAGGCGGTCATCGTCACGAGGTCGATGACGCCCCAGAAGTTGTCCTCGGCGCCCATGGGCATCTGCACGGCGATGGCCGGCGCGCCCAGGCGGTCCTTCATGGTGTCGATGGCGTGGAAGAAGTCCGCGCCCACGCGGTCGTACTTATTGATGTAGGCGATGCGGGGCACGCCGTACTTGCTGGCCTGACGCCACACCGTCTCGGACTGCGGCTGCACGCCGGCAACGGCGTCGAACACCGCGACCGCGCCGTCGAGCACGCGAAGCGAGCGCTCCACCTCGGCCGTGAAGTCCACGTGGCCGGGCGTGTCGATGATCTGGAAGCGGTACTCCTTGCCGTCGTCGGCACCGCCGGGGTACTTCCAGAAGCACGTGGTGGCGGCGGCCGTGATGGTCACGCCGCGCTCCTGCTCCTGCACCATCCAGTCCATCGTCGCGGCGCCGTCGTGCACCTCGCCGATCTTGTGGGTCTTGCCCGTGTAGTAGAGGATGCGCTCGGTCGTCGTCGTCTTGCCCGCGTCGATGTGGGCCATGATGCCGATGTTGCGCGTATCCTTCAGTTCCAGTTTAGCCATATGGTCGAATCCCCCTTAGAAGCGGTAGTGCGAGAACGCACGGTTCGACTCGGCCATCTTGTACAGGTCCTCGCGCTTCTTCACCGACGCGCCGGTGTTCTCGGAGGCGTCCATGATCTCGGCGGCCAGGCGCTCCTTCATCGTGTGCTCCTTGCGCTTGCGCGAGAAGTCCACGATCCAGCGGATCGCGAGCGTGGTGGCGCGGCGGGAGTTGACCTCCATCGGCACCTGGTAGGTGGCGCCGCCGACGCGCTTGGGCTTGACCTCGAGCGTGGGGCGGACGTTGTCCATGGCCTTCTTGAAGACGGCCAGCGGGTCGCCCTCGGTCTTCTTCTCGATGATGGCGAAGGCGCCGTAGACGATGTTCTCGGCCGTGGCCTTCTTGCCGTCAAGCAGGATCTTATTGATCAGCTGCGTGACGAGGCGGTTATTGTACTGGGCGTCCGGCTGGACCTCTCGACGGACTGCTGCTGCACGACGCGGCATGTGTTCTCCTTCTGATTCCTGCGCGCTTCGGGACGGCTTTCTTCCCGTCCATTAGGCCCCCGTCGCCTCCCCCTTTGGAAAGCGTCGGCCTCGCGGCCCGCGCGGCTTAACGGTTGCTTACTTGGGGCGCTTGGCTCCGTAACGGCTGCGGGCCTGACGGCGCTTCTCCACCGACGAGCAGTCGAGCGCGGCGCGGATGACCTTGTAGCGCACGCCGGGCAGGTCCTTGACGCGGCCGCCGCGCAGCAGCACCATGGAGTGCTCCTGGAGGTTGTGGCCCTCGCCGGGGATGTAGGCGGTCACTTCCATGCCGTTGACCAGGCGCACGCGGCAGACCTTGCGAAGGGCCGAGTTCGGCTTCTTCGGCGTGGTCGTGAACACGCGGGTGCACACGCCGCGCTTCTGCGGGTTGCCCTTGAGCGCCGGCGTCTTGCTCTTGTCGACCGACTTCTTGCGGCCCTTGCGGACCAACTGGTTGATAGTAGGCAAAGCTTCTCTCCTTTTACCTCTTGCTTGTTCCGATTCTCCTGTGCGTTCAGCTGATCCACACAGGAAAACATACGCCCCGCACGGGACGCGAACGAGCACTCTACCATCCGCCATCTGGGTTGTCAAACGCCACGCACCCGGGAGTATCTATAGGTAGTGGTGCACGTTTGCGCAGGTGGACGAGCGATTGGCAGCCGAACGCACAGGTTTTCTCCACGCAATCGAGAAATAATTTCGCCGCCGAGCGAACGCCGTCCCTGTCATCCTGAGCGGAGCGGAAGAGCCCCCTCTTGTCATCCTGAGCGAGCGAAGCGAGTCGAAGGATCCCCTGCGGCGTCAGCCGGAAGGCTTTGCGGCCTGACGGCCCGCGCGGGATCCTTCGACTCCGCGCTGCGCGCTCCGCTCAGGATGACAGGAAATCCCCTTGAGAATGCATCGAGTGACGGTCATTCGATGCGTCGGCCGTCTAGCCCTCGGCTTCCTCCAGGATGAGGGCCTCGGCGAGGCGGGCGGCGCCTTCGAGGTCGGCCACTTTGATGTGCTCGTCGGGCGAATGGAAGGCGGCCATGCCGATGCCGAGCGTGACGGCGCGCACGCCGCGGGACGCGAGCACGTTGGCGTCGGCCCCGCCGCCTGAGCGATGCAGCCTGGGCTCGAGGCCGGCCGCCCGCGCGGCGCGGGAGATGGCCTGCACCAGCTCGTCGTCCTCGTCGTAGAGCACGGCGCCGTAGCTCTTCGTCCACGCTACCTCCACGGAGCCGCCGAAGCGCGCGGCGGCGTCCTCGAGCGCGGCGGTCATGGCGGCCTTCTGCGCCTCGGCGCGCTCGTCGTAGAGCGAGCGGCACTCCCCCGCCAGCTCGCACGACTCGGGCACGACGTTCGTCTCGCGGCCGCCCTGGATCATGCCGATGTTGGCCGTGGTGGCCTCGTCGATGCGCCCGAGCGGCATGGCGGCAACGGCGGCGGCCGCCATCGCGATGGCCGACACGCCCGTCTCCGGCGCCACGCCCGCGTGCGCCGCCTTCCCCGCGAAGCGCGCCTCGAGGTTCCAATGGCACGGCGCGCCCACGATCACGGTGCCAGGCGCGCCGTCGGCGTCGAACACGTAGCAGGGCGCGCCTTGCGGAAGCTCGCCCGCCGCGAGCGCCCCCGAGCCCAGCAAATGCAGCTCCTCGCAGGTGGTGAGGAGCACGACGATCTCAGGCCTGGGCGTGCCCGACTCCACGACCGCGCGCACGCCCTCCAGGATGGCCGCGACGCCCGCCTTGTCGTCGGCCGAGAGGATGGTGTCGCCGGCCGAGCGCACGACGCCGTCCTCTACGACGGGCTCAATGCCCGCGCACGGGCGCACGGTGTCCAGATGCGCCGACAGCACGACGCTGCCTGCGGCGGTGCCGGGCAGGCGCGCGATGAGGTTGCCCGTGTCCGAGCCCGTCTGCGCGGCAGATTCGTCGAAGCGCACCTCGAAGCCCAGATCGCGCAGCTCGTCTGCGCAGCGGGCGGCCATCGCGGCCTCGTGGCGCGAGGGGCTCTCGATGCGGACGAGTTCGAAGAAGAGGTCGAACAGGCGCTGCGGGTTCATGGCGGATCCTTCCGGTGCGGTATCGATGGGGCGTTTCGCCCGCCTGCGCGCGACGCTCGGGGCGTGCCCGGTGGCGCGCGGACGGCGCGGCCCATTATAATGCTGGGAACAGGGCAGCGCGCGACGATCTCGGAAACGGGGCGGACGGAGCGCGCACGACACGCGAGGAGGACCTATGCTGCACGACACCATCAAGGCCTGCCGAAGCTATCGGCGTTTCGACGAATCCGAGCCGCTCAGCCGCAAGCAGCTCGTATCCTGGGTGGACGCCGCCCGGCTCACGGCCTCGAGCGGCAACGCGCAGCCCCTGCGCTTCGCGGTCGTCCACGACGAGGAGGACCGCGCCCGCGTGTTCGCCTGCTGCGCCTGGGCCAAGGCCCTGCCCGACTGGGACGGCCCCGCGCCCGGCGAGCGCCCGGGCGGCTACATCGTCGTCTGCCGGGACGTCGAGCGCACGCTCGCCGACACGTTCACCGCCTGGGACGAGGGCATCGTCGCGCAGACCATCATGCTGCAGGCGGTCGAGGCGGGCTACGGCGGCTGCATCGTGGGGTCGTTCAAGAAGCGGAGCCTCGCCGAAGTCCTCGGCATCGACGCGGAGCGCTTCCAACCCGACCTGGTGCTCGCGCTCGGCAAGCCCGTGGAGGACGTGCGCATCGTGGACATGCCCGCCGACGGCGAGACGGCGTACTGGCGCGACGACGCGGGCGTCCACTACGTGCCGAAGCGCGCGCTTGCCGACGTGCTGCTGTAAGCTTATGTCATCCTGAGCGGAGCGCGCCAGCGCGGAGTCGAAGGATCCCGTGAGGCGATAGCGGGGAGCGCCACGGCTGGCGCCGCGCGGGATCCTTCGACTCGCTACGCTCGCTCAGGATGACAAGTTACGAGCCCAGGATGCGGGCGGCCACTTGCTTCTTGCGGGAGAGCACGCCGGGCATCCAGGTGCCGCCCACGCCCGTGCATTCGATGCCGAACACGCGGTTCACGATGCGGCGGTTGCCCTCGCAGAGGAACTGGCTGCCCTCGGCCATGATGTCGGTGACCATGAGCAGCACGAACTCGTAGCCGTGGTCGTCGCGCAGCTGCCGCATGTGCTCGCGGATCTCCTGCTCGCGCTCCATCACGGAGGGCAGGTCCACCGTCTCGTGCTGGGCGATGAGCACGACGGCGTCGCCGATGAGGAACTCCTTCGCGTCGGCGCCCACCAGCTTCTCCACCTTCATGTCGCCCTCGCCGCCGCGGCACTTGAACACGGCCAGGCCGAACTCCACGGGGTCGACGCCCGCGATGGCGGCCAGGTGGTCCACCTGCTCGCGATCGACGTAGGTGGCCGTGGGCGACTTGAGGATGACCGTGTCGGTCATGATGGCGGACAGGAGCACGCGCGCGATCTCCGGCGGGATCTCCACGCCGTGGCGGCGGAACTCCATGGTCACGATGGTGGCCGTGGATCCCACGGGCAGGTTCAGGAACTTGATGGGGTTGGCGGTCATGACGTCGGCGATGCGGTGGTGGTCGACGATCTCCACGACGTCGGCCTCCTCGATGCCGTTGGCGGCCTGGCGCGTCTCGTTGTGGTCGACGAGCACCACCTTGCGCTTCGGGCGCACGGCCACGTCCGAGCGCGTGACGATACCGATGGCGAACCCGTCGTCGTCGAGCACCACGGCTTCGCGCAAGGCGCTTGCCATGAGGTCCTCGATAGCCTCCTTGAGCAGGCCGTCCTTGTCGAGCACGAGCACGTCGGTCTCGGTGATGTCGTCCACCTTCTGCCCGAGCGAGGCGATGAGGTCGCCCGCGACGGCCATCTCGTTGGCACCGCCCTCCTCGAGCGCGTCGGTGGCGGCGATGTAGCGCTCGGCGATCATGCGGGTGGTGATGAGGCCGCGGTAGGTGCCGTCGTCGTTGGTGACGACGAGCGCGCGCACGTTGTGCTGCCGCAGCAGCCGCCCGGCCTCGAGCAGCGTGGCGTCGTGGCCGATGGAGATGGGATCCGGCGTCATCACGTCCATGACGCGCGCGTGCACGTGCGCGATCACCTCCGGCGCGGGGATGCCGCTTTCCCCGAGGACCCATGCGCTCTCCGGCGGCAGCGGGCCCAGGCGCGCGGGCACGTAGACGCACGAGGGCTTCCCGTCCTCGGCCTCGCGCTCGGCCAGGCGGTTCTTGAGGTAGGCGTAGCCCACCGCCGCGCTGATGGAGTCGTTGTCGGGATTCTTATGGCCCACGACGATGATGGGTGACGGCATATGCTCGCTCCTTTGCCATGAGGCCCTCGTGCGCCCGGAGGGCCCGTCTTCGCGTTGCTGGGGGATCCGGTCGGACGCGCGCCCGAGCCGGCGACCTCCAGTATACCGCCCGTTCGCAGCGGGCAAGGCCCCGTTCGGGTTTCGTCGCCAAATCTCACGAAAGTGCGGGCGAAAGGGCGCGGGTTGCGCTACCATGGCGGCGGCGCGCGCAGAGGGCGCGTCCGCGAGACGAGGAGGGGGCGCATGGAGACGCTCGGATTGACCGATATCATCGGGCCCGTCATGGTGGGCCCGTCGAGCTCGCACACGGCGGGCGCGCTGCGCATCGCCTCCATGGCGCGCGGCCTGTGCTTGGCCGAGCCGCGAACGGCAGAGTTCCGGCTGTTCGGATCGTTCGCGCACACGCTCACGGGGCACGGCACCGACAAGGCGCTCGTGGCGGGCATGCTGGGGCTTTCGGCCGACGATCTGCGCATCCGCGACTCGTTCGCGCTGGCCGAGGAGGCGGGGCTCGCCTTCTCGTTCGAGCCGGCGCCGGACGCGGACGATTACGACCACCCCAACACCATCGACATCCGCGTGACCGACGCCGCCGGCAACGTCATGGACGTGCGCGGCGAGAGCGTGGGCGGCGGGGCGGCCGTCATCCGCCGCATCGATGACATAGACGTGCGCATCACCGGCGAGAACACGAGCCTCGTCGTGTGCCAGCGCGACGAGGCGGGCGTGCTCGCGCACATCGCCACCTGCATCAGCGAGCACGGGGTGAACATCGCCACCACGCGGGTGTTCCGCAGGCGCAAAGGCGACGTGGCCTACACCGTGCTCGAGACGGACCAGGCGGTGGGCGACGCGGCGAAGGCGGCCATCGAGAAGCACCCGGCCATCCTCGACGTGCGCATCATCCCCGGCGAGGCGCGGGCAGGCCTCGGGCGCTGCGGGGCGGGCGATGAGGCCGACGCGCTCGAGCGGCTTGCGGCGCTCGACTTCGCGAGCGGATCGGCGCTGCTCAGCCTGTGCGAGGGGCGGGACGAGACGATCTCCGAGGCCTTCCTCGCGCGCGAGGCGGCGCTGGCGGCGAGCCTGGGATGCGCGGACGGCTCGGCCGAGTACCTGGGCCGCGCGCTCGCCGTAATGCGGGAGGCCGCCGAGGGGCCCTTGCGCGAGGCGCAGCCCTCCATGGGCGGGCTCATCGGGGGCGAGGCGCAGGCGATGGAGGCGCTGAGGGCGCGCGGAGACGGCGTATGCGACGAGCAGCTCGCGCTGGCGAGCGCGCTGGCGATGGCGGTGCTCGAGACGAACGCGTCGATGGGCCGCATCGTGGCCGCCCCCACGGCGGGATCGGCCGGCGTCATCCCCGGCGTGCTGCTTTCGCTGCAGCGCACGCGGGGCCTCTCGGACGACGATCTTGCGCGCGGCCTGGCCTGCGCGGCGGCCGTCGGCTACCTGATTACGCGCAACGCCACGGTGTCGGGCGCGGAGGGCGGATGCCAGGCCGAGATCGGCTCGGCGGCGGCCATGGCGGCGGCCGCAGCCGTGGAGCTTGCCGGCGGCTCGCCCGCGCAGTGCCTCGATGCGGCGGGCAACGCGCTCACGAACATGATGGGGCTCGTGTGCGACCCCGTGGCGGGCCTCGTGGAGGTGCCGTGCCAGAAGCGCAACGCCGCCGGCGCGGCCATCGCCCTCGTGAGCGCGCAGATAGCGCTCGCGCACATCGGCAGCCTCGTCGACTTCGACCAGACCGTGGAGGCGATGTTCAAGGTGGGCCGGTCGCTGCCCTTCGAGCTGCGCGAAAGCGCCCTCGGCGGCATCGCCGCCACGCCGTCCGCCTGCGCCTGGTGCCCCGTCACGCCTCCCCTTCGTTCACCAGTTCGATGAGCTCGGCGCGCACGTGGATGCCGAGCTTCTGGTAGATGCTCTTGATATGGGACTTCACCGTGTTCTCTGACACGAACAGCTTCTCCGAGATGCCGTGCACCGTGCGCCCCTGCGCCAAGAGCGCGAAGATCTCCGCTTCGCGCGCCGTGAGCTGGTGCTCGCGGGCCAGAAACGCGCAGCGCTCGGCGAACCACTGCTCCTCGCGCACCACCACCTGCGGGGCGGGCGCGGCCGCCTCGTCGGCACCGGGGTCCTTGTCCCTGAACAGGACGAGCGAGAGCATGGACAGCAGGTAGAGCGACACGAGGGCCACCACGGTGAGCGTGAGGCTTCCCGCCGTGAAGCGCGACGCGTTGAAGAACCCCACGAGGATGCCCGCGAGCTGCGCGCCGTTCGTACAGGCGAGCGCCGTCGAGAAAACGAGCGCCGAGGGCAGTCGCGTGTCGCGCGCCATGTCGGCCAGCATGCACCACAGGATGATGCTCGCCACCATGGAGCCGAGCTGGGCGAACGCGTTCACGATGCCGCCGGCCGCGTTCCACAGAAGCGGCAGCAGCAAAAACCCGGCGGCCGAAAGCGGCAGCGCCATCTTGTACAGGCGCCCGATGTTGAACGGCTTCTTCATGAACAGGGCCGGAAGCAGCAGCAGCGCCACCACCACCGCCGACGTGACGATGGACGTCTGCTGCACGGTGGACAGCGGCAGCTGCTGCTGTCCCGATATCTGCATCATCAGCCCGCTCATGAAGCAGAACACCGCCGTGCCGAACACGGGCCGCCACAGGCGCGTCGCGGCGCTTCTCATCACGGGGCGCGAATACTCGCTGTCGATGCGCGCCCGGATGTCGAGCGAGCGCTTCACGAACACCGACGAGGCCACGAACACCACCGCGGTGGCCGGGACGATGACCTCCGGCGGCAGAAACGTCATGCCGAAGTACACGACCAGGCTGAGCACGTTGCACACGAGCACGTACAGGTACACCGCGCGCAGCGTGAGCGTCTTGCAGAAGCGCGCCCACAGAAGCACCATCACCGCGTCGCCCGCGCCCAGGCACACGCCGCCGAACAGAAGCCACGGCAGGATGCGCGAGAAGTCCACGTCGTGGGCGAACTGCAGCGCCATGCCGCACACGAGAAAGCCGAACAGCGCGATGCCGCACGCGGCGAGCACCGAGACCACCGTCTGCGGACCCGACGATTTCAGCGAGCAGAACGCGATGGCCGCGAACACGGCGATGCGCGCCACGAGCACCGTGGCCAAGAACAGCGTCTGCGAGGCGGGATCGAGCGCGTCGGCCGGCGCGAAGATGGTGAACGAGTGGAAGGCGATGTAGGAGAACACGAGGTACAGCGCGTACCCGCCGAAGAACACCGCATCGCGCGTCCTCTCCATGCCGAGCGCCTCCCGCAGCTGTCCCATGCACCCCTCCCCTTCCAGGGCGGCCCCTCCCCGGCGCCGCTTCTTTTTCTCAGTATACCCTAACCGCGCCGCCGCACGCGGCCCCCGATGCGCCGCTTCAACGCATATCACCCGTTTCAGGTGGTGCAGACCTGCGGTTTTGCGAAAATCACCCGCTTGCGGAGGAAGCGCGAGCGGTGCCTTGGGGGCTAGAGTTCGGGGTGGCGGAGCTTGGATCCAAGCATCCGCCGGGAGCAAGCTGAACCAACAGGAGGGAGCATCATCATGAAGGCAAACACCACCGGTATGTCGCGTCGCGCGTTCCTCGGGCTGGGGGCCACCGCCGCCGTCGCGGCGGGAGCGGGACTCGCGGGCTGCGCGCCCCAGAGCAAGGATGCCGCCGCAGCGGCCGACGCGGGCGCCCAGGGCGCCGAGGGCGGCGCGGCCGCCAGCATGCCCGACCCCACCGCGTACACGCCGTCGTTCCTCGCCAAGCCCGAGGCGCCGGCCGAGGTGGCCGAGGAGAAGGACTGCGACGTGCTCGTCATCGGCCTGGGCCTCGCGGGCGTGGCCGCCGCGCGCTCGGCGGCCGAGGCGGGCGCGAAGGTGATCGGCATCGAGAAGCAGCCCGACATCGGCGTGGTCACCATGGCCGGCGCGTTCGGCGTGGTGAACTCGAAGATCCAGCAGGACGCCGGCATCACGTGGGCGCCGAAGGGCGACATCGTGAACCAGCTGATGAAGGACATGTGCTACCGTCCAAACCCCGATTTCCTCAACTACTGGTACGACCACTCCGGCGAGGCGTTCGACTGGTTCGTGGAGGGCGCCGACTACGAGCTCATCCCCAAGACTGCCGACAACAAGCAGACCGACAAGCCCAACTTCCTGCGCCCCATCTTCTGGCCGCCGCTGGAGGGCTACGACTACAAGACCGAGTACTACCCGTTCTTCCACGGCACCATCAACCTCAACCCCAACATGCAGTGGGGCTGCGAGAACTGCCGCGACAAGGCCAAGGCCGCCGGCGCCGAGCTCATCTTCGAGACGTTCGCCGACCAGCTGATCGTGGGCGATGACGGCGCGGTGGCCGGCGCGTACGTGCGCGACAAGGACGGCAAGAAGTTCACCAAGATCAACGCGAAGGCCGTGTGCCTGTGCACGGGCGACATCGGCGGCAACCCCGAGATGCGCCACTACTACGCCCCGCAGGCCGACGAGTTCGCCAGCTTCTACGGCTCGCTCGACGCCAACGGCGAGGTGGCCAACACCGGCGACGGCCACCGCATGGCCATCTGGGCCGGCGCCCACATGGAGCTCGGGCCCTACGCGCCGATGACGCACCACATGGGCGGAGCGCTTGGCGTGGACGCGTTCCTCCAGCTCAACATGGAGGGCAACCGCTTCATGAACGAGGACATCCCCGGCCAGAACATCGCCGACCAGCTGTCGCGCCAGCCCGCCTCGAAGGACCCGGAGATGGCCAAGCTGGGCACGAAGTCGTGGCAGATCTTCGACGCCAACTGGAAAAACGAGCTCCTGGCCCAGGGCACGGGCCACGGCTTCGTGAACTACTACATCCCCGAGGAGGAGAAGGACCAGTACGAGACGGTGCTTTCGGGCTTCGCGCTGGGCTACACCACCGACGAGATGGTGGAGGGGGCCGTCACGCTCAAGGCAGACACCATCGAGGAGCTGGCCGAAGGCATGGGCCTTCCCGTGGAGAACGTGAAGAAGTCCATCGCGCGCTACAACGAGCTGGCCGCCAAGGGCGTGGACGAGGACTACGGCAAGCTGGGCACGCGCATGTTCCCCGTGGACACGCCGCCGTTCTACGCCTGCCGCTTCGACAACGCCGGCATGCTCGTGCTCATGGGCGGGCTCGAGTGCGACACCGACCTGCATCCCCTGAACGACGAGGGCGAGCCCATCAAGGGCCTCTACGTGGCCGGCAACACCCAGGGCGGGCGCTACCTGGTGGAGTACCCCGTGACCGTGGGCGGCCACAGCCTGGCCTGCGCGCTCACGTTCGGCAAGCTCTGCGGCGAGAACGCGGCCGCGGGCGTGTAGGAGATCCTTCGCTCCTCGGCGCCGCGCATCCCTCCCCGCGCGGCGCCGCATGGCTAGGAAGCGGCCGCGTCCCCCTGTGGGCGCGGCCGCTTCCTTTTCGCCGTCAGCCGAGGACGAGGTCGGGGAATGCGCCCAGGTCGATCGATTGGACGGCGATGCACGAGGGGCCGCCCTGTGTGATGAACGCCGGGCCCAGCTCGTAAAGGCCGAAGCGGCACTGCGGGAAGGCGGTCTGCAGGCGGTCGAGCGCCCAGCCGGCATCGGCGGGGTTGTCCGCATGGCTCACGCCGATGAAGTGCCCCGCGCCCACGTCGCGTCGCGCCAGCTCGGCGGCTGCGGCCTCGATGCCCTTCTTGAAGCTGCGCGCCACGGCGAGCCGCTCGAGGCGGGTGCCGTCGTCGGTCTGGCGCATGACGGGCGCCGCCTTCAGCAGGTGCGCGAACGTGGCCGCGAGCGGGGTGAGCCGGCCGCCGCGGCGCAGGTACTCGAAATCCTCGGGGAGCAGAAACGAATGCGCGCTCGCGATCAGGGGGCGCAGGCGCTCGATCACGTCGCCGGCGCTTTTGAAGCGCTTCGCCAGCTCGACGGCGGCCAGGGCGAGCGCGCGGTGCGGCGCGCACAGGGTGGCGGAGTTCACCACGTGGACGCGCTCGGGATGGCGCGCCTGCTCGCGCAAGCCGCAGGCCACCTCGTAGGCGCCGGACAGGCCGTCGGCCATGGCGAGGTGCACCACCTCCTCGTCGGTGTCGTACGCCTCGAGCGTGAGGTGCGGCGGCGGGCACGAGCTTTGCGGCATCGCGCCGGCGCGCACGCGCGCGAGGAAGTCGTCGGTCGCGATCTCCTCGTACTCGAGCCAGGTCTCGCCGTCGATGCCCACGGCGAGCGGCAGGATCCCGATGCCGCGGGCCGCTCCCTCCTCGACGGAGAACATGGTGGAAGAGTCGGCAACGATCTTCATGAGGAACCTCTTTCCCTCGTCGGCGGGGACGAAGAGCGCGGGGTTGTGGATCGATTGCGACCGCACGTCGTCGATAGCTCCATCATGGGGCATAGCGGCCCGAGTTGCAAGGGCTCCCGCGAAAGTGGAGGGGCGAGGCCGTGACGAAAGCCCGCCTCATCGCCTCGCCCAGGTTGACCGTAGGGCAAGGGCTCTGCCCTTGCCGTCGACCGGGCCCTTCCCGCAGGTGGCGGCAAGGGCAGAGCCCTTGCCCTACGGGGCATCCCTGATACAGTTCCCGCCGCTAGCCGATCTTCACGATGGGGGCGTAGTCCTTCAGCAGCTTCTTGGTCTGGCCGGTCTTGGAGAACTTCACGAACAGCGTGTCGCCGTCCACCTTCGTCACCTTGCCGCGGCCGAAGGTCTTGTGGTCCACGGTGTCTCCGGCGGAGAACGCCATCTTGGCGGCCGCCTTCTTCTCCGCGCCGGGGCGCACGTAGGAGCCGGCCACGCGGCTCGCCCGTTCGTCAGAGCGGCCCGCAGAGCCCGACGCGCTCGAGCGGCCGAACACGCGGCCGCCGCCCGCCTCGGTGCCGCTGCCCGCGATGCCCTTGCGGCTGCCGCGCTTCTCCCAGCCCGTGCCGCTGAAGCCGGCCGACCCCAAACCCGTGGTCTGGCGCAGCTCGGAGGGGATCTCCTGGATGAAGCGCGACACGGGGTTCGACGAGGTCTGGCCGAAGATCTGACGCGCGTAGGCGCAGGTGAGGTAGAGGCGCTTGCGGGCGCGCGTGATGGCCACGTAGGCCAGGCGGCGCTCCTCCTCGATGCCGGCCGCGTCGTCCTTGCTGTTCATGTGGGGGAATAGCGACTCCTCCATGCCGGCCACGAACACGCAGTCGAACTCGAGGCCCTTCGAGGAGTGCACGGTCATCATGGTGACGAACCGGCCGTCGTCGCTCACCGTATCGAGGTCGGTGCGCAGGCGCACCCACTCGATGAAGTCCGCGAGCGAGTCGCCGCGCAGCACGCGCACGGGAGCCTCCCCCGCCGCCGTGCCCTCGCCGGCCGTCGGGGCCGCGTAGTCGGCGTCGTCCTCGTCGTGGGTATCCACGAACTCGTCGACCACGCCCAAAAATTCCTGGATGTTCTCGATGCGGCCGCGCGCCTCGTCGGTGCCCTCGGCCTGGAGCGCCCCGATGAGGCCGCTCTTGTCGATGACGGCCTCGATCACCTTACGCAGATCGCCCCCGTAGGAGCGCGCCTCCTTGATGAGGCCCACGAACTCGGCGATGGACTGGCGCGTGGAGGCGCGCAGGTCCTCGTCGGCGATGGCCAGCTCGGCGGCCTCCATGAACGGCATGTCCATCTCGCGGCCGAACTGCTCGATGCGCTCGATGGTGGTCTTGCCGATGCCGCGGCGCGGCACGTTGATCACGCGCTTGGCGGCGATGTCGTCGGCCGGGTTCACGATGAGCGTGAGGTAGGCCATGACGTCGCGGATCTCGGCACGGTCGAAGAAGCGCGTGCCGCCCACGATGCGGTAGGGCACGCCCGCGCGCAAAAGCATGTCCTCCAGCATGCGGGACTGGGCGTTGGTGCGGTAGAACACGGCCATCTGGTTGTACGTGAGGCCCGCCGCGCGCTGCTTCTCGATCTCGCCGGCGATCCAGCGGCCCTCGTCGCGCTCGTCGGAGGCCATGTACACCTGGATCTTCTCGCCGTCCTCGGCGGCCGTGAACAGCTTTTTCGCCTTGCGGTGCTGGTTGTTGGCGATGACCGCGTTCGCCGCGGCCAGCACGTTGCCCACGCTGCGGTAGTTCTGCTCGAGCTTCACCGTGTGTGCGCGCGGATAGTCCTGCTCGAACTCGAGGATGTTGCGGATGTCGGCGCCGCGCCAGCTGTAGATGGACTGGTCGTCGTCGCCCACCACCATGATGTTCTGGTGCTTCGCGGCCAGAAGCTGTGTGATGGCGTACTGGGCGTGGTTCGTGTCCTGGTACTCGTCCACCATGATGTAGCGGAAGCGGCCCTGGTAGGCGTCCAGCACGTCGGCGTGGTTCTTGAGCAGCAGGTAGGCGTAGAGCAGCAGGTCATCGAAGTCGAAGGCGTTCGCGGCCTTGAGGCGCTCCTGCAGACGCGTGTAGACGCGCGCGGCCACCTTCCCCACCGGGTCGGTCGCCTCCTTCTCGAAGTTGCCGGGCGCGATGAGCTCGTTTTTGGCCGTGGAGATGCGGTTCATGAGGGCGTTCACCGGGAAGCGCTTCGGGTCGATGTCCAGCTCGGCCATGATCTCCTTGTACAGGCGCTTCTGGTCGTCCGTGTCGTAGATGGTAAAGCTTTTCGTGAAGCCGAGGCGCTCGGCGTCGGCGCGCAGGATGCGCACGCACATGCTGTGGAACGTGGACACCCACATGCCGCGGCAGCGCGGGCCCACCAGCGCGTTCAGGCGCTCGCGCATCTCGGCCGCCGCCTTGTTCGTGAACGTGATGGCGAGGATCTCCCAGGGGGCCACGCCATGGTTCTCGATGAGGTTGGCGATGCGGTACGTGAGCACGCGCGTCTTGCCCGAGCCCGCGCCGGCCAGCACCAGCAGCGGCCCGTCGATGGTGACGACCGCCTCGCGCTGCGGCCCGTTCAGAGTGTCGATGTCGATTGGCATGTGAGCAGTCTCCTACGGATGTGGAACCAAGCTTCCGTATTCTACCGCTTTTCGTCCGGCGCGCCGCCAAACGCGCGCAATCTGCGCAAGGGAGGGCGAGGACGCGGGTAGAGGCGGGGGCGACGACACAAAAACCGGTCGGTTTGGCACTGATTGCTCCGTCTTCCGTCAGGCCCTCCATGCGCGAGCTGGGGAAACGCAGCGGGAGCCGCTGCTTTCTCGAAAGAATCCGCTTCGATCGGCCTCGATCAGTGCCAAACCAACCGGTTTTTGTGTCGTCCACCCCGGTTTCAGAGCACGGGTAGGCGAAATGAGACGATTACCCCGTCCCTTTGTCTCACGCATACGCTTCGACCGGGTCGTCGAACGCGACCGTGGGCTCGTCGTCGCCGGGGCGGTTGGTGCCGAGGGAGTCGCGCCACATGGAGAGCTCGGCGCCGTGCTCCACGAGGTTCGAGCACTCGTTGCCGGCGCGCTCGAGGGAAAGCAGCAGCTGGTTGTACACGGCCTTGTTCTCGGGCGCGCACTGGCGGCTGCTCACGCGGCGGAAGTGCGCCTTGCGGGCCTTGCTCTGGCGCTTGATGATGGCGCGGCGGCGCTCGTCGAGCACCTGCTCGGACGCCGCGTCCTGGTCGCTCAGGAAGCGCAGCACCGCGTCGTACATCTCCGACACCATGGCGGCGCTCTCGGCCAGCTCCTCTCGCGCCTCGTCGGAGAACCGCCTCTTGGACGCGAGGTTCTCGCCGTAGAGCGAGGCCACCTCGCCGCAGCGCGAGCCGATGCGGCCCACGGCGTCCACGATGGACATGAGGTCGGTGATCTCGGCGGCCTGCCGCTCGGACGTGGCGCCCGAGGACAGCAGCTCCACCGCGTAGTTCGCCAGCTCGCCGTCGGCGGCCTCCACCTGCGTGCAGTCAGCCTGCAGCGCCTTGAGCGTGGCGGCATCTCTGCTCGCGATAGCCTCGGGCAGCGCCTCCAACATGGCGCGCACCGCTCCGCAGAACTTCTGCAGCTCCTCGCCGAACATGCGGATGGCGAACACCGGCTGGCCGAGGATGTTCTCGTCGAGCGTGACGAGCGCGCCCGGCTCCCGCTCGCCCACCTTGCCCGGCACGAGGAACGTGACGATTTTCACCATCACGCCCAGAAGCGGCAGCCACAGAAGCGTGCACACGATGTTGAACGTGGTGTGCGCGTTCGCGATCTGGCGCGCGATGACGTCGAGTTCGGGGCCCGGCGTGAGAAGCTGCACGAACGAGGCGAGCACCGGCACGAACCAGATGAACAGGAACGCGCCCGAGATGTTGAACACGCTGTGTGCCACGGCCGTGCGTTTCGCGTCGCGCGACTGGCCGATGCAGGCGAGGAGCGCCGTGATGGTGGTGCCGATGTTGTCGCCGAGCAGGATGGGGATGGAGCCTTGGAGGCCCAGCACGCTGGTCACGCCGTCGGGCCCGGGCTGCGAGGCGAAGCTCTGCAGCACGGCGATGGTGGCGCTCGAGCTCTGCACGACGAGCGTCATCACGGTGCCCACCACCACGCCGAGCGCGGGGATGCCCTTCACCTGCTCGATCATCGCCAGGAACACGTCGCTTTGCGCGAGCGGCTTCATGACCGCGCCCATCGTGTCGATGCCCACGAACAAGAGGCCGAACGCGAACACGGTCTGGCCGATGTTCTTGACGCGCTCGTCCTTCGCGAGGAACCACACGATGAAGCCCAGAAACACGATGAGCCAGATGTAGTCGCTGATCTTGAACGCCATGAGCTGGGCCGTCATGGTGGTGCCGATGTTCGCGCCGAAGATGACGGCGATGGCCTGGCGCATGGTCATGAGGCGCGCGCTCACGAAGCCGATGGCCATGACCGTGGTGGCGCTCGAGCTTTGCAGCACGGCGGTGGCCACGGCTCCCGCCAGCACGCCGAGCACGGGGTTGGAGGTGAGCATCGACAGGATCGACTTCATCTTGGCGCCGGCGGCCTTCTGCAGGCCCTCGGACATCATGTTCATGCCGAACAGGAATACGGCCAAACCGCCCAAGAGGCCGAACACGGTTTCCATCGGAGCGTTCACGCGGGACTCCCCTTCGCATCATCGGTTGCAGCGACAGTGCACGTGAGTCGAAAGGATACTGGGTGGACGGTAAGACCCCCGTCAAGGGAGCGTAAAGCTCAGGTAAAGTTTTTACACGGGGCGGCCAAAGGCTGAGGCTTCGCTCTAACGTGCTAAAGTGGTTAAAATTTCAAGCCACTTTATTGAAAAGTGGCTCCGAATCGGAGCCACTTTGTCTTTCAGCGGTTAGGCTTAGCGCGGCGTCGGCTCGTCCGGCGGTCGGCCGGAGCCCTAGACGATCTTCTTGCCGAACACGGCCGCGATCTCGCGGAGCTTGGCGACGAGCGCCTCGAACTGGGCGGGCGTCAGCTGCTGCGGGCCGTCGGAGAGGGCCGCGGGCGGATTGGGATGCACCTCGATCATGAGCGAGTCGGCCCCGGCCGCCACGGCGGCAAAGGCGAGCGACGGCACGAGGTCGCGCTGGCCAGCGGGGTGCGACACGTCGATGCACACGGGGCACAGCGACTGCTTGTGGATGACCGGGATGGCCGCGATGTCGAGCGTGAAGCGCGTGGCCGTCTCGAACGTGCGGATGCCGCGCTCGCACAGCACCACGTTGTCGTTGCCCTCGGCGGTGAGGTAGTCGGTGGCGGCCAGCCACTCGGCGATGGTGCCCGCGAAGCCGCGCTTGTACAGCACCATCTTATGCGACTCGGCGGTCACCTGGCCGATCTTCTTCAACAGGCTGAAGTTCTGGAAGTTGCGCGCGCCCACCTGCAGGCCGTCCACGTAGGAGTGCACGAGCTCGCAGTGCGCGGAGTCCATGACCTCGGTGAGCGTCTTCAGGCCGTGCTTCTCGCCTGAGTCGCGCATGATCTTGAGGGCTTCCTCGCCCAGGCCCTGGAACGAGTGCGGGTTCGTGCGCGGCTTGAACGCGCCGCCACGGATCCACGTGAGGCCGAGGCCCGCGACGCATTCGGCCACTTCGTCGAACTGCTCGACCGACTCCACGGAGCACGGGCCGGCGAAGATGGTGATCTCGTCGGTGCGGGTGCCGAGGTCGGGGATGGGGGCTATCTTCGCTTCGCTCATACCGACGGGGTCTCCTTCATGATCTTGAGAATGGTGGCGTAGATCTCGCGCAGGTTCTCGTTGTACAGGGGACCCTCGTTGTAGCTGCCCACCTTGGCGAAGATCTCCTCTTCGCGCTTGGCGTCGTACAGGCCCAGATGGGCACCGGGCTTGAGACCGCGGATGACCAGCGAATGGCCGGCGCGCTTGTTGAGCAGCGCGACGATCTGGCGGTCGATCTCGTCGATCTTGGCACGATGTTCTTGGATCTCCGCGAGGGAGGTGTCTCTCTCAGACATCGGCTTTTCCTTCCATGGATCTTCATGCTTTAACGAGCCTGGCCGCGCTCGCCGGCGGCGGGCGGCCCTCGTGTGCGCACCATGATAGCAAAAGACGCGCGCCCGGTAAGCGCGCCGCTCGGATTTCACGAGGAAGCCCACTGGCCGACCTGCGACGCGGGGCGCTTGACCGCCGGTGTACACTGGGAAAGCGTTTTTCCGACAACCTGAATCGACCCCGAAGGAACCCTCCCGTGCTCGCCCAGTTCGCCGACATATTCGTGCAGATGGTGGTCCTGTTCGCCGTGGGCGCGACGGGCTACGTCGCCAAGCGGGCGCACCTCATGGACGAGGACTTCGACAAGAAGTTCTCGAAGCTCATGCTGAGCACGGCGTTGCCGGCGCTCATGCTGGCCTCGGTGCTCGACGCGGACACGCTGCCCACGGCCGCGCAGCTCGGGTGGACCATCGTCGTCTCGTGCGCGAGCTACGTCGTGTTGGTGGTCGGCGGGTTCGCCCTCACGGCGGCGCTGCGCGTGCCCGACGGGCGCAAGGGCGTGTTCCGGTTCATGATGATGTTCGGCAACACCGGCTTCATCGGGTTCCCGGTGACGGAGGCCGTGTTCGGCACGGAGGCGCTCATCTACGCGACCGTGTTCAACCTCGTGTTCAACGTGCTCGTGTTCTCGCTCGGCGTGTGGCTTTTGGCCACCGACAACAAGTACGGCGTGAAGGTGAGGATGGGCCCGAAGTCGCTCCTCTCCCCCTGCATCGTGGCCAGCATGGCGGCCATCGTGCTCGCGTTCCTCGGGCTGCACAGCGTGCCCGTCGTGGGCGAGGCGCTCGGCACGCTCGGGTCGCTCACCACGCCGGCGGCCATGCTGATCATCGGGTCGTCGCTGGCCAATGTGCCGGTGCGCCAGCTCGTGGGCGGCCCGCGCCTCGTGGCGGCGTCGCTCGTGCGACTGCTCGTCGCGCCCGCGCTCGTGTGGGCGGCGCTGCACCTCGTCGTGTCCGACCATATGCTGCTCGGCGTGGTCGTGGTGCTCTCCGCCATGCCGGTGGCCGCGAACGGCACGATGATCTGCCACCAGTACGGCGGCGACGCCAAGACCATGGCGCAGGGCACGTTCGTCACCACCCTGGGAGCGCTGGTGACCATCCCCCTGATGGCCGCGCTGTTCGCGTGAGGCCTCGTCATCCTGAGCGAGCGCAGCGTGTTCGTTGGATCCCACGCTTCGCGCTCCGCTCAGGACGACAAGCTGGACGCCTTACGGCAGCATGCCCATAGTCTCGAAGGCGAAGTAGCCAAGCACGAGCACGCCCACGACGATGCGGTACCAGCCGAACGCCGTGAAGTCGTTCTTCTTGATGTAGCCCATGAGGAACTTGATGGCCACCACCGACATGACGAAGGCGGTCACGATGCCCACGACGAGCACCACGATCTCGGTCATGCTCATGGCCAGGCCCGCGACGAAGAACTTGAGCGCCTTCACCAGGCCCCAGCCGAACATGATGGGGATGGCCAGGAAGAACGTGAACTCGGCCGCCGCGGTGCGCGAGCAGCCCGACAGCATGCCGCCGATGATGGTGGCGCCCGAACGGCTCGTGCCGGGGATGATGGCGAGCACCTGGAAGCAGCCGATCTTGAGGGAGGTCTTCCAGTCGATCTCGTCCACGTCGGTGATCTTGAACAGCTGCGCCTCGGCCTCGTCGGCAGCGTCGCCGTACGATGCGCGCGCATGGCGTCCGCGCGGAGCGGCAAGGGCCGCCTCGGCCTCGCGCAGGCGGCGACGGTTGCGGCGCTCGAGCACGATGAACGCCACGCCGTACACGATAAGCATAGCCGCCACGGTCACCTTGTTGTAGAAGTGCTCGTTCACCCAGTCGTCGAACAGCAGGCCGATGACGGCGGCGGGAATGCAGCCGATGGCCACCATGCCCCAAAGCCGCCACGTGGACTTCTTCTCCATCGAGGTCTTGCGCGGCGAGAAGGGGTTGAGCTTGTGGAAGTACAGGATGAGCACGGCCATGATGGCGCCGAGCTGGATGACCACGAGGAACAGGGCCAGGAACTCGTCGGACACCTGGAGCTTCACGAACTCGTCCACGAGGATCATGTGGCCGGTGGACGAGATGGGCAGCCATTCGGTGATGCCCTCCACAATGCCGATGAGCAGGGCTTTCAATGCTTCGAAGATCATGCGGTGGTTTCCTTGGTTGAATCGATGCGGCTACTGCTTGCGCTGGTGATGGTCCTGCAGCATGGCGATGGCCAGAAGCGCCACCGACAGGCACAGCCCCATGAGCACGAACCGGGGCAGCTCCTGGCCGAGCGCGATGGTGGCGAAGGACACGAGCGCGATGACGAGCGCGACGAGCTTGCACAGATACGAGATGCGGTCGTTGAACGAGGCGTGCATCTCGCGGCGGCGCTCCTCCGAGGGCGCCTCGCGACGCGGGCGTTTTGCCGCGGGCGCGTCCGGCTCCAGGTCGTCAAGCGCCTCTATGTCGTCACGAGCGTTCTCCATGCCGGGCATTGTACACGACGGGGGCTGCGAAAGGCCAAGAAAACATAGGGCGAACATTGCAGGCCAAGGGGCGGGTTGGGGCCGATTGCGCTACCATGGGAAGATCGAAAACGAAAGCGGAGCGAGATCGGCATGGATGAAGCAAGTGGAAAGACCAGCGCGGCTGGCGAGCGTCCGGAGGCCCCGGCACCTGAGCCTACCGCGCATCAGCAGGCCGTGCGCAAGTCGATGCAGGGCAACAAACGCTGCGACACGAAGCCCGAGCTGCTCGTCCGGCGAATACTGCGCTGGGCGGGCCTTTCCGGCTACCGCCTGCAATGGAAGGTGCCGGGTCGGCCCGACATCGCGTGGCCCGGCAAGAAGGTGGCCCTGTTCGTGAACGGGTGCTTCTGGCATCGATGCCCGTATTGCAAGCCGACGATGCCCAAAAGCCACGTGGAATACTGGACGGTGAAGTTCGGCCGGAACGTCGCGCGCGACGAGCGCAACCAGACGGCGCTCGTGGATGACGGATGGCGCGTGCACGTCATCTGGGAATGTCGGCTCAAAAAGAAGAACATCGCCGCAACCTGCGAAGAGCTTCTCCCCCGACTGGCCGCCGAGCTCGGCAAGGAGCTGAAGGTGGAGCCGAACGACGCGCCGCCCTGGCATCTGTGAGCGGCTGACAACAGTCGCACATCGACCACGAACCGTACTGGGAGAAATTGGAGCGCCTGAACCTTTCCGCCCCTCTCCGTTTACCGGCAACGATGAGTTGCCGCTGCGTCAATCCTTGCATGACGAGGCCCGCCTCTGCCGCGTGGTACGCTCGAAGAGCCCCGGAGGCGACGGACTGCAACACGGCACCTCCGGGACGCGCACACGCGGCGGAAGCGCCTTGGGGCCTTCCGCTGACATTCGCAGACAAGGAGGGATCGTATGTTGCCATCGCAGAAATCCCCAGCGGAAGCTCCTCTCGCCGGGCTCTCCCGCAGGTCGTTCGTGAAGGGAGGCTTCGCGGCAGGTGCCGCCGCGCTCGGCGGCCTCGCGCTCGGCGGCTGCGCGCCGCAGAGCGCCTCGGGGGCAGCAGGGTCGAAGGAGGCACCTCGCCAAACCGACGAGATCACCGCACGGCTCGCCGAACGCGTGCAGGGAGCCGACCTTCCCGACGCCGCGCCCATCCTGCCGGTCGAACCGCCGGCAACCTGGGACGACGAGGCCGACGTAGTCATCGTCGGCGTGGGCGGCGGCGGTATCGTGGCCACGGCGTTCCTCGCGCAGCAGGGCTTGAAGGTTATCGGCATCGAGAAAGAGGGCATGGTCGGAGGGGCAAGCCGCCACGCCTGCACGTTCGCGAACGTGTTCGGGGGCTCGAAAGACCAGAACGAGCTGGGCTTCGCCGTGCCCACGTTCCCGCCTGACGCGAAGGCCTTCATCCGCATGTACGAAGAGCAGAACGCGTATTCCATCGACGAGAAGTTCCTCGAAAACCAGCTTCTCATGTCGGGCCCGGCATGCGACTGGATCATGGAGCAAGACGGCATGAACATGGAGTGCATGGGGCCCATCTGGCACGATGCGGACGTCCACAGCGGCAAGCAGAGCGTAGTTCTCGGCATGGACAACCCCACGAACGCCATGGAGGCCGTAGCCCTGGCGGCGGGTGCCGACATCCGCCTGTCCACGAAGTGCGAGAGGCTCGTCGCCGACGGAGGCCGCGTGGCGGGCGTCGTCGCGAAGGGACCCGACGGCTCTGAGCGGTTCGTCAAGGCGTCGAAAGGCGTCATCCTGTGCGCGGGCGGCTTCGGAATGAATCGCGACCTCATCCGCGCCTACCTGCCGAGCGCCTACGAGGGCACGGTACAGGGCGGCCCCATGCCGTCCCACACGGGCGAGGCGTTCCGCATGGGCCTCGGCATGGGCGCCGACTTCTCCGGCTTCGACTCGTGGAGCTGTTGGGAAGGCGCCATCGACGAGGAGACGGCGGGCGGCGACGGCCAGTTCTGGCACTACTTCTGGCACGGCGAGCGGCAGCTGTTCCACAACCCGTGGCTCCTCATCGACAAGCGCGGCAACCGCCAGCCGTACTTCGCGGCCACGCAGGAGCTGTTCGCCAACCCGGGCGGGCAGATGGGAGACCTCAGCAACTGCGCGGCGTGGATGTCTGCCGTGGGGCACCACGTGTATTCCATCTGCGACTCGAATTTCCCGACTACCGTGTTCGAGAAGGACGTGCTGACCGACGAGGGAACCGACCGCAACCGTATCCCTATCACCGACCCCTCCACGCTCATCGACACGAAGGGCCTCGTGACGGCCGACTGGCTCGCCGAGGTTGACGAGGCGGTGGCGCGCGGCGCTGTGAAGAAGGCCGACACCCTCGAGGAGCTGGCCGATATGCTGCTGCTCGACCGCGACGTGCTGACGCGCGCGGTGAAGGAGTACAACGAGCTGTGCGCCAAGGGCGTCGACGAGGAGATGTCCACGCCGTACGACCCCACGTGGCTGCACCCCGTGCAGGATCCGCCGTTCTACGGAGCCATCGTGGGCAGCCAGATGGCGAAGACCATGTGCGGCTTGCGCACCGACGAGCATCTGCAGGTCATGCGCGAGGACGGCTCGCTCATCCCTGGCCTGTACGCCAACGCGACCACGGCCGGCGGGCTGTCGGGCGAGGGCAACTACGGCTGCTTCTGGAACTCGACGGTGTTCGGCGGCGTGGGCACGAGCTGGATCACCGGGTGGATCGCGGCGAAGTCGCTCTTGGACAACGAGGGGTAGCGCGCAACCTCGCATCGCAAGCGGCCGTCGCTCGCCGGCGGCCGCTTGCCTCACCGCACGCGCACGTTGCCTCGGACGAAGTTGACCAGCTTGAGGGCGAGCGGGCCGATGGAGCGCTCGTCGTAGACCATGCACAGGGGGAGGTCGTCGCGATCCTGCGGCCGAAACGGCATGAAAACGCATTGGGGGAACTTCGCCTTCATGGCGGGTGCGTAGGGCTGGAGGTGCACGCCGCCGGCGCGGCAGAATGCGTCGATGGACTCGTCGTCAAGCGGCACCTCGTGGAACCTCGGCTCGAAGCCGCTGCTTTGACAGCGGGCGATGAACCGGTTCGTGAACAGGTCGAAGTCGAAGGGGCTGCGAACAGGGACGCCTTTGAGATCCCCGACAGCGAGAGGCGCCTTCTCGCACAGGGGGTTGCCCTCGAGCGTGATGGCGCGCGTCTCCATCATAGAGACGGGGACGGACTTGATCCCTTCGCGCTTGTACTCGCCCTGCACGAAGCCGACGTCCACCAAGCCTTCCTGCACGGCCTTGAGCGTGGCCGCATCGGAAAGCTTGAAAGTGGCCAGCTCGCAGCCCGGTGTGCGCGCGACGAACTCGCTCACGAGGGCGAACGTTTCGTTCTCCCCGTTGAAGAACAGGTAGTCGAGCGGGAACGACTTGAAGGCTACGCGCAGCGCCTCGCGCGAGGAGGAGGCGCTCGTGCGCGCGCTGGCGAGCAGGTCGATCTCGCCGAGCTCGCGCAGCACCGCGTCCGCGTGGAGAATAAGCTTGCGGCCCTCGTCGGTAAGGCGCATGCCCTCCTCGCGGTCGAAGATGACGAAGCCCAGCTCGCCCTCGAGCGAGCGGATGGCCTTGGAGATGGCCTGCTTGGAGATGTAGAGCTCCTCGGCCGCCTTCCCCACGCTCCCCAAACGAGCCACGCACGACGCGTACCTCAGCTGATGCAGCTCCATTTCAGTTCTCCAGGTAAGCCCGCTCGAGCAGCGGTTTGACTTCCTCGAGATCCGCCAAGGACGTAAGGCTCGCTTCGACATCCCCCGTCCCCCAATGGCCCTTGTTCGAGCAATCCTTGACGAGGCTCGTCTCCTCGATCGTCGAGGGGTCGAGCGCCAGATGCAGGATGACGCGCTTCTGGTTCACCTCGACGCATACGATGTTGCGCACCTTCTTGATAGCGAGGTAGAATTTCAACTCGTTTTCGGACACGTCGTCGCCGAGCGAAGCCATGAAGTGCCGAACCTCGTCCACCACTTCGCGAAGCTTCTCGGGCGCTCCCGCCAGCTGCTCGGCGTACGTTCTGTCCACGTATTTTTTGCCGGACGTCCCTTCCTCCAGCATCGCGACAGACGTGGCGGTCGACGGCGCGTTGAGGAATTCGAACAGGATGATCTCGTCGTTTTTCGCATAGCGGACGAGCCTGATGTTGCGATTCATCTGCTTGATCGCATGGAGGTCGTATTTCCCGAACGAACCCGCTATGCAGTACACCGCAGGCGAGCTCCAATCAATCGAGTCAGCCACCTTCTTGCCCAGCTTGTCGAACACCAGCCGCCAAAAATCTGCACGATGGTCCATCAGCCAATCCAGATAGAAGAGGCCTTGGTTGATGACGTTCTCATTCGAATCGCGCTTGTACTCGAACACGATCGGGCAGTTGTTCTCGTCTATGCCGAGGCTGTCGATTCGGCCGCCTTGGCTTTCGTACTCGCCCGCGTGGTTGATGACGTACTCGCTTTGGAGGAATCTGACCCCGAAGAAAGCTTCCATGTTCTTCTCTATGAGCTGCTGGATGCCCTTCTCGAGCTTCGCGGCCTTCAGCTCGACGGGTCGCACGGTCGGATTGATCGAGAACAGCTTGATATCTCCCATGAATGGCCCCTCGCATGTCGGTTTCAGCCTTGCTTGATTATATACGCATGCGACGCGCGACGCGTCGCCGTTTTCTGTGCTGTGCGCGCATATGGGGTCGCGACCTGCATCAGCGGCGGCGATTCGTGTAAGATGAACGCCGAGAAGAGAGTGGAACCCATGCACGCAAAGGAGCCTCCCGTGTCCATCAACCCATCCGACCAGCTGGTTATCGTCGTCGACTTCGGAGCGCAGTACGGGCAGCTCATCGCCCGCCGCGTGCGCGATCTGCACGTGTACTCGGAGATCGTGCCGTGTGACGTGAGTGCGACCGAGGTGCGTGCGATGGCGCCGGCGGCCATCATCCTGTCGGGCGGGCCCGCGAGCGTGTACGCCGAGGACGCGCCGTCCATCGATGCGGGCATCTTCGAGCTGGGCATTCCGGTGCTGGGCTTCTGCTACGGACAGCAGATCATGGCCGTGACGCTAGGTGGCACCGTGGGCCACACCGATGCCGGGGAGTACGGCGCCGCGCAGCTTACACGCTGCGACGAGGGCGCGTCGGCGCTGTACGGCGAGACTCCTGCCGAGCAGACCGTGTGGATGAGCCACCGCGACGCCGTATCGCGAGTGCCGGAGGGGTTCGTCGTGACGGCTTCGACCGGCACGTGCCCCGTGGCCTCGATGGAGTGCGCTGAGCGGCAGCTGTTTGCGACGCAGTTCCACCCCGAGGTGCGCCACACGCCCCACGGCGACGAGTTGCTGGCGAACTTCCTGTTCGGCATCTGCGGGCTTGAGGCGAACTGGACGATGGAGGGCATCATCGACGACGCGGTGGAGGCCATCCGCGAGCAGGTGGGCGGCGACCGAGTGATTTTGGGCTTGTCGGGTGGCGTTGATTCGTCGGTGGTGGCTGCGCTGTGCGCGAAGGCTATCGGACGGCAGCTGACCTGTGTGTTTGTGAACCACGGGCTGCTACGCAAGAACGAGCCCGAGGAAGTGGAGGCCGTGTTCACGAAGCAGTTCGACGTGGACTTCGTGCACGTGCACGCCGAGGATCGCTACGCGGCGCTCTTGGCCGACGTCGTTGAGCCCGAGGAGAAGCGGCGCATCATCGGCTCGCAGTTCTGGGAGGAGTTCTTCGCGGTGGCGCAGGACCTGGCTGAAGGCGGCCGACCGGTGAAGTTTCTGGCACAGGGCACCATCTACCCCGACATCATCGAGAGCGGCGCGCGCAAGACCGGCGGCAAGGCGAGCACCATCAAGAGCCACCACAATTTGATACCGTTCCCCGAGGGCGTGCACTTCGACCTAATCGAGCCGTTGGACCACTTCTTCAAGGACGAGGTGCGCGCGCTGGGGCGGGCTCTCGGGCTGCCCGACCACATCGTCGACCGCCAGCCCTTCCCGGGCCCCGGCCTGGCCATCCGCATCATCGGCACCGTGACGCGCGACAAGCTGGCCGTGCTGAAGGAGGCCGACGCCATCGTCCGCGAGGAGCTGGACGCGTACAACGCCGACGGCGGCAACGTGTGGCAGTATTTCGCCGTGCTGCCCGATATCAAGAGCGTAGGCGTCATGGGCGACGAGCGCACCTACGGCTACCCCATCATCCTGCGCGCCGTAGAGAGTTCGGACGCCATGACCGCCGACTGGGCAAAACTCCCCTACGACCTGCTAGCAAGAGTGAGCAGCCGCATAGTAGCCGAAGTCCCCGGAGTAAACCGAGTAGCTTACGACATCACGAGTAAACCCCCCGCGACGATCGAGTGGGAGTAAACCATGCGCATAAGAAAGGGCAGGATGGCTTCTGCGAATCGCGAATACACAAAGATGTCCATCCACTGCCATCTCGGCGGTCTAGATGCCGATTGCAAAATAGACACACCGATTTGCCATGAACCTCGGTTCGAATTAACTACTGCATATGAGGAAATAAACGAAGCACATCAAGAGGGATACACTCTCCTTGCCCAAACGAATTCAAATTGCGTCGATGCGGCCTCTTGGTTGCTTGCAAGGAAATATGCACAATCGCAAGGAATTGAGCTCTTGCCTGGCACCGAGATCAATTTGAAGAATTGGGAAGACGAGGGCATCCTCCATGTTGTAGTGGTGTTTCCGCCAACAGCAAACGTACTGCAGCTTCAAATGAAAATGAGAGACATATGTATCGCCAATGGAGAGAATTGCTTCGAGATAAACCAACTTTGCGACCTTCTGTGCGAGAGCAGAGCCGTCATCTGCATTCACGGAATAAAGCAGGATAACAGATCAATTCGCGGTAACCCCCAAATGGCAAAAGAGCTGGTAGGGCTGAATCATTACTTTCCGGTAGCGTTTGAAGACAATAAAAGCTTTCACAAGGATGTGCTTGTCGAAAGCATTAAAGAGTTTTTAGCCGAACGACAGGTCGATTGGCTAAAGAAGGCTGCAGACGTTTCAGCAGTAGATAGAAAACGATTCTCCGATATACAGTCTCCGACTTACATTTGGGCCGGGAACACTTTTGAAGATCTCTATTACTGCGTTTTGACGGGCGCTTCAAGAATCGTACGAGAAGAGGACATTGTCACAAGGCCCTCATTCATAGCTCGAATTAAAATTGACGGCAGTGAGCAAATGACCCAGTCAGATATCTCTTGCTCTCAGGGTCTAAATTGCATCATTGGACCATCAGGAAGCGGCAAAACTCTCCTACTGGATATCCTGAAGTACAAAATGAAATCGGAACACCTTACCGAGACCACCTCAAGCAAGCCCAACTATTCTTCCATCTACAAATCCGAGCACATTCATTTATTTGGACCAGACGGCAACGAGCTCGACCCCACCTTTGGATTTGAAGTAATCGAAGGCGAGAATCTATACCAAAAAGTATTGAGGGCGTATCAAGGCAACCGTGCAGAGCTGATGCGAGAATTGGGTCTCGAAGTTGACACGAGTCAGTATAGTGAAATGATTCAGGAGTTTGAAACCAAAGCGAATCATTATTTGCGCAAACTCCAAGAGATACAGCATTCACAATTGCGCGCAGCGACAGCTCTCGCACAAGTCAAAAGTGCGCACTTGTTTGTCTGCGCAAACGACACTAAACACGTGGACGTTATTGCATACAACCAGGATTCCTCCATCAAGACCAAAGTTGAAATCCTTGGCGCAGACAAGAAAACATGCGAGACTGACTTGTTAAGTGCCACGAAAGCGTTCAAAGAATTAAAAGAAATCGCCGAGAGGCAGGGATTTTCTTCAGGGTTGATTAACCAGCTCGATTCTCTTGCAAATGCCTACCTAACGCAGTTAATGTCGAAAATCACTTGCATCAAGCAGTGCATTGACAGTCTGATCTTTAAGCAAAAGCGCCAATCACTCCTTTTTTCTGCCTGTCAGGTATACAATGGACAAGTTAGCAAGCAGTTTGAGCAAGTAACCGAAAAGAAACAATTAATTGGCGACAAATTGGAAGAGCTAGCCCAGTCGCTTCTCTCATCAAAAGCCGGTACCTACAAATTGTCTGCTCCGTCGCTTAACCCAAAGAAGCTTGCCGATTCTCTCGCTCTCAAAAGCACCAACGATGCAGCAAAACTCGAAATCCATATCATTCCTTTAATTGTTTTCCGCGAAGATCTGAAAAACATCTTTCCGAGCAATATTGCAACAAGAGCAGCTGGCAAAGCAAGAATTTCAGCTTTCGAAGGCCCTTACGATCTTTCCAAAGAAGAGAGCGTCACCAATCTGCTGGACATTTTCTTTAGCGAAGGAGTGCTAGATGGTCTTTCAATATCATTGCCGGTCGAAGAAGCAATTTCTTATAGCATTAAGCTAGAGGATGAAGAAGGGATCTTTAGGCCCATTGACGAATTCTCGGCAGGAATGCTCAGCAAGGTATACGTATCCTATTTCCTCGATTCTGCGATTTCCAACGCCGGAAGCAACACAATCATCCTTTACGATCAGCCAGAATCGAACATGGAGAAAGCTTTCCTGATAGACACGTTGGCCGACAAGTTCTCAAAGCTTCGAAGGACGCATCAGATTTTTGTGGCAACCCATGAACCCCTCCTTGTCGTCAACGCTGACGCAAATGAGATCATCCTTGCCACGAATGAAAAGAAAGTCAATCAGCCTAATCAGATTTTTTACGAAAACCGCTCATTCGTTGGAATCAATGGACGCTCCTCTCTGATTGAAGACGTGGCGGGATTAATTGACGGAGGAACCGGTGCCGTAAGGCATCGCAGCGAAGTTTATGAAGGGATGAAGAAGTAAATGGCAATAAAAGTGACCGTCGAAGCGAATGGAGAATTATACATCAATGCAGAGAAAAGGGGGGTGGCCGACTTGACCCAAGATCTTCTTGAAAAAATTCTTGATGATTCTTTGTCGGATGAAGTCGAATTTTGCATTGAGGGAGACACACCACTCGCAAAATTTTTTAACACCATCCAATCGGAAACTAAAGAGGGATCGGAGTTAAGAAATCTCAAGAAGAGAAACGACGAAGCGTTACAAGCAAAAACCGGCATAGAAGAAGAGCTCCCTGAGCTGATCGCACCAGAAGGCAATTTATGACGTCGGTCTGAACTGAACTAGCTTCTATGCGTTTGAGCGTCCGCGCGAAAGATAGCGTCGTCGAATGACGCCGAAAGCACATCCTCGATGCTCTAAAGTACGGCGATGCGTTCTTTCTTCGGATAACCGCGAAGAGCCGACCTCCCATAGGGGGCCGGCTTCTTGTGCGCCGAAAGGCATAGGCATTCTGGTGATGGGCCTGAGAAGCTCATGCCGATTTCAAATTCCAAGAAGACTGACGGCGTTCACCATCGCTTCTAACCTCAATTCATAGCGAAAGTCCTTGCGAACCGAATGAACGCACTATCGCATCCGGCAGACTTCGTTACCTTCTTCAACACGGATTTTACTCATCCAAGTCGAAGGCGTTATCCTAAAACCAACCCAATCCGAAGTCGCGTGAGCCGTCCGGCTAAATGAAAGCCGGCAGGCTCGCCTTTGCTGAGCAGGTAGCGAAACTGCCGACGCAACCGCCAATACCGACAACGCCCTCAAGCATGTAGGAATTCAATTGAGCCAATGTTTCAGCTTCTCGCCAAAAGTTTGTTCCACGAACTCGGCGAGCTCGCCCTTTTTGGCAAGCTCTGCGGCATCCGCTTTGACGAAATTCGTTTTGCAGCTTCCACCCACTTCACCTTTGTATCCCAGGATGTAGTGCGTCGCGATCTGGTAAATGATCTCAGTCGGAGCAATGCCGAAAACCTGGTTCTCGAGGATATGATCAAGACGCACGCGATCATCCGGAAACAATCTCTTCATCGGCTCGCTGCTATACAGGCGCTTTATGATCTCAGTGATATAAAGGCCCGATTTCATGTACATATCCGCAAAGGTATGCTCCGGGTCATCGAAGCATCCGGGGTTCTCCCTCTCGAACAAGTCGACCATCTGCACAACAACATTGCGTGGGGTGAAGATCTGATTAGTCTTCTGCGGGGGAACGTAGTCGAAGATATCCTCATCGAGCGACCCATCAAAATAGTTTGCAAGCCGAGTACGCAGGTTGACAAATTCTTTAACCGAGTCATTGAACACCACCGGATCAAACAGCTGTCCGGCGAAGTGAACAAGTTCTCCTGTTTCAGGGTTGGCCAAGTCCCCTCCGTCGCGCAATAAGCGGAACTGATCAACAGTCACACTTGTCACCTCTTGAAAAACGTCGGCAGGAATGATCCTGTCGAAGGTTTCAAGCGTTGTGCCCTCATCGCCATACGCCATGAGAAACGACGGTATCGTCCGCGAAAACCCTCGCAGGTGATCGCGGATACCGCCCTCAATAGTCTGTTTTTTAGCCTCTTTCTTAGCGGTTTCTACCTCACGAACCACCACCTCGCCAGCACTCTTCACCAGCTCGTCACGGGAGTCCTTCAAATTGCTTACAAGCTTCTGGCGTGCATTTTCAAGTCTCTCATCATGCTTTCGGTTGATGTCGTAGGCTTCGCTCTGTGTTTGAGCCAAATCAAGCTCTGCTTTGCGATCCTTCTCGATACGGTTTTTCTCAATGGCGAAGCTGCCAACCTCGCGGTTGAGCTTGATGTCAACATCGGCCCTGATGCGTCGCTCCACCTTCCTCTGTTGCAGTGCCTTCATGTCGCTGCCATAATTTTGCTTGGCAGCTTCCATGAGCGGCGCGGCTAAGCTGCTCCCAAACGTCTCTTGAAGCTGGGCGAGAAAAGCATCATCAGGATCGTCCGATTCTTCGATGACGATGGAATCTATGACGCCATCAAGATCGTTGGCGATGTCGCCGTAAACCTTATCACCAAACAACCCTTCCGCTAGACCGACAACCTGCTCTTGTGGGATCTCGATTTCGCAGTCATCGTTGAGATCAAGTTCATCGATAATGTCACGCGTCACGCCGAGATCCTCATTGGGAGCTTTGAAGGGCTCGAATTTTTGCAAAACCTCAAGCACCTCCGCAGGCGCATGAAATACATTACTGATATTCTGGAAAAGGAAATCGCTCATGAAGCCGCGACGAACAACTTCGCGTGAACGAATTTTGCGCGGGATTGAAAGAACGCGCTCGGCATCAAGCTCGACCATCTCACCGTTCTCGTCTTCGCCAATGACCGGGAAAAAGTTCAACAGTGTTCGGATGCGCCGCTTACGGTCATCGAGTGTTCCACCACCCGAAGCCGTGTCGGTGTAGAGATCGTTGGCGAACTCCTCGAAAATCGTGAGCGTACGGGCAGGATCGAAGTCGAAAACGTAAGCATTCTCTTTACGAAGGAAGCCGTCATCATTGCTGAACAAGCAAGGGTTTTGAGCGCGGAAAGCCGCTTGCATGTAGAGCGAGGGACTTTTCATGTTCGAGAGCATAAGAACAGCCGTCCACTCGGGGACAGTGACACCGGTAGTCAGCTGTCCAACAGAGAGGGTGGCGGTTCTATCAAAAGTGGCAATCGCCCCGCGTACCTTGTCGAACGCCTTGACGAACTCGTCTTCGTCCTCGAGTTTGCCGTCTCCAGCAGCGAGCACAATCTCGTAATCCCTAAACACTTCATGCTGGTGCAACTTTTTCGCGAGTGCCTTGGCGGAGTCCACGCGATTGAGCATCCAGAATGTATGCCTCAACTCCTTGCGAAGTTCGGGCGTCGAGAACGGAAACTTTTTCTGCGTAGTAAGCGCATCAAGAAAGCGGTCAACGTCTTCGTTATGAACGAAGTAACCGTTGGCGTTGGTTGCAAAGAATTCGTTCAGGTCAAAGGCGTACTCCACCGTGTCGCCGTCGATGTCCACACCGCGTTGCACTTCGTCCATAACTATGTCGGACATCTGGTAGGTAAACATGTTGAGCTTGGGCAGATCAGAGTAGGGGTTTGGCAGCTCGGGATCTTCCCAATCACGCTTCGCTTGCTGCTCATCCGCATAGGTCCAGTTGAATATGGCATCGTCGGGAAACTTCTCGTTCGCAATTGCCTTGAAAGGCGTGCCGGATAGGTGCAGAGTGAACTTTCGCTCGATATGGTCGAACGCAACATCGGTCTTGAACGTGTCCACACCTTCGTGCGCCTCGTCGATGATGAGCACATCCCACTCAAGCTGTGCAACATGGTCAAGCTTGTCGAACTTGCCGCCGAACTCAATGGCACCCTTTAGGTCTTGCAAACTCACAAATTCGATGAAGCCTTTTGGACCACCGTTACGCAGATTGATGAGGTACTCATCACGCGAAAGGCAATAGGGTTTACCTTGTAAAGCATCCGCAGAGCTGATAAAAACGAGTCCCGACTCGGTGCCTATGAACTTCACGTAGTCGTCGTACCAAGAATTAGCTATCGCAGGGCGGTTCGTTACAATGAGAATTTTTTGTGCGCTGAGCTTGCAGCACAGATCGTAACTTGTGAGCGTCTTACCAAAGCGCGGCTTCGCGTTCCACAGATACTCGCCGCATTCGTGATGACGTGCATAATCAGCAGTTTGTCTCACCGCCTTCTCCTGCTCGCCACGAAGTTGATAGGCGATAGTAGACGGCGCGTCCAAGATGCCGTGGTTTTCCCGGAACTCGTAGAAACGTATTTTCGCAGGATGGGGATCGATCTCGAACCATTCAGTACCAGGCTCATTAACGATGTCGAGTTTTTTCAGATACCCGTGAAAATCGGTGTCACGAAATGTGCCCGAACCGTCTTCGTAGGTTGCGTTGCCGTGCCATTCGATAACGGCGTTAACATTGGCAGTGTGAGTCTGCTGCCTTACCCGAGCCCGAACGTCCTGCTCGGTATATCCTATCTTCGTCCAACCATCGTGACGAGCTATCTCGGGAGTTGTATAGGCATAGATCTGCGGCACAACGGGACGCGAAGTCTTTACTTTGCCCGTGATGTCAGTGAAGGCCATGACTACTCCATCTCTTTCACATGCGTTTCGATAAAAGCAATCTCATCATCGTCGAGCCAATATTTAGCGTAAAGCTGTCGGTCGATGTCCGAAATGGGTTTCGACCAGTCGATATCAGAAGAGGCAGTAAAGTCCTGGAGCGGAATTAGCCTCCATGTAATGGGCGGATTGTGCTGTGTGTTTTTCAGAACGCCAAGCAGTGCACGACAGAGTTTCGTCTTGATATATTTAAGTGCAGCCCTCGCCTCATCCTCAGTCTTAAAGCGGCCAATGCACATAAATGTTTGAGTGAAACCTGTTCCGGGTTCGCCAACAACTGGAGTAGACAAAGCTTCGCCAAACGCTCCAGAACCATTTGATGCCGCCACGATTACCTTATAGCAGCTCAAACATTCATTAGCTAGGTCAATGCAACGAGACGGACAATATCGATAGGCACGCTCCCTTGCGACAAGCCCAAAGATACGAGTATCGTCATCGGATTTTCTCCTTTCAGAAAATATTGGCACTTTTTCGAGTGAATTCGATTTCAACTGACTATGTTTGCCATCACCCGATATAAATTGACGGTAATCGGGATAGTCTTTGTAAAGGCATTTAAGGTTGTAATTACATTGAGTGCCTGTAATCGAGTACAAACTGGATTTGTTCGACTTTGCACCTACCTTGGCAACAACAGATCGCAACACCGGAGTGGGGATAAAAGGCCAATGGGATCATACTCGGCATTAGAATCACGGTAGGTAACGGCTACGCCGCCCTTAATGTCAACGCCTGAAAACACCTTCGACGAATCAGGCTCATACATGACAACTTTCAAGTGGGGATCATTGAGCATTTTTTCGTTCCATATAGCGCTAGTTTGTCCCGAGTTGAACAGGAAGCGCGCCGGCGTAATTAGCTCAACGCGTTCCGAAACTTTGAAAGCCTCATCCATGAACTTGTCGTAGATGGGCAGAGAGCGCGTGCTGCCCATCTCGGGCACTGCCTGGTATGGCGGATTGCCGATCACCGCATAAAACTTCTTCCTCATAGGACATGCACTGCCTTTCAGTTTCGCAAATTCAAGAGGCTTGCTCTCTTGCCAATCGTACATGATGCAAAGAGGCACCGTTCCTTGCGGCTCCTTTGCTTCTAATTCAGATGTAGACTCATTCAGAAAAACGTCGTCCAACAGGTCGAACAACGATTGCTGCATCGTTTCGAATTTTGATCCTTCATGATCAAATAGATCCGATTGAGCAAAAGCGGCTATTTTGTTAGTGGGGGCAGCGCACGTAAGCCCATCCATTTGCCAGAAATTCCACGAAACGATCCACGCGGCCTGCTCAAGCTCGTCGCTGGTCGGCATTGCGCCCCAGCGGTAGCAATAATGCTCGCAGAATGTCTCGAAAACGTTGATGCGCGCAATGAGCAGATTATCGCCCTGATATTCATAGCCATAAGTCGCCTTCAGAGCCGCAAGGGACCACTTAGCCCATTGCTTGCGCGTCGTCGTCTTTTCCGTCACAACCCGCATCTTGCGGTCAAGAAACCCAATACGCATGTTTATAGGCAAAACGTTGCCCGAAACAGTGTCGTAACGCGAGCAAACAAAGGGTGCCTCTCCGCAAGTTATTTCCAAACGAGGACTCTCCACATAAGCATGCCATCCGTGGCCCTTGGTTTTGGGAAAGCGAACCTGGCTTTGGACTGCTGTCCATGATTGAAATTCCTCGACGTTAAATACATCGCGACGCCCAAACCATTCCTCATCGAAGAAATTGTTCATCTGATTACAGAGCCACGAAGGTGTGAACACCTCGGCCCGACTCTTGGTTCTTTGCGACTGGCATTCCCGCTCCTTAGCAATGCGGGGTTTTACAACTCCTGAATTTGAACCTGTGATTTTGGCGATCGTGATTTCATCGTCGCCCATGTATCCGTCCCCAAGCACCTCATATTCGTTATCAGCCCATATAATATTGCGACCAGTGGTTCGATCGCATAGGAGCATCTCAAAAATATGCGTTGGGTATCGGCATTCAAAGTCCCTTATGAAGCCATCGCCCAGCATATATTGATCATTCCGAATCACTTATCAGGTGCCTTCCCTTACGAGCTTCTTGATCATAAGCGTACACGAATGTACCAGCGCAACACTTTGTGGTACTGATTCAGCTTGGGCAACGTCGCGCGGTGCGCTCGACATACAGCGCCACGAACGCCCCGCCCATCATCCTAAAGACAACCATCGGCCTCCGTCTCGCCCGAACCAGCCTTCAGCTAGCCTTTTGAGCGTTTGCATCCAGGCTCCTATTGTCCTAAACGCGAAAATGTATTTTAAGTAATTGTACTTCATATTCACGCTTTATCGAAGAGCCGCCATGAGCGGTTGCGATTACTCTAATCCGCGACCTATTCCAAGCCAAGGATTTCAAACGTCCTATTCAGTGACGATCCTTTCGTCCGAGCACCACATTCGCCCTGTGAGAGCCATGCCAATGTTACGTAGTCGTGCGAACCGAATACCCAAAGATAAGAAGGCTTGGGACACCACGACAAAAGCCTCGATCTAGAGTATACACGGCTCTATACTGAGGCATACGACAAAACCGACGAACCAGCGTTCGCTCTTCCTCCTCGCTCGTGAGCATCTGAAGGCCGGCGTAGCACCCTTTACGCCTCCCTCGTGTAGCGGCATTTTGGGTAGTTGCTGCAACCATAGAATTGGTTGCCGGCATTGGGGCCTTTCTTCGCCGTGCGCAGAACGAGATCGGCACCGCATCGCGGGCAAGCAGAAGCCGACGAGACAGGCTTCTTGGCGACATAGCGTTCCTGGATGTTAGCAACGTGAGCCGCCTTCGCCGCCTCTCCGACGTCGGTCAAAGCCCGCAGGCGTTCGTACAGGGAATCCACCCCTTCGGCGTCGAGGACATCCTCTGCGCCTTCCCAGATCCGGCGCACCGTGGCATAAAGGCGATCCCGCTTGACAACGCTCACGTCGCTGCTTTCAACCGTCACCTTCTTCAACTCGCACCGCTCCGAGAAGACGATGATCGAGAACAGCGGGGTGTCGTCCGCGAGGTACTTCGCCAACCACTTGAGGTGGCTGCGATTCTGTTTGATGGGGTTGTAGAAGCGGTTCTTTTGGCCGTTCGGCAGGCTGACCGTCCAGCTTCGATCGGCCTCGTTGCCGAACACCCAACCCGAGAAGTTCTTGCTCTCGATGACGAAGACGCCCTTCTGGGTGATGAACAGCACGTCGATCTCGGACGTCTCGCCGTTGTCCTTGGGCACGTAGACGTTGCGCAGCACCTTGCCGTCGCGGCCGAACAGCTTGACCAGCTTGAGCTCGCGCTCGGTCAGCTTCTCGCCACGGCGGCCGATCCATTCGGCGTCGAAGATCTGATCGAGCAGAAGATCGATGAGGCCTTTTGCCATGCCGCACCGCCTTTCGAATTAAACGCTCCAACATCATGTTTCATCTTGCCTCGCAGTTTAGCACTCTTCGGATTCCGCCTTCGCATACCGCTTCTCCAGCTCCGATGTATTCAAGTTTTGCCGCAATGGTAGAATGGCCGCAGGCAGAACAAGGGCTCCGCGCTCCATTGCGGAACCCCTCGAGTCGGAATCGGGTGATGTGGCATGGCGAGGAGAATAGTCGAGCGCGGCTTTCAGCTGGATTGCGGCGACGTCGAAGCGCTGAGCGATGACGAAATCGCTGCGATACTGCGGGCCGCGGATCCGATCATCGCGACCGGCGGGCGAACCCTCTTGTCGAAGATCCTCAAAGGGTCGCACGACCAGAAGGTGCTCGCCCACGACCTGGACGGAAACCCGTGCTACGGCGCGTTCTCCGACAAGACGCTGGCGCTGATCACGAACATGATCGACCGCTGCATCCTGGACGGCTACCTCACCATCCGGTACGAAGGGAGGCTGCCCGTCCTCGTCTACACCGACAAAGGGTGGGACATCGAGAAACACATCTATGCCGACGAGCTCCTGTCCGCCTTCCAGAGCGACGCCTCGCAGGGAAAGGACGATTTCATCAAGCGGATGCAGAGCGTCAATCCGGAATGCGTGCGCATCGCGCTCGGCAAGCTCGACGGCGCCGGCGGCCCCGGCGTCCGGCAAGCGCTCGAAGCGTGGCTCCCCCACACGAACGGCAAGGTGAAGAAAAGGATCAACGCCCTCCTCAGCGGTGCCGGAAGGCATGAGGTCCAAGAGAAGAAACGCAAAAGCGGGCGCGACGCCGTGCCCCCCGCCGTTTACGAGATGATCGAGGCGGCCGAAGAACCTGCAAGCGACGACAAACCCCGTCGCAAGGTATCGCTGCGACTGGCAGACGTGATCGACGCCATGGAGATGGTCAGCGACGACAACCAAACCTACTACAACACCTTCACCGGCGAGCTGCACACCTCCTTCGACCGGTTCACTTACGGAGACATCGACCAGCCCGAGCCCGATCTGGAAGCCGACGGCTGGATCTCGCTGCCCGACTCCTACGAAATCGAGGACCTCCGCTGGATGCGCGATTTCGCCCGCGAGCAGCCCGAGCCGATGGGCACCCTCCTCCTCGACGCGGCCTACGAGCGCCACCCCTATCGCCGGTTCAAAGACCGCGCCGCCAACCTGGGCTTTCTGAACGACTGGTTCGCCTACCGCGAAGAGCGCATGCGCGAGGTCGCCCTTGACTGGTTCGAGGACAACGGCTTGATCCCAGCGGAGGGCGAAGACGAGACGAAATAGCGCCTGCGGCAGCGAATCCGCCCGTTCTGCCCCCATTTTCGCCCTCCGGGCGGTGGACTCGCCCCATCCCACACGCCACAATGGCCCCATCAGCCAACCAACACCGCCGCCCGAGGAGGCCCACCGTGAACCAAATACCAACCGGCATGTTCATCGCCCGCAAACGCAAAGAGCTGAACCTCACGCAAGCGCAGCTGGCAGAACGCCTCGGCATCTCGAGCAAGTCCGTCTCGAAGTGGGAGCGCGGCAAGTGCATGCCCGACTACGCCGTGGTGAACGAGCTGTGCGACGCCCTCGGCATCACCGTGAGCGAGCTGCTCGACGGCGAGGAGAACGAGCGCGAGAACCTGCGCATGTACGACAACGACCAGATGATCGAGATGCTCGCGCGCATCCAGCGGCTCGAGAGCCAGCGCGTCACCATCATCGCCATCGCGCTCATCGTGATGGGCATCGGCCTGCTCGCCCTCTCGCCCCTGTTCGGCGGCTCGGACCTGACCGACTTCTTCCGCGGCATGCTGTTCGGCATCGGCGTCGGCGTCATCGTCATCGGCGTCTTTTTGGCTACGCGCAGCGTCTTCGCCTACCTGACGCACGCGGATTAGAGGCTTATGCAGTTCGTACGCTAGATACGCATGCACCGCATGCAACGGCAGGGCCCACCCACATCCCCACCGACAGAAGACGTTCAGGATGAATCATCAATCGCGGGCGTCAAATTCCTCGATGAAGCACTCTAACGCCCGCACGAAACCCTGCTCTGGCGAGATCCCCTCCAAATAGCATATCTGGGCGAATCGCACCCACAGCTCGTTTTCTATTTCGAAAGTCATTTCGACAAGATCGGCGTCACCGTCGCGCGACTGCTCAGCCTCCTCAAGAATCAGCGGCATGTTCTTCTGCAGTAACCGTTGCAGTTCGCCCAGCTCGTCCTCACCGAAGCCTTCCACATCCCAAGACGAGCACGCCGGCACGACGGTTTCTGCGTAGTCCGTCGCCAAACCACGAAAGCGCGTGAACCGAACCCGCAGCTCGTCCTCGCCTTCCACTGTATGAAGGAAATCGTAGTCGAGAAACACGTTGCGTCGTGCTCCGTAGAAATGCCCTAGCAGTTTCATAGTCGGCCTCCTTCTTTGTCGGATCGTCTCTGAAGATACCTTGGGAATACAGACCCGACAACAGTCGCATTAGTCCGATTTTTTCAGACTGCGGGAAAGCGTTAGGCGGCCTCCCCGAAAGACACCACCCAGTAGGATGCCCGCGGCTGGACCCGCCTGAGCTCGTCGCGCTCGCGGCGCATCTGGCGCAGCTCATCGCGCAGAAGCGCGTTCTCCCGCTCCAGCTCCTCGATCCGCCCCGTAGCCGACGGCGGCTCTACGAAGGACTTCCGAGCCTGATCAACCAGCTCTTTCAGCTCGCTTTTGCGGTAGAGCGTGCTCCTTGCCACATGCGCCGCGTTCGCAACGGCGTAAAACGACGGCATCCTCCCTTGCGCGACGAGCCCCTCGATAGCCGTGCGCACGCGACGCTCCATCTCCCTGCCGTACGCCTCCCGCGCGTCCGCGATCGGCGCAGTTCGCCCGTTCTCATCCACAGGAGCCTCCTCTCGCATCCCGTCGACCCGATGGGGCGGATTATACGCTCGAATATTTTTTCGCCTGTCCCGAAAGCACACCTTGCGGCAAAAATCTTTGTGGGATACTGGCGGCGATGCAAGGAAAAACGTTCGACGGGAGGCCGTCATGCAGCTCGACCCCGATTGGAAAAGCCTGTTCTCTTCGCCAAGCCTGATCAAGGGGTATGCCTACCATCTTGACGGATGCGTGCGTGCGCTGACAGCCGACGGCAAAGGCTGGACAGCCGTTGTCGAAGGGTCGTACGACTACCGCGTCTTCGTTCCCAGCGCACCCGGCGATCTGCGCAAGGCGCGCTGCGACTGCCCGCACTTCGCGGGCGGCAACTTCTGCAAGCACCTGGCCGCAACCTGCTTCGAGATCGAGGCCCTGCGCGAGGCGGGTGAGGAAGCCCCAGCCGCCTCCCCCGCCGTCGACGAGCTCGAGCAGCTCATGGACAAGACGGCAGAAGACGATGTCCGCGCCTTCCTCCTCGAAGCACTGCGCGCCGATGATAGCCTGCGACAGCGCTTCGTCGGCGCCTTTGCGGAACCGGATGCCAAGCGCTCGCGCCGCGACCTCGAACGCGCCATCAACCAGGCCATCCGTCTCCACGCGCGGCGCCGCTTCATCGACTACCGCGATGCGTTCCCCTTCCAGCTCGACTTCTCCGAAGCGGTGGAAGCCGCGATCGGCCCCCTGCTCGACCACAACGCGCCGGTCGACGCCTTCGACCTGGTCGAGTTCGTGCTGCTGCGGCTGCAAACCATCGCCATCGACGACTCCGACGGCTTCTTCACCGACGCGCTCGAAACCTGCAAAGGGTACTGGGAGCGCATCTTCAGCGCGGCCGGCCCCGCCCTCCGACGGCAGCTGTTCGAGCGGTTGCTCGCATTCGCTCGGCAAAACCCCTGCGACAATGACGAAGCCGACATCTACTGGTACGAGCGCGAGCACATCGAGAGCTTCCTCGTGGACGCCTTCGTCGCCGATCCGGCATTCGCGCCCGATATCCAGGCCCTGGCCGACGAGCGCATCCAGGAGGCCCGCGCGCGCATCGCCGCCGATCGCTATCCAGGAGGTTACCGCTACGAACTGGGCACTTGGACGCTTGTCAGGCTCCGCGCCATGGAAGCCCTCGCCCGGCCGCTCGAAGAGCTCGAAGCGTTCGCCGAGCCTCTGCTGAACGAGCGCGACGTGCGCCAGTTCTTCGTCGATCGCGCGATCACGCACGGCGACACAGAGCGGGCTATCGCACTCCTTGAGGAAGCCGCGGCCGCTGCGGAAGATCGCTACCCGACCAAGGCGGCCGTTCAGCTGCTCGCGCTCTACGAGCAAACGGGGCGCGTTGACGAGGCGACGGGCATGCTCTTCGAGCTGGCCACTCGCAACGCGTCGCTCGAAAGCGAGCACGGCCTCGCCTGGTTCCGCCAGCTGAAAGCGCGAACCGACGCCGACGAGTGGCCCTGCATGCGCGACCGCGTGCTGGCCGCCACGCGAAGCGAGTCCACCCGCCGCAGGTACCTGGCGCAGGAGGGCCTTTCCGACCTCCTCAAGCAGTCGATAGAGGAAAGCGGGGGGCTCGCGGACGTGCTCCGCTACGAGGATGCACTGAAGGAGCGCCATGCCGATTGGATCCTCGGGCAGTACCGCGCCTCCGCCGAGCGCGATCTGCGACCCTCCGGCAGCCGTGCCGTCTACCGAAGCGTCGTGGAACTCATGGAGCGCATGCAGCGGCTGCCGGGCGGGAGGCCTGTCGTTAAGGAGATGGCAGAGGACTTCAAGCAGCGCTACCCGCGGCGCCGGGTGCTCATGGAGGAACTTGCAAAGCTTGGTTGAGGCCGCGCGCTGCAAGAAGGACTGTGGCACAATGGTCGCGAACCGATTCCGCCTCGCCGCGTGAAAGGATGGCACCATGGACGAGAACGCGCCCGACGCAGCGGAGGCCCGCCCCCATGACGACGCGGGCGATCCGCGCGAGGCGACCAAGCCGGCCAAAACCGCAGCTGAATACGCCGAGGCTTTCGAGAAGGCCGTCGACATCGCCGAGAAGGCCCTGCGCGTCGCCCCCTTCCCGCCGGCCGTGAAGCGCGTGGCCACTCGCGCCATGCCTACGGTGAAGAAGGTGGCGAAGGTTGCGCCGAAGGTGGCGCCGGTTGCCGAGCCCTACGTGCGCAAGGCCGCCGCGAAGGCCAAGGAGGTGGCACCCGACGTCGCCCGCGCGGCGAAGGCCGGGGCGAGGACTGCCGCCGCAGGGGCCCAGGCCGGCGCGAAGGCCGCGGCCACAGGCGCGAAGACGGTAGCCGGCCACGTGCGCGAGACGGCCCCTAAAGTTGGCCACGCGGTAGCCGGCGGCGCGAAGGCCGCGGCCGCCCGCGTGCACGACGACGCCCCCAAGCTCGGCCGAGCCGCCGCCGACAAGGCTTCGCGCATCGCCGACAAGCTCAAGCGCAAAGAGAGCGACCGCTAAGGCCGAGACGCCGCGGGACGGCCGCATCGACCGCCCCGCGCCAATCACCCCGGAAATTCCGGCCCTATCGCTGCCGATCCTCTTTCCACTGCGGCTGATGGCAGGTGAGTCCGCCGTCCAGCGTGAGCACCTGGCCGGTGATGTACTCCGACTCGTCGCTGGCGAAGAACAGTGCCAGCGGGGCCGCGTCCGCGCCGTAGCCGATGCGCGTGCCAGGCAGGTGCGTGAGAACGAAATCGCCAAACTCCTTCACGCCCGGATGCGCCAACGTTGTGTCGTTCAGCATGATGCCGGGGCGGATGCAGTTCGCGCGCACGCCCTGCTTGCCGTACTGAGCTGCGATGTTGCGCGTCATCGTCTCCACGCCGGCCTTCGCCGCGCCGTAGAACGTATGGCCCAGATCGCCCGTCGAGGCGGCGATGGAGCTGAAGTTCACCACGGCGCCCTTGCCGTTCTTCACCATCTCGGGCACGGCGTGTTTCACGAAGAAGAACGCGCCCTTCAGGTTGAAGGCGATCTCCTTGTCGAACATCTCCTCGGTCACCTCGTGGATGGGACCGTTGTCGATGGTCATGATGCAGGCGATGTTGATGAGGTAATCGATTTTCCCGAAGGCCTCAACACACTGATCCACGCAGGCCGCCACCGCGTCCTCGCTGGTCACATCCGTGCGGACGAACAGCGCCTTGCCGCCGGCCGCGCAGATCTCGTCCTGAAGGCTCCGGCCCACCTCCTCGTTGATGTCGGCGATGACTACCGACGCGCCCTCTTTGGCGAACAGCCTGCACGTCTCAAGCCCCGCGCCGCCGCATCCTCCGGTGATGATCCCGGCCCTGCCGTCCATCCTGCCCATGCTCGACCTCCCTCTGCTCGCGCAATCCGAGGAATTTCGGATTCCTTTCCGCTCACGATACCGCGTTTCCCCGCGCACCACAAGAACCGGGCCGGCAGTCGGCCCGCTCCGAGTCCGTCAACGCCGCCGAGCGCCCCGCATCACGCCGGCTTTCCCGTGGTAGAATTCGTTCGGAAACCACGCCGCCGCAGAAGCGGCCGGAGACGAGACGACGCACCCGAAGGAGCGCAAGCATGATCAAAGAACTGGTGACAGACGAGGCCTTCCTCTCGCAGCCGTGCGAGCCCGCCACCGCCGAGGATGCCCAGGTGGCGCAGGATCTGCTGGACACGCTGGCATCGCTCGACGAGGCGGCGTGCCTGGCCGCCAACCAGATAGGCGTTGCGAAGGCCGTCGTCGTCTACCACGACGAGGACGACCAGCCCCACATCATGTACAACCCGGTGATGAAGCAGGCGCTCGGCGCGTACAAGACCGTCGAGGGCTGCCTCACCCTGGAAGCCGAGTCCAAGGTGACCCGCTTCGAGCGCATCAAGGTGGTCTACGACGAGCTGGCGGACGGCGCCTTGGTCAGCCGCAAGCGCGACTTCACCGGCTGGACCGCCGAGCTCATCCAGCACATGATCGACCACTGCAAGGGCAAGCTGGTCTAGCGGTAGAAGCTCAGTATGCGGCGCAATCGGCTCCTTGGCTCACAGGCAAAAGGGACATGCACGCCGCAGCAAACCCACCGGAGAAAGCGAGTTGGTAGCTGGACCCGCTTCCGGACGAACACGTAGCCGCATCCCTCTAAAGGCATAAGCGGTTCGGAAGGCGGGCGTACTCATTATGAACAAAAGGCAGCCTATAAAAACAACGATCCAAGAGTCGATTGACTATTGGTCCAACCATATGAACGAGTCCGGATTGAGTGTTGATTGGAGCGAAGCCCAAAATCATTGCTGGAGATGCGGCTGCAAGAAGAACTTGGAGCGATGTCATGTCGTGCCCCACGCCTTGGGTGGAAAAGACGAGCCGTCGAATATTGTCCTCCTTTGCCACCGATGCCATGCGGAGGGGCCGAACGTTAATGACCCTGAAATCATGTGGGACTGGATTAAGGCTTACGGAGTACCGTATTACGACACTTTCTGGAAGATCATGGGAATGAAGGAGTATCGATTCATATACAAACGCAGCGTCTTGAGCGAGGCAGAAGCACTGCTAAAAGCAGCAGAAGTAACCATTGACTCTCCGTTGGCGCAGAAGCTTCTCAACGACCATCTTAATATGGCAAACCAAGAGGCAAGCATTCATTTCGGGCAGCCACATTTCAACGCAGCCACCATGGCGGGTATATTTCGTATGGCCCTGAAGAATATGGCGCAGACCCTTGGCGTTGACTTCCCGTCGTTGCCAGAAGCCAGAAACATTGCGCACGAACCGTGGTGGAGCGAGCTGACGTAGCTCGAGCTTCGTCGTGTGCCCAAAACACAACAGAAGGCTTTTCAATATAGGACCCACACGCCCAACCAAATGCGAAAAGGAGAACCACATGTGGAATAAACTCGCTAATATCCGGAACATTTTCACCCCTAGAAATATCGTAAAATGCATTCCAGCTCTTTTGTCCATTGCCTCAATTATTGTTTGTATACATGTGGGCACGCAAAGCGACGCGATCGCAAAGGAACAAAACGCGCTTTATCAAAAATACGAAAGACTTAACAGCTACACTAGTCCACTAAGTTATCAGGTAGACTTATCAGGTGAAGGACAGATCATTGCTACTCCTCAGAATGAATCTGAGCCTTATACAATCAACGGTAATTCCATTCGTATCACCTCGCTTTCTGGAAGCGTGGCAAAAGCTTATGCCGTGGTATATCAAAAAGGCGTCTTTGGCGCCATCATGCCACTTGAACTGGAAACCAGCGAATCTATTGCCACCCATGATCCTCAAGACGCTATTTGGGTTTTTAATAAATTTAGTGTACCGATAATCGGACATAGCGAAGACTTTGCCTATGGGACACTTTTCCTAATCATCCTAGATTATCAAGGCAATTACACGACAAACATGATCACGTTTACTTTTTCAGAAACGGAGCTTGTAGCAAATCATATTTATTGGCCTATTGATGTTTTATACACAGCCAATGACGAGGGTTTTAACGAGCAAAATCTGGGGAGTTTCGAAAGCAGCCAGCTAAAACAGTACGGCGATCTTCTGCGCTCGCTATCCCAAGTGTTAGGAAATAGCACAGAACGGTGACATGGCAAGCGATGCCAAACGACGCTAAACGGCTGAACGCCAAAGAACCGTTAGCATCGCACGAGTAGATTTTAATCGGGTAGAATGTTGCGGCGAACTTTTCGTCCCGCCCGCTGCATGCGCTAGGAGAACACGTGCTGAACGACCCTGCCTTCACGCCCGAAACGCCCGCCGACGACACAGCCGCGCTCGACCCCGTGTTCCAGCAGGAGCAGGGCCACCTCGCGCGCACCTACGCGAAGCTCCAGCAGATCGGGCGCGGGCTCGTGCGCAAGATGGAGCGCGCGCAGCGCGAGGCGGCGGCCGACAAGAAGGCCATGGCCGAGGAGCTCGCGCCCAACTTCGCCACCTACGCCGACGCGATGGAGACCTACGCCGACTTCGCGGCCATGAACCGCGTGATCGACGGGTACAACCTGGCGCAGGACGCCGACGCCGCCGAGCTCGCCAAGGTGGAGCTCCTGCTCAAGCAGCCTTACTTCGCCAAGGTCGCCCTGCAGTTCAAGCCCGATCAGGAGCCCAAGGAGCTCTACATCGGCACGGCCGGCATCTCGGACGAGAACTACCGCCGCCTCGTGGTGGACTGGCGCTCGCCCGTGGCCGAGACCTACTACAACCAGGACAACGGCCGCACCTCGTACGTGGCCGACGGCCGCACGATCACGACCGACCTCAAGCTGCGCCGCCAGTTCGACATCGAGGAAGACCGCCTGAACGCCTACTTCGACACCACGGTCGCCATCCAGGACTCGCTTCTGCTCGCATCGCTCTCGAAGCAGCGCACCGCGCAGATGAAGGCCATCACGGCCACCATCCAGAAGGAGCAGAACACCGTCGTGCGCCACGAGGACGTGCCGGCGCTGCTCGTGAGCGGCATCGCGGGCAGCGGCAAGACGTCGGTGCTCTTGCAGCGCATCGCGTACCTCTTCTACCAGCAGCGCGGAAGCCTCGATGCGAGCGAGGTCTTCCTCGTCTCGCCGAACCCGGTGTTCAGCCACTACATCGCGAGCGTGCTCCCCGACCTGGGCGAGCGCAACCCGGAAAGCCTCACCTGGGACGAGTTCGCACGCCGTCTGCTGCCGCCCGGCCGTGGCAGCGGCGACGTCAACGTGCCCCTCGCGGCGCTGGCCCGCATCGACAAGGCCGTCGAGTCGTTCGAGTTCGACGCGAACGACTTCAAGGACGTCCGCGTGGGCGAGAAGCGCCTCATCGCCGGCGACCAGATCCGCAAGCTCGCCGACAAGCTCGGCCGCATCCCCGCCGGGCCGCACCGCATCACGCTCATGCGCGAGGAGCTGCACGCGCGCCTGGAGAGCCGGCTTGCGCAGATGCCCCGCACCGACGAGGCGCTCGACGAGCTGGAGGCCCTCGAGGCCGAAGAGCAGCTGCGCGTCTTCGGCGAGCTCATCGCGCCAACCGACGAGCAGGAGGAGCGCGCGCTCGCCCTGCGCTACCTCACCGACCGCTACGCCGACGCCTTCACCGCTGTGGAGAACGACGACTGGCTGCGCATCGACCGCATCGGCATGCGGCTCATCGGAACCGACGGCCTCGCGCCGCTCGAGTGGCTTTACCTGAAGATGGCGCTCACCGGCCTCGGCAACCCGGACGCGAAGTACGTGATGGTCGACGAGGTGCAGGACTACACCGCCGCCCAGCTGGCCGTGCTCGCGCGCTATTTCCGCCGCGCGAACTTCCTGCTTTTGGGCGACCCGAACCAGGCCATCGCACCCGACACGGCCACGTTCGACGAGGTGCGCGAGGTGTTCCGCGCCGCCCGCGGGAAGGTGGAGGAATGCCGCCTCATGACGAGCTACCGCTCGACGCCCGAGATCACCGCCCTGTTCGCGAGCCTGCTGCCGCCCGAGGAGCGCGGATCCGTCTCGTCCATCCAGCGCGCCGACGAGCCGCCAGCCGTCCGCGCCTTCGACGACGACGCCGCCTACGAGGACGCCCTGCGCGCCGCCGTCGCCGAGGCACGGGCGGGCGAGGGGCTCGCCGCCGTCATCGTGCCGTGGAAGCACGAGGGCAAGCGCCTCCAGCAGCTGCTCGGCGACGCGGCCCCCGCCCTCGTGGACGAGCACGACGAGCTGCCCGCGAGCGGCGCCGTGCTCATCACGCTCAAGCTGGCGAAGGGCCTCGAGTTCGACCACGTGGTGGTGCCGGACGCCTCGGCGCGCGTCTTCCCCGCCGACGACCTCTCGCGCCGCCGCCTCTACACCACTCTCTCACGCGCCACCCGCCGCGTCGACGTGCTCGCGAAGGGCTCGCTCACGCCACTTCTGCAGAACAGCGTATCCGAGGGAGCCGCCGATTGATGCGGAACGCTCGCATCGTTTCGTAGGGCAAGGGCTCTGCCCTTGCCGCCCAGCCTGCGACGTTTTCCCTGGCCGACGGCAGGGCAGAGCCCTTGCCCTACGAGAACCCGCACTCGCGCAGCAATCGCGCGCTGCCCGGCCTCGTCACGCCTTGAGGATGTCCCCCATGCGCTCGGCGAGGTAGTCGCGCGCGGCCTGCGAGTATTGCGGGCACGAGAAAGCCCGGCCCATCCGCTCGCCGCTGTACGTCGAGATGCCTATCTCCTCGCCGAGCGCGGTGGGCTTGCGCCGATCCCAGTCCCCGTCCTCAAGGTACTGGTAACCGGCGCGCAGGAGGCAGGCGTTCACGTCCCTCGCCTCCACGCCCTCGAGTAGCGGGGCCAGACGCGGGTCGCGCCGCCACTCCTCCAAGCAAGCCGTGATCTTCTTCGGGCACTCCTCCTGCGCGGCCGGGCAGGCGGCCAAGCGTTTCCGCGCCTTCTTCTCGGCGGCCTTCCCCATCACGAACAGGCCCTCCGCTTCGCCCGCCTCGAACGCGCGCAGCTGCGCCCGCAGGTACGCCTCGATGGTGGGCGGCGGGTAGCCGTCGATGAGCTTGTCCGCCCCGGCGCTCAGGGCGGCGGCCCGCAGCGCCTCCGTCTCCCAGAACGTGCTGCCGTCCGAGGGGATGCGCAGGAACACGAACGACGAACCGGGGCCCACCTCCTTCGGGAAGTGCGCCCAATCCTCCCAGCCCGTGCGGTACTCCGCCTCGCCCATTCGCATCTGCGCGTTGCTGCCCGGATGGAGCGACCCGTCGCGGATAAGCCCGAGCCAGGCGAGCGTCGCATGGCAGACGTCGCGCGCCACCGCGTTCTTCCGGTCGTCGGCGAGCTTGCGCGAGCAGTCGGCGGGGCCGGCCTTGCGGTCGAACCGGTGGTGGCCCCCGTCGGCCTCGATGGCCATCGCCACGCGGCCCGTCGCCGGGTCGAACACCACGAAGTCGAAATGCGCCTCGGAGGAGCTCTGGTACTCGTCCTCGCAGCGCTCGCTCAGCCGCGGCCCGTCGCCGCCCAGCCTCAGCTGGTCGAACGTCACATGCTTCGCGAAGGCAAGGCCGCTCAGGTCCATCCCCCTCAAGGCCCGCTCGACGCACTGCTCGGGAGCGTGGTCGCCGCCGCGCTTCCGCGGGTTCTGCAGGAAGGGGATGTCGTCGAAGATGGACGTGATCGCCGAGCGATGGAAACCGAACCAGGGGTTCGCCCGCTGCTGATCGGCCTCCTCGACGGAAAGCCCCTCGATCGTGCGATGCGCGTACTCCACGAGCTTGCGGACGAACATCTCCTGGTTGCCGGGGTCGTCCTCCGCCCTCGCCGGCTTCTTGACGTACGCCTGCCGTCCGGCCAGCCGCTCCTGCGCCTCGCCGTCCAGAAGCTTCGTGGACAAGATGACGCACAGCTCCTCCTTGGCGCGCGAGGCGGCCACGTTTACCAGCCGGCGACCCTGCGACCAGGGCCATTCCCAGTTGCCGTCCTCCACGGGCAGCAGGTACACCGCGTCGAACTCCTGGCCCTGCGACTTGTGGACGGTCAGCGTGTACACCTGCTCGAGGTCGCTCGTCTCGAACTCCTCGCCCTCGCCCACCTCGAGCTCCACCGCGCCTTCGGCCACGACGTCCTTCAGCAGCCGCTGCACGAGCGACTTCAGCAGGTATATCTGCCCCCTGAACGGCGAGAGGATGCAGATGGACTTCCCGCGCTCGGCCAGGCTGCGCAGATGCGCCGCCTCCTCCTCGCGCAGGATGGCCAGCTGCTTGCGGTTCACGCAGGTCGAGCGCGTCTTCTTGTTCGGCTGCTCCTCGGGCGGCGCGGACGGCGGCCACGTGCCCTCGCGGTAGTCGCCCTCGTACCAGCATATCCGGATGGGGCACGGCGCATCGCCTGGGCGCACCGGCGTCTTCACCACCAGCTGGCCCTCGTACACCGCCTCGTTGCAGAAGCCGATGATGGCCGGATGGCAGCGGTAGTGCTCGGTCAGCATCGTGCGCAGCTCGGGGTTGCGGTCGCTGAACACCTCGTAGCACGACGAGAGGAAGCTCAGCCCCTCGCGGCCGATGTCGTAGGGCGAGCGCTCGTCGCACTTGAGCCGCTTGAACAGCCCCAGCTCGTCGGAGACGCGCCGCATCTGCGCGCAGTGCTCGTCGGTGATCACCGGGGGCAGCTGCTCCTCGTCGCCCACGAGCACCATCCGCCGGGCGCAGCTCATGGCCACCACGCCCACGATGAGGTTCGTCTGCGACGCCTCGTCCATGATCAGGAGGTCGTACTTCTCAACGTCGCCGTCGGCGAAGCACTTCTTGAGCGAATGAACCGTGCTCGTCACGAACGGGAACTTGGCGGCGAACTCCCCCAGCCGCTTGTTCAGCTCCCAGCCGCCGATGCGCTCACCGTCGGGAAACTCGTGCTCGCCCGCCTCGAACGCGAGGTTCGCGCCGGTCAGCGGGTCGCACGCCCTCTGACGGAGCGCCTTACTCCCCAGGGCGGCGTGCGCGCAGGCAGCCCGGTACGCCAGGTCGCCGTCGAACAGCTCGCGGGCTTGCGCTAGCGTCTTCTCGCCGTGGAAGGCGAGCGCGGCGGCCACCTTCCGCTCGACGTTCTCGACGGCGGCCGCGTTCGTGGACACCACCGCCACCCGCTCGCCGCACGCGACGGCCAGGGCGACGATGCGCAGGATGGTCTCGGTCTTGCCTGTGCCGGGCGGGCCCTTGATGATGGACAGGGGGTAATGGAGTGCCTTGTGCACGGCGAGCCGCTGGTTCGCGTTGAGCGGATGGGGGCTCTGCGGGAACAGCTCGGCCAGCAGACGATCTTCCTCGACAACGAGCGCCGGGTCGATCGCCGGGGGATGCAGCACCTCGTCGACGTCGGTGCCGAGGTAGGCGTCCAGAAGCGGGGCGTAGCGGCGGGGGTCGGCCTTGTCGAGGTCGCCGTCGATGCAGGAGCGGTAGTACCACAGCAGCGAGTAGAACGCCTGACCGTCCTCGTAGCAGTCGCGGCCGGGGACGGAGCCCTCGCCCGCCCTGCCCGACAGCTCCGCCGCCGTGCGGAAGTACCTCAGCAGCTTCTTCCGCGACACTCCCCGCTTCTTGCCCATCGCATGCCTCCGTCCTACGCGCCGCGCCCGCTTCGGGAACTTCCGCGACGTCGAACCGATTATACCAGCGCGATCAGGCGATCTTGCCGGCGGCGCGCCCCAAGCCGTATACTGGGGGCCGACGACGCGGGGCTCCTCGGCGCGAGGGCCCCGCGATTTCGGGAAGGAGAACTCATGAGGACGTTCGTCGCGCTCGACCTGCCGCCGGACTTCGCCGACGACGTGGCGGGGCTCGCCCGCCAGCTGGGAGCCGCCGTGGAGGGCCGCTTCCTGCCGCGCTCGACCTACCACCTCACGCTCGCCTTCCTCGGCGAGGTCGACGAGGCGCAGGCTGCCCGCGCGGCCGACGCACTCGATGCCGCGTGCGCGAACACGGCCCCCGTCGTGCTGACGAGCGACGGCCTGGGCAAGTTCGGCCGCGCGAGCGACGCGACGCTCTGGCTCGGCGTCGTGCCCACCCGCGAGCTCGAGGACCTCGCCGAGCGCCTGCGCGACGAGCTGGCCTCCCGCAACGTCCCCTTCGACGCGAAGCCCTTCAAGCCCCACATCACCCTCGCCCGCCGCGCCCGCATCCCCAAGGCGAGCCTGCCCCCGCTCGCCTTCCCCCGCGACGACCGGGCCGCCGCCGTCACGCTCTACAAGAGCACCCTCGAGCGCACCGGCGCCGTCTACAAGCCCCTCCATACGGCGCGCCTCGACGGTTAGAGGGAGGCTACCCCTCGACCGTGCGGTCGTGGTTCACCACGCGGTAGAAGAGCTCGCGGATCTCGTCGGGATCGCTCGTCTGGCCGAGGGCCCACATCGTCTTCGCCACGAGCGCCTCGGTGGTCATGTCGCCGCCCTTGAGGATGCCGGGATGCCCCGCGTACGCGCGCCCCACTTCGTATACGCCCAGGTCGCAGCCCTCCTCCGGCACCTGCGTGGTCACCACCAGCGTGCGCCCGGAGTCCACCCAGTCGAAGATGGCGCGCCGGTAGTCGCCGTAGTCGGGGATGCCGCCGATGCCGAACGTCTCCAGGATGACGGCGTCGTAGTCGCGTTTGAGCAGGCCGAACACGCTCGGGTTCATGTCGGGCGTGAGCTTGAGCACGAACACGCGCTCGTTCATGCGCTCGTACACCCGCGGCGCGCCGCCCTCGCACGCGCACCGCGCCGGAGAGCCCGCCCGCACGATGCGCCCGCCGCGCACGAGCGCGATCTCGGGGAAGTTCACGCTGGAAAACGCGTTGAAGCTCATCGTGCGCTGCTTGCGCGCCCGCGTGCCCGCGATCACCGTGCCGCCGAACACCACCGACACGTCGCACGAGCGGTCGTCGGCGGCGTAGAGCAGGCTCTGGTACACGTTGAGCTTCGCATCGGTGAAGGGGCTCGCCATGGGCTGCTGCGAGCCGGTGAGCACGATAGGCTTGGGACTGCCCTGGATCAGGTACGACAGCGCGGCGGCCGTGTAGGCCATCGTGTCGGTGCCGTGCAGCACGACGAAGCCGTCGTAAGTCGCGTAGGCGCCCACGATCTCGTCGCGGATGCGCTCCCAGTCGGCCGGACGCATGTTCGTGCTGTCGATGTTCATGGGCTGCACCACGTCGAAGTCGCACAGCCCCTCGATCTCGGGCACGTAGCGCGCCAGCTCCGCGCCGCCGAGCGCCGGGTGGAGCCCCCGCTCGTCCTCGACCGAGGCGATGGTGCCGCCCGTGGCTATGATCAGGATGTTCTTCATGAGCCTACCCTTCGACTCTTTGTACCAGTTTTTGTGCAGTCTTTGTACCAGTTGGAGCAAGGCCTTCGGCAATCATACCAGACAAGCAGATTGCCGCGCCCTCCGCAAACACCCTCCCCCGCTTCGTGCAGAAAACGCGAAGCATCGGGCGGTTCGGCCCAAAGCGCCACGGGGAGCCGTATACTACTGTTTTCGTCTGCACGGCGGAAGACTCGGCGGCAAGGCAAAGCGAAAGGGCGAACAGACCAATGGGCGGATTCTTCGGGGCGGCATCTCACAACGACGTGGTGCTCGACGTGTTCTTCGGCGTGGACTACCACTCCCATCTGGGAACGAAGTGCGCGGGCATGGTGTTCCACGACGCGAACGACGGCTTCCAGCGCGAGATCCACTCCATTGAGAACACCCCGTTCCGCACGCGCTTCGAGGACGACCTGCCCGGCTTCCACGGCGGCAGCGGCATCGGCTGCATCAGCGACACCGACCCGCAGCCCCTGCTCGTGCGCTCGCACCTGGGCACCTTCGCCATCACCACGGTGGGCGCCATCAACAACGCGGAAGAGCTCGTGGAGGAGAACTTCGCCAACGGAGGCCGCCAGTTCATGGCCATGAGCTCGGGCAAGGTGAACACCACGGAGCTCGTCGCCGCGCTCATCAACCAGAAGGACGACTTCGTCTCGGGCATCAAGCACGCCCAGGACGCCATCGAGGGCTCGCTCACGCTGCTCATCATGACCGACGACGGCCGCATCATCGCCGCGCGCGACAAGATGGGCCGCCTGCCCGTGCTCATCGGCAAGAGCGAGGAGGGCCACTGCATCTCGTTCGAGTCGTTCGCCTACCACAAGCTGGGCTATTGCGACGAGTACGAGCTGGGCCCCGGCGAGATCGTCCTCATCGACGCCGACGGTTACCGCACCATCTCGCCCGCCGGCGATGAGATGAAGATCTGCGCCTTCCTGTGGGTGTACTACGGCTACCCCAACTCCAACTACGAGGGCGTGAACGTGGAGGTCATGCGCTACCGCAACGGCGCCATCATGGCCCGCGACGAGGCCGGGCGCGAGGGCGTGCCGGACGTCGACTACGTGGCCGGCGTGCCGGACTCGGGCGTGCCGCACGCCATCGGCTACTCCACCGAGTGCAAGACGCCTTTCGGCCGCCCCTTCATCAAGTACACGCCCACGTGGGCACGCTCGTTCATGCCGAGCAACCAGGAAGTGCGCAACCGCGTGGCCAAGATGAAGCAGATCCACATCCCCGAGCTCATCAAGGACAAGAAGCTCCTGTTCGTGGACGACTCCATCGTGCGCGGCACGCAGCTGCGCGAGACGGTGGACTTCCTGTACGAATGCGGCGCCACCGAGGTGCACATGCGCTCGGCCTGCCCGCCCATCATGTTTAGCTGCAAGTACCTGAGCTTCTCGAGCACCCGCTCCGAGATGGACCTGCTCGCGCGGCGCGTCGTACAGGAGCTCGAAGGCGACGAGGGCCAGAAGCACCTCGACGAGTACGCCGACGGCTCCACCGAGCGCGGGAAGTGCATGCTGCGCTCCATCTGCGAGCAGATGGGCTTCGACTCGCTGGGCTACCAGTCGCTCGACGGCATGATCGAGGCCATCGGCATCGACCCGGCCAAGGTGTGCACCTACTGCTGGACCGGCAAGGAGTCGTAGGGGAACTTTTCTCGCTGTACCGATAGAGGGACTTCTAAAAGCGTGCTTTCCGGTATGCTGTCCGCGTACTGGAAAGCACGTTTGTTTTAGGAGTCGCCATGAACGCAGCCGCCGCCCTCGCCCCCAAGCACGCCCGTCCCGCGCACGCGGAAACCCCCTTCGGGATCCGCGTGATCGCCGGCGGCCTCATCGACCCCGCGTGCGTCCCGCTCCACGCGCGCGCCGAGCGCCCGCCCCTCCCCGCCCGCACGCTGCGCGGCGTGCCGTACCGCCTGGACGCCTCCGAGCGCGCCTTCGCCGTCGCCGCCGGCATCCTTTTCGCCGCCGTCGCCCTCGCAGTGGCGCTGCTTTGAGAATGGCATAAAAGGGGACAGTCCCCTTTTATGCCAAAACGCGGAAGGGGCCCCGCCGACCATGCCGGCGGGGCCCCTCCGAACGTGCGATGCGCGCAGCCGTTACAGCAGGTGGGCGCGCAGATCCTCGGCGCTTTGCGCGGACAGGTACGCGGGCGGGATGTCGAAGAGCGTCTTGCAGCCCTTCTGGCCCTCCTGGCTCATGCGGTGCGCGGCGCGGGCGCAGGCCACGAGCACGCTGCCGGTGAACTCGGGGTTGGAGTCCAGCTTGAGCGAGAACTCCACCACGTGCGCGTTCTCGCCGTCCTGCCCGGTGACGCCCGAGCGGATGACCGAGCCGCCGTGCGGAATGCCGGCGTGGTCGCGGTCGAGCTCCTCCTGCGTGACGAACGTCACCATGGTGTCGTAGTCGGCGAAGTAGTTCGGCATCTCCACGATGGCGCGCTCGATGGCGGCCGTGTCGGCGCCCTCCTTCGCCACGACGAAGCACTCGCGCGTGTGCTTCTGGCGCGTCGTGAGCTCGGGGTTCTCGCCGTTGCGCACCGCTTCGAGCGCCGCCGGCACGGGCACGGTGTACTGGCGCGCATCGGCCACGCCCTCGACGCGGCGGATGGCGTCGCTGTGGCCCTGCGAGACGCCGCGGCCCCAGAACGTGCAGTCCGCGCCCTCGGGCAGGATGCTGCCGGCATACAGGCGCGCGAGCGAGAACATGCCCGGATCCCAGCCGGCGGAGATAACGGCCACCGTACCGCTCTCCTCGGCCGCCGCGTCCACACGGGCGAAGTGCGCGGGGATGTTCGCGTGCGTGTCGAACGAGTCCACGACGTTGAACAGCTTCGCGCAGGCGGGCGTCTGCTCGGGCAGGTCGTTCGCGCTGCCGCCGCACAGGACGAGCACGTCGACGTCGTCCGCATGCGGCGCGAGGTCGTCGGCCGAGAACACGGGCACGCCCTCGGTCAGCGGCTTCACGCTCGCCGGGTCGCGGCGCGTGAACAGGGCCACGAGCTCCATGTCGTCGTTCTGGCGGCAGGACAGCTCCACGCCGCGCCCCAGGTTGCCGTACCCCAAAATGCCGATGCGCGTTTTCGCCATAGGTCGCTCCTCAAGGTCGTCGTTCGTTTGTGATGCGACGATCATCCACGAATCCCACCCGCATCGTCAACGCACGCGCCCCAACTCCAACAAAGCCCCATCGCGTTGAAACGAGATGGAAACGCAAGCGGCCCGAAAGACGGCCGCGCGCCGATCGCGCCGCCCCTCATTCCGCTCGCGGCTCATGCCGACCCGAGGAGGATCCTTCGGGATGCGGCACCCGGGGATCGCCGTCGATGCGGCTCTTCAGATGGTCGCGAATGAGCCCGAACAAGGGAGTCCGCGCGAAATCGGGCCGGGCGACCAGGCACAGGTCGAAGGGAAAGCCTTCGAGGGGCAGGGTCACGACGTTCATGCCGATCGGCTTGAAGCGAGGTGCCCACGCCCCCAGGAACATCTCGCCGCACTCGCTCGTCCGGTGCAGCGCGTCTATGACGTTGCCCGTGATGGAGTATTCGCATGAGCATCCTCGAGCGGCAAGCTCCTCCTGGAGCGGCTGCAGCGTCTCCTCCATCCGGTCGAAGCCCACGAGGCTCTTGCCGTCGAGATCCGCGAGCGGGATGCGCTCCTTGAAGGCCAGAGGGCTGTCCTTGCGCACCGAGACGCCGAGGCTGAACCGGACGAGCGGAACGGCGACCAGCCCCTCCACCCTCTCAGGGTCGCACGCCATCAGCAGCGCGGCGTCCACGGTGCCCTCCCGCACCGCCGAAGCCGTCTCCGTCGTCTCGAGCGGCAGAACTTTCACCCCCAGCGAAAGCTCGTCGGCAAGGCTTTCCAGATGCTCGCCGATCTCGGGCAGCAAGAACGGGCTGAATGTTTCTGAATAGCCGATAGCCAAAGACGAGCGCTCACGCACGCACTCCTTGGCACGCTGCTCAGCGTCGTTGAAGCATTCGACGGCGGGGCGCATGATTGCCTCGAACAGCCTCCCCGCCGGCGTGAGGGACACGTGGTTGCGCTCGCTTTGGACCAACGACGCGCCCAACTCCATCTCCAGCGCGCAAATGGCCTGGCGCAACGCCTGCCGCGAGATGTAATGCGTCTTCGCAGCGCGCGTGAAATTGAGTTCGTCGGCGACGGAAAGAAAGTACCTGACGTGCGAGATATCCATGGGCGTCCTCCCAAACGCAACCTCTCCTTGCGTTTCGCTGGTCAGTATAGCTCCTTTTCTCCTCCCGCGCCCGCTTGTATAGTCGAAAGCGCATCGAGGCGATGCGAACCAGGGAAAAGAAGCATACGGAGGGAGAAGGATCATGGGAGAGATGAACACCGGCATCAGCCGACGCGGGTTCCTGCAGGGTGCGGGCGCGGCGGCCCTCGGCGCCGCAGGTCTGGGGCTGCTCGGAGGATGCGCGCCCCAAGCCCCGAGCGGAAGCGACAAGGGCTCGGCGGCGGAGGCGGAGGCCCCGTCCACGGACTGGCTGGGCGAGGCGCCGGTCATCGATGAGGCCGACGTGGTCGCCACCCACGAAGCCGATGTAGTGGTCGTGGGCGCGGGCACGGCGGGCCTGTTCGCCGCGTGCGCGGCGGTGGAGGAAGGCGCCTCCTGCATCCTCGTGGAGAAGGCAGGCACCGACGCGGTGGGCAACGGCGTGCGCGACACCCTCGCCGCGGTGGGCAGCTCCCAGCAGCTAGCCGACGGCGCCAACCCGGACAAGTTCGACGTCATCAACGAGATGGTGCGCCAGGCCAACGGCTACGGCGACGACCGCCTGTACCGCGTGTGGGCGGATCGCTCGGGTGAGGCCATCGACTGGTATGCCGCGCGCCTCAAGGAGAAGGACACGAACTTCCTGCACGAGATCGACGACCTTTCGAAGCCCCTGCGCTTCAAGACGTACGACGTGGGCCATTCCATCCAGTGGGAGGGCCGCGAGTATTCGACGACGTACGCGGCGAAGATACTGCTCGAGTACGGCCAGGCGAAGGGCCTCGAATGCCATCACGAGACCCAGATGCTGAGCCTTGTGAAAGACGAGAGCGGGCGCGTGAGCGGCCTGCATGCGAAAACCAAGGACGGCGTCGTGCGGTACAACGCGAAAAAGGGCGTCATCGTGTGCGCCGGCGGCTACGCGAGCAACCCCGACATGCTCGAGGCGCTGCAGCCCGAGACGGTGAAGATGATCGGCACGAACAAGGCGTTCCCGAGCGTGACCGGCGACGGCATCAAGGCGTGTTTGTGGGCGGGCGGCGTGATGGACGAGACGCATGCGGCCATGATCTTCGATCGCGCCGCCGTGCCGCCCGATGCGACCGACGCCTCCGCCGGCGACCTGTTCTGGATGGGCAGCCAGCCGTTCTTGAAGGTGGACCTGGACGGTAACCGCTTCACCAACGAGTCGGGCTGCTACGACCACATCCTGCACACCTCCTTCAACCTGAAGGACCAGACCTACTGCACCGTGTGGGATTCCAACTACCAGGCGGACATCGAGCACTTCGACACGCACGGATGCTCGCGCATCTTCCCGCACATGAACGGCACCGAGCCGGTCATGCCCATGTTCGTGATCGAGGGGATGAACCAGGGGCTCATGGAGAAGGGCTACATCGTGTCCTCCGACACCGTCGAGGGCCTGGCGAAAGAGCTCAACATCCCCGCCGACGCGTTCGCTGCCACGGTCGCGCGCTACAACGAGCTGGCTGACGCGGGCGAAGACTCCGACTTCGGCAAGGAAGCGCACCGCCTGAGCCATCTGGACACCCCGCCGTTCTTCGGCGTGCGCCAGCATGGCGGCTACTTCATCACCACGCTCGACGGCATCAAAATCGACGCCAACATGAACGTGGTGGACGAGCAGGGCGCGCCCATTCCCGGCCTATACTGCGCCGGCGACTGCTCGGGCGGCTACTTCGGCAACAGCTACGTGAACTTGCTCTCCGGCGCCGCCGCGGGACGCAGCGTGACGTTCGGTCGCCTTGCGGGGCAGAACGCCGCGCACGGGGCGTAAACGCCGACCGCAAACGCGACGGGGACAAGGGCTCAGGCGGGCGGGAACGCCCTCCTGAGCCCTTCCCTTTTCACACCCGCTCCACCCGCACGGCGCAGACCTTGTACTCGAGGGCCTTCGACACGGGGTCGAGGGCGGCGATGGTGAGCCAGTTGCTGTTGCCGTCTTGGAAGTGGAAGGGCATCCAGGTCTGCCCGGGGTTGGTCTTGGCCGACACGCGCGCGGTCGTCTCGATGGAGCCGCGGCGCGACGTCACGCGCACGCGGTCGCCGTCCGCCACCCCGAGCGCGTCCGCGTCTGCCTCGTTGACCTCGATGAACGACCTCCCCTCGATCGCATCGAGCCCCTCCGTGCGCCCCGTCATGGCGCGGGCGTTGTACTGCGCGAGCACGCGGCCGGTCGTGAGCACGAGCGGGTACTCCGCATCCGGCAGCTCGGCCGAGGGCCGGTACTCCGGCGTGGAGAACGCCCCCAGCCCCAGCGCGAACTCGCCCATGTGCAGGATGGGCGTGCCGGGATGCTCGCCGTGCGGGCAGGGCCATTGCAGGCCGCGCCCGGCCACGTCGGCGCCTGCCGCCGTACGACTACCAGCCAGTTTGCCACTACCCCAAGACGATGACCTGAAGGCCGAGAAGGTCGTTGTCATCAAAGACGGCGAAGCCTTCCTATTTGAGAAATAAACAACGCCGATACTCTGCCCCGGCGATTGACCCAGGTGGTGTTCGGCGTTGGCTTGATTATACAGCATCAGGATGGTTTTCGGTTTGACTACCAGTCAGTTTGTCACTGCTCCAAAACCGGGGGGCGGGATCTATGACCAGCGCGTCAGTTTGACTACCAGTCAGTTTGTCACTGCTCCAAAACATCCGAAATGTGGTACAATTCGACCCATAGGGCACCTCCCCTATCACCCCTTGGTGATAGGCAGGGTGCCTTTAGTTTGACTACCAGTCAGTTTGTCACTGCTCCAAAACTCAGTTCGCTGGTGCTCGGCTCGGAACACGTTTGACTACCAGTCAGTTTGTCACTGCTCCAAAACAAAGCCAGTGGGCCTTGGGAATAGATTCGAGTTTGACTACCAGTCAGTTTGTCACTGCTCCAAAACAGCGCGCGCGAGACGCCCCCGCCGACGGCGGTTTGACTACCAGTCAGTTTGTCACTGCTCCAAAACAATTCTGTGCTAAACGTCACCTGCCACGTGTTTGACTACCAGTCAGTTTGTCACTGCTCCAAAACCGCGACGTCGATGAGATCGTACCCGTCGAGGTTTGACTACCAGTCAGTTTGTCACTGCTCCAAAACCGTGCAGTCGTCGGCCATGTCCACGATGAGGTTTGACTACCAGTCAGTTTGTCACTGCTCCAAAACTTCTTGCGGCCCTTGTACGCATGCGCGCCGGTTTGACTACCAGTCAGTTTGTCACTGCTCCAAAACAGGCGGCGCAGCGCGTACCTGGGGAGCCAGTTTGACTACCAGTCAGTTTGTCACTGCTCAAAAACGTATGAATGGGCCAAAGCTCTCCTCCCAACGTTTGACTACCAGTCAGTTTGTCACTGCTCCAAAACAAAGGTTCACGAATGTCAAACCTCGTGAAGGTTTGACTACCAGTCAGTTTGTCACTGCTCCAAAACGCATGTTATCAATAAAACGGTCGTGTATCCGTTTGACTACAAGTCAGTTTGTCACTGCTCCAAAACTAGCTCATGAGCTTCAAACCCCGAGCCTTCGTTTGACTACCAGTCAGTTTGTCACTGCTCCAAAACGGATATGTAGCATTGAGCCACTTCTGGAAAGTTTGACTACCAGTCAGTTTGTCACTGCTCCAAAACAGCTTGCGCACGATCGCGGTGGCGGCGCGCGTTTGACTACCAGTCAGTTTGTCACTGCTCCAAAACGCGATATGGCAGATGGATGCAGCTTTTTCGGTTTGACTACCAGTCAGTTTGTCACTGCTCCAAAACCATAGCGCTGCAGCATGGCGGCGGTGGCCAGTTTGACTACCAGTCAGTTTGTCACTGCTCCAAAACCGCTTGAGCAGTACGCCGCGCCTTGCAGCCGTTTGACTACCAGTCAGTTTGTCACTGCTCCAAAACGGGTTCACGGCGTGGTACACCACGTAGTCGTTTGACTACCAGTCAGTTTGTCACTGCTCCAAAACTCGAGGCGCGTCCAATCGAAGTCCGTGAGCGTTTGACTACCAGTCAGTTTGTCACTGCTCCAAAACCGTAGATCAACGGCGTTACGCCGGTCAGCCGTTTGACTACCAGTCAGTTTGTCACTGCTCCAAAACGAATAGCCGCCATAACTTCCTCCTTCACCAGTTTGACTACCAGTCAGTTTGCCACTGCTCCAAAACGAGGATGAGGAGTCATGAGCAAGTACACCGGTTTGACTACCAGTCAGTTTGTCACTGCTCCAAAACAAGCTCGCGAAAGAGGGCAACCAGCTACCCGTTTGACTACCAGTCAGTTTGTCACTGCTCCAAAACTAGTTCGAGGTGTTGCGAGTGGTCACTCCGTTTGACTACCAGTCAGTTTGTCACTGCTCCAAAACGAGAACGTCGGCGGCGACGCGCAGATCGTTGTTTGACTACCAGTCAGTTTGTCACTGCTCCAAAACCCCTGAGTCGTCGGTAAGCACATAGCAGCTGTTTGACTACCAGTCAGTTTGTCACTGCTCCAAAACGATTGCCAGCGCTGCGCGAAGCGCCCGGAAGTTTGACTACCAGTCAGTTTGTCACTGCTCCAAAACGCCTCCATTGAGCGCAGGCTGCGAAGCTTCGTTTGACTACCAGTCAGTTTGTCACTGCTCCAAAACTTATTCTTCGGCACGTAACCGTCGCATGAGGTTTGACTACCAGTCAGTTTGTCACTGCTCCAAAACACATGTGGGGTGGTGACTGATGGATGCATGTTTGACTACCAGTCAGTTTGTCACTGCTCCAAAACAGCGCCTTCTTCTCCACGCCGTCCTCTACGGTTTGACTACCAGTCAGTTTGTCACTGCTCCAAAACGAGCGGTAGTAGTCGGCGAGCGTATCGAAGTTTGACTACCAGTCAGTTTGTCACTGCTCCAAAACGGATCGCGTGCCTCGGAAATTGAAGCTCCAGTTTGACTACCAGTCAGTTTGTCACTGCTCCAAAACAGAAGATAGCCAACCCGACGAGATAGGAGGGTTTGACTACCAGTCAGTTTGTCACTGCTCCAAAACGAGCAGCTGACCGCCCTTTCTCTCCAGCCTGTTTGACTACCGGTCAGTTTGTCACTGCTCCAAAACAGAAGATAGCCAACCCGACGAGATAGGAGGGTTTGACTACCAGTCAGTTTGTCACTGCTCCAAAACGAGCAGCTGACCGCCCTTTCTCTCCAGCCTGTTTGACTACCAGTCAGTTTGTCACTGCTCCAAAACGACGTAACGCACCCCCGCGCTAGTTTGGCGGTTTGACTACCAGTCAGTTTGTCACTGCTCCAAAACTTACCTCGGCGTATTCGTAAGGGTAGCAGTGTTTGACTACCAGTCAGTTTGTCACTGCTCCAAAACGAACGACACGGTTCGGTCCGCGAAGTCGAGTTTGACTACCAGTCAGTTTGTCACTGCTCCAAAACCAGCAGTCAGAGCGCGTGCGCATCGACATCGTTTGACTACCAGTCAGTTTGTCACTGCTCCAAAACCGCGTTTGCGGCATCGTATACCCCCACAAGTTTGACTACCAGTCAGTTTGTCACTGCTCCAAAACTGTAAAAGTGGTCAACGTGAAGACTGGTCAGTTTGACTACCAGTCAGTTTGTCACTGCTCCAAAACGCAAGGCGATCCTCCGACCACAAGGTCAACGTTTGACTACCAGTCAGTTTGTCACTGCTCCAAAACGGGAAATGCAATGGAGGCGAACAGATTTGAGTTTGACTACCAGTCAGTTTGTCACTGCTCCAAAACGGACGACCAGGCGGAAATCCGCACCGACTAGTTTGACTACCAGTCAGTTTGTCACTGCTCCAAAACACGGTGACCATTGCACCTCCCCAGGGCATAGTTTGACTACCAGTCAGTTTGTCACTGCTCCAAAACACTACCTCGTGGCGCAGATGCTTCTAGACGGTTTGACTACCAGTCAGTTTGTCACTGCTCCAAAACCGGGCTGCAACCCTAGCGCGGAGCTTCGACGTTTGACTACCAGTCAGTTTGTCACTGCTCCAAAACTAGGTGGCGCTCACCGCGCTGTCGATGGCCGTTTGACTACCAGTCAGTTTGTCACTGCTCCAAAACAGGGACTCGTACTGCTCCTCCGTCCCGTCGGTTTGACTACCAGTCAGTTTGTCACTGCTCCAAAACCGTTGGGGCAAAATCCTCTCTGCGGGAGGACGGGCAAACCGGCTGACGCGCATTTTTATGATTGGAGAAAGTCCATGTCAATGCGCATTTTTCTTTCATATTCGAAGTTCACATCATCAGGATCGCTCTCCAGTAACAGCACGTTCAATTCTGAAAAAATTGCTTGGCGATAGAACTCCTGGATCTCATCTGCCGCCAAAAAATTCTTCAAATTCACGAACACCAGCTGCTTTTTGAACGCTGCATCGGATGCAAACTTCAAGAACTTTATCAAGTTGTCAAGGAGCGTGTCGGAAGGATCAATCTCAACACCGAAGTCAAAGGCCTTCAGATACTTCCGCATCTCCCATTGTACGTCAAAAGCATAGTCCGATTGAAGCCGCAGCCCCAAAGCTGCAACCCGTTCGGACAGCGCACGCCCCGCCGACTCAATCTCCTGACGCACGTCATCCTCGGAGAGAAACATGTTCTCTACGCGCTCAAGCACCTCGCCGATAAGCGCCCGCTCCGTCCACGGAAGCTCAAAGGGATTAAACACGAACAGGAACTGGTTCCGCGAGCTGCGCCGCTCGTCATCGTCCCACAGCGCAAACGGCTCCAGCGCCTCGTCATCAAGCTCGGAGAACAGAGATTGACACACGCGCGAAAACAGCGTGCGGTTGTGAACTTCAAGCACCGATACCGCATCGTTTCCCAGGGTCAACGGCTCGGGAAACCCCGACAAAATAAGCTTCATAGCACCACGAACTCCTCCAAGGTGTCAAGCTCGCTGTAGGATTGCCGAGCGCCCGTGATGAACTCCATCGTCGCGAACTGCTTCTCGGTCACTTTGAGCGCCTGCACCAGTCCAGCCGGTGGACGATGCTGCCGCAGACGGCCGATAGCCGCGCCCGCCTGTGCATCGTTCACCACCAGCTTGGCGTACACCGACTCCTGCAGCATGAGAAAACCTTCCTTCACAAGGTACTTGCGGAACAGCCGGTATTCCTTGCGCTGCGCCGCCGTTTCCACCGGCAAGTCGAAGAACACGAACACCCTCATATAGCGCACCCTTTCCCGAGCGCTCATACCTGCTCGAAGCCTTCGATCTCGGATGCGGCCAGGTTCTTGTCAAGCGCCGCTAAACAATCCTGCACGAACAGCGACACCACCGAATGCAAGCGATACGAACCGCCCTTGTAGGCCACGACGCGGCTCCCCAGATCCCCCAGCAAGCGCCGAACATCCTGGTCGAAGAACTCCTGAGCATAGTCGAACGCCAGACGGTCGACGATAGGCCGGAACGGCTCCATCAGGTCGCACGAAAAGTTGAACTGGTTGTACTCGTTGCGGTGGCAGATGCCGCACTGGGTGAGGTACCCGCGCGAAACCACCTCCCTGTTCACCAGGGAGAGCAGTACGGCGTACCCATAGTTCAAAGCAGCGTTTACCGGCACGTTGTCATCGCGCGAGAAGCCGCGCCCGAACAGAGTCGCGAAGTAAAGGCGCGCCGCATGGGCCTCCCGATTCGTCGTGTCGCCCGACTTCACTTCGTCTCGGCATGCGTACAGGGCTTTCGCGGCCTCCACCTGGTCCTTTTCCTCAAGCACCCTCGCCTGCTGGCGAATCTTCTCCTTGACCACCTGCTGCCACACGCGCTTCTTGATAGGCTCGCCCCACGACAGCTGCTCCGCCACCCGCTTGCTGGCATTGTGCGCGCCGTACAGCGGAAGATACTGCCCGATGGGGTTGCACTTCTCGTCGGCCACCACTAGCGAAATCTTGCATTTGGCCAACTCCGCCAGCAGATAGGCGCTCAGGTATACCTGGGTGTTCTGCAGGATGATAGACGATATTTCCGACAGGTGGATCTTCTTCGTATCATCCGTTTTGCGCACCACCAGATAGCCGCCCTGATAGCTGCACCGGCACTGACTCTCGATGAAGATGGTTCTAAAGGCCAAGGGTCTCCCGCCTCTCGAACATACCGGTGACGGAGGAATCAACGAAGCAGACCTTGCCGGCGGAGAGTTCTTTTGAGAACGAAACACGCATGCAACCGGCGCACTTCGATCCACCCATCGCTGACAAATCGATCATATTAGTGTGAGCTGCCGCAATCGAGACAAGTGACAGAAGAACTTGGCCTCTTTCGGCTTCCCCAGTTTTCACGAACGATGGCTCTAAGTCTGCCACCTGCATCATTTGCCCCAGGCGCGATGCAAAGCGCGCATACTTCGCCTGCAGCGACCGCAGCATTCCCAGCAGCTCCTCTTCCGAGCACTCCTCTCCGCGCTCTATCCGACCGATCAGCTCGGTCTCGTCCTGCGAGAAAGCAAACTGCTGCGCATTGCGCACTTCCCTCTTCCCCGTGATATACAGCCGCGAATCGCCCACGATGATCTGCTGGTACTTGTACACCTTGCGCCTGCGGATACGCGCAAATTCGAGCCCCGACGCCGCCGCAAGCTCGCGCGCGTACTCCTCCAGCGCCTGCGGGTCGCTCACCAATGCCGACGCAACGCGAACCGGCACGGGCGCGAATTCCAGCACCCGCTGGTTTTTCTTAGGCTTCACGGCTTCATACACGAAGAAGTACGCGAACTGCTCACGGGAATAGCTGCCGTACCTGTGCGGATCGAGGCCCTTCTTCAAAGGAAGGTTCAACGTTTTGCCCGCCGCCCGCGGCGAGTAGATGGTCGCATCCCAAAACGCCCCGTGCGTCTCCTCGGGCATACGCGAGATGAAGCAGTCCTTGTAGTCGAAGCACCGTTTGATGCGATCGATTTCCGCCCCGGCGTCCCATGCGTCGCGGAATACCTCGCCCGTCTCCACGTCGAACCCGGGCGTGAGGAAGCTCGATACGATGAACCCTGCCGACCCGGGCATCTGACGCGTCCGTCGGAAGTCCTCCGCCTGCTTCTTGATGAACTGCTTTACCACGGCGGCCATCTTCACCGGCTCGCTGTACACGGCGGCGTGCCGATACCGCACAAACCGCCCCACCTGGCACGCTAGGTACGCGTCGTGCGCATGGTGGAAGTCGTTGACCTCGCGGCTCTTCACCAGCCCGCACTGCTCGCGCAGCTGATGCGAGATGCTTGCCTTCACCGGCTGCACCTCGCTTTCAGGATAGCTCGTCTGCAGCAGCTGCTGCACCTGCTTGACGATCTGACTCGTCTCCACCAGCTGGCGGTTGACGAACTTCTTCATCTGATCGTCGCTCACGCTCGTACGCGTAAGATTGTTGAACTTCTTCTCGCCGATGAGCTCCGCATCGCGCAACGAACGCCAGAATCCCCGCATGCGCGCGATGACCTTCTGATCGAGCAGCAGCGTGTCGAGCTTGCGCTCGTTCTCATCCGGAAATACGAGCACTTTGTTCTCGAAGCTGTCGTCCTTCGTGTAGGACTGCGGCAGAATATGGTCGACGTGATAGAGGTGCAGGTTGTTGATGTCCAGCGCCCGCCCGGAGTACATGCACTTGCCGCACTGCATGAAGTAGAGCGTCAGCCGCTCGTCATCGAGCGCGCGCGGATCGCGCTCCTTGAGCTCGGCGTACACGTCGGCGTGCTGCGCTTTGAGACTGGAAAGCGCCGCTTCCAGCGCCTTGTAGCGGCTGGTGGTGCGCCTTCCTTTGTTGCGTGCGTCCTCGTCGCGCGTCACCTCCACGTAGATATGCGCAGGGGGCTTGCCGGCGATCCCCGCAATCTCGTCCACAATCCGCAGCGCCTGCTTGATGCCGCGGCGCAGAGCGGGCGAGCCCGTCACCTCGTCCACCGACATGCCGCCCGCCTCCAACGCGCGCTCACGGTTGCGTTCGTCTATCTTCGCCTGGAACTCCAGCAGGTCGTCATGCAGTATCTCCATGAGGTTCATGGCCGCCCCCATGCGTCGCGCATGGTTCGGGTCGCCCTCCAGCAGGATGTCCATGATGGTTTTCGGGCCGTCGTCGGTGGCACTGCGCAGCCCGCACAGAAGCTCGCCCGACAGCCGCCCCCAGCCGGTGTAGCGTTTCTGGCAGAGCCGACGGATCTGGCCATCGCTCAGGCGATCGCCGTAAGCGAGCTTGATCTTGCGCTTCAAGATGGAGCGGTCCTCGAACACGGTGTTCCACAGGATGATATCCTCAGCCATGGCCTCATCGGCCTCGGTCAGCTCGTCCACCTCGAGTATCTTGCAGAAATCGTAATGCGAGGACAGCTGCGACTCGAATGCGTCCTCGCCCTGCCCGCCGGAAACGTGGTAAGCGCCGCCGACCGACGTACCGCCCTCCGGCCCATGGGTGCGCGCCAGCCACTTCTCCACCGTCTCGTAGGTCACGCGCTTGCGCTTCTTGAACAGATCCTCCACGATACCCAGGCGATCCTCCGCATCGAAGCGGTAGCTCTTGTCGCCATCCTGCGTCCAGCGCGCACCGGCGAGCTCGTTCAGCACGCAGAACAGCTCATAGACAAGCGAGCAGCGCGCCAGCACCGGCTCGCCTTTCAGATACGTGCAGGTGCCGGTCATGCGACGGATGAAATCCTCGGCGCTCTGGTCTTTGTCGATGACGTCTTCCCAGTTCCAAGGGTACACGCGCGCATTCTCCATCCCAGGCTTGCGCGACGACCACGCGAAGCGCGTCTCCTCCTGCGCGTTGCGCGCGGCGTTTTTCTGCGTGAGCGGACCCACGTAGTAGGGGATGCGGAACGTCACGAGCGATTCCAGCTTATCCTTCTCCTGGGCGAGGAAGGGGTAGAAGGCCTTCTGCCGCTCGATGATGGCGTCCATCTCCTCCAGATGCAGCTGGTAGGGAATGGTGCCGTTGTCGCTGGTCTTGAGGCGACGAAGGAACGTACCCGCCTCGATAGCGCGCTCGACGCCCGCGTAGCGCTCATCTGCGGCAGCGCCGATAGCGGCAAGCAGCTTCTGCACCTGCTTCAGGAAGTCTTCGTGTGAAAGCTTGCTCGCGCCCAGGTTGTACTTGGTGTAGCCCTGCGCCTTGTCGGGGTCGTAATCGCGCGTGCCCTCGTAAAGGGGGCCGCGGAAAAACTCGTCGTAGCGCTCAGGGCCGTAGGCGCGCACCAGGCTCTTGAGCGTTTCGAGCTCCCTGCGGTAGCGCTCGTACTCCCCCATCTTGCAAAACGAGAGCGTCTCGCCCTGCGCCTCGCTCAGAATGCCCATCAACACGTAGGACGAGTACACCTTTTGCATCGCCTCGAAAAGATCGCGCCCTTCGTCGGGGCAGGCGTAGGCCTCAACCTTCTCATCGTTGGAGAGCGCGAACTTGCTGCCCTCCGCCTCGACGAAGAACACCTGCGAGAAATCGGCCGCATACCCTACCACGGCGCTGGAAACCGCCTTGGCAAGCTTCTTGTAGGCCTTCTCCACGCCAAGCGCCGCTTCTGCTCGCTCGCGCTTCTCGGCAGGGCGCACAGACGCATCGCCCAACGCCTCCGTCAGCGCCTTCGCATTGCACGAGCAGTCGATGTCGTGTGCCTCGCACCATTCCTCCAACGCCCGGCACAGCCCTTCGACCGCATCCTCCATGTTGGCGTTCTTCGCGCTCAGCGCGGGGTTGTCCTGGTGCAGGAAGTTGCCACGATGCTTCACGATATTGTGAAGCGCCAGGTAGATGAGCCGAATGTCAGCCTTTTCGCCGGACTCCATCAGGTGCGCGCGCAGATGGTAGATGGTGGGGAACCGCTTGTAGTAGTCGGCCTCGGTGAAGTCGCTTCCGTTGAAGAGCGGCCAGCGGTAGTCGGCATGCGCGGGTTCGCGATCTTCCGGGAACAGGCGCGCCTGGTTCAGGCGGATGAAGAACTCGGGGTCGACCTTCGTCATCTCTTCCGCAAAGAACCCCTGCAAGAGGTCGAGCCGCTGGCGCCGACGGTCGTAGCGGCGGCGCTGGCCGCGGTGCACGCGCGTATCGGCGGCGGTTTCCGCAGAGGGAAACACCCGACTGCCCCACGTCGGCTTGCCCTTGAAACGGCAGAGGTCGCCCGCCTCGTCGAGCACCGACCAACCTACCGACCCGGTTCCGATATCCAGCCCCACATCGTACGACTCGACGTTGCGCAGATTCATAGCTTCCCCTTTCAGGACGTTCCTGCTAGAATGGGCGACATCTTGATACCAGTCAAGATGTCACTGCGAGTCAAAATAAAGGCCTAGCCTTACCTGCCCTTCGGGGCGCCGCGGAGGCGGCACTTTGACTCCACCGCAGAGGGGTCCTTCGGGACCCCTCTGTTGCTTTCTAAACCCGCTCCATCCGCACGGCGCAGACCTTGTACTCGGGGGCCTTCGACACGGGGTCGAGGGCGGCGATGGTGAGCCAGTTGCTGTTGCCGTCTTGGAAGTGGAAGGGCATCCAGGTCTGCCCGGGGTTGGTCTTGGCCGACACGCGCGCGGTCGTCTCGATGGAGCCGCGGCGCGACGTCACGCGCACGCGGTCGCCGTCGGCCACCCCGAGCGCGTCCGCGTCTGCCTCGTTGACCTCGATGAACGACCTCCCCTCGATCGCGTCGAGCCCCTCCGTGCGCCCCGTCATGGCGCGGGCGTTGTACTGCGCGAGCACGCGGCCGGTCGTGAGCACGAGCGGGTACTCCGCATCCGGCAGCTCGGCCGAGGGCCGGTACTCCGGCGTGGAGAACGCCCCCAGCCCCAGCGCGAACTCGCCCATATGCAGGATGGGCGTGCCAGGATGCTCGCCGTGCGGGCAGGGCCATTGCAGGCCGCGCCCGGCCACGTCGGCGCCGTCGAGGCGCGCATGGCTCATGCCGCCGTACGAGGGCGTGACCGCGGCGATCTCGTCCATGACCTCGGCGGCCGTAAGGCGCGGCTGCGCGTAGCCCATGCGGTTCATGACCTCGGTGAAGATGTCGGTGTCCAGCCGCGCGCCCGCCGGCCCCTCCACAGCCTTGCGCACGCGCTGCACGCGCCGCTCGGTGTTCGTGAAGGTGCCCTCCTTCTCCGCATAGCTGCGCCCGGGCAGCACGACGTCGGCGTACTTCGCCGTCTCGGTGAGGAACAGGTCGTCCACCACGAGGAACTCCAGCGCCTCGAGCGCGCGGATCACATGCCCCGTGTCCGGATCGGTACGCACGGGGTCCTCGCCGAACAGGAATAGGCCGCGCACGCGCCCGTCCAGCATAGCCGGGAAGCACTCGGTGGCCTTGAGCCCGCGCTCGCGCGGCAGACTCGCGCCCCACGCGCGCTCGAAGCGGCGCACGACCTCGGGGTCGGCCACCTTCTGGTAGCCGGGTAGGTCGTCGGGGCCGGCGCCCATATCGCACGCGCCCTGCACGTTGTTCTGCCCGCGCAGCGGGTTCACGCCGCCGCCGGGTTTGCCAAGGTTGCCCGTGATCATCGCGATGTTCGAGAGCGCCATCACGCCATCGGTGCCGGTGGAGTGCTCGGTCACGCCCAGGCAGTACACGATGGCGGCCGCCCCGGCCGCGGCGTACATCTTGGCCGCCGCCACGAGGTCGCGCCGATCGATGCCGCAGATGTCCTCCACGAGCTCCGGCGTGTAGTCGCGCACCGTGGCCGCGAGGATCTCGAAGCCCTCGGTGCGCTCGCGCACGAAGTCCTTGTCGTACAGCTCGTTCTGGATCAGGTAGTTCACCACCCCGTTCGCGAACGCGACGTTCGTGCCGGGCCGCAGCTTCAGGTGGATGTCGGCCTGCGCCGCCAGGCCGATGTCGCGCGGGTCCACCACGATGAGGCGGCACCCCCGCTCCACGGCGGCGCGCAGCTGCATGCCGATGACCGGATGCGCCTCCTCGGGGTTCGACCCCACGAGCATGATGACGTCCGCCTGCTGCGTGACGTCGGCGATGGAGTTCGTCATCGCTCCCGAGCCAAGCATGGTCGCCAGACCGGCGACGGTGGGAGCGTGTCAAACACGCGCGCAGCAGTCCACGTTATTCGTGTAGAGGCTGATGCGCGCCATCTTCTGGAAGAGGTAGATGTCCTCGTTCGTGGACCGCGAGCAGGCGAAGGCCGCAAGCGCCTCGCCGCCATGCTCGTCGCGCAACTCCGTGAAGCGGCGCGCCACGAGGTCGAGCGCATCGTCCCAGGTGGCGGGCTCGAGCTCGCCCGTAGCGGCGTTGCGCACGAGCGGCGTTGTCAAGCGGTCGGGCGCGTCCACGAAGTCGAAGCTGCCGGAGCGCCCCTTCACGCACAGAAGCCCCTTGTTCGACGGCCCCGGCGCGCCCTCGGCGTCCACGATGCGGCCTCCCTTCACCTGCAGGTCAAGCTGGCAGCCCACGCCGCAGTGCGGGCAGGTGGTGCGCACGCGCTCCGTCTCCCATGAGCGGTAGGCGCCGCGGCGCTTCTCCACGAGCGCGCCCGTGGGACACGCCTGCGCGCAGTTGCCGCACGACTCGCAGTCGGTGGCGCGCCAGTCGGGGCCGAACGGGGCCTCGATGGTCGTGCGCGCCCCGCGCTTGTCCGCGCGCAGCGTGTGGTTGCGCGCGGCGGCGTTGCACGCGCCCACGCAGCGCTGGCAGCGGATGCAGAGGTTCGGGTCGTAGGACAGGAAGGGGTTCGCGTCCGCCTTGGGCTCGGCCGCGCGCGGCACGGCGCGCTCCGGCCCCTCCACGCCCAGCTCGCGGCAGAGGTCTTGCAGCTCGCACGCGCCGTTTCCGGCGCACGAGAAGCACGGCGCTCCCACGCCGGGCCCATGATCGGCCACGATGAGCTCGAGCGCGATCCTGCGGTAGGCGTCGAGCCGCGGCGAGGAGGTGGTCACGACCATGCCGTCGCGCACCGGCGTCGAGCACGACGGCACCGGGTGCTCGAGCCCCTCCACCTCCACCACGCACACGCGGCACGCGCCGACGGCGCTCACGTCCTTCAAGAAGCACAGCGTGGGGATGCGCACCCCGGCCGCTCGCGCGGCGTCGAGGATGGTCGCGCCCTCGGTGACTTCCACCGTCAGGCCGTCTATCGTGATGCTAGGCATACTGCCGCCCGCCTTCCTCCGTCGATCCGCAGCCGAACACGTCGCAGCGCAGGCAGCGCCCGCACTCCTGCTCGACTTCCTCGCGGCTCATTCCCAGCTCAACGCCTTGGTAGTCGCGTTTGCGCTCTCGCGCGGGCCGCTCGGCCATCTCCACGCGCCCCTTCGGCACGCGGTCGTTCGGACGGGCCGCGGGCGTCTCGACGTCGCAGGGCAGCTTGTGATGGTAGCCCAGGAACTCGTCGATGTTGCGCGCGGCCGCCTTCCCCGCCGCGATGGCGCGGATCACCGTGGCCGGCCCCGTCTGGCAATCGCCGCCCACGAACACGCCCGCAAGGCCCTCGGCCGCCAGGTGCTCGTCGGCATCGAAGCAGCCCCAGGTGGTGCGCATGCCGAACTCCTCGAACGGCCCCGCTTCCACGCGCTGCCCCACCGCGATGAGCACGACGTCGGCCTCGATGCGCCGCAGGGGCTTGTCCGCCGGCACCGGTGACGGGCGGCCGCCGCGCACGGGACCGATCATCTGGGGTTTCGTCACGAGCGCCGTGCACCGGCCGCTCGCGTCCGCCTCGATGGCTTCCGGGGCCTCCAGCACGATCAGCTCCACGCCCTCGGCGATGGCGCTCTCCACTTCGGCCGGCAGCGCCGTCATGTCCTCCTTGCGGCGGCGGTACACCACCGACACCTCGTCCGCACCCGCGCGCACCGCCGTGCGCGCGCAGTCCATGGCCACGTTGCCGCCGCCCACCACCGCCACGCGCTTGCCCGTGAAGTCGGGATAGTCGCCGTCGCCGATGGCCCCGAGCATATCCACCGCCGACATGACGCCCTCGGCGTCGGCCCCGGGAAGCGCGAGCGACTTGCCCGCCTGCGCGCCCACGGCCACGTACACGGCATGGAACTCGGCCACGATCTCGGCCAGCTCGGACGCCCCGATGGCGAAGCCGCAGTCGGCGGTGATGGTGCCCGCGTTCAAAATGCCGCGGATGTCCTCGTCCAAGCGCTCGCGCGGGAAGCGGTAGGCGGGGATGCCGTAGCGCAGCATGCCGCCCAGCTGGCTGCGCGCCTCGAACACCGTCACGCGGTGCCCCATGAGCGCGAGGAAGTACGCGCAGGTGAGCCCGCTCGGGCCGCCGCCGATGACGGCCACCTTGCGCGCGGTGTCCACGCCGTGCTTCGGCGGCTCAACCTGGTCGGCAGGCGCTTGATCGACGGCGTACTTCTTGATGCCGCGGATATTCACGGGCGCGTCGATGAGCGCGCGGCGGCAGCGCGCCTCGCACGGGTGCTCGCAGACGAACGCGCACGCCGTGGGGAACGGGTTGTCCTTGCGCACCATGTTCACCGCGCCGGCGTAGTCGCCCGCAGCCACAAGCGCGATATAGGCGGGCACGTCCACGTGCGCCGGGCAGAGCGTCTCGCAGGGGATCGTCTGGCCGACGCCCTCCTGGCAGCGGCCGGCTGCCACGTGGCTTTCGTACTCGGCGGCGAACTCGTCCATGCCGTCGAGCAGGGCCTGGGCCGCCTCGTAGCCGATGGCGCAGTCGGACGTGTCGCGGATCATCTCGGCCAGCGCGCGCATCCGCGCGAGCTCGGCGCTGTCGGCCTCGCAGGCCGCCACGCGCTCGAGCATCGCCGCCAGCTGCGGCAATCCGTCGCGGCACGGCACGCACTTTCCGCAGGTCTGGGCCGCGCCGGTTCGCAGAAGCGCCAGCTCGGCAACGACCGGGCACGTGCCCGGCGGCACCGCCTCCACGCGCCGCGCGAACCGCTGCGCCCGTTCGGCGACCTTCGCGTCGTCGCGCGCCCGCGGCGCGATCGATAGCTTCGTCAACGTCTCCTCCGCCCTCTTCGGAAACCTTCCCTCCATTCTACCGCAACGCCGCCCGTCCTCCGCGCCTCTCCGGCGAACGCCCTCCTCTGTCATCCTGAGCGCAGCGACCGAAGGGAGCGGAGTCGAAGGATCCCGCACGGCGATAGCCGTGACGCTTCCTGCTGACGCCGCGCGGGATCCTTCGACTCGCTTCGCTCACTCAGGATGACAGAGGGGGGGCGCTTCGCTCAGATGCTTAGACAAGGCGCCATCCGCGCCTCGAAAGAATCTTCTCACCTGTCCCAATGGCGGGATAAGCGAATCGCCCCGAGCGCGTATCATGGCGGCATCGAGACAGAGGAGGCCATCATGTACGAACCATCACGGCATATCGCAACGTATCACATCGCAGGATTCCAGCACTGGGACGGCGCGCTCGCCCTGGGGAACCTCAAGCCGGGAACGCGGCTGGACATGGCGCCCGAGCCCGACAACCCGTTCGACCCCGAGGCCGTCGCCCTCTTCCACGAGAAGACGAAGCTCGGCTACATCCCTGCGGCGGAGAACTCGCTCGTCTCCACCTTGAGCTTCTACGGGCACGCCGACGCGTTCGAGATGCGCGTGCTGCAAGTCGACGCCGAAGCGGCCCCTTGGCGGCAGGTACGCGTGGGCCTGTACGTGAGGGACGCGCGATGAGCTCGCAGACCGCGCCCATCGAGGCGGCTGCGGCGTTCGCGAGCCTGTACCAGCGCTGGTTCGATGACCCGCGCGGCCTGGCCGAGGACAACCGCAGGCAAGCGCGGGAAACGCTCGGCGCCTACGTGGCGGACGTGCTCACGCTCTGGGACGAGCGCGCCCGCGCCTGGCTGCCCGGCGCGCCCACCATCCTGCGGCTCGAGACGTGCGATCTGGCCGCGTTCGCGATGCGCGAACCCCACATCGCGCTCTTCGTCGGCAGCGTGGAGACCGCTTCGCCCGTCGCGGGGCTGCGCTGGGAGAGCTTCCGCCCCTGCTCGTACGCCATCGGGCGAACGGTAGCCGACCTCGTGTTCGATATCGACGAAGACGGGCTGCTCGCAAGCGTCGAGGCCGTGCTCGACGACGGCGGCCGGCTGCTGTTGGGCAACCGCGACGCGCGGCCGCTCGCCCGCGCCGTCTAGCGCGCGGCTCGCTCGTAGGCGGCCACGATTCCGGCCAGATAGTCGCGGTACTCGGCCGCGAGCGAGGCCGGCTTCTCGATGCGCACGCGGTCGCCGAACTGCGCGAGCCAGCCGAACAGCACGGGGCTCTTCATCACCGTGGCGTACACGCGCGCCCGGCCCTCGCCCGCCGGCAGCGACTCGACGTCCTTGCCGAACCGGTCGATGACCGCGCCCATGGCCTCGCCGTCCACGAGCAGCGTGGCCGCCACGGGCTCGCCCGAGTACATGCCGAACGCGCGGCCCTCGAGCTCCTGGGCATCGAACGTGGCGATGCGCTCGTTCTTCACGGCGGGCTCGTCCGTGACCCTGATGCGGTCCATGCGGTCGACGCGGTAGGTGGCGAAGCCGTCGTGCTTCTCGTTGAATACAACCAGGTAGTAGTACCCTTCGGCGTACACGAGCTGCACGGGCGTCTCGACGTAGCGCTCGCCGCCGTGCTGCAGCACCTTCTCCTTGGCCGCATCGTACTTGAAGTAGACGAACGAGATCTGCAGCTTCCGCGCGATGGCCTCCTGGATGCGGTCGACGCTGCGGAACACCGACTCGTTCTGCATCTTGATGCGGCCCTCCACATGCAGCCGCTTGTCGAGCAGCGCGCGCTGGCGGGCGGACGCGAGCTTCTTCACGGCCTCGACGAGCGCATCGCTTTTGCGCTCGGTGAGGAAGCGCGAGCTCTGCACGGCGTCCACCAGCAGCAACAGCTCCGGAAGCGCGAAGTCGCGGCTCTCCAGGGCGTACTGCACCGGAGCGCGCTGGTAGGTGCGCACGTCGAAGCCGAACTCGCGCAGCGCCTCGATGTCGCGGTAGATGCCCTTGCGCTCGGCCGTGATGCCCTGCTCCTCGAGCCGGTCGAGGATCTGCGACATCGTGAGGCCCTGCTCGGCATCGGTCTCCTCCTCGAGCATCTTCATGAGGTACAGCAGCTTGAGCTTCTGGCGGTTGACGGCCATGGGAATCCTCCTTCGCGCGATGCGGCCCCGATCGGGCTGCGGCACCAGTATAGCCTCTATCCCCCTTTCGGTACAGACAATCGATGGATCTCCTTGACGCGGCGGCCGGGCTGCGGTAGGTTCTCGGCTTGAGAAAGCGAAACGATCGGAAGGAAGCATATGCAGCGCGTAGTCAATGATCGGAAAGTAGCCATCGTCGGATGCGGGTTCGTGGGCTCGGCCACGGCGTTCGCGCTCATGCAGAGCGAGCTGTTCACCGAGATGGCGCTCATCGACGTCGACCGCGACCGCGCCGAGGGCGAGGCGCTCGACATCGCGCACGGCATGCCCTTCGCCGGCCCCATGAGCATATTCGCGGGCGACTACGACGACGCGGCGGACGCGGCCATCATCGTGGTGACGGCCGGGGCGAACCAGCAGCCCGGCGAAACGCGCCTCGACCTCGTGCATAAGAACGTGCGCATCTTCAAATCCATTATCCCCGAGATCGCGCGGCGCGACTACCAGGGCATCCTGCTGGTGGTGTCGAACCCGGTGGACATCCTCACGCACGTGGCGCTGAAGCTGTCGGGCATGCCGGAGAACCGCGTCATCGGCTCGGGCACGGTGCTGGACACCGCGCGCTTCAAGTACATCCTGGGCGAGCACCTCGGCGTGGACCCGCGCAATGTGCACGCGCGCATCATCGGCGAGCACGGCGACAGCGAGATCGCGGCCTGGAGCACGGCGAACGTCTCGGGCATCCCCGTGAACGACTTCTGCGAGCTGCGCGGCCACTACGAGCACGACGAGGCCATGCGCCGCATCGCCGAGGACGTGAAGAACAGCGCGTACGAGATCATCGCGAAGAAGAAGGCCACCTACTACGGCATCGCCATGGCCGTGAAGCGCATCTGCGAGGCCATCGTCCGCGACGAGAAGCCCATCCTGCCCGTGTCGAACTTCCAGCACGGCGTCCACGGTCTGCACGACGTGGTGCTCAGCATGCCCGCCGTCGTGGGCAGGGGCGGCATCGAGTACCAAGTGCCCGCACCGCTGTCGGACGACGAGCTGGCAAGGTTGCGGGAGTCCGCGAAGACGATGCGGGAAGTGATGGCCGGGCTGGATCTGGGCTAGGCGCTAGTCGCGCCACTTCGTTCTGAGTTCCCAGAAGGCCACGGCGCTGGCGGCGGCCACGTTGAGGGAATCGACGTCGTGGTCCATGGGGATCTTCACGGTGTAGTCGCAGGCGGCGATCGTGGACGCGGCCAAGCCGTCGCCCTCGGTGCCCAGCACGAGCGCCAAGCGCTCGCAGTCGCGTAGGCGCGCATCGTGCAGGTAGATGGCGTCTTCCGCGAGCGCGAGCGCCGCCGTCGCGAAGCCGAGCGAGCGCAAAAGCGGCACCCCCTCGGCCGCCCAGTCGCGCACGCCGCCGATGCGCGTCCACGGCACCTGGAACACCGTGCCCATCGACACGCGCGCGGCGCGGCGGTACAGCGGGTCGTGGCACGAGGGCGTCACCAGCACCGCGTCGATGCCGAGCGCCGCAGCCGAGCGGAACGCGGCACCCACGTTCGTGTAGTTCACGATATCCTCGAGCACGGCCACCCGCCGCGCGCCGGCCAGCACCTCCTCCACGCTTGGTAGCGCCGGCCGCTCGAACGCCGCGAGCGCGCCGCGCGTCACCTCGTAGCCGGTCAGGGCGTGAAACTGCTCGCGCGTGGCCACGAACACGGGCGTCTCGGGGTCGGCCGCGAGCGCGCGCTCGACGAGAGGCATGGTCTGGTCGAGCCACTTCTCCTCCATGAACAGCGAGCGCATCCGCACGCCGGCGTCCAGCGCGCGCTCGATGACCTTGCGCGACTCGCCGATGAACAGGCCGCACGCCGCATCGGGGTACTCGCGCAGCTGCGCGTCGGTCATTCCCGAATACGCCGCGAGCCGCGGGTCGGACAGGTCGCTGAGACGGATGATGGGCATGTCGTTTTCCTTTCGCTCGACAGTCATGGTACCACCGAGCGCCCGAGTGCCCTATACTCGATCCATACCGATCGCGCACGACCGACCCGAAGGAGCGCCTGTGGCCGCCACCGTCAAAACCCTCATCGAGCATCACGGCGAACTGTACTGGGGCACGCGCACGGCCACCCCGGGCTACCATTACGGGCTGGCGCTCGAGCTGGTCCCCGAGGGCGTCATCGCGCAGGTCGTGTACGTGATGAGCGACCTCGATGAGGACGACGAGCCGCTCGTGACGCCCGACGACCTTCTGACCTGCTACACGACGGCCGACCTCGAGGCCAAGGGCATCGTGCTGAGCGACCTCATGGAGGACGAGGGCGCTGAGGACGCCATCGGCTGGTACTGCATCGAGGAGTCGCTGTTCGAGAAGGAGCGCGTCGACGAGCTGCTCGAGAGCAACGAGCGGCTGGACGGCTACCTTGACATCGTGCTGCAGATCATGCTCGTCTCGCCCGAGGAGGTGGCCGCCGGCCTGCCCTCCCTCGACGAGATCGGCTTCTTCGACCTTCTCGACGAGCTGGAGGGCGTCTCCGAGAAGATCGACCGCGGCGAGGTGGCGCGACCTTTGCCCTTCAAGTTCCGCCTGGTGGGCGACGCGCTGCTGGGCTGGGAATTCTCCGACGAAGCCGACTTCCACTAAGCGCGCCGCACGAAGCCGACGCCCGCTTGCGCCACGGAAAAGCTCGAAAAGCGTCGATCAAGGAGACAGATACTACGGGCGAGCGGCAATTCCGAGAGGACAACTTGGCGCACCTTGGCGACAGCATCGCCTTCTACCGTGACGCTTTAGCAGCCTCCCTTGATTCATGCGTTCGCGTGAAATAGAGTGGTAAAAGGTAGAAATTCACTTGTTCGCATGAGCGGGTTCTGTCGTTTGAGACCAGAATTCAATTGGCGATAAGCGAGAAGACTACCCTGCCCCCGAGTCCGCTCCTCTCGCTGAAAGGATTATGATGATTAGCTTCTTCGATATCGTACCCCTTCTGTTCGGAGGCCTAGATTCAAATGATGTCGAAGATCTAAAAAAAGATATGGGAGATGCCCGCGAGAGAGAGGACGGGAGGAGAGCGCTTATCGTAGTGTTGACTGCGCTTTTCGGTCTCGCAATGGCTATTGTAGGAGTAGTCATAGTTTTCTTTTCTTGACAACAGTACCGACCGTATATCGTCCCCATTGAGCGCACGAGAAAGTCACCCGCCGAAGCTGCCTCTGTCATCCTATGAGCGGCTCAGGAAGCGTTCCCACGTGGGCAGCTCCTTCTGGGCTTGGGCGCGGCCGCGTTGGAAGTTGGCCTTGAGCTTGCGCTCGTCGCGCTCGGTGTTGGCCACGCCCTGGTCGTTCGCGTAGAACACGTAGGCGCGGCCCTCGGCCTCCAGGCGCGCGAGGCGGTCGAGCTCGGCGTTGTAGCGCTGCGCCCACGTGTCGAGCGCCGCGCGCAGGCGGGGACGCCGCCAGAAGTACGCGTCGTAGAGCCGGTTCGGCCGCTCGGGCCGCCGGTAGCCGCGCGGACGCGTGCACACGACGAAGTAGCGGCGCAGGCCGTCGTCGGTGGCCCGCGGCAGCATGATGCCGCCGCCCACGCCGATGCCTCCGTCGTAGAGCGCGCGGCCGTCCACCCAGGTGGGAGGCACGATGATAGGATAGCTCGTGGACGCGCGCACGCGCAGCATGAGCTCCTCTTCCGAAGGGAAGTCGTCGCGCGTGAAGAACACGGTGCGGCCGCTGTCGCGGTCGATGGCCTGGAGCGTGACCCGCGCCGGGTTCGTCTGGAAGGCCGCGAAGTCGAACGGAAGCCGGCAGCCCGAACGCGCGCGGCCATCGCCGTGCAGCAGAGCGTCGAGGCCGTCCGCACCTGCGAGCGGGGCTATCCACCAGCGGAAGGCCAGGTCATCCAAGCACGTGGTGAACGAAGCTTCCGCGCGTGCCGCGTCGCGCGACACGTAGTCGATGGCGTTCGTGGCGCCCGCCGACAGGCCGTACACGTCGTCGAAGAACAGCCCGGCGTCCAGCATGACGGAAAGCGCGCCCGCCGAGTACGAGTTGCGCATCCCGCCGCCCTCGAAGATGAGCGCCACGTTGCGAATAGTGCTTTCCATCGCGCGATCCTCCTTTCTCCAGGCGCCTGCCGCCCTACAGCGCCGCGATGGCGCTCCGGACGGCGGCGATGTCGGGCGACGGAGCCGTCAGCTGGCGATACAGCTGCTCCACCTGATCGCGCAGCGCGATCTCGCGCGCATCGCTCAGCACGAAGAACGACACCTGCAGGTAGAGCTTGAGCTCCTGGGCGCTCTCCAGCTGCGCGGGGTTCGTGGACGGGCCCGCCGCCCGCGCGTCGGCAAGCGTCGCCAGCATGCCCTTCGTCACGCGCCGCATTCGGGAAAGGCTCTGCTTGCGGTCGCGATACGCCTGGTACTGCGGCAGAAACAGCGCCGTGCACACCGCGAGCACCTCCGCGCACGCCGTGAACCACTCCGGCAACGACCCGAGTTCCACGCCGCCTCCTTTCGCCAGCCTTTTCGCAAGCCACTATAGCCGTGCTCGTCGGAGCTGCCGCGCCTGCGGATGCATCCGTCACGCCCCTGTGGCCGCCGCGTGAGTTCGCGGGGACTCGCACCGACTCCGCGTGCGCGTTGAGGCGACCCGGCACGCCGTCCGCTTCACACCGGTGATAAGATGCCTGCGATACCCCACGTCACAGCGAAGGGAGCGCCATGCCGATGCCGAACTACGATGGCCGCGTGTTCGTATCGCTCGAGAACACGGAGAACGGCGAGGTGGATGGGCGGACGCGGTTCGCCTACCACCAGAGCGGCGCCACCGTCTGGGCCGACTATGCGGGCGGCGACATCGTGCAAGGTCATCTTGTGGGCACAGCGGACGGAAGCGGCCGTTTACATTTCCTCTACCACCACCTGAACGCCGCGGGCGTGCTGCGCGCGGGCGAATGCGAGAGCGTGCCGGAGGAGCTGCCCGACGGTCGTGTTAGGCTTCATGAGGCATGGCGTTGGCTCAACGGCGACTGCTCGGCCGGCACTTCAATCATCGAGGAGCGGGCGGCGGGCAATTGCGAGGCCGAAGGGAGAGACTAGAGCTTGAGCAGGGCGCGGCTGGTGCGGGCTATGCGGTCGGCGAGGGGTTCGGGATCCTCGCGGCGCAGGCGCGCGATCTCGCCGAGAGCGTCGTGCAGAAGACGGGCTAACTCCTGCGCCGGGACGGGTGGGCCGGCGGCGGGCGGCTCGTCGGTTTCCAGCAGCAGACGGTTTCGCGGGATGGCCTGGGCGTAGGCGCGGCCGCGCTTCGATGCCAGCATGTGCGGCCCCACGGAGAAGTAGCAGCCCAGCTTGGCGGCGCGCAGCAGCTCGTCGGATGACCCGGAGAACCAGTGGAGGATGCATGCGCACACGTCGAACGTGCCGCGGCGCTCGAGGATATCGAGCACGGCGCCCGCCGAGCGCACGGCATGGAGGGAGAGCACCTTGCCGCCCTCTGCGGCGCAGGCGGCGGCGATACGGTCGAACGCCGCTATCTGCGCCTCGCTCGTCGAGGCGTACTTCGGGCCGAAGTCGAGACCCACTTCGCCCACGAACCGGGATGCAGCCACGTTCGCGACAGCGCGCTCGACGGCCGCCTCGCCCGCCGGGCCGTCTTCCACCCACCACGGATGCAGGCCCGCGCCCACGCGCACGTTGGAACACAGCGCGAGCAGCCGCGCGGCCCGCTCGTAGCCCTCGGGCTCCACCGTCACCGAGAACGCGCCCGTCCCGCACGACGCGAGCCCGTCCGCAAGCGCCCGCGGATCGTCATCGAAGTCCAAATGGCAATGCATATCGAACAGCCGCAGATTGCGCAGGTTGTCATCCTGAGCGAAAGCGACGCGGGCCGCGTACCCCTTGTCATCCTGAGCGCAGCGCCGCAGGCGCGGAGTCGAAGGATCCCGCGCGGTGTCAACAGGACGACTCCCGGCTACCGCCGCACGGGATCCTTCGACTTCGCTCGGCTGCGCCTCGCTCCGCTCAGGATGACAAGCCGTTTCGCTCATACGCGCTCGATTCCCGCCAGCTCGCAGATCACCTCTCCGGCGATCATCTGGCCCATGATGGGCGGCACGAACGACGCGGTGCCCAGGTTCGACCGCTCGCGGCGCGCGGCGCCCTCGCGCACGGGCACGTCCACCGGCTGCTCGCACGAGTACAGCACGCGCAGGTGCCGGATGCCGCGCTTGCGGCCCTCTTTGCGCATGATGCGGCAGAGCGGGCAGTTCACCGTGTCGTACACGTCCGCCACGCGAAAGCAGTCGGGGCGCAGCTTGTTCGCCGCCCCCATGCTGCTGATCAGGCGCAACCCGCGCTCGTCGGCGTACTGCGCGATGGCCAGCTTCGCCGAGATCGTGTCGATGGCGTCCACCACGTAATCCGCACCGCCGGCGTGCGCTTCCAGGAACGCGGGCACGTTCTCGGCCAGCAGGAACTCGTCGATCGTCTCCACCTGCGCGCCGGGATTGATGTCGGCGATCATCGCACGCGCCACGTCCACCTTCTTGCGCCCGATGGTGCTCGTAAACGCGATGGCCTGGCGGTTGATGTTGCTCGCCTGCACCACGTCGTGGTCGACCACGATGAGCCGCCCTACCCCGCCGCGCGCGAGCGCCTCGACACAGTTCGAGCCCACGCCGCCCACGCCGAGCACCATGACCGTCGAGGCCGCGAGACGCTCGAGGCCGTCGCGTCCCATGATCAATTCGAGTTTCGAGGTGGCGGTGTCGCCGGTTGTCGTCATGCGCGTCCTTTCCGTCGGCGACCATGGTAGCACGTGCGCAGACGCATCTTCGAGCGAAACGGACGCCTCAGAGCGCGGAAGCGTCCGTTTCGCTCGAAGATGCCTGCCCAGCCGCCACCCGCATGCCGATCCCCAGACGCGCGAGGTCGGCGGCAAAGCGCTCGGCGGGCAGGCCGAGGCCCTCGAAGCCGGCCGCCTTGCAGGGCATGTGCTCGTTGACCAGGCGGCAGAGCTCGAGCGGGAACGGCTCGGCCGCCGCATCGAGCGCGAGCGGAAGCCGCAGCAGCTTGTCCACCAGCACATTGAGGAACGCGACGGGCCGCCGGCCGTGCGTGCGCGTGACCTCGGGAGCTCCGGCGAAGAACAGGTACGCGTCGATCGCGCGATCGTCGAACCCGCAGGTCGCGAGCGATGCGCGCATCGCCGCGAGCGCGACCGCCTCCCAGTCGCGCCAGTCCGCCGGCTGCATGCACGCGAAGGCGGCGAACCGGTTGCTCGCGTTCGCCAGCAGCAACACGTCGGCCCCGCCGAGCGCCGCGCGGTGCGCCTCCCAGCAGAACGCGAGGTCGTCCGGCTCGCCGTACGGCGGCCGCGCGAGCCGCAGATGCCGCTGCAACGGTATGGTGATGCCCAGCTGCACCGCTTCGCCTCCCTTCATACCGCCCGAATCGATGCGAACCAGTATACCCGACGGCACGCGCCCGCGCCTTTCGTCCTCCCAAGCGAAGCGGACACAGCGAACGCCACCCCCTGTTTGGACGCAGCGACGGACAGCGGCGTGCTTTTTGCCCGATCGCGGCGACCGGACGGCAGAGTGCGTCTGCCGTCCTGAGCACGGCGACCGAAGGGAGCGGAAACGAAGGATCCCGTGCGGCGGCGACCGCGACGCTTCCTGCTGGCACCGCGCGAGATCCTTCGACTCCGCTGCGCGGGCCTCCTCACGCTCGCTCGGACATTCCGCAGTCTTCCCGATGCGACCTTGCAGCGGAAACGAAGGTTCATGGCAGGTTCTGACGGAAATCCGCCATCCGACAAGCCGCCGTGACGACATGCGTCCATCCGCTTTTCGGTGGCAAGCGTCTGAGCTGCGAAAATGGAGGACTGCCCCAAAGCAGTCTGAGAAGGGCCGCCGAACAAAAGGCAGATTTCCGTCGTTTTCTGCCACGAAGCCGCATTTCGCGTGCACGGAATCGGCTTGCCGCCCCGTCCGGGCGCGTGCTACACTGGGCGGCGTCAACGTTTCGCGGCCGCCCCATATGCCAGGCAGCCGCTTCTGCAAGGAGAGCGATACATGAGGTTCTAGCGATGCCACTCACCCGACGTACCCCTTGGCGCCCGCATGGCGCCGGGCTCTGCGCGGATCGCATCGCAGCTTCATAGGCGCCCCATCCCTTCCGCATACGCGCTCGCCCGCGAGCATCCGCGCAGGCCCCTTCACGAAGGAGGCCTCCATGGTTCTCACCTTGCACGACATCTGCTACACCTACCCCGGCTCGCCCGCGCCGGCGCTCGACGGCGTGTCCGCCACGTTCCCGCAAGGCTGGTGCGGCATCGTGGGCGACAACGGCTGCGGCAAGAGCACGCTCGCGCGCATCGCGTGCGGCCTGCTCGTGCCCGATTCCGGCTCGGCGTTCCCGCGCCTGGCCGCCGCGTACTGCCCGCAGGACGCCTCCACCCCGCCCGAGATGCTGGAGGAGTTCGCCTGCGACTTCTCGCGCGGGGCCCAACGCCTGCGCGAGAGCCTGGGCATCGACGACGACATGCCCTGGCGCTTCGACGCGCTGAGCTTCGGCGAGCGCAAGAAGATTCAGGTGGCGTGCGCGCTCTGGCAGAACCCGCAGGTGCTCGCCCTCGACGAGCCCACGAACCACGTGGACGCGCGCTGCCGCGAGGCGCTCGCGGACGCGTTGGCCGGCTTCCGCGGCATAGGGCTTCTCATCTCGCACGACCGCGCGCTGCTGAACCGGCTGGCAAGCCGCTGCCTCATGCACGAGGCCGGCAGCTGGACCATGCGCCCCGGCGGCTACGACCAGGCCCGCGGCCAGCAGGAGCGCGAGCACGCCGAAACCTCCGCCCGCAAGGAGGCCGCGAAGCGTGAGGCCGCGCGGCTCGCGGCGGAAGCCGACGCCCGAGCGCACCTGGCGGCGCGAACGGCCAGCCGCCTGAGCGCCCGCCATCTGGACAAGCACGATAGCGACGGGCGGGGCCGCCGGCAGCTTGCCGTGTTCACCGGCAAGGACGGTCAGGCAGGCGCCCTCGCCGCGCGCATGGACGCCCGCGTCGCGCGGGCACAGCAGGCGGCGGCCGGCATCCGCGTGGCGAAGCGCTACGACGGCTCGCTCTGGCTGGACGCGAAGCCCCACCCGCGCGCGACGCTCCTGTTCATGGAGGAGCACGACATCCCCTGCGGCGAGGGGCGGCTGCGGCTGCCGAAGCTGGCGGTCGGACACGCCGACCACGTGGGCATCTCCGGCCCGAACGGCGGCGGCAAGTCCACCCTCGTGCGGCACCTGCTGCGCCAGCTGCCCGCCGACGTGCCCGCGCTCGCCATCCCTCAGGAGGTGGGCCCGGACGAGGCCACCCGCGTGCTCGCACGCCTCCACGGTGCCGATGAGGCGCGGCGCGGGAGGCTGCTCTCCTTCGTCACGCAGCTCAACTCAAGTGCCGAGCGCATCCTGGCCGGCCGCGACGTGAGCCCCGGCGAGCTGCGCAAGCTCATGCTGGCCGAGGGCGCGCTCGACGGCCCGGCCCTCATCGTGATGGACGAGCCCACCAACCACCTGGACCTCCACTCGGCCGAGGCGCTCGAGCAGGCGCTCGCCGCCTACCCCGGCGCGCTCGTGGTGGTCTCGCACGACGAGGCCTTCCTCGACGCCTGCACGAGCACCCGCTGGATCGTCGACGAGGGGGCGGTGCGCGTGCGGTGAGAAGGGTGGCAGCACCCGCCTCCACGGAGCGTAGGTTGCGGGGGCGGCGGCGCGCGGGCATAATCGACCGCACGGACAACGACGGCAAGGAGCATCGCATGACAAGCTACGTGACCGGCGGCGCCATCCGCGCGCTGCGGGAGAAGAAGGGCTGCACCCAGCGCGAGCTGGCCGAGGAGATCGGCGTCACCGACAAGGCCGTCTCGAAATGGGAGACGGGCAAGGGCCTGCCCGACATCGCGCTCGTGGAGCCGCTCGCGCGCTCGCTGGGCGTCTCGGTGGCCGAGCTGCTGTCGGGCGAATGCGCCGTGAACGCGAACCGGTCGGCCAACATGCTGCGCGGCAAATTCTACGTGTGCCCCGTGTGCGGCAACGTGGTGCACGCCGCCGGCGAGGGCGCGTTCAGCTGCTGCGGCATCCTGCTGCCCGCCTTGGAGCCCGAGGAGGAAGACGAGGGCGGCGCGCACCGCCTGGTCGTGGAGCAGATCGACGGCGACTTCCACGTGTCCCTGGACCACCCCATGGACAAGCGGCATTACGTGAGCTTCATGGCCTACGTCACCACCGACCGCGTCCATATGCGCAAGCTCTATCCCGAGCAGGAGCCCGAGGCGCGCTTCCCCATCATGGGGCCGGGCATGCTGTACGCGTTCTGCAACCGCCACGGTCTGTTCGCGGCGAAAGCACGTCCGGCGCGGCTGCGGCGCTGAGGTCGCAGCCGACGGCTCACTTCGGGGATGTCGAAGACGAGCCGGAGTCGGAACCCGTCCCGTTGCCGGCGGAAGGGTCGTTCGACGAACCGGAGTCCGGCTTCGCGGAGGGGTCGTCGGGGGCGGATCCGCCGCCGGAGTCGGGCTTCGTTTCCGATTCGGAGCCCGCGTCCGGGTCGGCGGGTTCGGAGGAGCCGGCGTCCGTGCCCGGGTCGGTCGTCGCGCCGGGCTGGTCCTTCGACGCGTCTTTGCCCGCATCCTGCGCGTTCGCGTCGCCCTCCTTCGCGGAATCGGGCTGCTCGTCGGACGTCGCGGGCGCATCCTGGCCCGCCTGCGTTCCCGCTGTCCCCGCGTCGGTCGAAGCCGTCTGGCTGCGCGCAGGCAGGAGGGGCTCGGTCTTCGCGCCCACGCCCTGGCCCGACGACGCCAGGTCGATCGCCACGGCGCTCACCGCCACGGCGACGAGCGCAGACGCGACGGACACGGCCAGCACCCCGCGCTTGATCTTCCGCTTGCGCTCGCGCTCGACGCGCGCCCGCCGCACTGCGGAATCGCCGCTTCGGAGGGCGTCGTCCGCGTGCGCCGCGCGGGGCAGGGCCGTCGTCTTCGCGGCCCCGTCGCCGTCCACCGCCTTCGGCCCGACGGCCCCGGTGGGGTTGAGCTCGCGCAGCTTGTCGGCCGAGCGCTGCAGGAACTTCTTGTACAGCTGCGAGGCCACCGCCGACACCACCGAGCCCACGCCCACGCCGATCACCGAGCCGTAGATTCCTATCTGCGACGCCAGCAGCATCGACGTCACCGCCGCTAACGCACCTGCCGTCACCTGGGCAAACGACAGATCGTCGAACAGCCCGCCCTTCTTCTGCGCCTCGTTTCCGCCCTTCGTCATCGCCAAACCTCCCCGCGCCTTCCGCGCCCATCATGTGCCGTCGTTCGCCCCCGAACATACCGAACGCGTGTGGAAGCCCCGCGAAGTTCACCCAACCGTTACCGACGTCCCACGAAATGCGCGTACGCGCGGTCATGCGCGCCGCCATGGGACGATTGTCGACCGAAACACACGCATCAGAGCGCTGTGGCGTGTGTTTCGGTCGACAATCGCATGCCGGTTGCCGCTACGCCACCACGAGCAGGCCGAGCGCTACCACGGCGAGGCCGCTCATGAGGTTGACGGCGTCGTTGGTGACCCAGGCGTAGCCGGACACGAGGGCGGCGCGAGCGGCGCGCGGCGGCGTCTCCACGAGGGGCGCGTCGGGCGCGTCCGAGCTGCGGTACTTCGCCTGAACGAGCACGCCGAGCACGCTGTCCACGAGAGAGCCCGCCACGCCGCACGCGACGATGAAGAGGAACGCCTCGGGCCCGGCGGGGATGGCGTAGCCGAACGCGCGGAACAGCAGCATGGCCAGAAGCGCCGAGCTCGCCGCACCCGCGACGGTGGCAGCCAGCCCGAGCGGGCTCACGCCGCCCGAGAGCCCGCGCTGCATGGGACGTCGCGTGAGGATGCTCACCGGCGGCCGTCTGCTGTACACGCCCACCTCGGACGCCCACGTGTCGGCCGTGCTGGCCGCGAGCGCGCCCGCCGCCAGGACGAGCAGCCACGGATTGCCCGCGACCGCGTACGCGAGCGCGCACGCGAGGAACGGCACGCCGTTGGCCAGCACCTGGCGCAGCCTGCGCGGCCCGTCGTGCTTCCGGCGCGCCGGCGCTCCCCCGCGCTTCGCGGCGCGGCGCGCCATGAGCTTCGCGGCCACGTTCGAGCTGCCGAAGAACCACATGAGCAGAAGCCACAGCGGCCAGCCCCCGATGCCGAAGGCGAGCGCGCCCACCGCCACGGCCCCGAGGGCGCCCGGCTTCGTGAGCAGCCGCATCCGCAGCGACGCCACGGCCACCGCGCCGCTCAGCGCGACGCCGGCCAGCACCGAGGCGAGCGGAGCGCCCGGCAGGAACAGCCCCACGTAGAGCGCCGTCACGCCGAGCGGCACGAACAGGTTGTCCAACCCGTCGGTCGAGAACAGCTCGAGCAGCGTCGCCGCCACGGCCAGCACGGCCGCGATGCCGAGGGCCGCGAGCCACGCCGGCGCGCCACCCGCCGCCATCCCGGCCCCCAGCGGCGCCGGCGCGAGCAGCACGGCCGTGCACGCGAGAAAGCTCGCGCCCAGCATCACCGCGCTGCCGACGTAGGACTTCCCGCCCCCGGCCGCGAGCGCGATGCGCCGCCGCCCGAAGCGCTTCCCCGCCACGGCCGCGAACCCGTCGCCGAAGGCCATGCAGAACACCCCGAGCGCGCCCACGTACGGCGCGCCGACGCCGAACGCGTACAGCGCGAGCACGGCGAGCGACACCGCGTAGTACACGGTGCCCGGCGTGTCCTCGCCCTCCTCGCGCGCCATGAACGAGAGCCTCTGCTTGCGGTACGCATAGTAGTTCACGGCGATGAACAGGGTCGGAAGCGCCGCCGCCCACCACGGCGACGTGAAGAACCACGACGCCACCGCCCACCAGCCGCCCAGCCCGATGTGCACGAGCTTGCGCGTGGCCTCGGCCGACGCGCCCCGCCGCGCGAGCAGGCTCGACGCCGCGAGCACCGCGCCCACGTACAGGCCCGAGAACGCGACGCCCAGAAGGTTCCCCATAGCGCTCACCTCCCCTCGGCCAGCGCCGCGGCGGCTGCGCCCACCAGGCGGCGCGCCTCGCCCTTCGGCACGGAGCAGCGCCGCTCGAAGCAGGCGTACCCTTCGGCGCGCACCTCGTCCATGATGGCGCGGTACAGCATGAGCGACGACAGCGTGGGCAGCCGGCTGTCCTCGTCGAGCGCGCGCACGTCGCGCTCCATCGGGAGGTACAGCTCCTCGGAGCGCCGGGCCACGGCCTCCCACGCGCGCCGGAACGCCTCGTCAACGCGATGCGCGTGCAGGCCGTCGAGCGTGCAGCCCGCCTCCTCGAGCACCGACGCCGGCAGGTACACGCGCCCGCAGGCCAAATCCTCGCCCACGTCGCGCAGGATGTTCGTGAGCTGCATGGCAACGCCCAGCGCCACGCCGCTCTCGCGCAGCCCCTCGCCCACCGGCCCGGACGCATGCAGGAGCGGCAGCAGCATGAGCCCCACCGAGCCCGCCACGTAGTAGCCGTACTCCTCCAGCTCCTCCATCGTGGCCGGCTGGCGGAACGCCAGGTCGCGCCGCTGCCCCTCGATCATGTCGTAGAAGGGCCCCCCGTCCAGGTCGAACGTCGCGAACACGGCCTCCATCGCGCGCCACAGCGGCGCGTCGGGGGCCTCGCCCGCCAGGAAGCGGTCGAGCCCGTCGCGCAGCGCCTCGAGGGAGGCCGCGCTCGCATCGCGGTCCACGCAGTCGTCGGCCGTGCGGCAGAACGCGTAGAGCGCGTACACGCCCTGGCGCTTCGGCTCGGGCAGCAGCGAGAACGCCCGGTAGAAGCTGTTGGAGTTGCGTTCGATCACCGACTCGCACCACGCGAAGTCGGCCGCCCGCTCGGCGAAGAGCGCCGCGGACGCCGGGCTCATCGAACGTCCTCCACGTCGGCGGCGCGCCCGTCGTCGCGCAGAAGCTCGTCGGCGGCCAGCTTCGCGCTCAGAAGCACGATGGGCACGCCCGCGCCCGGATGCGTGCTGCTGCCGCAGAAGTACAGGTTCTCGCACTTCCGCGCCTTGTTGTGCGGCCGCCAGTAGTTGCTCTGGAACAGCGTGGGCCGCAGGCCGAACGTCGCGCCGTTCTCCGCGTTGAAGCGCTCGGCGAAGTCGAGGGGCGTGTAGACGGTCTCGGACACGATGTGGTCGCGCACGTCGTCGTACACCGTCTCGCGCTCCAGCAGGTCGAGCACCAGCTCGCGGCGCGCGGCCACCTCGTCGGGCCCCCACGACGGGCCGCGCGGCGAGAGCGGCGGCACCGGTACGAGCACGTAGAGCGTCTGGCCGCCCTCGGGCGCGAGCGACTCGTCCAGCGAGCCGGGCGCGTAGCAGTAGAACGACGGATCCTCGGGGAACCGCTCGTCCTCGAAGAGGTCGGCGATGTTGCGCTCGAAGTCGGGCGCGAAGCGGATGGAGTGCACGGCCTCCTGCGGGTAGCGCTTGTCCAGCCCCAGGTAGAGGATGAAGCACGAGCACGAGTACGCCATCGAGTCGATCTTGTCGTCGGTGTACTTCCCGCGCGCGGCGTCGTTGTCCACGAGGTTCTTCATGGCGTAGGGGAAGTCGGCGTCGCACACCACGTAGTCCGCGCGGTCGAGCGCGCCGTCCGCCTCCACGCCGCACGCGAACCCGTGCTCCATGGCGATGCGATCAACCGGCGCGGACAGATGCAGCTCGCCGCCCAGCTCGAGGAACAGCCGCTCGAGGCCCTGCGCCAGCGCGTACATGCCGCCCGGCATGAACCACACGCCGTAGAGGAGCTCGATCATGGGGATGATCATGTAGAGCGAGGGCCCCTCGTAGGGCGAGATGCCGATGTAGAGCGTCTGGAACGCGAGCGCCTTGCGCAGCCGGTCGTCCTTCACGTGCTTGGCCACCGACGAGTACGCGTCGCCGAGCGTGTGCAGCCGCACGCCCGCCACCAGGCTCTTCGGGTTGTAGAAGTCGCTCGGTTTGCGGAAGGGGCGCTGCAGGAAGTTGTCCTTGGCGATGAGGTAGCGCTTGTAGAGCAGCGCGAGGTACTCGAAGTAGCCCTGGGCGTCCTGCTCGCTCACGCCCTCCACCGTGGCGGTGATGGCGGACAGGTCGTTGGAGAGCCGCAGCCGGTCGTCGGGGCCGAAGGAGATGTCCATGAGCGGCTCCACCTTCTGCAGGGGGATGTACTCGTCGGGGTCGCGGCCGCAGACCTCGAACACCTCGCGGTACAGGTCGGGCATCATGACGATGGTGGGGCCGACGTCGAACGTGAAGCCGTCCTTGCAGATGCGGCTCATCTTGCCGCCCACCTGCGGCTCCTTCTCGTACAGGGCGACCTCGTAGCCGGCGTGCTGCAGCCGGACGGCCGCCGCGAGGCCGCCGACGCCGGCCCCGATGACGATAACCCGTTTCATGCGACTCCTTCGACGTGTGCGATGCGCTATCCGGTCAGTGTATGGCCTGGTAGCGCGCCGCCCCGTCCGGGGAGCGCATCGTGGGGCGATCCGTAGCGGACGCGTAAGGCGAGCGTTAGAAAGCGGAGAGGTCGGCCAAGGTCACGCCGTCGACATACTGCTCGATGACGCCGTCGAGACCCGCCCAGAAACGCACGGTGGTGCACTCGGCTGCGCGCGGGCACGATTCGCCGTCGAGCGCGAGGCAGGCCACGGGCGCGGTAGTGCCCTCCACGGCGCGCAGGACGTCGCCGGCGCGCACGTCGGCCGGGTCCTTCGCCAGCGCGTAGCCGCCGCCCTTGCCGCGCACGCTGCGCAGCAGGCCCGCCTGCACGAGGGGGCGCGCCAGCTGCTCGAGGTACTTGAGCGAGATGCCCTCCGCCTCCGATGCCTCGCGCAGCGACACCGTGCCCGCGCCCTCCTGCGCGATGCGCACCATCAGCCTGAGCGCATACCGCCCCTTGGTCGAAATCAGCATCGATCCGTCCTTTCCTCGCCAACGCCTCGAACTCGTCTGCGGCACGCTCCCAATCTTCGCTCCAAAAACACGCCTCAGCGCGCGAGGCGTGTTTTGGAGCGAAAATGAACCCTTGGGCCAGAATCCTGACACTCAACGCGCCGCTCGCCGTTGTTTGCCTAAATTCTAGCATCTTTGTAGGATTATGTCTTGACATTCCGCGCCGTCACCGTATCTTAATCCTAGCAAACTTATATGATTAAGAAAGGCACGCGAATATGGCATCCCAGACGAGCGCACCCCTCCTCTCCCTCCGCGGGCTCTCGGCCTCGGTGGACGAGACCCCCATCCTGCACGGCATCGACCTTAACGTGGGCGCAGGCGAGACCCACGTGGTCATGGGCCCGAACGGCGCGGGCAAGTCGACCCTCGGCCACGTGGTCATGGGCGATGCCGCCTACCGGGTTGACGCCGGCTCCATCGAGTTCGACGGCCGCGACATCACCGAGCTCTCCCCCGACAAGCGCTCGCGCGCGGGGCTCTTCCTCAGCTTCCAGGCGCCGGTGGAGATCCCCGGCGTGCCGCTGTCCAGCTTCCTGCGCGCCACGATGGCCGGCCGCGAGGGCACGGGCAGCCTCAAGGGCAAGCAGTTCAAGAAGCACGTGCGCGCGCTGGCCGAGAAGCTGGACATGGACGAGTCGTACCTCGACCGCGAGCTGGGCGTGGGCTTCTCCGGCGGCGAGAAGAAGAAGCTGGAGATGCTGCAGCTCCTGCTGCTGGAGCCGAAGCTGGCCATCCTCGACGAGACGGACTCGGGCCTGGACGTGGACGCGCTCGGCGTGGTGTCGCGCGGCATCGAGGCGTATCGGCGCGCGACCGGCGGCGCGCTCGTCATCATCACGCACAACACGCGCATTTTGGAGCACCTCGACGTCGACCGCGTGCACGTGATGGTGCGCGGCCGCCTGGTGGCCGAGGGCGACGCCTCGCTCATCGGCGAGATCGACGAGCAGGGCTTCGAGCGCTTCGAGCAGATCGAGCGCTAGGAGACGACCATGCCAAACGAAAACCGCACCTACGTGGAGGACGTCGACCGCACGCTCTACGACATCCGCGACGCCACCGACCCCGCGCGCTACCTGGACGCGGGCCTCACGCCCGACATCGTCCGCGAAATCTCGGCCAAGAAGGGCGAGCCCGCCTGGATGCTCGACTTCCGCCTGAAGGCGCTCGACACCTACCAGCGCATGGCCGCGCCCGACTGGGGCCCCGGCCTGGACGGCCTCGACATGGACCACATCGTCACCTACGTGAAGCCCAAAAGCGAGCAGCAGGCCGACTGGGAGAGCCTGCCCAGCGACGTGAAAAACACGTTCGACCGCCTGGGCATCCCTGAGGCCGAGCGCGCCTACCTGGCCGGCGTCGGCGCGCAGTACGACTCCGAGCTCGTGTACCACAACATGCAGAAGACGGCCGCTGACATGGGGATCGTCTACTCCGGCATCGAGGAGGCGCTGCACGAGCCGAAGTGGGAGGCGCTCATCCGGGAGAAGTTCATGACGCTCATCCCGCCCACCGACCACAAGTTCGCCGCGCTCCACGGCGCGGTGTGGAGCGGCGGCTCGTTCGTCTACGTGCCGGCGGGCGTGAAGCTCGACTTCCCGCTGCAAAGCTACTTCCGCCTGAACGCGAAGGGCGCGGGGCAGTTCGAGCACACGCTCATCATCGTGGAGGACGACGCGAGCCTGCACTTCATCGAGGGCTGCTCGGCGCCGAAGTACAACGTGGCGAACCTGCACGCCGGCGCGGTGGAGCTGTTCGTGGGCAAGCGCGCCTCGCTGCGCTATTCCACGATCGAGAACTGGTCGAAGAACATGTACAACCTCAACACGAAGCGCGCCCGCGTGGAGGAAGGCGGCGCGATCGAGTGGATCAGCGGGTCGTTCGGCAGCCACGTGGGCTACCTCTACCCCATGTCGGTGCTGGTCGGACGCAAGGCCACGTCCAGCTTCACCGGCATCACGTTCGCCGGCGCGGGGCAGAACCTCGACACCGGCTGCAAGGCGGTGCTCGCCGCGCCCGAGACGTCGGCCACCGTGGAGACGAAGTCCATCTCGAAGGGCGGCGGTATTTCGACGTTCCGCTCGTCCATCGTGGCCACGGAGAACGCGAAGGGCTCGGCCGCCAGCGTGTCGTGCCAGTCGCTCATGTTGGACGACCTCAGCCGCTCGGACACCATCCCGGCCATGGACATCCGCTGCAAGCACGTGGACATCGGCCACGAGGCCACCATCGGACGCATCGGTGACGACAAGGTGTTCTACCTCACGAGCCGCGGCGTGTCCGAGGAGGAGGCCCGCACGATGATCGTGAACGGGTTTGCCGACCCCGTGAGCAAAGAGCTGCCGCTCGAGTACGCCGTGGAGATGAACAACCTGATCAAGCTCGAAATGGAAGGGGCCATCGGATAATGGAGACCCTCACGATACAACACGCCAACGCCATGCCCGCCCCCACGTGGCACCGCCTGCGCATGAACGACGCGGCCATCGACCTTCCCGCTGGGTTGACGTTCGCCCGGCAGGTGGAGGTTGAGTGCGCCGAGGAGCTGCTGGGAGAGGCGGGGGCGTTCGAGGAAGCCCTTTCTGTGGCCGCGCAGCGGTTTGGGGAGCAACCTGCCGAATGCGCGGCCGACCAGGGGTTCTCCCCGGTTGAACCCGCAAGCCTCCCAACATCGGCTGCGCACCAGGTTGACGACCAAGCAACTCTCCCTGCAGCCACGAAAAGCGGGCCGGCTGCGCACCAGGTTGACAGCCCAGCAACTCTCCCTGCGGCCACGGAAGCCCTCGACACCCCGGCCCTCTCCTTCTACCAGCAACAGGCCTTCGAATCCCGCTACCTCTCCGCCGCCGACGTCTTCACCACCGGTATGGGGGACGAAGTCCGCGAGTACCTCGAGTTCGCGGCGGGCGACCCCCTCGTCTTCGCCACGCGCCCCGGCGAGAACACCTGCGCCACGGTGCGCGTCAGCGGCGTGGACGGCGCGGTGAACGCGGCCGCCATCGACGTCGTGGCCGCCCCGGGCTCGTCGCTGTCGCTCGCCATCGCGCTCGACTCGCCGGCTCCCGGCTCGGGCGTCGTGGGCGTACGGCTGCGCGTGTTCGCCGGCGCCGACGCGCGCGTGAACGTCAGCTGCACGCAGACGCTCGACGACTCGTGGACCGTCCTCGACGACGCCGGTATCGTGCTGGCCGAGCGCGCCCGCGTGCAGGTGCGCCACACGGTGCTCGGCGCCGGCCGCGCCTTCACGGGGCTCGACGCCGACGTGCGCGGCGATGACGCGCGCCTCGACCTGGACACGCGCTACCTGGGACACGGCGCCCAGCAGCGCGACTTCAACTACGTCGCCCACCAGCGCGGACGCCGAACCGTCTGCAACCTCGACGCGAACGGCGTGCTGGCCGGCGCCTCGACCAAGACGTTGCGCGGCACCATCGAGCTCGTGCACGGCTGCAAGGGCTCCTTCGGTTCCGAGCAGGAGACGGTGCTTTTGGCCGATGAGCGCGTGGAGAACCGCACCGTGCCCGTCATCCTCTGCGACGAGGACGACGTAGCCGGCAACCACGGCGCCACCATCGGCCACGTGCGGCCCGAACAGCTGCTCTACCTGGCCAGCCGCGGCATCTCGCCCGACGACGCCGAGCGCCTGTTCATCACCGCCGCGTATCAGGAAGCCGCCCTCGCCGCGCCCAACGAGCGCACCCGCGCCGCCGTCGCCCGCCTGGCCGCAACCCGCGGCATCGCCCTCGAGGAGGAAGTCGCATGAGCGTACCCGTCGACATCGCCGCCAATCCCTACAAGCAGGACTTCCCCCTGCTAGCCGCCAACCCCGGCCTCGCCTTTCTCGACAGCGCAGCCACGGCGCAGCGTCCGCGCGCGGTCCTCGACGCCCAGCGGCGCTTCTACGAGACGATGAACGCGAACGCCCTGCGCGGCCTCTACCGCCTGTCCATGGAGGCCACCGAGGCCATCGAGCAGGCCCGCGCGCGCGTCGCGCGCTTCATCGGCGCGCCCGACCCGCGCGAGATCGTGTTCTGCCGCAACGCGAGCGAAGCCCTGAACCTCGTGGCCCGCGCGTTCGCGCCCACGGTGCTCGAGCCCGGCGACGAGGTGTGCATCACCGTCATGGAACACCACTCCAACCTCATTCCCTGGCAGCAGGCGTGCCGCGCCGCGGGCGCGCGCCTCGTGTACCTGTTCCCCGACGAGCACGGCGTCATCCTGCCCGAGGAGCTGGACGCGAAGATCGGCCCGCGCACGAAGATCGTCGCCGCCGCCCACGTGTCGAACGTCCTCGGCATCGAGAACCCCGTAGCCGAGATGGCCCGGCGCGTGCACGCCCACAGCGGCTACCTCGTGGTGGACGGCGCGCAATCGGTGCCGCACATGCCGGTGGACGTGCGGAAGCTGGGCTGCGACTTCTTCGCGTTCTCGGCGCACAAGGCGCTCGGCCCCTTCGGCATCGGCGTGCTGTGGGGCGCGTTCGACCTGCTGGATGCCATGCCGCCCTTCCTCACCGGCGGCGAGATGATCTCGTCGGTCACCCAGGACGACGCCGTGTGGGCGCCCGTGCCCGAGAAGTTCGAGGCCGGCACGCAGGACGCCGCCGGCATCGTGGCGACCGCCGCCGCGCTCGACTACCTGGAAGGCATCTGCTGGGACGCGCTGCAAGCCCGCGAGCAGACGCTCGTACGCACGACGATGGAGCGCATGGCGACGCTTCCTTACCTCGAGGTCATCGGCCACCCCGACCCCGCGCGCCACCATGGCGCGGTTAGCTTCAACGTGCGCGGCGTCCACCCGCACGACGTGGCCAGCATCCTCGACGAGCACGACGTGGCCATCCGCGCCGGGCACCACTGCGCCCAGCCGCTGCTCGCGTGGCTCGGCGTGGAGTCGTGCTGCCGCGCGTCGCTCGCATTCTACAACGACGAAGCCGACATCGACGCGCTCATCAAGGGGCTCGAGACCGTTTGGAGGACCTTCAATGGCTAGCATCTACACCGCCGCGCTCATGGAGCACAACGCGCACCCCGACTACAAGTACCAGATGGACGAACCCACCTGCACGCACGACGGCGTGAACCCCAGCTGCGGCGACGAGCTCACGCTGTCGCTGCGCCTGAATGGAAACCTCATCGAGGAGGCCGCGTTCACCGGCCACGGCTGCGCGGTGAGCCAGGCGGCCGCCGACATGATGGCCGACCTCGTCACCGGCGAGACCGTCGACGAGGCGCTGCGCCTGGCCGGCCTCTACCTCGACATGATCAAGGGCCGCCTGCTCACCGCCCAGGAGCTCGCCGACCTCGACGAGGCAGCCGAGCTGGCCACCATCGCCCGCATGCCCGCCCGCGTAAAATGCGCCGAGTTGGCCTGGCGCACCTTGGAGAAGATGCTCGAGCAGCAGCTGAAAAACGCGTAGGGAAGACGGCTTTCGCACAGGAGCCCCCCCCGGCAACCGTTTTCATGCATCTTGCTTGCCAACTGTCTTACGAGAAAGATGCTCGTAAGACAGTTGGCGGCACATGTCCCCGAATAGGACATTCCCCATTCGGGGCATTTCGGACACTTTCAGCTGCAAAGTCCTCGAGTTTTGCACCCTCGCGTCATCGAAACGGCCTCGAAAATGCAATGTGCTCGAGTTATGTACCTTCCCGGCACGTCCAACGGAAACATGAGGAAATCACGACCTGCGCTTTTAGGGAGAACGCAGCAGCCCGTCTCGCCGAAAAGCCCCGAGGGGGCGTGCGCAAGAGTGCATAACTCGACGACATTGCATTTTCAGGCCGAAATCCCGCGCACAGGCTCCACCGCCGGGCTTAGATCCCGTCCGCCGCAGCGCCAAGCCGCTCGGCATCGGCGGCCACGAACGAGGCGAGCGCGTCGGCAACGGCCGCATAGAACGCGGAGTCCCCTTTCTCGCGCATATCGCACGCGAAAGCCCCGGCCCACGTCCCCAGATGCTCCTCGGCGAACCGGCCGCTCGCCTCGAGCGCCGCCCGGCAGCCCGCCGCGTCTTCCCGCTCGCACGCATCGACGGCCTCGTCGGCGAGCGAGGCGAGGAAGTCCAGCTCCAAGGCGATATGGTCGTCGGGAACGCGCGGGTAGAGCCGCGGGATGAAGCCCTGGGCGCGATAGGCGTTGCGCACGTCGAGCGTCGTCTTGGTCATGATGGTGCGCTGGGAATCGCGGTACACCGACTCCCACGGCGCCGCCGGCAACGCGGCGGGCCCGACGAACAGTCGCACGTACTCCGAAGCGAGCACCTCGGCATCCCCGTCCGCATCCGCGATCAGCGCGCACAGCTCCTCGCCCTTCCCTTCCGCCAAGGGACCGCCCATCACCTCGAAGGCGGCGCGGGCCACCTCGACGTCGATCGCCGCGAGCAGCTCAGGCGCAGGCTCATCGCCCAGCAAGCGCTGGAACATCCGGTAGGCGAAGCGGCGCGCGCTCAGAAACTCCAGGTCGTCATACACATGCATGGGAATCCTCCTCTGGATGGCGGCCCCGGCGCGCGAAGCGCCGGGGCCGGCCGAAGCTAGACGATGAAGGGCTCGAAGTCCTCGGAGCCGGCCGCCGGGTGCGGATTCACCAGCAGCGAGGGTTCCGTCTGCGCCGCATCCGGCAAGATGGGCAGGTCGCGCACCGCCTCCGGATGCCTCTGCGCCAGCTCCTCGACGTCGCCCCATTCGATGGCGCGCATCACGCACGCATCGACGCACACCGGGTTGAGCCCCTGGTCGCGGAACGACTTGCAGCCGTCGCACTTCGCCGAGATCTTCCGATCCTCCAGCACCACCGGATGCTCGTACGGGCACGCCGTCGCGCACGTGCCGCACCCGATGCACACCTCCGGATCGCGGTACACCGTCCCGTCATCCTCAGATTTCTGACACGCCCCCGTGGGACAGGAGGCCACGCACGCAGGGCTCGCGCAGTGGTTGCACGTGGCCGCGAAGTGGTAGAGCGACGAATCGGGATAGACCCCCGTCTCGAACGTGCGCACCGTGCGCAGGGTGAAGCCCGCCGTCAGGTCGTTGCGATCGCAGCAGGCCACCTGGCACGCCTTGCAGCCGATGCACTCCGCCTGATCGAAGAAGAAACCGAATTGAGCCATGATGAGCTACCCCCTATTCGCCTTCGAGCACCGGAACGCGCAAGGGAAGCAGGTAGTCCTCATCCGGCGCCTCGGTCCACTTTTCAAAGTTCACGATGTTGGTGTTGTACCCCGCCGTGCCGCAGCCGGAGGAAACCGGCTCGGTGAGCATGTTGTCGGTGCCTGCGCGGTCGATGCCCGTCTCCTCGTCGATGTCGACCCACGGGCCGTGCGGCAGCGCCACCACGCCGGGCATGATGCGCTGCGAGACGCTCACGGGACGCAGCACCTGGCCCGCCCGGTTCCAGATGCGCACCCAGTCGCCGGTCACGACGCCCTTCTCCTCCGCGTCGGCGGCCGAGATGAACACCGGGTTGGAGAACGCGTGGCGCAGCCAGGGAAGGTTGTCGTACTGCGTGTGGGCGCGGCGCAGGTAGTGCGGGTTGAACACCTGGTAGGGGTATTCGCCCTTCACGCCCGCCTCGAAGTCGTCGAACGTCGCCTCGTAGCCGTTGACCGGCGCCTTGTAGCTGGGGTACGGCTTCCACGTGAAGTCCTTGGTGCGGCCGGCGGCGTTGAGCGCGTCGGCCTTCGTCTGGCAGTAGATCTCGAACTTGCCGCTGGGCGTGGCGCGGGGGTTCGCCTCGGGATCGGCCAGGTAGTCCTGATAGCCCAGGTAGGTGTACACGTCGCCCGGCGTGCGCGGCACCTTGTAGATGCCCTTCTCCAAAATCTCCGCCAACGGCATGAAGCCCTCCTGCGGCTCGCCCTCGGCGTTCAAGCGGGCGATGTCGTCCTCGGTCACGGAGAACAGCGGCACCGTCTCCCCGGTCTCCGGATGCACGAACACGGTGCCCGCCAGGCGGTTGAAGAACTGCTGGTCCTCCGACATCGGGTACATCTCGTCGGGATTCAGGCCCATCTTCTCGGCCAGGCCGCGCCCGATCTCCTGGTTCGTCTTCGACTCGAACAGAGGCTCGCACACTTTCCGTCCCACGATGTACACCTCGCGGTTCAAGAAAGACTGGTTGCCCACCACGCCGGCGCGGATGCCGTTCGTCTCCCACTCGCCCGCCACGGGAAGGACCACGTCGGCGTACTGGGCCTGGGAGGTGAGGGCGCGGGCCGTGGCCACCGCGAAGTTCACCTTGCGCATGGCCTCGATACCGCGAGCCGTGTTCAGGTGCGTGTTGAGGGTGCCTGCGTTGTCGAGCACGATCAGCTGGATGTCGCAGGTCTGCGGGCTCGCGGGCAGCAGCATGCCGAAGGTGATGTTGCCCGTGGAGTTGAACGTGCCGTCGAGCACCGCGTTCCACTGCTCGTCGTCGTTGACCACCGCGTCGACGGGGTTGGGATACGAGACGCCCTTCGCCTTGCTGCTTCCCACCGTGAAGATGGGGATCTCGGGATGGCCGATGGTGTTGTGGTAGGCGCAGTCGGTGGCGTGCCCCGGCTTGCCCACGTGCCCGCCCATGAAGCCGATGGTCATGTACAGGGGCAGCAGGTCGTCGGAGTCGTTGGTGCGGAACGCCGCGTTGCTGCGCAGCGTCGACACCGCGTTGTCGCGGCGCATGAGGTCGGCGTAGAAGCGGATGTCCTCCACCGGCGTGCCCGTGATGGCCGACGCCCATTCGGCATCTTTCACCTGGCCGTCGTACGCGCCCATCAGGTAGTCGCGGAAGTTCTCGTCCACCTTCGCGTCGGCCGGCATGCTGTCGCCGTCGATGCCCACGGTGTACTTGCCGAGGAAGTCCCAGTCGATGACCGAGCCCTTGTCCTGCTCGTCCAGCTTGAACATCTCGTAGGCCACGGCCAGTAAAAACGCCGTGTCGGTGCCGGGGCGCACGCGGATCCACTTCGCGTTGAAGTGCGCGGCGGTGGCGTTGTACTCCGGGCCGACGAACACGAACTGCGTGCCGTTCTGCTTCGCCTCGTGGAAGTAGTAGGTGTAGGAGCCCGGCGAGGCCCAGGCGGGATTGCACCCGTACAGCACGATGTAGTCGGCGTTCACGAAGTCGGTGCGGTCGTTGCCCTGGCCGATGCCGAGGAACGGCAGCCCCATGACCGAGCCGCTGAAGCAGCAGCTGCCGAACGACATGGTGCTTCCCGTGGAGATGCCGCCCACCGAGGCGTTGATGCATCCCGCGAGCGGGCCGAACGAGGAGTTCACGCCGCCGTACAGGACGGAGCGGTCCCCATAGGTCTCAGCCGTGTAGGCCACCTCGTCGGCGATGATCTCGAAGGCCTCGTCCCAGCTGATGCGCACCCACTCGTCCACGCCGCGCAGCTCCTTGGCGCCGCCCGTGTGCGGCTCCCAGTGCTTGCGCTTCATGGGGTACTTCAAGCGGTCCGCGCCGAACGTGTCCTGCCGGTGGGCGTGGCCGCGCGGGCACGCGCGCATCTGGGGGTTAGCCGGCGAGTCCTCGGTGGTGTCGTCGGTCTTCTGCCTGATGACGATGCCGTCCACCACGTACGCCTTGTTCTCGCACATGCCGCCGCAGTTCGCCGCGCAGGTGACCGGGATCCATTCGCCCCCGCTCGCCGGATCGAGCTCGGCGTCGGGCGCCTGGTACGCCCCGTCGGCCGCGGCGTCCGTCTTCTCCAGCTTCGTCTCGGGCTGGCAACCGGCCAGGCCGATGCTCGCCGCAGCAGCCGCGCTGGCGGCGATGAACGCACGACGCGACATCCCCCGCTTCTCACGCACATCCATAGCGTCTCCTCTTCTCCTCCGCTCCGTTTCCCATCGGAGCCTCCCGCATGCCCGCTCAGCATGCCCCGGCAGCGCGCCGGGCGAGGTGAATGATAGGAAACGAGGGGGTGCGCAGAAAAGCAACAGCCGGGGCTTCCCGTTTCGAAATGAGACAATGAAGGACGACTGTCCCGGAATTCGGGCGTCAGGGACGCGGCTTCGCCCGCCTAGTAGAGCACGTCGAAGAGGGGTTGGGGGACGAGCGACTCGATTGCGGCCGCCACGTCTTCGACCTCTTGCTCGCATCCGTCGAGCACCCATCGCTCGACGATCTTGCTCATGCCGGCGCCGGCGAACTGGATCATCGCCCGCGTGCCGTAATCGAGCCGGTCGCCGTGCTCCTCGCTCCAGCACTGCGCCATGTACTCCACGTTGGTCTCGTACATGAAATCCCGCAGCGAGCTTTGGCCGGTGTAGCGCAGCGCGTGGGCGAAGTAGCGCCGATGCTCGGCCAGGTAGCGCAGCATGACGCGCAGCGACGACTCGAAGGAGTAGTATTGGTCCCTGTCTTGGATGCGGATGTTCTTGAATCGCTTGAACGACCAGTTGACGACGTCGTACTTGTCCTCGAAGCAGCGGTAGAAGGTGGACCGGGACACGCCGGCGCGCTCGATGATGTCGCCCACGGTGAGCTTCGCGAAGTCCCGCTCCTCCATCAGCTCGTACAAGGCATGGAAGATGGCGCGCTTGGTCACGAGCACGCGATCGCTGTCCGTGTTCGTGCTGCTGTCCCGACGCTCCCTTGTATCGCCGTCCGCATGTTCGTCCATCGAGCCCCCATCGATCCCCATCGACTTCGATCCTGCCCGCATTATACCCCGACGGCAGCTGTCCGAAATGTCTCGAATGGCGACAGCCCCCTTCAACTCCCCAATTGCGCACGGCTCCCAACTTGGGAACACATTCGGCTGCAATGTCGCCGAGTTTTGCACCCTCGCGTCATCAAAACGGCCCCGGAAATGCAATGTCGTCGAGTTATGCACCTCCTCAGCGCGCTCGAAGAGAGCATGCGGAAATCGCGACCTGCGCTTTTGGCGAGAACGAAGCCGCCCGATGCCCAGGAAAGCCCCATCGAGGCGTGCGCAAGGGTGCATAACTCGACGACATTGCATTTTCGGGCCAAAACCCCACGCACGGGGGGCGATGTCCCAATTGGGGACAGTCCCCATATGGGACATCGGCCCCTTTTAGGACGTTTGCGATGCGCGGGCGGAGCGGATGCGCTCCCAGGCCTTCCATAGGCCGAAGCCGATCAGGCCGCCGGCGACGTTGAGGATGACGTCGTCCACATCCACGACGCGATACAGGTAGCCCGCCACGGCCAGCCCCGCGACCAGCTGCGCAAGCTCGATGGCCACCGAGCTTGCGACAAGCACGAGCGCCGCCGCGCGCAGTCGGCGCAGGCGCTCCAACAGCAGCGGCAGCATGAATCCCAGCGGCACGAACATGAGCACGTTGCCGCCCACGATGACGGACGCGATCGACCACCACCAGCCGGTTTGAGCCGCGTCGGCCACCGTACGCGCGATGCCGGCGAAGGGCACGAGGTTGAACGAGATCCCCCACGTCGGCGCATAACCCATCCCGCGCTCGAACGGCAACGGGAACAGCGCGACCGCCGCCACCGCTCCCACGTAGGCCGTGAGCGCCAGGTACAGGCACGTCCGCTTCGCCCCCGCGCGCCGCACGAGGCACACGATCAAAACCACGATGAGCGCCACGCCCGTCGGCACCACCATGACTCCCCGCTCCAGCATCTCGCCGCCTCCGTCTTTCGCCGCGCTCTACCATCGACCTCCATTATACCGGCGGCAACACCCCCTACATCACCTGGTGCCGGCGGAAGGCGCGGGCGGCGAGCGGCGTGCATGCCAGCAGCACGAGCGCGTAGGCGATGGCGAGCACGCCCACGAGGTCGATGACGAACGGGCCGGCCGTGTAGGACACGAGGGAGTTGTAAAGCACCTGGTCGGACAGCGCGTTGATGGGGAACAGGTACAGCACGTGCAGCAGCGCGCCGCTGCCGCCCGAGGGGATCATGCCCGTGAGGAAGATGAGCGCCGCGCACACGGCGAAGATGGCCAGCTGGGAGCGCAGCTTCGACGACAGCAGCAGCGTGAGCCCCGCCAGTCCGAGCGTCATGAGGTAGCCGAGCCCCACCGCCGTCCACGTGGCCTCGGCCATCGTGAGGTCGTAGGGGATGCCGAGCGAGAGCACCTGCACGGGCAGATCGCCGCCCCCTGCGCCGAAGAACGCGAGCGCCACGCCCATGATGATGGCGGTCGCCAGCGCGAAGTACGCCGTCGTGAACAAAAGCGACGCGATGATCTTCGCCGCCACCAGCTTGGAGCGCCCGTAGCGCGTGGCCAGGAGCACGGCGTCGGTGCGGTCCTGGTACTCGCCGGCGAACACGGGCGTGAGCACCACGCACACGGCCACCATGGCGAACGCGAGGAAGCCGATGCACGCCATCACGTCTGCCCACCCGCCGGCATAGCCGTAGGCGAGCGGCTCGCTTACCCCGGCCTGCTTGTCCGTCCAGTAGGTGCGCTCGGCGCCTGTGTACGTCCACGTGCCGCCCATGCCGTCGTCGAGCTCGCGTTGCAGCTTGTCGGCGACTGCGCCGTAGAAGCCCGCGGTATCCGCATCGCTTAACTGCGCCGCCACCTGGTACTGCTCCATCGAGCCCGTGATCCACGGCGAGAGCAGGTACGAGTAGTACGTGTCGTATATGGCGCGGAACTCATCGGGCTCGTAAGCCTCCTTCATGAGCTGGTACGCCGCCGCGTCGCTCAGGCCCTCCACCTCGGCGGGATCCACCTTCGAGAATGCGAGCGCCTTATACGCGGCCACCTCTTCCTGCACGCGCTCGACGGAGAGCACGCCCGCGTGCGCGTCAGCCCGCGCCTTCTGCTGCGCGATAGCGGCGGTGCCGCTCAGAATCTCATCCGTGTTCGACGACGTCTTGGTCTGCACCACGTTGAGCGTCATGATGCCGCACAGCAACAGCAGGATGCCCACGCTCACCACCTGCGACGTGCGCCGCGCGAGCAGCTTCTTCAGCTCGAATTTCACCAGATCAAACATGGCGGCCTCCTTGGGATGCGGGCACGGCGGGCGCTACGGACTCCACCGCATCGCGGAACACGTACAGGTATACATCCTCCAACGTCGGCTCAAGCGGGTTCGCGCCGGGCACCGGGGGCTCATCGGCCACGACGCGCGCCACCGCGTGCCCGTCGGCGGCGTAGTGGACGTTGCTCACGCAGCTCGTCGCCGCCAGCGCTTCGGCCTGCCGCGCGTCTACGTGGCACTCCCACACCTTCCCCGCCACGGCGCCCACGATATCGGCGGGCGCGCCCTGCATGATGAAGCCGCCCGCGCGCATGACCAGGATCTCGTCGGCGATGTACTCCACGTCCGACACGATGTGCGTGGACAGGATCACTATCTTGTCCTGCGCGAAGCTGGCGATGAGGTTGCGGAAGCGCACGCGCTCCTTCGGGTCGAGGCCGGCCGTGGGCTCGTCGAGCGCCAGGATGGCCGGGTCGTTCAGCACGGCCTGCGCGATGCCGAGGCGCTGCTTCATGCCGCCGGAGAACGTGCGAATCTTCTGCCGCGCCACGTCGGCGAGGCCCACCGTCTCCAACAGCGCGAGCGAGCGGCGGCGCGCCGCATGGCGGTCGAGCCCCTTGAGCGCGGCCAGGTACAACATGAAGTCAAGCGCCGTGAAGTCGGGATAGGAGCCGAAGTCCTGCGGCAGGTACCCCAGCCGCGCGCGGTACCCGTCGCCGAGCGCACGCACGTCGCGGCCGTCGAAGCGGATCTCGCCGGAGGTGGGACGCAGCACGTCGCACACCATGCGCATGAGGGTGGTCTTGCCCGCGCCGTTCGCGCCCAGAAGGCCGTACACGCCGGGCACGAGGCTCGCCGACACGCGGTCGACCGCGATCTTCGACCCGAACTGCTTGCTCAGCCGGTCAATGGTCAGTTCCATAGGGGTTGCTCCTTGCTATCGTAGGGCCGATGAGGAGGGCGAGAAAACGTCCAGGCCGCCGGCGATGCCCGCGAGCCACGCGCGCACCTCGCGGGCCGTCCACAGAAGCGAGGCCGCCGCCACGAGTGCCCAAGCCCAGGTGGAGGCGAGGGCGTAGAGGTCGGGTGCGAGCATGAACGCCCCGTAGGCCGCCGCCATCACGAGCAGCGCCCACACGCAGGCGAGCGGCAGCGCCTGCACCGGCGCGCACCGCCGCACGATGAGAAGCGCGCCCGCGCAGGTGAGGAAGAACGGGACGCACGCGTGCACGAGCGACGCGAAGGGGTCGGCCCCCAACGCGACGGGCGCGGCGAGCGCGATGGCCGTGACCGCCACCACGTCGGCGCAGCCCAGCACGATGAGCCGGGCGAGCGCGACCGCGCGGCAGTCGAAGCGGCAGGCGTACTCGAGCTCGGCCACCCGATGAGCGGCGCTGGACACGAGGTCGGGCAACCCTACGAGCACCGTGGCCGCCGCCAGCACGCCCGATGCGAACGAGAGGCCGTTCGGCGTGAAGCCCTCGAACGCACACGCCGCGATCATCGCCACCACGAGCACGAGCTGGGCCGCCCATACGCGCAGGTGGATGAAGCGTGCCTGCGCGGCGACGAACCCGGCGAACGAAACCGCAGACGAGGTCTCGCAGTCTGCCGTGCCCGCCGCCGCCTCCGCGCGCACGGCCGCAAGGGTGGCCGTCTTGCCGGCCGCGTCCGGCGCGCCGCGCTCGGCGCGGTAGTGCGCGCTCAGCAGCCGCTCGACATCCTTCCGGCTCGTTGCATTCATGCGCCTTCCCTTCCTTCCAATCCGCGGCGCAGCTCGGACAGCGCCCGGTTGAGCCGCCGGTTCACCGCGAAGCGCGACACGCCCAGGACACTCGCGATCTCGCCCACCTTGAAGCCCTGGTCGAAGCGCAGCTCCACCACCTCGCGCAGCTCCTGGTCGAGCGCCTCCACCAGCGCGCCCACCTCGCTGCCCGCGCACGCGTCCGCCGGGTCGGCGCCGGGCGAGCGATCGGGCACGTCCACGTCGAGGGATGCCGCGGGCGGACGCTTCGCGCGCGCCGCGTCGATGCAGAGGTTGCGTGCGATGGTGAACAGGTACGCGAGCGGCTTGCCGTCCGCCGGCGAGCGCCCGCTGCGCACGAAGCGCAGAAACGCCTCCTGCGCCACGTCCGGTGCCTCGTCGTACGACGGCGCGTGCCGCCGGCAGTACGCCAGCACGTCGTCGTAGTGCTCCTCGACTAGCCGTTCGAACGCCTCGCCGTCCCGCTGCCTGTTCAACACGCCCCGCTCCACCTCCTCTACCTGCCTATAACGAATCCTAGACGCGATCCGTGCGGCCGCAGACGAAAAACTTCGCGAATTTCCTTGACTCTCCCGCAGCGTGAGGCCGTAGCATGGGCGGCGCGCTCGAAGACGGGCGCGCGAACCTGCGAGAGAGGACGCCCCTATGGACGTGCAGCCCGTGCGCTCCGACGCCGCCTACCGCGCCATGATCGACGCGCCGGCCGAGAAGCGCGCCGATGCGTACCGCCACCAGCTCATGGCCCCTTTCAAGGAGAAGTGGGACTGCTACCACGTGCCGCTGAAGGCGCCCCAACCCGGCGGCTACGACGTGGTCATGGCCAGCGAGATGCTCGGCATCCTGCCGCCCGCGCGCGTGGACGACAGCTGGGCCGATGCCGTGCGGCTCCTGGGCGACGACGCGTTCTGGGACGCATGCCAGCACGCCGTCGAGCGCTCGCTTGAGCGCTTCGACGCGCGAGGCATCGCCCTTCCCCGCCAGGCGTACCGCTTCACCGTGCTTTTGGCGAATCCAGAGAGCCCCGTCGTGCGGGTGAACGAAGGCTACTGCGGCGACGGCGGCATCCCCGGGAGCATCTTCGCGTGGCTCGTGCCGGGCGAGCGCACCATGCGCCGTCTGCTCGCGGCGCTCGCGCACGAGACGAACCACAACGTGCGCTTCCAGTTCGTAAAGTGGCGAAACGACATCACGCTCGGCGAGATGCTGGTCAGCGAAGGGCTGGCCGAGAACTTCGCCGTGGAGCTGTTCGGCGAGGAGCTGGCGGGTCCATGGGTCACGCGCACCACGCCGGAGGCGCTCGAGCAGGTGAAGCCGCTCGTGCACGCGGGCCTGGGCGCGCAGGGGCTGGCCGAGCTCTCGGCCTACCTCTACGGCGACGAGACGGCCGCGCTCATGGGCTACCCCACCCGAGGCCTGCCCTACTGCGCCGGCTACGCCTGCGGCTACCACCTGGTCAGACGCTTCCTCGACGAAACGGGAACCGACATCGCCGACGCCACCCTCCTGCCGGCGGCCGACATCCTCGACGCCGCGCGCGGCTTCTGGGAGTGAGGCCTACAGGCCCTTCCGCAGGGCGTTCTCCACGGCCTTCTTCAGCACGGTGCTCGAATTCGTCGCGCCCGTCACGGCGTCGACGTCGATTCTCTGCGCGGCCACCATGTCCCCGATGATGGCCTCCGCAGGCGCGCCGCGCTCGTTCTTATGCTCCACAAGCGCGATGTCGGTTATCCTCCCGGCTTGCACCGTCACCTCGACCTTCGCCGAGATGAAACCGACATCGCAGGCGCCCGCAAACGTGCCGTCGGCAACGTCCGTGAGGGCGACCTCGCGCACGACCAGGTCCTTCACGGCCCGCTGGTAATCCGCGACGCTTTTCAGGTACACGACGAGGAACACGAGCCCCACAAGCAGCGCCACGCAAACAACAACCAGCGCAACCTTCCCCTTGTCCATTCCGAGTATCATCGCTTCGCCCCTTCCGCAATTGAGTCGTACAGCAGCTGGAACCCGTAGTCGAGGAAGCGCTGCCTCGGCAGCCCCAGCGCGCTTTCCAGGTAGTCCTCCTTGTTGGACGCAAGCTGTATGAAGCCGGAAAGCATGCCCCAGAAGGCGTAGATGGTGGGCATGACCTGCAAATCGTCGCGCAGCTCGCCTCTCTCGATCCCCTCTGCCAGGAAGCTTTTCAGCTTCTCGTTTATCTCCTCGCCCACGCGATACGCCTCCGCATCCTCCGGCGCGAAGCCCCCGTCCGCGAAATCGACGTTGATCTTGTCGAGCGCCATTTTGAAGTAGAAGGGGAATTCCTCCTGGTAGCGCGCCAATCCCTCACATATCAGGCCGTAGCGCTCCTTCGTACCCTCCCGCTTCGCCAACGCGTCGGAAAGGGAGTCGTCGAGGCGCCTCATGCTTTCCAGCACCAGGACGCTCACGATCTCCTCTTTGTTCTTGAAGTAGACGTAGAGGGTGGCCTTGCTGTATCCGGCGGCGTTCGCGATGTCGTCCATCGTGGTTGCCGCAATGCCCCTCCGCGCGAAAAGCTCCTGCGCCGCCTGGGCGATGTGCTCCCGGTGCGCGCCTCGCGGCTCCTTCTTTCTCCGACCCACGCCATTCCTCCCTCTTTAATTAAACCGTGAGTTCAATTAAATCAGGACGCGAAGCAACTGTCAACCCTCGCAGCGTTCAGGGGCCGTTTGCGCGCGAGGCGCCAGTCGCCGAAATCCGTTGAATGGCGCAGGACGCCTGAAGCAAACCTGGTTCAGGTGCAAAGTCATCGAGTTGTGCACCCTTGCGCTGCCGAAACGGCCCCGAAACTGCAATGTCGTTGAGTTATGCACCTTCTTCTCGTGTCCGAGCGGAATGCCTCGAAGTCGAGACCTGGGGTTTCAGTGCGAGCGAGGCCCTTCCTTGCGTCAATAGGCCGTATCGGGCCCTGCAGAAGGGTGCATAACTCAACGACATTGCATTTTCAGGCCGATTCCCCGCACGCAGGCTCCACGCGCAGACCGCGCGTGAGGAACGGTGGGAAATCGTCGTAGGCCTTCGGCGGCACCGGGCGCGGGTCGGCTGCCTCGTAGTTCGGCGCGGGAGCAGCCGCGACGCCGGCGAACCGCACCGGCACGCCGGGCGAGGTGTAAAAGCTCCGGCCCTTCTGGATATGGAAGTGCAGGTGCGGATGGGAACTGCAGCCGGAGCTTCCACAGATTCCGATTTGCTGCCCGCGTTGCACCCGCTGGCCCGCCGCCACCAGCACGCCGCCCGGCTTCAAATGACACAGGCACGAGAACTCGTCGTTCCTGTGGTCGATGAGAACGTAGTTGCCGCGGATGTCTCCCCCGCCGCAGCGCACCGTGCCATCAAGCGCAATCGGCGCGTCAGGGCACGATCGCCCCGCCTCGACCACCACCCCGTCGGCGGGCGCGAGCACCGGCAAGCCGTAGCAGTAGTACGAAGTTGGATCGGCCGGGTCGGCGTCGGACGGGCAGCTGCGCCCTTCGTCGTCGAGCACCACGAAGTCGTAGGCGTAGCGCTGGGTGAGCACGTCCCACGAATGCGACGTCTTCTCATCCACGCCGCCGTTGAGCACCGTCCACACTCCTTCAAACGGTAATGCGTACTCGACAAGCGAGGCCCCGGTACGCTTGTCCGGCTCCTTGCCGTCATAGCGCACCGCCATGACCATGAGCCCGCCGATTTGCTTAGCCATCTGGCGATACAGCGCGCCTTTGCCCACGACGCCCCTTTCTCGGCCGCCCTACCGCGGACGGTAGACGGCGCAGTTGTTCGGCGTCTCGTACATCTCCACCTGGGACACGGGCAGCCCCTGCTCCACCAGGCAGTCGCAGAAGTAGCGCGCCAGGTTCTCCGCCGTGGTGCGGAAGGGCAGGTTGAACAGGCTGAATCCCTCGGACTCAAGGGCCGCCAGCGTCGCCGGGGCGAGCGAGCCCTCCTCCACGAGGAATGTGTGGTCCAGCGCCTCGGCCAGATCGCGCACCGCGCGCTTGAACACACCGAAGTCGAGCACCATGTCGCGCATCGTGCCCTCGGCCTGCAGGTCGTCCACCGCGAGGTGCACCACCACGCGCCAGCGGTGCCCGTGCAGGTTCTCGCACTTGCCGTAATAGTCGGTCAGGAAATGGGCCGAGTCGAAGCTGGCCTCGGTTTTCAGTCCGTACATGATGCGCTCCTTCGCCATGCCGTGTTGTTCGCCATCATGATAACACGGGAGCTGCTGCCTCTATCCGCTCGCGGCAATCCTCGCCGCCGCTAGGCCATGGTACCCAGGGGGCATTACTGCGACAACGCAAAGCACCACCGGGTATTTTAGGACGTAGCATGTGTATTACATGCATATATCAACTTTGCTCGAAAAGCGCGCTATACTGCTACCAGCACATCGGAGACGCTGAAGGCTTGCACAGCATCGAAGGCGGCGTCCCGCATTTCCCTTACGTTTCGGCATACCTTCCCCTCGCCGCCCGTCCATCCATCAGGCAGGAAAGGGAAGAAAATGACCGAAGAAAGCAATCTCGAAAGATCCGGCAACTTGGTCGATCCTGCGTTCTATGCGCAGATCGGCGAGATCATGGCGAGCGCCCGCAAACACGCGTACTCAGCGGCGAACTTCGCCATGGTGCAGGCGTACTGGCACATCGGCGAAAGCATCGTGGCCAAGCAGAAGGGGCTCACGCGCGCCGAGTACGGCGCGAAGCTCATCCAGCAGCTGTCGAAGCGCATGACCACCGACTTCGGCAAGGGGTTCACAACCACGAATCTCAAGAACATGCGCCGGTTCTACCTAGCATTCCCAATTGGTCAGACACTGTCTGACCAATTGAGTTGGAGCCACTACTGCGAGCTCATGCGCGTTTCCAAAGAGGACGCCCGCCAGTTCTACCTGGACGAATGCATCAAGGAGAGTTGGAGCGTACGCGAGCTCAAACGTCAGATAAGCTCCTTCGCCTACGAGCGACTCCTCGGCAAGCCGACCCTCGTCGCGCCGCCCGAGGGCGAACGCCAGATATTCGTGTCGAAGTGCCTGCCCAACCTCCCCTCGGAGGAGGAGTTGCGCGTGGAGATCAAGCGCCAGTATGACGCCCTCGAAGGAACGATCGACCCGGACGAGACCGCCTAACCCGCCGCAGCGTCGCCCGCCGTCGAGGTCGAGGACGTTTCGGGCTCGGCGACAGGCGCGACCGCGGAGAGGCGGTTGTACCGGGCAACGTCGGTGCGACGATCCATCATGACGGAGTACACGACCAGCGCCGCCGCCAAGCCGAAACATCCGAACATCGTTACTGCCGAGAAGGCGAACTGGCTGAAAAGCCCGGAGATCAAGCTCGGGACGATCAAGCCTGCCGCCACGAGCAGGACGGCACCGACGACGACGCCTCCTTTCGCGTTGCGCGCCTCGGCTTTCTGGTCGGCAGTGTAGAAGTCATCGACATGAGGATGCTCCTGCCGAAACGCCCGATGTGCCGCGCGCGCCGGCTCCACGAAGAAGAGCGCCACTGCAACCCCGATCGCGAAGCAGATGATGAACGGCAGCGGCGAGGCACCCGGCCCGGTGTACGTGAAGTTGACGCCCACGCCGAAACCTGTGAAAACCGCGGCAACGCCGGCCGCGTAGTCCCATGCGCGGCGACGCATGTGGTCGTCGTAGCCGCATGCGTCGACCTCCGCCAGCCCTTCGGAGACAGCCGGCTCTTCGAGGGTCGCCAACTCCGTGGAATCCGGGGCGGCAAGATCGCCCCGCACGAGGTCGTCGAGCGAGCAGTCGAACAGGTCGCAGATCTTGATGAGCTTGTCCATCTCAGGGTAGCTCTTCTCGGCCTCCCACTTCGCCACCGACTGGCGGCTCACGCCAAGCTGTTGCGCCAGGTCGGCCTGGCTCATGTCCTGCGTGTCGCGCAGATGCTGGAGGTTGTCTCGGAAGCTCATGGGCGTCTCCTCTCGCTTGCGAAGCACCGCTTTCTCGCCTCGCATCATGCACCGAAACCGAGGTTACCTCAACCAACTTCCGGATGCTTTTCGCGCACGTCCGACAACTGGCGGTTGTCATCGCAGGTCGAACGCCTATTTCCCCTTGCGAGCCTTCACTGCGCCGGCGGCCTTCTTGGTCGCGGCGACGGCCCCCTTTCCCGCCGCCTTCACGATGGGGGCCGTTTTCTTCGCGACGAACACGGCGCCCTTGGCGACGCCCTTCACTACCGGCACGGCCTTCTTCGCCACAGTGGCCGTGCCCCGGGCTACGGCCTTCGCCTTCGGAGCAGCAGCCTGCACCGCGTGCGCCACCTTGGGAACCGCTGCCTTCGCCGCGCCGACTGCCTTCGGAGCCGCCTCGCGCACCTGGTCGACGGCCTCTTTCGCGACGCCCTTCGCCGCGCCCTTGGCCCACGGCTCGGCCTCCTGCCGCTTCGCCTCAAGTGTGCTCGAGCTGGAGACGGGCTCGATTTCGATGTACTGCTTTTCCATGGCGCCCTCGCTCTCGATCAACAGACGAGCTCCTCCCGCCCATTATACGGACCTGCGCGGCCTTTGGCGATCTTTAGCATTCGGGCGCATCCACCGGCAACTTGTGACGGTTTTGCGCAGGATTTTGTTGCATTTCCAACAATTATTTGGAGCGGCCAAACATTGCGATCCCCCTGGAGAAGCGCGACCTGGGCAAATGCAACCGTCATTGTCACCCGCTGCAGAAAAGCCCGCGCAGAACCGTCGCAACTTGCATCTTCCAGAGGATTCGGTGGCGCTGCGGGTCGCGACCTCTTATTCGAAGTCGAACATCGCCGTGGTCAGGTAGCGCTCGCCGGTGTCGGGGAGGATGGTCACGATGGTCTTGCCCGCATTCTCCGGACGCTCGGCCAGCTGGCGGGCGGCGGCCACGGCGGCTCCCGACGAGATGCCCACGAGCAGGCCCTCCTTCGTCGCCAGCTCGCGACCGGCTGCGAACGCGTCCTCGTCGGCCACGGCGATCACCTCGTCGTACACCTCGGCATCCAGCGTCTCGGGCACGAAGCCCGCGCCGATGCCCTGGATCTTGTGCGCGCCCGCACGTCCCTCGGAGAGCACCGGCGACGTCTCCGGCTCCACGGCCACCACGCGCACCTGCGGGTTCATGCGCTTGAGGTAGCGCCCCGTGCCGCTCAGCGTGCCGCCCGTGCCCACGCCGGCCACGAACACGTCCACCTCGCCGCCGGCGGCCTCCCAGATCTCGGGGCCCGTGGTGGCCTCGTGCACGGCCGGGTTCGCCGGGTTCGTGAACTGTCCGACGATGAACGAGCCCGGAATCTCGGCCGCCAGCTCTTCCGCGCGCGCGATGGCGCCCGCCATGCCCTTCGCGCCGTCGGTCAGCACGAGCTCGGCCCCGTAGGCGCGCATGAGGTTGCGCCGCTCCACCGACATCGTCTCGGGCATGGCGATGATCAGCCGCATTCCGCGCGCGGCCGCGATGGCCGCGAGGCCGATTCCGGTGTTGCCGGACGTGGGCTCGATGAGCACGGCGCCCTCGTCAATGACGCCGCGGGCCAGCGCGTCGTCGATCATCGCCTTCGCGATGCGGTCCTTCACCGATCCGGCCGGGTTGAACGACTCCACCTTGCCCACGATGCGGGCCTTGAGGCCGTGGTTCTTCTCGTAGTTCGCCAGCTCGACGAGCGGGGTGTTGCCGATCAGCTCGGACACGCTTGCGTGGATGGTCATGGTTCGCCTGCTTTCTCGTCCGCGGCCGCGCACGGGCCGCCTCCCCTGCCGGGGCTCCTGTGTGTTGCGCTAAATCATACTGTTTCGCTATGGTTTGGTCAAGCGTCGGCCGCCCGAGGGAGCGCCCTACGCCCTACGCCGCGATCTCGAAGCCTTCGGCGTCGAGCTCCGGCGCGCCCTCGGCCCGGCGGCGTTCCACCAGGCGGCGCGCGGCGGGGATGGACGCCAGCAGCGCCGCGCCCATGACCACGCTCGCCACGATCACCATGATCCACACCGGCGCGAACGACAGGTACGCGTCGAACATCACGCCCGACGCCACCGCGCCCACGGCCGCGCCCAGCAGCTCGAACGCCGTCACGATGCCCGTCACGGTGCCGAGGTCCTTCTTGCCGTACTCCTTCACCACCATGATGGGCGGCGCCACCGTGCCCATGCACGTGGCGAAGCCGAAGAATAGGCAGGCCAGGATGGGGCCCCAGTCCGTCGCGGGGAACAGCAGCATGACGCCAGCCAGCACCGACGTGATCGTGCCCAGGATGGTGCCCGTCCGCATGCCCCAGCGGTCGTAGATGGCCCCGAGCGCCACCTTCGCCACGATGACCACGGCCAGGTAGAACGACCACACCGAGCCCGCCCACAGCGTGGAATGCCCGCCGGTCACCACCTCGGTGCCGCCCACGGTGACGCTCGTCATGTTGGCGATGGAGTTCGTGATGATGCAGCCGTTCGTGATGCCCATGGCGACGAAGCCCACCACCAAAAGCCAGAACGACATGCTCTTGCGCAGCGCCTTCCATCCCACCGCCACCGTGACCGGCTTGTCGGGCGAGCGGTCGTCCTTCGCCTGCTCGACCTGGCCCGCGCCGTAGGGCTCGAGGCCCTTCTCGCTCGGGCGCGTGCGGAACGCCACCACCGCGAGCGGCAGCGCGGCCACCAGGCACACCACGGCCAGCAGCAGGAACGCCGAGCGCCAGCCGGACGCCTCGATCATGGCGCTCGTGGCCGGCGAGAGGATCACGCCGCCGATGCCCGAGCCCGAAAGCGCGATGGACACTGCCAGCCCGCGCTTCAGCGTGAACCAGTTCGCGATGATCACCGACACCAGAAGGCGCGTGCCGGCGACCACCACCATGCCCGCCACCACGCACAGCGCGTACAGCTGCCACACGGCCGTGATCTGCGACAACCCCACCAGCACCACCGAGCTCGTGAGCACCGTCACCGCGCCCAGCACGCGCGCGGAGCACTTGTCCGTGAGCCGCCCGATCACGAGCGACGCGAACACCGCCACCACCGTGGTGATGGACACGCCCGTGTTGAACTGCCCCACGGTGAGGCCCAGGTCCTCCACGATGTGCGTCTGGAACAGCGGGATGCAGTTCACGAACACCGTGTAGCACGTGGCCATGATCAGCAGGCCGCCGATCACGATCCACCACCCGTAGAAGAACCTCCCCCGCCGCGCCGGCGCCTTCCCCTCAGCCATGCTGCCTCACTTCCCCAACCGGTCGAGATGACGGATGAATCCCACGTAGAACCCCACGCCGCGCTTGAACGCCTCCACGTCCAGCCGCTCGTCGCGCCCGTGGATGCGCGAGCGCGCGTCGCCCGCGAACAGGAAGCCGGCGAAGCGGTACGTGCGCGGGCACACGCGATGGAAGTGCCGCGCGTCGCTGCAGCTCGTCTGCACGTAGGGCGCGATGCCGGCCTCGGGATACGCGCTCGCGATGACGCGGCGCAGGTAGTCGAACGCCGGGTCGCCGTCGAACGGCGCGATGGGCGACGGCTCGCTCACCTCGAACAGCTCGAAGGAGGTGGCGTCGTCGAAGCGCTCCTTGATGCGCGCGAAGGCCGCGCCCACGTCCTCGCCCGGGTCGACACGCACGTTCACCGTGGCCTTGGCCTGGCGCGGGATGACGTTGTGCGCGGGGCTGCCTTCAAGCTGCGTGAGCGCGTAGGTGGTGCGCACCATGGCGGCCGTCTCCGAGCCGCCCTGCATGATGCGCGCGACGAGCGGCCGGAAGAGCCACAGGTTGCCGAACACGAGGCGCAGCCCGAAGCCGCCGCGCGCCGCCAGCTCGCGCAGCATGGCCGCAACCGGCGCGGAGAGCTTCGAGGCCGGCGGGTTCTTCTGCAGCGCGTCGAGGCCGGACACGAGCTTGGCCGTGGCGTCCTGAAGCGAGGGCGTCGCCGCGTGGCCGCCCTCGGCGCTCGTGGCGATGCGCGCGTTGAAGATGCCCTTCTCTGCCACGCCCACCACCGCGAACTGGCCCTTCACGCCGAGCGGCGGGTTGTCGATGACCGCCCCGCCCTCGTCGAGCACCATGTACGGCACGCGGCCGCGCTCCACGAGGCGCTCCACCATATGAGGCGTCGTGTCGCCGCCGTCCTCCTCGGTGTTCGACGAGAACAGGTACACGTCGCGCGGCGGCACGAAGCCCTCGGCCAGCAGCCGCTCGGCCGCCTCGAGGAGCCCCGCCCAGATGCACTTGGTGTCCACCGCGCCGCGCGCGTGCACGTAGCCGTCGGCGATGTCGGCGGCGAAGGGGTCGTGCTCCCATTCCTCGGCGTTCGCGCCCACCACGTCGTGGTGCGCCATGAGCACCACCGGCGCGAGCTCGCGGTCGGCGCCCTTCCACAGAAGCGAGATGCCGTAGCCGTCCACCAGCTCGAGTTCCAGCTCGGCGAACACCCGCGGGTACAGGCGGCGCAGCAGAGGCACGAACTCGTCGAAGGCCGAGCGGTCGGCATCGGGGTTGCGCAGGTCCCACACCGTGGGCACGCGCAGCATCGCGCGGAAGCGCTCGACCGCCGCGTCGTCGCCCATCTCGTCGGAGGGCGGCAGCGGGTCGGACACGGGCGTCGGCTTGAGCCGGACGGCGTTCGCCACGAGCACGGCGGCGAGCGCGGCCACGACGGCGAGGACGATTGCGAGCGCGAGCATGGAAAGCTCCTTTCACGGCGGAAAACCCCGATGCATGCGGCCATTATAGACGTTTCCGCCGCTGCACGGCCGCTCCGGGGAAAAACGCCGGCCGGCAAGGCCCCGCGCTTGCTATCATGCTCGAAAGCAACCGGAGGGAAGGGGAACCCATGACCGCAGAGCACGCGCCCATCGACCGCGAGGCGCTCGCCGCGCGCGCCATAGAGCTGCGCTACCGCAACTTCAACTGCGCCCAGGCGGTGGCCTGCGCGCTCGCGCCGCTCGTCGGAGCCGACGAGGACGTCTGCTTCCGCGCGTCGGAGGCCTTCGGCGGCGGCATGGGCGGGCACACCGAAACCTGCGGCGCCATCTCGGGCGGCGCGCTGGCGCTCGGCCTGGCCAACAGCAACGGCATGGCCGACCCCTCCAGCAAACAGGCCACCTATGCGCTCGTCGCGCGCCTGGTCGCGCGCTTCCGCGAGCAGAACGGCTCCACCATCTGCGCCGACCTGCGCGGCGAGCCCGCCGGAACCCCGCTGCGCAGCTGCGACGGCTGCATCGAGGACGCGCTTGTGTGGACGCTCGACCTCATCGAGGAGCTGCGCGCGAACCCGCGATGAGCTTGTGATAGGATGGAGGCCGAGGCGGCGCCCCTGAGCGCCGCGCGGCAGACCGGGCCCCGCATCGGCTCCGCCCCTCGCGAAAGGACGGCATGCCATGCCCATCAACAAAGCGGTGCTCGCCGCGTTCATGAAGGCCGCCACCCGGCTGCGGCCCGACATCAAGGAATTCTACGAGGCCCAGCGCGTGGCCGAGGACGTGCTCGCTAAGCTCGCCGTGCCCGACCCGCGCTGCCGCATCGACGACGCCGTCGCCCCTATGCCCGACGGCAGCGAGGTGGCCCTGCGCGTGTTCACCCCGCTCGACATCGACTTCTCGCTGGCCGAGGGCCTGAAGGTCACCGAGGACTCGCGCGGCACCATCCTGTTCTTCCACGGCGGCGGCTGGGTGAACGGCACCGTCGACTTCTACGTGGACGCCTGCGCCACCATCGCGCTCAAGCTCGAGCGGCGCGTCGTGTCGGTGGACTACCGGCGCGCGCCGGAGCATCGCTTCCCCACGGCCCCCGAGGACTGCTACGAGGTGGCGCGCCAGCTGTTCGCGGGCGAGCTGCTCGACGACGTGGACCCGGACAACATCGTGCTATTCGGCGACAGCGCGGGCGGCAACCTGGCCGCCGTCGTGTCGCTCATGGCGCGCGATCGCGGGACGTTCCAGCCGCGCACGCAGATGCTCCTCTACCCCGTCACGTACAACGACCACAACCCGCTCACCTCATGGTTCGACTCGGTGCGCGACAACGGCGAGGACTACCTGCTCACCTCACGCGACATCCGCGGCTACATGGAGCTCTACGCCTCCTCTCCCGCCGATCTGGACAACCCCTACTTCGCGCCGCTGCTCATGGACGACCTCTCCCGCCAGCCCCGCACGCTCGTGGTCACCGCCGAATACTGCCCGCTGCGCGACGAGGGCGAGGCGTTCGCCGCCCGGTTGGAGCTGGAAGGCGGCGACGTGCAGTGCTATCGTGTTCTCGACGCCGTGCACGGGTACCTGCTGTACCCCACGGTGTTCAACATTGTGAAGGACACGTACCGCATCTTCAGGCATTTCCTCGATGGAGAGGAGCTGGAGCAGGAAGGCGAACCGGCGTGGCTCGGACTACTTGGTACCGACTAGACAACGTCGGGAAGTTCTACTCGTCGCAGGCGGGAAGCTCCGTCCAGACGGTGTTCCGCTACGCGGCCACGCTTGTCGACGAGGTGGATCCCGAGGCGCTGCAGCGCGCGCTCGAGCGGGCGGCGGAAGCGTTCCCCGGCTTCAACGTGTGCCTGAGAAGCGGCATGTTCTGGCACTACCTCGAGCCGGCGGGCAAGCCCCCCGTCGCCACCCCGGAGAACCTGCCCATCTGCTTCGGGCTGCACGTGCATGCGAAAAGCGTGCTCTTCCGCGTGAGCTTTTACCGCGACCGCGTGAACCTCGAGGTGTCGCACATGGTGTCCGACGGCCGCGGGGCCCTGAGCTTCTTCAAGGCGCTCCTGTACGCCTACGCCCGCGAGCGCTACGGCGTGGAGGGCGTGCCGCTCGAATACGACGGCTCCGACCTGCAGAAATCCGAGGATAGCTTCGACAAATACTACGAGCGCGCCCTGGCCGCCCCCACGAAGGCGCCCGCCGTGTACCGGCTCAAAGGCTGGAAGGACGAGGCCGACCCCACGTTCATGGAGTACCATCTGCCGGTGAGCCGCGCCGTCGAGCTGGCGCGGTCGTGGGAAGTGAGCCTCACCTCGCTCGCGATCACGGCCGTCGTGTGCGCCATCCGCGCCGAGATGCCGCGGCGCGACCGCGGGCGCGCCATCCGCATGGACGTGCCGGTGGATCTGCGCCAGATGTTCCGCTCGAGCACGGTGAAGAACTTCTTCGGGCTCGCGTTCGTGTCCTACGTGCCCGGCGAGGCCGACCTGCCCGCCGACGAGGTGGCCCGCCTTATCCACGCCCAGCTCAAGGAGGCCGTCAAGCCCGAGAATCTCAAGCCCCGCATGAACCGCATGATCGCGCTCGAGAAGAACCCGCTTCTGCGCCTGGCACCGCTGTTCGTGAAGGACGCCATCCTCGAGCTGGCCGACCGCATCTCCGCGCGCGAGACCACCACCACGGTTTCGAACCTCGGCCGCATCGAGCTCGACGGGCGCATCGCCCCCTACGTGCGCGACATGAACCTGCTCACGTCCACCACCGGCCTCAACTTCCTTCTGTGCTCCTACGGCGACGACCTGAGCATCGGCATCTCCACCGTGTTCGCGAACCCCGACGTGGTGAAGAACTTCTGCCGATTCTTCTCCGACCAGGGCATCGAGGGGCGCATCAACATCAACAAGACGAGCGAGGAGGTGGCCGAGGACAGGCTCGAGGCGAAGCTCGAGTCCTCGGTGCGCCGCCTCGGCGGGCAGGCGCCCGTGAGGGACGAGGATGACGGCCGATGAAGCGCTGCGAGAAATGCCGCATCGAGTTCTCGGGCGACCTCGACCGCTGCCCCTTGTGCCAGGCAGAGCTCGCGGGCCGCGCCGAGCCGGCCGTGTTCCCGCGCAACGAGGTACGCAAGTCCGGCACGGTGGCGCTCGCCGTGCTCGCGTTCGCCACGGGGGCCTGCGCGCTCGTCATGCTGTTCGTAGGGAGGATGCTCTCGCTGCCCGGCGACATCGTGGTGGCCACCTGCGCCGCCCTCATCGTGAACTACCTGTTCGTGCGCAACATCCTCACGCACAGCCCCGACTTCTTGCGCGTGGTGGTGCGCTACTTCCTCATCCTGCTCGGCATCGCGGCGGTGTGGTTCGTCGTGACGGGCAACCTGGCCGTCACGACGTTCGTCATCCCCGGCATCTGCCTCGTGGCCATCGTGTTCGACGCGGTGCTCCTGGCGGTGTTCCGCGGCACCTTCGTCACCGGGTACGCGAAGTATCTGCTGTTCGACGTGCTGCTGGGCCTGGCTCCGCTCGCGCTGGCTGCGTTCGGGCTGGTCACCTGGGACGTGCCCGCGCTGGCGAGCGCCCTTGCGGCCAGCGTGTTCCTGCTCGGGCTGCTCGTGTTCACCCGCAAGCAGTTGGTGGCGGAGCTGCGCAAGCTATTCTCAGCGTAGGCCGGAGAGCGGAGCGGCTACAGCACCTCCCAGTAGCCGGTCTTGTCCGAACCGACGCGACGAAGCAGGCCTTTGCCTTTGAGGCCGGCGAGGGCACGCTTTATCGTCCCATCGCCCTTCCCCAACATCTGGCACAGGTCCCTTCTCGTGAGCGATCCGTCGCTGAGCAAGGCGTCACGCACGGATTGCTCGACAGCGCTGAGATTTACTGGGCCATTTACTGGGCCATTTACTGGGCCATTTACTGGGCCATTTACCGGGCCATTTACCGGGCCATCCGCACTCTGTACTGCGCTTTTTTCTGGCCCGAAACGCGACCAGTCCGGGCGGTAGAACGACACCGTCACTCCCTTGCGATGGCTCGCGTACCTCACCTCCACGCCCGCCGCATCGCACTGCTCTTTGATGCGCGGCATGCCCGTGCCGTACTTCTCAATGTCCTTCGCACGGAAGAGCGCCTCGGCGAGCAGCTTGTTGCGACTCTCCGAAAAGGCTATCCTGCCCGAAAGGCAGTCCTCGGGATCCACCCCTTCTGGAAACCGGCCGGGGCTGAACACATCGACGCGATCCGCGAAGATGTCCACCTGCACATCGAGCGCGGAGGTGTAGTCGCGATGGCAGAACGCATTGATGAGCGCTTCGCGCACGGCGTCGGTCGGGATCTCGGGTATCTCGATGCGCTCGGGCGAGCCGTCGAACTCGAACCGCCATTTAATGTTCTTTGCCACGTACAGCATGGCGAAGTCGAGCAGATCGTACAGCGACCCCGCCTCCTGCCGTATGTCGAGGATGGTCGTGCGGGTGGGCGTCGCGAAGATGCCGCACTTGAACATGAAGTGGTCAGACATGCAGAACAGCACGGCCGCCGCATTGGTCAACCGGCCGTCGCGAGCCAGCCCCATGCGCTCGAGCGCATCGCGCTTCCCCTCGTACGCGAACGATATCCGACCCGCAGCGCGCCCCTTCGCCAGATAGCGCTCGAACGTCTTGTCGTCGACATCGTCCAGCGTCTTGGACGAAAGCCGCGCATCCCAAGGATCCTCCCGTTGCAGCCGCTCATTAAAAAACGCCCTCAGCTGGTCGGTCGTCATTCTGCGGTCCTCGTCGGCCACACGCATGCGGTACAGGCCCCCGCTCGCGTAGGGCACATCCCTCCCAGAGAACGTCACTCGGATGCAATCGCGACCGTCGATAACGACCTTGTCCACATCCGGGAAGATGGCGGGCTCGATACGCCGGGCAACGGCTTGGCTGACCTTGCGCAACGTCTCCTCGGTCACTACCTGGCCCACCGCCTCGCCGTTCGCCTTGACGCCGAAGTACAGCGTGCCAGCCCGATGCTTGTTGAGGATAGCGGCGATGGAGTCGGCGGCTGCGTCGAGCTCCGCAGTCGACTTCTTGAATTCGACGCGCTCGGTCTCCAGTCCCAAGTCAGATGGTTTTACATGTCGTTCCATGAACAGCCCCTTCCTTCGAAAGCGGCTGTCCTCCAATCGCTTGGAGTTAGGAACGGTATCCAGCCATACCGAACATTTGTATCTATTTTAACATGCTTGGACAAAGAACGCTAGGGGGAAAATGAGAAAGAATCGCCGACTCGCGCCGTCGTCGGCCCGCAGATTCTCCGACAAGCGCGCAATCGGAACCGAGCATGTCGTACAATTCGGGGAAACGGATTTCGGCCGCACGACGGAAAGAGGATGACATGGCGCACACGGACGACGGCATCACGCTGGGCTTCATCGGATTCGGGAACATGGCTCGCGCCATGGCGCAGGGGCTCGTGAAGTCGGGCGCGTTGCCGGGCGAGCGCATCTGCGCGTGCGCCGCGCACTTCGACAAGCTGCAGGCGAACGCGGAGGCGCTGGGCGTGCGGGCCTGCGAGACGCCGCAGGACGTGGTGGCGAAAAGCGACCTCGTGGTGGTAGCCGTGAAGCCGCATCTCGTGGCGCAGGTGCTCGAGCCGGTGCGCGACGCGCTGGCCGCGCCGGGCAAGGCCGTGATCTCGGTGGCCGCCGGCTGCGGGTTCGACTTCTACGAGGGGGTGCTCGCGCCCGGCACGCATCACCTGAGCACCATCCCCAACACGCCCATCGCCGTGGGCGCAGGCGTCGTGGCCTGCGAGCAGCGCCACTCGCTCTCCGAGGACGAGCTTGCGGCGTTCGAGGACTTGTTCGGCCAGGTGGCGCTCATCGAATGGGTGGACGGCAAGCTGCTGTCCACCGCCAGCTCCGTAGCGGGCTGCGGCCCCGCCTTCGCGGCCATGTTCCTGGAGGCGCTCGGCGATGCGGGCGTGAAGCACGGCCTGCCGCGCGCCACGGCGTACCGCCTGGCCGCCCAGATGATGATGGGCACGGCGAAGCTGCACCTGGAAACGGGCACGCACCCCGGCGCCATGAAGGACGCCGTGTGCTCGCCGGGCGGCACCACCATCAAGGGCGTCGCCTCGCTGGAGAAGGACGCGTTCCGCGGCGCCGTCATCAATGCCATCGACGCCATCCAGGGCTAAACGGCCGACGGCATGGGAGAGCTCGCGCGCATCCTCGTCATCGAGGATGATACCGACATCAATGACGTGGTGGCCACCTCGCTCACGAAGGCGGGCTACGCTTGCACGCAGGCGTTCTCCGGCAGCGAGGCGCGCCTTCTGCTTGCGAACGGCGCCGCTGCGGGCGGGGCGCCGTTCGACCTGGTGATCACCGACCTCATGCTGCCGGGTGCGTCGGGCGAGGACCTCGTGCGCGAGATACGCGCGCGCAGCGACGCGCCCATCATCGTGGTGTCGGCGCGCACCGCGCCGGGCGACAAGGTGGAGCTGCTGAAGCTAGGTGCCGACGACTACCTGGCCAAACCCTTCGACCTGGACGAATTGCATGCGCGCGTGGCCGTGCAGCTGCGCCACGCAGCCCGCGGCACGTCGCGCACCACGGCCACGCTGCGGTTCAAGGACTGGGTGCTCGATACCGAGGCGCGCACGCTTGTGGCCGCCGGAACGCCCGTCAAGCTCACGCGCCTGGAATACGGCATCGTGGAGGCGCTCGTGCGCCGCCCCAAGAAGGTGTTCACGAAGCAGGAGCTGTTCCAGGCCGCATGGAACGAAGAGTGCGTCGTGGAGGAGAAGGCCGTGAACGTGCACATGAGCAACATCCGCGGCAAGCTCAAGCCCACCGGCACCGACGGCTACCTTGAGACGGTGTGGGGCATCGGTTTCAAGCTGGCAGAATGAGTCTAGGTTGTCATCCTGAGCGGAGCGAACGAAGTGAGCGCAGTCGAAGGATCCCGTGCGGTGCAACCGTGAGACTTCCAGCTAACGCCGCGCGGGATCCTTCGACTCCGGCCTGCGGGTCTCCGCTCAGGATGACAACCGGGACGAACTTATCGATTTCTTAACGTTTGCAAGGCGAATTGCTGAACATCCTTTCCGTATCGTGGAGGGCGTGAAGGAAACCACAAGAAGCAACTGCGGAAAGGAGCAAGGACGTGAACGTAGTCGAAGCCTGCGGGCTTACGAAGACCTTCGGCAGCAAGAGAGCCGTCGACCAGTTCGACATGCACGTCGGCCAGGGCGACATCTACGGATTCGTCGGCCGCAACGGAGCCGGCAAGACCACGGTGATGAGGATGCTGGCGGGACTGGCCGCGCCCACCGGCGGCGAGGTGCGCGTGTTCGGCACGTCGCCCCGTGAGGCGGGAACGAGCCAGCGCATCGGCGTGCTCATCGAAGCGCCGGGGCTCTACGGCACCATGAGCGCCGCCGACAACCTCATGATGAAGGCGCTCGCGCTCGGCCTCGTCGACCCCAAGGCCAAGGTGCGCGACCTGCTTTCGTTCGTCGGCCTAAAGGGCGTCGGCTCCAAGAAGACGAAGAACTTCTCCATGGGCATGAAGCAGCGCCTGGGCCTCGCCCTCGCGCTTCTGGGCGACCCCGACCTGCTGCTGCTCGACGAACCGCTCAACGGCCTCGATCCCGAGGGCGCCCGCGAGATTCGCCAGCTCATCGTGCGCCTCGCCGACGAGCGCGGCATCACCGTGGTGGCAAGCTCGCACGTGCTGGAGCAGCTGGGGAAGATGGCCACGCGCTACGGCGTCATCCGCGAGGGCCGCATGGTGCGCGAGATGTCGGCCGCCGAAGTGGAGCAGGAGTGCAGCGACTTCTTGCAGCTGGAAGCCGCGAACCCCACGCTCGCCCTGGCCGTGCTGCAGGAGCGCTTCGCCGGCTTGCGCTTCCAAGCGCTGCCCGACGGCGCTATCCGCATCCACGGCGGCGCAGACGCGGGAGCGGTGGGCGCGGCCCTGAACGAGCAGGGCATCGCCATCCGCAGCCTGTACGCGCACCGGCGCGACTTGGAGGAGTTCTTCGTTGAGATGATGGGGGCTGAGTACCGTGGCTAATATCTTGAGAATGGATCTGTATCGGCTCGTCCACGGCAAATCGCTGTGGATATTCCTCGCCGTCATCGTGGTTTTGGCCGCCGCGGGCGCCGGCACGATGGCCGTGGTCACCGACCCGGCGTTCATCGACTCGCTCAAAGTTGCCTACACCAATAGCGCGCCCGCGAGCGTGAATATCGGCTTCTCCTCCCCCAGCCCGAGCGCGAGCGACCTGGCCGAAGCGGATGCCGCCGTCGCGCTGCTCGCGCAGGGCATGACGGCGGAAGCCCTCATCGGCAACGTGTTCCTGGGAGGCGGCGGCCTATCCTGCCTGTTCGCCGTCTTCGTCGCCATCTTCCTGGCGGCCGAGTTTGAGAGCGGCTTCAGCAAGAACGTGTTCACCGTGCAGCCGAACCGCTTTACGTACCTGGCGGCGCGCACCATCGAGATCCTCATACTGGCCGTGCTGTTCACGGTGCTCATGATCGCGGCAACGTTTGCTACAGCCGCAGTCACCGGGCTTGAGATTGTCTCCACCCCGGCGGGCGACCTCGCTCTCTGGACAGCCCTCGTCACGCTGGCGGCCGCAGGCTTCGGTATGATCACCGCGCTGGCCGTGTGGATCACGCGCAAGATGGCGGCGGGCATCGTCATCGGTATCGTGGTGGGCGCAGGGCTCGTCGGCCTTGCCCTCAAAACCGTACTGGTGCTGTTCCCGAGCGCCCCGCCCCTCACCGACTACACGCTCAGCTCCTGCATGTCCTCGCTCGCCCTCGGCCTCGCCGGCCCTCTGGGCGCGCCGCACATCGCGCTCGTGAGCGTGGCGTTCATCGCCGTCGCCGCCGTGGCGAGCGCCGTCGTGCTGCAGAGGAAGGACATCTAGAACATGGAGATCGCGGTCGCTCTGCTCGTCGTCGCCCTCATCGCCGTCGCCGCGCTGGTCGTGCAGCTGGTTCGCTCGGAGCTGCAGCTGTGCGCCATCGCGAAGTTCCTGGTGAGCCGGGAGTCGGCGAGCAACGCCCGCGTCACCGTGTCTGTGCGCACTCGCGGCTTTGTGCGACTCGCGCAGGCCGTGAACCGCCAGATCGACCGCCACCAGGGCGAGCGCATCGCCGCCGAGGAGGGCAGGCGCGAGCTGCGCCGCGGGCTCACCTACCTCTCGCACGACATCCGCACCCCGCTCGCGGGCGCGCAGGGCTACGCACAGCTGTTGGCTGCGGAGGAGGACGAGGCCGAGCGCGCCCGTTACCTGGACGTGGTGCGCCGCCGCCTGGACGACGTGGAGAGCCTGCTCGACCAGCTGTACGCCTACGCCCAGGTGCAGGACCCCGACCACCGCGTGGAGCGAGAACCCGTGGACGTGAGCCAGGTGCTCGTCGAAGCGCTCGCCTCGCTGTACGGCCAGTTCAAGGAGCGCGGATGGCAGCCTGACATCCAGCTTCTCGACGAGCCTTTCGTGGTCGACTCGAACGCCGACGCGCTCGCCCGCATCTTCCGCAACCTCGCCGTGAACGCGCTGCGCTACGGCTGCGCGCCCCCGCGCATCGTGCAGGAGGGCCGCACGGTCGTGTTCGCGAACCGCGTGGCCGACCCCGAGGGCGTGGACGCCGAGCGCCTGTTCGAGCGCTTCTACCAGGGAGACGCCGCGCGAGGCGGCGGGGGCAGCGGTCTGGGCCTCGCCATCGTCGCCCAGCTGGCCCGCGCCCTGCGCATCGACGTGACCGCCCGCCTCGACGGCGATGTGCTGGCGATAACGCTGCAGTTCCCCTCATGAGGCCGATGGGCCCGCCTCGGAGCCCGACCCGTCGGCCTCGACGCCCTCCTCGAGCAGCCTGACAAGCTCCTCCCTGCTGGGGAGCACCGTTTGATACCTGCTCGCGAACACCTGCTCGTTGTCCTCGGGCAGCGTCATCCGCACGACGGACTGGTTCTTCTCCTTGCACAGCACGATGCCGACCGTCGGCCCCTCCTCGGCGAGCTTGACCCGCCTGTCGTAATAGTTCACATACATCTGCATCTGGCCTATATCCTGATGCGTCAACCTGCCTATCTTCAGATCCACGAGCACGAAGCAACGAAGAATGCGATTGAAGAAGACCAGGTCGACCCAGAAGTGATCGTTTTCGAGCGTGATGCGCACCTGCCTTCCCACGAAAGCGAAGCCCGTGCCCATCTCTAAAAGGAACGCCTGGAGGTTGTCGATGATGCGAGCCTCAAGCTCCTTCTCGGAGTAGGAGGCATGCTCCGGGAATCCGAGGAATTCAAGCACGAACGGATCCTTGACCAGATCACGAGCCGTCCGAACAGACGGTTCGCCTTTCGCAAGCTCCGGGATGCCCCCTTCTCCCCGACTCAGGGCGAAGCGCTCGTACAGGGCGCTATCGAGCTGCCTGCCGAGCTCCGCCAAGCTCCAATTGTTCCGTGCGGCTTCGACCTCGTAGAAATGGCGCTCGTTCAAGTCACCGATGCGCATGAGCTTGAGATAGTGCGACCAGCTGAGGCGGAACACCCGGCCGGTACTTGAGAGGGGAAGGTTTCCGAATTGGCTAAACAGTGTTTCGCCAATTTGATCCTTGGAGTAGACTTGATAAAACTGCCGTATGAGCTTGAGGTTCGGAACGGAGAACCCTCGCCCGAACTCCTTCGTCAGACGTTTCGACAACCCTTCCAGCACGCGCTTCCCATAAGCTGCGCGTCCCTCGCCATGCTGCTCCTCCTCGATGATCATGCGGCCTATCTCGAAATAGGTGTAGACCATCGAGACGTTCACCGCAGCCCGAGCCCGTTCGCGCGCACGAGCAAGCAAATCGGCCACGTCATCGTAAAAGCGATCAAGATTGGCTTCGGCTCCCATGACAGCCCCTTTCTCCAAGAAGCGGCTGTCCTTCGCAAGGCAAAGTTAGGGGAGTCTCCCAACCATATTACCAAACATTTGTTTGTATTATAGGCGTATAGCACTGCAAAAGCAAGCGAAGATTCCGACTTTCTGCCCGTCGTGCTAGCTTGACGAATCGGCCTCCCCCGCGCGCTGCTCGGCCAGCAGGAGGTCGACCATGCGGCCGTAGCTTTGCATGCCGTCGGTCTGGTTGTTGGCTTTGAGGTACGCATCGTTCGCGGCATTGGAGGCCTCTTGCACCGGGCCCTCGTACTGCGCCCAGTGCGCGGTGCGCTCGGCCAGGTCGCGCTGCACGGCGGGCGTGAGGGAGGCCGCTATCTGGGCCGCCGCCTCCGCGTCCGCCTTCCGCAGCGCGCCCAGGGCGTTGTCGTAGGCCAGCAAGAGGCCGCTGTAGCGCATGAGCGCGTCGTCGGATTCCCGGCACGCCAGATACGCGATGAAGTTGGCTTCGTCCTCGCGCATGAAGCCGCACTGGTGCGCCAGCTCGTGCGCCATCGTCCACGGCTCCACGAAGAACGGGTTGTCCACGTTGATGTTCGACTCCATGGTGAAGGGGAAGAACATGCCGCTAATGTTGGCGTACGACATCAGCTTGGAGGCAAGCACCAGCTTGGGCGGCGAGTACAGCGGCCGCTCGAGCACCGGGTAGCGCTCCGCGAGCTTTCGCATGGCCGCCACCGACTCCTGTGCGTAGCGCTCGAACTCCCCCGGCTCGGCGGCGAACAGGTCGGCGTCCTCGCCCAGCAGCGCACGTGCCTCCCCCAGCCCCTCGGCGAGCGTCGCCGTCAGGCGCACGAGCTCCTCCTGCTGCTCGGCCGGATTGGCGCCGGCCTCCGACAAGTCGTAGCCGGTGTAGTGCGTGAAGGTGTAGCGGTAGTAGTTCAGCCCGCAAAGGAACGTGAAAGCGAAGTACACCGTGCAGATGATCGCCACCGCGCCCATGACCCCGCGGTACGCCGCCATGCCGCGCTCGCCCTTGCTCGCGGCCACCTTCCACACGCAGTACGCGACGTATCCCAAACAGAGCAGCACGAACAGCGCCGCCACCCATTCGGCCACCGAGAAGCCCACAAGCGACGGCAGGAACCCCACGACGGATGACACGGCGGGATACACGGCCTGTGCGTACCACTCGGCCACGTCCGGGTTCTGCCGCGCATACATCGTGCACGCGAGCGCGACCAATCCCAAGGGGATGAACAGCATCCGTTTGAGCAAGAGCTTCCTCATGGCCCTCCCTGCGGCCGCGTCGTGCACGAGGCCCCATTATAGCCGAAGCCGAAAGGCGAGCAGCGCGCATCCCGCGAGCCGCCGCCGCGACCCTCGCCGCGCAAGAATGCGAAAGCGGGCAAAGATGGCGCGTCTGCCGAATCGCCCGCCTCGAAGCCCGCTACCGCGCAGGCACCGCCGTGCTGTTCTCCAGCGAGCGCGCGACAGCATACAGCGCGTCCTCCGAGTTCAGCTGAGCCACCGCTCGCGCAGGAAACGCCGCAGCCGCAAGCAGCCCCGCGTCGGCAAGCCCCACCGCCACGCGGGCGAGCAGAGCCGCCGTCTCGAACGGGGGCCCGATGGAGATGCCGGCCGCATGCAGCGTGTCCTCCGCCGCATCGATAGACGGTCGCTCGCGCACTCCCATCTGCGCCATGAGCTCGGCGATCTCCTTCTCCGCCTGCGGCGCCATCTCGCCGTTCTCGGCCGCCACCACCGCATAGCACGCAAGCGCCAGATCCAGCTGCCCCTGCTTCCACAGCGCAAAGGCCAGCCGATAGCGCAGGTAGCTGCACTCCCGACGGTCGACGGCTACGCGCAGGGCCCGGCGCAGCAGCGTCTCCGCTTCGGCAAAGCGATCCTCTTCCATATGCACGACCACCGCGCTCAGATAGCCTGGCTGCGAGGTGGGCGCCATCACTATGCTCGCCTCGGCAGCCGTGAGGGCACGCGGGGCGTCTCCCACCTGCAAGTACAGGCGCGAGAGCGAGTTTTGCGCCGCAAAAGCGGCATCGGACGCCTTGCGGTAACGCGTCTTCGCATCGCCCCCGGTTAGCCCCACCAGCATACGCACGATGGGGTTCGCGCAGTACAGCGGCACGAGCCCGGCCGCGGGGCCGTCGTCGGCCGCGAGGACGTCGGCAGCCGCGGGGCCGTCGGCAGCCGCACGCTGCCGCTCGCGCTCGTCGGCCTGGGCCGCGATGTCCTCCAAAAGCACGATGGACGACAGCGGCGAAGACTCCGCGTCCTTGAGCGCCTCGGGCACGCGCGCAGTCAGATCGGCATCCTCGTCGTGAAGCACGTCCAGCTCGCACGCAAGGTCGGCCCGCAGCTCCTCTGCCAGCGGCGCGGGCAGCGAGCGCTTGTCCTCCCAGAGCGCCAGGCGCCTGTCCCCCAGGCCCGCGTCAAGCGGCGTCGCGGTGCCGAAGAACCCGTTCTCCAGAAACGCCGCCGACCGGTCGGCCGGACTCAGAAGCGCCAGCACCGCCGCCGGGTCGCAGGCCATGGCTTCGGCATCGAGCGCGCCTTCCGCAATGCGGGGCAGCACATCGGCCGCGAACGCAATGCGGTCGAACAGAAGCGACATGCCCGCCGGCTCGTCCAGGCCGCCCGGCCGCACCGTCACATACGCCCGCGCGATGCCGATGCCCGCGCCGAAAGCCGCAGCTGCAAGCGCCGCCGAAAGCCGCAGAGCGTAGGCCGATGCCGCCCAGCCCCGCAGCACGCGCATATCTGTCCATGTGCCCCGCGCAGCATCCCAGCGCACCGCGGGAAACGCCTCAGGCAGCGGTGCGGAGCATTCCACCGAAAGCGTCCCGGCCGCCGCGTCGGCGTCGAAGCGGTACTCCATCCGAAACGGCAGCCGCAGAGCCTCGCACGCCTGCGCGAATCGCGTGCGCACGTCCCATTCCCCGCCGCGTGACCCCTGCGCGCCATACACCTCTCGCAGGGGGTTCTCGCGCTCGCAGCCCCGCATCAGGTCGACCGCCCCCGAGGCGACGTAGCACAGGCACCGCCAGTCCTGCTGCGAGCAGAAAGCCTCGTCGCAGCCAGCGTACAGCGCACCCACCCCGTCGAGCACCTCCATGGCCTCCTGCACGAATATGAGCCGGTTGAGTGCGCTTTCCACCGCAAGCACACACTGACGCTCTTCGGCATCAACCACAGCTTCATCGAAGCGCAGCCACACGAGTCCCGTGGACGACAGCCGCACCACCTCCACACCGGTGCGCGACGCCAGGGAGCGCAGGCGCGCGGAACCTGCCTCCTCCAGCAGGCGCGCGGCGTAGAGCTCGAAGCCCGATACGCCCCCGGGCGCTGCCGAGCGCACGCGGCGCACCAGTATGTCGAGGGAATCGGGCAACGGCGGCCTCAGCAGGCTATCGATCACGTCGGCCGCGCGACCGCCCACGGCCGGCGCGCCCATCGTTTGAGGGATATGGACGAACGCGAGGAACCCCACCGCCATGAACGTGCGCATATCAAGGCTCGCGCCCGCGTAGGGGCCCACATCGCGCGCCGGCTGCTCGAACGTGAAGGTGCCGGTGTGCGGCGAGCGAACGAAGCGCGACACCATGCGCAGCGGAAGGCCCACGCCGCGCGCCTCCACCTGCCCGACGTTCTCGTTATCGGGAAGATGCGAGGCGAGCACCTGCGGCTCACCATCAGGGACAAAGGCGAGCGGCCCGTCGCACGCGTATGCCGCGCCAGCCGCCGTGAGCCACGCCAGGATGCGCCCCGCGCGTCGGCCGGTGAACTCGAACACGTAGCCCCACCCTTCGCCCGGCTGGCGGCACGCGTCCCAGATCACGCCGTACTCCCGGCGCGGGTCCTGTCCGGGAAGGGGCTTCAGCTTCAAGGATTTGCCCAGCAGAGGCAGTTTGAACTCGGCTTGCTCAACCACAGCGTGCTCCCTCCCACAACGGTGCGCGGCACGCCAACGGGCCCCGCGCGTTAGAGAGAAGGATAGCAGAAGCGCCGCCGACGCGAAACGCGCGAAGCACCATCGCAAAGCACCCGCCCGCGGAGTGCGCGCTGCGAGCAGCAGCGAGGCGCCCGCGCGCCCTACAGCCGCGCGAGCACGACGGCCAGCACGGCGGCGAACGCGCCCACCGCAGCCAGCGGCGCGGCGCCGTCGATGAACGAGGGCATCGGTGGCAAGTTGAAATACAGCACGTAGCACACGAGGTTCGCCGCCGTGATGAGCGCTATCACACCCACGATCAGCCAGAACGCCCCGCCGGATACCAGCCCCGCGCCCAGAAGCGCATTCGCCACGGCCAGCTCCAGCGCCGCCCACAGTACGAACAGCAGAAGCTCCGTGGTGACGGGCCGCTGGAAGAAGCGCGCGGTGAGGTAGGCCAGCGCCAGGTAGGCAACGACGCCGCCCACGGCGAACGCCCATCCCGGCGCCGCCCCGCCGACTTGCGGCGCCCCCGCAAGCGCGCCGAGCCCCATCGCCATCAGCGCGATGGCCGCGATACCGAACGCCACCGCGCCCACGATGAAGCCCACGCCCACCGCGTACAGCGCGCCGGTCGCCTTCGGCATGCTCGGGTTGAAGAACACCCACCACCAGGCCAAGTACAGCGCCGCGCACACCGCGAGCGCCGCATGCCCCCACACGAGGGCACCGGGCACCGTTGTCTCCATCGGGGCCATGGCATCGTCCTTCCTCGTCGCGCGCCGGCCGCGCCCTCACCCGGCGCGATCAGGTGCGGCTGCCTTTCCCGCCAGTATACACCGGCAGCCCGGCGGCGACCGACGGGTCCCGCGCGGCCGTTGCCCATCCGGCACCGGCACGCCGCCTGAAGCGCGCTCAGACACCGACGGGCACGAGCATGCGAACGTGCGGCGGCCCCGGGGTCGCCGGGGCCGCCGCACGTCATCGGGAGCAGGGTGGCTGCGCCAAGCCCTACAGCTTGCCCACCAGGTCGATGCCCGGATGCAGCACCTCGGAGCCCGGCACCCAGCGCGCGGGGCACACCGAGTCGCCATGCTCGGCCACGAACTGGCTCGCCTGCACGCGGCGCAAGAGCTCGGCGGCATTGCGGCCGATGTTGCCGGCGTTCACCTCGTAGCATACGATGCGGCCCTCGGGGTTCACCACGAAGCTGCCGCGCTCGGCCACGCCCTCGTCCTCGATGTACACGTCGAAGATGTCGGCCAGCCTATGCGTGGGGTCGGCGAGCATCGGGTACGGCAGGCTCTTGATGTTCTCGGAGGCGTCGTGCCAGGCCTTGTGCGCGAAATGCGTGTCGCACGACACGGAGTAGATCTCGCAGTCGGCGGCTTTGAACTGGTCGTATAGCGCGGCCAGGTCCTCCAGCTCCGTCGGGCACACGAACGTGAAGTCCGCTGGGTAGAAGAAGAACACGCTCCAGTGGCCCAGCACGTCATCCTTCGTAACGGTGGTGAAGCCGTCGTCGTGGAACGCCTGGACGGAGAACTCGTCGATTTCCCTGTTGATCATGGACATGGCGTCGCTCCTTCGCATCGTCGGCGGATGGGAGACCCCTCCGTCTCACTTGTTTTCCGTGGCTTACTTTCTCATATTTGCTACCCTTTGAGTATCATTATTGAACGTCTTCCGATAATCTCCATGGCAGAATCGAGGCGCGGTTCTCCCCTTTTCCACCGCAGGGCAAGAAAGCGCCGTGGACGACCTGGTCACCTTTCGCGCCCCTCTCACCTGGGGTGTAAGATCCGCGCTTGATTTCTGCTAGGTTTCCGCTTGATTCTTGCTGGATCCGCGCTGGAATTCCGCTTGATCCGCACTTGAAACGCGCAAGATTCACGCTGGATCCATGCAAGGTCTGCGAGACAAATCCCCAGGTCAAACATGCTACACTCGGTGAACTTGACTATCCTCTATTTTAGTAATACTATATAGTATTACTAAAGGAAGGACGGGCATGGACGAGATCATCGTGCACCCGCACTCCCTCAAGCACGGGCTCAGCGAAGAAGAGGTCGTGTACGCGTGGAACAACTTCGCAAGAAGAAGGCCCCGCGGCGACGATTACGTGGTGGCCTTGGGCTTCGACAGCAAGGGTCGAGAAGTCGAGCTCGTGGCTGCGGTGTTGGCCGACGGCTCCCTGCTCGTGTTCCACGCGAAGTCGCCCGCGACGAAGAAGTTCAAGGAAGAGCTCGGCTATGCAAGGAGGTAGCGCCATGGAGTACACGCTGAAAAGCGGCGCGACGGTCACCGACGAGGATCTCGAGCACATCGCCGAAGCATTCGGACGCGGCGAGTTCCCGGGGAAACCGGGCAAGCTCGTGGTCGGACGGCCGCGTCTCTCTCCGGAGCCGCTCGAAGTGTTCTCGTTCAAAATCCCGCGCTCCATGGCCCAAACCATCAACCGCGCCGCCGAAGCGGCCGGCAAGAGCCGCTCCAGCTTCCTCCGCGACGCCGCCATGGAAAAAGCCGAGCGCATCCTCGCCGCAAGCTGAGCGAAGCATGCACCCCACGGCATCGAAGGGATTGTACTGAAAACCCTGGGTGAGCGCGACTTCCCCGAGGTCGAAGTGCTCGTCTAGCCCCTCGGCACGCGCAGGACGAACGCGAGCCACGGCGCGCCGTCGCGCTCCTCCGCGCGCGCCTCCAACGTGGCGCCCATGCGCTCCGCCAGATGGCGGGCGATAGTCAGCCCGAGCCCCGAGCTCTCCTGCGTGCGCGCGGCATCCCCCGTATAGTGCGGCTCGAACAGGCGCTCCACCTCAAGCTGCCCTGCATCGTCGACGTCGTTCGCGAAGACGACCGCCACCTCGGCCTCCCCCTCCTCGACCGTCGCCTCGAAGCGCGACCGCGCGTACTTCGCCGCGTTGTGGAGCAGGTTCGCCAGCACCCGCTCCACGGCGTCCGCGTTCGCGCGCGCCTCCACGGCGTGCCGGGGCGCATCCACGCGCACGTCCAGGCCCCGCCCCTCCAGCAGCCGGTACTGCTCGGCCACCTGCTCGCGCACGAGCCGCCCCACATCCACCCGCGCAAGCTCCAGCCGGAAATCCTCGGCCTCGAAGCGCGACAGGTCGTAGAACTGCGCGATGAGCCTCTGCAGCGCATCCGCCTTGCGCCTGATCGTGGCGAGCGAGGCGCGGGCGTCCGCGTCCAGCGCGCCCACGTCCACGAGCGCAAGGTAGCCCTGGATGGAGGTGAGCGGCGTGCGCAGGTCGTGGCTAATGCGCTCCACCTGCGCCTTCAGCTCGGCTTCACGCCGCTCGTACAGCACGGCCTGCCGACGGATGCCCGCAAGCGACGAGTTCACCGTAGCAAGCAGCGCCTCCAAATCGGCGTCGGGACTCGGCAGCCGCACGATGCGGTTCTCCTCCAGACGCTCCACGATCTCGCGCAGCTCGGCGTCGGCTCGGCGAAGCGACCGCTTGAGCAGGAGGTAGCGCACGGCGAGCCAGGCCGCAGCCGCGAGCGCGGCGACCAAGGCAACCGACATCAGCGCGTACGCCACCCCTCCCCCTCTCCTACAGCTCGATCTTGCGGGCGCGCCACACGCCCACGGCCGAAAACGCCGCCAGCCCGACGAACCCCGCGATCAGGCATTTCGCCAAGCCGGCAGGCTCGTTCCACAGAAGCGACGAGCCGGACATGCTCACCACCGCCTCGGTGGCGAAGAAGTTCGGCGGCAGCCAGCCGGCCACGGCGGCGACAGGCTCCACCAGCAAGCCCACCATCCGCAGCGTGTAGGGGATGACAAATAGGACGACCACCCACACCACCAGCGCCGACGACGTGCTCTTGCAGTGGGCGAGCACCGCCGCCATGAGGGCCACCGCAGCCAGCGTGGACGGCAGAGCCGCCGCGACGCCCGCGAGCAGGTCCACGACCGGCGGCAGCGCCGGGCCCTCGAGCAAAAGCACGGCGCTGCCCACGTAGGCGACCAGCACCACGGCCAGGCACACGAGCCCGGCAAGCGACGACACGATGCACCTCCCCGCGAACACCGCCGCGCGCGAGCAGCCGTACGAAAGCGCGTTCTTGAGCGTGCCGTTCTTCCGATCCTCGGCGTAGAGGAACCACACCAGCATCCCGGCAATCAGGAACAGCGAGCTCAGCGACGAGGTCACGATCCCCAAGTTGAAGCGCACCGTGGCGTAGGGGAAGTCGGGGTCGACGAAAGTCATCGCGAACTCAAGCGCGTTCGCCGCGATCGCAAGCAGTGACAAGATGCCCGCGACCAGGTAGACCTCCTTGCCGCGCATGATGCGGTACCACTCGCCTTTCATGTAGTTCAGCATCACGCGGCCCCCTTCTCTCTCATGTCCAGATAATACTGCTCAAGCGACATCGTGCGGCGCTCGAGCCGGCAGACGTCCATGCCATGAGCGCTGGCAAGCCCGCTGTAGGCCTCCGCGCCCGCCTGCGGGTCGAGGATGCGCACGGCGCCGTCAGGGAGCACCTGATAGCGCTCGCCGGGCCGCTCCCGCTCCAAGAGCACGGTGTAGCCAGCGGGATCAGACACGGCGATGTCGATGCAGTCCGCGCATCGCGCGCGCAGCTGCTCGGCGCTCACCTGCTCCATGAGCCGCCCCCGGTTCAAAAACGCGTACACGGTGGCCATCTGCTCGAGCTCGGCCAGATGATGGCTCGATACCACCACGGTGATGCCCTTCTCGCGGTTGAGGCGCAGAAGCAGCGCGCGCATCTCCACGATGCCGCTCGGGTCGAGGCCGCTCGTCGGCTCGTCCAGGATGAGCAGCTCCGGCTCGCCGATGAGCGCCATCGCGAGCCCCAGGCGCTGCCTCATGCCCATCGACAGCTCCTTGCCAAGGCGATCCTTTGCCCAGTCCAGGCCCACTTCCTCGAGCAGCCGGCCCACCGCTTCCCTGCCTGGCACACCCTTTTGGATGCGGCAGCACTCCAGGTTGCGCTCCACGCTCAGGCTCGGATAGAAGCCGGGGCTCTCGATGATGGCGCCCACGCGCGCCCGCTGCCGCTCCAAATCGCGCGGCGTATGCACGCCGAAGAGGCGCATCTCGCCCGCCGAGGGGAACGCCAGCCCGCACAACAGCTTGAACAGGGTGGTCTTGCCCGCGCCGTTGTCGCCCACCAATCCGAAGATATCGCCGCGCCGCACCGTCACGCCCACGTCGTCCAAGGCCGCCACGGATCCGTAGCGCTTCGTCAGCCCGCTCGTCTCGATCACGTTTTCCATCGGGTTCTTCCTCTCTCTCGCCCGATCCTTCGAGACGAACTTTACCCCGCCGACTCGAAATAAGTCCTCAAGAAAGATTAAGGAAAGTATAAAGGTGCGGGAGCCGCATCGAAGCGAAACGCGTCAGCCGTATGACAAGGTACCCGTCCTCTTGTCATGTCATCCTGAGCGGAGCGACCGAAGGGAGCGTAGTCGAAGGATCCCGCGCGGCGTCAGCTGTAAGACGTCCGGCTATCGCCGCACGGGATCCTTCGACTCCGGCCTTCGGCCTCCGCTCAGGATGACAAAGGGACGCACCCTCATGCCAGCTTGAAGCCGATGCCCCAGACGGTCTTGATGTACTCCTCCTCGGCACCCGCCGCAGCCAGCTTCTTGCGGATGTTGCTCACGTGCACGTTCACCGCGTTGTCCTCGCCGTAGTAGCCGCCCTTCCACACCAGCTCGTAAAGGCGCTCGCGCGAGAACACCTTCCCCGGCACCTCCATGAGCGTGCGCAGGATGTCGAACTCGTGCGCCGTGAGCGCCACCTCCGCGCCGTCGAGCGTCACGCTGCGCGAGTCTACGTCCAGCACGAGGCCCCGATGCCGCAGCGGCGCCTCCCCCGCACCGTCCGCGCCGCCTCCACCGCTGCGCCGCAGCACGGCCTCCACGCGCGCGGCCACCTCGTCGGGCTCGAAGGGCTTCACGATGTAGTCGTCGGCCCCCGCCGCCAGCAGGTCCACCTTGTCGGCCAGGCCCGCCTTCGCCGACACCACGATCACCGGCACGTCCAGCCCCCGCTCGCCGCGCATGCGCGCGAGCAGCTCCGGCCCGTCCACCCCCGGCAGCATCAGGTCGAGCAGCACCAGATCGGGCGTCGAGGCCTCCAGCCGCAGCAGCGCCTCCGACCCGGAGAACGCCTGCGCCGCGCGATGCCCCGCGCGCTCCACGATGGCGCGCAGCAGGTTGTTGATGTCCGGGTCGTCCTCGACGACGAGTATCTCGCACATGCCCATGGCCTCCCCTTCCCGCGGGCTACGGACGGTTCGCGTCCGCCGCCTCTTCGTCCGCCTGCGCGTCGGCCGCCTCGACGCGCCCGCACGTCCCCGCGCTCGCGCACCCCGCGCACGCGCCGTCGCATGCCGCCGCCACGCCGCCGCGCCGCCGCACGCGCCGCACGGCGAGGGCCGCCAGCACGATCACCGCAGCCGCCACCGCCAGGCTGGCCGCGCCCGCCGGCCCCGCGCCCAGGGCGAGTCCCGCCCCGCGCACCGCAAGCGCCGCGACCCACGCGACGCCCAACTGCCCGAACGCCATGCCGAGCGCCCACTTCCCGCCCAGCTCGCGCCGCACCGACGCGATGGCCGCGATGCACGGCGTATACAGCAGGCAGAACACCAGCAGGCACAGGGCCGCGAGCGGCGTCAACGCGGCCACGAGGGCCTCGGTCGACCCGAACAGGATGGACAGCGTCGACACCACGCTCTCCTTCGCCATCACGCCCGTCACCAGCGCCGTCGACACGCGCCAATCGCCGAACCCGAGCGGCGCGAACACCGGCGCCACCCATCCGGCCACCACGGCCAGCATGCTGTCGGCCGAGTCGGCCACGACGTTCAGCCCGAAGTCGAACGTCTGCAAGAACCAGATGACGATCGTCGCCAAGAAGATCACCGTGAACGCGCGCTCGAGGAAGTCCTTCGCCTTCTCCCACAGAAGCTGGCCCACGCTGCGCGGGCTCGGCAGGCGGTAGTTCGGCAGCTCCATCACGAACGGCACCGCCTCGCCCGAGAACATCGTCCGGCGCATCAGAAGCGCCACGATCACGCCGGCCACGATGCCCCCGAAGTACAGCCCCACCATCACGAGCGCCCCGCTCTCCGGGAAGAACGCCGCCGTGAAGAACGCGTAGATGGGCAGCTTCGCCGAGCAGCTCATGAACGGCGTGAGCAGGATGGTCATCTTGCGGTCGCGCTCCGAGGGCAGCGTGCGCGACGCCATCACCGCCGGCACCGTGCACCCGAAGCCCACGAGCATCGGCACGATGGAGCGGCCCGACAGCCCGATGCGCCGCAGCAGCCTGTCCATCACGAACGCCACGCGCGCCATGTAACCCGAGTCCTCCAGCAGCGACAGAAAGAAGAACAGCGTCACGATGATGGGCAGAAAGCCCACCACGCTGCCCACGCCGTTGAACACGCCGTCGATCACGAGCGATCGCAGCACCTCGTTCACGTGCGCGGCGGCAAGCGCCCCCGACACCGCGTCGGTGAGCGCGCCTATCCCTAAGTCCAGCATCTCCGAGAGCCACGCGCCCACCACGTTGAACGTCAGCCAGAACACGAGCGCCATGATGGCCACGAACGCCGGGATGGCCGTGAGCGGCCCGGTGAGCACACGGTCGAGCGCCATGCTGCGCGCGTGCTCGCGGCTCTCGCGGGGCTTCACCACCGTGCGCGAGCACACCTTGCCGATGAAGCTGAATCGCATGTCGGCGATGGCGGCGGCGCGGTCGAGCCCTCGCTCGGCCTCCATCTGGCACACGATGTGCTCAAGCGCCTCCTTCTCGTTCTGATCGAGGTCGAGCCGCTCGAGCACCAGCGCGTCGCCTTCGGCCAGCTTGCTCGCGGCGAATCGCGCGGGGATGCCGGCGCGCTCGGCGTGATCCTCGATGAGCGCCATGATGCTGTGCAGGCAGCGGTGCACCGCGCCGCCGTGCTCGTCGGGCGCGCAGAAGTCCTGGCGCACCGGCGGCTCCTGGAAACGCGCCACGTGCAGCGCGTGGTCCACCAGCTCCGCGATGCCCTCGCCCTTCACGGCCGAGATGGGCACCACGGGGATGCCGAGCAGCTTCTCCATCTCGTTCACGTCGATGGTGCCGCCGTTGCCCTCCACCTCGTCCATCATGTTGAGGGCGAGCACCATCGGCATGCCCAGCTCCATGAGCTGCATCGTGAGGTAGAGGTTGCGCTCCACGTTGGTGGCGTCCACGATGTCGATGATGCCGCGCGGCCGCTCGCCCAAGAGGAACCGGCGCGTCACCACCTCCTCGCTCGAGTACGGCGACATGGAGTAGATACCCGGCAGGTCGGTCACCCGCGCCTCGGGATGCCCGCGCACCGTGCCGTCCTTGCGGTCCACCGTGACGCCGGGAAAGTTGCCCACATGCTGGTTCGAGCCGGTGAGCTGGTTGAACAGCGTGGTCTTGCCGCAGTTCTGGTTGCCCACGAGCGCGAAGGTGACGGGCTCGCCCTCGGGCAGCGGGTTCTCCTCGTCCTTGTCGTGGAACTTGCCGCCCTCGCCGAGGCCCGGGTGCGGCACCGGCTTGCGCGACTGCGGGTCGTCGCGCTCCTCCGACGCGTCGCGCACGTCGTCCACCTCGATCTTGCGCGCGTCGGCCACGCGCAGCGTCAGCTCGTAGCCGTGGACGCGCACCTCCACCGGGTCGCCCATGGGCGCGTGCTTCACCATGGTCACCGCAGCGGAGGGGATGATGCCCATGTCAAGGAAGTGCTGGCGCAGCGACCCCTCGCCGCCCACCGAGGTCACCGTGGCAGTCTTGCCGATAGGCAGGTTGTCAAGCGTCGTCAATGCGCATCTCCTCGAGCCTTCGGGCCGGCCCCTCGGCCGCCCGCGCGTCTCGCGTTCCGTTTGTTTCGCCCCTATGGTACCGCGAAACCGCGCCTTTGGCACGAAAAAGTTTCCCAAGGCAAACCTTCTCGAAGGAACCTGCATAAACGCCCCTGCCGAAGTCCGCCCAGGCCGGCACCCTGGGCGAAGGCGGCACCAGCCAAGGGAAAGGGTGTGCACGCGAATCAAGCCCTCGCGACACGAAAACCCTCGTCGTGAAAGGATTTCGGCGATCCGCGCGTGCGCCGGGTTTACGCGAACTGGGAAAACGCCGAGCGCTACTGTTCCGGGAAGCCCGCAGCTGCCCTTTTCCGCCTCCCGAGCCTTTCACGTCGAGGATTTTCGTGTCAGGCAGTCCCGATTCGCGTGCAGGAGGAAGCGGTCGCCGGATTGTACGTCAAGCGGGGAGTCAAAACGGATGTTTTGCGTGAAGCATCCGCAGTGCCCGACTTGAGCGCCGAACCCGCAACAGGGGACACGCTCACAAACAAAGCGGCCGGCCGGGCTCCCCCGACCGGCCGCTTATCGCGAGCCGCCTATTCGGCGTAGTCGTGGATGACCGCCTCGATGTTGTTGCCCTCGGCGTCCAGCACGAACGCGGCGTAGTAGCCCGGATGGTACTCGCGCGGCCCCGGCGCACCGTTGTCCGCACCGCCTGCAGCGAGCGCGGCTTCGTAGAACGCCTGCACCTGCTCGGGCCCGTCCGCGCGCAGCGCCAGATGCGTCGGCACGGCCTCGGCCCCCTCGGGCAGCGGGCTCACCCACACGTCGCCCGGCTCGCCTTCCACGAGCAGCTGCAGGCCGCCGGGGTACTCGATGCCCTTCGCGTAGCCGAGCGGCGTGAGGGCCGCCGCGTAGAACGCCTTCGCGCCTTCGAAGTCCTTCACCTTGATGCTCACGTGGTCGATCACGCCAAGCTCCTTTCCGGGATCCTACCCCTTCTGCGCCTCCAGCTCCTCGAACTCCTCGAGGTTGCCCTCAAGCGGCAGCGGCCCCTCGGCCTCGGCCTCGCCCTCGGACGCCTCGCCGAACACGTACTCGTGCCCCGGCAGCACCATGTTCAGCACGATGCCCACCACCGAGCCCACGGCCAGGCCCGAAAGCGAGATGGTGATGCCGCCCATCGGCACCACGATGGCGCCCGCCGCGCTGTACGCGATGCCCAGCGACAGCACCAGGATGAGCGCCGTGATCAGCACGTTGCGGCTCTTCATGAAGTCGACGTGGTTCTCCACCAGGTTGCGGATGCCCACCGCCGAGATCATGCCGTACAGCACGAGCGACACGCCGCCGATCACGCACGCCGGCATGGCCGCGATGACCGCCGCGAACTTCGGGCAGAACGAGAACGCGATGGCGAAGAGGGCCGCGATGCGGATGACGCGCGGATCGAACACGCGGGTGAGCGCGAGCACGCCCGTGTTCTCGCCGTAGGTGGTGTTGGCCGGCGCGCCGAAGAGCGACGCCAAGATGGTGGCCAAACCGTCGCCCAGCAGCGTGCGATGCAGGCCCGGCTCGGCGATGAAGTTGCGGTTGCACGTGGAGCTGATGGCGGACACGTCGCCGATGTGCTCGATCATCGTGGCGAACGCGAGCGGCATGATGGTGATGATGGCCGTGATGGCCAGCCCCGCGTCGAAGCTCGCCCCGAAGAGGGAGAACGCCGTGTCGCCCCAGGCGAAGGGCAGCCCGATCCACGCCGCCTCGGCCACGCCGGTGAAGTCCACCTGGCCGGTCAGCGCCGCCACGAGGTACGCGCCGATCACGCCCAGGAGGATGGGGATGATCCGCACCATGCCCTTGCCCCAGATGTTAGCCACCACGATGATGGCGATGGCCACGATGGCGATAAGCCAGTTGGTGGACGCGTTGCCGATGGCCGAGCTCGCCAGGATGAGCCCGATGGAGATAACGATGGGCCCGGTCACCACGGGCGGGAAGAAGCGCATGACGCGCGTCGGCCCGAACACGCGGAACAGCGCCGAGAGCACCAGGTACAGAAGCCCCGCGCACGCCACGCCCAGGCAGGCGTAGGGCAGAAGGTCGGCCTCGCCGTTCGGCGCGATGGCCGCGTAGCCCGCGATGAACGCGAACGACGAGCCGAGGAACGCCGGCACCTTGCCCTTCGAGACGAAGTGGAACAGCAGCGTGCCCAGTCCGGCGAACAGAAGCGTCGCCGACACGGACAGGCCGGTCAGCGTCGGCACCAGGATGGTGGCGCCGAACATGGCGAACATGTGCTGCAGGCCGAACACCGCCATCTTGGGCGCGCCGAGCTTGCGGGCGTCGTAGATGGCGTCGGGGCTGTCCTCAGCCCCCATGGTAGGTGTGGTCTTGATCTCGCTCACGTTGGGAATCCCCTTCTCTGTCGAGTCTTGTCGCGGCCCGGCCGCCCGACTCCCAGAGAACCCGGGCAGACCGTTTGTATTGTGCCACAACACGCGCCCGACCGCGCCGTCAATCCCGACGACGCGCCTTCGTTTTCCCCGAACGCCCCTTCGCGGGGCCCTTCGTCGGCGGCCTCCCCTTCGGACCCGCGCCCGCGCCGCCCTCCTTGGCCGGCCGCACGAGGCACTTCGGCCCGTACCCCACCAAGTCCATGCGGCCCGCCCGCCGCAGCGCCTCCAGCACGAGCGCGCGGTTCTTCGGGTCGCGGTACTGGATGAGCGCCCGCTGCAGCGCCTTCTCGTGCGGCGACTTCGGCACGTAGATGGGCTCCATGGTGCGCGGGTCGACGCCGGTTGCGTACATCGCGGTGGACATGCTGCCGGGCGTCGGGTAGAAATCCTGCACCTGCTCGGGGTTGTAGCCGAGGTCTCGGCAGTATTCGGCCAGCTCAACCGCCTCGTCCAGCGTCGAGCCCGGATGCGACGACATCAGGTAGGGCACGAGGAACTGCTTCTTGCCCAGCCGCTCGTTCACGCGCGCGTAGCGCTCGGCGAAGCGCGCGAACACCTGGTTGCGCGGCTTGCCCATCACGGCCAGCACGGCGTCCGACACGTGCTCGGGCGCTACCTTCAGCTGGCCCGACACATGGTGCTCGCACAGCTCGCGCAAGAACTCGTCGCCGTGCGCCTTGTCGGCCAGCACGTAGTCGAAGCGGATGCCCGAGCGCACGAACACCTTCTTCACGCCGGGCAGCTTCCGTAGGCGGCGCAGCAGCGCCAGGTAGTCCGCATGGTCGGCCTCCAGGCGCCGGCAGGGCTCGGGCGCGAGGCAGCGCTTCCCCGGGCACGCGCCGTGCTCCGCCTGCTTGGCGCAGGCGGGCGCGCGGAAGTTCGCCGTCGGGCCGCCCACGTCGTGGATGTAGCCCTTGAACTCGGGATCCTCCGTCACGAGCCGCGCCTCCTCCACGAGCGAGTCGTGGCTGCGCGCCTGCACGATGCGCCCCTGGTGGAACGTGAGCGCGCAGAACGAGCACTCGCCGAAGCAGCCGCGGTTGCTCGTCAGGCTGAACTTGACCTCTTTGATGGCCGGCACGCCGCCGGCACGCTCGTACTTCGGATGGTACGTGCGCATGAACGGCAGCCGGTACACCGCGTCCATCTCGGCCTGGGTAAGCGGGGCGGCCGGCGGGTTCTGCACGATGAACTCATGGTCGGAGTACGGCTCCACCAAACGCTTGCCGGTGAAGGGATCGCTGTTGGCGTACTGCACGGCGAAGCTGCGCGCGTAGGCCAGCCGGTCGGCCTGCAGCTCGGCGAACGAGGGCAGCTCCACGGCGTCGTAGACGTGCTCGAGCGAGCGGGCGCGGTACACGGTGCCGTCGATGAACGTGAGGTCCTCGATGGAGAGCCCCGCATCCAGCGCGTCGGCGATCTCCACGATGGAATGCTCCCCCATGCCGTAGCTCACCAGGTCGGCGCCCGAATCCAGCAGGATGGAGCGCTTGATCTTGTCCGACCAGTAGTCGTAGTGCGCAAGCCGCCGCAGGCTCGCCTCGATGCCGCCGAGCACGATGGGGGCATCCTTGAACGTGCGGCGGATCAGGTTCGAGTACACGACGGCCGCATGGTTCGGCCGCAGCCCCGCCTCGCCGCCGGGCGAGTACGCGTCGGTGCGGCGGCGCTTCTTGGCCACGGTGTAGTGGTTCACCATCGAGTCCATATTGCCGGCCGACACGAGGAACGCGAGCCGCGGCTCGCCGAACACGGCGACGCTCTCCGGGTCGTTCCAATCCGGCTGCGCGATCACGCCCACGCGGTAGCCGTGCGCCTCCAAAAGTCGCGTGATGATGGCAGCCCCGAACGAGGGATGGTCGACGTAGGCGTCCCCCGACACGTACGCGAAGTCGACGCGGTCCCAGCCGCGCGCCAGCATCTCCTCCCGGTCGGTGGGCAGAAACCCGTTCGCCACGCCCGCAGTTCCCCTTCCCACGATCAGCGCTGCACGGGCGGCTGGCCCGGCGGCGGAACCTGCCCGCCGTACATCCCGCCTGCCAGCTCGAAGGGCATCGGATCGTCCTGGCCGCGCCATGACGGCACGCCGAATTGGCGCGTCCAGTATCCCAGGGCGCGCGCAACCATGGCCAGCACGAACACCGACAGCGCCGTCATGAATGCGCCGTATACGGCGACGAGCGAGAACACGATCCCCATGACGGACATCGCCATCATCCAGACGCCCGCGCCCGAGTGGGATCCGCCGACATCGAGGTTGCCGCCCGTCACGATCATGCCCACGACGAGCCCCACGAACACGAGCACCATCACGAGCAGCCACGCCACCAGCCCCGCGCCGACAGCGAGAAGCACCGCCATGCCGAGGATGCGCAGAAGGCCTTGGAAATCATGGCGCATCATGGCCCAGATCCTGCCGAACTGCAGCCCCGGCGCCAGGCGGCCGTAGATGCTCGTGCGCATGGCCCCCACCCAGGAGAACAGGGTGGCCAGAAATATCGCAGCCATGATGAGCAGCGAGAACACCGGCGTCGCCAGGCCCAGCATCGACATGCCGTACCCGTGGTCCGACCAGAACGTGCCGAAGCCCGTCAGCATGCCCCACACCATCTCGAGCGCCCAGGGGATGAGCAGGCAGATGGTCGTGATCAGCAGGGCGAAGAACCCGCGGCTGTACAGCTTGCCGTCCTCGTTGCCGAAGATGCGCGCCGGCAGGGGCGAATGCGCGTCCCACGCGATGTCGCGCGCCCAGCCGAACAGGTAGCCGTACACCACGATCCATCCGAAGATGGGGATGAGGCTCACGAGCGCCAGGATGACGAGCTTGCCCAGCCAGCCGGGCGATCCCTTGATATCGTGCCAAGCGGCGGCGAAGTACCCTGATTGCATGACGACCTTCTTCTCCCGGTTCCTGTGCGTCCACTATATACGCATCCCGCCCGCCCCGCGCCGTTTCGTTGCCGACTCGTCAGGGTGACGTGAAAGGGCCCGCTGCATCCGCAGCGGGCCCCATGCGAAGTTCTTAAAGAACCGCGAGCTACTTGAGGGTGACGGCCGCGCCGGCTTCCTCGAGCTTGGCCTTGATCTCCTCGGCCTTGTCCTTGGCGACGCCCTCCTGGATGGCCTTCGGGGCGCTCTCCACGAGCTCCTTGGCCTCCTTCAGGCCCAGGCTCGTGATCTCGCGGACAACCTTGATGACGGCGATCTTGTTGTCGCCGAAGCCCTCGAGCACCACGTCGAAGTCGGTCTTCTCCTCGGCAGCGGCGCCACCCTCGGCAGGGGCGGCAGCGGCGACGGCCACGGGGGCGGCGGCGGACACGCCGAACGTCTCCTCGATATCCTTCACGAGCTCAGACGCCTCGAGCAGGGACATCTCCTTCAGGGCCTCGATGATCTCTTCGCGGGTAACAGCCATGTTCGTTTCCTTTCAAAGCGGCCGGGGTCTCATCCCAACCTGTTCCTGTTTTCGTTTTCATGCGGCATATCTCATGCCGCGGCGCTGCGGTTTAAGCAGCTTCCTTCTGCTCGGCCACGGCCTTCGTAGCCTGGGCAAGGCCTCTCGGCACGCCGTTGAGGGCGACAGCCAGGCCGCGAGCGACACCGGAGATGGCGCCGGCGATCTGGGCGATGAGCTCCTCGCGCGACGGCAGCGACGCGATGGCCTCCACCTCGGCGGCGGAAACCTGCGAGCCTTCCATCAGGCCGCCCTTGATCTCGAGGTTCTGGTTGGTCTTCGCGAACGTCTTCACGGCCTTCGCGGCAGCGGCGACGTCCTCGCCGGCGAACACGAACGCGCTGGGGCCTTCCAGGATCTCGTCGAGCGTCGGCAGCTCGGACTCCTCGAGCGCGATGTGCATGAGGGTGTTCTTGTACACCTTCAGCGACGCGCCCGCCTCGCGAATATCGTTGCGCAGGTTCTGGATCTCCTTCACCGTCAGGCCGCAGTAGTCCACGACCCACACGGCCGACACGCCGGCCAGATCCTCCTTGATCTTGGCAAGCGTCTCTTGGTTCTTCATGTTGGGCATTTGGTACACCTCCTTTTTCTCAAACTCGGGTTCCGCCCCCTCGTCTGGGATCGTCGCCTGAGAAAAGGAAACGACCCCCGCAGTCCAAGGACAGCGGGGGTCGTCTAAGCGCGAACTTAACAACCACCTCGGCGGGCCGCATCGCTGCGATTAAACCTCATCGGTACCTGCTGTCTTGGGCAGCGGAACTAACTTGCGTCAAACGCCGCCTCTTCCGAAACAGCCTTTACAGTTTAGTGCCGCCGCGCCTGTTGTCAACCGTCTCGCTCAAGAAAACACGCGTTACGCGGCGTTTCCGGCGGCATCGCCCGTCGAATCGGCCGCCTTCGCCGCCTCTTCGGGCGTCGCCTTCGCATCGGCCGACGTCGCGCCGTCGGGGCCCTCCTTCGCCGCGCCGGCCGCCGGAGCCGGCCCCGACAGGATCTCCTGCACGGGGTTCGTCGGCTCGGCCTCCACGTACGTGAACGAGATGGGATCGCCCTCGCGGTATCCGACGATCTCGATGAGGCCCGGCAGCGCGAAGTCGTAGATGCCGCCCGTCTCGGAGAGCGTCACGTAGAAGTGCGAGTTGCCCTCCACCACCGCCTGCGCGATGCTGCGGATCGTGCCCTGCTGCTCGAGCATGCCCACCGGCTCGGAGCCCTCGGCGGCCACGCCGTTGGTGGCCAGAAGCGCCTGGTAGTTCTTCTGGCACTCGGCCACCGTGTTGCCGATGGCCACGTTCTGGTAGCGCTGGATGTCGATCATGGCGAACTGCTTCACCAGGCCCGCGTCGTCTTTCAGGGCCATGAAGTACGTCGGCTGGTTCGACACGTTGATGAGCAGCGGGAACGTGGCCTGGTAGCGCAGGTTCTGCACCTGGCCCTCGGCCGACTGCATGGCCGAGGCCTCGGTGGCGCCGGCCACCGGGTAGAAGTGCGACTCGGCCGTGCGCTGGTTGATGAGCACGAAGCCCACGATGGAGTTGTCCGCCGTGGCCGAGGTCACGCCCGTGTACACCCACACGTCGTCGTCCTTGGCGATGTAGTTGTACCCCAGGTTGCCGTCGGTGCCCGGCGTGGTCTGCACCACGTTGCGCTGCCCGAACACGCTGTTCAGCCAGCCGTCCTTGTACTTGCCCGACCAGTTGTACTGCTCCAGCAGAAGCTCGGTGGGATAGGCGTGGTCAACCCACTGCGGCACGTCCTCGATGGCCAGGTCCTGCGTCTCGCCCGTAGTGGCGTCCACCATCACCACGCGCTGGATGGTGGTGCCGCCGAATAGGCCGATGGTGCGCGACTGCACGGGGCAGATCCACCACGGATGCCCCTCGTCGTCCACCTCGAACGACTTCTGATCGAACATGTAGAACGGGTAGGACAGCTGCACGTGGCGGTCGATGTTGCGCACGAGCGGCTCGGACTCCGAATAGTGGATGGGGCTGTCGCCCAGCTTCACGATCTCGGCGTCCTGCGTGGTCATGTTCACCATCGCGTACGCCGGGATGCCCGCCTCGCGGTTCGTGAACCACTTGAACAGGTCGGCGTAGCCGAGCGGGCTCACGCGCACCGGAGCACTCTGGTAGTTGATCTGGCTGTACAGCGGCGAGATCTCGAACTGGCTCACGAACTCGGGGATCGATCCCATCTCGCGGTTGCCCAGCAGGATGGCCGAGCTGCGGTCGATGACGGGGATCTCGGAGTAGTTCACCTCTTTGATGTCCTCGGCGAAGTTGTCCTCGGTGGTCTGCAGGACGTTGGCGTACTTCTCGGCGTTGCCCGGGAAGATGGACAGCGACATGAGCGCACCGATCACGCCGAGCACGGCCACGGCCACCGGCACGTAGCTCGCGAACTTGAACGCCTTGGCCTTGCCGGCGTTGGGCTCGACCTTGTCCGTGCCCTCCTTGTAGCTGTGCGAGCGGCTCCAGAATACGAGGAACAACGGCAGCAGGATGAAGACGGCCACGAACATCCAGGTGTCGGTGGAGTGGATGTTGATGGGCGGATGGAACCACCAGTACGCCGCCAAGCCGACGACGATGATGACGATGGCGGCCACGATGAGGGCCTTCTTGCCCCATGCCGCCATGCGGTCGGCGAAGGGGATCTCCACGTTCACGTGCGGCGGCTGCTCTCCGCCCCCGCCGCCCTGACGGCCCGCGCCGTCGTGCGGCGCCTCGCGATCGGCGTCGAACCGACCGTCCACGTTGACCCCTGACTGTTTGAGCGCTTCGATCAGCGCATCGAATCCGGATGTCTGTTTCACGGCATCCCTTCCCAAGCGTGCCAATAGTTAAAGTACCCAGTATACGGCAAAGCGCCCGGCTGCTCATCGCAACCGGGCGCCGACGTTACCTCTTCTTTACAAAAGGCCTCGCAGCACGTACGGCAAAATGCCGCCGTGGCGGTAGTACGCGCCTTCCGTGGGGGTGTCCACGCGCACCACGGCCTTGAACGCCACGGTCGAGCCGTCGGCGCGCTCCGCAGTCACGTCCACCTCGCGCGGCTCGGGCAGCCCCGCCGAGAAGTCGATGGGCGCCACCGTGTAGCGCTCGGATCCATCGAGCCCGAGCGTCTCGGCGCTCTCGCCCTCGGCGAACTGCAGCGGCAGGATGCCCATGCCGATGAGGTTGGAGCGATGGATGCGCTCGAAGCTCTCCGCGAACGCAGCGCGAATGCCCAGCAGCGCCGGGCCCTTCGCCGCCCAGTCGCGCGATGAGCCGCTGCCGTACATCTTGCCGGCCACCACCACCAGCGGCACGCCCGCGGCCCCGTAGCCCATGGCCGCGTCGAACAGCGGCCGCACCTCGCCCGTGAGGAAGTCGCGCGTCCAGCCGCCCTTCTTCCCCTCGGCCAGCAGGTTTTGCAGCTTCACGTTGGCGAAGGTGCCGCGCATCATCACTTCGTGGTTGCCGCGACGCGCGCCGTAGGTGTTGAAGTCGGATGGCGCCACGCCGCGCTCCTCCAGATAGCGCGCCGCCGGGGAGTCCGCCGCGATGGAGCCAGCCGGCGAGATGTGGTCGGTGGTGATGAAGTCGCCGAGGCGCGCGAGCGCGCGGGCGCCCTCCACCGGCGCGGGCGCGATGGGCTCGCGCTCCATGCCGTCGAAGTACGGCGCGCGGCGCACGTAGGTGGACGCATCGTCCCAGGCGAACGTGTCGGTGGGCTCGCTGCCGAGCGCCTGCCACGCGGCGTCGCCGTCGTAGAGCCCGCGCGAGCCCTCCGCGTACAGCTCCTCGTTCACGCAGGAGGCCACGAGCGCGTCGATCTCGGCGTCGGTCGGCCAGATGTCGGCCAGATGCACCGGCTCGCCATTCGCATCCGTGCCCAACGCGTCGTGCGTCAGATCCACGTCCATCGTACCCGCCAGCGCGTAGGCCACCACCGTGGCCGGCGCGGCCAGGTAGTTCTGCGACACGTCGGGCGAGATGCGCCCCTCGAAGTTGCGGTTGCCGGAAAGCACGCTCGCCAACTCGATGTCGTCGGCCACGTCGTGCAGCGCGCCCGCGATGGGGCCCGAGTTTCCGATGCAGCTCATGCAGCCGAACCCGCAGGTGTAGAAGCCCAGTTGGCGCAGGCCGTCCAGAAGCCCCGCACGCTCGAGCAGAAGCTCGGTGGCCTTGCTGCCCGGCGCGAGGACGGTCTTCACCCACGGCTTGGGAGAGAGCCCTGCCGCCGCGGCCTTCTTGGCCACCAGGCCGCAGGCCAGCATCATGCGCGGGTCGGTGGCCGTGGTGCAGCTGGTCACCGCCGCGATGGCGAGCGCCCCGTGCGAAAGCGCGTGCGCCTCGCCGCCCAGCTCCACGTCCACCGTCTTCGCGCGGTCGAGCCCGCGCTCGTCGCACACGGCGCGGAAGCGCTCCTGCGCGCCAGCAAGCGGGATGCGGTCATGCGGGCGCGACGGGCCGGCAAGCGAGCGCTCCACCGTACCCAGATCGAGCTCGATCACCTCGGCGTACGTGCGCGCCGGCGCCTCCGGGTCGTGCCAGAAGCCCTGGGCCTTCGCGTACGCCTCCACGAGCGCCACCTGCTCGGCCGAACGCCCGGTCAGACGCAGGTAGGCGAGCGTCGCCTCGTCCACCGGGAACAGCGTGCACGTGCTGCCGTACTCCGGCGTCATGTTGGAGATGCAGGCGCGCTGCGTGGCGTTCAGGCTGGCGAGCCCCGGCCCGAAGCACTCCACGAACGAGCCCACCACGCCCTTCGCGCGCAGCATCTGCGCGAACGTGAGCGCCACGTCCATGGCCGCCACTCCCTCGGCCAGCTCGCCGGTCAGGCGCACGCCCACCACGCGCGGCACGAGCGTGGTGATGGGCTGCCCGAGCGCCGCGGCCTCGGCCTCGATGCCGCCCACGCCCCAGCCCAGAACGCCGATGCCGTTGGCCGTGGGCGTGTGGCTGTCGGTGCCCACGAGCGTGTCGAAGTACGCCACGGGCCGCTCGCCCTCGGCGCGCTCCACGCCCGCCGCGTCGGAGGTCATCGCCACGTGGGCGAACTCCTCGATGTTCAGCTGGTGGCAGATGCCCGCCCCCGGCGGCACGATGCGCACGTTGTCGAAGGACTGCTGCGCCCACTTCAGAAAGTCGTAGCGCTCGCGGTTGCGCGAGAATTCCAGCTCCATGTTGCGCGCGAGCGCGCCGGCGCATCCCGCCTCGTCGGCGATGACCGAGTGGTCGATCACCAGATCGCACGGTATCTGCGGGTTGATCTTGGCCGGGTCGCCGCCGAGCTCGGCACACGCCTCGCGCATCACCGCGAAGTCCACGAACACCGGCACGCCCGTGAAGTCCTGGAACAGCACGCGCGCCGGCGAGAACTCTATCTCGCTGCCCACCTCGCCCGCGTTGCCGGCCTTCACGATGCGCGCCGCCAGCTCCTCGGCCGCCGCTTCGTCGGCCACGTTGCGCAGCACGTTCTCCAACAGCACCGTCAGCGCGTAGGGCAGCGTATCGGACCCCGCCACCGTCGAGACGGGATAATAGGTATAGGCCTTGCCGCCCACCTCGAGCATGTCGGCGAAACGGCTCTCTTCGTTCGTCATCGATACCCCCTAGTTCGTCTTCTCAAGTTCAGCCACAAGCGCGTCGGTGAACGCCGTGCAGCTCGCCGCAGGCGCCGTCGATCCCGTGGCCCTGCGGATGTCGCCCGTCAAACGTGAGCCGTCGGCGTACACGGCACGCACGGCGCGGCGGATGCGCGCGGCGGCCTCAGGCTCCCCCACATGGTCGAGCATCATGGCCGCCGACAGGATCTGCGCCGTCGGATTCGCCTTGTCCTGCCCGGCGATGTCCGGCGCCGAGCCGTGCACGGCCTCGAACACCGCATGCTCCTCGCCGATGTTCGCGCCCGGCGCGATGCCGAGCCCGCCCACGAGGCCGGCCGCCAAATCGCTCGAGATGTCGCCGTACAGGTTCGGGAACACCACGACGTCGAACTGGGCCGGATCGACCACCATGTTCATGCAGAACGCGTCGACGATGCGGTCGTCGAAGCCGACGCGCCCCTCGTACTCCTGGGCGACCTCCCGCGCGACGCGTAGGAACAGGCCGTCGGAGTGCTTCATGATATTCGCCTTGTGCACCGCCGTCACCTTCGATCGGCCGTGCTTCACCGCGTAGTCGAATGCGAAGCGCGCGATGCGCCGCGACCCGGTGATCGACACCGGCTTGATGGAGATGCCCGAGTCGGGGCGCATGGTCCCCGCGCCTTCCGCCTCGCAGAACTCGATGAGCTTGCGCGCGGCCTCCGAGCCCTCGGCGAACTCGATGCCCGCGTACAGATCCTCGGAATTCTCGCGCACGATGACGAGGTCGACATCGTCGTAGCGCCCTCCCGCCCCCGGCAGCGAGATCACGGGGCGCAGGCATGCGTACAGGTCGAGCTGCTGGCGAAGCGCCACGTTCACGCTGCGAAAGCCCGTGCCCACCGGCGTGGTGATGGGGCCCTTGATGGCCACCTTCGTGCGCCTGACCGCCTCGACCGTCGATTCCGGCAGCGGCGTCCCCTGCTCCTCGATGCAGGCGGCTCCGGCCTCGGCCACCACCCAGTCGATGTCGGCGCCCGCGGCAGCGACGACGCGCTGCATGGCAGCGGACGTCTCGATGCCGATGCCGTCGCCGGGAATGAGCGTCACGGTATGCTGTGCCATGCTCCTCCTTCTACCGAAAAAGCGGGCCCGAGGCCCGCGATTCGCTTCCCTTTTACTGCGCCTGCACGTTGTCGAGGATCTGCTGGGCGCGCCGCTTGAGCGCTCCCCTCCCGTTCGAGGCATCGAACGCCATGCGCGCGGCCAGCTCGCTCTTCACCCGAGGCGCCAGCTTCCCCGTGGAGAAATCCACGACCGCTGCCAGCATGTCCTGGAATTCGAGGTCGCCGTGATAGCATTGGATGCCCTCGTCGATGAGAGGCCAGGTCCGCTCGGAGCGGTTCTCGGTCGTCGAGCCCAGCTTGCAGAGGAAGCGCATGGCGGCGAGGCGCACCGGGCCGCTCTCCTCGTCGAAGAGCGCCGTCTCGGCACCGGGAATCGCCTTGTCGCAGGCACGCGAGTCGCTCTCGACGAGCGCGGTCAGGATATCGAGGCATTCCCACCGCGTCTGCGCCTCGGGGCGGTTGAGCGCGTCGATGACGGCAGATGCCTGAGGCACCAGCAGCTCGGGATGGTCTTTCGCGAGGAAGGCGAGCGCGGATGCGGCATTCTGGCGATCGCGCCTCGACGGCCCCGAGAGGGCATCCACCAGCTCCTTGAACTTGCGCTCGTTGCCGAACGCCTCTTCGGCAACGCCCCGTGCTCCCTGCGTCTTCTCGCTCACCAGACCGTTCCTCCGTACTCATGTGGGGAAATGCAGAAAATCTGCTGGGATTATTATACCCTTCGCCCCAGACGCCCCCATGAAGCGCCGCAGAATCAACATGAGGGCCCGAAAGCCCCCTAAACGCGCGAAAGGCCCCCGGGCTCTCTCGAGCCGGGGGCCTCCCTGGCGTTGCATGTAGAAAACGCCCTCCGCGAGCGCGACGCCCTATCCTCCCACGGACTGACTCCGCAGTACTTTCGGCGATGGCGGGCTTAACTTCCGGGTTCGGAATGGGACCGGGTGATCCCCGCCTCCATGGTCGCGCTCGCGGGGGGCGTTCCCCCGCGGCCTCTCTGGGCCGCTCGGGCGGATGCGGGTCCCCCCGCGCCACCCTGGCGGTTGCACAGCGCTTCGACGAGCGATCGCGACGGACCGATATGTAAAAGAATGAATCCAAGAAGAGCTCGGGCTATTAGTACCGCTCGGCTGAGGCGATCGCTCGCCTTGCACCTGCGGCCTATCGACCAGGTGTTCTGCCTGGGCCCTTACCAAAAAGAGGACTCATCTTGGAGACGGCTTCCCACTTAGATGCTTTCAGCGGTTATCCGTGCCGGACGTAGCTAGGCAGCCGTGCCGTTGGTCGACAACTGCTGCACCAGAGGTCCGTCCACCCCGGTCCTCTCGTACTAGGGGCAGACCTCCTCAATCCTCTTGCGCCTGCGGAGGATAGGGACCGAACTGTCTCACGACGTTCTGAACCCAGCTCGCGTACCGCTTTAAATGGCGAACAGCCATACCCTTGGGACCGACTTCAGCCCCAGGATGCGATGAGCCGACATCGAGGTGCCAAACCTTGCCGTCGATGTGGACTCTTGGGCAAGATCAGCCTGTTATCCCCGGAGTACCTTTTATCCGTTGAGCGACGGCCATTCCACTCTGAGCCGCCGGATCACTAGAACCGACTTTCGTCTCTGCTCGGCTTGTGGGCCTCGCAGTCAAGCCCGCTTACACTCTTGCGCTCTCGGGACGATTGCCAACCGTCCTGAGCGGACCTTTGCGCGCCTCCGTTACGTTTTGGGAGGTGAGCGCCCCAGTCAAGCTACCCGCCTGACACGGTCCTCCCGCCGGATCACGGCCGGGAGTTAGATCGCCGGAACGAGGAGCGCGGTATTCCAAGGCCGGCTCCACGGGAACTCGCGCGCCCGCTTCGAGGCCCCCTGCCTATCCTCTACGCGCCGAGCCAACGATCAATGTCAAGCTGCAGTAAAGGTTCACGGGGTCTTTCCGTCCTTCCGCAGGTAATTCGCATCTTCACGAATAATACAATTTCACCGGGTCCATGGTTGAGACAGCGCCCAAATCGTTACGCCATTCGTGCAGGTCGGAACTTACCCGACAAGGAATTTCGCTACCTTAGGACCGTTATAGTTACGGCCGCCGTTTACCGGGGCTTAGTTTCAGAGCTTCGCGTTTCCGCTGACCCATCCACGTAACCTTCCGGCACCGGGCAGGCGTCAGACCCTATACTTCGCCTTGCGGCTTGGCAGAGTCCTGTGTTTTTGATAAACAGTCGCTTGGGCCGTTTCGCTGCGACCCCCGGCCGCTCCGGACGCGAGGTCCTTCACCGCCAGGGGCACTCCTTCTCCCGAAGTTACGGAGTCAATATGCCGAGTTCCTTAACCATGGTTCTCCCGATCGCCTCGGTATGCTCTACCCGCCCACCTGTGTCGGTTTTGGTACGGGCGCCGATGTCGCTCCCTAGAGGTTTTTCTCGGAAGCATGGGCTCGACGGCTTCGGCTGATGCCTTCGTCTCGCGTCTCGGGCTTATGTGCGGAGCTGATTTCCATGCTCCGCGCCCTACGCGCTTTCACGGGGACGTCCAGAACCCCGCCCGTCTACCCTTCTCCGTCACCCCGTCGGTGATGACGCTCCATCGGCGGTACAGGAATGTCCGCCTGTTGTGCATCGGCTACGCCTCTCGGCCTCGCCTTAGCTCCCGACTGACCCTGGGAGGATTAGCCTTGCCCAGGAACCCTTAGGCTTACGGCGGCGGCGTTTCTCGCGCCGCTCTCGTTACTCATGCCAGCATTCTCACTTCCCCGCGCTCCACGGTCGGTCGCCCTTCCGCTTCGCCGCGAGGGGAAAGCTCCCCTACCACTAGAAATCTAGTCCGCCGCTTCGGTACCATGCTTAGCCCCGTGAATTGTCGGCGCATGTCCACTTGACCAGTGAGCTGTTACGCACTCTTTAAATGCATGGCTGCTTCTAAGCCAACATCCTGGTTGTCTAGGCAAACGCACATCCTTTGCCACTCAGCATGGATTTAGGGACCTTAGCGGGCGGTCTGGGCTGTTTCCCTTTCGAGCACACAGCTTAGCCCACATGCTCTGACTCCCGGACTCTGATCCGACGGCATTCGGAGTTTGGTTCGCGTCGGTAGGCGGTGAAGCCCCCTCGACGATCCAGTGCTCTACCGCCGTCGGAGAACGTCCGAGGCTAGCCCTAAAGCTATTTCGGGGAGAACGAGATATCTCCGGGTTTGATTGGCCTTTCACCCCTATCCACGGGTCATCCCCTCCGTTTTCAACCGAAGTGGGTTCGGCCCTCCACGGGGTCTTACCCCCGCTTCAGCCTGCCCATGGATAGCTCACCCGGCTTCGCGTCTGCGGCAAGCGACTCATTCGCCATCTTAAAGGCTCGCTTTCACTGCGGCTCGGTTCAAACCTTAACCTCGCCGCTTACCGCAACTCGCTGGCTCATTCTACAAAAGGCACGCCGTCACCCCGCTGGGGGGCTCCGACTGCTTGTAGGCGCACGGTTTCAGGTACTGTTTCACTCCCCTCTCGGGGTGCTTTTCACCTTTCCCTCACGGTACTGGTTCGCTATCGGTCACAGGAGAGTGTTCAGCCTTGGAGGGTGGTCCCCCCTGCTTCGCACCGGGTTTCACGTGCCCGGCGCTACTCGGGTGCCGTCCTCGGGGTCCGCGCGGTTCAACGTACGGGGCTCTCACCCTGTTCCGCCGGCCTTCCCAGGCCGTTCCGCTACCGCGCGGATTTGTAACCCCGTCCATGGTCTGAGGCCCATGGAGGAGACGGTCCCACAACCCCTCATGCAGCAACGCCCTCAAGCTTACACATGCATGGGTTTGGGCTGGTGCGCTTTCGCTCGCCGCTACTCGCGCAATCTCGGTTGATTTCTCTTCCTCCGGGTACTTAGATGTTTCAGTTCCCCGGGTTGCCTCCTCGCATCCTATTCTATTCAGATGCGGGTGACTGGGCATGACCCCAGCCGGGTTCCCCCATTCGGAGACCTGCGGATCAAAGGGTGTTTGCCCCTCCCCGCAGCTTATCGCAGCTTGCCGCGTCCTTCGTCGACTTCCTGTGCCAAGGCATCCGCCGTGCGCCCTTAACATCTTCTTGGACAGATGTTCTCGGGTATATCCATATCGATGATATCGCGATCGTTTCAGATGCCCCCTCCCCCGAAGGGGAGGGGAGATAGATCTGTTTTCTCGTTGATAACGCTATGCAACTGTCAAGGTGCGCGGCGGGGCGCCTATGCGCCCGCGCCCGGGGCGGGAGCCCCGGGAGCCGGATGCTGAGAGAGCAAGCAGGCCAAGCCTGCCGATGTCGACGGCGGCTTTTCATAAGAATTGGTCTTCTTCCAGGCGAGGGAGCTTCTCGCTCGACCTCGTCGGACACTCATGTGTCTCCCTAGAAAGGAGGTGATCCAGCCGCACCTTCCGGTACGGCTACCTTGTTACGACTTCACCCCCCTTACCCTCCACACCTTCGACGCCTCCGCCCCTTGCGGGTTCGGCCGGCGGCTTCGGGTGCAGACGACTCGGGTGGTGTGACGGGCGGTGTGTACAAGGCCCGGGAACGTATTCACCGCGGCATGCTGATCCGCGATTACTAGCAACTCCGACTTCACGGAGGCGGGTTGCAGCCTCCGATCCGAACTGGGGCCGGCTTTGAGGGATTCGCTTCCTGTCGCCAGGTCGCAGCCCGTTGTACCGGCCATTGTAGCACGTGTGCAGCCCAGGGCATAAAGGGCATGATGACTTGACGTCGTCCCCACCTTCCTCCGGCTTGACGCCGGCAGTCTCCTGTGAGTCCCCAACCTAATGCTGGCAACACAGGACAGGGGTTGCGCTCGTTGCGGGACTTAACCCAACATCTCACGACACGAGCTGACGACAGCCATGCACCACCTGCGCTGGCTCCTCTCGGCCACGGCGTTTCCGCCGCTTCACCAGCATGTCAAGCCCTGGTAAGGTTCTTCGCGTTGCTTCGAATTAAGCCACATGCTCCGCTGCTTGTGCGGGCCCCCGTCAATTCCTTTGAGTTTTAGCCTTGCGGCCGTACTCCCCAGGCGGGATGCTTAATGCGTTAGCTGCGGCACGGAGGGTGCATCCCCCCACACCTAGCATCCATCGTTTACGGCTGGGACTACCAGGGTATCTAATCCTGTTCGCTCCCCCAGCTTTCGCGCCTCAGCGTCAGTTGCGGCCCAGAGGACTGCCTTCGCCATCGGTGTTCTTCCCGATATCTGCGCATTCCACCGCTACACCGGGAATTCCATCCTCCTCTACCGAACTCGAGCCCCCCAGTTCGGAACCCGGCTCCGGGTTGAGCCCGGAGGTTAGAGGTTCCGCTTGAGGGGCCGCCTACGCGCTCTTTACGCCCAATGAATCCGGATAACGCTCGCTCCCTACGTATTACCGCGGCTGCTGGCACGTAGTTAGCCGGAGCTTCTTCTGCAGGTACCGTCGCTATCTTCCCTGCTGAAAGCGGTTTACAACCCGAAGGCCTTCATCCCGCACGCGGCGTTGCTGCGTCAGGGTTGCCCCCATTGCGCAAAATTCCCCACTGCTGCCTCCCGTAGGAGTCTGGGCCGTATCTCAGTCCCAATGTGGCCGGTCGGTCTCTCAACCCGGCTACCCGTCGTCAGCACGGTGGGCCGCTACCCCGCCGTCTACCTGATGGGCCGCGACCCCATCCCCTACCGCCTGGGCTTTCCCGGGCGCCCCATGCGGGGCTCCCGGAGCATCCGGTATTAGCCTCGGTTTCCCAAGGTTGTCCCGGAGTAAGGGGCAGGTTGGTCACGTGTTACTCACCCGTTCGCCACTCTATGTCCATCCGAAGATGGTTTAATCGTTCGACTTGCATGTGTTAGGCACGCCGCCAGCGTTCATCCTGAGCCAGGATCAAACTCTCCGTTGAAAGAGATGCGGCATCTCTGCCGCGCCTGATCTTGGTTTTCCCGCCGGCCGCCGCATACCCTTCAGGTGGGCGCGGCCCCGGCGGATCCGTCATCGAAATCGACGTCTCGCTTGGCTTATTCCTTGCTTCTCAGTATCCGGTTCTCAAGGTTCCCGCGGGGCCCCTCGGGGCCCCTCCGCGGCCGGCCGGAGCCGAACGCGCAAGGAGATATATTACCCTTCCGTTCCCCCGCCGTCAAGAACTTTTTTCAGATTCTTGGAAGGTTTTTTCGGAAGGCTTTCGTCTTCCGCGTCCACTTCTCAGGGAATCGCTTCCCTTTTCGCGAGGTACGGGCCGCGCTCTCCTCAAACGCGGGTTTTGTATATTACCCGTAAGGTGGACGGAGCGCAAGAGTCAATTTTGGAAAAGGACGATCTTTTTTGTCATGAGCCGCGAATGCCCTGGTCGCGCCCTTTATGGGGCGGCGAGTTGTGAAGAGGTGCACGCAGTTGGCCCGCGCGCACCGTAAGAAGCGGGTAAGGCGGGGCTACTGCATGCCGCGCCCGCGACCCGCGCCGTGGCCCTCGCCATGGCCTCGGCCGGAGCCGTGCCCCGCTCCGGCTCCTCCCCCGGATCCCTGCCCGAACGACGGCTCGCCGGAAGCGGCGGCGATGCGGTCGCGCAGCTCGCGCATGGACATCGTTTCGCATTCCTCGAGCGTCACCTCGGGATCGAGCTCCATGAGCTCGAGGGCGGCGCGATAGCGTCCGACGCCCATGCCGGCGGCGTTGGCGGCCTGCCACGTCTCCTCGTCCACCGCATGGCACGACCCGCGGCACGGAAGCTGCTTGAGGCAAGCGTCGCTCTGGGAACGGAGTTCCTCGGCCTGGCGCTCGTCGTCCGACGCCACGTTGATCTCGACGAAGGAACCCTCCTGCGCGTAGGGGGCGAAGGCATCGCTTTGGGTGAGAGCGGCGAGCGCCTCGGCGTACCCGAGGCCCTCGAGGCTCACGCCCTCGAGAAGGGCGCGGCCGTCGTCGTTGAGCGCGCGCGTCTCCACGACGAGGCCGAAGCGGTTCACGCAGAGCTCGACGGAAGGGTTGACGTCGATGCCCACGTACGCCGTGGGCTGCGCGTACGCGGTGAAGCCGCCGATCCCGAGGGCCGCGACGACGAGGCACGCCGCTGCGGCCGCGACCGCCTTCCTGAACGTGAAGGCGCGAAACGCGCCCGAACGGCGGCGGGCGGGATGCTCGGATGCGGCGGGCGGGACGGGCTCTGCCGATTCCTGGGCGGCGGATTCGAGCTGGGCCGCGCGGCAGGCGAGGTAGGCGAGCGTCTCGCGCTTCACCGACTCGGGGGCGACCACCTCGTCGAAGGCCTGGCAGACGCGCTGTTCGAGATCGGTCATGACAGGGCCTCCTTCAGCTGCTTCTTGCCGCGCGCGAGCCATGAGTACACGGTGTTGACGGGTGCCTCCACCATGTCGGCTATCTCGACGGCGCTGTATCCTTCATATAAAGAGAGGTAGAGCGGGGTGCGCGGGGGATCGTCGAGCGCGCGCATGGCGTCGACGACCTCGCTCGAAAAAGACGCCGGCTGGGCTTCCGGGTCGCTTGAGGCGAGGCGCTCGCATCCCGCCTCGTCGAGGGGAGCCGCCTTGCGCGAGGAGGCCTTCAGCATGTCCTTGCACACGTTCGCCGTCACGCGGATGAGCCACGCCTTGCGGTGCTCGTCGTCGTTGAACGTCGTGGAGTCGGCGAGCGCGTACTTGAGGAAGGCATCCTGGAACGCGTCCTGCGCGTCGGCGTGGGAGCGGAAGTACAGTGCGCAGACGCGCCAGACGGCATCTGCGCACCGCTCCATCGTCTCTTCGATATCCTCCGCCGCCCGCATGTTCCCCTCGAAGTCCGGTGATCAGCGGTTCATGCAGCCGTGGCCGCGCCCGTGTCCGTGGCCCATGCCGTTGCCGTTGCCGTATCCGTTGCCCTGCCCGTAGCCGTTGCCGCTGCCGTAGTTGTCGCACACGCCGTTGCCGTCGGCATCCACGTAACCGGGGCACGATCCCGAGGCGTTGCCGCACGCGTCGCACACGCCGTTGCCGTCGGCATCCACGTAACCGGCGCAGCCCTGGCCGCTGCCGTTGCCCGCACCGTTGCCCTGGCCCTGGCCGTAGTTGTCGCACACGCCGTCGTTGTCGGCGTCCACGTAGCCCTGGCCCTGGCCGCCGGGGCAGGCGCCGTTCTCGTAGGAGTCGCACACGCCGTTGCCGTCGGCATCCACGTAGCCGATGCACGCGCCTGCAGCGGCCTTCGCGTACGCGGCCGTCGTATCGCCCACCATTTCCTGCACGCGCGCGCCGTCCATCTGCGGCCCGAAGCTCGAGGAGCCCGCAGCGAACGCGAGCGCCGGCACGGCGACAAGCGCGAGCACCGAGGCAAGCGCGATGGCGATGTACTTCTTCTTCTTCATGGTGGTCCTCCTAGGATCCGTTCGTTTGCTCTTTCACCTTGAACACGAGCGAGCGGGGCGGATCCTTGCAACGATTTCAAAAACTTTTCGATTCGAGCCCGGAAAGGCGTCAGGCGACCCTGCGCGGGCCGCCTGACGGATGCGGCCCGACGTTACACGAGCCTCACGAACTTGCGCTTGCCCACTTGGAGCGTGGCACCTGCGAGCAGCGCCGGATCCACGTTGTAGGACTTCGCGGGAAGCGCCTCGCCGTTCACCTTCACACCACCGCCGTCGATGAGGCGGCGCGCCTCGCCGGCGCTTCCGGCCAGACCCGCGTCGGCGATGAGCTTGGCGAGGTACACCTTGCCCTCGTCGTTGGGCGTGAGGTCGGCCTTGAAGTCGGGGATGTCGCTGGGCGCGGCGTGCTCTTTGAACACGCGGTCGAACTCGGCCTCCGCCGCGGCTGCGGCGGCGTCGCCGTGGTAGGCGGCCACGATGTTTCGCGCCAACGCCCGCTTCACCTTGTTGGGATGCAGCTCGTCGGCGGCCAAGCCGTTCTCGATGGCGTCGATCTCGTCCACCGACAGCGTGGAGGCCAGGCGGTGGTACTTCACCATGAGCTCATCGGGGATGGACATGACCTTGCCGAACATGTCGGCCGGCTCGTCGGTGAGGCCGATGTAGTTGCCGTAGCTCTTCGACATCTTCTGCACGCCGTCGGTGCCTTCGAGCAGGGGAAGCGTGAGGCACACCTGCGGCTCCATGCCCATCTTCTCCATGAGCTCGCGACCGGCCAGCAGGTTGAACAGCTGGTCGGTGCCGCCCAACTCCACGTCGGCCTTGATGACCACCGAGTCGTAGGCCTGCATGACCGGGTAGAGGAACTCGTGCAGGCTGATGGACTGGTTGTTGGCGTAGCGGTTGTGGAAGTCGTCGCGCTCGAGGATGCGGGCCACGGTGAAGTTGCTGGCCACCTTCAGCAGCCCCTCCATGTTGAGGGACAGCAGCCATTCCGAGTTGTAGCGCAGCGTGGTCTTGGCGGGATCGAGGATCTTGAAGGCCTGGTCGACGTAGGTCTGCGCGTTCGCCTTGATCTGCTCGCTCGTGAGCTGCGGGCGCGTTGAGTTGCGGCCGGACGGGTCGCCGATGAGCGCGGTGCCGTCGCCGATGATGAGCGTGACGCCGTGGCCGAGGTCCTGGAACTGGCGCAGCTTGCGCAGCGGCACGGCATGCCCGAGGTGAATGTCGGGGGCCGTGGGGTCCACGCCGAGCTTGATGTTCAGGGGCTCGCCGCGCTTGAGCTTCTCGAGGAGGGCGGCCTCGGGCACGATCTGCGCCGCGCCGGAGGCGATGGTGTGCAGTTGTTCTTCAGGGGACAGCATCGATCTCTCTTTCCTTACTATATATAGTGTAGGGAATTCTACCATAGGAGGCTGTGGCGTGACGGCGTGACGCCCCCTTCGTGACAGAGGGACGGGGTAATTGCCACGCGCTCACTGCACGCCGCGGTAGAGGTGGCCGCTGGTGGTGCCGGGGGTCTTCGCGATGGCGTTGCCGTCGGCGTGGGCGACGTTGCGCGCGCGGACGGCGCGCCGCACGGCCTCGGTCGTCTCCTCCACGTTCATGAGCGTGGTGTCCACCATGAGCATGGTCACGCCGGCGTGCACGAGGTCGGGCATCGCGTGGGCCACGTCGAGCTGCACGCCGTTGTACAGGTGGCTGCGGCCCAGGGCGTCGGTGACGACGGGGAACTCGTAGTCCTTGCGGTCGCGCAGGTAATGCGGGCTCTTGCGGCGCGGGCACGCATCGCAGTTCTCGTCGCAGGGGCCCTGGCTCATAAGCAGGCAGTGCTCGGTGACCATGAGCTCCTGCGCGCCGATGATGGTAAGGCCGAGCTCGACCGGGGAATCCTCGGCGAGGTCGGCGATCTGGCCCAAGGTGAGCTCGGGCGAGAGCCACACGCGCGTCGCGCCCAGCTCGGCTGCAGCCGCGAGGGCGAGCGGATTCGTCACGGGCACATGCGGGCCGAGCTCCGCTTCGCAGCCCATCTCGGCCGCGCGCGCGAGCGCTCCGAGGTTCTCGACGAGCACGGGCTTGCCGGGTCTGACGAAGCGCCACGGATCGAAGTCGAGCGCCTCCTCGCGCGTGCCGGGCACCGGGTCGTGCTCGATCGTGGGCAGCGCGATGACCGCCTGCTTGGGATAGCCGGCCTGCTCGGCGGTGGACGTGCGCTGGCCCGCGATGACGGCCTCGCCCCGCTTGTAGTTGAGCGCGGGCACGTAGATCACGTCCGCCCCGGCGCGCTTCGCGGCGCGGGCGCAGGCGGGGTTCGTGGCCCAAGCGGCTATGCGGCAACCGCGCGGGCGGGCGGGTTGGAGCCTGTCCCTTATAAAACATAGACGCAGAGGCCTTCGTCGGCAGCGTCAGTGGTGTATAAGAGACAGGGCGGGCGGGTTGGAGCTGCGGGCGGGCGGGGACGCGCGGCAGCGCGCGGTTGCGCGCGGGCGCGAGCAGCTTCGCCTCCAGATCGTCGAGCGCGGCGGCGCGCACGCGGTGCAGCTGGGAGAAGCCGATGCCCACGCCCTCGTCGAGCTCGATGTCCAGGCTGGCGAGCTCGAAAGACGTCTGACCGAGGCGATCGATGTGCGCCCGCACGTCCTCGGCCGACACCGGCTTGGTGCGTGCGGCTTCGACGACGTCGCCCTCGGCCGCGCCCGTGACGCCCTGGCGGGAGAACTCGATGCGCAGAGGCTCGCCGATGCGCAGCGTCGCGCGCCCCTTTACGGAAACGCGCGGCAGCCGGGGGTCGTCCTGGAAGGCCGCCTCGGCGCTGCGCACGCGGAACACGCGGTCGCCCTTCCCCACCGGGCGGTCGGGCGAGACGCGCACGTTGCCGTCGCGGTCGCGCGCCGCGTCGGCGAGCGCACAGGCGAAATGGCCCTTGTTCGTCCAGAACTCGAGCACGTCGCCGCTTGCAAGCTCGCGCTCGGGCGCAATGGCGGCCACGCCGTCCTTGACCCATGCGACGCGGCCCACCAGCACGCCCCGGTTGTTCGGCCGGCCGTAGCTCATGATGCCGTTGCCGCGCTCGCCTTCGAGGTAGGCGGTGGTGAAGCCGCGCGAGAACGCCTCGGCCAGGACGCGGCGCTCCTCGTCGGTGGCGCGCACGGAGGCGTCGCGCGTCCAGGCGTCGCCGCCCGCGGCGCGCGCCGCAAGGACGCGGTCGAGCACGGCGCGGTAGACGCCCGTGACGGCGAACACGTACTCGGGCGACTTCATGCGGCCTTCTATCTTGAGCGAAGCCGCGCCCGCTTCCACGAGCTCGGCCACCAAGTCGATGGCGCAGAGGTCCTGCGGAGAGAGCAGGTGGTCGCCCGGCGAGGGCAGGTTCTTGCGCAGCGCCTTGTTGTGCAGCGTGTAGGGCAGCCGGCACGCCTGGGCGCACAGGCCCCGGTTGGCCGAGCGCCCGCCGATGAGCGACGACATGAAGCACTGCCCCGAGTAGCACACGCACAGCGCCCCATGGGCGAACGCCTCCACCTCCATGCCGAGCTCGCCGGCCGTCTGCGCGAGGTGCGCGATCTCGGCGAGGGACAGCTCGCGCGCGAACGTGACGCGGCGCGCGCCGAGCCGGGACGCGGCTTCGATGCCGGCGGCGTTATGGGTGTTCATCTGGGTGGAGATGTGCAGGCGCGCCTCGGGCAGGGCGCGCGAGAGCTCTGCGGCCACGCCGATGTCCTGCACGATGAACGCGTCGGCACCGGCGCGGTAGGCCTGGCGCGCGGTCTCGAGCGCGCGCTCGAGCTCGGAGGGCAGCACGGCCGTGTTGAGCGTCACGTACACGCGCGCGCCGCGCAGATGCGCGTAGTCGCACGCCTCGGCGAGCGTGGCCAGCGTGAAGTTGTCGGCGCCGCGGCGGGCGTTGAACGACTCGAGGCCCAGGTATACCGCGTCGGCACCGGCGCGCACGGCGGCGCGGAGGGCCTCGGCGTTGCCGGCGGGCGCGAGGAGTTCGACATCGTGGGACATGGGGTTAATCACCTCTGTGATGGGAAGACTTTTAACTATGGGCGGATTCCAGGGCTTTTGGGGTTCCTTGTGTACTCCGCCAAGGCAACGATTCGGTTGCAGCGGTATGCTAGTATAATCGAACCATGAAGAATCGGAGAAAACAGCGCGAAAAGCGCACTCACGCAACCAAATGGGCCCTCCTCATCGCCGTGGGGGCACTCTGCTTCGTCGGCTACTGGGGAGTGCAGGGCGTCCTGCACGTCATGGAGGGCTGGACGGAGGACCTGCCGGCCATCGAGGATGTGAACTTCACGAACGACTCACAGGAGTCGGTGATGTACGCCGGCGACGAGTCCACCCTGCTCGCGCAGTTCCAGCTGGAGAAGCGCGAGCCCCTGACCGGCGTCGACCAGGTGAGCGACTACGCGCTCAAGGGCACCGTGGACACCGAGGACGTGCGCTTCTACGAGCACAACGGCGTTGACATCCCCGGCATCGCGCGCGCGGTGGTCAACAACCTGACCGGCGGCGACCTCGAGGGCGCGTCCACCATCACCCAGCAGCTCGTCCGCAACACCATCCTCACCGAGGAGGCCACCGAGATCTCCATCGAGCGCAAGATCCGCGAGGCCGAGCTGGCCATGGAGATGGAGAAGCGGTTCAGCAAGGACGAGATCCTGCTCATGTACATCAACACCATCAACTACGGAGACGGCTGCTACGGCATCGAGGCGGCGGCGCAGAACTACTTCCAAGTGCCGGCGTCCGACCTCACGCTCACGCAGGCGGCCACGCTCGTGGGCATTCCGCAGTCGCCCACCTACCTCAACCCCAAGGAGTATCCCGAGGCCGCCCTCAAGCGCCGCAACACCGTACTCGACCGCATGCTGTCGGCCGGCGATATCACGCAGGAGGAGCACGACGCCGCCCGGGCCGAAGAACTCAACCTGAACCCCGCCGCCGCCGCGCCGGAGGACGGCATCTACGCGTACCCGTACTTCACGAGCCACGCGCAAAAGCTCCTCGCCACCGATCCCGAGAAGTACAACATCTCTGAGAAGAGCCTGTTCGAGGGCGGCTACACCATCTACACCTCGCTCGACGTCTCGATGCAGGTGATGGCGGAGGAAGCGTGCGCCGCCCAGAACGAGCGCATGGTGGGCATGGGCGAGAATCTGGAATCGGCGCTCGTGGCCATGGATCCCTCGACGGGCTTGGTGAAGGCTATCGTCGGCGGCTCCGACTATTACGACGGCGGCCAGTGGAACATCGCCACCCAAGGCGGGCAGCCCTCCGGCTCGACGTTCAAGGCATTCACCCTGGCGGCGGCCATCGAGCAGGGCATCAGCCCCGAGACGAAGATCGACTGCTCCTCCCCCATGGACCGCCCCGGCGCCGAGCCTCTTGAGAACTTCAACGGCAACGACTACGGCATCCAGTCCATCAAGGACGCCACGGCGCTCTCGTCGAACACCGGCTACTACCGCTTGGCCGAACAGGTGACACCGGCCGCAATGAACGAGATGGCCCTGCGGCTGGGCGTGGGCGAGGAGTTCAATCCCAAAAACATCCCCACTGCCACCCTCGGCACGGAGAACACCACGCCCCTCAGCATGGCGGTGGCCTACTCCACTTTGGCCACCGGCGGCATGAAGCACGATCCCATCGTTATCACGAAGATCGTCGACAAGGACGGCACCGTGGTGTACGAGCCCGCCGACACGAGCGAGCGCGTGCTCTCCGAGGAGGTGGCGGGCGCCGTGACGAAGGTGCTGCGCAGCGTGTTCGAGTCAAGCAAGGGCACCGCGAACGGCTTCGGCCCCTCGAACGGGCAGCCTGTAGCCGGTAAGACCGGAACTGTGCAAGCTTTTTGTGGCCATTGGCTCGTGGGATACGCGCCGCAGCTCACCTGCTCGGTATGGCTCGGCAACCGGCAATTCACGCCGAGCGACCCCACCCTGACCGCCAACCAGCTGTGGCAGGACTTCATGTCGCGGGCGCTTGAGGGGACGGAGATCGTCGACTTCCCCGAGACGAAGGATCCTCCGTACAACAACGACTTCAACAAGAAGCAGAGCTCGAAGTACAACAAGGAGGAGAAGAAGGAGCCCTCGGACGCCCCCAACGTCGTGGGCAAGACGCTGAGCGAGGCGCAGAGCATGCTCGGCGGGTTCAAGGCGTCGATGGTCGAGGTGTACTCCGACACCGTGCCCGCCGGAACGGTTGTCAGCCAGAGCGTCTCGGGCGACACGATCATCCTCACCGTGTCGAAGGGCAAGGAGCCCGCGCCCGAGCCCACGCCGACTCCGGAGCCCACGCCCGAGCCGACGCCCGAGCCCACACCGGATCCAAAACCCGAGCCCGAGCCGGAACCCGAGCCGACACCCGATCCCCCGCCTGAGCCGCAGCCGGATCCGGCGACCTGATCGCAGCCTTAAAAAGGGGCGGCGCCATAAACGGCACCGCCCCTTTTTCATCGGGTGGTCGAGGGATCCGGGGAGGGGAATGGGACGATTACCCCGTCCCTTTGTCTCCCTTTGTCTCACTCGTTCTTCTCGACGGCCTTGGCGTCGCCGTCCTTGAGCTTGGCGATGCCGTCGTCGTACTGCTTCTGGATGTCGCCGACGCGCTGGTCGTAGGTGGCCCAGTCGAAGGGCTGGTCGTCGGTGGCGCTGTCGATTTCGGTGTAGAGGTCGACGTAGGCGTTGAGCGCATCCTTGAGCTCGCCCGTGCCGTCAGCGTAATCCTGCTGGATCTCCTTCAGCTCGTCGGGCACCTCGAGCTTGCCCAGCTCGTCGATGGACTTGACGGCGTTGTCAGCCTGCGTGCGCATGCCCACCACGTCGCCGCGCGACACCGCGTCGCTGAAGCTGTCCAGCTTGCCCTGCAAGTCCTCCATGACCTGGTTCACCTGCGTCATGTACTGGCGGTTCGCGGATTGCTGCTGCGAGGCCGCCGAACCCTGCTGCGCGCAGCCGCCCAGCGCCGCCGCCATCAGGACGCCGGCGCACAGCGCCACGGCCATCTTGGCGAATCTCGTATGTTTCATACACGTGCTCCTACCATCGTATCGGTGCGTTCATTTCCATGTTAAGCGGCGCGCGCGGCCCAGGGGGACTGCAACGGCTGACGGCTCCAAAGATCCAGGGAAACGGCATTTGCCGCAGGGGCTCCGCCCCCGCCGGGCGTCTCGGTGCCGCCACCGCCGCCTCCGCCGGGGGTCTCGGTTCCGCCGCCCCCGCCCGGGGTCTCGGTGCCGCCGCCGCCTCCGCCGGGCGTCTCGGTGCCGCCGCCGCCTCCGCCGGGGGTCTCGGTTCCGCCGCCCCCGCCGGGGGTCTCGGTGCCGCCGCCTCCGCCGCCGGGCGTCTCGGTGCCCGTGCCCCCGCCGGGGGTCTCGGTACCGGTGCCGGTGCCGGGGGTCGTGCCGCCGGTGGTTCCGCCCTCGGCGGGCTTCTCCTCGGCGTCATCGTCTTTCGGACTGGATCCCGAATTCGAGCTCGAGCCCGAATTCGAGGAGTTGGACGACCCCGACCAGCCGTACCCGCCGATATGGTACTCGGAGTTGGAGTACTGCTTGTTGTACGAAGGCTCGGCGGCGTACGGGAAGTCCTCCGTCGGCTGGTCGCCGAACACGGCGCCCATGAAGTCGCTGAACGCGCTCGCCACCGTCACGTACGTGGGAAGCGACTGACAGGTGTCGTCGCCGTTGTAGTCGCGGCGGTCGCCCAGCCACAGCGCCACCGACATCTGGGGCGTGATGCCGCAGAACCAGCTGTCCTTGTAATCCTCGGAGGTGCCCGTCTTGGCGGCGACCACTTGGCCGTTCGCGAGCCGCGCATCCTGGCCCGTGCCCTCGGAGCTCTGCACGACGCCCTTCATCACCTCGACGGCGGCGTGCGCCACCTCGGGCGAGACCACCTGCTCGCCCTCCGGATTCGTGTGGTCGACCTCCACCTCGCCGGCGCTGTTGTACACCATCAGGATGGGGGTGGCCTCGTAGTGCATCCCGCCGCTGGCCAGCGTCGCGTACGCCTCGGACATCTCGAGCGGCGTGACCGCCTCAGAGCCGAGCGCGAGCGTGGACTGCGGCTGCAGGTCGCTCTTGATGCCCATGCGGTGCGCCGTCTCGATGACCGTCTCGGGCGTCAGGGCCAAGAACAGGCGCGCGAAACCGGTGTTCGACGAGACGGCGAACGCGCGGGCGATGGAGCGCGTGCCGTAGTTCGTCTTATTGATGTTCTCGACCGACCAGCCGGGGAACTGGGCGGTGGCCGAGCAGTCGACCATCGTCTGGGGCGAGATGCCCTGCTCGATGGACGACACCAGCGTGAACGTCTTGAACGACGATCCGGGCATACGGCCCAGGCCGCCCGTGCCGGTTGCCATGTTCACCTGGTTCGCCTCGTAGTCCTTGCCGCCCACGAGCGCCTTGATGTAGCCCGTACCCGGCTCGACCGCGGCCAGGGCGACCTCGAACACGTCGTCCACCTGGCTCTCCTTATTGGCTGCGGCGGCCTCGGCGGCCTCCTGCATGGCCGGATCGAGGGTGGTGATGATCTTCAGGCCGCCCTGGAGGATCTCGGCCTCGGACACGCCGTAGTCCCGCAGCTTCTCGCGCGCGTAGCTGCTGAAGTAGGGGTACTGCAGGATGCCGTCGTTGGTGGGGATGTTCTCGACGAGCACGAGTTCCTCGGCGTCGGCCGCGTCGTGCTCCTCCTGCGTGATGTAGCCGTTCTCCAGCATGCGGTTGAGCACGAGGGTGCGGCGCGCGAGGCAGTTCTCCATGCTGACGAGCGGGTTGTTGTTGGACGGCGACTGGGGGATGCCCACCAGGGCGGCCGCCTCGCCGAGCGTCAGCTCCGTGGCGTCCTTCGAGAAGTAGCGCTGCGACGCCGCCTGGATGCCGTACGTCGCGTTGCCGTAGTTGATGGTGTTGAGGTACATGCGCAGGATCTCGTCTTTGGAATACTTCTCCTCCAGCTTGACGGAGAGGTAGATCTCACGGAGCTTGCGCTTGATGGAGATGTCGTTCATCTCGTCGGCGAGGATGGTGTTGCGCACGAACTGCTGCGTGATGGTGGACGCGCCCTCGCGGCCCTGGCCGGTGAGCGTGACCACCGCGGCGCGCATGATGCCCCAGAGGTCGTAGCCCCCGTGCTCGTAGAAGCGCTCGTCCTCGGTGGCAACCGTGCCTTCGAGGACGTAGGGGCTCATCTGCTCCAACTCGACCGGCTCGCGGTTCTCCAGCTGGAATTTGGCCAAGAGCGTCGCCTCGTCGTTGGCGTACATCTCGGAGGGCAGCGACGTGTTGAACGCGTCGGCGCCTTCGTAGTCGGGCAGGTCCTGCAGCCACGACGATCCGAGGGCGTAGACGCCCACGACGCCGGAGACGATGACGGCGACGAAGACGGCGAGCACGACGAGAAGCCCGATCTTCGGATGCTTCTTCTTGGCGCTCGGCCTATTTTTTATCGAACGTGAAGCCACGTGACACCTCCAAAAACTTGGCTCATTGTATCATCGGGGGTAAGGCCCTCATGAATCAACATAAGTTTGTTGGAAAATGGTCAAGATGGCAAAAGCCCCGGTCGCAGCCTCAATCGTTCATTGGGGCGGGACCGTGGCAGGGGGCGTCCCCTGCCACGGTCCCTCGCCCTAGAGCGCGGCCTCGTCGGCGGCGAGGCCGGCTTTCGCGAGGGCCAGCTGCTCGGCCACGGCGGCGTTGCCCGTGCCGCCCTCGGTGGTGCGGGCGGCCACGATGGCGCCGAGGTCGAGCGCGGAGGTGATGTCGGCCTCGAAGAGGTCGCTCTCGGCCTGGAAGTCCGCGAGCGCGAGGTCGTCCAGATCGCAGCCGCGCTGCTCGCACAGAAGCACGAGGTGCCCCACCACCTCGTGGGCGCGGCGGAACGGCATGCCCTTCTTCGCCAGGTAGTCGGCCACGTCGGTGGCGGCGAGGTAGCCCTTCTTCGCCTGCTTGAGCATGGCCTCGGGCTTCACCGCCATCGTCTCGATCATGCCGGCGGCGCACACGAGGCAGTCCTCGAGCGTCTTGGCGGCGTCGATGGCGCCCTCCTTGTCCTCCTGGAGGTCCTTGTTGTACGCGAGCGGCAGCGCCTTCATGGTGACGAGCAGCGCCACGAGGTCGCCCACCACGCGCCCGGTCTTTCCGCGGATGAGCTCGGCGAAGTCGGGGTTCTTCTTCTGCGGCATGATGGACGAGCCCGTGGAGAACGCGTCGGAGAGCTCGATGAAGCCGAACTCGGACGAGGACCACAGCACGATCTCCTCGCACAGGCGCGACAGGTGCATGCACGACACGCTGCACGCGTAGGACAGATCGAGCAAAAAGTCGCGGTCGGACACGGCGTCGAGCGAGTTAGGGATCACGCGCGAGAACCCGAGCGCGTCCGCCGTCATCTGGCGATCGAGCGGGTACGTAGTGCCCGCGAGCGCCGCCGAGCCGAGCGGGCTCGCGTCGGCGGCGCGGCGGGCGGCGGCCAGGCGCTCGAAGTCGCGCGCGAGCATCCACACGTAGGCGAGCATATGGTGCGAGAACAGCACCGGCTGGGCGTGCTGCATATGGGTGTAGCCCGGCAGAATGACGTCGAAGTGCGCCTCGGCCTGCTTGATCAGGGCCTCCCGCAGCGCCACGTTCGCGGCCATGAGGTCGGCGCAGCGCTGCTTGGCGAACAGGCGCGTGTCGGTGGCCACCTGGTCGTTGCGGCTGCGGCCCGTGTGCAGGCGCGCCCCGGCATCGCCGATATCGGCGATGAGCGCGCGCTCCACGGACATGTGGATGTCCTCGTCGTTCACATCGAAGGCGAACTCCCCCGCCTCGATGCGCGCCTTGATGCGCTCGAGGCCGCCCACGATGGCGTCGGCATCCGCCGGCGGGATGACGCCCTGCGCCGCCAGCATGCGCGCGTGCGCCTGCGAGCCCGCGATGTCCTGCGCGAAGAGCGCCTTGTCCACCGGCAGCGACGCGCCGAAGCGCTGCGTGAACTCGCTCACGCCCTCGGTGAACCTGCCTGACCAGAGTGCCATGGGGTTTCCTTTCGCTTACGCCAAGACGGCTTCGGCCTCGGCCACCACCTGCTGGCCGAGGGGCGTGACGCCCTCGTACTTGCCCCTCTTGAGCGGGCCCTCCTGCTTCTCCGCGTCGAAGAGCTCGGCCGGCGCGCCTTCCTGCCGGCGGTTCGAGGCCCACGTCTTGCCGGAGAGCGTCTGCAGCTTGATGAAGCCCTTGGCGGCCGTGTGGTCGAACGCGTCGTCCTTGTCGTAGGTGGCCAGCGCGTAGTCGTAGAGCGAGTAGGCGCTCTTCCGGCCCACCACCGTGCACGAGCCCTTGTAGAACTTGAGCCTCACCGTGCCGGACAAGCAGCGCTGCGTGCTCTGCAGGAAGGCGTCGATGGCCTCCTTAAGCGGCGAGAACCACTGGCCGTTGTACACGCACTTCGCCCAGGTCTGCTCCATGTCCAGCTTGCAGTGCAGCACCTCCCGCTCGAGCACGAGGTCCTCGAGCGCCTTGTGCGCCTGGATGAGCGCGAGCGCGCCGGGCGCCTCGTAGCATTCGCGGCTCTTCACACCCACGAGCCGGTTCTCGATCATGTCGATGCGGCCGAAGCCGTGCGTGCCCGCGATCTCGTTCAGGGCGTAGATGATGCCGAGGAAGCTCTTCTGGTTGCCGTCGATCATGTAGGGCAGGCCCCGCGCGAACGTGAGCTCGACGTACTGCGGCTGGTCAGGCGCCTGCATGGGGTCGCTCGTCATCGTGTAGATGTCCGCCGGCGGCTCGGCCCACGGGTCTTCCAGCACGCCGCATTCGATGGCCCGGCCCCACAGGTTGTCGTCGATGGAGTACGGGGACTTCTTGGTGGTGGGCACCTCGATGCCGTGGGCCTGGGCCCATTCCATCTCCTCGGACCGGGTCTTGAGGTCCCATTCGCGCACCGGGGCGAGGATCTCGATCTCGGGATCGAGCATCGTGATGCTGGCCTCGAAGCGCACCTGGTCGTTGCCTTTGCCCGTGCAGCCGTGAGCGATGTACTTCGCGCCGAACTTGTGCGCGGCGTCCACGAGGTGCTTGGAGATGAGCGGCCGCGAGAGCGCGGAGACGAGCGGGTACTTGTTCTCGTACATGGCGTTGGCCGCGAGCGCCTTGGACAGGTACTCCTTGGCGAACGTGTCCCGCATGTCCACGACGATGCAGTCGAGCGCGCCGGACTTGAGCGCCTTCTGCTTGATCTTCTCGAGGCCCTCGTGCTCCTGCCCCACGTCGCCCACCACGGCGATGACGTCGAGGTTCTTCTCCACCTGGAGCCACTTGATGCACACGGAGGTGTCGAGGCCGCCCGAGTACGCGAGGACTGCTTTGTCTTTTTGCTGAGCCATGATGATGGTCCTTCCTTGTTCTGGCTTTTCTCTATGGTTGTGCCCGGGTCTGCGATGCGGGATACGGGTGGGCCTTGGCACCGCACGTCCGGCTGGCGGTATGCGGGTACACGGGTTCCCGTGCGCATCGCGGCTTTTCGCGATGGCGTGAGCGCCGGGCGGCCCTCACGGCTTCATGCTGCGTGGCAGCGTTGGGGGAAAGGAGGGAGAAAAGCGTCCCTCGCGCTAAAATAGACGACTAACGTCGTCGCAGTCGGTCGATGGCGCGCTCAACTTCGACGGCAGCCTCAGGGCTCTCCGCCGCGATCATGATCGTGTTGTCGCCTGCCACCGTGCCGAGCGCTCCGCGCAGGCTGGCCTTATCGAGCGCAGCGGAAACGCCGGCGGCTCCGCCGGAAAACGTCTTCACTACGACCATGTTGCCTGCCACGTGCACCTCTTCGACCAGTTCCGAAACCATGCGCTGCAACCGCATCTCCTCGGGGAGGACGTAGTAGCCCTCGCGCGATTTCACCAGGCCCATGTCCATGATGTCGCGGGAGATCGTGGCTTGAGTGCACTCGTACCCAGCGGCTTGCAGCTGATTTGCGAGATCGCGCTGCGTCTTGACATTGTGCTCGCGAATGATGTCGCGAATGATGTCATGCCGTTGTTGACGTTTCCTCATGCCTCGATACTCTCTGCTCCTCAAGGGAACGATCGCATACGGTTCCGGTCACATCCGCTCGCGTGGCGTATGCAGAATAGCGCAAACACCCCGCGAAAATATGCACTAAATAGTACCTCATGGAACAGCGTTTGCGCACCAGAATTTGGAAAACAACGAAAAGAATTCCGATGAGCGCCCGCGAACGGAAGGCCGACGGGCCCCCAACCTGGGCGAACGGCAGAGGGGTGGAGGGGGCGTGACGAAGGGACGGGGGGTAATGTCACCGATGACGCAGGACGGGGATGATGTCATCAGTGACATCATCCCCGTCCTGCGTCACGCCCCCCACTATGCGGTCAGGATGCGGGATAGGCGGTCGATGAGGGCGTCGACGTGGGATTCCTCGCAGACGAGGGGCGGCAGGAAGCGCAGCGTATGCGGGCCGGTGAAGTTGAGCAGCAGGCCCTCCTCAAGGCCGGCGAGCACGACATCCGGAGCGCTCGCGGACTCGTCGAGCTCGGCCGCCACCATGAGCCCGAGGCCGCGCACCTCCGCCACGTGCGGCAGCTCAGCCAGACGTTCGCGCAGGTAAGCGCCCACGCGCTCGACGCTCTCGGCGTACCCGCCCTGCGAAAGCTCGCGCACCGTCGCCTCGGCCGCGGCAACCGCCAGGCAGCTGCCGCCGAACGTGGAGCCGTGGTCGCCCGGGCCGAACGACGCGGCCACCTCGGCGCGCGCGGCGCACATGCCCATGGGAAATCCCGAGGCGATGCCCTTGGCGATGGTCACCACGTCGGGCGCGATGCCGAAGTGCTGGAAGCCGAAGGGATGCGTGCCGCAGCGGAACATGCCGCACTGGATCTCGTCGCACATGAGCAGCGCCCCGCGCTCGGCGGTGAGGCGGCGGGCGGCCTGCAGGAACTCAGGCAGGCAGGGATGCACGCCGCTCTCGCCCTGCACGCACTCCACCATGACGGCGCACACATCGTCGCCCTGGGTCGCGAACAGCGCCTCGAGCGCCGCGACGTCGTTCAGGGGCGTGCGCACGAAGCCGTCGGGCAAGGGCTGGAAGGCTTCCTGCTTGGCCGGCTGGGCCGTAGCCGCCAGCGTGGCGAGCGTGCGGCCGTGGAAGCTCTTGTCGAGCGTGACGATGACGCGCGGGGCGGCCGCCATCGCGGCGCGCACGGCCGCCTCATCGGCCCCTGCCTCCTCGGCGCGGGCGGCGGCGCGCTTCTTCGCATGCAGGCGGGCCAGCTTGAAGGCGCACTCGTTGGCCTCGGCGCCCGAATTGGCGAAGAAGCTCTGCCACGGCGCGCGCTCCCCTTCCGGCACGCAGGCGTTCAGCAGGTCGGACACCGCGCGGGCCACCTCGCCGCGATGCTCTATATAATAGTAGTTGCTCACGTGCACGAGCGTGCGCGCCTGCTCCTCGAGGGCCGCGACGAGGACGGGATGGCAGTGGCCGAGGCTCGCCGCGCCCACGCCCGATACGAAGTCGAGGTACGTGCGGCCCGCGTCGTCTTCCACCTCCATGCCGCGGCCGCGCACGAGCTCCACGGGCTTGCGCGCGTAGGTTCCCATGAGGTAGGTTGACTCGAGCTCTCGCTGCTCTGCGTAGGACATGGTTCCTCTTTCCTTCTCCGTTTCGATGGCGGGCTACTTGCCGACGAGCCCCATGCCGCTGGCGATGCTGTGCTGGCGGTTCTCCAGAAGCTTCGACGCGAAGTTGCCCAGGGGGTGGGCGTCGAACTTGCACGCCTCGTCCGTGGAGTGCATCGTGGTGCCCACGCCGGTGCTGGTGAGCAGCTCGAGCAGAAGCGAATGCGGCGTGATGCCGTTGATGACGTGCGCGCGGAACACGCCAGCGTCCAGCGCGAGGATGCACGACTTGAGCTTGGGGATCATGCCGGTTGACACGATGTTGTTCTCCACCATGTACTGCGCCTCGAACACCGTGAGGTTGGAGATGAGCGAGTCCTTGTTCTCGAAGTTCTCGTAGAGGCCGTCCACGTCGGTGAGGAACACCACCTTGTGCGCGCCGATGGCCGCGGCGATGTGGCCGGCCACCATGTCGGCGTTCACGTTGTAGAAGCCGCCGTCCTCGCCGAGCGCCACCGACGCCACCACGGGGATGTAGTCGGCGTTCACGAGGTCGTCGAGCAGCGGGCGGTTGATGCGCGTGATGCGGCCCACGCGCCCGAGCTCGGGCGAGGCCTGCTCGGCCACGATGACGCCCGCGTCGGCGCCGGAGACGCCCACGGCGAAGTTGCCGTGCTCGTTCAGGGCCTCCACGAGCTCCTGGTTCACCTTGCCCATGAGCACGGTGCGCACGAGGTCCATGGCCTCGGGCGTGGTGACGCGCTGGCCGTCCCGGAACTCCACGGGCAGCTGCATGTGCTCCATGGCCTCGGTGATGGCCTTGCCGCCGCCGTGCACGATGACGGGGTTCACGCCGACGATCTTGAGCAGCACGATGTCGGCCATGACGTCGGCGCGCAGCTCCTCGTCCACCATGGCCGAGCCGCCGTACTTGATGACGACCGTCTTGCCGGTGATGTTCTTGATCCAGGGAAGCGCTTCGACGAGTATCTCCGCCGCTTTGTGCGAGGCGCCGTTGGGGCGCGTGTCCTTCGCGTATTTCATGATCGATAGTCTCCGTTGATCGTGATGTACTCGTGCGTGAAGTCGCACGTCCATACCGTGGTGGCGGCGTCGCCCGCGCCGAGGTCGATGTCGAGGACGATCTCCGGCCGCTCGAAGCGGCGCAGGGCCTCGTCCTCGTCGAAGGGCACCGTGAGCCCGCCGCGGCACACGGGCAGGCCCATGATGTCGATGGCGGCGTCCCCCTGGCGGAAGGCCGCGCCCGACTTGCCGATGGCCGCCGCGATGCGGCCCCAGTTGGCATCGCGGCCGCAGATGGCGGTCTTGACCAGGGGCGAGTTGGCGACGGCGCGGGCCGCTAGGTCGGCGTCGGCCGGCGTGGCGGCGCCGCTCACGCGCACGGTGACGAGCCGCGTGGCGCCCTCGCCATCGGCGGCCATCTGGCGCGCGAGGTTCTGGCACACGGTGGAAAGCGCCTGCTCGAAGCGCTCGAAGGCGGGCGTGCCGGGCGCGAAGGGGGCCGTGCCGGCGGGCGCGGCGGCGCCGTTCGCGAAGAGGAAGCAGGAGTCGTTCGTGGAGGTGTCGGAGTCCACCGTGACCTTGTTGAAGCTCGCATTCGCCGCGCGAACGAGGGCTTCGTGCAGGTCGTGGGGCAGCACGGGGGCGTCGGTGGCGAGGACGGCGATCATCGTGGCCATGTTCGGCATGATCATGCCCGAGCCCTTGGACATGCCGCCCACCGTGAACGTGCAGCCGTCGCAGCCGATGCCGTCGCCGGAGAACGAGACGGCGGCCTCCTTCGGGCGCGTATCGGTGGTCATGATGGCGCGCGCCGCGTTCGCGCCGCCCTCGGGGGAGAGCGCGGCGACGGCTGCCGGCAGACCCGCCAGGAAGGGATCGAGCGGCAGGTGGACGCCGATGACGCCGGTGGAGGCCACCAGCATCTCCTCGGCGGGGCAGCCCACGGCGTCGGCTGCCAGGCGAGCCGACTCGCGCGCCGCCTCGAGGCCGGGGACGCCCGTGGCCGCGTTCGCGTTGCCGGAGTTCACGATGACCGCGCGCGCGGTGCCGAAGCCCTGGCCGTCCAAGTGCTCGCGCGACACGGTGACGGGCGCGGAGCAGAACACGTTCTGCGTGAACACGGCCGCACACGCGCACGGCTCGTCGGCCGCAACGAGCGCGAAGTCGAGGCGCTGGGGGTCGCGGCGGAAGCCCGCGTGCACGCCGGCGGCCCTGAAGCCGCGCGGGGCGGTCACACCGCCCGGCGCCGGGTCGAGACCGGGGACGCGCTCTTCGGCCTGCGGATCCCGCAGGGGGGCGACCTCGGCTTGAGGCTGCGCTTCGTTCGTCTTGCTTTCGCTCATGGCTGCTTCTTTCTGACTGTTCGCGCGGGCCTACACGGGGACCGCGACGGGATCGAGGCCGGCGGCCTGGGGAAGCCCCCACACCGCGTTCGCGCACTGCACGGCCTGGCTGGCCGCGCCTTTGCCCAGGTTGTCGATCGCGCATACGGCGATGAGCATGCGGGCGCGCTCGTTCACGGCGAGCCCGACGTGCGCGCAGTTCGTGCCGGCCACCGAGGAGGTCTTCGGCATCGCGCCGCCCTCGAGCACGTGCACGAAGGGGGCGTCCTGGTAGAACGCGCGGTAGCGCTCGCGGACGGCGTCCGCGTCGAGGGGCGCGCCAGGGGCGAGCGGGAGGTTCACGGTGGAGAGCAGGCCGCGGTTGAGGGGGGCCAGGTGCGGCGTGAACACGAGGCGGCCCTCGTCCAGGCCGAGGATCTGCGCGATCTCGGGCGTGTGGCGGTGGGTGGCCACGCCGTAGGCCTCGAGGTTCTCGTCGGCGAAGCAGAAGTGCGTGCGCGACGAGGCCTTCTTGCCCGCGCCCGTGACACCCGAGATGGCGTCGACGACGACGGGGGCGTCCGGGTTCACGAGCCCCGCGCGGATGGCGGGCGCGGAGGCGAGCGAGGTGGCAGTAGGATAGCAGCCGGCGCAGGCCACGAGCGCGCCCTCCCCCGCCGCATGGGCGGCGGCCGCGCGGGCGAGGTCGTCGGGGAAGAGCTCGGGCAGGCCGAACGAGGCGCGCGCGAGCAGGTCGGTTGCGGTATGGGGCGTGGCGTACCAGCGCTCGTAGACGGCCGGGTCCTTGAGGCGGAAGTCGGCCGAGAGGTCCACGACCACGGCGCCGCGCGCGACGAGGGGCGGGGCCATCTTGAGGGCCGCCGTATGCGGCACGGCGAGGAAGACGAGGTCGCAGGCGTCGAGCGCCGGGTCGTCGTGCGCGCTGAACGCGAGGTCGGTGGCCCCGGTGAAGCCGGGGTACTCGTCGGCCACGCGGGTGCCGGCCAGCTCGTTGGACGTGACGACCGAGAGCTCCAGGTCGGGATGGCGCAGAGCCAGCCTGGTCAGCTCGATGCCGGCGAATCCAGCCGCGCCGACGATGCCCGTCGTGATGGCCATGCCGATCCCCTCCGTCCAGCCGGCCCTGCAAGGTCGGCGTGCTCGCCTTCGGTTCCACCGCGATTTGTGCGTGCGCACAAATTTATGGCGTTGTTGATGCTGCCGTCCATCCTAATAAAAGCGCGCATGGTTTGACAAGGTCGGATACGAAATAGTTACACGAGGAACAGAGGGCGGGAGGAACCGAGGGGCGAAAGCTACTCGAATCGCTTTTGCCGGACCTTCTTCAAGTAATTCCCCTTGAACGTGCCGATCATGCCGAAGACCTTGTCATCCGTCGGAGTGATCTCTTTCGCCTCGTATTTCAAAGCCGTCAACTCGATGGCGCAAATGAAATCAGCTACCTGGGAAAGCCGGTAGTCCGTCGGACTGCTTTTGCGAAACAGGACTGAGTCCTTCGACAGGGCATAGCCAACGGCATCGCGAAGCGTGCTTGACACGACCTTCTGACCGTCGTCGTAGTAAATTTTCACCACCGCGAACTGCTGAAACGACTCCAAGTGATCGAAGAGGAACGTCACGACGTCCCTGCGCATTCTCGCAGCAAGAGATCCGGGGGTTGCAAACTCCTTTTTCACATAAGCGAACGTTTTGTACTTGATGGGAAGCTTTCTTGCGAAAACGAAGAAAGCAGCCAGCATCCGCTTCCGCTCGTCGAGCTCTATGCCGGCATACTCGTCGTTTCCATTCATAAGCGGGGATGCGTGAAATGGGATGTTCGGCAAACCCCTGTCGGCGAGAACTCGCTCGTACGATTTGATGTGCTGCTCGATGTCGTCGGCTTGATCGTGGAAGACCAGCGTGAGCAGATAATATTTCGAGCCCTTCCCTTCGGTTCCGGACTCGTCGACGAAGAGCGACAGTTCACGCATTCGAACCCCTGAAATAAGTGTGCCGAGGGATAGCCCTCGGCGCTTGGAAGCCCCATTCGATGAATGCGACCATATACTTTATAGCATGTTTCTCAGAATGGGACAACCCCGTGCCCGCGTGGAAACGGGATGTGGTTTCGCGGGGGCGGCGCTTAAGGCGACTGGAAGAGTAGCGTATAAGCGCTATCCTATGCACGAAACGCAACGAAACCGCCTCATACGGCTTCGCACAACCCAGGAGATGCCCATGAACCCCAGCACCGCCGCCGCGAGCGGACAGCCCGCGCGCGAGAGCAACATCGACGCCATCGTCTCGTACTTCGAAGGCGGCATCAAGCCGGCGGGCGGGCCGGGCGAGCTCGGCATCGAGCTGGAGCATATCATCGTGCACGACGATATGAGCCCCGTCTCCTACAGCGGCGAGCGCGGGGTGGCCTGGCTGCTCGACCAGCTGAAAGACGAGTACCCGCACCTCACGCGCGACGTGCACGGCGACCTTTTGGGTGTCTCGCGCCCCGGCGAAGCCGTGACCATCGAGCCCGCCGCGCAGCTGGAGCTGTCCGCCGGGCCGTTCGTGGACCTGAGCACGGCGCGCGCGACGTTCGACGCGTTCGAACAGCGCGTCGGCGAGCTGCTCGAGCCCGCAGGCGAGCGCCTGCTCACGCTGGGCTACCACCCCACGGCGGCCGCACGCGACCTCGAGCTCATCCCGAAGCGCCGCTACCAATTCATGAACCTCTACCTGGGCGAGAAGGACACGTGCGGCCCGTGCATGATGCGCGGCAGCGCGTCTACCCAGGTGTCGATCGACTACACGAGCACGGCCGACTGCCTGCGCAAGCTGCGCCTGGCGTTCGCGCTCGTGCCGGTGCTGTCGCTCATGTGCGACAACTCGCCGGTGTTCGAGGGCAAGCCGCGCAAGCACGAGCTGGTGCGCACGGAGATCTGGCAGCACATGGACAACGACCGCTGCGGGCTGGTGCCGGGCGTGCTGGACCCGCCCTTCGACCTGCGGCGTTACGCCGAGTACATCCTGGACACGGTGGCCATCCTCATCCCGTGCAAGAAGGAGCAGTGGTGCTACTCCGACCGCACGTTCGGCGACATCTACGCCGAGCGCACGATGACGCGCGCGGAGGTGGAGCACGCGCTGTCGATGTTCTTCAACGACGTGCGGCTGAAGACCTACGTGGAGATCCGGCCGGCCGACGCGATGCCCGTGCCGTACGTGATAGCGTACGCGGCGCTGGTGAGAGGGCTGTTCTACGACGCGGCCAGCCTGGACGCGCTCGACGAGCTGTTCGCGGGGGTGGACGAGGCCGCCTACGGCGCCGCCAAGGAGGCGCTCATGGCGCGCGGGTACGACGCGGAGGTGTACGGGCAGCCCGTCGCCGAGCTGTGCGACGCGGTGGTGGCCATCGCCGAGCGCGGCCTGAGCGAGGCGGACCGGCCCTACCTGGAGCCTCTCGCGCGCCTGGTGGCCGAGCGCACGACGCTGGCCACGCTGGCCGAGCGCTCAGGCGCGGTGGCCGGGCGGTAGCGAGCCATGGCCGCGCGCAACGAGGGCCGCATGGTGAAGGTGGCGTACCGCGGGCTCTTCGACGATGGGAGCGTGTTCATCGAGCAGGTGGAACCCCCGATCGAGTTCCCGTGCCTGGACGGATGGATGCCGCCGGCGTTCGTGGAGACGGTGCGCGACATGGCCGTAGGCGAGACGCGTCGCGTGCGCGTGGGCGCCGATGCGGCCTACGAGGCGCGCACCGAGGAGCGCGTGATGGAGGTGGAGCGGGCGAAGATCCCCGCGAGCGTGCCATTGGAAGTGGGCACCGTGATGCACCTGGAGGCGCCCGACGGGCGGACGTGCCCCGCGCGGCTCGTGGAGCTGGACGAGGAGCGAGCGGTGTTCGACCTGAACCACGAGGCCGTGGGGCGGGCGCTGAACTTCGAGATCACGCTGCTGGACGTGAGCGACCTGCCGGGCCGGACGTGTGGTTGACGGACTTGTGGCGACTTGGAGCAAGTTGGCCGCGAGCGAGCGGGCGGGCGGGGCGCTCGGGTAGACTGGGGGCATCGTTTTCCCAATGAAAAGGAGCTCCTCAATGAGCAACGAAGGCAAGAAGGTCAAGGTCCACTACACGGGAACGCTTGACGACGGCTCGAAGTTCGACTCCTCGGTCGACCGCGGCGAGCCCATCGAGTTCACGTGCATGGCCGGCCAGATGATCCCCGGCTTCGACAACGCCGTGAAGGACATGGCGCAGGGCGAGACGAAGACCGTGCGCATCCCCGCCGCCGAGGCCTACGGCGAGCGCGATGAGGGCATGGTGCAGAAGGTGCCGGTGGACCAGATCCCCAACGGCGACCAGCTTCCCGTGGGGCAGACCATCTACATGATGGGCCAGGGCGGCCAGCCCTTCCCCGTGTTCGTGCGCTCCATCGAGGACGGCGTCGCGACGTTCGACATGAACCACGAACTGGCGGGCCAGGATTTGACGTTCGAGATCACGCTGGTCGAGGTTGCGGGCTAGCGAGCGCGAGCTTGCCGCATGTTGAGAGCCGCCCCCGGGGAGCGCCGGGGGCGGCTTTTTTGTTGCAATGGCCTTTCGTGATCATGTCAAATATTATATACTAGTTACAGATATGGTAACTAACTATGGACATATGACACGAAATATCTCGACGCGAATGGCACCCGTGCTCGAACGCCTTGAGCTTGAACGCCCGGAGCTCGTGACCGCCTCCTATCTCGCCTCCATTCTGGAGGAGGCGGGCATCAAATCGCCGGCCAAGGTGGTGGCGGCAAGGCTCCGCGACAGAGGATGGCTCCTCGAGACCGGGCAGCGGGGCGTTTGGGAGTTCGCTCCCGCAGAGGTCGCGGGGCCCTACTCGAGCTTCGATCCACTCTTGCCGTTCGCATCGATGAAAGCCGCGCACCCTGAGGCCGAATGCGCGCTCACCATGCAGACCGCAGCTTGGGCGCTCGGGGTGGCCGACCGCGTTCCCGCACGCATCGAGGCCGCCTTCGCCGACGGCATCCCTACATGGAAAACGCCCAGCGGGGTTCGCGCCCTGTCGTTTCGCTCCAACCTGCCCCTCGCAACGGCCAAAGGATCTCCCTGCCTCGCCCCTGAGGCCATCGTCGTCCACATGGCAGCAAAACCCAGCGCCGTGAGGTCGTGGAGCGGCGCGCTTGAATGGCTTCCCGACGTGACCTGCGAAATGAACGTCGACAAGGCGATCGAGGAGCTCGGAGGACGCCCCTCCTCCGTCGCAGCTCGCACCGGCTACCTTCTGCAGGGTATGAGGCCGGACATCGCGGAGGCCATCCGCAAGGCATATCCCCCGTCGGCGAAAAACCGCTTCGGCCCGCGAGGCGCCGCAGTGCGAAACGACGAGCGGTGGAAGATATCGGACACGCTGCTCCCCTTCGACCCGGCAGAATTGGAGGATGCGAGATGACCGCGAACATCCGGATAGGACACGTCGCGCGACATACGCCGGCGAATGCGGGAGCACAGGGCAGGGAGGCAGCCGTCGTGGACATCGCGCAGGATCTTCTGCTGCGCCACCTGCACTCTTGCGGCTTGCTGGACAGCCTCGCCATAAAAGGCGGAACGGCTATCAGAAAGCTCTACGCGGGACGCGAGGGCCGATTCTCCCTCGATCTCGACTTCGCCGTTGCAGACGCGAGCATCGATCCTGACGAGGCTGCGCTCGCCTTCGTGACAGAGGTCGACGGCCTCGAGATCGAACCATTCAAATATGGGGTGAGCGAGCGGCGCGGCAAATGGTCGGTAACGTTCGCCAGCCCATTTGTCGATGCACCAACCCTCGCAACGAAGCTCGACTTCTCACCGTCTCCGTGGATCTTGCCTGCTGAAAGGGATTGGGTTCCCTTGCCTATCCATGCACAATACGGAGAAGATCCGTTGCCGAGAATCAAGACCCTGCGGCTCGAAGAGAACATTTCTGAAAAGATCGCGCGTCTTAATCGGACGACAACGGCACGCGACCTATACGACCTCAGGTGGATCGCATCCACTCCGAGCGTCGAACGCTTCCTGGACAAGGCGCTTATCCGCAAGCTCTCTGTGCTGAAGATATGGGTAGACACCAACGGTATGCATGCGGGCGCAACGCACTGGAAGCCGGGGCATGCTGGGTCGGTTTTCAAACCCGGTCGATGGCTGCGCGATCGATCGGGGGACGACTTCGACGCGGAGGATATCGGCGCATTGGCGGTTCCCGCTCCCTCCGCGAAAGAACTCTCCGACGCCGTGATGACGGCTTATGCCTTCCTTTCTGACCTCGATGATGATGAAGCCGTCGTTGCCAAGTCTGACGCGAGGGATCGGAGCTTGGTCATACGCATGATATCCGAGTTGCCGAGCCCCGCATTCGATCCAAGAACCCTCTTTTAACCGACCCGAACTCGCGAAAGGCACACCATGATCGAACGACGAGAGTTTTTGGCGTGCCACTGGGAGCCGTATCTTCTTTGCGAGCGCGAGTTCCTGACCCTGCTGGATTACGTCGCCTTAAGGCGATCGAACTTCGGAACATGCTCTGAGAAGATCATTCGCCAGCTCCTCATGACATGCGAGTTGTTCGAGTCGATTGCGAAGGCGATGTACGTCTATCCAGAAGAGCCGAGATTCCCCAACTATGCGAGCAGCCTGATTTCCGACAGCTTGTTCGACTCGGAGGCGGTGATCGAAGTCGTTCGCGGAGCGGAGGCGATCGAGCTGAAGCCGTTCTCCGGAATGACGCCGAGCAGCGCTCCGAAGTGGTGGAGCGACCACAACAAGGTCAAACACGATCGCGCTGCGAATTTCGAGTTTGGCTGTTTCGAGAATGCGCTTAAGGCGCTCGCCGGGTTGTATTACGTGAACCTGCTTTTCGCTAAGCGTATCGGAGACTATTGGCATGGCCAGCTGGCAGACCACTCGGATCCGAATTGCCGCGACGTGCCCAACGACATTTCGAAGCTTTTCGAGACTGGCTCTATTACGACAAGACACGATGTTTGCGGATTCGAAAGCTATGCGATGACTGTCGAAGATGTCGATGCCATGTTTCAATAGACGCTCCACATGCGGATCATTGGCCGCATCCCGCTTCTCAAAGGCACGGTGAGCTATGGTAAGATTTCCGCTTACTGGAGACCTTCGGATTGGACGGGGTGTTGATGGACGAATTCGACTACGAAGAGTACGAGCGACGGTGCGAGGTGCGCAGGCAGGAGAACGCGCGCTACCTCGCTTGGTTCGAGGAGTCGCTTGAGAACGCGGGGCTGGCGGAGAAGACTGTCCGCCGACACCTGGAGAACGTCGAGTTCTACCTGAACGTGTTCCTGCTGAGGTGCGAGCCGCTTGAGATGGAGCAGGGCTGCTTCATGGCGGACGAGTTCCTCGGGGACTTCTTCATCCGCAAGTGCATGTGGTCGACGCCGAGCTCAATCAGGTCGAACGCCGCGAGCTTCAAGAAGTTCTACAAGTGCATGCTCGGACACGGCGCCGTCGAGAAGGAGTCTTACGACTGCCTGATCGAGACGATCCGCGAGGACATGGAGTTCTGGACGGAGGACTGCGGGCAGTTCAACTCGGGCGGGGTAAATCCTTTTTGGTAGGATGACGGAAGAAGCGCGGCCCGTCAGGCAGACGGCCGATCCGACTCCGCCTCCTCCCCGCTCGGAACTGGTTCGTCGTGGCTTTTGCCGTTCTTCGATTCGGCGAACATTTTCGCCTGAGGCTCTCCCATAAACCAGACGAGAAACGCATAGGACGCGCCTTTCGCGCGCTTCATGAGATCTTTGACAGCATCCGCCATCTCCCCGTAGTTCATGTTCCTGAACGCAACGAACACGAGCGTGTATGCCTTCTTCAACTTCAACCCGAGCGATTTTGTCGAACACGCCGATCTCGTCCGAAAACACTGCGAGCAAAAGCTCCCCTTTATCTACGTTGAACAGCCGGTACTTGCGCGTCTCGGCGTCAATCACGCCGCTGCAAAACGACAGCCCGCACAGTATGCCGACACAGGACAGACGCTACGATCCACGCCGTCCCTAGCTGTATCGATTCAGGTGCCATAATCCCTCATCACCAGATCAGAACAAGCCTGTCGTCTTCGAAACTGCACGCTGCTAAATCTACGTTCAACGATGCTCCGGATCCGCCAGACCCCGCCTGGGTCACATCTTTACACCCTTCTGAAGCGCAATGCAAAAAAGCCCGTCTCGACTTCGAACGCGTCAGGTTTCGTCAATCCCTCTTGAACAGATCCCGCGTGTACACCTTGTCCGCCACGTCCGCGAGCTCGTCGCTCCAGCGGTTGGCGACTATCACGCCGCAGCGCTCCTTGAAGGACGCGAGGTCGTGCGTCACCTCGGAGCCGAAGAAATCGGGGGCTTCGAGCGTGGGCTCGTAGACCAGCACGGGCACGCCCTTGGCCTTCACGCGCTTCATGACGCCCTGCACCGAACTCGCGCGGAAGTTGTCCGAACCGGTCTTCATGGTGAGGCGGTAGATGCCCACGAGCGGCTCGTCCAGCGCCGAGGCGCGCTCGAGCACCTGGTCGGCCACGAAGTCCTTGCGGGTGCGGTTGGCCTCCACGACCGCCCCCATGATGTTCTGGGGCACGTCGGCGTAGTTCGCGAGCAGCTGCTTGGTATCCTTGGGCAGACAGTAGCCGCCGTAGCCGAAGGAGGGGTTGTTGTAGTGGGAGCCTACGCGGGGGTCCAGGCACACGCCCTCGATGACGCGCGCGGCGTCCAGGCCCCGCGAGCACGCGTAGGTGTCGAGCTCGTTGAAGTAGGCGACCCTCAGCGCGAGGAAGGTGTTGGCGAAGAGCTTCACGGCCTCGGCCTCGGTGGAGCCCATGACGAGGACCGGGGCGTCGTCCTCGGCCCCCTCGGCGAGGAGCCCCGCGAAGCGCCGGGCGGCTTCCATGGACTCGGGGTCCGACTCGTCGGCGCCCACGATGATGCGGGAGGGGTGGAGGTTGTCGTAGAGCGCGCGGCCCTCGCGCAGGAACTCGGGGCTGAACAGGATGCGGGGATCTCCCAGACGCTCGCGCAGCTGCGAGGTGTAGCCCACGGGGACGGTCGACTTGACGACGATCCACGCCCCCGGGCTCGCGGCGCGGATGGCGGCCACGGCCGCCTCCACGCTCGAGGTGTCGAAGAAGTTCCTCGCCGGGTCGTAGTCGGTGGGGGTGGCCACGACGGCGAAGTCGACGCCCGCGTAGCCCGCCTTGGCGTCGAGCGTCGCCGAGAGCGCGAGCGGGCGCTCCCCCGAGGCAGCCTCGGCGAGCGCCTCCTCGATCTCGGCGTCCCTGATGGGGCTCTCCCATCTGGCGAGCGCCTCGACCTTCGCGGGGACGACGTCCACCGCCACGACCTCGTTGCGCCGAGCCAAGAGCACCGCCAGCGACAGCCCCACGTACCCGGTGCCCGCGACCGCTATCCTCATCATCCTTACCTCTTCCGTTATCAAAGTGCTTACTCAAGACCGAGCTAGACGGTCCTGTTGATGTATCCCTCCGTCGCATTCGCCCTCGGAATGATCTTGCAGGGGCTTCCCAAGACGATGCTGTGCGATGGGACGTCGCAGTTCACATAGCTGTTAGGAGCGATCAGCACGTCCGTCCCGATGCTGACGCTACCGACCACCGTGCTGTTCGCGCCTATCCATACACGGTCCCCAATGCGCGGCGCCCCTTTCCTCTTGCCGCGGTTCTCCTGGCCGATGGTCACGCCCTTATGCAGGTTGCAGTTCCTGCCGATGATCGCCGCAGGGTTGACGGTGATGTTGTAGGCGTGGCCGAGATACAGCCCGCCTCCAATGGTCGCAGAGGCGGGGATCTCCAGCCCGTATTTCCGAAGCATGCGCCTGTGTGCGAGCTTCAGCAAGACGCCCCCACCGTCTTGCAGTCTGCGAAGAATCCAGAGAAAGCGAAGCTCATAGCAAGTCAGCACCCCCCCCCCGTCGCCATATCGCCGCCTGTCCTCGCGGAACGTTCCACTCATGCCTCGCCCCGCTTCCCGCGATACCCCTTGTACCAGCAAGCGAACTCGCGCAGCCCGTCCCCGAGGCGCGTCGAGGGCCTGAAGCCGAAGTCCCGCTCGAGCGCCGAGGTGTCCGCGTACGTCACGGGCACGTCGCCCGGCTGCATGGGGACGAGCTCGCGATGAGCCTCGAAGTCGTAATCCTCAGGCAGGATTCCTTCCTCCACCAGCACGCGCTGCAGCGTGTCCACGAAGTTCAGGAGGCTCTCGGGGCTCGAGTTGCCCACGTTGTACACGCGGTGCGCGGCCAGGGGCAGCCCGTCCACGCCCGTCTTCACCTCGGGCGGGTTCTCCATGACGCGCGCCACGGCCTCCACGACGTCCTCGACGTAGGTGAAGTCCCGCATGCAGTCGCCCATGTTGAAGATCTTGATGGACTCGCCGCGCACGAGCTTCTCGGTGAAGCCGAAGTAGGCCATGTCGGGGCGGCCCATGGGGCCGTAGACCGTGAAGAAGCGAAGCCCCGTCGCGGGGATGGAGTAGAGCTTGGAGTAGGCATGGGCCATGAGCTCGTTGGACTTCTTGGTGGCCGCGTAGAGGGACACCGGCGAGTCCACGCGGTCCTCCTCGGAGAAGGGCACCTTCTCGTTGCCGCCGTAGACGGAGGAGGAGGATGCGTACACGAGGTGCTCGACCGGATGGTGCCTACACGCCTCAAGCACGTTGAAGAACCCGACGAGGTTGGAGTCGACGTAGGCGCGCGGGTTCTCGATGGAGTAGCGCACCCCCGCCTGCGCCGCGAGGTTCACGACGACGTCGGGCCGGACCCGCTCGAAGAGCGCCTCGACTGCGGCCTCGTCGGCGAGGTCGCCCCGCACGAACTCGAACCGCCCGCGGGAAAAGCCGTCGGCTCTCGCATCCTCCGCGCTCCCGCCCGCCGCCTCGGCAAGCATCCGCAGCCGCTCCTCCTTTATGGCGACGTCGTAGTAGTCGTTCACGTTGTCGAGCCCGACCACGCGCGCGTCGGTCTTCTCGAGCAGCCGTTTGCACAGGAACGCGCCGATGAAGCCGGCGGCACCGGTCACAAGAACAGCCCCGCACGTCATTTTTTTCAACGTCTCGCCTTCTTTCTCATATCCACGGAAGCTCATTCAATGTATCCCCCGTTCGCCTTTGCCCAGACACGGTAGCCTACGCCACTGATGTGATAGCCGTCCGACGCGAACAACTCGGTATCGGGCACCCCGTCCGCATCGCAGAAGAGGGGATGCAGGTCGACGAACCCGACCCCCTCGCGCCTGTCGCAGATTTGGCGATAAGCCTTGTTCAGCTCCTGTATTTGCTCCGAATACTTCGATGTTCGCGGGAGCACGCTCTCCAGATAGATTTCCGCCTCCGGCAAGTCATCCACGAGCCTCGAGATGACTTCCTCGACGTTTCCAGCTATGGGATTAACGTCATGACCCCTTGCTATATCGTTCGTTCCGATCATGATGAAAACCTTATCCGGATTAGTCGAGGTCACTGTATCAAGCCTGTTGAGAACACCTTCGGACACGTCGCTGCCGATACCGCGGTTGAGGATACGAGCGTCGGGAAAGAGCTCGCCCCATAGGCCGTACATCGTCAGGGAATCGCCCAGCATGACAACGTCCGACTCCTCAACCAGACTCAGATCGCGGGCTTGCGACACGAACGGCTCAAACCAGGTGTTCTCGTCATGTGAAGCCCCCCCCCCGAGCACAGTTCTGATATCGGTGAACTTGTACACGCCGCAAGCCGCCACAACCAGAACCAGAACCGTGTTCAGCACAAGCGAAACGCGAAGGGCCACGCTCTTCGAACCTTCAAGCCGACCTTCTCCGCATCTCCCATTCGCATGCCTCATCGAACCATTCCTTTCTTGGCGCTTTCGCCATCGCGCCTTCCGAGAGTCCTTTCCGCCAAAAACGCCAGCGGCAGATAGACGATCGAACCGACAAGCACCCTGAAGACCACGTCCCCAAGCGGATCTCCAACGCTCGGCACAAAGGCCAGGACAGCCCCCATCGCGGCCCCGATCAACAGGAACACGGAGGCATGCAAGAGATAGCGCGCAAGGGGTATCTCCCCCTTCACCCTCACCACCTGGTAGATCAGCACGGCAGACTCCGCTCCCACGGAGGCGCACGCAGAGCCCACCGCACCGAAGTCGGGTATCAGCAACAGGTTGAGAGCGACGCTCGCCACAGCTCCGCAGACGGCCGACCACAGGAAGACCGAGTCTCGGGCATTCGGGATAAGATACTGGGTTCTGAGAACGTTACCGAAACCGAGCAGCGGGACGGTGGCCGCAAGGATCGCGAGAACGCGAGCGGATTCCTCGAAGCCGGGGCCGTAGAACACCTGCGTGAACGGCGAGGCGATGGCGGGTATGCCGAACGCGGCGAGCGAAGTGAACACCATAACGCCGCGCAACGTTTTATCGGTATGCGAGCTGGCCCTGTCGGCCTCTCCTTTCGATATCAATGCACTCGCCCTTGGCAGCATAACCGTACCGACGGCCCCCACCAGGGCCACCGGGACCGCCGCTATCTTCGCCGCGTTCTCAAAGAAGCCCACCGCCTCGGCACCGGCCATCGAGCCAAGCATGATCTTGCTCAACACATTGTAAGCGCTGATGGCGATGACGGAAACGAAGAGGATCGCATTCGGCCTCAAATGCGGGGTTATCTCCGAAAACCTCGGGAGGTAAAAGTCGACGAAGCGCCTAAGGAACGGCCAAAGCGCCAGCTGCGACACGAGAGACCCACCGCCTATGATGCCGACATACGTATCCACATCGCCCGAGTCTTTGACGAACACAAAAATGAGCACCGTGGTTGCGACCTTCACCACCGTGTTGCGAACCACCGTGAGCCGGAACCTCTCCATTCCGAAGAAAAACCAGTTGATATCGAACAGAGCGGACAGCACGTAGAGACCTTGAAGCAAAGCGACGGTCGCATCGCCTGCAAAGAGGAGGGAGTACCCCAGGTAGCATCCCCCGGCGACCGCGAAACATGCGGCCTGCATCGCGAAAATGGACCAGAAGGCGCGCGACCGCTCGACCCTGTTATCTTGGCAAGCCGCTATGGTGCGGTTGCCGTAGCTATTGAGGCCGAGCATGACGAAATAGACGAAGTACGTGGCAACCGCGTAAGAGTACGAGTAGACCCCGACCCCCTCCGCGCCCACCACACGCGCAAGATAAGGAGCGGTGATCAACGGCAACAGCAGGATCAGCAGCTGATAGGCGAAGTTGTAAGCGATGTTTGTTTTGAGTTTCGTCAATTTTGCTATTGAACCGATCAGTGCAGTTCGTCGTCAGAGGGTGCTCTCATCCTGATCACCCTTGCAGGTATCCCCCCGACTACAGCATTCTCGGGCACGTCGCTCACGACCACCGAATTAGCGCCGATTATCGCCCCATCCCCGATATGAACGCCGCCGATAATCTTAGCGCCTGCGTATATGATCACGCCGTCACCGACGGTAGGAAACTCGTTGCGATTCTGACCCAACGTGACATTTTGGTAAATCGTGCAGTCATCGCCCAGCGTAACCCCAGCGCCGACGACAACTCCGATATAGTGGGGTATCCGAAGGTTCTTTCCAACGCGAGCCCTCGACGCAAACAGAATGGGATACTTTTTCAAGAGTCGTCTGTGCAGCCATAAAGAGTATTGACCGGTGGTTGCTACGATGTGCCTGACCTTGACAAGAACCTTGAATTCAGGGTCTACAGCATACCGGATCAAGGCCTTTGCTGCAGATTTAAAACTAAAGCAATTCTCAAAAAGGACGCTCAAGAACATTCGTTCCTCCTTGCAGCCTCTTCCGAGTAGACAAATAGATGGGTTGCGAGGCGCAGCCCAAGCCTCTTATTGAAGCTATACGCCATAGCATTCGCTTTTTTCACGAATTCCCCAATTGATGGAATTGACACAATGGGCGTGAAGTATCCTCGCCCCGACACCGCTGCGGAACGCTATTCTTTGAGGAAGGAGGAAAGACATCTGCCCAACGTGAAAATGAGCCAGTCTGTACGGGTTGCTCTTAAAACGACTCAAGGCGTCGTGCGGAACCAAAGAAGTCTTTTCGCTCAACAGGCACTCGGTATATTTTTACCCCCGTACGACAGGATCTCGTCATCACAAAAGCACTTCTCTTGAGTTTCGTGCAAAAATTGCAAGGTCTATCCACTCGCCCAGCTCACACTCTGCCGCGAATGGCTGAAACTGAGCAAATCCTCCCCATGGAAAGAACGTGAGCTCCCCCACTAGAACGATGTCATGACTGATAAAGAGATCCACCCTGAGAAACGGAATGCCCTTGCTCAATTCTTTTGCAATGAGGAGCATTTCATCTAGCTGCTTGGGCTTGCGATGAACGCTCTCGCAAGCCTCGTAACCGCATGTGATTTCAAGGGGATCCCAGCTGCAGCTATAATAATCATTGCAGCGCTTGGAAGGATCGGTCTTGTCCCCATGACAAAAAGCAATGAGCTTGGGCTCACCGTTGAAGCAGAGGAAATCGTACTCGTCAATACCCTCCCACCCATCTGCCGAATCATCAATTTTTGAATCAAAATCGTCGAGAAACTTTTCAGCAAAAACCAACGGCTTCACATCCCTATAGGGCCATTCCCTACCTCCATAGTAATAGTTTTTGGCGAGATGCCTTCCGAGCTCCACCTTTGCGCTCTCTAAATCGAAAGTCGCCTTGTCGGTGCAGATGACTACTCCGCCGCAGTCATGGTTTGTCTTCAGCACGAACTTGTCTGGCAAGCCGAGAAGATCTATACACTCAGGCGAATCCCAAACAGCCAGGTTGGGTACGACGTGCTCGAAACCTACTTTTGAAGCAATAAACTCTTTGGCACGATACTTGTCCACCATTAAGGTATAGAGAGGATTGCGATTATGAAGCTTGAGCCATTGGAGCTTCTCGCTAAAAGTTCGAGGATTGTCAAGATCGAGTTTCCTCCCGAAAATGATGCGGTAACTCAACTGCAGGTGAATTCCGTCAGGAACAAAGCGAGTAAAGCCCTTTGAGGTAGCAAGCAGATATATCTGCGAAGGCTTACAGATGTATTTCAATAATTTGCTGGCAATTTCTTTGATTGTCAAAATGCCCCTCATCTAGCGTATGTGGAAATCTCAAATACTTTTCGAACAATTACTATCCATGTTTCTTTCTATAACCCTTACCATCTCGCCAAATACCAAGTCAGGAGTATAGTTTCGAGAACGATTAAGGCAGTTCATTCTCATTGCCTCAATTTCCACCTCTCCGAACAAAAGCTTCTCCAATGTCTCGAGAAGCAACTCTGGTTTATCGATATCGTAACCAAAACCAGTAACACCGTCCTCAAGCATCTCCGAGTAATGAAGCCATTTACTAGCAACAATCGGCACGCCCGCCGAAAGGGCGTCGATTATCGTGCCCGGCATGCCCTCTCTAGCCCATTTAGTGGGAAAAAGCAGCGCATAATAATCCTTGATCACCTCGACGGATGACTCTGGAGCAACGACTCCCTTGTATTTGGCATAGGGGCAACTTTTTAACGCAAACTCGAACTCATCTTTATAAGCATCGTCAATAGGCCCATAAATATCTAGAGTTGCGAAAGCGGAATCGGATGCGCCGGAAGAACCGTCATGCCGTAAGGAGAATCCCGCTTTTTCATTAAGCTGCGTTATGGCCAACAACGCTTCGCTGATTCCTTTTTTCTCTGTTACTCGACTAAAAGTGCACATTCGATAGGGAGGATGCTCGCTGAACTCCATTTGTTTCACTTCATTCAAACTAACAGGGTGCAGTGTTTTGAAGTTCGGTAGATATTTTGCGTTTGCCAATCCGAGACGAGTCAAGCGTTCTTCTAGCTTTCGGCTTTCAACCCAGTTAACTGCAAAAGAATTCAGATACCTCACATATCGGGGATTTCGCTCGAGCTCGTCAGCGAGCCTGCCTCCAATGAGATTATGGTAGATTCTCTTTTTCATGGTTCTCGCAGCAACGCTCAGGACGGGAAAGAAAACCTTTCGTCCATTCGAAGAAAGGAGGACGATCATATCATCGCAGGCAAAAAGGCAGGAAATGAGATCGGCAATTACCGAAAAGGGCCTCAGCCTGTACTGCCTGGTATCAACACACTTAACAGCCGATGCCCCATACCTGTCTACAAGCAACTTGTAAATGGTTCGCGTCTTAATCGTCTGGCCGTCAAATAGCGTTTCCTCAGGGTCGATGCAACCAATCAATCCTATTGTCATCCTCTTGCTCACTTTCTCAGCTCACCAAAGACGAAATGACAAGTTTTTCCCCTTGTTCTTTTAGAAATTCATCCGTAAAGTACGGCAGAACACCTGAAGCGGGAGTGAAAGTCAATTCTCCAAAATATACGCGCCCCCGAGTTTCGTATAAATCAACCCTTACGAAGTCGAAATCCTCGCTTAGCTTTCTCGATATGCGAACCATCTCATCCAGATTTTCAGGCTTATCAACTTCTGCGGTTAAAGTTCCAGAGGCCAATCCGTCGATTTTTCGCCAATTCAAATCATATAGACCGAGCTTTAATTCCGTAGAGCGATCACAGCACGTTAAAATGAATTCCGGGCTACCATTTATGCAATGTATTTTGTAGTCGACTATTTCGTCTGGCGGGGCTATCAAGTTTTCGCAAATAACACCGCGTTTGATTTTGCGATAATGAGGCTCGAAATATGCACCAACATAGTCTGAGCATAACCAAGTTTTTGCAAGCGAGAAAAGCTCTTCGTTTTTCGTATTGGCCATATCAAGACAAATATGGTTCATTTTGCAACCATGTGTCGCTTTCATTATGAATTGATTTGGGAGACCATCAAAGCTAATATCCGCCTCAGAAAACCACGGATCCGCGCATAGAGGAATCAAGTACTGTCCCATCTCTTTAATCTTGAGATAGTCTCTAACTAGATACTTGTCAGTGCAATCAACTTTAAGACTACTTTGCTCATTGAGCTCAAGCCAGGTGATTTTATCCGCCAAAGATACCGGACGATCCAAATTGAGCCTCCTGCCAAAACGAATTCGAGCATCCATTCGTTTTGCATATGCTTCACCATTTTTAGCGCATACATACTGATAGAAGCAGCAATAGAGTTTTTCAAATACCTCAGTCATGTCTTAGCATCCATATACTAGAAATTGTTCCCATGTGTTCAATATCTCAAGCTGGTGTTTTTCGCAAGCAATGCTTTTTCCTTCGCATGAGAGCGCCTCTGCAAGTTTTCGATCAACTGCTACCGCCATCATCGCTTCCGCTAACGCCCTTCGATTTCCACGCTCAACAAGCAGTCCGCGTCTCCCTTCTCCTGTTAGCAACCTAGCTCCCCCACCAAGGCAGTCGGTTGCAACGCAAGGGATCCCCATCGCCATTGCCTCCATAAGCGAATTTTGCATTCCTTCAAAATCAGAAGAGCTCACAAACATGGCCGCATCGCGTATTTCCGAATGAACATCATCGGAGTATGGATGCAACTTGACTTTGTCCTCCAGCTGCAAGGAATTGATATGCTGCTGCAGCTCAAAGCGCAGCGAGCCATCTCCGAATATGTCCAAACAATAGCCTGGCACTTTTTCGTGAAAAAGATTGAATGCGTCAATAAGGAGCCTCAGATTCTTTTGCGGCTCGAGACGCGCTGCGGTGACTATTCTTTTACTGCAAGGGCCACCATATTCCGGCAACGCAGTCACCAGAGGATTCGGTATAACTTTAGATTTACTTACGATATCAGTCGGGAAAAGCTGTTGAACTTCTTCGGTTTGGAACACTACCCGCGATGCTCGCTCATAATTCTTAACGCACTTTCGAAATTCTCTTTCAGAATAAATACAAGGCGGATAATTCCGCTCGGATGCAACGGTTTGGACTTGCATTCCGCGAGTAACCGCCAGTACGTATTTCATGGGGCGGCCAAGAGCAACAACTATGTCGGGATCAAACTCCGATAGAGCTTTTTTAATCAAATGTAGCCTTTTAAGTATATTGATATGCTTTTGGCCGCATGGCTGGCAACCGTACATCTTTACGCCCTGGCTCAATTCATAAGAACAATGATCTTCGTCTATAGACACGGCGCCCGAACGGTAGCCTTTAGCGTAGAAGTGGTTGCAGAGAATAGACGTAACCCTCTCCGCACCGCCACCTCCAAATTTATTAGCTACGAATAATATTTTCATTGGCATTCAGATTGGCATTCATAGAGCTAAAAAATCGGTCCAAATATTGAAATGTACGGATCGAGAATTGTTCCATATATCTGGTACGCAAGGAAAGGCAAAAGTAAGCAGATCGCACCCATTTTGCCTAAAACAGCTATTCGTGGATCAACCTGCCTTAAACAGACTGGAATAAGAAGGCTGACAAATATCCAAAGATATTCATCAGCTCGCGCCAGAACTTCATTATTTAGCGACACCGAGCAAAAGAGGAGACTTGCAGCTACTCCACACAATGAAAGGTTCGCATTAAATTCTTCAGCCATTTTATCTACATCGAACAGAAGCAGGATCGCAACGAAGATCACTATATGCAAAGTGATGAGATTGCTCCATGAGAAGCTTAATGTAAGCCCCGCTTTTCCAAATACGCCGAGAATCATTTTCAGAACTTCTGGCAGCACAAAAGCGGAAAGCGCACATAACACAACGAACGCAACAAAAATATACGTGAGCTTCCTCTTTGTCATTTTGATCCTAGAAAGCGGATAAAGCAAAGCCGCCAATAGAACGGCCCTATGAAACATCATCGCCAAAAGTATAACCAACATGAATTTGATGGGTTTTCGCTTGACGATATAGACGATGCCGAATAGAAAAATCGATAAAGCGAGCGTCTGTCTTAATATTGAAATCGAGTACCAAAGAAAATTCATGGTACTCAAAATGAACAGAGTAAACCAAGGCGTATCAGAATAACGCAAAGAAAAGTAGCAGAACGAGAACGATGTAACTGCCGCTAGAAGTACAATTAATCCGTGATAGCTAAATCCAAAAGAAGCAAATAGCCAATTTAAAACGACCCATCCGTTTTCGAAGTCGTATGGGTATATCAAATTCGCGTTGTCGAAAATATTGGGATTAAGAGCACCCAGCATTTGAGAAAAAGTGAGGCTTGAGATATATCTGTATCCCGCAGCATAAATCTCAAAGTCGGGCCCATACGATTCGCTTCGAAGGGCAAGAAGCAAAAACAGCTGAATGCCGATAAGCGTTACGCAAACCTTCTTGCTTTTGCTTGATACAATAGGGCCGTAGATTGCAATCAGAGCAGCGTTTATAAGCAGAACATACATTGTCTAATCAACTTTCAATGCGCCACTTTTATTGAAATTCAATTCGAGCAGCTTGTCCACGCCATAACCAACGGATTTGGTTAGTGCCCAAATGACAAAGGCCATTGCCGCTGACGCAATGGAAAGATGCTCTATTTCTCGATAGAGATGCCACTGCCATTTTGGAAGATTGCGTTTGCCGGACGATAGACTACCCTCGCGCACCCGATAATTGGCAACAACTTCCCGAAGACCGTAAACCCTTACGTCATTATCCCGAAGGATGCTTAACCATAATGCGTAATCATTTCGCTTCTTAATGCTGGGTGCGTAGCATTTCCCAAGCATCCGCTGACTATAAATGGCCGTGGAATTCCCTATCGAATCTCCTAGATATAGCAGTCTATGGTACCCAACGCTTCTCGGCGGCCTCTTTACGACACCTTTGCTTGCCCCATCTTCAGAAATAACCGCATACGACGCACAGCTGAATGCGCAGGAATTCTCTTTCATAAATTGAACCTGCATTGAAAGCTTTTCGGGAAGCCAAATGTCATCGCTATCAAGAAATGCAATGTATTCCCCCTGCGCAAGGGAAATCCCCTTATTCCTTGCGTTGCTTGCTCCTGTGTTTTCGGCTAACTCTACTAGACGGATTTTCGAACTCGCGGAACAAAAAGTTTTGGCAATCTCTGCCGAGTTATCGGATGAGCAATCATCGACAACTATCAATTCCCAATTCGGATAGCTTTGCGATAGCACGGATTCAATTGATTCGCTGATATAGGCTTCGCAGTTGTAATTAGGCATAATCACTGAAACAAGGTCGGCGATAGTGTTCATTTTGAATCCCTATCAACGCCCCGCCGGCTCACCACAACGGCCAGCGTCCGGAAGAACACCCGCGCGTCGAAGGCCAGGCTCATGTTGGCCACGTACTCGCCGTCCAGGAACGCCTTCTCCTCGTCGGTGACCAGGTTGCGGCCATTGACCTGGGCCCATCCCGTGAGGCCCGGGCGCACGGCCTCGGCGTTGAGCGGGATGCGCAGATCGATCAGGCGCCGCTCGCGGATGATCACGGGGCGCGGCCCGACCACCGACATGTCGCCCTTGAGGATGTTCGCGAGCTGCGGCAGCTCGTCCAAGGACCACCGCCTGAGGAAGTCGCCCACGGGCGTCATGAACGCGGCCTTGTCCTCGAAGTCCTGAGCGGGCATGTCCGGCGGGGTTTCCAAGAGCATCGTGCGGAACTTCCAGCACTCGAAGCGCCCTCCCGCGCGCCCCCACCGCTCCTGGCGGAAGAGCACGGGCCCCGGCGAGGTGGCCTTCACCGCGACGGCGCAGGCCAGAAGGACGGGCGAGAGCGCGACGATGGCGAGCGCCGCGCAGGCTATGTCGAGCACGCGCTTCGCATGGGCGTAGGACCTGCTCGGGATGCGCGAGAGGGGGAGCCGCACCGACATGCCGGGATGCAGACGCTCTGCGAGCTGCGCCCACTCGCTCTGCGCTTCGGAGCGCACGTGCTCAGATGTCACAGCGGCTTCGACGACAAAGGCCTCGTCCCCGTCGACCGTCATTGCGTTCTCTTCGACGGTCATGCGGCTGCCCTCTTTTGGCGAGGTTTGCGGCGGTTGGGGCGCACGGTTACTCCGTCGGGCTCGACGGAGCGGGCTGGGACGTGCGAGAGGCTGCGATCAACGCCCCCCCCCCCCGTCGGCAGCGTATGCCGGGAGGTTTGTGGCTGACGCCATGCGGGATCCTTCGACTCCGCGCTGTGCGCTCCGCTCAGGATGACAAGGGGGAGCGCTTATCGCTCGCTCAGGATGACAGAGGGGGAGCTTCACCCCTCTCAGGATGACATCCCATGAGAGGCTTCTATTCTTTTTCTGGCCTTCGGCCGACAACGGCTAGTCCTATCTCTACGTTGATGGTTCTGCCGAACATGTCCGTCTCGATGCGCGCGGTTCCCTTGCGGCGGTTGACCTCGGTGATCCAGCCTTCGCGGCCGATCATGGGGCCTTCGGTGACCACCACGTCGTCGCCTACGATCACCGCCTTCGACAGGCTCACCACGCGGTGCTTCTCGGTAGTGAAGGCGTTGATGAGGGCCTTCTCGGTCCGATCGAGGGGAATGAAAGACTTCTCGCTGCCGAGCATGCGGGTGAACGTCGGGATCCTGCCCAAACGCTCGTTCAGCTCGCCCACGCGGCTGGTGACGGCTATCACGTAGCCGGGGAACAGGTTGCGCGTGAGGGTGCGGTACTGCCCGTGGAACTTGCGTTCCACCTGGTAGCGTGGCACGAAGCACTCTTTGAGGACGGGTTTGCCGTCCTGGGAGCGCTCGCCGGCGATCTGGGAGTTGATGAGCTCGCACGCCTTGCCCTCCTGTCCGGAAAGGACCTGGATCACGTACCACATGGAGGACCTCCTCGTTCTTGGGCGGATACGGCTTCGCCATTCGGGCCCTGCGGCCTGCGGCATCGAGAGTATTCATTCCCCTGGTTCCGCTCGGCCCGCCGATGGCACCGCCCGCGCTTCTCAGGATATGTTCGTCGCGGTTCCCCGCCGGCAGCCCAAATACGCCTCTCGCTTTGGGCTGCCGGCGGGGAACCGGGTCGTGCTAGTTCTTCACCGGGACGTTCAGGGCGGCCTGCAGCACGCAGTCGCCCTCGCCCCCTTCGTCGAAACGGAGATACGCCATCCGCTTGTGACGGTTGATCTTTCGCACGCGGCCCTCGCAGCCGCGCAGCGGGCCCCGCTCCACTTGCAGGACGCCGCCCTCGATGCGGCCCTCGCTCGCGCGCAGCACGTGCGCGTCGTCGAGCGCCGACTCGAGCCACGCCTGCACGTTCGGCGAGAGCGGCGCGTAGGTGCGCCCCCGCCTGCCCACGAGCGGCGCCGGGAACGACAGCTGCCCGAGCGCCTTCGACAGCGCTCGCACATCGCGCGTAGCCACGAACACGTACTCGCTGAACATGGGGTGCACGACGATGCGCCAGGCGCCCTCGCGCTTCATGTAGCGCTCGTACTTGGGAACGAAGCAGTCTTCCACCAGGTCGGAGCCGAGGAGCTGACGGCACTTGCCCGCCACCGCGTCCTCGCGCCCCTCGGGCACGTGGATGGCGTACCAGCGAAGGTCGCCGTCCCGCAACGGGCCGTCCGACAGAAAACCCGTCGGCAAGCCCTCGCGCTGCCGTGCCTCCGTTGCCATTACGTCCTCTCTCATGCTCGCTCGCACGCCCGGATGCCGCGACCGCCGGCGCGAACCGCGCCGGCGGTGAAGTGAAAACGTAGACTTTTTGATGCGGATGCCCGATAATCCCGTGTAGGAAAGAAACGGCAGTTCGGATGCAGACATTGAGAGATTCGCGAACGATATCGACGCGAGTCAAAAAGTCTACATTTTGGTGACGAAAATCATACGGATGAGCTCTTCGGCGCGTTTATTGTCATGAACGACGGTCTGCGGTTCGCTCGGCGTCCCTTTTGAGCCATCGATCGAAGGTGCTCACGCACACGTCCAGGTGCCGTGCCGCCTCCTTGCGGGTGATCCGGCCCGACAGGTACGCCTCCTTCACGGGCCGATAGGTGCTGGGGAGCTCGATGGCGGGGCGGCCGAAGCGCACGCCGCGCGCGCGAGCTGCGGCGATGCCCTCCGCCTGACGCTGGCGGATGTTCTCGCGCTCCACTTGGGCCACGTAGCTGAGCAGCTGCAGCATCAGGTCGGCCAGGAAGACGCCCGTGATGCCGTTCTGCTCGTTGCGCGTGTCGAGAAGCGGCATGTCGAGCACGACGACGTGCGCCTCCTTCTCCTTCGTGAGGACGCGCCATTGCTCGAGTATCTCGTTGTAGTTGCGCCCCAGGCGGTCGATGCTCTTCACCACCAGCACATCGCCGGCCCTCAGCCGCGCGAGCAGCCGGCGGTACTGGGGCCGCTCGAAGTCCTTCCCGCTCGATTTGTCGGCGAAAATGCGCGCCTTCTCCACGGGGAAGGCGGCCAGGGCGTCCATCTGCCTCCCGAGGCTCTGGTCCTTCGCCGACACGCGCGCGTATCCGTATACGATTCCTTTTCGCTCCATCGCTCACCCCATCGTTCCTGTCGAGGCAGGCCCTTTCCGGGGCCGCCTCGCCATCGGCTGCCAAAAGAAAGCCGTCGCGGCGCGGAGGCCTGACGGCATGGGGTTAATTATCGCTTGAAGCGCGCGCCGCCAGCTGAGGCTGTGCCGGGCGACGCCGCACGGGATCCATCGACGCGCATTCCGCGTTTGCCTACAGGCGTGGCGATCCCTTCATTCTTCGCAAGTGTTTCATCTTCCAGAGCGCCTCAGGGCTTTTAGACGCGGCATCCGAGCGCGCCGATATAGGAGACGTCGATGTCAACCGAAAGCCGAGGAATCTCAAGCATGAAGAGGTTGATGGCCGTGCCGCCGTGGAGAGCGAGCTTGCCGCGCAAATCGGGGTGGCGATCCATCTCCTCGAGCAAGTCGAAGAGCCGCTCGACTTTGTCTACGACCCTTGGCTGGAACTCGCCAGCATCTAGAGAATCCAAGACTTCACCTCCTCCACGCTCTCCGGAAGCCTCATATTCCACTTTCGGGACCAACCTCTCGTGGCGGTCGAGCCCTTGTCGAGTTTCGACACCACTCCCCTGCTTGCAGCCAGCAGCCTTTCCAGCACCTCGGGACGGACCCTCCATTGCTCGGATTTCGCGTCAAGCAGCCATCCGACCCGTGCCGCCATCGACGCGCTATCCTCTTCGGCGAGCTTCGCAATAAGCGCAACGTCGATATAGGACAGCGCGGAGAGCGAACGCACTGCTTCTTCGATGCCACCCGACCACTCCGGATGCTTAAGACAGTCGAAGATAGTCTGCTCCCTGCTCGTGACGAGCGCGCTGCCGAAAGCGCTTGCCCTTATCCTCCGCGTCAAAACGCCTGCTTCCGCAGCATGCGGAATGTACCTGACGTTTTTGTAGGAGAAGGCGGTCTTTGCCGCATCCGTCCTGAACCGGCATTCGAATCCCACATTGTGGGCAATGCCATGCGCCTCCAAAGCGGAATGATACGAAAGCACGGCGTCGGGGTCGAGAGCGGTCACGACCTCGTATGGGTCGACCCCTGCGCCCTCGAACCTGCCCGCATGCGAAACGAAGAGCCCCCTGCGCACCCGCTCGATCGATCCAGATGCGAGCGCAAGCTTGAGCTGCTGCTTGGCAGACGCCTGTGAATCGGCGCTTCGAAGCAAGTCCTCCATCGTGAACGCATGATGCTCCGATATGTATTCTTTGAACTTCATACTTACAGAGTATAGGGGTAAAGGTAATAAAATACTACCTTTACTAGTTAAATTTGTAAGTAAACTGCAAGTAAGAAGCATGGCGGGCGTCACCAAGCTCCCCTCCTTTTCATGCGGGATCCACCGTATCGCGAGCGCCGCGCCGCCGAAGCCGCCATCAGGCTGCCTCGGCGGGCGGGACTACGGCCAGGAAGCGTCGCCAGAAGTCGCGGCGGGCTTCCTCGTTCAGGGCGCCCACGCGGCGGGCGAGCGCGTCGAAGCGCTCCCCGTCGAAGCGATCGGGCACCTCGAGGCCGAAGGAGCGGGCGCGCAGGGCGCGGTCCTCGGACACGGTGGCCCCCACCGCCTCGGCGTGGGCCGGCGGCGCGTCGTCCTCCGCCAGCAGGAGCGCGGCCCTCCGCTGCGCCTGGCACGCCGTCGCGCGGTCGTATTCGAAGCCGAAGAACGTGAGCTCCCAGAACGCGCTCGCGAGCACCTGGTAGCGTTCCCGGGCGCACCAGGGTCCCGCGAGCTGCACGCGGTACGCGAGCGCCTCCTCCCACGGCGCGAGCGTGTAGGGGCGCTCCTCAGGCAGGGGGCCGCGCCCGCCCGCGAGCGCACGGCGCGCGGCCGAAGCGTCCTCCCCGCTGGCGAGCGCCGCCGACACGCGCCGCTCGATGAGGCCCGAGCCGGCATGCAGCACGAACGCCTCCTCCGGCAGGAGCGCCGACGTGCGGCTCGCCTTCCCCGCCCGCACGTCGCGCATGCAGGAGAGCGCCCGCCAAAGCCGCTTCTCCACCTGCCTGCGGCGCTTCGGCGGCAAACCGGCGAGCTCCCCCGCCATATGCTCCTCCTCGATGACGCGCACGAGCAGGCCGCCGTCGCAGCAGCGCAGAAGCTCCTGCAGCGTGGGCAGCCGCTTCAACGAGAGGTCCTCCCGAGCCCAAAAATCAGAGCAGCACATGGCCCGCCTCCTTCAAAAGCGCGAGCGCCTCGTCGCACGAGAGCGCGGCGATGCAGCGCACGGGGCGGCCGGCGCGCACGTCGAGCGGATCGCACGGGGCGGCGAGCGACTCCGCCGCGGAAAGCGCGACGCGGGCGCCCTCGGGCGAATCGACGGCGCACAGCGGCACGACGTCGATGACGACGAGCGCCTCGGGATGGGAGCAGCAGGGAACGGCGGCAAGCGAGTCAATCATGGCACGACACCTCTTCACAAGGCGTTCCAAAGCTTTGAGGATCTTGCAAGCGTGGTACGGGCGACGTGGAACACCGCCGCCATCTATGGGCTGCCCGACCGCGGATGCGGCGGGATTCAGCGCTTGCACTGGCTCATATGTTTGCGATTAGTATAGCACAGAAGCAGAACGTTTGTTTGGTTTTATTCGAAAAGTTCCAACTTTTCTACGAGCTCGTCGCGCGAGTGCACGTCGAGCTTGCGGTAGATGTGCCTGATGTGCGTCTTCGCCGTGCCGTTGGCGATGAATAGCTCGCGCTCGATGGAGCCCACCGTCTTGTGCTGCGCGAGCAACAGCAGCACCTCTTCCTCACGCGGCGACAGGCCGTGCTGCTTGGCCAGGTCGCTGCAGCGGCTCGCCAGCTCCTGGCGCTTCACTACGGCCGTGTTCGCCGGCGTGTCCGCGCCGCCCAGAAACGCCACGCCCCAGCGGCTCGAAAGCTCGCGCTCCGAGAACAGGATCATCGTGGCGGCCACCACCATCACCACCACGAGCCCGCTCACCACCGCGTCCGACGCCTCGAGCCCCACCGTCGACGAGTTCAAAAACGCCTCCACCTGCCGTCCGACGAGCGAGAACAGCGCCCGCACGCCGCGCTCGAGGCCGAACAGCCACACCGCCGACATGCCCCAGCGATAGCACAGGTTGGCCATGATGAGCATGATGAGGATGGAGAACGCCGTGTACGACGCGCTCGTGCAGAAGTCCGACGCTGCCTGCGTGAGCACGCCGACGTTGGGCAGGATGAGGAACGCCGCCACCATGAGCGGCAGCGCGATGCGGTAGATGAAGGCGAAGTCGAACTTGCCGCCGCGCGCGATGACGCCGAAGAACACGACGGCCGCCACCGCCACCGTGCCGAACGCGGAGTGCGGCCCGAACGTCGACTGGTACATCGACGACTCCTTCAGCCCGTAGGCGAAGGCGTATACGGCCATGAGCAGCACGATCTTCCACGGAAAGGAGAAGCGCGTGGGGTGCGTGCTCGGCAGCTCGTCGCCCGGCAGCGCGCGGAACCCGGCCGCCACCGCGGCGAGCGATGCCACGGGCAGCACGGCCACCACCGCGCCGAGCCACGTCACGGCCATCCCCCGGCACACGTAGATGACGAGCGCCGCCACGATCATGGACGCCGAGTAGTACAGCGCCACGCGGAACGGGTTGAGGCACCCGTACAGCTCCGACCACAGAAGGATGACGATGGCAATGCCCCATCCGCCGAGCGCGACCGCCGGCACCGCGAGCGCGAAGGCGAGCTCGGGCCAGGCGATGGAGGCGAACATGCAGCACGTCGACGCGACGAGCGCCGCACCCGCACCGCCATATAAAGGCTTGCGCGCGAAGTAGGGCCCCGTGCGCTTCGCGAGCGCGGCGCACACGAGCATCGTGGCTATCATGACGAGGTCGAACGCGTCGTGGCCGGCGACGCCCGCTGCGGGGAACTTCACGAACGAGCCCACGAACACGATCTCGATCCAGGCGCGGTAGACGCCCAGCCCCAGAAACGCGAGCGGGATGGCCGGCAGCCACGGGAACAGCGGCCCGGGAGGCCTGGGGCCCTCGTCCTCCGTGCGCGCGGGCTCGGGCGGCGGCGCGTCCTGGACGTCGTGCGGCTCCCGACCCTCTTCCCCTTGCTTCATGCGGGCGATCCCTCCTTGATCGTTTCCGGCGGTTTCATTGTAGCGGAAACGCCTCGCCGCGCAAGGAGCGCGTGGGCGGCCCTTCGCCACGGAACCGTCGTTTCCCCAGCTCACCGATAGGGTGATGCGCGCGGATGATGCAAATCATCCCCCGTTTCGACTCGATGGACGAAAGACAGGCGGCACCGGCGGCGCTAAGGTGCGCTTCGAGGGATCAATAGAAACCGGATCGAAGGAGGACATCATGGGAAAGCATTCCGAAGGCACCGGCATCAGCCGTCGCGACCTGTTCAAGTTCGGAGGCATCGCCGCCGCAGGCGCCGTGGGAGCGGGCGCGCTCGCCTCGTGCGCGCCGCAGGCCGCTTCAGGCGCGGGCGGCTCGGCTGCGGGCGCGCCGGCCGCGGGCGGCGAGACGGGCACGGCGGCGGGGCATCTGCGCGGCGGCCTGCCGAGCTTCCTCGTCAAGCCAGAGCCCATCACCGACATCAAGGAGACGAAGGACTACGACGTGGTGGTCATCGGCGCGGGCGCGTCGGGCGTGCCGGCGGCGCTGTCAGCCTGCGAGGCCGGCGCGAAGGTGGCGCTTCTGCAGAAGGAGAGCCAGGCCATCAGCCAGGGCAACTCCGGCAGCGGCATCGACCTGGCCACGAGCGACCCCGCCGACATCGCGAACCTCGTGTCGCAGCTCATCGTGGACAGCCAGCACCGCCCGGACCGCGAGCTCGTGGAACTGTGGGCGCAGAACTCCGGCGAGGCCGTGAAGTGGGTCATCGAGAAGTCGGCCGAAAGCGGCGCGCCGGTCATCGACCAGGGCAACCAGCAGCACATGCCCCTCATCAACAAGAAGGGCTACCAGATCAACTTCATCACGTCGTTCTTCGGCCCGAAGCCCCTCAACACCGGCGACGGCATGCGCGCGCTGGCCGCCACCGCCGAGAAGGAGGGCGTCGAGATCTTCTACTCCACCCCCGCCGAGCAGCTCGTCACCGACGAGTCCGGCAAGGTGACGGGCGTGGTCGCGAAGGGCGACGGCGGCTACGTGCAGTTCAACGCGTCGAAGGGCGTGATCGTGGCCTGCGGCGACTACCAGAACGACGAGGAGATGCTCTACTACTACCAGCCCGACATGACCAACCTCGAGCCCAAGCAGACCAACAAGACCGGCGACGGCCACAAGATGGTGGTGTGGGCCGGCGGCAAGATCGAGGACCTCGCGCACACCAAGATGCTCCACGACTTCGACGCGGGCCCGGCCTCCATGTGCGACATGCCGTTTCTGGCCGTGAAGAACGCCACGGGCAAGCGCTTCGTGAACGAGACGGTGGAGATGTCGCTCATGAACTGCTACCTGCGCAGCGCCGAGGACGCGGGCCACTACTGCCAGGTGTTCGATAGCAACTACATGACCGCGGCCGCCGAATGGCCCGGCAAGCTGGTGGACCCCGAGGGCCTGAAGGTGTACATGCCCGAGGAGGACGTGAAGCGCGAGGGCGTGTTCGAGGGCCAGATCAACACGTTCAAGGCCGACACGCTGGAAGAGCTGGCCGACAAGCTGGAGATAGCCGACAAGGCCGCGTTCGTGGAAACCGTCAAGCGCTACAACGAGCTGGTGGCCGCCGGCAAGGACGAGGACTTCGGCAAGCCCGCGCAGTACCTCGTGCCCGTGGACACCCCGCCCTTCTACGGCATCCACCGCCACGTGCGCATGAGCGCCATCTGCTCGGGCGTGGACGTGAACGCCAAGCACGAGTGCCTCACGCCGGAAGGCGAGGTCATCGAGAACCTCTACGCCGTGGGCAACTGCTCGGGGCGTTTCTACGGCGGCATCGACTACCCGCTTACCGTGTTCGGCCTGAGCCTGGGCCGCTGCTACACCGAAGGCTACGTGATCGGCAAGATGGTGGCCGAGAAGTAGTCCCTGGCAAAAGCCCCCTCCCTCCCCGGAAACGCCCGGCCCGCAGATCGCGGCGCCGGGCGTTTCGCAAAGCCTTTCCGTGCGCATCTTCGCTCCAAAAACACGCGTCAGCGCGCGAGGCGTGTTTTTGGAGCGAAGATGCGCACCTGGAGGCTTGTCTACCAGCTGAGGAGCTCGTAGCCGTCGTCGGTGACGAGCACTTGCACCTCCCACTGGGCGGTGTCGGAGCCGTCGGCGGTGCGCACGGTCCAGCCGTTGGGGTCGCTCATATCGATGGGCTGGCCGCCGGCGTTCACCATGGGCTCGATGGTGAACACGAGGCCCGGCACGAGCACCATGCCGGTGCCCGCCTCGGCCACGTGGCTCACGAACGGATCCTCGTGGAAGTCGAGGCCGATGCCGTGGCCGCCGAACTCGCGCACCACCGTGAAGCCGCAGCTCTGCGCGTAGGCGTTCACCGCCGCGCCCACATCGCCCAGAAGCCCCCACGGCTTGATGGCGGCGAGGCCGGCTTCCATGGCCTTCTTCGTCTCCTCCACGAGGCGCCGGCGCTCGGGCGACACCTCGCCGATGCAGAACATGCGCGACGAGTCCGAGTAGTAGCCGTCCAGGATGGTGGAGCAGTCCACGTTCACGATGTCGCCCTCGGCGAGCACGTGGTCGTCCGACGGGATGCCGTGGCACACCACCTCGTTCACGGAGGTGCACACGCTGTTGGGGAAGCCCTCGTAGCCCAGGTCGGCGGGGATGCCGCCGTGCTCGACGGTGTAGTCGTGCACCCAGCGGTCCACCTCGCCGGTGGTCGTGCCGACCCCGATGCGCTCGGCCACGTAGTCGAGCACGCCGATGTTGATGGCCGCGCTTTTCTTGATGCCCTCGACGTCGGCCGGCGTCTTCAGCAGGCTGCGCGCGGGCACCTCGAATCCCTGGTCGTAGAGGCCCTGTAGGCGCTCGTCGAAGTCGCGGTGGCACTTCTTGTACTTCTTGCCGCTGCCGCACCAGCATTCGTCGTTGCGGCCGGGGGTGGGTAGTCCGTCGTACATAATAGTATGCTTCCTTTCGCTCGCGGGCTATTGTACCGCGAACTCACGCGTTGTCGTCGGGCTTTCGCGCGGATCGGCGCCGGGCACCATGGTAGACGAGCATCCCCGCGAGCACGAGCGCAGCCGTGACGGCGAACACGATAGCCGTGGCCCGCCAGTCCCCCGCCGCCGCGTAGGACGAGGCGAGCGTGGCGGCCACGACCGATGGCAGCCGCCCCACCGTGGTGACCGCCACGAGGTGCGCAGGGCCCATGCCGGCAAGCGCGGCGAAGTACGCCATGACGTCCTTCGGCAGACCGGGGATGAAGAAGGCCACGAGGATGGCCAGGTCGAAGCGCTGCGACCGCTCGAGGCGCGCGAGCTGAGCGCGCCGCTTCGGCGAGAGGAAGAGCTTGAGCACCTTATCGCCCCAGCGCCGCACGATGAGGATGATGGCGATGCAGCCCACGACGCTGGCCGCGAGGTAGACGAGCGCGCCCTCCCAGAATCCGAACGCGTAGCCCGCCGCCAGCTCGAGCGGCTCGCTCGGCACGATGATCGTGACCTCCTGCAGCACCACGAGCGCTCCCAGCGCGACGGGCGCGAGCGGACCCAGGCGTTCCACCTGCTGCTGGACGAGATGCCCGTCCGTGAGGAAGGCGAGCGCTTCGCGACCGTGCAGCGCGAGCAGGACGACGACGGCAGCGAGGACGGCCGCGAGCACCGCGATGACGACGATGCGCTCCCGCCGCAGCCGCTTCTCGTCGTCCATCGCCCGCCGCCTTTCTTCGCCATGTCGAACCCTGACCCCCGATTGTCATACGAAGCGCGTATGCGAAGGTGGGTATCTGGCAACAAGTGGGCAAGCAAGAGGAAACAAGCGGGTCGGTCAGGGTGCCTGAGCTGAAACCGGTTGGGCAATCCGTTTAGCTCCCCACGCAGAACGCCGCATACAGCGGCACGCTCTTGATCCCGTTTGCAAACCCGAAGTTCTTCGTAGACAGCCTTATAGCCAGCGAAGGTTGATACTTTCTGCGATATGATTCCAAACTGCGCGCGGATACATTGCCTCCCGACTTCACCTCCACCGGTACCGCACCCCCTTCAAGCTGCACCACGAAATCAACCTCGCTCTTGCTCGCTGTCCCCCAATAAAACGGCTCGAGCCCCGCCGCCAGAAACTGCTGCATGACGTAGTTTTCGGCGACCCCCCCTCTGAAACGCGAGCCTTTATCCGAAGCGGGCGCAAGATCTTCCGCATCCAGACCCTGCAACGTCGAGAGAAGCCCCACATCAAGCAAGTAAAGTTTGAAGAAATCATGCTTTGTATACGCCTTCAACGGCTTCTTCCCTTCGCTTACGCGATAGCAAAACGAGACCAATCCCGCCGCATGAAGCCAGTTGATGGGGGCTTCATACTGAAAAGCGCGCGCCGAGGAGGCAATGGTGGCATACTGGAACTTGTGGTTCTCCTTCGCAAGCTGCTCGGGAACGCTGCGCCATACATTGAGTATCTTGGCCGAATCCAGCGGACTTGCATACTTCGTCATATCTGCCAGGTACGCGTCGGCTATCCCCTGCTGAATCGCGCGCACCGCAAGAAGGGAGAACTCCTCGACATAAGACCGCACCGCCTCCGGCAAACCGCCGACCAGCACATACTCACGGTAGCGAGCGAGAGCTTCATCGTGCAGCCCCAAAAGGGCATCCTCGCGATAGGCGCCCCTGATAAGGCCCGCCAGCCGCTCCTCGCCTGCGGCCCAGAGAAACTCCTCGAAATCAAGGGGATGGAGAGGCAGCTGGTCCACTTTCCCCACCGGGAACGAATACTCGTCTCTGCCCAACGCCACGCCAAGCAAGCTCCCTGCCGCAACCACGCAATACTGCGGAGCTCGCTCGCAGAAGTATTTGAGCGAGGTTAAAGCTCGGGGGCAAGCCTGGATTTCGTCGAAGAAGATAAGGGTTGAGCGAGGGTCGATCTCCTTTTTGCCCACAGCTTCAAGCTGGGGAAGAAGCGTCTCGGGAGTAATGTCGCCGTCGAACAAGGCGCACATATTCTTTTGCGCAGAGAAATCGATATACAGGGTGCTTGCGAACTCTTGTCTAGCGAAAGCAAGTACGGAATAGGTCTTACCCACTTGCCGTGCGCCGCTTATGACGAGCGGCTTTCTTGTCGCAGACTCTTTCCAGGCACGCAGCTTCGCGTCTATCTTACGCTTCATGGCACCTCCCCGTCACACAATGCAGATGCACTAAATCGAAAAATCGTTACTATTGTAACGTTTTTTCCGGAAATTTCGTTAAAGTTGCAACGAAATTTCCATTTCTGCACAGAGAAGCGTTCTCTCGGCAGTTTGAGAAGTTGGTCAGCGGGCGGGTTTGGCGAACGCCGGCTCAGCCCTGGCGTTTGGCGCAGCCGATGCCGAGGGCACCGGGGCCCACGTGGCAGGCGATGCTCAGAGGCAGCCGGTCCACGTACACGTCGTCTGTGCCGAAGGCCTCGCGCATCTCGTCGGCGAGGGCGAGCGCGTCGGCCTCGCGGTTGGTGTGCGCCACGTAGAGGTGCACGTTCTCTACGCCGCCGAAGCGCTCGTCCACGTCGCGCGCGAGCGCCTTGATCATGGTGCGCTTCGCGGCCTTCACCGACTTGGCGACGGAGAACGCGTCGAGCTTCTCGCCCTGGATCTGCAGCACGGGCTTGATCTTGAGCACCGAGCCCACAGCCGCGGCCGCCGGCGTGATGCGGCCGCTCTTGCGCAGGTGATCCATCGTGTCCACCATGAGGTAGATGCTGGCGTCGAGCCGCGTCTCCTCGAGCCGCGCGCGGATCTCCTCGGCGGAGCGCCCCTCGCGCGCCCACCGAAGCGCGTCGAGCGCGGCCTCGCGCTGCGTCACCGATATGCGCTGGTTGTCCGCCACCTGCACGCGGCCCTCGAAGTGCTCGGCCAGGCCGCGCGCCGTCTCGCAGGAGCCCGACAGCCCGCTTGACATGGGGATATACACCACCGCGTCGTGCGTTTCCAGCAGGTCGCGCCACCTCACGCCCAGATCGACGATGGAGGGCTGCGAGGTGACGATATTCGCGCCGGCCTCCTGGAGCTCGTAGAAGCGCGCGGCGTCGAGGCTCACGCCCTCGAAGCACTCCTCGCCGTCCACGACGAAGGGCATGGGCACCACGTGCACGCCCAGCCGCGCGGCCTCGTCCGCCATGATGCCGCTGTTCGTGTCCGTTGCGATGGCGATGCGCTCGCTCATGTCCTCCCCCGCTCTCCGCATGAGAAAGCGGCGGGATCCTTCCCACCGCCCGTCCGCGGAGCCGTTGACGCTCCGCACGTTTTCGTCACTCCATTATGACCGAGTGCCGACCCCCGGCATGACGCAGGCTCACGCCGCCCACACCATCTTCACGGACGGGACCCTACTCCACGTACTCGTAGCGTCGCGTTCGGCTTTTCGCGGGCCCGGTGGGCGTCAACCTGCCTTCTTTCACAAGCTCGTTTATGCGCTTGACCACCGTGGCCCTCGAAAGCTTCGTCGCCTCCTGCGCCTCGCGTGCGCTGATAGAACCGTTTTTCCGCGCCAGCTCGAGGATCGACCGCACCGGTTCCGTCAGCGCATCTTCGCTTGCCGCTCGAGCGCGTTTCCCCTCGTTTCGATGCATCGTGAGCGTGAAATAGCCAGGGCGGTCCTCGGGGTCGGGGGGCTCCATTCCGTTGGCTGCAAGCTTCCGCTCGATTTCAAGATACCCGGTTCCCTTGTTTTCCACGACGTACTGAGCCTCTCCGAGCGGGCGGGGATAGGGCGTACTTGCGAGCAGACGCGAGAGGAACTCGTTGCGGCTTGACGACACGCCCAGCGTTCCCAACGTCTCCACCGTCACCGCGCCGTACAGCCCGCCCGGATTGAACACCTCCAGCCGATCGGCGAACATGTTGACCTGGATCTGCGTTCCCCAGGCTTCCGGAGAGTAATCGCGGTGCATGAGCGCGTTCGCAACCGCCTCGCGGACCGCCTCCAAAGGATAATCGGGGACATCGCGCCGGAAGGCCCCTTCTATGACGGCGCCCGTTCGCATGTTGCGCTGCACGGCCGCCACCGCTTCGGCGACCATCACGGGTATGGGACCTATTATCTCGGAGGCGTCGAGGAAGCGCTGGCCCGATTCAGACACTTCTGCCTTTTTCGTTCCAGGATAGAATGCGAAAGAGACGTTGAGCCGCGGGAAGTATTTTTGCGGAAACGTCCCCAGCGCCATCAGGCCGGCAACGGTAGGCCGCAGGGCGCCTTGCCCATCGGGAGCCAGCGCGCGTAGACCGACAAGAGCATCTTCGTCATCAAACTTGCCGAAAACGGCAGGGTGCAGGGCCCTTTCACGTGCAAGAAGCTTCGAGGCCAATTCCGTATCAAGATCGGACGCTTCCGCTTCTTCAACCACAAGGATATCATGCCGCGGCTGTCTGCGCTCTTCAAGCAATCGGTTTATCTCGTAGTGGGTGAGCTTGCGATCACCGTCGCCCGTCCTGATAAATGAGCCGTCGTAGAGACCACGCGCCTTCACATAGCAGGGCTTGTCGAAAGGCGGCAGCTCTTCGACGACCGCCATCACGACGGGAGCCCCATCGCATGAGACGATTTCGATATCCGGACGAAGAGCGGGGACGAGCTTCTCATTGCAAAGGTTGGCAAGAGCGTCTTGGATGCGCTTCGCGTCGAATCCTTGAGCGGGATGAAAGCCCTCTTCTTCCGAAACGCCGAGGATCAGCACGCCGCCTGAGCCGTTGGCAAAAGCCGAAAGCGTTTCGACCGCATCTTTCGGCAACCCGCCAACGGCGCCTTTCACTTCGCAGCGCTGCGTATCCGTACCCGATGCCCTGCAAAGCGCGAGGACCTCGCGGAGTTCGCTCGATTCGTCCATGACTGCCTCTCTTTATCGCCTTAGTGTGGCATGTGAGCAAGAATACTATAAAGATAGAAAGATATCTATAATGATGCAAAGAAAACTATAATGATAGGTAGCATGAAAAATAGAGAAAGCGATACCGTCTTCGCGGCCGCTCGCTAAGGACGCAGGCAGGTGATGAGCACGACCAGAAAGCCGTCGTCGCGGCGGTACGCGTAGCCACCGGGCGTGATGACGGCGCAGAAGGACGGAGGCCCCATGATGCCCTCGTCGATTTTGCTCAAAAGCTTGAGAATGTTCGCAGCTGCCTCGTCGACGAGGCTTGCGCTCATCTTCACCTCAAGCAGGGCGCAGCGACCGTCGTCCAACGCGATGACGCAATCGCAGCCACGACCATCTCCTTGCAACGACTTCAACCCACTGTTTGCAACGTTTTTGACCCACTGTTTGCAATTTTATGAGAGGGTGACAAAAAAGGCCCGCGCTCTTGCGAGGCGCGGGCCCCTGGGGCTCATGCGTTCGAACGGCCTACGCTAGCCGCGCACCTCGGCGCCGGTGGCGGCGCTTACCTTCTGCACGAGGCGGGCGTGCGCCTTGTCCACCTCCTCGCTCGTGAGCGTGCGGTCGGCGGCGCGATACGCCAGCGCGAAGGCCATGGACTTCTTGCCCTTGCCCACGCGCTCCTCGTCGCGATAGACGTCGAACAGGCGCGCCTCCTCCAAGAGCTTGCCGCCCGCCGAGCTCATGCACTGCATGAGCTTCTCGCAGGTCACGCTCTCGTCCACCACGAACGCCACGTCCATGGACACCGCCGGGAACGTGGGCACGTCCACGTACTCGCGCGCGGGGCGGGCGGCGCGCACGAGCGCCTCCACGTCCAGCTCGAACGCCACCACCGGCGCCTGCGCGTCGAAGGCCTCTACGGCCAGCGGGTGCAGCTCGCCCAGCCAGCCGAGCTCGGTGCCGCCCGAGAGCACCGCCGCCGCGCGGCCGGGCTGCAGGTGCGGGGCCTCGTCGGCCGAGAGCGCCTTGAAGCGCAGCTTCGGCAGCGCCAGCTCGCGCGCGAGGTTCTCCACCACGCCCTTGCCGTCGAAGAAGTCGAACGCGGCGGGCGCGACGCTCCACCCCGCGTCACCCATGGCACCAGCCAGCACGCCGGCCAGGCGGCGGCGCTCCTTGGGCTGCTTCTTGCCCTCGTGCGCGAAGAACACGACGCCCTCCTCGTAGAGCTGGACGTTCTTCACGCCGCGGCTCTGGTTGTACGCCACGCTGCGCAGGAGGCCGGGGATGATGCTCTGGCGCATGATGGACTGGTCGGCGTTGAGCGGGTTGATGAGCTCCACCGGCTCGCCCAGGCCCTCGGCCGGCATGCGCAGACGCTCGAGGTCGCCCGGCTCGGCGAACGAGTAGGTCATCGTCTCGTTGAGGCCGCTGGCGCGCATCGTGTCGTTCACGACGTCCTTCACGTGCTCGGCCCGCGTGCGGGTGCCGAAGCGGCCGCGGCCGCCGGGCAGCGTGGCCGGGATGCGGTCCATGCCCCACAGGCGCAGCACCTCCTCGTACAGGTCGATCTCACGCACGAGGTCGGGGCGGAACGTGGGCGCGGTCACAGCCAGCACGTCGGCATCGGCGGTGCCGGCCACCTCGCAGCCGAGGCGCGCGAGGATGTCAGCGACGAAGTCGCGCGGGATGTCGGCGCCCATCATGGCGCAGAAGCGCGGGATACGGAACTCAAGCTCCACCGGCGCGGACGGCAGCGGCCACTCGTCCACGATGCCCGCGTCGTCGCCCGCGGCGGCGCTCACCGTGCCGCCGGCCACCTCAACCATGAGCGCCGCGGCGGCGGCCGAGCGCGCCTCGATACCGTGGTCGTCCACGCCTCGCTCGTAGCGCAGCGAGCTCTCGGAGATGAGGCCCAGGTTGCGGCTCGTGCGGCTCGTGCGCCCGGCTTCGAACGTGGCGGCCTCCAAGAGAATGTTCGTCGTGGCCTCGGTGACCTCGGTGTCCAGACCGCCCATGACGCCCGCGAGCGCCACCGCGCCGAGCTCCGGCGTGGAGATGACGGTCATGTCGGACGTGAGCGCGCGCTTTTCGCCGTCGAGGGTGGTCAGCTGCTCGCCATCGGCGGCCGCGCGGACCACGACGTGCGCGAGGCCATCCGCGTTCGTGAGCTTGTCCAGGTCGAAGGCGTGCAACGGCTGGCCGAACAAAAACAGGATATAGTTCGTCACGTCCACGATGCTGTTGATGGAGCGCTGGCCGATGGCCGCAAGGCGCTCGACCATCCAGTCGGGGCTCGGCCCCACCTTCACGCCGCGGATGACGCGCGCGGTGTAGCGCGGGCAGCGCGCCGGCTCATCGATGGTCACGCGCACGGCCTGGTCCACCGGCACGGCGCTGGTATCGAGCACAAGTTTCGCCGCCATATCGGCGAGCGGGTCGGTCCAGTCGCGCTGGTACATCGCGCCCACTTCGCGCGCGAAGCCGGCCACGGAAAGACAGTCGGGGCGGTTCGGCGTGATCTCCAGGTCGAGCACCGTGTCGGACATCTTGGCGTAGTCGGCGATGGGCATGCCCACCGGCGCGTCCTCGGGCAGCACCCAGATGCCCGCGTGGTCGCCGCCCATGCCCAGCTCGCGCTGCGAGCAGCACATGCCGCTGCTGGCCTGCCCACGCAGCTTCGACTTCTTGATCTTGAAGTCGCCCGGCAGCACCGCGCCCACGGTTGCCACCGGCACCTTGATGCCGGCCGCGATGTTCGGCGCGCCGCACACGATCTGCACCGGCTCGCCCGCGCCCACGTCCACCGACACCACGTGCATATGGTCGCTATCGGGGTGCGGCTCGCACGTGAGCACGTGCCCCACCACCACGCCGTCGAGCGCCGCGCCCGTCTTCTCCACGCCTTCCACGCCCGTCCCCGTCAAATCGAGCCGGTCGCAGAACGCCTTCATGTCCGAGGGGACGTCCACGTACTCGCTCAACCACTTCAAAGAAACTTTCATATCAATTCCTATTCTCTATGCGCGCAGAGCGCATGCTGTTCCAAAACCACTGTCGCGCCTTCGGCGCTTCTTTAGAAGGATCCTTCGACTCGCTCCGCTCGCTCAGGATGACAAGGGCAGTAGCTCCGCTCCGCTCAGGATGACAAGGGCTCGCAGGCTCACCCTCTCCACCAAACCCACGTCTGCCTGAAGCACTCCCAGCAAGCACGTCCTCCCAGGTCGTACCGCGCAACCGCGTCAACCGTGCGAAGGGACGCTTGGCGACGCCCACCAAGCGAGTTCCGCAGCGCAGCGAGGACTGTCCGAGCGACTGGGCGTCGCCAAGCGTCCCGCCCAGCAACCCTAAAACTGCCGCAAAAACCGCATGTCGCCCTCAACCAGCATGCGCAAATCCGGCACGTTGTACTTCAGGCAGGCGATGCGCTCCACCCCCATGCCGAACGCGAACCCGGAATACTCCTCCGGGTCGATGCCCGACATCGAAAGCACGTTGGGATCCACCATGCCGCAGCCGAGGATCTCGGTCCAGCCCGTTCCCTTGCAGAAGCGGCAGCCCTCGCCGTGGCAGATGCCGCAACTCACGTCCACCTCGGCCGACGGCTCCGTGAACGGGAAGAAGTGCGCGCGGAACCGCGTCTTACGCTCGAATCCGAATATCTGCTTGCACAGATAGTCGAGCGTGCCCTTCAGGTCGCCGAACGTGATACCCTTGTCCACCACCAGGCCCTCGATCTGCGTGAACTGCGGCAGGTGCGACGGGTCGGCCACGTCGCGGCGATACACCTTGCCCGGCGCGATCACGTAGATGGGCAGCTCCTGGTCTTCCATCGCGTGCACCTGCACGCCGGAGGTCTGCGTGCGCAGAAGCACGTCGGACTCGCCGCGCACGGCCGCCTTCTCGCCGGAGCGGTCCACCACGTAGAACGTGTCGGCCAGGCTGCGGCTCGGGTGGTCGGCCGGGGCGTTCAGCGCCTCGAAGTTGTAGTAGCACGTCTCCACCTCGGGGCCGGTGGCCACCGAGTAGCCCAGGCCGAGGAAGATCTCGGAGATCTCGTCGGTGATGGCGTTGATGAGGTGGCGCGTGCCCATCTGCTGAGCGCGGCCGGGCAGCGTCACGTCCACGGCCGCTGCGTCGATGGCGGCCTCCAGCTCGGCGGACTCGAGGGCGGCCTTGCGCTCGGCGAGCGCGGCCTCCACCTCCACGCGCACCTCGTTCACCGTCTTGCCCACGGCCGCGCGCTCCTCCTTGGGCACCTGCCCCATGCTGCGCAGGTAGCCCGTGAGCGTGCCGGCCTTGCCAAGCACGGCCACGCGCACCTGGTCGAGCGCAGCGGTGTCGGCCGCCTGTGCTACCGCGGCCAGCGTCTGCTCGCGCAGCGCCGCCAGTTCCTCCACAATTGCCATGTTCGCTTCCGTCCCTTTCGTTCGCCCTTATACGAAAAAGAGCCCTCTCTCGCCCCTGACCTGCGGGATTCGCATCCCTAAGATCCAAGGACGAGAGAAGGCTCTCGCGGTACCACCCTGGTTGACGGCCGCGCGCACGCGGTCCGCCCGCTCGTTTCGCCCTATGACGGGAGCAACCCGGCACGGCCTACTGCACGTCCGCGCTCGCGCGCCCCGCGTTCAACCCTGCTGCTCGGAAGGGAATCGCCGCGCCCGTCGCCCGGGTGCTTTCAGCCGGTGGCACCCGTCTCTGCTGGCGACCGCTCGTCGCGGCGCTGTCTTCGTCATCGCATGTAACGATGCAGTTTAGCACAAAGGACGAGACGAAGACGGTTCTCTTGTCTCGACAAGGCAGGATTTTCGCTCCAAAACCACGCCTCGTCCGCTGAGGCGTGTTTTTGAAGCGAAAATGACGCAGCAGGCCACCCCTCACAGGAAGCGGTAGTTCACGGTGCGCAGGCCCCAGTCGGTGCACGAGGAGTAGCCGAAGGCCTTCCACACGCCGGGCTGCAGGTCGAGCGAGCGGCTGCCGCCGCCCATGCCGCCGCAGTCGTTCACCGTGGCGAACACGGTCATGCCGTTGTAGGAGATCTCCACCGTGCGGCCGTAGTACTGCCAGTACCGCGGCCACGCCATGGGCACGGCCACGCCCATCGAGTTGTCGTCGCACACCGCGCCGGTAGCCGTGGTGCCGGGGTTGGGCGTGTAGGGGTCGGTGGATCCGCCGTAGGCCGACGCGATGCCCGTGGACCAGCCGACGCCGCCCGCGTCGGACGACCCGCCCCCGTCGGGCGCGGGCTCGGGCTTGACCTCCGTCTGCTGGTCGCCGGGGCGCGCCGTGTTGGTGTTCGACTCCTCCACGGCCACCGGCTCGGCCGCCTCGCCCGCCGCAGCCGCCTCCTCGGCCTTGCGGATGAGCTCCTCGAGGCGCGAGGACTGCTCAGCGTGCTCGCCCTGCGCGCTCTCGAGCGAGGTGGATGCCGCCGCCACCGCCTGGTCGGCCTCGGCCTTCTTGGCCTCGAGCTCCTGCAGCTTCTCGTCCTGCGCGTCCTTCTGCGCGTTGAGGTCGGCCACGAGGGCGTCGAAGCGCTCGGTGCGCGCCTTCTGGGCCTCAACTTCGTCAGCTTGGTAGCGCGCCACGGCGTCGAGGTAGGCGAGGTCGCGCAGCAGGTCGCTCAGGCTCTCGGATTCCAGCAGAAGCGCGATCAGGGATTGCACGGAGTCGCCTTTGAGGTACTGGTAGGAGACGCTCCGCGCGAGCGAGGTGCGGCCCTCCAGAACCTCGGCCTGGGCATCCATCGCCTGGGCGGTCGTCTCGTCGATGCGCGCCTGCAGTTCGTCGATCTCCTGCTTGAGCGCCTCGTAATCGGAAGCGGCCGCTCCCGCCTGCGCTTTCGCCCCCTCGAGCTCGGACTGCGCGCCCTCCACGGCGGCCTGGGCCTCCTCGACGGCCGATTGCGCCTCGTCGGCGGCGGCCTGCGCGTCCTCGGCTTCGTCAGCCCAGGCAAGGGGGGCGGCCCCTGCGGCGGGGGCCAAGGCCAGGGCCAGGGCAAGCGCGAGCATGCCGGCCAGAAGCGCCGCCGCAGCCGCGCGCATCGTTCGTTTCGTGCTCATCGACGACGTCATGAGCCCTCGCTTTCCGTTAAAAGCCGATCGCGGGCCGCGCCGAGGGCGGCCGCCAGATCCACGATGAGCTGCCCGTTTTCAGTAAGGTACTCGTCGTCGTAATCGGCGTCGGACATGATGGCCACCACGTACGCGCCGGTGCCGTCGAAGACGACGCCGGCGTCGTTGAGCGCGGCCGTGCTGTATCCGGGCATATCGATCTCGTAGCCGGGCTTCGCGAGCACCTCACGGCCCTCCCCGCCTAGCGCCTCGCGCAGAAACGAGTTCTGCGTGCGCAGAAGCGCGTCCTTGAACCAGGCGGCGTTCGGCGCGTCGCCGGCCAGGTAGGCGCCGGTGTTGAGCCAGAGCTTCGCCAGATCGCGCGGGGTGCACGAAGGGTACCACTCGCCCTCCCAGGCGGCCGCGTCCACATCGGCCTCGGCGCACCACGCCTCGAAGCCCTCGCGGTCGAAGCGCTCGCGCAGAAGCGCATAACCGGTGTTGTCCGAGTGGACGAGGACGTTCTCGATCACCGTGCGCAGATCGTAGAAGCCCAGGTCGTCGAACGCCATGACGCCCGTGCCCTCCATCAGCACGTCCTCGGCGATCTCCTCGTCGAGCGATGCCTCGCCGGCATCGACGGCACCCTGCACCACATAGGAGGCGAACGGCGCCTTGACGGTGCTCGCCGAGAAGAACGCCCCGTCGGCGTTACGGGCGATCCCGCGCTGCGAGGCCAGGTCGTATACCACGAACCCCACCTGGCAGCCCGCCTCGTCGAACGCGGCGACGGCACGTGCGATCTCGGGCGCCTCGTCCTTTGCGAGAACGCGCTCGGTGCCGGCCGCGGCGTCGAATAGGTTGACCTCGTCGGTGGCAGAGGCCCCGTCCAGCGCCGAGCGGGCCTCGTCGGCCACGGTGCGCGGATCGAGCGCGGACAGGCCGGGGCTTTCGGGTTCAGGCTCGGGCTCGACGGGCACGGCGGCCTCGGCGGCGACGGAGGGCTCCTCCGGCGCGGCAGGGCTCAGGACGACCGCGCCACCCAAGGCGAGGGCCACGAGCGCGCAGACGACGGCAGCCGTCGCGGCCGCGGTCTTGGTGGATGCAGGGGCGTTCTTCGCCCTCATCCGTAGTGCGTCCCAGCTCATCGTCATGCCGTCCCCCGGGCGCATGCGCGCCGTACTGTAGATGCTCGCGCGGGCGCGAGCGCGCCTGCCTCTGGGAAAGTATTCCGCATCGGGCGCGCAGCGGCAAGTCCGCGCCGGGGAATCAACATAGGAGAGCCACGGGTCCACACGTGGAGGGCGCGCGGGAGGGCGGGCGCTTCAACGCGTGCTATACTCGATGGATTCCCAGAACGGCGCGACGAGGCGGCGGAAGGAGCAGAACATGGGCGATCCAGCGATACGGGTGCGATGGGCCGAGGTGCGCGACGCCGAGGCGATTTTGCGCGTGTACGCTCCTTATGTGGAGACGCCCGTCACCTTCGAGACGCGGGTCCCCCGCTTGGACGAGTTCGAGGATCGCATGAAGGGCATCGTGCTGGATTACCCCTACCTGGTGGCCGAGGATCACGGCGAGATCGTCGGGTTCGCCTACGCGCACCGCATCGGCGAGCGCGACGCCTACGCATGGAACGCCGAGCTGTCCGTGTACCTGGATCGTGCCCACTGCAAGCGCGGCTGGGGGCGGGCGCTCTCGCAGGCCGTGATAGACCTGCTGGCGCTCCAGGGCGTGCGCAACGTGTTCAGCCTGATAACCGTGCCGAACGCGGCCAGTGTCAAGATGCACGAGAGGCTGGGGTTCACGCACATGGGCACGCAGAGGCGGGCGGGGTACAAATGCGGGGGCTGGCACGACGTCGCCTGGATGCAGAAGCAGCTGGGCGGCTTCGAGGGGGAGCCCCGCAGGCGCTCGACGGTTCAGGAGATCGACTGGACGAAGCGCCAAGCTGCCCTCTTGGAGGCCGAGCGCGCGATAGGCGGCACGGGCGAGCCCATCATGCCGAAGATTAGGGGCCGCAGGGCCCACGCGGGCAGCTAGGCCGGCCATGCAGTCGCAGCGCCTGTTCGAGATCGTATTCCTGCTGATGGAGCGCTCGCCGCGGGCGGCGGGCGAGCTGGCGGCGCGCCTCGAGGTGTCCGAGCGCACGGTGCGCCGCGACGTGGAGGCGCTCTCGGCGGCGGGCGTGCCGGTGTACATGGCGCGCGGCAAGGGCGGCGGCGTGCACCTCATGGACGGCTACGTGCTGGACCGCTCGCTCGTATCCGAGGCGGAGCAGGACGAGATCCTGGCCGCGCTCTCCGCGCTGCGCTCCACCGGCGCGGCCGACGGCGCGCTGCCCGAGCGCATCGCGCGCCTGTTCCAGCGCGAGGGCGCCGACTGGCTGGACATCGACTTCTCGTTTTGGGGAGCGCCGCCCGACTACAAGGAGGCGTTCGGCCTCATGCGCCGCGCCATCGTGGAGCGCCATCCGCTGCGCTTCCGCTACCGCGACGCGGTGGACCGCGCGAGCGAGCGCGTGGTGGAGCCCGCGAAGCTCGTGTTCAAGGAGCGGTCGTGGTACCTGCGCGCGTGGTGCCGCATGCGCGAGGACTGGCGCACGTTCAAGCTCATCCGCATCGTGTGGGAGTCGGTTGAGATGCTGCCCGGCACGTTCGCGCCGCGGCCGCTGCCGCCCGAGATGCCAGAGGGCTTCACCAGCCATGCGCCCGAGCGCCTGGTCATGCTCATCGACGCCGCCGAGGAGGCCCGCGTGCGCGAGGAGTTCGCGCCCAGCACCATAGGCCGCGCACCCGATGGCCGCTTCCGCGTGGAGCTGACCAGCGACCTCACCGACCGCGCGCTGCACTACCTGCTGTCGTTCGGCCCCAGCCTGGAGGTTGTCGAGCCCGCCCGGGCCCGTGAATGGTTGCGAGTCCGCGCCCAGGAGATCGCCCGCGTGTACGACGAGGGCTGAGGGCAGGACCCTACCGAGGCCCCCTCACGCGTTGCGGGGTGTCCTCGTCGGCGCGCAGGCGGCCGATGGGAGTGTTGAGCGGATCGGTGGCCGCCTCGACCGAGGCCAGCAGGCCGAGGATGCGCGCCGTGCGCAGGAAGTTCTCCAGGCTGCCCCGGCCTTCCTTCAGAAGCTTGCGCATCGTGGGCACGGCTATGTCGGCCCGCTCGGCCAGCAGCTCGACGGTGATCCGCTGCTGCCGCCGGGCGAGGTCGAGGTTGGCGGCGATGGTGCGCATCGCGCGGGCCACCGGTATGGGCGCTCTGGAAGCCATAGCTCCTCCGTTTCTTTAACAGAAAGAATTATAGCAGTTAACATACTTAAATGAAAAATTTGTTTTGGTTATGTGCGCGCGGTGCGAGGACCATCTCACTCCTGCGGAAGGAAGCCGCTGCCCAGGGGGTCGTCCGCGTCGATGAGGCAGGTGCCGACGCCGGTGATGAACGCGCGGCCCGAGATGCGCGGGACGATGGCGGGGATGCCGCCCACAGCCGTCTCGCGCTCGACGACGCCGGTGAAGCGCGTGCCGATGAAGCTCTCGCACACGAGCGGCTGGCCGAGGGCTATCTGGCTGCGGCGATGAAGCGCGGCCAGCTTGGCGCTGAGCCCCGTGCCGCAGGGCGAGCGATCCACGGACCCGGCGCCGAACACCACGATGTGCCGCAGGTCGGCGACGGCGGGGTCGGGCGCGGGCTGGGAGAACTCCACGAGGTCAACCGTCGTGATGTCCAGCTCGGGGTGCTTGAGGGGAACCTGCGCGTTCACCGCCTGCCGCACGCGCGCACCCAGCCGCGCGTAGGCGGCCGACGTCGCGGGACCGATGGCGCCGAGCCCCGTATCCGCCGCGTCCACGAGCGCGAAGAAACTGCCACCGAACGCGATGTCGAGCGGCAGGGTGCGCCCATCCACATTCACCTCCACATGCTCGTGGCACAGAAACGACGGCACGTTCTCCAGCGAAACGGATTCCACCTTGCCGCCGCGCACGTGGGCCTGCGCGCGGATGATCCCGGCGGATGCGTCGAGCACCACCTCGCTCGTGCCTTCGCGCGCGGGCATGAGCCCAGCCTCGATGGCCGCCGTGACTACCGCCATGGTGCCGTGACCGCACATGTTCAGGTAGCCGCCCGTGTCCATGAACACGACGCCCACCTGGGCTTCGGGGTGCACCGGCCGGCAAAGGAGAGCGCCGAACATATTGCCATGCCCGCGCGGCTCCAGCATGAGCGCGCGCCGCAGACCGTCGGCATGGGCCTCCATCCAGCGGCGCCTCTCTATCATCGTGGCGCCTTGCGGTTCCGGAAAGCCGCCCACCGCCACACGGCACGGCTCGCCCGCCGCATGCAGGTCCACCACCCGCACCGCCGCCTCGAACCGCCCGAAGTCTATGCTCGCCGTAAAGCCCATCGCGCCCCTCCGTCCGCTCCCCTTGCTCAATGCAGCCTCCGACGATATGCGACGAAGGCGAGCGCCGCCGCTGCTGCGGTGGCAGCAAGGGCGAAGGCGGGCGCGTGGCCGACAGGATCGCCGCTTGCCGGCAAGGCCGTGCCTTTATCGCAAGGAGGCCGGTCGAAGCCAGCTTCTTGGTTTTCAGCAGAAGACGTCCTCACCTCGATGCGCACAGGCGAACCGGCCAGGTAATCGTCGTTTTCGGCCGAACGGGCAAACACCTGGTAGACCGAATCAGGTTGCAGACCCGCGAGCAAGGGGAAGGCCTTCCATTCCTCTATATCCTCCTCGCCACCTGCCGAAATAGCGTATTCGACCGTCTGTGCCGTTCCGGATTCAATCACGGCAGGTGAAAGCTCGACGCTCGTTGAGGACGTGCGCGCAACTTCGAGCTCGCCCACGATGGAGGCGCCATCGCCCTTGCCGACCACCCCAGCTTCTAACGTGCCTGCGACTGGAATATCACTCGCCCCATTCGCGATGTTGGCAAAGCCGATCGCCCTCGGTGCGGAAAGCGTCGTTTTCTCGCTACCCGCCTTGGTGGGCGTTCCTGAGAGCGGAACCGTGACCACGGCGTCGCCCGTGCGCACCGCCTTGCCTGCCTCGATGCCGGACGGCAGGTTGCCAACCTCGAAGCTATCGTCGACAAGACGGTCGGCGTACGCTCCGGCGTCCAGCTCGAATTCGATACGCGCATCGGAGGGAAGCGGTTTTCCCACCTTCGGCGATCCGAGACCGAACGCCGTTGCCTCGATCGACGCCTCTTCGGCTCTGACGCCCGTCGCATGAGAAGGCATGGCGAACTCGTTGCCAACGATAGCCAGGGGCCCTCCCTCGATCGCAATCCAATACAAACCGGCCCCCTCGCGGGGGATGAGGGTCACCTCTGTGCTATCTTTCACGATTCCATCTTGCCAATAGCCCGGATTGTCGAAGCTCGCCTGACCGCCGAGGACGGACAGCCTCGAATAGACGCCGTCAACCGCAGAGCCTTTCCAGAAGGCGTTCGCAATCGTGCAAGGCCCCAGCTCGAGGACGGCGGCTCCGATATCGGCCCCGGAACAGTCGAGGGACGTTGCGCCTTGGACGAGGAGGGAGCCGGTATGGCGTTTGCCCTCGGCTCCGCCTATGGCCGCGCCGCCCTCGCTGGAGGCGCTCACCTGCCCACCTTCGAAGACGACAGTGGCGCCCTCGCCGCTACCCTCTTGGCCCGGGGCGCCGCCGATGCCCGACGCGGCGCCGATACCCGATGTTGCGTCGGTGCCGTGGGCGATCACCGTTCCGCCTGCGACGGTTAACGTCCCGCCCGCGCCGCCTGGAGCCTTATGGTCCCCATCTCCCACGCCCCCGCCGATGCCCGCTCCGCCGTCGACGCCTCCGCTTGCCGTTACCGTCGCCTCGCCGATGTAGACGCTTGCTCCGGCACCGCCGATGCCGCCTCCGCCGATGCCCGCGCCGTATCCTCCTCCGGTCGCGGTCACCCGACCGCCCTCGATGCGCACCGTTCCGCCGTCGCCCCACACACCTCCGCCGATGCCCGCGCCGTCAAGGCCGCCGATTGCGCTCACCTCACCGCCCGTGACGGTCAGGCTGCCTCCGTCGCCGCCGAATCGGCCGTTATTGGGCATTCCTCCGCCGATGCCCGCGCCCATGCCGCCGCCCGTCGCATGCACCGTCCCCCCGGTGATGGTGACCGACCCGCTCGTGCCTTCGGAGTCGAACCCGACGTCTCCCCCACTGCCGATGCCCGCGCCTACGTCCAACGAATCCGGACCGGAGCCCTCGCCTCCGATCGCGGTCACCTTACCGCCGCCGATAAACACCCTTCCCCCGAAGCCGTCGCCGTCTCCGATGTCGAAACCGCCGCCGATGCCGGCGCCGAAATCACGCGCGTCAGCGGTGATGTCGCCGCCGTCGATACGCACCGTTCCGCAGCCACGGCTCTCGCCACCGCCGATCCCCGCGCCGTAGAAGCTTCCGGTTGCCGACAGCGTGCCCACGGCGCCGTTCGTGCCATCTTGACCATGGATGAAGAGGGTCGCGTTCGTCGTGACGCCGATACCGGCATCCCATTTCTGCGCCCTGATCGTGAGCGAGGAGCCGTCGCACAGGATGAGATGCGCGCCCTGCTCGCCATCGGCCACGGTAAGAGCGTGATCCATGGCCACATCGCCTTCGACGTAGTACCAGGCGCCATTCTCAAGCACCGTCGTGCTCTCGACGATCTTCTCGGCGTCCTGCACGGAGATCCGAGCGCCGTCAGCGTCCACGTAATAGCATGCGCCCGCTTCGAGCGCATAGGCCTTCGACAGGCTAGGGGACGCGTACCCGATGGCGAGGAGGATCGCGAGGAAGAGCGCCGCGGCTAGAGGCACGGCCGGGAGACTGCGCAGGAGGGCTCTCGCGTTCATGGGATGCTCCGATTTTCCTTTCGGTTATTGAAACCACCATAGCGCGCGAGAACCTTGCGCACAAGGAAAACCTCGCGCCGGCTCCAGCTGCATTGGCGCTACGGAGGCATTATCTACGTGGAGGATTCGGGGCCCAGTGTAGCTCCCGTGAGCTCAACGCCGAAAGCAAGACCGCTTGCTACTCTGCAAGCGACACCGAAGCTTGGACCCCGACCGCCGCTTTCGCATGCAATCCGAGCAGCGCCCCCGCTGCACGTAAATCCGGGCCACCTGACACGAAAACCTCCGACGTGAAAGGTCTGGAGGCGGAAAGGGGCGGTATCGACTCTCCGAAGTGGCGACCATTCAGCGTTTTCCCAGGTCGCGAAAAATTGACGCCCGCACGACTCGCTGGGATCCTTTCACGTCGGGGATTTTCGTGTAAGCACAGCCGATTTCGCGTGCAGCACCTCCCGAGGTCGGGCGATTGCGCGTCGTAGGGGTTGGTTCAAAAACCTACCGCGAAGTTTCTTCTCAAAACCGGACGTACCTTGTCCGGTTCTGTTCGGTATCGTGGGGTCCGGCCTTGGAAAACCGAGCGAGAGGAACATCATGGAATACGAGATTGTTGAGCTTCCGGCGCGGCGCATCGCGGGCGTTACCGTACGCACGGCCAACGACGCACCCGACTGCGTGGCCAAGATAGGCCAGCTGTGGGCGCGGTTCATGGGCGCGGGCGAGATCGCGCGCGTGCCCCAGCCCGTGAGCGAGCCCTACACGTGCTTCGGCGCGTACTACGGCTACGACATGGCGGGCGGCGGCTATGGCGTCATGGTGGGCTGCGAAACCGCCGGCGACGAGGTGCCCGAGGGCATGGAAGCGCTGGAGGTGGCCGCCGGGCGCTTCGCGAAGTTCGCCATCCGCGGCGGCGACCGCGTGGGCAGCGTGCAGGAGGTATGGAACGCCATCTGGGCCGATGCCGACCTTACCGCACAGCGCGCCTTCACGACGGACTTCGAGGCGTACCTCCCCGGCGAGGACGCCGCCAACGCCGACATCGACATCTTCGTAGCGCTCGCCTAAAGAGGGATACGCGCCGCAAGCAGACAGGCCTGCGGCGCGTATCCCGCCCGCCAGGGCAACAGCCGGTTGCTTGACGGGGCCGGGCGCGCGTGGTTCCATGGAGGGAATCGCCGAATCAACGAGGAAAGGACCTTCCATGGCCATCCAGGAAATGCTCACCGAGCTGCGCGAGCGCAGCGGACTCACGCAAAGCGAGATGGCCGAGCGCCTGCACGTCACCCGCCAGGCCGTCTCGCGCTGGGAGTGCGGCGAGACGCAGCCCGGCATCGACACGCTCAAGCTCATCGCCACCGAATTCAGCGTGCCGGTGGAGGCGCTGCTGGACATGCCGATGCAGAACGTGTGCCAGAGCTGCGGCATGCCGCTTTCCGACCCCGGCCTGCTGGGCACGGAGGCCGACGGAACGCGCAGCGAGCATCACTGCAAGTGGTGCTACGGCAACGGCGCCTACCTGGGGGAATGCACGATGGACGAGATGGTGGAGATCTGCGTGAAGAACATGGCCGGCCCCGACACCCCCTTCACCGAGGACGAGGCGCGCGCCTACATGCAGGGGTTGCTGCCCCAGCTCGACCGCTGGAAAGACGCCGCGAGCGCGTAAGGGGGCGCCATGGGCACCGAGTGGATCGACGCGTACCTGCGCGCAAAGCCCGGATGCGCAAAGGACTGGAAGGCCGAATGGGAATGGTGGCGCTACCAGGTGGGCGGCAGGATGTTCGCCGCCACGCTGCGCCCCGGCTCGGAGTTCGACCCGCTGTACGCGGGCCGCTCGCTGCTCACGCTGAAGTGCGACCCGGTGCTCTCCGAGCGTCTGCGCGCCGACCATGCGGACATCCTGCCGGGCTTCTACGCGGACAAGCGCCTGTGGATCTCGGTCGATCTCGAAGGAGAGGTGCCCGACGACCTGCTGCGCGAGCTCATGGACCACTCGTACAACCTCGTGTTCGCCAAGCTGACGAAGAAGCTGCAGCGCGAGATAGCCGGCGAAGAGGCCTGATGGCAAAGGCTGCGGAAGGAAAGGGGCGCGACGTGGACATCGACGAGCAGCTGGCCCGTACGTGCGAGCAGGCGCAACCCGAGCAGCACGAGTAAGGAGAGCCCCATGGCGTTCGACTTCAAGAAGGAATACAAGGACCTCTACCTGCCCAAAGCGACGCCCACGCTCATCGACGTGCCGCCGATGACGTTCGTCGCCGTATCCGGCTCGGGCAACCCGAACGAGGAGAATGGCGACTACGCCGAGGCGCTCGGGCTTCTGTACGCCTTCTCGTTCACCGTGAAGATGTCGAAGATGGGCAACTGGCAGCCGGAGGGCTACTTCGACTACACGGTGCCGCCGCTCGAGGGCCTGTGGTGGGGCGGCGGCTTCAACGGCGGGCGCATCGAGGACAAGGACGCGCTCAACTGGGTGTCGATGATCCGCCAGCCCGACTTCGTCACGCCAGAGGTGTATCGCTGGGCGGCCGAGCAGGTGGCGGCGAAGAAGCCGGAGCTCGACGTGGGCCGCGCGCGGCTCGTGCGGTTCGCGGAAGGGCCGTGCGCGCAGATCATGCACAAGGGGCCCTACGACGACGAGCCTGCCACGGTGGCGGCGCTGGAGGAGTTCGTGGGCGCGTCGGGGCATGTGAGCGATATCGTCGACCCGGCGAGCGCCGGGGCGCTGATGGACGCGCTCGACGCAGACGGCGGCGTGCCGGCGGTGCGGCTGCACCACGAGATCTACCTGGGCGACCCGCGCCACACAAAGCCGGAGAATCTGAAGACCGTGCTGCGCCACCCCGTGAGGCGCGTGTGAGCAGGGGCGACGCACCCTCCTGCCCCACCGTTCGCGCGCGCTCCATTCTGCAGAAGGTGCGATACGACGGCAATGAGTGGTTCGGCATCGACTACAGCATGAACCTCTACCGCGGCTGCTGCCACGGGTGCATCTACTGCGACAGCCGAAGCGAGTGCTACCGCATTGGCGACTTCGACCGCGTGCACGTGAAGTTCGACGCGCTCGCCATCCTGCGCCGCGAGCTGCGCAGCCGCCGCGTGCGCGGCATCGTGGGCATCGGGGCGATGTCGGACACGTACAACCCCAACGAGCGCAAACTCTGCGTGACGCGCGGGGCGCTCGAGCTTTTGGCGGCATACGGCTTCGGCGTGTCGGTGGACACGAAGAGCACGCTTGTCACGCGCGACATCGACGTGCTGCGCGAGATCGGTGCGGCGGGCGGCGCCGTCGTGAAGATCACCATCACCACGGCCGACGACGAGCTGGCCCGCATCATCGAGCCGCACGCGCCCCTGCCGAGCGAGCGCTTCGCCGCGCTGGCCGAGCTGGCAGCCGCCGGCATCTTCTGCGGCGTGCTGTTCACGCCCACGCTGCCCTGGGTGACCGATGACGATGCCACCGTGCGCGCCGTGGTGGAAAGCGCTGCGGCGGCCGGCGCGCGCTTCGTCCACCACATGACCGGCGTCACCATGCGCGACCGCCAGCGCGACCACTTCCTCGAGCGCATCGCCGCCGTGGATCCCGCGCTGCCCGACCGCTACCGCACCGAATTCGGCGACCGCTACTTCTGTAACTCCCCGCGCGCGGCCGAGAACCGCGCCCTGTTCCGCGCCCTCTGCAAGCAGCACGGCCTCCTCTGGCGCATGAGCGACATCATCAAAGCCTACAAACCCGAACAACTTTTGAGAACGCAGGCAAGCTTGTTCTAGCGCGCGGCATAGTCCCGTAGGGCAAGGGCTCTGCCCTTGCCGCCACTTCAGTGTCCGAGGTGCTTTTGCTTGCGTTTCTGCTGTTTGAGGGCGTATTGGCGCTCGGCTTCGGCTTCGCGGGCGTCTCGGGCACCCGCCTTGCGCTCCTGCTTGCGTTCCTCATAGGCGGCGCTCATGGCCTGCTGCGCCTTCGTGCCGAGGCCCGCGCGCTCCACCTGGCGGCGCGCCTCGCGCTGGCGGCGCTTGGGGTTCGCATGCGACGGTGCCGCACCGGCCTCTTCGGCCTCTACCTGCGCGAACGGAAGCGACGCCCAACGCGCACAGACGAACGCGAGCATCTCCGTATCGGCGGGTTCGACAGCCCCGAACACCACGCGGCAGGCGCCGTAGCGTCCCTCTTCCGCGTCGGTATGCTCGCAGATGCCCACCCAGAATTGGCCGTCGTGAAGCACGGTCAGCGTGGACGACGTGATGACCTGCATGATTGTCCTCCTTGTATGTAGCCGTCACACGGAAATCGGACAACCAAGGAGGCAGGTTACTGACGAAGCGGGCGGCGCGCAGGATGCGCGACGGCGGCTTCGCGCCCGGACTACCGACCGGGCCGTGTTTTCATTTCCGCAGGCCTATGATAGCACGTCGCCTGTGCGATTTTCGAGGGCCGATTTCTGGGGCATGATCGCATTCCTCAGCTCGAAGCGGCGCGACATCCAGTCGGCCCGCGATATCCTCAGGCGCTTGCCCAAACGCTTCGCCAGCACCCGAGCCACCTCGTCGAGTTCCCGCGCGTCGCGCACCTGCGCCCACGTGACCGTAACCACCGTGTACCCCGCGCGGGCGAGCGCGGCGCGGCGCTTCGAATCGCGGGCGATGTCCGTCTCCCCGCCATGGAACGCGTCGCTTTCGTACTCCACCGCAAGCTTCGCCTCAGGCCAGCACAGATCGCAGAAGCAGCGCGCCCGACCCGTCGCCCGGCGTACGTCGTCGGGCATCCTGACCAGGTAGTTGAGCAGCGGCAGCGCGAGGCCGTATCCGCCAAGCACGGTGGAGAGGCACAGCAGCATGGTCAGCACCGACTCCATGGGCGATGCTGAGCCATCCGCCACGAACCGCAAGGCCTCCAGCGCCTGCCTGCTGCCTTTCATCCCGGCGGCCTTCTGCACGTACCGCCGCAAGGCCGCTGCGCTGGTCAGGGGTTTCTCACGTTTTCTGAACCCGTTCGGATGGCTCGCATCAAGCACGTACGTGCCGCACAGCTCGTAGCCCAGAAGGATCAGCTGCACGGACGAAAGCCGCGTAGCCATCTGGAGAAAGCACGCCTCCGTGCGGCTCGCGAAGAGTCCTTCTCCCACGCGCACGAACGACTGCGTGCCGACGGGCGCGTTCCACACATGGCATTCGAGCCCTTGTGACTTCCCGCGCGAAGCAGCATCAGGCACGACGAGCGCCAAGGGCCGCCCGTTGACGCCCGCTGCATCGAGATCGGCCGCGCGCACGTCCTTCCCCGTCGGAACGCGACCCGCGTGCGGGTTCGCACGACAGGCAACGGCGCGCTCAGGGAAGCCTTCGGCGCGAAGGCATTCCAAAGCGGACTCATATCCGATGAAAATGCTCATGGTTAGAGCATATACCGTGCGCTCTACCGCGTCCAGTGAACGTCAGTGCACTTTTTTCAACCCGAAATGGCAATTTGGAGCGCATATGCACCCGAATACTCTCGCCGAGCGGAGCCTGTGAAAAACGATCGACACAAAGCACCTAATGAGAAGCTTGCGGTCTTTTGGAGCTCGTCAAGGCAAGCGAAAATCGAGTGCATATTCGCTCCGTTTTGCCAACCGGGGCGCTTTTTCGTGCACGGAGGCCGAAAAACGCACAACACACGACACGCGATGGCACCGCGCGCGGCGGAACCATCGCCCTCCCCTACACGCCGACGCTCACGGATTCGGGCAGGGTGGAGCCGCCGTCGATGACCACCTGGGTGCCGGTGAGGTAGGAGGACTCGTCGCTGCCGAGGAACGCGGCCAGCTCGCCCACCTCCTCGGGGCGCGCGAGGCGACGCAGCGGGATGGCCTTCGCCATCTCGGTGAGCACGCTTTCGGGGTCGTCGGGGTTCGACTGCACGGCGATGGCCTCGGCCATGGGCGTCACCACGTAGCCGGGCTGGAAGCAGTTCACGCGGATGTTGCGGTCGGCGAACTCCACGGCGAGCGCCTTCGTGAAGCCCACGAGCGCCGCCTTCGAGAGCGCATAGGCGCACTCGCCCGGGTCGGCCACGATGTCGCCCGTCACCGACGAGGTGATGACCACGCTGCCGCCGCCGGCCTCGATCAGGCGCGGCAGCGCCGCGCGCACGGTGTTCCACGCGCCCTTGATGTTGACGTCGATGTGGAAGTCGCGGTCGGCGTCGCTCATGTCCAGGAAGTTGCCCAGCCGGCACACGCCCGCGTTCGCGCACACCACGTGCAGGCCGCCGAACGCGCGCGCCGTCTCGGCCACGGCCGCCTCGAGCGCAGCCGCATCGGTCACGTCGAGCGTGAACGCGAGCGCCTCGGCTCCCGCTTCGCGCAGTTCGGCCGCCACATCCTGCACGCCCGGCGCGATGTCCACAAGCGCCACCTTCGCGCCGTGCTTCGCATACACCCGCGCGATTCCCTCGCCGATGCCCTGCGAGGCCCCGGTGATGAACGCCACCTTGCCGTCGAGCTTGCCCATGGAAATCACCCTTTCGCGATTGGGAACTGGCTTTTCTCGCCGCCATTCTACCATGGAGACGCACAGGAGAGCCGCACTGCGATGCAACATGCGCGCGCCTCAGTGCAACTCGTGCGGGGCCGCCTTGTGCGCCCCCGCACGGTCGGGCATACTGACGGCGTTGGCCAACCGAACCAGCCCCCGACCAAGAAGGCACACCCATGAACGTGACCATCACCGAGAACCCCGCGCTCGACGACATCGAAGTGGCCGTCGCCTGCCCGCGCATCGACGAGCGCGTGCAGCGCATCGTGGCCCTGCTGGGCGCGTTCGACCGCACGCTCACGGGCGAGCGCGACGGTGCGACGTACCGCCTCGACGTCGACGACGTCTGCTACGCCGAAACCGTGGACGGACGCACCTTCCTTTATACAAAGGATGCGGTTTTCGAAACGCCGCTCAAGCTCTACGAGCTGGAGGACAAGCTGGCGGGCACCGAATTCGTCCGCGCGTCGAAGCAGATGCTCGTGAACTTCGACCACGTGGAGGCCATCCGCCCCCCCCTGAACGCACGGCTCCAACTGCTGCTCGACAACGGCGAGTCGGCCGTCGTGTCGCGCCAGTACGCGCCCGCCATCAAACGCAAGCTGGGGCTGTGAGCCGGCGCGCGAGACGCTGGCTCCATCCCTTTACCTTATATTAAGGAGATACCCATGAAGAAGATCGTCGCTCAGGTCGCCGCCACCGCGTGCATTATGTTCACCATCGTCATGCTGTGGTTCACCGCCATGGGCTACCTGTTCGCCGGGCCGAGCTACGGGCTCAACCTGACGCTGAGCGTGTTCGGCGCCGCCTTCGGGATGGCCGCACTCCAAGCGCTCTGGTTCTCCGGCGCCGTGTTCAAGAAGCTCGCCTATCCGGCGCGCATCGCCGGCTTCGGCGCGTGCGGCCTGTCCGTGCTCGCGCTCTGCGCCTGGGGCGGGCAGTGGTTCCCCACCGACAACCCTGGCGCATGGGTCATGTTCGCGATCATGTACCTGTTCATCCTCGCAGGCATCACGGCCGGCTACGGCGTGTACTTCAAGAAGGCGGCCGGCAGCTACGACGAGGCCCTCGAGCGCTACCGCAAGCAGAACCGCCGCTAACCCGCCCTCTCCCCCGAAAGGAACATACTAATGAAAGAGAAGCTCGCCTTCGGCGCGAAGGTCACGGTCGCGCACGTCCTCACCTACACGCTGTGCGGCATGCTGGCCATGACGCTGTTCGACTACCAAAGCACGATCGAGTCCATCGGGATGCGCGGCACCGGCGACCTCATGGTGCAGCTGGCTCCCGTGTTCCAGATCGCGCGCGGCGCGCTGTTCGCCGTCGTGCTGTGGCTCATCCGCCCCGCGTTCATGGAGTGCAGACACGGCTGGCTCGTCGTGTGGGCGGTCGTCGCCATCGTCGGCATCTTCAACACGCCGGCCACCTCGCCCGGCTCCATCGAGGCGTTCATCTACCTCCAGCCTGCGGGCGAGCCCCTGAACACGAGCATCGGCGGCACGCTTGAAATCCTCACGCAGACGCTCCTGTTCAGCCTAGCCGCCACCTGGTGGGTCAAGCGCCCGGCACGGCGAAATCCTCCGACCCGAAGTTCTGATAGTACCGCCCCGTCTCGGCCGTGAAGCGCAGCACGCAGTAGTCGGGGTCGGTCACGCCGAGCGGGTAGTACGTCGTGTCGCCCTCCTGCCAGATGAGCTCCTTCGCCCACGCATCCTCGAGCACCTCCATCGTGCCTTTGAGCATGACACCGCGGAAGAACCGCCGGTCCATGAAGTAGATGCACGCCTGCGGGTGCGCGCGGTAGTGCCGCACCCTCATCGACGAGGTGTTCGTGGTGAAGTAGAACGTGCGGATGCCCTCGCGCCGGCGCGGCGGCAGCATCGCCTTGATCTCGGGGAAGCCCTCCTCGTCAACCGACCCCACGAACGAGGCATTCTGATGGTCGATGAGGTTGCCGATGGTCTGTTCCGGGTCGCGCATCATGAGCGTCCTTCTTTCGGTGCGACGCGCAGCAGCATGAGCGCCTCAGCGTCGCGCAGGATGTCCTCGCTCGTCACATCGATCATGAGCCACCGCCCGAAGCTTCCCTCGGCCGAGCGCTCGTACAAGTCGCGCACGTACGGGTCGCACGCGGACAGCAGCGCCTCGGCCTCGGGCTTCTCTTTCGCACCCACCGATACCATGCACGTGAAGAACCCTTCGCGCGGATACACCGTGCAGAGCGCCCGTCCGCGCGCCTTGTACTTCACGTTCCAGCCCGGTGCGCCGCCGCAGCGGCTGTGCTCGATGCGGGGCGCGGCACCCCAGGTCTCAGCCGTGAACGCCTTGAACACGTCCCAGAGCGGACTCGCGATGTGCGCGTCGATATCGTCCATCGACGGCTCGCGGTCAATGGGGAACAGCTCGTGCCAGTCCATGGGAGTGCACCTTTCCATCGAGGGCCATTGCCGGAAGTATAGCACATCGTAAGCAACGCGAACAGTATAAAAAGAACTGATGTTCTTATGCTCTTTTGATGCACGTTCAAGGGGCTTCGGCAGGCTACACCTCCGACGTGAAACCAGCGGAGGCGCGCCGGCGCGCCCGAGGGCTTTCAGGGACCGCAGCCTATACGAAAACCTCCCTCGTGCGAGAGCCGGGACGGCAAGAGGCGGGCTCCGGCCCCCCTGGGCAGCTCTACCGGAATCCAGGGGGTCGAATGCAGCAAAATCACCGCTCTGAAGCTTTTCGGCGCACCCCCGGGCCTCGCAGGGTCGAATCGCGCGAGGACTGGCGACGTTTTCCCTGGTCGGCGTGTGCTGGCGCTCCCCCGTCGGCCCGCATGAGCTTCAGGGCGGTGATTTTGCTGCATTCGAGGGGCGCAAACGGCGAAGAACCCCGTGCACGCGATTCGGATGCCATGCGGCTGACGCCGCAGGGGACCCAACGAACACGCTCCGCTCGTCGGGATGGCGACCCGAGCGCGCGGCCGCGCTCAGCCGTTTACCGGCGGTTTCGGCACAATGTTTCCGAACTGTCAACCTTTGGCGAGCGACGGGGCACCCTTTTGCCGATGATCTCTGGCGCAGCCGCCGCCGCTCCCGTAGGATAACTTGAACTTCGCAGCCCTCAATCGACCGCATACGAGCCGCGCCCGCGCGGCTAGCCGCGTTCGACGAGGCCGCGAGGCGTCCTGCCCGTCCCAGAACCGCTTCGAGGGGAGTGAGATCGACGATGAACGCTCCATCCGTGCTCTCGCGATTCCGCCGCATGAGAGGCGCCGCCGTCCCCCACCATAAGGACACGGCGGAGCTCGAGACTATCGTCATGCCGCTGCCGAGCGAGATCGTGCTGCCCATGCAGCAGCATATCGGTGCCCTGTGCGAGCCGGTGGTGAAGAAAGGCGACCACGTCGACGTGGGCAGCCTCGTCGGACACGCGCCGCGCGGCCTGTCCGCCGATATCTTCTCCGGCGTCTCGGGCACGGTGAAGGCCATCCAGCCCGTGTACTACTCCTCGGGCAAGACCGACACCACCGTGATCATCGAGACGGACGGCCAGCAGACCGTGGCCGACACCGTCAAGCCGCCCGAGGTGACCGACCGCGCGTCGTTCCTCGCCGCCGTCAAGAAGAGCGGCCTGGTGGGCCTCGGCGGCGCGGGCTTCCCCACCGACATCAAGCTGGCACCGCCCAACCTCGACGAGATCGACCTCTACGTGGTCAACGGCACCGAGTGCGAGCCGTACCTGTCCACCGACTACCGCGAGATGATGGAGAACGCCGAGGACCTGCTGTTCGGCATCCGCGAGACGTGCCGATACCTCGACATCCCCAACGCGCTGATCTGCATCGAGGACAACAAGCCCAAGGCCATCGCCCACCTGCGCGAGCTCACGAAGAACGACCCCGCCATCAAGGTGAAGTCGCTGCCGAGCCGCTACCCGCAGGGCGCGGAGAACGTGCTCGTGTACAACGCCACCGGCCGCGTCGTGCCGCGCGGCAAGCGCCAGACCGACGTGGGCGTCATGCTGAACAACGTGACCACCATGGCCTCCATCGGCCGCTTCCTCAAAACCGGCATGCCGCTGGTGAAGCGCCGCTTCACCGTGTCGGGCGACGCCGTGGAGCGCCCCTGCAACGTGGAGATCGTCATCGGCACGCGCCTGCGCGACGTGATGGAGTTCGCGGGCCTCAAGAAGGAGCCGCGCAAGGTGGTGCTCGGCGGCCCCATGATGGGCAACGCCCAGATCGACATGGACTACCCGGTGATCCGCCAGAACAACGGCGTGCTCGTGTTCAGCGAGGAGGGCATGGCCCAGCCGCCCACCACCGCGTGCATCCGCTGCGGCCGGTGCGCGAACTCCTGCCCCATGCAGCTCTCGCCCATCGGGATCAAGAAGGCCTACACGGTCCAGGACGTCGACAAGCTCGAGTCCCTCATGGCGGACCTCTGCATGGGCTGCGGCACCTGCTCGTTCGTGTGCCCGGCCAAGCAGCCGCTCGCCCAGACGAGCAAGCTCGCGCGCGACTTCATGCGCGCCGAGATGGCGAGGAGGAGATAGATGGAAAAGATGAACCGGCCGCTCGTCCTGTCGTCGGCTCCGCACGTGTTCGACGGCATCTCCACCCAGAAGGTGATGCTGAACGTGCTGATCGCGCTCGTTCCCACGCTCGTCGCCTCGATCGTCATCTTCGGCGTGGACGCGCTTCTGGTGACCGCGGTGACCACGCTCGCGTGCGTGCTGTTCGAGTACCTGTGGTGCCTCCTGCGCAAGGCCCCCCAGACCGTCGGCGACCTGTCCGCCGTGGTCACAGGTCTCTTGCTGGCGTTCAACCTGCCCTCCACCATACCTTTGTATATGGCGGTCATCGGCTCGTTCGTGGCCATCGTGGTGGTGAAGGAGCTGTTCGGCGGCATCGGGCGCAACTTCGTGAACCCCGCCATCGTCGCCCGCATCGTGCTGTCGGTGTCGTTCACCGCGGCCATGACCAACTACGCCGCCCCCAACCCGCTGCTGCCCGGCGCGGCCGCGGTGGACGCCGTGAGCTCGGCGACCCCGCTCGCCACCGGTGCGGCGCAGCTGCCGTTCATGGACCTCTTGTTCGGCGTGCATCCGGGCGTGCTCGGCGAGACGTGCGGGGCGGCCATCCTGCTCGGCCTCATCTGGCTTCTGGCCACGCGCACCATCACGTTCACCATCCCGGGCGTGTACGTGGGCACCGTCATCGTGTGCAGCCTGCTCACCGGCCACGACGTGGCTACGCAGGTGTTCGGCGGCGGCCTTTTGCTGGGCGCCGTGTTCATGGCGACCGACTACGTGGGCTCCCCCACCACGTTCAGGGGGCAGGTCATCTTCGCGGTGGGGCTCGGGCTCATCACCTGCCTCATCCGCTTCTGGGGCAACATGAACGAGGGCGTGGCGTACTCCATCCTGCTCATGAACCTCGTGGTGCCCTACATCGACTCGCTCACGGCCACCACGCCGCTCGGCGGGACGAAGAAGCGCCGCTTCGCACGCGCGAGGAAAGAAGGAGGCGAATAATGGCGACGACGGAGAACACCGCTGCCCGCACCGAGACCGCGTGGACGGGCCTGGCGAAACCGGCCCTCGTCCTGGTGCTGATCTGCGCCATCGTGGGATTTCTGCTGGGAACCGTGGACAACCTCACGCTTCCCACCATCTTGGCCAACCGCGAGGCGCGCGCCCAGGCCACCTACTCGGCCCTCATCCCCGAGGCCGAGGGCTTCGAGGCGCTGCCGTGCGACGTGCCCGGCGTGACCGCGTGCATGGAGGCCGCGGGCGGAGAAGGCTACGCCATCATCGCCCAGTCGAAGGGCTACTCGAGCCAGGTGCCGATGGCCGTTGCCTTCGATGACGCGGGCACCATCACCAGCGTCATCGGCATGAGCAACACCGAGACGCCGGGCCTCGGCACGAAGGTGCAGCTGCCCGACTTCACCGACCAGTTCGTCGGCCGCGCCGCCGAGCCGATGACCATCGACGACATCGACGCCATCACCGGCGCCACCATCTCGTCGAAGGCCGCGCTCGCCGCCATCAACGAGGCCGTCGAGGCCTACCAGACCACGGCCGGCGAGGCGTCCGCGCCCGCCGCCGAACCCGCGACGGAGAAGGGAGCACTCTGATGGCCGACGTCAACGAAAAGCCCTCCATGCTCTCCGTGTTCAGCAAGGGCATCCTCGTGGAGAATCCCTCGCTGCGCCAAATGCTGGGACTCTGCCCCACCCTCGCCGTGACCACCGCCGTCACCAACGGCATCGGCATGGGAGTGGCCACCACGTTCGTGCTCGTGTGCTCGGGCATCGTGGTGTCGCTTCTGCGCAACATCATCCCCACCACCATGCGCCTGCCCGCCTTCATCACGGTGATCGCCGGCTTCGTGACCATCACGATGATGCTGGTGGAAGCGTACTTCCCCGATCTCAACCAGGCGCTCGGCATCTTCCTGCCGCTCATTGTGGTGAACTGCATCGTGCTCGGACGCGCCGAGGTGTTCGCCTCGAAGCACCCGGTGAAGGACGCCGCGCTCGACGGCCTGGGGATGGGCGTGGGCTTCACCATCACGCTCGTCATCATGTCGGCCATCCGCGAGCTTCTGGGCGCGGGCACGCTGCTCGGCTTCCCCATCCTGCTGGGCATCATGGAGCCCATGAGCGTGTTCATCATGCCCCCGGGCGGCTTCGCCGTGCTCGGCGTGCTGGTGGCCATCTCCGTGACCATCGAGATGCGCCGCAAGCGCCGCGTCGGCGAGCCGGAGGAGGAGGCCATCGCGTCGCAGGACGCCGCGTGCGCCGCCTGCCAGATGTGCGACTTGAGCGTGAAGGAGCGTGAGGCATGATGGCCGAGTTCGCCGCAATACTCTTCAGCATGATCCTCGTCAACAACTACGTGCTGGTGAAGTTCCTGGGCATCTGCCCGTTCCTCGGCGTGTCGAAGAAGCTGGACTCGGCCGTGGGCATGGGCTGCGCGGTGACCGTGGTCATGGTGCTGGCCACCGCCGTCACCTGGCCCCTGCAGCAGCTTTTGAACACCCTCGGGCTCGGGTACCTCCAAACGATCGCGTTCATCCTCGTCATCGCCGTGCTCGTACAGGCGCTCGAGATCGTGATCAAGCGCTTCCTCCCCGCGCTGCACGAGGCGCTGGGCGTGTACCTGCCGCTCATCACCACCAACTGCGCGGTGCTCGGCGTCACCATCCTCGCCGTGGACGAGGGCTACAACTACCCGCAGGCGCTCGTGGCGGCGCTCGGCGCGGGCCTCGGATTCTTGCTGGCCATGTGGCTGTTCAGCGGCGTGCGCCGCCGCGTGGACGAGGCCGAGCCGCCCAAGGCGTTCAAGGGCATGCCCATCACGCTCGTGTCCGCGGCGTTCGTGTCTTTGAGCTTCATGTGCTTCGCGGGCGTGGTGGACAACCTGTTCGGCGTGCTGTAGAAAGGGAGGGAAGAGCATGGACACCGTTATCTGGACCGTTCTTCTCATGGCCGCCGTGGGCCTCATCGGCTCGGTGCTGCTGTTGATCGTGTCGAAGAAGCTGGCCATCGGCGAGGACGAGCGCCTCACCTACCTGGCCAGCATCCTGCCGGGCGTGAACTGCGGCGCCTGCGGCTACCCGGGCTGCGAGCAGTACGCCAAGGCGATGCTCGCCGGCGCGCCGCCCAACGCCTGCACCACCGGCGGCAACCGCGTGGCCGAGGCGCTGGCGGCGTTTCTGGGCGTGGAGTCCACGGGCGTCGTGCAGAAGGAGGCGTTCGTCGCGTGCAGGGGCTCGCTCGACCACATCGACCCCCACCTGGAGTTTCAGGGCGTGCCGAGCTGCCGCGTGTACAGCACGCTGTTCTACACGAGCCTATCGTGCCCCTTCGGCTGCCTCGGTTTCGGCGACTGCGCCGACGCGTGCCCCTTCGACGCCATCGTCATGGACAACGGCGTGGCGCGCGTGGACACGGCGGCCTGCACCGGGTGCGGCACGTGCGAGAGCGTCTGCCCGCGCGGCGTCATCTCGCTGATCGGCCAGGGGGATTCCCCTACGGCCGCCATCGTGACCTGCAAGAACACCATGCCGGGCGCGAAGACGCGCAAGGTATGCAACGTGGGCTGCATCGGCTGCCAGAAGTGCGTGAAGGCGTGCCCCACCTCCTCGGTCACCGTGGAGAACAACGTCGCCCGCGTGGAGCCGTCCACGTGCATCGGCTGCGACGCGTGCGCGGAGGCGTGCCCCACCGGCGCGATCTCGAAACTCGTCTTCAGGTGATATGATGGCGTCATGACGCCGACCCTCCGACAGAGACGCAACCTGCGCCCGTCCCGCCCCGCCTGGGCAGGACGGGCGTTTCGCGCGCTCGCGGCATGCGGGCTGGCCGCGGCACTCGCGGGATGCACGGGTCCGGGCGCGTCGGGGGGCGCGGGCGACGCGACGGCGACGAGGACGTTCACGGCGATGGACACGGCGATGACCGTGACGGTGAGCGCCGACGGGCAGGCCGCGGCCGACGAGGCGCTTGCCGCCTGCGTCGCGCGCGTGGAGGAGCTGGACGCGCTTTTGGCGCCCGCCGGCGGCGAAAGCGAGCTCGCGCGACTCAACGCCGCAGGGGGAGCCCCGCAGAACGTAGGCGATGATGTGCGTGCGCTCGTGGAGACCGCGCTCGCCGCCGCGCGCGAGACGGACGGGGCGTTCGACCCCACCGTGTACCCGCTGACCGACGCCTGGGGCTTCACCGACGGCGAGCACCGCACGCCCTCCCCCGACGAGATCGCGGCGCTGCTGCCGCGCGTGGGCTACGGGGCTGCGGCGGTGGACGACGCGGCGGGGACCGTGGCGCTCTCGGGCGGGGCGCAGATCGATGTGGGCGGCGTGGCCAAGGGCTTCGCGGCCGATGAGCTGCGCGCCATCCTCGCCGAGCGCGGGGCTTCCTCGGCCCTGCTCGATTTGGGCGGCAACGTGACGGCGCTCGGCGCGAAGGGCGACGGCAGCCCGTGGCGGGTGGGCGTCGCCGACCCCGCCGCGCCCGACCAGCTGGCCGGGGCGATCGAGCTCGCCGCGGGCGCTACCGTGTCCACTTCGGGCCCCTACCAGCGCTTCTTCACCGACGACGAGGGCGTGGTGCGCCACCACCTCATCGACCCTGCCACCGGCTACCCCGCCGACTCCGACCTCGCATCGGCGAGCGTCATCGGGCCGGACGGGGCGCGCTGCGACGCGCTGTCGACGGCGCTGTTCGTGATGGGCCTCGACGACGCGCTCGCGTTCTGGCGCGCATGCGACGCGCAAGGCGGCGACGCGGCGTTCGAGGCCGTGCTCATCGGCAAGGACGGCTCCGTGCACGTGACCGCGGGGCTCGCCGACGCGTTCGAGCCGGCCGGGGCGTACGCCGACGCGACGACGGTGGAACGATGAGCGCGCAGGCGGATCGCGTGCGGAGGCGGGCGCACCGGGCCGAGGCGGCGTTCGCGGTCGCGGTGGTGCTTGCGGCCGCCGCGCTGTTCGCCGTGCAGGCGGGCACCCTCGTCCAGACGGGGGGAGGCCATCCGACGGCCGTCATCGCGCGCGACGGCGAGGTGATGCAGACCATCGACCTCGCGGCGGTGGAGGAGCCCTTCGAGCTGCGCTTCGAAGATGCGCGCGGGGTCAACGTCGTGCAGGTGGAACCCGGCCGCATCCGCATCGCCGAGGCGGACTGCCCCGATGGCGTGTGCGTGCGCGCGGGCTGGATCGACGCCCCCGGCAAGGTGGCGGCGTGCGTCCCCCATGGGCTCACCATCACGGTGGACGGCCAGGCGGCCGGCGGGGACGGGGAGGAGGCCGAGGGTGGCATCGACGCCGTCACGCGCTGAGCGCAGGGCCGCCCTCCGGGTGAGCCGCTGCGCGCTTTTGGCCGCGCTCGCGCTGGCCATCGCCGCGCTCGAGTCGATGCTGCCCATTCCCGCACCGGTGCCCGGCATGAAGCTGGGGCTCTCGAACATCGTCACCATCCTGGCGGCGTTCTGGCTGGGACCCGTGGAGGCCGTCATCGTGTTCCTCGTGCGCGTCGTGCTGGCCGCCGCGCTCACCGGCCAGCTCGCCGCGCTGCCGTTCAGCCTTGCCGGGGGCGCGCTCGCGCTCGCCGTGACGCTCGCGTTCGCGCGCCTCGCCCCGCCGGCCTACATCCGGCTGTGCTCGATGGCCGCCGCCGTGGCCCACAACGCGGGGCAGATCGGCGTGGCCGTGCTGCTCACCGCCACGCCCGAGATCGCCCTCTACCTGCCCATCCTGATGGTCGCGGGCCTCGCGACGGGATTCGTCACCGGCACCGTCGCCGACGCCGTATTCGCACGCTTGCCGATGGGCGTGACGAAGGGACGGCGTGACGAAGGGACGGGGATATTGTCACGCTCACCGAAGCGATAGGGCCCCGCGAGGCTTTTGAGAGCGTGACGCCGTCCCGTCCCTTTGTCACGCCCTGTCACGTCCATCCCCTTTGCGCCATTCGCCGAAGCAGAACCGCCATGCGCGACGCATCGCCCGCCGCCGACCGCCCTGCCGAACACGGCGGCATCGGCCGTGCTATCATCGGAAATGTAATAGTACCGCGTATCGATAAGGCTTGCCTGGCAAGCTGGCATGAAAGGACGGTCCATGGGCATCTACGTCATCACGGGCGCTTCGAGCGGCATCGGCGCGAAGACGGCCGAGATCCTGCGCGAGCGGGGCCACGAGGTGGTCAACATCGACCTCAAGGACGGCGACATCGAGGCCAACCTGGCCACGAAGGAAGGCCGCGCGGGCGCCATCGCCGAGCTGCACGAGCGCTACCCCGAGGGCATCGACGCCATGATCTGCAACGCGGGCGTGTCGGGCGGCAAGGTGCCCATCTCGCTCATCATCTCGCTCAACTACTTCGGTGCCACCGAGATGGCCAAGGGCGTGCGCGACCTGCTGGAGAAGAAGGGCGGCAGCTGCGTCATCACGTCGTCGAACTCCATCGCGCAGGGCGCGGCCCGCATGGACGTGGCCGGCATGTTGAACAACCACGCCGACGAGGATCGCATTCTTGAACTGGTGAAAGACATCGACCCGGCCGTGGGGCACGTGTACTACGCGTCCACGAAGTATGCGCTGGCCCGTTGGGTGCGCCGCATGAGCTCGGATTGGGGTTCGCGCGGGGTGCGTCTGAACGCCGTGGCCCCCGGCAACGTGCGCACGCCCATGACCGGCAACATGCTGCCCGAGCAGCGCGCCGCCATGGAGGCCATCCCCGTGCCCACGCACTTCGGCGAGGAGCCGCTCATGGACCCGGAGGAGATAGCCAACGTGATGGCGTTCGTGGCCAGCCCCGAGGCCAGCGGCATCAACGGCGTGGTCCTGTTCGTGGACGGCGGCACCGACGCCCTGCTCAATTCCGAGAAAGTCTACTAGGAGGCGACCATGGTCATCAACGATTTCGTCACCGCGATGCAGAGCAAGGACCACAAGGCGCTGGCCGCCTGCTTCGCCGAGGATTGCCGGCTGGTGGATTACTGCCCCTCCAACGCCAAGCGCCAGAACTCGTTTCTGTACGGCCGCAACGCCATCGAGATGTACTACCACAACAAGTTCATGTTCGGCGGCTACGGCATGCTCGACCCGCGCGTGGTGGACGAGCGCACGGTGAACTTCTACGCCGACTACAACGGCATCATCATCCACGCGCTCGCCCAGATCGAGAACTGCAACGACGGCGTGTGCAGCCTCGACGACAGCCTCATCAAGGAGCTGGTCATCCGCCCGGCATAGGAGCTCGCCTTCCCCATCGTATAGCGAAAAGCGCCCTGAGCTTCGAGCTTTGGGCGCTTCCCTTTTGCCGATCGGTCGCTTCACCCGGATCGTGACCGTTCGGTAACGGCGGGGGAACCGGGGGGCGTCGCAGCTCGAAACGCCGTATCGTATACGGACGCGTCCTTCGGATGGAAACTCGGACCGAAGGGCGCACTCTGAGGGCAACCGGCGGGAGGCGCGACGCATGAAGTCGTTTCTGCAGAACATGATGATGAACCTGGCGCGGTGGATGCAGGGGCGCTACGGCAACGACAGCCTCTCGAACGGGCTGGTCGCGCTTGGCATCATCGCCCTCCTGCTGTCGATCATCCCCGGACTCGACCTGCTTTCCTGGCTCTCGTTCGCCTGCCTGGCCGTGGCCATCTTCCGCAGCCTGTCCAAGAACTTCGCCCAACGCCGCAAGGAAAACGAGGCCTACGAGCGCATCATGAAGGGCCCGAAGCGCACGTATGCGCTGGCCAAGAAGGCGTGGACGAACCGCAAAACCACCCGCTACTTCAAGTGCAAGGGTTGCGGCACCGTGCTGTCCGTCCCCCGCGGCAAGGGCACCCTGCGCGTCGTCTGCCCCAAGTGCAAGAAAGAGACGACGCGGAAGTCGTAGGGCGGCGAGCGGGCTTCGACTCTGGCGTCCCTCCTACCCGAACGCGACGAAGGCGACGAGGAACGCGGCCGAGGCAACCCACATGAGGGGCTTCACGTCGCGTGCCTGGCCGCGCACTATCTTGACCAGGCAGTACGAGATGAAGCCGAAGCCGATGCCGTTGGCGATGGAGTATGTGAACGGGATGCCCACGATGGTGACGAACGCCGGGAAGGCCGCGGCGGCGTCGGACCAGTCGATATCGCCGATCTCGCGGATCATCAGGTAGCCCACCACCACGAGCGCGCCGCAGGTGGCCGAGGCGCCCACCATGCCCACGATGGGCGCGAGGAACGCGCAAGCCAGAAACGCCACGCCCACCACCAGGTTCGAGAGTCCCGTGCGCGCACCCGCCGCCGCGCCGGAGGTGGACTCCGCGTAGCAGGTGATGGAGCTGGCGCCGATGAAGCCGCCCGCCGCCGCGGCTGCCGAGTCGACGGCCAGGATGGGGCGCACGTCCTCGATGTCGCCCTGCTCGTCGACGAAGCCCGCCTTGGCGCCCACCGCCATCACGATGCCCATGGTGTCGAAGAAGTCGCTCATGAGCAGGCTGAACACGAACATCAGCAGCACCGGCTGCGCGAGCACCTGCACGATGGCCAGCCCGCCGCCGTCGGGCAGCGCCTGGAACGGCGCCGCGAACGCCGCGAAGTCCAGCGAGAAGTCGAAGCTGGTGGGCAGCGTGGTCACGCCGAGGGGAATGCCCACGACCACGGCACCGGCGATGGAGATGAGCAGCGCCCCCTTCGACCCGCGCACCGTGAGGCCCACCGCCAGCACGATGGACACGATGGCCACCGCCGCGTGCGGCGAGGTGAGGTCGCCCATGGCGATGAGCGTGGAGGGGTCGTCGGCCACGAGACCGCCGCCCTTGAGCCCGATGAACGCCACGAACAGGCCGATGCCGATGCCGATGGCCCGGCGCAGCGCCACGGGAATGGCGTTCATCACGGCCTCGCGCAGACCGCACATGACCAGCACGAAGATGAACACGCCCTCGAGGAAGACGACGCCCATGGCCACGCGCCAGTCGAGCCCCATGCTGCCGCACAGCGTGTAGGCCACGATGGCGTTAATGCCCATGCCCGACGCAAGCGCGATGGGCCGGTTCGCGATCACGCCCATGGCCACGGTCATCACGGCCGCGCCCAGGCACGTGGCCGTGAGCGCCGCATTGAACGGCATGCCGGCCGCCTCCATCATGGCCGGGTTCACCGCCACGATGTAGGCCATGGTCAGAAACGTGGTGAGGCCGCCGACCACCTCGGTGCCTAATGTGCTGCCGCGCTTTTCCACCTTGAAGATGCGCTCGATCGCCTGTCGCATGGAGCCCCTTCGCCTCGTCGATCACGTCTCTCGCAGAGTAGCACAACCAGCGGGGGCGTCGCCATGTTCAACCGGAAGGGAACGGCTAGGCGATCGTGCTGAACCGGGGGGTTTGGCGAAAAATTCAGGTCCTTTGATGGCGCAGCGACTCGCGCAGCTCCCGCTTGAGAAACGCCGGCAACTCGCTTCGCCCTTCCACGCCCAGTTTCGCGCACATGTTGTGGACGTGCGTCTTCACCGTGCCCACCGAGATGAACTCGCGCTCGCTGATCTCGCGGTTGCTCAGGCCCTCGGCGAGCAGCCCCAGCACCTGGGCCTCGCGCTTCGTCAGACCGTAGGTCAGAGCGATCGTTGGCACAAGCTGGGCGCGCGCCGCCCGTTTGCGATCAAGCTTCCCCATCAGCAGATACATCACGCCGAGCAGCATGCAGAAGCACCCGAGCACTTCCATCGGGAGCCTACGTAGAGGAAAGCTCATCTGCAGGATGTCGTGCACGGTCATGACGGTCTCGACCGCCTCGCACGACGCGAACACGACGACGAACGCGACGGTCGCCACGACGGTGCGCCGCCCGAGCGAGCCCCTCCCCTTCGCCAGCCCCCAGAGCGCGAATCCAACGACCCACAACCTCAGCACCGTGGCGAACACGAGCTCCACGGCGATAGACGCCCCGTCGTCGGGCACGAACCAGCTGCAGAACGCTCCGACGCAGCACACGATCCACAGCGGCACCTCTCGCGTGGTGAACGGCCGGCCCACGGCCTCGCCCACGAGCAGGCGGTACAGCACGAGCATGGCGAAGCTGAGCGACGAGTACGCGTACGGCGCGGCGGCGCGCAGGGCGCGGAACGCCTCCTCGAACTCGGGGATGAAGTCGTACATGTAGAGCACCATGATGTCGAGGAAGTACACCCCGAAGAGTAGCGATGCGAACAGGAGGGCGCGCTCGCCGCGCATGCGGTACCGGGACGCGAACGCCCAGCACAAGCACAGGCTCGCGAAGCTGATCGCGATGTTGTAGAAGAACAGAACGTACGCCACGCAGCACCCTTTCCGGTTTCGCATTATACCCGCCCGTTCGACCGGCAAGGCCCTCAACGAGGCTCAAAGGCGGGTTGAGAAAAAATCAACCGCTTGTAATCCACCCTTTACCTGGGATTCTTCCATCAGCCATCGTATAGTCGCACCACGTTGAGCAGGGCGCCGCAAAAGGGCGCCCGCTACGAGGAAGGGAGAACGGACATGGGAACGCAAGGCAATACGCTTTTGACGAGGCGCTCGTTCGTGGCAGGATCGGCCATCGCGGCCCTCGGGCTCATGACGGGCGGACTGGCGGGATGCTCTACGGGCGAGGCCGCGCCGGAACCGGCATCCGCGGAGTCGGCCGCCTCAAGCGAGGCCGCCGACCTCGTATTTAAGAACGGCCACGTGCAGACGATGGTGAGCGAGTCCGACGTCGCTCAGGCGGTGGCCGTGCGCGGCAACACCATCGTGTACGTGGGCGACGACGCGGGCATCGAGGCGCTCATCGGCGACGCGACGAAGGTGATCGACCTCGATGGCGGGTTCCTCTCGCCCGGATTCATGGACGGCCACATCCACGCACCGGCCACCTGGCTCGACCAGCTGTTCAACATCTACCTGGAGGGCCAAACCACTAACGAGGAGTACCTGGCCACCATCGAGAAGTTCGTCAAGGAGCATCCCGACCAGGACGCGTACTTCGGCCGCCCCTTCATGCTGAACGCCTACCAGCTGCCCGACGGCTCCAACCCCGGCCCGAGCAAGGCCGACCTCGACGCCATCTGCCCCGACAAGCCCGTCATGATCACGGACGTGTCCGGCCACTCGGCCTGGGTCAACTCCAAGGCCTTCGAGATGGCAGGCATCGACGCCTCCACGCCCAACCCCGAGGGCGGCGTCATCTACCGCGACGCTGAGGGCAACCCGTCCGGCTGCGTGACCGACACCGCCTACGACCTGGTGCAGGCGGCGGTGCCGGCGACCACCTCTTTCGAGCAGATGGAGCAGGGTCTCGAGAAGTTCATGCACGAGGCCAACTCCTACGGCATCACGGGCATCACCAACATCACGCGCGGCGGCCTGGACATCAACGAGCTGTACCACCGCCTGGACGAGGAGGGCAAGCTCAAGCTGCGCATGCGCATCGTGACCACGATGGATCCCGCCTACACCTACGACGAGGTGCTGGCCGCCATCAAGGGCAGCGCCGGCTACGACTCCGAGATGGTGAGCACCAATACGGTGAAGATCTTCTACGACGGAGTGACCGAGAGCGGCACGGCGGTCATGATCGAGCCCTACCTGGAAGCCGCGGGGCTCGGCGCCGCGTGGCACGGCTCGCCCATCTGGTCGGACGAGGACTTCAACCGCATGGTGAAGGACTTCGACGCCGAGGGGTTGCAGGTGCACGTCCACGCCATCGGCGACGGCGCAGTGAACGGCACCATCAATGCCTACGAGGCAGCGCTCAAGGCGAACGGCGAGCGCGACGCGCGCCACACTATCACGCACGTGTGCGCCATCCAGCACGACGACATCAAGCGCATGGCCGACCTGGGCATCATCGGCGCGCTGCAGTTCCTCTGGATGTACGGCGACCCGCTCTACGAGCTGGAGGCGGCCTACATCGGCGAGGAGCGCGCGCTGGCCATGTACCCGACGAAGGACATGGTGGAGGCCGGCGTGCTCGTGTCCGGCGCCTCCGACGCGCCCGTGACCCCCTACGTGGTGCTCGACGAGATCGAGGTGGGCGTCACGCGCAACAGCCCCTTCCCCGGCGAGGAGGACACCGACATGCACCGCTGGGCCGAGCAGGCGCTCACGCCCTACCAGATGCTTGAGGCCTACACGAAGAACGTGGCGTACCAGAACTTCATGGAGGACCTCATCGGCACCGTGGAGGTAGGCAAGCGCGCCGACCTGGTGGTGCTCGACCAGAACATCCTCGAGGTGGACCCCAAGATGATCTCCCAGTCCACCGTGCTCTATACCGTGTCCGACGGCCGCATCGTCTACGAAGGCTAGCCCCTCCCCCGCGCCCCCGGCGGCCCGCAACGCGCCGCCGGGGGCGTTCTGCACACGTTCGAGCGTTTTCGACACAAAATGCCCCCTCGTGCGAGTCGAGTAAGCCTCTCGAACCACATCGGAAGCGTGCACCTGAAAGGCCCGCTCTACCGACCTGGCCTTTCAGGTGCACAAGCGTCGTGGACCTTCAGAATCCCCTAGACCAGAATTCGCACGAAGGAGCTTTTTGTGCCATTTGGGGAGAATCCGCTGTTAAACCACCATTGACATATACCCGTACCTCTCGCCGATCGTCCACCTGTTGGCGCAGCTCATGAACGGGCGGCTCTCCAGGTGGGTCAGCTGCCGCGTGCAGACGTAGCGCCCCGCCGCCTCGTGGCCGTACAGGAGCTCCCTGCGATCCCTCGCGCTGAAGCGGAACTGCTCGCGCCAGCAGAACCAGTCGAGGTAGCGCTGGAGCCGGCGGTTGGACACGCCGTTGAACCGGCCGACGAAGGACTTGAGCCTCGAGTGCAGGGAGTTGACCATCTCGAGCTCCTTGCTTCCGCGCACCTCGTGGGGCCTGCCCTCGAGCGTCCGGGCGTTGTAGGCCTTCCACCCGTCGGTCACGACCCCGCACGAGGCGGGCAGGCGCGCGCCGAGCACGACCATCACGCTCGCGGAGTCCTCGGCTCCGTCGATGATCTCGCAGAAGCAGTCGCCCAGCTCGCTCGCCCCGCACAGCACGCAGGTTCCCTTGTCGGCCTCGTGCCCGGTGCGGTGGGGCTCCCGCCCCAGCTGAAACCATCCGCTGCGCGAGTGGTCGCCCGGCAGGGACTCGTGAAGATATGTGCCGTCGACCTCGAAGGACTCCCCCCGCAGGGGCAGCAGCCTGCGCCCCATGACCTCGCAGACGCGCATCCTCATGAACCAGGCGGTGTAGAGCGAGGTGCCGACCCTCCTCGCAGTCTCGCGCAGGGGGAGGGCGTCGGCCATGCACGCCGCGAACTCCATCCACGCCGAGGCGGGCAGCTTGGAGCGGCCCAGCAGGGACAGGGTCTTCGCCCCGAAGGTGCGCCCGCACCCCCGGCACAGCCAGCGCTGGCCGGACGAGTCGCTGCCCTTCCTCACGAAGGCGGGGCAGCCGCACCTCGGGCAGCGGTCGGGCTCGAGGCGGTAGCGTGCGGCGAGGTCCTCCGCGATGGCCCTCCTGAGCGCCTCGGCCAGCTCGCGCTTCTCGGCGAGCGGCATCGTCGCGACTTGGTCTATAATCCCCATGGCGGGTCCTTTCCCTCGTGCTTTTTCGACGATCGCATCGTAGGGCAAGGGACCCGCTTCGCATGTCCCGGGAAAGGGACTATGTCAATATTGGTTTAACAGCGGAGGGGAGAATCACGTGCACCAGAGATCGTCATACCCTATCGGAAGCCCAAGCTGCCGCCTGAGTTTGAGCTTCCTCTCGTGATAATGAGACACCCTCACCGGGGAACGCTTCCCAAGGTGCTTCCGGATCGTCTCGGCAATCGCGTCGGTGGCGACCACGCTGTTCAGCTCGTCGTTCGTGATGCCGATGACCGTCCACCCCATAGAGAGAAGGGCGTTCGTCCTCCTCGAGTCCGAAATGCGCTTCTCCTCCCCTTCGTGGCATTCCCGGCTTTGGTACTCCACGTCGAGCTTCGCCTCGGGCCAGCACAGATCGCAGCGAAAGCTCGACTTGCCGGTGAGCGCCCGCGCGGCAGGGCTCGCCAGCACCTCGTAGTTCATGTGCGGGATTCCCGTCCCCAACCCACCGTGCATCATAGGCAGGCCGAAGACGAGGGCGTTTTTGGTCTCGCGACTGGAAGCCGAGCCGTCGGCCGCATAGCGCAAAGCGTGAGCCAGCCTCTTCGCTCCGCGCAACGTCGGATTGCGCGCCGCGAAGTCGGCAAGCGTCCGAACGGAAGCGAGGGACTTCACCTGATAAGCGGGAGGAACGCCGGTGCGACGAGTTTGATACGTGCCGCACGCCTCATAGACGAGCTGCAAAAGCGCCACCATATCATCTGCTTGACCTGCGGAAAGCGCAAGAGCGAGAGCCGCAGCGCTCACGGACGCGCCTCCGCCGAGGCGCAACAGCGACCGGCCATGAAGCTGTGCCGAACACACATGGGTCTCGCATGCACGCGAGGGGTGCCGTCCGGCAGCGTCGGACACCAAGAGGTGCACGGGGCTCTCGATGAGGATGCCGGGATGGGCTGCCTGGAGCTGCTCAACGACTCGTTCGAGCTCGTCAGCGTACGGCGCTTTCCCGGGAAGCGCGCACGCATTGCCTCGCAAGACGGAAAATGCGGCGGGATCCGTCGTGCGCAGGATTTGAAAAGCAGTTCGATGCCCGAAACACACCGACGGGGCGCTCATGCGAACCGCCTCCAGCTTCGCGTGGATTTCGATTGGAAGATGGACGAAGGCATACGACCCCCTTTGAGCCCTGGGCTTCAGAGGATCTTGCGAACGTGGGAGGGGAAACGCGGGCACGGTTTCCGCAATGGGCCGCTTCGAGGAGAAGGGCGTCCGCACTGGCTCTTCGTTGCGGCTATTCTAGCATGCGAAAGCGCCCCGGCGACACAAAATCCCCCTTCGTGACAAAGCTATCGGAGCAGGCTTTCGAGAACGCAGCGACCGCCCTAATGTTTCCCCTGTTCAAGAAGAAGGCTGTGGTGATCGAATGCGCTACGGCTCCCTGATTTCCTCCAAGCCGTTCACACGAGGGGGATTTTTGTGTCGCGCAGGCCGAAAACCGTGCACGCGCCCCTGCTCGGGCGGCGAAACCGGGCGGGGCGCGGGCGCGAATGGCGCTACTCGCCTGCGGGCTGCTGCTGGGTCATGCAGTGGAAGCAGCCGCCGCCCATGAGGATGGCGCGGCCCGGCAGGCCGATGACCTCTCGGTCGGGGAAGACCTCCTGGAGCGTTCTCACCGCCATCGCGTCATGCACCTCGTCGCCGAACTGCGGCACCACGACGCAGCCGTTGCCCAGGAAGTAGTTGATGTAGCTCGCGCCTATGCGGTCGCCCTCTGCGAAAGCGGTGGTGTCCTCCGCCGTGTCGAACGACGCAACCTCCTCGGCGGTGAAGAACAGCGGGTCGGGCAGGTGCAGCTTCGTCACCTTCAACGCACGGCCCCGCGCGTCGGCCTCGCGCGCGAGGATCTCCAAATTCTCGCGCATGAGCCGGTAGTTCTCGTCGGCCTCGTTGTCCGTCCAAGCCAGCAGCACCTCACCCGGACGCACGAAGGAGCACACAAGGTCCACATGTCCCCACACGCTGTCGTAAGCCACGCCGTTCTTGAGCCAGATGACCTTCTCGGCGCCGAGGTACTCCTTGAGGTGTCCCTCCAGCTCGTCCTTGCCCATCTTGTTCTGATTGTGCACCAGCTCCGAGGACTCGGTCACGAGCACCGTACCCTCGCCGTCGCCGAAGATGGCTCCGCCTTCCAGGATGATGGGCGCGCGGTAGCGGTCGACGTTCTCGATTTCGCACACCTTGCGCGCTGCCAGGTCGTCCTGGTCCCAAGGGAAGTAGAATCCCTCCTCAAGGCCGCCCCACGCTTGGAAGAGCCAGTCCACGGCCCTGATCTCGCCGACAGCGTTGCGCAGGAAGGTGGGGCCGATGTCGCGCAGCCAACCGTCGTCACAGGACATCTCGATCACCTTGATGTTGCGATGCTCGGGGATAGCGCAGCGCGCGGTCTTGTACTGCTCGCGCGGCACGCACACGTTCACCTCCTCGAAGCGCGCGATGGCCTTGATGACCTCGACCATGGCGCGCTGCGCGGGCTTGGCGCCGCCGGGCCACACGTCGGTGCGGAACGGCCAGCCGATCCAGCATTTCGTCTGCTTCTCCCACTCGCCGGGAAAGTAGAACCCGTCCTGCTTCGGAGTTGAATCTGCAATGGTGATTGCCACGATGGTTTCCTTCCTGATAGTCTAGATCGCTTCGGCGGCCTCGTCCGGCCCCTGCTCGACCCTCGCGCGCTTCCGCACGAGTCGGCGCTGCATGAGCTCCCCAATGCCCAGTGTCAGCGCCAGCCCGACGAGGATGGGCACGCCGTACGCGGCATCGAAGGGCTGCCCGGGCACCCACACGAACAGCACCATGGCCGCGATTAGCACGATCGTGCACACCACGGAGAGCACCACGCCGCAGGGAGCTTTGAAGGGCCGCTCGACGTCCGGGTCGGCCTTCTTCAGGCGGATGTAGGCGGCGAACATGATGACGTAGGGCATGAAGAAGATGATGGAGCTGAATGCGAGCAGCGTGAAGAACAGGTCGGACGCCGACTCCGCCATGAACCCGTACACCACGATGGTCACCGTGGACACGATGCCCGAGATGACCAGCGCTCCCACGGGCATGCCGCCGCGCTTCGTCTCGCGGCCGAACACGGCGGGAAGCTCGCCGGCCTGCCCCGCCTCGGCGGCGCCGCGGCTGCCCGCGATGCTCCAGGTGATCATCTGCACGAACACGCCGAACAGCAAAAGCACCAGCACGACGTTTGACACCAGCTGTGAGCCGAAGGCCACGCTCGCCACCGTCCCGATGCCGGTGACCAGGTCGAGTTCCTCAAGCGGCACGGTCTGCAGCACGCCCCACGAGGCGAACACGTTCATGGCGATGGCAAGGATCACCACGCCGATCACGGCCTTCGGCAGGTCCCTGCTGGGGTTCTTCATCTCGTGCGCGCTCATGGCCAGCACCTCTAGGCCGCAGCAGCAGTACACGATGACCGGCAGGTACTGAAGCCCCTGGTCGAGCGTGGGCATCATGGTGGCGGCGCTCAACTCGTTGGCGGGCGGGTTGCCCTGGAGCGCCATGGCGACGCCGCACGCGCCCACGGCCAGGAAGATGAGCACCTTGGCCACGCCTCCCAGGTTGACGATCCACTTGCTCTCCGTCATGGGCATCGACGCCACGAACACCGTGATCCACGTGATGCCGATGGACACGGCCACCTGCGCGAGGTAGCCCATCTCCGGGAAGAACGCCCCGCACAGGGCGCCGCTGAACCAGATGAACCCCGACGGCATCCACAGCGCGCAGTTGATCCAGTACAACCACGACAGCCGCCCCGCCCAGCGCGAGCCGAACGCCTTGTCCACCCACCCGTAGATGCCGCCCTTCTCGGGATAGGCACCCGTGAGCTCGGCGGTCACCAGGCCGTTGGGGATGAAGAACACCACGCCGATGATGAGCCACCACACGATGACCGACGGCCCCACCGACGTGTTCGAGATGAGGACGTCGGCGAACAGGATGGCGCAGATGATGCCGCATACGATGTCGAGCCGACCGAGCCCTTTCTCCTTTTCCATGGCGCTGCCCTCCTTACAGGTTCTCGGCTATCCAGGTTTCGATGAGGGCCTTCTGCTGGGCCTTCACCTCGGCCGACGCATGCGGCAGACGCCCGCGCATGAGCTTGACCAGGATGGCCATCTCGCCGTACAGGCGGTTCTCCGCGCCGTCCCACAGAAGCGAGCGCTCGTGGTCCATCACGGCGTCGGTCATCTCGAAGCCGCGCTGGGCGGGCAGGTAGTGCATGAACTCGGCGTGGGCGGGCGCGCAGGCGATGAGATCCTCATTGATCTGGTAGTCGGGGAGGAAGTCGCGCATGCGCTTCTCGCGGTCGGCGTCGAACCCGTCGTACCACATGACCGACGAGTAGATGTAGTCGGCGTCGCGCACGGCCTGCTTGGGGTCGTGCACGATCTCGAACGTGCCGCCGCCTTCCTCGCACGCGCGGCGCGCCGGCGCGTAGAATGCCTCGTCGGCCACGTAGCCCTCCGGGGCGCAGTACACGAAATGCGCGCCGAGGCGCGGCAGGATGTGCGACAGCGCGGTGCCGACGTTCTCGTAGACGGTGGCGTCGCCCACGAACACGAGCGTGACGTCGGAGAGCGCCTTGCCCGTCGGCAGATGCTCGGACATCGTCATCAGGTCGCAGAGGCACTGGCAGGGGTGCAGGTACGTGCCCATGCCGTTGATGACGGGGATGCTCGCATGCTCGGCCAGGCCGGCGATTTCGTCGTCGGCGCACGAGCGGATCTCGATGGCGTCCAAAAGGCGGGACATGACAAGTGCCGTGTCCTTCACCGTCTCCGACTTGCCCAGGTGGATCTCGCCGGGGCGCAGGTACAGGGCATGGCCGCCCAGTTTCGTCATGGCCACCTCGAACGAGATGCGCGTGCGGGTGGACGGCTCGTCGAAGATCATGCCCAGGCTTGCGCCGTCCAGCAGGTGCGGGCACGCGCCCAGCTTGTCGGCGCGCTTGAGCATGCGCCCCAGTTCGATGAGCTCGTACACCTCGTCGTTGGTGAAATCCATCAGGTCCAGGAAGTGCTTCGTCATGGAATCCTCCTTCGTCATGCGGTCTGCGCCCTCGCGCCGACCTCTTTGCTCCGACTGTTCTTCAGCGCGGGCCTCGCTGGTTGTATGGTAGGTTCTGAAGGAACTCGAAGAGCAAGCCCGAATTTTCGCGCGAGCCGAGGGGGCACCACCTGCTACACTTCCGAGTATCCGGCACGCGGAGGGCCGCTTGATGCGCGTGCGAAGTTCAAGTAGGTTGAGGTTTCGGCCCGCCTCCAAGACCGGGAGGGAAAGCCGCCATGAGCGAGTCGAAGGACGAGGGCTACTGGGATTCCCTGAGCATCTCCGAGATAGCCAGGCTGCTGCACGTGCCGCAGTCCACGCTGCGCTACTACGAGGACGAGGGCCTCGTCACACCCGTGCGCACCGAGAGCGGCGGCTGGCGGCAGTACTCGCTGCTGTCGCTGGTGGAGCTGGGCGACATCCTGTTCTACCGCAGCATCGGCATCCCGGTGAAGGACATCAAGGGCCTGATGGAGTCGCCCGTCAAGGAGACGGCGAGCGCCGTGGATCGCGCGATCGCCGACACCGTCGAGCAGATGCAGGGCCTGGGCAAGACGCTTGAGCGCCTTTCGCTCTACAACCGCCGCATTCGCGAGTTCTACATGGTGCAGGCGCGCGGCAGCCGCCTGGTGGACAAGCCCGAGGTTGACGTGCTGTACCCGTTCGGCATGAAGGAGGAATCGTCGCTGCAGGCGTACCTGGACGACCTCGCCACCAGCTACTGCTTTTTCATCGAGGACGCCTCGTCGCCGGACGCGTACGTCGACTGCGCCTCGAAGCCCACCGAGGCGACGGAGTCCGAGCCGGTATGGAAGTCGGGTGGTCACGAGGGACGCTACTACGAGTGCCTCGTGCGCACCGACTACTGCTACGCGCAGAGAAACGACGTCGCGCGCCACGTCGAGCGCATCCGGGCGCTGGGGCTGGAGCCCGGCGCGGTGATCGCGCAGTACCTGACGTTCGACTACTCGGAAGAGGAAGGGAAGCGCTACGACTACTACCACGCCTGGATCGAGGTGCGGTGAGCGACGAAGCCGACATCTTGACGCCCTTCTCTTCGCCTTCCTGCATCGAATTCGACCCGAATGACTCAAAAACCTCCCTCGTGCGAATCCTCCGAGAGGGTCGCAAGGGACTCGTTGACTCAATTTTGCGAAAACCCCAGGTCGCAAATGCTCGCAGCGTGCGGAGATCGTCCGAGGAAAGCTCCATGGTTCGCACGAGGGAGATTTCTGCGTCCGAAACGCAAGAACGCGTGCAGACGCCCCGCCCCGTCGCCCCCAATCGAACGCGACGAAGACGACGAGGAACGCGGCCAAGGCGGCCCACATGCGGATTCGCCTTTTGCATCATCTCGCGATCAGCCTGGCATTTCGGGTACAAGATAACCATGCGCTCGTCGCAGGACAGCTCGCTCTCAAACAGGCCCGCCCACATGTCACGAATGCCGCCAACGACGGAGCCGGAACCCGGCTGGACGCTTTCCCCGGCAGCACTGGAAGTCTTCCGTGTGGTCAAAGCAGAATCCGACTTGACCGTGGCGCAGATTTCCGAACGCACAAGCAGGTCGATCCGAACAGTCGAACGATCGCTCAAAGAGCTTCGAGACGCGGGCTTCATCGCCAGAAGAGGCTCGAACAAAACCGGTAGCTGGATGGTTTTAAGCGATGCGGATGACGGAATAAAATCCTTCATAAGGCCTGATAGATGGAACTTGAAGATAAATGGCGGGATAAATGGCGGGATAAACGAACATCAATACGCAGACGCGGACGGAGCGTCAGCAATGCACGCAGATATTCTACTTGCAACGTATTTGCGTGCACCATAAGCGGCCAGCTCGGGAGGCGCGTGCAAGAGGAACGGCCTTTCGTGGCAGGAATCGACGGAAAATGATCATTCGAGGAGCCCTTGTCGGCCTGCGCCGAGGCGAGCGATTCTGCTTTCCCGCATAGTGCCTGTTCAGGAAGCCGATACATTTTGGCATGTGAAAACAGCCTTGTGCCGATGATCATTTTCCGTCGATTTCTGCCACGAACGAGGGGTTTTCACGCACTGGGGGGGCCGGCACGAACCCAGATGTAAAAGCGCCCCGCCAGCCGAAGCCGGGCGGGGCGCTTGGGGGCGCTCGGAGCTCGCGGCGGCCTTACGCCGTGATGACCGTGCCGGTCTCGCCGCGCAGGCCCGCCGCGGCGCACTCGAGGCTCGTGATGAGGGCCTTGCCGGCCGGGTACTGCTCGACGTACTCGATGCAGGCCTCCACCTTGGGCAGCATCGAGCCGGGGGCGAACTGGCCCTGGGCGATGTACTCCTCGGCCTCGGCGACCGTCATCTCGGAGATCTCGGCCTGGTCGGGCTTGTTGAAGTTCACGCACACCTTCTCCACCGCGGTGAGGATGATGAGCATGTCGGCCTTGAGCTTGCGGGCGAGAAGCGCGCTCGAGCGGTCCTTGTCGATGACCGCCGGCACGCCCTCGTAGGCGCCGTCGACCTCGAACACCGGCACGCCGCCGCCCGTGGAGATGACCACGTAGCCGTCGTTCACCAGGTCGCGCACCGCGTCGAACTCGACGATGCGCACGGGCTTCGGGGAGGCCACGACCTGGCGCCAGCCGCGGCCGGCGTCCTCCTTGTAGGTCCAGCCGGTCTCGGCGGCCTTGGCCTTGGCCTCCTCCTCGGAGAGGAACGCGCCCACGGGCTTGGTGGGGTTCTGGAACGCCGGGTCGTCGGGGTCCACCACGGTCTGCGTGATGACGTTGGCCGTGGAGCGCAGGATGTTTCTGGCCTTGAGCTCGTTCAGGATGGCCTGGGAGAGCTGGTAGCCGATGTAGCCCTGGCTCATGGCGCCGGCCTCGGGGAAGGGCATCTCGGGCGTCTTGCCGTCGTTGGCGCTCGCGTAGGCGAACGCGTTGTTGATCATGCCGACCTGCGGGCCGTTGCCGTGGGAGACCACGACGTTGGTGCCGTCCTCGATCATGTCGACGATGTGCGTCGCCGTGTTCTTCACGAGCTCCAGCTGCTCCTGGGGGGTGTTGCCCAGGGCGTTGCCGCCGAGGGCGATGACGACGGTCTTGCCGTCTCCGAGGGTGTAGGGCATGATGGTCCTCCTTCTGTCGGGGGGGGTGGGATCGAAAAAGGACGGCCCCTGGCGTTCCAGATGGCCGCCGCCTTGGCCCCTCTAGACGAGCCGCTGCGCAGCGGCTCGTCTAGAGGGGCCAAGGCGGCGGCCATCTGGAAAATGCCGAGATGGAGCCGGGTGTCAAGGCCGGTCGAGTTCATCCGGCAAGGGGAAAGCTTCTGGCTGCGGCGCCGGCCGGTCCGGCTGGCGCCGCGCGGGATCCTTCGACTTCGGCCTTCGGCCTCCGCTCAGGATGACAACCTGCAAGCTACTTGCCCGCGGGCTCCTGCTGGGTGATGCAGTGGATGTTGCCGCCGCCGAAGACCACCTGGTCGGTGCGCACGCCCACGGCCTTGTAGGCGCCCTCGCCCCAGGCCTCGTCGAACGCGGCCTGGATCTGCTGCACGGCCAGCGCGTCGTTCTCGTCGCCGTACTGCGGCACGATAACGCCGCCGTTCACGATCAGGAAGTTCATGTAGGACGCGATGAGCGGCTCGTCGGCCACGCGGGGCTCGGCGTACTCCTCGGTGTCGATGGAGTCGCAGGACGCCTGGTCCATGTAGAGCGGCTTCACCGGCATGCAGAGCTTGGTCACCTCGAGCTTGCGGCCCTTGGCGTCCGTCGCGTTGGACAGCGTCTCGTAGGCGGCATGGCACTCGTTGTAGAACGGGTAGTCCGGGTCGTCCGACCAGATGCACATCACCTTGCCGGGCGCGACGATCTGCGCGACGTCGTCGATGTGGCCGTTGGTCTCCTCGGGGTCGATGCCGTCCTTCACCCAGATGACCTTCTCCACGCCCAGGTACTTCTTCAGCTGCTCGTCGCAGTACGCGCGCAGCTCCTCGCTCCACGGCTCGTAATCGGTGGCCGACGCGTTGCGGCCGGGGTCGAGCAGGCACATGTCGGTGGTGATGACCGTGCCCTCGCCGTCCACGTGGATGGAGCCGCCCTCGAGGATGAAGCTCTCGGGGCGGTAGCGGCGGCAGCCGCTCATCTCGGCCATCTTGAGCGCGATCTGCTCGTCCTTGTCCCACGGGAAGTACAGGCCGTTCTCGAACCCGCCGTAGGCGTTGAAGTGCCAGTGCACGGCGCGCTTGTCGCCCTCGCCGTTGACGACCCAGGTGGCGCCGGTGTCGCGCACCCACGCGTCGTCGGTGGTCATCTCGATCACGGTGACGTTCTCGTCGTCCTCGAACACGGCCTTGGCGTTGGCGTAGTCGGCCTGGTTCACGCACATGGTGACGGGCTCGAACTCGGCGATGGCGCGGGCCACGGCGGCGTACTGCTTCTGGGCCGGCTTGGCACCCCACGCCCAGGTGTCGGTGCGGTGCGGCCACGCCATCCAGATGCGGGTCTGCGGCTCGAACTCGCCGGGCATGCGGTAGCCGTCGGCCTTCGGGGTGGACTCGGACTCGTGAATCGTCTTCATGATGCACACCTTTCTGTTTTTGGTTAGCAGTGCACAAATAAGGTTGGAGCAGACAGTGCTTGTTGGAACGATGGTCGCTGGCGCCGCGCGGGATCCTTCGACTCCGCGCCTTCGGCGCTCCGCTCAGGATGACAATCCGGGCGGCGCCAACGCGACAGTGCTTTCTTGCCGTTACGCTACCGGTTGGGGCTCGGGCTCCTCGGCGGCGGGGCTTGCAGCAGCCTCGGCCTCCTCGCCTTCGCCAGCCTCTTCGGCAGCGGCTTCCTCAGCTAGGCGGGCCGTAGCCATCTCAGGCGTCAGACCCCTGTACTCGTCGGTGCGGCCGCGCTTCGACCACAGGCGCACGACCTCGCCCAGCACCACGAACACCAGCACGCCGATGAGCATGGGGATCTTCGACAGCTCCTCCTCCGTGCCGTTGAGCGGCACGATGGTGGCCACGATGGCCAGCACCAGCTCGACGGCGGGGATGATCAGCATCACGTACATGAGGCCGCCCTTGAAGGGGAAGCGGAAGATGCGCTTGCGATCCGGGTCAACCTTGCGCAGCTTCAGGAACGCCGGGAACATGGGGATGTAGCTGATGAGCAGGAACACCACGTTCATGGAGAACAGCATCCAGAAGATACCGTCGGAGATGGCCGGGATGGGGATGAGCTGCAGCATGAGCGCGAGCGACGCCACGATGCCGTTCACGATGGCCGCGCCGGTGGGCATCTCGGTCTTCTTGTTCTCATGCGAGAACACCTTGGGCATATTGCCGTGCTTGGCGGCGTAGTCGGCCACGAAGTTCACGCCGAACGACCAGGAGGCCATGTTGGCGAACAGGGTGACCAGGAAGATGATGCAGATGATCATGAAGATGGGGGACATCTCGCCCACCATGGTGGCCACGGCGTAGATCATGCCGAAGTCGGGGTCGATCTGGTCGGCCGGGATGGCCGCGCCGATGCCGAAGCTGGCGAACAGGTAGATGGCGCCGATGGCCAGGCCGCCCAGCACGATGGCCTTGGGGATGTCGCGCTCGGGGTTCTTCATGGCGCCGGCGAAGGTGCAGATGACCTCGAAGCCCATGAAGTTGAACAGGATGATGGACAGGTACGTGAGCGCGTTGGTGTTGCCCAGGTCGGGCAGGAACGTGGCCGGCGACATGTCGCTCGCGAACCCGTGCGTCACGGCGTACCAGATGCCCAGGCCGCCAACAGCAACGGCGATGAGCACCTTCAGCACGGCGCCGCCGTTGAGGATCCACGCGGAATCGGACACCTTGGAGAAGCTCATGAACACGACGATCCACACGAACGCCAGCTCGATGAGCAGCACCGGCGCCAGCTCGAACTCAACGCCGAACACCATCCCTAAGATGTCCGGGAACAGCGTGGCCAGAGAGGCGATCCACAGCGGGAAGTTGATCCAGTAGTACCAGGCCACGCGGCTGCCCCAGCGGTCGCCGAACGCCTCGCGGATCCAGTCGTACAGACCGCCGTCGGAGTCGTACGTGGTGCCCAGCTCGGCCACCACCATGCCGTAGGGCAGCAGGAACGTGATGATGAGGAAGATCCACCAGAAGAACTGCTGGTTGCCGATAGCGGCGGCGGGGGCCGCGGCCTCGGCCACGAACACGACGCAGATCACGGACAGGATGACGCTGATGAAAGAGAACTTCTTGACTTTATTACCCATTGGTCTCCCCTTCCAGGGGGTCAGCCCCACCGGGTCGCGTCAGCTTGTCGGCGCGGGCCCGGCCCGGTGGGGCGCTTATCGGAAAACGGATCCGGCGGCACAGGGCCGCCGGAGCGGAACCCGTTTTACTTGGCGATCTTGGAGAGCACGGCGTTCATGCGGGCCTCGGCCTCGTCGGCCACGGCGGCGTTCTCCTTGGTCTTGGGGCACAGGTACGCGAGGATGGCGCGGATGGAGTGCTTGCGGTTCTCGGCCTCCACCCAGCACAGCGACCGCTCGGGGTCGTCCATGACCTCGTCCACCACTTCCTCGCCGCGGGTGGCGGGCAGGCAGTGCATGAACTTGGAGTTCGGGCCGGCGAAGTTCATCATGTCCATGGTCACCTGGTACTTGGGGTAGAAGACGTCCATGTAGGACTCGCCGCCCTCTTCCTCGTCGTAGAGGCCGTACCACACGTCGGTGTAGATGAAGTCGGCGCCCTTGATGCTCTCGATGTCGTCGGACACCGTGATGGTGCCGCCGGACACCTTGCAGTTCTCCTCGGCGATGGCCATGATGTCCACCGTCTTGTCGACCACGAGGCCGCCGTCGGTCACCTGATGGCCCTTGGGGCCGAAGTGCACGAAGTCCATGCCCATCTTGGAGGCGATGAACATGAGCGACACGCACACCTGCGTGGCGTCGCCGATGAAGGCCAGCTTGCAGTCCTCGATCTTCTTGCCCTCGGGCAGGTTCTCGATCATGGTGAGCAGGTCGCCGAGCTCCTGGGTGGGGTGGTTGTAGTCGGACATGCCGTTGATGACGGGGGCGGCGGAGTTCGCGGCCAGGCCCACCACGTCGGGATGGCGGTTCACGCGGGCCATGAGAATGTCCACGAGCGAGCCCATGACGCGCGCGGTGTCCTCGAGCGTCTCGTGGCCGCCGAGCTGGATGGTGCCCGGGCCGAAGAACTGCGCGTGGCCGCCGAGGTCGGTCATGGCCGTCTCGAAGGAGATGCGCGTGCGGGTGGACACCTGCTGGAAGATCATGCCGAGCGTCTGGTTCTTGAGGATGAGCGGATAGCGGCCGCCTTCCTTGATCATAGCCTTCATGGAGCGGGCCAGCTCGATCATGTCGAGCAGCTCTTCCTTGGTGAAGTCGTTGGTGTCGATGTAGTCCTTCACAGCCATGCGATTCCTCCTTAACGGATTGTCCGCGGCCGCTTTCCTTTTCACGGCCGCATCTCTTGGGGCACAGCATGCGGCCATAACGGACGCCTGTGAAGGAATAATGAAGATTATTTTGCGGTGAAAAAACCTATACCCGAAATAATCCGGTGTGTTTAGCCTTCCGATCTGGTATTCTTCAAAGGCACGACAAGTTGTTTCCAACCCCGTAACAAGCGCATAATCTCAGAGATAGAATAGCTTCCGACCGACACGGCGGGCCCTGCTGCGAGAAAGCGAGGGGATCTAAACCATGGAGATAGGCTTCTACTTCTACACCATCCTCGTGATGCTCGCCTGCATCGTCGCGGGAGCCGTCTCCCTTTCCGCCTACTTCGTGTCGCGCAAACGCAGCCTCCTTTATATGGTGGCGTTCTTTTTCTTCTACTTCCTCGACATCGCGCTCATCTTCCAGAACGAGTACCTGGGCCAGAACACCGACTTCCCGCTCGACGCGTTCTACGCCATCGACCAGCCGGGGCTGCGGATATTCTTCGCCCTGGGCACCATCGAGGCCATGTGGCTGGTGACGTGCGAGTTCTTCGACGAGAAACGGCTGGCGATGCGCCTCGCGCCGGCCGTGGCGTTCGTGGCGCTCAGCGTGAGCATCGTGGCCTTCATGCCCGAGGGGCAGTACAAGCAGTTCCTGTTCTACACCATGCGCCAGCTGTTCATCTTCTGGTGCCTGAGCTACGCGCTTTTGCGCTACCGCACGGCCACGGACGAGATCGAGAAGACGCGGATGCGCCGCCAGGAGCCCTTGTTCCTGATCACGCTCGTGCTCACGCTGTGCATCGTCGTCGAGGACGTGTTCATGATGCTGGTATGGGACCCCGACCCGGCCTCGTCCACTATGCTGCCCCTCTACCTCTCCGAGCGCAACTTCTCCGAGAACTTCCTGATGCTGGCGTTCGCGTTCTTCAGCCTGCGCGAGTCGGCCGCCACGCTGCGGCTGCGCTTCAAGGAGCCGCCCGTGTCCGAGAACCCCGTGGTGCGCCAGCACATCGACGATTTGCTGCCCGCGTTCTGCGCGCGCCACAAGCTGACGGCGCGCGAACGCGAGATCCTGGAGCTCGTGCTGCTGGGCAAGGACAACCAGAACATCGCGAGCGAGCTGCAGCTGGCCCTGGGCACCGTGAAGGCCCACGTGCACAACATCCTCAAGAAGACCGGCCACCCCAGCCGCCAAGAACTCATCCAGGACTTCTGGAAGGAGTGAGATGGCGTGAGCGAGATCTGGTTCTGCTACACGATGCTGTTCATACTCATGTGCCTGTTCTCGGCGAGTCAGGCGCTGTCGGCCTACTTCGTGTCGCGGCGCGGGTTCTACCTGGGGGTCATGGCGTTCTTTCTCGCGTTCTGCCTGGACACGTCCCTCATCTTCCTGGACGAATACTCGTATCTGAAGCCCGCCACCGCGGAGGGCGTGCTCACGTTCCCCTTCCTGCATCCGTGGATCAAGCTGGCGTTCTCGCTTCTGTTCATCGGCAGCGTGTGGTGGCTCGTGCTGGAGATCGTCGAGCGGCGCACCTGGCGGCGCATCATCGTGCCGTGCGCCGTGTGCGGCGTCGTGCAGGCGGCCGCCGTGCTGTTCGTGCCCGATACGCGCCTGAGCCAGTGGCTGTTCTACAGCGTGCGCGATCTGTGCGTGCTTGCGTCGCTCGGCTACGCGCTCTGGGCGTACCGGCGCCATGCCGACGACGCGCTACGCCGCCACCTCGGACGCTACCGGCGGGCGTATCTGGCATTCGTCGTGCTGGTGGTGCTCGTGTTCGCCGAGGATTCGCTCATGATGTACTGGCTCGCGCCGCTTATTCCCAACGAGACGTTCCTCTACCACCTGAGCGAGCGCAACATCTGCGAGAACGTCGCCGTCATCTTCTGCGCCGTGCTGGCCATCCGCTCGACGGCCGGCGCGCTCGCCGTGCGCTTCCACGAGCCGCCCACGGCCACGAGCACCAACGTCGAACGGCGTGCCCACACCCAGCTCGCGCGCTACGCCGACCGCTGCGGGCTCACCCCGCGCGAGCGCGACGTGCTGGCGCTCATGCTGGAGGGCAAGGACAACCAGAACATCGCGAGCGCGCTCACGCTGTCGCTCGGCACCGTGAAGGCCCACGTGCACAACATCTACCGCAAGGCCGACGTGAGCTCCCGCCAGCAACTCCTCCAAAGCTTCTGGAAAGAAGACTAGAGGGCGGAGAGGGCGAGCCGCCCGAGTGCGACGCCCCATTCCGCTCCCATCCCCCTCTTGCCCTTCGAAACCGGAGGGGCTTACCGCCGCCACGCTCCCTCGTGCAGCTGATTCGCGAATTTCTGTGCAGAAATTGCGGTAAAGGATCAACGCCGCCTCGCGAAGCAGATGCGCTCTGCCATTTTCCCTGTTCGCACGCTTGTTGCACGAGGCGATGCGCGCCTTTTTCCCGCATCTGGGTGCGGGATCGGCCCCGAAATGATCCTTTACCGCAATTTCTGCTCAAAAAACGGCGAATCGACCGCACGGGCTTGGGAGCTGCAAGCCGGCCAACGCAGAGGGCACGATCCGCGCAATGGCCGCCGAAGCTGCTTCACCTCGCTGTCGCGCCTGATCACAAGCCTGCTAACCCTTTCTAACCCCGGTCGGGGCGCTTCCAAACCCTTCTAAACTTGCCCCCTTGCTCGCCCGGCGCGTATGGTCGCGGCAAGGAGGAAACGGCATGGGGCCGTTTCGGAGAAAGGAGGGCAGCGCCAATGGCTGAGGAGGATCGCGAGCTCGCAACCAAGCCGGTGCACGGGCTGTTCGTCAAGTACTCTCTTATCACGCTCATCGGCATGGCCGCTCAGGCCGTCATGGTTATCTTGGAGGGGGTGATCATCGGCAACGGGCTGGGGTCGTTCGGGCTGGCCGTCGTGGGCATCATCATGCCGCTCGAGCTGCTGAACCTGGCGCTGGGCGGCTCGCTCGGCATGGGCGTGGCCACCGTGGCGGGCAACCGCCTGGGCGCGGGCGACGCCGCCGGGGCGCGCAAGGCGTTCTCGCAGGGATTCTGGCTCTCGACGTTCATCATCCTGGCCATCAGCGTGCTCATCTTCATCTTCGCGCCGCAGCTCGCGCTCATGCTGGGCGCGACGCCCGACCTCGTGGACGGCGTGGTCACGTTCATGCGCATCTTCGTGTGCTTCTATCCGTTCTGCATCCTCGGCCAGATGATGTCGTCGGTGCTGCGCGTGGACGAGAAGCCGGCGCTGGCCACCGCCGCCATGTTCGGCTCGGCCGTGCTGGCCGTCGTGTGGCTGTACTGCTCCATCTTCCTGGCAAACATAGGCGTGGCCGGCGCCGCCGTGTACTACGGCATCTCGATCGGCCTGTGGTTCGTCGTGGTGTTCTACTTCCTGTTCAGCAAGAACACGAAGTTCAAGATCAAGCTCGCCGACATGAAGCTTGAGGGCAAGCTCTGCAAGGAGATCCTCGTCATCGGCCTGCCCACGTTCCTCGTGCAGGCGGCGAGCCTCGTGTACACCACCGTCATCAACAACTACCTGGGCGTGCTGGGCGGCGACCTGGAAATCGGCGCGTTCGCCATCCTCAACGGGTACCTCGTGTACATCCTCAATATGATGTGGCTCTGCTCCACCTACGGCGTGCAGCCGCTGGCCAGCGTGAACCACGGCGCGAAGCGTCCCGACCGCCTGAAGACGCTCATCCGCGCCTCCATCGTGGACACCGCCGCGGCCATCGCCGTGATCGCCGGCCTGTTCATCGCGTTCGCCGTGCCCATCTGCACCATCTTCTGCGGCGACGAGCCCGACCTCATCGCGCTGGCCTCGGCCAACACCCTGCCGCTGTGCGTGCTCGCGTGCCTGGGCGCCGCGTCCAACGTGATGTCCGCGTACTTCCAGGCCGTCGACAAGGTGGTCATCGCCACCGTCCTCGGCATGAGCCGCTATCTTATCTTCACCGTTCCCTGTATCATCGTGATGTCGTCGTTCATGGGCATCACGGGCGTGTGGTGGGCACAGCCCGTCGCCGACGTGCTGTGCTTCGCGTTCACCATGGTGTTCGTCGTGCGCGAGGTGCGCCGCCTGAACGGCCTGGCGGCCGAGCCCGCGCAGGCAGCCCCCGTCGAGGAAGGAGCCGTCGCATGAAACCGGCCGATCTCGTCATAAAGAGCACGCGCATCTTTACCGCTACCCCGGGGCAGGACGAGCCCCTGACAGGCGCGGTCGCCGTGGCCGACGGGCGCATCGTGTTCGTGGGCCCCGCCGACGAGGCGCAGGCGTACGCCGGACCCGGCACCGTTGTGGAGGATTGGGGCGATGCGTTCGTATGCCCCGGCTTCCACGACTCCCACCTGCACTTCTTCCCGTCGGCCATGGACCGCTCGCCCTACGTGGTGTTCTGCGAGGGCACCTGCCCCGAGGACTGCGTGGAGGCGCTCAAAGCCGTGGAGGACGCCCGGCCGCGCGGCGAGTTCATGCTGTCGTACGGCTGGTACCACCCGCTGTGGGACAACCCGGTGCTGCCGACGAAGGACATTCTGGACGCAGCCTACCCCGACCGCCCCGTGTGCCTGCAGTCGGGCGATTCCCACACGCTGTGGACGAACTCGAAGGGCCTGGAGAAGTTCGGCATCACGAAGGATTCGGTGCCGCCCGCCGGAGGCATTTACCAGAAGGATGAGAACGGCGAGCTGACCGGCATCATCCAGGAGATGGCGGCCACGAAGCTCATTCCTGCGATGCTCCAGTTCAACGAAGAAGAGACGGCCGCCGGCATCAAGCAGTTCCTGGCCGATCTCAACGCCGAGGGCATCACCAGCGTGTGCGACGTGTCGCTTCTAGCCGTGCCCGGCGGCGACTTCGTGCGCGACGATGTGTACCGCGACCTGCGCGATCGCGGCGAGCTGACCGTGCGCATCAACATGTTCCCCACCGCGCTGGAAGATCTGACGCGCGCCCGGAAGCTGCGCGACGAGTTCGCGGGCGACGACATGCTGCGCTCGCCCGGCCTCAAGCAGTTCTTCGACGGCGTGTCGTCCACGCACACCGCGTGGCTCACCGAGCCGTACGCGAACGCCTACTTCGAGGGCGACTGCGGCGCACCGGTCACCGACCCCGAGCGCATGCGGCGCATCGTGCTGGGCGCGGCCGAGGAGGGCTTCGCCGTGCGCATCCACACCATCGGCGACCGCGCCATCCACGTGGCGCTCGACATCTTCGAGGAGGCGCGCGAGAAGTTCGGCGCGCCGAAGGGCCAAAACGGCCTGGAGCATCTGGAGAACTTCCTGCCCGAGGACATCGCGCGGCTGGCCGAGCTGGACGTGTGCGCCAACTGCCAGCCGCCGCACACGGTGCTCGACCCCAACGGCATCGAGCGCGACCTGGGGCCCGAGCGCGCGCAGTGGATGTGGCCCTACCGCACCTACCTCGAGCGCGGCGTGAAGTTCTCGTTCGGCACCGACTCGCCGGTGGTGGACATCAACTCGCGCGAGGTGATCTACGACGCCGTCACGCGGCAGAGCCCGGCCACGGGCGAGCCGGCGGGCGGCTGGCAGCCCCAGGAGAGGATCTCCGCCGCCGACGCCGTGCGCGCCTACACCCGCGGCAGCGCCATCGCCGCCGGGCGCGGCGACGAGGTGGGCACGCTTGAGCCCGGCAAGCTGGCCGACATGGCCGTGCTGGACGCCGACCTCGTCTCCTGCGCGCCCGAGGACATCCTGAAGGCGCGCGTCCTGGCCACCTACCTGGGCGGACGCAAGGTGCACGAAGCGTAAGCGAGACCCCTCCCCTTCCTTTCAGGCTCCCCCGGCCGGAACCCGGGGGAGCCGCAACGCTCGGGATAAACCTATTTATACCCAACAGGCGCGCTCCCCTTACCCATTTAATCCCCTGCGGCGGGCCGCGGTGCGGTATGGTGCGGGCAGTGAACGCCCCGAGGCGAGGAGGCCGACGGCATGGACGAGCTGCTCATCGAACCGGAACCGACCGAACGCGAGCTGGGAACCGCCCCCATCAAACCGCTCTTCGCCCGCTACGCGGCCATCACCTTCGCGGGCATGCTGGCGCAGATGGTGATGGTGGTGCTTGAGGGGCTCATCATCGGCAACGGCTTGGGACCGCTCGGGCTGGCGGCCGTCACCGTCATCCTGCCGCTCGAGCTTTTGAACCTGGCGCTCGGCGGCGCGCTCGGCATGGGCACAGCGGCCGTCGCCGGGCAGCGCCTCGGCGCGGGCGACGCGGCGGGCGCGCAGAAGGCGTTCAACCAGGGCTTTTGGCTCTCGACGTACGTGCTGGTGGCGCTCTCGGCGGCCATCGCGCTCTTCGCTCCGCAGATAGCGACGCTCCTGGGCGCCACGGCCGACATCCACGATCAGGTGGTCGGCTTCATCCGGCTGCTCATGTGCTTCTACCCGTTCTGCACGCTCGGCCAGCTGCTGTGCGCGCTGCTGCGCACCGACGAGAAGCCCTCGCTGTCGTCGGCCCTGGCCATCATCGCGTCGGCCGTGTCGCTTCTGTGGCTGTACCTGTGCGTGTACGTGCTGCAGCTCGGGTTCGCCGCGGCGGGTGCCTACTACGGCATGAGCACGGGGCTGTGGTTCTTCGCCATCCTGTACTTCCAGTTCAGCAAGAAGTCGGCCTTCAAGGTGAGGCTCCACGGCATGAAGCTGGACCTGCGGCTGTGCCGCGACATCCTGTGGCAGGGCCTGCCGCTGTTCCTCGTGCAGGCCGCGAGCCTCGTGTACACCATCGTCATCAACAACTACCTGGGCTCGCTCGGTGGCGACGGCGACCTGGCGGCGTTCTCCGTCATCAACGGCTACGTCATCTACCTTCTGGACATGCTGTGCCTGAGCGCCACGTACGGCCTGCAGCCCATCGCCAGCTACAACTGCGGCGCGCGGCGCTTCGACCGCCTGCGCGAGCTGGTGAAGGTGAGCCTGGGCGGCACGGTGGCCGTCATGGCGGCGGTGTGCGCGCTGGTCATCGTGTTCGCGGTCCCCATCTCGGCGTTCTTCATCGGCGGGGACGACGCGGGGCTCGTGGAGCTCACGGCGTCGCACTTCCTGCCGCTGCTCGTGTGCGCGCCGCTCGGCTTCATGGCACAGGTGGCCTCGGCGTACTTCCAGGCCGTCGGCCGCGAGCGCGCCTCCATCGTGCTGGGCGTGTGCCGCTACCTCATCTTCGCCATCCCGCTCATCGTGGTGATGGCCGCCGCGTTCGGCCTCACGGGCGTGTGGTGGTCGCAGCCGCCCGCGGACTTCCTGGCCGCCGCCCTGGCCATGGCCCTCGCCTTCCGCGAGACCCGCCGCCTCAAGCGCGCGCAGGCGGAGGAGGTTGCCGCCGCGCCAGCTTAACAATGATCGGCGGCATCATGGACAAAATCGGCCTTCGGGACTGATTTTCCGCTCGAAACCCCTGGGCCGGCTTGTTGCGACCAGGGGTTTCTTCGTTCTTCAGCGGCATCTCCGCGGGAAAATCAGTCCCGAAGGCCGATTTTGTCCATGAGCTTCAACTGCCCCGCGCCGCGGGACGCATCTTCGCTCCAAAAACACGCCTCAGCGCACGAGGCGTGTTTTTGGAGCGAAGATCGGGGGGGATGGGCGGAACGCGGCACGAAGGGGCCGCGACGCACGTCGGCACCGCGGCCCGTCCATCGCGGCGGCTACCCCGCGCTCGGGACCTGCTGGGTGATGCAGTGCACCGACCCGCCGCCCAGCGCGATGGCGTGCGCCGGCACCGGGATGACGCGGTAGCGGTCGCCGACGATCTCGCGCATGCGCGCCGCGGCCTCCTCGTCGGTGTCCAGGTCGTACACCGGGAAGATGATCGCGCCGTTCGTGATGAGGAAGTTCGCGTAGCTCGGCACGGCGAAGTCGCCCTCGCAGCGCCACGTGCCGTCGGGATCCTCCGCCATGCCCTGGGCAGGCGCCAGGTTCTCGGCCTCCTCCTTCGAGAAGCGGAAGGGGTTCGCCGCGGTCAGCTTGTGCACGGTGAGCGGGCGGCCCTGCGCGTCGGTCTGACCGCACAGCGTCTCGTAGCACTCCTTGAACACCTCGTAGTACTCGTTGTCCTCGTCCTCGGCGTAGCAGCACACCACCTCGGCGGGCCCGATGAACGCGCACACGTCGTCCACGTGGCCGTCGGTCTCGCCGTCCTCGCAATCCACGCCCGAGCGCAGCCAGATGACCTTCTGGAAGCCCAGGTAGTCGCGCAGCATGCCCTCGATCTCCTCGCGGGAGAGGTCGGGGTTGCGGTTGGGGTTCAAAAGGCAGCTCTCCGTGGTGATGACCGTGCCCTCGCCGTCGGTGGTGATGGAGCCGCCCTCCAGCACGAACGGCGTGCGGTAGCGATCGTGCCCGGTGGCCTGCAGCATCTTGCGCGCCACCAGGTCGTCCGCGCCGTAGTCGAGCATGCAGCCGTGACAACCGCGCTGCTCGCCGCCCCAGGAGTTGAACTTGAAGTCCACGCCGCGCACCTCGCCCGTGGCGCGGTTCTTCACGTAGATGGCGCCGGTGTCGCGCGCCCAGCAGTCGTTCGAGGACATCTCGTACAGCGTCACGTCCATGTCGGAGAACAGGTCCTCCGCCACCAGGAAGGTGCGCGCGCTCGCCGCCAGGTTCACGTGCGTGCCGGCCTCGTTGATGGCCCGCACGATCTTGCGCTGCGAGGCGCGGGCGGGGAAGCCCCCGTTGTACCAGCTGGTCAGATCCTCGGCCAGGACGAGCCACACGCCGTCCTGCGGCTCGTACTCGGCCGGCATGACGAAGCCGTCTTCGAGGGGGAGCGTCTCCAAAAGTTGTGAGGTCATGATTCGTTCCGTCCGGCGCGCCGGACTTCTCCTTTCTGCGCGAAGCGAAACAAAGCCGGTTAGCAGTGGGTGTAGTCGGAGCCGTGGCGCTTGCGCATCGCCTTGATGGCGTCGACGATCGCCTGCTCCCCGTCGGTGCCGTAGACGGGCGCGTAACCGTCGACGTCGCCCATGAGGTAGGCCAGAAGCCCGCGCTGGGTGTGCAGCCGGTTCTCGGCCTGCTTCCACAGAAGCGAGCCCTCGAAGTCCATGGCGTAGTCGGTCATCTCCTTGCCGCGCAGCGCCGGCAGGTAATGCATGGTCTTCGCGCCCGGGCAGTGCGCCAGCAGCTCCTCGCTCACCTGGAAGCCCTTCTCCACGAACGCGCGCTGGAAGTATTCGAACTCGCTTTCGGACTCCATGCCCTCGTAGCAGAAGCAGCCGGTGTACACGAAGTCGGCGTCCCGCACGGCCTCGGCGGGGTCGTGCGTCTCGATGATGCGCCCGCCGCCCTCCTCGCAGGCTTGGGCGCGCTGGCGACGCGTGAGCTCCAGAAGCTCGGGCGTGTTGGCGGGCTCGTTCACGTTGTACTCCTCGTCGAACGCATGGCCCTCGGGCGTGCCGAGCGCCACGGTGGCCCCGAAGCGCGGCAGGAGCTTCGCCAGGTCGCCTGCGCTCGACTCGTTGAGGTCGTCGGTGCCGATGAATGCTAGCTTGACGTCTTTGAGCTCTTTGCCCTCGGGAAGGTTCTCGATGATGGTGGTGAGGTCGCAGAGGGTCTGCGTGGGGTGGTGCATGTAGTCCATCATGTTGAACACCGGCACCGAACAGTTCGCGGCGAACTCGCCTATCTCGGCGAGGTCCTGCCAGCGGATGGCGACGCCCTCCACCATGCTGGACACCACGCGCGCCGTGTCGCCCACGGTCTCGCGCTTGCCCAGGTGGAGCTCGCCGTGCTCGCCGCCGGTGAGGTAGAGTGCGAATCCGCCGAGCTGCTGCGTCGCCACCTCGAACGAGACGCGGGTGCGGGTGGAGTTGCCGTTGAAGATCATCGCGAGCGACTGGTCGGCCAAAAGCTTCGGCACCTGGCGCTTGCGCGCCGCATCCTTGAGCTGGCGGATGAGGTCCACCATATCGAGCAGCTCGTCGGTCGAGTAGTCCCAGCAGTCCATGAAATTCTTCGTGCGGTCGGTCATCGGTCGTTCCTTTCTTTCGCTTCAGCTTTCGTATGGGGGCCGTTCCGTCACTCCTCCGAAGGGGCCTTGTCCTTGAACATCTTGGGGAACACGAAGTACATCGCGCAGCCCACCAGGATGCACGCGCCTCCGGCCGCCAGGCTCACGAGGTCGGTCGTGACGATGGCGTAGAGGGCCAGCAGGATGGGCACCGCCCCCAGCGCGGCGAACGCCTTGTTGCCCAGCTTGAGGCGGAACGCGTCGCCCCAGTCGCGGCCGGCGTCGCGGAAGCGCAGCACGATGCCGCTCAGGAGGATCAAGACGATAGGCACGAGCAGCAGGATCACGTCGATGATGATGAGATCGGCGAACGATCCGTAGCTCAGGATGCCGGTGATGACGGCCACCGCGATGATGGCGACGTAGGGCGTGTTGTACTTCTTGCTCACCTTCTCGAAACCCTTGAAGAACAGCTTGTCCTCGGCCATGTCGGCCGCGACGCGCGCGCCGAAGCCCACGTAGCTGCCGTAGAGCCCCAGGTTGCCGATGAACCCGGCCACCAGGAACAGCACCATGAGGAAGTTGCCGCCCACGAGGAAGCCCATCTCGACGAAGCTGATGGGGCCCGACGACGACCAGTCCTGCCAGTTGCCCGTCACGGCGAGGCCCATGAACGTGGGCAGGATGTAGGTGATGGCGGCGATGGGCACGGCCCACATGAACGCCTTCGAGATGAGCGGGCCGGCGCCCTCCACCTCGTCGCTGAACGAGTGGATGGACTCATAGCCCATGAACATCCACAGTCCTATCATGAGCGCCGTGTTGATGTCGCCCAGCTCGCCGGGCAGGCCGGCGTCGGCATTGGCGAAGACGGGCACGAAGGGATTGTGCGTCATCTGCGGGATGGCGAAGATCACCGTGAGCACGAACGGCAGCAGGATCATGATGGCCGAGATAGTGGACGAGAACGTGAGCGCCTCGATGCCGCGCAGGTTGAGGATGCAGAACGCCACGACGAACACCAGGCCCAAGAGCCAGCGCTGCTCGGGCGTCAGCATGATGCCGAACGCGATGTTGAGCGCGGCGTTCAGATACTCGATGGAGAGCACCAGGTACACGGCCGTGTCGACGAAGTTCGCCAACGTCATCGACCACCCGGACACGAACGCGGGGAACTTGCCCAGCGCGCGCCTCACCCAGCCGTAGAAGCCGGATTCCTCGGTGTACTTCGCGCCGAGCTCCGTGCAGATGAGCCCGTAGGGATAGGCCCAGATGACCGGGAGGATCAACAGGATGATCAGCGAGATGCCCGGCCCCGCCCCGCCGATCATGTCCTCAAGACCCCAGCTTCCTCCCGATATGAACATGTACATGAGGAAGATCACCGGAAGAAGCCTGATCTTCTTTTTCTTCGGCACTGCTGCCACATCGTCCATACTCCCACCTCTCTTCGATAGCGTCCAAGGCTTTCAACGTGGTGAGACTATAGAGCGCGCCTGCTACTTCCTACCATTACGCGGATGTATGATTTATACTGCTACTCCGATCGAAGTAGATTAGATCACCGAGAAAAGAGCCGCCATGTTCGACGCCATCGCCGCATCCGAGTGGGCCCGCCTGAATGAGATCGTGAAGACCATCTACACGACCAGGCTCGATGCGCTCCTGCCCGCGTTCGTCGAGCAGGCGAAGGAGCTCATCGGCTGCTCGCATTCCATGCACCACTGCTCGATCATGGTGAACGGGTCGCTCGACGCATTCGACTACGCCAGCATCGACCTGCCGCGGAAGGCCCTCGAGGAGTACCAGAACGAGTACGAATCGATCGACTACATCAACTGGTTCGCCGACGAGCCGTCGCCGCGCGTGTTCCGCGACACCGACCTCGTGCCCAACGACTTCCGCGAGAACTCCGAGTTCATGCTGAAGTGGATGGAGCCCTACGGCCTGTTCTACTCCGTCGGGATGACCATCGCGTCGAACGGCAACCCCTACGCGAACGTGTACCTGTTCCGCTCGCGCGAGGAGGGGGATTTCACGCCGAAGGACGTTGAGCTGCTCACCGTGCTCAACGAGCACCTGTGCCTGCGGTTCGGACGCGAGCTGCCGCACGGACACGCGGACAAGCTGGTGGCGGGCGCGTCCGACCCCATCGCGCGCAAGTACCGCCTCACGCAGAAGGAAAGCGACGTGTTGGCCTGCATCGCCGAGGGGCGGCTGCGCTCCACCATCCCCGAGCACCTGTTCATCTCCGAGAACACCTTCAAGAAGCACCTGGCCAACATCTACAAGAAGACGGGCCTCGCGCGCTACGAGGACCTCGTGCTGCTCGTCAGCCGGGACGCGGCTTCGATATGAAGGCTGCGCTCCCCGTCGCGGACGCATCTTCGCTCCAAAAACACGCCTCGTGCGCTGAGGCGTGTTTTTGGAGCGAAGATCGGGGAGACGGGCGGGCCCCGGCGTGCTGTGCGCCGGGGCCCGGTGACGCCTACGCGCGGGCGGGTTCCTGCTGGGTGATGCAGTGGATGTTGCCGCCGCCGTAGGCGACCTCGCGGGTGGAGACGCCCACGACCTCGCGGTCGGGGAACATCTCTCGCACCTGTTCGAGGGCGCGTTCGTCGTACTCGTCGTCGTACTGCGGCACGATGACGCCGCCGTTGACGATGAGGAAGTTCATGTAGCTGGCGATGGCGTAGTCCTCGGTCGTGCGGGGCAGCGTGCCCTCCACCACGTCGACGGCGTCCACCTCCTCCTGCGTCATGAACGTGAGCTCCTTGGGCATGACCAGCTTGTGCACCTTGAGCTGGCGGCCCTTCGCGTCGGTGGCGTTCGACAGCGTGTTGTAGGCGGCGCGGGCGGCCTCGTAGAAGGGGCTCTGTTCGTCGTCGGTCCAGATGCAAGCCACCTCGCCGGGCGCCACGAAGCACGCCACGTCGTCGATGTGGCCGTTCGTCTCGTCGGGGTCGATGCCGTCCTTGATCCAGATGACTTTCTCCACGTTCAGGTACTCGCGCAGGTAGCCCTCGATGTCCTCCTTGGTCAGCTCCGGGTTGCGGCCGGGCGACAGGAGGCACATCTCGGTGGTGATGACCGTGCCCTCGCCGTCCACGTGGATGGAGCCGCCCTCGAGCACGAACGTGTCGGGGCGGTAGCGGTCGGCGCGCGCCAGGTCGGCCACCTTCATGCCGATGAGCGCGTCCTGGTCCCAGGGGAAGTACAGGCCGTCGTACAGCCCGCCCCAGGCGTTGAAGTGCCAGTGCACCGCGCGCACGTCGCCCTCGTCGTTCACCACGAACGTGGGGCCGCAGTCGCGGATCCACGCGTCGTCGGACTCCATCTCGATGACCAGGACATTCTCGTCCTCGGACATCTCGAAGCGCGCGGCCTCGTAGTCCTCCGGCTTCGCGCCAATGATCACGGGCTCGAACTTCGCGATGGCGCGCGCCACGTTGGCGTAGGCCTTCTGCGCGGGCTTCGCGCCGTCACGCCAGTTGTCGGGGCGGTGCGGCCACAGCATCCAGATGCGCTTCTGCGGCTCGAACTCGCCCGGCATGCGGTAGCCGTCGGCGCGCGGGGTGGACTGCTCTTCGTAAATGGTTTCCATGGATGGGTCCTTTCTCGTAGTTTGTCATCCTGAGCGACCGAAGGGTGGCGCGACGCGAAGCTAGTCCCTTTAGGGAAAGGATCCCGTTTGGCGCCAGCCGAAAACGTCACTGCTCGCGCCGCACGGGATCCTTCGACTCCGGCGGCTTCGCCGCCTCCGCTCAGGATGACAGAGGGGCGTCTACACCAAATCCCTCGGCTCGCGGCCGATGAGCTCGGACTCCTCGATCTCGATGCGCTCGGATTCGGGCATCTCCTCGTAGCCGTGCGCGATGTCGAAGGCGTGCGGGTCGCCATGGCTTCCCATGCCGCCGTAGTCGTCCTTGCGACCGCGCGACGACCACACGCGCACGATCTCGCCGAGGATGACGAACGCGATCACGCCGATGAGCATGGGGATCTTGCCCATCTCCTCCTCCGAGCCGTTGAGCGGCACGATGGTGGCGATGATGGCCAGCACGAGCAGCACCACGGGCAGCCACGCCACCACGAGCGCGACGCCCCGGCCGCCCGGCACGCGGAACACGCGCTTGGCGTTCGGGTCGACACGGCGCAGCTTCAGAAACGCCGGGAACATGGGTATGTAGCTGATCAGCAGAAACACGATGTTCATGCTGAAGAAGATCCAGAAGAACCCGTCGAGCCCCGCCATCTCCATGACCGGCGACAGCAGCACGAGCGCGCTCGCCACGATGCCGTTGACGATAGCAGCGCCGGTGGGCATCTGGTTCTTGGCGCTCTCGTGCGCGAACACGCGCGGCATGTTCTTCTTGCGCGCCGCGTGCTCGGCCACGAAGTTCACGCCGAACGACCAGCTGACCATGTTGCCGAACAGCGTGATGAGGAACACCACGGCCACCACGACGAACAGCACGCTGCCGAAGCCCGCCATGATGCCCACGGCGTCCATGATGCCGGAGTCGAGCGAGATGTCGAGCACGGGGATGGCCGCGCCGATTCCGAACGAGCTGAACAGGTACAGCGCCGCGATGGCGATGCCGCCGGCGATGATGGCCTTGGGGATCTCACGCTCAGGATCGCGCATGGAGCCGGCGTAGGTGGTGATCACCTCAAAGCCCATGAAGTTGAACAGGATGATGGACAGATACGTCAGGCTGTTCGTATCGAGCGCCGGCAGGAACGTCTCGGGCGCCATGTCGTTGGCGAAGCCGAAGTTCACGGCGTACCAGATGCCGAGGCCGCCCACCACGAGCGCGATGCCCACTTTGAGCACGGCCGCCAGGTTGAGGATCCACGCCGAGTCCGACACCTTCGAGAAGCTGAGGAACACGACGATCCAGATGAACGCGAGCTCGATGGCGAGCGACGGCAGTAGCCCCAGCTCGAAGCCCGTGATCATGGCGATGGTCTCGGGGAACAAGAACGCGAGCGACGCCATCCACAAGGGGAAGTTGATCCAGTAGTACCAGCTCACGCGGCTGCCCCATTTGTCGCCGAACGCGCGGCGCACCCAGTCGTACAGGCCGCCCTCGTCGTCGTAGGTGGTGCCGAGCTCGCTCACCACCAGACCGTACGGCAACAGAAACGCGATGATGAGGAAGATCCACCAGAAGAACTGGGAGTTGCCGATGGCGGCAGCCGGCGCCGCCGCCTCGGCCACGAACACCACCGTGATGACCGACAGAATGGCGTCGATCAACCGGAAGCGCTTTTGCTTGGTTTCATCCATGAGTTCGCTCCTTATCGTCTTGACGTGCCCGTAGGGCGAGGGCTCTGCCCTCGCCGCCAACCCGCAGCGTCGTGCTTGTTGGGCGGCAAGGGCAGAGCCCTTGCCCTACGGTTCAACGCCTGCTACTCCACCGGCTGCTTGCCGAGGCCTTCCAGCAGGTAGTTCAGCTGGTCGCGGGCGTCGCCGGCTTCCTGTTCGTCCACCTGCGCCTGCGGGCAGAACCACGCGAGCAGGCCGCGGATGGAGTGCTTGCGGTTCTCGGCCTCGTCCCAGCAGATGGACTTCGGGCCGTCGATGACCGCGTCCACCACTTCCTCGCCGCGCGAGGCGGGCAGGCAGTGCATGAACTTGGCGTGCGGGGCGGCCATGTCCATGAGCTCGGGCGTGACCTGGTACGTCGGATAGAAGATGGCCATGCGCTCTTCCTTCGACAGCTCCTTGTCGTAGAGGCCGTACCACACGTCGGTGTACACGAAGTCGGCGTCGCGCATCGCTTCCTCGCGGTTGTCGGTGACGGTCACGGTGCCGCCGGACTCCTCGCAGTTCTTGCGGCCGATGGCCAGCAGGTCCTCGCGGATCTGGTGTCCCTCGGGCCCGTACTGCACGAAGTCCATGCCCATCTTCGAGCAGATGAACATCTCGGACACGCACACCTGGGTGGCGTCGCCCACGAACACCGTCTTGCAGTTCTCGATGCGCTTGCCCTCGGGCAGGTGCTCGATCATGGTGAGGAGGTCGCCCATCTCCTGCGTGGGATGGTTGTAGTCGGACATGCCGTTGATCACGGGCACCTGCGAGTATTTCGCCAGCTCGACAAGGTCCTCGTGGCGGTCGACGCGCGCCATGATGACGTCGAGAAGGCGCCCCATCACGCGCGCGGAGTCCTCGATGCTCTCGTGCCCGCCCAGCTGGATGGTGCCGGGCGCGTAGAACTGCGCGTCGCCGCCGAGGTCGGCCATGGCGCCCTCGAACGACAGGCGCGTGCGGGTGGACACCTGCTGGAAGATCATGCCGAGCGCGCGGTGGCGCAGCAGCTCCGGGTAGTAGCCGGCCTTCACGCAGCGCTTGAGCACGCGCGAGAGCTCGATCATGTCGAGCAGCTGGTCCTTGGTGAAATCGTTGGTGTCGAGAAAATCCTTGGCAGTCATCGCGACAGGCCTCCTTCGAGCCGAATGGTTGATACGAACTGGAACGATTCTGCCGGATGACGCTCTGCCCGCCAGGGAGACGTCCCCGTTTGCAACACCGCCGTTGCCGCGCAATCAACCAAACGTTGCACGACCGGCGTTGGCGTGGGCGACGTGAAAACCTCGCAAAACAACGATTTCAACATTTTGCGAGGTTTACCTGTCAAATTGTCAATTTCAACATTTTGCGAGGTTTGAAGCAAAAGCGCGCTATACTTGTCCCATTCGAGCGGGAAAGGAGCCCTGCAATGTTCGAACGCGATTTCGTGAACACCCTCGCCCAACGGCTAGAAGAACCGCGTCGATTCATCCAAATGGTGATGGGCCCGCGCCAAACGGGTAAATCGACGGCCGCCTCGCAAGCTCTCGCCCGCTTCGATTGCCCCATTGTGGAATTCGCTTTCGATCGTCCGCGCGACAGGCGCCTGCGCAAGCTCGAGGAAGTCTGGGGCGATGCCCGAAAAGTGGCGGAATCGCACGGGGTTGCCATCCTCTCCCTTGACGAAGTCCAGAAAATCCCTCAATGGTCGAGCGGGGTGAAGGCGCTTTGGGACGAGGACACGAGGCACGGCCGGAACATCAAAGTCGTCGTCACCGGCTCCTCTTCTCTCATGCTGCAAAGCGGTTTGAGCGAATCGCTTATGGGGAGGTTCGAAGTTATCCGATCCACTCATTGGAATCTCTGGGAATGCATGCAGGCTTTCGGCTATACGCTGGATGATTTCCTGGCTTTCGGCGGGTATCCCGGCGCAGCCGCTTTGACAGGAGACTCCGTCCGATGGTTCGATTACCTGCATGCGGCGATCATCAATCCGACCATCGAGCAAGACATTTTGGAAATGGAGAACGTACGAAAACCAGCGCTGATGAGGGCCCTGTTCGAAGTGGGGGCCGCGTACTCCGGGCAGGAGATCTCCTATCGCAAGATACTCGGCCAGCTCGACGACCAGGGAAACACCGACACCATCGCGCATTACCTCGAACTCCTTTCGACAGCGGGGCTGCTCACCGGCCTGAAAAAATACTCGGACAAGATCCTGACATCTCGAACAAGCTCGCCGCGCATGCTCGTGCACGACACCTCCCTCATGGTGGCCGCATCGGGAACCCAGGGCGAGACGCTCCTCAGCGAACCCGACAAGCGCGGGCATCTTGTCGAAAGCGCAGTGGGCGCCTACCTTTTGCAGCGCGGGGAGAAGGAGCACTTCGAAGTATTCTGGTGGCGCGAGCGCGATGCCGAAGTCGACTTCGTGATCCAGCAGGGACGCAAGCGAACCGCGATAGAAGTGAAGAGCGGCAGGGCGAAAAGCACGAAGGGGCTCGGTGAGTTCGTAAGAGAATATCCGGGCACCTACAGTTTGATCGTCGGATCGGATGCCTATCCCCTTGAGGACTTCCTTCTTGGGAAAATCCCTTTGTTCCAAGACGCTTAGCCTCCGAAAAAACCGGCGCGGCCGGATTGCAGTACGGCCGCGCCTTGGGCAGCAGTATGGAGGCGGTGCGCGGCGCGGCTCGACAGCGGCGGGAAGTCGTGCGAGAATCGAGAGCGAACCGAAAACGAACCGCGACGAAGGAACTCCCATGAACCTGCCCGGCCTCATCACCGTGCGACCCGATCAAACCGACGAGCTGGACGCCCTCGCAGCCATGGTGGGCGCGTGCTTCCGCGAGGAGATGTGGTACGCCACCTGGCTCGACGTTCCCAGCGTCTCCGAGGAGCGCAAGCTGGCCATCACGCAGGCCGTCATCCGCGCCGACTACGCCGTGACGTCCCCTTACGGCTGCGTGTTCACGCTCGATGATCGCGCGGGGGCCGCGAACGTGTTTCTGCGCAGCGAGCTGCCCGAAGGCGGCTGGGAGCGCTTGGAGGAGAAGTCGGCGCGGTGCATGGCCGCCATGCTCACGCCGGAGGAGGAGGCGGTCCTCGGACCGCGCGCCGAGGCGATGGATCCGCTCTCGGACACGAACTGGCCGCTGGCCCTGGCCGGAGACGACGAGGACTTCATCTACTTCATCTCGGCCGGCGTGGACGCGTCCCGTCGCGGCACGGGCGCGTTCCGTCGCCTGTTCACGCCGTTTCTGGACGAGGCCGACCGGCGCGGGCTGCGCTGCTTCCTCGATTGCTATGCCGACCGGCTGGAGGGGCTCTACGGCCACTACGGCTTCCGCACGGTGGAACGCAAGGGCGCGCCCGGGTTCGACCTGGTGGAGCGCCTCATGGTGCGCGAGCCGCGCGTGTAGGGAGGCCCCATGAAGTCAAGCGAGATCGCGAAGATAGCCGGCTGCACCGTGCGCACGCTGCGCCACTACCACGCTATCGGCCTGCTGCCCGAGCCGCCGCGCGGCGAGAACGGCTACCGCGACTACGGTGCCGAGGACCTCGCGCGCGTGCTGCGGGTGAAGCGGCTCGCGTCGCTCGGGTTCTCGCTCGACCGTATCGGCGAGGTGATCGAGCAGATGGACGCAAGCCCGGCCCACTCGGCCGGGGCGGGAGCCGACGATGCCCTCGATGAGCTCGACCGCGAGCTGGCCGCCCAGATCGAGCGCCTGGAAGAGCAGCGCCGCACCATCGCCCAGCTGAAAGCCGAGCGCCTCGACCCCGACCTGCCCGTGCGGTTCGCGCAAGCGGTGCGGACGCTCATCGACTACAAAGAAGGCGCCATCACCAGCGGCGAGCGCGAAGCGCTGCTTATCACGAGCCACCTCTACACCGAGTCCGACACCGCCGAGCTCGAACGCGTGATGGAGAAAATCAACCAACTCGGCTTGTTCGGGGAGATGAAGGCGATGAGCGATCGGTTCGACGCCTTGCCCGCCGACACGCCGCGCGAGGAGCTGGACCTGCTCGTCGAGGAGGCGCTGGATATGATCGGCCCGCTCATCGACTGCTTCAACTCCGCCAACTGGGAAGACGTGACGAATCCGGAAGACATCGAGCTGGAGCGCTATGTCGACGAGCTGATGCGCAAGGGCTTGAACCCCGCCCAGCTCTACGCGGAAGACCGCCTGGAAGCCGAGATGAAAGCCCGCATCCTCGCCCGCCGGAAGGCCGAATAAAACAGGTTGTCATTCTGAGCGCAGCGACCGAAGGGAGCGGAGTCGAAGGATCCCGTGCGGTGCCAGCAGTGACGCTTCCAGCTATCGCCGCGCGGGATCCTTCGACTCCGCGCCTGACGGCGCTTCGCTCAGGATGACAACAGGCTGTTGCGCGCTCAAAGTGACCTCATCCCCACAATTCCGTCACACTCCCCTTGACCCGGACGTTGCGTCGTAGTTTTTACTTCCTTTCTGACGGAACAGAAAGGAACCTCCCATGCACACGAACACGCGCCCGGCCCGCATCGCGCCGCGCTTCCTCGCCTCGAGCATGCTCTCGCTCCTCGGCAACTCCATCGCAGCCGTGGCGCTGCCCCTCGTCCTTTTGGCCACCACCGGCGACGCGCTGGCCGCCGGCACGCTCGCGCTCATCTGCGCCGTCCCCCAGATGGTCATCGGCGTGGTGGGCGGCGCGGCCCTCGATCGCTTCAACCGCCGCGACATCTCCATCCTCTCCGACCTCGTGTCGGCGGCGAGCGTCGCGCTCATCCCCCTCGTCGACCTGCTGTGGGAGCTCAACTTCGGCTGGTTCGTGGCGCTCGGCCTGCTGGGATCCATCGGCGACATCCCCGGCATGACGGCGCGCGACGCCCTGCTGCCGGCCGTGGTCGCCCGTGACAAGGCCGACCTGCAGCGTTTCATGGGTCTCACGCAGTCGCTCGACTCGCTCACCGCCATCGTGGGGCCGGCCGTCGCCGCGTTCCTCATCGGCACGATGGGCGGCGTGCCGTCGCTGTGGTTCACGGCGGCGTTCTCGTTCGCTGCGGCCATAGTCACCTGCACGGTGCCGCGCTCGGTGGGCGCGGAGGGCCTGCGCCGCGCCGACGGCGGCAAAGCGGACGAGCGCAGCGCCATCGCATCCGCGTTCGGCGCCCTGCGCACCGGCGCGCGCGTGCTCTTCCGCACCGACGGCGTGCTCACAGCCTCCACGCTGCTCTCCTTCGGCATCATCATGGTGATGGGATCGTTCCAGGGGCTTGTGCTGCCGGTGCACTTCACCCTGATCGGCCGGCCGGAGCTGCTGGGCTACGTGCTCTCGGCCATGTCGCTCGGGCTCCTGATCAGCTCGCTCGGCTACGCCGCCCTCGCGCCGCGCCTCTCGCGCCGCACGTGGTACCTGCTCTCGCTTACCGGGATGGCGGCGGGCGTCGCGGTGCTCGGCACGCTGCCGGAGCTCCCCGTCATGCTGCTCGGCGCGGTGCTGCTGGGCGTGAGCGCGGGCCCGGCCTCGGCGCTCCTCGGATTCTTCATGCTCGACCGCATCCCCGAGCAGGACCGCGGCAGCGCGCTCGGCACGCAGAACTCCCTCGTGATGCTGGCCGCGCCGGCGGCCGTATTCGTCACCTCGGCCGGCGTGGCGGCCTTCGGCGAGTCGCCCACGGCATACGTCCTGGTGGCGTGCTGGATCGTCATCACCGTGCTCGCCATGGGCGCGAAGGCGATGCGCCGCCTCGACGACGCCGAGCATGCCATCGTCTCGAGCGAGCGAGGCGAGTCGGCCGACCCCGTGCGTCAATAGCAGGAAGCGCCACGGCTGTCGCCAAACGGGATCCTTCGACTCCGCGGCTTCGCCGCTCCGCTCAGGATGACATGATGCGCGGTTTTCGCCGCTCCGCTCAGGATGACATGATGCGCGGTTTTCGTCGCTCCGCTCAGGATGACGTGATGCGCGGTTTCAGCCCGATGGCGGGCCGGTCGCGCCTTTCCAACGGACGCGAAGGCCCCGGAAAGCCCCGGCGAGGCCCCTCCTATCATGCGGGGGAAACGCCGGGGCGCCGCGTGCGCCCCTTAACCCGAAAGGAGCGCCCTCATGGCTCAAACCGCTTTGGTAACCGGTGCGACAAGCGGCATCGGCGAGGCCCTCTGCCTGCTGTTCGCAAGCGACGGATACGACCTGGTCACCGTGGCCCGCGACAAGGATTCCCTCGAGAAGCAGGCCCGCGACCTTCGCCTGCTTAACATCGACGTGCTACCTGTGGCCTGCGATCTGTCCGACCCCGACGCCGCCCGCACCATCTTCAAGAAGGTCCAGGAGGCCGGCAAGGAAGTCGAGATCCTCGTGAACGACGCGGGCTACTCCCCCGCCGGCCGCTTCGACGAGCTCTCCGTGGCCGACGTCCGCGCGATGATCCAGGTGAGCGTCACGAGCCTCGCCGAGCTGACGAACGTGTTCATGCAGCCCATGCTCGAGCGCGGGCACGGCCGCATCCTCAACATGAGCTCGATGATGGCGAAGACCCCCTGCCCGTACAACGCGCTCTACGGCGCGGCGAAGGTGTTCGTGCTGTCGTTCTCCACCGCGCTCGCCTACGAGCTGAAGGGCACCGGCGTGAGCGTGACCACCGTCTGCCCCGGCGCCACGCGCACGAACTTCCCCAAGAACGCCGGCATCGAGGGCGCGCCCGCGTGGAAGTACTTCTCCATGAGCACCGATGAGACGGCCATCCGCGTCTACCGCGCCCTCATGCGCGGCGAGCTGTGCGCCGTGACCGGCTGGGTGAACAAGGTGGGCGCGCTCTCCGTGCGGTTCATGCCGATGGGCTTCCAGCTGATGGCAGGCGAATGGCTGCTGGGCACGCGCAAGCACCCGCTCGACCGTGAGGGCACCGACGAGGGCGCAAGCGAGCACGAGCACGGCCACGAGGGCAAGGGCGCCGGCAAGAAGAGCGCCTCGCAGTGCTCGATCGGCTGGATGCCCTGGTAGGAGCGGTTGGTTAACTTGACGCGCTATGCCGCCCGTCGCACCTCCCCTACGTGACGGGTGGCATCAAGCGCCCTCTCCCAGCAGCCAGGAAACGACGTTGAGCCCTTGCACGCCATTTCTCGAGACCGGGAAATCGTCAAGCGACAATACATACTTCGGATAATTGTCGCGAATCCCTTCAAGAGCCCTAAACTCCCTATCCCGGACACGATCGTCGGCAAGCAGATAGGTTACCTGATAATACTCAAGCTCTCCTTCTCGACGAGCAATGAAGTCGATTTCCAATTCGCCGACCTTGCCAATAGTGATATCGTACCCACGTCGCTTCAATTCCATATACACGATATTCTCAAGCACTTGATCGATCGCTTCGGAATTACGGTTTCCGATAGCCTGACGCAGACCCTGGTCGACTACATAGTATTTTTCATTGAACTTAAGCGTTCGCTTCCCCACCGCATCCTCACGCGATACACGATAGATCAAGCAAGCCTCTTCAGCGGCGCGCAAGTAACTATAGACAGTGTCAATCGACACCGAACGGCGCTCGCTTTTCAAATAATCGGAAATGCTTTTGGCCGAAAACGAATGCCCGATCTCTTGCAAAACATAGCGCACGATACGCTCCAGCTGATCTGCGTCGCGAAACTCGTTCTTCTGAACGACGTCCTTGAGCAGGATCGTTGAGAACACATCTTGGAGGTATTGAAGCGTTGGTTCTCGCTCGAACGCCAAATCCACTTGAAACGGGAAACCTCCTTGGTCGACGAAGCGAGCGAAAGAAATCTTCTCGTCAATCGGCTCACCCAGCTTTCCATACGCTTCCCTGCATTCGGCGAACGAGAAGGGAAAGACCGGCACGCAAACATAGCGCCCGGTGATATACGTAGCCAGGTCGCTTGAAAGCAGGCGGGCGTTCGACCCAGTGACGTACATGTCAACGTTAAAATCGACCATAAACGACCGGAGCGCTTTTTCCCAACCAGCCACTTCTTGAATCTCATCAAAAAACAAATACTGCTTGCGATCAGGATCAATGTGCGCACTCACATATGAAATCAGCGCCTCAGCGTCCATGAGGGACGCGAATTGCGACGATTCGAAATTGACAGTCAGCATATTCGCCTCAGACACACCACGGAGAGCAAGTTCTTGTTTTATAAGCTTGAGCAGCGTGGATTTGCCCGAGCGCCTTACGCCCACAAGCACTTTGATGATGTTCTTACCAATAAAAGGCTCAATACGCTTCATATACAACGATCTGCTGATCATGGCGATCACCTCACAGTTTCGACTATAGTCGTGACTATACTACACGGAAGCAGTAGTTTCGACTGTAATCGAAAGTTTCACTTATCAGACTAAAAGTTTCGACTGCAATCGAAGTCATGACCGCCAGGCCGTGGAGCCTATCTCGTGCAGCATGAAGTCCTCGCCGTCGAAGCCGATGCGCGTGACGCTCACGTTGGGGATCTTCACCGGGTCGTTCACGCGGTCGGGCTCGAGCAGGTACACGAGCGTGCGCACCACGAACGAGTGCGTCACCACCAGCACGTTGCCGCCGCCCTCCGCGCGAAGGTCGCGGCCCACGCCGCCAAGGAAGCTGCGCAGGCGGGCCTCGATGGCGTCGAAGCGCTCCGCGCGGCCCGAGGTGTCGGCATCCGCGATGACGTCGGCCACCTCGGGCAGCCGGCGGTTGTGCTCCTCGAACGAGAGCGGCGCGCCGAAACCGGAGTCCAGCACGGCATGCAGAAGCGCGCCCGACTCGCCCTCGAAGTCGCCGTAGCACCACTCGCGCAGGCGCGGGTCGAACACCGTGACGAACGGCAGCGTGTCGAACGCCTCGGGCCGCGCGCCGCCGTCGTGGAGCGACGCGAAGCGCGCCAGATCGTCGGACAGCTCGCCGCGAGCGAGGGCGCGGGCTTCCAGGAGGGCGTTCATCGTCTGCACCGCGCGGCCGCTGTCGCTGGAAAACGCGGCCGCGAACTCCACGTCCGCGAGGCCCCGCCCGAGCGCCTCGGCCCCGGCCACGCCCTCGGCCGTGAGCGGCGTGTCGCACCAGCCCTGCACCTTGTTCATGACGTTGAACAGCGTCTGGCCGTGGCGCACCACGTAGAACGTCACTTCGCCGGGACGCGCCTCCGCGGCGCTCATGGGAGCACCTTGCACACGTCCACCCAGGTGCAGGGCGCGGCGCACCGCTCAAGCTCGTCGGGGGTGAGGCGCACCGCGCTCGCCGCGTTGCCGGCGGCCGGGTACACCGCGTCGAAGCGGCGCAGCGACTCGTCCAGGAACACGTCCACTCCGTCGTTGAGCCCGAACGGGCACACGCCGCCGACCGCGTGGCCGATGAGGGGCTCGGCCTCGTCGGCGGAGAGCATCTTCGCCTTGCAGCCGAACTGGGCTTTGAACTTGGGATTGTCGATGCGGGCGTCGCCGGCTGCCACCACGAGCGCCACCCGGTCGCCCACGTGGAACGACAGCGTCTTCGCGATGCGCGCGGGCTCGCAGCCCACTGCCGCAGCCGCTAGCTCCACCGTGGCGCTCGACGCGTCGAACTCGAGCACGCGGTCTTCCATGCCCAGGGCGCGCAGATGCGCCTTCGCCTTGTCGATCGCCACGTCGGCCTCCTTCTGTCACCTGTTCGCTCACCTTAGTATAGCAAACGGGGACGATAAGGCCGGAGGTTGTCATCCTTATATGACCCGAACCGTGTCAAGAGGCAATAAAGGACCGGTCCTTTCCCGTCGGATAAGGATCGGCCCTTCTCTATGAACATCTCCCTGCAAAGCCCGCCGAGCATATGCGCCGTCTTCTTACACGGCGCTTTCTCATACCTTAAATCCGCGGACACCGCGGCAGATCATGCGGCCCGCACTCCAATTGTCCTTTGTTCGGGCTATCCGCCTATGAGAGAGAAAACTAGTCTGAGTACGCGCACGCCACACGACCTTTGGTGCGCAAGGATGACGCGCGGGCTCCCGAACGGACTTAGACGGCGGGCTTGCCAGGGGGGATGCCTCTGTCAGCTCTCCTGCGCCTGGCTGGCGGCCGCCTGAGCCCTCTGGGCGGCACGTCCCACGGCCCACACCTGTCGGGCGAGCTCGGCGGCAGCTGCCACCTTGGCCTTGTTGGAGCCCTTCTTCGCCTCGCAGGTGAGATGGTGGAAGCGCTCGAGCACCCGGCGCGAGGCCTTGCGCGCGCAGGCGAGCACGCCCGGATCGACCTTTTGATCCTTGCGCAGGGCCTTGAAGGCTTCGGTTTGGTGCGAGAGCGTCTGGGTCGCTTCGACGAGGGCGGCCCGGACGTAGTTGTCCCCCGCCTTGTCGATGCGCCCGCGGCTCACCGAATCGTCGCTCGAGGACTCGCAGGGGGTGAGCCCCGCCCACTTGACGACGGCGCCCCCGCCGCCGAAGCGCTCGAAATCGCCGTACTCGGCTGCGAGTGAAAAGGCGCTCTGCACGTCGATCCCCTTCATGGCCGAGAGCGCATCAACCACGGGCTTCCACCTCGGGGTCTGGGCGAGGGCAAGCGTCTGCTTCGAGATGCGCGCAAGGCGCGCCTGCGCCTCGTCCGCACACAAGACCAGGAAGGCAAGCGCGTCTTGTGCCCCGGTTCCTTCCAGACGCACCTTCGAGAGCCACTCGCGCCACTCGCGCGTCCAGGTCGCCTTGAGGTTTCCCGCAGGAGTCCTCTCGTTCCAGATAGCGCCGTGGGTGAGCAAAAGCGAGGTGACGCGCTGCTTGGCGGCTTTGGCGTCGCGCGCGGCGCCAAAGCGCGCCCGGGCGAGGTTGCGCGCGGCCTCGCACTCCGGATCCGGGCACCACACCGCCGAGAGCGTGGAGACGGGGTTCAAAAGCTCGAAGAGCAGCCTTGCGGCGTCACGCCGGTCGTTTTTGTGCAGCTTGTCGTCGGTCGAGCGCGCGATGGACGAGACGGCGATCACGTCGCAGGCGGCGCCGAGTGCGCGCAGCTCCCGGCACAGATGAAAGCCGGTGCACCCCGACTCGTAGGCGGCGTAGAAGGGCTCCTCGAAGTTCGCGCGCATCCAGCCGATTACCTCGGCGGGAGCCGGGCAGCCGCCGAGCTTGGCTATCTTGGTGCGCCCGGTCGCGCAGTCGAAGCCCTTGATGGTGATGGAGCGTGCGTGCACATCCATCCCGAAGATCGAGCGGTACTTGGTGTTGATGGTATACTGCGCCATGAGAAGACCCCTTCCAATGCTTGTGGTACGCCCTTGCGCACCGATGGCCAGATACCTGCAAGTGTAGCGGGGAATAACCCACGATAGAGCCTTCAAGGCCGTCAGTATCTTCGGGGTCTTCTCTCTTTTTCACTCGCAGGTGCATCGGTTCGGGTCATATTGTCTGAGCGGAGCGCGCCGTTTGCCATCCTGAGCGAAGGATGACAACCTGTGCGCTAGTCCTCCCCGAATTTCGCCAGGAAGGCTTGGGTGCGTTGGTGCTGGGGGTGGTTGATCACCTGGTCGGCGGGGCCCTCCTCCACGATCACGCCGCCGTCCATGAACACGATGTGATCCGCCACGTCGCGCGCGAAGCTCATCTCGTGCGTCACGATCACCATGGTCATGTGCTCGGCGGCCAAATCGCGGATGACCTTGAGCACGTCCTTCGTGAGCTCGGGGTCGAGCGCGCTGGTGGGCTCGTCGAAGAATAGCACGTCGGGATCGAGGGCGAGCGCGCGGGCGATGGCCACGCGCTGCTGCATGCCGCCCGACAGCTCGCAGGGCACCATGTCCTCGGTCTCGGAAAGGCCCATCTTCGCCAGCAGGCCGCGCGCCTTCTCCATCGCCTCGTCCTTCGGGCGCTTCTGCACGTGGATGGGCGCGTCGGTGACGTTCTTGAGCACCGTGTAGTGCGGGAACAGGTTGAAGTTCTGGAACACCAGGCCGAAGCGCGTCTTGGCCTCCTTGAGCACGGCCTTGCCCGCGTAGGCGGCGCGGCCGTCGGGCCCGTCCTCGGCCACCACGAGGTCGCCGTAGGCGAGCCGGCCCGCGTCGAGCGTCTCGAGCAGCGTGCAGCAGCGCAGAAGCGTCGACTTGCCGCCGCCGGACGGCCCGATGACGGCCACGACCTCGCCCGGACGCACCGCGAGCGAGATGTCCTTGAGCACCGGGGTGCCGCCGAAGCTCTTCTGCGCGTGCTCCAAGAGCACGACGGGCTGTTGGTTGGTCATGGCGTTCAGCTCCTAGTCGTGGTAGTAATTGAGGCGCTTCTCGATGCGGGTGAGGACGATCTCCACGATGAAGTTGAACACCCAGTAGATCGCGCCGGCCACCACGTAGGGGATCATGCTCACCTGCGAGGCGGCGATGGCCTTGGCCTGGCTGAACATCTCCATGATGCCGAGCACGAACGCAAGCGAAGTGTCCTTCACCAGCGTGATGATCTCGTTGCTCATGGCCGGCAGGATGCGCTTGACCACCTGCGGCAGCACGATCTTCATGAACGTCTGCGCGCGCGAGTAGCCCAGCACCTCGGCCGCCTCGTACTGCCCGCGCGGGATGGACTGGATGCCGCCGCGGTAGATCTCGCCGAAGTAGGCCGCGTAGTTGATGATGAAGCCGATGGAGCACGCCCAATACTTCCAGTCGTTGCCCAGCTGCAAGCCGAACAGGTAGTACGGCCCGAACGAGAGCGCCATGAGCTGCAGCATGAGCGGCGTACCGCGCATGACCGAGATGTAGAACCTCGTGACGAGCGCGACGGGCTTGAACCTGCTCATGCGGCCGAACGCCACCAGCACCCCCAACGGCAGCGAGCCGACGAGCGTGATGAGGAAGATCTGGACGGTGAACACCAGTCCCGACCCCAAAAGCTCCATCATAGTGGCGAATTCCATGGTGCCCCTTCCGCCGTTCTGCCGAACGGCGGAACGGATCGACGCTGCGAAGCGCTGACTTACTACGCCAACCTGCGAAGCCTTAGAGTACCCAGTTGTCGTAGGTGATGCCCTGGTCCTCGTACTTCGCGCAGAGCTCCTTGACGAAGCCTTCCTCGTTGAGCTGCTTGAGGGCGTCGGTCACCTGCTTGGCAAGTTCCGTGTCGCCCTTCTTGAAGCCGACGGCGTAGTTCTCGGGGGCGAGCACGCCCAGCTTCACGTAGGCGTCGGGCTTGGCGGCCATCTGGTAGCTTGCGATGGACAGATCGCACGCCACGGCGTCCACCATGCCGGACTCGAGCTGCATGAACGCGTTATTGTAGTCGCCGATGGTCTGGAGTTCCTTGAACGTGCCGGCGAGCTCCGCCTGCCCCTCGGGATCCTCGAGCACCCCGAGCGCCGCCGAGTCCACCTGCGTGAGCACGATCTTACCGGCGAGGTCCTCGAGCTTCTTGGCGCCAGCGTCCTTCTTTACCACGACCACCTGCTCGTTGTACATATACGGCTCGGAGAACGTGTAGTCGTCCTCGCGGCCCTCCATGGTGAAGCCGTTCCAGATGCAGTTGATGGCGCCGCTGCCGATGAGCGCGTCCTTCGCGTCCCAATCAATAGGCTCGAGCTTGAGGTTCCAACCCATCTTCTCGCAGACGGCCTTCGCCAGCTCCAGGTCGAAGCCCGTGAACTCGCCGTCGTCGCCCACATAGCCGTAGGGCGGATAGCCCTGGTCGAAGCCCACCGTGAGAGTGAAGCCGTCCACGTCGCCGGCGTTGCCGGAGTTCGCAGGCTGGTCGCCGCCGGAGCAGCCGGCCAGCAGCACGGCGGAAAGCGCGAGCATGGCCGCAGCGGCCGCGATCGCGAGCACCTTCTTCTTCATCGTGTCTCCCATCGTCCCTCGCGTCGGCCGCAGGTCCTTCCCGGGAACCGCCGGCCGCTTTTCTACTTTACTGCGCTAAAGCGCCCGCGCCAGTATAGCACAGGATGCCGCCGGCGGGCGACACCTCCCGCGACGGTCGTTCGCGCACGGCGGAAGGCCGGCGTGGCGCTCGCCCGCGCCGATACCTCCCTTCGCTTTCCGCATTGTCGACCGAAACACACGGAAAATGGCGCTGTGGCGTGTGTTTCGGTCGACAATTGCACCCGGAAGGCGGCTATCCGCGCGCGAAAAGGACCCGTGCGCGGGAGGGAGGGCGCACGGGTCGTGGGAGGGAGGAACGGCTGACAGACGGGGCGCTAGCTCTTGGCGATGAGCTCGCGGGCGGCGATGCGGCCGAACACCATGCACTCGGTGATGTTGCCGCTGCCCTGGTACTTCGCGGCCCAGATGGAGCCGAACTCGCCCGACGAGTACAGGTTGGGGATGGGCTCGCCGTCCACGTCGAGGATCTGCGCCTTCTCGTTGCGACGCGGGCCGCCGTCGGTGTTGAGGACCTCGGGGATGCACGGGATGGCATAGAACGGCGGCGTGCTCACCGGGGCCAGCTGGTCGGACGGGCGGTGGAACTGCTCGTCCTTGCCGTTGGCGCACGAGGCGTTCCACACGTTCACGGTGTTCACCAGCTCGTCGGCCGGCACCTCCATGAGCGCGGCCAGCTCCTCGATGGTGTCGGCCGTCAGCGCGTAGCCGTCGGCCACCGCGTCGATCGTCGGGTCGATCTCGGTCTTCTCGGTCTGGTTCTGCAGCGTGTTGTTGGCCACGTCCTTGCCCATGTAGGCGCCGAAGCGCTTGCCCTCGGAGTCGTACACGAACCACTGCTTGTCGGGCAGGGGCAGCATCTTCCACTCGCCGCCGAAGTTCTGATGGCCGTGGCGGCAGCCGTAGTGCAGCGACAGCGGGCCCTCCTCGCCCTTCGTGAACATGGTGGTGCCTTCCCATTCCTGGTAGAAACGGCGGCCGTTCACGCCCACGACGATGCCGAGGGCCTTCTTCAGGCTGCGATACGGCATGGTCTTCTGCCCGTCCAGGCTGATGCCGTTGGACCACGCGCCCGCGAAGCTGTTCATGTGCCACATGCTAGCGCCCAGCTTCGCGCAGATGCGGTGGCCGTCGCCGGTGTTGGTGGACGCGCCCGCCGCGTGCATGCGCTCGAAGGACAGGTAGTCTTGCAGCATCTCGGGGTCGTTCTCGAAGCCGCCGCAGGTCATGACCACGCCCTTGCGCGCCTTGACGTACACCTCCTTGCCCTTGTCGTCGTACACGCCGCCCAGCACGGCCTTCGTGTTTGGATCCTGCACCAGCGCGGTGAGCGGGGCGTTCGTTTTGCGCGTCACCTGGTCGGGGTACTGATCGAGCACCGCGCTCAGGAACTTGCTGATGTGCGTGCGGTCGTCGTCAGCGTTATCCTTCTTGAACTGGCACTTGGAGAACGAACCCGAGTTCTCCAGCTCGAACCACTCGGCCTTGCCGTCGCCCTGGGGCGTGACCTTGACGTCGTCCTCCTTCATGCCCAGAGCGGCAAGCCACTCCCAGTTCTCGGCCGCACCCTGCGCGTAGGTGTCGTAGACGATGGCGGGCGTGGCCGTCATGCCGCCGAGCATGGCTTTCATGTACACGGCGAAAGCATCCGGGTCGTCGGTGATGTGGAACGAGCCGCTGCACACCGGCGAGTTACCGGTGCCGATGGGGATGCCGCCCTTCTCCAGCAGAAGCGTGGTGGCGTCGCCGCCCTCGGTGGCCATCGCGACCGCCGTGGCAAGGCCCGCGGCGCCCGCGCCCACCACCACGACGTCGAACTCCTCGTCCCACTCTATCTGGTCCACCGACAGCGCCTGCGCGTTGGCCTCGTTCTTGGCCTGGGGCGCGCACCCGCCGAGCCCCATGATGGCCGCAGCGCCCAACATGGCCGCGCCGCTCGTCTTGATGAAGTTCCTCCTGGAAAGCTGTTCCCTCGTCGCCATCACAATCCTCCTTATGATCGTTGATCCGGTTGCCGCCCCCGACACCTCCTGTGGGCCGGGGCTGTGCGATGAGCTCAGGTTACGCCGCCACAGACCGGGCGGCCCAGACCCCAACCGGGGCAAAAACGCTGGTGGGGCCCTCGCCCGATTCGGGCGAAATCGCCGGGAGCGCCCTGTTGGCGTCGCGCGCGGGCCCCGTTCGTGCGATAATGGCCGGGCCGGGAGAAGGGATGGAGCATGGACGCGAAGCGGAACAAGGAGGACGTCGGCGGGCGCTCGGTCGCCGGCATGGACATCGCGGCCATGGCCGTGGGGTTCTGCGCCTGGTACACATGCTCGAACTGGGTGAGCGCGCTCACGTACGGGTTCGCGTTCGACCACTGGTGGCTCAACCGCTCGGGCGCCATCATCGCGGCAACCCTCGTGCTCTGCCCGCTTCTGTGGCGCTTCGGCATGCCGCGCAGCGCCCGCGTGCTCGACTGGGCCGCGGCGGCGCTCTACGCGGGAGCCATGTTCGCCCTCTCCGCGCTGCGCGAGGGCGCGGCGCCGGTGGCGGCCGTGGTGGCCGCGCTCGCCGCGTTCGCCGTGGCGCAAACGTGGATGGTGGCCCGGTGGAGCGGCCGCTACGCCTCAGCCACCACGTCCGACGTGGCCAAGGCGCTGATCGCGGCCATCGCGCTGGTGGCGGTGCTGAAGGCCGTCACCACGCTGCTGCCCGAGGCGGCCACCATGACGCTCATGCTGCTGCTCCCCTTCCTGTCGGCCGGCATGCTCGTGTTCCACCACGACGAGGACGCGCGGCGCTCGGACGACGTGTGGTTCTCAAGCCGCTCGTTCGCGCCGTTCGCGCGCATCGTCGCGGCCATGGCGGTGTTCTTCTTCCTGTGGTCCATCCTCAACATGGCGCTCAAGCACGGCACGGGCCACTACAGCTTCGGCTCCGCGGCGACACCCCTCTACACCCTGGCGTCGCAGGCCATCGTACTCGTGTTCTGCCTGGTGGTGTACGCGTGGGTGTTCGTGCGGCGCGGGCGGCTCGACCTCACCACCGTGTGGAAGTTCGCATACGTGCTGATGGCCGTATCGCTGTTCATGTTGGTGGTGCTGGGGATGGCCCAGTTCATCCAGGCGTTCACGGGGGCCGCCGTGGTCATCGCGAAGATGTTTCTGTGGCTGGCGCTGGCCAACGTGGCGCGGCACAGCGCGTTCAAGCCGTTCATGGTGTTCTGCCTGGGCGTGCTGGTGTACTCGGTGCCGGACTGGCTCGGGCGTTGCACCGCGTCGTTTTTGGCGCTGGACTCGCTCGATCCCGTGGTGTCCACCGCCGTGCTCGTGCTTATCGTGATCATGGTGACGTTCTTCCTGCCCGTGCGCTCGCCCGACGTGCAGCACCTGCTGGCCGATCTCAACGGCACCCCTGCGGCCGGCGGGCAGGCGGGCGACCTCCTGGATGCGCGCTGCGCCGTGCTCGGCCGCGCCCACGGCCTGTCGAAGCGCGAGGTAGAGATACTCCAGTACCTGTGCAAAGGCCGGTCGCGCCCCTACATCGCCGAGACGCTGTACCTCTCCGAGAACACCGTGCGCACCCACTCCAAGAACATCTACGTGAAGCTGGGCGTCCACAACCGCCAAGAGCTGCTGGACCTGGCGAGCGAGGGGTGACGGCGGGGGCACGAAACCTCCCATTTCGTGATTACAGAAGCCCCACAAACCTCCCATTTCGTGATTTTGAAGGCATTTTACACTTCCCATTTCGTGATTATTGACTTATTCTATACTTCCCATTTCGTGATCGACACTCACTGCGGAGGTGAAGGATGCTTTTCAAGCGCAAGGCATACGACGACCTGCTCGCCTGGAAACAGGGAAACGGGGAATCGGCCATCCTTATCGAGGGAGCTCGGCGCACCGGCAAAAGCACCCTCGCGGAGCGGTTCGCCCAAGCTGAGTACGAATCGTACCTGCTCATCAACTTCGAAACCGCTCCGCAAGAGGTAAGGGACATCTTCAACGACTACCGCGACAACGTCGACACGTTCTTCAAGTACCTTCTCGCCTATTACGGCGTGCGCCTTGAACGCCGCCGATCGCTGATAATCTTCGACGAGGTGCAGCGGTTTCCCATCGCCCGCAGCTACATCAAGCACCTCGTCGCCGACGGCCGGTTCGACTACATGGAGACCGGCTCGCTCATCTCGATCAAGAAGAACGTCGAGGACATCCTTATCCCCTCCGAGGAAGACAAGATCGACCTTGGCCCCCTCGATTTCGAGGAATTCCTCTGGGCTACGGGCAACACCGCCTTGGCCGACCTGATAGCCGAGTCGTTCGAGTCCGGCCGCGCGCTCCCGAGCCCCCTCCACCGCAAGGCGAGCCAGCTGTGGCGCGAGTATCTGCTGGTTGGAGGCATGCCGCAATCCGTGGCCGCCTACCTCGAGACAGACGATTTCGCGCAGGCGGACAGGGCGAAGCGGCGCATCCTCAACCTCTATCGGGAGGACATCATGAAATTCGGCGGCGAGGACGCCTCCCGCGCCACGGCCGTGTTCGACGCCGTACCGGGTCAGCTTGCCAAGCACGAGAAGAAGTTCACGCTCGCCTCGGCCCGCCCGGGAGCCCGGTACCGCGAGTACGCCGGCGCGTTCTTCTGGCTCGAGGACGCGCGCATGGTGAACCTCTGCCTCAACGTGACCGACCCCAACGTCGGACTCGATCTGTCGGCTGAGCGGTCGAACTTCAAATGCTATCTCGGCGACACGGGGCTACTCTCGACGCTCGCCTTCGGAGACAGGAAGGAGACCCTCGACAGCCTCTACCGCAACGTGCTGTTCGGGAAGATCAGCGTGAACGAGGGGATGCTCGTGGAGAACGCCGTCGCCCAACAGCTCCGCGCCAACGGCCACAAGCTGCGCTTCTACTCCCATCGCAACGACGCCAAAGCCGCCGACACCATGGAAATCGACTTCCTCATAGTCCGGGAATACGCCAATGCAGGGCTCAAGCCTCGCCTCAGCCCGTTGGAGGTGAAGTCGTCGAATCGCTTCAGCACCAGATCACTCGACAAGTTCAAGGCGAAATTCGGGAAGCGCGTGGGGACGGAGCTCGTTTTGATCCCCAAACCTTTCAGCATCGAGGGCGATCGCATGCAGCTTCCCCTTTACATGGGTTTCTGCCTGTAGGAAATATCGAGAGCAGACCGGACACCCCACGCCCTAGAACAGGCAGGACTCGATGATCTCCTTGCGGGAAGGCGGCCCGGTTGGAAGCCGCCTTCCCGTGCGTCTCTTTGAGGTGTTCGTCAGCCGATGAGGCTCATCACCGTCTCGGCCACCACGTCGGCGTGGATGCCGGCGGCCAGGATGAGGAAGCGCAGCTCGCAGCCGCCGATGAGCGCCCCTGCGGCACCGAGGGCCATGAGCGGCGCCAGGCTCTGACCGGCCCCGCCCCGTTTGGCGCTGCGACGGTGCAGCACGAGGCCAGCCACGGCCATGGCCAGCGGAAGCGCCAGCCCGCACGCCACCACCATGCCCCAGAAGCACCCTGCGAGGCCTCCCGGCCTGTCGAAGCGCGAGGTGGAGATACTCCAATACCTGTGCAAGGGCCGGTCGCGCCCCTACATCGCCGAGACGCTGTACCTTTCCGAGAACACCGTGCGCACCCATTCCAAGAACATCTACGTGAAGCTGGGCGTCCACAACCGCCAGGAGCTGCTGGATCTGGCGAGCGAGGGGTGAGGTACCGTGCAAATCGAAGAGTGCGAGCCCGACAAAATCAAGAGTAGATCGGCGGCAAAACGAAGGGTATAATGGCGGCAAAACGAAGGGTAACAAAGCGGAATTTTTTAGACTGAATGGAGGGCTCCTTTATGTACGGAGCTTTGAAGAGCGGCGATTATCGGCCCCGCCTGCTGGATACCCGCATTTCGGAAGACATCGAGCTCTTCGGCGCCGTGTGCATCCAAGGCCCGAAGTACTGTGGGAAAACGTGGACAGGGCGCAGCTTCGCCAATAGCGAAATCTGCATCATGGATCCCGCCGGAGGGTTCCAAAACCGCGAGATGGCAGAACTCTCCCCAAGCCTGGCGCTCGAAGGCGATTCTCCGCGCCTTGTCGACGAGTGGCAGGAGGTGCCTGCCCTGTGGGACGCCGTGCGCGACGAGGTCGATCGAACCAACAAGAAGCGCACGTTCATTCTCACCGGATCGGCCGTCCCTCGCAACCACAAGCCGCGTCACAGCGGCGTCGGACGCATAGAAAAGCTCCGTATGCGCCCCATGTCCCTTCAAGAATCGGGCGATTCCACGGCCGCCGTCTCTCTGTCCCGCCTATTCGAGGGAGAGGCACCGACCGTGAAAGCCCCCGAGACGTCCTTGGAGCTTATCGCCTCGCTCATCGTGCGAGGCGGCTGGCCAGCCTCCATCGGCGCGCCGGACAGGCTCGCCCAGCGCATGCCGAGAAACTACGTCGATACCGTGGCCGAAGATGACCTCTCGCGAGTCGACGAGGTGAAGCGCGATCCTGCGAAGGTGAGAAGACTGCTCCACTCCCTCTCGCGTACCATGGAGCAGGCGACGACGACCAAGACGCTCATCCGGGATATGACCGCCGATGCGGCAAGCGCGCCGCTCTCCTCAGAAACCGTGGACGACTACCTCGGAGCGCTAAAGAAGATATTCATCCTCGAAGAGATTCCAGGCTGGTCCCCGAACCTGAGATCCCCCGCGCGCATCAACAAGAAGCCGAAATACCACTTCATCGACCCCTCCCTTCCGGCAGCGGTGTTGGGCGCGACGTGCAAGGCTCTCGTAGCGGATCTTCGCACATTCGGCTTCCTCTTCGAATCGCTGTGCGTGCGCGACCTCCTCATATACGCGCAGGCTCTTGAGGCGAACGTCTTTTATTACCGCGACAGGGACGGGCTCGAGGCCGACGCCGTCATCGAGATGCCCGACGGGTCATGGGCTGGGATCGAGATAAAGCTCGGGCACAACCAAGCAGACGAGGCGGCCGCCAGCCTACTGCGCGTCAAGAACAAGATCCTGGGAGCGGGCGGCAAGGAGCCGGTATTCCTTGCCGTGGTCGAAGGGCTCGGATCCTTTGCCGGCAAGCGGGACGACGGGGTTCTGGTCGTGCCCATCCGAACGCTCGGAGCCTAGAACAGACAGGACTCGATGATCTCCTTGCCACGGAGCGTCTCTATCCACGTTGCCGGGATGGCGTCGAAGCCATAGACGATGCCGGCGAGCGCGCCCGACACCGCTCCCACCGTGTCGGTGTCGTTGCCGAGGTTGACCGCCGCCAACGTGCACTCTTCGAAGGACGACGTGGTCGCAAGGGCCCACAGCGCCGCCTCGAGCGTGTCGATGACGTAGCCGGTGGAGCGCACGTCCTCGCGCGGCACCTGGTCCATGCGCGGAAGCCGTTCGAAGGGCTCGGCGGCGGGAAGGCTGCGTAGGGCGTCGAGCACGGGACGGCCGGCGGCCAGCTCCTGCGCGAGCCGGACGTAGACGACGCACGCGCGCCGGGAGCGTTCGTGGGCGTGCGTGATGGCGCTCGCCGCTTCGATCTGCTCGTCCGTGACACCGTCGACGAAGGCAAGCGGGACGATGCGCATGAGCGAGCCGTTGCCGTTGTCGCGCTCCCCGTCCAAACCGCGCCCCAGCGAGAGGGAGCGCGAGACGGTCATGCCCACGTCGAACACGTCCCCGTCGACCGCGTAGTCGCCGTTGCGCAACCACGCGCGGAAGCGCTCGCGCATGTCATCGACGTCGACGCCGCCGCACGCGCGGATGCTGTCGCAGGTTGCGAGCGTCATGCTGGTGTCGTCGCTGAACGTGCCCGCCGGCTTGCCGTGCGCCCCGCCGCCGACCATCCCGCCGATGCGGTACGAGTCACGGCCCTGGAACTCCCCCGGCACGCCGAGCGCGTCCCCCACTGCCAGCCCGTAGATTGCGTCCCTCAGCAAGCTTTTCATCGCCACACCTCCTCATCGTGCTATTTCGACCATTGTAGCGCTTGCTGAAAGGGAAATTCTACGCCGCAATCCGCAATGAGCGATTCGCACGAAGGGGCTTTTCGTGCTTCAGAGGCTTTTTCAACTGTGAGCAAGCCAGAGAAACACGGGAAGGCGGCCCGTTGCAGGCCGCCTTCCCTTGCGTTTCTTCTCGAGCGTCTAGCCGATGAGGCTCATCACCGTTTCGGCCACCACGTCGGCGTGGATGCCGGCGGCCAGAATGAGGAAGCGCAGCTCGCACCCTCCGATGAGCGCTCCGGCGGCGCCGAGGGCCATGAGCGGTGCCAGGCCGTGGCCGGTCCCGCCGCCCCGCTTGACGCTGCGGCGGTGCATCGCGAGGCCCGCCACGGCCATGACCAGCGGAAGCGCCAACCCGCACGCCACCACCATGCCCCAGAAGCACCCCGCGAGGCCGCCCGTGGTGAGCAGCTCAGCCGACGCCGCGCCGGTCGCGCCCACGGCCGAGCCCGCATCGCCACCCAGCATGCTGGCCAAAAACGCCGTCAGCACCGCCACCTCCACCACCACGAGCACCACTACGACGCACTCCATGAGCGTACCGGCACGCGGCGCGAGCGGGTCTTTCTTCGCCAGCGCCACCGCCAGAAGCTCCACCAGCGCCACGCCCGTGTCGAACGCCGACACCGTGAACAGCGCAGGCAGCAGCGGCGTGTTCCACAAAGGAACGCTTCCGGCACTCATGAGCAGCATGCCCGTGTACACCGCCACGAACGCACCCAGCGCGATGCCGAGCACCGCCAGCACGCGGCGCAGGGCGATGCCGCGGCGCGCGAACCACTTCCACTTCTTCGCCAGCCACACGCCCACCGGCCGCGTGGCCAAAAGCGCCGACACCGCGAACACCGCCATGGCCGCGAACGCGCCCCACGCGCCGTACGTCATCCACGAAGTGAAATGCCCAAAGCTCTGCCACATGAGTAGGCCGCGCGCCGGCGTGATGAGCTCGGCCAGCAACAGCAGCAGGCCCGCGGCCAGGCTGGCGAGCGCCGCCCACATGGACACGCACACGATGAGGCGGTGCTTGGTGCGGTCGATCAAAAACAGCACCGCCGCCATGATGAACGCGCCCGCGCCCATGCCGCCCAAGAACAGGTAGAGGGCCGGCTGCCAGCTCCACGTCAATTGCAGCATCGCGCTCACCTCCTCTCGCCCAGAACCAGGCACGACGGCCCGTTCGCCTCGGCGATGGGAACCGCCGCGCCGCCCGCCTCGACGGCCAGCTGGTCAAGCGGTCCGTAGCGCAGCGCGTCGAACTTGCACGCCTGCACGCAGTACGGTATCTCGCCCACGGCCACCTCCGCGCCCAGGCAGCAGTCGCATTTGTCCATGGCCACGGAGTCGTAGCGAGGCACCTCGTACGGGCACGCCTGGAAGCAGTACTTGCACCCGATGCAGCGTTCCTTATCCACCGACACGACGCCGCCCTCGCCCTTCGAGATGGCCCCCGCCGGACACACCGCCGCGCAACTGGGCTCGGCGCAGTGCATGCAGGAAGTGGATACGTACGCGTTCATCCCGTATTTGTCCAGGTAGGCGCTCACGCGACGGCGGTCGGACGCGTCGTCGCCCAATTGGTTGCCCGCGCGGCACGCGTCCACGCACAGCTCGCAACCAACGCACCTGGTCATATCCGTCAGGAAGCCGTACTGCACGCCCGCGTTCGAGCCCGCGCTCTCGGCGAAGGCCGGAGCAGGCGCGCCCGCGACCGACCCGGCCATGAGCGCCGAGGCCCCCAGCGCGGCGGTTCCTTGCAGCAGAGTCCGCCGCGTCACCAGCGTTTTCGCATTCATGCTCCCCCCTTTCAATCGATCTCCAACTCAACATGGGCCGCCTTGGGGCTCGCCTCGCCCCGGTCGTTCACGGCCCGGATGCGCATCCGGTAGAAGCCCGGCTGCGGAGGCGTGAATTCGAACGCCCAGGTGAGGTTCTGGTAGTCGGTCGTGCGCTCGGTCGCATACTCCGTCCAATGCTTGCCCTCGTCGAGCGAGAACTGGATGGCGGAGATCGCGTGCCCGAAGTCGTACGCGCATCCCTCGAGCCTCACCGGCTGACCGGACCGTCCGTACACGCGGGGGATCATGCCACTTCGCCGCCCAGAAGCACGCCGACGTTCGGCAGGTTGGCGTACGCCGAGCGCGCCTCTTCGCTGTTCGGGGCGGGAGGCGGCGTCTCGCGCTCCTCCAGCGTGATGACCGCGACGTCGCGAGCGAAGTAGTTCGCCGACGTGGCGCCCAGCCACAGCTGGTTCACGCCGCCGACGCTCTCCGCGAGCGGCGCGCCGTTGATGTCGAACACGAGGGGGCAGTAGCGGCGCTCGAGGTACGACAGCGGCAACGCCACTTCGTAGCCGTCGGCCGACGTGAACACCACGGTGTTGGCACCTTCGGCCGGCTGCGCCATACCGATCATCGCAAGCACCGAGATGCCCGTGACCTCGGCGTTCGCACTCGCCTTGCCGTCGGCGGGGTTGCCTGCGCAAGCGCAGCCCATCAGCACCGACTGCACCTCATCGGTGGCGGCGAGCTCGGAGAACGTGGCGGCGTAGGGGTTCGCCACCGCGCCGACCACCGACACCTCCCAATCCTCAGCCGCGATCGCCGGAGCCACGCCTGTCGGCCGCGCGCCGCACAGGTACTTCGCCGCGCCGAGCGCTGCCTTCAGCTCCTCGTTCGACGACGCTTCGGCCTGCGTGAAGGCGAACTCGCCCTCCACCACGTCCATCGTCACGACGTCGGTCTTCGCGTATGCGGTGCCCGCTTCCTGGCTGGCCGCCTGCTGACTGCCCTGTTGCCCGCTCGCGTCGATGGCAAGCGCCACTCCACCGCCCACGCCCGCCAGCGCCAGCACCGAGCTGGTTCCCACGACCAGCGTCTTCTTCAACGTGCTCATCTGCGCACCTCCTCTGAAAGCGCGCCCGCCTCGCATGCCGCAGCGGGCGCGGCTCGATCGTCTCGTCGTTACTTCGCGTTGAACATGACCTTGATCGGATACGGCGACACCTTCCCCGTATCGGTGACGGCCCGAACCGAGAACACGTAAGAGCCCGCATCCTCCGGCGTGTAGGAGAGCGTCCACCACACGACCTTCGTCTCGTCGGAGCCGGACGTGTCGAACGTGGTCCAGGTCTCGCCGTTGTCGAGGGAGAACTCCACAGCGGTGATCTGCTCGTCGAACGCCTGGGCATAGCCGGTGAATTCGAAAGGCTTGCCCGCCTCGATGATCTGGCCATCATGGAAATTCGTGACGCCGGCGTTCGGCTTGTCGAAGAAGTTCCCCTCGCGATCGGGCATGCCGCTGTAGAAATGCACTTCCTCCTCGGGCACGTTCGCGACGACGATCTCGCTCACGAAGCGCGTGTGGTTGCCGAGGCACCTCAGGTCGGTGTCCCACACCATGACGGGCGCGCCTTCCTGATAAGAAAGGTACTCGCCGTTCATCTTATATACAAGGTATATCTCGCCCTTCCGCGCCCCCTCGACGGGCAAAGCCTGCGTGTAGCCCGACGGAGCCGTGGGATAAATGACGTTCGCGCCCTCCTTCATGCCCGCCTTGTCGAGCACGTAGCTCATCGGGATGCCCGTGATTTCCATGTTGGCGACGAGCTCGCCGCCCGCAGGATTGATGACGCACTGCGCACCCGTGATGAACGTCTCGCTGGGAGCCTCGTCGATCAGCTCGCCCAGGTTAATGGTGACGGGCTTCTCGACTTCGCCGCTCACCGTGATGTCCCATTCGTCGATCAGCCTTTCAGAATCGGGAGTCTCGCCGTTCGAGTCCTTCACCAGGCTTTTCACCTCATCGTCTTCGAGCGTCGCCAGCATCCAGTCGATTTCGGGAAGCTCGGTGAGCGTCTCCTGCTCGTACGAGAAACCGCCCTGCACGTTCTCCACGGAGGTGAACCCGCGCAGCACGTCGTACTTCGCCTCTTCCCACAAACGCATGGTGCCGTTGTCCGTCGCATCATGGCACGACAGGCACGTGCCCTTGAACGAGTCGCGGCTGTGCATGCCGTGGATCAAGCTGCCGAACGAATCGTACAGGTTGCTGTACCCGTCTTCCGAATGGCAGTGGGCGCACTGCATCGGCGTCACATCGGCGCCCAGGTCGTTCGTGATCTTGAGGTGGGGATAGTCCATCTGGTTGTTCACGAGATCCGCCAGACCGTCCTGATGGCACGAGACGCAGCCTCGGTTGTCGGCGTTGAGGTACTGCGTGTTGTACGCCGCAGGCGCGCCGTTCAAGTGGTTGAGCCCGAACTGGTTCGGCGCGGCATCGGGCGTAAGCTGGATGCTCGTGCCGTCTTCGAGCGTGCGAACCTCAGGTGCATACGACTCCACGTCGGACTGGATTTTGTCGATACGCTCCTGGAGCGTGGCGTCGTCGGGCAGATCGCTTTGCGCAACGGCGTTCGGCTGCCCGTTCCCCTCCCCTTCAACGTCCGGAACGCACGCCGCCAGCGACAACCCCATCGCGCAGCACAGCGCCGTCGTCCATATCGCGCGCTTTCGCATTGCCTTCTCCTCTCTCCTTGTTCGTGCACATCCCTTCTGACCGCATAGTATCATATATCATATAGATTTACGATACTTGTCTCACGGTTGTATGATTCTTTTTTGGGAATAGAAGGAGCGGGCATGGCTGGAACCGATCCTTTGAGAAATCTCCATCGTTTGTTCGATTGCGCTGCATGAACCAAACCGTTTAGCATGTACTTATTCGGGCTGGTCGAAAGATCTGGGCCTGACAGGAAGGCGGAGGTATTTCTCCGCCACATTTTTTGTCCTCATTCAGCCCCCCCCAGCGGCGACCCCGCAAGTCACCCAGCAAGTCACCCTGCAAGTGAGAAATCGCTAGAGCGCTGCCAAGGAGCACTCCGAGCGCGCGAAAATGGGAGGTTCGTGGCAGAAAACGCCGTTAGTTGATCATTGCTTTTCGGCTTCTTGACGAGGCTTTGATGTGACGCTTCACTGACCAGGGACGATGCGAGAACGTTGGGAGGGCGCAATCGTGAGAGGGCTGATGCGCGCCCTGCAAATGATCAACTAACGTCAAAAACTGCCACGAGAGAGGGATTCTGGCGCGCGGGCAGCTTTCGGCTGGCGTCGTGCGGGATCCTTAGATTCCACTCGCTGCGCTCGTTTCGCTCTGACAAGAAGCCCCTATCCTTTCGCGAGCTTCTCCAAACCCTCGAAGGCCTCGGACAACGCGCTCGGCACCACCACGAGGCCGCCCTTCTCCTTCACGCTGTCGGAGACGAAGCTCATCGCGCGCAGCTGCAGGGCGGCATCCTCGCGGCCGTAGGTGCGCGCGGCGTCCACGAACATCTCGGAGATTTCCTTTTCCACCTCGGCCAGGATGACGCGCGCGTTGTACTCGCGCTCGGCCCGCGCCTCGGCGGACAGCGCCTCCTGCAAATCGTCGGGTATCTCGATATCGCGGATTTCCACCGACACCACGGTGATGCCCCACTCGTTGGTCTTGCGCTCCAGGATGTCGGCCACCTCGCGGTCAATCTGCTCGCGGCGCGTGCTCAGCTGGGCGATGTTCACGGCGCCCATCACGTCGCGCAACGTGGTCTGCGCCACCCAGTACACCAGCCGCACGAAGTTCTTGACCTCCGAGCAGGCCTTTCCCGCGTCCCACACGGTCCAGAACAGCACGGCGTCCACGTTCACCGGCACGAGGTCGGCCGTGAGCACATGCTCGGCCTTGAACGCGGTGGAGCGCATGCGCATGTCCACCGTGGCCGCCGCGTACTCCACGAGCGGGATCATGAAGATGAGCCCCGGCCCCGCCACGCGGTTGAACTTGCCGAACCGCAGCACCACCGAGCGCTCCCACTCCAGCACCACGTGCATGCAGCTGAACAGCAGGCCGGCGGCCACGAGGCCCGCCACCGCCACGACCGGCGAGCTCAGGAACCACGCCGCGGCGGCGAACGCCGCGAACACCAGCACGGTGACGGCCCAGCGCAGCGCCGTAGCGCCGATGCGGCTCGTGGTGGTTTCGTCGGGCTCCGCCTCCATGGAAATGGCGGCGTCGTCCTCGGTCATCATGGGCATCTCGTCGAAATACGACTTCTTCTCGCTCATCGCTCTCCCCCGTCGTCCTTGAACGGCGCCAGCGCCCCCTCGACCCTGGCCATCGCGTCCGCGTACGCTATCCCCGTCTCGCCCACCACACGCACCAGCTCCTCGATCACCACGTCCACCGGCGAATCGGGCAGCGCGAGCTCCTCCCGGTCGATCTCGGCGATGGTGGAGCGCTTACCGCGGCCCGACAGCACCAGCCCGTCGGTCTCGAGGTCCTGGTACACCTTGTGGATGGTGTTGTAGTTCACGCCCAGCTGGATGGCCAGCTCGCGCACCGTGGGCAGCGTGTCGCCCGGCCGCAGCTGGCCCGAGCGGATGAGGAAGATCATGTGGTTGCGGATTTGAACCCATACGGGAACGCCGGATTTGTCGTTCACCCGCAACGTCTCGAACACGCGCCCCAGCCTTCCTCGAAAAGTATCATTGGGGCGTATGATACCACAAGCGCGCCGCAACGATGAGGGGCTCGCTCAGACGGCGCTCATCGCAGCTGCTTCATCCTCGTCGGCTTGAGGTAGTTTTTCCGGAACGTCCTTTCGCCGCGAAAGAACTCCCTCTCGGAATCGGTGAGCCGCCCCGCATCGAGCTTCGTCGCCAGCAATTCGATAGTGCACACCATGTCCGCAACTTGGAAAAGGCAGTAGTCCGACGGCTGCACGCGCCTTATCTCGACGCAAGAGAGCAGGGTGTTGAACACGGAATTAATAACCCGCGACACCTCTTTTTGGCCATTGTCGTAGTACACGATCACCCTATCGTAAGCCTGGAAGAACTCAAGGTGCTCCACGATCATGGAACCGAGCGATCGAGCCATGCGCCCCACCAATTCATCGCTGTTCGCCACGTCCCTTTTTGAGAAAGCGAGAACCTTGTACTTGACGTCGCAAAAGCGAAAGAACGTGAACAAGGAGTGGAACAGCATTCTCCTCTGAGGCCTCTCGAGGTTTCGGTAATTGCTTTCCCTTCGCACGAGGGGCGCTGTATGGATGGAGTGGGATTGGGGGAAACCCAATTCCACCACACGACGTTTAAGATGATCTATTTCATTGCCGATCGGTTTGTCCTGGTCATGAAACACCAGACCCAGGAGGTAATAAGGGCAGTGGATTTCATAAGGTCCGAAGTCGCCGGACTCGTCGATGAAGATGCTCAGCTCGCGCACTCCACTCACGGAACCCTCCCCTAGACACAAAGATGGCGGGGAAAACGTCCCCGCCCTCGGTTGGACCAGGGCCTCTCGGCCAGCCCATTCACATCTGCATTTATACACTATTTCAGCGTTCGCCGCAAGACCATGGTGCATGCTGGGGGAGCCGTGCGCGCTTTGCGGCAGCTCCCCCGCTCGATCGATTACGCCAGGTCGCCGGCGGCCTTCACCTTCACGCGGTTGGTGTGGCCGGGGTAGTACGCGAGCGGCACGTCCTCGGCGTCGATGATCTCCACCGTGTCGCGGACGGCACCCGCCTCAACGGCGGCCTCGGTCGCGGCCGCGCGCGCGGCGGCCAGGGCCTCCTCGCGCGGGGTGACGTCGTAGTCCACCAGGGCCTCGTAGGTGCCGCTCACCTTGGAGATGGCCGAGCCGATGGCGTTCGCGCAGCCCGCGTGCTCGGGCGCGAGCACCTGCGCGGTGCCGGCCAGATCGTGCGGCAGCACGATGGCGCCGCCGCCCACGAGCGCCACGTCGATGGGCTCGCTCGACACCTTCATCACATCGATGGCGTCCTCCACGAGCTCGCGGATGGCGGCCATCGCGCGCTCGGCCACCTCCTGCGGGATGTCGGCCACGAGCGCGGCGTCCCCCACCGACGCCATCCCCAGGCGCACGGCAACGTCGGTGGCGGTCATGGTGTCGCCGCCGAACACGAGCGCGTGCTCGGTGATGCGGTAGCCCACCGAGTCCGGGCCCACCGTCACGCTGCCGTCGTCGGCCACGCGCACGATGGAGCCGCCGCCCAGGCCGATCGACACCACGTCGGGCATGCGGAAGTTCGTGCGCACGCCGCCGATGGTGACGGCCACGCCGCTCTCGCGCGGGAAGCCGTGGCTCAAAACGCCCAGGTCGGTGGTGGTGCCGCCCACGTCGATGACGATAGCGTCGTCCTGGCGCGTGAGGTAGCTCGCGCCGCGGATGGAGTTCGTCGGCCCGCACGCGATCGTCAAAATGGGATAGCGGCGCGCGTGCTCCATGGTCATGAGCGTGCCGTCGTTCTGCGACAGGTACACCTCCGCGTTCACCACGCCCTTGTCGGCGAGGCTCTGCGCGAAGCCCTCGGTGAAGCGCCGCGCCACGTCGTGGAGCGCCGCGTTCAGGATGGTGGCGTTCTCGCGCTCGATCAGGCCCATCGAGCCGATCTCGCTCGAGATGGACACGTGCACGCCCTCGCCCAGCACCTCGCGCGCGATCTCGGCGGCGCGCAGCTCGTCGTCGCTCCGCACCGTGGAGAACACGCAGGAGATGGCCACGGCCTCCACGCGCCCGCGCACGCCCTCGAAGAACGCGCGGCATGCGGCCTCGTCGAACGCGGCCAGACGCTTGCCGTCGTACTCGAAGCCGCCCTCGATGATGGCCGCGTCCACGCACACCGCAGCGATATCGTCGGCCCAGTCCACCATCGGCGGGATGCCCACCGTGGCCGGCGCGCCGATGCGCAGGATGGCGATGGGCGCGAGCCCCTTGCGCTCCACGATGGCGTTCGTGCACTGCGTGGTTCCCAGCATCGCCTGCCCGATGAGCGCGCGGTCGATGCCGCTCGCCTCCAGCACGGCGTCCACCGCGCCCATGATGCCCGCGTACACGTCCTCGGACGTGGGGTTCTTCACAGCTGCCGCCACGTTCAGATCCTCGTCGATGAGGACCGCGTCGGTGTTCGTGCCTCCCACGTCGATGCCCAGCTTGTACATGCGTTACGCTCCCTTCCGCGCCGAGCGCTCTTCCACGGGGATGTAGTCGGTGTCGATGCCGAAGTAGCGCGGACCCACCAGCTCGATGCCCTTGGGCGTGCGCCACAGGTTAAAGCACTCCAGGCCCACGGCCAGCACGCGCTTGCCGTACTTGAGCGCGTCGGTGGGCACGGGGATGAACGTGTCCGGGTCCACGAGGCAGATGAGGTCGGGCACCGTGGCCAGGATCTCGCCGTCCACCACGCACGACAGGTTCTCGTTCTGGAACTCCACGTAGGCCTGGCTGCCGCGGTCCTCGGCGATGCCGTCGAGCACCACCTTGCCGAAGTTGAACGCCCCGCGCGTCTCGCGCAGCACGTCCACGATCTTGCCCTTGAACAGCTTGTGGCCGCCCGTGAACTTCAGGAAGAACTCCTCGGGCGTGAGGCCCGCCGCGGCCGCCTCGTCCTTGGCCAGGCGGATGGCGCGCCCGATCTCCTCCGAGCGCGTGACGATGCCGTGCACGCCGTAGTTCTTGCACGTGTCGGCGTCCATGCAGAAAAGCGCGATGGTCAGCGTGCCGCCGCAGGTCATGGTGGCGGCGCGGGCGATGTCCTCGGTCCACTTGTTCGTGATGGTGTCCAGGATGCCGGAGTTGCCCTTCTCGTCGATGAACGCCATGGGCGTGGCCGACGCGCCGCCGATGGTGAACGTGACCATCTGCAGCTCCGGGAACGCGCGGCCCATGCCGTCGGCGTCCACCATGGGGATGCCGAGGCGCGCGGCCGCCGCGATGGGCAGCATCGAGTTCACGCCGCCGGCCTCCATGGGCATGGTGGCGTACACGGGCTTGCCGTAGTAGCGCGACACCATGTCGAAGAGCTTGGCGAACTCGTTGGCGCCCACGCCCTTCTCGGCCAGGATGGTGGGGGCACCCATGGACGCGGCCGGCATGATGAACGCGCCGTCGGGCACCTCGTCGGCCGTGATCATCTGCACGGGGCCGCACTCCTTCACGGCGCCGATGGCCGTGAGCTTGCCGATGTAGGGGTCGCCGCCCCCGCCCGCGCCGAGGAGCGCCGCGCCTAAGGCGATGTCCTCGATCTCTTGGATTCCTATCTCTCGCACGTTTTCTCTCCTTTGAACGATGCATGGCTGGTTTCTACCGGGATGTAGGGGATGTCGAAGCCGAAGAACGCCGGGCCGCCGAGCGCGAGGCCCTCCGGCGTGCGCCAGGCCGCGTCGCAGGGCAGCCCGACGAGCAGCACGCGCTTGCCGTAGCGCAGGGCCTCGGTGGTGACGGGCGCGAACGTGTCGGCCTCCACGAGGCACACGAGGTCGGGCACGCTCAGGGCCACGCGGCCGTCCACCTCGGCGTAGAGGTTCTCGTTCTGGAACACCACCGCGCCTTGGCGGCCGCGGTCCTCCCCCGTGCCCTCGAGCACGGCGCGCCCGAAGTTGAAGCCGTCGCGCGTCTCGCGCAGTACGTCGGCGATCTTCGCTTGCAGGAACAGGTGCGCGCCCGACTCGCGCAGGAAGAACTCGCGGGGCGTGCAGCCGCGCGCGTCCTTGGCCGTGCGGATGATGCGGCCCAGGCGCTGCGCGAGGTCAACCGTGTCGCGGACGGCGCACGCCTTCATCTGCGCGCCCGACATCGACGCGCCCAGGTTGATGAGCGCGCCGCCGCAGGCCGTGGTGACGGCGCGGCCGATGGCCTCGGTCCAGTCGTTGTCGATGGTCTCGATGAGGGCGCGGTTGCCCTTCTCGTCCACGAACGCCATGGGCGTGGTGGGCACGCCGGCCATGCAGTACGTGTCCTGTTGCAGGCCGGGGAAGGCGCGGCCCATGCCGTCGACGTTGACCACAGGGATGCCCACGCGCGCCGCCGCGGCGATGGGCACGAGCGAGTTGAGGCCGCCGGCCTCGGCCAGCACGAACGCGTCGATCTTCCGGCCCAGGCGGCGTTCGAGCAGGTCGAGGGCGCGCGCGTACTCGCCGCCGTTCACGCCCTTCTCCAGCACCACGGTGGGCGCGCCCACGCTGCCGATGGACGCCACCGTCCAATCGTCGGGCACCTCGTCGGCGTCGAGCAGGCACACGGGGCCGCATTCGCGCAGGGCCGCCGTCGTCTCGAGCGAGCCCATGTACGGGTCGCCCCCGCCGCCCGCGCCGAGCAGCGCCGATCCGAGCGCGATGTCGGCGATGTCGTCTACATCGATGAGCCGCATGCGGCTTCCCCCTCTCGCTGCTCGCGGTTCGCCACCAGCTTCACGGGGCCCGGATAGGCGGGCAGCTTCGCCAGCTTGTAGGCGAGCACGTACACCGCCATCGAGGCGACGATGCCGTTCACCGGGCCGATGAAGAACGGCATGTCGAGGAACTCGAGGCCCGGGATGAGCGCGAACGTGCCGCCGGTGACGAGCGCCGCCGCGATGCCGGCGATGAGCCCCGCCACGCCCGCGGCCGAGAAGCCCTCCCGCACCTGCACGTTCTGCGGGCGGCCTTTGCGCACGAGCCAGTAATCGGCCACCATGACGCCCGCGAGCGCCGGGCCGCACGCCGAGAGCACGGTGAGGAACGCCTCGAACTGCCCGAGGATGCCGCCCACCGCGAGCGCGATGCCCGCGAGGCCGGAGACGGCCGTGGTCCAGCGCGAGCCGCCCTCGTCGCGACCGAGCATGACGGCGAAGCCGAGGCCGGCCGAGTAGGCGTTGCTCGCGTTCACCGTCCAGGCGCTCAGCACGAGGGCGATAAGGCCCACCGCCGGCAGGCCGACCGAGTTCATGATGCGCGCGATGTCGCCCTCGCCGGTGACGATAGCCAGCGCCGCGCCCGCGAGCAGGGCCACGAGCGCCGCGGGGATGACGCCCACGACGCACGAGAGCACGGCGTCCTTGCGGGTGCGCGCGAAGCGGGCGAAGTCGCCAGCCGTCGCGCCCGCGAACGCGAACAGGCCCACGGCCATGTTGACGCCCGCGATGAAGCCGAGGGCGTCGGCCGGCAGGGGCAGGTAGCCGAGCAGCGGCTCGAGGCTGCCGGCGCGCGCGACGGAGGCGCCCACGCCGTACAGGCAGATGAGCACGAGCAGGGGCGCGGCCACGGAGCTCACCCACTTGAGTCCGTCGAAGCCGATGACGGCCGTGGCCAGCATGAGCGCGCCGAGCGCCGCCGAGCACGCCCACACGGGCGCGGCCAGGCCGAACACGTCGGCCAGCATGAGCGAGAGCGACGCGCCGCACACGGCGGTCTGCACGCCGAACCAGCCGATGGTCACCACGCCCACGATGAGCGACACCAGGTAGCGCGCCCCCGCGCGACCGAGCGCCGGCGCGGCGAGCGAGGCGGTGGGAAGCCCCAGGTCGACCGCCTGCATGCTGACGAAGCACATGTACGCCACGATGAAGCCGAAGCCCGCGAGCGTGGCGAGCGCCGCGCCGGGCAGCGCGAGCCCCAAGCCGAGCGCCGCGCCCACCATGAGCGTGGGGGCGCTGAACATGCCGCCCGCGCGGATGAACGCGATGTCCACCCACCCCTTGCGCTCGGAGGCGTCGATGCGGAGGCCCTCTCCCACCTGGTCGTTCACTTGCCCCTGCACCTCCGCCATGGCCCCGCTTCCTCGTTCGATTTCTTCCGTTTGGATGGTTCGACAGTGTAGCACAACGAGCGGCGGCGACCTCCGCCCGAGCGGCGGACGCGACAACAGTTACCGGGCGATCAGCGAATCCACCTTTTCGGAGGATGCTCCCGCGCGGCCATACCCGAAAGATCGGATGCGCGCGCGACGCGGCCGGAGCATGCTGGGGCCAGCGGCCGATCGCAGGGATCGCAACGCCAGGGAAGACCGGCCGAACCGCACCGAACAGGGAGGATGAGAGACATGAAGAAAACCAATCGTTCCATCGCCAGGGCAACCGACGCGACCGAGGCCGCACGGGGGCTTTCCCGCCGCGGATTCATCGGAGTGGGCGCGGCGGCCGTCGGCGCTGCGGCGCTCGGGTTCGCCGGCTGCGCGCCTCAGGCCGAAGGCGACAAGGCTGCGGCGACGGCGGACGAAGCGAGCGCCCCGGCTGCGGCCGTCGAGGATCCGTGGGCCGGCTTCCGCGCTTCCGACTACGAGGGCAAGGCGACCGAGACGGCAGACGTCGACTTCTGCATCGTCGGCTCCGGAGCGTCGGGCATGGTGGCAGCCGTCGAGGCGGCGCAAAACGGCAAGAAAGTGCTCGTGCTCGAGTCGCAGGACAACCCCGGCGGCAACGGCATGTTCACCGACTGCTGCTTCAGCTTCGGCTCGCCCCAGATGATCGAGGGCTGCAAGAAGTACGACCTCACCGTCACGCCGTCCGAGATCATCCGCAGCGAGATCGAGTTGTACGACTATATGGTGAACCCGCTGCTGTGGGCCGACACCATCGCGCATTCCGCCGACAACACGGCCTGGATGGTGGACAACGGCGTGCGCTTCGCCCCCACCACCGACTACTACTCCGGCACGCTGGGCAAGACGCCCACTGCCCTCATGTGGGAGGACAGCTTCTTCAGCGGCGGCGAGTGCATGATGAAGCCGCTGTTCGCCGCGGCCGAGAAGCTGGACGTGGAGACGCGCGTCAAGACGCGGGCCATGGCGCTCAAGACGGCTGACGACGGAAGCGTGTGCGGCGTGTTCGCCGAGACGAAGGACGGCGTGCTCGAGGTGAACGCGAAGGCAGTCATCCTGGCCGGCGGCGGATGGGCCGCCGACACCGACCTGCTTGCCGAGTACGGCGGCTACGACATGGACATCACGAAAACGTCTTGCGCGCCCGGCTCGGTGGGCGACACGCTCAAGATGGCGGCGGCCATCGGAGGGCGCGAGGAAGCCAAGGCGCGCGGCTATATGTTCGGCAACCTCATCGACGGCATCTCGTCGTACTCGCTGCCGCAATACTTCCCCGCCATCTGGGTGAACGAGGACGGCGACCGCTTCACGAACGAGGATTGCGGCGAGCTGTGCCACGACTACACCGGCACTGCCGTGGGCGCGCAGAACCGCGCGTACATCGTCCTGAACGACGCGATGATCGACGAGGCCGAGGCCCAGGGCAACAAGGATCTGCGCAAGGAGATCGAGGCGGCCACAGGCGGGTCGTCCAAGGCCGTGTTCAAGGGCGAGAACGCCGCCGACCTGGCCAAGCAGGCGGGTTGGACGGGCGACTTCGAGCAGACGCTGGCCACCTACGAGGAGTACGTGGCCAAGCAGTCCGATGACGAGTTCGGCAAGAACCCGAAGTACCTCGCCTCGTTCGGCACGGGGCCGCTGTACGCCCTCATGATCCACCAGGAGATCGCGCTTTCGCTCGGCGGCATCATCACGAACCGCCAGTGGCAGGTGGTGGGCGAGGGCAAGAAGGCCATCCCCAACCTCTATGCCATCGGCGCGGACGGCCAGATGGTGTACCTGGGGTTGTACAACCTCAACACCTCGGGCGGCCACATGGCCACGAACGTGGAATCCGGCCGCTACTCGGTGAAGCACGCGCTGGAGAGCTGCTTCTAGAGACACCCTTCCGCAAGCGCCCCGCGCGCTCCTCCCTCCGCTCCCCGACGGCTCACCCGTCGGGGAGCGCCCTTCATCCGTTGAAGCCATCGAGCAGTTTCAGCAGGTCCTGGCGATTGCTCACACCGGTTTTCTCGTAGATGTGGCCGATATGGGTCTTCACGGTGCTGTGCGCCACGTACAGCTCGTCGGCGACAGCCTGCACGCTGCGGCCGCGCGCGATGAGCGCGAGCACCTCGGCCTCGCGCGCCGACAGGCCGTGCACCTGGGCGAAGCGCTCGCAGCGGGCGGCGGCATCTTTGCCACCGTGCGCTCCAAGCGCTTCGGGCGAGCCTTCCATCAGGCCCTTCCCCGGGATGTCGAACGACCCCGCCAAGATGAGCACGAACACCAGGCCAAGCGCGATGGCGGCGAGCCACGCGCTGGCGGCATCTGCCAGGAACAGCCCCAGGAAGAACGAGGCCAGCAGCGCCGCCTGCAGCACGGCCCCGCCGAAGCCGAAGATGCGCCACGGAGTTTCGCGCGCGGAGAGGCTGATGCGCGCGAACGACGTCATGACGAACATCTCGAACAGAATGGTGCCGGCGAGCACCAGGGCGGACGCGAGCACCTGGTCCTGCGTCCGCGCGAGCGCAAGCGCGATGAGCCCGATGGAGATGATGGGCACCACGAAACGGTGCAGCAGGTTGGAGCAGCGCTCGTGGCGGGCTAGCGCGTAGTCCGCCGCCGCCACGAGCGCGATCACCACCGTGTAGATGGCGTAGATCTGGAACAACGCCGCACCGGACGCTTCTGCCGTGGCGCGGCTGGCCGTTCCCGTGACGAAGCCCACGGGCAGCTCGTACGCGAACAGCCCCAGCACGAACGCCGCCGGGAACAGCGTGCGCAGGGGGATCCTCGCCGCTCGCCGCGCCGGCATCTCGCCTGTGGCGGGCGTGCGCAGCGACGAGGGGATGCCCAGGATGGCCGCACCCGACACCAACGGCAGCGCCAGCAGCGACACCGTGGCCACCACGGCGTCCACCCGGGTGGTGACGAACCAGATGACCGTGCCGCACACGGTTGCCAGCAGGAAGACCGAGCCTGGCACCTTCCGCCCGATGAGGGCGGTGAAGGGCGACATCCAGCACAGGAACAGCAGCGCGCCGCCGCACGACGCCGCCACGCGGCCGACGACGATGCAGACGGGCGGCAGACCGAAGAACACGGCGGCCGTGAGCACCGCCGTCCCCGCCGTGCACAGCGCCGCCGACGCGAAGAACGTGCGCCGGTGTGCGAAGCTCAAGGGCCGCAGCGAGGCCGCGACGACGCAGGCTATCTGCACGATCAGGTAAGACGCATGCACGATAAGCGATGCGAGCCCCGAGCCCAGCGGAGAGGACGACCACACCAGCGGGCTGGAAGTCACGGAGAGCCACCAGGCGTTCGAAGCGCCCAGTCCCAGGCAGAAGAGCGCCGTGCACCGCATGCTGTCCCGCTGATCCACGACCACCCCCTCGCCTCCCGTGCAGAACCCCTCGGCCATTGTACGCTTGCCGTAGCGTCGAGCTGATATGATATCCCGCACCGGGATGAATCGCCCGCAGAGGGAGGAGACGGCGATGGACATCGAGCTGCATTGTCGCGAAGAGGGGGCGGGCGAGCCGCTCATCCTGCTGCACGGCAACGGCGAGGACGGCTCCTACTTCGAGCACCAGATGGCGCGCTTCGCCGGGCGCTTCCGCGTGATCGCGCTCGACACGCGCGGGCACGGGAAGTCTCCGCGGGGCGAGGCGCCGTTTCGCATTCGACAGTTCGCGGACGACCTGCTGGCATTCATGGACGCGCGCGGCATCGAGCGCGCGCACCTGCTGGGGTTCTCGGACGGCGGCAACATCGCGCTCGTGTTCGCGCTCGCGCACCCGGAGCGCGTGGGCAAGCTGGTGCTGAACGGCGCGAACCTCGACGCGCGCGGCGTGAAGCGCACGGTGCAGCTGCCCATCGAGCTGGGCTATCGCATCGCGCGGCTGTTCGCACGCCGGAGCCCTGAGGCGCGACGCAACGCCGAGATGCTCGGCCTCATGGTGAACGACCCGAACATCGACTCCGCCGAGCTGGCCGCCCTCGACGTGCCGACCCTCGTGATAGCCGGCACGAACGACATGATCCGCGAGCCCCACACCCGCCTCATCGCCGCGAGCATCCCCAACGCCCAGCTCGCCTTCGTCGAAGGCGACCACTTCGTCGCCGCCAAGAACCCCGACGCCTTCAACGCCGTCGTGGAGCGCTTCCTCGCGCAGTCCTGACCCGCCGGGGAGCGCACGGAAAATCGATCCACTCAGCCTCGGGAGGGATCTGCACGCGAATCGGGGCCGCTCGACACAAAAACCCTCGACGTGAAAGGTCTGGGAACGGAAAAGGACGGCCATCGGCCCTCCGGAGCGGCGAGCTCTCGGCGTTTCCCCAGTTCACGGAAACCGCCGCCAGCACGGAGCGTCGAAATCCTTTCACGTCGGGGATGCGGCAGGAAGTTGGACCGCCTCGAGGCGGTCCACGACCGATCGAAGCGGCCCCGCAGGGGCCGCGAGGAGGGAGCCGCATGTACACGGAGAGGGAGAAGGTCCGATACGTCGAGATGATGTGGGCCGAGGGGTTCACGCCCTGCGCCGCGTGGCGCAAGTGGGGAGCCCCGTCCAGGACCTCGCTCAGGGAATGGGAGAAGCGGGCGGAGCGGGGCGAGCTGCCCGCCGAGAGGCCCAGGACGGTCGGGCGGGTCGACCACGAGCCCCACGCCCACTACCCCAAGGCGACCGTCGAGGAGGCGGTGCGCCTGCACAAGCTGGGCGAGAAGAGGTCCCACATCGCCCGCCGGCTCGGCATCACCGACGCGGGCGTCGTGACGAGCTGGGTCGCCCGGGACCGAAAGCGCGCTATCATGTCCGAGACGGGCGCGCAGGGCGCGCCGCGCGAGGCGAGGCGAAGGGAGCCCCGGGACATGGCCGAGGCGTCGGGATCGGAAGAGGAGGCCGCGCGGCTGCGCGCCGAGCTGGAGGAGGCGCTCTTCGAGGTCGCCGTCTACAAGGAGCTGGTGCGCGACCCAAAAGCCGAAGGCCCGGCGAGCCTCTCGAAGAGGCGGCTCGTCGCGTTGGGCGAGAGGCTCAGGCGGGAGTGCGGGCTCTCCCTGGCCCGGGTGCTGACTTTCTTCCGGATGCCCAAGAGCACCTACCTCTACCACCGGGCGAGGCTCGATGAGCCCTGCGCGCCGCCGGCGGGATTCGACGAGGCCGTGGCCGGCGCGTTCGCGGAGAGCGGCGGGACGTACGGCTACCGGCGCGTGAGGGCCGAGCTCGAGGGCCGCGGCGTGCGCGCCCCCGAGCTCAAGGTGCGCGGGTCGATGGAGAGGCAGGGCCTGGTCGCCCGCTGCTCCCGCTCGGAGAAGAGGTGGAGCTCCTACGCCGGCGAGATCTCGGACGCCCCGGACAACCTGCTCCTCGGCGCGCGCGGGCGCCACGACTTCTCGGCGGGCGCCCCGAACGAGAAGTGGCTCACCGACATCACCGAGGTCAAGGGGCGCGACGGCAGGCTCTACCTGTCCGTCATCGTGGACTGCTTCGACGGCAGGGCCTCCGCCTGGCGGATCTCGACGAACCCGAACGCCGAGCTCGCCGACTCCACGCTCGCCGACGCGGTCGCCACGCTCGAGGAGGGCGAGCATCCGATCATCCACTCCGACCGCGGCGCGCACTACCGCTGGAAGGGCTGGATCGCGCTGTGCGGGGAGGCGGGGCTCGTCCGCTCGATGTCGCGCAAGGCGCACAGCCCCGACAACGCGGCGTGCGAGGGCTTCTTCGGCCGGGCGAAGGTGGAGAGGCTCCACTCGCTCGTCCGCGCGGGGGCCTCGGTCGCCGAGCTCTCCGAGGCCGTCGCGGAGTACATGGCGTGGTACAATGGGGGCCGCCTCAAGGCGTTCAAGGCGGACGATGGCAGAGCGCGCTACGAGACCATCGACGGCCGCCGCAGAAGGCTCGGGCTCGCAGCCTGAGAAGTCCAAGAATCCCGCCGCACCCCCCGTCGAGGATTTTTGAGCAGAAGCGGCACGATGCGCGTGCGTTAAGCATTTTCGTGGTCACCATTTTTCCTTTTCGATGACCCCGCCAGCCTCCCCCAGCTTCGCGATGCAGCTTTCCAGGAAGTCCATCGTCGCCCACACAACCTGCTGAAGTTCGCCATTGCTGAATTGACTGGGGCATTGCAGCTCGACCCTGTCGTATGTCGTCTCGCGCGCCCATTCAGCCTCGATTCGCTTTCTCCTCGTGCAGCGATTGCCAACATGAGCCTTATGTGGTTCATGTGAGCCGAGTATAGACCATATGCTTTGGCCTATGGATGACGAAACGGTCAAAAAGAAACTGGGAGCCGAGATCAAACGGCAGAGGATCGCCGCCGGGTGGTCGCAGCAGCAGTTCGCCTCCATGCTCGGCATGAACCGCACGCGCCTTCGCGAGATAGAGAACGGCACGGGCAATCCGCAGCTCAGCACGCTGTTCCGTGTGGCCGACGGACTGGGAACCACCCTTCCGATCCTGTTCGGCTCTTTGGAGCGATGCTGATCCGACCCACTCATCACGAATGCCCCGATTCCTCGTGAGGCGCAGGTCGTATCGCTACGCGGCGCCTACTCCGCGTGCTCCACGAGGTCGATGAGCTCTTGCTGGGAGTGGACGTCGAGCTTGGCGTAGATGTGCTTGACGTGGCTTTTCACGGTGTTGCGCGACACCACGTAGTGCTCCATCACGAACTGGCCGTTGCGGCCGCGCGCCAGCATGGCGAAGATCTCGGTCTCGCGCTCGGTCAGGCCGTGCTCCTCCCCCAGGCGGGCGCAGCGCTCCTCGATGCTGGAACCCGGCTCCACCGCCGGCTCGGCAGCGGGCGCCTCCTCGCGCGGCGTCGGCGCGCCCATCCCCACCACGCCGCGAATCGTCTCCGAGAAGCTGAACCTGCGGAAGCCCAGCCACAGGAAGGCCACGAACGCGAACAGCACGACCTCGGCGATGAGCATGGCCGCGTCGCCGTTCGTGCCCACGATGTCGTTGGTGGTGTGCCCCGCCACCGCGCCCACGTCGGTGCCGACGGCGCTCATGAAGCGCACGAGCGCGTAGGTGGGCAGAAGCGCCAGCAGGTTGCGCCGCCCCACCGCCAGCACCACCAGCCACACGAGCATGTCGAAGCAGCGCACTCCGATGCGCAGAAGGGCGTTGGCCGAAGGGAGGTCGTTCAGAAACGTGAACGGCGCGATGATGAAGCCGGCCACCACCAGAAGCACCGAGAACGAGAACAGCTGGTCCTCCTTCTCCGCGCTCTTCGACAGCAGCATCCATGCGGCCACACCCACCAGCACGACCGCCGACACGTCCACGCTGATGGGCGCATGCGACACCTCGTTGAGCGTGAGCCCGTAGCCCGTCGCCACGCTGAACAGCGCGACGCACAAGAACAGCGCGTGCGCGGGCCGCAGGAACGACTCGGGGTTCGAAAGCTCCAAGCTGGCGGGCGACGCGCTGCGGGCCACCTCGTCGAGCTTCGCCCCTCCCCGTCGGTACAGCAGCGCGATGATGACCGCGTAGAAGGCCATCACCTCCACCACGCCCACCTCGAAGCCGACGGGCGGATGCAGCACGCGCACCACCTCGCCGAGCGCCATGCCGCACACCACGGCCGCGAGCGCCGCCTTCGACGACGGCAGCGAAGCGAGCGCGCAGACGATGAGCACCGACGACCAGACGGAGGCCGCGTTCGAGAACAGGAAGCCCGCCACCGTGAGCGGGCCGTTCTGCGAGCCCAGGCCGAACTCCAAGACGAACGCCGCGGTCACCGCGCATCCGAGCGCCGCCATCGTGAGCAGCCGTCGGTCGAGCAGCGCGGGCTTGCGCGTGGCTGCGAGGAAGATCACGAGGAACAGCGCGCCGCCGGTGAGCGTGGATATCTCGCGCGCGATGCCGCAGTACGCAGCCACGCGCGCGTAAAGGCTCGCGTTCAGGATGCCGCCCGCGCAGCCCATGATGGCCAGCGCGACGACGCACGCGAGCACCGCGCCTCCCTGGGCGCTTCCCGCCTCCCGCACGCGTTTCATGGCTTTCCGCACGATCCCCTCCCTCGGTCGCTTGTCGCCATTGTACGCGAAGCGGGCGCGCCGCGCGACGGGGATTGCCCCTCGATCCGCATCCCATCAGGCAAAGCGCGCGCAAATCACCCCGCCGGGGGGAGCGCGCCACCCCTCCCCCGACCCGGCAAAACGCCCCCGGCGGGGTGGTTTCAAGCCCGCCCGGGCCCCGTATGGTGAAACCCGAGGGAGCCGCCGGAGCAACCGGACGGCGAAACGCTTAAAGGAGGATCATCATGGAATCACAGGGAATCTCGCGACGCAGCTTCTTGGGCGGGGCGGCAGGCATCGGCGCGCTGGCCGCGATGGGCCTGGCCGGCTGCGCGCCGAAGGCCGCCGGCACCGCCGAGGCCGAGGCCGCGTCCGACGCGAAGGGTGCCGCTTCCACCGCCGTCGCCGACAACAACGTCGTAGCCGTGGACGACGGCAGCGCCGCCATCACGGTGGACTGGCTGGGCGCCGCGCCCGAGGTGGCCGAGGGCGACATCACCGAGACGAAGGACACCGACCTCTTGATCGTGGGCGCGGGCAACGGCGGCATGATCGCCGGCGCGTACGCGTCCGACCAGAAGATGGACTTCATCCTCTGCGAGAAGGGCTCCGAGGTGGGCGCCACGCGCCACTGGTTCAACGCGGTGGACACCAAGCCCTTCACCGACCAGGGCGTGCACACCGACCGCGCCCGCATCCACGGCGAGTTCGCCCGCTATTCCAGCGGCACGTGCGACCACAGCCTCATCAACATGTGGATGAACGAGAGCAACGACATGTTCGAGTACGTCGACAAGTACATGAGCGCGGCCGGCGCCGTGGTCATCGCCGACGAGTTCGACATGCCGGGCGGCATGGGCGCCACCCCCTTCTACACCCCCTCGGGCGAGCACCACTACGGCAACGCCGAAGGCGGCCGCGAGGGCGTGCCGGTGCGCAACGAGCTGTTCGAGAAGGTCATGAACGACAACGGCTACGAGGTGTCCTACAAGCACGAGCTGGTGAAGCTGGTGAAGGACGACTCCGGCCGCGTGACCGGCGCCATCTTCAAGACCGATGGCGGCTACACGCAGATCAACGCCAAGAAGGGCGTGCTGCTCACCACCGGCGGCTACTCCGCGAACCCGGCGATGCTCTCGGCGCTCTCGCCCATCACCACGGCGTCCGTGACCGCGCTGGGCTACAACCAGAACAACACGGGCGACGGCATCAAGGCGGCGCTCTGGGCGGGCGCGGTGAAGGACATCACGAGCGCGACGATGATCTTCGACCGCGGCCTCGTGGCCCCCGGCACCACCGCCGGCTACACCGAGGAGTCCGTCAAGGCCGGCAATCCCCAGTGGCCCGGCAACGGCCAGTTCAACCCCGGCACGCAGCCCTTCCTCAAGGTGAACCTGCGCGGCGAGCGCTTCACCCTGGAATCCGCCGACTACGACTACCTGCCGCACGCAGCGGCGCAGCAGCCCGGCGGCGTGTACGTGAGCGTGTGGGACGGCAACTTCGGCGACGACGTGCAGCGCTTCCATACGCTGGGCTGCTCGGCCGGCACCCGCATGGGCGTGCTGGGCGCCAAGCGCGAGGACGGCTCCTACGATCTGGACAAATACTTCGAGAAGGAGCTGGCCGACGGCCGTCTGCAGAAGGCCGACACGCTCGACGAGCTGGCCGACAAGCTGGGCCTCGACGCTGACGCCAAGAAGACGTTCCTCGCCACCTGCGAGCGCTACAACGAGCTGTTCGACATGCAGGAGGACGTGGACTTCGGCAAGGAGGCCTACCGCCTCTCCGAGCTGCGCACGCCGCCGTTCTTCGGCGCGACGTTGGGCGGCACGCTGCTCACCACCATCGACGGCATCCGCATCAACGCCGACTGCCAGGCGCTCGGCACCGACTTCCAGCCCATCGAGGGTCTCTACGCGGCCGGCGACTGCTCGGGGTCGCTCTTCAGCGGCAACTACCCCGACCAGATGCACGGCGTGGCCTGCGGCCGCACGATGACCGAGGCCCTGCACGTGGTGAAGCTGCTGGCCGGCAAGTAACCCCCATAAAGGACCCCCCCCCCCCCGCGCGCCCCCGCGCCTCCGCGAGGACCCCCCCGCACCTCCCCCGGGGCGCTTCTCGCATTTTCCTCATGGTGCCCCCGATTGTCGACCCAAACACACGCCACAGACCCGCCATGCGTGTGTTTGGGTCGACAATCGGGGGTTCAGCGCCGCGAGATCTCCCACGAGCCGCTTCGGCGTGACGTCGGGCGGGTACCGCAAGCGGTGCGCCCGCCCGACGCGAGGTTACTTCCGCTCGCCGGACATGGTTTGCTCGACGATGCTGTCCATGACGTCGGCGGTGAGCGTGCCGGCCACGTAGCCGAACACGTTGCCGTCCTTGTCGATCATGAACGTGGTCGGGAACGACCGGACGCCGTAGGCGGCGAACAGCTGGCCTGTCGTGTCCATGAGCACGGGATACGTGATGCCGTACTCGTCGATGAACGCCTTCACCTCGTCCACGGTGCCGTCGCTGTTCTGCGGATGCTCGTCGGTCTTGGGGTTGGCCACGCCGAGCACCACGAGGTCGCCCTCGTTCTTGCCGCGGTCGTTGTACAGCGCCTCGATGTCGGGGATCTCGCGTTGGCACGGCCCGCACCAGGTAGCCCAGAAGTTGAGGAACACCGTCTTGCCCTTGTAGTCGGACAGCTTGTGCTCCACGCCGTTCTGGTCCGTGAGCGCGAGGTCGGCGAGCGGAGCCGGCTGCGCGTCGGGATCGGAATCGGAGGCAGCCCCGGCGGAGGCGGAAGAGTCCTCGTCGTCGGGTGCGGTTGCCTTCGGAGCTCCGCCGGACGTGCCCGCGCCCTGATCGGCCGGCTGCTCCTGCGCGGCCGGCGCGGCGCCGAAGTTCGACAGGTAGCTCGTCACGCCGTTCATCCACCCGGTCACGGTCATGATGCCCATCACGATGAGCAGCGCGCCGCCCACCTTCACCGTGTACTTCACCACGTTGCCGTGCGACTTGAAGAACCGCAGCACCTCGCCCGTGAACAGGCCCACCGCCAGAAACGGCAGCACGAACCCGAGCGTGTACACGCCCACGAGCGCGTACCCCGCGGCCGCCGAGGCGCTCGACGACGCCATGAGCAGCACGCTTGCCAGCACCGGGCCCACGCACGGCGTCCACGCGAAGCTGAACGTGAAGCCCAGCACGAGCGCCACCAGCGGGTTCATGGCGAACTTGCCCAGGTTGAACGGCAGGCGGCGCTCTGTCTCGATGGCGCGCGTCTTGCCGAACGCGCCCAGCATGTACAGGCCGAACGCTGCCATGACGATGCCGGCCACCACCGAGAACACGCGCTGGTTGCCCGTGAAGAACTGCCCGAGCGCCGTGAACCCGAAGCCCAGCAGGAAGAACGCGAAGCTCACGCCCACGACGAAGAACAGCGTGTTCACGAACACCTTCTTGCGCGGGTACTCGATGGTGCCGTCATCGTTCGTTTTCGCCGCGCCGCCGGCCAGGTAGCCCACGTACAGCGGGATGAGCGGCAGCACGCACGGCGAGAAGAAGCTCAAGAGCCCCTGGATGAACACGGTGAGCGCGGGAACGCTCGTCTCAAGTGAGAAGCCCATACGGCCGCCTTACCGCGCGAAGATGCGCTCGTCGATGGATGCGATGGTGATGCCGGCCAGCCGGTCGCGCACGCCCGCGTCCAGGTCGGCGAAGATGTCGTCCATGATGCCCGCCATGCCGGAAGCCACCAGGCATTTCTTGTCGGCGCTGCCGCTGTGCCAGCGCGCCTCGACGAAGCGCACCCCCAGCGCGTCGGCCACGGCGGCCAAGCTGGTGGCGCACGCGTCGGCGGTGAAGCGGTAGCCGCCCTCGTTGCCCTCGCGTCCCTCCACCAGGCCGGCACGCTTGAGCGGTGCCATGATCTTGCGGATGCGCGCGGCGTTCGTGCACACGTTGTCGGCGAGCATCTCGCTCGACACGATGCCCTGGTTGTGGTTGAGGAACACGAGCGCGTGCACCGCCACGATGAAGTCGCTGTTCATGATGACTCTCCTAACTGTTCCGCTTCTTTATACAGTAGTATCTGTACAAATGGAAGGAACAGTTGGCAAAACGCAGCGAAACTCCCGGCGAAGGGCAGAGCGAAGATTAGTTGCACAGCCGTCCCGCCCCTTTGTCACGCGCCTACCGCTTGAGGCTGGAGAGGATGCCGGTGCGCTTGGGCGGGTCGGGCAGGTGGATGAGGCGCGGCTCGAAGTCGAACAGCTCCTCGGTGGACACGGTCGCGCTCACCGTCAGGCAGTTCTTCAGGCACGCGTCGGCGCAGAGGTTGCACTGAACGCAGTCGGCCGCCGAGAACTCGAGAAGGCTCCCCTCGCCGTCCTCGGGCTCAAGCTCGCTCTTCTTGAGCGCGCCCGTGGGGCAGAACACCGTGCACATGCCGCACGCGCTGCACTTCTCCGCGTCGATGCTCACGCTGCCGAACAGCCGCGTGTCGATCTCGGGCACGACGGGCTGGCCGAGCTGGTCCATCGCGTCGAGCACGCGCATGCGGCGCTCGGGGTTGAACTGCGGAAGCGTTCCCGCGTCGGACATCTTCAGCCGCTCGCGCAGCGATGGGCCCCGCGAGCCGTCGTTCTTGAACGCCACCACCTCGACGGTCTTGCCGGCCGCGTCCTTCGCCCGCGAGCGCGCCTGCGTGAAAAACCCGCGCCGCGACGCGCCGAGCAGCTTCTGCCGATCCTCCAGCAGCGCCACCTCGGGAAACTCCGACGCCCGCACCACGCGGATGTCGGAGCCCTGCGTGGCGATGAGGTCGTTCGCCGAGGCCACGACAGCGTCGATGCCGGGCACGTTGGCGCGGAACTTGCAGGTGGCGCACGTTCCGTCCACCAGCACGATGTCGCGCACGCCGCGCGCGGCCAGGCCCAGGAGCACGCTCTCCTCCATGCGGGCGAGGCAGGGCACCTCGGCGTACTTCGTCGGGTCGCCCACGTGCTTCGACGCGATGCGCGCGCACGCGAACACGGCCGCACCGTCCGTGGCCACCACCGCATCGGCCACCGCAGCCGCCAGGTCCTCGTCGAGCGGCTGCAGCGGGATGAGCGCCTCGGTGGGGCAGGCCGTCGTGCACGCGCCGCAGGCCACGCACATCCCCTCGTCGAGTTCGAGCACGTTGTTCGCCGCGAACACGGCGCCAGACGGGCACGCGTCGGCGCACTTTGCGCACGAGGCGTGGCGGTTGCGCACGACCACGCAGCGATCGGGGGCCAAATACACCGCCTTCGTCTCCAGCGCCTCGGCCACTTCCACTATGTCGATGAGGTTAGGCATCGCGAATTCTCTCCTTTACTTCTCGAGGAACGATTCCTCGAGGTTGCGCAGCTCCTCGGGCGTGTTCGCGTTGATGAAGCAGCCGCCCATGGGCTCGGCCTCCAGCACGCGGTCCTGCGTGAACTCGAACACGTCCACGTCGCCGAAGAACGACTGGGCGCGCTTCTCGCCCCGGTCGAGCGCGGCGCGCACGGCGGGCAGGCAGCCCATGCGGCGGTACATGGCATGGAACGGCTCGAAGCCGTGCTTGTTCACCGGCACCACGATGTCGGCACCGGACTCGTTCATGGCAAGCGCTTCGGCCACCACGAGCGACGCCGAGGCGAACACCATGTCGCAGGCCACCACGGCCACGTACGGGTTGCGCGCGGCCTGCAGCGCCGTGTAGAGCCCTTGCAGCGCCCCGCGCACGTCGAAGGCGTCGCACACGAGCTGGATGTTGTACTGCGGGAACTCGGCGTGCAGAAAGGCCAGGTTGTCGGGCTCGTTCGTGGTGATGACCAGGTCGTCGGACACGGGGCCGAGCCGCTCGATGAGGCGGCAGATGAGCGGCCGCCCCGCGAAGGGCACCGTCGCCTTGCTCTGCCCCATGCGCCGGCTCTCGCCGCCCGCCTGGATGACCACGGTCACGCGCGGCCGCACGTAATGGGCCTCGACGAAGTCCGCGAGCCCCGCGATGTCGTCGAGCGCGAACGCGGGCACGTTGTAGAGGTCGGCCGCCTGGCGCGCCTCGGCGATGTCGGTGACGACGGCCACCGTGTCGGACGTGGGCAGCTTGTTGGAGATGTCCACGTGGTCGGGATGCTGCGTCTTGAAGTGATCGCCGGCCGCCTCGCGCGATTCGGCCTGGGCGCGACGGAGCGCCTCGCGGGCCGCGTCGTCGTCCGCCGGCGGTACCTCCCCGCGCGTGAACTGGGTGAAGTCCGTGCCCAGCGGCCAACCGCGGCGCGCGCCCTCGGCGAACACCTCGGCCACGCGGGAGTCGGCCTCGTTGCCGGAGCGCATGAGCTCGATGGTGGGCAGGCCGCTTTTGCGGTAGCCCTCCACGATGACGATGTCGTGGCCGGGCATGCTGCGCACGATGTCGGAGCACTCAACCTCGCCCGACACCGTCTTGATACGCGCCACCTGGCCCGGCGCGGCGATCACCGTCTCAGACGCGCCGGCGGCGCGGTGGCGGTAGGAGTCCTTGCCGGGGTAGTCGATGTCGAAGCCCACGTGGCTGTGGTGCTTCACGCTGCCCACGTCGTGGCCGCGCGCCACGAGCTCGGCGATGAGCTGCTCGATAAGCGTCGTCTTGCCTGAGTTATGCCGGCCCACGATAGCCAGGGCCGGGCTGGGGATGTTGACCATGCGCACCTCGTCCTCGTCCGTTCGGCGCCCAGTATAGCACGAGCCGCCAAGCGCGCAGCGAAGGGCCGGAAGGCGTCTGCTGTGCATGAGATTTGCGCTTGTGCGAGGTGTTTCCTCTGGTTAACTCAAAATGGACGAAATGCCGGTTTGCTGACCTGGTGCTTTGTCTGAGCTGCATTTTGACGCTCCGTCAAACCTCGGCTAACAGCTCGCACAGACGCAAATCTCGTGCAGAAAGCATGCCGAGCCCGGCTCGCCGTTCTGCGAGCCTCCGTCCACCCTCCTACGCTTCGCGCCAGGTGCAGGCGACGTTGTAGTTGCAGAGTTGATGGAAGTGCGGGCAGCGGCTCGTCGAGAACAGATAGGCGCCGCAATCCGCTGCGAGGTTGGCCTTGCCTTTGATCGGGCAATCCTCCACCTCGGGGACGACCGAATCCCTCACCAGCGGGACCGCCCGGAATCCGAGGGCCTCGATCCTCCGCGCCTCCGCTTCGGCCTTCTCCCTCTCGATCCGGAACCGCTCCTCCGCATGTCGCGCCTGGCGGGCCTCCTCCTCGGCGCGCAGAGCGGCTTCGGCGGCCTCGCGCTTCTCGGCTTCCTCGCGTTTGCGTCGCTCGGCCTCCTCGCGCCGGTGCCTCTCCCGCTCGGCGCGCTCGCGCTCCCGCGACTCGGCTTCCGCAGCCAACGCCTTCGCGTTGACGATCCACCGCTTGAAGGCGGGCGAGGCCGTGGCCAGAAGCTCCTCGATGGTGGACCGCTCCTGAATGCGCCGGTAGAGCCGCTCCCTGTCGGCGTGCTTGCCCTCCCGCCGCCTGAGCCAGTCGTAGAGCGCGCGGAGGTCGATCCCCACGAGGTCGAGTCCCGCCTCCCTCACCTGGGAAACCTGCGCGTCGGTGGGCGCATGCGAGGCCCATACGACAAGGCATATCCTCCGGGAAGCGCCAAGGTGCAGCACGATCTCGGGCACGCGCCGCGAGCTCACGGCCTCCTCCGACACGCCCGAGAGCGCGACCGCCACAGGCTTCGCCAACACGAGGGGCGCGTCCTTCTCGAAGTCGTGGCAGCGCAGCTCCGGAAAGGTGAACCGCATCCGCTCGGCGAGGACATCCCTGGCGAGGAGCTGCACCATCGCGTCCACGGCCCACGCGCACGACCTGCCCTTGTGCCTGAAATGGTGGATCAGCTTGCTCCCCTGGACGGCAAGCATCGCGTGGCCGCACGCAGGGCAGACGCATCCGCACGCCTCGCCGTTCGGGACGTCGTCGACGTGGCGCAGCCGCCCCGACGAGTCGAGGGCGCAGGTGATGGGAACGTCGTCGAACGCGTTGGACATGCCCCGCCTTTCGCACCGCCTTGCACCGATGATCGTAGTATAGGCCCGATCGAGCGCGTCGGGAAGCGGCCAGCGCGAGCGCGGCGCACGAGATGTGCGTCTGTGCGAGGTGTTTGATTAAGTTAACTTTTGAAGAAGGAATCGGCGATTGGCTGACCTGGTGCTTTGTGTGAGCCGCATCTTGACGATGCGTCAAGCCTCGGCTAACAGCTCGCACAGGCGCAAATTTCGTGCAACACCCCCTGCGTCGTGGGCGCAGAGCGCAACGAGCCGCCCGGGTGCGGGGTGCGACCGGGCGGCTCGGACTGGCGGGCGCCGCGCCCTCGAGAAGGAGGGGAAGGGCGCGGCGCCCTGGGGGAAGAGGGCCGTTACGCGCCCGCCGCCGCGTTCTGGCCGGCGACGCGGCCGAGGGTCATGGCGGAGAGCACGGTGGCTCCGGCGGCGCAGTTCCACTCGCACACCACGCCTGCGGCGTACAGGCCGGGAATGGGTTCAACGATGGCGTCGGCGCCCATGCCCTTGAGCCGCAGCGCCTGGGCCTGGGCATTCGTCTTGAAGCCGCCCATGGTCACCGAGGTGCTCACCATCACCGACGCCGCGTAGAACGGGCCGGTCATGGGAACGAGGAGCTCGGCGGGACGGCCGAAGTCGTCGTCGCGGCCTGCTTCGCAGAAGCCGTTGTAACGGTCCACCGTGGCCTTCACCTTCGCGCCGTCGAGGCCCACCTGCGCGGCCACCTCCTCCACGGTCTCGCCCGTGGCCCATTCGAGCGGGCGCACGGCCAGCAGGGCCTCGAGCTCGGGCGTGGTGGGAAGCAGCAGGACGACGGGACGCCCCTGCTCGTTCTGCTTGCGCAGGATGGCGCGGTGCCCGTTGGGGTTCTCGTAGGGTGTCTCCTCGTTGAAGAAGCGCTCGCCGTTCGCGTCGAGCCACAGGCCGGGAATGCGCTGGCCGTAGTTGATGTTGATGATGGACGTCTTCGTCTCGAGGCCCGCGAGCGAGCTCATGAGCGGCAGCTCGGACGTGCGGCCGGTGAACGCGCCCACCTCGAACGCCATGGCCACGCCGTCGCCGGTGGCCCCGGGATGCGAGCCGGGCAGCAGGTTGGCGCACTCGGCGTTCATGGTGGCCAGCATGTCGGTGCTGCCGGCGTAGCTGCCGGTGGCCATGACCACGCCCTTGTTCGCCTTGAAGCGCACGGCATCGGACTTCTGCGTCGCCTCGACGCCGATCACGCGGCCTGCGTCGTCCGTGACGAGCTTCGTCGCGCGCGTCTCGAGCAGCGTCTGCACGCCGGCCTTGTCGGCGGCGTCGGCGAGCACCTGCACCATCGCGGCGCCCTTGCCGTCCACCTGGTGGATCACCGGCAGCTCGGTGTAGCCGAAGCGGGGCGCCACCTCGGGCTCGAAGGGAACGCCGAGGTCCTGGAGCCAGTCGATCGTCTCGCCGCCCTTGTCGGCGTTCACGCGCACGACCTCGGGGTCCTTCGGGCCGTACCACTCGGGGTGCGCCATGAACCACGCGTACACGTCGTCGACGGTCGCGTCCACGCCCGCCTCCTTCGCGAGCCGCGAGCCGGCCGCGCCCAGGATGCCGTCGCACAGCACCGAATCGCCGCCGATGGCGTTGCCTTTCTCCAGCAGAAGCACGCTCGCGCCGGCGTTGGCGGCCTCGATGGCAGCCGCGAACCCGCCCGCACCCGCGCCCACCACCACGACGTCGGCCTCCTGCGTCCACGAGCCCGCGTCGGCCCCACCCGATGCGGCGGGCGCGTCAGCGGAGCCCGACGGGCTGCACCCGCCCAGGATTGACGTGGCGGCGAGCCCCATCGATCCGGCAAGCGCGGCGCCGACGAAGTTCCTTCGCGAGATTCTCTCCTCGTTCAACATGATGTTCTCCCTTCCCTCTCCTGCGAGGGCCTCCCCGGGCCCTCAAGGCAGACTATGAGGGCGTTCGTTTTAATTGTCAATATCGAAATAATTGATAATTAAGCGAGCGCGCAAGGAGGGTTGGTCCTGTGTCGAATCTCGCTATAATCGCATGTCAATCGCTTTATCAACCGCCTCTTGACCCTCCGTCGATCCCGGCGTACTATTATTTATCAATCATTGATACTACTGAAAACGGCGGAAGGAGCGGAACATGGGGAAGCGCGCGAAGAACCCGGACGACGTCGCCGAGCGCCTGCTCGCGCTGCTCAAGGATCCCGCCTTCGCCAACCTGCGCCGGCTCGCCGACGAGCATCCGCTGCCGCGCGCCGAGTTCGACGCCATGATCATGCCCGAGGGCCTCACGCGCGACCAGACCTGGGACATCCTGAGCACGCTGCGCCGCCAGACCGCCATCGAGCTGCCGTTCCGCGACGGCGGCGGCCGCACGGGCTGGTTCTCCCCCACCCGCTCCATCCAGGCCGACCTGGACAACGTCAACCGCCGATGCGCCGAGGGCTCGTGGCTCCACGCGGCCGTCACCTCGCGCAACACGACCTACTTTCTCGTGGAGACGCACATCAACGAGGCCATCTCCACCATCCGCGAGGACGGGCTGGACATCGGCTACGAAAAGGCCCGCGAGGTGCTGCTCGACGAGCGGGAGCCGGAGACGAAGGAGGAGCGGCTGCTGCTCAACGGCCATCGCGCCATCTGGGAGCTGGACGAGCATGCCGACGAGCCGTGCACGATCGATCTGCTGCTGCGCATCTACGAGGCCGTATCGGAGGGGGTCGGCGAGCAGACGACGCCCTCGGCCCTGCAGGAGTCGCGCCTCTGGAAGCGCAAGCGCCTGGACACCACGTCCACGCTCGCGCTGGCCGCACGGCTCATCAACCTCGCCGACGACCCCGACACCGAGCACCCGCTGCTGCTCGCGCTCGGCATCCGCCATCTGCTCATGAGCACGCTGCCCCTGCCCTCGTGGAACGGCACGGTGGCGTCGCTGGCCATGAAGCTGCTGTTCAAACGGGCGCATCTGCCGGTGCTCTGCTACGTGCCCGTCACGCAGGCCTGCCGCGACTGGGCGGGCGGCGTCCTGCGCCCGCCCGCCGTGATGGCATCGCTCGAGGACGCGGAGGTGCTGGCCGCCGGCGAGGTGGACTACACTATTTATATGGGCGTGATGACGCGGCTCGTCAGGCAGAAGCTCGACGAGGTTGAAGCCGAGCTCAAGCGCGTTATTCAGCTGGACGAGATGTTCTCTCGCACCATTCGCGAGGACCTCGACCTCAACCACCGCCAGCGCCGCGTGCTGCAGACGGCCCTGAGCGACCCCGACGCCGTCTTCAAGATCGAGTCGCACCAGAAGACGCACCGCGTTGCCTACGCCACGGCGCGCGCCGACCTCATGAAGCTGGCCGACCTGGGGTTCCTCGGCTGCGTGCGCACGAAGCGCGCCTTCGAGTTCCCCGTAACCCCCGGCCTGCGCAAACGCCTGACCAGGGAAGCCGAAGCGAAAGCCTGAGGTGCGGGCGGCACCCCGGCCGCGAACGGCCGGATTCGCGTGCAACGAAAAACGATGGGGGTCGCTTCGCGCGCTTTGAAGGCAAAGGGATGCTACACTGGCAAAACACCCATCGCGCACAGGAGGACGCCATGGCCGTGCCGCGCCAGAACAAGCCGTTGCTCATAGGATCGCTCATCGTATTCGCCGTGCTGGCGACGATCATCGGCCTCGGCATAGCAAGCGTCCTGCGCGTGCTGTCCGAGCCGCCCACCGCCCTGCCGATCGAGCGCGAGGACGTCATGCCCGACTCCGCAGGCCGGATCGCCGTCGTCAACGCCTGGGGTCGCGAGGGAGCGGCGGCACAGGTGCAGCGCCAGCTTGAGAATGCGGGGTTCGCCGACATCGTGACGGCGAACGCGGCCGTCGAGGACATGGCGGAATCGTCCGTGCTCTACCGAAGCGAGGAACACCGGGCCGAGGCCGAGGACATCGCGGAGGCGCTGGGCATCCAGAAGGTCGAGCAGCTGGTGGAGGGGTCTTCCTGGGGGCGCGAGCATGAGATCGTAGTGGTGATCGGGCAGGACCGGTTCGGCACCGTGAGCTAGGGTGCAGATAGGCCGCCGTTACCGAACCGTCAACTTCGCTCTCAGATAGTGCTTGCCGTTTTGCCTGTTCACATGCGTGGCGGTTGTCTGCCGAAAAAATATGTTGTGATTTCGTGGAGAGGGGTCTATAATGATCCCTGCATTTGCAGAGGCTTGATGCTTCGGTAAAGAAAAGGGTTCTGTTTTTTGGAGGGGGCAGAACCCTTCTTCTTCACTTTGGGACGCGCGTCGTCCCATTTTTTGTGCCCTGAGCCGGGTGCCGTGTCGCGCGGGTGCGCCCGCTCTCACGACTGGCCGGAACCGCCCGTCGAGCTCATCATCATGGCATCGCTGCGCGACTGCACGATATGGTTGACCACGATGAACAGGGCCACCAGCTCGTCGGCATGGCCCTCGTCGGCGATCTCCAGGTCGTACACGCCGTGCACCGACACGAGCTTGCGATGCGCCAAAGCCAGCACGCGCTCATCGGCGTCGACCACCTCGAAGTCGAAGGCCAGCACGTTGCCGCGGATCTGCCACCCGAGGTCCGGAACGTCGATGATGTCCTTCATATGGAACAGCTGCTCGCTCAGCTCGAAGCTCTGGCCGCCGGCCATCTCCACGTAGTACACGTGATGCAGCGACACCGCCTTGGCGTGGATGTAGGCCACCTCATTGCCCGCGGCGTCCTCAAGGTAGGTCCTGTCGTGCAGCGTGATCGCCTTGCTTGACGCCCGGTAAACCGGCTGGTCCGCGTCGTCGAGGACCTCCATCTTGTGGTGGATGCTGATCACGTTCGCCTTGATGTGCAGGTTCATGCCCTCTCCTTCTCCCGATGCGCGACGCGGCGCGCGCGTCCTTGCGCCCACTATCGCCGATCATCCTCGTTTATGGGCTGCGAAGTGGCTGATTTCGAAATTCCCTGAATGACTTCCCAGCTTGGACGGCGGGCGAAACGCTTACGATAGAGTTGTTCCGTTAGCAAGCTGAGCGACTGGATCGGGCCTCCGTGAACATAAAGCAGATCAAATACTTCGTATCCACCGTGGAAAGCGGCAGCCTCACCGCTGCGGCGAAGCGCAACTTCGTGACCGTGCAGACCATCTCCAAGGCGATGGGCGATCTGGAAACGGAGCTGGGAGAGAACCTGTTCGTCCGCAAGAGCCACGGAGTGGAGCCCACGCTGTTCGGCAGCGCGTTCTACCGCGAGGCGCGCAAGACCGTGGCCGAGTTCGACAAGCTGGAGGCGTTCAAGCAGGCCGACGACCGGGAGGATCCCTCGCCGCAGAGCGACACGCTGCGGCTCGGCATGGTGGCGCCCGCCTTCTACCGGTTCAGCGACGCGTGCGGCAAGATCGAGGCGTTCGCGAAGCGCTTCATGGGAATCGAGGCCTCCGTGACGCGCACGACGGCGGGCAAGGGCATGGAGGGGCTGCGCACCGGACGGCTCGACGCGCTCATGTCGCTGGGCCCCCTACCGCATAAGGACGTGAACTGCGTGTCGGTGGGGACGATCCCCCTCGGCGTGCTCATGGCCGCCACCCATCCCCTCAGGAACGCCGAAACGGTAAACCTGGACGACCTGCGGCGCTACCCTTTGCTCACGTCGGAGGGATTCAGCCTGATCAATGACGACTTCGTCAGGACATTCCACAAGCTGGGCATCGAGATGGAGCGGAAGAACGTGGGGATGATCGAGGTGATGCGCTTCGTCGTCAAAGACCAGGGGCTCATCTTCGCGGCAGGCATCTCGGCGCTCGGCGGGATGCTCGGCGGGGCGAAGCTCAAGCTGGTCACGCCGTCGGACGCCTACCCCATCCCGTTCTGCCTCACGTCGCTGAAGGGGTGCATGAACCCCTCGTACTTCGCCTTCGAGCACTTCATGAGCAACGGGCTGGCCTCGATCATGAACCGGGCGCTCTCGTAGGCTGCGGAGGCGGGGCGCGGGGCTACAGCGGACGGCGTGCCTCGATGGCGCGGCCGAGGGTGACCTCGTCGGCGAACTCCAAATCGCCGCCCACGGGCAGGCCGCTCGCGGGGCGCGTCACGCGGATGCCGAGCGGCTTGATGAGGCGCGCGAGGTAGGCGGCCGTCGTCTCGCCCTCCACGTTGGGGTTCGTGGCCAGGACGACCTCCTCAACCTCGTCGGACGCGAGGCGCGCCATGAGCTCGGCGATGCGCAGATTGTCCGGGCCGATGCCCTCCATGGGAGAGAGCGCCCCGCCCAGCACGTGGTATACGCCGTGGTACACGGAGGTGCGCTCAATGGGCGGGATGTCGCGCGGCTCGCTGACTACGCAGATGGCGCTCGCGTCGCGCTTGGCAGAGCTGCATATCTCGCACAGGTCGTCCTCGGCGTAGTTGAAGCACCGGCTGCAGAAGCGCACGTGGTCCTTCACCTCGGCGATGGCTTCGGAAAGACGCAGCGCCGTCGCCTTGTCGGCGTTGAGTATCCAGTAGGCGATGCGCTGCGCCGACTTGGGGCCGACGCCGGGCAGGCGCTCGAGCTCGTCGAGGAGCTTCTGGATGGACGGCGCTGCGTACACGGCGATCCTCCTTCGCCCAAGCTACATGAGGCCCGGGATGCTCATGCCGCCGGTCGCTGCGCTCAGGCGCTGCGAGCTCATGTCGGACACGCCGCGCAGGGCTTCGTTCACGGCGGCGGCCACCATGTCCTGGAGCATCTCGACGTCCTCGGGGTCGACCGCCTCGGGGTCGATGGTGATGCTGGCGATGGACATGTCGCCCACGGCCACCGCCTTCACCATGCCGCCGCCGGCCGTGGCCTCGAACGTGAGGTCCTTGATCTCCTCCTGGGCGCGCGCCAGCTCCAGCTGCATCTTCTGGGCCTGCTTCATCATCTTCTTCATGTCCATGGGGTATCTCCTTCTTCGTTGCTCGTTGCGGTCGATCTTGCGAAAGCGCCGGCCGATCCGGCGGGCGCGTGGATCCGGCAGGGGCTATTCTCTCACTTCTTCGACGACGACGCCTTCGCCGAACCCTGCGGCGAGCGCGGCGCGCAGGTCGTCGGGCGACTGGACGCCGGATGGAGCCGGAGGCGTGGCCGCCGTGCGCGCAGCTTGCTCCGGGGCGGGAGCTGCCGCAGGGGCCGCCGGAGTTGGAGGCGTTTGCGCCTGCGGCCGCGCGGGATCCTTCGACTCGCTTCGCTCGCTCAGGATGACAGAGGGGGCTTGCCCGCCCGGGATGACAGAGGGGGCTTGCGCGCTCAGGATGACAGGGGCTGCGGGGGCAGGGACCGGTGCGACGGCGGCCGGCGTTCCTACGCTCGTCACGTGCGCGACAGCGGAGTGGCCGCTCTCGAGGGCCTCCACGCGCTCGGCGAGGGCTGCGAGCGTGAGGTCGGAGTCCGGCCGCACCATGCGCGTGAGCGCAATCTCGAACGACAGGCGCGGGTTCGTGGACGTCTTCAATTCCGCCGACAGGTCGCCCAGCACGGCCAGCAGCCGCGCGAGGCGGTCGGGCCCGAACAGGGGCAGCTCGCTCGCCAGCTGACGGCGCTCGGTGGCGCCCACCTCCAGCGCCACGTCGGCGTCGGTAAGCGACATCACGTAGAGGTTGCGCACGTGCTCGGCCAGATCGCGCGTGAACTGCGCCAGGTCGGCGCCCGTCTCCACGTACTCGGCCGTCCAGCGGAAGCACCCGGCCACGTCGCGCGTGCCGATGGCGCGCATGATCTCAGCCAGGTCGTTCGTGTCCACGCCGCCCAGCATGCGCTCGGCCACTTCCAGCGTCACCTTGCCTTCGCCGAACGCGATGAGCTGCTCGAGCGAGGTGAGCGCGTTGCGCATGCCGCCTTCGGCCCGGTGCGCGATGAGGTCGAGCGCCTCGCCTTCGAACTCAACGTCCTCGGACACGCAGATGGCACCCAGGCGCGACACGATGGCCTCCGACGAGATGCGGCGGAAGTCGAAGCGCTGGCAGCGCGAGTGGATGGTTTCGGGCACCTTCTGCGGATCGGTGGTGGCCAGGATGAACACCACGTGGCTCGGCGGCTCCTCGAGCGTCTTCAGCAGCGCGTTGAACGCGGCCGTCGACAGCATGTGAACCTCGTCGATGATATAGATCTTGTAGCGTCCACGCGTGGGAGCGAACTGCACGCGCCCGATGATCTCCTCGCGCACGTTCTCCACGCCGGTACGGCTCGCGGCGTCCAGCTCGTAGACGTCGGGGTGCTCGCCGTTCGCGATCATCACGCAGTCATCGCACGTGCCGTCGGGCTCGGGCGTGGGCCCGTGTTCGCACAGCAGCGCCTTGGCCAGCAGGCGCGCGGTGGTGGTCTTGCCCGTACCGCGCGGGCCCGTGAACAGGTAGGCGTGGCTCACCTTGTCCTGCTCGATGGCGTTTTTGATGGTGCGCTCGATATGCTCCTGGCCGACGACGTCCTCGAATATCTGCGGCCGGTATTTTCTGTAGAGTGCCTCTGACATGGCGCGTGGCTCCCGCTTTCCCGTGGGCGTTTCAAGTTCTCGCACCTATTATAGAAGAACCGCCCGCCCCGCGCGGCACACCGCCCGAGCCCTCACAGCATCAGCAGCATGGAACGCGCCGCGTCTCCTCCTGCCGCAAGAATCGTTTGGAAATGCAAGTTGTGCCGGTTCTGCGCGCGATTCGCTGCGCAGAACCGGCACAACTTGCATTCCCGAGCGTTATTCGTAGCAGACGCCGCCCTGGCAGTTATTCCGCGTCGCCCTCCGCAGCGGACTGCTTCTTCTTGCGGGAGCTCATGGCGGCCTTCACGGCGCCGATGATGGCGGGCGCCACGCTCACGGCCACGATGCCCAGCACGATGACCTCGAAGTGCTCCTGCACCACCGGGATGCCGCCGAAGAAGTACCCCACCAGCACGAACAGGCTCACCCACGACACGCCGCCCAGGACGTTGAAGAACGTGAACTTGCCGAAGTTCATGTGGCCGGTGCCCGCGATGAACGGGGCGAACGTGCGGAAGAACGGCATGAAGCGCGTGATGACGATGGTGAGGCCGCCGTACTTCGCGAAGAAGTGGTCGAGCTTCTCCATGCGCTCGGGCGTGAGCGCCTTCACCTTGCCGGAGTCGATGATGCGCGCGCCGAAGAACCGCGCGATCCAGTAGTTCGACGTGTTGCCCAGGATGGCGGCCACGTAGAACACGATGAGCGTGGCCCAGATGTTCAGCCCGCCGCCGTCGGCCGAGAACACGCCGGCCGCGAACAGCAGCGAGTCGCCGGGCAGAAACGGGAAGAACACGAGCCCCGTCTCCACGAACACGATGAGGAACAGCGGCGAGTACACCCACACCGGACCGAGTGCGATGATCCAGCCGGCGATCGCCCCACGAGGGTCGGAAAGCAGGTCGACGAAGAAATTGATGATATCCATGCGGGCCCCTTGCCGTTAATACGCGTTGCGCTGGCCTCGCGAGCCAGCGCAACGGAAGTGCCCTGAATAGGCAGGGGCGCTCGTCAGCGGTCCCTTATGGCTGCTTCCTCCCGGACCTGACCAGGTTCGGAACATGTCGCCGCCCCAGCCCATTCAAGGCACTGGTGAAATAACCGAGACGACAGTATACGCGATGCGCTCATCACGCGCGCGCCCAGCGCAGGGGAAGCAACCAAATGTCCACAGGCGGCAGGGTCCTGGGCGGCCTCGGCCGTAACCGGGCCCTGCCGATCGGGACATCGCGTCCTAGCAGTTGCGGTAAGACGATGGATGAAAGAGCCCTTGCCGAGCGACAATACGCAGCAAGCGCTACACTTCCATCGAGAAAGACAGCGGAATGCGGAGGATATGGCTCCAAGGGAAGAGACAAGATGCAGCATGCGGCTGAGGCGCTTTGTTTGCTGTGCGGCCGTCTTGGCGTGCGCGTGCGCGTTAGGGGCGTGCTCTGCGCCTGTCGGAGGCGTTGCGGCCGATCGTGCGACGTTCGGCGAGGTGAGCGAGCCTTCCTTCGAGCCGCCGGTGGAGCCCGTCGCGCCCGCTGCGGAGCCCGCTCCCTACGCGCCAAGTGGCACCGACCTCCTGGCGCTTTCCGGGCAGCGCGAGCCCTTCGCCTTCGCTGCCGCGCCCGGCGATGCCGCGCCGACCCTTTCCCAGGAGACGCTCGTCGCGCTCGACGCCGCGACGCAGGCGATCATCGACCAGGGCGCGGAGGCCGGCTACCTGCTGTTCGACCTCGAGTCTGGACGCGGCGTCGCGGCCAACGTCGACGCGCGCGTGTTCTCGGCAAGCTCCATCAAGGCCCCGTACGCGCTGTTCCTCTGCGAGACGCAGCTCGATGCGGGCGGGATCGAGCCTGCCGAGGAGGCCGACATCCGCGCGCTCATGGAGGCCGCCGTGAGCGAGTCCGATAACGACGCCTACCAGGCCCTGCGCGACCGCTTCGCCGGCCCGGCGTTCGGGGAATGGCTCGACGGCCTGGGCATCGGCGAGGAGTTCAGCCGCGAGCAGTACACCCCCTACTACTCCGCGCGCGAGTCGGCCTTGCTGTGGCTGCGCATGCAGGAGTACCTGAACAGCGGCGCGCCCTCGGCGACGTGGCTCGAAGGGCTTCTGGAGAACGCGCGCGTGTCGTTCATGCGCCACGCCCTGGCCGGCGGCGATGTGAGCGTGCTCAGCAAGGCCGGCTGGCTCGACGGCGAGGAGGACATGGACGGCTTCTGCGACTCGGGCATCGTGACCGAGAACGGGCGCGCCTACCTGCTCACGGTCATGACGTCGCTCCCCTACTCCACCGAGGTCGAATACGATTTCGAGGCCCTTGTCCAGGCCGTCTGGAGCGCTCGAGGGGATATCGCCAGCTGAGCGACGTCGCGTTCCTTCCGCTTTCATATGCGCGAGGGCCCGCCAGAATGCCGGCGGGCCCTCGAAACGTTCTTGCTAGACGCGCGCGCCCGTCAATCCTACAGCGTGCGCAGGCTCACTTCTTTCAGCTGGCGGCCCGTTACGGCGTTCGGGGCGCCGGTCATCGGGTCGCTCGCGCTGCTGGTCTTGGGGAAGGCGATGACGTCGCGGATGGACGCCTTGCCGGCCAGCAGCATGACCAGGCGGTCGAGGCCGAGCGCGATGCCGCCGTGCGGCGGGGCACCCAGCTCGAGGGCATGGATGAGGTGGCCGAACTTCTCGTCGATCTCCTCGTCGGTGAGCCCCAGACGGCGCAGCACGCGGCGCTGCAAGTCGGCCTCGTGGATGCGGATGGTGCCGCCGCCCGCCTCGAAGCCGTCCATGACCAGGTCGTAGGAGTAGCTGCCGCACTCAAGCGGCGCGTCTTCTATCTTGCCCAGATCCTCCACGCGGATCTGCGTGAACGGATGGTGCTCGGCGGCGTACTTCTTCTCGTCCTCGTCGTACTTGAACATGGGGAAGTTCACCACCCAGAGCAATGCATGCCCCTCACGCGGGATGTTCAGCGCGTCGGCCATGTGCAGGCGCAGGGCGGAGAGCACGGCGTTGGCCACCTCGGGCTTATCGGCCGCGAACAGCAGCAGGTCACCCGGCTCGACGTCCATGGCCTGCTTGAGCGCGGCGAACTCCTCGTCGGAGAAGAACTTGATGATGGGGCTCTTCTCGGCGCCGTCGGTGGTGAACGCGATCCAGGCCATGCCCTTCGCGCCGTTGGCAGCCGCGATGTCGGCCAGCTTCTCCACTTCGCCGCGGCTCCAGTCGCCCGCGCCCTTCGCGTTGATGGCCTTCACCACGCCACCGGACTGCGCCACGCTGGAGAACACCTTGAAGCCCGTGTTCTTCACGAGGTCGGTGATGTCGTGCAGCTCCATGCCGAAGCGGGTGTCGGGGCGGTCGTTGCCGAAACGCTCCATGGCCTCGGCGTAGGGCATGCGCGGCAGCGGGAAGTCGTGCTGCACGCCCACGGCGGCCAGCACCTCGGCCATGACGTCCTCCATGAGGCGCAGCACGTCGTCTTCCTCGACGAAGCTCATCTCGATGTCCACCTGGGTGAACTCGGGCTGGCGGTCGGCGCGCAGATCCTCGTCGCGGAAGCACCGCGCGATCTGGTAGTAGCGCTCGACGCCGGCCACCATGAGCATCTGCTTGAACTGCTGGGGGCTCTGCGGCAGCGCGTAGAACTTGCCCGGGTTCGGGCGGCTGGGCACGATGTAGTCGCGCGCGCCCTCGGGCGTGGAGTTGGCCAGGATGGGCGTCTCCACCTCCAGGAAGCCGCGCTCGTTCAGGGCACCGCGCATGGCCTGGGCCACCGTGTGGCGCAGGTGCAGGGCCTCGTACATCTCGGGACGGCGGATGTCCAGATAGCGCCACTTCATGCGCGTGGTCTCGTCGGTCTCGATGCCGTCTTCGATGGCGAACGGCGGGGTCACGCTCGTGTTCAGCACCTCGACGGACTTCGCCAGCACCTCGATCTCGCCCGTGGCCATGTTGGGGTTCACGGCGTCGGCGCCACGCTCGCGCACCGTGCCGGCCACCTTCAGCACGTACTCGCGGCCCAGGTGCTCAGCCTTCGCGAAGTCATCCGCGCTCACGCAGTCGGGGTCGACGACCACCTGCGTATAGCCCGCGCGGTCGCGCAGGTCGATGAAGATGAGACCGCCGTGGTCGCGGTTGTGCCACGCCCAGCCCGTGAGCACGACTTCGCGCCCCACGTCGCCCTGGCGCAGCTCGCCGCACGTCGCGGTATGCATGCAGTATTCGTTCATGAAGTCCGTCATAGTGATGGTTCCTTGCTCCTTGACGCCGCTATCTAGAACCCGCCGCACACGGGCGGCGGGCAATGCTCAAACTGGATTATTGTACTGCAAGAAGCGCGCGCGGGCCGAAACTCGCGCGCCGCTCCATGCAAAATGCGCTGCCGGGGCCTTAGAATTCGGTGTCCGTGAACACGCAGTTCACCCCGTTGTCCAGGCAGAGCTGCTGCAGCTTGCGGTCGAGCGTGAACAGCGTCGCCGCGTTGCGTCGCGCAAGAAGCAGGTAGAACAGGTCATACGAGGAATGCCCCAAGCGAACCGATTCTAGCAAGGCCTCTTCCCACAGCTCCCCGTCGGGAATGAACTCGTCCACGGAGGAAAGGCACGCGCGCCCCATCTCCCGAGCCTTCTCCCTGGTCATATGGCCGCCTCGCACCCTTTTCTCAAGCACATGGGTGACTTCGGCGCAGAAAAGGGCCGGGGAGACAACCTTTTCGCCTTCGAGGAGCAGCGCCTTGAGCGCCTTCCCCTCCTCGGTTCCGACGAGCATGTTGATGGCCGCATTGCAATCGAGGACGATCATGCTAGACCTCCTCGTCGTACGGCATACCGAGAACGTCGCTCATCTGGCGATCACGCTCCCGACGCCCCTCATGCACGAGCTCGACGATCTCATCCGCAGTCGGCTTCGGCCCACCCCACTCAAACCGCTCGATCTCCGAGAACAGCTTCTTGCGCTTCTCGATGCGGGCGGTGCGCTCCTCCTCGGTGTCGAAGTCGAAACGCGGATGCACGGCGCGGTACATCCGCTCGCCGTCCCAGTAATGCGACGACTCCGGATGCGCGAGCATCTGCTCCACGGCCACGATGACCTGCTGCGCCATGCTGCGGTGCTGGCTGGCGGCATAGGCCTTCAACTGCTCGTACAGATCGTCCGGGAAATCACGCACTTGCAATGCCGGCATGGCTACCTCCTTGTTTGCATGTCTCTAACATGTAGCATACATGCATTTTTGAGAGGACGCAAGGGCGCAAGACAAAGTGACGCCGCCTTGGTTCACTTCCCCAATCAGCATCTCGACAGAAAGGGCAAGAATTTGCGGCTGTGGCACAGATCAGGTGCCGTTCGTACGATGCCGCCATTCATCAGGCAACGTTTCCCCAGGTCGCGAATTTCTCAAGCGCGTCACGCGTGCCACAGCCGCAAATTCCCGCCCTTTCGAAAGGCGCGGCAAGAGCGCCTACATGACCCCCGAGCCAAACAGCACCAGGTCGAGCAGCTCTTGCTTGGAGTGGATGTTGAGCTTCTCGTACACGTGTCCGATGTCCCAAATGGGGACTGTCCCCATTTGGGACATCCGGCTTACTCGAGCTCGCTGAAGACGTCTTCCACGGCGGGGGCCGGACTGCCGAAGGGCTCGCCGCCGAAGCGGGCGAGCAGGGCCTTCGCCGCCGCGAGGTTCACGGCGCGCTCCTCGTGGGTCTGCATGTTGCGCACCTTCATCTGGCCGGCGGCCAGCTCGTCGGGGCCGAGCACGACAACCGCGTGCGCACCCAGCTTGTCGGCCAGCTTGAACTGGCTCTTCAGGCTGCGGTGCTGGTGGTCCATCTCGCCGGCGAGGCCCGCGTCGCGCATGGCCTGCACGAGCGAGAACGCCTCCGCGCGCACCGAGTCGTCCACGCAGGCCACGAACACGTCGCAGCGCGCCGCCGGCGGGAACGCGTGACCCGCGGCCTCGAGCGCCAGCACGCAGCGCTCGTAGCCGAGCGCCCAGCCGAAGCCCGGCGTGGGGCGTCCGCCCACCTCCTGGGCCAGCTTGTCGTAGCGCCCGCCGCCGCCGATGGCGTTCTGGCTGCCCATGCCCTCGGTCACCTGCACCTCGAACACCGTGCGCGTGTAGTAGTCGAGCCCGCGCACCAGCTTCGAGTCCTCCACATAGGTGAGCCCCGCGCCATCCAGGTGGGTCTTCACGGCCTCGTAGTGTTCGCGGCAGTCGTCGCACAAATGATCGGTGATCTTCGGCGCGCCCTCCATGACGGCGGCGCAGCCGGGGTTCTTGCAGTCGAACGCGCGCAGCGGGTTGATCTCCGCGCGGCGGTTGCACTCGTCGCAGAGCTCGCCTGCATGCTCGGCCATGTAGGCGCGCACGGCTTCGCGGTACGCCGGGCGGCACGCGTCGCAGCCCATGGAGTTCACCAGCAGGCGCGTGCTCTCCACCGGGATGCCAATGGCCGCGTAGAAGCGCATGAGCATGATGATGCCCTCGGCGTCCACGCTGGGCTCCTCGGCGCCCAAACACTCGATGCCCACCTGGTTGAACTGGCGCTGGCGGCCCTTCTGCGGGCGCTCGGCGCGAAACATCGGACCCGCGTACATGAGCTTCGCGGGAGCGGCCCCCTGGGGCACCAGGTCGTGCTGCACCACGGCGCGCACGACCCCGGCCGTGCCCTCGGGGCGCAGCGACAGGCGGCTCTTGGCCTTCACGGTGCCGCCGCCCAGAAGCGTGGCGAGATTCTGCCCCGAGATGGCGGTGAACATCTCCTTCGACACCACGTCGGTGGCCTCGCCGATGCCGCGCACGAACAGCTCCGTCTGCTCGAACAGCGGCGTCTCGATGGGCGCGTAGCCGTAGCGCCCGAAGATGTCGGCGGCCACGGCCTTGAAATGCGCCCAGAACGCCGCCTCGTCGGGAAGCAGGTCGCGCGTACCTTCGGGGGATTGAATCGCCATGATGGTGCCCTTCGTTCTCGTTGTGCGGAATCCCGTTATTGTAACGCAGAGTCCCCGCTCAGCGGGTCGAAACCTCTAGGGAGCGCATGACGTTCACGAGGGCGTCGTCGGGGCGGTAGCGCAGGCGCAGGGCCAGCAGGTTGCGCGCCACGGGGAAGAGCCCCTCGTCCACCGCCGCAGCGGCGCCCGAGCCCAGCGCTTCGAGCACGTCCTCGGTGGGCGCGACGGGGATGCCGAAGCGCGCGAGCTCGCTGTCCACCTGCGCGCGCTCGACGAGCGCGACGCCCGTCTCCTCCACCAGCTCCTGCAGCTCGGCGGTGGCCTGCAGCGCGATGACCTGCGACACCATGAGCGACTTCAGATAGCACGCCGCCCCCGGCTCGGGCCGGCCCGCCTTCCACAGCACGTAGGCCAGCTGGTAATACGCCATGGAGATGTCGCTTGGCTGCACGGCGATGCGCAGGCCCTCTACCAGCACCTCGGCCGCGTTCTCCATGTCGCCCACCAGCATGTACGCGCGCCCAAGCTGCCGGAAGCCCGCGGCCGTCGCCGGAGCCATCTCCACGGCGCGCAGGCCGAAGCGCTGGGCGTCGTCGGCGCGCTCGAAGGAGTGCTCGAGCAAACGGACGATCTCGAGGTGGCACAGGTAGAACGAATCGGTGGCCATTAGCACGCGCTTGCCGGCGTCGGCGTGCGCGCGCTCGGGAGCCCCTTGGCCGTCGCGGCGCGCGCGGTTGTACAGCATGCGCCCCGCGTAGGAGTCGAACGTGCGGTAGACGGTGGCAGCGCCGTCGGAGAACCCGTCGAGCGCGGCCGCCTCCACCACGGCGTCGATGAGCACGTCGGCCGCCTGGCCGGGGTCGTGCTGGGCGAGCGCGCGGGCGCGGGCGAGCGCGGGCAGGCAGCGGTCGTCGCCGAGGAAGCGGCCCACCACGGCGTTCTGGTCGCCCGCGTCCACCTCGCCCTCCGCGAGCGCGGCCATCAGGCGCGTGCACGCCTCGCGGGCGCGGTCGTCGTCGGCGGCCTCGGCGCGCTCCTGCTCGGCGCGCACGATGCGGATGGCCGCGCTCGCGCTCTCGGCGCGCACCACCTCGTCCGCGAGCCCCTCGGCCCTGCGGCGCAACGCGGTATCGTAGCTGATGCGCAGCTCGGCGCACGATTCGGCTCCCAGCACGTATGCCGCCTCCTCGCCCAGCGCCACCTCGGCGGCCTCGGGCAGATCGACGCGGGACGCCGCCGAGGGCAGCGGCTTCAGCGCGGCGAACGCGTCCGCATCGGCCACGTCGAAGCGGGTGCCGCACGATGCGAACAGGGGCGCGGGGTCGCCTGCGCGCGCGGCGTCGAAGCCCTGCGTCGCCTCGAAGGCGGCGCGGTCGAAGGACGCCCGGTACCAGGCCGGCCGCGTCTCGAGTCCGGGGAACTCACCGGCGGCCGCGCCCTCCGCCTTGGCGGGAGGCTCGACGAACGGGCGCGCGACGACGTCCACCCGCCGCAGCGTCGGCGCGGCCTCGAGGGCCGCAGCCGCGAGCGCAAGGCCGAGGTGCATGGCGTAGCGCCTGGCCTGGGCCTCTCGCGCGGCCTCGTCCGGCTGCGCCCATGAACCCGCGCCCGCGCCCTGCGGCGCATCGGCCCACGCCCACGCCGGCATGAACGGGCCGTCGGGCACCGTGAGCTCGAGCGCGGCCACACCGGCGGCCACGTCCGCATCCACGACAGCATCGATGCGCACGGGCAGGCGCAGCCGCTCGATCGCCCCGCCCATGGCGCAGCGAAACGCCCACTCCCCGCCCTCGGCACCGTCGGGCGCGTCGGAAAGCTCTCCCAGCCGGGGGCGCTGCATGCCCGCGGCCTCTATGAGATAGGCATCCCACCGGGCGCAGTCGATGTCCGTCGCGGCCGGCACGTTCTCGCCGAACGCCTCGCTCACCAGCAGAAAGCGGTTGACGGCCGCCTCGAGGGCCCACACCGTGCGCAGCGGGACGCGCGCGCCCTCATCCTCGACGGCCAGGTAGAACGTGTCGGCATAGCGCGTCGTGCGCACGAGGCGCAGCGCGTCGTCCTTCACGCCGCGCGCGTCGAGTTCGTCGAGGCCCGCCTCGGAGAGCCACTGCGCCAGACAGCGCTCGAGCGCCGGCGGGCGGCACACGGGATCGGACGCGGCTGCGCGCACCTCAGCCGAGACGGTCCGGAACGCGGCAAGCGGCTTCTCGGCTCGCAAAAGGCCGAGCACGTGGCCCAGCCCGCGCTCGGGCACGGCCGGCGCGCCGAGCGCGGGCCGATGGACGAACGCAAGGTACGCGCGCGCCATCACGTCGTTATAGGAGAGCCCGGCGGCGTGCGGGCCGAAGTCGAACCACGAGTCGAACAGCGTGTAGGCGCCGCGCGCGCAACGGTACTGCGCCACCTCCCGCCCCTCGCCGCCTTCGCGCACTTCCACGCAGCCGCGCTCCTCGCCGGGGGTGGGCTGTTCCTCGTAATGCAGGAACAGCAGGTCAGGCTCGCGCGCCGGCGGCGTCTCGAACGGCACGTCGGTCGAGAACGCGCGTCCGTACCGATCGATGTACGCCAAGACGAGCGCGTCGTTCTTGCCGACGAACTCCACCACGTAGATGCCGCCCGTCGCCGGCGTCGGAAGGCCCTTCTCCACCCAGCCGAAGACGGGCGCGGCGGCCGGGGCGGCATCGGACAGCGGCGGCACGGCACCCTCGAGCACCTTGCGCCGAAGTCCGAAGAGCGTGCTTCCCGAGATGCGGCGCACGCCGCTTTGCCCTGATTGCTGTCGCACGAGTGAGTCCTTCCTTTTGCCACGAAGCAGCATAGCATGACCGCGCGGGCGCAGAAAGGGCCGCTGCACGCCACGCCCCCGGATCGCGCGACGGCGGCCGGGGGCGTGGCAGGAGGAGGGGGTGAAGGCGCGCGCCCGTCGGCGCGCGGGATCAGTGATGGTGGTTGCAGGCCTGGTCGGCACCCATGACAGGGGCCTTACCAGCAGCGACGATCTTCGCCGCGTCGCCCACGACGGCGTGCTCGTTGTCGAAGTACACGGTGATGCCCGCCTGGTTGAAGCCCATGAGGGGCCGCATGCCCATGCCGGCCGCCACGATGGCGTCCACGCCGGCGTCGGCCAGCAGATTCACCGGGCGCAGGCAGCCGCCTTCCTCGTGGGGAGGGTTGGCCACTTCGCCCGTTCCCGTGATCTCGCCGTTTGCGATCTCGACCACCGTGAAGCAGTCGCAGTGGCCGAAGTGGCCGGCCCGCTGGGCTTCGAGGCCCGCTGCGCCCATCGTGGGAACCGCCAACTTCATCGTCTCGTTCATTCTTCGCCTTCTTTCTCCGGGGCGCCTTTGCCCCGATTCAGTTGTTGCAGACCGCCTTCCAGCAGGCCCACCAGGAGCCCGTCCAGCCGCTGGCGGTCGCGCAGGGCGTCGAGCCACTGCTCGGCCAGCTCCACGCCCTGCTGCGTGAGCTCGTACTCGCGCCGGCGCGGGCCGGACTCGTCGTCGCACCAGCGCGAGACGACCGCGCCCTCCTCCTCGAGGCGGCGCAGGCTGCGGTACAGGCCGCCCACGTCCACGTCCACCGCGCCGTCCGTCTTCTCGAGGATGGTCTTGCGCATGTCGTAGCCGTAGCCGCCCGCGTGCAGCAACGCCGCGAGCGCTGCCGGCTCCACGAGGGCGCCGCCCCCGCCGCCGCGCCTGCGGCAGCACGGCTTGCGCGGGCCGGGGCCCATGCCCCCCGCCGGGGTGCCGCATTCGCCGTTCGGCATCCGCCTTCGCCTCCTTCGCGCATCTCGCACATATATGCCTTGAACATATATACTCCCCCAGCATGCATGTTGTCAACATATATTCGGTGAACCGGCCGCGCCCAAAACCGATTGTCGACCCAAACACACGCCACAGCGCCGTTATGCGTGTGTTTGGGTCGACAATGGAACACCCATACCGACCCCCTGGTACGTGATGGGAAAGGCGTCTTCCTTCTTTCCGCTTTACGTAAAGCAATTTGCGCGTTATAATGGAATTTGGAGGACAATCGAAGGAGACCCCCATGCCCACAGCGCAGATCAACGCACGCATCGACGCGGACGCGAAAACGGCCGGCGATGCCTCTTTCGCGTCCGCAGGCTACTCCCCCACGCGCGTCGTCAGGCTGGTGTGGGATTTCGCCGGCAGGCATCGGCATGACGCCGCTGCCGTGCGCGAGCTGCTCGAATCACTCGAGGAGAAGGAAGGCGACGACGCGCAGACGGCCGAGCGCATCCGCATCGCCGAATCGGGGCCGGGCATCTACCGGCAAGCGCTCGAGGCGTTGGGGGCTTTCCCCGACCGCGCCGCCGCGCAGCTCGATTACGACGAGCTCCTCGCGCAGGCAAGCTTCGAGAAGATGGCGGAACGGGGGCTTTCATGACGTCCAACGTGGTGGTAGTCGACACGAACGTCTGGCTCGACTACCTCATGGGCGACCGCCCGAACCACGACGACTCATTCGCCTTCATCGTCGAGGCCAAGCGCCGGGAGGTGCCGCTCGTCATTCCCTCGCACGCCCTCAAGGACGTCTTCTTCATCTTCCAGCAGCAGCTCAAGATCGCCGCTAGGGAAACCGGCGACCTCCCGTCCGAGCGGGCCGCCGCGAGCGCTCGGCAGGCCGCCTGGGCCGCCCTCGACCTCATCATGGATCTCGCCGTCGTCGGGCCGTCCGACCAAAGCGATGCTTGGATAGCCGCCAAACAGCGGGCCTTACATTCCGATTACGAGGACAACCTGGTCGTCGCCACAGCGCAAAGGCTCGGCGCCCGCATGCTCGTCACCAACGACGCGAAACTCGTGCTCCACGCCCCCGTCGCCGCCTTGACCGCGGCGGATGCTCTCGCGCAGCTGGCAATCGCATAGCACAGGCGAAGGGACTCGCATGAGCCCCTTCGGCGCGCCTGCACGCTACAGGCGCTCCACCACGAGGTCGCCCATCTGCACGGTGCCCACCACGCGGTCGGCAGGCGTGTCGGAGCCCTTGATGTCGCCGGTGCGCCAGCCCTCGTCGAGGACGGCGGTCACGGCGCGGCGGATGTCGTCGGCGGCCTGCTGCATGTCGAAGCTGTAGCGCAGCATCATCTCCACGGAGAGTATCTGCGCGAGCGGGTTCGCGATGCCCTGCCCCGCGATGTCGGGCGCGCTGCCGTGGCTCGGCTCGTAGAGCGCCACGCCGTCGCCGAGGCTCGCGCTGGCGAGCATCCCGAGCGAGCCCGTGATCTGGGCGGCCTCGTCGGAGAGGATGTCGCCGAACATGTTCTCGGTCACCACCACGTCGAAGTCGGCGGGGCGGTTGATGAGCTGCATGGCCGTGTTGTCCACGAGCAGGTCCTCGAGCTCCACGTCGGCGTACTCCTCGTCGTGGATACGGTGCACGATCTCGCGCCACATGCGGCTCGTCTCCAGCACGTTGGCCTTGTCCACACTGGTCACCTTGCTGCGGCGCTTCCGCGCAGCCTCGAAGGCCTGGCGCGCGATGCGCTCCACCTCGTACTCGCGGTACTCGAGCGTATCGTAGGCGCGCTGGCCGGCAGCGCCTTTCGCGCCGCAGCCCTCTTCGTCGTAGAAGCGCTCGCGACGGCCGAAGTACAGGCCGCCCGTCAGCTCGCGCACGATCATGAGGTCCACGCCGTCGATGACCTCGGGCTTCAACGTGGACGCGCCCGCCAACGCGTTGAATATCTGCACCGGGCGCAGGTTCGTGTACAGGCCGAGCGCCTTGCGGATGCCCAAGAGGCCCTGCTCCGGGCGCGGCTTCGCGGGGTCGGTGGTGTCCCACTTCGGCCCGCCGACGGCCGCCAGCAGCACCGCGTCGGACGCCTCGGCCGCCCGCAGCGTCTCATCCGGCAGCGCCGTGCCCGTCGCGTCGATGGCGCAGCCGCCGATGAGCGCCTCAGTGTAGGAGAACGCCGCGTCGTACTTCGCCCCCACCGCGTCGAGCACCTTGCACCCCTCCGCGATGATCTCCGGCCCGATCCCGTCGCCCGGCAACAGGCAGATCTGATAGTTGGTCATGGCCCTACTCCTTGCCCAGCTTCTCGCGCGTGCGGTTGATGAGGCCGCCGGCTTCGATGATCTCCTTGATGAACGGGGGGAACGGCTGGGCCTGGAAGGTCTGGCCGGTCGTCTCGTCCACGATGACGCCCGCGTCGGCGTCCACGCTCACCACGTCACCGGCCTTGATGGCGTCCACCGCCTCGGGGCACTCCATGATGGCGAGGCCCGTGTTGATGGAGTTGCGGTAGAAGATGCGCGCGAAGCTCTTGGCGATGACCACGTCCACGCCCGCGGCCTTGATGGCGATGGGCGCGTGCTCGCGCGAGCTGCCGCAGCCGAAGTTCTCGTCGGCCACGATGATGTCGCCGGGCTTCACGCGCTCGACGAACGACGTGTCGAGGTCCTCCAAGCAGTGTTTCGCCAGCTCAGCCGGGTCCGACGTGGTCAGATAGCGGGCCGGGATGATGACGTCGGTGTCCACATCGCGCCCGTAGCGATGCGCGGTTCCTTTGAAGTGCATGGTCGATCCTTTCAACATGTCCCAAATGGGGACAGTCCCCATTTGGGACACTAATCCAAATCTTCCGGCAGGGCGATGTGGCCGAGCACGGCGCTCGCGGCGGCGACGGCCGGCGAGGACAGGTAGACCTCGCTCGTGGGGTCGCCCATGCGGCCGACGAAGTTGCGATTCGTGGTGGCGATGGCGCGCTCGCCGGCGGCCAGGATGCCCATGTAGCCGCCGAGGCACGGGCCGCACGTGGGCGTGGACACGGCGCAGTTCGCGTCGAGGAACACGTCCATCAGGCCCTCTTCCATGCACTGGCGGTATACCTGCTGCGTGGCGGGGATCACGATGCAGCGCACGTCGGGGTGGACGGTGCGCCCACGCAGCACCTCGGCCGCCTGGCGCATGTCGGTGATGCGGCCGTTCGTGCAGCTGCCGATGACCGCCTGGTCGATTTTCACGTCGCGCGCCTCGGCCACCGGGCGCGTGTTCGACGGCAGGTGCGGGAAGGCCACCGTCGGCTGGATAGAGGCGGCGTCAATCTCATACACCTTCGCGTAGTGCGCGTCGGGGTCGGAATGGTACTCGGTGTAGGGGCGCTCGGTGCGGCCGTCCATGTAGGCGCGCGTCACGTCGTCCACCTCAATGAGGCCCGCCTTGCCGCCCGCCTCGATGGCCATGTTGGAAATCGACATGCGCTCGTCCATGTCCATGCTGCGGATGGCGCTGCCCGTGAACTCCATCGCGCAGTACAGCGCGCCGTCCACGCCGATCATCCCGATGATGTGCAGGATGACATCCTTGCCGGTGACGCCCGGCGCCAGCTCGCCCTCGATCTTGAACAAGAGCGACTCGGGCACCTTGAACCACGCTTTGCCGGTAGCGTAGCCCACGCCGGCGTCGGTGGAGCCCACGCCCGTGGCGAACGCGCCGAGCGCGCCGTAGGTGCACGTGTGGCTGTCGGCGCCGATGATGAGGTCGCCCGCGCCCACGACGCCCTGCTCGGGCAGCAGCGCGTGCTCGACACCCATGCAGCCCACCTCGTAGTAGTGGGTGATGCCCTGCTCACGCGCGAAGTCGCGCACGATCTTGGCCTGCTCGGCGCTCTTGATGTCCTTGTTGGGCACGTAGTGGTCGGGCACGAGCGCGATCTTCTGGGGGTCGAACACGCGCTCGACGCCGATCTTGCGGAACTCCTTGACGGCGATGGGGGCGGTGACGTCGTTGGACAGCACGAGGTCGAGATCGCATTCGATCAGCTGGCCCGGCTCGACGACGTCCAGCCCCGCATGGGCGGCGAGGATCTTCTCCGCCATGGTCATGGGACGTGGCATGCTTGCTCCTTTTGCTGCAGTGGGTCTCGTGGAAAACGCGGACATTGTACCACTCGCCCGCGCGCGCATGCGGAAGGGCCCCGCAGGGCCCTCCAAAGTCACGCGTATTTCCAGATTTCGTCAGGGGGAGGAGCGACCGCCGAGGCCGTGCGAAGCGACGGCGGTCGCAGGATCGATGCGTTACCAGGTGCCGTAGTACCCGTGGCCGTAGTCCATCATCCCGTACATCGCGGCCGAGATCATGCCGCCGATCATGAGGCCGATCAGGAAACCGAGCACGACCTGGATGGCGAAGCCGATGATGGCGAACTTGAGCGCGTCGCTCTTCACCTGCTGAGCCTTGTCGACGTTCACGAGCCACGCGAGGATGAGGCCGGGAATGCCCATGAGCAGGCCGATCGCAAGCCAGGCGAACTTCATGCCGCCGGTGAGCTGCATGAGCGGCGCGGGCGGGTAGAAGACGGGAGCCTGGGGCTGCGGCTGCGGCGCCGCGTACATCGGCGGCTGCTGCGGCTGCTGCGGCTGGGGCTGCGGCTGGGGCTGCGGAGGCGTCGGCGGAGCGACGGGAGGCTGCTGGAAGCCAGGGTCGACGGGCTGCGGCGGCTGGGGCGCTCCCTGGTCGTTGCGCTGCTCTTCGGTCATGGTGCACCTGCTTTCTGACGTGCGTCTCTGCGGTTCGCGTTCAGTATACGGCGCGCGCCCGCCCCGAGAAACGCCCACCATGGAACCGACACGCAAATACACCATATGGTGTAGGGGCGAGACAAAGGTGAGACAAAGACGATATGCCCATCGAGTGACGGACAGGCAAGGAAGCCCCGCTTGTTATTTCGCTTTGCCTCTTAGGGCACGTGGATTAACATCGGGATGGTCCAACAACCTGGCTGTCAGAGCCACAAACAAGAGAGGGGCTTCCCGATGGGCAAGTATACAACGTATGTGGGCATGGATGTGCATGCGCGTTCAATCGACGCACAGGCAATGAACATCGAGACCGGCGAGCACTTCAGGAAGACCTTCACCGGCTGCCCGAGCGCCGCAGACGTCGCCGAGTGGCTCGGGACACTCCCGCAGCCCGTGTACAGCGCCTACGAGAGCGGCTGCACGGGCTTTTGGATGGCGCGCGAGCTCACCGTGCTCGGCTTCGCCTGCGACGTCATCGCGGTATCCACGCTGCCGAAATCGACCAAGGACAAGCAGCACAAGTGCGACAAGCTCGACGCCAAGGCGATCTTAAGAGAGGTCGCCAACCCCGCCTCCGACTACACGACCGTCTGGATCCCCGATGAGAAGACCGAGGCGGAGCGCGATCTCGTGCGCGCCTACCGCGCCGCGGTCGACGCCGCCAAGCATGCCAAGCAGCGCCTGCTCGCCTTCTTGCAGCGTCACGGACGCGTATGGTGCGAAAAGACGAAGGCCGGCAGGGCCAAGAAAGCCTGGACGCGGGAGTTCGATGCATGGCTCAACAACATAGCATTCCAGGAGATCTCCGCTGAAAAGACCTTCGAGGCCTACAGGCGGCAGGTGAGGGACGCCTGCCGAGAAGTCAAAGAGCTCAAGGCGCTCGTGCGCGAGCTGGCCGGGAGCTCCGAGCACAAGCCCTACATCGACGCGCTCACTTTGCTCAAGGGCATCGAGGTGGAAAACGCGATGCTCGCACGTGTGGAGTTCGGCCTCTTCAGCCGCTTCGACACGGGGCGCAAGACGTCGTGCTGGCTTGGAACGATCCCTTCAAACGGCCCAAGCGGGCCTGTGGCAAGCCACGGCCACATAACGAAGGCCGGCAACAAGCACTTAAGACGAGCGCTTATAGAGGGGTATTCGGGGATCGCCGCATGGAAGTCCGGTCGCAAGGCGGTGCCCGAGGGGATAGGCGTATCGGGCGCCGTGCAGGCGATTGCGGCCAAGGCAAATGCCCGTCTCTATGAGCGCTACACTCACCTTCGAACCTGCGGCGCAAACGCCAACAAGGCCAAGGTCGCCGTCGTAAACGAGCTTGTCCGCTGGATCTGGGTCATAGGATGCGCGATCGAGAAAGAGCAGGCGAATGCGTAGCGCCGACATGCGGCGCATTCTCTAAAGACATCCCATCTGCTTGGAGCACGGACTCGAACAGGCACAGGTAACTCGCGACCGTCCCGCGCATCGAAAACATGCGGACAAAGACTTCCCCGTAAAAGATAAGCGACACTGCCTGACACAGAAGAATCGAAATATGAGCGGCTGCATAGCCGTATTCAAGGATATGAGAGTGAACCCGTTTGAGCGTCCGTATGATCGAGAGCCAAAGCTCCCGCACGCAGGATATGCACATGTCTTAAAGCCTCAAGCAGATTCGATGAGGCCTACCTCAGGAGTAGCTACCTGAGGTAGGCCGACCTATGTCAAAATTCGCACTTGACAACTCGATGGGCATATGAGGGACGGGGAATTTGTCTCCCTTACGAAAGCGCGAGGCAGAGGGCGTCGAGGAGGGTGATGGCGAAGTGCTGGGCGGAGCGGCCCGCGCCGGCATCCTCCCACATCTCGCCGGGAAGCTCCACGGCGATGCGCGAGGGCGAGGCGGCGTCGGCCACGCCGATGGCGGTCTCGAGGCGCAGCGACAGCGACTCCTCGTCCTCGAAGCTCACGCGCGGGACGCTCTCGAGCGTGCGCTCGTCGGGCAGGACGATGTGCACGAGCAGCATGGAATCGTCGGGGGCCACCAACAGCGAGTCGGCGCTCATGATCTTGGAGGCCGGGTTCGTGGCCAGCGCGAGGTTCGACATGCGCGACGCGACGCTGCGCGTGAACTCGTTCGTGCCGAACAGGCACAGCGCGTTGCGCTCGAGCACGTCGGCGGCGCGCGCGAAGCCCAGGTGGTTCGACCCGTGCACGGCCTCCTTGCCCTCCCACGAATGGTGGAGGTTGCGGATGGCGGCGTAGGTGTACGCGCCGGCGATGCCGTCCGAGGGCAGGCCGAGATTCAGCTGGAACTTGCGCAGCGCGAGCTCGGTGAATGCGCCGAAGATGCCGTCGGTCGCACCGCACGCGAAGCCGAGCGCGCCGAGCGCGTGCTGAAGATCGAGCACGTCGCGGCCGTGGAAGTGGGGCATGCGCAGGTAGAGCGTGCGATCGCCCAGCTGGAAGGATGCGTCGACGAGCGCCGACCACACCTTGCCGTCGACCTCGTTGGCCGCCGCGATGCCGCTGCGCTCGCAGAACGCGCGCACCGCCGCCGCAGTGGCGTCGCCGAACTCGCCGTCGATGGCGGAGGGGTCGAGCAGGCCGATGGTGGCGAGCCGCTGCTGCACGTCCTCGACAGCCGGGCCCTTGTCGTTTCGCTTGATGGTTTCCATGAGCGCCATGGTACCTCAACAAGAAAGCGCCGCCCCACGCTGGGACGACGCTTCCACCAAAGCAACAGAGCGAAGGGCGCGCTACTTCAACCTGTTGACGAACCAGTCGGCCATGCTGACCAGCAGGTCGCGGGCGCTTGAGGGGCGTACCATGTCGATCAAGCGGTTCTTCGCGATGCTCGTGAGGTTCTCGGCGTAGTTGCGCGCGTAGTCGACGCTGCCGGACGCCTCCATGATGGCCACGGCCTCGGCGAGCACGGCCTGGTCCTTCTCCTTCGACGAGAGGATCTCGATGAGGCGGTCGCGCTGATCGGAGTGCTGCAGCGCGTGCACCACCACGAGCGTGCGCTTGCCCTCGGTGATGTCGTTGCGGAAGTCCTTCTTCGTGGACTCCTCGTTGCCGATGAGGTTCAAGAGGTCGTCCTGGATCTGGAACGCGAGACCCGTGTCCAGGCCGTAGTTGCGCAGCGCCTCGATCTCGGCCTCGGTGCCGCCGCCGATGATGGCGCCGATGGCCAGCGGCACGGCGCCGGAGTAGTGCGCCGTCTTGTGCGTGGCCATGACCAGGTAGTCCTCCGGCGTGATGTCGTAGCGGCCGTCGCGCGCCCAGCCGATGTCGAGCGCCTGGCCCTCGATGGTGCGGCGCGTCATGTCGATGAGCTCGGTGATCACGCGCACCTTCGTGGCGTCGTCGAGGTTCTCGTCGGACACCACCGTGCCGTTCACCAGCGAAAGCGCGAGGTCGCCGGCGTTGATGGCCAGCCCCATGCCCTCGGTGAGATGCATGCACGGCTCGCCGCGGCGCAGCTCGGCCTCGTCGGCGATGTCGTCGTGGATGAGGGCGGCCGTATGGAAGTGCTCGATGGCCGCAGCGGCGCTCGTGGCGTGCACCATGTCGCCCCCGACCGCGCGGCAGGCCGCGAAGCAGATGAGCGGACGGTGGCGCTTGCCGCCGTTCTGGCTGTAGGCGTACAGCGGGTTGTACAGGTAGCGGTCCATGTCGGGGTGCGACCCGTGCGGGATGTACTCGTTCACCAGGTCGCCCACGCGATCGGCGTAATAGGAGAGGTACTCTTCGAAGGATTGGGGCGGCTCTTTCACCCCGGAGATGATCTGGTTGATGTTATCCATGGCGCTTTCTCGGTCGGCGACAAGTGATCGCCGACCATGGTAGCACAAGAAACCGAAGCGATTTCCTCGTCAAGCATGAGCGGCGCATTTTTCCGCTTTTCTTCGCATGAAGGCCGCAGAATATGCATCGTGCGGCGCGGGCGGCGTGCGATGAGGCTTCGGCGGCCAGCGTCATTTTTTCTTGCGGAATTGGGAAGGCGTCTTACCTGTGTGGCGCTTGAACGCCCGGCTCATGGTTATCGTGTTCGCGAATCCTACCGCTGCGGCTATCTCGTACACCGTCGCATCGGAGCCCTTGAGCAATTCGATGGCCTTGCCGATACGCAACCGATGCAGGTACTCGAGGAAGCCCATGTTCGTGTTGCTTTTGAACAACCTCGTGACGCTCGAGGCGCTCAATCCAAACTCGTCCACGATCCTCTGCGCACAGAAATTCTGATCCGCGTAGTTCTCGTTCAAGAACTCAACGATGCTCTCAAAGCGCTTCGTCGCATCGGTTTCCACGTTGCCAAGGTCGCGCACCTCCTCGATTGCCTCGATCAAATTGGCTTGGAACTCTTTCACATCGCGACTGCTGTTCACTTTACGGTAGACGGCATCGACCTGCTTGCTTGAAGCCGAGTTCATCTGGGGGGCATCGAGGAGGGCAAGGGCGGCCACGCTCTTGAGAAGGGCGAGGTCAGCTTCGCCGTAAGGACTCAACGCCTGGGGGTTCTGACTTTTCAGCGCCCTCAGATTGCGAAGCATGGCGCTCGCAGACAGCTTCGTGACGGATCGCGAGAACTCGTTCACCCGAGCGAAGTACTCGCTGGAAGACCCGACTCCCGCAGCCTCCGAGAAACCAGGATACGTCATGACCACGGCGTAACGCTCCTGCGAAAGACGGTAGGCCGCCATCCGCATGACCTCCTGATACGCGAAAGGCACTTCCGCGAACGAGTCCTTGGGACCGCTGACGTACACGGACAAGGCCGTCCCCTCCCCCATCAACGTCTCCTGCACGGAGAAACAGGCAGCTTCCACGCGGTCGACGAGTTCACGCCGCGCGCGAACCACCACGAGCATCATGCCGTTATCGGCCGTCCCCTCCACGCTTTCGGCGAAAAGCGCAAACGAGGTGCGCAGGATGCCGAGGACATGTTCGTTCAGCTCGGCGCTTGAGCATTGATCCGCCTCCGATTCCGCCTCGAAATCCACGTTCGCGCCGACCACCCAGTAGCTCATTCCCTCCTCATCCGTACCGTCATCGGGCTCGTCCTCACCCGGGCCGCTATAGCCCCTCAGCGTGTTGAGCAGCTGTATCCTGCCGATACGCTCCTGTTGGCTCTCGATGGTCTTCGTCATGGCGGATATCGAGTCGCTGATGACCTCGAATTCGTTCAAAGGCGACTCGGTCGCGCAATCGCCCTGTTTGCGCAGCTGACATACGATTTTGGAGATCTGGCGGTAGAAGCGCCGCGAAGACGCCAGGGCTATAACGACGCTCACGAGCATCAGGACGATCAAGCTGCCGTACATGATGGTGGCGATGTTCTGCTGCGCCCGCGCCACATCGTTGCCCACCACGACGCAAAACGCGGTTTTGGTGTCATCGAACAAAGTGTAGCAAGCGAGATAGGGGGAGCCGCCTCGTTGAAAATGGAGCGCGCCCGTGTCGCTTTCGTTCTCGACCAGATCCTCATAGTCGAGCCCCTCGAAAAGCGACGCGTCGCCCATAACCGCATGGCAATTGCCCAGGCAATCGAAATACGCAGCAGAAGCAGCTGGATCGATCGCCCTGAGCGAAGCGAGAAGGTCGGTTGCCTGAGGTCCCCCTATGCGAAGATACATCAAATACGCTCCATCGAGCAGCACTTGGATCCTCATGGCGGCCATGTTCCCTTGCTCGTCGTTCAGCAGGCAGGTGGTCGACTGCGCCATGTCGGTTTGCAGGTCGGCGAACCGGGGCAAAGCGCTCTGGATGCCGTCGGCAAACCGCTTGACCTCCTCATCTTCGAACGCGTCCCCCGTACTGGTCAGCGTGCGCACCCCGACGGAGAGGAGCACGCGGGTGGGCGATTCCGGAGAAGAATCCACTTCCTCTTGAACCGCCGCAAGCTTTTCCTGCAGTACTGCAACGTCCTTTGCATCCGCTTCATCCGATGCGGCCAATTCTGCTAGCACGCCATCCGACAGCAAGAGGTCGGCGCCCCTCTTCATCACCTCGTAAGTGAGTTGGCTTCTGTTGGGGTTGGTGGAGCAGAGCTTCAAGAGAGAGGCGAAGCTCTGCTCGAGCTGGTTATCGGCTGCCTTCATAGCGCCGCTCAAAGTGCTCACCGCCAACAGCAGCGGGACGGCGCTGAACAAAATCAACAGCACCGGAAGCAAGTAGAACCAAATGCCCTTCGCTTTCCCATGAGCGCGTCGTTCCATTTGAATCCCCTCCTTGAAGGCATTCTACCAGCTGCGAAACACGGGAAAGGCAGCGAGGGAGGAGGAAGGGCAGATCGGATTTTCCACAGCTTCATTTTTTGCATCGCCCCCTATGCCGGCAAATACGATGCGGGGGAAATACTGGCCTCTTGAGGAAAACCCCTCCCGTTTCTAGAGTTGTGCCCGCAGGGAGCGGTTCATCCGACAAGAAGGGATGCCTCATGACACAAGGAACCGGGATGCAAACAAGTAGAAGGACGTTCATCAAAGGGGCCGCCGCCGGTCTCGCAGGGGTTGCCTCGATGGGGCTGCTAAGCTCCTGCCAGCCGACCTCTCCGGACGACGCGAACGCGGATGCCAAAGTCGGATCGAGCGCAACGACTCCGGCCGCCTCGTCCTCAGGCCTTCCCCTCAACGGCTACGCCTCCGGCATCGACTGGTTGGGGGCGAAGCCGGAAATCTCAGATGATATGATCTCCGAGACGAGAACCTACGACGTCGTGGTGATAGGCACGGGCCATGCCGGAACGCAAGTCGCCCTCGCCGCGGCTGAGTCGGGCAAGGTGAGCGTTGGCGTGATCGAGGCTCAAACGGAAGAGGAATTCACCGAGAATGGCAGTGAAATCGGCGTGTTCAATTCGGAGGTGCTCCACGAACGCGACAGGGTGAACTACTCGGACATAGGCGAAGTGGTCAACGAGTACGTGCGCGTGAGCAACGGCAACGCGAAAGCGTCCATCATACGGAAGTACGTCGCCAATTCCGGCGCGATGTTCGACCATTGCTGGGAAGTCCTTCAGAAATCGGAACTCGGGCAGAAAATCTCGGCTCCCGGCTTCATGATCGTGCACACCAGCGTGAACGAGAATGGCGAATTCGATCCGGACATGTACCCCATCGACGAAGGCAACTCTAAAACCTGGGTGGGATGCGCCATGTTCAAAGTGCCCAACGGGAACACGGAGCTCGTTCCCCCTCGAGGCGCCTCCCATCACACCGGCCTCTGGCTCATCAGCTGCCTGATCGACGAAGCCAAAGCGCAGGGAGCGGAGTACCATTTCGGGCATAAGGGCATCGTCCTCGTGCAAGATGACGCGGGCAAAGTGACGGGCGTGATAGCGCAGGACGCCGGCGGGAATTACGTGAAGTTCGAGGCGAACAAGGCCGTTGCCGTCTGCACGGGAGACTTCAGCAACAACGGCGTGATGGTCTGGTCGCTCATCGAGGAGCTGGCCGAATACCAGATGAGGAACGGCAAGACGTTCGAAGACGCCATGGGCAGCTGGGTCGGTCCGTCAGGACGTGACGGCTCCGGGCACAAGATGGCTTGTTGGGCTGGGGGCATGATCGAAGAGTCCCCACGCGCCTGCCAGGACGCCGGCGGCGGCGCGACGGCTCCTTGGGGCTACTCCCCCCTTTTGCAGCTTAACGCCAACGGCGAGCGCTTCATGAACGAAGCCGACTACTATTCGTTGCGTACGACCTGCGCGCGGCAACCCAAGGGACTGATGGCCGTCGTCACAGATTCACAGTACCTGAAGACCATCGTCAAGGCCGGCGTGCACCATGGAGGTCCGGACTTCGCATGGGAGGGATCTTTCAAAGGCCTGACCGAAGGCATGACGACCGCCGGTCAAAACCCTGGGCCCGAGCCGAACATGGTTCCGAGCGCCGTCGTGGGAACGACGCCGGTGGAGGTCTTCTCGGCGAACACGATCGAGGAGCTGGCTGGATACCTGGGATACGAAGGCCAAGCTGCAGAGAACTTCGTGAATTCGGTGAACCACTACAACGAGCTGTGCGAAGCCGGATCGGACTCCGATTTCGGCAAGCGAGCCGACATGATGATCCCCGTGAACCAACCGCCGTTCTACGGGTGCGTGAAGGAGAACAACGGCGAACCCGGCCTGGGTCTGGTAACGCTGTGCGGATTGGTCACTGACGACGAGTTCAACGTGCTGGATGTGGACGGCAACCCCATTCCGGGGCTGTTCGTGGTAGGCAACACGCTGGGAGGGCGCTTCAGCCTCCAATACGCCACGCCTGTAGCCGGTTCGACATTGGGAATGGCTATGACCCACGGACGGCTGCTCGGCAAGCACCTCGCCGAGCTCTGACAAAACCCTCTCTCCCCTCCCAACGTCCCCGCTGCGAGTTCGCTCGCAGCGGGGCGACGTGCGTGCGATGAGGCCTCGGCGGCCCCGCCCTGTTCCAGCCAAAGCGAAACGATGACTTTACAGTCCTGGCGTTTCCGGATACATTCTACATTCTAAGGTGATTCTGATCGCATGCGAACCGGGGAGGGTATCGTGCGAAAAGACGGACTTCGGACGAAGCACGCCTACGTGGAGGCGCTGCTGGAGCTGAGCGAGCGAAAGCCGCTGAAGAAGATCACGGTGAGCGAGCTCATCGAGGCCACCGACACCGCGCACCTCGATCAGAAAGAAGGCGGCCATGCATGAGATGGCTCTTGTCCGCAGCGTCGTGGACATCGTGGTGGAGCGCGCCGAGGCGGCGGGCGTCGACAGCGTCGACGCGGTTTACCTGACCATCGGTTACGGACGCGACATCGTGGAGGACTACTTCGACGGGCTGTTTGCCTTCCTGGCGCGCGGCACCGTCGCCGAGCACGCGGAGCTCGTCATCGAGCGCGTGCCCGTCACCGCGCGGTGCAACGGGTGCGGCTTCGTGTTCCCGCTCGACGTGTTCGACCGCTCCACCTGGGCCTACCCCTCCTGCCACGCCGAGCGGAACTACCAGATCGTCTCCGGCAGGGAGTTCTACATCAGCCACATCGACGTGACCACGTCGAAAGAACTCGCCCGCGCGGCGGGATGAAACGACGACTCGCGCATCTCGTCTGAGCGAGCGAAGCGAGCTGAAGGATCTTCAGCCACGGACGCCCCGCTCGGCTGAAGATCCTTCGGCATGTCAAACGAGGGCTCAGCATCGGATTCTTGAAATCTTGGCCAAAATTTTCGAAATATGTACTTTCGCGACTATGCTAGGTCGAGACAATTTCCAAAACCCCAGGTCGGCATTCGCCCTGATGCGGCAGGACGGGCGAAATCCGGCGTTTACCGGCCCCGGAATACATATATCGAAAATTTTGGCCAAAAATCGCAGATTCGCGTGCATGGCTACCACCCCTGAGGGTAGCCAAGACAGAGGCCAGTGCAGCGGATTCGTCGATTTCTGAGCAAAAATTGCGATAAAATACCAATCTCGCAGCGTCTCGAAACGAGGCTCGAATGTTTCCCCTGCTCAGAAAAGCCGGCCGCAAACAGGCACCTTCCAAGACGGCCTTTTAGGCGAGCAGCCGGCTCTTCAGGTTCCCTTTATCGAAAATTTTGCTCAGAAATCGGGAAATCGGCTGCGCTGACGAGCCGCATTCCTCGAGGAGCGCGGAAATCGATGGTAGGGGCGGCGGGACTCGAACCCGCAAGACCGGAGTCGGAGGATTTTAAGTCCCCTGCGTATGCCAATTCCGCCACGCCCCCGCGTGGATGCCGCCGAAAACGACGACTCGCCTATGGTAGCAAACTTTCGCGCCGTCCGTCGGCGTCAGCGGGCGGCGTCGAGGATGATGCCGTGGAGGATGTCGGACTCGCTCACGGTGAACGAGTCGACGCCGGCCAGATCGAGCACCGTGCGCAGGATGACCATGCCCGCCACGATGACCGGCGCGCGGCCGGGGTCGAGGCCCACGATGCGCTCGCGCTCGGCGAGGGGCGCGCGGCGCAGCTCGTCGTGCACGGCGTCGAGCTCCGGCCGTGTGACCAGGGCCTTGTGCACGCGCGCGGTGTCGTAGACGCGCATGCGCTCGCGGATGGACACCACCGTGGTAGCCGTTCCCGCCACCGCAACCAGTCGCTCGATGGCGAAACCTGAGGCGCGCAGCTCGTCGAAGAACGGGCGCATGCCCTCCTCGGTCCACGCACGGGCCGCCTCGAGCTCCGCGTCGGCCGGCGGGTCGGAGGCCAGGAACTTCTCCGTCACGCGGCGGCAGCCGATGTTGAACGAGTGCGAGCGCGCGGGCTCGCCGCCGGCGCATCCGGCCACGACCTCGGTCGATCCGCCGCCGATGTCCACCACCAGCAGCCGCTCGCCCGCAAAGTCGCACGACGCGCCGGAGAACGAGAGCGCCGCCTCGCGCTGCCCGGGGATCACCGCAAGCCGGACGCCCTGCTCGGCCAGCAGCCGTTCGAACTCCTCCGCGTTGCCCGCGTCGCGGGCGGCCGACGTGGCGATGGCCGTCACCTCGATGGGACGCCCCGGCTCCTCGAAGCCGGCGAGCACGTCCTGGTAGCGCGCCACGGCGTCGAGGACGCGGCGCATGGCCGCGGGCTTGAGCACGCCCGTGGCGTCCACATCCTCGCCGAGGTTGGTGATGGCGTACTCCCGGTCCAGCTCATGCAAACGGCCGGCCCCGTCCACGTCGGCCACCAGCATGCGGCATGTCACCGTGCCGATGTCGATGGCGGCATAGCGGCCGGGGCGCGCGGCGGGGCGCTTCGCGGATGGCTCCATGGGACTCTCCTATTCGACGCCGAACAGCGGATCGAGGAACGGGGAATACCACGTCTCCGGCGTCTCGATGCTGTCGGAGGTGATGTTGGCGCGGAACGTGGGCGCCTCCTCGGGCAGGTCGAGCCCGCGCACGTTCGCCGTCTGCTCGCCCTCCTTCACCCAGCCCAGCTGCTCGTGGGCGCGCGCCTCGATGCCGGAGTCGGTCTGGAGCGCGTTGACGTCGCTTTGCAGCGCGTCGTTGCGATCCGAGAGCGCGGCGTACTCGGCTGCCAGGCGGTCGTGCTCGCGCAGGGCCTGGTAGTACTGCTGCGCGGCCGGGTAGAGGAACGAGCCCGACAGCACGAGGCACACGGCCAGCGCCATGGTGGCGATGAACGCGCGGGACGATTTGAGCGACGCGAGGAAGCCGAGCGGCGTGCGCCTCGTGGGCTGGCCGGACGCCTCGTTCTGCATGCGCGCCGCGTGGCGGTGCTTCGAGCCCATCTCGCCCTTGTAGACGGCGGCGCGGGGGCCGCCCTCGGGCGCGGGGTCGGACGCGGCGGAGTCCTTCGAGCCGAACTGGCGCTCGAACTTCCGCTCGGCCTTGGCCTTGCTGCGGGAGCGCTTGCGCTCGTCGCGGCGCGAGGTCTTCTCGGGAGCGCGCGGCAGCTCGGCGTTCGCGCGCGCGGGGCGCGGAGCCGTCTGAGCTGAGGCGCGCGCGTGGGCTCCCCGGGGAGGCGCCGTCACGTCGTCGTACACGTCGATGAAGCGGCCCGACCCGGCGCGCGGCACGGATTCGGCACGGAAGCTCCTCGTCGGGGAAGCCGGCATGCGGCGCGAAGCGTCCGAGCGGGCCGAAGGGGCCTGACGGAACGGCGATTCGAACACGGGGAAGTCGTCGAGGCGGCGCGCGGCGGAGTCGCGAGACGATGAGCTGGCACGACGCTGCGACGCGACATCGCGACGCGCTTCGTCGAACGAAAGTATATTCGTCTGCCGTGCCAGTGAAATGCGCCCCTTTTGCATCGTGGTTCGTTTAAAGTAGGTGTAATGCAGAAGCTGGCGCTAGCATACCACACCGAGGGCCGCCTCGCCACTGTGCGGCGCGCTCTCGGCAAGGCCGTAAGGGAGCCGTCAAACGGCGCGGATGACCCCGGTAAAACGAACGGCCGTCCGCGCACGGCGCGCGGCTAGAGGTCGAGGCGTTTGATATAAGAACTCCATTTTTCGAACGACTCGTCGCTGATGGCGTGCTCCATGAGGCAGGCTTCCTTCTCGGCCTGCTCCTCGGGAATGCCGAGCGCCCGGGTGAGGAACGTGAACAGCATGTGGTGCCGATCCAGAACGGACGTGCCGTAGGCGTACCCCTCGTCGGTGAGCGTGATGTCACCGTAATAGGGCTGGTCGGCGAGGCCTTTCTCCTTCAGCGAGGACACGGCCTTGTTCACCGAGGCCTTCGACACGCCGAGCTTCGTCGCGACGTCGACCGACCTCACCGACGCCTCCGTCGTGCCGCCGAGCATGACGATGGCCTCGAGGTAGTCCTCGTGCGACATGGACATCTTTTCCACGGAACCCTCCTTTTCGCGCTTGGGCCAATGGTACCACAGGGGCCCTGCGGGAGATGCGGGAGGATGAAAGGAGGAGGCCGGCGAGGGAAGGGGGGGGGATGATCCCTCGCCGGCTTGCTGTGCGCGGTGAACGGCCAGACGAGAGGAGCCTTCACCGCCGGGTCAGCAAAGAAGAGGAGGTGTCCTGCGGTTCCGCTTCCGAGTTTCGCTTGCTGCGGCCCCGCTGACATTTGTTAGTATAGGTTAACACCCGCGCGGCCGTCAATGGAAGTTCACCAAGGTTTACAATTCCTCCATATACGGGAGCGCGGTCGTGCAGAACGCATCTTCGCTCCGAAAACACGCCTCGTGCGCTGAGGCATGTTTTCGGAGCGAAGATCGAGGTCCGACAGCGGTTTCAGCACGGATGTTTCACGTGAAACATCCGTGCTGGACGATCAGAGGCGCTCGAGGTCGGCGGCTATGCGGTCGGCGGCGGCGCAGCCGGAGCAGCCGGCGCACCCTCCCCCGCACGCGCCGCCGTGCGCGTCGTCCTTATGGCAGTCGCAGGTGCCGTTGCGCTTGAGCCGACGCGCAGCCAGGAAGGCGAGCGCCGCCACGAGCGCGCCCACGATCACGGTTGCCGGGGTCATATCCAATGCGAGCATGGTCTTCCTTCCTTTCGGTGCCTTAAGCGGCGTTCGCGTTCGCCTCGGCCTTGAGCGCCTTCGCACGGCCTGAGGCCGCGTAGTCGGGCATGGGGCGGAACAGCTGGAACAGCATGCCGGCCGCCACGACCGCAGCGAGCACGGTCCAGCCGCTGAAGGCGAGCTCGCCGGTGATAAGGCCGCCGAACTGGTAGAGCATGAGCCCCACCGCCCAGCCGAACGCCGTCATGTAGCCGATGGCGAACCAGGTCCACTTCGCGCTCATCATCTGGCGGCGGATGGTGCCGATGGCGGCGAAGCACGGCGCGCACAGAAGGTTGAAGGCGCAGAAGGCCATGATGGCGGGGATGCTGCCGCCGAGCATCGCGGCGAAGGCGGCCCACAGCGTCGGGTCGGTCTCGCCCAGCTCGCCGACGGCGGTCATCACGCCCACGGTGGCCACGACGTTCTCCTTGGCCACGAGGCCCGTGACCGACGTGACGGTGGACTGCCAATCGCCGAAGCCGAGCGGCACGAACAGCCAGGCCAGAGCGTTGCCGAGGCCCGCCATCAGGCTGTGGTCCATGAAGCCTTCCATCTCCGGGTCGAGCATGCCGAAGGCGCCGCCGTAGAACCCGAAGTTGTTGAGGAACCAGATGACGATGGAGCTGAGGAAGATGATGGTTCCGGCCTTCACGATATAGCTCTTCACGCGCTCCCACGTGGACAGGAGCACCGACTTCACCGTGGGCAGGTGGTAGGCGGGCAGCTCCATGACGAACGGCGTGGCCTCGCCGGCGAACATGCGGGTCTTGCGCAGCATGATGCAGCTCACGATGATGGCCGCAAGGCCCAGGAAGTAGAACAGGGGCGCGACCCACCAGGTGGCCTCGTAGTCGCCGCCGGCGATGGCGCCGAACACGAGCGCGATGATGGGCAGCTTGGCGCCGCAGGGGATCATCGTGGTGGTCATGACGGTCATGCGGCGGTCCTTCTCGGACTCGATGGCCTTGGTGGCCATGACGGCGGGCACGCCGCAGCCCGAGGCGATCATCATCGGGATGAAGCTCTTGCCCGACAGGCCGAACTTGCGGAACACGCGGTCCATGATGAACGCCACGCGGGCCAGGTAGCCGCAGTATTCGAGGATGGACAGGAGCAGGAACAGCACGATGAGCTGGGGCACGAAGCCGAACACCGCGCCCACGCCGGCCACGATGCCGTCGAGGACGAGCGCCTGGAGCCAGTCGGCCGTGCCGATGGACGCGAGGAAGTCGCCGAGCACCACCGGGATGCCGGGGACGAACACCTCGCCGTAGAGCCAGCCGTCGCCGAAGAGGCCGTCGTTGGCCCAGTCGGTGACGAGCGTGCCCACCGTGGACACCGAGATGTAGTACACGAGCGTCATCACGATCACGAAGATGGGGATTCCCAGCCAGCGGTTGGTGACCACGCGATCGATCTTCTGGGTGGCGGTCATGCCCCGGGCGGCGCGTTTGACCGTCTGGTCCACCACGTGCGCGATGGCGTCGTAGCGCTCGCCCGTGACGATGCTTTCCGCGTCGTCGTCGAGCCTGTCCTCGAGCGCGGCGCGCAGGGCGTCGATGTCCTCGAGGTCGCTCTCGGGCAGGCGCAGGGCGTCGATGGTGCGCTGTTCGCCCTCGAGCAGCTTGACGGCGAACCAGCGGCGCGCGGCCGGCTTCACGCGGGAGCCGAGGATCTCCTCGATGCGGGCGACGACGTCCTCCACCGCCGCGTCGAAGCGCAGCCGGGGTTCGGGCGCGACGCCGGCCTTCGCGGCATCGCGCGCGGCTTTCACCACCTCGTCGAGGCCCTCGCCCTTGAGCGCGGCCGTCTCCACCACCGGGCAGCCCAGCTGCCGCGACAGCTTCGCCACGTCGATGGTGTCGCCGTTTCTGCGCACGAGGTCCATCATGTTGAGCGCCACCACCACGGGAAGCCCCAGGTCGAGGATCTGCGTGGTGAGGTAGAGGTTGCGCTCGAGGTTCGTCGCGTCCACGAGGTTGACCACCACATCGGGCTCGCCGCCCAGCAGGTAGTCGCGCGTGACGATCTCCTCGGGCGAGTACGGCGAGAGCGAGTACACGCCCGGCAAGTCCGTGATCACCACGTCCTTGTCGCGCGTGTGCTTGCCCTCTTTCTTCTCCACCGTCACGCCCGGCCAGTTGCCAACGTACTGGTTGGCCCCGGTCAGGTCGTTGAACGTCGTCGTCTTGCCGCAGTTCGGGTTGCCGGCAAGCGCAATCCTGATCGCCATGTTCCACCTTCCTAAAAGTTAACTGTTGCTAACTCGATGCCGAATAAAAAGCGCCTGCTCGCGCTGTGAGCCGTCCGGACGGGCCGGACGTTCGCCGCCCCGATGTTTCACGTGAAACATCCGTTCGGTTACGCTATGAGACGAGGATGCTCTCGGCCTCGCTTTTGCGCAGCGAAAGCTCGTAGCCGCGGACGGTGACCTCAAGCGGGTCGCCGAGCGGAGCCACCTTGCGCACGTAGACGTCAGTGCCCTTCGTGATGCCCATGTCCATGATGTGGCGCTTGAGCGCGCCCTCGCCCGCGAGCCGGCGGACGGTGGCCGTCTCGCCGATAGCCACGTCGCGCAGCGTCCTGTCCTGGGTGCCTGCCATGAATCCCTGCCTTTCCGAAACCGAGTGTTTCACGTGAAACATTTGTACGTGCGTATCATGCCGACGCGTTCGCCATGATGCGCGCGGCCACATGGCGATCGATGGCCACCTGAGCGCCCTTGACCTCCACGATGAGGTCGCCGGCCGACTCGGACACCACTTTGACCTGCGCGCCTGCGACGAAACCGAGGTTCTCCAGGTGATGGTGCAGCTCGCCCGAGCCGCGCACCTTCGCGATCACGGCCGACTCGCCGCCGCGCAGAAACGCGAGCGGCATGCAGCGCGTGGCCGGGCGGGCGGCGCCGAGGGCCTCCCTCGCGGTCGATCCCCGGGCGATCGTTGCGTTGTCCATAGCGGCTCCCATCGAGTTAGCTTCATGCAACAAAAAGTATGATAAGGGAAACTTCCGCAAAATGGAAGCCTAGGTTAACATTTTTTTGCCGAAGACGCCTCGCCGCCGGCCCGCCCACCCGTTCGCGCGGCGCGCAGTAGGGTGCGCATCTTATGGTTTTCACCGTTATCGCTACAGTATTTGTGCAAAATATCGTATAATTTCTGCACAAACCTAAGCACAAGGAGGAATGCCATGGTCATGCCCCTACCCGCCATCAGGCCTGTCAGCGATCTTCGCACCGACCTGCCCGGCATCTGCGACGAGGCCCGCGAGACCCAGCAGCCCATCTTCATGACGAAGAACGGGAAGGCATCCCTCGTGGTCATGGACTGCGACGCGTACGAGCGGCAGCGCCAGCACGACCGCTACGTCATGAAGCTGCGCGAGGCGGAGATCGAGGCCCGCTATCACCCCGAAACGGTGTCGCAGGCCCAGCTCGACGAGCGCATGGACAAGGTGTTCGCGACGTGGGGTGTGTGATGGCGGCTTTGAAGCCGGTGTATCGTCCCCGCGCCAGCTACGACATCGAGTCCATCGTCGTGTACATCGGCCAGGTTCTTGATTCCCCGAACGCCGCGCGGGCCTGGTACGAGCAGTTGAAGAACGCCGTGTCCCTGCTGTGCGAGACGCCCGACCTCGGCCGTCCCTTCGAAGACGACCGGCTCGCGCTCAAAGACCGTCGCAGCTTCCTCGTGGGCAAGTACCGGCTGTTCTACTCGTATTCCGCGGATACGCTCACTGTGTGGCGCGTCGTGCACACGACGCAGGACATGGACGACTACGCGCTCGTCGACCTCGTCGATTGAGGGCGCGCCGCGCGGGGAATTCTCCCGCCGGGGCAATTCGCGGCATAGTATACTGGGAGCAGATAATCAAGCGGTGGGATTTCGAGCAGAAAGCGCAGGACAAGGCTTTGAACCTCTACATCGACACGCGGGGCGCGGGCACCCGCCCGGTCACGTTCACGGAAGCCGTCGTCGACGGGCTGGCGGAAGGCGGCGGGCTGTACGTGCCCGAGAGCGTTCCCGAGCTCGGGCTCGACGAGATCGCGGCGCTCGCGCAGCTGCCCTACGCCGAGCGCGCGGCGGCCATCTACCAGGCCTTCGACGTCGACCTGCCCGCCGAAACGGTGGACGCCCTCATGGCGCAAGCCTACGGCGGGAACTTCGACGACGAGCGCATCTGCCCCATCACCACGCTCAACGCCACCACCCACGTGCTGGAGCTGTGGCACGGCCCCACGAGCGCGTTCAAGGACATGGCGCTGCAGTGCCTGCCGCGATTCTTCTCCGCCAGCGCGGCTCAGCTGCGCGAGCAGGGCAAGCTCGACCACGAGTTCATGATCCTCGTGGCCACCTCGGGCGACACGGGCAAGGCGGCGCTCGAGGGCTTCCGCGACGTGGACGGCGTGGCCATCGGCGTGATGTACCCCGACGGCGGCGTGAGCGACATCCAGTTCAGGCAGATGGCCACGCAGCGCGGGCGCAACGTGCAGGTGTGGGGCGTGCGCGGCAACTTCGACGACTGCCAGACCGGCGCGAAGAACGTGTTCGGCGACGAGGCCTTCGCGAAGAAGCTGCAAGCCGAGCACGGCGTGGCGCTCTCCAGCGCGAACTCCATCAACTGGGGACGGCTCATGCCGCAGATCGTGTACTACGTGTCGGCCTACGCGCAGCTCGTGGCCGACGGGAAGCTGGGCCTGGGCGACGAGCTGGACGTATGCGTGCCCACCGGCAACTTCGGCAACATCCTGGCCGCCTACTACGCCAAGCGCATGGGTGTGCCGCTGGGCATGCTCTTCTGCGCCAGCAACGAGAACCGCGTGCTCACCGACTTCATCAACACCGGCACCTATGACATAAGCGAGCGCGACTTCGTGCTCACGCCATCGCCGTCCATGGACATCCTCGTGTCGTCGAACCTTGAGCGCCAGCTGTTCGAGCTGACGGGCCGCGACGCCGAGGCCATCGCCGGCTGGATGGCCGACCTGCGTGAGCAGCGCCGTTTCCGCGTGGACGAGGGCACGTATCGCCAGATGCGCGGGCTGTTCGCCGCCGACTCCGTGGACAACGCCGCGTGCCTGGGCACCATCAAGCGCGTGCTCGACGAGCACGGCTACCTGCTGGACCCGCACACGGCCGTGGCCTACCAAGCCGCCGAGAACCTGCGGGGCGAGAACCCCGTGCTGGTGGTGAGCACCGCGCACTGGGCGAAGTTCGGCGACAACGTGTACCGCGCTCTGCACGGCATCGCGCCGGGCGAGCCCCTGCCGGCCGACGTGGCCGCGCTCTCGGGCTGCGCGCTGAACGAGCTCGTCGCCGAGGAGGCGGGCAAGCGCGACATCCCGCGCGGCCTGGCCGAGCTCGATGCGCTGCCCGTGCGCTTCACCGAGATCATCGATGGCGGCACCGACGACATCGAGGCGGCGGCCATGCGCTTCCTCGCCACCCTGGACGACTGACGCGCGGCGTCCTGCCGCCGGAAAAGGACGGAAACCATGAGCGAACTCGAGAACCTCAAACCCACCATCAGGCTTTCCATCATGAACCCCGGCTCCGAGAGCGGGTCGCTGTTCGGGCGCGGCATCGCGAGCCTGTGCCTGGGCGTGCGCGAGTCCGGCTCGCTCAACGCGGCGGCGAAGGGCATGGGCATGGCCTACAGCAAGGCCTGGCGCATCATCAAGGAGACGGAGGCGGCGCTCGGCATGCAGTTGCTCAACCGCGACGGCGCGCACGGCAGCGAGCTCACCGAGGACGGCGGCAAGCTGCTCGACGCGTACCTCGCCATCGAGGAGCGTCTGCAGCACGAAGCCGAGGAGGAGTTCGCGAATCTGCTCAAGTGAGCGGGGGCTTGACGCCGTCCCGTCCCTCTGTCACGCCCCCCCTTTGTCTCACGCGCGGTAGTAGGCTATGGCCAGCTGAGTGCGGTTCTTGAGGGCGAGCTTCTGCAAGATGGCGCTGATGTGGTTGCGCACGGTGCCCTCGCTCAGGTAGAGGCGCGCGGAGATCTCCTTGTTGTCCAGGCCCTCGGCCACCAGCTCCACGATGGCGCGCTCTCGCTCGGTGAGGGCTTCGAGACGCGCGGGTTCGGGAGCGGCCGGAGAGCCGCCGCGCATGAGGGCGTCCACGCGGCCGAGCACTTCCCCACCGAGCACGCTCTGACCGGCCATGACCGAGCGCAGCGCCGGCGCGATGGTGGCCACCTCCTGCTTGATGAGGTAGCCCTTCGCCCCCAGGCGCAGCGCGCGCACGATGTACTCGTCGTCGGAGAACGTGGTGAGAAACACGATGCGCGCCTGCGGATGCGCGGCCAGGATGCGCTCGGCCGCGTCGAGGCCGCCCGTGTTCGGCATCTGGATGTCCATGAGCAGCACGTCGGGGCGCTCGCGCTCGTAGAGGGCGCACGCCTCCTCGCCGCTGTGGCCCTCCCCCGCCACGAGCACGTCGGGCTCGGCGCCTAGAATGGTAGCCAGCGACGTGGTGACGAACGGGTCGTCGTCCACGAGGCACACGCGGATGGGCTCGGCGGAAGCTGCGGGCGATTCGCTCATGCGGGGTCCCCTTTCGGAACGGTGACGAACACCCTGAAGCCGTGGTCGAAATCGATGCGGCACCGGCCGCCGAGGGCGCGGGCGCGGTCGGCCATGGTGGAAAGGCCGATGCCGCGACGGGCGCGGGGCGCGTCGCCCAGCACGTCGGACGGCGGCGCGACGGTGCCGTTGTCGTGGACGACCAGGCGGAAGAACGCCGGGTAGGACGCCACCGACACGGACGCACGGGTCGCGTCGCCGTGGCGCGCGGCGTTGGAGAGCGCCTCGCGCACGATGGCGATGAAGCAGGCGCCCACGTCGGCCGGCACGTCGTCGGCGCGGAAATCGACGTCCACGGCCAGCGCGCCGCACGAGCGCGCGACGTCGCGGATCTGCGTCTCCAGGTCGAACGCGTCGTCGTGCAGGTCGTGCACGCTGGTGCGCACCGTGCTCATGGCCTCGTGCAGCGTGCCCCCCACCTGCGCCAACTCGGCGCGCACCTGCTCATCGTCGCGATGCACCACCTGCAGCGCCTCCACCTGCATGATGGAGCGCGTGAGCAGATGCCCCACGTTGTCGTGGATCTCGCGCGCGATGCGGCCGCGCTCGGCCAGCGTGGCCAGGCGCACCTCCAAATCCTGCCGCTCGCGCAGGCCGCGGTTCTTCTCTTCTAAAGCGAGCGACGTCTCCTGTACGTCGTCGCGCAGCCGGCGGTAGGCGGCCAGCTCGTGCTGGGTGCGACGCGCGCGGAACGACAGCAGGAAGGACACGGCGCATACGAGCACGACGAGCAGCGAGGCCGCAAAGGGAAGCCGCGCGAAGGCGGCGAGCAGCGGAAGCGCCCAGCATGCGCGCACGGCCGGATGGTCGTCGCGCACGAGGTCGTACACCGCGAGGGGCAGAAACGCCACGAAGGCCGGCCACGCGAGCGCGGCGAGCGCGAAGGCGAGCGCCGGCAGCGATGCGAAGCGCGGCGGCAGGACCTCGCCGAGCGCCGCCGCGCCCACGGCAACGAGCAGCGCCACCAGCAGCGCGACGCTCCACGGCAGCACGAGGAAGCTCGCCAGACAGCATGCGAGCACGATGGCCTTGTCGACGATTCTCTCCATGGGGGCCATGGTAGCAGGTCGCGCGCAAGCGCACACGCCGCACGCGGTGAATCCGTGACATTTGTCATGCCGTGGGGCGCAAGCCGATGACGGCGGGCACTGGCGCGGCCGCTGCGCACGGGGCATCATGGAGGCATCATCGAGGAGAAGGACGGGAGATTCCCCATGCAAGACATCATCGCAGTGGACAACCTGGTGAAGCGCTACGGCGACGTGGTGGCGCTCGACCACTTCGGCCTGCACATCGCGCCGGGCGAGGTGTTCGGCCTTCTGGGCCCCAACGGCTCGGGCAAGACCACGGCCATCAACTGCATGCTGCAGCTGCTCACCTACGACAAGGGCGCCATCCGCCTGTTCGGCGAGGACATGAAGCCGTCGCGCTACGACCTGAAGCGCCGCATCGGCGTGGTGCCGCAGAACGTGGCGGTGTTCGAGGAGCTTACCGTGCGCGGCAACATCGACTACTTCTGCGCGCTGTACGTGGAGGACAAGCGCGAGCGACAGGAGCTCGTGGAGGAGGCCATCGCGTTCGTGGGGCTCGAGGATTTCACGAAGTTCCGCCCGCGCAAGCTCTCCGGCGGCCTGCTGCGCCGGCTGAACATCGCGTGCGGCATTGCGCACAAGCCCGAGCTCATCTTCTTCGATGAGCCCACGGTGGCCGTCGACCCGCAGAGCCGCAACTCCATTCTGGAGGGCATCCTGCGGCTGAACGCGCAGGGCTCCACCATCGTGTACACGAGCCACTACATGGAGGAGGTGGAGGACATCTGCACGCGCATCATGATCATGGACGCGGGGCGGGCGCTCGCCACCGGCACGAACGACGAGCTGAAGGCCATGATAGGCACCGGCGAGCGCATCCGCGTGGAGGTGGACGCGTGCGACGACGAGGCGCTGGCCGCCCTGCGCGCGCTGCCGTGCGTGCTGGGCGCCTCCTTCGACGGGACCATGTTGGAGGCCGACTGCGGCAACGGCGCGCACAACGTGGCCGACGTGCTGGGCGTGCTGGCGGCGCGCGGCGTGGCAACGGGGCGCATCTACGCCGAGCCGCCCACCTTGAACGACGTGTTCCTCGAGATCACCGGCAAAGCGCTTCGGGATTAGGAGGGCCAGCCATGTGGAACGCATTCAGGGGAGCGCTTGCGGTGCTCACGCGCAAATCTGAGCTGCTGGTGTGGGCGCTCATCTTCCCCATCATCCTCACCACGCTGTTCATGTTCATGTTCGCGAACCTGGACGAGTCAACGGCGTTCGAGCCCGTGTCCACGGCCGTGGTGGCCGACGACGCCTACCGGGCCGACGAGGCGTTCTCCGCCATGGTGGACGAGCTGGCCGCGACGGGAGACGACCAACTGCTCGACGTGCACGAGTTCGCCAGCGCCGACGAGGCACGCGCGGCGCTCGACGCCGGCGAGGTGGTAGGCGTGCTGTCCGTGGACGGCGAGGGAGTGCCGCAGCTGGCGGTTTCGCCCGCCACCGACAACATGGGCGCCAAGCAGATAGGGCGCACCATCTTGAACACGGTGGCCGACACCTACGTGCGCAACGCCGAGCTGCTTGAGGGCATCGCGCACGACAACCCGATGGCGCTGGCCGACCCCGACCTGGTGGAACGCGCGCTCACGTCCGGCGACGCCACTGCGGAGGTGTCGCTCACCCACAACACCCCCTCGCAGTCGGTGCGGTTCTACTACGCGCTTCTGGGCATGGCGTGCCTGTTCTGCGCCCAGATTGGCCTGCTGTCCATCTGCGAGGCGCAGCCGAACCTCTCGGCGCTGGGCGCGCGGCGGGCCGTGGGCGCCGTGAGCCGCGGCAAGACGCTCGCGGCCACGCTCATGGCAAGCTGGGTGCTGGCGATGGCGTGTTTGCTGGTGGCGCTTCTGTACATGCGCTTCACGGCGGGCATCGATTTTGCCGGCCGCGAGGTTGCCTGCATCGGTGCCATCGCGGTGTGCGCGCTGTTCGCCACGGCGCTCGGCACGTTTCTGGGATCGCTTCCGAAGGTGGGCCTCGGCGTGAAGACGGGCCTGCTCACCGGGCTGACCTGTCTGCTGTCGCTGTTCGCAGGCCTCTACGGCGAGCCGGTGATGCAGATGGCCGACCAGCTGGCGCGCGACTTCCCGCTTCTGGCCTCGCTCAACCCCGCGAAGGTGGTCACCGACACGTTCTACAGCCTGTACTACTACGATTCCCTGGGGCCCTTCATCGATAAGATCGGCCTTCTGCTGGTCATGACCGCCGTCGTGTTCGCCGTGTCCGTCCTGTTCATAAGGAGGCAGCGCTATGCAAGTCTTTAAAACCGCCCTGCGCGTGGTGCTCACGCACCCCGTGTACGTGGTCGTGTACGTGGGATTTTTGAGCATGCTCGGGCTGTTCGTGGCCATGGGCGTGACCTCGGGCGCGGATGCGGGGCGCTACGAGGCGGCGAAGGCCCCGTTCGCCGTCATAGACCGGGACGGCAGCGCGCTCTCCGAGCACCTGGCCGCGTTTTTGGGCGAGCACGGGGACCCGGTGGAGGTGGCCGACGACCCCTTCGCCCTGCAAGATGCGGTGGCCACGGGGCAGACGAGGTGCGTGCTGATAGTGCCCGAGGGTTACGAGCAGGCCTTCTTCGAGGCGGCGCGCTCGGGCGGGGACCTGCCCGCCATCGAGGTCGCGTACAGCTACGGCACGATGACCGGCACCCTGCTGGACCAGCAGGCCAACCAGTACCTGGCCTTGGTGCAGGCGGCATCCGCGCTCGATGCGGACGCCTCCGTGTCCGACGTGCTGGCGCGCGCCGACGAAGCCGCGGCTCAGTCGATCGAGGTCGAGACGGTTCAGACCAAGGACGGCGCCATACCGGCCGACCGCTTCGCCTTCTACCTGCAGTGGTGCGCCTACACGCTGACGGCGTCCATCATCGTGTGCGTGAGCCTGCTCATGGGCGCGTTCAACCGCACCGACGTGCTGCGGCGCACGCAGGTGGGCCCCCTGTCCAGCGTGCGGCTGGGCCTGTGGAAGGCGGCCGCCAGCTTTCTGGTGACTGTGGCGGTATGGGCGGTGACCTGCACAATCGGGCTGGCGGCGTTCGGGTACACGCTGGAGGGCGTGCCCGGCGGCGCGGTGGCGCTCATGCTGGCGGGGGCGTTCGCGCTGTCGCTCATGCCGCTGGCCGTGGGCTTTCTGCTGGGGCAGCTGGGCGTGGGCGAGGCGACGGCCAACGCGGTGGGCAACATCGGCGGCATGGTGATGACGTTCATGGGCGGGGCCTGGATCAGCCTGGACCTGCTGGGCGCCGAGATACAGACGGCGGCGAAGTTCTTCCCCACGTACTGGTACACCCAGGCCATCACCCAGAGCGCGCATTTGACCGAGGTGTCGTGGGAGACCGCCGCGCCCATCCTGGGCGAGCTGGGCATCGTCGTACTGTTCGCGGCCGTCATCTTCGCCGTGGCGCTGGCGGCAGGCCGCGTGCGCATGCGCTCGGCCGAGGCCGGAGGCAACGCCGCCGCCAGCATGACGGGCGCGTAGTAGCCGTAGCGCTCGCCGAAGACCGGCCCTCGCCTGGACGCTACAGCTGTTCGGCGAGGGCCTTTTTCTTGGGGCGGCCGGGCTTGGGCGGGTTGGCCTGGCGCTCGCGGATGCTCCAGAGGTAGACGTAGCTGTCGCGGCCGATCTTCTTGGAGGCCAGCTGGCCCGAGCACACCATCTGCCGCACCCGCGCGTCGCTCACGCCGAGCTCGATCGCGGCCATCCGCGTGGTAAGCAGTCCGCGCTCCGTGCTCACGTCGACCGAGATGGCCACCAGCAAGCCCTCGTGCTCTTCGGGGTACGTCGGCTGAGGGAGGGGCTTGTCCAGCTGGAGGTAGTCGTCGATTATGAGCCAAAGGGCGTCGGCGCCCATCTCCACGGCCTCGGCAACATCCCTCCCCTCCGTCACCTGGTTGAAATCGTTGAGGTACGTGCAATAACCTCCAAGCTCGTCCTCGATGACAAGCGCTGGATAGGTGTAGCGCATTTCGGCTCCTTCCTCCTGCTACGAGACTGCGATGCCGTCGTAGGAGGGGGTGCGCCAACGCAGGTAGGCCGTAGTGTTGCAGGTGAGCCGGGCCGTGCGCTGAGCGACACCGTGCGCTGCAGCATCGGCGTAGGCACCCTGCTCGCACGCGGCTTCGCGCACGCGGCCGCGCTCCTCGAACCAGACGGGAGCGCCGCGATCGAAGACCGCGAGATCGCCATGGCGAAGCTCCCGCTTCGGGGGCAGCACATCCCCCTCGCCCGCCGGTTCGGTCAGGTTTTCGTCGAGATAGCACTCTCTTCCTTCCTTGAGCAGGCACGACGTTTCCGCCTGCGCGTAGACGAGCTTCACGCGGTTGAAGGCGAACAGATCGAGCGGCTCGGAGACGACGCTTCCGTCGGCGAAGCGCACCGAGCAGGCCGCGTCGACGAACCAGCCCTCGACGCCCGCGCATTCCGGCTTCGCCGCCGCGTCCCAGGCCTCCTGCGGGACCGAGAACGCCTCGCCCCGGCGCACCGTCGCCTCGAAGCACGGCTCGGCATCGCCGTCGGCGAAGAAGCGCACGTCGACCATGGGAAGGAGCACCTCGAGCGCGCCGGTCACCGCCTGCCCCCGGTACTTGACGTTCGCCGTCCAACGGGTCCACGCCGTCACGACGCAGACGATGAACGCGCCGGCGTCGGCCTCCCCCACCTGATACGAGTTGTCGGTGGAAGCGGCCCTGACCACGTCCCCGCCCTCCCATTGCGCGAAGTCGGGGCCGGGGTCGGACGGAAAGCGCAGGAACTCGTACTTGTAGAACATGCCGTCGGTGCCCGGATAGTTGTACGGAACGCACGCTGCGTTGGGGTCCTCGGCCACGCCCACCACCGCCCCCGGCTCGATCGCCCCCGAAGCCTCCAAACGAAGCGGCCCTCCGTCGCGGGTTTTGAAGACCGGTTCCTCGATCAGCCAATGCTGGTTGGGATTGTCCCAGTCGTCGAAGCAGTTCCACTGGGATATGTCCGTCCCGTTGTCGGGCCCGCCCCCGTTGAGATCGAGCGCGCACCCGCTGCACTCCGCCACGATCAGGTGGTAGCCGGTGCCCAGGTCGTGCACGTAGAACGACTGCGCCTTGGTGGTGTTCCCGTCGTAGATCTGCGCGGTGTCGTCGTCGAACCAGTCGCCGCCTTTGATGTCGAGCTGCCTGTAGACGTCCCCGATATGCACGGGGACGAACCGCGTGTGGCCGTAGTCGCTTTCGAGCGCGATCCAATGCTGGTTGGTGAAATCCGAAAGCCGCCAGCCGAAGACGTTGGAGCCGCTCTCGACGCCCCCGCCGGCGACGTCCATGTACAGGTGCGGGGCCGCCTCCGGGCGCATGGTCACGATCTTGCCGTGCCACGAGGCGTCGTCGACGAGCGCGTGGGCGGGAACGATCTGGCCCGCCTCCGCCGTGATGTCGATGCCGTTGGCGTGGTCCGGGCTGTCGCACCATGCGTTCACCACGGCGTACGCCGTCCAGTCATACGCACGCCGCTCGATGCGGTGGACGTCGGTCACATAGGGGCCGTGGTAGGAGCTTGAATCGTAGGTGGTGTCGTAGAAGCCCCTCTTGCTCGAAAGGCGGTCGCCGGACATGCCGTCCATGATGTAGGTCCACACGTGCGTGTCGGGATAGTCGGTGAACCAGGTGGGCGACCACACCCCTCCGTTCGCGTAGTAGGATTTCACGGACATCTCGAGGTAAAGCTCCGTCATGCGGCCCACGGTGGCGTCGCAGCGGACGGACAGCCACACCTTGTCGTCCGAGGAATACCCCCAGCCCGAGTCGTAGCCGAAATTGTTGCCCGGATAGGCGCTCATGTACTCAGGCGCCCACCGCCGGTACCTTCCCCAAACCCTGCCTCGGCCACCTCAGATGGATATAAGAGACAGCCACGCGAGCGCCGCAGCAGCGCCCGCACCGAGGAAGGCCCGCCGCGTGATCGCCGTGCGCCGGCCGTCGGGCCGGGACGTTCCCTCGTTTCCCATCAGGTCCTCCTCACGCCATCGTGTCGTTCAGGAAATGGAGCAGGTCGACCACGGTCGGCACTACGACGAGGGCCACCGTCGGCGGCAGGAAGCATGCGGACAGCACGATGTCGAGCTTCGTCGGCATCTTCCTGATGCGCTCGAGCACGGCGGCCTGGGCCGTCTCGCGCGCGAGCGCGGCTTGGGCCGTGAGGCCCTCGGCGACGGACGACCCCTGGTTGACCGCCTGGATCAGCTGCGCGGCGAACGCCCCCACGTCATGGCTGCGGCATCGCTCGGCAAGGTTCTCGAGCGCCGTCTCGCGCGCATGTCCGAGCAGGTTCACCTCCTGGTCGACGAGGAGAAGCTCCTCCGAGAGCGCTCCATCGATGCTTGCCGCGACCTCTCTGAAACACTGCTCGAGCGGAGATCCCGCGGCGATGGCGATGGCAAGCAGCTCCATGGCGTCGGGTAGGCTCGCCTCGATGGCGCGGCGGCGCCTCTTCTCCCGCCGGGCAAGCTCGACCTGCGGAAGCTTCCATCCGAGGAAGGCTCCCAAGCCGAGCGCCGCAGCCGCCTCGGGCGCCGGTGCCGGGCGCAGCGAGGCCGCCGCCAGAAACGCGCATGCCGCGCATCCCGCCGCGGATAGCACGCGCAGGCTCCTCCAGGTTTCGGGAAGCAACGGCACGCCGGAGCGGGCCAGCTGCTCACGGCACGCATCGGCCTCGGCGCGTGCGAAGGGGGCGACGCGCTCGAGCGTCGCCGAGACGGCATCCAGTGCGCGTTTCGTGAGGCCGCCGGCGCGCGAGGGCCCTTCGCGCCGCTGCGGGGCGCTCGGCGCGGACGCGAGCCGCGAGGGCGGTGCCGCGTAGCGCGCCAGAACGTCGTAGACCGCGAGCCCAGCGAGCAGCGCCGCCGCAGCGAGCGCGAAAGGCATGATCGTCGAAGCGTCCATCGCTCACCGCGCCTTTCCGTCGGCGGCGGGCCGCGTGCCGCGCATCCCGCGCGGGCGCCTCAAGCTCGGGTCGTCCAAGGCGGTGATCGAGCGGCAGGCGATAAGGCCGACCACCTCGAGCACGGCGGCCGCGCCCGCCACCGCCCACCCGAGCGGCTCGGCGGCGTAGAAGCGCGCGAAGTCGGCGTTCGTCGCGTACATGATGAGGAAGATGCCCGGCATGGACAGCGCCACGAACCACTTGGCGAGACGCGTGCCCGCCAGCTCCGTCTTGAGCTCGCGCGATGCCTTCAGGCGCGCGCCCGCGTGCGCGGCCACCATGTCGAGCACCGGCGCCACCGACCCGCCGAACCGCTGCTGCATCCTCGTGGCCGAGGCGAGCGCCCTCACGTCGGGGCTTCCCGTACGCCGGGCCATGTCCTCGAGCGAGGTGGCGAGCGGGGTGCCGTAGGTCACATCGGCCACGACGCGCGTCAGCTCGCCGCGCAGCGGATCCTCCGAGCGCGAGCAGGCGAGCCGCAGGGCCCGCTCGATGGTGAGCGAGCTGCGAACGCTCGCCGCGAGCTGCGGCAGCATCCGGACGAACTGCATGTCGAACTCCTCTTTCCTCTTCCTCCTCGCGGAGCCCTCGCGGCCCGCGAGGACCGCGCCGACCGCGGCGGCCATGACGGCGCCGGCGAGCGGGCGGCCGGTCAGAGCGGCTCCGAGCGCGAACGCCACGATGGCCGCGGCGAGCGTCCTCGCCGCGCGAACCGCGGGAGACGGGCCGGAAGAGGCGCCCCTCGCGGCTCGCGGGCGCTTCGCGCGTTCCCGTTCGGCCCGCTCAAGCGCCGCAGCCCTCCCCGAATCGAACAGAGCTCGATCGCCGAGCGCCTCCTCGCGCTGCGCGGCGCGCTCCTGCCGCAGCAGCACCCACGCCCGCAACGCGAGCGCGCAGCCCGCCGCCACCAGCAACGTCGGGATCACCACGCCGACAGCAACCATGAACTCGCCTCCTCAGCTTCCGAAGAACCAGGCCGGATCGAAGCGCACTCCCGCCTCGCGCATCCTCTCCTTGATGCGCTGCGGCTGCACCCCGCACGACCTCCACGCGCCCACGATCCAACCGTCAGGGTCCACGCCCTCGATGTCGAAGGAGAACAGCTCCGCTCGCGGGATGACGGTGCCGCCCTCCGGCAACGGGTCGACCGACACCACGCTCGTCACCTTGCGAGTGCCGTCGCGTAGGCGTTCGACATGCACGATGAGGCCCCCTTGCAGCGATTCCGCGATCTGCTGCGCCACCACCTCGCGGCTCAGGTCGCCGTCGGCATAGCCCACCATGGTGCGCAGCCTGCTCAAGGCGTTGGCCGGATCGTTCGCATGGATGGTGGTCATGGATCCGGGGTGGTCGGTCTGCATGGCCTGCAGCATGTCGTACGCCTCCGCACCGCGGCACTCCCCCACGATGATGCGGTCCGGCCGACGGCGAAGCGACAAGGCCACGAGGTCGCGCATGCTCACCGCGCCCTCGCCCTCCACGTTGGCCTCGCGCGTCTGCATCCGCTCGACGTGCGCCGCCCGCAGCCGCAGCTCGGGCGTGTCCTCGATCGTGATGACGCGCTCGCCTGCGGGGATGAACCCGGAGAGCGCCCCGAGCAGCGTGGTCTTGCCCGATCCCGTGCCGCCCGACACCACGATGGGGCAGCGCGCCTGCACCGCCGCGCAGAGGAACTCGGCCACGACAGGGGGAAGCGCGCCCGCGTCCAGCAGGTCCTCCATCCCCAGCATGCCGTCGGAGAACGTGCGCAGGTTGAGCGCGGGGCCATCGGGGGCGATGGGCGGCACCACGTACGTGGCGCGCGCCCGCCCCCCGGGCAGCATCGCGCATCCCATGGCGTGCGTCTCGTCGCAGCGCATGCCCGCCTGCTCGGCGATCTTGTTGATGATGCGGCGCAGGTGGTCGGCATCGTCGAAGACGACATCGGGCCGGTACTCGATGAGCCCTGCGCGCTCCACGTACACGACCGGCGCGAAGAAGGGCAGCGCGGGGTCGCGCGCATCCACGCCTCCCCCGTTGACCATGATCTCGGTGACGGAAGGATCTTCGAGCAGGGGCTGGAGGGGGCCGTAGCGGAGGAAGTCGTCGACGATGCAGCGGGCGAGCGGCTCCACCTCGTAGGGCCGCAGGTCCACGCCGAGCTCGAGGGCGACCTGCCCCACCAAGCCCCCGATGAGGGACTCCACCTTCGATGGATCGGCCTGCTCCGACCGCAGCCTGAGCGACGCCTCCTCCCGGACCGCCGTCTTGAGCGCGCGCTCGAGCGCCTTATCCATGGGACTCCCCCTCCGCCGCGACGTCGGCGAGCGCCACGAGCACGAAGCTCACCTTGCCCGCGTACTGGGCCTCCCGCACGGCGTCGGCCTCCTCGGGCGACACCGCCAGCGTGATCGCGCCCGTCGCGGCCGCCAGGTCGTCCTGTCCGAAGCCCGTCGACAGCACGAGCGCCCGCTCGCAGACGGTCCGCAGCAGCGCCTCGCCCGTCCCCGACGTCTCGGCGGCCACGACGCGCACCGCGTCATAGGGCCTGACCTGGCCGGCAAGCCCCGTCTCGGCATCCACGGACACCGTCACGGCCTCCTGCCCGGCCTCCAGCGCGGCGGCCAGACGACCCCCCTGCCCCGCCCCCGCGACGAAGCCCTCCACTATCTGGGCCCCGGCGGGTATGTCCACGGTCGCCCTGCCGCCCACGACGGCTCCGCCCGCATCGAGCGCGCCCTCCGAGCGGAACGCGCGCGGCACGTCCACCAGCGAAAGCGACTCCTCCGCCACCACCGCGCCCGCCGGTATCGCCGAAGCGGCCACGACCGTCGGCGCCATGCCGGAGGCGATCGCGTCCTCGGCTGCCCGCGCGGAGGCGACGGCCCAGGTGCCGTACCCGACGGATACCACGGCCACCGCGACCGAGGCGGCCGCGACGAGGGCGAGCGCCTTCGCCCGGCCCGCCGCGCGCCCTTGCGGAGACGCTACAGGGGAAGGCCGGTCCTCCGAAGAGGAGGCGCCCGTCCCCGCTCGCGTTCCGGAAGCGCCCGACGCCGCGCCAGAGACATGCGGGCGGCGCGCTTGGCCCGTGCCTCCCCCTCGGGCGGCGCGCGCCGCGAAGCCTCCGCCCCGCGCGGCTCCCCCGCCTTCGCCGACACCCCTCATAAAAGCCTCCCTTCCTCCGCTTCCGATCCCGCCGACAAGGCCGCGCGGGCCTGCTCGCCCATCTCTGCCGGAAACTCGTCGAGCGAGGCGAGCGGCGTGAACGCCGCAGCACCCGCTCCCGCGCCCGCCGGCAGCTCGAACCTCCCGCATATCCTCTCGTTGGGCCGCCACACGCGCTCTTCGGCGTACGGCACGGCCGCCACCACGCGATGCGAGGCGACCGCGATGGCTTCGACGCCGAATCCGCGCGCGAACACCGTGGGGAGGTCCTCCGTCACCTGCAACCCGATCACCCAGAGCCGCTCGTCGGCGGGGACGGCTCCCTCGGGAGCCTCGTAGAACCACGCCTCTATCCGCCCGCCGCAGCCCGCGCCCCGGATGGCCCGGATCGCGCGCTCGGCAACGAGGCGGCCCGGATCGTCGGCGTTCTTGGCTTTGAAGGCGAAGGACGCCTCCATGCACGCCGCCCGCGCGTCGTCGAGCGCGTTCTCCTGCCGCGCCTTCGCCGCCGAGGCGAGCCCCTGGTCGACGGCGATGGCCAGGACGGCGAACAGCACGAGCGACGCCACCACGGCGAGCGGGGCCATATTCCCCCGCTCCGCCGCCCCTGGGCCGGGCCCTTTCTTCCTCATGGGCGATCCACCTCCACTTCGACGACGCGCCCCTCCACGATAGCGGCCCTCACCTCGCGCGAGAGCTCCTGGCCCGACAGGCCCGGTACCTGCACGAACGACGGCAGCTCGTAGCGCACGCGATAGGAGAGGGCCACGGAGACGGTGCGCTCCTCAAGGGCCCCGTCGCCCGTATCGCCCGCGCTGCGCCGTTCTTCGCGCCGCCATCGGACGTCGCTCACTTGGAGCGCGGCCTCCCGCAGCTGCGACGACGCTCCGAGTATCTCGGACTTCACGAACCCCTCCTTGTCGACGGCCCGCTCCAAGCCGGACACGTCGAGCTGCCGGCATGCGCGCGTGATCTCCGAGGAGAGCCGGCTCGCGGCGAACGTCATGGTGCCCAGCTGGATGACGGAGAACACGACGAGCAGAAGCAGCGGCAGCGCCACCACGAACTGCACGATCTCGCCGCCTTGCTCCTTGCCGCTCACCATGCTCCCCCTTCCACCGTCTCGTCCCTCTCGCCTGCAGCCGACGCCGCGTATGCGAACCCCCCGTCGCCCCGCCCCTCCGCCACGGCGATCAGGGCGCCTGCCGGAGTCAGGTACGACCCCTCCAGCTCCAGGTCGACGCGCACCGTACGCCGGGCGGTCCGCGAGGGCCGCTCCTCGAACGCGCCTTCGTCCGCGTCGTAGAGGCGGTGCACGTACGGCTCCTCCTCGAGCTCCCCCACATGCGCGGCCACCGCGAGCCGAAGTCCCTCCGCAGCGAGCGAGGGGGACGCCGCGAGCGCCGCCTCCCTCGCCGTCTGCTCCGCTTCGCCGGAACCGGCCGAGCAGACGGCGCGACACGCCGCATGCGCCGCATCCTCGAGCGCCATGCCCAAGAACACCGACCGCCCCAGATCCACGACCGCGAATAGGAATGCGAGCAGAATCGGCAGCGCCAGCAGAAACGACACGACGCTGCTTCCCCGCTCGCCGCAGGCGGGTCGAAGCATTCGGCCCTCCTTACAGCGTAGGGCCGGCTGTGACCGACCTGAACATCTCCCCGATCGATGTGCCGGCGCTCTTGATGACGGTCGCGATGTTGCCTTGCAGCGCCATGAGCGCCGCCCCGAGCCCCACCGCGAAGCCCAGCACGATGACCGTCTGCACGATCTCCGATCCGCCCTCTTCCTCGCCTCGCACGACTATCGCGCGCAGCTTGGCCGCCTCTCCCATGACCCTCTCGCCGATCTTCTCCATGATCCGTTCCTTTCGTTCGCCTTTCCCGCCCCCTGCTCGGAGGGCGGGCCTTCCACGATCCTTCGCCTTGCAAGCGCGCCTCAGCCCCGTCAGGCGCATACCGGTACAACGGCCAGCCATAGCGCCAGGAACGGCGCCATGGGGATTCCTCCCCTCCATGCGAGCCTTCCCGCCGCCAACCCCGCGAGCGAGAACGCCGCCGCGCACCCGTAGCAGACGAGAAGCCCGAACGGCGCGGCCGGCCCGCTGGCAAGCGAGAGCGCCGCCATGCACCGCACGTCGCCATGGCCCACGGGAACGCCCCCGCCTCGTCCGAGCAGCCGGTTCGCCGCCGCGCAGCCCGCTACCACGACCGCCGCGATCAGGGCGCCTGCGGCGAGGGCGCGCACGCCTCCCGTCCCGAGCTGAAACGCCGCGCCGCCGACGGCCAGCGCCAGGCACGTCTCAAGCGGGATGATGCGCGCCTGCACATCGCACGCCACGGCCACGGCCATGGCCGCCCCGCACGCCAGGAGCGCCGCGCAGACGGCCGCCGGCAGCCCGCAGAGGGCCGCCGCCCCGAACCACCCCGCGCAGCCGAGGGCGCAGGCGGCGTGCCCCCACGGCCCGGGCGCGAACGCGCATCGCGCCCGCTGCTCGGCCTCGCTGCGGGCGGCGCCGGACTCGTCCGCCTTCAGGCCCGCCTCCGCCAAGGCGCGCACCCGTTCCCGGGCGAGCGTCCCGGCGCGGGCCATCGCCAGCGCGTCGTCCCGCCAGATCGCGAGCGCGCCCTCCTCGCCCCTCCCTCCCGCGAGCGGTTCGGGGCGCTCCTCCCGAAACGCCCGGTAGGCGCCGTACGAATCCCACCACCACGACACCGACCGCTCGTAGGAGCGCCTCAGCAGGGCGTTCGCCGCCCAGGGGACGAAGAGCCGCCCCGCCGCGCCGCCCGCCACCGCGTAGGCGAGCGCGAGCGCCGCCGTCACGACCCCTCCGCCGCCGTCGCCCTGAGGCGCGGACGCTCCTCCACCCGCGCATGGACGCCGCGGCCGGGATGGGCGGAGGCGTCCGGGGCTGCGCTCGGCTTCAGGCTGACGACGAGCTCCTCGATCCCCGCGTCCCCGATGCGGGCCGTCCGCACGGGCGAGCCGGAAGCCCCTTCGATGGGAGAGAACCCCGGAAACTCGAAGCGCACGACCCACCCCCTCTCGTCGATGCGCGCGGCCCCGGCCGGCTCCCCGCGCATGACGGGAACGGCGTGCACCGTCTCCGGCACGGCCCGCGCGCCCTGGAACGGGCAGGGAGCCGGCCGGGGCGCGCCGGACGCGCGGATCGGCGCAGCCTCCCGCACCTTCGCCAGCCCCTCTTCGAGGGCCGCGCCCGCAGGCGGCGCCGGCCGGGGAACCGGGACGGGACGCGGCTCGTCCGCGAAGCGGTGCAGGCAGCCGAAGCACACCTCGGCGTCATCGAACGCCCGCGCATGGCAGATCGGGCAGGTTTTCATCGCTCCTCCTTCATAGGGACGACGCCCACGCGATCGCCCTCCTCGAACCACGGCGTCGCGCACGACGAGAACCGCTCGATCACGGCGGCCGCTCCCTTGTGGCGGAGCCGCCGAAACGGGCCCACGTTGCGATAGGACGCGAGCACGCCCCCGGCCTCGTCGACGAACGCCACGTCTATGCGATGCGCCATGCCCGCCGTATGCACGTCGTTGCACGGCACGAGCAGAAGCGACGCGTCGCCCGGCCGCGAGAACAGCAGCCCCCGGCCCTTCCGCGATAGGCGCGTCGCCATCTCCAGCAAGGCGGCCGCGTCGGCCGGATCCTGCGGCCGCTTCCCAGCCCCTCCCGCGCGCCGCCTCGTCGGCTTGCGGCGCGCCGGGGACGCGCCCTCCTCCCGCTTGGGCCCCGAAACGGCCGCCGGCTTCCTCTCTTTTCGATCTTCCATGCACCTCAGCTCCTCTCATCTGCGGGCGCCCCGCATTGCACGACCACGCTCGCGCCTCCTCCTACCTGCACGCAGCTGACGAACAGCCACCTGTGCCGCCCTTCCCCCTTTACGAACGTCCCGCACGACGGCACGCCGCTCTCCACGCCCTCCCACCCCTTCGCGGCAAGCTCCTCTGCGATGGCAGCGAACGACGCGGCCGCATCCTCCTCCGTCGAGAAGCCCACGATCCCCGCCCGGCCGTCGACGCGCGCCTCCGTCCGCCTCGCAAGGGAGAGCGCCTCCTCTTCGAAGCCCTCGGGAAGCGCCTCCCCGGCTGCGCCCTCGGCTGCGTCGGCTTCCCAGAGCGCCGGCGACGCGGCCTCCCGCAGCACGCCCGAGGAGGCGATCCTTCCCGCTTCGCCTGCCGCGACGGCTGCGATGACGGCAAGCGCGATCAGGACGAATGCGCGTGCCGGCCTCCACCCGCCTGCCGGGCCGGCCCGCCCGGACGCGCTCACAGGAGCACCCCCGGCTTGTAGCAGTCGACCGCCATCTCCGTTCGATGCGCGAGCGAAGGCAGCGCCACGCCGAACACCTCCTGCTTGAGCCCCAGCCCGAACAGCGTGGGCGAAAGCTCGAGCGTGCCCTCAAAGACGACATGGCCGCCCTCGCCGCCGCGCACGGCCACCGACACCCGCTCGAAATCCCGGTCGAAAGCGGCGCCGAGCGACGACTCGACCTGGGCCGCGCCCTGCTCGATCCCCTGCCCGTAGGCCGGAGACGTCGCATGGACGCGCACCGCCTCGCGAAACGCGTTGTCGAACGCGCCGCATTCCGAAAGGAAGAGAAGCGCGTTCACCGCCACTACGGCCACGGCGACGAGCACGGGGAACGCTACCGCGAGCTCCACCGTCATCTGGCCGCGCTCCCAGGCCCGCTTGCGCATCACTCCCATACCCTCACCCCCGTCACCTGCGCGTACACCGATCTCAGGCCGTCGGCCAGCCGGCCCACCAGGTCCACCGCCGCCTCTTTGGCGGCCGGCGGGAGCGCCAGCTCGATGGGGATGGCGGGCCCGCCGTCGCCTAACAGCCGCACCTCGGCGATCACGATGCGGCCGTCGACGGCGTCGATGGCCTCCACCGCGCCCCCTTCGACCAGCCCCACGATCGACGCGAATACGTCGTTCGAGGCGAGCGGATGGGCCACGGCCTGGCCCTTGAGCGCGAGCAGCTGCGCCGAGAACGCCCCGTCGTCCGCCTCGGCCACGTGCGCCGAGTTCACCAAGGCGGGCTTCAGCGCGTCGAGGTCGGCCGGCTCGAGCCCGGCCGCCGCCACCGCGCCCTCGAGCGCGTCCGACGCCCACGCGCCCAGCCCGCTGGCCCCGGCGAGCGGAAGGCCGTCCAAGGCCGACGACACGGCGCCCGCGAGCGCATCCTGCCCCTCGGCGTAGGCCTCGAGCAGCCCCGACCAGCAATCGAGCACGATGCCGAGGGCGCCGACCGCAGCACCTCCCTGGTCGGCGAGCCCGTCGAGCAGCGACGACACCACCGAGCCGCCTTCTCCCGAGGGGTCGGCCACGAGCGTCGCCGCCGACACGGCCGCGCGCGTGCCGAGCGTACCCGCAGAACGGACGAAGGGACTCTCCCAACCCCGCGCCCCGTCCGTCGCGCCTGTGGACGCGACGAGCGCCACCACGCCGAGCGCCCCGGGAGGGCGCGCGTCGATGCGCATGCCGGCCGCTTCGCCGAAGGCCTCCCCCACGCGGTCGAACAGGCCTCCCGCGCGTTCGCGCACTTCCGCTGCGAGCGGGTCGAGCTCGTCGCGCGCCTTCCGGTACTCCTCGGCCGCCTCGGCCACCTTCCCATAGTGGTACTCGAAGCCGTTCTCGATGGACGTGGAGGCCGCAGCCACCTTGCCCATGCTGGCGGCCGTGAAGCCGCACGCCGGGCACGTCGGGCCCGATCCAGCCTCCATCTGGGCGATGGATCCGAGCCGCGCCGCCCCTGCGGCCTCCGGGCATCCTTCCCATGCGTGCATGACCTCCCTTCCCTCCTCGTCGACGGACACCGGGTACGCCTCCTCGGTGTAGAGCCTCGTCCCCCGCATCTCGTCGGTGTTCCTCGGCAGGCGCGGGAACAGCGCGTCGAACGACTCGGCGCTCTCGCGGACGTACCCGCGGCCCATCTCCTCGACCGCGAACCCGTAGAACCTCGTGCGCAGCCTCGAGCGCGCCTGCTCCTCCACCGAGCCCCCCTCCGGACGCTCGACCGCCAGGCGCCGCGGGTAATACGCCTGCGCCCGCTTGAGCGCCACCGAGAACGACCAGGCGTCGACGCTCCTGAACAGCGGATTGTCCGAGCCCTCCATCCCCGCGAGCGTGCGCGCCCGCTCGTACATGCAGTACGTCGGCGCCGCGCCGCAGTCGTGCTCGAACGCGCGCCGCTTGGCCTCGTTCGCGCGCTCGGCGGCCTCCTCGGCCTCCTCCGCGGCCTGCCGGACGGCCTCGGCGCTCCCGTCCACCTCGTCCTCGAGGGCTGCAGCGGCGGCGTTCGAGCCCACCTTTATCTCCTCGCCCTCGGCGGGGGCGAGCACGGCGAGCGCCAGGTACCCCGCCGACCCGTCGCCGTTGGCCGACGCCACCGAGGCCGCGTTCGCCGCCGCCAGGAACGGCAGCGCGCGCTGCAGCTTGTTGAGGCCGGCGGCGGCCTTCTCCGCGAACGAGTTGCGGGCGCGGGCGATGTCGCGTCCGGCCGAGAGCAGCGTCTCGGATGCCGCGGCCGTGGCAGGCGTGCAGAGCGCGGCCACCCCGAGCCCGGTCGCCGCGAGGCTCGTCAACGACAGCGACAGCACCGCCGCGTCCGCCACCCTCACGACGATCATGAACTCGGCCACCGCGTTCTCGGCCGCGAGCGCCGCGGCGTCGGCCACGTTCTGCACCTTCGAGGACGCCGCGCCTATGCGCTGCACCTGCCCGGCCGAGAACACAAGCGAGAGCGTGACCAGCAGCGCGAGCACCATGCCCGCCGTGGTGAGGCCCTCCTCGTCGCGGAACGGATCCCGCCTCGTCATTCGCTCAGCCATGCCCCCACCCATCCCGCCGGGCCGCCGCCCGGCGCGCTTGCCGTCCAGCCCGGCTGGACCTCCTGCTCCGCCTCCACCTCGATGCGGAAGTTGCCCCCGGCGTCCACGATGCCGAGAAGCCCCGCCGCCGCGCCTATCAGAGGAAGCGGCCGGGCCTCGTTCGAGATGGACGCGCGCACCGTGCCCGATCCCTCGTCGCCCTCCAAGCGCACCTCCCACGAGCAGCGGCCCTCGTGCACATGGAAGCACGCGACCGGCGGCACCGATCCCAGCCGATGGCGCACGAACGCCTCGCAGCTCGCCGCCATGTCCCCCGCCGCGTCCGTCTTCGTAGCCAGCAGGCGGCATGCCTCCGCGGCCGCGGCGTTCATCACCATCCGGTCGTACAGGAGGATGCCCGGCTGCACGAGCAGTAGAAGCCCCACGAGCAGCACGGGGATGAGAAACGCCGCCTCCACGGTGGCCTGTCCGCCGCACGCGTACCCGCCTCCCGCACGAGGCCTTCTCAAAGCCATGGCTCCTCCCTCCCCCGCCTCGCTCCGCCATCAGTACAAGAACACGTCCGCCGTCGAACCCGGCGCCGCCAGCTGCACATGGTGCGACGCCGCCGACAGCGCGTGCTCCACGAGCATGCCGCCTTCAAGCCCCCGCCACAGGGCGCCAAGCGCCACGAGCATCGCGACGAATGCCACCGTGACGAGGGCGAACTCCACCGTCCCCTGCCCGCCCTCGCCGCCGTGCGCCGCAGCGCGCGCTACAGGCCGTTGATACCGTCGGCGATGGCGTTCCACAGCTCCTGCAGCTTCGGGCGGAACACCGTGATCGCGATGATGGCGATCACGACGAGCACCCCCACCAGGATGGCGTACTCCGTCGTGCCCTGCCCGTCCTCGCGCCGGAGAGCCCGCCCCGCCCGGCACGTCGCCCTCGCCAGCCACATCCGATACGCTTCCATGCGCATGCCTCCTCATCGTTAGAAACCTTCCATCAGCTCGAGCAGCACCGGCCCGAGCACCAGCAGAAGCATCGCCGGCAGGATGAGCGTGCCCGTGGGCACCATCATCTTGACCGGCGCCTTCGCCACGCGCTCCTCCACATGCGCCCGATGGACCGAGCGCGCCTCCACAGCCGCCGCCTCGAGCGCCTCGGCCAGCTGCGCGCCGAAGCGCAGCGAGCGCACGACGTTCTCCACCACGCGGGCGAAAAGGGGCGAGTCGTACGACGCCGCCAAACGGCGCAGCGCCTCCTCCCGCGTGGCCAGGCCCGACGACCAGGCGCGCGAGGCGGCCGCGCACTCGTCCGCGAAAACCGTGGAGAAGTGCCCGGCGTACAGCTGAAAGCCGCGATCGAACGACAGCCCGCTGCGCAGTCCGAGCGCCACCACCTCCAGCATCTCCGAGAGATCCCGCTCGAGGCCCAGGGCGCGGGCGCGCTCGAGCCGCTTGACCGCCCTCGGAAGCGCCATCGCGCCGACGGCGCAGCCGACGACCGCCCCCAGCGCGCCGAGCTCGTTGGAGAGCACCGCTCCCGCGAGCGCGCCGACGGCCCCGCAGGCCAGGGCGAGCTTCGCGGCCGCGTCGACGAACCCGCCGGGCGACACCTCCCCCGCAAGCCCCGCCCGCGGCGCGTGCGCGCCGAGCCAGCGCGCGACGCGGGCGAACGTCCGGCCGCGGACGAACGGCAGGCCCGACGCCCCCAGCGAAAGCCCGCGCGAGCAGTCCACCGCGAACCGGACGACCCTCCCGTCGAGCCCCGGGGCCGCAACGCCCTCCTCGCGCACGCCCGTCGAGCGTCTGAGATCCCTCCTTCGCCGCGCCGAGCGCCTGCGTGCCTGCCAGGATGCGCCTACGCATGCCCCCAGCCCGGCCGCCGACGCCGCCGCCCCTACGAGCAAAAGCGACGCCTCCGAAAACGCCATCATGCCCCCACCTCCACCGCCAGCATGCGGCGCACCGCCAGCACGCCCGCCGCCTGCATCCCAAGCGCCAGCCCGAGCAGCGCCAGCCCCGTCGCGCTCGAGAAGAACGGCGCGAGGAAGTCTTCGCTCACCAGCGAGAACACCGCTATGAGCGCGAACGGCATCACGCTGACGATGCGGGCCGAGAGCTTGGCCTGAGCCGTCTGCACCTTGAGCGAGCGCCGAAGCTCGATCTCTCCCTTCACCGAGTCGCGCGCGGCGTCGAGCACCCGGGAGAGGCTGCCGCCCGCCTCGTGCTGGACGTCGAGCGCCACTGCCACGAACGCGAGCTCGGGCACATCCGCCCCCTCCCGAAGCGCCTCGAGCGCCTCGCTCGCGCCCTGACCCGTCTCCAAACGGCGCGCTGCCCGCTCGAACAGCCCCTTCAACGGCCCCGTCGCCTCGCGCGCCGCCTGCTGCAGCGTCTGGAGCAGCGACAGCCCCGACTGGAAGCACACCCCCATCGAACGCAGCGCGTCGGGCACGGCGTCGCGCAGCTCGTCGCGCCGGCGGTCCTCCATCCCGCGCAGACGCACGACGCCTACCGCGGCGACGCAGACGGCCACGGCGGCCCCGGCCGCGAGCGAGCCCGCGACGAATCCCGCAAGCGCTGCCGTGCCGAGCAGCGAGGCCGCGACCAGGGACGCCAGGGGCTCCTCCTCCGTCGCGAACCCGCGCGAGCGCGCAGCCTGCACGGCCTGGCGCACGAGGGCGGCGACGCGCCCGGAGCGCATGAGGAGGCGCGCGAGCGGCATCGTCCACGCCACGCCGTTGCGCAGCCGCCACGCGAGGCGTCCCGAGGCCGGCCCGCCCGCGCCGTCGATGCGGGGCGGCCTTCGCGCGCTCCCCATCGCCGAGGCGGCGAGCAGCGATCCGCATCCGAACGCCGCGACGGCGCTCAGGCAGCCAAGCAGCATTCCCGTTTCCATCGGCGCACCTCCTCCTCTTCCGCCACATGGAGCTTCGGCAGGTCATCAACCCATTCCGGGGGCGCCACCCAGACCCCTGCGGCATCGCCCGATTCGCGTTTGTACAGCGTTCTGGCCGTGCAGGCCCGCCGCTTCGCGTCGAAGGAAAGCTCGGCCACCTCCGACACGAAGCGCGCGCCGCCGAGCGAGCGCGCCGTCTGGACGACGGCGTCGAAGGCGCTCGCCACGTTCGACTCGATCACGTCAACCGGCAGGTCGGCCGCGTAGCGGACCATCGTCGTGAGGCGCGACACCACGTCGGCCGGCGAGTTCGCATGCAGCGTGGTGAGCGAGCCGTCGTGGCCCGTGTTCATCGCCTGCAGCATGTCGAGCGCCTCGGCGCCGCGGCACTCGCCCACCACGATGCGGTCGGGGCGCATGCGCAACGCGTTGATCACGAGCTCGCGGATGGCCACCTCGCCCACCCCCTCGGCGTTGCGCGGGCGCGCCTCGAGCCTCACGACGTGCGGATGCTCCAAGAAGCGCAGCTCGGCGGAGTCCTCGATCGTGATGATGCGCTCGTCGTGCGGAAGCACGCAGGAGAGGGCGTTGAGCAGGGTGGTCTTGCCGCTGCCCGTGCCTCCCGACACCGCGATGCTCTTGCGGGCGCGCACCGCCCACACGAGGAAGCGCTTCACCGAGGCATCGAACGAGCCGGACGCCATCATGTCGTCGAGCGTCATCACGCGCGCGGCGAACTTGCGGATGGTGAGCAGCGGCCCGTCGAGGGCGAGCGGCGGCAGCACCACGTGCACGCGATGGCCCTGGGGCAGGCGCGCGTTCGCCATGGGCGAGGCCTCGTCGACGCGCCGGCCCAGAGGACCGAGCATGCGGTCGATGAGGGCGCGCAGCTGGCCGGTGTCGGCGAAGCACGCGTCTGCCCGGAACAGGCGTCCACCGCGCTCGTAGTACACGTCGTGCGGGCCGTTCACCATGATCTCGGTCACGGAGTCGTCGACGAGCAGCCCTTCGAGGGGGCCGAAGCCGAACACCGTGTCCACGAGCTCGTCGACGAGCCGCTGTCGCTCGCCGTGCGGAACCTCCGCCCACACGGCGTCCTCGAACGCCTGGCGGCAGGCGCCCCTGAGCTCGCCGCGCGCCCGCGCAGGGCTCTCGGCCATCATGAGGGCGATGTCGTCCACCGACACGAACGCCTTGATCTGGCGTTTGAGCGCCTCGAGGTCGCAGGGGCGCGCGGCCGTCTCCGTCGGCGCGGCGCCGGCGGCGGCCCGGGCGCGGCTCATCAAAGACATTGCTCCTCCCTTCCCCGTTTCCGCGGCTTGCCCGACTTGAGCAAGCGAAGGCCCGGCCTACGCCGTGACGGCGCGCCATCCCAGGCTGGGCGGCCGGCCGCGTTCGGCAGCGACTCGCGCAGGAGCTCCTCCACGCTCAGGCACAGCGCGTTGCGCGATTCCATCAAATCGAGCGGCTGGCCGGCGCCGAGCATCTCCTCCACCTCGCCGCCCCCGTCCGCGAGCTCGAACACATGGGCCCCGCCGAGCGCGCACGAGACGTCGATGGAGGTGAATAGCGCATTCTTGGCGCACCAGTTCACGGCGTACGAGAACGGCCCCGTCGCGATGCCGCACCGGGCGCACAGATCGAGCGCGTGCCGGCACGCCCGCAGCGACGAGGCGCGCTGATCGACCAGGAACAGCGCCTTCGTGCTGCGCTCCAAGAGCACCGCATGCTGCTCGGCCCAGGCCGCGCCCGTGTTGGCGACGATCACCTCGAAGCGCCGCGCCAGCCGATCGAGCAGCTCGGAGGCCTGCTCCACCACGCGCTCGGCGTCCTCGAGCCGCTTCGGGGCGGCCAGGAGCGCCGGCATGCGGCCGTCGGGCGCAAGCGACTCGATGCGCGCGGGCACCGCCAGAAGCTCGTCGACAGACAGCGCGCCCTGCATGCCCATCATGTGGGCCATATCGCCGAACTGCAGGTCGAAGTCGAGCAGCAGCGTCTTGAAGCCGAGCGCCTGCGCCGTGAGCGCGGCGAGCGCCGCCACCGTGCTCTTGCCCGCGCCGCCGCTTCCGCTGACCACGGGCATGAGGAACGCCGAGGACTCCCCGCGCGCCGTCGCGGCGCAGGGCGCCTCGCGGGTCAGGGAGGCCGCTGCAGGCGCTCCGCGGTACGCGACCGCGACGCGCGGGCGCTCGGGCTGCACGACCGGCGCAGCGGGAGCGCAGGGTGCCGGCGCTCCTTGCGCCTCGAACCGCGCGCCGCCCGCAGCCGCCGCATGCTGGCGCTTGCGCTGCACATAGCGGTCGAGGAACGCCTGGCGGCTGAGCGAGGCGTCGATGCCCGCCGCATTCGCCCTGCTCATGAGCGACCCCGTTCCATCGAACGACAGCAGGCACACGCGCCGGTCCGCCCGATCGCGCTTGAGCGACGCCGCCAGGTTGATGGGCTCGATGTCGTCGCTCGAAGCCACCCACACCTCGTCGACCGCCTGATCAGCGCAGAGGAACCGGCGCGCCTCCTCCCCGGTGGAGAACAGCCGCAGCCACTCCTGCGCCGCAAGGTTCTCGCCCGCCAGCCCGATCGCCTCCGGGTGCCGCAAGCTGGTCATGTCGGCGCACAGCGCCACGGAAGCGGTCATCTCGCATCCTCCTGTCCTTCATCGTTTGCCGAAGGCGCGTGAGCGGCCCCCTCGCCGGGAAGCGAGAAGTACAGATCGGTCCCCTGGGCGGCGGCCACCACCTCCTGCACGCGCTCGGGCTCGACGGCCAGCGTGATCCAGGACACTTTCGCGTCGGAGGACGTCTCGCCCGACGACGTGCTCGTGGCCAGCACGAGCACGTCGCTGGCCAGCAGGTCGGTGGACGTGCCGCCGGTGGCGTACATGTCCACCCGCGATCCCGCGGCCACCGCTCCGCCCACCGCCTGCACGTCCTTCGCCGGCACGCTGACGGCGACCAGCCCCTCGGGCGGCTCCACCTGCGTGCTCGCATCCTGGAACCTGCGCATCGACAGGACCTCGTCCGCGAGGATCGCCGAGGACGCGGACTTTCCCAGCACCTCGTCCGCCGAGCTCACCGCCTGCGCCGGCAGCAGGTCCGCCACCCACAGCCGCGTTTCGATCAAGCCCGCGTCCACCGTCTCCCCCGGAGCGATGTCGCGCTTGGCGACGCACACTTCCAGCTGCTCGCCCCCGTACCGGGCGAGCGCCTCGGCGCGCGCGGCCTCTGCCTCGCCCCGCACGCCCTGCAGGTACGCGACCACGCACACGGCGCACACCACGCCGCATACCGCGCCCGCCACCGTCGTCCTCTTCCGTTTCATAGCTCGGTTCCCCCTTTTTCGTCCTGCTACCAGTATGACCAGCCGATCCAGCGGATTCATGGCGCACGACGACACGAAAGACCGCCCCGTTCTTTCGCGGATCCAGCGCAAATCACGCCTCGATCCAGCGCGGATCAAGCGGAAATCAAGCGCGGTTCCAGCAGAAATCAAGCGGAAATCAAGCGCGAGGAAAGACGAAAATCCATAAGCCCAGGTAGAAAGGATTTCCACAGCGAAGTTCGTTGCGCGGCGCGCGCCAGTATGCGAGAATGGAAAACCGCCGAAAGGCGTGTGGAAAACGGGCGATTGGCGCAGCGGGAGCGCAGGTCCCTTACAAGGACAAGGTCACTGGTTCAAATCCGGTATCGCCCACCAGACAGCATCCGAGGCCGGACATCGCGTCCGGCCTCGTCTCGTCTGCGCCGAAACCGGGGGGCGGAGCCTTTCGAGCTCCCGGCTGAATTTTTGCACGCAATGGACGATTCCACAGGGCGAAATGTCGCTTTGAGGGCACCCGCGCGAGGGCGCGCGAGGGAAGCCCCAGGTCGAAATGCCACCTCAGCAGCATCAATCCGTCCATTGCGCGCATTTTTTTTCGCAAGAGGCCCCGAAACCACGCCCGTAGCCCCTGTGGGGAACTGGCGCTCCGGCAAAGCGGCAGGAATTTGCGGCTGTGGCACGGATCAGGCTGAATTCGGGCGGTGCGGGCGACCAGCCGCCGACGTTTCCCCAGGTCGCGAATTTCGCGAACGCGCCGCGCGTGCCACAGCCGCAAATTCCTGCCGCGACCGGGAAGCCGCGCCGCGGAGCCCCCTGCGGGGGCGGCTCGTCGTCTGCAAGGGGGTTGGGGGAGACGAACCGCGCCCGCAGGGGGCTCCGGATGTCCCAAATGGGGACAGTCCCCATTTGGGACACCTTTTTGGCATAAAAGGGGACTGTCCCCTTTTATGCCATTTAGCGAAATCCCTAGTAGAACATGAAGACCGAGAGGCCGAGGTTGTAGAAGGCCACTCGCAGGCAGACCGCGCCGATCAGGGAGGCGATGACGGCGACTGCGCCCCAGAGCTTCCAGTTGGCGGACTTGCGGCCGACGATGGCGGCGACCAGGGGCACGATCGCGCCGACGACTACCGCGCCTCCCCAGAGCAGGGGCGCTTGGCCTCCGACGGTGGCGGCCGCGTCGGCCATGGCCTTGGTGGGATGCGTCGGGTCGAAGTAGAAGCCCACCTCGGCGAAGGAGCCGCCGGACGCCTGGAGGAAGGCGGCGAAGGCGATTGCCGCCGCGGCCGCGAGGGCCGCGCCGATCAGCGCGGGGAGCGCGACGGGCTTCGCATCATCGCCCTTGAGCGACATGATGACGGCCATCGTGCACGGGCCGAGGACGCAGGCATTCCCGATGACGTAGAGGATCCAGAGGACGCTGTCCCACGCAGGTCGGGCGGCCATCGTGTACGAGTGCGCCATCACGGCGACCAGCACCACGCACACCGCTATCGACACGCCGGCCAGCCACTTCGGCACGCTCGCGCCGTCGGAGGACTTGCGCATCATGACCAGGTACGCCACCGCGACCACGGCCAGCACCACGATGGCGATCAATTCCTGCGTGATGCCGCTCGTCAAGTGCCCGAACCCGTTGAAGATCCTCTCCCAGTGCTCCAGGTGGAAGAACACCGCCACGCCGCCGACGACCAGCAGCACCGCCGACGCCGCCCACGCCGTCATCTGCGACTTCTTACCCGCACCGCGCAGCGCCATCAGCGCCTGAGTCCCGAACAGCCCCGCGCTCCACGCCACCAGCGTGGTGAACACGATCAAAGGCCACTGCAGCTCCATTACGCCTCCCCTCCCATCCAGTCGTGATCCCTCAGGATGTACATGAGCGCGGGCTCGTTGCCCACGTTCGGCAGCGTGTGCACGTCGGCATCCGAGAACGGCAGGCAGAAGTCGCCCAGCACGATGCGCTCCGTGCCGTTCTCCGCGCCCTCGAACGTCTCGATGCCCGCGTCCAAGTCGCCGAAGAACCGCGCCATGCCGCCGCACTGAGACACGCACTGGGGCAGCTCCCCCTGCGCGATCTTCTGCTCGCAGAGGGTGCACTTCTCCACCACGCGCTCCTCTTCATTCAAATACCGCACGTTATACGGGCAGGCCATCGCGCAGAACTGGCAGCCGATGCACTTCGACTTGTCGATCTGCACCGTCCCGTCCTCAAGCTTGTGCGACGCGCCCGTGGGGCACACCTTCACGCACTCGGGCTCCTTGCAGTGCTGGCACTGCACCGGCAGGAAGTACAGGTAGGACGCCGGATCGCCTTCCTGCGACCCTTGAATGGACGCATTCGGCCCGATGCGCAGCACCTTGTTCCAGTAGCTGCCGATGGGCACGTTGTTCACCGCCTTGCACGCCACCGAGCACGACAGGCAGCCCACGCACCGGTTCAAATCGGTGACGATCGAATACTGCGTCATGATCTACTCCCTCCCCTCGTACGTCGGCAACCATTCCTTGAGGCGCGGGTCGTCGGGCGTGTGGATGATCTCCACGCCGTTGTGGTCGCACGGCACCGGGTTGCCGAACGGCGAGTTCTCCGGCGTCGCCTTGTATATCTTGCCCAGGTAGGCGCGCAGGTTCGACGCGCCGCAATGCGGGTCGCGCGCCCAGTTGTCGATGAGGTGATTCACGGCGCACAGCTCGTGGCCCGACCCCGACTGCTTGAACTCGGGGAACCACCACTGATGCTCGCAGTTGATGGTGCCGGGGCGGATGCCGTAGTACAGGTCGGCCACCTCGCGGATCTTGCCCCACGGCGTCTCGATCCACACCCAATCGCCCTGCTCGATGCCGTACTCGGCCGCGTCCTCAGGGTTGATCTCCACGCGCGGCACCGGCCACTGCTCGCGGCACCACGGCAGCTGTCGATGCTCGCTGTGGAAGTACACCGGGATGCGCCGCCCCGTCGTGATGATGAGCGGGTACTCCTTGTACATCTCCGGATCGCTCACCGGGCTGTGTGGCGGCTCCACGTAGGTGGGCAGGTTCCACTGCCCGTCGGGATGGTACGACTCCATCACCGTCGACCATATCTCGATCTTCTTCGTGGGCGTGTAGAAGCCGGGCAGCTTGTCGCCCTGCGAGCCCACGAACCCGCCCGCGTTGCGCGTGCGCATGCCGCCGGTCTCGTAGCGGCGGTACGTGCCCCACAGCTCCGGCTCGGTTTCCTTGCAGTCCCACCAGCCGTGCTCCTGGAAGCGCTCTTCGAACACCTTCCAGCCCTTCGGCTCGAAGCCCGCCACCGACATGTCCAGCATCTCCTCCACGCTGGGGTACTCGGGGTAGCCGGGGATCACGTTGTACGGCAGGCCCTTGTACTCGTACAGCATGCGGATGATCTCGCCGTCGAACTTGGCCTCGCCGGGCGGGTCGATGCACTTCACCGTGGCGCCCATCGCGCCGGACGCGCCCTGCGACGAGCGCGGGCTCGACAGCTCCAGGAAGTGGGCCGCCGGCAGCACGATGTCGCACAGGCCGCCGCCGGGCGTGTGCCAGAGGTTGGCCTCCACGTAGAAGTCCAGCTTCTTGAGCGCTTCCCACGTTGTGGTGGTGTTGCACTGGTTCATGAAGTTGCCCGACGAGTTGAACGCGCCCACCACCGGGTACGGCTCGCCCGTGAGCACGGCGTTCCACGTGGCGGTCGCGTCGGCCCACATGCCCCACCAGTACAGAAGCGGGATGTCCTCGCGGCCGAGGATCTTCTCCATCTGCCCGGGCGAGAGCATGGGCATGCCGGATCCGTTGTTGGCGAAGCCCATCTGACCGCCCTCGATGGGCGCGCGCGTGGAGGCGCGCTGGCCGGCGGGCGTGTCGTAGTTGCCCGTGATGGCCGTGAGGTAGTCGAGCGCGCGCACGTTCTGGATGGCGGTGTTGGCGTGCTCGGTGGCCAGCATGTACTGGATGCCGCCGTTGCCGTAGCCCTTCTCGGGATGCAGGCGCGTGCCGTACGCGAGCGCCGCCGCGCGGATCTGGTCGGCGGGGACGCCGGTGATCTCGGCCGCGGTGTCGGGGTCGTACTCGGCGCAGCGCTCGGCGTACTTCTGGAACACCGGCTCCACCTTGTGCACGGAGCCGTCCTTGAGCGTGACCTCGAACTCGCCGAACAGCGCCGGATCGATCTCGGGGTCGAACGGCGTGGGATCGATGACGAACCCTTGGTGCAGGCCCGGGGCCAGGTTCTCCTGCTGCGCCTCACGGCCGGCCGTGGGCTTCGTCCACTGTTCGCCTTCCCAGAAGCCCGTCTCGGCGTCGAAGTACGTGAGCTTGCCCGCCAGCTGGTCCCACACCATGAAGCGCTTCGGGCTGCCGCCCTCCACCAGGTCGGACTCCTTCAGCAGACGCGTCTTCAGCTCGAAGGGCGTCATGACGATGGGCGACGGCTCCGTCCAACCGGTGGGCTCCATGTCCTCGCACACGAGGAAGGGGGCGTTCGTCCACTTCTTCGTGAACAAATCGTCGTACAGCTCGTTCTCGATGACCACGTTCGACCAGGCCAGCGCCATGGCTCCGTCGGTGCCGGGGCGCAGGTGCAGCTGGAAGTCGGCCTCCTTGCCCATGTTCGTCTCGCGCGGGTCCACGCAGATGTGCGTGTTCGCACGCGTGGCCACGTCCACGGTGGTGCGGCAGCTATCGTCGTAGTTGGACATCTCCGACGCGCCGCCCCAGGCCACGTACACGTCGGGGTGCGCCACGGTCTCCATCCAGCTGTCGGCGAAGCTCGACACCATGAGCGTGGCCATGTGGCGCGGGCCCTTGCAGATCTGCCACGCCTGCACGATGTTGGGCGAGTCCCACAGATACATGCCGTTCGACGCGCCGAACATGCACCACACGCGCGACGTGCCGCACATGCCGAACAGGCTCTCGCCGCCGTAGCGCGCCTGCAACTCGTCGAACTTCGACACGATGGTGGTCATCGCTTCATCCCAGCTGATGCGCACCCAGCCAGGGTCGTCCGATTCCTTGTCGTTCGTGCGCTTCATCGGGTAATGCAGGCGGTCGGGGTGGTACGCCGCCTGGATGGCCGACTGCGATTTCGTGCAGCAGTTGCCCATCGACTGGAACGCCGTCGGGTCGCCCTCCATGCGGATGACCTTGCCATCCTGCACCACGGCGATGACGCCGCACTCCATCTTGCCGCATCCGCGACAGCCGGTGCGCACGCGCTTGACCGCCGACTCGCCCGATGCCGGCGCGTCGGTCTCGGCGAGCGCCGCAGCCGGGGACGCGATCGTCGCTGCAGCGGCCGTTGCCGCTCCCAGCTTCAGAAACGTCCTGCGGGATACTGAGAACCTTCCCATGCTCTCCTCCTCTTCGATCCGCATGTTCCCGCGCGCAGCCCGAAGGCGGCGCGCGCAGGAGGCGCCGTCAGCGCGAAAACGCGTCGGCCCGCCCCTCCTCGCCTTCCAGCATAGGCCGCGCCCCCTGCATGCGGAAATAACGATCAGGCACATGATCGGCCTCGACAATTCCAATCGAACCCCTTACCATTCCCGGGCGTTATCGGCCTATGCCGTTCGGGCATCGCTGAGCTGTCCGCAAGCGCTGGACGCGCAAGGGGTGGTAGAATGCACGCAGGGGGTGGGGATTCCCATGAACATCGACCAATGCAGGGAGTTCATCGAGCTGGCGCAATGCCTCAACTTCACCGAGGCCGCGCGCAGCCTCAACATCACGCAGCCCGCGCTGAGCAAGCACGTGCTGTCGCTTGAGCGAGAGTTCGGCGCCGACCTGCTCGACCGCAGCCGCAAGGGCGTGCAGCTCACCGAGGCCGGCCGCACGCTGTTCGAGAGCGCCGGCATCATCGTCAACGCCTACGACAACGCGCAGCAGGTCATCGACGCCCTCAAGGCGAAGAGCCCCGTGCGCATCGCCGGGCATATGGAGGATTCCGACGTCGCCTCCCTCGCCTCGCTCGCCACGATGATCGCCCGCGAGCGCCATCACGTGACGACCGTGTTCGAACGCGCCAGCGACGACCCTTTCGACCTGCTGGAAAGCGGGGAGATCGACCTGTTCGTAGGCTACACCCTGCCAGAGAGGATAGCCGAGCGCCACCTGGCGTCGCGGCCGTTTCTGGACATCCGGCTCGTGGCCATCGTGGGCACGTACCACGGGTTCGCCGCGCAGACGTCCATTGCATGGGACGACCTGCGCAACGAGACGCTCGTGCAGTTCGTGAGCGACAAGACGAACCCGGCCTGGGAGCAGATCGAGGCCATCTGCGCGCGGCACGGCTTCGCCCCGAAGACGCGCCCCGTATCGTCGCTCAACGACGTGGAGTTCTTCAGCACGCCTTTGCGCGGCAGCGTGCTCGTGTGGAAGAAGACGCAGAGGCAGATCGGCCTTCTGATGGAGACGGGCCAGCGCGCCTGCATCCCGCTGGTGGACGACGACGCGAAGCTGGTCGCCTACGCCGTGTACCGCCCGGAGAACGAGGAGCGCCTGCGCGAGTTCTTCGAGGCCGTCGACGAGGCGAAGGATCTGATGCGGAACCGCAAGGACCGCCGCGAAGCGTAGCGGGACCGAAGCGGGAAAACGGGGCTCCCGGCTGAATTTTTGCGCGCAATGGACGATTCCGCAGGGCGAGATGCCGCTTTAAGGATGTCCCCGCGAGGGCGCGCAAGGGAAACCCCAGGTCGAAATGCCACCTCAGCAGCATCAATCCGTCCATTGCGCGCATTTTTTTTCGCAAGAGGCCCCGAAGACGCGCCCGGAGCCCCCTGCGGGGGCGGCTCGTCGTCTGCAAGGGGGTTGGGGGAGACGAACCGCGCCCGCAGGGGGCTCCGGATGTCCCAAATGGGGACAGTCCCCATTTGGGACATCGAGGGATTTTGGCATAAAAGGGGACAGTCCCCTTTTATGCCATTCAGCGAAATCCCTAGTAGAACATGAAGACCGAGAGGCCGAGGTTGTAGAAGGCGACGCGGAGGCAGACCGCGCCGATCAGGGCGGCGACCACCGCGACGGAGCCCCAGAGCTTCCAGTTGCCCGAGCGCTTGCCCATGAAGGCGGCGACCAGGGGGACGATCGCGCCGACGACCACGGCACCGCCCCAGAGGAGGGGCGCCTGGCCCGCCACCGTCGCGGCGGCGTCGGCCATGGCCTTGGTGGGATGCGTCGGGTCGAAGTAGAAGCCGACTTCGGCGAAGGAGCCGCCGGACGCTTGGAGGAAGGCGGCGAACGCCACGGCTGTGACGGCCGCGATCGCGGTGCCGATCAGGGCCGGGAGCGCGACGGGCACCACGTCGTCGCCCTTGAGCGACATGATGACGGCCATCGTCGCGGGCCCCAGCACGCAGGCGTTGCCGATCACATAGAGGATCCAGAGCACGCTGTCCCACGCCGGCCTAGCCGCCATCGTGTACGAGTGCGCCATCACGGCGACCAGCACCACGCACACCGCGATCGACACGCCGGCCAGCCACTTGGGCACGCTCGCGCCGTCGTCGGACTTCCGCATCATGACCAGGTACACCACCGCGACCACGGCCAGCACCACGATGGCTATCAGCTCCTGGGTAATGCCGCTCGTCAGGTGCCCGAACCCGTTGAAGATCCTCTCCCAGTGCTCCAGGTGGAAGAACACCGCCACGCCGCCGACGGCCAGCAGCACGGCCGACGCCACCCACGCCGTCATCTGCGACTTCTTACCCGCGCCAACCAGCGCCATCAAGCTCTGGCTCGCAAAGAGTCCCGCGCTCCACGCCACCAGCGTGGTGAAAACAATCAAAGGCCACTGCAGTTCCATTATTCATCGCCTCCTTGCCACTTCATGTCGCGCAGGATGTAGCGGAACGTCGGCTTGTTCCCCACGTCGGGCAGATGATGCACCGCCTCGTCCGAGAACTCCTCCAGGAAGCTGCCGATGGTCTCGCCGCGCGGCCCCGCGAAATCGCGGATGTCGCCGTCCGCATCGCCGAACCAGCGCGCCATGCCGCAGCACTGCGACACGCACTGGGGCAGCTCGCCCTGCGAGATCTTCTGCTCGCACAGCGTGCACTTCTCCACCACGCGCTCCTCTTCGTTCAGGTAGCGCACCCCGTACGGGCAGGCCATCGCGCAGAACTGACAGCCGATGCACTTGCTCTTGTCGATCTGCACGGTGCCGTCCTCAAGCTTGTGCGAGGCGCCCGTCGGGCACACCTTCACGCACTCGGGATCGGCGCAGTGCTGGCACTGCACGTTCAGGAAGTACAGCTCCACGTCGGGCCACTGGCCGCTCCCGCCCTCTTTGGGGTTCGGGCCGATGCGCAGCGTCTTGTTCCAAAAGCTCCCGGTCGGCACGCCGTTGACTACCTTGCATGCCACCGAGCACGCCAGGCAGCCCACGCACCGATCCAGATCGGTGACGATCGCATATTGAGTCATAAGTCCCCTCCTCCCTTAGAAGTTGTCCGGATGGATACCGGCCGCGCCGATTTCCCACAGCTTCAGGCGCGGATCCGTCGAGTCGTGGATGATCTCGGTGCCGTCGTTGCCGCACGGGATGGGGTTGCCGAACGGCGAGTTCTCCGGCGTGGCCTTGTACACGCGCACCGGGTACGTGCGCACATTCGACGAGCCGTTGTACTTGTCCTGCGTCTTGCGGTCGGTGATGCAGTTGATGCACGACAGCTCGTAGCCCTTGTCGGCCTGCGCGAGCTCCGGGTACCACCACTGGTGCTCGGCGTTGATCATGCCCGGCTTGATGCCGTAGTACAAATCGGCCGTCTGGCGCACCTTGCCCCACGGGCTCTCGATCCACACCCAGTCGCCCTGCTCGATGCCCAGCTCGGCGGCCGTTTCCGGATTGATCTCCATGCGCGGCACGGGCCAGAGCTCGCGGCACCACGGCAGCTGCCGGTGCTCGCTGTGGAAGTACACGGGAATGCGCCGCCCGGTGATGCACGTGATGGGGTACTCCTTGTACGTCTCCGCGTCAGCCACCGGGCCGTGCTTGGGCTCGGCGTAGTACGGCAGCGCCTCGCTCGTGAAGCCGGGTGCCAGCTCCGGGCCGTCCGTCCCCTCGGGGAAGAACGACTCGATGGACGTGCACCAGAACTCCTGCTTCATCGTGGGCGTGGGGAAGCCGGGCTTGTTGATGTTGAGCTGCGCCGGCTGCTGATGCGGCGCCGGGCGGTACGCCTGGCCCACCTCGTAGCGGCGGTACGTTCCCCAGTCCTCGGGGATCTCGCGCTTCATGTTCCACCAACCGTGCTCCTGGAACGCGGCCTCGAGCTCGTTCCAGTCCTTGTAAGGCGCGCAGCCCTGCTTGCAGCACTGCACCGTGAGGTTCTCCACCTCGAGGTCGACGCCGGGCACGTTCTCGAGCCACGGATCGTCGCCGTCGAAGGCCGGCACGCCGAAATACTTGGACAGCTCCATGAAGTACAGAGGATCGCTCTTGCACTCCCCCGGCGGGTCGACCGCCTTCACGCACAGGCCGAAGCCGCCGGATGCGCCCTGGGCGATGCGGTAGGCGTTGATCTCGGTCCAGTGGCACACGGGCAGCAGGATGTCGGCCGCGCCTGACGTGGGCGAATGCCAGAGGTTCGCCTCGAACAGGAAGTCGAGCATGTTGAGCGCTTCCCAGTTGTACTTCGCGTTGCCCATGTTCATGTGGTCGCCGGAGCCGATCATGCCGCCGTGGATCTCGTAGGGCGCGTCGGGCTCCTTGTGCGCGCACTCCATAGCGGCGTTGGCGTCGCACCACACGCCGTACCAGTACAGAAGCGGCATCTTCTCGTTGCCCGCCATCTTGAGCGAGAGGTCGGGCGAGGGCATGAACGCGAACGCGCCCATCGACGGCAGCATGGAGCACGGACCGGACTGCTCGGTCCAGCCGCTCGTGGCGCCGCGCTGGCCGCCCGGCGTGTCGATGGCGCCCACCATCGCGCAGGCCGCCATGATGGCGCGGCAGTTCTGCGTCGAGTTGCCCGCGTGCTCCACGCCCAGGCCGTAGTTGATGCCGCCGTTGGGGATGCGCGGGTCGTCGCGCGTGGCCCACTCCACCACCGCGTCCTCGATGAGCTGGGCGTCCACGCCCGTGATCTCGGACACGCGCGCGGGCGTGAACTCTTGCAGGTACTCGGCCCACAGATCCCACGCGGGGCGTCCCTTATGCGTGCTGCCGTCCTTGAGCTTCACGTCGAACTCGCCGTAGAGCGCCGGATCGATGAGCGGGTCGAACTCGGACAGGTCGGCGATCCAGCCCGCCACCTTCGACTCGTCGTCATGCAGCCGCGATACGTCCTGGGTGAAGCCGGAGGTCTGCTTCTTCCACGTCTCGCCCTCCCAGTGCGCGTCCTCCGGATCGGCCTGCCAGTACGTCCAACGGTTGTTCAGCTGGTCGAACACGAGGTAGCGCTTCGGATTGCCCTCGCCTTCCACCTCCCAGTCCACCATGGACGGGTCGATGTCGGCCTCGGTGAGCAGGCGCGTGCGGTAGGCGTAGGGGCCCTTGGTGTTCTGCACGGCCTCGGTGTAGCCGGTGGGCTCCATATCGGGCACCACGACGAACGGCGCGTTCGACCAGCGCTTCACGAACTGCCAGTCCACCAGGTCGTGCTCGAGGATAATGTGGCACCACCCGAGCGCCATGGCGTTGTCGGTGCCGGGGCGCAGGTTCAGCCAGTATTTCGCCGTGCGGCCGAGGTTCGACATGCGCGGGTCGACCACGATGAACGCGTCGGCCTGACGAGCCACATCGGTGACCAGGCGCGACGAGTCGTCGTAGTTCGAGATGGACGGGTCGGTGGCCCACTGCACGTACTTCGTCGAGTGGTTGATCACCTCGCTCCACGACCACGCCTGCACGTTGTCCAGACGCGACGAGAAGTGGCGCGGCCCCTTGCACACCTGGTAGGCGGCCACGATGTTGGGTGTGCCGAACAGCTCGAGCGCCATGCCGGCGTCGGACTGCATGCACCACTGGCGGCCCGTGCCGCACCAGGTGAACAGGCTCTGCGCGCCGTACTTCTCGCGGATCTGCATGATGTTGTCGGCGATGGTCTGGTACGCCTCGTCCCAGCTGATGCGCACCCAGCCGGGGTTCTCGTCGCCCTTGGGGTTCGTGCGCTTCATGGGATGCTTGATGCGGTCGGGGTGGTAGGCCGCCTGGATGGACGCCTGCCCTTTGCTACAATGGTTGCCCATGGTGTTGAAGCACGACTCGTCGCCTTCAGTGCGGATGACCTTGCCGTCCTGCACGTACACCCACACGCCGCATTCCACCTTGCCGCAGCCGCGGCAGCACGAGCGGATCTTCTTGATGCCCTGGCCGCCGCCCTCCTGCTGCTGCGCGCTTTCGGCGAGCGCCTGCGCGGGATTCGCCCCGACGCCGAGCGCCGCCGCCGTGCCGACGACCGCCGCCAGCTCGGTGAACGAGCGCCGCGTCATGGTGAGCTTCCCCATATGCCCTCCTTCTCTCCGGTTGTCCTTGTCCGTGAATCGAGCATACCGGGCGTGCGAGGTGTGAGGAAATAACGTCTGGGGAGATCGTGCGACCGGTGATGCGAATAAGGCATATCGTTATTCCGTTTCCCCTGCCTGGCTCCCAGTGTTTCGGCGACGCGATGCGGCGTGGTACCATACGGGCGGGGAAACGCTCGCATGGGCAGGGGGAACGCAGATGAACATAGACACCTACCGCGAATTCATCACGCTGGCGCGCTGCCTGAACTTCACGCAGGCAGCCGAGGAGCTGCACATGACGCAGCCGGCGCTGAGCAAGCACATCGCCGCGCTCGAACGCGAGTTCGACGCCGAGCTGCTCATCCGCGACCGGCGCACCGTGCAGCTGAGCGAGGCCGGCCGCATCCTGTTCGGCTGCGCGCTCGAGATGGTCGACGCCTACGACCGCGCGCAGGCCGCCATCGCCACCGTCGTGCGCGAGAAGCCCATCCGCGTGGACGGCATCCTCTACGACAACACGGTTTCCAGCATCATCTCGTTGTCCACGGTGCTGCTCAACGATCAGCGCCACGTGCCCATCGTGTTCGAGCACCACGAGAACCAGCCGCTGTTCGACCTGTTGGAGTCGGACGAGATAGACGTCGTGTTCGCCTACCTTGAGGAGCATGCGCTCGCCGAGCGGGGGCTCGTGTTCCAACCCCTCGTGCAGACGCAGTTCGTGGCCGTCGTCGACCGCAACCATCCCCTCGCCGAGCGAAGTGAGCTGCATATGGAGGATCTCGCCGACGAGACGCTCATCCAGTTCTTCGACGAGTACTCCATCTCGGGATGGCGGCGCATCGAGCAGGTGTGCCACGCACACGGCTTCGATCCGAAGAAGCGCCCCATCCTGGGAAGGGCCGTGACGAGCTACGCCACCACCGCGCCCGAAGGCGGCGTCCTTATCCTGCAGAAGGATCTGCGCCAGCTGAAGTTCCTCGAGGACGTGAACCAGACGGTGAGCATCCCCATCGCCGATGAGGACGCGAACTTCATCATCTACTATATTTACAAGCACGAGAACGAAGAGCGGTTGCGCCCCCTGCTGAGCGCCCTGGAGGAGTCGCGCGAGATCATCATGAGCCACCGCCGAGGCGAGGAGTAAGCGAGCGGGCTCCCCCCCCCCTCGTCATCCTGAGCGGAGCGACCAAAGGGAGCGGAGTCGAAGGATCCCATGCGGCGCCAGCCGGAAGCGTCACGGCTGGCATAGCGGGGCTGAAGCGGGAAAGCGCTCCGGCATAGCGGCAGGAATTTGCGGCTGTGGCACGGATCAGGCGGAATTCGGGCGGTGCGGGCGACCAACCGCCGACGTTTCCCCAGGTCGCGAATTTCGCGAACGCGCCGCGCGTGCCACAGCCGCAAATTCTTGCCGCGACCGGGAAGCGCTAATGCTGTCGCCGCATGGGATCCTTCGACTCCGCGCTGACGCGCTCCGCTCAGGATGACATCTCCCTACGAGCCCAGCATGATCCTGATGATCTCGTCGTTGGTGGCGCGCATGCCGTCGCGGCCGAGACGGGCGATGGAGTCGATGGTGTTCTCCACGCCCTTCTTCACGATGCCGTCGCCGCCGTAGAACTGCTGGCCATCGCGGTACATCACATAGCCGAGGATGCCGGCGTTCACCGAGAACGCGATCTTGCCGGCGCACGAGGGCTTCGCGCCGTCGCACACCATGCCGGCCACGATGGAGAGCGCGTTCACCACGGCGTGGCATGCCTCCTTGTAGCCGCCGCCGTCCAGGTACGCGATGCCGGCGCCCGCCGCCGCGCCCGCGCACACCGCGCCGCAGAACGCGGAGAGCCGCCCGATGCCCGTCTTCTGGTGGATGGCCACGAGGTTGGACAGCGCGAGCGCGCGCAGCAGCTGCTCCTCGGTCGACCCCAGGTGGCGCGCGTACTCGATGAGCGGCACCGACACGGTGATGCCCTGGTTGCCGCTGCCCGAGTTGATGACCACCGGCAGCTCGCAGCCGCTCATGCGCGCGTCGGACGCTGCCGCGGCGCATGCGCACGCGCGCACTTTGATGTCGTCGCCGTAGGCGCCCAGCATGACGCTGCCGATGTTCGCGCCCCAGTCGCCGGCCAGGCCCTCGCGCGCGATGGCGTCGTTGCAGGCGATCTGCCGCTCGAGCAGCCCGCGCACGTCGTCCAAGTCCACGGTGGTGGCGAAGTCCCAGATGCCGGCCATCGTGAGCACACTGCGATCCGTGAGCCCTTCCGCCGTGCCCGCCTCGGAGGCCAGCGGCGCGTCGAGCAGCACCTCGCCGTCGCGCTCCTCGCGTACGATGTTGGTGTGGTAGTCGGCGATGCGCACGAGCGCCTCGTGTTGCCCGGAGGCGCCGGCCACGCGCACGACTACGTCGAAGTCCACCGCGTCGTCCGTGCGCGCCACCTCGATGGACGCCCGCGCCAGGTAGCCGGCGATGGCGCGCACCTCATCCGGTCCCACCTCGGCGATGACCTCCAGCTTGCGCTCGGGACGCCCCGCCACGATGCCGGCCGCCGCTGCGGCTTCGATGCCCTTGAGGCCGCCCGTATGCGGCACGACCACGCTCTTCGCGTTCTTGATGATGCTGCCGCTGGCCGCCACGCTCACGCGCGCGGGCTCGGTACCCAGAAGCTCGCGCGCCCGCGCCGCTGCCAGCGCGATGGCGATGGGCTCGGTGCACCCCATGGCCGCGATGAGCTCCTCCTCCAGGATGGCGACGTACTGCCCGTACCGCTCGTCCGTTCTGTCCACGCAGCCCTCCTTTGCCCGTCTGCCGCACGCAACGAACCATGATAGCACCCCGGCTGCGGGAAGCGGGCGACCGATGCGCAGGGCGGCGCTGCATCCCGCGTCGGCCGGCGCCCTGCGATGACGAAAGTGCGGACAGGCAGATATCCCATTTGGGGATGTCCCATTTGGGGACTGTCCCCAAATGGGACAAAACGGGGATCGGCTTCGTTAGGTAACCGTTCGGTAAACTCGGTGGAGATTCGGCCTTTTCAGGCGGTGAAAGGGCGAGAATCAACCATGATTGACGAAACACCAACCTTTACGCAACACCTGCGCGCCCGAAGCGCGCTGAAAGGCGCACCATGCTCCAGCTGCTGAATATCTGCAAGTCCTACACCACCGCCGACTTCACGCAAGTGGCGCTCGACAACGTGTCGGTGTCGTTTCGCGACAACGAGTTCGTGGCCATCCTCGGCCCCTCCGGCTCGGGCAAGACCACGCTCCTGAACATCGTGGGCGGCCTCGACCACTACGATTCGGGCAACCTCATCATCGACGGCATCTCGACCGAGCAGTACCGCGACAAGGACTGGGACGCCTACCGCAACAACCGCATCGGCTTCGTGTTCCAAAGCTACAACCTCATCCCCCATCAGACGGTGCTCGCCAACGTGGAGCTAGCTCTCACGCTGTCGGGCGTGTCGCGCGCCGAGCGCCACGAGCGCGCCGTCAACGCGCTCGAGCGCGTGGGCCTGGGCGAGCACGTGAACAAGAAGCCGAGCCAGCTCTCCGGCGGGCAGATGCAGCGCGTGGCCATCGCGCGCGCCCTCATCAACGACCCCGAGATACTGCTGGCCGACGAGCCCACCGGCGCCCTCGATTCCAAGACGTCCGTGCAGATCATGGACCTGCTCACCGAGATTGCCAACGACCGCCTGGTCATCATGGTCACGCACAACCCGGAGCTGGCCGAACAATACGCCACCCGCATCGTGAACCTCTCCGACGGCATTATCCGCAGCGACACCGACCCCTACGAGCCCACGGCCGAGGACATGCGCCTCAGCGAGAAGCCGGTGCAGCGCACGAAGATGTCGTTTCTCACGGCACTCGCGCTGTCGTTCAAGAACCTCATGACGAAGAAGGGCCGCACGCTCATGACGGCGTTCGCGGGTTCCATCGGCATCATCGGCATCGCAGCCATCCTGGCGCTGGCCAACGGCGTGAACAACTACATCAAGTCCGTGGAGGAAGAAACGCTCTCCGAGTACCCGCTGCAAATCCAGAGCACCGGCTTCGACATGACGTCCATGATGTTCGGCGCGGCTGGCGAAGGTGCCAAGGCCGCGAGCGGCGAGGACAAGGGCGAGGGCTCCGCGCACGTGGTGGAAATGGTGTCCAACATGGTGTCGAGCATCGGCAGCAACGACCTGGCGTCGCTCAAAGAGTACCTGGACAGCGGCCAAAGCGGCATCGAGCAGTACACGAACGCCATCGAGTACACCTACAGCGTGGCGCCGCAAATATTCAGCTCCAACACCGAGAACCTGCGCCAGGTGAACCCGGACAAGTCGTTCTCGGCGCTGGGCCTGGGCTCGTCCGCCAGCTCGAACAGCCTCATGTCCATGTCCATGAGCACCGACACGTTCTACGAGATGCCGAGCGACCCCGGCCTCTACCAGAACCAGTACGACGTGAAGGCCGGCCGCTGGCCCGAGAGCCCCACCGAGGTGGTGCTCGTGCTCACCGGCAACGGCGGCATCAGCGACTTCATGCTGTACACGCTCGGGTTGCGCGACCCCGCCGAGCTGGACGACATGGTGAAGAAGTTCGCCGCCGAAGAGGAGGTGACCGCGCCTTCCGACTTGGAGGACCCCTCCTACGAGGATATCCTGGACGTGTCGTTCAAGCTGGTGAACGCCGCCGACTACTACCAGCGCGACGACGAGTTCAACGTGTGGAAGGACAAGACCGACGACGCCGACTACATGCGCAAGCTGGTGGCCGGCGGCGAGGACGTGCGCGTGGTGGGCGTGGTGCAGCCGCGCGAGGACGCCAGCGCAACCATGCTGAGCACGGGGCTGAACTACCCGGCCTCGCTGACCGCGCACGTGATCGACCAGGCCGCGAGCAGCGCCATCGTGAAGGACCAGCTGGCGCACCCGGACGTGAACGTGTTCACCGGCAAGTCCTTCGACGAGGAGGAGCAGGACGGCGAGGACGGCTTCGGCATGGAGTCGCTGTTCACCATCGACGGCGATGCCATCCAGGCCGCGTTCACCATCGACGAGAGCGCGCTGACCAGCGGACTTTCCGGCATGTCGCTCGATCTGTCGGGGCTGTCGCTGGACATGGGATCGCTGCCGGCGTTCGACAGCTCGGGCATCTCCATCGATCCGGGCAGCATCGACATGGGCCAGTACCTCGATTTCAGCGACATCAAGCTGGACATGGGCGACGTGCAACCCAGCATGAACTCCGAGAAGGTCAAAGCGGTCATGAACGAACTCATGGCGGGCTTCTGGCCCTGGTACACCCAATGGGAGGGTTTCGATCCTTCCGACCCCACCAATATTCAGAAGGGTGCAGAAGCCTATCTCGCTCTTGACGAGGTTCAGAAGAAAATCGCCGACGCCATCACCGGCTCCATCGACATGACCGCAGCCACCGAGGCGCTCCAGGCCCAGCTTGAGCAGCAGATCTCCGCGAAGATGCAGGCCGCTGTGCCCGCCATGGCGCAGGCGCTGCAAGGCCAGCTGCAAGCGTCGATCTCCACGGCCATGAGCTCGTACCTGCAAAACGTTATGGGCGCGTATATGCAGCAGATGTCGGCCGCCGTGGAGGCGCAGGTGTCTGCCGCCATGCAGCAGTCGATGAGCCAGATAGCCGCCAACATGTCCAGCGCCATGAGCATCGACGAGGACAAGTTCAAGGACGCCTTCCAGATGAGCATGACCGAGGAGGAGCTCGGCGAGCTCATGATGTCGCTCATGAGCACCGAGGAGGCAAGCTACGATAACAACCTGAAGAAACTCGGGTACGCCGACCCCGCCAAGCCGGGCGGCATCGACATCTACCCCATCGACTTCGAGAGCAAAGAGCAGGTCATCGGCATACTCGACGCCTACAACGACCGCATGACCGCCGACGGCCAGGACGACAAGGTGATCACCTACACCGACTTCGTGGGCACGCTCATGTCCTCGGTCACCGACATCGTGAACATGATCAGCTACGTGCTGGTGGCGTTCGTGGCCATCTCGCTCGTGGTGTCGTCCATCATGATCGGCGTCATCACCTACATCAGCGTGCTCGAGCGCAAGAAGGAGATCGGCATCCTGCGCTCCATCGGCGCGAGCAAGGGCGACATCAGCCGTGTGTTCAACGCCGAGACCATCATCGTGGGCTTCACGGCCGGCATCATCGGCATCGGCGTGACCGCGCTCGCGTGCATCCCGGCAAACGCCATCGTCTACTCGCTGTTCGACGTGGCGAACGTGGCGTCGCTGCCCTGGCAGGCGGCCCTTGTGCTGGTGGGCATCAGCGTGCTGCTCACGTTCCTCGCCGGCCTCATCCCCTCGAGCGCCGCCGCCCGCGAAGACCCCGTGGAAGCGCTGAGGAGCGAGTGATTTCACAGCGAACTCGAGCTGCTTTGTGGACATTGTGCGAATCGGGCGCAAGCCATCAATTACCCCCTTGCGCGGCATTGCGCGAGGGGGTATTCTACTTATTGAGATTGATTCTCAATAAGAGAAACAAGGGCACACAAGGCAACGTAAGACGAGAAGGAGTATGCACAGATGAAGCTTCGCGACGCTATCCCCACCGCTGACAACTGCACGAACATGAACGGCTTCGGCACCTGCGAGGTCGGCACCACGCTTGAGAACCTGAAGGCCGCCATCTCCGGCGAGACCGGCGCCTCCGCCAAGTACGCCGCCTTCGCTAAGGCCGCCAAGGAGCAGGGCTACGACCAGATCGCCCGCCTGTTCGAGGCCACCAGCGCCGCCGAGCAGATCCACATCGGCCTCGAGTACGCGCTCGTCGCCGAGATGGAGCCCGGTTTCGAGAAGCCGGCCGCCCCTGAGGCCGAGGGCGCTCAGACCGACCTGAACCTCATCTCCGGCGCTCAGGGCGAGATCTTCGAGACCTCCGACATGTACCCGGCGTTCATCGCGAAGGCCCAGGAGGAGGGCAACGCCAAGGCCGTGCAGGTGTTCACCCGCGCCAAGCTGGCCGAGTCCGTGCATGCCGAGCGCTACCTGGCCGCCTACAACGACCTGGACGCCGCCGACGACGACACGTTCTACCTGTGCCCCATCTGCGGCTACATCCACAAGGGCGAGGATTTCGAGAAGTGCCCCATCTGCTTCTGCCCGAAGGCCTCCTTCACCGCGTTCTAAGCCGCTCGTCCCCGTTGCTTGCTGAAACGGCCGCCCCGCCCGGGCGGCCGTTTTGCGTGCGCGGCGCTGGCCGCATCGGTGTTTCACGTGAAACATTCGTTCGCGCACGCGCTGTTGCGCTATCATGGGGACCCACACGAAAGAAGGCATCCATGAACATAACCTCCCCTACCGTTGAAGGCATCCTCGCGCACAACCGCGCGTTCGTCGAGCGCGGCGAGTACGAGCGCTACGCCACCGACAAGTACCCCGACAAAAAGCTGGCCATCGTGTCATGCATGGACACGCGCCTCACCGAGCTTCTGGCGGCGGCGCTCGGCCTGAAGAACGGCGACGCGAAGATCATCAAAGTGGCGGGCGCCGAGGTGGCGCACCCCTTCGGCAGCGTGATGCGCTCGCTGCTGATAGCCGTGTGCGAGCTGGGCGTGGAGGACGTCATGATCGTGGCGCACACGAATTGCGGCGCGCAGCACATGAGCGGCAAGGAGATGGTGGCGAACATGGAGCGCCTGGGCGTGAGCGCCGAGCGCATCGAGTTCGCGCGGCACTGCGGCATCGACTTCGACAAATGGCTCGCGGGCTTCGGCGACACCGAGGAGGCCGTGCGCAAGAGCGTCGACATGGTACGCAACCACCCCGTCATGCCACCGCGCGTGCGCGTGAGCGGCTACGTGATGGACTCCATCACCGGCGAGCTCGCGCAGGTGTGCTGAAACAGTTTTAGCCGAGAGCGACTTTGCGCGCTTCCGCAGCTTCCTCAGCAAGGCGCTTGCGCTTCGCCTCCTGGTAGGCCTTTTCGGCGTTTCGGTAGGCCCTCGCCTCAAGTTCAGGCGGGACATCGGGAATCTCGTCGAAGTCGTAGATGTTGTTCGTGTCGTCCATGACCATGTAGAGCTTCTCTTCCATTAGCGCATGCACCTCCAATCGAATGATTTTTTGGCTTTTGGATCATTGAGCACCATTCGCAGTGCTTTCACTTCAGCGTAATCGCCCATCACGTCTTTGAAATCATTGTAATGACTCTCCAACTTGCTGGCAATGCCGACGTCCCTCACGGCAACCCACCACACGCTGGCGTCGTGGCCGACGATTACCGAAGCGACTATGCAAGAGTAGGAGGCCGCCGTATGAACATCGCGGTAGGAGGGCGGCTTGCTGGCCGGATGGTTGTGAACGAGGATCACGCCGTCAGGGCAGGCGAGAGCCCTTTCCAGCTCACCAGCGTTGAACCCTGTTTTTCCTCGGACCGGCGGGCGTCCCAAGTTGTCGGCCACGAGCTCGCCGGTCCGGGCGTTCACCGCGGCCATATGCTCGCACTCGGCGTTGTTCGTCGCGCTCAAGATACGGCCGGTCTGCTCGTAGATGCTCTGACAAACTTTTCGAGGAGCGGGCATGGATTCGAACGCGTCGTGAAAGCTCTTCGTGTTCACCGCAGGTGAAACCGAGAAGCTGGTAACGCTCCCGTGCATCGGCACCAAAGATTCGTCGCACTTCAAAACAACTCCCTACATGAAAGGATTGTCGACATCCTTCCAGTGTAACGAGCCTATCTAGCGCATACATGGCGTGCGACCAGCGAAAATGCGCTCGATTCTTGCATGGATCCAGCGGAAACACCACGTGCTTCCATCGCGAATCAAGCGGGATTCAAGCGCATTTCAAGCGGAAATCAAGCGAGTTCCCAGCACCCCAGGTCAGAGGCTAGCTAGAACGCGTGTCACGCCCACTTGTGGGTGACGCCGCGGGCGTCGGCGAGGGCTTCGGCGCCCCATTGGGCGAACAGGCCGTCGTGGTAGGTGTCGGGGCGGTAGGTCCTCGCCTGACCGTAGCCGTCGATCACCTGGATGGCGTTCAGCATGTGCTGCGCGATGAACGCGGGGTCGTCGGCCTCCTGGGCACTGGCGGGAAGCTGGTTCCACACGTAAGCGAGCGGGCGGCCGTACTTGTCGGTAACACTGGTGTCGTACTGGAGCCACAGCGTGTCACCCTTCCCCACCAGGCTCTTCATGTGGTCGGACGCCTGCACGCCCTCCTCGCAGTTGCGCTCTTCCTCGGGAGCGACGCTCTCGGGCGTGTCCAGACCCACGAAGCGCACCGACTCGTGGCTGCCGTCGGGCATCTCCACCGCCAGCGTGTCGCCGTCCACCACGTGGCGCACCGTCACCTGGTCGAACGTGGCCGGATCCAGATGCCCCCGCTGCGTGGACGACCCCCGGGCCGCATCGCGCTCGGCTGCCTGGCGCGCGGCATCGGACACGGCAGCGCCCGCACCGCCGCCGTCCGCAGAAGCTGCCGGCGACCCGTCCTCGGCGGGCGGGGTCAGTGCGGGCAGCTGCGAGCCGACCCACACCACCCCCGCCAGCACGAGCGCCAGCAGAAGTCCCAGCACCTTGCCCGTGGGCCCGTTGCCGGAGGCCTTCACCGCATCGCCCAGAGCGCGCTGCACGTTCTTGTCCCGCAGAAGCGAGGAAAGCTTGTCCGCCATGCGCCCTACGCCCCCGCTCCTGCGCTCATCAGCACTTTCCCGCTCATCGTCTCGATACGCACGCCGAGCACCCGTCCGTCGGCCACCTCCATCTTCCCCACGCAACGCGGGAAATCGCCACGCGGGCGAAACACCGCGCCGGGACACAGGAAGTAGTCGGCCGGCCGCGCATCCTTGCCGCACAGCAGCTCGGGCACGTGGGTGTGGCCGTGCACGCACACCTGCGGGATGGGATCGCCCGCCGCCAGGCCCGCGCAGCCGTTGAAGCCGATGCGCACGTCGCGCGGGTAGTGCGCCACCAGGAAACGCACGCCGTCGATGACCGGATGCGCGAACCGCCCCACCTTCGAGCCGTACTCGTCGAAGTCGTTGTTGCCGAGCACCGCCGTGGTGGGCGCGAGCGCCTCCAGCGCGTGCAGGATGTCGGGCCCGCCGATGTCGCCCGCGTGGATGATGTGGTCGACGTCGGCCATGGCGGCCAGCGCCTCGTCGGACAGGCGCCCGTGCGTGTCGGATATGAGGCCGATGACGGTCATGGTGCGTCCTTTCTACGTCAACGCACCAGTATAGAGCATCGTTTCCTACCTCAAGCACTCGTTTACCCACGCGATGAAGTTGCCCGTCGAGTCGCCGCTCGTTCGGCCGTTTGACGAACGGCTTTCGGCGGCGTTTCGCTTCTCGCCCTGGTCGCGAACGCCAGGGGCGGAAGTTGCTTCCCCCTGTAGCATTCGCTTTGAAGGCGTCGGCGATCGGCAAGCCGACAAAGTTGACAGAACCGTAACTTTTAGCACTCTCAACTTGACAGTGCTAATATACGGAAGTATAACATGAGCGTACACAGGAAATCGGATAGAGAGGGACGCAGGTTTTCTCTCACAAACCTGCTCCCCACGACGAAACGGAGATGATCAGAATGGCAATGATGGTACCCATGCGGAGGAGCCGCAACCTGCTGAGCGAGCTCATGTCCGACCCGTTCGACGCGTTCTTGGACGCCGCCACCGCCCCCATCCAGGGCATGCAGAAGATGGCGCCCACGCTCATGCGCACGGACATCAAGGAGACGGACGCCGGCTTCGAGCTGACCATCGATCTGCCGGGCTTCAAGAAGGAGGACGTGAACGCCGAGCTCAAGGACGGCTACCTCACCATCGACGCGCAGACGCAGTCCGAGACCGAGGACAAGGACGAGAAGGGCACCTATGTGCGCAAGGAGCGCTTCAGCGGCAAGTGCAGCCGCACGTTCTACGTGGGCGAGGACATCGAGGAAGACGACATCAAGGCGAAGTTCGAGGACGGCGTGCTGAAGATCGCCGTGCCGAAGAAGCAGGAGCAGCCCAAGCTGGAAGAGAAGAAGACCATCGCCATCGAGGGCTAGATTAGCGAGGCAACCCCGCCGCGCACTGGGGCGCGGCGGGGCGGGAATAGACGGCACCGCGCATCATAGGGCAGGCCGCGGCAGAAGGTAGCGAGAGCGACTTTGAGCGGCCGATGCGCGAAGGGAAGGCGACCGAGAGGCCGCCTTCCCGCATGCTGGAGGGATTCCCGTTTTACAGGTCGCCGGCCACGAGGCGCGCGACGTGGCGGCCTTGCACGGACGAGCGGCCCGAAGCGCAGCCCACGAGATACTCGGGGTAGTTGCCGCTGAAGAAGCTGCCGGACACGTCGCCAGCCGCGAACAGGCCCTCGATCACCTGGTCGTCGGCGCCGAGCACGTGGCAGTCCTTGTCGATGCGCAGGCCGTCGAGCGTGGTGAGCAGCGACCCGCCGAACCAGCAGCCGTAGAACGGCGGCGTGCGCAAGGCGCTCAGGCGGTAGGCCTCCTTGCCGAAATCGTCGTCCTTCTGCGCGTCGAACTGCGCGTTGTAGCGCTCGGCCTGCGCGAGGAAGCTCTTCTTGGCCTCGCCCTCGAAGCCCAACTTGCCCGCCAGCTCGTCCAGCGTGTCGGCCTTCTGCATGACGCCCTGCTCGAGCGCCACCTTGCAGAACTCCTCGATAGGCATCCCTGCGGCCATCATCTGGTTGGCGAACGCCGAGCAGCCGATGGTGGAGAAGCGCAGGATGTCCTCAGGCGCGTTCGCGTCGAACACCTGGCACCACACGCCGCCCGGCTGCTGGCCCGCTTGGAAGCACACGAAGTCGTAGGGCGTCGACTCGTTGCAGAAGCGCACGCCGTTGCGGTTCACCTTCATGAACGGCTGGCTGCCGATGTTCTCCTGGAAGATGGTGCCCGGAAGCGCCGCCTTCTCTCCTTCGCCCACGTAGCCGGCATCCACGCCGGGGGCCACGGCACCGCGGTCGAAGATCATCGGCGACGGGTCAGGGTCCTTCACGCCGCCCGCCCAGAGTCCCGCGCGCAGGCCCAAGCCGTCGTCGTTGATGGCGTAGCTCGACGAGGTGCTGCACCCGAGCGCGGCGGGCTGCAACGCGCTCATCATGACGGGATTGGCCGGGTAGCCGCCGGTGGCGAGCAGCGTGCTCTCGGCGTTGACCTGCACGAGGCCTTCGTCGGTGTCGAAGACGGCGCCGGATACTTTGCCGCCGTCGCACACGAGCTTCACCAGCGTGTGCTTGAAGCGGATCTGGTTGCCCGCCTCCTCGATGGCGGTGCGCAGCACGTCGTTGCGCATCGGCGGCGCATAGGGCGTGAGCCACACGTGCTGGAGCACCGGCAGGTAGTAGTCGGTGCCGCCGGTGGCGTGCGCCGGGGGCATGTCCACCACCAGCTGCTTGCCGGCGGCCTGCATCTTGGCGTCGATCCAGTCCAGCAGCTCGGCGCTCTCGTCGATCCACACCTTGACGACGTCCTGGCGGCACTTGCCGGAAGCGTAGCGCGTCAGCTCGTTGAGCAGTTTCAGCGGGTCGGCCTCGCCGCCCTGGGCGAGCGCGGGCTTCGAGTTCACGATGCCCAGGTACTCGCGCGTCTCCTGCACCGAGTCGTTCTTCTCGGCCAGGATGAAGTCGAGTCCCAGGTCGCTCGCCGTACCGGCCGCGCACATGCCCGCCGTGCCCGCGCCGATGATGAGGAGCTTCGTGTCCTCGGTGCGCACGATGTCGCCCTCGGCCACCGCCGGCTCGGCGCCGAGCCACGCAGGCGCGCCGTCGGAGGCTTGGGCGGCCTCCTCCGCGGACGCCTTCGCGGAGCCCTGCCCCTGCGGCGAGCAGCCTGCCAGGCCCATGACGGATCCGGCAGCCGCAAGCGCGCCCAATCCCAAGAAGCCCCTTCGCGACATCCCGGTGCTCTTCGTCGTGTCGTTCAGCATGATCCCTCCAATCGCATCCGACGGCCCCTTCGGCCGCCGCGTTTGACGGGCCCCACGCTACGCCGTGCGGACGCGCTTGGCTTCACCCCGAGGACGCGAAGTTCTTTTTGCATGCTCGAACAGGCGATTCGCGCCGGCCCATCCCCTATCTCGCCTTCTGGGGGTGAGGCCCGCCGGAGAGAATTTCGCCGACGGGCGATGCGCCGGCGCAGGACTTCGAGTACACTTGATCGCAGCGGAAGGAGGAGGACATGCGCGACGACGCACCGGGCGCGACCCGCGACGACAACCCGTCGGGCTGGCGGTTCGGCGCGGCCGACGTCGCCGCCTGCGCGTCGCTCGCCTTGCTGCTGATCTCGGCGTTCATCCTCAACGCCTACCTGTTCCCCAGCCTTGCCGCCCTCTTCCCCGCCGGGCGCGAGATCTCCACCTACTGCGGCGCGGCGTTCTCGGTGCTGGTGGCCGTGCTGGCGTACCGACGTCCTGCGGCCATGCGCGAAGGCGCCTGGTCGGTCGCCTGCCTTGCGCTGTTCGCGGGCGGGCTCGCCCTCCTCTACGTCGGCCTGGCCGCGGGAAGCCCCGTGCTCGTGGCGCTCGGCAGCCCCTTCGGCGGCATCGGCGCCGTATGGTTCTCGGTGCTTGCGGGCCTTGCGCTCATCAAGCGCGGGCCCAAGCGCAGCATGGTGATCATCCCCACGGCGTTCGTGGCGAAGTACGCGGTGCAGTTCGGGCTGACCGCGCTCGGAGGCGTGCTGCCGCTCGCGGCCGCGCTCGTGCTGTACTTCATCTGCACGGCACCCGCCTACCTGCTCATCCGCCCGCACGTGCACGGCATAATAGAAACCATCCGCGCAAGCGAGTCGCCCACGGTGCTCGACGCGACGAACCCCTCGTCGTTCCTGCCGTTCTCGAGCCTTGTGTACGTGTCCATCTTCCTGTTCAACGCCGCCTGCGGCTTCGCGTTCGCCAGCCAGGGCGAGGCGCTCTCGCAGACGGCGACGCTCGTCTCGTTCGCGCCGGTGGTCGTGGTGTTCTTCGTGGTGGTGGCCGCGCGGGCGCGCCTGTCGGCCGACGCGCTGTATCAGGCGTCCGCGCTGCTCGTATTCGCGGGGTTCCTGCTCGCGCCGCTCGCTCTGGCAGGCGGCGCGGCCGCCGACCGCCACGCCTCGAGCGCGCTTCTGTACGCGGGCTCGGACAGTTTCAGCGTGCTCACGTACTACCTCATCGCGGCCGTGGGCGCGCGCAACCCCGTGGGCGCGCTCTCCACCTCGGCGTTCGCGTTCGCGGCGAACTGGCTGGGCATCGGATGCGGCGCGCTCGTGGCGCAGGGCATCGGCGGCCTGGGCGCACACGAGCTCGCGCCGCTTCTGTGGGCGTCGGCGCTGGTGACGTTTTTGTTCATGCTGTTCAACTTCGTGGTGATGCGCGGCTTCAGCTTCGAGGAGACCATCCAGGGGGTGAAGCCGGCGCACATCGCCGCAGCGGGAGCCGCGGCGGTTGGCGAAGACGAGCCGTCACCCACCCTCGACGACGCCTGCGAAGCCGCCATCGCCCGCTTCGCGCTCACGCCGCGCGAGGGCGACGTGCTGCGCCTGCTCGCGCGCGGGCGCACGAGCCCCGTCATCCAGGAGAAGCTGTTCCTGTCGCACAACACCGTGAAGACGCACGTGCGCCACATCTACGCGAAAATGGGCATCCACTCCCAGCAGGAGCTCATCGACATCGTGGAGACCGAAGCCCTGTCGTCCTGATCGAGCGAAGCGAGCCGAAGGATGACAATGACCGCCGATCAAGTCACGTTTTTGCCGCTCTGAAGCTTTTGGAGGGCGGATCCGAGCGCTCCCCTATAAGCGACCTGGGAAAACGCACGCGTGTTTTGCTTGGCACGCGAGCAGGCCGCCCGACGACCGTCCAAAAAGCTTCAGAGCGGCCAAAACTGTGACTTCGAGGGCTCGTTTTCCGTATGAACCGCCGGAAACGTCCTATGCTTGCACCTGCGGGGTGCCGGGGAGGATGCAGCGATGGCCGTGAGTGTTGTCGCAGCTGCCGCACGAGACGCAGCGGGGCTGGTAGGCGGGATCGGCCGCCCAGCGGAGCGGCAGGTCGGGCTCGCAGATGAGCGGGCGGCACAAGCCGAAGCCGGCGATACCGTCCTCGCGCGCGAGGCGCTCCATGGCCGCGACGCTGCGGTTGCCGCCGGTCAGGATCGCCGGCACGCCTGCCTCGCGCACGAGGCGACGCGCGTAGGCGGCGAAGAACGGCTCGCCGGCGAAGTCCCGCACGCGGCAGTTCCGCCACGCGCCGCTCGCCTCGATGGCCGTCGCGCCGGCTTCCGCGAACAGGCGCGCCGCCGCCAGGCTGTCGTCCTCGGTGAGGCCGCCCTCCACGCCGTCCGAGCTGTTCAGCTTCACAAGTATGGGGAACTCTCCGCCTACTTCGCGCCGGATGGCCGCGAGCACCTCCGCCCCGAGGCGCACGCGGTTCTCGATGCCCCCGCCGTACTCGTCAGTGCGCAGGTTGAGGTGCGGGCTCAAAAACTGGCTGAGCAGGTAGCCGTGCGCCGCGTGCAGCTCCACGCCGTCGAACCCGGCTTCCTGGGCGCGCCGGGCAGCCGCGGCGAACGCCTCGACCAGCATGCGCAGGTCCTCCGCCGTCGCCTCCACCGGCACGACGCCCGTCTTCGGGCTCGCCACCGCCGAGGGTCCCAGGATGCGCGCGCTCGGGGGATCGAGCTTCGTGGCCGAGCCGCCGTACACGATCTGCGAGATCATGCGCACATCGCGAGCGTGCGCAGCGGCCACGAGCGAGCGGTACTCCGGCACGAACGAGTCGTCGTAGATGCCGAGCATGCGCGGGTTCGGCTGCTCGTCGCGCGTGACGGAGGCGTAGCTCACGATGATCGTGCCCACTCCGCTTGCGGCCAGCTCGTCGTAGATGCCGGCAAGCTCCGGCGTGAGATGCCCGTCCTCAGTCGCCAGCCGCTCATAGGTGGCCGCCCGCACCAGCCGGTTCTTCGCCCGTAGGCTTCCGATGCGCATCTCCTCGAACACCTCGTTCATGGCTTGCCTCCCTCATCGCACGCTTCCAAGCCATGATAGCGCAACGCTTCCCGCGCATCGCGCGGCGAAGTAGGCCGAAAAACTTTGCGGCGCGGGAACATTCCGTTCGCCTGCCGCATGTTATGGTGCAGAGAGGATGATGCCCGTGAACGAACATACCCGGCCGGAGGCGTTCCTCGAACACGCCATGGCGCAGTGGGGGCCGACGGTGTACCGGCTCGCGCTCAACCAGACGCGCTCGCCGCAGGACGCGGACGACGTCGCCCAAGACGTGTTCCTGCGCCTGCACAAGGACCGCACGGCCTTCCAAGACGACGAGCACTTGAAGGCGTGGCTCATTCGCACCACCATCAACCGCTGCAACGAGCTGCGCCGCTCGGCATGGGCGCGCCGCGTGGTGCCCACCGAGGATGCCGGCCTCGAGCGGGCGATGACGTGCACGCCTCCCGCCGCGCGCCTCATGGAGAGCGATGTGTGGGACGCCGTCGGCCGCCTTCCCGATGGCATGCGCCTCATCGTGCACCTGCACTACTTCGAGGGGTACCCGCTCGACGAAGTGGCACGCATGACGCGCTGCAATCCCGCCACCGTGAGAACCCGCTTGCACCGCGCCCGCAAGCGCCTGAAGCTCGATCTGGAAGAGGAGGCCCGACATGAAGCCGTCGAACCTGCGTGAGTACAACGACCTGATGGGTCGCGTGGAGCTGCCCGGCCACGTGCACGACGCCGTGCTGCGCGAGGTCCGGCGCACGGAGGAGCCGCGCGCTGCCGCACGGCCGCGACGCAAGCGGGCGCGCATGGTTGCTGCCGGAGGATGTGCGGTGGCGTTGGCCGTCGCGGTGACAGTGGGGCTGAACATTTCGGGGCTTCTTACGAGCGCACTCGAACCTGCCCCGGAGAATTCGACGGCAAGCGCTCCGGCGGGCGGCAACTTCTTCGCGCTCGCCGCCTACGCGGCGGAGAACCCCGAACAAGAGCCCGGCAAGACCGTGGAGCTGAGCCTGGGCGCGTTCCACCCTTCGGGTGCAGGCGGCACTCAGGATCAGAGGATCGCGGCCTTCAATTTCGACATGGCCTGCACGGGCGACAATATCGCCTCGATCGTCTACGAACTCGAAGGAGACGGGCTTTACTTCGAATGGTACGACGGAGAGCAGTTCCTGCGCGCGCACGGCGTCTATGACGACGACGATCCCGCCGTGGAGGAGGGCTACACGATAGAGGACAGCACCACGTTCTCCGTGGACTACGACGAGCAGGACCTCGACGAGCGCGACATCGAGTGCCGGGTGCTCGTGCCGGTAACCCTTGAGGGCGACCTGCTGGAATTGGAAAAGCATAAGTACGCGATCGTCGACGACTACGAAGAAATCGAGCAGTTGAACAACCAGTCCATGCCCATGCTCTTCGCCCAGGCCGCCGACAAGCTAGCGCAGTCGACGTTCACGATGACAGCCACGTTCGAAGACGGCACCAAGCAGACGAAAAAGTACACCATCGCACCGGTGACCGACTTCGAGGCGCTCTACCGAGATTACTGGGAAAGCAAAGGCGCGGTGTCCCTCCCAGCCCTGTTCACCATCACCGAAAACGTCGCCGCCTAACGAAGACGGCCTGCGATTTTTCTGATCGCAGGCCGTTTCGACTCTCTCTGTGCGTCGTTCCTTACTTCGCGACGATGTTCACCAGGCGGCCGGGGACGACGACCACCTTCTTCACATCCTTGCCCTCGAGCGCCTTCTCCACGGCGGCGAGGCCGGCGGCCTTCACGTCGTCCTCCGCAGCGTCGGCGGCCACCATGATCTTGGCCTTCACCTTGCCGTTCACCTGCACGGCCAGCTCCACCTCGTCGGCCTTGGCTTGCTCGGGGTCGAACTCGGGCCACGGCTGCACGTGCACGGAGCCTTCGCGGCCCAGCACATCGTGCCACAGCTCCTCGGCCCAGTGCGGCGCGATGGGGGCCATGAGCTTCACGATGACCTCGGCCACCTCGGGGTCGATGGCGCGGGAGCCCTCGCAGGCCGCGCGCTCGTCGGGCGAGCACTTGCGCAGGTAGTCGGCCGCCGCGTTGCACAGCTCCATGATGGCGGCGATGGCGGTGTTGAAGTTGTTGCGGTCGAAGTCGTCGACCACCTTGCCCGCCACGCGGTGCCGCTCGCGCACGAGCTTCTTCAGCGCCTCGACGCCCTCGGCCTCGCTCGCGCCCGGCTGGTAGAGCGTCTCGTCGCCGGCCTTGCCGGCGAGGTCGTTCACGATGCGCCACGCACGGTTCATGAACTTGTAGATGCCGGCGAGTCCCCCCTCGTCCCACAGGAGGTCCTTGTCGGGCGGGGCCATGAACAGGATGTACGCGCGTACGGCGTCCGCGCCGTACTCGGCGATCATGTCCTCGGGGGCGATGACGTTGCCCTTCGACTTGCTCATCGTCTCGCCGTGCTCGTCCTTCACCATGCCCTGGCACAGAAGGTTCGCGAACGGCTCGTCGAAGTCCACCATGCCCAGATCGCGCAGCACCTTCGTGAAGAAGCGGCTGTACAAGAGGTGCAGGATGGCGTGCTCGATGCCGCCGATGTACTGGTCCACCGGCAGCCAGCGGTTCGCCTTCTCGGGCGCGAAGGGCAGCTCGTCGTTGTGCGGGTCGGTGTAGCGCAGGTAGTACCAGCTGGAGCACGTGAACGTGTCCATGGTGTCCGTCTCGCGCTTGGCCGGGCCGCCGCACACGGGGCAGGTGGTGTTCACGAACGCCTCGTGCGTGGCCAGCGTCTCGCCCGCAGCCAGGTCGATGTCCTCGGGCAGGCGCACCGGCAGGTCGCTTTCGGGCACGGGCACCAGGCCGCACTCCGGGCAGTGGATGGCCGGGATGGGGTTGCCCCAGTAGCGCTGGCGGCTGATGAGCCAGTCGCGCAGGCGGAACTCCACCTTCGTGCGGCCCTTGCCGGCGGCTTCGAGGTCGGCGATGATGGCGTCCACGGCCGGGCTGTGCTTGCCGCCCACCATGCCGGTGTACTTGCCGGACTGCACGAGGATGCCCTCGGCGTCGTAGGCGGCCTCCCAGTCAACCGTGGTCACGCGACGCTCCTGAACGCCGTTGAGCTGGGGATACAGCGGGTCATCCTCACCGAGGATGATGGGGATGATGGGCAGGTCGTACTTGCGCGCGAACTCGAAGTCGCGCTGGTCGCCGCAGGGCACGGCCATGACCGCGCCGGTGCCGTAGTCGCTCACGATGTAGTCGGCCACCCACACGGGCACCTTTTCGTTGTTTATGGGGTTCACCATGTAGCGCCCGGTGAACGCGCCATGCTTCTCGCGGTCGCCCTGCGCGCGCTCCACGGCACTCACCTTGGCGGCGGCCTCCACCACCTCGCGCACGCCGGCTTCGTACTCGGTGCCGGCCACGAGGTCCATGAGGCCCTTGTACTCGGGCGCCAGCAGGAAGAACGAGCAGCCGAACAAGGTGTCTGGGCGCGTGGTGAACACGGTGATGAGGTCGTCCTCGGTCGGCTCGGCCGGCGCCTCGCCGTCGGGCCCGCACAGCGTGAACGTGACTTCCGCGCCCTCGGAGCGGCCGATCCAGTTGGCCTGCATCTGCTTGACGCGCTCGGGCCAGCCGTCCAGCTGGTCGAGGTCGTCCAGCAGCTCCTGCGCGTAGTCGGTGATCTTGAGGTACCACTGGGTGAGGTCGCGCTTCTCCACCGTGCCGTGGCAGCGCCAGCACTCGCCCTCCGTCACCTGCTCGTTGGCGAGCACGGTCTCGCAGTTGGGGCACCAGTTCACCGGGCTGTTGCGGCGTTCCACCAGGCCGCGCTTCCACATCTGGAGGAAAATCCACTGGCCCCAGCGGTAGTATTCGGGGTCGCACGCCACCACGGTGCGGTCCCAGTCGTAGCTGAAGCCCATGCGCTTGAACGATGCCTTCTGCGTGTCGATGTTGGCGTAGGTCCAGGCGGCGGGGTGGCTGTTGTGCTTGATGGCCGCGTTCTCCGCCGGCAGGCCGAACGCGTCCCAGCCCATGGGGTGCAGCACGTCGAAGCCGCGCATCTTGGAGTAGCGCGCGATGACGTCGCCGATGGAGTAGTTGCGCACATGCCCCATGTGGATGTCGCCCGAGGGGTACGGGAACATCTCGAGCACGTAGCGCTTCGGCTTGGAGGCGTCCTCGGTCACTTTGTTGAGGTCAGCGTCGGCCCACGCTTTCTGCCAGCGGGGCTCGATCTCATGCGGGTTGTAAGGTTTCATGGCGGTGTCTTTCCTTGGACGAGCGGGGCGAATCGTAATTGCCTATTGTAGCAGGTGTGGCAAGCGCGCAGGAGGTTATTCGCCGGCGTCGTCGGGCAATCGGTACACACGGGCGCGGCTCTGCCCTTCGGAAACGATGAGGCCACCCTCGACCATTCCGGAGAGAATCGCTCGGGTGCGTGGTGTGCTCATATCGAGATGTTCAGCTATGGCACCGGTTCCCAAACCACCCTCGATCCTTAGGAGCTTCAATATCTCCGCTTGCTTCGCGCGCGTTATCCCGCCAGTTTTTGCCGCTTGTTTTTGCCGCTTGTTTTTGCCGCTTGCTTTTGCCGCTTGCTTTTCCTTCTTAAGCGGCAAAGCGAGAGTCGTTCTGTCGGGGTCGAACGTCTCCTCGTACTTCGGCGGCTCGTACCCGCACGAAGTCCAACCGTCGTGTATTTTGGGAAGCCCGCTTCCCGCCCGCTCGCCGATTTCGACGAACGAGAATATTTTCAGCATGGTCGCGTTCCGAGGGTCGGACACTCCTCCGACAAGTGCCTTGTCGACATCGACTCGGAAACCACCTGGATTCGCAAGCTCGATCCTATCGGGCGTCCAAAGCGCAACGAGGCCGCGTCTTCCATAATAGTCGGAGTTCGTCAGGCAATTCACCAGAGCCTCACGCAACGCCTTGTGAGCAGGCGTGTCGTCGATCCTCGATATCCCCTCCAGCTTGAAAGGCACTTTCAACGCCTGAGCAAGCTTCGGATACACGCGGAAGTAAAAGTCGTACGCGTTGCCCGACCACTGCCCGCCTTGCGACGTGATACGATCCTCCCACCGCAAGGCGGGATCGCGTTGCTCGCGGTAGTCGAGGAAGTAATTCGGAAACTCAGACGTTATGCGCCAATCCTGCCCGAACATCAATACTCCAGCGCCCGTGGGTCGCACGACGCCATCATCCGTCCGGCACGCGGCGCCGATGCGGCACAGGAATTCGTCGTTGGGAAGGTTCGACCAGATATGGTTCTCGTTGAACTGCTTGTACCGGTTGCGGTAGCGGCGCAGGGTGTCTTCGTCCAGTTCGTCTATCTTCATATGCTCGACCACGCGGCTATCCATGGACTCGTCGGCCGCATCGCGCATCATCGCCCGAATCGTCTCGTACGTGCAGTGGTAGTCGCCCGTGTGGTTGCGCCGATAGGTGCCGGTAAGCGGATTGTAGTCGATGAACACCGGCTTGAGTCGCCGATCCGCACGCGGCACCTTCACCGCTATGACGCGCTTACCCTCGAGCTCCACCGCCTCGACGTCGTCGTCGACAAGGATGTTGGCGCTCACCTTGCGCGGATTGTTGACGGCGTTCCAAAAGTCGTCGAGCAGTTTCTCAACATTGGAGACGCCTGATACGGTTAAGCGCCGGCCCCGCTCCTCGACCCCAAGCAAGATGAGCCCTCCCATGGTGTTGGCGAACGCCGAGTACGTTTCCCAAAGACTCCGAGGCAGATTGAACCCCGCCGCTTTGGCCTCCAGCCGATCATTCTCTTGATACCGCGAGATATCGAGCACATCCACGCGCCTCCCCCTTCCGCGAAGCGACACGGACTACTCGGTGCCTTCGGCACGTCGCTGATTTCTTCAATTCAGTATAGCATATTATGCGTACATTTGTTTGTTCTTTTTGAAGAAAAGGAAGAAATTTGAACGAGCTCAAGCTCTCACGAACACGAGGCATTCCCCCGTCGAGCGCCCTTCATCGAAAGCATGGCCGAGCACGTCGAAGGCGCGCAGGTCGTCGACGTGGCGCACGTCGTTCTCGGCGCACCAGCGTACCATCGAGCCGCGGGCGGCCTTCGCGGCGGTCGAGCGCTGCACGAGGCGGCCGCGCGCGTCTATCGTGCCGAACAGGCAGGTGACCACCTCAACGCCGCAGCGCTCGGCATGCGGCAGAACCGCTTTCGCGTACTCGACGGAGGCCAGGTTCACCACCACGCTCGTCTCCTCCGCGAGCGCGCGGCACAGGCGGTCGCCCCAGAAGCCGTACAGATCGCGCGTGCCTCCCACCGCCAGCTTCGCCTGCATCTCCAGCCGGTACGGCACCACGCCGTCGAGCGGGCGCAGCACACCGTAGAAGCCGGACAGGATGCGCAGATGCTCCTGCAGGTAGTCGAGCTGCTGGGCCGTCATCACCTGCGGCGCAAGGTGCTGGTACTGGATGCCCTCGTAGGCCAGCACAGCCGGCGTGAGCGCGCCCTCGGCCCGCACGTCCATCGTGCGGAAGCGCTCGAAGTTGAGCTCGGCCAGCGCGTCGCTGCACCCCCAGAGCGCCTTCGCCTCTTTGTAGGCAAGCGTCCGCACCGCCTCGGCCAGCCGCGCCGCGTCGTCGACGAACCGCGGCAGCTCGCGCCACGCAAAGGCGTCGTCCACCACGTTCATCTTCTTGGCTGGGGAGATCACGAAGCGCATTGGCGGCACCACCGTTCAGTAGAAGTTGTCGTTGTAGAATAGCAGGAGACGAAGGGATCGCGCGCCCCGAGGGGCGGCATCATGGAGAAGCCCAAAGAATCGACGCCAACCGACAACGCCGTACCGCTCGTCATGAGCGAGCGGAAATTCAAAGAACTCGTGCAGGCGATTTTCAACGAGCGATCCGGAGGATTCGACGGTCGTCGCAAGCAGAGAAGCCGTGCCGGCTTTGCGCCAGCGAATGGACAAACGCGGCCTTTGAGATATTTGAGTCGACTCGACCCTGCTTATCGCTCTTTTCCGCCTCCGCTTCCGCTCAGACACTGCAACTTTCCTCCTTGACACCCGGGGGCGGCCACCCTATCATGCTTGGTGGGGAGTCCGCCCGAGAGCGCATGAGCGCGATCGATGCGGACGTTGTTTGCAAAAGTGGGAACCTCAGGGGTGAGGTTCGCGATGCCGTGCGCATCGTAGACTGGCAAGCAACGTCTGACGAGGGGCGGAACATGACTCACGATTCCACGAATTTCAATCTCTCTCTTGAACCCGATTACGACGAGTTCGATCCACTGGAGGACTTCGAAGACGAGGCCGAAGAAGGCCAAGCCGACGAGTTCCTCGCCACGGTGAGCCCGGCCGAGGACGCGCTGGCTCGCGAGGCCGCCGAGGCCCCCGCCGCACCCGCCGCCGACGAGCGTCCGGCCGAGGAGCGCACCGCCGACCTGCTCAAAGCCATGGCCCCGCGCCGCAAGGTGCTGCTGGGCATCCTCGCCTACTGCGACGCCCCTCAGCCCGTGGCCGACGTGAACGCGCACGTCGACGAGCTGCAGGAGAACAACTTCTCCGTCTACACCGCCGCCAACCTGTGCACGCTGCTCGAACGCGCCGGGGCCCTCGCGCGCGTCACGCCCGACGGCGAGCCCGCCGAGGACATCGAGGTGGAGCCCGAGGTGGTGGTGGTCGACGGCGTCGAGTACCTCGAGGCGCGCGAGCCTGTGCAGATCTGCTGGGTGGCCACCGAGGCCGGCCGCGACGCGCTCGAAGCCGACAAGCCGCTTGAGCGCCTGCGCGCGCTGCTCGAAGAAGACGCCGCCTACCAGGTGATCTACAAGCGCATCCTCACGCTGTGCGCGGCCGAGGGCGGCGCGAAGACCCCCGACATCAACGCCGCGGTGGACGACGACCCGCTCGTGCAGAAGCCGCGCTTCTACGCCCCGCACTTCATCGACAAGCTGGAGAAATGCGACGCACTGGCCTGGAAGAAGGCGTGGATCATCACCGAGATCGGCCAGGCGGGCCTCGACATGCTCGCTGACGTGGCCGACGAACCCGCCGCCGATGCGGACGCCGGCACCGCAACCCCCGAATCCCCCGCCGAGAAGGAGTAACCCATGGCCGATACCAACACCGCCCCCGAAACCGCCGCCGACGAGGCGACGATGGACGACTTCATCAAGCTCAACGAGCAGCGCGCCGCCACGTACGGCCTGCTCTCGCGCCTGTTCCGCGTCGAGATCGACGAGCCCCTGCTCGAGGAGCTGCGCGGCATGCGCTTCCCCGCCAGCACCGGCAACAAGGACGTGGACGAGGGCTACCGCCTGTTCGCGAAGTACCTGAGCAACACCTGGGACAACAGCGTGACCGACCTGGCCGTGGACTACGTGCGCGTGTTCATCGGCCACGGCGTGGACGCCTTCAGCGCCGCCTACCCCTTCGAGAGCGTCTACACGTCCGAGAAGCGCCTGCTCATGCAGGAGGCGCGCGACGAGGTGCTGGCCATCTATCGCAGCGCGGGCCTGGACAAGCAGGACAGCTGGAAGGAGGGCGAGGACCACGTCGCCCTCGAGCTGGAATTCGAGCAGATCCTCATCGGCCGCACCGTCGAGGCGCTCAAGCGCGGCGACGAGGACGAGGCCGCGGCCCTGCTCGCCACGCAGAAGAACTTCCTCGACGACCACCTGGCCGCCTGGGTGCCCATGATGACCGCCGACATGAAGCGCTTCGCCGGCACGGACCTCTACCGGGGCCTCGCGCACCTGACGGAGGGCTTCCTGGCCACCGACCAGGCATTTCTCGAGGATGTTCTGACGGAAGAAGAGTAAAGGGAGGAGCAGCGCTGGGGAGGGCTGCGAAGACCGGGCGCAAGCGAAAGAAGGAGCGATGGAGAACAACGAAGAGCGCGTGGACTCGCCCGACGTCCACGCGAAGCGAACCGAGGAGAAGACCTACGCCGGCATGACGCGGCGCACCCTGTGTTTGGGCGTGGGCGGCGCGGCGGTGATGCTGGGGCTCGGCGGGCTCAAGTACGTCGGGTCGCAGTCGATCATCCGGCCGCCGGGCGGCCAGGACGAGGAGCGCCTGGTGTCGGCGTGCATCCGCTGCGAGAAGTGCTACGAGATCTGCCCGCGCGACGTCATCGCGCCCGCGCACCTCGAGGACGGCGTGGTGAACATGCGCACGCCCACGTTCGACTTCTCGGCCGACTGGTGCGACTGGTGCGCCGACGAGAACGGCGGCGAGCCCCTGTGCGTGAAGGCCTGCCCCACCGAGGCGCTGAAGCTGCCCGAGGACGCCACCGCCGAGAACACCATCATCGGCAAGGCCGTCATCAACGAGGACTGGTGCCTGGCGTACAAGCTGATCGGCTGCCGGTTCTGCTACGACGCCTGCCCCTACGAGGCCATGGAGCTGGACGAGAACAACCGCCCCGTGGTGATTTACGACACGTGCAACGGCTGCGGCGCGTGCGAGAGCGTGTGCGTGTCGCTGCAGAACGGGTCCATCTCGTCCGGTGCCACGGCGCGCGCCATCGTCGTGCAGCCGCTCGACGCGGTGGAAGGGTAAGGTGGCGACGATGAAGAAGATTAACTCCAAAACGCTGCGGACCATCACCGCGACCGCCGTCGTGCTCATCGTCACGGTGGGCTTCATCACGAACCTTGGCATCGGCACCGTGTCGGCACCGGGCATCTGGGACATCTCCATCCTGTGCCCGCTCGGCGCTTTGGGAACGATGCTCGCTTCCAAGATGATGGTGCCGCGCGCCGTGGTGTCGCTCGTGATCATGGTGCTGCTCATCGTGGTGTTCGCCCGCGCGTTCTGCGGGTGGATGTGCCCCGTGCCCCTCGTGCAGAAGCTGCGCGGGCTGTTCGCGAAGCGCACGCCCGAGGAGGCGCAGGGAGAGGGGGGCGCGATCGAGCCGCTTTCCGCCTCCGAGGCCGCCGCGCTCAAGACGTCGTGCTCGAAGGGCGGCGAGGGCGGCTGCGCCTCGTGCGCGTCCAAGCGCGGCGCGGCCCCCGACGCGCGCCACTTCGTGCTGGGCGGCGCGCTGCTCTCAACGGCTGTGTTCGGGTTCCCGGTGTTCTGCCTCGTGTGCCCCATCGGCCTCACCTTCGCCACCATCCTGCTGGTCATCAACCTGTTCGCGCACGGCGACGTGACCTGGTCCATCATCGTGGTGCCGGCGCTTCTGGCCGCCGAGGTGCTGTTGTTTAGGAAGTGGTGCCACAAGCTGTGCCCGCTCTCGGCGTTCATGAGCCTCATCGCCAAGGCGAACAAGACGTTCGTGCCCGTCATCGACGACTCGAAGTGCCTCGAAACGTCGAAGGGCGCCACGTGCGGCCTGTGCGGAAGCGCGTGCGGCGAGGGCATCGACCCGCGCCATCCGCAGCTCTCCGAGGCCGCGTGGAGCGAGTGCACGAAGTGCCGCGCGTGCGTGGACGCGTGCCCCGCGAGCGCCATCACCATGCCGCTGCTGCCGAAGAAGCGCGGCCGCGACGCCGAGCCGGTCGCACTGCCGGTTGATGGCACCGGCGTGGCGGCCGAAGCGGCGCTCGAGGCGAGCGAGGTGGATGCCGCCCGCTCGTGATCGCCCCTCCCGGCGGGCGGGCCGCGGCTGCATGCGACCCGCCCGCCTCACCGGATTCCGCCCCCGGGCGGTTCCGGGCAAAAGGCGGCTTGGCAAGGGCTTTGGGGGACGAGCCGCCTTCTGCCCGGAAGCAGCACTCCTTCCCCCTCCCTCCCCAAATCGGAGGGGTGCTGCTTCCGCTCAACTGCAATGAACAGGAAGGATCGACGATATGACTGCTGCAACCGATACGCTCCATGCGACCCGCATCGTCGGCGGCGTCGGCACCGGTAAGACCGAGGCGCTCGTCCAGCGCGTGGCCGACCTGGTGTCCGGCGGCGTCGCGCCGGCCGACGTGCGCGCGTTCTGCGCCACGCCCTCTGCGACCCGTGCCTTCGCCGCGCGTCTGCGCGAAGCGCTGGGAGAAGCCGCCGGCGAGGTGCGCGCGGGCACGCCGCGCGCGTTCGCGCTCGAGGTGCTCGGCGACGAGGCGGCCGTGCACGCGACCGGCCGCGAGCCGCGCCTGCTGGCGGATTTCGAGGAAAAGTTCCTGCTCGAGGACATGAAGGTGAGCGGGCTGCGCCCCAAGCGCCTGCGCGAGATGCTCAAGTTCTTCCACCGCTCGTGGACCGAGATGGCCGACGACGACGAGGGCTGGCTGCTGCCCGGCGAGGAGGCCGAGACGCACGCGCTGCTGAAGGCGAACCTGGCCCTCACGCGCTCGATCGTTGAGCCCGAGGCGGCGAACCTGGCCGTGCGCTTCCTGCGCGCGAACGAGGGCGCACGGGCCGCGCACGGCGCCGCGCACGTGGTGGCCGACGACTGGCAGTGCCTGAGCCGCGCGTCGCAGCTTTTGTGCGAGCTGGCGGCGGCGGAGTCCATCGCCGTGGCGGGCGACGCGGGCGCGTGCGTGGAGACGTTCGACTCCTACCCGTACGCGGCGGGCTTGGACGAGTTCGTCGAGCGCCATCCGCAAGCCGAGCTGGTGGAGCTGACTGAGCGCCGTCGCGAGGGCCGCGCGGAAGAGCTTGCGGCCGTCAACCCGGCGGCCGAGTTCGCCCAGGTGGCGGACGTGGTGGCGACCGAGCTCGCGGCAGGAGCGGACGCCGCGCGCGTGATGGTGGCCGTGCCGAACGGCGTGTGGGCGAAGAACGTGGTGGCGGCGCTCGCGGCGCGCGGCGTGGCCGCCGAGGCGCTGCCGGACGCGCAGCCCGTCCGCGGCGACATCCGCGACAACGAGCGCTGCCAGGCGGCGCGCCTCATGACGGCACTCGCGGTGGCGGCCGACCCGGACGACGCGCTGGCCTGGCGCTGCTGGTGCGGCTACGGCGACTACTTGGTGAACAGCGCCGCCTTCGCCAACCTGCGCGCCTACGCCGAGGAGGCTGGAACGGGGCTGGTGCAGGCCCTTGAGAGCCTGGCCAGCGACCCGGAGGCAGCGGCGGGCGTCATCGGCGCGGCGCGCGTGGCCGAGGCCTACCGTGCGGGCCTCGCGCTCATCGAGCAGACGCAAGGGCTGGCCGGACGCGCGCTTCTCGACGAGCTCGCGCGCGCGACGGGCGCGGACGCGGTGCCGCCGGCCGTCGTCCAGCTCTGCGAGGGCGGCGAGACCGCCCAGGAGATGGCGCGCCTCGCCCGCGAGCGGCTCCTCTTCCCCACCCTGCGCGACGAAGCGGCCGTGGCCGTCGTCCCCTACGACTGCATGATCGGCCTCTCTCCCGAGGTGCTGGTTGTGGCCGGGTTCGTGAACGGCTTCATCCCCTGCCGCGACTACTTCGACGCCGCGGTCACCCCGCTCGACAAGCAGGAGAAGATGCACGCCGTCGACACCCGCCGCGTCTACGCCCTCGCCGGCAAGGCCGGCCGCCGCCTCGTGCTGTCATATTTCACGTCGACCGACCTCGAGACCGCCGGCGCCCTCAAACTCAAGATCGACCGCATCAAGCTCAAGAACGGCGTCCGTACCTGCACCATCTCCCCCAGCGACTTCCTCCCCGAAGTGTCCCAAACGGGGACAGTCCCCATTTGGGACACTTCGGCATAAAAGGGGACCGTCCCTATTTACGCCATTCCATGCGGCGGCCCCTGCTTGAGCGGGGGCCGCTTTGCTTCGGCGTCACCATGCGTCGGAAAGCAGGAAGTCCGCCACATGCATAGTGTGCACGCCCTCGTAGTTCCCCTCCCACGAGGCATCGGCGGTCACCGCGAACTTGGGGTAGCCGTCGGGAACGGCGAGGAGGTTCCCGTACTCGCGCTCGCGCGTCTCCTTGAGCTCCAGAGAACGCGCAACCTGGATGTACAGCTTTTCCCCTTGCCTTTCGGCAACGAAGTCGATCTCGGCTGACCCCAGCTTGCCCACGAACACTGCGTACCCGCGGCGCCGGAGCTCCAGGTACACGACGTTCTCCAGCATCGACGCCACCGATGTCGGCGAATAGCCAAGCTGTGAGTACTTCAACGCGGAATCGGCCACGAAGTATTTCTCCTGCGTTTTCAGGACCTCTTTGCCCCGAATGTCGAAGCGAGGGCACCGATACAGGAGAAACGCCTGCTCCAGGAACGAAAGGTACGAGTACACCGTTTCCGTGCTGATCGAGCGCTGCTGGCTTTTGAGGTAGTCCGACACCGATTTAGCCGAAAACGTCTTACCCGCGTTCTCCAAGGCGAAACGCGCGATGCGCTCAAGCTGCTCGGTTTTGCGAATGTCGTGACGCTGGACGATGTCCTTGAGCACGATCGAGGCGTAAATGTCCCCCACGACCGCATGAGCTTGATCCTCCCCCATGCCGTTAGCGCTCACGAGGGGGAATCCGCCTCTGCGAAGATAGTCGGGAAACGCCTCGCGGCCCGAACGCGTGACGCCTCGATCCTGCTCGAACGACAGGAACTCGCGAAAAGACAGAGGGTATACCGGCACGCTCACGTATCGCCCCGTCAAGTAGGTCGATATCTCCGAAGCGAGCAAGCGCGAATTCGAGCCGGTGACGTACAGATCGACATCGAAATCCACCATCAAACTGTTCAGGACTTTTTCCCACGAAGGAACCTCCTGCACTTCGTCGAGAAACAGGTACACCCTCCCCGACTCTTCGCCCAGACGCCGGGAGATCATGCGGTAGTAATCCGCCTCGGTATGAAGATCGACGTAACGCAGAGAATCGAAGCTGTATCGCACGATGCGGCTCTCCGGCACTCCCCGCTTCCTGAGCATCTCCATGACCATGAGCAAGATGGTCGATTTTCCCGAGCGACGCACGCCGGAAAGAACCTTCACCAAAGGAGCGTCAATGTACGGCGCAATAGCCTCGGTGTACAAGGGCCGGTCTATCATCACGCGCCTCCATCCAGTCGTAGATAGATTTCTAGTATAACCGGAAAAACTATGAAAGACTTGGACTTTTTCTGGATGCGATGGAAAAGCTAGAACGCAGAACCTGAGCCAACATGACATGATATGTCCCAAATGGGGACTGTCCCCATTTGGGACAGGGGCCGCCGCAATTCTCACCAGCGAATTCAGTTGGACTAGTCCTTTTATGACGCGGGAAGATCATCACGCGGCGCGGCGGAAACAGAACAGGAAAGGTCGCGCATGCCGCACCCCCTTCCGAACGAAGTTGAAGAGGCTTCCAGCGCTTGACAAAATCGCCGACTCAGCGGATAACCTTAAGGTGTCGAAACTTCGAGGAAGGGGACCTGTCATGGCCAACCGCATCGTTCTCAACACCGTATCCCACCACGGGTCGGGCGCCATCAAGGAGCTGCCGGGCATCCTTGCGGCACGTGGCTGCAAGAAGGCGCTCGTGTGCACCGACGCGTCGCTCGTGAAGTTCGGCGTGACGGCCAAGGCCACCGATGAGCTGGACGCGGCCGGCATTGCCTACGAGGTGTTCTCCGACGTGAAGCCCAACCCCACCATCGAGAACGTGCAGGCGGGCGTGGAGGCTTATCAGCAGGCTGGGGCCGATTGCATCGTGGCCATCGGTGGCGGCTCGGCCATGGACACGGCGAAGGCCGTGGGCATCATCGCGAACAACCCCGAGTTCGCCGACGTGCGCAGCTTGGAGGGCGTGGCCGACACGAAGAACCACGCCGTGTTCACCGTGGCCGTGCCCACCACTGCCGGAACCGCGGCCGAGGTCACCATCAACTACGTGATAACCGACGTCGAGCGCACGCGCAAGTTCGTGTGCGTGGACGTGAACGACATCCCCGAGGTGGCCATCGTCGATCCCGACATGATGGCGTCGATGCCGGCGAGTCTCGCGGCCGCCACGGGCATGGACGCGCTCACGCACGCCATCGAGGGCTACACCACGAAGGGCGCCTGGGCCATGACCGACATGTTCCACCTGGAGGCCATCCGCCTGATTTCGGCCAACCTGCGCGGCGCCGTGGCCAAGGAGGAGGCCGGCATGGAGGGCATGGCGCTCGCGCAGTACATCGCGGGCATGGGCTTCTCCAACGTGGGGCTCGGCATCGCGCACTCCATGGCGCACACGCTCGGCGCGCTCTACGACACGCCGCACGGCGTGGCCTGCGCCATGATGCTGCCCATCGTGATGGAGTTCAACGCGCCCGAGACGGGCGAGAAGTTCCGCGAGATCGCGCGCGCCATGGGCGTTGTGGGTGTGGACGCCATGGACGAGGCCGAGTACCGCGCGGCCGCCATCGACGCCGTGCGGAAGCTGTCGACCGACGTGGGAATCCCCACCACCGTGGAGGCCATGAAGGCCGATGACCTGGACTTCCTGGCGAAGTCGGCCGCGCAGGACGCCTGCGCCCCCGGCAACCCGCGTGAGGCCAGCGTGGCCGACCTGCGCGAGCTGTTCACCAAGGTGATGCCGGCGTAGAGGGCTGCGACACGAAGAACGCAAGACGGATCCCCGCCGCGCGAACGCGGCGGGGATCCGAGGAGAGGGAAGGGCTGTCCGAGAAGCGCTTACGCGCCGGCGATCTCCTTGGCCACGTAGACGCCGGAGCCGAGCGCGAGGCCCACCGAGGCGCCCTCGTTGGTGTAGTAGGGCATGCTGTAGACGCTGCCCTGGTCGACGCCGGCCACGTACAGGCCGGGGATCGGGTGGTTGCCCTGATCCATGGCGCGCAGGTGGCTGTCAACCTTCACGCCGCCGTTCGTGCCCCACGCGCTCGGCACGTACTCGAACACGTAGAACGGCGCGGCGGCCACGGGCTTGAGGAACGGCGCCGACTTGCCGAAGTCCTCGTCCACCCCGGAGGCGCAGTACGCGTTGTACTTCTCCACCGTGGCCTCGAGGTTGTCGAGCCCGTACTTCTCGGCGATCTCGGAGAGGCTCTCGGCCTTGAGCGCCCAGCCCTCGTCGATGGCCTGCTGCAAGTGGGCCTCGGCGTTCTCGGGCGTGGTCTTGTAGAAGTCGACCATGGGGCCCGACACCCAGCTTGCCGGTTGCCCGAGGTAGGCGAAGATGCCGTCGCCCTTCACGGCCTCGTAGTAGTCGGAGTCCATGATGCAGTACGCCTTGCCGGCGCGCAGCAGCGCCTCGCCGCCCACGGCCAGCGGGAACTGCGCCACCTTCTCCTCGTTGATGAAGCGCTCGCCCGCGGTGTCGGTGTACAGGCCGCCGAACAGCCAGTACCCGTAATGCTCGTTCACATTGTGCCAGTCCTCCGTGAAGGGGCGGCCGGTCGTCGCGGCCGAGACAGCGCCGCACTCGTTGCCGAGCACCGCGAAGTTGCGGTCCCACGCGCCGCCCGCATCGAGCACCATGTTGATGCCCGCGCCGTCGGAGAGCGTGTTGCCGAGCGAGAACAGCTTCGTGTTGAAGCGGTCGAGCTGCATCTCCGCGTTGCCGAGGAAGCCGCCCGAGCACACCACGACGTTCGGGGCCATCACGTCGACGCCCTTGTCGGTCTGCACGCCGACCGCCGCGCCGCCCTCCATGATGATCTTCTGCGCCGCCGTTCCGAACAGGAACTCGCCGCCGGCAGCCTCGATGGCTCCCACGATGGGGGTCACGCGCTCCTCGCCGCCCGTCATGAACATGTGGCGGCCGCGGAAGCCCACGCCGTAGGTGTCGGGGATGAGCTGCATGGGAATGCCCAGGTCGAGCATCGTGTTGATAGCCTCGCCCGTGTTCGCCAGCGTGTTGCGCAGAAGCGCGCCGTTCACGCTGCCGCGCGCGAAGTCGTTCATGTAGCCGAAGATGGTGTCGAGGGTGACCGTGGCGCCCTCCTGCTCCTGCAGCTTCGTCTCGCAGGCGGTGGGGCCGCCGCACATGCTGAAGTTCGACATCGCGGCCGAAGGCGCGCGCTCGATGATGACGACGCGCTTGCCCGCCTGCGCCAGCTTGAGGCCGGCCATGAGGCCCGCCGCGCCCGCGCCCACGATGGCGACGTCGCACTCCTTCTTCTCCGAGCCCTCCTTGCGCGGAATGCCGCCCGCCACCGCCTGCTGCTCGGCCGGCTCGGCCGCATCGGCCGCCGCAGCCGCCGGTGCGGGCGCGCCGCCCTGCTGGGGCGCGCAGCCGGCGAGCCCCGCCCCTGCCGCCAAGGTGCCCATGGCCGCCAAACCCAGAAACGCGCGACGATCCATCGAAGTGTCCATATCCGTCCTCCCTTTCCTTGTTTGCTCGCATGGCGGCGCGCCGTGCGCCGTCGGCGACCATCCTAGGCGCGCGAGCGGCGGCGCGCCATCGCATCAAAGGGAGGTTTTCGCTTGCTGCCAGGGGATTCTCCGATAAAATCACGTGTTATAGGTGATGCCGCCTCATGCCGCGTGCGCTAACCTCGAGCCTGTCGAAAGGAACGACCATGCCCGCATCCCCCGCATCCGACGCCCCAAGCGGCTCGCTCGACCGCTTGGCTGCGCGGCTCGAACCGCCGTTCCCGCTGCGCCTCCTAGGCTTCGGGCTGGTGTACGCGTGGAGCACGTGCGTGTGGGACACGGAGGCCATCGCGGGGCCGGCGGGCGGGCTCTCGGCCTCGCCGGGCGCCACCTGGCTGCTCTCGGCCGTCATCACGCCAATCGCGTTCCTGGTGTTCGCGCTGGCCGCCCGCAAACGCGATATGCTGGCGAGCCGCGCGCTCGCCGTCGCCGGGCCCGCGCTCTCGTTTGCGGGCACCCTGCTCGTGGCGCTCGAGCCGCTGGCCCCGGAAGCGCTGCGGGGCGCGGCGACCGTGCTGGGGGCGGTGTGCACCGGCATCGGGCCCGTGGCGCTCATCCTCTTGTGGATCAACCTGTACGCGCGGCTCGACCTGGAGCTCATAGAGTCGGCGGTGCCCGCCTCGTTCGCGATGACGCTGGTCATCACGCTGTTCGTGCCCACCTTGAGCGATGCGCTGTCGGTCGCGGTGGTCAGCCTGCTGCCCGTGGCCTCCGGCGCGCTCTACCTGCTCTCGCGCCGCAGCTACACGGGCGGCGAGCTGCCCGCAGGGGATCCACCCGCGGACGAGCGGGCCGCCGCGCGTCTGCGGCCGGGCACGGTCGCGCGCATGTTCGCCCTGCTGCTGGCGTCGTACAGCGTGGGCTGCCTGCTGCCCTCCATCCACCCCGCCGGCGCGCCCGCGCTGCTGCACGAGCCGTGGACGGCGTCGCTCGGCACGCTGTTCGCCATCGCGCTCTCGGTTTCCATCGTGCTGTTCTCGCGGCGCATCGACCTCGATTCGCTCTATCGGTGGATCATCGCGCCGTTCGCGCTGGCCATCATCTTCGCGGCGTTTCCGAACGAGGCCTGCCTGGCGCTCTCGGGCATCCTGGGCAACGCCACGTTCACGGGCCTGGAAATCATCATGATCATCTACTTCGTGCGGCTGGCGAACCGGGCGGGCAAGACGCCGACGCTGCTGATCGGCCTGGGGGAATGCGCCGCCTACACCGGCGTGCTCATCGGCTTCGGCGGCGGCGCGCTGGCGAAGCAGGCCATCGCAGCGGGCGCGCTCGACCCTAAGACGGCCGCGCTCGCGCTGGTGGGCGCGTTCATCTGCTCGACGCTGCTCGTGCCACGGCGGGACGTGGCGTGGTCGGAAGGCGCGCCGACGCCCGTCATCGCGGCGAGCGAGGTTGAGGGCGTCGTCGTCGCGCCCGCACCCGAGTCCGAATCCTTCGAGGCCCGCTGCGCGCGCATCGCCGCCGACCGGGGCCTTTCCGCGCGCGAGGCCGAGATCTTCCAGCTGCTCGCCCAGGGGAGGAGCCAGCCCTACATCCGCGACATGCTCTACCTGTCGAAGAACACCGTGTCCACCCACACCCGCCACATCTACCGCAAGCTCGACGTCCACAGCAAGCAAGAGCTCCTCGACCTGCTGGAAGAGTAGGCGGCGACATTGTTTCACGTGAACACTTGTGCTGAAAGCTCGGCGGTAACGGGCGAATCTGCGGGGGCGAAACGCCGCGCTTATCATCGGCTAGGGGTGCTGTCAAAAAGCAAAAGCAACGTTCTTGAAAGGAGCCCCCTGCGGGGGCGGCTCGTCGTCTGCAAGGGGGTTTGGGGGAGACGAACCGCGCCCGCAGGGGGCTCCGGATGTCCCAAATGGGGACAGTCCCCATTTGGGACACCTTCTTGGCATAAAAGGGGACTGTCCCCTTTTATGCCATTTTCAACGCTAGTAGAACATGAAGACGCTGAGGCCCAGGTTGTAGAAGGCGACGCGGAGGCAGACCGCGCCGATCAGGGCGGCGACCACCGCGGCGGAGCCCCAGAGCTTCCAGTTGGCGGACTTGCGGCCGACGAAGGCGGCGACCAGGGGCACGATCGCGCCGACGACCACGGCACCGCCCCAGAGGAGGGGCGCCTGGCCCGCGACCGTCGCGGCCGCGTCGGCCATGGCCTTGGTCGGGTGGGTCGGGTCGAAGTAGAAGCCCACCTCGGCGAAGGAGCCGCCAGAGGCCTGGAGGAAGGCGGCGAACGCCACAGCGGTGACGGCCGCGATCGCCGTGCCGACGAGGGCCGGAAGCGCCACGGGCTTGACGTCGTCGCCCTTGAGCGACATGATGACGGCCATCGCGCACGGGCCGAGGACGCAGGCGTTGCCGAGGACGTACAGGATCCAGAGCACGCTGTCCCAGGCAGGCCTCGCGGCCATGGTGTAGCTATGCGCCATGACGGCTACGAGGATCACGCACGCCGCGATCGACACGCCGGCCAGCCACTTCGGAACCGAGGCCCCATCAGAAGATTTCCGCATCATGACCAGGTACACCACGGCCACGACGGCCAGCACCACGATGGCGATCAGCTCCTGGGTAATGCCGGACGTCAGATGCCCGAACCCGTTGAAGATCCTCTCCCAGTGCTCGAGATGGAAGAACACCGCCACGCCGCCGACGGCCAGCAGCACCGCAGACGCAACCCACGCCGTCATCTGCGACTTCTTCCCCGCTCCGACCAGCGCCATCAGGCTCTGGCTCGCAAAGAGCCCCGCCGACCACGCCACCAAGGTCGTGAACACGATCAAAGGCCATTGCAATTCCATGGCTACTCATCTCCCTTCCAGTCGCGGTTGCGCAGGATGAACGCGAACTCGGGGCCGTTGCCCACGTCGGGCAGATGGTGCAGGTCGGTGGCCTCGTCGAAGGGCTGCGCCAGCTCGCCGAGCGTCACGCGGTTGCCCGTGTACAGGTTGTCGTAGGAGCGGTCCACGTCGTAGCCCACGGCCGGCGCCTCGAACGACTCGATGCCCTTCTCCTTATCGCCGAAGAACCTCGCGCGCCCGCCGCACTGGATGACGCACTGCGGGAGCCCGCCCTGCCCCACGATCTGCTCGCAGAGCGTGCACTTCTCCACCACGCGCTCCTCCTCGTTCAGATAGCGCACGTTGTAGGGGCAGGCCATCGCGCAGAACTGGCAGCCGATGCACTTGGACTTGTCGATCTGCACGGTGCCGTCGGGCATCTTCTGCGAGGCGCCGGTCGGGCACACCTTCACGCACTCGGGGTCGGCGCAGTGCTGGCACTGCACGGGCAGGTAGTACATCTCCACGTCGTTGGACGCCTTCGCGCCCTCCTTCAGCGAGGGCCCGATGCGCAGCACCTTGTTCCAGTACGACCCGATGGGCACGTTGTTCACGGCCTTGCACGCCACCATGCAGGCGAGGCAGCCGACGCACCGGTTCAAATCGGTGACGATCGCATACTGCGTCATGGTTTACGCCTCCTCTCGAATCTCGTAGTTGGGCAGCCATTCCTTCAGCCGCGGGTCGGACGCGTCGTAGATGATCTCGGTGCCGTCCTCCGGCGCGCAGGGGATCACCTTGCCGTCTGGGCAGTTCTCGGGCGTGGCCTTGTAGATCTTCACCGGCACGCCGCGCATGTGGTGCGAGCTGATGAACTTGTCCTGGCCGTGCGGGTCCCAGATGCACTCGATGTTGGCCAGCATGCAGCCGTGCGTGGGCGCGGGAAGCTCCGGGAACCACCACGCGTGCTCGGCGTTGGCCCAGCCCTTCGCGATGCCGTGGTAGAGGTCCACGCACTGGCGCACCTTGCCCCACTCGGTCTCGATCCAGGCCCAGTCGCCCTGCTCGAGGCCCAGCTCAGCGGCGTCCTCGGGGTTCATCTCCAGACGCGGCGCCGGCCAGAGCTCGCGGCACCACGGCAGCTGCCGGTGCTCGCTGTGGAAGTACACGGGGATGCGGCGGCCGGTGGTGAGGACGATCGGGTACTCCTCGAGGTCGATCACGCCTCCATCGGCCGAAGACGCGGGCGGCTCGTAGTTGGGCATCATCTCTTTGACGACGTCGAACTTGCCCGGCTCGAACTCGTTGGCCATGTCGATGCAGAACGTCTCGAACGCCATCGACCAGAACTCCACGAGCGCGTTGGGCGTCGGGCAGCCGAAGTTGTTCACCGGCTGGCCCTTCTCGTCCACCGACCACGGAGTGGCCGTGCAGGCGTCCTTGCCCATGCGCATCCAGCCCGTCTCGAAGCGGCGGTACGTTCCCCAGCGGTCGGGCTCGATCTCCTTGGCGTTGATCCAGCCGTTCTCCTGGAAGTCCTGCTTGAAGTCCTCGAAGTGCTCCCATTTGCAACCCGGGTACGGCGTGTTGAAGCCGGTCTTCTCGTTGTGGGCCTGGAACCAGTCCTCCAGGCGCTCGTCGTGATGGTACGCACCGGGGCCGTCGCCCTTGATGTTCATCCAGGTGCCGTTGGGGTTGCCCTGCTTCTCGAGCGCCTCGAAGATCAGGCGGTTGATGTCGTAGTCGAACTTCGTGTCGCTCGGCGGCTCCACGGCGCGCTGCGTGAGACCGATGCCGCCCGACGCGCCCTGGCTCACGCGGATGTTGTTGATCTCGATCCAATGCTGGCACGGCAGCAGGATGTCGGCCATCTCGGTGCCGGGGTGATGGAACATGTTGATGTCCACCCAGAAGTCGAGCGTGGCCAGGGCTTCCCACGCCATCGTGGCGTTGGACATGTTCATGAACGAGCCAGACTCGTTGATGCCGCCCTTGAGCGGATACGGCTCGCCGGTGAGGCACGCCTCCCACAGGCAGGTGGCGTCGGCCCATTCGTTGTAATACGGCAGGATGGGGAACTTCTCGCCGCCCACCATGTTGCTGAGCACCTCGCGGCGGTCGGGGATGTTCGTGGGCTCCAGCTTCACGTCGGTCAGGTAGAACGGCGGGCACTGCGGCTCGCCCGTGATGGCCTCCATGCCCTTGAGCGTCCACTTCACCTCCTGCGGCATGTTGGCGCCGGGCGCAGCGGTGGCCTGCTCGTCCACCGGCGTGCGGGTGAGGCCGCGGTTGCCGGCGGGGCCGTCGAAGTTGCCGGTCATATACGACAGGTGCAGCACCGCGCGCACGGTCTGCGTGCAGTTGCCCACCTGGTCGGGGGCGAGGTTCAGGTGGATGCCGCCGTTGCCGTAGGTCTGGCCGGCGGGGCGCGTCGCCCACACGAGGCACGCCTCCTCCACGAGCGCGGGGTCGAGGCCCGTCTTCTCCTGGCACCACTCGGGCGTGCACTCGGCCACGGATTCCTCGAGGTAGGCCCACACGGGCTTGGCCGTATGCTTCGTGCCGTCGACAAGCGTCACCTCGTGCGTGCCCTTCATATCGAAGTCGATGCCGGCTTCCTCCAGCTCCCAGTAGGACAGGGGCGGCAGGTAGCCCTCCTGCGACGTGCCCTTGTACACCACTTCCATCTGGTCGCGCGTGGGGGCCGTGTGGTTGCAGCCCTCCCACTGGGTGGCGTCGGCGTCCCAGTACACGAGGCCGCCCGCGCCATCGTTGGCCTTCTTGTTCCACGCGTAGAACTTGTGCGGGCTGCCGCCTTCCTTGAGGTCGCTCTCCTTGAGCAGGCGCGTCTTGAGCTTCGTGCCGATGAGGTCCTGAAGCGGCGGCACCTGGACGGGCGAGGACAGGTCGATGTAGCGGCCGCCCGTGGGCTCCATGTCCTCCACCACCAGCAGCGACGCGTCGGTCCAGCGCTTAACGAACTCCCAGTCCACCAGGTCGTGCTTGATGATGATGTGCTGCCAGCACAGCGCCAGCGCCCCGTCGGTGCCGGGCTTGAGGTTCAGCCAGTAGTCGGCCTCCTTGCCCGAGCCGGACAGGCGCGGGTCGATGCAGATGTGTACGTCGGCCGAGGTCATCTTGTCAACCAGGTTGCGGCACGAGTCGTCGTAGTTCGAGTTCTCGGGCGCGGTGCCCCACTGCACGTACACGCGCGGCCCGTCGCGCAGCGCCATCCACGGCGCGCCGTCCACCGAGCTGATCCAGCCCATCAAACGGCGCGGGCCCTTGCAGATCTCGGACGCCACGTGCGCGTTCGGGGTGTCGAACAGCCACTTGTAGAACGCGTAGGGCCCGTACACCCACTGGCGCGACGTGCCCGCCATGTTGAAGATGGCCTGGCCGCCGTTCTTGTCGATGATCTCCTGGAACTTCTCGCCGATGGTCTGCATCGCCTCGTCCCACGTGATGCGCTGCCAGCCCGGGTCCTCGCCCTTGGGGCGGGTGCGCTTCATGGGGTGGTAGATGCGGTCGGGGGTGGTACGCCGCCTGGATGGACGACTGCGACTTGGCGCAGCAGTTGCCGCTCGACTGGAACGACGACTGGTCGCCCTCCACCTTCACGGCGCGCCCGTTCTGCACGGTCACCCACACGCCGCACTCCATCTTGCCGCAGCCGCGGCAGCAGGTGCGCACGCGCTTGACGTCGTCGCCCTTGGCGGGCGCGGCGGCGTCCTCGGCGAGCGCCGCGTGCGGAGCGGCGGCCGCGCAGACGATGGCCGCGCCGGTCATGGCGGAGAGCTTCGCGAACGCTCGACGCGTCAGGTTGAGCTTGCCCATTCCTCCTCCTTCTTCCGTCTCGTTTCCTGGGGAGGGCGGCCCCCTGCCGCCTTCCCGGATGCCCTCCAGTGTGGCCCGCCGGCGGGCGGCGCGCATCATGCGTTTCTGCGAAAACTTTCGCCACGGGGCGCGCGGAGCATCATGCGTTTCCCATGATTTTGGCGAAATGCCTGGTGGGCAGAATGCGGGCGCGAGGCGGTTGACTCGCCGCCGAAGCCGTGCCGGTGCGCTGCCGAGGGGTATAATGGGCGTTCGAGGGCGGGATCTTGAGGGGGAATTCTCGTGGAGCAGCCATCGCCGTTCGCCATCGCGCGGGAGCGCCTGAGCCAGACGCGGCCGCGCAGCCTGCTGAACCTGCGCATGCTGGGGTTCGCGATGGCGCGCGCGTGGGTGTACCTGATGTTCCTGGGAACCGCCGCCAGCTCGATGACCTGGAACGGCCAGACGGTGCCGAGCATCGCCTACCTCGGATCCACCGTCATGCTGTGCGCGACGCTGCTGGCGAGCGCTGTGTGGCACGAGCGCTTCGCCGTGCTCATCGGGCGGCCGTCGTTCCGCGCGCTCGGGCCCGTGCTCATCGTGGCTGGCACGCTCGCGTTGGCCTCGGCCACGCTGCCGGGAGCCCCCGAGGTCGCGCTCTGCCTGGCCGGCGCGCTGCTCACCGGCGTGGGGTCGGGCATCATCGACCTCGGCTACGGCGAGCTCTACCGCAACCTCGACCCGCGGCGCACCTCGTTCGAGGCGCCGCTCGCCTTCTTCATCGCGGCCGCGCTGTTCCCCGTGGTGCTGGGACTGCCCTCGGTGGCGGCGTGCATCGTGTGCGCGCTTCTGCCCGCGGTATCGGGATGGATCCTGTTCGTGAAGATGAAGGCCTGGTCGCCCGCGCGCGAGCCAGCCGTGAAGCCCTTCGCCATCCATCTGGGCACGTTCTCGTGGAAGATCGGCATCTGCGCGTGCCTCATCGGGCTGGCCGACGGCGTGGTGCGCGCGGTGTTCATGACGTCCATCGGCGCGTCGGCCGAGAGCTTCTACCGCTTCCCGCTGCTGTGGTCGAGTCTGCTCACGATGGCCATCATCTACGGGTGCGTCCTGTTCTCGCGCGAGACGGGGCTGCGGCCGGTGTACCGCTCGGTGATGCTGGTGATGGCCGTGTTCTTCATGCTGCTGCCCGTGTTCACCGGCTACTCGGAGATCGAGAGCACCATCGCGCTCACGGGCTACGGCACGTTCAACGTGCTCATCTGGATACTGCTCGCGGACATCTCGTTCACCTACCGGCTGTCGTCGCACATGGTGTTCGGCATCGGCTGGGGCATGGTGACGCTCGGCGTGCTGTTGGGCTCGGCCGCCGGCCAGGCCGTATGCGCGTTCGCGCCGTTTCAGCCGCAGACGCTCAGCCTGATCGCGCTGCTGGCCACGCTGGCCATCCTCATCTCGTATATGTTCGTGTTCAACGAGAGCGACCTCATCGCGCTGGCGAAGGGCGACGAGGACAAGGAGGGCGCCGCCGAGCCGAAGCGCCAGCGGTTCCAGGACCGCTGCAAGGAGGTGGCCGGCGAGTACGGCCTGTCGCCGAAGGAGACCGAGATCATGATCCTGTTCGCGAAGGGCCGCTCGAGCACCCGCATCCAGGAGGAGCTCTACCTGTCGCGCGGCACCGTGACCACGCACCTGCGCCACATCTACCAGAAGCTCGACGTCCACAGCAAGCAGGAGCTCCTGGACGTGATCGAGGCCCGCGAGGATCGCCGGGCATAGCGCACGGAGGTACTGCCAGTCGCTCCAACCAAGTGGCAGGAATGTGCGGCTGTGGCACGGATCGGACGGGATTCGGGCCTCTCGGACGACCAGCCGCCGACGTTTTCCCAGGTCGCGAATTTCGCGAATGCGCCGCGCGTGCCACAGCCGCAAATTCCTGCCGCAACCGGGGGAGTCAAAATGTCCCAAATGGGGACTGTCCCCATTTGGGACAGGGGACGCGCAGGCGCGCACGGGAAATATCCCAAGACAAACCTACACCAAGGCACTACAATGGGGGGCATCGGGCCCGAGAACAGGAGAACCCCATGCCGGCCACCCGTGGCAAGGAGCCGTCGAAGAGCGGCCACACGTATGTAATCAACCGCGACTACGACGTGGTGTACATGGATCGCGCCGCGCGCACGGTCTTTCCCGGCGGGCGCATCGGCGAGAAGTGCTACGTCTGCTTCCGTGGCAACGCCGAGCCCTGCGCCGACTGCACCTGGAAGGCGGACCAAGGATGCCACGCCGCGCAAAGCGTCATCTACAGCGCCCGCCACGACCAGTGGTACGAGATCACCTGCCTCGAGCTGGACTGGTTCGACCAGGGCCCCTGCGTGCTGTTCTCGGGCTGCCCCATCGACGAGCACAGCCGCGGCCTGTTCGCCGCGCTGAGCGAGCCCTCCTCCTACGACGAGCTGTTCGAGCTCAACCTCACCGACGACGCGTACAAGGTGCTCTACCACGAGCCGGGCAAGTACGCCATCCCGCCGCTCGAAGGCCGCCTGGCCGACCTGCACGACGAGGTGGCCGCCCACTTGATCCACCCGGAGGACCGCGCGCGCTTCGAGGAGCTATGGGACCTGACCACGCTCATCGAGCGCCTCGACGCGGCGGGAGGCTCGCTGCACGGGGAGTTCCGCAAGAAGCTCGCCTCGGGGGACTGGACCTGGGCGCGGCAGTCCATCGTGCCGGTGAAGCGCGGGACGGGCGGCGAGGCGGTGGTCATGTGCTTCGTCTCCGACGTGGACCAAGACGTGCGCGAGCGCGACCGGCACGCCGAGGCGTCGCAGATCCAGCTTTTGCGGGAGCGCGACCAGCTCACAGGGCTCTACAACGCCTCGACGTTCTACGACAAGGCGGAGGCCTTCACGGCCGCCCGCCCCGACGCCCGCTTCGAGGCCCTGTACATCGACATCGAGCACTTCAAGATCTACAACGAATGGCACGGGCGCGAAGCCGGCGACGCCATCCTGCGGGCCATCGCCAGGCGGCTGGAGCGCGCTGCGCAACGGTTCGGCGGCATCGCCGGTTACCTGGGCGGCGATGACTTCGCGCTCATCGTGCCGCTCGGCACCATCACGGAAGAACTCGTCGAGCGGGAGCTCAAGAAGCCGCCCTTCGACACCGAGGACACCATCGGCTTCCAACCCGCGCTCGGCGTGTGCGCGATCGCCGCAGGCCAGTCGGTGGTCACCGCCTGCGACCACGCCATGATCGCCATGAACTCGGTGAAGGCCTCCTACGCCAAGCAGGTGGCGCGGTACCGCACATCCATGGCCGAGGAGCTCGAGAGCGAGGCGAAGATCCTGCTCGAGGTGAAGCAGGCGCTCAAGAACCGCGAGTTCATCCTGTACTTCCAGCCGCAGTGCAGCACGCGCACCGGCCGCGTGGTGGGGCTCGAGGCGCTCATCCGCTGGCAGCATCCCGAGCGCGGCCTGGTGATGCCCGGCGAGTTCATCCCCGTGCTCGAGCGCAACGGCTTCATCGCGAGCCTCGATCTGTATGCGTGGGACGAGGCGTGCCGGCACATCCGCTCGTGGATCGACCAGGGCGGCCGGCCCATCCCCGTGTCGGTGAACATCTCGCGCGCCGACCTGTACGCCATCGACGTCGTGGACACCCTCGAGGAGCTGGTCACGCGCTACGGGCTGGACCGCTCGCTGCTGGAGCTCGAGATCACGGAGAGCGCCTACGCGGAGGACGAGAAGATGGCCGAGGCGGTGAACCGGCTCAAGGAGCTCGGCTTCACCATCCTCATGGACGACTTCGGCAGCGGATACTCGTCCCTCAACATGCTCAAGAGCATCAACGTGGACATCATCAAGATCGACATGGGGTTCCTCAGCCGCGAGCGCGACGCGCAGCGCGGCGAGAGCATCCTGGAGGCCATCGTGTCCATGGCGCGCCTCATGGACCTGCGCATCATCGCCGAGGGCGCGGAGACCGCCGAACAGGTGGAATTCCTGCGCAACATCGGCTGCGACTACGCGCAGGGGTACTACTTCCACCGGCCCATGGACCGGGAATCGCTCGAGGAGCTGCTCACGGTGGAGGGCGTCATCGATTACCGCGGAGTGCTGAGCCCCGCGATCGAGATGATCGACATGGACGTGCTCGTGCACGAGGACGAGATGAGCCGCGCCATCATCGACAACCTGATCGGCGGCATGGCCGTGTACGCCGTGCACGACGACCATTTCGAGATCATGCAGGTGAACAACGAATACTACCGCGTGACCGGCTGCAACCCGGTGGACCTCAAGGAGCGCCAGACCGTCATCTGGAAGCAGGTGCACCCCGACGACCTGCCCGCCGTCATGGAGCTGTTCCGCCAGGCCGAGCTGCACCCGGTGTCGGGCGCGGAGGGCGTCGTGCGCCGCTACCGCCTGTCGGGCGAGCTCATGTGGCTGAAGATGCGCGTGTTCTTCCTCAGCCGCCAAGAGGATCGGCGCCTGTTCTACGCCGCGGTGGAGGACGCGACCGACCGGCAGCGCCGCGAGATGGCCTCGCTCAGCGTTGTGAGCGACAAGGGGCGCATCTTCGAGCTGCTCAGCGCCCGGTCGGCGCACCATTGGTGCGTCAACCTCACGCGCGGCGCATTCCTCGACGCCGACGACCGCGCGCTGCTCGAGCGGCGCCTGGGCATGCGCTTCCAGGATTGGGGGCGCTTCGACGTGCGGGAGACGATCCGCTCCTTCGTGAGCCCCGACGAGCGGGACGCGCAGGCGGTCGAAGCGCTGCTCGACCCGCAGCGCATGCTGGAGGACTTCGAGAACGGCGTGAGCTCGCGCATGGTGGAGTACCGGCAGCGCACGGACGCCGACGCGGAGGAGCCGGGCGAGCGATGGACCGAGCTGCGCTACCACCTCATGCGCTTCCCGGAGCGCCCCGATGTGTACGCCTACCTCTACGTGATGGACATCGACGAGCGCAAGCGCCGCGAACTCAGCCTGCAAAAACGCGCCGAGCACGACGCGCTCACCGGCCTGCTCAATCGCGACACGGGCTCGGCGCGCCTGCTCAGCCTGTTCGCCCGCGCCGCGGAGAACAACATCGCCGGGGCCTTCGTCATCGTCGATCTGGACGACTTCAAGAGCATCAACGACCGCTACGGGCACCTGTGCGGCGACTCGGTGCTCTCGGGCATCGGCAAGCACTTGAAGGCCGCCTTCCGCAAGGGCGACCTCATCTGCCGCTGGGGCGGCGACGAGTTCATCGTGTACTGCGAGGACATCTCCGCCGACGATATCAGGCACCGGGTGGCCGCGCTCTGCGGGAACCGCTGGCACGCCGCCGCCTCGGGCGGGAAGACCGTGGAGCTGTCGGTGTCGGCCGGCATCGCCATGGTTCCCGAGAACGGCGTGGACTTCACCACCGTATACGACCGCGCCGACACCGCCCTCTACGAGGCCAAGAAGGAAGGCAAAGCCCGCTTCCGCATGCACGGGGTGTGAGGGTGTGACAAAGGGACGGGGTAATCGTCACCGATGACGCAGGATGACGCAGGACGGGGGTAATGTCATCAGTGACGATTACCCCCGTCCCTTTGTCACACCCCTAGGCCGACGGTCATGTGCATCATGTAGAACGAGAAGCGCATGATGAAGATGCCGGCCAGCACGAAGAGGGTGGCGACGACGGCGCGGCGCACGGTGAGGCGCGCGCTCCCGAACAGCGCGACGGCGTCCAGGCCGATGCCCGCCAGGCCCAGCACGCCGAACGCGGCGATCATGATGCCGTTGGTGGGCACGAGCTCCGCCGCCGTGACGAACGAGTTCTCGATGGAGGGCAAATCGGCGCTTTGCAAGCCGAACACCACCACGTTGGCCGCAAGCGCCGCACCCGCCAGCACGAGCAACGCCCTCCCCCATCGGCCGCGCACCGGCTCGAAGCCCGCCGCCGACAGGCCCGCAAGCGCCAGCACCGGCCCGCCTGCCAGGCCGTTCAGCACGAGGTTCACCGGCACGTACACCGTGTACCACGACACGATGGTCTCGGCCGCGTACGCGAAACCCACCGCCACCACGAACACCGCGCCGGCCGCCATCGTCACGGCCAGCCACACGCGCTGCACGCCCGGGCGCGCGTGCTCGGCGAACGAGTACAGCCAGTACAGCCCCGCGAGCGCCAGGAACACCACCGCGAAGAACACCTCGGTGGAAAGCGGGCTGCGCCCCACGCCCAGAAACACGTAGAGCGCGTTCGCCGGATTGCCGAGGTGGGTGGCCGAGGCCACGAGCCCCACCATGGACACGACGAGCGGCACGCCCAGAAACGCGTTCAACCGCTGCCGCATGGCCGCGTCGAGGCGCGGGGAGAGCGCGGGCAGGCCCATGAGGATGAACGCCACCACGCCCGACGGCGCGAGCGTGGTGAACAGGACGAGCGTGATCTCGCCGAGCGCGGTGTCGAAGCCCGTGGCCACGTGCGCGCCCTAGCGGTAAAAGCGCGGGACGGCCACCTCGAGCCCGAGCGCCTCGCGGACGCCCTCGAGCGAGGAGCGGGTGAGGCGCGCGAGCCCCTCGTAGAAGGGGTGCCCCGCCGCCTCGGCCAGCTGGTCCAGGAAGTGCGGAGCCCAGGTGAGCAGGTGCAGGCGCAGGTACTCGGCGAGGTCGGCCGGCTGCTCGCGGGCGATCCAGGCCATGAGCGCCAGCATGAGCCCGATGTGGTCCTCGGGCGTCTTCTCGTCCACCGTGCGCGCCACCCCGTGCGCGCGCATCCAAGCGCGCAGCTCCAGGGTGGACGCGCCGAACACCACGCACTCGCGGTCGGTGTACACTGAGCCCCAGGGCGGGGCCGGCTTGGGCGCGGGGCCCACGAACAGGCGCCGGTACTCCCACACGAGCGCGTCGTCTTCGACGCCCGCCGCGAGCCCGCGCACCATCATCCCCAGGCACTCCCGCGCGACGGCAGGCTCCGCGAAGGGCCACTCCGCTGCGGCCGCATCCGCGTCGAGCGCCGCCATCGCCGCGAAGGCCTCCCCCGCTTCGCCCTTCACCGGGTCGTTCAGATAGAACGGCGCCAGCGCGTCGCCCACGAAGGCCACGGCCTCCAAAGTCTCGTCGTCGTATTCGGCAACCATAGCTCTCTCCCTCACTGGACTTCGAGCGGATTCTCGATCCGCCCGTCCTTCGATCCCGCCGCCCGCGCGTCGGCGCAGGGGCGCACGAACAGGTTCGGCACCGTGACCGCCGCCTCGGGCAGGGGCGCGACGTTCGCGCGCTCGCCCCGCTTCGCCATCTCGTCGGCCGGCCCGAAGGCGAGCGCCCGAGCCGGGCACGCCTCCACGCACACCGGCGCGCCACCTGCTGCCACGCGGTCGGCGCAGCCGTCGCACTTGACGGAATGCCCCTTCTCGCGGTCGACCTTCGGCGCGTCGTAGGGGCACGACAGGTGGCAGTACCCGCAGCCGATGCACATCCGCGCATCCACGCGCACGAGCCCGGTGCCCGGCTCCTTGTGCATGGCCTCGGTGGGGCACACCTTCACGCAGGCGGGGTCGTCGCAGTGGCAGCACGACAGCGCCACGTAGTAGCCGAAGCACGTGGAGGTACAGCAGCCCTGCGCGTCCTTCGTCGTCTCGCCGCCCGCGTACTCGTACACGCGGCGGTACGTCGTGCCCACCTTCAAGTCATAGGCGTCCTTGCAGGCCAGCTCGCACGTCTTGCAGCCGCTGCACCGCGTCATATCGAAGAAGAATGCCTGTTGGGCCATGTGCGAACCCCCTCTCGCCCGATGCGCCGTCCGCCCTGCAAAAGCGAAGGCGGAGCACGCCTATTCTAGCGCACCCCGCCTTCGTTCATGGCGCATCGGTGGTTTTCACAAGCCTCACATCGCAGACTCGCTCGCTCGCCGATGCGCCCTTGCCCTCGTCAGAGGCCCTACATGGCCTCGAGCGGGTTGGCCACCTCGACCGAGCCCACCGGCTGAGCGTCGGCGGACGCCTTGATGAAGAAGTTCGGCGTGGTCTCGGACGCGTCGGGCAGCGGAGCGATGTTGGCGCGCTCGCCCATCTTGCCCATCTCGTCGGCCGTGCCGAAGTCGAGGGCGCGCGAGGGGCAGGCCTCCACGCACACCGGCTTCAGGCCGGCGGCCACGCGGTCGGCGCATCCGTGGCACTTGACCGACTTCTTCGCCTCCTCGTCCACCTTCGGCGCACCGTAGGGGCACGTCAGCGAGCAGGTGCCGCAGCCGATGCACTTCTCGCGATCCGACGTGACCATGCCCGTCTCCGGATCCTTCGAGATGGCGCCCTGCGGGCACTTCGCCATGCACACGGGCATGTCGCAGTGGTTGCACGACACGGACACCGGGTAGCTCACGCAGGTCGTGGTGACCGCGCCGTCGGCATCGCGCACGGTCTCGCCGAGCGTGGCCTCGAGCACCTTGCGGAACGTCAGCCCCACGCCCAGATCGTTGAAATCCTTGCACGACATCTCGCAGGTTTTGCAACCGGTGCAGCGCGTGCCGTCAAAGTAGAATGCCATTTGAGACATGATTATCTTCCTTCCCTAAGCTCGCTGCTTACGCCTTCGTCACCTGGCAGATGTTCGTGTGCTGCGGGTTGCCCTTCGACAGCGGCGAGGGGCGCTGGGTGGTGAGCGTGTTGATGCTGCCGCCCTTGTCCACGCCGCCCTTGCGATCGCCGTCGTACCAGGCACCCTGCGAGACGGCCACCGTGCCGGGCACCACGCGCGGCGTGACCTTGGCCAGAAGCTCGATCTCGCCGAACTGGTTCTTCACATGCACCGTGTCGCCCTGCTTGATGCCGCGGTCCTTGGCGTCGGCCGGGTTGATCCAGGCCTCCTGCGGGTTGACTTCCTTGAGCTCGGGGATGAAGCCCCACGAGGAGTGGATGCGGCCGCGGTAGTGGAAGCCGTTGAGCGCAAGCGGGTACTCGTCGGTCGTGGTCTCCACGCCGAACCACTCGGGCAGGTAGACGGGGAGCGGAGGAAGCGTGTCCATGCCGGCCAGCGTGTCGCCGTCCTGCAGCTCCCAACCCTCGGTGAACTGCAGCAGCTTCTCGCTGAAGATCTCGATCTTGCCGGACGGAGTCTCCAGCGGGTTGGTCGCGGGATCCTCGCGGAACTTCTGCATGGAGATCTTCTTCTTGCCGGGACGCACGTACACGCCCATCTCCATGGCCTCCTCGTAGGTGGGAAGCTCGGAGTCCTTCTCGCGGGACTGCTCGTAGAGTTCCTTGATCCAGTCCTCCTCGGTCTTGCCCTCGGTGAACGCGTCCTTCACGCCCAGCTTGTCGGCCATGAGTTCGCACATCTCGTAGGCGGTCTTGCGCTCGAACTTCGGCGTGGTGGCCGCCGTGCCGGCGATCATGTAGCCGTTGTCGCCGCCGGTGCCGATCATGGACAGCTGCTCGAAGCGGAACAGGTCGGGCAGGATCACGTCGGAGTACATGATGGAGTCGCACATCACAGTGTCGACGCCCAGGATGAACTCGCACTTGGTGTCGTCGGCCAGGATCTCGTGGGCCCTGTTGATGTCGGAGTGCTGGTTGGTCAGGCAGTTGCCTGCGTAGTTGACCATGTACTTGATGCCCACAGACAGCGCATCGGCACCCTTGACGCCCGCGTTCTTCGAGGTCAACTCCGTGCCGTGGTCGATGGCGTCGGTGTAGAGGAAGCACGGGATGGAGGTCTTCACCGGGTTCTCGCCGCGCGGCAGGCTGCTGAGCGACACGCCGTTGGAGCCTTCGCGGGTGCCGTTGCTCGTACCCTCGAGGCCGATCTGGCCGACGAGGCACGGCAGCGTCATGATGGACCAGGCGGTCCACTCGCCGTTGCTGCGGCGCTGCGGGCCCCAGCCCTGGTTCACGTACAGCGGATGCGTGGTGGCGATCTCCTCGGCCAGCTCGCTGATGCGGGCGGCCGGGATGCCGGTGATCTTGGCGGCCCACTCGGGGGTCTTCTCCACCATGTCGTAGCCCTCGCCCATGATGTAGGCGCGGTAGGACATGTTCTTGCCCTGGTAGGCCTCGGGCATGGTCTCCTCGTCGAAGCCCACGCAATAGGTGTGCAGGAACTCGAGGTCCACCTGGTCGTTGGCGATGAGCTCATGCGCGATGCCGGCGACGAGCGCGGCGTCGGTGCCCGGGTTGATGGGGATCCACTGGTCGGAGTGGCCCATGGCCGAGTCGCTCATGCGGGGATCGATGAGGTAGATCTTCGCGCCGGTCTTCTCGCGCAGGTGCGCCCAGTCGTAGTGCGACACGGCGCCGCCCTGGCGGGTCTCCACCGGGCTCGAGCCGAACACGAGCACAAGCGCGGCGTCCTCGGCGGCAGACAGCGTGGAGCCGCCATTGTTCTTGGCGCCGTACATGTAGGGCGTGATGCAGCTGATCTGCGCCGTGGAGTAGCTGTTGTAGAAGCCCAGGTAGCCGCCCATCAGGCCCAGCAGACGGTAGAACGGGCGCGACGTGGAAGCCGAAACGCCAGTGGCGTAGGGGATGTACACGGCCTCGTTGCCGTACTTCTCGATGACCTCCTGCAGCTTGGTCGTGGCGATCTCGACCGCCTCGTCCCAGCTGATCTGCTCGTACTTGCCCTCGCCGCGCTTGGAACCCTCGGCGCGCTTCAGGGGGTAGTTGATGCGGTCGGGGCTGTTCATCCAGCGGCGGTAGCTGCGGCCGCGCAGGCAGGCGCGGGGCTGCGGGTCGTCGAAGCTGGCGTCGGGGCTGGTGAAGGTGTCCACCCACACCACCTCGTCGTCCTTCACGTGGAACTTCAGGCTGCAGCGGCCCGGGCAGTTGATGGCGCAGTGGCCCCACGTCGTGGTCTCCTCGGCGCCCACGGTGTTGGCGCCCGTGACGGCCATGTCCTCGGCGGCGCCTTCCGTCGCGCCCTCCGGGGCGGCCTCCTCCTTCGGAGCGCAGCCGAACAGCGCGCCGCTTCCGAACGCGGCAGCACCCAGGCCGGCCAGCGCCGAACCCTTGACGAACGTGCGGCGGGAAACGCCTTGGTCCATCGTCTTCGTCATGGTCCCTCCCTCTCATCTTCTCTTCGTCCTCTGCCCGCCTTCCCCAGCGGGCTCGCCCATTGTGGCACTGCGTGGCCGCCGCTTGTCACATGAAATATGCGAATTTCGAGAAGTCCCAGGTCAGATGCGTCACCATCGGCAGCGGGTGACACGGTGCCCGCTGCGCTTCGGCCCGCGCTTCGGGTATACTGCTCTCGTGGAACCATGAGCAGACCGCACCGCGAGGGAGCCCCTTGGACATCGAGAACATCGCACGCGTGCTCAAGCCGAACGTGACGACGCTCGGCTACGCGCTGTTTCTTGCCATCAACGCCGCGGGCGTCTGGGGCGGCGTGTTCCCGTTCCTTCCCATGGAGTTCCAGACGCGCGAGATCGTGTTCTGGTTCTTCCTCGCGCAGTCCGTGGTGTTCTCGCTCAGCTACTTCGCGAGCGCGCTGGGAGTGTACTTCCTGCCCGGGCCCACGCGCGCGTTCATCGTGCGGCTGGCCACCCTCCCCTACTTCCTCGGCTGGTGCTGCCTCATCGCGGCCATCTACCTGGACGCGTGGGCGCTTCCGCTCGTGGTTGCGGGAGGCGGGCTTCTGGGGCTCGGGTCGGCCGGCTTCTACATGCTGTGGCAGCGGCTGTTCGCCAGCCAAGATTCCGACAACGGCAACCGCGAGCTCATCTTGGGCACGGCGTACGCGGCGGTGCTGTACTTCTCGCTCTACCTCATCCCCCAGGCGGTGACGGCGTTTCTCATCCCGCTCGTGTTCCTGCCGCTGTTCGGCCTGACCATCGCGCTCAAAAGCCGCGAGATCGACCTCGATCAGGCCATGCTGCAAGACGTGCCGCGCGAGCACCCGCGCGTGTACCGCCGCCTGATCGAGGACTACTGGCGAAGCGCTCTGTGCGTGGGGGCACTCGGGTTCTGCACCGGCATCATGCGGGCGCTCGCCATCGCCGAGCCTGCGGTGGGCTCGCTCGTGAACGTGCTGTCGATGGCCGGCTCGCTCACGGCGGCCGTGGCGGTGCTCGTGCTCTGGCAGTTCAAGAACCTGCGCCTCAACGTAGTGGCGGCCTACCGCGTGTTCTTCCCCGTGATCATCACCGGCTTTCTGGTGCTGCCGTTTCTGCCGGAGGGGTACGCGCGCTGGCTCGCGGCCATCCTGTACGCCGCCTACAGCGCGGCCATCATGCTCATGATGATCCAGTGCGCGCAGGCATCGCGCGACCGCGGCATCAACCCCGTGTTCATCTACGGGTTCTTCGGCGGCATCGTGTACGTGCTGCACGACGTGGGGTTCATGAGCGGCTCGCTGGCCGAAGGCATCATGATCATGGACATCGCGCCGCTCGCCGTGGTGTCGCTCGTGGCCGTGTACCTGCTCGGGCTCATGTACTTCATCGGGCAGGGCGGGTTCGGGCGCATCCTCAAGGGAGACGGCGCGGGCGCGGCGGCCAGCATCGAGCTCGTAGCGCTGCGGCCGCGCGAACCCAAGCGCCCGGCGGAGCCTGCGGCGGAGGCGAGCGCGGAGGAGCAGGCCGAGGCCGCGTCGCGTAAGAAGCCGAAGCGCCGGGAGCGCCCCGCGCGGCCGGCCGAGGAGCACGTGTTCCAGGATCGCATCTCCAAGCAGGCCGCCCTCCTGCAGCGCCACTACCGCCTGAGCGCGCGCGAGACGGAGGTCATGGAGCTTATCGCGCGCGGCAACACCGTGGCGCGCATCGCCGAGGACCTCGTGGTGTCGGAGAACACCATCCGCACGCACGCCAAGCGCATCTACGCGAAGCTCGACATCCACAAGAAGCAGGAGCTGCTCGACCTCATCGAATCGTTCGACCCGCGCGACCTGGAGGAATAGGAAGGGGCTCCCGACCATGGACGGCCGGGAGCCCCTTGATGCACACGAGGCGGTCGGGCCGCCGCTTACACCTGCAGCGCGTAGAACAGCACGCGCGACACGATGAGCGCGACGAGCACCGCCGCGTTGCTGCCCACGAGCCAGGCCACCGTGGAGCGTTCGGCCGCGCGGTCGCGATCATACAGGTCGGTCGCGCCGTACACGGGCATGGCCGCCGCGGCGCCCGCCGTCCGGCCGAGCGGGGCCGCCGAGCGCACGTCCGAGAACGCGCCGCGCAGGCACCCGAGCGCCACGACGAAGCCGATGAGCGCGATGGCCAGGTACACCCACGCGCCGGGTAGGATGTCGGCGCCGGCGAAGAACGCGCTGACCATGGCCTGGGCGTTCATCAGCTGCACCGTGACGGCGAAGATGGCCACCACCGTGCCGATGAGGGCCGTGACGAGCGAGAACGTGGCGAAGCTCGTGCCCCGCGTCTCGCGCATGGCGCCTGCGGCGGCGATGACGAGCGCGCCGAGCGGCACGCCGCTCGCCAGGCAGAAGCCCGCGAACCCGAGCGGCACGATGCCGGAAGCCCAGGTGGCCACGTCGGAGGTCATGTACACGATGCCGATGGACACCGCGTAGGCCACGGCGAGCACGCTCATGATAGCCGCCGCGCCCTTGCGCACGCCGTACGACATGACGCCCGCCATCGCGACGATCCAGTACACCACCGCCGCGATGGCGAACACCGCGGCCATGACCACGGCGAACGTGAACGCGCCGGAGTCGACGCCTTGGAGCACGAACAGCCCCGCCTGCGGCGAGTTGAAGAACACGAGGGCCAGCACCACGCCCACCGTCAGGATGACGATGGGGAGCAGCGTCCAGCGGTCGATGCGCCGCAGCGCCTCGGGCGAGAAGTCCGTGGTGAGGAACGCGTTCGAGAGTCCCGCGAACGCGCCCGATGCCATCGGCGCGATGGCGGTGAACAAAAGCAGCGGCAGCTGCGCGAATACCAGATCCATGAGCATCAACCTCCTCGGGAGCGCGCGCTCCCACGATGGGCCTTGTCGTTATCAGGCCTATCGTAGGGAAGCGCCCGCCCGCCGCAGCCGGCCGCGCCAGGATGTTCAGCAACGCGTTTTCGCCCCGACGCCCGCGCGACACGGGAAAGTGCGCGGCGCCGAGCCGCATTGTCGACCGAAACACACGCATCAGAGCCCTGTGGCGTGTGTTTCGGTCGACAATCAACCTTCGCAGCCCCGATCTTCGCTCCGAAACCACGCCTCAGCGCACGAGGCGTGCTTTCGGAGCGAAGATCAGTCACCGCATGCTAAGCGGTCTTCCGCCGGATCTCGCCGACAAGGAACGCGGCGCAGCCGGAAAGCCGCGCCGCCCGATCACGCCAGTATAGCGCGCCCTTACGCGTCGAAGCCCGGCTCGTCGTCGAACAGCACGTGGAAGATGTACTTGGTGATGGTGGCGCGGCGCACCACGCCCACCAGCACGCCGCTCTCGTCAACCACGGGCACCTTCTTGAAGCGCTTCTTCGCCAGCACGTCGGCCACGGTGCCGATGTACTGGTCGGGCGTGGCGCAGAGCACCTTGGTGGTGGCCAGCTCCATGACGTTGCGGTCGCGCAGGGCGCGGGCCTTGTCCTCGAACGATTCGTTGTCGTAGAGCAGCATCGATGAGTAGCCGCTGAAGATGGAGCGCGTCTTCTGCTCGGAGACGGCCTTCATGATGTCGCCGTCGCTGATGAACCCCACCACGTGGCGCTCCTCGTCGACCACCGTGAGGCCGCTCGTGCCCAGCTCGTTGAACAGCTGCACCACCTCGCCCAGCGTCTGGTCGTAGCGGCACGTGTAGGCGTCGTCTTCCATGATGTCTTTGATGGGTCGCTTCATTGCGATTCCTTTCCTTATGCGTTGCGACCGGCGGCGGTTGCGGAGGCGTCGGCCGCGGGAGTGGCCACGGCACCCTGCGCGCCGGTCGTCGTCTCGTCGTCGGCCAGGCCGGACGTATCGGACACGAGCTCGATGGTGGAGGCGCCCACCGTGCGCACCGGCTTCTTCTTATTGTGGACCTTGAGGATGGCCAGCGCCAGCGCCACGGCGGCAATGGCGGCCGAGATGCCGTAAGCCACGTCGATTCCCGCCGCGGTGGACTGCACGGGGCCGGCGGCGGCATTGGCCGAGGTCACCATCGTCATAATGGTGACGATGAGCGCCGTGGAGATGGCGCCGCCCACCTGCCGCCCGGTGTTGGAGATGGCGTTGCCGTGCGCGATCTGGCTGTTCTCAAGCGAGTTCAGGCCCCACGTGGTGATGGGCATGTTCGCCAGCGTGAGCCCGCACGACTGGATGACGTAGGCGCACACCAGATACCAGATGGCCGTGGTGGAACCCACGAACGCGAGCGCCAGCATCGACCCGAAGAGCCCGGTCAGGCCCACAACGGCGATGACGCGCGGCCCGAACTTGTCGAACAGCATGCCGCTCACGGGGCTGAGGAAGATGGTGCACACCGCGCCCGGCGTCATGAGGATGCCGGTCTCGAACGCGGTGAGTCCCAGCACGTTCTGCAGGTAGATGGGCAGGATGACGCTGCCCACGGACAGCGCCGAGTTGATGACCGTCACGATGATGGCCGAGTACGCGAAGGTGGGGCGCTTCAGCACGCGCAGCTGCAGCAGCGGCTCGTCGATGGAGAGCTGCCGGCGGACGAACCACACGAGCGCCGCCATGCCCGCGATGATGGGCACGATGACCAGCGGGCTCGCCCACCCCATGGTGCTCGCGCTGGAGAAGCCGTACAGGAGGCCGCCGAACGCCACGGTGGACAGCAGGATGGAGGGCACGTCGAGGTGCGGGCGCTTGAGCTCGCCCACGTTCGCCAGCAGAAAGAAGCTCACTGCCAGCACGATCACCGCCAGCGGCAGCATGGAGCCGAACATGGCGCGCCAGCCCATGGCGTCGATGAGCGCGCCGGCCACCACGGGGCCGGCCGCCGGGGCGCAGCTCATCACGATGCCGGACATGCCCATGGCCGTGCCGCGCTTCTCGGGCGGGAAGATGAGCATGGGCACCACGGCCACCAGCGGCAGCTGCACGCCCGCGCCCGCCGCCTGCAGCACGCGGCCCACGATGAGCACCTCGAAGCTGGGAGCCACCGCGCAGAGCGCCGTGCCTGCGATGAACGAGAGCATGGACGCGAAGAAGAGCTTGCGCGTGGGGAAACGGTCGATGAGGAATCCGCTGATGGGAACCATGATGCCGTTCACCAAGAGGTAGATGGACGTCACCCACTGCGCCGTGCCGGCCGCGATGGAGAACGTCTCCATGAGCTTGGGCAGCGCGGGCGAGAGCACGGTCTGGTTGAGGATGGCGAGGAACGCGCCGGCCAGCACCACGCCGATGATGGTGATCTCCTTGCGGGTGGCCTTGTGCTGGGTGGATACGAGTTGCTGTTCGTTCAAGGTGGGGTCAGCCTCCTTCTTGCGAGCGCCGAGGACCGTCCGGCCGCGCAGCGCCCGAAGGCGGCGCAGACCGCGAAGACGGCAATCGAACGGCCGTCGGCTAGGTTTTCTGATTTCGCGCCCCGGGGGGGCGCAGGGGGGGGTTGGCGGAACCGCGAACGGCCCACCGGATGAGGCGCGGAAGCGCTCAGGAGCGCGCCGCTATACCCTCATGCAGGACAGCGGCGTGTCGAGCAGCGCCACGGCGGCGTGCTGCGAACTCACAAGCTCCCCTTCCACACGGCAGGCGCCGCCGAACCGGGCGTGCGCGAGCGCACCGCGTCGGTGAGCCGGTAGGGCAGCTGGCGCCGGTTGGCATAGCATTCGTATGTGAGGGAGAACAACCGCATGGCGCATCAGTATAGGCCAGTCGAAAACCCCCGTACCTCCGAGAAAGTGAGCCGATTCAAACGATTTCCACAGTTACGGCAAGACGTCAAAGCCCCTTGTACAGCCTTGCAGGAGGAACGTCCAAGGCGTGAGCAAGATCCTCCGCTACGCTCAACTCGGCATCGTAGAGCCCCGATTCAATCATCTGAACAAGCGTCAACGGAAGCCCTGACAGGTTCGATAGATCACTCTGAGACAGACCGCGAACCTCACGAGCCTCGGCAACATTCAATCCGAACGCCCTCAAGGTGCGAGAACGCCTTTCATCTTCCAAATCTCCCATGCTTAGCTCCACATAAAGACTCAAATATTGAACATCATTTTAGTGTACTACACGTAGCCTGTCGGCATGGTCAAAACAGACAACAGAGTGGTTATCGGCATGCGCATCAAAGAGCTGCGGGCAATGAACGGATTGACGCAAGACAAGCTCGCAGCCATGGCGGGGACCAGCAGGGGTACGCTCTCCTCCATCGAACGAGGAGAGCGCGGCTACAGCGTCGACGTGCTGCATCGCATCGTCGAAGCGCTCGGCGTGACGTACGTTGAATTCTTCGAAGGAGTCGACGGAGCCGAAACCCTTTTGAAGCGCAGCGGACAAAAGCGAAGCGAGAAGAGCTGAGCCCCCGCCTCCACCTCCAGCAGATGACGGGATTTTGCAAACCGCCGAGCGTTTCTTTGTAGTCCCCTTTTGCACGAATACAAGCAAACTATGGCGATCGACGACAACCAGCCTGGCAGTCCTCGGCTATCCTCCTGTTTCCAGACAAGCAGATCGTCGTATGCCCTGATGAATATTTCTCAACCTCCGCAGCGAGCGTCGATCACGAAATGGGAAGTATCGGTGTCATTCAGACCCGGGTCTTTACTGATTAAAGCGCGGTTCAACCCGCCCTGTAGGTCGTTTTAGGGATTTTGCAAACCTGAAATTTGGCAGTTCATGGGATTTTGCAAACCCCAAAACCGGTCTATTTAGGGATTTTGCAAACCATAAGTTTTATGATTATATATTGAGGCTAGGACAAGTGTCAGCACGCCGGGTCATCGATCGACGCCGTCGAGCAGCTCCGCCATCGTGACGTTCAAGCCCTCTGCTATCCTGCTCAGCTTATCGAAGCTCACGTTGAACTTCCCCGCCTCGATGCCGAGAAGGCAGCCTCGATCCATACCAACCATAAGCGCGAACTGCTCCTGCGTGAGGCGATTGCCCTTCCTGCACACTTGAATGTTGCGCCCGAGCCTCTTTCTTTTCTCCTCGATGTCCATGAACGCATCGTAGGAGAGCACTTTGATTTGTATGTAGGATATATTCCACTTTTACTACGATCTTTCAAAGCGAGGGTGTAAAACACGAAGTAAGAGCAATGGCCCGGCAGAGAGAGAAGGGGGGGGGGCGATCGCTTCGGAGGACCAGTGCAGCAGAATGCCCGAAAACTGAGCAAAAATTGCGGTAAAAATCATTGGTGGAGCGCTTCTGCGGAGCTGCTTCGCGACGCTCTTGCATCGGGGCAGGTGAGAATGGGGCTCTTTTGAGAATCATCGAGCGCAACTCGAGGAAACCGGCGGGTTTAGGTGCGAATCGGACCTTTGGGCGAAATCTACCGCAATTTTTGCTCAGATTTCGGGAATTTCGTTGCACTGCCGCTGGACGGCATCGCATCGGGGGCGTCCCTTGCGGTTCGAGCAGCCCAAAGGGGGCTCGAACCGCAAGGGGAACAGCGTTCTTACGCTTTGCGCACCTCCACCCAGAGGTCGAATTGGGCGGAGCCGCCGCCGATGGGGTCGCAGAGGCCGCCGCCTCCGGTCACGGCGGCGTCGTCGGGCAACAGCTCGTTCATGCGGAAGCCCCGGCCGCGGCCGCCGGCGAAGCCCGTCTTCTGCTTGCCGGGCTCGTCGCCGTCGAGGATGCCCTCCTCTTCCAGGTAGTCGGGCGCCGGTCCCACCTGCTGGCCGTCGATGGTGACCGCTTGCGCGCCGTAGCCCTTGTGGCCGAACGAGTAGCTCGAGCCCACCACGCCGGGGCGGATGCCCTCGGTCACGCGCACGTGCCCGGCCATCGTACCCACAGGCCCCTCGATGTCCACGGCGTCGCCGTTGACCAGCCCGCGCGCCTCGGCGTCGGACGGGTGCATCCACACGAAGTTCTCCGTGGTCGTCTCGCGCAGCCAGGGCGCTGCGATGGTGCGGTGCGAGCCGTTCGTGCGCGCCTTCCAGTTCACGAACGCGAGCGGGCGCTCGGCCGGCTGCTCCACCGGCGTGCCGTCGGCCAGCGCCACGGGCGCGGGGTGCGCGAGGCCGTCGAAGTTCTCCCCGGTGAGCGCGTTCTTGAGCGAGGCGGTCTTCGGATCGTAGAACGCGCACAGCCCGCCGTAGCGCGTCTTAATGAGCTCGCCCTCATAGCCGTCGCCCTTCGCGGGGTCGGCCGAGGCGAAGCGCCCGCCGCGGTTGAGCACGTACACCACCTTCGGCCACTCCTCCTCCGTGACGGCCGCCTTCCACGCCGCCAGGTCGAACGCCTCGCCCAGCGCACGCGTCCGGGCGCGCTCGAACAGCGCGAGCTCCTCGGCGTCGGCGTCGGGCACGGGCTCCTTGCCCGCGTAGGCGATGTTCGCGGCCATCTTCAGCCAGTAGTCGTACTCGTTCGCGAGCGCCGCCGCACCGCCGGCGCCGTCCTTGCCCACGGGCACCGCGCCCTCGCCCACACCCGGCAGGCCGAGGCGCGCCATGAGGTCGAGGTACACGTCCTCCACCGAGCGCGGGCCCTCGTACGCGCGCACAGCCGGCTGCCCGAACTGGATGAGCTGGTACTGCTGGTTGGGGTAGATGCTCTCCTGGCTGAACCGCTCGAGGTAGATCTTGTCGGGCAGCACGAAGTCGGCGTAGCGCGACGTGTCGCCTATCTCCACGTCGAACGACACGAGCAGGTTGATCTTCTCCGGATCGCCCAGCACGTCGGCCATCCTATCGCCGCCCGGCGTGGAGTCCACGAGCGAATGGCGGTGGATGAACAGCGCGCCCAGGTGGTCGTACACGTAGCCGGCACGCAGCGCAGGCACGATCTCGTGCGACAGGTTGCCCGGCAGCGGGTACCACGGGCGCGGCGCGGGATAGCCGTCCTGCTTGAAGTAGCTGGTCTTCTCGTACTCCACCTTCTGCCGCGTGACGGGGATGCCCCAGCCCGCGTGCGCATCGGGCACCGTCTTCAGGTCGTAGCGTCCCGTGAACGGGGCGAACTTCGCGCCCGCCGCCAGGTGTCCGCCCTTCCAGTCGTGGTTGCCGATGAGGAAGTTGAGGTAGCCCGCCGCGCGCACGGCGTCGAAGCCGTTGGCGTGCATGGCGGGGCCGCGGTAGCTCATGACGCAGGCGCGCTTGCCGTGGCTCGTGAACTCGCGCGCCACGTCCGCCACCACGGCGGGGTCGATGCCCGCCTCTGCCGCGTACTCGTCCAGCGTGCGCTCGGCCACGCGCTCTTTGAGCAGGGAGAACACGCTCCTCACGCGCGCGGGCTTGCCCTTGATCTCGATCTCGGCGTCCACCTCGAGGTCGGCCGGGCCCTCTGCGGCGTCGGCAGCCGTCAGCTCGCCTTCCACGAACACGAACCGCGCGTCGTCCTTGAGCGCCTCGCCGTCCGCACGTCCCAGCAGCTTCGCCGTGACCACGGGGGCGTTCGGCAGATCCACCGCCACGAGGTGCGTCGCATCCGACCAGGTGGGCTCGCCGATGGCCGCGGCCGCCTTCTTGCCCGGCGCACGCAGGTAGGCCTCGTCGTAGCGCCCGTTGTCGATGATCCACGACATCATGGCGAAGGCCAGCTCCGCGTCCTTGCCGGGAATCACCGGCAGCCACACGTCGGCCTTCGACGCGCTGCGTCCCTGGCGCGGGTCAACCACGTACAGCTTCATGCCGCGTTCGCGCGCCACGGACAGACGCGGGGCCAGCCACGACGGCCCCTTGTTCGCGGTCATGGGCTCGGTGCCCCAGATGATGAGGCACTCGCAATGGTCCAGGTCGGCGTACATGCGCTTGTGCTTCGTGGTGGGGTGCGTGCGCACGTTGGCCATGACGCCGGTCATGCCGCACACGCCGCCGTGGTTGAAGTTGTTGACGGAGCCGAAGCCGTTCTGCGTGAGGCGGTCGCCGATGAGGAACATGCGGTCGCCGCCCGCCGAGCAGAACAGGTTGGACTTCGGGCCCAGGTCGGGGTGCTTCGTGTCGATGAGCGTGTCGGCCCACTTCGCGTCGAACGCGTCCTGGGTCATCTCGCCGGACTCCACGAGCGCCACATCGGCCTCCACCTGCTTCTTCGGCGCGAAGGCGTACCACTCGGCGATGCCGGGCGTGCCGAGCGCGAGCGAGCCGTTCACGATCTCGTCGAGTGCGGTGTCCCAGTCCACCGTCTCCCACTCGTCGCTGCCGCGCGCGCCCACGCGGCGCAGCGGCTTCGTGATGCGGAACCTGTCGTGCGCGAGCTGGATGCCCGACTGGCCCTTGAGGCAGATCATGCCGCCGTTGGTTGCGCGGCACTCGCGGGCCATGCCGTCGCCGGGGGCAAGCGCTTCCTCGGGCCGCGTGCCATAGGGAACCGGCGCGTAAGGCTGCGAGTTGAGCGGCGAGTACGGGTTGCCCGCTATCTTGCGCACGAGCGAGGTGGCGCCCTCGTTGGCCGCGACCCCGTCGGCCGCGTCGGCCACGCGCACCTTGATGGTGCAGTACGAGTTGCAGTTGTTGCACATGGACAGGATGACGTCGTCGGCCGCGTACGCGCCGGTTGCGTCGCCGCGCCCGTGCGGCGCGTCGGCCATGGGGTCGGTCGCGGCCATGTAGGCGGCGAGCCCTCCCCCGCCCACGAGCGCTCCGGCGGCCACCGCCGCGCCCGCGCCCACCACGGCCCGCCGCGACGGCGTGCCGAACACGGGGGAACCTTCCTTACGCTGCCGATCCATCGCGCACCTCCCTGCTCGCAACCGCGCCGCTGTAGACGGCTTCCTCAACCGGCGCGCCCTCGGCCGCACCCACGCGCTCGAGCGGCAGCAGCCGCACGGCCAGCCCGTAGGCGCCCACGGCCAGCCCCAGCACGAACAGCGCCACCAGAAGCTCGCCCGATGTGGGCACATATGCGGGAGTCGGCATGCCGGCCAGAAGCGGCACGGAGAACCCGGCCACCACCAGCACGTAGCGCAGCGCGAGCACGCCCAGCAGAGCAGCGATCGACGCGCCCACGGCCCAGGCCCCGCCGTCGCGCGCTTCCCGCGAGCGCAGCGCGCCCACGGCCAAAAGCACGGCGGGCAGCACCATCCCCACGCCCACCTCGCCTATCCAGAACAGCGGAGCGAGCGGGCCGGCCACCATCGTCTGCACGGCCAGCACCGTATCGGGGTTGCCCGACAAGAGCGCCGGCGCCACCTGGAAGAACACGCAGAACGCGAGCGCGAAGAGCGACGCCGCCAGCACGCCCGCCAGCCCCGCCAGCGTGCGCGCGTCGGGCCGGGCCCCGCGCAGCCGCGCGAGCAGCCGGTAGGCCACGATGAGGAACGCCGCCGCCGTCACCACAGCCATCACATAGAACAGCACCGACGTGATGCCGCCTTCCCACAGGCCCCGTGTTTTCACCGCGGCGAAAAACATGCCCGTGCCGCCCGGAGGCCCCACGAACGACGTGGCCACGCCCACGCCGGCCAGCACGCGGATGGCCAGGTTCACGTTGCCGCGCCGCCGCAGCGCGTCCACGGCGTCCGCGCCAGCGCCCTCCGCCAGCTTCCCGCGCCGGTCGTTCCACAGCACCAGCACGAACTGCACCACGGCCACGGCCATGAAGAACATATACGCCTTGATCTCCCAGGCCAGAGGCGACGACCAGTGGAAGAACAGCACCGTGCCCAGCGAGTGTCGGATGGAGCCCAGATCCAGCCCGATGAAAATCATCGACACCGCGAGCGACACCACGGAAAGCCCCAGCGCCAGCCGCGCCACCGGCATGAACCGCTCCAGGCGCAGCAGGTACGCGAGCGCCGAGATCAAATACAGCCCGCCTGCCAGCCCGGAGAACCAGATGTACACCACCACCCACAAGCCCCAGGGCACGGCGTTGGTGGCGCCGGCCATCCCCAGGCCGTTCGCCAGACGGTCGAACATCGAAAGCGCCCCCGCAACCAGCAGCACGCCCACGATAAGCGCCCACACGAGCGTCGCGCGGCGCGAGAACGGCTCGCCCAGCCCGAACCTGCGGCGGCGGCCGGAACCCTGCGCATCAACAGCAGCCATGGCTCTCACCTCACTTCAAGTAGTAGACGGACGGGGCGGTTCCCAGCTCCTCGCGCAGGCGGAACGCCCGCGGCGAGGCGGCCAGGCGCGCCACCTTGGAGTCGGGGTCGTTCAAATCGCCGAAGTAGCGCGCGTCGCCGATGCACGTCTCGCAGCACGCCGGCGCCTCGCCCTCGGCGATGCGGTGCGCGCAGAACGTGCACTTGCGCACGGTGCCGTACGTGCCCACGTACTTGCCGCGCGCGCCCCGGTCCACGCCGTACTCGGGCGCGGTCACCTGGTCGGCCGCCTGCACCTCGGCCGCATAGGACGACCCCTCGTCGGCCGAGCGCGCGCCGTAGGGGCACGCGGCGATGCAGTACTTGCACCCGATGCAGCGGTCGGCGTCGATGACCACGATGCCGTCCTCGCCGCGATACGTGGCGCTCACCGGGCACACGCTCACGCACGCCGGGTTCTCGCACTGCATGCACGGCCGCGGCACCGCCTGGATGCGCATGTTGGGGAACGTGCCCTCCTCCTGCTCGAGCACCACGTTGTACGACACGCCGGGAGGCGTGCGGTTCTCGGCCTTGCACGCCACGGTGCACGAGTCGCACCCGACGCATTTCGCCAGGTCGATGACCATGCCCCAGTGCGGGACGCGGGAGCCTTCCATAGATTGCACCTCGATTCGTCTGAGATCGCGCGCTTCGTCTCTATTCGCGCGCCGCCCAACTTTACGACCGTCCGGCCCCAGGTCGCCCATCCGTCAAGCAAGCGTGCCCATTCCGACGGCGAGCTGAAACCTTTCGCCGTTCACCCGGCGAAACGCCCCGCTCCTTGCAGCGAAGCAAAAGCGGGCGCCGCGCTCGACAAGGGGGAAGGCGCGGCGCCCAGAAGGGGGGAAGCGGCTCCGCCGGGGAAGGCCGGCGGGCCGAAGCGCGTTCCGCCAAGGGGGAAGCGGAACGCGCCGAGTCGGTTACATGAACAGGATGGGAAGCGCGGAGAGGATGACCAGCAGGCGCAGCAGGAAGCCGCCCACCAGCACGCCCGCCTCGCCGATGACGCTCACCACGAGCGAGGTGGTGGACGTCTCCACGCGCTTGGCGATGAACACCGGGTAGCCTTCGATCATGAACGGCACCACGAGGCCCAGAAGCACGATGCCGCCCCAGAACGCCGGCGCGTAGAGCCCGGCCACGAGGGAGTGCACCGACGCCGCGCCCTCCACGCTGCCCGCGCTCACGATGAGCAGCATGGTGAACAGCACCACGAGCTCGATGGCAGAGAGGATGACGTGCGACTTCTTGATGAGCCACATGTGCTCGAAGCGCTCGCGATCGACGAAGAGCCCCACGAGCGACGTGGCCGCAAGCCCCGCCGACAGCGCCGACACCACGAACAGGATGGGCAGGATGGCGTTGTTCCACAGCGGGAACGCCTTCACGACGCCCAGCAGGAAGCCGGTGTAGGCCGCCACCGCGAACGCGAACACGATGCCGATCCAGGTGAGCCACTTCGGCACGGGCTTCTTCAGGATCTCAAGCAGCGCCGCCACCAGGGCCACCGGCATGTAGATGCAGATGAAGTACACGCCCAGCGTCATGACGGAGCCCGGGTTCATCACCAGGTAGAAGAAGCGCAGCGGGTTCATGAGGCCCGCCTCGGCGTCCAGCATGAGCATGAGCAGGCCGATTCCCAAGAAGATGGGCGCGATGATGCGGCCGGCCACGCGCATCTTGACGCTTTCAGGGTACTTGGCTTCCACGAACGCGGACGTCAGGAAGGCTCCCGCCGACGCGCCGGCCAGAAACAGGTACCATGCGATCATAGGTCCCCAAACCATGGTTCATCACCTCACGTAAAAGATCTTGGATTCGGTCAGATTGCCTGCGATGGGCTGCGCGTGGTACTTCGCGATGGCCTGGTTGATCTCGCTCTCGGGATCGTCCAGGTCGCCGAACACACGCGCGCCGGAGATGCAGGTTCCCACGCATGCGGGCGGGTTGCCCGGGTTCTCGCCGTCCCAGCAGAAGCGGCACTTCTCCACGACGCCGGTCTTCTCCTGGACGATGCGGGCCTGGTAAGGGCACGCGGCCATGCAGTACTTGCAGCCGATGCACTTGTTCTCGTCCACCAGCACCACGCCGGAATCGGTGATGTAGGTGGCGTGCGTGGGGCACACCTTCTCGCAGGGAGCGTCCTCGCAGTGCATGCACTGCACGGGGACGATCTCGTTGTACACGTGGGGGAACTCGCCCGTCTCGCGCTCCTCGTAGCGGATGAACGCCTCGGTGGGCTCCAGGTGGTTCTTCATCTGGCAAGCCAGGCGGCAGGCCGAGCAGCCGACGCACTTCTTGGTGTTGATGAGCATTCCGTAGCGTGTCATGTTACGCCTCCACCTTCTTCACCGTGACGGCGACTTCCTGGCTCATCATCGAGCCGACGCCGGGTTCAATGTCGAACGGGATAAAGTCCGTCAGAGCGATGCCGTACTGATAGGCCCGGGACTGGTAGGACGAATCTCCGCCGTAGTGCGTGGGCAGGAACACCGTGCCGGGCTTGAGGCGCTGCGTCACGCGCACCTCCACCTGGCCGGTGTGCTCGCTCGACGACACCTCCACCATGTCGCCCGTCTGCACGCCCAGCTGCTCGGCGTCCTTGGCGGCCATCCAGAGGCGCTCCATGTGGTACTCGCGCGAGATAGCGTTCAGGGCCTCGATGTTCTGGGTCATGGTGTGCGAGTGGATGCCCTGCTTGCCGCCCACGATGTAGAACTCGCCTTCCTTCGGCGTCACCTTACGCGGCACGTAGCCGATGAGCGCGTTCAGGCCGGCCTCGCCCACCTTGTCGGTCTTGAACTCGAACTTGCCGGAAGCCGTCTTGAACTTCGGCGCGCCGTATTCGAACTTCGGATCGGGCAGCTCCACCACGCCGTCCTTCTTGATGGCGTCGAGCGTCACGCCCACGGTGGCCAGCTGAGCCTCGGCCCACTCCTCGGCGGTGAACTGGAAGTACTCGCCCACTCCGCACGCCTCGGCCAGGCCGTTGAAGATCTCGTCGCAGGTCTTCGTCTCGGGATGCACCTTGTCGATGGACACGGTGCGCATGCCCACGAAGTGCTTCTTGCCGCCCACGAACTCGGGCAGCTCCAGGCGCTCGAGGTAGGTGACCTCGGGCAGCACGTAGTGGGACTGGAGCGCCGTCTCGGACATCTGCACGTCGATGGTCACCACGAGCTCGGCCTTCTGCAGGGCCTCGGTCCACTTCTTCGGCTGCGCGTAGCCCTTCGCGGCGTTGGAGTTGTAGAAGAACAGGCCCTTCATGGATCCGTCGAGCGCAGCCTGGAGCGCGGCCAGGTTCGTGCCGGCGCTGTCGAGGGCGAGCGGGTACTCCTTGTTGCCCACGCGCGGCTTCTCCGGCTTGGCCGGATCGGCGAAGCGGGCGTCCTCGATCTTGCCGGCCTTCGGCGATGAGGTGATGAGCGCCCCGCCCTTGGCGCCCCAGGCGCCCAGAAGCGCGTTCACGGCGGTGATGACGCGGGCCGTCTCGAAGGAGTTGGCGTACGAGCAGCCGATGACGGCGCGCCAGCTGGCCTCGATGGACGCGGCGGGCGCGGCCTTAGCCATGGCACGGGCCAGCTCCTCGATGCGCTCGGCAGGCACGTCGCAGATCTTCTCGGCCCAGGCGGGGGTGTACTCCTTCACCTCGGCGGCGAACTCCTCGAAGCCCATGGTGTTGTTCTCGACGAACTCGTGGTCGTAGAGGTCCTCCTCGATGAGCACGTTGGCCATGCCCAGGAGCAGCGCGATGTCGGTGCCGGGCGTGATGGGCACCCAGTCGCTGGCGAAGATGCCGGAGTTGTTCAGGCGCGGGTCGACGATGACGATGCGCGTGCCGTGCTCGGCGGCGTCGGCCAGGCTCTGCACCGACGAGGGGCGGATGCCGTCGCCGTAGCTGCGGCCGATGAACATGACCATCTTCGCGTTGCCGAAGTCGGTGGAGAAGTTGGACGCGCCGATGGTGAGCTGGTAGGCGCTTTCCTTCGACAGGTTGCACGACGAGGAGTGCGCGTACACGTTGGCCGAGCCGAGCGCATACATGAAGCGCTTGGAATACTGCTTGCCGGACGGGCGCGGGTCCTGGATGATGCCGAGGGCCTCGGGGCCGCTCTTGGCGATGATGTCCTTGACCTTGGCGCCGATCTCGGAGAACGCCGTGTCCCAGTCGATGGGCTCGAACGAGCCGTCATCCTTGCGGCGCATGGGCTGCGTCAGGCGCTCGTCGGAGTACGCCATCTGAGCCAGGCCGTGGCCGCGGCCGCAGATGCGGCCCTTGGCGTAGGGATGCTTCTCGTTGCCCTGGACGGTCCACAGCTTGCCGTCCACCGTCTTGGCCACAAGGCCGCACTTGCTGGAGCAGCCGTTGCACAGCGACGGCGCCTCCTGCACGTTCGCCGGTTCGGCCGCTGCGGCGCGCTCGGCTTGCCACGATCCCATCGAGATGGATCCCGCGGCGCAGGCGAGCGCGGCCGTCGCGGCCGAACCCTTGAGGAACGTTCTACGCGATACCGTTGTCTCCCTCATTCCTTTCCTCCCTTTTCGTCTTGCGTTCTTGCTTCACCTAGGAAAGGGCGCTTGCTTGCAGCGGCGAGCGCCCGGTAGGTCATACGGCGACGCGCGTCTTATGCGCGTCGGTGGCGGTGGCGGCGACGTCCGCGACGAGGCGGCCCGCCAGGGCGACGAGCGCCCGCAGGAAGGCGGCGCCCCGCTCAAGGGCCGCTTGGCGGTCGGGTGCCATGTCCTCGCACCGCGCGATCCGCTCCGCCCTATCGACGAGGGCGGCGTCGTACTCGCCGAGCCAGTCGAAGTGGTCGCGCGCCACGTCGCGCGCCGCAGCCTCGTTGCCCGCCATCAGGAACATGGCCAGAAGCTCCAGTTCGAGCGTCAGGTGGTCGGGCATGGACGCGAAGGCGGCGGGCACCTCGATGGCGAGCGCCTGGTACACGTCCTTCATATGCTGCGCGGAGTCGCCCAGGTACAGCCCGCGCGTCGCGCCGTACGCGTTGCCGGCCAACGCGGACCACGGCTTGTACAGCGACTCCACCGGCATCGCCGCGAAGGGCATGCCCGACATCAGAAGCTCGTTTTGGAACGTCGAGCGCTCCTCCCATGAGGGGAGCGCGAGCGCCTCGTGCTGCTCGCTGCCCGGGACGCCCGCCGCCTCGCGCACATGCTGCCAAGCCGCGTTTTGCAGCACGTAGCCGTAATCCTCATCATTCAGGTGGGAAAACAGCGGCGCTATGAGCGATAATATGAAAGCTGTATGCGAGGCTGTATGCACGGTTCGTCCTTTCTCGACGTGGCCATCCTAGGCTCGTCGGGGAAACGCCGGGTAATCAGTTTCTGGTGATTTACGTGTTTTGCCTGATGGGATATAGTTTCACCCTGAGGGCTTGGAGTTGGCGACGGGAGATGCGCCCGTCGGGGGGAAAGGGAAGGAACATGGGCACACAGCTGTCGGCCGCACGCGACCGTCGCAGCATGCGCATGGTATGGAAGACGCTACGGCTGCGGCATGTGGGCCTCGCCTTCTTCTGGGCGTGCAGCATGCTCACGTTCCGCAGCTCCATCCTGCTCTCCGGGTCCGCGAACACCCCGGAGCTCGAGACGCTCGTCGTGCTCGTCTCGTTCGTGGCCAACATGACCGTGCTGTTCGCCATCGCCGCCTTCATGGAGCACGATCCGGCCGTGTTCGACCGGCTTCCCGGATGGCTGTTCTGCGCGCTCATCATGGCAGGCATCGTCGTGCTCAGCCTGGCCGGGCTCGTTGCCGACGGGGCGGCGATGATCGCGCTTCTGGTGGGCGGCTCGGTGCTTTCCGGCGTCGGCTACGGCTACTACTGGGGAAGCTGGGCGGAGTACCTGGGGCGCATGCATCCCTCGCGCACGTCGTTCTACGTGCCGATGGCGTTTCTGCTCACGGCCGCGCTGTTCCTGGCTGTCTCGCTGGCCACGGAGCAGGAGGGCGTGCCGCCGCTTCTGCTCATGCTGCCGCTGCCCGTCCTGTCGCTTATCTGCCTGCGGCGCTGCCACGCCGAGGTGCCCGACGGGAGCTACGCCCGCATCGCCGACTCGAAGCGCTATCTGACGGCGCTCGCCTCGCTCGTCACGCTCATCGTGGCCAGCCTCGTGCTGTCGCTTCTGTTCGGCCTCGTGTGGGAGATGACCGTGCTGTCGGTGGGATCGGTGAACGAGGCCCATCAGGCGCCGCTCGTGGCCAACCTCGTGGTGGCGGCGGGGCTCATCGGGCTCGTGCTGTACGCGCACAAGCGGCTGGATCTGGCGCTCGTGTACCGCGTCATCGTGCCCGTCATCGTCATCCTGTTCGCGGTGATGCCGTTTTTCTGGGAGACGAGCCCCATCGTGCTCAACGCCGTGATGAGCGCGAGCTACGGGGCGTTCGACGTGATCATCTGGTACATGGTGGCCTCGAGCGCCTACGACTTCGCGGTGTCGGGCTTCGTCATCGGCGGCATCGTGCGCGCGCTGTCCATCCTGGCGCGGCTTCTAGGCATCGGCATCGGGTATCTGCTCATGCTCATCCCGGAGAGCCCGTCGCTGCTGATCGTGGGCGTGTCGGTGGGCGCGGTGTACGTGCTGGCCATGCTGGGGTTGTTCTACAGCATGCGGCGCAAGCACGGGGTCAAGATCGAGCCGGAGCCGGAAGTGGAGCCGGAAGTGGAAGCGGAGGCGGAAGCGGTCGAGGCGGCCCCCGAGCCGCCCGCGGTGCCCGCCGCGACGGGCGACGAGGCCATCTTCGAGATGATCGCCGAGGACTTCAGCCTCACGCGCCGCGAGGCCGAGCTTCTGCCCTTCATCGCGCGCGGCCGCTCGGCGCGCGTCATCGCCGACGCCCTGTTCGTGTCCGAGAACACCATCCGCACCCACACCCGCCGCATCCTCGAGAAGACCGACCTCCACTCCAAGCAAGAAGTCATCGACCTCATCGAGAAGTACCGCTGACGGCTCGGGGCCGAGGGGGCGCTGCGAGCCCCCATCATTGTCGCCCCAAAAACACGCTTTTGGCTCTCGAGGCGTGTTTTTGGGGCGACAATGCGCGCAAAACGGGCGCCGCGGAGGGGGTGCGGCGCCCGTGGGGGCAGTGCGGGTATGTCGCTCGGAGGCGCTACAGGTACATCACCGGGAGCGCGGCCAGGATCACCAGGAGGCGCAGGACGAAGCCGCCCACCAGGACGCCGGCCTCGCCGATGACGCTCACCACCATGGAGGTCATGGACGTCTCGACGCGTTTCGTGATGAACACCGGGTAGCCCTCGATGATGAACGGCGCCACGAGGCCCAGCAGCACGAGCCCGCCCCAGAACGCCGGGGCGTACTGCCCCACGAGGAGCGCGTGCACCGACGCCGCGCCCTCAACGCTGCCCGCGCTCACGATGAGGAGCATGGTGAACAGCACCACCATCTCGATGGCCGACAGGATGACGTGCGACTTCTTGATGAGCCACATCTGCTCGAAGCGCTCGCGGTCCACGATCAGGCCCACCAGCGATGTGGCGGCCAGGCCGGCCGACAGCGCCGACACCACGAACAGGATGGGCAGAATGGCGTTGTTCCACAGCGGGAAGGCCTTCACCACGCCCAGCAGGAAGCCGGTGTAGGCCGCCACGGCGAACGCGAACACGATGCCGATCCACGTGAGCCACTTCGGCACGGGCTTCTTCAGGATCTCGAGCAGCGCCGACACGAGCGCCACCGGCATGAACACGCAGATGAAGTACACGCCCAGCGTCATGACCGAGCCCGGGTTCATGACCAGGAAGAAGAAGCGCAGCGGGTTGTGCAGCCCCGCCTCGGCGTCCAGCATGAGCATGACCAGGCCGATGCCCAGAAACACCGGGGCGATGATGCGGCCGGCCACACGCATCTTCACGCTGTCAGGATACTTCGCCTCAACGAAAGCCGAGGTCAGGAAGGCACCCGCCGACGCGCCGGCCAGAAACAGGTACCATGCGATCATAGGTCCCCAAACCATGGTTCATCACCTCACGTAGTAGATCTTGGATTCGGTCAGGTCGCCCGCGAGAGGCTGGGCGTTCGTGCGGGCGATCTCGCGCGAGATGTCGCTCTCGGGATCGTCCAGGTCGCCGAACACGCGCGCGCCGGAGATGCAGGTTCCCACGCATGCCGGCGGGTTGCCCGGGTTCTCGCCATCCCAGCAGAAGCGGCACTTCTCGATGACGCCGGTCTTCTCGATCTGGATGCGCACGCCGTAGGGGCACGCCGCCATGCAATACTTGCAGCCGATGCACTTCTCCTCTTCCACCAGCACCACGCCGGAATCGGTGGTATAGGTGGCGTGCGTGGGGCACACCTGCTGGCAGGGGGCGTTCTCGCAGTGCATGCACTGGACGGGCACCGTCTCGGCGTACACGCTGGGGTACTTGCCCTGCTCGATTTCCTTGTAGCTGATGAACGCCTCTTCAGGCTCCAGCTTGTTGGTCATCTGGCACGCCATGCGGCAGGCGTAGCAGCCGACGCACTTCTTGGTGTTGATGAGCATTCCGTAGCGGGTCATGTTACGCCTCCACCTTCCTCACCGTGACGGCCACTTCCTGGCTCATGGTGGCACCCGTGCCCGGCTCCATGTGGAACGGCACGAAATCGGTCATGTTCAGGCCGAACTCGAACGCGCGGCTCTGGTACGGCGACGATCCGCCGTAGTGCGTGGGCAAATACACCACGCCGGGACGCATGCGCTCGGTCACGCGCGCCGCCACCTGGCCGGTATGCTCGCTCGACGAGAGCTCTATCATGTCGCCGTCCTTAACGCCCAGCTCGTCCGCATCCTGCGCGGAGATCCAAGCGCGCTCCAGGCCGTACTCGCGCGAGATGGCGTTCATGCTGGCGATGTTCTGCGTCATGGTGTGCGAGTGGATGCCCTGCTTGCCGCCGATGAGGTAGAACTCGCCCTCCTTGGGCTCCACCAGGCGCGGCACCCAGCCGATGGTCGGATTGAGGCCGGCCTTGCCCACGGCCTCCGAGGTGAACTGGAACTTCTCAGTGGGCGTCTTGAACTTGGGGGCCTTGTATTCAAAGCCGGGGTCGGGCAGCTCCACGATGCCCTTCTCCTTCAGCTCGTCCAGGCTCACGCCCACGGTGGCCAGCTGCGCCTCGGCAAGCTCCTCAACCGTGAACGGGAAGAACTGGCCCACGCCGCACGCCTCGGCAAGCCCGACGAAGATCTCGTCGCACGACTTCGTCTCGGGGTGGATGCGGTCGAGCACCTGCGTGCGCATGGCCACGAAGTGCTTCTTGCCGCCGATGAACTCCGGCAGCTCCATGCGCTCCAGGTAGCTGCACTCGGGCAGCACGTAGTCGGAGGCCATCGCCGTCTCGGACATGTGCACGTCGATGGTCACCACCAGGTCGGTCTTCTCCAGGCCCTCGCGCCACACCTTCGGCTGAGCATAGCCCTGCACGGCGTTAGAGTTGTAGAAGAATACGCCCTTCATGGTGCCGTCGAGCGCCGCCTGCAGCACGGCCAGGTTCGTGCCCATGCCGCTGGGAGCCAGCGGGTAGTCCGCATCGCCCACGCGCTTGGCCTCGGGCTTCGGGATCTTGGGGAACTTCTGCGGATCGACATCGCCCGCCTTCGGCGAGGACGTGATGAGCGCACCGCCCTTCGCGCCCCAGCTGCCCAGAAGCGCGTTCACCGCCGCCACCGCACGCGCGGTGTCGAACGAGTTCTGGTACGAGCAGCCGAACGCCGCACGCCAGGAAGCCTCGATGGCAGCTGCCGGAGCGGCTTTCGCAAGCGCGCGGGCAAGCTCCTCGATGGTGGCCGCCGGCACGCCGCACTGCTGCTCGGCCCACGCGGGGGTGTACTCCTTGGCCTGCGCCGCGAATTCCTCGAAGCCCACCGTGTTCTGCTCGACGAACTCGTGGCTGTAGAGGTCCTCTTCGATGAGCACGTTGCAGATGCCCAGCAGAAACGCCAGGTCGGTGCCGGGCTTGATGGACACCCAGTCGGTGGCGAAGATGCCGGTGTTGTTCAGGCGCGGGTCCACGATGACGATGCGCGTGCCCTTGTCGGCCGCGGCGGCCAGGCTCTGCACCGACGAAGGACGGATGCCGTCGCCGTAGCTGCGGCCGATGAACACCACCATCTTCGAGCTGCCGAAGTCCACCGAGAAGTTGCCGGCGCCGATGGTCTGCGCGAAGCCGCTTTCCTTGGAGGCGTTGCACGCCGCGCCGTGCGTGTAGATGTTGGCCGAGCCGAGCGCGTTGATGAAGAACTTGGAGTATTGCTTGCCCGACGGGCGCGGATCCTGCACGATGGCGAGGGCCTCGGGGCCGTTCTGCGCCAGGATGTCCTTCACTTTGGCGCCGATCTCGGAGAAGGCCGTGTCCCAGTCGATGGCCTCGAACGAGCCGTCGGCCGTGCGGCGCATGGGCTGGGTGAGGCGCTCGTCGGAGTAGGCGATTTGCGCCACCCCGTGGCCGCGACCGCAGATGGTGCCCTTGGCGTAGGGGTGCGAGTCGCTGCCGCGCAGCGTGAACAGCTGGCCGCCCAGCGTGGTGGCCACCAGGCCGCACTTGCTGGAGCAGCCGTTGCACAGCGACGCGCCCTCCTTGCGCTCGTAGGAGCCCTCGGCGTGGGCCGTTTCGGCCTGCCAGGCGCCCAGAGAGCTTGCGCCGACGCCCGTCGCGGCCAGCGCCGCAGTGGCCGCCGACCCCTTGAGGAACGTCCTCCGTGTTACGGATGAGTTCATTTCGCTTCCTTCCTTTCCTCCCTTGATGGTGCCGTCTGCGCCCCGTCCGGCGTCGGCGCGCCCTGCCCCGCGAGCCGCGCGAGCCCGGCCGCGAGCGCGACATGCGCGCGCACCTGGCCGATGCCGCGCGCCAAGGCGGCGCGCCCCTCCTCGTCATACGCCGGAGCCGAGGCCGCCTGCTCCGCGCGCTCTGCGAGCGCCGCGTCGTAGGCGTCGAGCCAGTCGAAGTGATCCTGCGCGAGACGGCGGGCCGCCTCGTCGTTGCCCGCCTCCACATACAGCGCCAGCAGCTCGCAGAGAAGAGACAGGTGGTCGGGCATCGCCGCGAAGCGCTCGGGCACCTCCACCTGGAGCGCGTCGTAGAGCGACTGCACGTGGCGCGCCGCGTCGCCCAGGTACAGCCCGCGCGAGCCGCCGAACTGCGAACCCGGCAGGGACGTCCACGGCTTGTACAGCGACTCCACCGGCATGGCCGCCAGCGGCATGCCCGGCGTGAGCACCTCGCGCTCCACCACACGGCGCGCCGCAGAGTCCACCGGATCGGGGACGGGAAGGCCGTGCGCGGCAAGCAAGCGCCGAGCGTCCTCGGGCATGCCGGCGGCGTCGGCCTCCGGCGCGTCGTCAGCGAATCCGGTTGAGAACACCGGAGCGCACGCCAGTAATCCTATCAGTATGGTATCATTTGGCACGCCGGCCATCGCAGCCCCCTTTCTTCGACGCGGAAAATGCTATGACGGGGGTGTCGCGCAAGTATCATCAATTATTGATGATTTGAATGTTTGCGCTGATGGTAAGCTTTTACTGACATCGAGGGAACGACGCGCCGCCCGATGGGAAGCGGGCGCGCTCAAGACGAGGAGGGGGCCGTTGATGCCCGAACGCCCTTCGCGAACACGCGATCGACGCAGCATGCGCATGGTGTGGAAGACGTTGCGCGTGCGCCATCTCGGGCTGGCGTTCTTCTGGGCGTGCAGCATGCTCACGTTCCGCAGCTCCATCCTGCTTTCGGGGCCCTTCGACACCACCGGGCACCAGACGCTCGTGGTTATCGTGTCGTTCGTGGCCAACATGACCACCCTGTTCCTCGTGGCTTCGCGCATGGAGCGCACCCCCGCGTTCTACGACCGGCTGCCCGCGCCCGCGTTCACGGCGTGCATCATGGCGGGACTCGGGCTGCTGGCCGGCTCGGGCGCGGCCGCAAGCGCGGGCCTGCCCGAGGTGCCGGCGCTCGCGATGCTTCTGGCGGGCGCGGTGCTGACGGGCGTGGGCTTCGGCTACTTCTGGGGAAGCTGGGCGGAATGCCTCGGGCGCATGCACCCCTCGCGCACGTCGTTCTACCTGCCGGCGGTGCTGCTGCTCACGGCGCTGCTGTTCGTGGCGTTCTCGTTCTGCTCCGAGGAGCTGGGGGCGCCCGCGCTCGCGCTCATGCTGCCCCTGCCCGTGCTGTCGCAGCTGTGCCTGGCGCGCTGCAACCGCGAGGTGCCGGCCGACCGCGCGGCGCCCTCCCCCGATCCGCAGCGGTACCGGACCGCGCTCGGCTCGCTCGTGAGCCTGATCCTGGCGAGCCTCGTGCTGTCGTGCCTGTTCGGGTTCGTGTGGCAGATGACGGTGATCTCGGTGGACTCCGCCTACGAGGCGCACCGGCTGCCGCTCGTCGCCAACGTGGCGGCGGCGCTCGCGCTCATCGGGCTCGTGCTGTTCGCCCGGCGGCGCATCGATCTGGCGCTCACGTTCAAGGTGATCGTGCCCATCCTCGTGGTGCTGTTCGCGCTCATGCCGGTGTTCTGGACCACCAACCCCGTGGAGCTCAATGTGGTGATGAGCGCCTGCTACGGCGTGTTCGACGTGATCATCTGGTACATGGTGACCTCGACCGCCTACGACCTGGCCGTCTCCGGCTTCGTGGTGGGCGGCATCGTGCGCGGCGTGTCCATCATCGCACGGCTGGTGGGCATCGGCATCGGCTATGTGGTCATGCTCATTCCGGAGAGCCCGTCCCTCCTGGTCATCGGCGTGTCGGTGGGTGCGGTGTACGTGCTTGCCATGCTCGCGCTGCTGCATCACGCGCGGCATCGGTTCTCGTTTCTGCACTTTGGCGGGGCCCGGGCGAAGGAGGAGGAGCTGGCGGCGGCGCCTGCCGAACCCAAGGAGGAGCCCCCGCCTGTCCCGGAGGCCGCCGCAGAGCCCGACGGCGACGTGCTCGACCAGATAGCCGGCTACTACGGGCTCACGCGGCGCGAGGCCGAGGTGCTGCCGTACCTGGCGCGCGGACGCTCGGCCAAGGTGATCGCCGAGGCGCTGTTTGTGTCGGAGAGCACCGTGCGCACGCACACCAGGCGTATACTTGAGAAGACGGCCCTGCACTCGAAGCAGGACCTGATCGATCTCATCGAAAGGTACGTGTAGCCATGGACGAGCTGGCGGTGGGCATCATACGGGTCATCACGCAGGAGCAGGAGCGGGTGGAGGCGCACGGGCGGCTCATCGAGCGGATGTTCCCGCAGGTGCGCGCCGTGTCGCGCTGCATCCCCGACCAGCCCGAGGGCGTGCACGACGCCGCCACCAAGCGCGCGGCCGTGCCGAAGGTGGTGGCGCTCGCGCGCGAGCTGGAGGCGTCGGGCGTGGACGGCATCGTCGTGAGCTGCGCCGACGACCCCGGCGTGGCCGAGGCGCGCGCCGTCGCGGGTGTGCCGGTGGTGGGAGCCGGCGAGAGCATGGCCGCGGCGGCGGCCGCGTTGGCGGACGGGCCCGTGGGCGTCATCGGCATCACGCCCGACGCGCCGGAGGCATTCGCGCGCATCCTGGGCGAGCGCCTGCTGGCGAACGTCGTGCCGGAAGGCGTGCGCGACACGCGCGACCTGCTTGGGGCTGCGGGGCAGGCCGCCGCGCTCGACGCCGCGCGCGACCTGCGCGATGCGGGCGCCGCCGTCATCGCGCTCGCCTGCACCGGCTTCTCCACCATCAACCTGGCCCCCGCCCTCCAGCAAGCCGCCGGCATCCCCGTGCTCGACCCCGTAACCTGCGAAGCCGAAGCCCTCCTGCGCGTGATGTCCGGATGCTTGTGGCAGGATTTTTCGGCTGTGGCAGAGCGGGCGGCCCGGCGCGAAAACCGACCTGGGGAAACGTCGCGCGACACCCGCAAAAGGCGGCCGTAGGGCCAAAATCTGTGCCACAGCCGAAAAATCCTGCCGCATCGAGCCTGGATCTGCCGGCTCAGCCCTCCGTGACGTCGCCGGATTGGTCCAGGCTGATAGGGTCGCCGACGAACGTCGAGGGCACCTGGAAGAGCGTCTTGAAGAAGTCCTTCGTGCGCGCGGGGATCTCGCGGATGTCGTACTGCAGCTGGTTGGCGTAGGCGCGGTAGTCGCTCGGCACGCCGAGGCATTCGACGCCCAGGCCCTGCGCCGCGTAGAGCGCCCGGTACAGGTGGTAGGTCTGCGTGGCCACCACGATGCGATCCGCGCCGAACACGTGCTTGGCGCGGTACATGCTCTCGTAGGTGGAGAAGCCCGCGTGGTCGCAGAAGACGTCCTCGCTCGGCACGCCCTGCGAGACGGCGTAGTCCTTCATCGCCTTCACCTCGTTGTACGACACGGTGGAGTTGTCGCCGCTCATGATGAGCTTGGGCGCCACGCCGCGCTCGTACAGCGCGATGCCGTCGTCGAGGCGGTCCTTCAAGATTCCCGAGGGCGTACCGTCGGCGAGCACCGATGCGCCCAGCACCACGATGGCGTCCGCGTCGAAGCCCTCGGCCGCCTGCGGCTCCACGATGAGGTCCTTCGCGGTGGCGATCGTCACGATGTTCGTCACTGCGAACACCGCCGCGACCGCGACCACGCACCCGAGCGCAACACCCAGCATCGTCTTCAACCAACCTTGTTTCCTGTTCTTCGCCATAGGGGTCGATGATAGCAAACGGGGGACGCCTCGAAGCCCGCCCGGCAGCTTCGCCACCGAAACTCGAAGGGGATTCCACGCAAATCGCAGGAGCGCCGCGCGCGTGCTATGCTTTCCGGTGACACCGGCGCTAGTATGGTCTCATTCCCGAGGAAGGAGCGTTATGGACGACAGCACGAAGCGCGCGATCGAGACGCTGCGCACCTGGATCGACAAGGCCCCCGCCGCCGGGATGGTGTTCTTCGGCGGCGCGGGCGTGTCCACCGAGAGCGGCATCCCCGATTTCCGCAGCCCCGACGGGCTGTACGCGCAGAAATACCCCTACCCGCCCGAGCAGATGATCTCGCGCAGCTTCTTCGACGCGCACCCGGCGGAATTCTTCGACTTCTACTGCGACCGCATGCTGGCGCTCGACGCGCGGCCGAACCGCGCGCACGAGAAGCTGGCTGAGCTCGAGCGCGCCGGCACGTGCGCGGCCGTGGTCACGCAGAACATCGACGGCCTGCACCAGAAGGCCGGCAGCGAGCGCGTGTTCGAGCTGCACGGCAGCGTGCTGCGCAACTTCTGCATGCGCTGCGGCGCGGCGTTCTCCGTGGAGGAGCTGCTGGAATTGCGCGCGCAGGCCGACGACGGCGTGCCGCGCTGCCCCGCCTGCGGCGGTATCGTGAAGCCGGACGTGGTTCTGTACGAGGAGCCGCTCGACGAGCGCACCATGCAGGGGGCCGTTGACGCCATCGCCTCGGCGGGCTTGCTGGTGGTGGCGGGCACGTCGCTTTCGGTGTATCCGGCCGCCGGGCTCATCGACTTCTTCCACGGCTCGCACCTCGTCATCGTGAACCGCACGCCCACCCCGCGCGACCGCCAAGCCGACCTCTGCATCGCCGCCAACGTCGGCGAGGTCTTCGACTTCTAACCTGCCCGCAGATGCTTCACGTGAAGCATCCTGAAAAGAAGGAGCCTCCATGCCCACCGATATTCCCCAACTCGCCGACGTCCGCCAGGTGTCGGACGGGTGGATTAAGAAGTACATCCTCGTCTACACGATGCCCGACGGCTCGGCCTACGAATACGAGAGCGCCTCGCGCAAGGGCATCGACGCCTACCGCGCCGAGCTCGAGGCCCACGCGCGCGGCGAGCGGGCGGCGGCCGATGCCGTGTGCATCGTCGGCCAGACGCCCGACGGGAAGCTGCTGCTCATCCGCGAGTTCCGCTATCCGCTGAACAGCTGGTGCATCGCGTTTCCCGCCGGGCTCGTGGACGACGGCGAGGATCTGACCGCCTGCGTCGACCGCGAACTGCGCGAGGAGACGGGCTACGCCCTGCGCGCCGACCTGGGCGCGGCCGCGCTTGAGCCGTTGCCGCAGGCGGGCTTCTCGTCCACCGGCCTCACCGACGAGACGGTGCACGTGGTGTTCGCCCAGGTGGAGAAGGTGGCCGACGCCCAGCCCGAGCCGTCCGAGCTCATCGAGCCGTTTCTGCTGGCCATCGAGGACGTCCCCCGCTTCCTCGCGGAGAACACGACGCCCATCGGCACCCGCGCCCAACTCGTCCTGGAAGCCTTCGCCCGCCGGCACTAGCAAAGGCGCGTGACAAAGGGACGGGACGCCCCCCAGCCTCATGCGCGGTTGATCACCTGGATCTGGAGGCCCTCCATGACGTCGAGGGTCTTCTCGTTGAGGGCGTCGTCGAAGGAGGCGGTGCAGGCCGCGTCCACGATGACGGGCACCTCGGGGCATGCCGTCTTGGCCACGACGGCGTTCGAGATGACGCAGATGTTGGACACGAGGCCCACCACCTCGATGCTCTCGAACGGCGGAAGCCCCAGCTCGTCGACGGCGCGCTTGGCCGTGAGCAGCCACTCGAACAGCTCGCTCGAGCCGAACGTGGGCTTCTTGAACACCGCGGTCGCATGCTCGGCGAGCTGCGCCACCTCGCCGTACAGCTCGTGGCCCGGCGTGCCGTCGATGCAGTGCTCCACGGGGAGGTTGCGCCCCTCCTGCGTCTCAAGGTAGTCGCGCCGATGCGTGTCGAGCGTGAACACCACCTCGTCGAACCGGTCGTAGTACGCGCGGATCTTGTCCGCGATAGGCCGCTCGAGCTTCTCCGCCCCCGGAAAGCCCAGTGCGCCGTCCACGAAATCGTTCTGGAAATCCACTACCACGAGCAGCCGTTTCATCGCTTCTCCTTAATCGAGCTCGGCCATCTGGGCGCGGGCCTTGTCCATCTGCGCGTCCACGTCGATACCGACGATGTCGAGCCCCTCGGCCGCCACGAACCGCGTCTCCGGGATGCCGAACATCTTGGCGATGCCGCAGAAGTAGTCGTAGCCGAAGTTCGCGCCCTCCACGAAGCCGCCGCACGTGGTGATATAGGTGAGGCGGCGCGCCTTGCAGATGCCCTCGCAGCGCGCGTCTTCGGTGTAGTGGAACGCGAGGTCGCACACGCTCACATGCTCCAGGTACACTTTGAGCGCCGCAGGGAACGACAGATCCCAGTACGGCGCGCCGATCACGATGTCCTCAGCCTCCGCGAACTGGCGCGACAGCGCGAAGATGGGGTCGTCCCACTCGCGCGCGGTCTGCTTCTCCACGCGGTAGGCCACCATCTCGGCGTCGAAGGGCTTGAGGCGAAGCTCGGCCAGGTTCACCTCGACGACGTCGTCACCGCGCGCAGCCAGGTACTCGCGGCAGAGGGCCAGCGTGCGCGAGACCTCGCCGCGCAGGCATGCGTTCACGAACAGGGTGGTCATGGATGTGCTCCTATCGATGTCGGCTCCGTGCTTCGATAGGCATCATACCGCAAACGCGGCGCGGGGTCAGGCGAACCTGAGCGCGTGCGTGAAGCCGGCCCAGCTGAGGGGGTCGGTGTCGCGCACGAAGGCACCAAAGGTGGGCGCGTGGACGAAATGCGTGCCGCCGGCGCTGCAGGCGATGCCCACGTGGCCGTTGTACCCGTCGCCGTAGCTTACCCACAAGACGTCGCCGGGCTGGGCCTCGGACACGGGGATGCGCGCGGCCGCGGCATGGTACTGCGCCTCGGTCTGATGGGGCACCGCTATGCCCACCTGCGCGTACGCCCAGGTGACAAGCCCCGAGCAATCGAAGGCATCGGGGCCTTCCGCCGCCCACACGTAGGGGCAGCCGATGCGCGAGAGCGCGTAGTCCACGACGGAGCCCTGCGAGGGGATGCTGGACACCGGACCCGTGCTATAGGCGTAGGAGCTGCGCGCGGCCGCCGCGGCCGTGGCGGCGCGCGCGGCCTCCTGCTCCTGCTCGAGCAGGGCCTGCGCCTCGGCGTCGAGCTGCTGGACCGTCGCCTCGAGCGTGGCGATGGACTCCTCCACCTCCTGCTTGATGCGGGCGGCCTCGTCGGCCTTCTCCGCGGCGATGCGTTCCTGCTCCTCGAGCTCCGCCTTGGCCGCCTCCACCTCGGCGCGTAGGTCCTTCGTCTCCTGCACCATGTCGGCGTCCTGCTCGTTGATGTTCTTGAGCAGGTCCCAGTTCGTGGCGAACTCCTCGAACGTCGTCGCGCCCAGCACGAGGTCGAGGGCGGTGGATCGGTCGGTGCGGTACATGCTACGGGCGCGCTGCGCGAGGCGCTCCTGCAAATCGGCGATCTTGGCGTTGGCCTCGTCGATGCGCGCCTGCGCGTCGGCCACGGCCTGAACGGCCGCGTCGTGCTCGTCGAGCGCCTTGTAGTAGCCGTCGGAGGCGACCTCCAGCTCGTCTTGCATCGTGAGGATGCGCGAGCGGACGGCTTCGGCCTCGGCCAGCTTATCGGCGGACGTGGGCTCCGCGAAGGCGAGCCCCGGCCGCAGCAGGGTCGCGACGCCGAGCGCCGCCGTCCCCGCGATGAACGTGCGGCGATCGACGCCGCGCGCGGTGTGTGACATGTGCGGACCTCCTTGCGATCGGCGCTCGTTCGGCGACCAACCCGCCGCTCTCCTCCCTTTGAGCTGGGGTTTAGTGCACCTGCACCAATCAACGGTTGCCCTATGACTATATCACGCGCGGGCAACGCGCGCCGCAATCTCCACGCTTCGCACGTAGCCGCAGGTGGTTTGGGCGGCGTATCAGCAGGAGCCGCCCGCCCCGCCCTCGCCAAGACGGTACCCCATTCCCCACACCGTCTGGATGCAGACGGGCTCGCTCGGGTTGTCCTCCAGCTTCTCGCGCAGCTTGCGAATGTAGACGGGGATGCTGATCTGCGTGCCGACGTACTCCTCGCCCCACACCGCCCTCACCAGGTCGTCGCGGTCGAACACCTCGCCCGGATGCTCCGCGAGCACCGCGAGGATGCGCGACTCCTTCGGGGTCAGCTCCACCTTCTCCCCGGCTACGAGAGCCTCGCCGCGCACCACATCGATTTCCACGTCGCCCACGACGACCGTCCGCCGCGCCGGGGTGCGCTCGCCCGCCAGTTCCCGCGAGCGTCGCAGCAGCGCTCCCACACGCAACGCGAGTTCCTCGCCGCTGAAGGGCTTCACCAGGTAGTCATCGGCGCCCATGCGGTATCCCACGCGTTTGTCGACGATATCGCCCTTCGCCGTGAGCATGAGTACTGGCGTGGCCTTGTCCTTCGCGCGGATGCGCTCGCACACCTCGAACCCGTCCACCTTCGGCATCATGACATCGAGGATCACCAGGTCGGGGCGCTCCTCTTCGTAGCGTTCCAGGGCATCCGCCCCATCGACCGCCTCCAGGCAGCGAAAGCCCGCCTCCTCGAGCAAGCGGGCCGTGGCTGTTCGCAGGCTCTGATCGTCATCCGCCAGCAGCACCATCGACTCTTCGGCGTGCGTCGTCATATGCCCTCATCCTCCTCGCTGCGCGCGGGCATGGGCAGCACTACCGTGAACGTGCTGCCACGCCCCTGCTCGCTTTCCGCTTTGACCCAGCCGCCGGTCATCTCGGCATAGCGCTTCACGATGGAAAGCCCCAGGCCCGTTCCGCCCTCGCCCGACACTTCCGAGCCGGGCGCGCTGACAAAGCGGTCGAACACCGTGGCCAGCCGATCCTCAGGGATGCCCGCGCCCGTGTCCTGCACCTCCACCGTCAACACCCCTTCCCCGTACGACAGACGAAGCGACACCGAGCCGCCTTCGCCCGTGAAGCGCAGCGCGTTGCTCACCAGGTTGAGGATCACCCGGCGCAGCATCTCGCGGTCGGTGCGCACGATGGGCGTGCCCGGCGCGATGCTGGCCGCGAGCGACACGCCGCGCCGTTTCGCTAGCGGGCCCGCCGTGGATTTCACGAGCCCCACCACGTCGTACACGTCCAGGTCCTCCTCGGCCAGCGCCAGGCTGCCCTCGTCCATCTTGGCCGTGTCCAACAGGTTGTTGATCATGGAAAGCAGCACGTGGCTGTTCGTCTCGATCTCCTCTACCAGCTCGCGGTCGACGTCCCGGTCGGCGTGGCCGCCGCGCTTCCACAGCTCGGTGAACGCGAGTATGGATGAGAGCGGCGTCTTCAGCTCGTGCGTGATGATGCTGAGGAAGTTCGACTGCGATTCCGCATCGCGGCGCAGCATGTCGTTCTCCGATATGATGGGTGCGGTCACCCACCGGCGCAGGCCCCAGAACAGCACCGCCGTCACCGCCGCCATGAGCACGCAGAAAAACGTCACGGTGCCCGCCAGGTCGGCGTTCGACTCCGCCACGATGGCGTCCATGGGAAGCACGATGCTCACCGCGCCCGCCAGGTCGTCCAGACGCATGCCCTCTTTCAAAAAGCCCGTCGCATCCTTCTCGCCGGCGGGCTCGCCGTGGCATTCCAGGCAGTTGCGCTCCGCCCGCAACGCCGACACGTAGCGGAACGCCTGGGCTCCTTCATATTCCTGCATGCCGTAGTGCTCGGTGACGCTTTCGTGCGCGAACGCGTCCAGCGCCGCTTGCTCGAACTCGTCCGGCTCGTCGGTGCCGCTGCGCGGGTCCTCGCGCACGTAGCGGATAACGTAGTCGGTGCGGTCGGTGAAGCGCTTGGCGATGCTCTTGCCCGCCACCGAGCAGTACACGCCTTTAAAATCGAAGGTGCCGTCCGTGTAGTTGATGCGGTCCTGGATGGAGTCGACGTAGTCCCAGGAGGAGTCCATCTGGGCGCTCAGCACACGCGCCTCGGCCAGCGCGCGGCGTTCGTTCTCGGCCGACTCGGCGTGTGTCGACCAGGCGAGGTACACGCCGAAGACGACCACGCCCGCGAGCCCCACCAGGACGGCGAACCGCGCCCACAGCTGCATATGCGACCGCCGAGCCTTCATCGCCCTCCCCTTCCCTCGATGTGGGGCCATCATAGCACGGCGCCCGGCCCCACCGGGGAGCCGGGCGCCGTTGCGGCGAAGATCACGCGAACAGCGCGATGGCCTCGTCCATCATCACGGTCGCGCGCTCGATGTAGGACACGATGTCCTCGGGATTGTGGGCTACTTTCTGTCCCTTGAAATCCCCGCCCCCGTCGGCGTAGCGCACGTACCAGGTAGCGCGCGTGAAGATGTCGCGTGCCTGCTGGAGCGTCGCCTCGTTTATCACGCCGGATGCAGCGGCGTCGGCGATGAGCGACTTCAGCTGCGTCTGCTTCTCGGCGAACGCGGCCTCGAGGTCGGCTGCCTCCTGCTGCGCGGCGTGCACGAACTCGATCATCTGATCCGCCGACTCGATCCCCTGAGCCTTATGGCAGGTGAGGCAGTACTCGAGCGCCTCGGGATTCTCGAGCGGAGAGGATGAGGCGTTGTGCGAGGTGAACGCCTCGCCGCCTTCCGAGGTCTTGGTGGGCATATGGCAGTCGATGCAGGCCATGCCCAGACTCTCGTGGACGCTGCCCTGGAAAACCTCCACCTCCGGGTGGTTCGCCTGGAAGGAGGCGATGCCCGTCTTCTCGTCCACGTTCATCACATAGCCGTCCTCAAGCGCTGCCTTCATCAGGCTGTCGGGGTCGGTTCCATACCGATAGGGATCGACGCCTTTCGGATCGACCTCGCCGTCCTGCATCTTCTGCATCAGGCCGCCGCGCGTGTACACGGCTCCGTAGAAGTTGTGGCACTGGCCGCACACGGCCTGCTCTTGAGGAAGGCCGTCCAGCAAGGTGCCGCCGAACGCAGTGGCCGCCATGCCGTTGTAGTGCAGCTCTCCTCCGGGAGTGCCGTCCACGTGGCACAAACCGCAGTCCCACCAGTCCACGGAATCGCCGTACTGCTCCCAGGGCTGGCTGAACGCGTCGAGGCCCATCTCGTTGTACAGGTCGGTTCCGGTAGTGGACTTGCACGCCATGCACGCCGTGCCGAACTTGTCCACGCCGTTCGCCATCGCAGGAACGTTCTTGTACAGCATCGAGTGGCTGTGCACCTTGCCGTCCCACGACTCCACCTCGTCAAGACCGTCGAAGAAGGAGCCAACCTGCAAAGGATACTCGCCCTGCCACTGCTCCCAGCTCTTGTCGGATGTCTGTACGACAGCACCAGCCGCCGGTTCCCCGCCCGATTTCCCGCCGGTCAGATCGCCGTCGTTGGCCTTAGGCGCGCATGCGGCGCAGGCTAGGGCAAGCGCCATCGCCGAACCCACGAGAACTGGCTTCTTCCATTTCGCTGCCATGTTCACCCCCATCTCCTCGTCCCCCGCCTTCACAGCGGGCTTTTCTCTGCCTCCATTGTAAGAAGGCGAGGAAGCACGCGGCAAATAGCGTTTGATTGCGAAATCTTGTGTTTTCGCAATACTTCCGTGAGAGCATCCGCGAGCGAACCTAACCGGCATCCCCGATGCCATCGGGTGCCTCGAGGGGTTCCATGTCGAGGTGCAGCGTTTGCTCCACCACCTTCATGAGGGCCTCGTCGGTGATGGCGGGGTTGATCTTCACGAGGCCCACCAGCCCGAAGATCACCACGCAGAACATCTCGTACACGAATTCGATCTCCATCTGATGGTACGCTGCGTACTCGGCCACGATGTTGTCGTTGATGCAGTCCACCGTCTCGCGCACGGCGCGCACGTCGAACGCGTCGCGCACGCCCAGCTCCTCCAGCACGGCTATCATGGGGCGCTGGTTGCCCTCGGCGTCGTAGAGCGCGCGGCGAAACGCGGCGATGCACGTGCGCAGCGACCCCGGCGTGTCGCCGAAGCGGCGCGACTCGTTCCACACGATGACGCTCTCCACCAGGTCTTCCACGTAGTCGTCCAGCACGGCGTCGATGACGGCCTGCTTGTTCTCGAAATAGTAGTACACCAGCTCGCGCGTGACGCCGGCCTCGGCGGCCACGTCCTTCACCGTGGTCTTCGCCACGCCCTGCCGCTCGAACAGCACGCGCGCGGCCAGCATGATGTCGCCGGCCGGCCCCGTGAGGCGGCGGCTCTCGGTGAGCGCGCGCCCGCATTCGCGCCGCGCGGGCGCGTACCTGGTCTGCCTGGTGCCCAGCCGCATGGCATCTCCCCTTGCTCCGAAGCGCGCATGGACGCGCGCAGGGTGGTCCTGCTCGCGTCCATTATACGGGAGATGCGCGGCGTCGGTCATGGGGTGCGCCTAGCGGTTTTCCTCCACGACCCGCCGATACGCCTTCGTGTCGGCGTACAGCTCGTCCTTGAGCGGGCTCAGCTTGCGCTGGCGGATGCGGCGGAACTGGTAGGCGGCCAGCGCCACGTTCGACGCGAGCGCCAGCAGGCTGACCACGAAGAACGCCGCAGGGTTGTGCGTGGTGGGGATGGGCGCCAGCACGTCGGCGAACTGCGGCACCGTCATCACGAACATGATCCACAGCCCCAGCGTCTGTGCGCGATGCTGCAGCCACGCGCCCTTCTTGATGAAGAACGTGGGGATGGTGCACGCGAGCAAGAGCGCCAGGCCGCAGTACGCCGAGTGGTCGGAGATGCAGTTGTACGTGTAGGCGAAGTTCCGCAGGTCGTAGGCGATGATCCACGCCCAGATCATGTCGGGCCAGATCATGTCGCGCGCGGAGTCCTTCGAGATGAAGATGCCGAACCAGCCGCAGATGGTGACGATGTTCAGGATGCCGGCGATGCCGTTCATGATGTTCCACGGCCCGGAGATGGTCCACAGGTTCTCGACCACGCCGCCCTGCCACAGGCCGAAGCCGAACACCTGGAAGTCGCGGACGACGGCCTCGGCGATGTTGACGGCCAGGATGAGCGGCGGGAAGCAGAGCGCCCAGCGCTTCTCGTACAGGTGGTGCACCTGGCCGTCCGCGCCGCGCCACTTCACGAAGCGCAGCGCGATGAAGCCGAGGCAGCCCGCCAGCGCCGAGTACGTCTTCACCCAGTTGAACCACGTGCCCGTGCCGTAGGGGTTGCCCGGCGCGGCCGTGGTGGGCCACACGAAGATGGTGAGCACCGCGGGCACCACCGCGAACAGCGTGATGCCCGCCCACAGCTTCACGCGTCCCAGCTCGTTGAACGCCATGAGCGCGAACAGGATGAACAGCCAGATTGCCCAGTACAGCGGATCTTCGGCCTGATACAGAATGCCCATGAGGATCGCCCCCTTCTGCGCGTCCCTGCGAGGATGGGCCCCTCGCCCGCCGCGCGCCTGCCCGCAGTATACGAAGCCCACGCGCGCGAAGTCTTTCACACAGGCGGGCGGTTTGTGAAAGACAGTACTTTACTATATAAATTTTCAATATTCTTCTGTAAATTTGTATAGTGCAAGGAAACAAGGTACAATGCCCTCATGAAGAACTTCGACGAAACACTCCTCGAGAGGTTCGGCTACGACAAGCCGATCTTGCCGGAAGACGTCATATCCCTATTCCCGGACGTGACACGTGCCGCCGTGTACCAGAACATCGATGCTTCCATGGAGCGGGGGTTCCTCGAGAGGTACAAGAGAGGCGTCTACTACATCGCTCAGGACGGCATCTTCGGCAAGACCACGCCAAGCGCCGAAGACGTCGTGGAGCGCAAGTACATCACCGACGGGGACGACGTGTACGGCTACTACTCGGGCCTTACCCTCGAGAACAAGGTGGGCGTGTCCACCCAGGTGCCGGCGGTGCTCGAGATCACCACTAACAAATCGAGCAGATGGATCAGGGAGGTGAAGCCGTTCGGAGGTTGGCGAAAGATAGTTATCAGGAAGCCCCGAACCGAAGTGAGCAGAAGCAACGTCGACGCCCTCATGTTCCTCGACCTCATCACCCGCCGGCCGCCGTCCTCGATGGACAGCTACGAGCTCCGCGCGTTGAAAGCCCTTGCCGCCAAAGCCGGACGCGACAAAGTGGCCGAGTGCGCCGCATGCTATCCGGGAAAGACTTCGAAGATGCTGTTGGAAAGCGAGGCGTGCGGTGTATTTGCATGAGGATCCGAACGTGCTGAGCCAATCGATCAAGGCCGCATCCAATGTGCTCGGCCTGAGCGAGGGCTACGTGCTTAAGGACTACTACGCGGTGACGATGCTCCGCGAGGTCACACAACGGAATTCCGACCTCGTGTTCAAGGGTGGCACTTGCCTATCAAAATGCTACGGGGTCATCCATCGTTTTTCGGAGGACGTGGATCTCGGGATACCTTACGAGCATGCGACCGAAAGTATGCGCAAGAGGATAAAGAGGGCGGTCGTCGAGAGCGCGGAGCAGCTCGGCCTCGAAATCCCCAACTTGGATGAAACCCGCAGCCGGCGCGAGTACAATCGCTACGAAATCGCACTTCCCGAAACCGATGACATGCTGTTGTTCGAAACAGCCGTGATGACTCCTGCCTCCCCTTATCGAGAACGGCCGATCCAAACCTTCATCGGGCAATTCGCAAGCGAGCACGACCGGGGCGAGTTCGTCGAGCAATACGGCCTCGAGCAGTTCACCGTCAAGGCAAACTCCCTCGACCGCACGTTCGTGGACAAGACGTTCGCGTTGTGCGACTACTACCTCATGGGCGGGCATGCCATCTATCGGCAATCCCGGCATGTCTACGACCTCTTCAAGCTGCTCGACCATGTTCGCTTGGACGAAAAGCTGCTCTCCTTGTTTTCCGAGGTTCGATCCCAACGGGAGCCGAGCGAGCGCTGCCTCTCCGCGAAAAGCGGCGTTGACCTTGCCGCGCTGCTCGGCGAGATCGCGCTTAAGGATGTTTACCGAAGCGATTACGTGAACGTCACGACTCCCCTTCTGTACGAGGACGTCCCGTATGAAAGCGCCATGACTTCGATCCATCGCATCGAGGAGTTCCTTGCTTGACGAGTGCCGGCATGGGGGCAGACGAGCGCTGCACGCGAAGTCTTTCACACGGACGGGCGGTTTGTGAAAGAAGCGGTACGGGCGGCGATGTTAGACTGACGGCGTCAACGCCGCCGGCCTCGCATGCCGCTCCACGGCAGCTGCCGCTTCACCGGGGGAAAGGGGATTCCCATGACCGTGCCCGTTTGGATCACGCCCGTGTCGATGGTTGTGTACACCGTGCTGCCATGCTGCTCACCGAGTTCATGCGACGGCATTACCGCACGTCGATGTGGGTGTGGGTGGTGTCGCTCGTCACCATTCCGCTGTGGATCGCCAACATCCCCGGCGACGATTGGTTCCGCTGGGCCAAGAACCTCTCCGTCATCCTGCCGCTCATCTTCGCCGGCGTGGGCCGCATCGCCGCTGTGGAGCAGAAGGACACGCCGTTTTGGCGCACCATGCGCAAGCGTTGGGTGCGCTGGACGCTGTACGGCATCGTGTTCTGCAACATCGCCGAGGCCACGCTGCGCGACGTGCAGATGAGCAACATGATGAACGCGCTCGCCGGCTTCATCCTGTGCGTCACCATGCCGTTCGGCGACAAGTTCTGGAAGTACGACACCTCGAGCCACGGCGAGATCCTCTCCTACACCGTGCCCATGTGGAACTTCCTCTACACCACGTGGAACGCGTGCTTCGCGTACGCCGAGGGGCATGAGTTCTTCGCGTCGACCTGCTGCATCCTGGCGGCGGCCGAGCTGTACCCCATCGTCATGCGCCGGCCCGAGCTCTACATCACCGGGCGCATCTACACGCTGGGCGCGCATCTGCTGCTGCGCAGCTGCTTCCCGGCGCTGTTCCCCACCATCATGAACAGCGCCGCGTGGTTCAATCCCGACTTCATGGCGGGATGGGGCCTGTTCAACGGCATCATCGGCATCCCGTTCGTGTTCTGGTACTGCTACCAGCTGCACACGGGCCGCGCCGACGTGAGCTTCCGCCGCGGCAAGGCGCGTGAGGCCTACCTGGAAGGACGCGCGAACGGCACGATCGACGAGTACGGCGACCCCGTGGCGCTGCCGGCAAGCGGCCCGAAAGCCCCCGCGCTCTCGGACGAGGACGCCGCCCCCGTGACGGGGTAGCGCCTCCTGCGCCACGAATTCCTTGCGAAAACGCATCGAGCGACGGTTTTGCGCAGGTTCTCAACGGCCCACAAATCCCCTGCCGGGCGTTTGACCAGGTCGCAAAGCGACGGCTCGGCCTGCATGGGTCAAACCATGCGAAAACGGCCTCCCAACGCGCGCAAAACCGTCGCTCGTTGCAGAAATCAAGGTTTTGCGTGGCAGGGACGGGTTGCAGACGCCCCCTTGTCATCCTGAGCGGAGCGCGCTAGCGCGGAGTCGAAGGATCTTCGATCAGGGGGGATATCCGTCGTTGAAGATCCTTCGACTCGCTTCGCTCGCTCAGGATGACAAGGAGGGGGTTACCGGCGCTTCTTGTCGGCGTCGTCGAGGGCGTTCAGGGCGGCGTTGTAGCCGCCGGCGCCGTAGCTGAGGCACTTCGAGACGCGGGCGATGGTGGTGGCCGAGGCGCCGGTGGCCTCCTCGATGGCGGCGTAGGACTTGCCGGCGTCCAGCTGGCGCGCCACGGCCAAACGCTGCGACGTCTCCTTGATCTCGCGGATGGTGAACAAGTCCTCCAACAGGGAGAATATGGTGTCCTCGTCGTCGAGCGCGGCGAACACGCGCAGCAGGTCCTCGACTTCGGGCGTTCTGAGATCGCTCATGTCACTCCCCTATCCGCATGAGGCCGTACTCGATGGAATCGACGAGCGCGTTCCACGAGGCCTCGATGATGTTCTCCGACACGCCCACGGTGCCCCAGCTGCCGCGGGGGTCGCGCGTGGTGATGACGACGCGCGTGATGGCGTCGGTGCCCACGTTCTCGTCGAGGATGCGCACCTTGTAGTCCACCAGCTCGATGTCGGCCACCTTGGGGAAGAACGCCGTGATGGCCATGCGCAGCGCGTTGTCGAGGGCGCCGACCGGGCCCGCGCCCTCGCCCGTGGCCACGAAGCGCTGGTCGCCGACGTGGATCTTGATGGTGGCCTCGCTCATGGCGTCCTTGGCGAGCGCGCCGGTGTCCTCATGGTCGTCCACGATGACGCGGAAACTCTCCAGCGTGAAGTGCGGCCGATACGCGCCCAGGTGGCGCTGCAGCAGCAGGGCGAGCGAGCCGTCGGCCGTCTCGTAGGAGTAGCCCAGCGCCTCGCGCGCCTTGATGTCGTCGAGGATGGCCTGCGTCTTCTCCGGGTGCTCGGCCAGGTCGATGCCGAGACCCTGCGCCTTCGCCACGAGCGACGCCTTGCCGGCCAGCTCGCTCACCAGCATGCGCTGCGTGTTGCCCACGCTCTCGGGGCGCGCGTGCTCGTAGGCTTCGGGGAAGCGCGCGATGGCGCTCGCGTGCAGGCCGCCCTTGTGCGCGAACGCCGACGCGCCCGTGTAGGGATGGTGCGCCGGCACCGACATGTTGCAGGTCTCGGCCACGAACTGCGACACGCTGGTGAGCTCGCGCAGGTTGTCGGGGCCCACGGTGGTGCGGCCCATCTTGAGCTCGAGGTTGGCGATGACGGTGAGCAGGTCGGTGTTGCCCACGCGCTCGCCGAAACCGTTCACCGTGCCCTGCACCTGCACCGCGCCCGCGCGCACGGCGGCCAGCGTGTTGGCCACGGCGCAGCCCGAGTCGTTGTGGCAGTGGATGCCCAGCTGCTGGCCGGGCAGCTCGCGCGCGACGGCGGCCACGATCTCGGCCACCTCGTGCGGCAGCGCGCCGCCGTTCGTCTCGCAGAGGTCGATGGAGTCGGCGCCGGCCTCGCTCGCCGCGCGCACGCAGGCGAGCGCGTAGTCGGGGTTGGCTTTGTAGCCGTCGAAGAAGTGCTCGGCGTCGAACACCACCTCGAGCCCTTGTTCCTTGAGAAAGGCCACCGAGTCGGCGATCATGCGCAGGTTCTCGTCGAGCGTGGTGAGCAGCGCGCGCGTGACCTGGGCGTCCCACGTCTTGCCCACGATGGTGGCGATGGGCGCGCCGCTGGCCACGAGGTCGCGCAGGCCCTGGTCGTCGGCGGCCGCCACGTCCTTCTTGCACGTGGAGCCGAAGGCCGCGATGCGCGCGTGGCGCAGCGGCATCTGGCGCACGCGCTGGAAGAACGCGATGTCCTTGGGATTCGACGCGGGGAAGCCGCCCTCGATGACGTCGATGCCGAACGCGTCGAGCCGCTCGACGATGCGCAGCTTGTCCTCAAGCGACAGCGTGATGCCCTCGCACTGCTCTCCGTCGCGCAGCGTGCTGTCGTACGTGAGGATCTTGGTCAAAACGCATCCTTTCGAGGTCATGGAGAAGGGCAGCCTGTCATCCCGAGCGAGCGAAAGCCCCTTCTTTGTCATCCGAGCGAGCGGAGCCCTCCTTTTGTCATCCTGAGCGAGCGGAGCCCTCCTTTTGTCATCCTGAGCGAGCGAAGCGAGTCGAAGGATCTTCAACAACGTACGCTCCGCTCGGCCGAAGATCCTTCGACTCCGCGCTGGCGCGCTCCGCTCAGGATGACAAGCAGGGGCGCCGCGCGCTCCGCTCAGGATGACAAGCAGGGACGCCGCGCGCTCCGCTCAGGATGACAAGGTCGCTAGATTTCAGCGAGCCACTCGGCGTAGTCTTCGATGTTGCCGTAGGCCACGTCGAAGAAGCGCTCCTGGAGGGCGCGGGTGATCTCGCCGGGCTTGCCGATGACGCGGCCGTCGACGCTGCCGATGGGCGTGAGCTCGGCGGCCGAGCCGGTCATGAACACCTCGTCGGCGATGTAGAGGTCGCTGCGCGTGAGGCTCTCCTCGATGGCGGGGATCTCCAGGTCGTCGGCCAGGCAGAGCACCGTGTCGCGCGTGATGCCCTCGAGCAGGCCGTCGGACAAAGGCGGCGTCGAAAGCACGCCGTCGCGCACGACGAACAGGTTCTCGCCGGTGCCCTCGCACACGAGGCCGGCCTCGTTCAGCATGATGGCCTCGGCGTACCCGTGCTCCTTGGCCTCGAGCTTCGCCAGGATGGAGTTCATGTAGGACGCCGTGCTCTTCACCGCGGGCGGGATGGCGTTGTTCGAGCGCTGGCGCCACGACGACACGCCCACGGCCACGCCGTTCTCCAGCGCGTCGGCGCCCAGGTAGCTCTCCCACGGCCACGCGGCGATGGCCACGTCGGTGGTGGATCCGGTGGGGTCGACGCCCATCACGCCGTAGCCGCGGAACACGATGGGGCGGATGTAGCACGACGGCAGGTTGTTCTTGCGGATGACCTCCACGGTGGCGTCGCACAGCTCGTCCACCGAGTACGGCAGGTCGATGCAGGCGATCTTGCAGCTGCGGTGCAGGCGCTCCATGTGGTCGCGCAGGCGGAAGACGTAGCTCTTCTTCGTGTCGGGGTTCTGGTAGCAGCGGATGCCCTCGAACACGCCGGAGCCGTAATGCAGCGAGTGCGACAGGACGTGCGTGGTGGCCTCGGCCCAGGGCACGAGCTCCCCGTTCTTCCAGATGTACTCGACTTCCTCGATACCTGCCATGGCGCATCCTTCCGCTCAAACGATCAGTCGCCCGCCATTGTACTCCAATCGGCTAAAGCGCAGAAGGAAACCGTCCCGACCGGACAAAATTCACGGTCGGGATGCGCTCGTCGTTCGAGGTGTCATCCTGAGCGAGCGAAGCGAGTCGAAGGATCCCTTGCGGCGACAGCCGGAAGCGTCACTGCTGGCGCCGCACGGGATCCTTCGACTCCGCGCTGGCGCGCTCCGCTCAGGATGACATCATGCGCGTTTTCGTCGCCAGACAGCTTCTACAGCAGCAGGTCGTCCACCTTCTCGTAGGTGCCGATGCGGTAGCTTTCCACGGCGTTGCCCTTCACCACGTACAGGGTGTCGTCGATGTACACGCCGCGCGTGCCCGTCCAGCCGCTGCCGTTCACTTCCTCGGCCATGAGCTGGGCAAACCCGGCTTCGTCGGCGTAATCGAACACGTAGTAGGTTTCGCGATCGGCGTAGCCCGAGAAGCCGATCAGGTTGCGCTCGACGCTCACGAGCACCGCGCGGTATTCGTGGAACACGTCGGAGCCGTAGGCGCCCTCGATGAGGAAGGTGTCGGCCTCCTTCACGTCCGTCGGGTCGGACACGTCGAACATGGTCACCTTCATGCCGTTGGTGACGCCGCTCTTCTCGTCCACGTCCATGCCGATGCCCAAGAGCTTGCCCTCGCCGTAGGGATGCAGGTACTCCGAGAAGCCGGGGATCTTCAAGCTGCCGATGATCTGCGGGTTCGTCGGGTCGCTGAGGTCGACCGTGAACAGCGGGTCGGTCTCGCGGAAGGTGACGAAGTACGCGGTGTCGCCGAAGAACCGCGCGGAGTACACCCGCTCGTCCTCGGCGAGGCCCGTGATGGAGCCCACCTCCTCGAGGTTGCCGTCCAGCACGTGCACCTCGTTGGTGGAGGTTTGCTGCTTGGCGTCGGCGTCCCAGCTGCTCACCGTGGTGACGAGGCGCAGCATGCCCTCGTGCTCGTCGATGCTGAAGCTGTCGTTCAGGGTGCCGCTCACCTTCGTCTGCGCCACGCCCTCCAGCTGGCCGTCGTGGTAGGAAATCTTGCGAACCGTGATGCGGCCCTGGTCGGCGCCGCCGTCGCCGTCGCGCGCCACGCTCATGCGCCACTTGTTCTCGTACACGTAGATGTTCTCCGCGCTCACGTACAGGGAGTTCGAGTCGGTGAGCACCGCCTTCTGATCGACCGTCTGCGTGGGGTCGTCTACGGAGACCGAGGCGATGACCAGGTACTGGCTCGCGCCCGCCAACGGGGGCAGGTAGATGTCCTGGCACGCCACCATCTGGCCGGCCACGCGGGGGATGTAGGGCTCGATGTCGTCGCCCTCCTCGCTGTAGGGGACGACGTAGGTGCTGAACAGGTAGAGGTGGCCGTCCGCGAGGCGCGAGGACTGGTACCAGCCGCTCTGCGTCACCGTGCCGAGCAGCTTCGGGTTCTGCACGTCGGACACGTCGAAGGTTTCCAGCTGCACCTCGGAGCCGTTGTACACCTCGTATCCGTCTTTGTCGGTGCTGGTCAGCGACACGTTTGACAGCACGAGCGCCTTGCCGTCGCGCACGTAGAACTCAGATATCTGGCCTTGGTTGCCCGAGAAGATGCTGCCCACCTTCCTCATGGCGTCGTCCGTCGCGTCCACGACCGCTATCTCGGTCGCGTTGTCCTGGAGGATGAAGAGGTGCTCGCCGTCGGTCTTGACGATGTCGGCCTCGTCGACGCCCTCCGTGCGCACGTTGGTGTCGGAGTGGCCGCCGCCCGCTGCGGCAGCGGGAGCCGCGTTCGACGGAGACGCCGTGTCCTGCGCGGAGGTCGCCGCTCTCTCCTCCGCCCCCGCCGAGGGCGCGGACTCGAGGAGCATGACGCCGCCGTCGGCCCCGTAGAGGCGCTCCTGCTCTGCCTTGTAGTCGTCGAAGCACTGTTTCACCTGGTCGTAGCTTTCCGCCGAGGCGATGCCGGCGTCCACCGGCGCGTCGGGGTCGACCGCGGGCTCCAACGCGCCGCTGCCGAGCGGGAACAGCCCGGGATCGTCGCCGCCGCTCGGGCCTCCCTGCGCGTCCAAGATGGCGCGGCCCGCCACGAGCCCCACGCCGGCCACCAGCACGAGGCACGCCGCGATGCCCCAGGGAAGCGCCCGCTTGCGCCAGCCGGACGGCGCGCGGCGCTTGCTTGCAGCCGCGGCTGCGACCTGCGCGTTCTCGCGGGCCTGCTCGCGCTCGAGCAGCCGCTCCACCGCCTCCGGCCGGAGAGACTCGGGCACGGCGACGTCGCGCGTCGCCTCGTCGATCGCCCGCATGATGTCGTTCTCGTTCTGCGTCGTCATCGCGCCACATCCTTCAAGACCGCGCCCATCTTCTCCAGCGCCCTTTTGCGCTTCGAGCGCACCGTGCTTGCGTTGAGCTGGAGCGCCTCGCCGATCTCCGCGCTCGTGTAGCCGCCGAACACCGAGAGCGACACGATGAGCCGCTCCTCCTCGCTGACCACGGAGAACGCCAGGCGCACGTCCTCGCGCAGGTCGTCCGCCGCGCCCTCCGGCAGCGGGCGCCCGTCGAAGGCGGCCGACGGCTCGTGGACGGCGGCGAGGTCGGCCATCGGCTGCACCCGGGAGGCGCCCTTCAGCTTCCGGCGGCACACGTTGGCCAGGATGGCGAACATCCACGGCTTGAAGGCGTCGTCGCGTCTCAGCTGGTGGCGCTGCCGGAAGCCGGCGAGAACCGCCTCGCTCACCGCGTCCTCCGCGTCGTGGGCCCGCCCCATCATGCAGAGCGCGAACCGGTACAGGTCGTGATAGACCGTACCGTAGCGACTCGCGAACATGCGCGCATCCATGATCAGCCGTGCCCCTCTCCAAGACGTCTTTGCTATAAGAGTACGCGAACGGCGCGAGTGTTGCATCGATTTTCGGAAATGGAAGAAAAAGTTGCCGGGAACCGAGATGGAAAGAACTTCCTTTTCCTATGCGCCAGGTACCAGATTGCGGAACAGCAATAGGTTCGCAATCGCCTCTCAAACGCCAAACCACAGTTCGTCGATACAATGGGTCCAGCACCGGGAGCGTATGAAAAAGCAAGGAAGAGAGGGGGATTTCATGAAGCACTGCACTAACAAGAAGCGACCGATCAAACTCGGCATCGCGGTTACCGTGGTGGCGGCGCTGTCGGCGATGACTCTTGCAACCGCCAGCTGCGCCCCGAGCAGCCTGAACGAATCCGAGCAAGGGGGCAAAGCAGACGCGACGTATCAAGACTGGGTCGCCGCATATCCCGACCAGTACGCATCGTTCCTCACCGACAAATGGCGTGACGGAGGCGGCGGATACAAGACGGACGGCCAATACAACCACACGCATTCGATGCTGCGGCAGAACATGGAAGACATGTTCGAGACCATCGAAGTCGACCAACCCGGCTACATGAAGCTGTCGTGCATAGCATGCAAGTCGAGCGCCTACAACGACATCTACGAGAAGTACGGCGAGCAGACCTTCGAGCTGGGCTTGGGAGAGATCAACCTGGACGAGGTGATGGAATCGGCCTGGGATTGCGAGACTTGCCACGAGAGCATCGACGATTTGACCCTGAGGCCGGGCATTTCGACGTGGGACGAGCTTTCGGAGGGGGCGTTCGACAACCAGGCGCCTGAAACCCTAGTGTGCGCCCAATGCCACAACAGTTGGGGCAACATCGTGAAGTTCGCCGCAGGCGACGAGCGCGGGCTCACGATCCAGGATTACCATCCCTACCAGTACGGCTACGACGCCGACGCCCTGTACAAGGAGTATGCCGAGGATGGATCGACGCGCGTTCAGTTCGACGAGAACGGCCTGGTCCTCGTCAACACGACCACCTACGACATCGAGAACTTCGCCGGAAGCGTGCATCAAAACCTGGGGATGACCTGCGCGAGCTGCCACATGCCCACCCAGGAGAACGGGAACAAGGAGGAATATACTTCCCACAACGCCTCCGGTTCGGTCCTCGAGAACGTGACGGCCCTCGAGTATTGCCTAACCTGCCATGAGGCGCAGGGCATCGAGTCTACCGACGAGATGGTGGAGTACGTGCATGCCGCGCAGAGCAACTTCGCCGACAAGAAGGCGGAAGTCGATGCCATGCTGGCGCAGCTGAAAGAGACCCTCCTGACGGTCATCGAAGATGGGTCGGTCGATGAGGCGACGCTTGACCAGGCGCGCGACAAATACAATCTCGCCACCTATTATGTGAGCTACGCGGCTTCGTATGTGCACGGCAGGGACGGCGTCAAGATCGCCCACAATCCCGAAGGCATGATAAACTACGTCGAACGAGCTCGGAACATGGCGCAAGAGTCTATCGACCTTCTTGCTTAGGAGGTAACGAGGGAGGGCTCCCTCGCTGCTCGAAAGGCCGGTGGACGGAGTTCGCCGGCCTTTCATCATGCTTGCTCACGGGGATCGAAGAAGGGGGAAACGACCGTGAAGAAGGCTTCGGCGCGCCTTGGGTTCCTGCTGTCGATCTCGATCGTTCTCGTGGCAATCGCCTACGTCGTCGGCAGCTTCCTTTCCTATCAGCATATTTACGAGAACCAAGTGCTTGAAGTGGCGCGGTCGCTGCGCATGGCCATGCAGGCGTCCTGGAACTACGTGGACGACTCCCAAGATCTCATCAACTACAATTCCGATGGTTCGTACGACTTCAAGGGGGTCTACTGCTCCGTTGCCGGAAAGAGTATTGCCCAGCGATTCACGATGCAGTCGAACTCCTACGGGGTGCGCTACGTGAGATACGATCCGCGCTCAGGCACCGACCATCCCGATGATTTCGAGTCAAGGGCGCTCGACCAGTTCGTCGGAGGAGGCGACTCGGAGTACTACGCGTTTTCGCCGGAGGGGAGCGAGGGGGCTTTCCGCTATGTGTACGAGCTCGAGATAACGACAGGATGCCTCGAGTGCCATGGCGAGCCTCGAGGCGAGAAGGACGTAACTGGGTTCAAAAAAGAAGGCATGAAGCTGGGCGATGTCGCCGGGGCGGTGAGCATCTCCATCCCCCTGGACACGTACGAGCAGGAACGATCTGCACGACTTGTCCAGACAGGCCTCTTCTTCGCACTCCTCATGGTGTTCCTCGGCCTTTTGGTGCGCCATGGAGTCAACTCATGGATCACGAGGCCGCTCGAAGAGAAGGCAGAGAGGCATCAAAGGGAAAGCGAGGAGAAGTCGAACTTTCTCACTATGATGAGCCACGAATTGAGAACTCCCCTTTCATCCATCGTCGCCTTCGCGGATATGTGGGAAAAGGATCTGGGCAGCGACGAAAAAGCCGGAAGCGACGACATAAGCACCGTCGCCGTTCATGAGATCAAGGAGAACAGCCAGGTGCTGTTGGGAATGATCAACAACACCATCGATCTTGCGCGCCTGGAGGCGGGGCGCTATGAGCTCTGCCATGAGGAGGGCGATCTGGCCGACGTGGTCAACGCCGCCCTTGCCTCGACGAAGCATTTGGCCCAAAAGAAAGGCATCACGCTGTCAACTTCGGTTCCCGAGGACACGCCGATCGTGGTGAGCGATTGGGAGGCGGTGCGGAAAATACTGGTGAACCTGATTGCCAACGCCTTGAAATTCACCGAGGAGGGAGGACGGGTCGACGTCGGCGTCCGCTACGACGCGCATGATGGGTTGTGCATCCTCGAAGTAAGCGATACGGGCAGAGGCATTCCCGAAGAGGATTTCGAGCGGATATTCGAGCGATTCTCGCAATCATCCCAACCTGCCGACTCTCGCACGGGAAGCGGCCTTGGCTTGGCTTTGGTGAAGAACCTTGCCGAAATGCTCGGCGGATCGGTTTCAGTAAAAAGCGCGTTGGGAGTGGGAAGCGTGTTCACCGTCACCTTCCCCGTGAAAGCATGAGGTGCAGAGTGCATACGATCTTGATAGCCGACGACCAAGAGAACATCAGGACTATACTGAAAACCATCCTTGAAAGGAACGATTATCTTTGCATCGAAGCAAAGGATGGCAGGGAGGCCCTCAGCTTATCCAGCTCCGTCGACCCCGATCTGATCATCCTCGACATTATGATGCCAGGATTGGACGGATTCGACGTATGCGAGCGAGTGCGCTCGGTCAATGCACATGTTCCCGTCCTCTTCCTTTCAGCCAAAGCGGACATGGTCGACAAGAGGATCGGTTATCGGCTGGGAGCAGACGATTACATGACCAAGCCGTTCAACGAAGAGGAGCTGCTGCTGAGAGTGGGAGCGCTGCTTCGCAGGGCGGATCAGACAAAAGGCGACGCCGCCGACAGCTCGCATGTCGAAGAGGGCCGATCCGCCCTGAAAGTCGGGGATCTGGTGGTAGACCTGCTGCGATGCCAGGCTTCCTTGCATGGTTCGCCCATCTCCCTCACCCCCACCGAGTTCAAGCTTCTCGCCGTGTTCGCAAGCAACCCGGATATCGTGCTGACGAAAGAGGATCTCATCGAGCAGGTGTGGGGAGAAAACTACCTGGGAGACACGATCAGCATACCCGCCCACATACGCCACATCCGATCTAAGATAGAAGAGGATCCCTCGATGCCCACCCATATCGAAACTATCTGGGGATTCGGGTACCGCCTGAACAGCTCGCCGAAAGATTAGAAAGCCCGGGAAGTGCGGGCGCGATAATCGTTCCGCATTCGGAATAGTTTTTGCGGCGTGCTATTTTCAAAAGTATTCCGCATTCATTCGACCGCGCCTGGATGATCGACGAGCGGTCGGTGCGCGAGCGGGCTGCGGCGCCGCGAGCGACGGGACGGCCGAAGATGGGCGAGAAGGATCCGCGCAACCTGGTGGAGCTCACGCTGATGAACCGCAACCACGCCGTGCTCGACTTCGTGTACAACCGGCGCACGCGCGAGACGGCCGACATCGTGCCCCGCGAGGGGATCGCCTGGAAGCCGCTCGGCATCGGCCTGCGCGAGCTCGGCCCCAACCGCTACGACCTCGCCGCGTGGCTCGCCGCGCGCTCCATCCCCGACCTGCGCCCGCGCCTCGCCCCCCTGCTGCGCGAGCTCGCGGCCCGACACGGCTCCGACCTCATGCTGGGATCCTGGGGGCTCAACCTGTCGGACCAGTACTGGCTCAAGCCCCGGGGCATCGAAGTCGATTGGTACGACATCAACTACTTCGAGAACGGCTACGAGGAGGCGCTCGGCGAATCCCTCCTCGACGGGACGGCGTTTCCCGCGGGAGCTTCCGCAGATGCCCGCTTCGCCCGCTCCCCCGACACGGCGACGCCCGGCATGCTGGCGAAAGCCTGGATGCGGAGGGATGGGACGGACTGCCTGATGAAAGGCGGCACCGGCAACGAGAACCGCGAGCCGTACGTCGAGCTGCTGGCCACGAAGCTGCTCTCGAGGCTGCTTGACGAGGGCGAATATGTCTCGTACGAGATCGTCGAGCGCGGCGGTCGGGCGTACTCGTCGTGCCCCACGTTCGTCACGGAGGGAACGGAGCTCATCCCCGCCGCCGACGTCCTCACCGCGTTCGGAGTCACCGAGGAGCGTGACCCCCATCGCGGATACCTCGACGCGGCGCGCGAGCTCGGCGTGTCGGAAATCGGCCGGGCGGTGAGCAAGATGATCGTCGCCGACCACCTCATGGCCAACTTCGACCGGCACACATACAACTTCGGCCTGCTGCGCGACGTCGAATCCCTCGACGGCTACCGGGTGGCCCCCCTCTTCGACCACGGCTGCGGGTTCTACAGCAGCGCGACCACGGCCGAGCTGGAACATGGCCGCTACCTGCGGGAATCCCACCCGTTCAGGCCCTACCCCTCGCAGCAGCTCGCGCTTGTGGACGACCTCTCATGGTACGACCCCTCGCGCCTCGACGGCTTCCTCGACGACATCGCCGACGTGCTGGGCGCGAACCCGCATCTGGACGGACGGTTCATAGAGGCCGTGTAGCGCCAGACCGCCAAGCAGGTCGAGACCGTGAACGACCTAGCCGCCGAGCGCCGGATGGTGCTTCCCGGGATGTAGGACCGGCAGCTGCTTCTTATCGAAATGAGAAATCAGGTCCTCTCTGCGACTTTTCTCTTCCAAAGAACGAATCGATGCCCCCGAAGTACCATTTCGAACTGGGGCTTCTCTCGTGACGTCATGCAAGAGCGTCCAAAACACCCCGCCTCCTCCCCGAGATTCGTTCTTTGGAAGAGAAAAGTTGCAAGGCAGCCCTCCGACCCACGCAACCGCTCGCTGCTTGCATGGGAATTCCCGATTTCTGTGCAAAAATTGCGATAAAGGATCTCCGACGGCCGTCTGGGACGGGCTTCGACGCCTGCGCGCCAGCTATCGAAAAACAGCCTCGTCGTTGACCTGCGAAAACGCCGAGACCGGCTCCCGCACGGAGGGCAGGTTGGTACTTTATCGCAATTTTTGCTCAGAAATCGGGAATTCCGTCGCACGGGGGGCCTTCAGCTACCCGAAGAGGTAGCGGCATCGGAATCACGAGATCCGCTTACAGCCTCTCGTCGTTGACCAGGTAGTGCCAGACGGCTTTGCCGAGGATGCGCACCTGGGGGGCGTCGGGGTCGGCGGCATCGATGGAGCGGTCGCGATGCGCGGGGTTGGTGCTCTCGGGGTGCAGCACGATGGTGTCGCCGGCGAAGAAGATGCGCTTCATGGTGGCGTCGTCGCCGTTCACGGTGACGGCCACGATGTCGCCGCTGCGCACCTCGGCGCTCCGGTCGAAGTAGACGAGCGAGCCGTCGGGCATGATCTTGTCCATCGAGTCGCCCGAGGCCTTGAGGAAGAACCCGTCGGGGTGGCTTTCGGCGATGGGCGGGATCACGTACGCCTCGTCGTAGACCGGGAGCATCTCGAGCGCGTCGCCTGCGGAGATGTTCCCGTACACGGGCGCGGTGAGCGACGTGACCGCGTAGCGCACCTCCCCCGCCACGGCGCGCGGCGGCTCCTCGCCGAGCACGACGCCCTTGCTGACGCCGAAATGCTCGGCGATGCGCTGCACCACGCCCATGCGCGGCACGGAGCGGCCGTTCTCCCACTGCGACACCGCCATGGCGGAGACCCCGGCCACCTTGCCGAATTCCTCCTGCGTCAAACCGTGCTCCTGTCGAAGCTGCCTGATGCCGTCGCTCACGCCCATGGCGGTTCCTTCCGTTCGTCGATGGCTATAGTTTACTATAATTTATCTTTACATCTACTATAAATTTAATTATAGTTCTCGCCGAGGAGAGCAATAGTTGTAGTTTAACCTATACCTTCTCCCTGCATGCGCAGAACGGCATTCGAAGCACGAAAGGATCCGACCATGGCACATCCCACATCCCGCGCCCATCACCACGACGACCGCCCCTGGGGCGAAGCCGACCTCCGCTTCCTCGAGAACGCGGCAGGGAAGCTCTCCGCCGCCTCGGTGGCCGCGGCGCTCGCCCGCACCGAGGACTCCGTCGAGCGCACGGCGCGCGCGTTGGGAACGACCCTCGCCCCGCCCGTCCGCGAGCTCGCCTGGTGCGACCGCTGCGCCACGTGGCGCACGAGCGTGAGCGCGCGCACCGGGTGGTGCCGCGTCTGCTCGCTGCGCGACCGCATCGTCGGCCGCGAGGAGGCCTGCGCGGAAGCCCTCGCCGCCATGGCGCCGCAGGATCGGCGAACTTACGAGGACACCGAGGCCGAGCGCGGCTCCAAGCGCCTGCCGCCCGCGCCCCGCATGCGCCTCGTCTCCCCCTCCGCCGCAGGCCGCACCGATGAGGAAGCCGCATACCTCGCGGCCATGGAGGAATGGGAGCACCAGGTGCTGAAGCTGCGCTACGACGCGGTCAAGACGCGCCTGCGCCGCATGCGCGAGAAGACGGGCGCGAACCCCCGGAAAGGCGCCGGACGGAACGCGGTGACACCTTCGGCATCCTGTTCTTGCTGCGAAACGCCGGCCCCTTCGGACGCCGGCCGCGCGGCACCCGGACATCCCTCGACTAAGAAGAAAGGAGGTGAGTGACATGGCAGACGCCCTCGCAGGACAGGCCGACGTCGCCGCCCGCGTGTTCGACGCGGTCGCGCAGATCGTCGCCGGCATCCCCGAGGCGAAGGGCTGCGCCTACGAGCACGCCCCCGCGAACGCGGCCGACCTGCCCTGCGTCGTGATGCGCACGCTCGACGGCGGCCCGCGCGAGCGCCGCTACCTGGACGGCAGCTGCGTCAGGCGGTACCGCTTCGCCCTCATGCTGCGCGCGCCGGCCCCGGACGGCCCGGCGAGCCTCGACGCCCGCGCCCTGCTCGAGCGCATCGCCCAGGCCGTCGAGCAGGCGGCCCTCGACCTCGGCGCCGGCCGCGCCTCGTGGGGCGCGCATCCGGACACCCTGCCGTGCGGCATCGCCCTCGGCGAAGGATTCGCCGACTGGCAGGTCGAATTCACCCTGAGATACAAAACCAACTGACGAAAGGAACCGCACATGAGCGAGAACACCGTGCCCGTCTGGGGCAACGAGCTTGAGTACTACCTGAACACCGGCACCGTCGCCGAGCCCGCCTGGACAAAGGTGACCGAGCTGCTCACCTGGGAGCCCACCTCCGAGCCCAAGACCTACGAGCCGGCGTGGCTGGACCGCAAGGTGTCGCCCGTGTTCGTGCAGGGCCGCACGTGCTCCATCAACTGGACGAAGGACACCGTGAAAGGCGGCGCGCTGGAGGCCTGGGTCATGGAGCACCGCAACGAGACCGACGTCGCCTGCGAGGTGTGCCGCGTGTTCACCTGGCTGGGCACAGCCGCGGCGCAGACCGCCGACAAGGCCGCCTTCCTGTTCAACCCCGCCGATCCGAGCAACGCCAACGCCGGCCAGCCCGTGGTGACGGGCGGCACGCTGAACATGGCCGACGACGGCTGGGCCGAAGGCACGTGGAACCCCTCCACCAAGGCCTTCGCCGTCGGCGGGGCCGCCGCGTAGGCGCGACGCGACCAGGCAACCGACACACGACCTCAGGAGGATGACATGGGATTCGAGTTTTCAAGCCACGTGGTGAACGTGGAGATCTGCGGCAAGCCGTACGCCATCAACATGGGCGACGCCGACATGCTGGACAAGGTGGAGCGGTGGAGCGCCAAGCTCGCCGAGACGGAGTACGGCAGCCTGAGCGAAGGTCGCCTGAAGGCGCTCGCCACCGACGTGCGCAACTACCTGGTGGCCCTTTTGGGCGAGGAGCAGTTCGAGGAGGTGTTCGCCGGGAGGGCGTTCGACTTCCTGGACGGGTTGGAGCTGTTCGCCTACCTGTACTCGGAGATCGCGAAGAGCCGCGTGGACGCCTCGTTCAAGGCCACGCTCGGGAAGTACCTGCCCGACCTGGACTGGCGCGAAGCCGAAGCGTGAGGCCATGGATCCCAACATCCTCCTGGAGCAGGCGCCGTCGGCCGTCACGGTCGGCGGGGCCTGCGTCCCCTTGAGCACGTCGCATCGCACCGGCATCCAGGTGATGCGCCTGGTGGACGACCCGTCCGTGGGCGACGAGGAAAAGGCCCGCGCGCTTTTGTTCCTCTACTTCGGGCGCGTCGAGGGCCGCACCGGGAGCCTCGCGCTGCCCGATGCCGTGGCCGAGCTTCCCCAGGAGGCGCTCGAAGCGGCGCTCGCGTTCTTCAACCTGAACGAGCCGCGGCCGCCCGACGTTTCCGGCGCGCGTCCGCCCGCCGGCACGCGCGTGTTCGACTGGGATTGGGACGCCGGCCGCGTGATCGCCGACTTCCAGCGGGAGTACGCCCTCGATTTGACGGACGGCGGCCTGCGCCTGCACTGGTGGCGCTTCTGGTCGCTGTTCCGCAACCTGGGCGAATCGTCGCTCACGATGCAGGCCGTCAGCGTGCGCGGGGCGGTGCCCGACGAGAAGAAGATGGGCCGCGAGGCCGTGGAGACCCTCATGAAGCGCAAGTGCGCCCTCATGCTGCCCGCCCGCACCCCGGAAGAAGCCCAGCAGTTGACCAACCTGCGCTACCGCTGGGCGCTGCAAGTGTGAATAATCTTTGCGCCCTTGCGCGCGGCCGCCGGCCTTCCTCGGGACGCGGCGGCCGCGCCGTGGCCGCATGGCATCGCCCGAGGCGGCCGTTCAGCCTCGGGCGATGGAGAACGCGACGATCACGTAGATCAGCGCTGCGAGCGCGATGCCGAGGACGATCAGGATTTTCGTGCTCAGCTCGGCCTGCTTGCGCTCGTAGTCCTCCACCGCCTCGGGCGGGAGGCTCGCCTTGAGCTTCTCGAGCGCCGCGAGCGCCTCGTCCTCTTTCGAGGTGTCGGCTTGCACGGCGGCGAGGGCGGCCTCGGCCTCCTGGATGGCGCTCGTGTCCGAGCGCGCCTCTTCGAGCTCGCGCTGCAGCCGGTCGAGCGCCGCCTTGCGAGCGCGCGCGGCCTCCTCGGCGTTCGCAGCGGCCTTGTTGACCGCAGCGGCGAAGTTCCGAGCGGCCTGCTCGTCGTCGGGCTCGCCTTCCACCACGATGCTCCCGGCGGGGGACTCTATCACGAGGAACGGCCGCCACAGATCCTCCGGCTGCCCGTCGCGCCCGGAAGCAGAGCGCGGCCGGATCTCGACCCTCGCCTCAAGCCCCTTGCCGAGCGGCACGACGACGCCTTTGCCCGCCACCTTGTCTGCGTAGAGGGAAACGGACTTGTACGAGCCGAGCCTCCGATCCGCGTCCTTCTCGGCCTCCCTCACTTCCTTTTCAGCGGCTTTGATGCGCCGCTCCTGCGCCTCTTTCGCATCGCGCACCGCAGATTCGGCGCGCTTGACCGCAGACCTGTGCGAGGACTTGGCCTCGTAGACGTCGGATTCCGCGCGCCTCAGATCGTCCTCGTAGCTCCCAACCGCATCCGGCTCCATCGCATCCCCCTTACAGAAGCGCCCACGAGAATATGACGACGAACGCGATGCCGAGCACGACGAGGACGAGCGTCGTCACGATCGCGATGACGCGGTGGCGCAGCAGGCGGCTTTGCCTGGCATCCTCGATCGCGGCGAGCTCCTCTTCCGGCGTGCGGGCGAGCACGTCGTCGAGGTGGCGCTGGGCCGCCCACACGGCGGCCGTGTCGTAGTAGGCGGTCTCGTAGGCCGCGCGCGCCGCGTCGAGCTCGCGCGTGTCGGCCCGTGCGCGCGCGAGCTCGCGCTCCAGCCGGGCGAACTCTTCGGCCTCGGACGGCCCCGCCCCTCCGGTTTTCGCGGCGGTGTTCATAACCAGCGCCGCGAACGCGCGTGCCGCGCCCTCCTCGTCCGGGTCGCCCATGGCGGTGATCCTCATCCCGTTGGGGAAGTCGATGGTGATGGAGAGGGTTCGCGTGTCCGGCCCGGAGCTCGGCTTGCTCCCCGCCGTCGTGACGGTCGAATGGACGCCGCGGACGAGCGGGGCCGTCGTCTCCCCGTCCGACACGCGATCCGGGTACAGCGTGATGCCCTCGTACGTGGACAGGCCGTTGACGAACACGTCCTCGGCTTCCGCGACCAGCTCCTCAAGCGCCCGGATGCGCTCCCAATAGCCCTGCTCCGCCTGCTGCATAGCGGCGAACGTCGCGTTCACGGCGTTCGCATGGTAGGCGCTCGCCGCCGCGAGGTTCTGCTCGGCCCAAAGCAGGTCTTCGGCATAGCCCATGGACGCCTCCCTTTCCTTGTTAGCTGAGCACCATCGCGACAATGGCCGCAACGATGGCGATAACGACGATGACAGCGATCAGCACCATGATCAAACCAGACTTTGCGCCTTCTCGCTCGTAAGCCATAACTTCATGAGCCGGGGCACTGGCTCTCAAATCGGCAAACTCTTTCTCGGCAGACTCGATCGCAGAAGCGTCGACTCTAGCTTCTTTCAGCGCCTCTTCCGCCACGCTCACCGCGAGTTTCGCTTGAGCTATGTCTTCGAGCACGCCGGGATCCTCGCGCATCTCCGCCAAAGCAGATTGGGCCTCTTCGATTGTTGAGGTGTCCGCCACAAAAGCTTTTCGCTCCTGCCTGAGCTCGCAGATTTTCGCGTCTCTCTCAGCTATCACGGAAGGGTAATCGACGATGGCTTGCTCGATCTTGCGAGCGAAGGCGCGCACGGCCTCTTCTTCTTTTGGATCGAACTCGACCATGATGCATCCGTCAAATGAACTCACCACGAGGAAAAGCTCCTTGCAGTCTTTGATGACGCCGAACCTGCCCGCAGGGTACTCGCCTCCTCTTGCGTCCACCTCGACGCGTGTCGACTGATCGAATTTTATCTTCGATCCTTTTCCAGACACACTATCGGCATAAAGGGCGACTCCTTTGAAAGTCCCGAGCTTTTTCCTAGGCGATCGATTCGCTTCCTCTATCTTGGCATCAAGGTCATCGATATGCCTTTTGCGCGCCCGCTCGAGAACGAGGATCTTTCGCTCGGCGTCCCGAACCAGTTGCGCATGATTCCTTTTGATGTCTTCGAGATCCCTCTCAGCCCATTTCAGAGCCCTTTCAGCATCTCGGATCGCTGACTGGTAAGCAATTTTCGCGTCCAGAATCTTCTCTTCAGCTGCCCTCGCCTCTTCCCGATAACCCATAAACCCAGTCCTTTCTTTGATGAAGCGAGTGACACCTTCGCGATGATAGACCCATCGCTTCGGCCATCGAAAATCCGGAGTACGAATTGCCCCATTGTAACAAGCTGAGCAAAGGAGGAGCGCATGCATTTCGTAAATCAAAAAGAGGAGGTGCGTGGCATATGGCTGACGCCAAGGCAACCATTGAAGCAACCCTTGACGCTTCTCGCTACAAAGCCTCATTGGAAGCCATTGTACAAGCCACTGAGAAGCAGGCTGAAGCTATAAGGTCTTCTTTAGCAACGTTGGGAGATTTAAACGACGCTATTGACCTTATCCAGAAAATCGGAGGTGCCTGGGCAAGTTTAACCATCCCTGTCCAACAGGCTGCACAGACCATCACAAGCAACATGACCTCCCTTATCAAATTTCTGGGTGGGACAGTTGCGTCTTCTCTTTCTGTCTTCGGTCGCGACATGGCAAAAACTTTTCAGCTAGCAGCAGAAAAGGCAGGCAACAACATCGGCGCGCTTAAACTCTCCCTTACGAAAGCTTTCTCGGAGGTTGGAAAGGCCGTGGCAGACAACGTCCCCGCCATCGTCGCACCTTTCGAAAGCCTCTTCAAAAAAGCTGAAGGAAAGGTAACCTCCGCGATCACCAAACTCACGAAAAAGGTCAATGAGAAGATGGAGGACGTTACCGACTTCACCGAAAAGGTTGGCGGCCAGATCGCGTCCAAGGCGACAGAGGCCAGCGGAAAGCTCGCTGATGCCTTTGAGGGGTTTAAAGAAGCCATTGCACCGAGGATGAGCAGCATTGCAGCAAAGATCAAGGAGTTCGTCTCGCCCATCGGCAAGGCGTTCGGCAGCATGGCAAGCGCCATCCAATCCGCTGCCGCAAAGTCGGTCGGCGCGGCAAAGGCATTCGCGTCCAAGCTCGTTGACGCGGTGGGCGGTTTCGCGAGCTCCATCGGCTCCGGCGTGTCTGCCATGTCCTCGAAGGTGAAGGAGTTCGTCTCGCCCATCGGCAAGGCGTTCGACAGCATCGTCGATTCGGTGAAGAACGCAGCGAGCAACGTTGCGGGCGCGATAAAAGGGTTCGTAAAACCCATCGCAACGACGCTGAAAGCTGGTATTGGATCTGCGGTCGACAACGCCACGAACACCTTCAAAGAGAAGTTTTCGGGTGCTTTCGAGGGTGTCGGCGAAAAGGCTTCTGCCGCTTTGGGCGGCATCGGGTCGGCGGCAGGCGGCATGGCGAAAGGGATAGCAGGGGCATCGGTCGGAGTGGCGGCCATGGCTGCCGGGCTTCTCGGGCTCGGCATGTCGGCGCAAAACCTCGAGGGCGGCTTCGCCGAGATGGCCAGTAACGCCATCGGGAGTATCACGCAACTCACCGAAACGCTTCCCATCGTCGCCTCGCAGATAGCCGCCGTGCTGCCGCAGTTCGCTATGCAGCTGGTGTCGGCCATGCCGGCGTTCATGGATGCGCTCACCAGTGCGTTCAGCCAGATCGTCAACGTCATCCCCGAAGTGCTTCCATTGCTCACCGACGGCTTGGCAGGACTGGTCGCCGACCTCGGTGCCGCTATGGTCGAGCTTGCCCCCGCGCTCGTCGAGGCGGGCGTTCTGCTGCTCACCTCACTTGCGGAGGCGTTCTCGGAAGTCTTGCCGCTCCTCTCAGAGCAGCTTCCTGCGCTCATCGAGGGCCTGTGCGCGGCGCTCATTGAGAACATGCCGGCTTTGCTCGAGTCGGGGTTGCAGTTCTTCCTGGCTCTCGGGCAGGCGTTGGTAGAGGTGCTGCCGCTGCTGCTGGAGCAGTTGCCCACCTTCATCGAGGGGCTGGTGGGAGCACTCGTCACGTTCCTCCCGCAGCTCATCGAAGGCGGCGTTCAGCTGTTCACCGCGCTCGTAGAAGCGCTTCCGCTCATAATCCCAGCGCTTGTGGCGATGGTGCCGACTGTCGTGCAGGCGGTGTGCGATATGCTGCCGACGCTCGTACCCGTGCTCGTCATGGCCGCCATCCAGCTGTTCATGGCGCTCGTTGAGGCGTTGCCGTTGATAATCCCGCAGTTGATCGCGGCGGTTCCCACGGTCATCAACGCAGTGGTCAACATGCTTCCCACGCTCATCCCGGTATTGCTGGCTGCGGCATTCACGCTGTTCACCGCCATCGTTCAGGCTGTGCCCCGAATCCTTTCCTCGTTGCTCTCGGCGCTTCGATCGCTCATTCAAAGCGGGACCTCCGCCGTCGGGTCCATGGCTTCGAACATGGCGAATGCCGGATGGCAATTGATTTGCGGCGTCGTCGACGGCGTCAAGCGAGGCGCGCAGCAGGTCATCGACGCCATCGGCGGCGTCATCAACGACGCTATCGGATGGGCGAAGTCGCTCCTCGGCATCGCTTCCCCCTCGAAGGTGTTCCGCTCCATCGGCGGGTACGTGTCCGAGGGCTTCGCGGAGGGCATCGCGGCCAAGGCCGGCGAGGCCGTGAGCGCGATGCGCGACTTGGCGAGCGACGTCGTGGACGCGGCGCGCGCGGACCTGCCGGCCATCGAGATACCCGTCGGCCTGGACGCGCGCAAGCTCTCGGGGCGCGCGCTCGACGGCTTCATCGGGGGCTTCGGCTTCTCCTCGGCGTTCGCCGCCGCGGCGGCCGCGCCCGTCACGAACAATTACTACACGATCGAGAAGGTGGACCTGTCGGGCAGCCCGGCGGCCGCCAAGGCGGCGGACACGCTGTGGAGCGGCGTGCGCCGGCAGATGAGAATGGGGGCGATGTGACATGCAATGGTCGGGAGCGAACCAACCCTACGGCGACCAGCGCGCGCTGTACGCGGGCGTCGAAGCGTGGGTCAGCCGCACCACCGACACGCAGGTGTGGGTGTCGGTGCGCGGCGTGGCCACCTCGGGATCGGGGTGGGAGGCGGCCTACCAGTACGGCGTGTACAACTACGTGGGCTACTACTACGAGTCGGGAGGCTACGCGCTGGCCTCCGACAGCGCGAGCGGCGTGCTGAACGGCACCTCCTGGGTGGCCGACTACACCCGCGAGTTCGGGCCGTTCGACCGTCGAAGCGCGGCGTACTCGCTCAAGTTCTTCAGCTGGGTGCGCGGCACCACGGTGAGCGGCTACGGCGCATGGGCCGGCAGCGCCGAGGCGCAGCAGTGGGTGACCATCCCCGCGCTGCCCGTGTACGCGCCCGCCGCGCCCACCGGCGTGTCCAACACGCGTCAGAGCGACAACCGCAACGTCGTGAGCTGGACGAACCATCCCGACGCGACGCATCCCTACGACGCGGTGAAGGTGGAGCGCGCGGTGGACGGCGGCAGCTGGTCGCAGATAGCCAGCCTGTCGGGATCCGCCACCTCCTACGCCGACGCCTCCATCTCGCCCAACCACGCCTACGCCTACCGCGTGCGCGCGGCCAACGGGGCCGGCCACAGCGCCTACGCCACGAGCGCGACCACGTACAACACGCCGGCCGCGCCCACGGGCGTGACGGCTGCGCGCTCGGCCGAGACCACCGTCGCCCTGTCCATCGAGAACCCCGCCCTCACCGCCACGGCGCTCGAGCTGCAGCGTTCCTCCGACGCGAGCGCCTGGACCACCGTGAAGACGGTGGAGGGATCCGCCGTGGCCGAGGCGCAGGACGCCCCCGGAGGCGGCACGTTCTATTACCGCGCGCGGAACACCCGCGGCTCGCTGGCCTCAGCGTGGTCGCCCGCGTCCAACAAGGTGGTGACCATCGTCGCCCCCGCCGCGCCCACGCCCGTCGCCCCGGCCTCGGGCATGGTGGTGCCCAAGTCGCAGGAGAGCGTGGCGTTCTCGTGGCGGCACAACCCCATCGACGGCTCGGAGCAGACGGCCGCCCAGGTGCAGCACAGCGTCGACGGCGGCAGCACGTGGACGACGGTGCAGGCGGAGGGCGAGGCGCAGCAGAAGAGCGTCGCCAACGCCTGGCCGGTGAACGCCACCGTGTCGTGGCGCGTGCGGACGAAGGGAGCCCATGCCGACTACGGCGCGTGGTCGAGCGTGCAGGCGTTCCGCGTGTGCCAGGTGCCCACGGTGGTCATCTCGACGCCCGCCGCCGACGGCGCCGTGATCGACGACGTGCCGGTGCGCATCGCTTGGACCTACGCCGACGAGTCCGGGACGCAGCAGCGCGCCACCCTTTCCATCTCCGACGCGCAGGGCGCGACGCTGTGGAGCGCCGTCGTGCAGGGCGACGCCGCCTCGGTGTCCGTCAGCTCGGCCGAACTGCTGCCCGAGAACAACGCGATCTTCTCCATCGCGCTCACGGCGTACTCGACCTCGGGGCTCTCGACGTCGGCCACGCGCACGTTCGCGACCGACTACGAGGAGCCGCCCGCGCCCGAGGTGCGCCTCGAGGTCGACTCGGCGAACGGCCGCGTGGCAGCCACCGTGTTCGAGGGAACGGCTGCGGAAAGCGCGCCCCGCACCGTGTCGCTCGGCCTGTTCCGCGACCGCATCGACGGAACGCTTTTGTGCCTGGCCGACCGCGTGCCGTCGGGCACGGGCGTGACCGACCCCTACCCGCCGCTCGACCGCGCGCTGCGCTATACGGCAGTGGCGTACACGGAGAACGGCCTGACCGCGCGGACGGAGGCTTCGGCCGTCGTGCCGTCCGGCGGCGCGGCGTTCGTCAACTTCGGGGCGCACGGGCTGGCCGACGTGGCCAAGGTGGCCATGGACCTGGAGTGGAGCACCGACGTGGAGGTGGACAGCGAGATCGTGGAGACCGAGGGCGACGCCGATCCGCTCGTGTTCTTCGGCACGGCGAAGCGGGCCTCGTGCAGCGTCTCCGGCAACGTGTGGCGGACGCCTGAGGCCGTCCCCGAGGGATGGGGCGACGCGGCGTGCACGGCCCCGGCGTTCGAACGGCTGGCCGAGGACGACGGCGTGAAGGTGGTGCGCTTCCCCCGGGGGCCGGTGATGGCGGTGCATGCCACGTGCAAGGTGTCCGCCTCTGCGGCGAACGGCCTGGTGTCGGCGGTGGAGCTGAACGGAAGGAGGGTGAGGGCCCATGGATTGGTTCTGTAGCGGGCGGGTGGATTCGTTCCGCTTCGTGCGCGTGTCGCTCGCCACGTGGCGCGAGCTGGAGGAGGTCGCCGGCATCACCGGCGGCACGCTCGAGCGCAACGGGCAGACGGCCCTCAAGGCGTCCGGGTCGCTCGACTACGTGCTGGCTCCCGCCGCGGGCAACGACCTGGTGCGCGTGTACTCCGACAGCCTCGACCCGGCCACGGGCGAGCGGGCGACCATCGCGCACGGCACGTATCTGGTCTCGACGCCGTCGAGCACCTTCCGCGGCTCGGTCGAGGAGGGGACGGCCGACCTCTACAGCGTGCTGCACGTGCTTGAGGAGGACGCCTTCGAGGCGCCGCTCGTCCTGCCCGCGGGCACGAACGCGGTGGCGCGGGCCGCGGACATCGTGCGCGGGGCGGGGCTGCCGGCGGTGGCCTCCCCCTCCGCGGCCGTCCTGAGCGCCGACGCGGTGTTCGACGAGCGGGACGCCAGCAAGCTCGACGTGGTGAACTGGCTGCTCGACCTGGCCGGATTCGAGAGCGCCGGGTGCGACGGCTACGGAAACGTGCTGCTTGCGCCTTACGTGGATCCCGCCGCGAAGTCGCCCACCGTCGTGCTGCACGACGACGAGGGCGCCTGCGTGTACCGCAGCGGCGTCGTCCGCGAGTACGACGCCTTCGACGTGCCGAACGTGGTGACGGTGACGCGCAGCAACGCCTCGGGCGAGCCGCTTTCGGCCACCGCGGTGAACGACGATCCGGCGAGCGCGTTCTCCACCGTGTCGCGCGGCCGCCGCATCGTGCGCAAGGAGACGGTGTCGGACGCCGCCGACCTTGCCGCGCTCCACGCGAAGGCGCGGTCGCTGCTTGCCGCCAAGACGGCCGCCGTCGAGGGCTTCGAAGTGACGCATGCGTTTCTGCCCTTCGAGATGGGGGCCGTGTGCGACTTCGCCTACCGCAAGGCGGGCATCGCGCGCGACGACCTGATGGCGGTGCGGCAGACCATGAAGCTGCGCCCCGGCATGGAATGCACCACCCGGTTTCTCCGTTTCGCAAGGAGGTAGATTGATGGACGCGTATGAAATCGCAAAGCTCGTGGCGAACCAGGATCCGGCGAACCCCGTGCGGCTGCGCTTCGGCGTCGTGGCGTCGATGGGCGAGGAGGCGCTTTTGGTGGTGCCCGACGGAGAGGCCGTCGCCGTGCCCGCCGTGAGGTGCTGCCATCCCGCCGTCGGCGATCGCGTGGTGGTCGTGGCCGACGCCTCTGAGTGGCTCGCCGTGGCCGCAGTGGGCGGCGATCATGTGGACACAAGCGAGCTGTCGCGCTTGCAAGCGAGGGTTGCAGAGCTCGAGCACGACACCGGCTGGGTGAATATATATTACGTGAACACCGCCAACTCTAAGATCGACATCAAAGCAAGGCGCGTCGGCAGAACCGTTACGGTGACAGGGGTATCGGGCAACTACTACAACGTGGGAGAAAGCACCTACCACGAGGTGACAAGGCTCGACGAGGAATTCAGGCCGAGTTACACCGTGCCTTTCACGTTCAATTTCATGGGAGGCGACCCGGCAGGGCAGTCATCGTACATCGAGCCCGACGGTCTCATTCGCATGTACGCGGTCGGCTCAAATCGAACTTACTGGAACTTCTCGGTTTCGTACGTCGTGTAACTGACAGGAGCGTTGTTATGGACGCATTTGAAATTGCCAGGCTTTTCGCCCTCCAAGGCGATGCCGATTCGTGCCGGCTGCGCTTCGGGACGGTCGAGTCAATCGAACGCGACACCTTGATGGCCGTGCCCGACGGGGAGGCCGCAGCGGTGCCCGCCGTACGCTGCTGCCATCCCGCCCCTGGAAGCAGAGTGGTGCTCGCAGTATGCGGCACAACGTGGCTCGCCATCTCGGCGATCGGCGGAGACAGCCCTTGCCCTGTGTATATGGACGACATTTGGATCACGTTCTCCAACGACGATCCCCACGATCGCTGGCCGGGGACAAGGTGGGAAAAGCTGCATGACCGCATGCTCCTGGCAAGCGGAAAGCGGGACATCGGCGATGCAGGCGGCGAAGAGGAGCATACGCTGACGAAAGCAGAGATGCCCAGCCATGCTCACGCGCTCATCGGGTATTGGAGGGTGCCAAACAGCGGAGACTTTCAGGTTGCATCGTATCGGGGTATCGCTTCCGATCCGCCAACCACTGAAGAGGATTCGTCGGTGCGCTACAACGGAGGCAGCCAGCCACACAACAACATGCCGCCCTACACCGTCGTGCACATGTGGAGGAGGGTTGCCTGACTCGATGAAACGCCCACACAATCAAGAAGGGGGATGATCGCCTATGGACCCCTGCACGGAACGTCTAGCTCACAGCCAGCATCTCGGACGGCTCGATGCACGGGTGCTCGAGCTTGAGGAGGACTGCAAGGAGCTTTCCAAGTTCACCGAGCGCATCACCGTGCTCGTGGACAAGTACGACGAGAAGCTCGACGACCACGACGCGCGGCTGGCCGCGCTCGAATCGGTTCCGGCACGGCGCTGGGAGACGGTCGCGAATTACGCGTTGACCGCTGCGCTCGGCGCCGCTGCCGGGATCATGTTCGCCCATTTCGGACTTTAAGGAGCTCACATGAACGACAACCTGAAACAGTGGCTGCGCGCCGCAGCCGTACGCGCTGCGAAAACCGCAGCTCAGGCAGCTATCGGCGTGATCGGCGCCTCGACGGCCCTCGGCCAGGTCGACTGGGCGCTGGCCGCCTCGGGCGCGGTGTTGGCGGCCGTCGTCTCGTTGCTGACGAGCGTGGCCGGCATTCCCGAAGTCGACCGCGGGTCGAGCCTTCCGTCGCTCGCGAAGGGAGGCGAATGATGGCCGCGCCGAACGAAGTGGCCACGCGTATCATGGAGCACCTCGTCGCCCACGACGGCAACGGCGGGCACGGCTACACCCAAGGATCGAACCGTTGGGGCAACGCAGCGGTGGAGTCCATCGAAGTCGACGGGGTGCGCTACGCCTTCGCCGGCGGCGACCGCGACTGCTCGTCGGGCGTGATCAGCGCCTACGAGGCCGCCGGCGTCGACTGCGGCGGTGCCACCTACACGGGCAACATGCGCGAGCGCATGTGCGCAGCCGGCAACTTCGCCTGGATGCCGATGAGCTACGTCGCCCAGCGCGGGGACGTGTACCTCAATGAGCGCAGCCACACGGCCATGTGCCGCACGGCCGTGCCCGATGTGCTCATGCAGTTTTCGATCAACGAGAACGGCGGCATCGTGGGCGGGCGCGAGGGCGACCAGACCGGCCGCGAGTCGAACGTGCGCGCCTACTACGACTACCCCTGGGACGGCATCCTGCGCTACGTGGGCGAGGGTGGTTCGCCGACAGCGGGCACGACGAGCGCCACCGTTCCCGACCTGCGTTATCGCGCCTGCTCGCAGGCGAACGGCTGGCTGGCCGAGATGGTGAACCATTGGGACTCCGGCGGCTCGGACGACGATTACGCCGGCGACGGCTCGCCGATGGTGTACCTCGCGGTGGACATGCCCGGGTGGTACCAGGCCCGCACGCAGGCGAGCGGATGGCTGCCGCCGGTGCGGGGCTACGACATCGACGACCTGGAGCGGGGCTGCGCAGGGGACGGCTCCCCCATCACCGGCGTGCGCTGCTACTACGAGACGCAGAACCCTGCGGCCACCGGCTGGCTCGGCATCGAGTACGCCGTGGCAAACGTGGGCGGAGGTTTCTTCGCACCGATGATCGACCTTGCGGACACGTCCGGCTACGGAGACGACTTCGCCGGCAACGGCGGTGCCATCAGCGCCTTCCGCGCGCGTCTCGTGCGGGTGTAGGAAAAGAAGAATTGGCTGGGCCACCAGGATTCGAACCTGGATAGCTGGTACCAAAAACCAGAGTCCTGCCGTTGGACGATGGCCCAGTCACGAAGGTGGGCGCGCCGGGCATCCCTCAGCCCGCGACGCGCCCACCGATTTTACCCGGAAACCCAGGTGTTGGCAATGAGAAGATGCCGGCGCTCCGCCTACTTCTTCTGCATCTCCACTGTGGTGGTGGTCCCCAAAGCGCTGAGCTCATAGCTGAGCACGCCTTTCTCGTAAGTGAACGTCTTGGTGTCGTCGGACGAGGCCAGAAGCGCGCCGTCGGTCTGCTCGTGGTCGTTCACGGAGTCCCATGCGTAGCTCTCGGTCGCCTCGGTCGGCGCCTCGTAGGTGCCCACCCAGTAAATCGACGTCGTCTTGCCGCCGTCGGTCACCCAATCCACGGTGATGACGCCGTCCTCGATAGTGGCCACATGGTAGCTGTCCTCGGAGTTCTTGTTCGACTGCTCCCAGCTGCCGGTGAGGTCGAGCGGCTGCTTCTGCTCCTGCTCCTGGGCAGCGGGCTGGCCCTCGCCGCCCGCTTGCGGCTCGGGCGCTTCCGATGCGCATCCGGCAAGCGCGGCAGTCAAAGCGACTCCGCAGCTCAACAGCGCTATTTTCTTGAAACCGATCATATCCGTCCCTTCCCTCGGATCTGACTTTGTCCCTTGAGTATAACCGGGCGAGTTCGATGCGCAGGTGACGTTTCTGTAAAGTCTTGCGATTTGATGGGAATGGAGCGACGAGCGTCCGGCACCGTAGAAAAGGCCGGGCAGCGTGTGCTGTCCCGGCCTGTGCTTTCGTGGTGGGCCGTGAGGGAGTCGAACCCGCGACCTTGGGATTAAAAGTCCCCTGCTCTACCAGCTGAGCTAACGGCCCACGTCGTTTGATGCGCAAGCATTCATTTTAGCCGCGCGCGGATGGCCGGTCAATGATTATTGTCGACGCGCGCCCGATTCATCCGATTCGCTTTTGCGCATTGGGAGACGTTTCCCGTGCGATTCGTGCGCCCCTCGCGGCGATTGCCAGGCGCAGCAAGAACGTAACCTCCGATCGGCGCAGATCGCAGTACAATTAAAGAACACCATCACACCGGGGAAAGGCAGGTTGCATCATGTGGTGCTCGAAAATGCTCGTCGCCTACGACGGGTCGGCCCCTTCGCGCAGGGCGCTCGAGCTCGCCCGCGCCATCGGGGCGCAGGACGAGGGCATCGAGCTCGTGTTCGTCCACGTCGTGAAGCTCTACGGCATGGGCACCGGCGCGGAGTCCGTCATCTTCGACGAGGCGAACAGAGTGCTCGCCGAACTGGAGGCCCTCTCCGATGAGGTGCCGAACAAGGCGCACGCCCACCTGCTGAAGGGCACCTCCCCCGCCGACTTGCTGCTCAAGTGCGCGCGCGACGAGGGATGCGACCTCATCGTCATGGGCAGCCGCGGGCAGGGCGGCGTCAAGGGCTTCCTCGGCAGCGTGAGCTACGCGGTGGTGCAGGGCTCCCCCATCGCCGTGCTCATCGCGAAGGACGCGCCGCGCGAACAGGGATCCGAGGCGATGGCCTAGCATGTCTGCGCAAGCGAAGGCGAAACTCTGGACGAAGGACTTCACGCTCGGCACGGCCGTGAACTTCCTGCTCATGGTGAATTATTACGGGCTCATGGTGGTAGTGGCCGACTTCGCCATGAAAACCTACGGCGCGCCTCCCTCGGTGGCGGGCCTCGCGGCGAGCATCTTCATCATCGGGGCGCTCGTGGCGCGCTTCCTCGCCGGCGGCCTCATGGACCGCATCGGCCGCAAGCGCCTGCTGGTGGCCGGTGCCGTGTTCGAGGTGGCGTTCTCGGTGCTCTACCTGGCCAACCTGGGGATCGCCGCCCTGTTCGCTCTGCGCCTCGCGCACGGCATCGCCTACGGCGCGTGTTCCACCACCATCGGCACCATCGTCACGGCCCTTGTGCCCGACAGCCGCAAGGGCGAGGGCGTGGGATACTACATGCTGTCGGTCACGCTCGGCGCTGCCGTCGGCCCCTTCCTCGGGATGTTCCTCACGCATAACGCCGGGTTCTTCGTGCTGTTCACCGTGGCGGCGGGCGTGGCGGCGCTCGGCCTTTTGGCGGCGGCCGCCCTGCGCGTGCCGAAACCGGCCGCCCCGCGCGCGACCGTGGATGCGAAGGCGCGCGGCATCGCCCGGGCCGAACGGGACGAGCGCGCCGGCGGCTTCCGTGTGCCGCGCCCTCGCCTCGGGTCCTACCTGGAGCGCAGCGTCATTCCCATCGGCATCGTGTGCGCGCTCTTGTTCTTCTGCTACTCGAGCCTGCTCACGTTCCTCACGCCGTTCGCGGCCGAGCGCGGGCTGGAGGCCCCTGCGAGCGTGTTCTTCGTCGTGTACGCCATCGCCACGTTCGTCACGCGGCCGTTCACGGGCAAGCTCTTCGACCGCAAGGGCGACCGCGTGGTCATGATCCCGGCGTTCGTGGCGTTCATCTGCGGAATGGCGCTGCTGGCCACGGTGCACCGGCCGCCCGCCATGCTCATCTCGGCGGCGCTGCTGGGCTTCGGCGTGGGCACCGTGCAGGCGAGCGGGCTGGCGCTGGCCGTGCGCATCGCCCCCGACGACCGGCTGAGCCTGGCGAACTCGACGTTCTACATCCTGCTGGACACGGGCGTGGGCGTGGGGCCGCTGCTGTTGGGCCTGGTGCAGCCGCTATGGGGCTACGCGGGCCTGTTCACCGCCATGGCGGGCGTGGCCGCCGTCGCGCTGGCCGCCTACCTCTTCGTCAGCCGTAGGCGCGGGGCCATGCGCCGGCAGCTGGCCGAGGCCGAGAGGCGCTAGGCCGGCGGCTCCTGCTGCACGAGGTCGATGAGCTCCTGCTGGGAATGGACGTCCAGCTTTGCGTAGATGTTGGCCACGTGCGTCTTCACCGTGTTGCGCGACAGCACGAGCTTCTCCTGGATGAAGGGGCCGTTGCGGCCGTGCGCCAGAAGCTCCAAGAGCTCCGTCTCGCGCGGCGTGAGGCGGCAGCGCTTCGCCAGGGCCGCGCTCTGCTCTTGCAGGCCGGCCGACGCGGGGGCCGCCGCCACGGCAGGCGGCTCCTCCACGCCGTCGATGGTGGCCTGGAAGCTGAAGTTCTTGAGCGCCGTCAGGTTCACGCCCACGAACAGGAACAAGACGATAGCCAGCGCCACGGCCACGACGAAGGGGTCGGGCGTCGCGTTCACCCCGTGCCCGATGGTGGCGCCCAAAAGCAGGCCCGCCGACGACGACGCCTTTCCCCAGGCGAACACCGCCAGCGCGTTGGCCTTGTTGCGCGCGCCGATGGAGGCGAGCGCGAACCACATGAGCGCGTCGAAGCACTCGCTGCCCGCGTACAACAGGCCGTTCGCCAGCGCGCCGATGGACGCCCCGGCCGCCGAGAGCACCGTGGCCGACAGGAAGCCCGCCACTACGAACAGCGCCGCCGCCCCGTAGAGCGCGTCGGCCTTCGGCAGCCGGGGCGCGAACACCATGGCGAACACGAACGCGAGGGGCACCACGGACCAGAACGTCTGCTGGGGGTTGCCGTCCACCGAGCCGAACGTGAGCGCGAACCCGTAAGCGATGCGGAACACGAAGATGGAGATGAACAGCCCGTGCGCGAACGGCAGGTACGACGCCGGGTGCGTGACGGACGCCTCCACCGGCGGCACGCTCGCGCGCATGACGCCCAGCATGTCGAGCGCGAGCGGGCGGCACGCCGCATACGCCAAGAACGGCAGCACGGCCACCGCGATGAGGCCCACGGTGTCGTCGACGGCCCCGAACGGGATGCGCAGCGCGTAGCTCAGCACGAGCGCCGAGGCCACGCACAGCATGCACGAGCGCCCGCTCAGCTTGCAGAGCGAGATGCCGGTGAGCACGACGAACCAGCGCGTGGACACCGAGCGGAGCAGCGAGCCGGCCAAGAGCACGAGCGGCTGCTGCTGGAAGATGCCGAGCAGGATGATGCCGAACGACAGGGCGAACCCCACCATGCTCGCCGTGGTGAGCAGCTGCTCGTTGAAGTCCTTCGGGCGGCGCAGCGCCCAGACGGCCAGAATCACGAGCACCGCCACGCCGATCAGCGACGACGCGTCGCGCGCGGCGGGCAGCACGTCGTTGTACAGCGGGTAGAGCCGCGCGTTCACCAGCCAGGTGCCGAACACCTCGGCGGCGAGGGCCACCGTGCAGCGCGCCCAGGCGAGCGAGACGAGGGAGCGGAGCGCGGGCTTTTCGGCGGAAGTTTCCATGGGGTTCAGCCTAACGCACTTCACCCGCTTCTGACAAGGCAAAACCGGCATTCTGGTACCAGAGGGGTGAGGGGATTTCCGAGCTTGGAAGCATCGAAATGGTGCCTGCGCGGTGATGACCGGGGCGCGGCGGGGGCGCATGATGAGGCCCAAGCCCCGCAGGGAACCGGGGCGAAGCAGCAATCCTTTAGGAGGGAACCACCATGAAGACCATCACCGAGAGCAAGCTTTCCCGCCGCAACTTCCTGACCGGGGCCGCCGCCACCGGAGCGCTCGCCGCGTTCGGGCTTGCCGGCTGCGCGCCGCAGGCCAAGGCCGAGTCCGCCTCCGACGCCTCCGGCAGCGCCCCCGCGAACGCGAAGGCCGACGCCTCCGCCGGCTCCGCCTCCGCCGGCTGGCTGGGCAGCGCGCCCGAGATCGCCGCGGGCGATATCAAGGAGACGAAGACCACCGAGCTTCTGATCATCGGCGCGGGCAACGGCGGCATGGCCGCAGCCGCCACGGCGGCCGACCTGGGCCTCGACTTCACCATCTGCGAGAAGTCCGGCTCGGTGCAGCGCACGCGCCACTGGTTCGGCGCCATCAACACCAAGTACACCGAGGCCGCCGGCGCGCACGTGGATACCGCCCAGCTGCTCAACGAGTTCACGCGCTACGCCTCCGGCCAGGCCGACCAGCGCGTCGTGCGCGTGTGGATCGACGAGAGCGCCGAGGTTACCGACTGGCTCGACCCCATCCTCACCTCCGCGGGCATGACCTGCGCCTTCGACAACGACATCGACCACGAGACGGGCGGCACGAGCTTCGCGCTGTTCCCGATGGAGCACTACTACTCCGGCAAGGACTCCGCCGGCGAGGCCCTCGAGCGCAACAAGGTGCTGCTGGCCTACATCAACGACAAGGGCTACGACGTCACGTACAACCACTCGCTGGCCAAGCTCGTGCAGGACGATTCCGGCAAGGTGACCGGCGCCGTGTTCGAGACGCCCGAAGGCTACGTGCAGATCGACGCCGAGAAGGGCGTGCTGCTCACCACCGGCGGCTACACCAGCAACGCCGACATGCTGCGCGCGTGCAACCCGATGGTCGACCGCTGCGTGACGCTGCAGTACGGCTCGCCGAACAACGTGGGCGACGGCATCAAGGCGGCGCTGTGGGCCGGCGCGCAGAAGGATGCCGTCGGCGCGCCCATGATCTTCGACCGCGGCGCCGTGAAGCCGGGCGAGGACGCCGGCATCGTGAGCGCGCCGGGCGAGGTGGCCACGTTCATCGGCACCGACAAGCAGTTCAACCTGGGCTCGCAGCCGCTCATGAAGGTGGCGCGCGACGGCAAGCGCTTCGTGAACGAGTCCACCCCCTACGACTTCTGCTGCTTCGCGGCGGCGGGCAACGAGGGCGGCGTGTTCTGCCAGGTGTTCGACTCCAACCTGAAGGAGGACGTGAAGCGCTTCAGCACCATCGGCTGCTCGCGCCAGACCCAGCAGCTGCTAGCCAAGCAGGCAGACGCGCCGCTCGACGAGATCTACGCCGACCAGCTGGAGAAGGGCACCATGGTGAAGGCCGACACCATCGAGGAGCTGGCCGACAAGCTTGGCTTCTCCGGCGAAGCCAAGGAGGCCTTCCTGGCCGAGGTGGAGAAGTACAACGGCTTCTACGACGCGCAGGCCGACGCCGACTTCGGCAAGGAGCCCTACCGCCTGAGCGCGCTGCGCGAGGCACCGTTCTACGGCTGCTGGTACGGCGGATCGCTGCTGACCACGGTCGACGGCATCCGCATCAACGCCGACATGCAGGCGCTCGACCCGAACAACCAGGTGATCGAGGGCCTCTACGCCGCCGGCGATTGCTCGGGCAGCATGTTCGCCAACAACTACCCCGAGTACATCGTGGGCTGCGCCTGCGGCCGCACCATCACCTTCGCCCGCCACGCCGTGCGCCACATGGCCGGCGACCTGGCGTAGCGCCCGCGCGAACCCCGACGCCTCCCTCCCTCCGAACGCCCCGCCGCGCGCAACCGCGGCGGGGCGTCTCTGCGTTGCCAAAGCCCCATCTTCGCTCCTAAAACACGCCTCGTGCGCTGAGGCGTGTTTTAGGAGCGAAGATGGGGGCGAAAGAGCGGAAGCCCCTACCCCTCGGCGGGGGCGAATGTGTCCTTGTCGGGGGCGAAGGACTGCATGGCCTCGATGGTGCGGGCGAAGAGTTCGTCCAGCTCCCAGCCGAGCATCTCGGCGCCCGAGCGGATGACGTCGCGGTTCACGCCGGCGGCGAAGCGCTTGTCCTTGAACTTCTTCTTGAGCGACTTCACCTCGAAGTCCATGACGCTCTTGCTGGGGCGCATGACGATGGCCGCGCCGATGAGGCCCGTCAGCTCCTCGGTGGCGAACAGGATCTTCTCCATCTGCAGCTCAGGCTTGGGCAGCTCGGGGTTGAAGTCGGAGGTGTGGCTCTGGATGGCGCGGATGAGCTCGGGCGAGCCGCCGGCGGCCTCGATGAGCGGCGTGGCGTACAGCGTGTGCTTCTCCGGCTCGTCGTCGTGCTCTTCCCAGTCCAGGTCGTGTAGCAGGCCCACGATGCCCCAGAACTCCTCGTTATCCGGGTCGAACTCGCGCGCGAAGTAGCGCATGGTCTGCTCCACCGTCTCAGCGTGCTCGATGTGGAACGGATCCTTGTTGTGCTCCTGCAGCAGCGCGAACGCCTCGTCGCGCGTCATGCCGGCTTCTAACGTGGCCATGGGCGATGCTCCTCTCGTTTTGCGGTCTCGTCATACTATAGCCGTGCGAGCGCACCGAAGGCCAGAGGCAGCGCGGCATTCTTCTTCGGATTCCGAAGAAGATTCAGCAATATTGCACCCGCCGTGCTGCACCAAGCTTCACAGCGGCCATTTTGTCACACTTCAAAAAACCTGTATTGAACAGGCACTTCTCGACATTTTTCCTGATCACAGTCTTGCACAAAAATGACCGCTGTGAAGCTCTGCGCAGTTTTCGCGCAAGCAACCTAGAACACGATGCCCAGCGCGTTCGCGATGAGGCCCCAGGCCACCCCGGTGGCGTACAGGCCCCCGATGATGGCGAGGTTCTGCTTCCAGTGGCGGTTCGTGCGCACGAGCACGAGCAGGCCCACGCCCGCGCTCACCAGGAGTCCCGCCAGCATCGCGCCCGAGCCCAGCACGCCGCTCACGTACAGCTGCGCGATGACGATGCTGGCCGCGCAGTTGGGCACGAGGCCCACGAGCGCCGAGCCGAACACCGAGAGCACCGGGTTCGCGCTGAGGAACTCGCCGAGCACGTCCTCCCCCACCACTTCCAGCACGCCGTTCAGCACGATGGTGATGGCGAAGATGAACAGCGTCACCTGCACCGTGTGCCTGAGCGCGCTCTTGAGGATGCCGCCCTCGCCGTCGTGGCAGTGGCAATGGTCCTGCTCGCACAGGTCGTGGATGTGCAGCGGCGCGTCAATGCGGCGCGCGAGGCGCAAGGCCGCGTCCACGATGAAGCCCATCACCATGCCGATGACGATCTTCGCGCCGAGGATCTTGAGGATCACATCGAGCGGCACCTGCTCGGCGATGAGGATGGGCAGCATCTCGTCCGACGTGGACAAAAACACGGCGAACAGCGTGCCGAGCGTGATGACGCGCCCGGCCCAGAGCGTGGCCGCCACGGCCGAGAACCCGCACTGCGGCACGACGCCCACCACCGCGCCCACGATGGGCCCCGCGGCCCCGGCGCGCTGCACGGCCGCCTGCGCCTTGCCGCCGGTCTTGTGCTCGAGCCACTCCATGGCCAGGTAGGTGACGAACAGGAACGGGATGAGGTAGAGGGTGTCCGCGACCGAATGCTCCAGTACGTGCCCCGCTATGTGCAAGAATTCTTCCATGGGTCGCTATTGTAGTCCAACGCGCGCTCGCCGGACCCGTCGTAGCCGAACGGTCATCATATGCGGAAAGTCGCGCCTTGGCGCCTCGAGGCTAGCGCCGGGATCCGGGCTTGATCGAGTCGATGTCCTTGTCGAGGTCGACCAGGTCCGCCACGCCCACGTCGAGCGCCGTCGCGATCCGGTAGAGGCCGTCCACGCCGACGGCCACCTTGCCCTTCTCGATGCGCGAGATGTACGCTCCGTCGCTCGCGCCGCCGATCATCTGGGCGAGCTTCGCCTGCGAAAGCCTCTGCGCCTCGCGGCACGCGCGCACCCTCGCGCCGACTGCTTGTCTGAACTCGATAGGTTCCATGCAGCTAGGGTATTCGCTACAATCGTCAGATGCTGGACTGATCGATCATTTTCCGAGAACGGAGTGCGGAGGCATGGACGACTCGCGCAGAAGCACCGAGAAGCTCCTGGCCCTGATGGAGCGCAGCGGTAAGACCTTCGCCGATCTGGAGGCCGCCGGCGTCGTGCGTCCCGCGCAGCTGAGGCTGCTTGAAAACGGGCGGTTCGGCGGACTGCGCACGACGACGCTCATCGAGCTGTCCGATTTCCTAGGATGCGGCGTGGCCGACGTCGTGGCCGCGATAGAACGCGACTAGGCGCGCACCTCGGCGAATGGAGGGGGCGAACGTATCGGCAGGGGCGGCGCGACGGCCGCCCCTGCCGGAGGAGGGCGGCGGGCCATCGGGAGAGAGGCCCGCCGTCATGGAGTCGCCGGCGCCGCAGAAGACGGCGCGGCGCGGAGTGGTCGTCAGCCGATGAGGGCCATCGCCTCGTCGACGGCGGCTTCAGCCTTGTCCAGCGTCTCTTCGGTGAGCTCGCTGTTGTGCGCGCCCTCGCTGTTCTCCGTCATGACGAAGTCCCAGTAGAACTGCGCCGTGCGATGCAGGTCGCGCACCGCGTCAAGGCTCTCGCCCGCAAGCGAGCCGTCCGCGATGGCGGCCTCGGTCGCGTCGATGAGGCCCTCGATGCGCGCGGCCACAGCGTGCTCGCGCTCGACCGTCTTCTCCTGGATGGCGGCCACCTCGGCCTTGATGTCGGCGTGGCAGTTCGCGCAGTCGTTGGCGATGAGGTCGTCGTTCTCAAGCGGGCTCACCCACAGGTGGCTCTTGTACTCGTTGCCGTTCTCGTCCACCGACGGCGCCATGTGGCAGTCGGAGCAGCTGTAGCCGCGCTGCGCCATGGGCGACATCTCGCCGCCGTAGTTCGTCTCGAACTCAGGATGCTGCACCTTGATCATCTCGGCGCCGGTGCGCGGGTTCACGTGGTCGACGTACCCCAGCTCGTTGTGGTTCGCCAGGATAGCGTCGGGCGTGGCCTCGGCGAGGCTCTTCCACGGGTTGTCGGCGGCCTTGTTCTCGCCGGGGAAGAAATACTCGTTGTGGCACTGGCCGCACGACATGGCACCGGCGGGCAGGCCGGCCGCCGCGTCGCCCACGTTGTCGATGAAGAACTGGCGCGTGGCCACCGCCCCGTTGTCGCGCGGACTGTCCACGTGGCAGTCGGCGCAGCTGATAGGCTCGCTCACCTGGGCCAGGATGTCGTCGAACGGTGCCTTGTTGAGCGTGGGATCGGCGCTCTGCATGCGAATGAACTCGGAGGACTTGCAGGTGAGGCAGCTGGCGAGCTGCGGATCGCGCGGCGTTTCGGAAACGTCCTTGAGCGCGTAGGTGTGCCCGTTGGGCTCGTGGTAGGCCTCGGCGTACGACGCGCCCTCCCACAGCACCTTGATCTCGGGATAGTCCTCGCTCACCTCCTTGCCGCCGGTGTTTTCGCCGTTCTGCTGGTAGGTGGCGTACTCGTTGGGGTAGACCGCCTCCCACTGGTCGGCCGTGACGATGCCGTTCTCATTCGGCGCGGGCAGGCGGACGTCGAGCGCAGGACCGTCCTCCCGGGCCGGGTTGTCGTTCATCGTGGGCGCGCACGCCGCGAGGCCCACCGCGAGCACGCCCGCACAGGTCGCGGCGATCCATACGCCCAGGGTCTTCTTTCTCGTTCTGGTTGCCATCAACTCCCTTTCTCGCATTCGATAGGCGCAAAAGCGGGGCCGGGAGGGTCGCCGAACGCCGCTTCGCGACTCGCTGGGCATCGAGCAGGGAGGAGGAGAGATCGCTGCGCGGCGGGTCGCGAAGCGGGCGGCGGCATCGGGTCGCGCGCTTTCGCTGCACCCGTTATACCGGGACGGGCGGTCGGCATCCGTTGTTTTTCTAACGGAACGGGAAGCCCCCGCGCGAACGGACGAAAACGCCCCGCGACCGCCCTCCCCTTTCGGCGAACGGCCCGTGACAAAGGGACGGGACGGCGTCACGGCCGCCCCCCAGGAGATCGCCCAGCGCAGCTGAATCCCCGAACGCGGAGCGGGGCGACCGTCTGGCCGCCCCGCTCTCGAAAAGCTTTCTTATGCGTGCGATGAAAGCCGCGAGGCTTACATCATGCCGCCCATGCCGCCGCCACCGGCCATGGCCGCCAGGGCCGCCGGATCGGGATCCTTGGGGATCTCGTTGATGGTGGCCTCGGTGATGAGGATGAGGGCCGCCACGGAAGCCGCGGACTGCAGCGCCGTGCGGGTCACCTTCACCGGGTCGTTCACGCCCATCTTGATCATGTTGCCGTACTCGCCGTTGGCGCAGTTCAGGCCTTCGCCCTTCTTCATGCCCTTCACGTGCTCCACCACGACGCTACCCTCGAAGCCGGCGTTCTGCGCGATGGCGCGCATCGGGGCCTCAAGCGCCTTGCGGATGATGGCAACGCCCACTTCCTCGTCCTTGTCGGCGGCCTTCACCTTCTTGAGCGCGGGCAGCGCGTCCACGAGCGCCACGCCGCCGCCGGCGACGATGCCCTCTTCCACAGCCGCGCGGGTGGCCTGCAGGGCGTCCTCGATGCGGGACTTCTTCTCCTTGAGCTCGGACTCGGTGGCAGCGCCCACCTTGAGCACGGCCACGCCGCCGGACAGCTTCGCCAGGCGCTCCTGCAGCTTCTCGCGGTCGAAGTCGGAATCGACGCGCTCGAGCTCGGCGCGGATCTGATGGATGCGGTCCTCGATGGCCTTCTTGTCGCCGGCACCGTCCACGATGAGGGCGGTGTCCTTGGTCACCTTGACCGTCTTGGCATGGCCCAGCATGTCGATGCGGGCATCGGCCATGGTCATGCCGAAATCCTTGTCGATCACCTGCGCGCCCGTGACAGCCGCGATGTCCTCGAGGATGCGCTTGCGGCGGTCGCCGAAGCCGGGGGCCTTGATGGCCACGCAGTTGAACGTGCCGCGCAGCTTGTTCAGCAGGATGGTGGCCAGCGCCTCGCCCTCGACGTCTTCCGCGACGATGAACAGCGGGCGGCCGGACTTCATGATCTCCTCCAGCAGCGGCACCATGTCCTGGATGTTGGTGACCTTCTGGTCGGTGAGCAGGATGTAGGGGTCGTTGAGCACGGCCTCCATCTTCTCCATGTCGGTGGCCATGTACGGCGAGATGTAGCCGCGCTCGTACTGCATGCCCTCCACGATGTCCATTTCCAGGCCGAAGGTCTGGCTCTCCTCAACGGAGATGGCACCGTCGTTGCCCACCGCGCTCATGGCCTCGGCGATGGCGTTGCCGATCTCGGCGTCGCCGGCGGAGATGGTGCCGACGTTGGCGATCTGGTCCTTCGTGGACACCGGCGTGGCGTCCTTCTTGATGGCCTCGACGATGGCGTCGGTGGCCTTCTGGATGCCGCGGCGGATGCCGAGCGCGTCGGCGCCGGCGGTCACGTTGCGCAGGCCCTCGGACACGATGACGTCGGCCAACAGCGTGGCGGTGGTGGTGCCGTCGCCGGCCACGTCATTCGTCTTCACGGCCACCTCGCGCACCAGCTGGGCGCCCATGTTCTCGACCGGATCCTCCAGCTCGACTTCCTTGGCCACGGTCACGCCGTCGTTGGTGATGACGGGCGCGCCGTAGGACTTCTCCAGCGCCACGTAGCGGCCCTTGGGGCCGAGCGTCACCTTCACGGCGTCGGCCAGCTTGCTCACGCCGGCAGCGAGCGCGCTGCGGGCATCGGCCTCGAACTTGATATCTTTAGCCATTGCGGATGCTTCCTTTCGTAATGCGGAATCGGCACGTTGGGGTTAGGCGAACACGGCGTACAGGTCGTCGGCACGCAGGATGAGGACGTCCTCGCCCTCCACGTTGATCTCGGTTCCGCCGTACTTGCCGTACACGACCTTGTCGCCCACCTTCACCGGGACGGGAACCAGGTTGCCGTCCTTGTCGGTCTTGCCGTCGCCCACGGCCAGCACGGTGCCGCTCTGGGGCTTCTCCTTCGCCTCGGTGGCCAGGTACAGGCCCGAAGCCGTCGTCTCCTCGGCCTCGTCGGCCTTGACGATGACGCGATCACCCAGAGGTTTCAAATTCATAACGCTGCCTTCCTTTCGTCCGACCATTGTACGAAACTGGTTATCGCACGTTTGCTATTTAACCACTCGTTCGTGGTGACTGCTAGCACTCCGTGGTAACGAGTGCTAAGCACTGCGTAATCATAGCATCATCGCCCCCCAATGCAAGCGGTTTCGAGGAAATCTGAGCGCCCATCGCTGAGATTTGACGCAATCGTCAAACGATCGCCACAATTGCCGACGAGGCCCCGAGCGAAGCCCGCGCGCCCTCGGCGCTTAGCGCAGACCCGGCTTCACGAGGCCGCCCTCGTAGGCGCGCACCACGAGCTGGGCGCGGTCGTGGGCGTCGAGCTTCGCCATGATGCGCGCGAGGTGGGTTTTCACCGTGGCCGGCGAGATGAACAGGTCGGATCCTATCTCCTCGTTCGTCAGGCCGCGCGCCACCAGCACGAGGATCTCGCGCTCGCGGTCGGTGAGCGCGGCGAACGAGCCCGTGCGCGGCCCGGCCGCCAGGCTGGCCGGGCGCGAGGCCACGAACGTCTCGATGAGCCGGCGCGTGATGGAGGGCTCGATGAGCGCGTCGCCCTGCGCCACCACGCGTACGGCGGCCACGATCTCGTCGGGCTCGGCGTCCTTCAGCAAAAAGCCGCTCGCGCCCGCGGCTAACGCGTCGTAGACGTATTCGTCCAGGTCGAACGTCGTGAGGATGAGCACGCGCACGCCCTCGAGCTCCGCGTCGGCGCGGATGGCGCGCGTGGCCTCGATGCCATTCATGCGCGGCATGCGGATGTCCATGAGCACCACGTCGGGACGCAGCCGCCGCGCGAGCTCCACGGCCTCCCCGCCGTCGCGGGCCTCGCCGACCACCTCGATGCCGTCGTAGGACATGAGGATGAGCTTGAACCCGCTGCGCACGAGGTCCTGATCATCCGCCACCAGCACGCGCACCTTGCTCTCCATCCGCTACGCCTCCGTTCCCCTCACCGGGATGCTCGCCACCACGCGGAACCCGCCGCCCGCCTTCGCGCCCGCCGAGAACGCGCCGCCCAGCAGGTGCACGCGCTCGGCCATGCCCTCGATGCCGTGGCCGCCGCCCGCGCGGAGCGCGTCGCCCTCGCAGCCGCGCCCGTCGTCCTCCACGACGAGCCGCGCCTGGCCGTCCTCGAGCGCGACGCGGATGGCCGCCGAGCGCGCCCCCGCGTGGCGTACGATGTTGGTAGCCGCCTCGCGGGCGATGCCGAACAGCGCCATGTCCACGTGCGCCGGCACGCGCGCGCGATCGTAGGAGGACTCGTCGAGCGCGGCGTCGATGCCGGCGCCGCGCAGGTAGGAAGCCAGGTCGGCCAGCCGGTCGGTGCCGGCGGTGGGCGAGGTCTCCGCTTCGTCGCCGCAGCGCAGCACGCCGATCATGCTGCGGATGTCATCGAGCGCGCCCTTCGCGGTGGCGCGCACCGTGGCGATAGCCTCCTTGGCCGCCGCCGGGTCGCGGTCGATGAGCCGCTCGGCTGCCGCGGCCTGGATGCTCACGGCCGACAGCGAGTGCGCCGTGATGTCGTGCACCTCGCGCGCGATGCGCACGCGCTCCTCCTCCACGCGACGGGCGGCCTCCTCCTCGCGCGAGCGCTCGGCCTCGGTGGCGCGCTCCTCCACGGCCTGGACGTAGGCGCGGTGCACGCGGTAGGCGTAGCCGGCGAACGCGGCGGCCACCACGAGCGCGATGTTCTGGAAGCGCGTGAAGAACGCGAGGCTGGCCGTGCGCGAGGGCGCGTCGGCGAACAAAAGCCCGATCACGGCCACGGCCGCCCCCACGACCGCCTCGGCGCGGCCGCGCTCGTGGGCGATGGTGTAGAGCGCCACCACCGGTCCGACGATGGTAAGCGAGAAGCCGCTGAACGAGTTCTGCAAACTCAGGAACGCGACGAAGCAGAAGGCGAACACCGGCCACGGGTAGCGCCGCCGCACGATGAGCGGCAGCGTGGTGAGGGCGAGCGCCACGAACACCTGCACATTGGGCACGACGTTCACCATGCCGAGGTACTGGCGCAGCGCGAGGTCGGGGATGACGATGTTCGATGCCGCCAGCATGAGCTGCCCGCAGCCGAACAGAAACGCCACGGCCGTCACCGCGACGTCCACCGCCCAGTCCTTCGCCGTCATCGGCCGGTTGTTCACCAGAAAGTTTTCCATGCCCCCATACTAAGCCAGCCGCCCGCCCCGCGCCATACTCCATCGGGTGTAGGGGTGAGACAAAGGGACGGGGCAGGGTGACAAAGGGCCGGGGTAATGTCACGTTCTCGGGAGGCTTGCGGCTTGCAGACGCGCCGGGGAACGTGACAATATCCCTTTGTCACCCTCAAAATGGCATAAAAGGGGACTGTCCCCTTTTATGCCAAATACTCCTTCACGGCGGTGGCGGCTTCGCGGCCGCTGTTCACTTGGTTGCCGAAGGCGGTGCCGGGCATGTTGATGGTGTACACGTTGCGGTAGAGCATGTTGCCGTCGTTGCCGATGGCGTAGAGGCCCTCGATGGGGTCGCGGTCGCCGTCGAGCACGCGACGCTCTTTGTCGGTGGTGATGCCGCCGACGGAGAAGAAGTAGCTGTACGAGAGCTTGGCCAGGTAGAACGGCGCGTTCTCGATGACCACCATGAGCTCGGCGGGCTTGCCGAAGTCGGTGTCGGCCCCGGCCGCGCACAGCTCGTTGTAGTGGTCAACCGTGGCCTTGAGCGCGTCGGCGTCAAGGTCGAACTTCCCCGCCAGCTCCTCGATGGTGTCGCCGCGGTAGAGGCTGTCGCCGTCGTTTTTGGACACGGCGTCGTCGAACATCTTCTTCGCGTCGTCGTCTTTGCCGAAGAACCGATCGAAGATGCCCTGGTCGAACACCACGTAGTTCTCCTTGTTCGACTTGCCGGGGATGCACTGGAGCACCAGGTTGTCGTCGGCGAGGTTCTCGCGCGAGTAGCGCTGGCACGCCTCGTTCACCCACAGCACCGGGCCGCCCGCCGCGATGCCGAAGTAGCCGTTGATGGGGTTCTCGGCCGCGTCGTGGAAGTCGATGGGCGGGAAGGCCTGGATGGCGTAGAGGATGGACTGGGCCGACTGCGCCATGAAGTTGCGCGCGCCCTGGTCCATGGCCAGGCGGTAGCCGTCGCCGGCGGCGTTGGGCGAACCCACGATGTGGATGCCGTCGGTGTCCCAGCCCTGCTCGGCGATGACCTCGGCGTTGCCGCCGAAGCCGCCGGTGGCCAGCACCACGGCGCGCGCGTTGTACTGCACGACGCCCTCGTCGCCCTCGGCGTAGGCCCCGGTCACCTTCTTGTCGCCGTCGCGCATGATGCCGTTCACGGTGGTGTTGAGGTGCACCTCCGCCCCCAGCTCGTCGAGGCGCGCCTTCATGGGATCGACGTAGCCCACCTGGGCTTTCCCGTCCTGGAACCAGTGGAACGTGGGGAACAGGCCGCCGTAGTAGTCATCCACGTTGCCGGCGTACAGCACGCCCTGCTCCTGGCACCACTCGATGTTCTCGGCCGACTTGTTCACCAGGTCGAGCCACAGATCGCCGTTCTGGCGGTGCTGGCCGCGCGTGAGCTCGGCCTCGATGATCTCGGCGGGCTCGATCTCGATGCCCTGCTCGCGCTGCAGCGTCGAGTTGACCGCGAACATGCCCTCGACGAAGCTGGCGTTGCCGCCCACCTGTGAGCCCTTCTCCACCAGGATGAACTTCGTGCCGTCGAGCGCTGCCTGCACCGCGCACGCCAGCCCGCTGCCGCCCGCGCCCACGATGAGCAGGTCGGTGTCGTAGGTCTTGTCGACGTTGGCCGGGGCAGGGCTGCCGAGCACCGCGTCGCCGTTCGTGCCCGTGCCGGTGCCGCCGGCGTCGCCCTGGCCCGTGGCCTGGGGCTCCTGCGCGCACGCGGTCAAACCGCCCGCCAGCGCCAGCGCGCCCGTGGCGCATGCGCCGGCCAAAAACGCGCGGCGCGACACGCCGGAGTTGCTCGCATCTTCGTTCATGGGGAAGACCTCGCTTCCTTGTCCGGAGCCGCTCGTCGCGGACGAGGGACGCCCGCCGCGGCTTTCGCGAATAGGTACGAGATCATTCTTCCATGGGGGTGTCGAGGCCCGGTTCCCGCCCCTTTGCACCTTGGCAACCGGCCGACAACGCAGAGCTCAGCGCGGCGGCGGCTAGCCTTGCGCGTCCTCCTCGTCGAGGGACGCGGCTACCGCCTGGCCAACCAGCTGGCCGAACGCCCCGTTCGCCGCCAGGCCGTCGGGGCTGCCCGCAGCCGCCGACCCGCAGCAGAACACGCCCGGGATGGCCGCGCCCGCCGCGTTCAGCACGCGGCCCTCGCCGTCGGTCTTCACGCCGCCGCGCGACTTGTAGCGCACGGGGAACTGCTTGAGCGCGTAGAAGGGGCCTTCAAGCGGGCGTAGGCTCAGCACACGGCCGAAGTCGTCGTCCTTGCCCGCCTTCACCAGCTCGTTGTAGCGGTCGATCGTGGCCGCGAGGGCGTCGCCCGGCAGCCCCGTCGCCTCGGCGAGCTCTTCCGCAGTGTCGCACGGGCCCGCGAAGCGCTTCGCGTTCTGGCTGGTCAGCTGCGCGATACTGCGCGATTGGCCGCTCTCGGCCAGCTGCTTGTCGAACACCGTCCACCAAAAGCCCCGCTCGCCGGCGAAGCAGGCGTTCGCCACCGCGCCGGATCCGTCCTCGCGGGCGAAGCGAGCGCCCAGCGCGTCCACGGCCACCACCGGTCCGAACAGGCTCCACGCCGCCGCCTGCGGCAGGTCGCTCGTGAGCGGCGCCGCTTTGTCCATGCCGGAGAGCTGGCCGCCCGCCGCCGCGCACAGAAGCTGGCCCTCGCCCATGGACGCCACGGTGTAGCAGCCGACGCGCTCGTAGTCGGGCGTGTAGGCGTGCACGAGCGGCTGGCTGCTGGCGAACCCGCCGGTGGCCACCACGACGCGCCGCGCACGCACGTCGGTCACCGTCCCCCCGCTCACGGCCGCGAACCGCACGCCGCACACGGAGCCGTCCGCTGCGAGGATGAAGGCTTCGGCCCGCAAGCCGGTGGAGAACAGCGCCCCCTTCTCCGACAGCCCGTCGCGCAGAGGGACCATCGCGCTCTCCATGTCGCCGAGACCGTTCTTCGGCAGCAGGATCGAGCCGTTCTCGCCGTCGCGCGCATAGGTCGCAGGGTCGGCGAACTGCGCGCCGTACTCGTCAACCAGGTGGTCGACCCAGGCGGGCGCCGCCTCGAACAGGCGCTTGGCGAAGTCGAGATCGGTCACGCCGGCGGCCTCGAGCTCCTTCTTGCGCGCGCCCCATTCGGAGGCGGCATCGGCCTTGATACCCGCAGCGCGCTGCACGCCGCTGCCCGCCACGCGCATCACGCCGTTCGACGTGAAACTCTCCCCGCCCAGAAGGTCGAGCTTGTCCGCCACCATGACGGAACGCTTGGCCTCGAGGGGCGCCATGGCGGCCGAGAGCCCGGCGATGCCGCTGCCCACCACGAGCACGTCCACGTCCGAGGAGAACGAGACAGCCGGCTGGCCCATGACGCTCGCATCCTCGGCCTTGCCGCCGACAACGCTCGCATCGAGGGGGTTCGCCGGCAGCTGGCCCGATTCGCACGAACCGAGGACGCCCCCGGCGGCGAGGGCGGCGGTCGATATGCCGGCGAGTTTGAAGAACGAGCGGCGCTCCATGGCGTGCGGCTCCTTTTGAGCGAGGGCGGTCGTGCGGATCCCGATCTGAGCAGAGTATAGTGACGCCCCCGCCGCGCACGAGGGCGGCAGGGGCGTTCGCCACGCAATCTTCGCAGGAGTAGTGCGGCTGCCGTCCCGCTCCTTACCCGTAGAACTCCACGTCGGGCGACGGGGGCTCCAAGGCGCGCTTGAAGGCGGTGGCGCGGACGGTGCGCAGCACGCGCTCCACGTCGCGCTCGGCGAACCCGGCTCGCACCAGGCCTTCCGCATCCAGGCCCTGCTCGATGTGCGCGAACAGCAGCTTGTCCAGCGTGTCGTAGTCGATGCCCATGCTCTTCTCGTCCTCCTGGTCGGGCGAGAGCTCGGCGCTCGGCGGCTTCGCGAACACGCGCTCGGGGATGGGCGGCTGCGCGCCCTCGGCCTCCGCGCGCTCGTTGCGCCAGCGCGCCACGGCGTACACGTCGCTCTTGTACAGGCCGCCGATGGGGGCGAACGCGCCGGCCGTGTCGCCGTAGAGCGTGGAGTAGCCCATCATGGCCTCGCTCTTGTTGCCCGTGTTCACCAGCATCCAGCCGTGCGCATTCGACAGCGCCATGAGGCACACCATGCGGCAGCGCGCCTGCGTGTTCTCGGCCGCGAGGCCCTTGAGCTCGCCGCCGCACGCCCGCGCGAGCACGCGCTCGAAGGCCTCGAACGGCTCGCAGATGGACACGACCTCCGCGCGGATCCCCAGATTGTCGGCCAGTTCGCGCGCGTCCTCCACCGAATGCTCGCTCGAGTAGGGGCCCGGCAGCAGCACGCCGTGCACCCGCTCCGCGCCGAACGCGTCTGCGCACATCGCCGCCACCAGGGTCGAGTCCATGCCGCCCGACAGCCCTATCACCACGTCGGTGAACCCTGCGCCCTCCGCGAACTCCTTGAGCGCGCCAACGCACGCGTCGTACTTCTCGCCCGTCTTCATACGCCGATCCTTTCGCTCGCCCAGCCGCTGCCCCCAGTGTAGGCGCGTCCTGTTTCCACCCGGTTGCGGATTACTGAATGGCGCGGATGCGCTCGGCCAGCCACTCGGCCCACGCCTCCACGCCCTCGCCCGTCGTGGCCGCGATGGGGAAGATGGGCGCGGCCGGATTGAGCTGGCGCACCGCGCGCTCGAACTCGTCGCGGTCGAAGTTGAACACGGGCATGGTGTCCACCTTGTTGAGCACCACGGCCTCGGCCGCCTGGAACACGCCCGGGTACTTGAGCGGCTTGTCGTGGCCTTCGGGCACAGAGAGTATCATCACCTTGAGGTTCTCGCCCAGGTCGAAGTCGGTGGGGCACACGAGGTTGCCCACGTTCTCCACGATGATGAGGTCCAACCGCGCGAGGTCGAGCACGTCGATGGCGCGCTTGATCATGGCGCCCTCCAGGTGGCACGCGCCGCCCGTGTTGATCTGCACGGCGGCGATGCCTTGCGCCTTGATCTTCTCGGCGTCCACCTTGCTGGCGATGTCGCCCTCGATGACGGCGATGTTAAACTCGTCGCGCAGCGCGTCGATGGTGGCGAGGATCGTAGACGTCTTGCCGGAGCCGGGGCTGGCCAAAAGATCGAGCACGAACACGCGGTTCTCAGCGAAGCGCTGCCGCAGCTCGGCGGCGATCTCCTCGTTCTTCTGCAAGATGGGTTGCTTCAGGTCTATCTGCATGGCTGCTCCTCGGCCTCCTCGCCGTCGGGGATGTCCACCTCGATGCTGTCGATCTGCAGCTCGCGGCCGGCGATGAGCTCGGTGGCGAAGCTGCCGCATTCGGGGCACAGCATGTGGAAGCGGTCGTGCTCGTATTCCGCGCCGCACTCGAGGCAGCGGCTCTTCGGCCTGACCATCGTTATCTCGAGCTCGGCGCCCTCGCACAGCGTGCCGTCGGTGAGCACCTCGAACGCGAACTCGAGCGCGTCGGCGATGGCCTCGGTCATCTCGCCCACCGACAGGCTCACCTTGAGCACCCGCGTGGCGCCGGCCTGCTCGGCCGAGGCGGTGACCGCGTCCATCACGCCGGTCATGATTCCCAGTTCGTGCATGACGCTCCTTCCTTTGTTCGCGATCATGGTAGCCCAACCGCGCCGGTCACGCCCGCCTCGTTGAGCAAACGGCACGCACGCCTCCGCCGAAAGCTGCGCTCGCGGGCCCCGTTCGCGAAACGGCCCGCCGCGATGCGACGGGCCGTGCCAAAGCGAGCGGGATGCGGGGCCTTACTTCTTGGCCTTCGCCTTCTTGAGCGCGAGCTCCTCGGCGGCCTCCTCGGCTTCCTCGGCCGCGATCTCGGCGTTCTGCTTCTTGATGCGACCAGACAGGACGATGCGCGCGATGAGCAGGCTGCCCTCGTAGAGCGCGATCATGGCCGCGAACATCAGCAGCATGGTGACCGGCGAGGCATCGGGCGTGGCCATGGCCGAGATGACCATGAGCACCACGTACACCATCCGCCAACTGCCGCGCAGCTTCTTATACGGCACCACGTCGAAGATGACTAGGTAGAACACCACAAGCGGCAGCTCGAACGCCACGCCGAAGCCGATCTCGAACTTCACGATGGTGTCGATGTAGGTTGACATGCGCGGCGCCACCGTACCGAAACCCGCAGCTTGGTCGGTGAGCCACTGGAACGCAGGATTCAGGATAATGAGGTAGCAGAAGATCGTGCCGAACACGAACAGCGCGACGGCCGCACCGAACGTGGGGACGAACCACTTGCGCTCGCTCGGCTTCAGAGCCGGCAGAAAGAACGCGAGAATCTGCCACAAGATGACAGGGGCGCATGCGACGAGCGAGGCCCAGACAGACACTTTGAAGCGGGTCGAGAAACCCTCGAATGGATCAAGGGCCAAGGTGGATGCAAAGCCCTGAGCGTCCTGGGGAAGGAACTCGGCGATGGGTTGCAACAGGAAATGGCCGATCGTCTCCGAGGCCATGTAAAAGACGACGACAGCTACAGCCAGGCAGGCGATAATGCGCACGAGGCGCATGCGCAGCTCGCCCAGGTGGTCGAAAAGGGGCATACGTGCCGGTCCGATGGGCATGGCTTACTCCCCCTTCTCGTTCTGGGCCGCGGCCTTGGCGGCCTCTTCGGCGGCTTTCTTGTTGGCCGCGCGCGTGGCGGCGGCCTTCTTCGCGGCGGCGGAGCGGGCGGCGGCCTTCTCGGCTTCGGTCTTCGCCGCAGCGGGCTTGGGTGCGGGCTTCTTCGCCGCGGCCGGCTTGGGCGCCGCAGGCTTGGCGGTCGGCTTGGACACCGCAGGCTTCGTCGTCGCAGGCTTGGCCGCGGGCTTCGTGCCGTACAGCTCGTCGGCCGAGGGCTTCGGCTTCGCGGCTGCCGTCTCGGCGGGCTTCGCGGCAGGCTCTTCGGCAGCCGGCTTCTCGAATGAGCCGTCGGGCTTCGCCACCGGCTTCGCGGCGGCAGCAGCCGTGCCGGCGGCAGCGGCGGTCGTCGTCGCGGCAGCGGCCTTCTTCTCCTCGGCGGCCTTCTTGGCGGCGCGCTCCTTGTCGTACTTCGCCTTGCGCTCGGAGAAGCTCTCGGTCTTCTCCTGCTTCTTCTCGTCGCCCGCCACCTTCGACAGGGCCTCGAGCGGGTTCTTGAAGGGCTCGTCGGAGGTGGGGTCGTAGACTTCCGTCTTGATGACCTTGTTCATCTCCTCTTGAGCGCTTCTGAATTTATTGATGGCCTTCCCCAGCGTCTTCGCCATTGCGGGCAGTTTGTCGGGCCCGACAATAAGGAACCCGAACAGCAGGATGAGGAAGAACTCGAATGGGCCGATTCCAAACAAAGCAAACCCCTTTGTGCGGTTTCTCTACTCTCCACCGCGCCCCGTGCGCGGCAACGATTTATAGTATCACAACCACGCGCGGGCAAGCTGAACGAGCTTCCTTTACAGAAAAAGCATGGCGAGACGGCAAGGCCCGGCAGGGGGCGTCGTTGGCGTGCGGTGTCAGCAGGAGCGTCTCCAGTTGGCACCGCACGGGATCCTTCGACTCCGGCCTTCGGCCTCCGCTCAGGATGACAAAGGCTAGCTGCCCAAGAACGCGAGGGCCACGGTGGGGATGCCGAGGGCCAGCACGAGGATGATGCACACCACGATGGTGAAGATCTTCTTCGTCCTGGCCGCCGCCTCGCGACGCTCCTTCTCCTTGAGTTCCCGCTCCTGCGCCGCCTTGATGCGCGCGCTCTTCTGCTGTGCCGTCAGTTTCTGATTCGTTCCCATGTTCTACACCCTCAGCTTGCCGCGGATCTCGATGACGCGGGCGATGTTCTTGGCAACCTCCACGCCCACGTTCCACTTGCTCTTCTCGTACAGCGTGACGCCGTCCACCATGGTCATGAGGATGTCTGCACCGCTGCACGTGTTCACCACCGCCGACACGGGGTCGGTGGTGGGCGTCTGATGCGAGCCGGACAGGTCCACCGCGATGATGTCGGCGCATTTGCCGATGTCGAGCGAGCCTATCTTGTCGTCCAGCTTGAGCGCGCGGGCGCCCCCGATGGTGGCCATCTCCAGCATGGTGGCCGAGTCGAGGAACGTGCCCACGTTCACCGCGCGCTGCACGAGCATGCCGATGCGCATCTCGGTGAGCATGTCGGTGGAGTCAGTGGCCGCCGGCGAGTCGGTGCCCAGGCCCAGGCGCAGGCCGGCACGCATGAACTCGTTGATGGGGGCCACGCCCATGCCCAGCTGCGCGTTGCAGCGCGGGCACACGGCCACGGACACGTCGTACTCCTTGAGCTTCTGGATGTCCTTGTCGTCCACGTGCACGCAGTGGATGGCCAGCACGTTGTCGGACTCGAAGGCACCCCAGTTCAGCGCATAGCGCACGGGCGTCGTGCCCGTGGGCAGCCACGGCGGGATCTCCACGAAGCCGCGCTTCTCGTCCATGCGCTGCACCGAGAAGGGCGACGAGCCGTACTTGATGAAGTTGTACTCCTCGCGGTTGCCGGCCATGTGCATGGCCACGGGCACGTTCTCGCGGCGGGCGAACTCGGTCACCTTGCCGAACACGGACGGATGGCACACGTACATGGCGGCCGGCGCCACGCCGATGGTGATGCGCGACGAGTCCACTTCCTCGCGCCAGTGCATGATGTCGTTCTCGGCCACGCGCATGGCGTAGTCGACGCGGCGCTTGTCCATGGCGCCCACCTCGCGGTAGATGACGCTGCGCATGCCGAGCTTCTGCGTGGCGGTGCAGGCCGCGCCCGTGGTGGTGATGTCGGCCACCGTGGTGATGCCGCTGGAGAGCGCCTCGAGGCCGCCGAGGATGGCGGAGTCGTACCAGTCGCCCACGTCCATCTTCGCGCTCTTCTCCAGGATGGAGGTGATCCACGTGGTGTAGGGCACGTCGTGCACGATGCCGCGCATGACGGAGTTCTCCAGGTGCGTGTGCAGGTCCACCAGGCCCGGCATGAGGGCGGCTTGGCCGTAGTCGACGATCTCCTCGTCGGGATAGCGCAGCTTGAGCATGTCGGTGGTGCCGATGTCGCGGATGATGCCATCGCGGACGAGCACCGCGCCGTTCTTGAACGGCTCCGACGTGATGGGAAGAATGTATTGTGCGCACAGTAGCATACCGCTCCGCCTTTTCTCCCGAATCTCGTTCATTTCGTGTGGGCCGTATCATAGCATTCCCGGCCGCCTCTCCTCCAAAGACACAGAGGGCAATCGGTGGGGGCGCTGACGAACTGGCGCGGGGAGCAGCGCGCGAAACGCACGGACGAAGCTGTGGAAAAACCGGGCGGCGGGAATTCGGGCGGGGCATCGCGGAAAGCAGCGCTATACTTCGGCCTATGCAAACGCTTGACATGACATACATCCACGCGCCCGCCACGTACGACTTCCGCGAGCGCTCCATCATGTACGGGCCCGTGTCCGACATGGTGCCCTCCACGCCCATCTTCGAGATGTACCCGCTCGGGCTCACGACGCTCTGCGAGTACCTCGAGCGCCACGGGCTGCGCGCGCGCATCTACAACCTGGCGTCGATGATGCTGCACAAGAAGAACTTCGACGTGGAGCGGAACCTGGCCGCGCTCGACTCGCACATGTTCGGCATCGATCTGCACTGGATGCCGCACTGCCACGGCTCCATCGAGGTGGCGAAGATTTTGAAGCGCCTGCACCCGCACGTGCCGGTGTCGTTCGGCGGGCTGTCGGCGAGCATCTTCCACGAGGACCTCATCGCCTACGACTGCGTCGACTACGTGTTCCGCGGCGACTCCACCGAGGAGCCCATGCGCATGCTCATCGATCGCGTGTCGCGCGCGGCGCGCACGCACACGCCGGTGGGCGATCTGTCGGACATCCCGAACCTCACGTGGAAGGACGCCTCGGGGGCCGTCCGCATCAACCCCTTGAGCTGGGTGCCCGACGACATGGACGCCATCTCGCTCGACTACGCCTACCCCATGAAGGGCGTGCTGCGCCACCACGACATGACCAGCTACCTGCCCATGAAGGGCTGGCTCTCCTACCCCGTGACGGCCAGCCTCACCTGCCGCGGCTGCGCGCGCAACTGCGCCACCTGCGGCGGCAGCGCCTACGCGTTCAAGAACCACTTCGGCCGCCGGCGCGTGGCGTGGCGCGACCCGAAGCTTCTGATCCGCGACATCGAGAACGTGCAGAACCACGTGTGGGGGCCCATCTTCGTGCTGAACGACTTTCTGCAGGCGGGCGAGGAGTACACGCACGAGTTCATCACCGGGCTCAAGGGCAAGGTGCACAACCCTATCGGCTTCGAGTTCTTCGGCCCGCCGCCGGGGGGCGACGAGTTCTACCAGCTGCTCGACGACAACCTGGGCAACTGGTCGGTGGAGATCTCGGCCGAGAGCCACGATGACGACGTGCGCAAGGCCTTCGGCAAGGGCCACTACAAGATGGCCGAGCTTGAGGAGACCATCGTCGACGCGCTGAGCCACCCCAACTGCGAGCGGTTCGACCTATACTTCATGACCGGCATCCCGCAGCAGACCGCCGCGAGCGTGCGCGAGACAGGCGCCTACGTGCAGCATCTCTACGAGCGCGTCGGGTACGACCCGCGGCTCGTGGTGCTGACCTCGCCGATGGCGCCGTTTCTGGACGTGGGGTCCATCGCGTTCGACAACCCGGAGAAGTACGGCTACAAGCTGCGCGCCCGCACGTTCGAGGAGCACCGCGAGCGCATGATCCTGCCCTCGTGGAAGCACATCATGAACTACGAGAGCGACTACATGAGCGTGGACGAGATGGTGGACGCCACCTACGACGCGGCGCTGGACGTGAACCGCATCAAGGGCGAGCACGGCATCCTGGACGCGGGGATGGCAGCCGCCACCGACAAGCGCATCCGCGAGGCGCGCGAGCAGATGAACCGCCTGGACGACGTGCTGTACAACGGTACCGGCCGCATCGATGCGCGCCTGGGGGCGCTGAAAGCCGAGTTCGAGCGGCTCTCCGAGAACACCGTGGCCGAAAAGTCGGAGCTGAACTGGGCCTTCGACGTGAAGCCGACGCATGCGAAACACCTGGCGAAGCTGTGGCTGGCCAACGAGCCGGCCAACGCGCTGGCGAAGCTGACCGGCAAGTGGCGACCCGCCGCGAGCGACTTCGAGTATCCGGACCAGACTACCGGCGAGCTCTCCCCCGCCTGGAACGCCGACGGCACGCCCAACTGCACGTTCAAAGGCATGGCCGTGGACGGCATGGGCGACGGGCGGGCGCTCGCCGACGAGAGCGGCGCGCAGGTGGCCGCATTCGGCAGCGTGGTGGCCCCCGGATTCTCGGAGGCGAACACGAACGAGGCTTTCGACGCCGCGAACGCCCAGCTCGAGGCCGGACGCGCGGGTACGGGTGTGGAGGCCGGGCGCTACGCCGCCATCCGCGCCGAGGCCGCGCGCACCGTCGAGCGCGACCCGCTGCTCGAGCAGATGATGGCCGAGGAGCGCGAGCGCGCCGAGGCTCTAGCGCGCGGAGAGGTGGCGCGCACCGTGCCGCGCGACGCCGGCGGCCTGCAAGGAGCCGGCGGCGCCAAGGGCGCCCGTGAGGCCCGCAAGCTGGGAGAGCTGCGCGATAGGAAGGCGGAGTAAGGAACGCGTCGGCGCTGCGCAGCAATCCCCTGTTCGGCGCAGCGCACGAGAATTCCGGTTTCGTGGCAGGTTTCGGCGGAAATCCGCCTTTTTAACGGCAACGGAAGCACGGCTCGTTGTTGGAGCGAACCCTGCTTTCGCATTTCCCCTGTTCACCGGCGAGGACTTTTTCATTGCCCACGCAATCCCCTTCCGATAAACGCAGATTTCCGTCGATTTCTGCCACGAACTCGCGTTCTCCACGCACTCGCCCCGCAGCCCCCGCCTCCTCATTAGCAAATGGGTAAGAATAGGAGAGCACGCATGCGGTTCGCGGTGCCGCAGCGGGCCGACCATCTGCGGAGAACCTGCGAGATAGTGACCGACTTCTCGAGGCGTCGCGCTATACTGGGGCTTCACGAAACCGAAGCCACGTTTACCTGATGGAGTGCCACCTGTGAGCATCGACACCGCCACCGGCAAGGAAGCGCCTGCGGACCTCTCGTCCGCGCGCGTGAAAGAAATCTTCTCGGCCATCGCGAAGAAATACGAGCGGTTCAACGCCGTTTCGAGCTTCGGCGCGTACAAGGCGTGGCTCGCCGGCATGATGCGCCAGGCCCCCATCGGCCCGGACGACGACGTGCTCGACATCGCGGGGGGCACGGGCGACGTGACGTTCACCGTGGCGCGCGCGAAGCGGCCGGCCCACATCCAGTGCACCGATCTGGTGGACGAGATGCTCGACGTGGCGCGCATGCACTACGCCGAGGGCAAGGCGGGCGGGGTGCCGGTGGACTTCGAGGTGGTGGACGCGCAGGACATCCCCTACGAGGACGCCAGCTACGACGCGATCACCATGGCCTACGGCATCCGCAACATGCCCGAGCGCGACCGGGCGCTCGCCGAGATGTTCCGCGTGCTCAAGCCCGGCGGCTCGCTCGTGTGCCTGGAATTCAGCACGCCGCCGAACGCCATGTGGCGTGCGCTGTACGGGTTCTATTTGAAGCACCTCATCCCGTTCTGGGGCGGGCTCATCACGGGCGACCGCGAGGGGTTCGTGTACCTGGCGCGCTCGATCAGGGCGTTCCCCGACCAGCAGGGTCTGGCCGCCATGATGGAGAAGGCCGGCTTCGAGGATGTGACCTGGAAAAACTACACCGGCGGCATCGCCGCCGTGCACGTGGCGAGGAAACCGGAATAACCGGGCGCGGCCGATTATTGAAGGAACCACTGCCACGCGGGTACCTGCTCTACACGCCTCCCTTCCCGTTTGTAAGTCGTCTTCTCTCCTTGCCCGACGATGAGCGTCGCCTGCTCGAGCCCTTGCTCGCCCATCGCCTCCCACAAAGCTCTAAGCTCGCGATCGAGTGTCTTCGGGTCGTCGACGCGTGTTGCCACTTGCCAGAGGCAGCTCGCATCTCCGTCCAGCACGTCGCCGACCACGAAATCGACTTCGTAGCCATGTTCTTTCGTCCGAAGCGACGCGATGCCCTCCCGGCGAAGCCCTATCGTTCTTCGACGAAGTTCGAGGTACACCGCATTTTCAAGTCGTTGACCGGCATCGTTCGTGTTTGCACGGGCATTGGCGAGAGCCAATCCGGGATCGATCGCGTACACCTTGGGCGAAGTCGTGCTGCTCTCGGCAAGGGAGAACGCACGCTCCTTCATCAAGAAAAGAAGGTAAGCCTCCTCGAAGTACTCGAGCAAGTCGCTCAAAAGCTCGCGGCTCGTCGTCACGCCCGCAGACCGAAAGTCGCCTTCGGTCTTCCTTACGGAAAACTGCCTTCCGTTGGAGCTGAGGGCGCGCTGCGCGAACAAGGTCGCGACGCGAGGTCGTTTCAGATCGTGGCGCTCCACGACGTCGCGCAGAACCACCCGCTGCACATAGGATTGCAGCAGCATGATCGCTTGAGGCGAAGAGACGCCTTGAGCCGCCGGGAAACCTCCTCGCTCCAGATAGGAGGAGAAGAGCCGCTCGAAGCGGGCGTGCTGCGCGGAGGTGAACACCCCCCGTTCGGAGTCGTCGTCCAGCAAGCCCTCGATACGGCAGATCTCGCGGAACGAGTAAGGCAGCAGTTCGAAATCGAGCGCGCGACCTCGAAATTCCGTGGCGATCTCCGACGAGAGCATCTTCGAGGAAGAACCGCTGACGTACAGAGTCGCTTTACGGGTATCCACTATCCGACGGAGCCAAGCTCCCCAGCCCGCCATCTCTTGCATTTCGTCGAAGAAGAAGTAGGCACCTTGTTCGAGCGCGTCGGGATGAAGGTAATAAAATGTTTCCATCACCTCGTCGCCCGTCCGAGGGGTCACCGGGGAGAGGCGCTCGTCTTCGAAATTGAAGTAGCACATACGGTCGGGGGACACGCCGCTTCGCAGGAGGGCGCCCATCTCCTGGAGCAGGCGGTAGCTCTTGCCGCATCGCCGCATACCCGCGACCACTTTCACCAGGTTGCCCGCTCGCGGCTGCAGAGGAGCTCCCAGATCAAGGTCGCGCCGGTAGATGGGGCGGTAATCGTCGAGAGAGAAATCGCGAAGCGTCTGAAGGATGATCTCATTCATAGGCGCCACCTAAGCAAACGGGTCTGATGTTCTTTACAGAGTATCACAAATTGGCAAAGTAACCTTGCCAATTTTCTATAAATTGGCAAGGTTACTTTGCCAATTTGTTTACTTATATAGTGTGAGTTTGTAAATCAGGGCTCCTTGGGCTGGTCATGCCATGATTTTCTTGCACGTCAAAAATGTCCATTTACATACATATGTTCGTGTGTTACTATAGTTTTGTTGAAACGAGCCAGTGCAAGCGCTGCGCATCATGCGCAGTCCGAAGAGGCGAAGGCGTTCCCCTTCTGCCTGACGCAACGCTTGCAAGATCCTCGAAACCAGGGAACGAACGGGCACGCCCGCGATGGATTGTGCCCAAAGGTAGGAGGATGTATGGCATACGTCACGTACGAGCACACCCGCATCGTCGCCGTTGAAGGAGGTGAGAACATGGCAGAGTTCCAGCCGGATCCGTTTCTGACCTCCCTCGGCATGTCGATCGACGAGCAGCGCGCCTACGACGCCTGGTGCAACGCCGTCGTGGACGCCTCCGAGGCTGAGATCGAGCGCACGGGGATCACGTACACGCTCGACGAGGTATTCGAGCAGGCCCATGAGGAGATCGAGCGCCTCAAGCGCGAGTACCCTCGCGAGGAGTGGGGGCGGCCATGTTCCCAGTAGTCGCTTCTCCGCGCTTTTCCGTCAACGTCCGACGCATTTCTCAGCGGCTGTACTTTGCCGAGGTGGACGACCCGGACGAGGGCCTGAAAGCGAGCTTGCTGGCCGCGCTTGCCACGGTGCGCATGTTCCCCGAAGCTTATCCACGCACAGGAGTTGCGCAACGTCGATTCACTTTCGAGTACCGTTCCGCACCCTATACGGTGCTGTATGCGTTCGACGGCGAGTTGATCACGCTGCACGACATCCACTTCTCGCGCTCGGCGCGCGCCGCGCATTGGCTGACTGAGTAGAGCCTCAGCCCGCCGGATCTCTCTTGCAAGAGGATCCGGCGGGCGCGGTCATCCGATGATCTCGGCAACGGACTTGATGTCTTCGATGCGGAACAGGCGCTGCGTCGCACCCTTGGCACCGAACGGGGCCGGGCTCTCGATGAGCACCCACACGTCATCCGAATCGATGACGATACCGCGGCCGTCTGCGGTCGGCGACCCCGCTTCGGCGAAGATGCGCCCCGGCTCCCAAAGGGTGAACGAGCACGCCCGGAGGCGCAGGTCGCGCAATTGGGATGCGACAAGGGCGGCGTTCTTCACGCGCTCGCGGTCGTAGCGCTCGGAAAGGCTCTCCCCGGAAGGCGCGTTCTTCTTGGGCAGCCTGCTCAGCACGAAGCCAAGCTGGATGATGACGATGACCAAAAGGAGCTCTATCATGAGACCGCCTCCTCGCGCGACGACGCACCCGGGCCTTCGTCCTCGTCCGGCCAGAGCAGCATGCTGTCGATGAGGCTGACATCGATGAGGCGCACCGCCGTCTCCTTCTTCGACCACGGGGATCCGATACCCAGCTCGTGCTCGACGCGAAGCCAGTCGTCACTGACGCTCAACACGCGCGCCTTTTCGGGCATCGAAGTGGATTTCAGCATATCAACCACGTCGTAGGAGGTGCGGTAGCAGATGCGGCACTCCTTCCCCTCCAGGCGCTTCAGCACATGCAGATCGTGCGAACCGTCGTCGTCGGACGAGGCATCCTCAAGCGCCACCACCTCCACTTCGTCGGCAACGAGGTCGTCCAGACTCACGCCGTACAAACGCGCCAACGCGCTCGCCTTGTCGAACGCCGGCGCTCCCTGGTCGCACTCCCAGTTGGACACCGTCTGGCGCGTCACGCCGAGCGCCGCCGCCACCTGTTGCTGGCTCATCCCCTGCTTCTTCCGCAGCTTCACAAGCTTCTCGCCCAGCATAGGCTTCCTCCTAATCGCGCGCATCTTGAAACGCCCGTCTGATCGAATGAATGTTTCACGTGAAACATCTCGGTGCGGCGGGGTTGCTATTCGATATTCTCCCTGATGATCACGGCGAGGCATAGCAAATTTTGCCGGCAATTCGGCAAAATCGCTTGGCAGGGAAGGCAGGGGCTTGGCTACTCCACCCTCATCATGCGGTAGCCGACGCCGACGTGGGTTTGGATGTAGAGGGGGTTGGCGGGATCGGGCTCGATCTTCTTGCGGAGCGTCGCCATGAACACGCGCAGCGACGAGCGGTCGGACGCGAGCGCGCTGCCCCACACCTCCTTGAGCAGGTAGTTGTGCGTGAGCACCTTGCCGGTGTTGCGTGCGAGCAGGCAGAGCAGCTTGTACTCCGAAGGCGTGAGGTGCACTTCCTCGCCGCCGCGCGTCACGCAGCTGGCGGCGTAGTCGATGCGCAGCTCGCCGTTCTCGTAGACGGCCTCCTCGGGACCGCCCTGCATCGCGCGCTCGCGCTCCAACCGCCGCAGGGCCACGCGCACGCGCGCGAGCAGCTCCTCCACGGAAAACGGCTTCACCAGGTAGTCGTCGGCGCCGGCGTCGAGCGCGGCCACCTTGTCGGCGTCCTCCAGGCGCGCGGACAGCACGATCACCGGTAGCGACGACCACTCGCGCAGCGTGCGAATGACGTCCACGCCGTCGCCGTCAGGCAGACCGAGATCGAGGATGGCCAGGTCGGGCGGCTGCGACGACAGCTCGAGCAGCGCCTGGGCCACCGACTTCGCCTCGCGCACCGCGTAGCCGTGCACGCCGAGCGTCGTCGTGACCAGGCGGCGCACCGCCGCGTCGTCTTCAACCACGAGTATCCGGTATCCCTCAGCCACAGGACTCCTTCTTCATCGCCTCGCCCACCACGTCGACAACCTCCACGGCGGGCAGCGTGAACCAGAACTCGCTGCCGTGCGGATCCACGTTGCGTGCGCCAATCGAGCCGCCGTGCACTTCCACGATGGAACGGCACAGCGACAGGCCCAGGCCCATGCCGCGCTTGAAGTCGCCGCTCTTCCCGCCGGGCTTGCCGGTGGAGCCATTGTAGAACATGTCGAACAAATGCCCGCGGTCCTCCTCCGAAACTCCGGGGCCCTCGTCGGTCACCGCGATGCGCACGAGCGGGTCGAGCGCCGTGCCCGCCCGGCGGGCCGTCACGCCGATGCGCCCCTCGGACGGCGTGTAGGCGATCGCGTTGTTCACGAGGTTGATGACCACCTGCACGATCAGGCGCGCGTCCACGTTCACCATGAGCAGCTCGTCCTCCAACTCCACGACCACCTGGCGCGTCGCGGCCCGGCGGTCGACATGCTGCAGCGCCTCGTGCACGATGTCGGCAACCAGCTCGGGCTGCACGGCCAGCTGCATGGTGCCGTTGTCGATGCGCGTGATGGACAGCAGGTTCTCCACGAGCGTGATGAGCCAGCGCGCGTCGTCGTGGATGTCGCGGTACATGCGTCGCCGCAGGTCGGGTTCGAGCGCCTCCTCGCTGTGCAGCAGCATGTCGGCGTCGCCCGAGATGCTGGTGAGCGGCGTGCGCAAATCGTGCGAGATGGTGCGCAGCAGGTTCGAGCGCAGCGTCTCCTTCTCCACGCGCAGCTCCATGCGGCGGCGCTCGTCGGCGAAGGCGATCTGCTCGGAGGTCTGCCCGCACTCGTCGATGATCATGAGCAGGAGGTTCTTCTCGAACGCGCCGAAGTCGTCGTCCTCCCCCTCGTCCATCACGATGCCCGCCACGCCGAACACCGCGCCTTTCGAGCGGATGGGCAGGTACAGGCAGCGCGCATCGACGAGCGTGTCGGTGGTGGCGCCGGCCCGCTCGTTGTTCGACGCCACCCAGGCCGCCACGGCCGCCTCCGACGGCGACACAAGCGCGGCCGACGACGCGTCGCCGCCCTCGGTGCCGGGCGCGTCGTGCACCTCGGGAGTCAGAAGCCGCCCCGCGTCGTCGAGCCGGTACATCACCACGGGGCGGTTCAGCAGCTTGATGATCTGCTCGGCCGTCAGGCGGAAGCACGCGTCCACATCCTTCGCGCCCTGCAGCTTGCGGCTGGACTCCAGCAGCACCTCCATGCGGTAGGCGCGCCGCGCCGTGGCCTCGGCCTGGCGCTTCATGCGCACGGCGAGCGACGAGGCCACCAGCGTCCCCACAAGCAGGAAGCCGAAGATGAACGGGTAGTTTATGCCGTAGGCGTTGAACGTGAAGCGCGGCACGGTGAAGAAGAAGTTGTACGCCACCGTGCTGGCGAGCGCCACCACCACGGCGTAGAAGAACCCGTCGGCGCGCGTGGCGATGAGCAGCGCCACGATCAGGTACAGCACGAGGATCACCGAGCCGGAAAGCCCCAGCTCGTAGATGACCATGCCCACGGCGGTGGCGATGGCCGCGGCCGCGAGCGCCTTCCACACGTCGCCCATCGTGGGATGCAGCCCCTGGGCCTCGCGCAAGCGTCCGTACTGTGCCGGCAGATCCTTGGTGGGAACCACGTCCACCACCGCTCCGTGCACGAGCCGCACAAGGCGGTTCACCAGGCCCTCCCGGCCGAGCGCGAGGGTGCGCAGGCCCGTGGCGTTGCCCACGACGATGTGGGTGACGCCCGCCGTCTCGGCGTACTGCGCGATCTGCTGCGCGATGTCGTCGCCGAACAGCGTTACCACGTGCGCGCCCAGCTCCTCGGCCAGGTCGATGTTGGCGCGCAGCCGCCCGCGCTGCGCGTTGTCGAAGCGCTTGCTCTGGGATGACTCCACCACCACGGCCGTGAACGTGCCGTGGTAGGACTCGGCCATGTTGGCGGCCGCACGCACGGCCTTCACGTTGCCGGGGTCGTGGGTCACGTACACAAGCACGTCCTCGCCCGCCTCCACGCGCCTGCCGGCCGAGGTGCTCTCGGCGCGGCGCGTGAGCCGGTCGGCCATGCGGCGCAGGGCGATCTCGCGCAGCGCCGCCAGGTTCTTCTGCGAGAAGAAGTTGCCGAGCGCCGTGCGGGCGCGGTCGGGCAGGTAGATCTTGCCCGCCTCGAGCCGCTCGATGAGGTCGTCGGGCTCGATGTCCACGAGCTCCACCGACGCCGCCTCGTCGAACACGCGGTCGGGAATGCGCTCGGCCACCGTGACGTGCGTGATGGCGGCGATCTTGTCGTTGAGACCCTCGAGGTGCTGCACGTTGACGGTGGTGAACACGTTGATGCCCGCGCGCAGCAGCTCCTCCACGTCCTGGTAGCGCTTGCGATGGCGGCTGCTGGGGGCGTTGCTGTGGGCGAATTCGTCCACGAGCACGATCTGGGGGCGCCGTTCGAGCACGGCGTCGAGGTCGAACTCGCGCAGCACGATGCCGCGATGCTTCACTTCGAGGGGCGGTATCTGCTCGAGGCCCTCCACGAGGGCCATGGTGTCGGCGCGCGTGTGCGGCTCGATGTAGCCCACCACCACGTCGAAGCCCTTTTCGAGCACGGCGTGGGCTTCCTCGAGCATGGCGTACGTCTTGCCGACGCCCGCCGCATACCCGAAGAACACCTTGAGCTTGCCGCGCGTGTCGCCTTCGGCTGCCTCGGCCTCCTCGATCTGCTTGAGGATGGCGTCGGGGTCGCGCCTGGCCTCGAATTCGCCCGCAGTATCGGTCATACCCGTCCTTTCATACCGCCGCCATCATAGCATGGAGCTCCGTCGTCCTGGACGGAGCTCCAAAGGTGCGGAGCCTGCTACAGGATGCCATCCAGCATGAGGTTCACCTTGAGCACGTTCACGCGCGCGTCGCCCAAGATGCCGAACTGCGGCCGCTCGGTGCACTTCTCGATGATCTCGCGGATCTCGGCCTCGCTCTTGCCCGTGTTCTTCGCCAGACGCGCCACCTGGTACTCGGCGGCCGCCGGCGAGATGTGCGGGTCGAAGCCGCTGCCGGAGTTCGTCACGAGGTCGCTCGGGATGGCGCGGTCGCCCTTCTCAGGATGGGCCTCGCGGATCTGATCGATGCGCTCCTGCACCGCGGCCTCGAAGTCCTCGCCAGCGGGGCTCAGGTTGGACGGGCCGTACCACAGCACGTCGTTGCCCTCGTCGTCCGTGAACGTGCCGGTGCTCGGGCTCATCAGGCGGCCCCACATGTGCTTCTCGTCGGTGAACTGCTGGGCCACCAGCTCGCTTCCGTACTTTGTGCCATCGACCTCGATGATGGAGCCGTTGGCCTGGTGGGGGAAGAAGAGCTGCGCGATGCCGGTGACCACCGCGGTATACAGCACGCCGCACAGCACCGTGGTCACGAGGAAAAACAGCCCCGCGCTCACCCACGTCTTCGCTTGCTTCATAATGATGCTTCCTTTCTTCGGAGCCGTTTACGCCACGCCGAGCGCCGTCAGGCCCATGTCGAACAGCTTGATGGCCACGAAGGGCAGGACGATGCCGCCCAGGCCGTACACCAGCAGGTTGCGCGAGAGCAGGCTCTGCGACGTGGCCTCGCGGTACTTCACGCCCTTGAGCGCGAGCGGTATGAGCGCCACGATGATGACCGCGTTGTAGATGATCGCCGACATGATGGCCGTCGTCGGGCTCGTGAGGCGCATGATGTTGAGCGCCTCGAGAGCCGGGTAGAGCGGCACGAACAGCGCGGGCACGATGGCGAAATACTTGGCCAGGTCGTTCGCGATGGAGAACGTGGTCAGGCTGCCGCGCGTCATGAGCAGCTGCTTGCCGATGCGCACGATGTCGATGAGCTTGGTGGGGCTCGAATCGAGGTCCACCATGTTGCCGGCCTCCTTGGCCGCCTGGGTGCCGCTGTTCATGGCCACGGCCACGTCGGCCTGCGCGAGCGCCGGGGCGTCGTTGGTGCCGTCGCCCGTCATGGCCACCATGTGCCCTTCGGCCTGGTACTGACGGATGGCCGCGAGCTTCGTTTCGGGCGTCGCCTCGGCGATGAAGTCGTCCACGCCCGCTTCGGCGGCGATGGCGGCGGCCGTCATGGGGTTGTCGCCCGTGATCATGACCGTCTTGATGCCCATCGTGCGCAGGTCGGCGAAGTTCTCCTTGATGCCCTGCTTGACGATGTCCTTCAGATAGATGACGCCCAGAATACGATGATCGCGAGCAACAAGCAGCGGAGTGCCGCCTGCGCGGGAGACATCCTCAACGACGCTGGCGCACTGAGCGCTGTACGTGCCGCCGTGCGACTCCACATAATCCTTGACGGCATCGGCCGCCCCCTTCCGGATCTCGTGGCCCTCGAAGTCCACGCCGCTCATGCGCGTCTGCGCTGTGAACGGGATCGACACCATGCCGGCACCCGAAAGCTCGCGGGCGCGGATGTTGAAGCGCTCCTTGGCCAGCACAACGACGCTGCGGCCCTCGGGCGTCTCGTCGGTAAGGCTCGCCAGCTGCGCCGCGTCGGCCACCTCGCGCTCGTCGGCGCCGTCCACCGGGATGAACTCGGCCGCCTGGCGGTTGCCGAGCGTGATGGTCCCCGTCTTGTCGAGCAGAAGCACGTCCACGTCACCCGCCGCCTCCACGGCGCGGCCGCTCATGGCCAGCACGTTCGCCTGGTTGAGGCGGCTCATGCCGGCGATGCCGATGGCGGAGAGCAAGGCGCCGATGGTGGTGGGCGCCAGGCACACGAACAGCGCCACGAGCGAGGTGATGGTGGTGGGATTGCTTATGCCCGCCTGCCCGGCCCCGAAGCCGCTGAACGCGAACAGCGACACCGACACGATGAGGAACACGATGGTGAGCGCCACCAGCAGTATCTCGAGCGCGATCTCGTTGGGCGTCTTCTTGCGCGCCGCCGACTCCACCATGGCGATCATCTGGTCGAGGAAGCTGTGGCCCGCGTCGGCCGTGACGCGCACCACCAGCCAGTCGGAGAGCACCGTGGTACCGCCGGTAACGGCCGAGCGATCGCCGCCCGCCTCGCGGATGACCGGGGCGGACTCGCCGGTGATGGCGCTCTCGTCCACCGAGGCCGCGCCCATCACGATCTCGCCGTCGGCGGGAATCTGCTCGCCGGCCGCCACGAAGAACAGGTCGCGCTTCTTGAGGAGCGCCGAGTTCATCTCCTCCGCCTGGATGCGGAAGAACTCCGCCGGGTCGTCGGAGCGGGACCCCTTGGCCACCAGCCCCTCGTTGAGCTTGTGGGCCTCCACATCGCGCTTGGCGGCGCGCAGGCTGTCGGCCTGCGCCTTGCCGCGGCCCTCGGCGAGCGCCTCCGCGAAGTTCGCGAACAGCACCGTGAGCCACAGCACGATGGAGATGGCCAGTATGAAGCCGGGCTGCGCGTCGGCGATGCCGAACAGCGACAGCACGAACAGGATCAGCGTGAGCGCCGCCGAGAGGAACACCATCAGCATGACGGGGTTCTTCGCCTGCTCGCGGGGGCTGAGCTTCGCGAACGCGTCGAGCACCGCGCGCTTCGCGAGCGAGCTTAGAGCCGTGTTTTTCATAGCAGTCGTCGTCATCTTTCTCTCACCCGCCTTTCTACAGCGCCATCATCAGATGCTCGGCGACCGGGCCCAGTGCAAGGGCCGGGAACATCGTGAGCGCTCCGATGAGCAGCACCATCAAGACCAGCAGGAACACGAACAGGGCGTTGGACGTGGACAGCGTGCCGGCGCTCACGGCCACCTTAGGCCGCGTGCACAGGCTGCCGGCCAGCACGAGCGTCGCCGCGATAGGCACGAAGCGGTTCGCGAGCATCTCGAGTCCCAGCACCACGTTGATCATGGGCGTGTTGGCGTTGAAGCCGGCGAAGGCCGATCCGTTGTTGCCGCCGGCCGACGTGGCAGCGTAAAGCACCTCGGAGAAGCCGTGGGCGCCCGGGTTGTTCAGGCTGTCCACCGTGGCCGGGTCGAGGCTCATCACGCATGCGCCCACCAGGATGAGCAGCGGCGTGGTGATGCAGAGCACCACCGCCATGCGCATCTCCTTGGGGCCTATCTTCTTGCCCAGGTACTCAGGCGTGCGGCCCACCATGAGGCCTGCGATGAACACCGTGAGAATCACGAAGCCGAGCATGCCGTACAGACCGCAGCCCACGCCGCCGAACACCACTTCGCCAAGCGCCATCAGGATGATGGGCACCATGCCGCCGAGCGGCGTGAAGCTATCGTGCATGGCATTCACCGAGCCGTTGGAGGCGGCGGTGGTGAACGCGGCCCAGAGCGTTGAGTCGGTGACGCCGAAGCGCGTCTCCTTGCCCTCCATGTTGCCGCCGGACTGGCCGTCCAAGCCCATGTACACCTGGCCGTCGGCCGCAAGCTGCGGCGTACCCATCTGCTCGAACACGGCGATGGTCACCAGCGCCCCTAGAAGCAGGATGAACATAGCCGCGAACACGGCGCGTCCCTGGCGGCGGTCGGCCACGAAGCGCCCGAAGCTGAACACGCAGGCCACGGGGATGAGCAGCAGCGACAGGCACTGGATGAGGTTGGTGAGCGGCGTGGGGTTCTCAAGCGCGCTGGCCGAGTTCACGCCGTTGTAGCCGCCGCCGTTCGTGCCGAGCTGCTTGATGGCAACCTGGCTGGCCTGCGGGCCCATGGGCACCGTGGCCTGGTCGATCGTCTCGACGGCCGCCGGGTCGTCGGCGTCCACGATGGTGCCCTCTTCGTCCACGCCTACCGGCTCGAGCAGCTGCACCGTCTCGTAGTCGCTCAGGTTCTGCGGGGAGCCCTGCTGCACGTCGACGATGGCCACCACCAGCGACAGCGGCAGCAACACGAACAGCGTGGCGCGCGTCACGTCCACGAAGAAGTTGCCCAGGCCCAGATGGCCCTCGCTCACCAGGCCGCGGAACAGCGCGAACAGCACGGCCAGGCCCACGGCGGGCGTCACGAAGTTCTGCACCGTGAGGCCGATGGCCTGCGAGAAGTAGCTGAGCGCGCTCTCGCCGCTGTAGGCCTGCCAGTTCGTGTTGGTGACGAAGCTGATGGCCGTGTTGAAGGCGAGGTCCCAGCTCATGCCGTCGATGCCCTCGGGATTGAACGGCAGCGCGCCCTGCAGCATGAGGATGGCGAACAGGCCCACCAGGCAGATGGCGGAGAACGCAAGTGCGCTGGCCAGGTACTTCTTCCAGCCCATGTCCTCGGACTTGTCCACGCGGATGCAGCGGTAGACCACGTTCTCGACGGGCACGAGCACGCGCGAGAGCCCGGCGATCTTGCCGCCCGCCATCACCTTGTTGATATACGCGGACAGCGGGATGGCGAGCGCCACCAGCAGCGCCAGGTAGATGCCGTATTCAAGGAGTTCGTCCATCATCGCTCATCACCTCCCCGAAGGAGCACGGAGAACAGATAGAGCGCGACGATCACGCTCAATCCTCCCACGATTCCGGTTACGATTCCCATCGTCTTCCTTTCTTTCGATTACGCACTTGCCTCGCATCCAGAATAGGAAGAAGCGCATGAGCGCGACATTAAGACGGCCCCCGCGAGCGTTAATATGGCATTAAGACGACCCGTTTGTCAGGAATCCCCCTCCTGATTCGTATTGGAAGTGAAGCAACGTTGCCGACCGGACAAGCAGAAGGGCACCCATGCACAAGGACACGAGAGAGCGAAACGAGGACGAGGCCAGGCGGCTGGTGGAGGCGTACGCCGACCTCATCCTGCGCCTGAGCTTCACCTACCTGAAGTCCACATACGACGCCGAGGACATCTGCCAGACGGTGCTGCTCAAGCTGTTGCAGCGCGAGGCGGCCTTCGACTCGCCGGCGCACGAGAAGGCGTGGGTGATCCGCGCCACGGCGAACGCCTGCAAGGACGTGCTGCGCAGCAGCAGGCGGCGCACCTCGGTTCCGCTCGAGGCCGCGCCCGACGTGGCCGCCCCCGAGCCGCCCGAGTCGCCGGTGCTCGACGAGGTGATGGCGCTGCCGCGGAAGTACCGCGAGGCCATCTACCTGCACTATTACGAAGGATACTCCGTGCGCGAGATCGCCGAGCTCACCGGGCGCAGCGAGGCCGCCGTGGCGGCCCACCTGAGCCGCGGGCGCGGAAAGCTCCGCACGACGTTGGAAGGAGCCTGTTGTGAACAGGGACTATAACAACACGATGGACGCCCTGAGGTTCTCCCCCGAGACGAAGGCGCGCATGGCGGCCAACCTGGCGGCGGCGCAGGAGCAGACGGATCCGCGCACTGCCCCCGAGGTGCGTGCCGTGCGCGGAGGCAAGCGTCGCTGGCGCTTCGCGGCGGTCGCGGCCGCAGCTGCGGTGCTCGTCGTGGGCGTGGGCGGCGGCGCGTATGCAACGGGCGCGCTCATGGGCGTGGGAAACGTGTTCGACGACCTGTTCGGCGGGCCGCCGGCGCAGACGGAGGTCGTGGATAAGATCGGCCGGCCCCTGGGTGCGAGCGCCACGTCGGGCGGCGTGACCATCACCGCCGAGGCCATCGTCGGCGACAAGGCGAACTACGCCATCGTGTTCAGCGTGGCCAAGGACGACGGCACGCCGTTCGAGGGCGTGGAGGAGCTGGAAACCGGCGTGCTGCTCCTGGGGTTCGCAGACGCCGCCAGCGTGCATGTGGACGGCGTGACATCGGCTGGCGGCAGCAGCCACTTCTACGACGCGGACCCCGCCGACAACGCCATCCAGTACGTGGAGCAGATGTCGGTCACCTCCTTGGGCGACAGCATCATCGGACGCACGGCCCGCGTGCATTTCAAGGATCTCTGCCGCTACGTCGGCGGCAGCGAGCGGCAGGTCATCGCCGAGGGCACGTGGGACATGAAGTTCACCGTGGACTACGAGGACACCTCCGTTGCCCTTCCCGCCGGCCAGAGCTTCGAGATGAACGGCATGGAGGCCACGCTCGACTCGGCCAGCCTCTCGCCGCTCGCCCTCACGCTCAAGTACACGGTGCACGAGCCTGTGAACTGGGAAAAGCAGGAGAACGGACGCCTATCGGAACATAACAGCGCGCAACAGGACCGCTTCTTGGAGTTCCCCATCGCCATCAACCTGAAAGACGGCACCACCATCGACGCCTCGAACTCGGGAGGCGGCTGGAACGCAGACGAAAGCGCCACCGCCTGCCACAAGAACTGCATGTTCGACGAGTTCCTGAACCTCGACGAGGTGGCCTCCGTAACCATCGGCGACATAGAGATTCCGCTGCCGTAAGCCCTGCAAGGGCCGCCGGGGAGCCCGCCCCGGCGGCCGGATCTCACGTTGCACGCGAATCGGGCCCACCTGGCACAAAAATCCCCGACGTGAAAGGCTCGGAGGCGGAAAAGGGCGGCCGTCGGCTCCCCGGAGCAAAGGGCCCGCAGCGTTTTTCCAGGTCGCAAAAAGTCAGTGCCCGCGCGGCCTGCCAGTATCCTTTCACGTCGGGGATTTTTGTGTCAGGCGGGCCCGATTTGCGTGCAGCTCCTCTGATTTGGGTCGCTCCTCACGCTTCCAGCAACCAGACAGAGGACCTATCGGTTTCAGCCACGCTATGGCGAATCCCGATATCGGCATTCGCCATTGGCGTGACAAAGGGACGGGACGACGTCACGCGCTCAGTACGGTTCGTCGAGGTTGGCGTGGGCTTGGGCATCGGCGTCGAGGCCGAAGAAGCGGCCTTGGCGGTAGCGGTCGAGGGCCACGAGGGCGATCATGCCGGCGTTGTCGCCGCAGGCGCTCAAGGGAGGCAGCACGAGGCGCACGCCCATGCGGTCGCAGAGCTCGCGGTACGCGTCGCGCAGCACGGGGTTCGCCGCCACGCCGCCGCCGAGGCAGAACGTGGGCGCGCCGGTCTGCTCGAGCGCCATCTGCGCCTTCTTCACCTGCACGTCGACGACGGCCTGCTGGAAGCTCGCGCACACGTCGGCCACGTTCACCTCGCGGCCGGCGGCGCGCTCGTTGTTGAGGTAGGTGACCACGGCCGTCTTCAGGCCCGAGAGCGAGAAGCGCAGATCGCCCGAGTGCATCATGGCGCGCGGGAACGCGATGGCGTCCGGGTCGCCCTCCTTGGCGTGGCGCGAGATGACGGGGCCGCCGGGATACCCCAGACCGAGCGCCTTCGCCACCTTGTCGAACGCCTCGCCCACCGCGTCGTCGATGGTGGCGCCGAGCGTCTCGTAGTCGCCCCAATCGCGCACGTGCACGAGCAGCGTGTTGCCGCCCGACACGAGCGACACCACCGCCGGCGGCGCAAAGTCGGGCGCGCCGATCTTGTTGGCGTACAGGTGCCCCTCCAGGTGGTGCACGCCGATGAAGGGCAAGCCGTGCGCCCACGCCGCGCCCTTGGCGAACGCCACGCCCACCACGAGCGCGCCCACGAGTCCCGGCGCGTAGGTGACCGCGACGGCATCGAGGTCTCCCCAGCTCAGACACGGCACGCCGAGCGCAGTCGCCGCCACATCGAAGCACTCGTCGCACACGCCGCAGATGGCCTCGATGTGCTTGCGGCTGGCTATCTCGGGCACCACGCCGCCGAAGCGCGCGTGGAAGTCCACCTGCGAGGCCACCACGTCGGCCACCAGGTTGCCCTCGCCGTCCACGATGGCAGCGGCCGTCTCGTCGCAGGACGACTCGATGGCCAGGATGAGGGGACGAAGCAAATTGTCATCCTGAGCGGAGGCGCGCGCCGGAGTCGAAGGATCCCGTGCGGCGTCAGCGGAAAGCGTCACGGCTGACGCCGCGCGGGATCCTTCGACTCGCTTCGCTCGCTCAGGATGACAAAGCTCGCCCACTTTGAGCCCCATGCCGGCCACGTCGTGCTGCGCGAGCGGCAGTGGGCCCTCCAGGATGAGCGCGTCCTCACCGTCCGAGTAGTAGCGCGGGCGCGTGCCGAGCGCGCGGAAGCCGAGTGCCTGGTAGAACGCCCGCGCGCCCGCGTTGCCCGCGCGCACCTCGAGCGTGCACGCCGACGCGCCCAAATCGCGCGCGTCGGCCGCCACGCGGGCCAGCAGCCCGCGCGCGATGCCGCGCCGGCGCGCCGCCGGGTCCACCCCCACCTTGAGGATCTGCACCTGCCCGTCGACGATCCACCCGCCGGCGTAGCCGAGCAGCCGCCCGCCATCGTAGGCGGCCCACCACGTGCGGTCCTCTCGCGGCAGCTCGTCGGCCACCAGCGCGGCGCTCCACGCGTCCGAACCCATCACCTGCGCCTCAAGCGCGGCCACCGCCTCGGCATGCGCGGCGTCGAGGGGCTTGTACGTCACGCCGTCCGCATCGGGCCGCGCGTTCAGGATGGCCGCGTCGTGCATGCTCGCGCGCTGGTCGCGGCGCACGGACACATCCTGCACGCCCGTGACCAGGTTCTTAGGATCGTTCTTCGCCAGACGGATGCGCTCGTTCTCCTCGGCGTCGGAAAGCCGCGTGTACACCGGCAGCGCGAACGCGGGATCGTGCCGCGCCGCGTCGAGGGGGTCGGCCGCGCCCGCGCGCCACGCGGCCTGCAGCGCCAGAAAAAGCCCCCGCCCCGTCGGCGTCCACAGCTCCTCGGCCAGCGCCCCGCCGCACGGCGCGAACAGCTCGCCGTACTTGCGCAGCGCGTCGCCCGCCACCCGGCGCTCGATCCCGTCGGCCGCAAGCTCCTCCGCCGCCGCCTCGGCCTTGAGCACCCGGTCGGCCTCGAGCCGCTCGGCGCCCTCTTCGTCCAGCAGGTAGCGCACGGGATACACTTCCTTGCGCATGGCGTCGGCCACCACGGCCAGCGGCCCGCGCTCGCCCGCCGCCTGCGCGCCCCACGCCACGGCGTCGAGCGACGACACGCCCACGAGCCCCACGCCGAGCGCCGAGGCGACGCCCTTCGCCGTGGCCATGGCGATGCGCACGCCCGTGAACGACCCGGGCCCGCGCCCCACGACCACGCATGCGATGTCCGCGCGCGCGACGCCGAGTTTCGCGAGCGCCGCGTCGATGCGCGGCAGGAGCTGGGTGTTCGACGCGCGGCGCGCCTCGGCCTCCACCGACGCGAGCACCTCCACCGTGCGCGCGTCGGGATGGAGCGCGCCCACGCCGATGGCGATCACCTCGTTGGCCGTGTCGAAAGCGAGCACGCAACGTGCTCGGGCAGGCACCCCCTCGGGGCGCGGGGAAAATTCGCTCACGCAGTCCCTCCCGCGCATTTCATCAGCCGCGACTTCGAGTCGTTCGCCCATACCGTGAGCAGCCGGCGCGCGCGGTCGCCAAAGGCGTGGACCCGCACGACGCGGTTGCCCTCGGCATCCACGGTGACCACCACGTCGAGATAGCCGTACGGCAGCGCGTCGGGGAACTTCTCGCCCCACTCGACGAACGACGCGCCGTCGGCGTCGAGCGTCTCGTAGAAGCCGATGTCCTCGAGCTCGTCGATGTCGTCGAGGCGGTACAGGTCGAAATGGTGCAGCGGCAGCGTGCCCTCCGGATAGCTCAGCAGGATGTTGAACGTGGGGCTCGTCACCGGGGCGCGCACGCCGAGGCCGGCCGCCACGCCCTGCACGAACTGCGTCTTGCCCGCGCCGAGGTCGCCCGACAGCACGATGACGTCGCCGGCGCGCAGGTAAGGCGCGAGCGTGGACGCCAGCTGCTTGGTCGCCTCGGGCGAGGTGGTCTTGCGCAGGTATGTCAGTCCGGTTCCCATGGCCCGTATGATACGCCAATCGGGCGGGCGCGCGGCCCTCTTCCCGAATTTCCCCGTATCTGACGCCCCTCTGGCGAACGAACGCGAGCGTCGGAACGCGTTAAACCAAGATTGGCAGAGCGCTGGATGGGATCCTTCGACTCCGCTCCCTTCGGTCGCTGCGCTCGGATGGCAAAGCGCACATTGACCTGCGGGAGATCAGAGGCTACTTGCCGCCGAACAGGCCGCCCAGCTTGCCCAGGATGTCGCCGTCGCTCAAGAAGTCGCCGACGACCTCCATGACCTTGTCCATGTTGAGGCCCTCGCCCTCGAGCATGGGCTCGACGGCGGCCACCACGTCCTTGATCTCCTCGTCGTTCAGATCGAGTCCCGTGGCGTTCTTGATGGCGGCGCTCGGATCCACGCCGAACGACTTCAGCTGCGACGGATCCTCCGCCGCCGACTTCATGAGCTGGCTCACGATCTCCTGCACGTCCATTTCGCGCTCCTCATCCCCGCGCGCTCGGCACTATCCTTCAACTAAAGGTTGATCAGGGCCGATCGCTTCCTCATACCGTCCCGCGTACCTTATCATATCGATGTGTTTTTCACCGAGCATCCTTCAGAAGGATCCGCACGGGTCAAAGGATGGTTGAAACGTCGGCAATAGAAGGGGACGATGCGTTCATGACGACGGACAAGCAGGCTGGCGAGCACGACGACAAGAAGCGTCCGGCCGCGAAGAGCCACGCGAAGAAGGCCGCCGAGCCGAAGGCGGCCGCCGAGCCGAAGAAGGCCGAGGAGAAGGCCGAGGAGAAGCCGGCCGAAGAGGAGCCGAAGCCGGCTCCCGAGAAGAAGGAGCCGAAGGAGCGCCACTTCGTCGACGCGAAAACCGGCAAGACCATCGAACACGCGAAGCAGGGCGGCACGGGTGCGGCCACCAAGGCCGTGCGCGAGGAGATGCACGCGGAGCGCAAGGGCAACGCGCTGCCGTTCCGCATCGGGGCAATCGTGCTGTGGGTGCTGGGCATCGTGGCCGAGGTGTTCGCCATCCTCACCATCAACGGCACGCTGTATCTGCCGAAGTTCCCGGCGATGACCTGGGGCATCATCTTTCTGGTCATCGACTTGATCGTGGTCGTGATAGGCTCGCAGCTGTGGAAGCGCGCCAACCACATCAACCCGGCGTCCAAGGAGAACAAGCTGGCGTACTGGGTGCAGACCGACCTGGGCATCATCGTCGCGGTGATCGCGTTCGCGCCGGTGATCATCCTCATGCTGTCGAATAAGAACCTGGACAAGAAGACGAAGCAGGTATGCTCCATCGTGGCCGGCATCGCGCTGGTCGTGGCGGTGGGCAGCGGCATCGACTACCACCCCACCACGCAGGAGGACAAGGACGCGGCCGAGGCGGGCGCCGCGGTGCTCTCCGACGACGGCCTGGCGTACTGGACGCCGTTCGGCGAGGTGTACCACTTCAATCCCGATTGCCAGTACATCAAGAACTCCGGCACCATCTACTCGGGCACCATCCAGGACGCGCTTGAGGCCGGGCGCAACCGCGCCTGCTCCGGCTGCGCGGTTGAGGACGGCACCGACGTGCTGGCGAACGCCGACCCCGCCGCCGTGGAGGCTGCGGTCGAGAACGTGGTGAGCGTGATCGAAGGCGGCGCCGGCGGCGAGGACGGCACGGAGGCCGAGGACCAGCAGGAGGAGCTGCCCAAGGCTGCGTGATCGTTCGTCCGCATCCGTTCGCAGCAGTGGAGGGCCGGCGCAGACGCGTCGGCCCTCTTGCGTTGCGCGAGTGGTATCATCGCTGCGAACAATCGATCACGACAGGAGAAGCATATGTTCGAAGAGCGTCTTGAAACCGTCATGGACAACCTGGCCGCGCGAGGGCTCTCGCAGATGCTCGTGTGCGACCCGCGCTCCATCCAGTACCTCGTCGGCGCTTACGTGGAACCGGGCGAGCGCTTCCTGGGCCTGGTGCTTCGCGCGGGCGAGCAGCCGACGCTCGTGCTGAACGAGCTGTTCGCGGTGCCGGCCGACCTGCTCTGCCGCGTTGCGTCGTACCGGGACGGCGGCGACCCCCTGGCGCTCGTCGCCGACGCGCTCGATGCCGCTGCGGCGCTCGGCTGCGACAAGAACCTGGCCGCGCGCTTTCTGCTGCCGCTCATGGAGCGCGACGCGGCGAGCGGCTTCCAGCTGGCGTCCGAGGCCGTCGACGACGCGCGCGCCCACAAGGACGACGCCGAGCGCGCCGCCATGCGCGCCGCCTCGGCCACGAACGACGCGGCTATGGCGCGCTTCCGCGAGCTGGTGCGCGAGGGCGTGACCGAGGCCGAGGTGGCCGGCCAGCTGGAGGGCATCTACCGCGAGCTGGGCGCGCAGGGGCATTCGTTCTCCCCCATCGTGAGCTTCGGGGCGAACGCGGCCGACCCGCACCACGAGCCCGACGGCACGCGCCTGGCCCCCGGCGACGTGGTGCTGTTCGACGTGGGCTGCCGCCAGGACGAATACTGCGCCGACATGACGCGCACCTTCGTCTTCGGCGAGCCCACCGAGCGCCAGCGCGAGGTGCACGACGCGGTGCGGCGCGCCAACGAGGCGGCCCGAGCGCTGGTGGCCCCCGGCGTGCGCTTCTGCGACCTGGACCGCGCCGCGCGCGAGGTCATCGAAGAGGCCGGCTACGGCGCGTACTTCACGCACCGGCTGGGGCACCAGATAGGCCTGGACGTGCACGAGCCCGGCGACGTGTCCGCCGTGCACGACGCGCCGGTGGAACCCGGCATGTGCTTCTCCATCGAGCCCGGCATCTACCTCCCCGGCGAGTTCGGCGTCCGCATCGAGGATTTGGTGCTCGTCACCGAAGACGGCTGCGAAGTGCTCAACAGCTACCCCCGCGAGATCGAGGTTCTGGCGTAGCTGAAAATGTCCCAAATGGGGACAGTCCCCATTTGGGACATTTATGCCAATCGTCTCATCCCGGCGCGACGGCCGGCGGCTTTGGCGTCGTGGAGGCGCTTGCAGTCGGGGCAGATGCCGGTGAGGGCCAGGGCGCGGGCGGCGTCGGCGTGCTCATCCTGCTCGAGCAGGGCGTTCGCGAATGCTATCTCCTTGTTCGTAGCGTAGTAGCGCCCGCACGATTCGCACTCGGCCAGCGTGAACAGGCAGCGTTTGGGCAGCTCGGGCTCGTCGGCGAAGTCGGCCCCTTCGATGACGTCCATGGCCCCCGTGGGGCACACGGGCACGCAGCGGCCGCAGTGCGTGCAGTCGAACAGGTCGAGCGTCCACACGAGCAGCCCCTCGTCCTCGTCGATGAAGATGCGGATGGCGTTCGCGTCGCACGCAGCCGCGCAGGCGGCGCACGCGATGCAGGCGGAGAAGTCGTGGCGCGGCTTGCCCTCCACCACGCTCGAGACGCGCCGCGCCCCCGCCGCGCGGTCGCGGGCGGAGATGGGATTCGACGTGCGAGGCTTCACGGCCATCAGCGATCGACCTCCTCGAACAGATCGAACATGCCAGCGAAGGCGTCGTCGGGCAGGTCGGCGCGCATGGCGGCATCGGCCCGCACGGCGGCCTCGATGCGGCGGCTCTTCCCCAGCGCCTCGAGCATGTCCTCGTCCACGAGCTCGAGTGCCTTGGTCGGGCAAGCCTGCACGCAGCGCGGGCCGTCGGGCGACTTCGCGCACAGGTCGCACACCACCACGCTCGTGTACGCGCCCGTCTCCTTCTGGCGCAGAAGCCCCGATGAGCGCGCCGACGACGCGCGGCTGTACGGCGCGGCCTTCACGTGCGCGGTGGACGGCGCGGAAGGATAGATGGCGCCGAACGGGCACGCGAGCGCGCACAGGAGGCAGCCCGTGCAACGGCCCTCGTCCACTTGCAGACGGTCGCGCTCCTGGTAGATGGCCCCTTCCGGGCACACCGACAGGCAGGGCGAGCCCTCGCACTGATGGCAGGTGACCGCAGCCGACACCTCGCGCGTCTTCACGAGCGAGATGCGCGCTGCCGGGCGCAGCGCGCGCTTGCGGTGCGCCTCGCTGCACGTCACGCGGCACGCTCCGCAGCCGATGCAGCGCGCGGGATCGGACACGACGAAGCGGTTCATACGAGCGTCTCCTCCTCGCCGTTGGCGTAGAGGGCGCGGCCGGCGATCTCGGCCTCGTGGGGGGCGAAGGCGATGGCGGGGGCGGAGGCTGGGGCGTTGTCGGCTGACGCCGCGGGGGATCCTTCGACTGCGCTCACTTCGTTCGCTCCGCTCAGGATGACAGAGGGGGCGCTGCCTTCGCCGCCTTCGCTCAGGATGACAGGAGGCTCGGGCTCGGGCGGGTTTTGGCGGTCGGCTTCGGCGGCGAGTTCGGCCTTCAAGGCGGCGTAGCGTTCCACCAGGTAGTCCTCTGCCCAGCGCTGGTCGGCGATTGCCTCCACCTCGCAGGCGCTGTACTTGTCCTCGGGCGTGCCCGACTCGCCGTCCACGGCGTGCAGCGTGAGCTCGTTGCATTTGCCGATCCACCACTGGTAGGTCATGTACACCACGCCGTCGTTCACGCGGTCGTCCACCTCCGCGCGCGCGAGCACCTTGCCGCGGCGCGAGCGCACCCACACGAGTTCCTCCTGGTCGATGCCGCGCGCGTCCGCGTCGTCGGGGCTGATGCTCACGTAGCCCGGCTCGTCGGCCAGCACGGCCAGCGCCTTGCAGTTGCCGGTCATCGAGCGACACGAGTAGTGCCCCACCTCGCGCACCGTGCACAGCACGAGCGGGAACGCGTCGTCGGGCTTCTCGGTGGGGGGACGCCAATGCGCCGCCATCAGGCGTCCCTTGCCGTCAGGCGTGGTGAACGCCCCGCCGACGAACAGCTCGGGCGTGCCGCGGTCCTCGGGATCGTCGGCCGCCTCGGCGAAGATGGGCCACTGTGCCCAGCCCGTGCCCGCCATCTTCTCGTAGGTTGCGCCGGCGAACTGCGGGCATAGCGCGCGCACCTCGTCCCAGATCTCGCGCGTGCTCTCGTAGCGCATCGGGTAGCCCATGCGCGTCGAGAGGCCGGCGAAGATCTCCCAGTCGTGGCGGCACTCCCCCTTCGGCGGCAGCGCGGCCGTCGTTAGCTGGAACGAGCGGTCCGACGCGGTGTACACGGCGTCGTGCTCGGCCCACGACGTGGCAGGCAGCACCACGTCGGCGAGCGCCGTGGTCTGCGTCATGAAGATGTCCTGGCTGATCAGCAGGTCGAGGTTCTCCAGCGTGCGCCGCATCTGCGCCGTGTCGGGCTCCGTTTGCAGCGGATCCTCGCCGAAGTTGTAGAACGCGCGAATCCTGCCCTCCTCCACCGCGTGCGGCAGGTCGGTGAGCTTCCAGCCGGGTTTGAGCGACAGCTTCTCCTCGGGAATGCCCCAGGCGGCGGCGAACTTCGCGCGCACGGCGGGGTCGTCCACGCGCTGGTAGCCGGGATAGAGGCTCGGCCACATGCCCATGTCGCAGCTGCCCTGCACGTTGTTCTGCCCGCGCACGGGCGCAAGGCCGCTTCGGGGACGGCCGATGTGCCCGGTGATCAGCGCCAACGCCGCGATGGCGCGCACCGTCTGCACGCCCTGCGCGTGCTGGGTGACGCCCATACCCCAGCCCACCACCGCCGTCTCGGCCGTGGCGTAGCGGCGCGCAGCCTGGCGGATGAGCTCGGCGGGAAGCCCGGTCACGTCTTCCACGTCCTCGGGCGCGTAGTCCTGCACGACGTCCCACCAGTCGTCGAAGCCCTCGGTGCGCTCGTCGATGAAGTCGAAGTCGGCCAGCTCCTCATCGATGATGGTGTAGGCCAGCGCGTTCACGAGCGCGAGGTTCGAACCGTTCCGCAGCGGCAGGTAGAGGTCGGCGATGCGGGCGCTCTCGATGATGCGCGGGTCGCACACGATGAGCTGGGCGCCGCGCTCCTTCGCGCGCACGATGCGGCGCGCCACGATGGGGTGGCTCGCCGCCGGGTTGTAGCCGATGAGCAGGATGCAGTCCGTCTCCTCGAGCGTCGGGATGCTCACGCTCATCGCGCCCGAGCCCACGCACTCCATGAGGCCGATGACGCTGGCCGCGTGGCAGGTGCGCGCGCAGTTGTCGATGTTGTTCGTTCCCAGGCAGGCGCGCGTGAACTTCTGCATGACGAAGTTGGCCTCGTTGCCCGCGCCGCGCGAGGAGCCGGTGAGCATGACGGCCTCGGGGCCGCTCTCCTCGATGATGGCGCGCAGGCGGCTGGCCGTGAAGTCGAGCGCCTCATCCCAGGTCACGCGCTCAAGCGGCGCGCCCTTGGTGCGGCGGATCATCGGATGGTAGATGCGCGGCGTGAGGATTTTCGTGTCGTTGACGAAGTCGTAGCCGTAGAGGCCCTTGAGGCACAGCTCGCCCTCGTTCGTGACGCCGGGCAGGCCTTCCACGTCGATGACCCGGCCGTTCTCCACCATCAGGTTCATCTTGCAGCCGGCGCCGCAGTACGGGCACACCGCCATATGCTTCTCCATGAGGCTACTCCCCCTCGTCCAGGTCTGCGTTGAGCTTCATGCGGGCGAACGACGCCGTGGCGCGAGCGGCCGCCTTGCGCTTGCTCTGCCGCGCGCGCTCCATGAACTGCGCGTCTATCAGGCGCAGCGCGTCGGTCGGACACGCCTTCGCGCACGCCGGGCCGCCGGAGCATCCGATGCACAGGTCGCACTTGACCACCGTCGACCGCGTGCGCTTGCGCTTCTTCGCCCGAGCCCGCGCCCGCGCGCCCTTGGCGGCCTTGTCGTCTTTGGCCGCCGTCTCGGCTGCGGCCGCCTCCTCGGGCGAGGGCTCCGGTTCGGGCGGCAGCTTCTCGGTCACTATCTCCACGGCGCCGTAGGGGCAGGCCAGCACGCAGTTGCGGCAGCCGATGCACTTCTCGGGATGCACGCCCACGTGCTCGTCGTCGCTGAACAGGCAGCCCGTGGGGCACGCGTCCACGCACGGGGCCTCGGCGCAGTGGTGGCACCCGACGGGCGCCGAGATGGTGCGCGTCGTGACCAGCGTGAGGCGCGGCACGGCCACGTCGCCGGGCACGTCGTGGCGCATGAGGCAGGCCGCCATGCATGTCTTGCAGCCGATGCAGACGGACGGATCGGCGATGATGAACTTCCTGCCGGCGGGCGTTGCAGCGCGCAAGCTTACCGCCCTCCCGCGCTTGCTGCGAGCGCGGCCTCGGCGGCGGCCACGGTGTGGGCCATCGTGATGCTGGTGGTCACCGTGCCCAGGCCGCGCGGCACGGGCGTGACGGCGTCCAACACCGGCTCGGCCGCCTCAAAATCCACGTCGCCGCAGAGGTTCCCCTCGGCGTCGAAGTTGATGCCCACGTCGAGCACCGTCTGCCCGGGGCGGAAGAACTCCGCGCCGAACATGCGGGCGCGCCCGGTGGCGCAGATCACGACGTCGGCCTCGCGCACGACGTCCGCCAGGTTCTCGGTCCTGCTGTGACAGAGCGTCACGGTGGCGTTGCGGCGCAGCAGCATCATGGACACGGGCTTGCCCACCACCAGGCTGCGGCCGACCACGGCCACGCGCTTGCCCTCGAGCGGCACCTCGTAGTGCTCCAGCAGCTCGAGGCACGCGGCGGCTGTCGAGGGCGGGAAGCCCGTGGTGCCGTCGGTGAACACCGAGGCCAGCGAGGCGAGCGTGATGCCGTCGATGTCCTTCTCGGGAGCCAAAAGCTCGCAGGCGCGCGCCTCGTCGATGTGCGCGGGCAGCGGGCGGAACAGCAGGCAACCGTGGATGGAGGCGTCGGCGTTCACCTCGCGCAATGCCTCTTCGAGGGCCTCCTGCGGGGCATCCTCGGGCAGGACGAACGGGCGCACGGCGATGCCAAGCGATTCGGCGCGTTTCTGGGCGGTGCGCTCGTAGGATAGGTCGTCGGGGCGCTCGCCCATGCGCACGATGGCGAGCGCGGGCACGATGCCGGCGCGCCCGAGCGCCTCGATGCGCGGCGCGAGCTCCTGCGCCAGGCGGTCGACGACGGGCTTTCCGGTGAGGAGGGTGGCCATGGGGGTGATTCGCTCCTTCGGGAGTTTACGAGACGGATGTTTTCACGAAGTCGAACAGCTCGTCGCAGCGCTCGCGCGTGCGCGCGGCCAGCGACTCGGTCTCGCCGCGGTAGCGCGCGGCCTGGGCCGCGTCGTCCATGGAGGCGGCGTTGATGAAGATATTGAGGCTCGCACCATCGGAAGCGGCCCGGGCGAAGGCGGCTGCCACGCCCGCGTCGGAGCGCGCCATCTTGGAGCCGTGATGGGCCAGGTAGTCGGCCTCGTCCACCACCTCGGCCACGACGCGCATGATGGCGAGGGGAATGTCGCTCGCGCCGATGAGCGCCTGCTGGAGCGCCGCGTTCTTGACGGCCTGCTCCTCCGGCGTGGCCTTGGGCAGGCGGTAGGCGGCGGCCAGGGGCTCGAACGCGCGGGCGTCTTCGTCCACGAGCGCGATGAGGCGGGAGCGCAGCGCGTCGAGACGATCGAGCGAGGCGCGCACCTCGTCCTCCACATCGGCGTAGGTCTTCTTGCCCACCGTGAGGTTGCCCACCATGGAGGCGAGCGCCGCGGCGAGCGCGCCCGCATAGGCCGAGGCCCCGCCGCCGCCCGGCGTGGGCGCCGCGCTGGCCAGCTCGTCGATGAATGAGGTGTCGTACATGGCGCCTCCCTTTGCGCGAGCGTCAAGTGTGATCGGGATGGCCGGCCGCCGCGGACATGCCGCGCGCCGGCATTCCGTATGATAGCCCACCGCCCGCAATAACCCCATACGCCCCGCGAAACATGCACGAACCCTCGACGTGCGGCCGGAGCGCCGCCGTTCCCCGATCTTCGCCCCAAAACAACGCCTCGTGCGCTGAGGCGTGCTCTTGGGGCGAAAATGCGTCAAAAGACCGGGATGTCGCCTTGGTACGCGCAGGCCTTCTCCACGAGCGGGCCTTTGGCTCCCATAGTGAAGGCGATGTCGCTGCTGCGGATGCACAACAGCACATCGCCCGGCACGATACCGAGAAAGGCCAGCATGTCTTTCGTCAGGGTGATCTTCCCGTCCTCGGACATATCGGTCCAGTAATAGGAGCGGCCCTTATACTTCAAGAACCGCCCACACGCGGATGCGTAATCGCGCAGCTCGGGAACCTCTGCCAGGATGTGGCCGAGCTTGGACGGCTCCAGCAACCCTCGACGCGTCACGCAGAAGCCGCATGCTCTTGCTTCCGGTGAAGAGGTACACCTTGCCTTCGTCGGCGATGCGGTACTCGTCCGCCGCCTGAGGAGGAATGCGCACCGTGCCGTCCTCGCGCACGATGGATGTTCCGAACACGAACTTCCCGCCCTTGCTGATCTGCGGCATGTCGCACCCCTCCTCGCCTTAGCGTGTCTTTCGCTCGATGATCAGCCCTTGGCGCATGCGAAGCAGGGCCGCAAGCCCCTACTCCGCCGCCCCATCCCGCAGCCAGTCGACTACGTTCACGATGCGAATGCCCTCCTCGGTCGTTCCCACGCGCAAGCGGTCGGACGTGAGGACGATACGCGGGAAGGCGTCTTCGAGCGAGCGAAGGGGCTCGAGCTCGCGCTCGTATGTCGCAGGATCAGCCAGCGAGTCGACCACTTGGATGTAGCGTCGCATGTCGCGCTTCTGGGCGACGAAATCCACCTCGCCCCGCTCAAGCGCGCCAACCGACACTTTGAACCCGCGCCTGAGCAGCTCCAAATACACGACGTTCTCCAGCTGAAAGCCCACGTCCCGACCCGAGAATCCCCCGGGAAGGTTGCGCAGGCCCGTGTCGACAGGGTAGAACTTCCTCAACGGCCGGAGCAGCTGCTTGCCCTGCACGCCCACTTGAGGAGCACCATGCAGGATGAGGGCCTGCTCCAGCGCGTGCAGGTATCCATCGATCGTCTCGTAGGACGCCTTCATGCCCGCGCTTTTCAAGTAATTCATGATGCTTTTGACGGAGAACAGGTTGCCGGACGTCGAGAACACATAGGCGACCAGCCGCTCGAGCAGAGCGTAATCGCGAATCTGATACCGCTGCGCCACGTCGTTCACGATGACGGAGTTGAATATGCCGGCGAGCTCGCGTGCGATGTCTTCCTCGCGAGGCTCTTTGAGCGCGAAGAGGCTGGGCATCCCCCCGTAGCGCAGATACTCGGCGAACAGGGCGTCCGCGTTGCCGCTCGCCTTTTCTCGAAGCCTCGAGGAGAACTCAGCATATTCGCAGAACGACAGCGGGTACACGGGTATCTCCACCGAGCGCCCGGCAAGCAGCGTCGCGAGATCGGAGGATAACAGGTAAGCGTTCGACCCGGTCAGGTACACATCTACTCCGGATCGCGTTTGGAGACCCCGCACAACCCGCTCCCACTCAGGCACCATCTGGACCTCGTCAAGAACGACGTAGAACATGTGGGAAGAATCGGACGCTGCGAGCTCGACCGCGATTTCCGCCTGAAGGTCTTCCGCAGTCGGGTTGAGCGGCAATCCGAACTCGTCGAAGCGCTTGCGAAACACGTTCGACTCCGGAACACCTTGGTCGCGCAGATCCTCGATGAACAGGTCGAGCAATGTGGATTTGCCGCAGCGGCGCACGCCCGTGAGAACTTTGACGAACTCCGTATCGCGATATCGTTCAAGCAACTGCTGATAATACGGCCTCGGCACACGGTTGTTCATGCCAGCTCCTTCCATTTAGTCGATTATACTCTATGATATAGCTAATTTCAAGAGTATCGTAGAGTATAATCGACTAAATGTTACCGTCGCTCACGGGCGGCCGCAGCATGTCGGGTGGTTCCGGCGGTCGGCAGACCGCCGGAACATGTTAGAACAATCCCGAAATCTTGCCATCCTCGTCGACGTCGATCTTGAACGCGGCCGGGGTCTTGCCGAGGCCGGGCATCGTCATGATGGAGCCCGTGAGTGCCACCACGAAGCCGGCGCCGGCCGACACCTTCACCTGGCGCACGGTCACGGTGAAACCGCGCGGAGCGCCGAGCTTGGCAGCGTCGTCGCTGAAGGAATACTGCGTCTTGGCCATGCACACCGGCATACCGCCGAAGCCGAGCGCCTCAAGCTGCGCGAGCTCCTTCTTCGCGGCGGGCTCGAACGTCACACCGTCGGCATGGTAGATGCGCTTCGCGATGGCCTCGATCTTCTCGGCGAGCGAAAGGTCATCCTCATAGGAGAACGCGAACGTCGCGGCGCTGCGGCCATCGGCGTCGCCCGCCGCACACAGGCGCGCCACCTCGGTGGCCAGCGCCTGGCCGCCCTCGCCGCCCTTGGCCCACACCTCGGACAGCGCCACGTTCACGCCCAGCTCGCGGCACTTGGCCTCCACCAGGTCGAGCTCGGCCTTCGTGTCGGTGGGAAACGCGTTGATGGCCACCACGCACGGCAGCCGGTACACCTGCGTGATGTTCTCCACGTGCTGCAACAGGTTCGGCAGACCGGCCTCCAGCGCCTCGAGGTTCTCCTCGTTGAGGTCGGCCTTCGCCACGCCGCCGTGGTTCTTCAAAGCGCGCACCGTGGCCACCACCACCACCGCGTCGGGCTTCAGGCCCGCCAGGCGGCACTTGATGTCGAGGAACTTCTCCGCGCCCAGGTCGGCGCCGAAGCCGGCCTCGGTCACGCAGTAGTCGCCGAGCGCCATGGCCATGCGCGTGGCCATGATGGAGTTGCAGCCGTGCGCGATGTTGGCGAAGGGACCGCCGTGCACGAACGCCGGCGTTCCTTCGAGCGTCTGCACGAGGTTCGGCTTCAGGGCGTCCTTCAAAAGGGCCGTCATGGCGCCTTCGGCATGCAGGTCGTGCGCCGTGACCGGCTTGTCGTCGAAGGTGTAGCCCACCACAATGCGTCCCAAGCGCTCCTTCAAGTCGGTAATGCTCGTGGCCAGGCAGAAGATGGCCATGACCTCGGAGGCCACCGTGATGTCGAAGCCGTCCTCGCGCGGCACGCCGTGGGCCTTGCCGCCCAGGCCGTCCACGATGTTGCGCAGCTGGCGGTCGTTCATGTCCACCACGCGCTTCCACGTGATCTTGCGTACGTCGATGCCCAGCTCGTTGCCGTTCTGGATGTGCGCGTCCAGCAGGGCCGCCAGTAGGTTGTTGGCCGCGCCGATGGCGTGGAAGTCGCCCGTGAAGTGCAGGTTGATGTCCTCCATGGGGATGACCTGGGCGTACCCGCCGCCGGCCGCGCCGCCCTTGATGCCGAACACGGGGCCGAGCGACGGCTCGCGCAGGGCCACGACCACGTTCTTGCCCTGCTTCGCTAGCGCGTCGGCCAGGCCCACCGTGGTGGTGGTCTTGCCCTCGCCGGCGGGCGTGGGGTTGATGGCCGTGACCAGGATGAGCTTGCCCGGCGTGTGCTCTACGTCCTTGAGCAGGTTGTAGTCCACCTTCGCCTTGTTCGTGCCGTACATCTCCAGGTACTTCTGCGGCACGCCCGCCTTCTCGGCGATGGCGCTGATCGGCTGCGGTTCGGTCGCTTGGGCAATTTCAATGTCGCTCAACACGTCGGGCCCTCCCTTTTCCTCGTCGGTACGCTTTCCCTGCATTCTACTGGTTTCACGCCCCTTGACCACCTCTTTTCCCCCAAGGGCCATCAAATCCCACCAATCGGAATCACCGGAGCTTGATAGCAAGTAATCCCATATAATGCTATACTGATATCATCGCATTAAAGCAGTTCGGCGGCAAACGGATGCCGGGGGAGTAGAAGAGGGGGCTGCCATGACAATGACGCAGTTCAATACTCGCATCGATTCGGTTATGAAGGAGCGCGGCGATGCTGTTTTGAAGCAGGCCGGGTACTCGCCTTCGCATGCCGTTCGCGCACTCTGGACGTTCGCCGCATCGCATGCACACGAGCCGAGCGCGGTCAGGGAGTTCCTTGAGAAGGCCGAAGACACCCGGGATTCCTCGCAGTCGGCTATCGCCAGGAAACTCGAGGTGCTGGAGCACAGCCTGAACCTGCACTCACAACTACAATCCGAACTGGGCTTTTGCACAGATGCCGAAATAACGCTCGACGACCGGCAGCTCCGAGGAGAAGCCCTGTTCTCGCGCTGGGAAGAGCGGGGGCTGCTATGATCACCGCATCTACGAGACTGCTTCTGGACTCGAACGTATGGCTTGACCTTTTCGCAAGCGACCGGCCGGGAAGGGACGATGCCGTAGAGCTTGTCACGCTTGCAACGAGCCAGCAAACGACGTTGCTTTTTGCAGCCTCATCGATAAAGGATGTCTATTACCTGCTCAATGAACGGGAGAAGCGAAAGATCCGAGCGAAGAACGTAGAGGTTACGGCAGGCGTCGCCGCAGCCATCAACGAGTATGCATGGGGCTGCGTGCGCGCTATGGAGGAATTGGCGACTGTCGTCCCCATCGACCAGGCGGATCTTTGGATTGCCGCGAAATACCGCGCCGTACACAACGACTTCGAGGACAACCTTGTGCTTGCCGCCATGGAGCGCTCGAAAGCGGACTACCTCGTTACCAGCGACGAGGTGCTTCTGAGCAAGTCGCCCGTAGCCGCCCTCGCGCCTCACGACGCAGTAGCCCTGATGGCGTAAAGCAACAGCGACGTCGCTGCATCGAGAGCACCCTGCCCGAGGACGCCTTTATCCCCGCAGCGCTCAAAATGGCATAAAAGGGGACTGTCCCCTTTTATGCCAAAATATCCCCGTTTGGGACAGCTACGCCTCGCGCGCGGCGTATATGAGGCGGAGGCCCTCGAGGGTGAGCTCGGGGTTGGTGGCGGTGATGGTGCTCGACTGGGCCGCCACACGCGAGGCGAGGCCTCCCGTGGCCACCACCGGCGCCTCGTAGCCCAGCTGGCCGAAGATGCGCCGCACCAGGCCGTCCACGCGGTCGGCCTCGCCGTAGACGATGCCCGCCTGGATGGCCTCTTCGGTGTTGCGCCCGATGGCGACCCCGGGATCCACCAGATCGATGGCCCCGAGCTTGGTGGCATGCGAGAACAGCGCAGAAGCCGACGTCTCCACGCCCGGCGCTATCACGCCGCCCACGAACTTCCCTTCCGCGTCGATGACCTCGATATTCGTAGCCGTACCGAAGTCCACCACCACCACCGGCGCGCCGTAGAGCGCCTTGGCGGCCACGGCGTCGGCCACGCGGTCGGCGCCCACCTCGCGCGGGTTCGGATAGTCCGCCTCGAACAGTCCGCCCGCCGCCTCGGCCGTGCATACGAGCGCCTCGCGCCCGATCATGCGGCGCACCGCCGCGCACCACGAAAGCGTCAGCTGCGGCACGACGGAGGCCAGCGCCACGCCGTCCAGATCGCCCACCGCGATGCCCTCGGAGCTGAGCAGCGGCACCAGCTTCACGCGCAGCTCATCGGAGGTGTGCTTCTTATTCGTGGCCACGCGCCACCGGTGCAGCAGGCTTTCGCCCTGGTAAACGCCCACCACCGTCTGGGTGTTGCCCACGTCGATAGCAAGTAACATGTTTTTGACAGTCTCCTTTGCAGGCAGCGCGGATGTTTATAGTTGCACTCGTCATTATAACAACCCGCCCACGAGCATCTGTCAGGCACCGGACACGGGACCCCATCTGATAGAAAGGCAACACATGAACGACACGCCGCATCGCATCCTCGTCGTCGACGACGAGCCCTCCATCACCGAATTCGTCAGCTACGCCCTGAAGAAGGAGGGATTCTTCACCGACGTCGTCGACAACGGCGAAGACGCGCTGGCCCTCGCCACGAAGAACCCCTACGACCTGTTCGTGCTGGACATCATGCTGCCGGGAATGGACGGCTACGAGCTGTGCCGCCGTCTGCGCTCCAAGACCACCGTTCCCGTGCTGTTCCTCTCGGCGCGCGACACGGAGCTCCGGAGTTTGAGCGCATAACCGCCTGGTTTCCCGTCGTACCCGCTGGTCAGCGGGTATTCTTTTGTCAAGTTTAAAGAATATTTCTCGTTCTGGACGGTTATGTTTTATGATATAATCAGGGGTGATGAAAAGCAGTGCGAGAAGGTTGGGGCGATGTATCTCAAGAAGACCAAGACGCGCGAGGGGCGCATCTACCTTTCCATCACCGAGGGATTCCGGAAAGACGGCAAGGTGCGCACCCGCACCGTCGAGAGCTGCGGGTACCTCGACGAGCTCGAAGAGGCGTACGAGGACCCGATCGCCCACTTCGAGGCGCGGGCGAGGGCCCTGACCGAGGAGAAGAGGCGCTCGGAGGCGCCCGTCCTCATCGAGGCCCGTATGTCCGAGAGGATAGACAAGCGAGCCTCTGCCACCCGGCTCAACATAGGCTCCCTGGTTCTCTCCCGCTACTACCACGCGCTCGGCATCGGGGCGTTCTGGGACAGCCGCAAGGTGCACGCGCACCTGGGCTTCGACGCCAACGCGGCGTTCCGCATGCTGACCTACATGCGCATCCTCTCCCCCGAGTCGAAGAAGGCCTCCTTCGAGAAGCGCGGGATGCTGCCCGACCGCTGCGAGTTCTCGCTCGACGACGTCTACCATGCCCTGAGCTTCTTCGCGCGCTACGAGGACAGGTTCAAGGCGCACCTCGACTCGGCGGTGGAGAGCCTGCGCGAGCGCGACCGCAGCCGCACCTACTACGACGTGACCAACTACTACTTCGAGATCGAGGACGAGGACGACCTGCGCCGCCGCGGCGTCTCCAAGGAGCACAGGCCCAACCCCATCGTCCAGATGGGGCTGCTCCTCGACGCCGACGGGATACCGCTTGACTACGAGGTGTTCTCGGGCAACGTGAACGACTCGCTCACCTTGCTGCCTGTCATGAAGAAGATGCGCTCACGACACCCCCATGAGCGCACGGTCGTGGTGGCCGACAAGGGCCTCAACACCTCGAACAACATCGCCGCAGCCGTGCTCGACGGCAACGGGTTCGCGTTCTCGCAATCGGTGCGCAAGGCGACAAGGTCCCTGAAGGCGTGGGTGCTCGAAGACGGGGGCTACGCCGAGAACGAGGCGGGGACCTTCAAGGTCAAGTCCCGCCAGTCCTACAAGGAGGTCGTTGTGGAAGGCGAGGACGGGGCGACCCGCAAAGAGCGCATCCCCGTCAAGCAGGTGGCCTTCTGGAGCAAAGACTTCTTCGAGCGGGCGCGCCGCGAGCGCGCCAAGGTCATCGAGAAATCGAAGGCCGCCATCGAGCGCGGGGGCATGGCGAGCGCGAAGGCCCGCTCATCGGTGCGCTACGCCAAGGACACCCCCTGCGTGCCTTCCACCGGAGAGGTGGCCGAGCACCTCTGGTCGCTCGACGAGGAGAAGATCGCCGCCGACGAGGCGATGGACGGCTACTACTGCATCGTCACGAGCGAGACCTACATGGACGAGCGCGACGTCATCGAGCTGTACCGGGGCCTGTGGAGGATCGAGGAGACGTTCAGGGTCACGAAATCGACCCTGGATGCGCGGCCCGTCTACGTGTCGAGGGAGGACCGCATCCGCGCTCACTTCATGATCTGCTACGCGGCGCTCGTCATCATGAGGCTCATCCAGGCCGACCTCGGCTGGAAGCACTCCGCCCAGGCCATAGCCGATGACCTCGCCGCCATGACGGGCGTCAACGAGGACGCCAACGTCTATCTGTTCGGACACAGAACCGATCTTTCTGATGAGCTGGGGAGGGTCGCGGGCCTCGACCTCGCGCGCCGCCGCTACACCCGCAAGCAGATCAAGGACATGCTCGCCTCTACGAAGAAAATGTGAGCGAGGCTGTTCCACAACATAAAACCAGCAACGCAAAGCGGTCGTTTCCCAAGGTGAACCCAGGAAAACAGCCTCTTTTGCTGTCAAAGTCGGGTTATAACAACCCGCCCACGAGCATCTGTCAGGCACCGGACACGGGACCCCATCTGATAGAAAGGCAACACATGAACGACACGCCGCATCGCATCCTCGTCGTCGACGACGAGCCCTCCATCACCGAATTCGTCAGCTACGCCCTGAAGAAGGAGGGATTCTTCACCGACGTCGTCGACAACGGCGAAGACGCGCTGGCCCTCGCCACGAAGAACCCCTACGACCTGTTCGTGCTGGACATCATGCTGCCGGGAATGGACGGCTACGAGCTGTGCCGCCGTCTGCGCTCCAAGACCACCGTTCCCGTGCTGTTCCTCTCGGCGCGCGACACGGAGCTCGACAAGGTGGTGGGCCTCGAGATCGGGGGCGACGACTACCTGGCCAAGCCCTTCGGCGTGCGCGAGCTCATCGCCCGCGTGCGCGCGCTTTTGCGTCGCGGAAGCGGCGGCGACTTCCCCGGCGCGAACCACGCCGTCACCGCCAGCGGCATCACGCTCGACGAGGACGCCCACACGGCCTCCGGCGAGCACGGCGAGATCGACCTCACGCCGCGCGAGTTCGAGCTGCTGGCCAGCCTGATGAAGAACGCCGGCAAGGTGGTTTCGCGCGAGGACCTGCTGCGCGACGCGTGGGGTTGGGAATACTTGACCGAAACCAAGACGGTTGACACCCATATCAAGCGACTCCGTGATAAGATTGAGTCCGCCGGATACGACCCCGGTCTGGTGGAAACTGTTCGCGGCTACGGATACAGGTTCAAGCAATAAAGAGACTGCAGACATACTTCTCGCTGCTGGCAACGCTGCTCTCGCTCCTCGCCGGCGCGGTGATACTCCTGGTTTGCCTCCTCGCCTTCGACACTCCGCCGAAGGCGTTTTTGCTGCTCGTGCCAGTGGGCATCGTCGTGTTCGCGCTCAGCCTGGTCATCGGCCATTTCCTCTCCGAGCCGCTGCGCATGCTGGCGAAGAAGACCGCCGCCTACCGCTCCGGAGCCGACGTGCCGTTCGAACCCGACGGCAGGCTGCGCGAGGCCGACGAGCTGGCCGCCGACTTCAAGGCGCTCGTGCAGACCACGAAATCCCAGCAGCGCGACCTGCAGCTGAAGGAGCGCCGCCAAGCCGCGTTCATCAGCGACGTCGCCCACGAGCTGCGCACGCCGCTCACCGCCATCCGCGGCAACGCCGAGATGCTCGACGACCCCGACCTGCCGCCCGAGCTGCACACGAAGTTCTGCGACATCATCATCAACGAGAGCGAGCGCCTGAGCCGCCTCACGCACGACCTGCTCACGCTCCAGCGCATCGAGGACGACGCGGCCCCGATGGAGCTCGCGCGCGTGAACCTGCGCGAGCTCTCGTCCGGCGTCATCGACGCCCTCGAGCCCATCCTGCGCGCCCGCGACGCGCACACCGAGATCGTGGGCGAGGCCCCGGACGTCCTGGGCAACCTCGACCGCCTCAAGCAGGCCGTCACCAACCTCGTGGAGAACGCGAGCCGCTTCATCGCCCCGGGCGGGCGCATCACCATCGAGCTGTTCGGCCTCAAGGGCAACTCCATCCTGGCCGTCAAGGACGACGGCTGCGGCTTCGGCGACGTCGATCCGAAGCTCCTGTTCGACCGCTTCTACCGCACCGACGCCTCGCGCAGCCGCGGCACCGGCGGCACGGGGCTGGGGCTCGCTATCGTGAAGTCCATCGTCGAGGCGCACGACGGAACGGTGGAGGCCATCAACCTGCCCGACGGAGGCGCCTGCTTCATCATCGCGCTGCCGTCCATCCCCTCCGACCGCTGAGGCCGTCCGCGCGCCTAGCGCGACGCTGCGTGCGCATGCCTCTTCCCGCCGCGGAACAGCGCGAACGCGAGAACTGCCACCACGACGAGGCTCGTGCCGATGGCGCAGACGGCGTTGAGATGGATCATCGGGATACCCACGAGCATGCCGATGATGTAGGGCACGAGCCATGCCAGCCAAACGAACGTGCTGAACGTGTGGAAGCGCCTCATGCCCTGCTCGTTGCGACGGACGAAGGTGACGGTGGCCCACACGGCGTGCACGAGCATGAGCCCGATGGCGACGACCCCCGTCGCCGCATGGATGCCGAAGCCTCCCGCGGACGATTGCTGGGCGATGTTCGTCATGATCATCGTGCCGGTGGTGTCGCACACGAGGCCGCCCCAGAACAGCAGCACATGGCGCAGCGACAACGTGCCCGAACGCCTCTCCCCGAACACTCCGAAGGTGTACAAGACCAGCGCGCAGGTGATGGCGATGCTCGCCACGATCAATTCAAAACTCATGACCCGCTCCTTTCTTCCTTAATATGAACGATGTTCGTTAATGAACATCGTTCATATTAAGCCGCAGAAGGGCGCTGCGCAAGGGGATCGGCCGCCGCCACGGTTTCTCCACGGAGATGCTAGGACATTCGACTACAATGAACGGCGTCACCGCCAGCTTGTCACACGGAAGGCGATCATGGGCAACAAACCCGTCATAAGCAAGCAGCAGATACTCGACGCCGCCTACGACATCGCGCGCACGAAGGGGCTGTCCGGCCTGAGCATCCGCGAGGTCGCGCGTGCGTGCGACGTGGCCGTGGGCACCGTGTACCACTCCTACCCCACGAAGTCCGACCTGGTGAACGACGTGGTGGGCCGCTTCTGGAACGAGTCGCTGGCCGACCGCATGCCCCTTGCGGCCTCGGGAACCGACTTCGTGGAGTTCTGCCGCGAGCTGGCCGCCGAGACCTCGCGGGCGTTCGCGCGCTTCCGCAGCGATTGGCTGGCCGAAGTGTCGGCGCTCAACGCGCACGACCTGGCCGCGGCGCATCGGCGCGAGGAGGCCACGTTCTCGCACATCCGCAGGGGCCTGATGATGGCGCTCGATCGCGATCCCCGCATCGACCGCGCGCGTCTGACCGGCCCGCTTGCACCCGAACCCCTCAGCGCGTTCGTGTGGACGAGCATGCTCACGTCCGTCAAGCGCGGCGAACCGTCGTGCGAGACGCTGCTCGCCCTGCTGCGCACGACGCTGTACTGAGGCAGCGGCATGATAGTCGGCATCACCACCACCCACGTGGTCGAAGAGTTTGAGGGGGAGCGCGTCCCCGTGGAGCGCGCCACGGTGGAGTACGTGCGCAGCGTGGCGGCCGCAGGCGGGACGCCCCTGCTCATCCCATCGACTCCGGGAGGACGCGCGCCGAACGAGGCCGCGGCGCGCGAGCTTGCGGGCCGCATCGACGCCCTCGTGCTGGCCGGCGGCGGCGACATCGATCCCGCGTTGTACGGGCAGGGCGTGCGGCTGGCCGAGACGACCTCGGTGTCCGCCGATCGCGACGCCCTCGAGCTGGAGCTCGCCCGGCTGGCCCATGCGCGGGACCTGCCCACGCTCGGCATCTGCCGCGGCATGCAGGTGATGAACGTGGCGCTGGGCGGCACGCTGCACCAGGACCTGCGCGCCTGCGGGCTGACCCGGTCGGAGCACCGTCAGCAGCCGCCCTACGACGAGGTGCGCCAGCGCGTGGACGTCGCCGAGGGCAGCGTGCTCGAGCGATCCCTCGGCGCGAAGGGGCCGTCGATCCTCGTGAACTCGATGCACCACCAAGCGGCGGCGGCCATCGCACCGGCCCTGCAGGTGACGGCCGTGAGCGACGACGGCGTGGCGGAGGCGCTCGAGGATCCGACCCGCCGCTTCTTCCTGGGCGTGCAATGGCATCCCGAGTACTTGGACGACAACCTGGGCCTGTTCCGCGCCCTCGTGCGCGCCGCGTGCTGACACGTACGGATGTTTCACGTGAAACATCGCGCGGGCCGGCGAGGGACGGACGGCTGACGCCCGACGGCGCGCGCTTTGTGGAAGTCCCTTTCGGATCGCCCCTCCCCGGCGGCCCGGTGCTATAATCGAAATAGTTTGATTATCTAAGCATTTGCAGGCCGTTGCGACGCTCAGACGGAGCGCGACCGAGGACGGAGCGACATGGGCACCACGATCATCGGATGCGGAAAACGCCTTCCCCAGCTGGAGGTTGAGAACGACGCGCTCAAGGCGCTGGTCGACACGAACGACGAGTGGATCAGCACGCGCACGGGCATCAAGACCCGGCGCATCGCCGTCGCCGAGACGAACACCGACCTCGGCGAGGCCGCAGCGCGCCAGGCTCTCGGCTGGGAGGCGGGCGGCTTCGCCGAGCGCCGCGTCGAGGCCGCCGAGATCGACCTCGTGATCTGCGCCACCATCACGCCCGACGCTGTAACCCCCTCGCAAGCGGGCCTGCTGCGCCGTCGGCTCGGCCTGGACAACGCCATCGCCTTCGACGTGAACGCGGCGTGCTCCGGCTTCGTCTACGGGCTGACGGTGGCCGAGTCGCTCATGGCCGCCTCCTCCCCCGCGACGGCCGGCGCGCAGGGCCGCAACCCGGTCAAGCGCGCGCTGGTGGTGGGCGCCGAGCGGCTGACCCGCCTCACCAACTGGGCCGACCGCAACACCTGCGTGCTGTTCGGCGACGGCGCGGGCGCGGCCGTGCTCGAGTGGAGCGAGGAGCGCGCCGGCATGCTGAGCAGCTTCATCGTGAACGAGGACGACGTCACGAACGCCCTCACCTGCGCCATGGGCTACGATGCGCCCCAGCCCTTCGACGCCGAGGGCGTCTCGCCCGAAGCCGCCGCCACGGTCGATCCCGGCCTGCCGCGCATCGACGCGGAACTCGGCATCGACGAGGCCGTGCGTGCGGGCGAGCTGCGCCAGGCGCTGCGAATGGACGGGCCCAAGGTGTTCAAGTTCGCCGCCGAGGCCATGACCGTGGCCATCTCCCGGGCCCTCGAGCGTGCAGGCCTCGAACTGGACGACGTCGCCTGCATCGTCCCGCACCAGGCCAACGAGCGCATCATCAAGTACGCCGCCAAGAAGCTCGGCCGGCCGATGGACTTCTTCCAGCTGTCCATCGCCAACGCGGGCAACTCGTCGGCAGCGAGCGTGCCGATGGCGCTCTCCGACGCCTACGCGAGCGGCCGCATCGAACGCGGCGACAAGGTGGTGCTCGTGGCCTTCGGCGGCGGCTTCACCAGCGGCGCCGTGGTGTTCGAGGCGTAAGAAACGCCCCGGCAGCCGGAAGGTTGCCGGGGCGTTTTCGCATTCGGAGCGGTTCGCTACTCCGCCATGCGGCGACGCACGAGCGCGATCGCGGCGGCGGCCAGGCAGGCGAGCGCGGCGGCGGCGGGCACGGCCGCGCCCAGGGGGTCGCCCGTGGGGGCGAGCCTCGACCCGCCGTCCTTCGACCCGCCGTCCTTCTCCTGATCGCCGCCGTCCGTCGGGACGATGGGCTGCTGGCCGCCGGCCGGCGGGGGCGCGGGCTGGCCGCCCTCGTCCTTCGGCGGGACGCCGGTGACCACGTAGTCGCTGAAGTGGTCGGTGACGAAGCAGAGGAAGCCGTCCTCGACCCACGTCTGCTTGTCCTCCACCGCGCCGTCGTCGCCCACGTAGTGCACCTGGAGCGCCATGCCCTCGTCCAGCAGCGCGCGCATGGCGTCGGTGAGCTTGACCTTCACCGTCAGCTCGACCGCGCCGCCCTCGCCGGCCGAGAGCACGATCTCCTCGCCGCCGTCCTTGGCGAAGTGGATGTCGAACGCCTCGGCCACCTTCGCGCCGCCGGCCGTCAGGGACTCGATGGCCTCCCTGGCCGGGGCCGTGAGCTCTTGGATGGCCTGCACCACCAGGTTGAGGCCCCCTTCGTCGCCGAGCTGCTCGAGGCGCTCCACCGTGGCGGAGTCCGTCGCCGTCACGCTGGCCGCGAAGCCCGAGCCCTGCGGGGTCTGGGCCACCTCCTTCGCGTTCACCGTGAGCGCGCAGGCCGCCGACATGCCGCACGCAGACGCCGTGATGCTCGCCGAGCCGGCGGCGTGCACGGTCACCTCGCCGTCGGCGGACACCTCGGCAACGGCCGGATTCGAGGACGACCACGTCACCTTGGCGTCGTCGGCATCGGCCGGATCGACCGTCGCCGTCAGCGTGAACGGGGCGTCGCCCACGGTCGCGCTCTTGGACGCGTCGGAGATCGCCACCGCGCGCACGGGGTTCGTCACTGCCACCGCGCACGTGCCCACGACCTTCGCGCCAGCAACCGCCGCCTCGTACGTGACGGTTGCGGAGCCGCTGGACATCGCCGTCACCGTGCCGTCGGCCACTGCGGCCACCGACCCGTCGCTCGACGACCAGGCGGCGGCATCCACCGCGTCCACCTCGCCCGGCAGCTCGCCGGAGAGCACGGCGGAGACATCGGCCGCCTCGCCCTTGACGAGCGCGAGCGACGACGGATCGAGCTCGACGGCCGTGGCGGGGTTCTTCACCGTCACCGCGCAGGCATCGGAGAACGCGCCGTCCTCGGAGGTGGCGGTGACGGTCGCCGCGCCCTTGCCCACCGCGGCCACGTTGCCCTCGGCGTCCACCGTGGCCACGCCCTCGTCGGAGGAGGCCCAGGACACGCCCTTGTTCGTGGCGTTGTCCGGCTCCACCGTCGCCTTGAGCGCCGCCGTCTGCGCTCCGGTCAGTACGAGCTCGTGCTTGTCGAGCGCGATGCCGGTGGCGTGCTGCTTCACCGTCACCTGGCACGAGGCGGAGAACCCGCCGTCGGCCGTGGTGGCCGTGATGGCAGCCGTGCCGGCCGCGACCGGGGCCACGTTGCCCTCGGCGTCCACCATGGCCACGCCCTCGTTGGACGAGGCCCACGTCACCGCCTTGTTCGACGCCGTGGCCGGCTCCACCGTCGCGCCGAGCTTCGACGCCTGCGCGCCCGCGTACAGCTCCAATGCGGAGGCGTCCAGCGCCACACCCGTCACCGGCGTGGTCACCGTGATGGCGCCTGTCTCGCCCTCGGCGGATCCCGCGCGCGCCAAGATGGTCGCCGTGCCGTTGCCCACGGCCGTCACCAGGCCGTTCTGGTCGACGGCCAGAACCTTCTCATCCGAGGACGACCACTCCACCGCATCGGTGGAGTCGGCCGGCTCGACCGTCGCCGTCAGCTGCTGCACGTCGCCCACGTCCATGGCGTCGTCCGCCGCAGAGATGCTCACGCCGGTCGCCGGGATCGTCTTCTCCACCACGGTCACCTCGAACGTGCCGGACACCGAGCCCACCGTAGCCGTGATGACGGCCGTGCCGGGCGCCACCGGAGCCACCTTGCCCGAGGCGTCCACCGTGGCCACGGCCTCGTCGGAGGACGACCAGGCCAGCGTGCCCACGTCGGTGGCATCCGCCGGCGTGATGGCGGCGGAAAGCTGCAGCGAGGAGCCCATCTCCACCGTGTCGGACGCGCCCGTCACCTCCACCGCCGTGGCCGGGTTGCTCGGCGTCTCAGCCGGAACCACGTGCACGGTGAGCGTACCGAATCCGGTTGTCTCCCACTGATCGAGGTATTCAAGGCTGCCGCCCATGTCGTTGCCGGTCAGCATGCCGGCCTCCACCGTCACGTCGCCGACGTTGCGCGCCAACAGCATGGTCACGTTGTGCTTCCCATCCTCGGAATACTTGATGGGGGCGATGTAGCCGTTGGCCGACTTGAACACGAGGAGCTCGACGCCGCTGGTCAGCCACGTATCGAGGTTCTCCGTGCCGTCCACCAGGGAAGCGAGGTCGAACGTCTCGCCCACCTTCACCGTGAGCTCGCTTTGCTTGAGCGACAGCTTCTGCGCCTCGGCTGCGCGGTCGAAGATGGTCACGACGCAGGTGCCGCTGTTGCCCCACACGTCGGACACGGTCACCCGCGCCGTGCCGGGCCCCTTGATATCCAGGCGGGCGCCGTGCTCGTAGGACACGGACGCCACCGCCTCGTTGTCGCTCACGGCGGTAACCACCTGCACTTCGCCGTTGGCCGTCGACACGGTGTTCCCAACGGCGAATCCGTTGCCGCCGTGCCACTGCTCCATGTTCTTGAACGCCTCGTCCTGGATGTAGGAGGCAAGCGCGGTCGGCCCCTCGCCATCTCTGCTCATCCCGACGATGGCGACGGAGTTGCCGCCGCCGCTGTAATAGGCGGTCTTGAAGCTCTCCGCCACCCGCATCTGGGGAGTCGCGCTTTCCACCACGTTCACCTGCATCGTCACCGGATCGGTGCGCACCTCTTGACCGTCGACGTAGGTGACGCCCGTCAGGGTCACCGTCGTGGAACCCACCTTGTACGGGTTCAGGCGAACGGCGTACTCGCTATCAACCCCGTAAGGCTCCACTTCGAAATTGCCGATGACGATGCTCGGGTCGGCCGATGTTATCTCGACATGCGCCGATTGCGTGGGCACGCGGCCGGGGTCCTGTGCGACGATGTCGAGCGGAACCATAATACCGCCGCCCGTCTCACGATGGCTCTGATGATCGATCGCGCACTCCGTCACGAAGGGCACGTCCGCCGACGACGCGCACGACACCGACGCGATGGGATTGGCGCTCGCGGCCACTGTGTAGTCGACCACCTGGGTCGCGGCATAGGTGCCGAAGGAGCCTTTGAACGAGTAATCGATGGTAAGCGTGGTGGTGCCGGCCTTGAGAGCGTTCACGCGCAGCTGCGGGTTGCCCTCGTCCACGATCTCGACCGTGGCCACGCTCTTATCGCTTGAGTCCGCCTTGAAGTTCGCGGCGGCGTTGCGCTCCATCCAACCTTCCTTGTAGAAGGCGTCGCTCTCGGAAACGGCAGGATAGTACGAGTCCGCAAGCCCATGGCTGAAGTTCTCGCCGGGAATCAGGACCCCGCGCGCCAGCCGCTCGGGGATCACCGTCAGGCCAGAGGGGCGGGACGCCGAGTTCTGCGGCAGCACGTTGCTCTCCCCGAAACGCTCGACGAGCGCATCGGTGTCGGAGATGTTGTTGTACGCGCAATAGAGCCTCGTGACGTTCGCGGGGATCTTCGCCACGTCGAGCTCCGTCAGCCGGTTGCCATGCAGGCTGAGGCTTTCCAGCTTGAGGTTGCGCGACACGTCGATCTGCTCGAGATAGGATCGCTGGATGGTGAGGGAGGTGAGCTCGGGCAGAACCGAGGCGTCGAACGACGTGAGGTCCTCGTACAAGCCGGTGATGGAGAGGTCGGAGAGCTTCGACCATTGCGGCTGGGAGAAATCCGGGAGGGACAGCGCATCGCACATGCCCAGAGAGAAGCGCTCCATCGCCGAGCGGTCGTCCGTGCTCACCGTACGCAACGACGGGCAGCTGCTGAACGAAGCAGCGCGCAGATTCGAGAGCCCGCTCAGATCCACGGATTCGACGGAGGAGAGCTGGGAGAAGTACGCGCCTTCGACCGTGGCGCACTGCGACATGTCGATGGAGGTGACAGCCGCGTTCTTCCAGCTGTCCTCGCTTTCGCCCACGCCGGGCACGTACGTGCGCCCGCCGAAGGTGATGCTCACGGGCGTCACGTCGCGCTCGACGGTCTCGGTGCCGTCCTCCGCGCGCACCACCACGTCGAACGAGGCGGGGATGACGAGCGTGCCCGAGGCGTTCTCGACGTTTGCCAGCGTGACGTAGGGGTTCCCGCGCTGGAAGGTGCCGTCCTCGTTGTAGAGGGGGTAGCCGTTCTCGTCATATTGCACCGGGTAGTGCACGCTGCCCACGAACGTCGGCTCTGCGGCGAAGGCCTGATCCACCGCCACGGCCGGCACGAGCGCCAGCGCCATCATCGCCGCGACCAGCACGCGCAGCACCTTCGATCTCACAGCGCCCGAAGCTGCGCCCTGCCTGCCTACCGTCAACCCGTCCATCGCTCGACTCCCTTGAACCTCGTCTTCCTGCCCATAGCACCTGCGACAGCGTGCAATCCCGATAATTTTCATCATCGCAGAAGGCAGATTCAAGACGAACGATTCAAACGCAGCTGCACATGTCGCAACCGATTGCGGCACAGCGCGTCAGGCGCGCGGGAGCTCGAGCGCGACCGACGTGCGGAACACCCCTTCCTCGCGTTCGAACGAGCACGTGCCCGCATGGCGCGCGGCGATGGTCTGCAGGATCCTCAGCCCCCAGCCGTGCCCGCCCACGACGGGGCGCTTCGCCTTCGCGAGCGGGCCCTGCGCCGTAGCGTCCGCCGTACACGCATTGGCCATGTCCAGCAGGAAGAACCCGCCCGCGCTCCGTGCGCGAAGCTCGACGAACCGCCCTTCGGCGGGCACCTTCGCGCAGGCATGGAGCGCGTTGTCCAGCGTGTTGGAGAACAGCGCGCACAGCTCCACGTCGGGCAGGGGAAGGTCCTCCGGCACGTTGAGCCGCGCGTCGAAGCGCACGCCGGCATCCGCGAGCGTCCGCGCCTTCGCGGCCACGAGCGCGTCGACAACGGGATGCTCGCACCAGCGCCCCTCCGCGCCCTTCATCGCACGCGCCGCCCGGTCAAGCTGGCCGGGCACTTCCGCCAGCTCGTGCGCCTGTAGCAGCTCGTCCACCCGATCGAGCTCTGCCGCGAGCTGCTCGCGCACTCGCCCCGCGTCGCGCAAGTCGGCCTCGAGTCGGGCCCGATGCTCGTCCTGCATGGCCACCTGCTCCTCCAGCAGGCGGGCTCGCTCGGCTTCCACATCGGCGCGCTCGGCCTTCCAGAGCGCCCTGAACAGCACCACGTCGCCCAGGGCGCACGCGAAGCAGGTACCCGCCACCAGCGCGAACAGCCATTCGGGGAGGCCGGATGCCACGATGTGGTGGAACATGAACGCAGCCAGGGCCAGCTGGGATGCCGGCAGCAGGAGGTTCGACCACCTCCGGGGGCCCGCCACGTCGCGACGGGGCAGCATGAGCACCACGGCGGCGGCCGCGAGCGCTCCCAGGGATGCGGCCGCTATCAGCTGCTCGCCCGTCATCGGATATCGCCCGCTTCCCGCTTTCCCTCGGCCAGCGCGCCCCGCAACGCCGCGACGTGGCTCCGCGCGCGCTCCACCTGGCCTTCCGCAACCAGCGCCTCCACCACCTGCATGTGGTTGAGCAGATCGTGGCGAATGCGGCCCGTGCGCTCCATCTCGTCCACCACCTGGCTATACGAGGCGAGCGACGCCTCAAGCTGACGCTCGAGCACGTCCCCCCGCTCGCGGTCGAGCAGCAGGCGCTCGTAGCGGCCCATCCCTGTGAGCAGGAGCCAATCCACCACGAGGCAGCCGACCAGCAGAAGGCACGTGGCCGTCGCCATTTCCGCCGAGACCTCGAAGTGCGCCTCCACCATCAGCAGCTCCACCATCATGACGACCTGGCTCAGCAGGAAGCTGAAGGAGATCCATCCGTGGACGAAGGCCTCGCCGCCGCGGAACCGGCGCACCACCGCGGCGAGCAGCACGAACATGCCGACGGCGGCGACGATGCTCACGACTTCGGACACCGCGAACGAAGCGGGGTTGGCGCGCACCGCGTCGTAGTACGGCCCTATGTCGTCGGGCACCGGCGCTTCCATCAGCGCAGCCCACACGGCGAATGCCAGGCCGTGGACGAGGCTGTCGCACACGTTGCCCGCCACCACAACCACGGCCCTCAACAGGGGCGATCCCCGATACAGGGCAAACGGCAGCACGAAGCACACCGCGAGCAGCAGCACCAGCCCGGCCCACACGTCGACGAAGCGCTCGCCGATCGCATTGAGCGCCGTGACCACCGCCGCGTTCGCCACGACGAACAGGGGCGCGCAGCGCATGGGGAGCACGCGCGTGAAACCCCAGGCGATGGCCACCTGCGGCGGAAGCGTGATGAGCACTTCGAGCAGCGCGTTGGACATGGGACGGCCGTCCTCCCGGCGTCAGCGCCGGCCCTGCAGATGCGCGATGAACGATTCGCGCACGGCAGGACGCCTTCGCTGGCTCAAGGGGACGAGCTCGCCGGAGCGCAGCAGCACGTCGGAGCTCTGCAGCTTGGCGATATGGTCCATGTTGACGAGGAAGCCCTTGTGGCAGCGCACGAACGAGGCCGGCAGCTTCTCGGCGAGCTCCGCGAGGGAGGCGTACGCCTCGATCACTTCCTGGCCTTGGTGGATGCGCACTTTGCGGCGGTCGCTCTCGATAAAGTCGATCCGCTCCGGCACGAGCGCGTGCACCGTGCCGCCCGTCTGCACCGCGATGGGGCGACTTGCCGCGCGCTCGAGGTTGGCCAACGCCTTGCCCAGGGCGTCGTCGAGGTGCGCCTGGGCCACCGGCTTGGTGAGGAAGTACACGTGCTCGGTCTGGTACACCTTCGTGCAGTATTCGGGATGCCCGGTGACGTACACGACCTGCGTGCCGCAGCCGTCGGGGGCGAACCGCTTGACCGCCTCGATGCCGTCGCACGCACGCGAGCCGAGCACGATATCCATCAGCAAGATATCAGCGAGCCCCCCCCCGTGTACGATTCCAGCTCGGGCAGGCTCGAGAGCCGCGTGACGGACAGCTCGTCGCGACGGGGGAAACCGTCGATCATCCGCGCGAGGGCCTCGGCCTGCTCGGCATCGTCCTCCACCATCGCCACTCGGTACATGCGCCCACCCGAACTTCCGTCTCGCCGTCTCGTGGACGGAAGTTTACCCCATAGCGCATCCTTTCGCCAAGCGAAATGAGCCAAAGGGACGGGGTAATTGTCTCTTTTTTGGTGTAGGCGCGGGGAAAGGGCGTGACGAAGGGACGGGGTAATCGTCAGATGGCGCGGGTGACGGCGCGGGCGCATGCGACGGCTGCCACGGCCTTCACCAGATCGGGGATGGCGAAGGGCGCGATGGTGACCGCCAACGAGGCCGCGAGGTCTACCCCGACCACGGCCGCGTACTGCACGCAGCCGCACGCGTACGTCGCCGCGATGAACGCGAGGCACGCCGCGAGGTCGGCCGCCCACGCGCGCTTTCCCCCGCCCATCACACGCCGCAGCCCCGCGCGCACGGCGAGCGCCGCGACCGCGCCCACCAGGTAGCCCCACAAATAGCCGCCCGTCGGCCCCAGCAGCATGCCGATGCCGCCGCGCATGCCCGAGAACATCGGCAGCCCGATGGCCCCCAGCGCCAGATAGCCCGCGATGGCCGCCACGGCCTCGCGCGGCTTGAGCGCGAGGAGGGCGAACATGAGCGCGAACATCTGCAGTGTGAGCAGGACGGGGCCGAACGGGATGGCCACCCACGCCGAAACCCCCATGAGCGCGATCGTGAGCCCCACGAACGCGATCGAGCGCGTGCGCCCCCGTGCCCCCGCTATCGTCTTCTTGCCGCGCACCGCTCGCTCTTCCATGCGACCTCCTCGTTTTCGTCCAACGCAGCGTCGCAGTATAGAAGAGCCCGCCGGTTCGCGTAAACCGGCGGGCTCTTCCCAGGGTGACAATGCGGGTGACGATCGCCCCCCCCCCCGGCAGACGCTAGAACCTCGCCTTCACCTCGCCGCGCTCGAGCTTCTTCAAGCGGCCCATCTCGATGATGACGAACACCACCGTGGTGAAGATGGCCAGGAAGTCGGAGATGGGCGTGGCGAAGTACAGCGCATCCAGGCTGGTGAACTGCGGGAACCACGACGGCAGTACCATCGGCAGCACGACGAGCAACGGCACGAGGAACAGGATCTGGCGCGTCAGCGACAAGAAGATGGACTTGAGCGGCTGCCCCGTGGCCTGGAAGTAGTTCGAGCCCACGATCTGGAATCCCACGATGGGCAGCATGAGCAGCTGCACCTTGAGCGCGAACACGGTGAAGTCGAGCAGCTCCGGATTCGTGATGCCGAAGAACCCGACGATCTCCTCTGGGAACAGGTGCACGAGCGACCACAGCACCACGCCGATGCCGGTGGCGCCCACGATGCCGCACCACAGCGTCTTCTTCACGCGCTCGAACAGGTGCGCGCCGTAGTTGAACCCGAGCAGCGGCTGGATGGCGATAGCCACGCCGATGAGCGGCAGCACGGTGAACATGGACACGCGCTGCACCACGCCGATGGACGCGAGCGCGCCCTCGGCCCCGATGGCGCTTTGCGCGCCGTACAGGTTGAGCAGGTTATTCAGCACGAAGTTCACCACGGCCATGCCCGCCTGCACGGCGAAGCTGGCCAGGCCGAGCGACACGATGAGCCCCACCGTGCGCGGATGCAGCGGCAGGCAGCGGCGGCGCAGCTTCATGGGCACGTTCTTGGTGAACACGAAGTACCACAGCACGAAGCCGCACGAGAGGGCCTGGCCGCACACCGTGGCCAGCGCGCTTCCCTGCACGCCCCAGCCGAGCACCATCACGAACAGGAAGTTGAACACGGTGCACGCCACCGCGCCGATGATCATGGTGGTGAGCGCGCGGTTGGGCGCGCCGGCCGTGCGGATGAAGTTGTTCACGCCCATGCCGATGCACTGGAACACGAAGCCGAGCGAGATGATCTGTATGAACGAGCGCGCGAAATCCCAGTCCTCGGGCGTGGCGCCAGAGACGCCCAGCAGGCCGTCGATGCACGCAGGGATGTGCGCGACCACGGCCACCACCAGGGCGAACACGAGCGAGAGCGACACCGTGTTGCCCAGGCTGCGCTCGGCCTCGTCGCGGTTGCCCTCGCCCATGCGCAGCGCCGCGAGCGCGTTGCCGCCGTTGCCCACCAGCATGGAGATTGCCATGAACACGGTCATGATGGGCATGGCGACCGTAGCCGTGGCCAGGCCGATCTCGCCGAGCGCCTGCCCGAGGAAGATGGAGTCGATGACGTTGTACGCGCCGTTCACCAGCATGCCCAAGATGGACGGGATGGCGAACTCCACGATGAGCTTGGGGATGGAGGCCGTGCCCATGCGGGTGACCTTGTCGCCGCCGGGGCGGCCGGGGCCTCCGGGCGCGCGGCCGGGTGCCTCACCCTGAGGCTGTTCGTCCTGGTCGATTGCGGGGTTCGTCGTCGCTGCCATACCTGCGGTGCCTTTCGCGTCAGTGCCTTTTTGCGGAACGCCATATTGTACCCCCGCAACCGCGACGCACGCCGCGCCAATAAAAGACACCACAAGTTGCCCGACAGCGGGATGCCGGGCGCTCGACCCCAATCTTCGCTCCGTCGTCGCACGATTGTCGACCCAAACACACGCTTGAGGGCGCTGTGGCGTGTGTTTGGGTCGACAATGCGCCCCTGGGACGCTCGATTCTTAGGCGAGGTGGGCTTCTCCGGAGGCTACGGGGGTTTCGACGCCGGCGGCGTCGCGGAGGATGAGGCGGCCGCTGGCGTCCACGCGCTCGACCGTGCCGGCGGCGATGGCGGTGCCGTCGCGGTCGACCATCCGCACGTCGCAGCCGGTCAGGCTCACGTGAGCGTTGAACTCGTCGACGAGCGGGGCGAAGCCGTCGCGCGTCCATTCGCCGTAGAGCGGGGCGAACGCGGCGAGGAAGGCGGCGAGCACGTCCTCGACCGACACGGCGGCGAGGTCGGCGACGTAGGCGGCGCGGTTCTTGCCGCCCACGTCGGGGCGCTCGGCCGGCGGCCGCACGTTCACGCCCACGCCGACGCACACCCCGCCCGCATGCCCCTCGAGCGAGATGCCGCAGAGCTTCGCCGGCCTGTTGTCATCCTGAGCGGAGGCGCGCAGCGCCGCGTCAGCTGTGGCGCTTACGGCTGGCGCCGCGGGGGATCCTTCGACTCGCTTCGCTCGCTCAGGATGACAGAGGGGGGCCTGCGCTCGGCCGGGATGACGGAGGGAGGCCTGCGCTCGCTCAGGATGACAGAGGGGGGCCTGCGCTCGGCCGGGATGACAGAGGGGGCCGGAAAGCACCACGTCGTTGGGCCATTTTACTTGGATGCGGGGGGCAACCTCGGGCGCGAGGCCGGCCAGCGCGCGGCGCACGGCCAAGCCCACGACCAGGCTCAGCGTGGGCAGCTGAGAGGGCGGCGCCTGCGGGCGCAGCAAGAGCGAACAGTACAGGCCGCCTTCGGGGCTCGTCCAGGTGCGGCCCTGCCGGCCGTAGCCTGCTGCCTGCCGACGGGCGCGCACCACAAGACCTTCGGGCTCGCCTGCTTCGAGCGCGCGCTTGACCTCGTCGTTCGTCGAAGCCACCTCGTCGAGAAGGCGCACGCGGAACGCGAGGCTCACAGCCGGACGGCCTTCCCCACGCTCACGGCGTCGGCGCTCACGGCAACCCCGTCGGCCAGCACATGGCCCGGCCGCAATTCCATCAGGGGCTTCACCACGAAGTCGCGTTCAAGTAGGCGCGGATGCGGCAGCGTGAGCACGTCGGACTCGGCCACGTACAGCTGGTAGTCGAGGATGTCCAGATCGCAGGTGCGCGGGCCGTTCTCCACGGTGCGCACGCGGCCGAGGCTGTTCTCGATGGCGTGCAGGTAGCCCAAAAGCTCCTTGGGCGCGATGCCGGTGCGCAGCAGCACGACGGCGTTCACGAACGCATCCTGGTCGAGGTAGTAGGCCGGCTCGCTCTCGTAGAAGCTGGAGATGTCGACGATCTGCGAGTCGGGCAGCGCGCACAGCTCGGTGATGGCCTGGTTGAGCATGGCCAGCTTGCCCTCGCGCTCCTCGCCCGGCTCGGCCACGAGCGGCACGTTGCAGCCCAGGCCGAGGAACACGTAGGGCCGCAGGTTGGCGAGCGCCTTCGCCGTGGCGGCCACGTTGTGCGTGCGCACCACGCTCGCGCCCAGCTCGCAGGCCATGAGCGCCTCAGTGGCGGACGCCTCGTCGCGCGCGGCCGGATCGTCGATGCCGTACGCCCAGCCGATATAGCTCTTGCGCGACACCGCCACCATCACGGGATAGCCCAGGCGCGCGAATTCCTGGAAGTTGCGCACGAGCTCGAGCGTCTGCGACGGCGTCTTGCCGAAGCCGGGACCGGGGTCGATGCAGATGCGCTCGCGCGCGATGCCCGCGGCCTCAAGCGAAGCGGCCTGGTCGCGCAGCCAGTCGCGTACCTCGGCCACCACATCGTCGTAGGCGGGCGCGTCCTGCATGGTGGAGGGCTCGCCCTGCATGTGCATGACCACCAGGCCGCAGTCGCCCTCGCGCACGGCCTCCACCATGGCGGGATCGCGGAATCCGGACACGTCGTTCACGATGGCCGCGCCGGCCTCAAGGCACGCGCGCGCCACCGGGGCATGTCGCGTGTCGATGCTCACGCACACGCCGCGCTCGGCCAGCGCGCGCACCACGGGCAGCACGCGGGAAAGCTCCTCGTCCACGCTCACGGGCGCGGCGCCGGGGCGCGTGGACTCGCCGCCCACATCGATGATGCGGGCACCCTCCTCCACCATGCGCTCGGCGTGGGCGAGCGCCGCTTCAAGGCCGTCGTGCTGGCCGCCGTCGGAGAAGGAGTCGGGGGTGACGTTGAGGATGCCCATGATGATGGGCATCCTCGTGTCGAATTCATAGGTTGCGCAGTGCCAGGTCATCGGGCGGGGCCGTCGTCTTTCGGGTCGTCGTGCGGCTGGGCGTCTTCCGGCTGGCGCCGCTCGGGATCCTTCGACTCCGCGCCTTGCGGCGCTCCGCTCAGGATGACAGGTTGGTCGCCCTGCTCGCTCAGGATGACATTCTGCTTGTCGTCCTTCGCAGCGGCGTCAGCCGCGTCGCTTCCTTCGCCTTCGGCGGGCTCGCGGTAGGGCGGGTTGGGGTCCTGGTCGCCGGGCTCGACGGGCTCTTCCTTCCAGTTGGGATCGGCCAGCTGGGCGTCGCGCTCGCGGGCGGCCTGCTCCTCGGCCTCCTTGCGGGCGATGATCTCGTCCTCGTGCTTGAGGTACTCATCCCATTCGTTATCCAAAAGCGCCAGGCAGGCCTCGCCTTCCACGGTCTCGCGCTCCAACAGAACGCTGGCCATGAGGTCCATCTGCTCGCGGTGGTTGACCAGGATCTCGTGGGCGCGGTCGTGCGCGTCCTTCATGATGCGCGCCACCTCGTCGTCGATGCGCTTGGCCGTCTCCTCGGAGTAGTCCTGCGTGTTGCCGTAGTCGCGGCCCAGGAACACCTCGTGGTTGGGCTGGCCGAACACCTGCGTGCCCAGCTCGGCGCTCATGCCGTACTGTGTGACGATGGCGCGGGCCATCTTCGTGGCGCGCTCCAGGTCGTTCGAAGCACCCGTGGTGATGTCGTCGCAGAAAATCTCCTCAGCCACGCGGCCGCCCATGAACACGGCCAGCTCGTCGCGCATCTCGCCGAGCGAGTTCAGCACCTTGTCCTCCTTGGGGATGGACAGCGTGTAGCCCAGCGCCCGGCCGCGCGAGATGATCGAGATCTTGTGCACCGGGTCGGCGTGCGGCAGCAGGTGCCCCACCAGGGCGTGGCCGCTCTCGTGGTAGGCGATGGTGTGCTTGGTCTGCTCGTCGAGCACACGGCCCTTGCGCTCCGGGCCGGCGATAACGCGCTCCATCGACTCGCTCACCTCTTGCTGCGTGATGATCTTCTTGCCGCGCCGCGCGGTGAGCAGGGCCGACTCGTTCATGAGGTTCGCCAGGTCGGCACCCGTGAAGCCGGGTGTGAGCTTGGCCACCTTCGACAGGTCGACGTCGCTGCCCAGCGGCTTGTCCTTGGAGTGCACCTGCAGGATCTTCTCGCGGCCCTTCACGTCAGGCGCGTCCACCACGATCTGGCGGTCGAAGCGGCCGGGACGCAGCAGGGCCGGGTCCAGCACGTCGGCGCGGTTCGTGGCGGCGATGAGCACCACGGAGTCGTTAGCCTCGAAGCCGTCCATCTCCACCAGCAGCTGGTTCAGCGTCTGCTCGCGCTCGTCGTGCCCGCCGCCGAGGCCGGTGCCGCGCTGACGGCCCACCGCGTCGATCTCGTCGATGAAGATGATGGACGGCGACGCCTCTTTGGCCTGCTGGAACAGGTCGCGCACGCGGCTCGCGCCCACGCCCACGAACATCTCCACGAAGTCGGAGCCCGAGATGCTGAAGAACGGCACGCCCGCCTCGCCGGCCACCGCGCGCGCCAGCAGCGTCTTACCGGTGCCCGGAGGGCCCACAAGCAGGCAGCCGCGCGGGATCTTCGCGCCCATGGACTGGTACTTCGCCGGATTCGCCAGGAAGTCCTTGATCTCCTGCATCTCCTCCACGGCCTCGTCCACGCCGGCCACGTCGGAGAACTTCACGTCCGGGCGCTCCTCGGTGGACTTCTTCGTCTTGGCCTTGCCGAAGCTCATCTGCGAGTTGTTCGCCTTCTGCATGGAGTTGAAGAAGAACAGCAGGATGCCGCCGATCACCAGGATGGGCAGAAGCGTGCCGAGGATCTCGAGGAAGGGGCTGGGCAGCTGCACCTCGTAGGGGATGTTGGGGTGCGCGGCCATGAGGTCGCCAAGCGACCCGCCGTAGTAGGTGGACGTGTAGTTGTGCTCCGTGCCCAGCGTGGCCGCGTCGACCTCGGCCGTGCTCACGCCGGGCAGCGCCTTGCCGGTGTCGGGGTTCTTGATGGTGGCCATGCGCGCGTTGAGCGCGTTGAAAGCCTCGTTGAACGCGTCGGTGGCGGTGGAGCCGGCGGTGATGGCCGGATAGTACGAGCCGGACACCGCGTAATCGCCCGCGTTGTACACCACCTTCGTCACGCGGTCCTGCTCCACGGCCTGCACGAACTCGGACGTGATGAGGCGGTCGGTCTGCGTGGCGCCGGCCGACGACATGTTCATGAACTGCTGGCCCACGAAGAAGGCGATGATCATGAACAGGATGACCGAGATGATGGTCGTCCGTGGATTCGGCTGCTGGAATTGCGACTGTTGTTTATTTTGCTGTGCCATTGAGCCTTACTTCCTTTTCCATACGGCCTTGCGGCGTCGGCGGGCTGCCGAAACCGCGTCGCGCGCGACCGGCCGCCGCCTTCGCCTTCGAGCGGCCCCGCCGGACAAGCGCGTCGCGCGCCAGGCCGCTGTGCTAGTAGATCTCCGGCTTCAAGACGCCGATGTAGGGCAGGTTGCGGTACCGCTCCGCGAAGTCCAGCCCGTAGCCCACGATGAACTCGTCGGGGCACTCGAAACCGATGTATTTGCAATCGATCTTCGCCTGGGCCCGCGTCTGCTTGCGCAGCAGCGTGGCCACCTCGAGGGAGGCCGGGTGGCGCGAGGCCAGGTTTTTCAGCAGGTACTTCAGGGTAAGGCCGGAGTCGAGGATGTCCTCGGCCACGACGACGTGACGGCCCTCGATCTCCGACGAGAGATCCTTGAGGATGCGCACGACGCCGGAGCTCTTCGCGCCGTTGCCGTACGACGAGATGGCCATGTAGTCCATCTCAACCGGCAGGTCGATCTGCCGCGCGAGGTCCGCCATGAAGATGGCCGCGCCGCGCAGCACCGAGATGAGCACGATGCCCTCGTCCGCGTGATCAGCGTAATCGCGCGTGATCGCAGCGCCGATCTCGCCGACGCGCCGGGCGATGTCCTCTTCGGTGAACAGTATCTCCGCAATGTCGTTGTGCACGGTCCAGGCCTCTTCGTCGTTTCCGCGCCGTCCGCGCTGCCCGACCGCGTGCGATCAGTGAGCGAAGGCGTCACGCTTACCTTGAGTCCGGTAAGTGTACCATTGCGCCTTCGGGAAAAGGCGACAAGACGGTAACGCCGCCCCACATGCCACGATTTTTACATTTCGCCACGGGAACTGGGCCGATAGGTTTCGGATCGCCCCCGTCGCCGGAACGTTTCGATGCCGTCGGAGACGTATCGGCGGCTAGCGCGTTGAGGCGAGCACGTCGGGGAACTCGCGCAGCAGGCGCTCCACGGGCAAGCCGATGACCGTGTCGAGGTCGCCTTCGACGCGCTCGACGAAGTCGGCCGCCGCGCCTTGGACGGCGTAGGCGCCCGCTTTGTCGAACGACTCGCCTTTGCGCAGGTAGTCGGCTATCTCCTCGTCCATGAGGTCGCGGAACGTCACGAACGAGCTGTCGACGAAGGTGCGGAAGCCGAGCGAGATGTCCTCGGGCGCGGGCGCGGCCACCATCCACACGGACACGGCCGTGAGCACCTCGTGCGTGCGGCCCGACAGGCGGCGCAGCATGCGCTTGGCATCGGAGAGGCTGACGGGCTTGCCGAAGATCTCGCCTTCGCAGACCACCATCGTGTCGGCGCCGAGGATGGCGGCCATGCCGCAGTAGTCCTCGGCGAGCACCTCCTGCACGACGGCGCCGGCCTTGCGCTCGGCCAGCTTCTTGGCGGCTTCGTGCGGATTCGCCAGCAGGTCGGGCTCGAGCGACTCGTCCACGTCGGACACGCGCACGGTGAAGGCGATGCCCGCGTCCTCCAGCAGCTGCTTGCGGCGCGGCGAGCCGCTGGCCAGGATGACGTCGAGGGCGGGCGCTTCCTGGGATGGGGTGTTCTGTTCGTTTTCCATGCCGAGCATTGTAGCAGACGAGTGTCTCAATTGGGGACAGGCACCGATTGGGACATTTTGGCATAAAAGGGGACTGTCCCCAATTATGCCATTTTGCGGCGGGCGCGGTAGGTTGCCATGGGCTCGAGGCGGACGCCGCGCTTGTTGGCGCTGACGGCCAGGTCGCCTTGGATGTTGGCGACGTAGCCGCCGATGGGGCGGCCACCGTCGTCGAACGCGGCCAGCACGGCCTCCACTGCGGCCGTCTCCACGCGCGCGTCGGGCCCGAGCATCCCCTGCAGCACGCGCACCACCACGCGGCGCGCGAGGGGCGCGGGCTCGCCGCCCAGCTCGGGCGCGAGCAGCCAGCCATCGTCGAGCGCGCGCGCATGGCGGCCCGCAAGCTCCTCGGCCATGCCGTCCAGCAGGTCGTCCTCGTCGGCGATCAGGTTCATCGTGCGCACGAGCACGTCGAGCAGCTGAGGGTTGCGCTCCTTCGCGCGCGGCACGATCTCGTGGCGCACGTAGGCGCGGAAGCGGTCGGTGTGCGCGTTCGTGGCGTCCTCGCGCCAGAGCGCGCCCTGCTCGTCGCAGGCCGTCGGCAGCCCGGCGCGCTCGCGCGCGACCACGTAATCCCGCAGCTCCTCGCGGCTCGCGTCCAGAAGCGGGCGCACCACCGGCCCGTTGCGGTAGCGCATGGCGCGGAAGCCCCCCGGCCCCGTGCCCACGATGGAGCGCATGTAGAAGCTCTCCACGCGGTCGTCGGCCGTGTGCGCCGTGAGGATGCGCCCGTCCGCGAGCGGCGCGGCGGCATGCAGGCACAGGCTCTCGAGCGCCTCGTTCGCGGCCAGGTAGCGCTCGCGGCGGGCGACGGCCTCCACGTTCTCGCCCGAGCGCTCGGCCAGGGCGGCCACATCGACGGAGCACGAGAACAGCGGCAGGCCCAGCAGCTCGGCCAGCTGCGCCACGAAGCGCTCGTCGGCGTCGGCGTCCTCGCCCCGCAGCCGATGGTTCACATGCAGCACCGCAAGCTCCCCCAAAAGCCCGCGTTCGCGCAGCTCGCAAGCCGCATAAGCGAGCGCAGTGGAGTCCGAGCCGCCCGACACCATGAGCAGCGCCGGCGTGTCTGAGTCGGCCAAGCCGCGCGCGGCGATAGCGGCCGCCGCGCGCTCGACGAGCGTCGCATCCTCAGCCACGGTCGCCCTCCTTCCCCAAGAAGCGCTCCTCGAACTCCTCCGGCAAAAGGGGGCGGCCGAACAGGAAGCCTTGGATGTAGTCGAGTCCCATGGTGTTCACCGCGCCGTACTCCTCGTCGGTCTCCACGCCCTCCAGGCACACGCTGATGCCCACGTCGTGGCACAGCTCCACGACGAAGCGGATGAACGTGGCGTCGAACGTGCTGGTGCGGATGTCGCGGATGAACGCGCGGTCGATCTTCACGATGTCGGCCGGCGAGGACTTCAGCGCGCCGAGCGAGGAGTACCCCGTGCCGAAGTCGTCCATGGCCACGCGCACGCCCAGCTTCCTGATCTGACAGAACAGTTCACGCGCCCGGTCGTCGTCCTCGGCGAAGCGGCTCTCGGTCATCTCCACCACGAGGCTTCCCGGCGGCAGGCCCTCCTCTTCGAGCACGTCCATGATGAACGGCACGAGCCCGTCCTCGTCGAGTTGGCGGTACGACAGGTTCACGCTCATGGAGAACGTCGGGTCGAGCACGCGCCACCGCGCGCACGTGGCCGCCGCCTCGCGCAGCACCCAGGCGCCCACCGGCACGATGAGCCCGCTCTCCTCGAGCAGCGGGATGAACTCCAAAGGCGACAGGTCGCCGAACCGCTCGCAGCGCCACCGCGCGAGCGCCTCGGCCCCCTTCACGCGCCCCGTGGACGCCTCCACCTGGGGCTGGTAGCGCAGGCTGAAGCCCTCGAAGCCGTTCTCGACGCTGTCGCGCAGAAGCTCCATGAGCTCCAGCTCGCGCGTGCGCCCGGCCAGGATGGCGGCCGAGAAGCTCACGCAGCGCTTCTTGCCGTGCCCCTTCGCGAACTCCAGCGCGTAGTCGGCGTACTTGACCAGCTCCTCGTACGAGCCCGCATCGGAGGGATAGCGCGCGCAACCGCCCGAGAGCGTGCAGTAGAACTTCTTCCCCTCGTGCTCGTGCTGGTGGTCGAACGACACGCTGAGCACCGCGTAGGCGCTGCGCAGAACGTCAAGCTCATCGTTGATGGCGACGGCGAACTCGTCGCCGTCGAGCCTGAACACGCGCGCGCGCTCCGGGACCGCGCTCTGGATGCGCTGCGCCACGAACCGGATGACCTCGTCGCCGAACGCGCGGTCGTAGCGGTCGTTGATGTGGCGCAGATCGTCGATGCCGATGACCATGAGGCTCAGGCCCTCGTCCGGCGTGATCTCCATGCGGCGGCGGACGACGTCCTCGAACTCGAACTTGTTGAACAGGCCCGTGAGCGGGTCCACCTTGCTCTTCTTGCCCAGGTTGGCGATGAACCCGGCGAACAGCGAGGGCTTGCCCCGCGCGTCGAGGATGAGGCGGCCGCGGCAGCGCAGGCGCACCCACTCGCCCTTGCGGTTGCGCGCGCGGTACTCCACCCAGTGGCGGGTGGTGCGCCCGTCGACGATCTCCTGATTCGACTCGAGGAACGCCTGGCGGTCGTCCTCGTGCACCTTCGAGCCCCACACGGCGACCGCGTTCTCCACCACCTCGGAGGGCAGGCCGAACTCCTCCACCATGGCCTTCGGGTAATGGAACACCCCCGTCTTCATGTTGCACACGTACAGGTAGTCGTCGGTGCTCTCCACGAGCGCGTCGTAGAGATGGGCGGTGTCGTAGCTGAACGCGGCCGCGCTGCCGGCCGGAACGCTGCCCGCCTCCTCGGCCACCCTGAGCGCGTCGATGCTGGCGTCGATGTGGAAGCTCCGCTTCTCCACGTACATGCGCTGGTCGGCGAGCGCGAGCATCTCGTACATCTCGAGCGGCGACTCCGGATAGGACTCGGCGATGCCGAAGCAGAAGCCCATCTCGTACGGAGGGTCGACGTCGGTCGGCTGCGCGGCGAGCGCGAGCTGGGCGCGCTCCATCTTCTCGCGCGCGAGAGAGGCCTCGCCCAAAAACACGCACACGAACTCGTCGCCGCTCAGGCGGAACCCGTAGTCGTTCGGGCCGAACTCGCGGCGCACGGCGCTTGCCGCCGAGCGGATGAGGCGGTCGCCCTCGGCGTGGCCGTAGCGGTCGTTCACCTCTTTGAGCTGGTTGATGTCGTAGAGCGCGATGGACACCGCCTCGCCCTCGGCCGCGCCGCGCGCGAGGGAGGCGCTCAGATGCTCCTTGCCGGCGCGGCGGGACAGCACGCCGGTGAGCTCGTCGGTGTTTGCCGACACGAGCTCGGTCACGTCCACCGACTGCTGGAGGTGCACGAGCGAGCCGTCTATCCACCTGACCAGGCTGTCGTAGTTGCGGTAAGTGCGGCCCGTGACCGGGCTTTCCTCGTCCCATTCCACCAGGGGCGCGTCGTCCTCGCTGCGCAGCAGGTCGTCCACCGGGCAGAACTCGCAGCGCGCGGTCATGCCGCGCTGCAGCACCTGCCAGCACACCTTGCCCTCGGGGTCCTCCACGCCGAAGTCGTGCTTCATGAAGCCGTTCATGTAGAGGATCTCATCGGTTTCCGGATCGGTGACGTAGATGCTGGTGCGCATGCCCTCGAGCACGGTGTCGAACACGAACGAGCGCAGGTCGCCTCCCTCTCCTCCGGCCTCCTCGGCTGGGCCGGGCGCGTTGCGGCGCAAATGCGGCTCGGCCGGCTCGCGGTTCTCGTTACGTCGCGCGCCGTACGGCGTTGCCTGGGACGCTGCGTCAATCTTGTCCATGCGGCCCCTCCTGCCCCTTCGACTCGCCCGCCGACGCGGGCCCCTCCACGCGCTCCGCGAGCGCGATCGTCTCGATGTGGTCGGTGTGCGGGAACATGTCCACCGGCTGCACGGCGCGCACGGCGTAGCCGCGCTCGCGCAGGCGGGCGAGATCGCGCACCTGGGTTTCCGGATTGCACGAGATGTAGACGATGCGCCTGGGCGCGAGGACGGCCGCGGCCTCGAGGAACTCCTCGCTCGCGCCGGCGCGCGGCGGGTCCATCAGCAGCACGTCTATGCGCTCGCCGGTCGCGGCGGCCTCGCGCATGAACTCACCCGCGTCGCCCACGACGAAGCGGGCGTTTTCCACGCCGTTGTGGCGGGCGTTCTCGCGCGCGTCGCGGATGGCCGAAGCCGTCGTGTCCACGCCGGTGACCTGCGCGGCGCCGCGCTTGGCGGCCACGAGGCCGATGGTGCCCGTGCCGCAGTAGGCGTCGATGGCGCGCTCTTTTCCCGTGAAGCCCGCCAGCTCGATAGCGGTTTCGTAGAGCACCTCGGTCTGCACGGCGTTCACCTGGTAGAACGACTGAGAAGAGATGCGGAAGCTCAGACCGCACAGCGTGTCCAGGATGAAGCCGGGGCCGTAGAGCCGCTGCTCGTGCTGGCCGAGGATGACGTTGGTCTGGCGCTCGTTCACGTTCTGCACGATGGAGGTGATGGCCGGACAGCGCTTGACCAGCTCGCGGCAGAACGCGCGCGATGCGGGGAACGCGCGGCCGTTCGTGACGAGGGTGACGAGGATCTCGCCGCTTTGGTGGCCGACGCGCACCACGGCGTGGCGCAGAAATCCGGTGCCCACGTCTTCGTTGTAGGGCTCCATGCCGAAGCGCGGCATGAGGTCGCGGACGGCACGGATGATGCGCTTGGCCTGCTCGTTCTCCACCAGGCAGCCGTCGGTGGACACGATGCGGTGCGTGCCGGCGGCGTACATGCCGCAGAGGATCTCGCGGCGGGCGGCGTGCGGGCGCGCCTCGCGGCCCGAGCGCTTGCTGTTGCGCGGCGCGCCCCCCGGCAGCTTCCGGCCCGGCGCGTAGGGCGACACCACCTTGTTGCGGTAGTGGAAGGGCTCGTCCATCCCCAGGATGGGACGCAGCGCCTCGGGCGGCGCCACGGGGGCGAGCAGCTCTGCCACCCGCGCATCCTTGCGCGCGAGCTGCTCGGCGTAGGGCTCGTTCACATGCTGGCACGCCCCGCATTCGCGGGCGTGCGGGCAGCCGGGCAAGGTGGCCGGGCGCGCGCCCTTCTCGCCGCGCGCGCTACCAGACGAGGAATTTCGCATTGTCGATGCTCCAATGCACGTCGCGGATGTAGCGCTGCAGGGCCTCGCCGTCGCGCTGCTCGAACAGCCGCACGATCTCCTCGTGCTCGTCGTTGGCCTTGCGAAGAAGCGCGCCGAGCTCGGCTTCGTCCACGTTGGCGTACTCGCGCTTCATGAAGTAGCGGTTGAGCTGATGGATGAACCCGATCAGGCGGGAGTTCCCGCATTTGACCACGTAGCAATCGTGGAAGTCGCGCTGAAGGTCGTCGTACTTCTTGTAGAGGCCCTTGTCGACGGCCAGCTGCATGCTGCCGTGCAGAAACTGCAGCTGGGCGATGTCGTCGTCGGTCATCGCGTCCACGGCCAGCAGGGCCGCGCGGCCGTCGAGGGGCCCGATGATCTCCACGATCTCGCGCGCGCTGTCCTCTGTGACGCGCTTCACGTAGAAGCCCTTGCGCGGCACGTTCTCCAAATAGCCGTCGGCGGCCAGCTGGATGAGCGCCTCGCGCACCGGCGTGCGGCTCACGCCCAGCGCGTCGCAGATCTGCTGCTCGCTTATCTTGTGGTCATCGGCCAGGCTGCCCCCGTCGATGAGGTCGGCGATGTAGTCGTACACGTGGTCCTTGAGGGACCGGAACTCGTTTGCCATGGACACCACCCGTCACGCTGGAATACGCGTTGCTTCATGTATACCAATATACCATGACGAAGGCGGGGGCGTGACAAAGGGACGGGGATAATGTCACCGATGACAGCGCGTGACATTATCCCCGTCCCTTTGTCACGCCCCCGCCCACCTTCGTCCCCTCGTTTTCAACGTTTTTGGAAAAACTTCCTGCACCCCCTTGATTGTATACAATATACAGAATACAATGTGCAGCACAAGGAGCACCGACAACGAACACCCTGTCAGAAAGGATCCGCACCATGACCAAGTTCTCCAACGTCATCGTCCGCCGCCCCGCCAAGTCCATGGTGGAGGGTATCACCTCGGCCCCTGAGCTGGGCAAGCCCGACTACGAGCTGGCCTGCAAGCAGCACGACGACTACATCGCCGCCCTCAAGCAGTGCGGCGTCGAGGTCACCGTCCTGCCCGCGCTCGAGGAATTCCCCGACTCCTGCTTCGTGGAGGACCCGGCCGTCATCACGCGCTGCGGCGCCATCATCACGAACCCGGGCGCCGACAGCCGCAACGGCGAGAAGGACGAGATCGAGCCCGCCGTGCGCAAGTTCTTCGACGACGAGCACGTCAAGCACATCCAGAATCCCGGCACGCTCGACGGCGGCGACGTGATGATGGTGGGCGACCACTTCTACGTGGGCCGCTCCGCGCGCACGAACGAGGAGGGCATCCGCCAGTTCTTCGAGATCCTGGAAGGCTGGGGCCTCGAGGGCTCCGAGGTGCCGCTGGAGTTCGTGCTGCACCTGAAGACCGGCGTGAACTACCTGGAGGACGGCAACATGCTGGTGTCCGGCGAGTTCGTGACGAAGCCCGACTTCGAGCAGTACAACCGCATCGAGATTCCCGAGGACGAGGCCTACGCCGCCAACTGCATCTGGGTGAACGGCACCGTCATCGTGCCCGAGGGCTACCCCACGGTGCTGAAAGCCGTGCAGGACGCCGGCTACAAGACGCTCACGGTGGACACGTCCGAGTACCGCAAGCTCGACGGCGGCCTGAGCTGCCTGTCGCTGCGCTTCTAACCTGACGAGGGCCCTGCGTCGATCGGGCGCAGGGCCCCGCTTCCCCCTCCTCCCCTATTCCACCGCTGCCATATTCCTTGTTCGCACCCTCGAAAGGAGGGGCTATGTCTCGTGCTGTCTCAACCACGTCCGACGACAAGGGCCTCATCATCGACCCGAACGGCCTGGGCCTGTTCCGGCTCACCATGATGGTGATCACCGCCAGCATCTGCGGCGGCATCTTCGCGCTGGCCGGCGACATGGCCGCCGGCGGTGCCAACACCGGCGCCGTGCTCATCAGCTGGGCCATCTGCTTCGTGGGCGTGTTCGCGCTCATGATGTGCTTCAACGGGCTGTCGCAGGCGCGGCCCGACCTCACCGGCGGCATCTACGCCTACGCGGCGGCCGGCTTCGGCGACTTCGTCGGGTTCAACTCCGCGTGGGGGTACTGGATATCCGCGTGCCTGTCCAACGTGTCGTTCGCCATCCTGCTGTTCTCGGCGCTGGGATACTTCTTCCATCCGTTCGAGAGCGGCAACAACCTGCTGTCGTGCATCTGCGCGTCGGCGTTCCTGTGGCTGCTGGTATACCTGGTGTCGCGCGGCGTGAAGGAGGCGGCAGGCATCAACGTGGTGGTGACCATCGCCAAGCTGGTGCCGCTCGCGCTGTTCGTGCTGTCCATCGCGCTTCTGGGCAAGTTCGACCCGGCCATCTTCATGGAGAACTTCTGGGGCGAGCCCGGCGGCCCCGACTTGGGCACGCAGATCATCTCCACCATGATCGCGCTCGTGTGGGTGTTCACCGGCATCGAGGGCGCCGTGGTCATCTCCGGCCGCGCGAAGTACGCCCGCGACGTGGGCCGCGCCACCGTCATCGGATTCGTGTCGGTGTTCGTGCTGTACCTGATCATCTCGCTGGAGAGCATGGGCGTCATGCCGCGCGCCGAGATGGCGCAGCTGGCCACGCCGTCCATGGCCGGCATCCTGGAGCACGCCATCGGGCCCGTAGGCGCGGGCATCGTGAACCTGGGCGTGGTGCTGTCGCTTCTGGGCGCGATGCTGGGCTACGTGATCATCGCCGCCGAGACGCCGTTCGAGGCCGCGCGCCAAGGCGTGTTCCCCAAGTCGTTTGCGCGCACGAACAAGAACGGCGCGCCCATCGTGACCGTGCTCATCTCGGCCGGCATCACGCAGCTGTTCCTGGTGGTGTCGGTGTTCTCCGAGTCCACGTACCAGTTCTTCTACGCATGCGCCGTGTCCACCATCCTCATCCCCTACGTGTGCTCGGCCGCCTACTACATGAAGATCGCCTGGAAGCGGCAGCATCTGGCGCCCGAGCAGGTGAAGAAAGCGCGCGTGCTGGGCACGGTGGGCTTCGTGTACACGGTGTTCCTCGTGTGGGCGGCGGGGCTCGTGGGCATCATGATAACCACCATCCTGTTCGCTCCCGGCATCATCGTGTACGCGATGGGCCAGCGCGAGCGCGGCGAGAAGGTGCTGCCGCAGCTGGCCGACAAGGTGATAGCCGCGGTGATCGTGGTGGTGATGGTGGCGTCGATCGCGCTCATGGCCACCGGGACGATCTCGGTGTTCTAGCGGCGCCGGCCCGGGAGAGGGAGGGACGGCTGGCATCCCCCTCCCTTTCCCCGGAATCGTGCATAACGCGCGGCAGAAAATGCACGTTATGCACGATTCGCCGCTTGCATTTGCCGGCGCGCCAGCGGTAACGGCTTCATGACTTTTGCACGCCGCGCGCTTTGTCGCGCGGTATAGTGCTTCCGAGAGAAATCGCGCGAAAGGACGCCCCATGAACTTCATCATCCGCTGGCTTGTGACCGCCATCGCCGTGGGCGTGGCCGTGTGGCTGGTGCCGGGCATCGAGGTGGTGGGCGGCACCGAGGCCTGGGCGGCCATCGCCATCTTCGGGCTCATCCTGTCGCTCATCAACATCAGCATCAAGCCCATCATGCAGGTGCTCAGCCTGCCCATCACGTTCATCACGCTGGGCATCTTCTACCTGGTGGTGAACACGTTCATGCTGTACGTGGCCGCGTGGCTGGCCAACGGCATCTTCCAGGTGGGCATCGACATCGCCACCTTCGGCAGCGCCTTCGTGGCGAGCATCGTGATCAGCATCGTATCCGGCATCATGAACGCCATCGTCGGGAAAGATTAGCGGCGCTGCAAGCACGACATCGCGGAATCGGCTGCCCCGATGCACAGTTTTCGCCGTTCTGAAGCTCGCACGGGCTAACATCGCGAGGGGAGCTTCTCGCGAGCTGGGAAAACGCCTTCACCCTTCGCTTGATAGCGGCTGGAAATCACCCCAACCGCCTGAAATCGCTTCAGAGCGGACAAAACTGTGACTCGAGCACCTCGTTTCGTCGAAGAACCGAGTTGGCGCGCCGTGTTTGTCGTCCAGCGAGAATGAAGCCCCCAATTTCTCGGGTTGCACGGAATTTGCGTCTGTGCGAGGTGTTAGCTGGGGGAAACTCGTCTTTTCTCGCGTGAAGCTCGCATCGTGCCTGGTCGCGTGAATCACAGAAAGCCCTCCAACGAGTTAGCCTCATGCAACAGCTCGCACAGACGCAAATCTGGTGCATAGCTTCGCGAGTCCCTCTCCCGAATACGCGTTTGTCGGACTCAAGGCTCGCGAAGATTCGCTCCGTGCTCCTTCATGCGTTTTTCGACGAACAGGGCGAGTTCGTCTTTCGAGTGCAAGTCGAGCTTTTGATATATGTGGGCGGCATGGGTCTTGACCGTGTTCTCCGACACGCCCATGCTCGAGGCTATGGCCTTGTATCCTTTTCGCGAGACGGCATGCCGAAGGGTTTCGAGCTCCCTGTTCGTGAGGCCGTACTCATCGGCTATGGATCTCAATGCGCGCTCGAAGCCTTCGCCCTCATACGCGCCCCGCCACCTCGGCGTGCCCTCTTCCCCACGCCGCACGCCCAAGTAGTCCAAGCGCGACAATACGAACCCCGCCACAAACACCAAGTACGCTATGCAAAGCGACACCACGAGGCTCGAAGTCTCCGGCAGAGCAAGGGTCACATGCGCGGCGACCGTTCCGAAAAAGAGTCCGCAAGCGTTCACGGCGAATGCAACCGCCATGACGCCTACCCGGTTGGACGACCCTCGCGCATGATCGGCGGCGATCCTCCAAAGAAGCGTCACATAATAGAAATAGCCCGCCGCGGCAAACGCCGAAGCGACTCCGAACAGCGGACGGACGCGCATCAAAACGCAAAGCATCGCGAACGTGATCAGGGTGATGAGGGCCAACGGCACCGCAACGGAAGCCGGTTTTTTGAAAGCGAACTCCATGACCGTTATCACTGCGAGCACAAGCGCGATCTCGGCAAAACCACCCGCTCGCCCGGCTTCGGCAGTTCCCGTCGAACTTTCCACGGCGATGCGTATGAAATTCAAGGACAGCGCGAAGACGAAAATCATGGCAAGTGTCTTCAGATAGCCGGGCGCAGGCCGCCGCGACCGCGTTTCGATGCAGGGCTCCCCCTCGACCGGATCGCAGGCAGGCACATAGCGCAAGAGAACAAGCGCCGACAGCGCGGGGAAGGCGAGTGCAAGCACCCGACCGATCGAAGCGTCGAGGCTTGTCGCCGCCAGGCAAAAGAAAAACGACATAAGCGTGCCGAACAGCATTGCGAAACGCCTGTCGGAGGAACCCTCCAGGCAGCAGAACCTATCAAACAGCACCATCGCATAGCCGGCCGTCCCAAGGGCCATCAAGGCGTGCTGCGCGAAAAAGAGAGGCACGAACAAGGGGTCTCCGTCAGATGAAGCGACGGGGAAGCCCGACCGCAGGAGGATGGAAGCGATCTGGAGCGCCACAACGACGCAAACGAACCGTGTGGAAGCCAACCGCAGCTGAAGCTTTTTGGAGAAGACGATGGCGACGACGTAGACAACGCACATGAAAACGTTGCTCACGTACCAGGAGCCGCCGGCCGCGTCATCGCCGACCATGGGAACATAGTTCACGACGGTGTGCCCAGCCCAGAACAGCGCAAACGACAAGGTGAGCGCAAGCACACGTACGTCGTAGACACGCCCTGTCGGCGCTTCGCATCCCTCCCGCAAACTCCTCACCCCTTCTCATTCTTATCGCATGACAAGGGAACGCATGAGAAAAATCATCCGCCTTGCATGAATACACGCTCCCCCTCTCCGAGAAGAATAGCTGTTGCCCGCAAAGGAGGCAAATCGCACAGCCGGAGAGGAGACATCATGCAAAGGGGATTCACGAGAAGGACGTTTGTAGCAGGCGGCATCGCGTCGCTCGCCGCCATGGGGCTGGCCGGGTGCGCGCCGACCACGCCGACGAAAGGGAGCGACCCCGCGCCGCAGAAAGCCGAAGCCACGCCGCAGCCAGCGGGAATGCAGGGTATGGCCACGGGGGTCCAGTACGAGTACTTCCCTCCACCGGCGGGAACGGTGGCGTACGTGAGCGACCCCGTGCAAGACGACCAGATCAGCTCAACCGAAGAGTACGACCTAGTAGTGTGCGGAGCAGGCATCGCCGGGCTGACGCTGGCGGCAGCGTCGGCGCAGAACGGGCTGAAAACGGCGCTCCTCGAAAAAACGTCGAGCTTCAACGTGCGCGGCCATGACATCGGCTCCATCAGCTGCAAGCTCGTGAAGGAAGCCGGGATCGAGTTCGACGAAGACGCATACTTCAACGATGCGCTGAAGTCCTCGCTGTATCGCTGCAACATCGACCTGTGGAAAACGTGGATCAAGCACAACGGGGAAGCTGTCGACTGGCTCGTCGACGCCGTGAAGGGCAAAGCGACCGCCTACCTCAACCAGCCCGGCGGCGCGACAGACGTTTTCAACGGAATCGTCACCTACAACGACCAGATCCAGTTCGAGGAAGGGCTCGAAGCGATGATGCAGGCCCTCCTCGAACTCGCAGAGGCGAACGGGGCCGTTGTTCGCTTCGACACCCCGGCTTGTCAGCTCACGCAAGATGGCGACGGAAAAGTCACCGGCGTAATTGCCAAAGACAAAAGCGGGAGCTACAGCAAGCTGCTTGCAGGTAAAGGGGTGGCCCTTTGCACGGGCGGCTACGAGAACAACTGGGAGATGCTCCAGAAGAGCATGAGGCCCGAAGACCTGTGCGTTGTCGCATGGCGCCTCCCCAACACCGAGAACACCGGCGACGGCCACCTGATGGGCGAATCCGTCGGAGGAGTCATGGATCCCTACCCGCACGTGATGATGCGCGATCCCGGCGGTTCGGTCGTGGCGAAGAAATCGTCCCCGCTTCTTTCGCTCAGATTCCCCCGCGTCAACATGGCCGGACAACGATTCGTGAACGAGTGCACAGCCCCGAACTACGTCGCGAACGCGATCATGCGCCAATCGGGAGGACGCGATTACATCGTGCTAGCCGGAGAAACCCTCTCAAGCGCGATAGAGAGCACTTCATACCGGAGCTACACCATGTCAGCTGCAAAACGCGAACCAGATGATCTCGCGAAAGACGCCGAGGACATCATCATCCAAGCCGAAACCATCGAGGAGCTTGCCGAGAAAACGGGGATCGACGCCGCCAACCTCAAAGCCACATTCGAGCGGATGACCGAACTCCATGAGCTCGGAGAGGACCTTGATTGGGGAGCCGACACCGGCATGATGATGTCCTTCGCAAAGGGCCCGTACTACGCGGCGGAAGAGGGCGGTGCCAACCTTGTAACTGTTTCCGGCCTGCGCGTAACCTCGCAATCCGAGGTCATTAACGCCTCCGGCCTACCGATTCCCGGGCTTTACGCCCTCGGCAACTGCTCGGGCGACATGTTCAGCGATTCGTACCCTCACGAGTTCAGCGGCATAAGCCATAGTCGATGCGTCGTCTTCGCCTACCTGCTGGCTAAGCGTTTGGCCGAATAATCGTCAGTCTAGAACCGCCCGCCGCCGCATCGCGTTGCGGTGCGGCGGCATGGCTGACCAGCAACATCTTCCGGGCAGACATCGCCGAGGTCCTCCGATTTTACCGCTTCCTCGTTTGCTCAACATAGTCGATCAGTTCCTGCTTGGAATGGATTCCGAGCTTGGCGTAGATTCGTTTGGTGTAGCCTTTCACTGTGTTGCGAGCCAAATACAGTTCTTTGCACACGAACGGTACGTCACGCCCGCGCGCAAGCAGACAAAGCACCTCTGTCTCTCGTTTTGTAAGGCCGCACGTCCTCCCGATTTCGCGACAGGCTGCATCGCGCTCCTCGTCGGACGAACCCACGATGGTGCGGCGAAAGTCCTCCTGCTCTTCGCGTTGACGGCTCAGCTCCTCTTCAAGTCGGTGGAACCTGTACCTCTCCCTCTGCCGTATCACGAGGAGCAGCACTCCGAACACCGCATAAGCCAGAAAGATGACGAGCGGGGTTGAGCTCATAAACGTTTCGTGCGACGTGATGTCGAAACACCCCGGAAGGAACAACCCGATCAAAAATGAAAGATGAACCAACGCATAACCGGAGGCGACAAGAGCAACGGCAAGCTTGCGGCGATTTGAAAACTCATCGATAACAAGCGAGTAAAACAGCAGCCCGCATACCTGATATCCCATGGCCAGGCCGAAAACCATACTATCGAACGAAGCCAGAACAATCACCAAGGCAAGCACGCCGAACACCGCCTGCAAAGCCACCTCGTATACTCGCGTTTTACTGAAACGCGCCCAAAGGAGGAAGGCCGTTGCACCGCAGGGGGATCCCCATACAACCACAAAGTACGCGGAGGGAGAGCCCAGCGGCGCGGGAGCCATGGCCACTGCGGTCAGGGCGCCATACAAAAAAGAAACGATGACGAAACCAACCGCCGGCGGCAACGTTGCCTGGACCGATTCAAGCGAGCCGAAGGAAGATGCTCCGCGTGCTCCAGGATCAGCCCAAGGCGATTCCAAGACTTGGCACCTCGCCACCCGCCACGCCGCAACGACGCACCCGCACGAGATGACGATGCACACTAGAACCAAAACCCGCATAACCTGAAGTGGAAAGAGGTGGACCACCCCAAACAACAACCCACCCAATAAAGCTTGCCAGCCTTGAGCAAACATCGCCCGCCGTTCGGGCAAGAACGTGAGCATTCCGAACCAGAACACCATCGCGCACGCCAGACCCACGCCGCACAACCCGCCCGCTAGTGCCGCGTACGAAGAGGTTTCCTCACTAGGTATGAGGGTCATGAGAACCACACCCGCAAGCGTTAGCAGACAACCGCACAGCGCCCCTGGGAAAAATACCTGACAGGGAGCCTTGAGCGTTCCGAGACCATAGACAACTGCGGCAAGCGAGGAAGATATCCCCGCCGCGAAGTTATACGAGCGATATGCTTCGGTTGAGACGCCCTGCGCCAAAATTGATTGAGGGAAGAAGCACGCAACGTTGACAAAACAAAGCAAACCGAATCCGGCAATCATCGTGATGAATAGCGTGCGTCCGCGACCATTGCCGATAAATTCTTTCAGCATAGACCGTTCCCCTTCTTTGAACCCCCTTGCCATGAGGCCAGTATAGCGATGGCTTTTCCTAAAATCGATAGGCCCTTCAAGCTTCTCACGTGGGAAAACTTCAAAACCCCACCAGCGGGGTCTATTGCAAGAGCGGCGATAAGAGCACTATGCGCTGCGTTGGATCGTGTCGGATGCCCGCAAGGAAGGGCAGCCAGGCAACCAACATCAAAACAGGCACGACGCAAGGAGGAACCATGCACAGCAAACTTACTCGCCGCAGCTTCTTGACAGGTGCGGCATCCGCTGGCGTTGTGGCAGCGCTCGGTTTGGCCGGATGCGCGCCAAATGACAAGACGACTGCGGCAAACTCAACGTCTTCATCGGCATCCGCCTCGCCTGGCAGCGTCGATGCACCGGACTTGGCCCAACTCCTCAATGTTGACCTGGCGTCAACGCTGCCGGGGTGCACATCGGAAAGCATCGACGTAGCCACTACAAAGTCGTGCGACGTCGTGGTGGTCGGCGCGGGATGCTCGGGGGCAAACACGGCCGCTCGCGCAGCTGAACTGGGCCTTAAAGTTATTCTCGTCGAAAAGACAGACACGATCGGCGGAGCGAGCAACAAATCGTGGGCTCCGTCAGCTTACAATAGCGCCTACGCCACCGAGGCGGGCGACGTAACAGACACCGAACCCGTCATCGAGAAGTGGGTGGCAGACGCCCATTGGCGTGTAGACGCCGCCGCTATTCGCCAGCTGGTGAACTCTGCAGGACAGGCCATCGACTGGATGCGCGACAATGGCTGGAACTTCACCTACCTCGGCATGGGGGCGGGCATGACCGCGCTTCCCGACTACGCCGAACGTCCCAAGCTGTTTGAGTCCATGCTTGAGCGCACCGTTGTGAAAAGCGGAGAGGTTCTGAAGGGAACCACGGCTAAACAACTGGTTCTTGACCAGGAGGGGGCAGTGACGGGCATTGTAGCAGTCGACAATTCCGGCAAGGGAATCCAGATCGACGCAAAGGCCGTGGTCATCGCAACCGGAGGATATGGGGCAAACGCCGCCATGGTGAAAGCCGCATTTGGCTTCGAGGGCGTGTTTGCCGGCCTTCCCCAGAATATCGGAGAAGGGCTTGAGATGGCATGGGCGGCTGGCGCGCAGAAACCCGGGAACTTCGGTGGACAGATGCTGCACCAGACGCTCGCACGAGCTACCGATAAAATCATCAATGAGTTCGATGCTTTCCCGGCAAAATATCCCATGATCGCCACCTATGTTGCCAACTTCCTGAATGTGGGCGCCACAGGTGCTCGTTTCCGCAACGAAGCGCTCGTGCTTGATGCGGTTCCCGCCGCGAACTCAAGCGCGTACCAAGGGTCTTTCCATTACGTCATCGTCTCTCAAGACATGATGAACACGCTGGAAAGCGAGGGTTTGGCAGGCCTGAACGTCGATTACAGCCCCGGCCTGCCCCCGGAATACAAGCCGCAGTTTGAACTTGATACACCTTGGACCAAAATTACCGAAGTGTTCGACAAAATGGTTGAAACCGGAACAGGCTTCAAGGGCAGCACTCCTGAAGAACTTGCCCAAGCGGCCGGTATGGATCCCGATATTTTCGTTGCGCAGTTCGAGCAATACGAGCAGTTCTGCGAAAGCGGATCGGACACCCAATTCGGCAAAAGCGGCAAGTACCTGGTGCCGATGGGCGCAGGACCGTATTACGCCGTCATCGCCGAGGAGAACAACCTGTGCTCATGGGGCGGGCTCCTGGTCAACGCCGACTACGAAGTGCTTGATGAAAACCGCATCCCCGTACCTGGTTTATACGCCGTGGGCAACGAGGCAGGAAGCAGCCTATTCAACGACACCTACGTAGGCTTTGGCATAGGCATGTCCAATACCATCACCTCCGGCTATCTTTGCGGGAGCAAGCTGGGCGAGAAGCTCAAATAGCGCCGAACAGCTGAATATGTGCCCGAATTCCTATGCAAAACGGGGAATTCGGGCACAGGCCTGCAGCCGCTTAGACTGAGGACATCGACGAGGCGCGCTTCTACCGCGGCAGGTCGAGCGAAGGAGTAACTCGACCTGCTGGCATTTACCTTGATGGCAGAAACCTGTTACTTATCAAGGCTTTCAAACTCGAAAGACCAACGGCACTTTACAGCGCAATGCGGTAGATCTCCCTCGCGTCGTCCATGGTGAGCTTCTTGAAGGTGCCGAAGGGTTCGCCTTTGTTAGCTTTGAGCGTGGGGATGAGCTTCTCGATGTCGTCCTCGGCCACGCCCAGCTCAGCCAGCGTCGTGGGCATGCCAAGCGAGGCGAAGAAGCTGCGCGTCTCGTCGATGGCGGAAAGCGCGTCGGCCTCCACGTCGCCGGTGGGTGCCAGGCCGAACACCTCGCGGCCGTAGTAGGCGAAGCGCGCCGGGTTGGCGTCGTAGACGAACTCCATCCACGCGGGGAACATCACGGCCAGGCCCGCGCCGTGCGTGATTTCGGGATACAGCGCGGAAAGCTCGTGCTCCAGGCCGTGCGTGGCCCAATCCTCGTGGCGACCGACGCCGGCGAGGCCCTGATGACAGAGCATGCCCGCCCACATGACGTTGGCGCGCGCGTCGTAGTTCTCGGGCTCCACCAGCACGCGCGGCGCCTCGGCGCGCACCGTTTTCATGAGCGACAGGTTCAGGTTGTCCGTCACCGGCACGGCGCCCACGTCGTCGAAGAAGCGCTCGAGCAGGTGGCAGAACATGTCGGTGAGGCCGGCGGCCGTCTGGAACGTCGGCAGCGTGAAGGTGAGCTCGGGGTTCATGAACGCGAGCTTCGGGCGCTGCGCGTTGTTGGGGTAGCCCGACTTCATCTGCAGCTCGTCGTTGGACACGACGGTGTTCTTGGACGCCTCACTGCCGGCGGCCGGGATGGTGAGCACCACGGCGATGGGCAACACGTCGGTGGTCTGCTGCTTCGTCTCGAAGAAATCCCACACGTCGCCGTCGTAGTGCGCGCCCACGGCGATGGCCTTGGCCGAGTCGATGACCGAGCCGCCGCCCACGGCGAGCACCCAGTCGACGCCGTGCTCCTTGCACAGGCGGATGCCCTCGCGCGCCAGGTTGATCTCGGGGTTCGGCCGCACGCCGCCCAGCTCCACGTGCTCGATGCCCGCCGCGTCAAGCGACGCCTTCACGCGGTCGATGAGCCCGCTTGCAAGAGCGCTCTGCCCGCCGAAGTGGATGAGCGCGCGCTTCGCCCCGCGCTCGGCCAGCTTCGCGCCCACCTGCTCTTCCGCACCGCGGCCGAACACGAAATGCGTGGGCGAGACGAATTCGAAATTCTCCATAGGGCCAATCATCTCTCTTTCAACTTGGCAACAGCATCGTTGTTATTCGCATCATATCGTACTATATCGCACGTAATCATTTTGATCCTTCCTTGAAAGGAGTCCGTCATGTACAGCTCTGATGCGCGAATGGTGCGCGGATTGAGCATAGCGGTCATCGTCTTGTCGTCGCTGGCCATCGCGGGGATGCTCGTGGTCATGTTCTTCCTAGGCGTGGGAGGGGCCGCGCTCAACGATCCGTACGTGCTGAACGAGATCGCCACCATCGATTCGGACCCCGCCGTCGTCGACGAGCTCAACCGCTACGACATGGATTCCCGCGATGTGGCGGCCCTCGGGTCGTTCGCCATCGGCTTGGGCGTCGTGCTGACGCTCGGCAGCATCCTGTGCTCGGCCGTGACGCTGGTGGCGGGCATCCTGGGAATTCGCCGCTACGGCCAGCCGGACAAGATCGGCGCCGCATTCGGATGGTCCATCGCCGGTGCGATCGCCGCGCTTCTGACCGGCCGCATCGTGACCGTCGTGCTGTTGGTGGTGATGGCCGTGTACCTGAACAGGCTGCGGAACCCCGTGCAGCCCGCCTACCTCCAGCCGGGATACTACGCGCCGCAGCCCTATCCGGGCCAGCCTTACGCGGGCCAGCCGTACCCGCCTCAGGTGCCGCAGCAGCCCGCGCCGCAGGCTCCCCAGCCGCCGGTTCCGCCCGCGCCGCCCGAGCAGCAGTAAAGCCACCTGCATCCGAAACGCCCCGGTCAAGCGCCGGGGCGTTTCTCGTCTGCCGGCCTTCCCTACCCCAGCGCCACGTCGAGCACCATCATCACCAAAAAGCCCGCCATCACGCCCAGGGTGCCGGCGTTGGTGTGCTCGCCCAGGTGCGCCTCGGGAATGAGCTCCTCCACCACTACGTACATCATGGCACCCGCCGAGAACGCCAGCATCCACGGCATGTACGGCGAGATGAGTCCCGCGAACAGCACCACCAGGATGCCGAACACGGGCTCGGCCAGCCCCGACAGCGCGCCTAGGCCGAACGCCTTCAGCGGGGCCATCCCCTCCTGCAGCATGGGCAGCGCCACGGCCGCGCCTTCGGGCACATTCTGGATGCCGATGCCGATGGCCAGCGCCACCGCCATGCCGAACATGGCCGGGTCGCCGCCGTTCTGCGCCGCCATGGCGAACAAGAGGCCCACGCTCATGCCCTCAGGGATGTTGTGCAGCGTCACGGCCGTGAACAGCAGCGTGGGGCGCTCCCACTTGCTGGGCAGGCCCTCGGGCTCGTCCTCGCCGGGGTGCAGGTGCGGGATGAGCTGGTGGAGCACCATGAGGAAGGCGACGCCGATGGCGAAGCCGCCCGCCGCGGGGATCCACCCTATCTGCCCGGCCTCCTCGGCCTGGTCGATGGCGGGGATGAGCAGCGACCACACCGACGCCGCTATCATGACGCCGGCGGCGAAGCCCAAAAACACCTGCTGGAACAGCTTGCTGTCGCGCTTGCGGAACAGGAAGACCGACGCCGCGCCCAGCGTGGTCATGAGGAACGTGAAGCCGGTTCCCCCGGCGGCCCAAAGAAGCGCGGTCTGCATGCGCCCTCCTTGCGTGATCGCCGCATCGTACGCTGCGGCTCGGCGTGAAATCATTCGATCGCCCCGTGAGGCGGCATCCCGAAACAACGAGGTCGGGAGCTCGCAAGCCCCCGACCTCATCGAAAGGAATACCGACAGTATCGCTTGGCTCCTCTTGAGTTGCCCACTAGCCCATCGCTTGCGCGATAACCGCAATAGTACCGCACGAGACTGTTACTTGGCGAAGATAGTCATTTCGTTCGTATTGCGTGGTTCCAACTGTCGGACTAGGCGCATTGTACCGCCTTTTCCGAGAACTGCGAACCCCCGCCAGCGTTTTTGTGCAGGTGAACAAGCAAATTGTAACCACGCCGTGGCGCAGTTGTGACCGCCTGGCACCGCGAAACGCCGCTGCGATCCGACTCCGACGCCGTGCTTCTGCGCACGAACGGAGAGCGGCCCGCGCCCTGATCGAGGGACGGGCCGCCTACAACCGGGCGTTGAGGGTTGCGCTTACTCGGCGGTGGCCAGGGGGCTCGGGACGGAGTACACGCGCGCGGCGTTCTCCTGGTCGAGGTCGTAGAGGGCCTTGGCGTCGGAGCCGAACAGCTTCATGCGGGTGATCATCTTGTCCGCGTTGTCCTCTTCCTCCTGCTGCTCCTCGATGAACCAGTCGAGGAATTTCATGGTGCGGTAGTCGCGCACGTCGGCCGCGGCGGCGTAGATGTCGTTGATGAGGCTGGTCACGTACTGCTCGTGCTCGAGGGCGGCCTCGAGCGGCGCGAGGAAGTCGGTGAACTCCTTGTCGGGCTGGTCGATGGCCAAGAGCTTCACCTTCTGGCCGTTCTCATGCAGGTAGTTGCGGAAGATCATGGCGTGGTCGCGCTCCTCGGCCGCCTGGATCTCGTACCAGTTGGCGAAGCCCTCGAGGCCCTCCTCCTCGTAGTAGTCGGCAAACGACAGGTACAGGTAGGCCGAGTAGAGCTCCTTGTTGATCTGGTCGTTCAGCAGTTCGTACACGCGTGCGTCCATCGGGATCCTCCTTCTCGTGCGGCGGCCGCCCGGGCCGCCTTCGTCTCTTCGGCGTATATGATACCGCTGGTCAGGCATTATGCGCGAGGACGCGGGCGCGCTCGCTCGAAATCAACACAGGGCGCGGCTATACTGGGAGCACGACATGGCCGCGCGGACAAGGAGGGCGCCGATGGAACGCACCGAGCGCGAGAAGATGCTGGCCGGCGAGCTGTACGACTGCGGCGACGCCGCGCTGCTGGCGCGCTGGCACCGCGCGAAGGACCTCGCGCGCGACTTCAACGTCACGGCCTCCGAGGACGCCGCGCGCAAGGAGGCCCTGCTGCGGGAGCTTCTGGGCGGGTTCGGCGAAGGCCTGTGGATCACGCCGCCGTTTTTCGTGGACTACGGCGAGAACATCTTCTTCGGGCGCAACTGCGAGGTGAACCTGAACTGCACGTTTCTGGACGCGAACGTCATCCGCATCGGCGACAACGCGCTCATCGCGCCCAACGTGCAGATCTACACGGCCTTCCACCCCACGAGCGCCCGCGAGCGCTTCGGCGCGCCGCGCGCAGACGGCCGCATCGCGTTCTGCACAACGCAGAGCGCGCCCGTGACCGTGGGAGACGACGTGTGGATAGGCGGCGGGGCCATCATCCTGCCGGGCGTGACCATCGGCGACAACGTCGTCATCGGCGCCGGCAGCGTGGTCACCAGCGACATCCCCGCCAACACCATCGCCTACGGCAACCCCTGCCGCCCGATGCGCGAGAACAGGTGAGGGCGGGCCGCGGGCGAATCTTCGCTCCAAAAACATGCCTCAGCGCACGAGGCGTGTTTTTGGAGCGAAGATGCGTCCTGGCGGATGACGCAGGACGCGCGGGCGTCTTACTCGAGGAGGCCCAGGTCGCGGGCGCGGAGGATGGCGTCCATGGCGTTGTGGACGCCAAGCTTCTGGTAGGCGGCAGCGATGTGGCTCTTCACGGTGGGAACGGAAAGGCCGCACTCGGCGGCTATCTCGGCGTTGCGCAGGCCGCGGGCGAGCAGCTCCAGCACGCGCTTCTGCTGCTTCGACAGCTTCACCGGCTTGTCGGCGCGGCGCGCTCCCAGGTTCGCGCACACGCCGCGGAAGCGCCGGCCCCGCTCGTGCGCCGCCAGCAGCGCCTCCTGCACGAAGCCGCGCTCCAAGCACCCCTTGTAGCCCGGGCACGCCAAGCGGTCGGCCAGGCTCTTCAGCACGGGCTCCACCGCAGCGCCCTCGTCGGCTGCCGCGCGGAAGAACCCGTAGGGCGCAAGAACCTCCAGCGCCTCGGCCAGCGCTTCCACGGCCTCGTCCTTGCGGCCGAGCGCCCACCGAAGCGCCGCCAACAGCGTGCCGGCCTCGCCCACGTCGAGCGGACGGTTGAACCCGCGCCCGAACTCCAGGAGCGCGCCCAGCAGCCGCTCGGCCTCCTCCGCCCGCCCCAGCACGATGAGCGCGCGGGCCGTGGTGAAGTGCTGGAACACGCGCACGAGCTCGATGCGCTCGGCTCCGGTGACGAAATACTCCTCCATCCACGCCCGCGCCGTGCGCGCATCGGCGTCGAACAGCGCGAGCTTCGCCCGGTACGCCTTCAGGTTCGGCAGGAAGTGCGCGGCCTCGACCTGCGTGAACGCCGCCAGGTCGTCCAGCGCGCAGGCCGCCTCCGCGTCGCGCCCCTGCTGCCACAACGTCGCGTGCCGCATCACCATGATGCACACGCGGCCGTCCACCTGGTTCTCCGGCACGAGCGCGGCCGCAGCGGCCTCGAAGCCGGCCAGCGCCTCGTCCAACCGGTTGCGCTCGTAGGCGAAGCACGACTCGATGAGGCGGGGGATGTAGCACCACTCCGCGCCCAGCAGCGGTCTGAACGTGCGCCCGAGCAGGTCGAACCCGCCATCTTCCAGCGCGATGGCCGAGTAGTCCACGTTGCTGCGGTGCGGATAGGGCAGGTTGTGCGTGAACGAGGCGATCTTCGTGGCCAGCCCTGCCGGCGTGAAGCGCTTCACGAACCGGCCGAACAGCGAGAACCTCCGCGCCTTCTCAATGATGGTGGTGCGGTGGTCCACGCTGTAGGCCAGAAGCGCGAACTCCACGAACCGCGTGTCGGACACGGCGATGCGCGGCAGCGCGCGATACAGCTCGTCCAGGTGGCGCTCGAAGGCAGCGCGCTGGCTGGTGAGGTAGAAGAACCACGCGGCCAGCACGCGCAGCGGCGGGCAGACCCGGAACGCCTCGTCGGGCAACGCCTCGATGCCGAGCGTGCGCAGGAAGTCGGCGTAGTCGGCCACCGAGCCGTGCGCGTTCTCGAACAGGAACAGCAAGAGGTAGGTGTCCATGCCCCTGAAGTCGCCGCTTTCGAACCAGAACCGCAGCGCCCGCGTGTAGTCGCCGCCCGCGCGGAAGCTCTCGGCCGCCCGCTTGCACAGCGCCGCGCGATCGACCCCCGCCTCCGCCGCCTTGTCGCGCAGGAAGTCGCGGAACAGGTGGTGGTAGCGGTACGTGTCGCCGTGCAGCCGCGAGAGGAAGGTGTTCGTGCGCGCGAGCTGCTCCATCACGTCGCGTGCGTCGTCGCGGCCGCTCAGAAGCGCCGCCAGCGCCGGGTCGAACTCCTCGGCCACGCTGGTGGCCAGGCAGAACGCGCGCAGGCCCTCGTCCCAGGCGCTCCACACCTGCCGCTCGAAGTAGCTGGCGAACAGCGTACGGCCGTCGCCCTTCGCCACCTGGTCGGACTTCGCGAGCGCCGCCACGCCGATGGCCCAGCCCTCGGTGGCCGCGTGCACGAGCCGTGCCTCATCGGGCGTGGGAAAACGCCCGAGCGCGTTGAAGTAGCCGCGTATCTCGTCGGGCGCGAACCGCAGGTCGTCGGCCCCCATCACCGCCGGCCCCTCCGCGCCGCCGAGCGCGCGCCACTCCCCAGGCAGCGGGGCGCGCGACAGCAGCAGCACGGCGAACGCGCCGGGCAGGCGGCGCAGCACGGCGGGCAGCGACTTCACTATCTCGCGGTTCTCGATGAGGTGCATATCGTCGATGACCAGCACGAAGCGGCGCCTGAGCGGGCGCATCTCGGCCACCAGCCGCACCGTGTGCTCCACAGGCGACGCGGAGAACGCCGGGCTTTCCAGCACCGTGCGCATGCCCGCGTTGTCCGGCTGCACCGAGTAGAGCCCCATTGCCAACTGCTTGTAGAACACCGAGGGCACGTCGTCGTAGCGGTCGAGGCCTATCCACACGCACGGCCGCTTCGCGTGCTTGAGCCACAACAGCGCCGACACCGTCTTGCCGCTGCCCGCCGGCGCGCCCACGTACACGAAGCGCCGCTGCCGCACGGCGCGGTCGAGCGCGTCGACCACCCGCAGCCGCGGCGCGCATACGTCCGGCAGCGCCGCCGGCGCGAACTTCTCGCTCAGGATGAGCTCGGGCGCCTCGACGGGCTGCGCGCTGGGCCGCGCGCTGGTCGCTGCTTCAGACGCCGTGCCTTGCCGCCCGCGCGCTGCCTTTGCCTTCCCCACTTCGGTCTTATCTTGGGAGCGCCCCATACCACCAGCCCTTTTACTATAAGAGTTTGCCATTCAGCAGAGCAGTACATGCTATGCAGTCAATTCAGTGAGAGGAGCTACGATCACGCCTTCGGGCGTTTTGTACTGGTAATCGGTTTTTCCCACAAGGACGAGCAGAAAACTCGGCTCGGGATTGCGAGCAGCTGGATTCGCGGCGATCTTCCTCTTCAGCCGCAGCAGGTTCCGAACCGCGGCATCGGCCTTCGCGGCCCCGAGCTTCACCTCAATCCCGCCCCATCGGCCATCCCGCAGTTCGACGATGGCGTCCACCTCCAAGCCGTCGGCATCCCGGTAGTAGCGCAGCGGATCGGACTGCGCCTCGCGCAGAGCGGAGGCATACACTCGCAAGTCGCGCAGGCAAAGTTCCTCGAACAGCTGCCCGAAGAGCTGCAGGTTGCCCATAAGCGCCTCCGGTCCGGTGCCCAGAAGCGCCACGGGGAGCGAGGGGTCGGCGAACCCGTGCTTGGGCTTCGTGCGCAGGCGGCCCTTCGACTTGATGGGCGCATCCCATCCTTGCAAGTCGCACACGACATAGCGGCCGATGAAATAGTCGAGGAAGGCGCTCATTCTGCGCGCGTCGGCATCGGTGACCTTCCCCTTCTTGGCAAGCCCCATGTCCTTCGCGAGCGTTTCCAAAGTGGCGGCGCTGCCCACATTGCGCGCCAGAGATTGGAGAAACAACCTCAACTCCCTCTCCGTGCCCGGAGCCTTTTCTTCCTCTTTAGCGAACAGGGCATCGAGATACTGACCTGGCACGATACGCGCTGCATCGTCATCCAAGTCGACGGCCGCAGGCCAACCGCCGCGGCAAATGAGCCTGGCAAGCTGCTCGAGGTCTGTTTCTACGGGACCCGACTCAAACGCGCCCTCGAACAGACCGGAGAGGGAGACCGATCCGCCCGAATGCCCCGATTCTGAAAGAGCCATAGGCCACATCTTCAGCCTTGATATCCTCCCCGATCCCGTATGGTGTGTTTTACCCTTGACCGGCCGCGACGAACCAGTGAGGATGAAGAGGCCGCGCTTACCGCCTGCCTCGTCAACCTTATCGCGCACCGCATCCCACACCTGCGGCACCTCCTGCCATTCGTCGACGATGTGGGGAGCTTCGCCCTTGAGGACGGCGTCGACATCGAGCTCCGCAAGCTCACGCGTCTGCTTATTGTCGAACGTCACCCTGCTTTTACCATGTGCGCGCGACGTCCACGTTTTGCCCGACCACATAGTTCCGGCAATCTCCACCGCCCCGAACGCGCGCAGATGGAGATCGACCACGGGATCGATGAGCCGGGGAAGGTAGCGGTTGCCGTCTATCTCCATTGGTACTCCACTTTCTTATAGGCTATTCAACAGGTAAAACCGAAAATGTAGTATAAATTTAACCGTAAATGTAGTATGTAGTTTACCGAAAATGTTGAAAGTGATCAACCGGGCCAATCGGGGATATCAACCGAGCGGTGGGTTCTGCCCAGATTCGATCCCCGGAGACACCCGCCACGTCGCGAGGCGGCCCTAGAATAAGCGCCGATTACACGAGAGTTTATCGTCAAAACCTCATCCTGGATGATGTTTTTTGGCGGCGGGTGCCGCTATCGTGAGTATATAAGTGTGCGCATTCCCGCGCACCGGTACGACACGAGGAGCACGCCCATGAGACTCCGCACGAAGACATCCCGCCCCTCGCGCACCGCGCTCTGCCTTCTGCTTGCGCTGAGCCTGGTCGGCCCCATGACCCCGATACCCGCCGCGGCCGGCCCCGCCGACTGGGCGCTCGACAAGATATTCGGCATCGCCTTCAGCCTGGCCGAGGGCGCGGCGTTCAAGGCGCTCGGCGCAGCCGTGGATCCGAACAGCGCAGAAGAGCTCGAGAAGGTGCTCGACTGCGTCGACGGCCTGCTGGGAGGCACCAACAGCATCGAGCACGAATGCGAGAAGATCCTGCAGGCGGTGAACGACCTGAGCAAGCAGATGAGCGACCTCGAGAACAGGAACGACCAGCAGTTCAACGACCTCAAGCAAACCGTCACGCTCAACGAGATCGAGCGCCAGCGGGAGCAGATCGTCAAGATGAGCGACTCGGTGTACGCCCCCGCGCTCACCGCCTACAACGACTTCATCAAGGCGGCGCAGGACTACTCCGCATCCATCGGCACCACCAACGAGTCTGCCCGCCTGGAAAGCGCGAAGCAGGCGGAACGGGCGCTCGCGGCCGCGTTCGACAAGCTCGACTACGAAGGCGACCTCACCACCCTCGAAACCCACGGCATCAACATGGGCCACTACACGAACCATCGCTACCTGTACAACCTGGACAAGTACGCCGACGAGGCGCTCGCCTTCGACCATCAGCGCTACGCCCTGCTCACCGCCGGCATCAACGACGTGGTGGTCAACCTGAACGTCATCGTCTACGCACAGCGCCTGGAGTACGACTACTGGAGCGCCAAGGCCGGCAACGACCCGGACAACGACGCCTGGCGCGACAAGGTGAGCGATCTCGAAAGAGCCCTGATCACCAACATCAAGCGCGTCACTGCGGACATCAACTTCACCGTGGCCGAGTTCGCCAACAAGGACGGCGACGCCGCATGGCCGCGCACCGACCTGCTCACGCTCATGCGCCCCTACGACTTCCAAACCGAGTACGACTTCAACTACGAAAGCTCGTCCAGCAGGACGTTCGAGTACCGCACGCCCGACCCCAACGGCCAGGCCACGTCGACGGTGCACTACACGGCCACTGCGGTGAAGACCGCCCCTACCATGCCCGTGTACCGCGCCTCGGTGAAGGGCGCGACGTACCTGATGGTCGACGGCAGCAGGGGCGTCTCGCACGGCGAGAAGCAGGGCGACCTCATCCACGGCCTGCGCTACTGGGAGAAGCTGCGCTCCAACACGCTTTCCACCTACGACTGCTTCGGCCTGCCCGACCAGGATTTCTACAACCTGCTTTCCACCCGCGACGGCGTGTACTCGCTTCCGCAGGATTTCGCGGCCCTCGCGCCGCTGGTCGAGCAGGAGAGCTATGCCAACTCGGAAGGATCGCTCACCTCCTTCCTGGGCAGCAATGGCATGGCCTCTATCGACCAGGAATCCTACGTGCTCATGAACAGCTACGTCGACCCGGCACCCCTCTCCAATACCCAAGAGCAGAACCACTCCTCGTCGTTCAACCTCTTCAGCACCGCCATTCCGACCAGCGGCGACTACGAGAGCGCGAAGACCAGCCTGACCATGGATGACACCGCCGACGACCCCGGCATGCTGGTGGTGCTGGCACAGGAGACGGGCAAGCGCGAGGCCTACCAGCTGCACGTGAACGCCGAGGGAAGCGGACTCGACATCGTCATGACCGACCTTACGGGCAACGCCCTTCCGGACAAGGTGCCGGCGGGTACCTGCGTCAAGCTCTCCGTCGTTGCGCCGGAACCGTCGATGCTCGATTCACTCGTGCTCAAGAACGCGAACGGCGACGTGCTGGAGAAACTCGCCACCCCCGAGGCGGCGTCGCTGGTCGAGCCCGACCAGCCAGCCGATCCCGACCGGCCCGGCGCGATGAGCTTCATGTTCGCCATGCCCTTCCAGGACGCGTTCGTCGTGGCCACGTCGAGCGTCGCTCCGGCCAACCCGCTGAACTTCTCCGAGGACGCCGATGGGGCGTACCTGGTGAGCACCCTCGACGACCTGGTAAAGGTGGCCGCCGCTTACGAGCAGCACGCCGAAGCGTACGAGAATGCCACGTTCAGGCTGGCCGCCGACATCGTCAACCCGTCCGCGCCCTTCCCGGCGTGGACGACGCCCATCGGCACCGAGGCGCACCCGTTCACGGGCACGTTCGACGGGGCGGGCCATCGCATCAGCGGCTTCACCATGGACATGACGAAGGACTCGCTCGCCGCGCAGAGGTACGGCGGCATCTTCGGCGTGATCGGCGAGGGCGGCGTGGTGCGCGACGTGGCGGTGAGCGCCGTCGACTTCAGCGGCGACCCCGCCAGCCAGTCGGTGGGCGCGCTGGCCGGCCTCAACCGGGGCAGCATCGTCGATTGCTCCACGGGGTCGGCGCAGGCCGGCGCCACGGTGGAAGGGCTCGACGCGGGCGGCCTCGTGGCCGTGAACAGCGGACAGGTGCTCAACTGCTGGTCGGGCGCGGACGTGCGCGCCAGCGCGAACGGCGGGCACGGCGGCGGACTGGTCGGCGTGGCCGAGGCGGGATCGAGCGTGTGGAGCAGCTACGCCTTGGGCAACGTGTACGCAGGCGAGCAGGTGGGCGGCCTTATCGGGAGCAACTCCGGCGACGTGTACAACGCGTACTTCGCCGGCGCCGAGGTGAGCGGCGCCCAAGCGGGCAGCTTCATCGGCGCGAACCACCACGACGTGTTCGCGGCCTACGCCGTCGAGGGCGTCGCGGGCAGCGCGTTCGGAAGCGGCGATGCGGGCGACGACCCCGAGGCCGGCCTCGCGGAGATGAAGCGGGATTCCATGACCGCGCAGTCCTTCGCCAACCAGCTCAACGCCAAGGCGACCGGCGCCATGAACTGGTGGACCTGGTCGCGCGACGCGAACGCGGGGCTGCCTTCGCAGGTGAAGGACCCGATGATCGAGCGCACGATAACCGATGGGGCCACCGGCGTCTCGCTTACCGGCACCATCCACGCGGGCGCGGTGCTCTCCGTCGAGCCCATCACCGAAGGCGACGCGAGCTACGACGCGCTCTTGCAGCATGCCGAAGCATCCGATTTGCTGGGCGAGATGACGGCGGCCTACCGGCCCCTGCTGCCCGTGAACGGGAGGAAGTCGGGCCAGGCGGCGTTGGGAGGCGGCGTCACGCTGCGAATTCCCGTAGCGGCGGCCTTCGCGGGACGCGACGTCACGGTGCTCCAGGAGCTTCCCGACGGCATGGTGGCCCTCGATGCCGCCGTCGCCGACGGCGTGGCGACGGTGCAGGTGAGCGCGGTGACGCCATTCGCCGTGATCGTGGCCGACGTGGAGAATCCACCCGTGGACCCGCCGGATGAGCCGGATGAGCCGGACACGCCCGTGGTGAAGCCGGAAGAGAAGCCGGCCGCGCCTGTTGCGAAGCCGGCGATGCCGGGCGGAAGCGCCACGGCGCTCGCGCCCATGGGCGACGGCGCGGGCGGCTGGGCAGGGGCGCTCGGGGCGCTTCTGGCTGCGGCGGCGGGAGCTGCGGTGGTATCATATCGGCGGAATCGCAAACATCTTCGCTGAAAGCGAGACGCTATGACCTGCAACCACAACCTCGACCGGCGCACGTTCATCACCGGCACGTTCGCCACGGGGGCGCTCGTGGCCGCCGGGGCCGCGCTCTGCGGCTGCGCGGGCGACCCAGGCGCAGCGGGCGACTCCCCCGCTCCCACAAGCGACGCCCTGGCCAGCCTGAACGCCGACCCCAAGCCCGCCACCGACCCCACGGCCGCCGCCAACCAGGCCGTGTACGCGCTGCTCGACTTCGACGACGAACGCGAGCGCGACTTCGCCAGCCGCAACCTCATCGCGGCCCCCGAGGCGCTCGAGATCACCGACGACGCCGGCAAGCTCGTGTGGAGCCAGAAGGCCTACGCGTTCCTCGACGGCGCGGACGGCCAGCCCGCAGAGGCGCCCGACACCGCCAACCCCAGCCTCTGGCGCAATACGCAGCTCAACCACCTGTTCGGCCTGTTCGAGGTGGTGGACGGCATCTACCAGGTGCGCGGCTACGACATGACCAACATCACGTTCGTGCGCGGCGACACCGGCTGGATCGTGTTCGACCCGCTCATGAGCGTGGAGTGCTCGCGCGCCGCGTTCCAGCTGGTGACCGAGCACCTAGGCGAGCGCCCCGTCATGGGCGTCATCATCAGCCACACGCACATCGACCACTTCGGCGGCATCAAGGGCATCGTGTCCGAGGAGGAGGTGGCCGCGCGCAGCATCCCCATCATCGTGCCGGAGCACTTCGTGGAGCACGCCGTGTCCGAGAGCGTGTACGCCGGCAACGCGGTGGGCCGCCGCGCTGCCTACCAGTACGGCACCATGCTCGAGCCCGGCGCGCAGGGCAGCCTCTGCATCGGCATCGGCATGGGCCAGTCGAAGGGCACCACGTCCTACATCGCGCCGAACGACGTCATCACCGCCACGGGCGACGTCCGCACCATCGACGGCGTTACCCTGGAGTTCCAGATGACGCCCGGCACCGAGGCCCCGGCCGAGATGAACACGTGGCTTCCCCAGTTCAAGGCGCTGTGGGTGGCCGAGAACTGCACGGGCACGCTTCACAACCTGTACACGCTGCGGGGTGCTGAGGTGCGCGACGGCAACGCCTGGGCGAACTACCTCATGGAGGCCAAGGCGCGCTACGGGGCGCAGGCCGAGGTGACGTTCCAGTCGCACAACTGGCCGCACTGGGGCAACGACTTCGTGAACGAGTACCTGGAGAACACGGCCGCCATGTACAAGTTCATCGCCGGCCAGACGCTCATGTACCTGAACCAGGGCTACACGTCCACCGAGATCGCCGACATGATCCAGCTGCCCGCCGACCTGGAGAAGAACTGGTACACGCGCCAGTACTACGGCACCGTGCGCCACAACGCGAAGGCGGTCTACCAGAAGTACATGGGCTGGTACGACGCGAACCCCGTGAACCTGAACCCCCTGCCGCCGGTGGACGCGGCCAAGAAGTTCGTGGAATACTTCGGCGACGTGGACGCCGTGCTGGCCCGCGCCGCGCAGGACTTCGAGGCCGGCGAATACCAGTGGGTGGCGCAGGTGACGAACCTCATCGTGTTCGCCGACCCGACGAATCAGGCCGCGCGCCTTCTGTGCGCCGACGCGCTCGAACAGCTGGGCTACATCGCCGAGTCGGGCCCGTGGCGCAACGCCTACCTCACCGGCGCCAAGGAGCTGCGCGACGGCGTGGACGCCGACCCGAAGTACCGCGCCACCGGCTCGTCCGACCTGCAGCGTGCCATGACCGCCAGCATGATGCTGGACAACCTCGGCATCATGACGGACTCCACCGCCGCGCAGGACACGAACCTCAAGGTGAACCTGGCTTTCACCGACGACGACCCCTACCTGCTCACCATGCGCGCGGGCGTCGTGCTCTACGAGCGCGGCGTGCAGGCGGACGACGCCGACGCCACGCTCACGCTGCCGCGCATCGGCATGTTCGCCATCCTCAGCCGCGACGAGGAGGCCCAGGCGAAGTCCATCCAGGTGGAAGGCGACCCCGACATCCTCAAGAAGCTCACCGAGCACCTGGTAACCTACGAGTTCTTCTTCAACATCGTCGAGCCGTAAGACGAAATGTCCCAAATGGGGACTGTCCCCGTTTGGGACACGCGCACTCTAACAACCGACGATCTTCGCTCCAAAAGGGGACAGTCCCCTTTTATGCCATTTATCCGATCAGGCCTCGGCGGCGGGCTTCCAGGACGGCTTCCTCGGCGGTGTGGGCGTTGAGCTTGCGGTAGGCGTTGGCGGTGTGGGTTTTCACGGTGGAGAGGGACAGGCCGGTGATCTGCACTATCTCGGCGTTCGTGCAGCCGCGCGCCAGCAGTTCCAGCATACGGGCCTGCTGCTTGGACAGCTTCAGCTTGGCGGGGACGTCGCCGGGCAGACCGCTGCGGCGCGATGCCTGCTCCTGCAACGCGATGGACACGCGGTTGAGGTAGCGCACGCGCTCGTCCTCGGCGCTCGCGCTGTCGGCGTCCCCGGCCTTGCGCAACCAACGGGCTTTCGCGCGCTTGACCAGCGGGGCGGCGGCCGTGCCCTCCATGGCCAGCGTCGCCACGAAACCGTAGGGCTCGAGCAGCTCCACGGCGCGGTCGATGAGCGCGTCGGACGCCTCCATCGCGCCGGCGCGGTACTGGGCGATGGCCCCCAGCGTGCACGCCTCGGCCTCGTCGATGGTGCGCGCGAACGAGCGCGCCAACTCGGCCACGCGCGCGGCCAGGTCGGCGGCGGCCTCGTTGCGGCCGAGCGCCACGTAGGCGCGCACGGTGGTGAGGTACGTGACCATGCGGAACAGCATGAGCGTGCCCTCGTCGCGCACGAAGTAGTGCGAGAGCCACGTCTCGGCGGCGGCCGCGTCGCCCGAGCGCAGGGCCTGGTCGGTGCGCAGCGCCAGGTAGTTCGGCTCCAAGAACTGCGCCTCGCGCATGGCCATGAGCTGCTCGATGTTCGCGGCCTCGCGCGCCACACCCTCGTCGTCGCCGGACGCGAAGGCGGCGCTCATCTGCAGAGAGGCCACCACGAACAGCGCCTCCTCGGACGACGACGGCCCCAGGTACGTGCGATACGCGCGCAGCGCCAGCTCGTCGGCGCGCGCGAACTCGGCCCGCTCCAGGGCGAACCCGGCCTCGCACGCCGCCAACGCCGCGGCGAAGTACTCGCTGAACACCGCCCCCACCGTGCGCTCAAGCCGCTCGAACGACGGCATGAGCACGAACTCGCTGAAATCGCGCAGGCACCGGTGCGCGAACGGCAGGTTGATGGTGATGGAAGCCATCTGCTGGCCGGTGCGCCGAAACGGCAGCTTCGGCAGCTTCTCCAGCCGCACGGCCAGCGACGCCAGCGAGGTGCGCGGATCGATGAGCTCCACGGTGACGGCCGCCTGGAAGAACCGCGGGTAGCGCAGCGCGATCTTGGGCAGCCGCGCGTGCAGCGCGTCGAGCGCGGCCTCGGTGCCGGGGCGGTCGCCCGTGAGGTAGCGGTACCACACGAGCGAGATGTACAGGAACGGGTAGCGCTCGAGGGCGTCGGCCGGCAGGTTGGCCAGCGAGCGGTGGAAGTCGTCCACGTAGGCGGCGATGGAGCGGTTGTTGCGCGACGTGCCGTATTGCAGTTCCTCCAGAATCTGGGCCTTGAGCAGGCGCATGTCGCCGCCCTGCACCGCGTAGCGCCGCGCCGTGTACGCGTCGCCCACGCCGTGGTAGTAGCGCGCGGCCGTGCGGCTGAGGCCCTTCGCGTCCACATGCGCCAGCTCGGCACGCCGCCGCAGGTAATCGAGGAACACCGCGTGGAAGCGGTAGCGCGCGCCCTCGCCCTCGCGCGCGACGCCGATGCGCGAGAGGAACAGTCCGCGGCGCATGAGGTCGTCGATGGCGGCTTGCGCGTCGTCGCATCCGGTGAGCAGGGCGAACAGCGGCGGTGTGAAATCGGACACCACCGACGCGCGCACGAGCATGTCGCGCGTGGGCTCGTCGAGCGCGCTCCACACGTGCGCGGTGAGGAACGGCGCGATGGAGGCCTCGTCCGTGCGGCCGCCGTCGGCCACCATGTCGCCCGCCGCGATGGCCGCAACGGCGAACGCCCAGCCGCCCGTCGCCTCGCGCAGCGCCTCGGCCTGCCCGTCGGCCAGCTCGCGGCCGCGCACTGCGAAAAACGAGCGGATTTCCGCGGCCGTGAACAGCAGCTCGTCGGCCCGCACGCAGGCCACGCCCTCGTCCTGCACCTGCTTGTCCAGAAACGGCGTCGGCATGGCGCTGCGGCTGAGCACGAGGAAGCGCAGGCGCCTCGGCAGCCGGCGGATGAAGGCCGGCAGCGATTGCACCAGGTCGCGGTTCGCGATGCAATGGAAGTCGTCCAGCACGAACGTGGTGGCGGGGCCCTCCTCGGGAAGCGTCCGGGCCAGCATCATGGCGTGCTCGATGGGCGAGGCGGCGAACGCGGCGGGGTCGGCAGGGGCGGCAGAGGCGGCGGCGCCAGGGCCGTCTTCCTCGGCGCTGGCGACGGCTGCGCAGAGCTGCTGGTAGAACGGAGCGGGCGCGTCATCGTAGGCATCGAGCGACAGCCAACGCGCGTTCACGTTGCGCCCCGCCAGCCATAGGCGCGCGGACACCGTCTTGCCGAACCCGGCCGGGGCCTCGATGAACACGATGCGCGTGGCGCTGGCCTCGTCCAGCCGCCGCATGAGCGCCGCACGCGGCGCGGCCGCTGAAACCGCCTCCGCCGCGAACCTCCCTGCGTCCATCACACCCCCTTGCTCCCCATAGGCTCGGCACGTTCTCCACTATAGAGCAAGTGCCCGTGCGCTGCCGCCTTTTTTCGGAGAAGGGCTGAAGGGGAAGCGACAAAACTTCATACGGTACGATGGCGCGGAGCCTTGGCGGGCGATATAGTCAAGCGGTACGTTGGGTTATTCCCCTCACGATGCCGAGGAGCGTTTCATGAACACCATCCGCCGCGCCGCCTGCGCACCTGCGAACGTGCTGCTGTCCCTGGTCTTGGCCTTCACCCTCATGCCCCTGCCGCGCGCGTGGGCGGACGACGACGCGGCCGTTGACCCCGAGGCCCTCCCCGCCGTCGACGGCACCGTTGACCCCGAGGCCCTCCCCGCCGTCGACGGCACGGCGGCAGCGGCCGCCCCCTCCACCTCCCAGGCCAACTACTTCGACGACCCGTCCGCGTACAAGGACTTCGGCATCGACACCGCGAACGTGCCGACGGACTTCAACGACGACACCTCCACCGACCCGCTCTCGGGCTACAAAAGCCTCGACCCGCAGAACCTGTTCATCGGCTACGTGAACAAGAACGAAAGCGACACCGGCATGACCGCCGTCGCCGACAGCCTCGATTATCTGGTGAACTCCGGCGACGGGCTCGACAGCATGCTCAAGAAGTCCATCGGCTCTTCGCATTCCATCACCAACGACTGGAAGCGCTTCCAATACCACGCAAACGACGCCATCCCGCTCAAATACAACGGCGAGGACTTCATCGTGGAGAACACGCTCTATACGGGCACCTTCCCCGACACGATAGGCGATCGCAATAGCAAGCAGGAGATTTTCGTCCGCCGCTACGAAAGCGGCAAATCGCCTGCGAAGGTCGCGGCGGTGTACAACTATCTGGCCAACGCTCCCGACCTGGTTTCGAACATCGAGCAGGAGGGCTCCCTGGGGTTGACGGCCATGGCCGCCGGCAACTTCTACCACACGGACAACGGCAACCAGCAACTTGCGGTGTACTGCCCCGCGCCGGCGGTCCCCCTCCGGTACCCGTCCCTCCTCATCTACGAACTCGACGAAAATGGTCTTCACCTGAAGCAGAATATCCCCCTCGCCGACATGGACAGTCGTTTCTTCCTCCCCTCCGAAGACTGGCGCAGGCCCATCGTGCACCTGTCCACGTTCTCCCACGACGGCTACGACGATCTGGTGATCAACGTGAGCTATCCCCGCTCGAACGATTTCGGATCTTCCAGCCAGAAGCACGACCCCATGATGTTCATCTACTCGACCGGCGGCGCTCCAGGCGAATTGAAGAAGGCGTTCGAATGCGAGATGACGTCCGGCAACCATCGGATGCGGTTCGCCTCGGCCCTTCAAACCGACCTCAACGAAAACGGCGTGCCCGAGCTGGTGGTGGCCGGCCATTGCAACGAAGGCTACGGCAAAAGCGATCACGCAGGCAGGATGAACTCGAAGAAGAACCTCGTGCAAATGTTCACCTACGACTCCTCCCGCGGCTACCAACCCGTCTGGGACCAGCCGAAGGAAGTCGAAGCCATCGAAGACGTGTACGTCGACTACGAGATGTGCGAGCCCGCCGCAACAGCCACGGGCAAGTTCCTCCGCAACCAGAAAAATGCCCTGTTCGTGGAGGGGGTCGTGTTCACGCTCTCCGCCGACTCCCCGGCAGCAGGCAAAAGCGAGGCCGACCTGTTCAGGAACGGCGCATTCGCCAAGCAATTCAAGATGAGCCTCACGGGCGGCCGCAACCACTTCATAAAGAAGGCCGTGAGCGGGAACTTCGCGAAGATGAACGTGGGCACCGAGCAGATAATCGTGCAGAGCGGCGCGATCGACCCCGTGGTCAACTACCGGCTGACCTACGATGTGCGCTGGATCTACTCCAACAACGACACGCTCGTCGCCCACGACACCGACCTCGGCTACCTCGAGAACAAGGACACCCGCGACAACGGCACGTTCCTCACCTTGGCGCGGTGCGAGGTCAACAAGACCAACGCGTACCAGTTCCAGCTGAAGTCCAAGAGCTACGGTTGGAGCGCGCCCACGCCCCTCGCCGTGCTGGGCGGCGCGCCTTACTGGAGCGAGCTGCAGGGCGGCGACTACGCCATCGGCTCCACGTCGTTCGGCATCAACCAAACCACCGCGAGCGGAAGCGGCGGAAGCTGGCAGGTGGGAGGCAGCTTCAACGTAGCGGCCGAGTTGCTGGTGGGCTCGGGCTTCTTCGGCACCAACATTCTTGGGGGCGGCGGCTTCGACTTCCACGTCGCGGCGAGCTACATAGGAAGCTACACCCAAGAGCACGAGGTGAGCCGGTCGCTCACCTACACGGAGCAGGCCGGGCGCGACATGGTGGTGTGCCAGGCCACGCCCGTGGTGGTGTACGAGTACGACGTGTACGTGCCGAAGTTCATCGTGACCGAGGAATACCTCGATCAATACAACAAGCTCGCCAAGATGGTCGACCCGACGAAGGAATGGGACCCGAGCATGGTGGGGCAGAGCGTGGGCGATTGCACCGTGCCTTTCAAGGTGATCAGCACGCACGCGCCCGCCCTGAGCATGCTCACGGTGCAGAAGTACAACGCCTTGTGCGAAAGGTGGCGCAGCAAGGACGATCGTATCGAGATGAAGGACTTGTTCCCCCACCAGCCGGGCGACCCCACCACGTATCCCGCGAACGCGGACAGCCTGCCGAAGGTGCATGAGGAAGACGGCACGAAGGCGCTTGCCACCAGCCAGCTCCTCGATGTCACGGCGGAAGGCGGCTCCGTCACCGCCGAGGCGAGCGTGACGGATTCGTCCGGGTTCACCCATGGGTTCGAGCTCGCGCTGGGAGGCGGCCTGTCCGCGAGCATCGCCGTCGAAACGTCGTTGTTCGGCGCCATGAGGGGCTCCATCACCGGCGGCTGGGACGTGGACATCGTGGGCGGCGGAAACTGGACGACGTCCACCGCCACCGGCGAGACGTTCTCGACCAGCCTCCCGCCGCTGCCCAAGGGCTGCGACTCCTACGGCCACAGCGTGCAGATGGCGGTGTGGCAGACCGATGCCTTGGCGAGCCACCCGTTCGTCATCGGATACCTGGTAACAGGCACGGGGCCGGACAGCGCCCCGAGGAGCCTGCCGCGCTGGGCGGTTCCCTACAGCACCCAAGGCACCGACATCGTCTGGGCGTGGAGCAACGACACCACGCGGCCAGCCGAGCAATACGGCATCGCCACCCCCAGCACGCAGGGCACGTGGAACGTCACGGGTTCGGTGCTCGGCACGACGAATAACTACACGACGCGCGGGGTGGCGGGCGAAGAGCAGCAGATCAAGTTCCAATCGTATGCCTCCCAGAGCGGGAGCAATCCGAGCGTCTTGGGCCCGGCCGTCTCCGGCTACACGAACGGGCCCGGCGCGCCCGCCATCACCGCGCACCCGGCGAACCTCAACGTGAAGGAAGGCGGAACGGCTGCGTTCACCGTGGAGGCGACGCCCCAGGCGGGCGGGCAGCTGGCTTACCAGTGGTACGAGCTGGACACCGAGAGCGATGAGTATTACGCCACGTGGAAGAAGCTGGTCGGCAAGACCGGCAAGACCTTGACCCTCGAGAACGTCACGAAGAGCGGCTACGACAAGCATCGCTACCGCGTGGAGGTGCTCGACGCATCCGCCATCCCGAACCAGGCGGCCCTGTCGAACCCGGCAACGCTCAGGGTGGACGCCGCCTCCGACCAGAGCGATGCGGGGAAGCTGGTGCCTAACATCTCGTTCGAGGTGACGGGGAGCACGGTGGTGCAGCACGGCGACGAGGTGTTCTGCGATTACGGGGACACCTTCGATCTGAAAGTCAAGGTGACGGACGCCGACGGCAATCCCTGCATCGGCGAGATCCAGTCCTTGACCGTGAAGGCCTACAACCCAACCGCCAAGAAGCTGGAGCAGGGACAGGCCTACAACACCGCACAACTGAACGGCGACGGGGAAGTTCTCTATGAGAACAACTGCCCTTCGGACGACACGAAAAACACCCCTTGGCGAATAGGCGCGAATGAACCGAAGGTGTTCCAGGTGGAAGCCACCTACAAACCCTCCGACGGTAACACCACGCACGTGTTCACCACGGCCACGCTCTTCATCAACTACGGCACCGTCGATATCTCGCGCAAGGCCCGCATGCTGGACTTCGACGTGGACGGCGACAAGCTGCCCGACCTGAAGCGCGCGTTCACGCAGGCCATGGAGCTGCCCAGCCCGGAGATCGACATGGTGGGCCAGACGTTCGAGGGCTGGTACCTCGACGAGGCGCTCTCGACCCCGCTCACCCACGAAAACCTGCGGAACCTGGTGGGCGATGCCGTCGTGTTCAGCAAGTGGAGCCAGATCGAGCGCACCGTCTCCTACGAGCTGAACGGCGGCGAGAACCACCCCGCCAACCCCACCGTACTCACGCACGACAGCAGCGCCGTGAGCCTGCTGCCGGCGACGCGGGCGGGCTACGCGTTCGAGGGCTGGTTCCTCGACCCCGACTTCACGCAGCCCATCGACTGCATCCCGCAGGGCGTGCTCGACGACCTCACGCTGCACGCCAAGTGGTCGCTCGTGGAATACCCCATCTACTACGCCTCGTTCTGGGGGACGAACCCGGCCGGCAACCCGCTCACGTACACAGTGCTCGACGAGGTGAAACTTGAGCCGCCCCTGTTCGAGGATGCCGTGCCCGGCTCGAACGCCTGGTACGCCGATTGGCAGTTCACGCAGAAGGCCGAGACGACCATCCCCGCAGGCAGCACCGGATCCGTCGTGCTGTACGGCAATGCCGAGCGCGCGGCCGAGCCGGATCCCGGCCCTGGCCCGACTCCCGGTCCCGACCCGAATCCGACCGTCCCGACGTCCGGCGACCCCGCGCACCCCAAGGCCCTCGTGCGCACCGGCGACTTCCCGTTGCCCTGGATTTTGCTGGTTGTGTGCGCCTCAGCCGCAGCGGCCGCCATCGTCGTCACCGTCCGCATCCGCCGCCGTCCCTAGGAAGTCGAACTGTCCCAAACGGGGACTGTCCCCGTTTGGGACGCTTTGGCATAAAAGGGGACAGTCCCCTTTTTGCCATTCACCGCCGTCGGACAACTTTTTCGAGGCAACGACGGCTCAAGGAGCACTTCAACGCCTCGCCTGTGACGAGACCTCGGCGTTTTCCCAACTCGTGATCACCTATCGGGCTTCCGATATCCTGCAGAGCCATCGTTGCCTCGTTCGCATAGTCAAGAAGCCTTGCATTTCTTTACGATTTAAGAGAAACTTAGAATAACTTAGAGAAACTTAGAACTACTGAGAGAAAATTGGCTGGGTTGATTATGGGCAGCGTGGAGAATCCTTTCACACCAAGCTTTGGCGAAGCTCCCGCTCATCTTGCCGGGAGAAAGCTGGTGGTCGACAATCTTGTCCGGGCTTTTCGCAGCGAACAGCGCAAACCGGAGCTCACTACGATCATCTCCGGCGCCAGAGGCACGGGAAAAACAACTTTGCTCACCCTGCTCGCCCACAAGGCCGAGGAGCGCGGATGGATCACAGCTAGCGTTACCGCCCTTCCCGGCATGCTTGACGATATCGAGATACGCGTTCGCAAACAGGCGGCCCATCTGATCGACACCGAAAACGGACCTAGCCTTGCAGGAATAGGTATCCCGCAAGTGATCGACATTCGATTCGAGGAGAAGAGCCGGCCAGCTGGCAATTGGCGCTCACGCATGGAAGATCTGCTCGTCCAGCTGGAGACCTGCGGTGCAGGTCTTTTGATCACCGTCGATGAGGTTGATGTCGAGCTTGATGAAATGATCCAGCTTGCCGCTGTTTACCAGCATTTTGTACGCGAAGGACGCAAAGTCGCTCTGCTCATGGCGGGCCTCCCCCATCACATATCAGCACTCCTCAGCAACAAGACGGTCTCTTTCCTCAGACGTGCCCAAACCCAACTTGGCCGCATCGCCGACTTCGAAATCGAGGATGCCCTCCTGAAAACCATACAGGAAAACGGCCGCAGCGCCGACGTTGAAGGGCTGAAGCTCGCAACCGAGGCAATCGGCGGATTCCCGTTCCTGATGCAGCTTGTGGGATACCGCTCATGGGACGCGAATCCTGAAAGCAAGTGTATTTCGTCTGCAGACTTCCATCGCGGCATCGCAGTGGCGCGCGAAGAGTTGCGGGCGCGCATTCTCGAGGCGACGTTCCGCGAGCTGTCGCCAGAAGACGTACGCTTTGCGAGTGCCATGCTCCAAGACGAGCGGGAGAGTCGAATCGCCGACCTCGTAGCCCGCCTCAACCGATCTTCGGCACAGGTTGCACAGTATCGCAAACGACTTATCGAAGCAGGCGTCATCGGGCAACAAGGGCGCGGCGTGGTGGCATTCGAACTCCCCTACTTTCGCGAATACCTTATGGAGAAGCGAGAAAACGGCGAATTGGGCTGATTCGCTCCCTCAAAACGCCTCTGCTGCGCACTCATACTGACTAGTGCACAACCCTAGGGGCTCGGAAAATACGAAATGAATAATTCGGATTTTCTTTCTTATGAAGTTCGGAAAATCGTACTTCATCTATTCGGATTTTCGCCAAACCTGCTATACTCCCTTTTAAAAGGCGCTTGCGAAAGGGAGGCGATATGGCCGACGTCATCAAGCCAGCTGGGTACCGTCCGCGAATCGTCGATGCGGAGGTTGACCGGTTCCTTGACATTTTCGGCGCCGTGGAGATTGCGGGCACGAAGTGGTGCGGCAAAACGTGGACCTCGCGCGCGCATGCTGCCAGCATCAGCTACGTCGACCGAGGGAACAACCTGGCGCTTGCAAAAGCCGACCCCTCCCTGATGCTCATAGGCGACGAGCCGCACGTCATAGACGAATGGCAGCGCGTCCCCGCTCTTTGGGACGTTGTCAGGCACGCCGTGGACGACGCGGCTGGCAAGAAGGGGCTGTGGATTCTCACCGGCTCGTCCACCCCTCGCAAGAAGGAAGATAAGCCCGCCCACAGCGGGGCCGGCCGCATCGGGCGCATTCGCATGCTGCCGATGAGCTTAGCCGAGTCGGGCGAATCGAGCGCAGCCGTCTCTCTCGCAGGCTTGTTCAGGGGCGAGTTCTCCCGGCAGAAAGTCGATGTCGACACGCGGGCGCTGCTGGATATGGCCTGCCGCGGCGGCTGGCCCGAGGCGATCGACGCGCCTGTCGACAAGGCGCAGACCATCGCACGCGAGTATCTGCGCACGATTCTGGAAGAGAGCGCACCCACCCTCGGGAAGAGCAGCGACATGGCTGAAAGGTTGATCGCGTCGCTTGCGCGGAACCTGTGCCAGGCTGCCACGTATCAGACCTTGCGACTCGATATGTACGGCGGCGAGGAGGATCCCGAGGGTTTGGCAAGCGACAAGGCCATCACTGGTTACCTCGAGATGCTTCGATCGCTCTATTTGATCGAGGGCGTGAAAGGCTGGGTTCCGCCCGCGCGCTCGCCGAAACGCGTGCAGTTGAAGGAGAAGCGCTACTTCGCCGACCCATCGCTCGCTGCCGCAGCGCTCGGAATGACGCCCGAGGCGCTCCTTGAAGATTGGCAGACGTTCGGCCTCATCTTCGAGAACCTTTGCATGCGCGACGTGCTCGTGTATGCGCGGGCGCTTCCAAACGTCGGCATGACGCCCGTGCGCTACTATCGGGACGACTCGGGACTTGAAGCCGATGCGATCATCGAGCTGGCCGACGGTCGTTGGGCAGCGCTCGAGTTCAAAGTGAGCGAGGACAAGGTTCCCGAGGGCGTCGAGAGCCTAGAGCGGCTGCGCGCGAAGCTGCTTAAGAACCCGAGTGCACGTACACGCGAGCCCGAGTTCCTCGCTGTGATAGTGGGGCTGGGCGAATACGCCCGCAAGACGGAGGAGGGTGTATACGTCATTCCTCTGAGAGCGCTTGGGGCCTAGCGGCTGCCTATTCGGAAAATCACGAATGGAAAGTACGGATTTTCACGGTTGAGAAATTCGGATTTTCGGAAGTCGGCGATTCGGATTTTCGCCGGCTTGCGGAATGTCCCAAAAAGGGCCTGCCCCCTTTTATGCTATTAGTTCTTGTGGCGAGAAGAACGCCGTGAGCGATGTGAGCTCGATGGCCAGGTCCGAGGATGATTTCTCCGCACTTGGCGCGCGCTCGGCGAGATGCGGCTTGCGTTCGGCAGCAAAATACTCGACTATAGGAGGCGACAGACAACGGAACGCGAAGGGACCGACCAGTGCTTCATTTCGATTCGGACTACATGGAGGGCGCGCATCCGGCCATCATCGAGCGGCTTGCGGCCACGAACCTCGACCAGACGAGCGGCTACGGCACCGACGAGGTGTGCGAGCGCGCCCGGCAGCGCATCCGCGAGGCGTGCGCGTGCCCGGAGGCGGCCGTGTACTTCCTGGTGGGAGGCACGCAGGCGAACGCCGCCGTGGCCGACCAGATCCTGCGGCCGTGGGAGGGCATCGTGAGCGCCACCACCGGCCACATCACCGCGCACGAGGCGGGCGCCGTGGAGGCGTGCGGCCGCAAGACGCTGCCGCTGCCGCAGCACGACGGCAAGCTGGACGCGACCGAGGTGCGTGCGTACTGCGAGGCGTACTGGGCCGACGAGAACCGCGAGCACATCGTGGCGCCGGGCGCTGTGTATATCTCGCATCCCACCGAGTACGGCACCGTGTACTCGCTGGCCGAGCTGGAGGCATTGGCACAGGTGTGCCGCGACTTCGACATGCGGCTGTTCATGGACGGCGCGCGATTGGGCTACGGCCTGGCCGCCGTGGGCGCCGACGTCGCGCTGCCCGACATCGCGCGCCTGTGCGACGCGTTCTACATCGGCGGCACGAAGGTGGGCGCCTTCTGCGGCGAGGCCGTGGTATTCACCAAGCCGGGGCTGGACGACCACTTCTTCACGCTCATGAAGAAGCGCGGGGCGCTACTGGCGAAGGGGCGCTTTTTGGGGCTGCAATTCGACGTGCTGTTCGAGGAGGAGGACGGCGGGCTGCGCTATGAGAACGCCGGCCGCCACGCCGTGGAGCTGGCGCAGCTACTGGCCGAGGGCTTCCGCGCGAAGGGCTACCAGCTGCACCTGGACTCGCCTACCAACCAGCAGTTCGTGGTGCTCGACGACGCCACCAAGGCGCGCCTGGCCGAGCACGCGTCGTTCGGCTTCTGGGAGCTCACGCCCGACGGCCGCACCGTGGTGCGCTTCGCCACCAGCTGGGCCACGCGCCCCGAGGCTGTGGACGAACTGCTCGCGCTGCTGTAAGAAGAGAAGGGGGCTGCCGTGCCCGATCTGATCGCCATAGCCGAACGCCTGGCCGAGCGCCCGCCGGTGGCAGCGCTCGACGGCGGGCGCTGTCTGCGCGTGCGCGACCGCGAGTCGTCGTGCGCCGCCTGCGCCGACGCGTGTCCCGTGGGGGCCGTCGCCATGCGCGCGGCGGCCGTGGAGGAGGAGGCGCCCTACGGCTCGGTGGACGCGGTGAAGGACGCCGGCCCCCGCATCGACGACGAGGCGTGCGTGCGCTGCGGCGCGTGCATGGCCGCGTGCCCCACGAACGCGCTGCTGGCGCTGCCGCCGCTCGACGACGAGGAGCTGCTCGCGCGGGTCGCCGCCGCTGGGGCTACGGCGCGGGCGCAGGCGGCAGCCGAGGCGAGCGAGGAAGAGCCGCGGGAGCCCGAACCCGCGACGGCCGGGTTCGCCTGCGAGCGCGCGGCCGCCGGGCTGCGGCTCGAGCGGGAGCGCGTCGTCGTGCTGCCGTGCCTTGCGTGGGTGGATGCGGCGCTGCTCGTCCATCTGGCGTGCGCGGGTGCGGAGCGTGTCGAGGCTCTGCTCGGCGCCTGCGCGTCGTGCGAGCTGGCGGCCGTGGAGGCGCGGGTACGTGCGGCGCTGGACGAGGCGCGGCGCGTGTGCGACGCATGGGGGCTGCCCGTCGCGTTCAATGCGGACGGAGAAGGGCTGCTCGCGCCGCCGGACGCCGATGCCGCCGGCGATCCTTCGCGCCGCGCGCTGCTCTCCCAGGTGGGGGCCTCGCTTATCGACACCGCGAAGGCCAAGGCCTCCCACGCGCGGCCCGAGCCCGACGTGCGCCGCTGGCGTCTGCTCGATGACCTGCACGCCGCCGGCCTGCCCGACGACGGCGCGATCGTCCCCCGCGCGCTCGCGCCGCGCGTGGCCATCGACGTCGACCGCTGCTCCGGCTGCGCCCAGTGCGCGCTGTTCTGCCCCGCCGGGGCGCTGCGCAAGATCGGCCGAGCGGCGGGCGGCGGAACGCTGCTTGAATTCGACCCCGCGCGCTGCCGTGACTGCGGCGTGTGCGAGGGAACCTGCCGCTACGGCGCGCTCACCTGCGAGGAGACGCTCACGGCGGGCGAGCTGTTCGCCTTCGACCCCCTCGAGATCGTCATCCCCAAGCGCCGCGTCCTCCCCGAACGCTGCCTCCGCTCAGGATGACAAAGCGCCAAGCGCACAAATGTTTCACGTGAAACATTTGTTGATTTTCAAACTCATGGATAAAATCACTCGAAGTGGGCGGCGGCTGTCTCCATGTGGTGGACGATATCGATGCTCTGGGGGCACATGGCCTCGCAGGCGCCGCAGGCGATGCAAGCGGACGCGGGCGCGACGGCCTGCCATGCGTATTGGCTCTTCGCGAAAGCGCGGTTGCCGGTCATGAGCTCCAGATTCAGCAGCGACAGGATGGTGGGGATGGCCACGCCCTGCGGGCAGTCCTTCACACAGTAGCGGCAGTTCGTGCACGGCACGGCGGCCAGCCCCGTCAGCAGCTCGCGCGCCTCGGCGAGCGCGCGCTCCTCCTCGGGCGAGAACGGCGCACTCACCTGGAGCTCGGCCATGTTCTGGCGCGTCTGCTCAAGCGAGGACATGCCGGAGAGCACCGTGAGCACGCCCGGCAACCCGTAGCAGAAGCGGTACGCCCACGACACCAGGCTCATATCCGGCCGGCACGCGCGCAAAGGCGCGGCCACCTGCTCGGGCAGCTCGGCCAGCCGTCCGCCGCGCGCGGGCTCCATGATAACCACGGGCACGCCGTGCTTGGCGGCCACCTCCATGCAGGCGCGCGACTGCGTGACCGGGTTCTCCCAATCCAGGTAGTTCACCTGCAGCTGCACGAAATCGACGTCGGGGTGCGCCGTGAGCAGCGCGTCGAGCGCCTCGGGGCCGTCGTGCATCGAGAAGCCCCAGTTGCGGATGCGCCCGGTGGCCTTCTGCTCGCGCGCGAAGTTCCACATGCCGTACTCGTCGAACTTGGCCGTGCGCGCGCCGCCCACGTTGTGCAGCAGGTAGAAGTCCACGTAGTCGGTGCCCAGGCGCTCAAGCGACATGCCCAGGTTGGACTTCGCCTCCTCGGCGCTTTCGGCGGCCCAGGCCAAGCACTTCGTTGCGATGGTGAACGACTCGCGCGGATGCCGCGCCACCAACGCCTTCCCGAGCGCCTTCTCCGACGCGCCCTCGTGGTAGACGAACGCGGTGTCGAAGTACGTGCCGCCGCCTTCCAAAAACGCGTCCACCATCTGCTCGAGCTGCGGAAGGTCGATGCTGGTCTGGTCGGCGGGGTCGAGCAGCGGCAAGCGCATGCAGCCGAAGCCGAGCTTCGGCGTGGATTCGAATTCGGGCCTCATGGGGTCTCCTCTCGTCGGATTCGCCGCTCATCATACGGCTTGGAGCGCGCTCCAAGTCAAGGGTCAATCTCAGACGGTTTCGTCTGCGAGGGCGCGCACCTCGTCGAACAGGCCTTGCAGCTCGCTCTCGAACACGCTGCCCGCCAGACGGATGAAGGCGATGCCGTGCTCGATGGCCGGACCCGCCAATGGCACGGCGCGCAGCGTGCCGGCATTAAGCTCGCGGCGCACGGCGGCTTCGTACAGAAACGAAATGCCCAGGTCGCGCTCCACGAACACCTTGATGACGCCGAGGCTTTCCACCACGCTCGCGCGCTTGAACCCTTCGACGGTGAGGTTCTGCGCGGCCAGCGCATGCTCGAGCACGGCGCGCGTGCCCGACCCCCGCTCGCGCAGGATGAGGCGCTCGTCGAGCAGATCCTCGATCGTGAGGGGCTCGCGCGCGAACTCGTGCCCGGGGGCGCACACGCACACGAGCCGCTCCGTGCGCAGCAGATCCCACTTGTAGGCGCTCTTGTCGAAGAACCCCTCGATGAACGCGCAATCGATCTCGCCCGCGTCGAGGAGCCCGAGCAGCTCCCCCGTTCCGCCGGATCGCACGACGGCCTGCAGCTCGGGGTGGCGCACGAGGCAGTCCGCGAGCGGCGCGGCCACCAGGTGCTCGCCTGCGGTGAGCGTCATGCCCACGGCCAGCCTCACCGGCGCGCCCGACTGCGCGTTGGCCATGCGCTCGCGCAGCATCCGCTCGTCGTGCGCCATCGTGGCCAGCGCGTCGCGCAGCAGCCTGCCGGCCTCCGTGAGCACGAGACGCTTGCTGCGGTAGTCGAACAGCCGCGCGCCGTACGCCTTCTCCAGGTGCGCGATGTGCTGGGAGACGGCCGGCTGGGTGATGGACAGCTCCTCGGCGGCCCGCGTGTAGTTCATGGTGCGGCACGCCGTGAGGAACGTCTCCACGCGGAAGTCCTGCATGTGCTCGCCTTCCTCCCAGGTCAGGCACCCCGTTCGTCGGGGCCGCCCGTTTATCATAACAACATGTTATCAATTCATAATAATATAGAAGTTTTCTTTCTTGTTCAAGCGTGGAAGAATAGGCGGCGGCTCGCGGAGGCGGCATGCGCATCGGATGGCCGGCACCCGATGGCACCCGACTCGTCACGCGAGCCCCGTGCGTGTTTCGTGCGCGTTTCGCGTGAATCATCGCCCGGCAGCCTCCCTTCGCGCGTCATGGGTTTATGATGCGCCCAGCAGAAAGGTGTTAACGTGCGCGAACTTATCAAAAAAGTCCCCATCCCCACAGCCGGCGTCGCGCTCGGCTTGGCTGCGTTGGGCAACCTTCTGCAGCCCTACACCGAGATCGCCCACGCCCTCTGCGGCGTGCTGGCGCTCCTTCTCGTCGTCCTGCTTTCTGCGAAGATCGTGCTGTTCCCCGGCATGATCCGCGACGACCTGCAGAACTCTATCATGGCCAGCGTCAGCGCCACCCTGTTCATGACGCTCATGCAGCTTGCCACCTACCTTGCGCCCTTCGCCTACGAGGCGGCCGAGGCGCTGTGGGCGGCGGCCATCGTGGCGCACCTTGCGCTCATGGGATGGTTCACCTCGCGCTTCTTCGCCCGCTTCAAGCTGCACGAGGTGTTCCCCACCTACTTCATCTGCTACGTGGGCATCGTGGTGGCCTCGGCGACCGCTCCCACATTCGGCATGCAGCTGGTTGGGCACGTGCTGTTCTGGTTCGGGTTCGCATGCTACCTCGTGCTGCTCGGCTTGGTGACGTACCGGTATGCGAAGCATGAGGTGCCCGAGGCCGCGCGCCCGCTGTTCTGCATCTACACGGCGCCGATGAGCCTGTCCATCGTGGGCTACCTCGCCACGGCGGCCGAGCCCAACGCGGTGTTCGTGGCCGTCATGCTGGTGCTGGCGCAGCTCCTCTTCGTGGCGGTGCTCTCGCGGCTGCCGCTGCTCCTGCGGCTCAAGTTCTATCCCAGCTACGCGGCCATGACGTTCCCCTTCGTCATCACGGCCACGGCGCTGGGCAAGGCGCTCGCGTTCTTCTATGCGAGCGGCTGGGGCCCCACGCCCGTGCTTGACGTGCTGCTGCTGGCCGAGACGACGGTGGCGGTGGTGATGGTGGCCTACGTGTTCGCCCACTACGTGCACTTCTTCTTCAAGCGCGTCGAGGCCCCCGAAAGCGCGGCCGTCATCCGCGAGAACAAGCAGATCGCCCGCTTCAGCGAGCACTTCGAGAACTAGCCCGACCCCGGCGCACCTCCCTCACCCGACGGATGTTTCACGTGAAACACTCGTCGGGTGCCCTTTTTGAACGCACAATCGGGAAGCCGCTCCCAACTGCACGCAAAACCGCGCCGCATCCCCGCGGCGCTTGCTGCTGGCGCCGCAGGGGATCCTTCGACTCCGTTCGCTGCGCTCACTCCGCTCAGGATGACAAAGGGAGGGCTGCGCTCGCTCCGCTCAGGATGACAACGCGGGAGCTAGCTCTTCGGCGGTCCAGGTGCAGGTGACGATGCCGTGGGCGGGTGCCTCGACGCGGGCCGTCCAGGGGCGCTCGGCCACGTCGAAGCGCACGGCGCGGCCGGTGCGGTTGAGGACGACCAGCACGCGCCCGCCCGCCGCGTCCACGAAGCCAGCGCATTCGACATCGCTTGAGAAGCGCGACGTCAGGAAGCGCCGCGCGCCGGGACGCACGAACCGCGACACGTGCCCGAGGTAGTAAAACGACCTGTTCACAAGCAGCTTTTGCGCCTCTCGGTCGTACATGAGCGGCGCCTCGCAGAAGTTGCCCACGTGGTTGGGGCCCCCGCGCTCGTCGAGCAGCAGGTTCCAGTCGATGAAGCCCTGCGCCCCCGCCTCGAGGTGGCCGATGAGCGCGTGGGCGTACTGCTCGGCCTTGCGCTCCTGGGTGGCGTCGGCCATGCCTTCGCGCGAGAACTCCACGCATCCCTCCGTGAACAGCAGCTCCTTGCCGGGGAAGGCCTCGGCCACGGCGCGCACCTGCTCGAAGTGGTCGCCTGCGTACCAGTGGAACGCGATGCCGTCCACCGCCTCCGCCGCGCCGGGGTGTGCGAGCACCGCCTCGGCGCGGTCGAGCACGCGGTCGGTGTTGTGGTCCCAGGCCAGCAGCTTGACGTCGGGAAAGCCCGCGTCGTCGAGGGCCGGCCGCAGGAATCGGGCGGCGAACTCAGCTTCCTCCTCGGGCTCGAACAGGCACGAGTCCCATGTCTGGCGCGCCATCGGCTCGTTCTGCACGCTCATGCGCCCGATGCGGACGCCCTCCTGCGCATAGGCCGCCACGTAGCGCGCCAGCAGCCGCGCCCACGCCTCGTAGCACGAGCGGCGCAGGCGGCCCCCGCCGTTCATCATGCGGTTCGTCTTCATGAACGCGGGCGGGCTCCACGGCGAGGCCAGCAGCTCGAGTTCCGGATTCGCAGCCAGGCCGCACTGGATGAACGGCAGCAGCAGCCGGCGGTCGCGCTCGATGGAGAACGACCGCAGCGCCCGGTCGAACGGCCGCACGTAGGCGTAGTTGCCCAGCGCGAAGTCGCAGCTCTGGATGTGCGTGCGGCAGAGCGTGTACGCGTTGCCGCCCGCGTCAGCGTTGCCGAAGCACAGGGCGATGAAGCGGTCCTGCTCGTCGGGCGGCATCTGCGCGAACACGTGCGCCCCCGCCTCGGTGAACGCCCCGCCGAAGCCCGCGATGCGCTGGAACGTGCGGTCGGGGCGGCACACGACAAGCTCCATCTCGGCGCGCTCGTCGCGACGGAACCGCACGTCATCGCGGCGAAACGCGCTGCGGCCGTCAGTCGTGTAGACGCGCATGGCTCACTCCTCCATCTCGAGGGCGCGGGCGAGGATCTGCATGCGGGCCTCCACATCCTCGATGATACGGCTGCAGTCCTTGAGCTCGCTGTAGGAGTCGATGCCCTCCACCGCGCGCACCGCCTTGTACTTGAGATCGTGCTCGAGGCTGGCCCAGAAGTCCATCGCGATGGTGCGCAGCTGCACCTCCACGGGGATGAGCTCCTTCTTGTCCAGGAAGTACACGGGGATGCGCACGATGACGTGCAGGCTGCGGTAGCCGTTGGGCTTGGGGTTGGCGATGTAGTCCTTCACCGTGACTATCTCGAGGTCGTCCTGCCTCTGCAAAAGCTCCAGCAGGTTGTACACGTCGTGGATGTACGAGCAGATCACGCGCACGCCCGCGATATCCATGATGTAGCGTTCCATGTTCTCGAGCGTGGGCTCCTTGCCGTAGCGACCCAGCTTCTCGAAGATGCTCGCCGGCTTCTTGATGCGCGACTCCACGTGGTGGATGGGGTTGCGGTGCTTCTTGAGGTTGAGGTCCTGGTCGAGGATCTCGAAACGCACCTCCATCTCGCGCATGGCGGCCTGGTACTTCTGGACGATCTCGCGGGTGCGCGACTCGGCGCTGCGCAGGCGCTGCAAGTCCTCGATGGGCTGGCGCAGATCGTCGGTCACGCTGAACTCCGACAGCGGCGCGTCATCCTCGGCCACAGCGTATGCCACCTCCCCTGGGTAAGCGATGCTCTTCGTTTTTCGTGCGAATGGCTATGATAGCCGAAGCGAGGTGATGAGACAAAGGCGCGACAAAGGGACGGGGCGCCTTTGTCTCATCACCTCGCGACGCGCAGGCGGTTCTTGCCGGCGTGCTTGGCCTCGTAGAGCGCCTGGTCGGCGCGGGAGAACACGTCCTCGTAGCCCTCATCGGAGGCGCGGGTGGGCGCGGCGCCGATGCTGATGGTGGGATGCAGGCCCGCGTCCGCCGCGTCGCCGTCGAACAGCGCGGCCACCGAGCGCTTCATGGCGGCGAGCTTGCGCACCGCCACCTCCAGGCCGATGTTCTTCAGCAGCACCACGAACTCGTCGCCGCCCACGCGCCCCACCACGTCCGACTCGCGGCAGCTCGAGCGCAGCACCCGGCCCACCGCGGCCAAAAGCTCGTCGCCCTTGAGGTGGCCGAACGTGTCGTTCACGGCCTTGAAGTCGTCGAGGTCCACCACGGCGCACACGCTGTGCGAGCGCACATGGGGATCGGCCAGGGCGTTGCTCACCAAATCGTGCGCCGCCGCGTAGTTCGACAGGCCCGTCACGCCGTCGACCTCGGCCTTGAGGCGCAGCTCGCGCTCGGTCTGGATGTTCTCGATGAGGCCGACGAGGTGCCACGCGCCGCCCTCGTCGTGCGCCACGAACAGGTTGGTGCGGTACCACTGGTAGCCGGTGCCGTAGTAGTCGGCGCGGTACTCGATGATCTCGTTGGTGGTGCCCTCGCGCACGCGCTCGAACATCGCGCGCACCGTCTCCATGCTCTCGGGGTGCACGGTGCTGGCCCGCGCGTCGGAGAGCGTCTCCACATAATGGGGGATGACCTGGGCTTCCATTCCCTTTCCCGTGCGGTCGATGTACAGGAGCACCGTGTCGGACTCGGAGTCGTAGTCGAAGCTGATGGCGTGCGTCAGCTCGCTGAGCAGGCGGTAGCGCTCGGTCTGCCACGACTGGCGGCGGCGTTCGCGCACCTCCTCGGTGACGTCGGTGATGACGGCGTACACGCGCAGCCCGCCCCGCTCGAGCGGCGCGACGCGGCTCTGCACGCGCACGACCGCCTGCTGGCCGTCCCTCAGCATCGTGCGCTCCAAGACGAAGTCCTGAGCACCCTCGTCGGAGGCGCGCTGCGCGAGGAAGCGCTGCACCGCCTGCGAGTCGTGCACCGTGGCGTTCGCGGCGATGAGCACATCGTACTCCGCGCGCGACTTGCCCACCAGATCGCACACCGCATCGCTCACGTAGCGCGGATGCGCGCCCTCCTCGTCCAGATCGTACACGCCGATGCCCGCGGGCAGGTTGGCCACGATGTCGCCCACGCGCCGCTCGAGCCGCGCGTCCTCGGCGAGCGTCCGCGCGGTCACGTCGTTGTTGCAGCACAGCACGCTCGTGTCCGACGCGCGCAGAAACGTGCTCTCGTACCACAGCTCGCGCCCCTCCACGACGAAGCGGTAGGTGCAGGTGATAGGCTCGTCGGGCAGCTTCTCCCGGAAGCCGCGCACGATGCCGCCCACGCGGTCGCGATCCTTCTGCGAGGGGATGTGCTCGAACCACAGGGCCAGCGCCTCCTCGATGGGCACGGGCCGGGCGTCCTCGGGCGACTGGTGCATGGAGTGCTTGAGCAGGTAGGTCCCCTGCTCCACGTTCACCTCGAACACCTCGTCGAACACCCCGCACAGAACGGCCGTGAACCGCTTCAGCTCGGTCTCGCTGCGCTGGCGGCGCGTCTCCGTCACGTCGTTGAACGCGCTTTGCACGATGGTCTGGCCGTCCATCGTCACCGTGAGCGCCGAGACGCCCTCCACCCAGCGCAGCTCGCCGTCCGCGCGCCTCAGCTGGCAGGAGAACGGCAGCGGGCCGGACCCCGCGCGCAGGCGGCGCAGGATGCCGTGCAGCTGCTCGTGCCCCTCGGGCGAGAGGGGGGCGAACACGTCGTCCTTCGTCAGGGAGAGGACCTCCTCGAAGCTGCACGCCATGACGTGGCACGCCTCCTGGTTCGCCGATACCATGCGCGGCTCGTCGTCCACCGTGTAGCGCACGATGCAGCACGGCAGGGTGTCGAAGAGCTGGTGCTGCTGCTCGGCGCGCGCCTTGAACTGCAGGTCGCGTTCCTTATCCTTCGTCACGTCCAGGAACACGGCCACCACGTACAGCACGCCCCCGCTGCGGTGCATCACCGACGCGGACATCGAGCACCACCGCTCGACGCCGCCCTGGCATGCGATGCGCAGGGTACCCTCGGCGCGCTTCGCCCCGTCGCGCAGCTCCCCCACGACCGCCTCCACGATCCAGCGGTCCCCGGCCGCGACGGGGGCCAGCGGATCCTCGCCGCACGCCTTCTGGAACTCCTCGCGGCCGTACCCCGCGAGCTCGGCCGCCGCGTCGTTGAAGTCGAGCATCGCGATGCGCTCGCCCTCCAGGCGATAGAAGCACAGGCCGCCCGGCACGCCGTCCATCGCCGCGCGCAGGCGGTCGCGCAGGGCCTTCGTCTCGGTGGTCTCGTCGAGGAGGAGCAGCAGCGAGGACACCGAGCCCTGCTGGGTGAGCAGGCGCGCCGACACGTGCACCCAGAAGTCGTCGCCCCGGCCGCGCACGCACAGCTCGCATTCGCCGACGGCATCCACGGCCGCGCGGCCGAGCGCCTCCTGCAGGCTCTCGGCGTCGTCTTCGGCCAGCGCGCCGAACACCTCCTCCTGCGTGTGGGCGAAGCGGTCGAGCGGTAGGGCCAGCAGGCGGTGGAAATCGTCGTTCGCACGCACGACCTCGAACGACGAGCCGTCGAACTCCGCGAGGGCGGCCGGGCCCACGTAGCTGTTGAACACGAGCGCGATCACCGAATCGGCGTCCCACAGCTGCGCGGCCTCTTCGCCGCCTTCGCGCCGCACGGCATGCCAGCGGCGGCCGTCCTCGACGCCGCCGAGCCGCGAGGCGCGCATGACCTCCTCGAACGACGCGCGGTCCACCGGCTTGGAGAACCAGTAGCCCTGCATGACGTCGCAGCCGATGCTGGCCAGGTAGGCCGCCTGCGACTCGGATTCCACGCCCTCGGCGATGACCGGCAGCTCGAGCCAGCGCGCCATGCGCACCACCGACGCGAGGATGATGCCGCCGCGCGTGTCGTTGCGCGCATCGAGGAACCGCAGGTCGAGCTTCAGCACGTCCACCGGCACGTCCTTGAGCACGTTGAGCGACGAGTAGCCGCTGCCGAAGTCGTCCATCTCCACGGTGAACCCGGCGCCCTGGAGCCGGCGCACCGCCTCGGCCAGCTGCTCGGGCGCTTCGACGTAGGCGCTCTCGGTGATCTCGAGGTGCAGCAGGTCGATCGGCAGGTCGTGCTCGCGCACGAGGCCCTCCAGGTAGTCGCACAGGTCGTCGCGGTAGATGTCGGCGCGCGACAGGTTCACCGACAGGCGGGGCACGCGCGCCGCGCCGTCCGGGCCCGCCTCGTCGAGCCACGCGCGCAGGCAGCGGCAGGCCTCGGCCCACATGTGGTAGTCGAACTCGGAGATGAGCCCGGTGCGCTCGAACACGGGGATGAACTCGGCCGGCCCGATGAGGCCTTTCTGCGGATGGTTCCAGCGCGCGAGCGCCTCTGCGCCCACCAGCTCGCCCGTGGTGTAGCGGTACTGGGGCTGGAAATGCAGCTCGAACTGGCCCGACGCCAGCGCGTCGGCCATCTCGCCGGCCATCTCCTGCTCTTTGACCACCGAGTCGCGCAGCGATTCGTCGAAGCGCGCGCATTTGCTGTCTTTGGCCCCCGTCTTGGCGGCGCGCAGGGCGAGCAGGGCGCGGTCAGTCATGAGACTCACGTCCAACCCAGGGTCGTCCACCTCGTACACGCCGAGCCGGATGAAGAACGCGAAGTCCGCCGGGTACGTGCCGAACCAGGCGTCGAGCTGGCGCAGCGTCCGCTCGGGATCGCACTGCGAGCTGGGCAGACAGGCGGCGAAGTGGTCGGCGCGCAACCGGGCCGCCACGGCGTGCTCGGGCAGGAGCGACGCGATCTGCGAGGCCACGGCCGCCAGCAGCCGGTCGCCCGCCTCCGCGCCGAAGCGGTCGTTGAACACCTTGAAGCGGTCGATGTCCCCGTACAGGATGACGAAGCGCTCCTGCGGGTTCTCGTCGATCAGCCGCCGGACGGCGCGGTTGAATCCCTGCCGATTGGCAAGGCCGGTCAGGGCGTCGCGTTCGGGCGCACTCAAATTCGAGCGCCCCCCCCCGGCGGCGTTTTTCGGGGCCCGCGGGGCCCTGCATCTCACGATGTCGCCTTACGGCCGCTGGGACCACCCTCCCTCCGACGGGTCGCGGACGCCGTCATCTGCCCCTTCATTGATCGTGCGGCTTACATTCTACCCAGACCGCGGGCCGCAGGGCAAGCTTGAAGGTGAATTCAAGCCCGCGGCGCACGAGGCGGCGGCAGACGGCGCAGGCCGGGCGGCGTCAGCGGCACGGGCCCGGGCGGCGTCAGCGGCGCTTCGCGACCTGCCAGAGCTTTTCCTGCTCGTCGAGGGAGAGCTCCTCGATGCGTCGGCCCTGCTCGGCGGCCGCCTGCTCCATGGCGGCCCAGCGGCCGCGGAACTTGGCGCACGTGGCGCGCAGGGCGCTTTCCGCGTCCACGCCCATGCGGCGCGCGACGTTGACCAGCGAGAACAGCACGTCGCCCAGCTCAAGCTCCACGGCGGCCGCGCTCGCGGGGTCCGCGCCGGCGTCCACCTTGCCGTTCGCGGCCTTCGGCGTGGCGGCATAGGCCTCCCGAAGCTCGGCCTCTTCCTCGGCCACCTTCGCCCACACGTCGTCCACCGTGTCCCACTCGAAGCCGGCCGCCGCGGCCTTGCGCGACACCTTCTGCGCCTGCATGAGCGCGGGGAAGCTTGTGGGCACGCCATCGAGCAGGCTTGCGCGGGGCTCCTCGGCGGCGGCCGTGGCGTCGGCGGCGTCCTTCTCGGCGAGCTTCACCTGATCCCACAGGTCGAGCACCTCGGAGGCGTTCTGCGCGCTGGCCTCGCCGAACACGTGCGGGTGGCGACGGATCATCTTCGCGTTCACCTCGGCGCACACCTCGTCGATGTCGAACTCGCCCGCGTCGGCGGCAATCTGGCTTTGCAGCACCACCTGCAAGAGCACGTCGCCCAGCTCCTCGCGCATATGCGGCACGTCGCGCGCCTCGATGGCGTCGACGGCCTCGTAGGCCTCCTCGATCATGTTGTTCGCGATACTGGCGTGCGTCTGCTCGCGGTCCCACGGGCAGCCGTCGGGCGCACGCAGGGCAGCGATGGTGGTGACGAACTGGTCGAATGCGGGGTGGTCGGCGGGATCGATGGAGGGCATGGCGGGATTTCCTTTCCTCGGCTGGTCAACAGCAGTATACCCCTGTGCGGGCGGCGTGGTATGCTGCATGGCGACGCGAAAGGAAACCTGCATGGATGCCGCCTCTGACATGACCGCCCCCGCCTCCCGCCCGCCGCGCGTGCGCCGCGCCGTGTGGGTGGCGCGCCTCGCGTTCTTGGCGGTGTTCGTGGCGAACGTGCAGTGCGCGGTGCAGTTCGTGCTGTGGCCCGAGGCGTACGCGGGCGGCTTCGAGCTGGCCGGCGTGCCGGGCGCGGCCGCGGTGCGCGGCATCGGCGTGGCCTTCCTCATGTGGAACGCCACCTACCCCGCCGTCATCGCGAGCCCGCTGCGCTTCCGCGCGCTGGCCGTGGTGGTGCTGGCGCAGCAGCTGGTGGGGCTGGTGGGCGAGACGTGGATCCGCCTCTCGCTGCCCGCCGGCCACGTGCTGCTGGCCGCCAGCATCGAGCGCTTCGTCGCCTTCGACGCCGCCGGCCTCGTCCTGATGGCCGCCGCCTTCGTCTGGCTTATGCTGGCCGCCCGCAAAATGTCATAAAAAGGGACAGTCCCCTTTTGTGACATTTCCGATTCGAGGAGGATCATGAACGAGAACAACCGCCTGTCATCCGCCGCGCTCGCGCAGATCCGCGCATTCCAACAGAACGAGGTCACCGAGTCCGCGGTGTACCGGCGCATCGCCGCGTGCACGAAGGACGAGGGCAACCGCGACACGCTGCTGCGCATCGCCGACGAGGAGGCCAAGCACGCCGCCATCTGGCAGCGCTACACCGGCGAGGAGATGCGTCCCCAACGCGGCAAGGTGGCCCGCTACGCGCTGCTGGCGCGGGTGTTCGGCTTCACCTTCGCCGTCAAGCTCATGGAGAAGGGCGAGGCCAAAGCTCAGATATCCTACGACGAGCTAGCACGCGAGGCCCCCGAGGCGCTGGACATCCGCGCCGACGAGGAGGCGCACGAGGCGGCGCTTCTGGACATGCTCGACGAGGAGCGCCTGTCGTACGTGGGCAGCATGGTGCTGGGCATGAACGACGCCATGGTGGAGATGACGGGCACGCTGGCGGGCCTCACGCTCGCCATGCAGAACACGCGGCTCATTGCGCTGTCGGGCCTGATCACCGGCATCGCGGCCACGCTTTCCATGGCGTCGAGCGAGTACCTGTCGGCCAAGAGCGAGGGACGGCCCGACGCGCTGAAGTCGGCCAGTTACACCGGCGTGGCCTACCTCATAACGGTGGCGCTGCTCATCCTGCCGTACCTGCTGTTCGACGCCGAGCACTACCTGTGGGCCATGGGCACCATGATAATCATCGTGCTGCTCATCCTGGTGGTGTTCAACTACTACATCTCGGTGGCGCAGGACCTGCCGTTCAAGAAGCGCTTCGGCCAGATGGCCGGCATCAGCCTGGGCGTGGCCGCCCTCTCGTTCGTCATCGGCATCCTGGTGAAGCAGTTCCTCGGCGTCGACATCTAAAATGTCCCAAATGGGGACAGTCCCCATTTGGGACATTTCGTCTTACGCGAGGGCGGAGAGGGGGCGGACGTCGAACTCGCGCACGAGGACGTCCAGCACGGCGGGCGAGACGAAGGCGGGCAGCGTCGGGCCCAGGTAGATGCCCTTGATGCCCAGGTGAAGCAGCGAAAGCAGGATGCTAACAGCCTTCTGCTCGTACCACGACAGCACGAGCGTGAGCGGCAGGTCGTTCACGCCGCACTCGAACGCCTCGGCCAGCGCCAGTGCCACGCGGATGGCACCGTACGCGTCGTTGCACTGCCCCATGTCCATGAGGCGCGGCAGGCCGGCCACGGTGCCCAGGTCCAGGTCGTTGAAGCGGAACTTGCCGCAGGCCAGCGTGAGCACCACGCTGTCGGCCGGCGTCTGCTGGACGAACTCGCGGAAGCGGCTGCGGCCCGGGCGCGCGCCGTCGCAACCGCCCACCAGGTAGAAATGGCTGATCGCGCCCTGCTTCACCGCGTCCACCACCGCATCGGCCACGCCGAGGATGGTGCCGTGGCCGAAGCCCGTGGTGAGCTCCGCGCCCGCTTCCGCCGCGATGGCCTGCGGCTCAGCGAACCCGCCCAGCTCGAGCGCACGCTCGATGACGGGGCCGAAGTCCTTGTCCGCGCCGATGCGCGCCATGCCGGGAAACGCCACGGGGCCGGTCGTGAACACGCGATCGGCGTACGATGCCGCGGGCGGCATGAGGCAGTTCGTGGTGAACAGGATGGGCGCGGGCAGGTCGGCGAACTCCTCGCGCTGGTTCTGCCACGCGGTGCCGAGGTTGCCCTTGAGGTGCGGGTACTGCTTGAACAGGGGATACGCGTGCGCGGGCAGCAGCTCGCCGTGCGTGTACACGTTCACGCCGCGCCCGGCCGTCTGGTCGAGCACCAGCTTGAGGTCGAGCAGGTCGTGGCCGGACACCACGACGAACGGCCCCGGCTCCACCGTGCGCGCCACTTGCGTGGGCTCGGGCGTGCCGAACGTCTCGGTGTTGGCCTGGTCGAGCAGCTCCATGCAGCGCAGGTTCGCCTCGCCCACGCGCAGCGCGAGCGGCAGCAGCGCGTCTGCGCCGGCGGCGTCGTCGGCCAGCGCGGCCAGGCCCTCGTGCAGGAAGGCCGACACCGCCTCGTCGCGGTAGCCGAGCGCGGCCGCATGGTAGGCGTAGGCCGCGAGCCCGCGCAGGCCGAACAGCACGAGCGACTTGAGCGAGCGCACGTCCTCCGGCGCATTCCACAGGCGGGCCAGGTCGTAGTCGGGAGCAGCCGAGATGCCGGCTGCGGCGGCGATGCGGTCGCGCTCGGCGTGCGCCCGGTCGATGAGCGCGCGCAGCGACGCGTCGTCGAAATCCACGTTGGTGAGGGTGGCGAAGAGGCCCTCCATCGCCACGTCGTCGGCCCCGGTGCGTGCCGCCGTGTCCGTGCCGCCGGCCGCTTTCGCCGCCTCCACCGTGAGCGCGAGTCCCACGAGCGCGCCGGTCAGCTCGTCTTGCACCTGCGCGGTGGCCGCCGTCTTGCCGCATACGCCCGCCGCGCCCGTGCACGCGGCGCACCCGGCCGTTTGCTCGCATTGGAAGCAGAACATCGTCGTGTCCATGCCGTCGTCCTTCCCTTCGTCGCGCGCCGCTCGCGGGCCCAGCCGGTCGCTCGCGCGGATTCCTTCTTGCCTGACGCGCTTCACCCTACGATACTGGCCCCAGATGTTCCGTTGTAATTCCAACGAAGGAGACCGATGGACCGCCACCTTACCCTCATCGGCCGCTCGCCGCTGTTCGACGGCATCCGGCCGGACGACCTCGAGGCGATGCTCCGCTGCCTGGGCGCGCGCACCCGCACGTACCCGCGCGGGTCGGCCGTGTTCCGCATGGGCGACGCCACCACGTGCATGGGGCTGGTGCTCGAGGGCGCCGTGCGGCTGGAGAAGGACGACTGGTGGGGCAACCGCACCATTCTGGCGTCGTTCGGACCGGGCCAGTCGTTCGCCGAGGTGTATGCGTGCGAGCCGGGGCTGCCGCTCGACATCAACGCCGTGGCGGCGGAGGACGCGCTCGTGCTGCTACTGGACGTGGGCCGCATCGCCACGATGTGCCCCTCGTCGTGCGCCTTCCACGCGCGGCTCATCCGCAACCTGCTGGGGCTCATCGCCAAGCGCACGCACGCGCTGACGCGCAAGATCGAGCACACGTCCAAGCGCTCGACGCGCGCCAAGCTGCTGTCCTACCTGTCCGAGCAGGCCGAAGCCGCAGGCGCGGCCCGCTTCGCCATCCCGTTCGACCGCCAGGAGCTGGCCGACTACCTGTCGGTGGAGCGCAGCGCCATGTGCGCCGAACTGTCGCGCATGAAGAAGGAGAACCTGATCGACTACCACAAGAACCTGTTCGAAATCGTGCGGGCAGAAAAGATCTGATCGAGCCTGGCCACTTGCGGTTTTAGCGGCGACGAATCCGGGATAGGAACCCCTCACCCTCGCCCGCGCTGAGGAGGGACCGCCGCTCTTGTTCTCGTCGAGGAAACGCCTCCTTGCGTCATTTTTTCTCACTCGCTTTGAGAATATTCGACTGTGGGTCACTTTTTCTCAAAGCGAATGACAAAGAGAAGCCGAAATCCCCTTGGCGCGAAACGCGGTATCATGGTGATCTCTGGAATCATTCGTGTTTGGATGGGAGCGCCCTATGATCGAGCCCCGCAACGCAGCTTTGCTCGTCATCGACATGCAGCATGGATTCGTCGACTCGTCGTCGGCGCTGTGCGTGGCGGGGGCCGCGGCCACGGTGCCCGCGTGCTCGCGCGCGCTCGACCGCGCTCGCGAACTGGGGATTCCCGTGTTCCACGTGGTGCGCGAGTACGCCGAGGACGGCTCGGACGTGGAGGCGTGCCGCCGCGCGGTGTGGGTGGAGGGCGGCAAGCCCGTGTCGCGCGCCTGCGCCAACCCGCGCACGCTAGCCGAGGTGGAGCCGCTCGCGCCGCAGCCCGGCGACCGCGTCGTGGTGAAGCCGCGGTTCTCGGCGTTCTTCGGCACGGGGCTCGACCTCGTGCTGCGCCGCCTGGGCGTGGACACGGTGGTGCTCATCGGCACGACCACGCCCAACTGCATCCGCACCACCTGCTACGACGCGCTCTCGCTCGACTACAACGTGGCCGTGGTGGAGGATTGCACGTCGTCGCGCGCGCCCGAGGTGCAGGCGGCGAACATCGAGGACATGCGCTGCATCGGCGCGCACATCATGACCTGCGAGGAGTTCTGCGAGCGCGGCCTGGCCGACGTGCCCGACGTCGTGGCCAAGGCGCGCGCCGCGTGCCGGGAGGGGTGAGGGGGCTCTTCTTCAAGCTCAGGCTTTCGCCAATGCATGAGCGAAGGCGCATCGTTTGGGCGATACACGATTTGCGAGGCGTTTTGCAAAAAAATCGAAGCTGTGATGGCTTGAAGAGCTCTTGGCGGCCTTCGAGGCCCTGTTTTCAGCGCAAAACTAGCGAAAATCGGCATTGTCCGCATGGTCAAGCCAGCATTACTTCGAAAAAATTGCAAATCAGGCCTGAATTACTGCATTGGCAATGCGTTGGAGTCTCGACGGAGCGCCGGGGACCGGGGGCACCGGGGCTTCTATAGGGTACCGGGACTCGCATCACTGCGCATGCCGCGCTTCTGGTATAGTCCTTTCGCGAACGACCCCGAAGGAAGGTTCCCCATGCCCCTCGTAGAAGTTTCCACGCTGGACGACCCGCGGCTCGACGCGTACGCGCGCTTGACGGAGGCGCAGCTGCGCAGCAAGCTGGAGCCGGAGCGCGCCCTGTTTATCGCCGAGTCCGGCAAGGTGATCGAGCGCGCACTAGAGGGCGGCATGGAGCCGTTGTCGCTGCTCATGGAGGCGAAGTGGCTGCCCGCCATGCAGCCGGTGCTCGACCGCGTGGATGCAGCGTACCCGCACGTGCCCGTGTTCGTGGCCCCGCACGATGAGCTGGCGAAGCTTACCGGCTTCGAGCTGACGCGCGGGGCGCTCGGCGCGTTCCGGCGGCCGGCGCTGCCGAGCGTGGCCGACGTCGTGCGCGGCGCGCGGCGCATCGCGGTGCTCGAGGACATCACGAATCACACGAACGTGGGCGCCATCTTCCGCTCGGCCGCCGCGCTCGGGGTGGACGCGGTGCTCGTGACGCCCGCGTGCTACGACCCGCTGTACCGGCGCGCCGTGCGCGTGTCGATGGGCACGGTGTTCCAGGTGCCGTGGACGCGCATCGGCGAGGAGGCCGGCGCCGGGGCCACCGGCACGGGAGGCTGGGCCGAGGACGGCGTGCCGCTGCTGCACGAGCTGGGCTTCAAGACCGCGGCCTTCGCGCTGACGGACGATTCGGTGCCGCTGGACGACCCCGCGCTCAACGCCGAGGAGCGCCTCGCGCTCGTGTTCGGCACCGAGGGCGACGGCCTCGCCCGCGACACCATCGCGCGCTGCGACTACACCGTGCGCATCCCCATGGCCGCCGGCGTGGACTCCCTCAACGTCGCCGCCGCCAGCGCCGTCGCCTTCTGGCAGCTGCGGTAGAAATGGCACAAATGGGGACAGTCCCCTTTTATGCCAAAATGTCCCAAATGGGGACTGTCCCCATTTGGGACATTAGAGGGCGTCGTCGGCGGGGTGGCCGGTGTGGTTCACGCTCTTGGCCAGGGGGTTCTCCTTGAGGGTGAGCATGAGGAGGAAGCCCACCACCAGCAAGGGCACCACGTACAGGAAGATGGGCACGAGGGCGTCGGAGTACGCGCTCGTGATGATGTCGCGCGCGGGGCCGGACAGGTGGTCGATGAACTGGGGCGTGATGCGGTTCATGCTGATGTTGTCCGCTTTCGGCAGCTGCGCGGCCAAATCGGCCGCGAGGCGCGACGTGAACAGCGCGCCCACGAGCGACGCGCCCAGCGTGGATCCGATCTGCCGGAAGAAGTTGTTGGCGGCGGTGGCCGTGCCCACGATGGCGTGCGGGAACTCGTTCTGCACGATGAGCACGAGGATCTGCTGCCCGAGGCCGATGCCGAAGCCCAGCACGAACAGGAACACGCCCGTCATCAAAAGCGACGTATCCGGCGTCAAGCGTGACAGCAGCACGAACCCCACGGCCGCCACAGCGCACGACGCGATGGGCATCCACTTGTAGCGCCCGGTCTTCGTGGCCAGAAAGCCCGTGCCCACGGCCGTGAGCAGCACGCCCGCCATCATGGGGAACGTCATGAGGCCGGCCTGCTCGGGTGCGAGGCCGTCCACGATCTGGAAGTACGTGGGCAGGTACGACACCGTGCCCATCATCCCCAGCATGATGAACATGCCCGCGATGGTGCACACCACGAAGTTGCGGTTCTTAAACAGCAGCATGGGGATGATGGGCTCCTTCGCGCGCCGCTCCACGAGCACGAACACCACGGCCGCTGCCAGGAACAGCGCGAACAGCCCGAGGATCTGCCACGACAGCCATGGGTACAGCGTGCCGCCCCACGCCGTGGCCAGTACGAGCGACGACACCGACACGGCCATGGCCATCATGCCGCCCACGTCCACCGGCGGCCGGTCGTCGCGGCGCTCGGGCTTCGTGAGGAAGAACGCCACGGCTGCGATGGCCAGCAGCGCCAGCGGGATGTTGAACGCGAACAGCCAGCGCCACCCCGTCACCTGCACGAACCAGCCGCCCAGCAGCGGCCCCACCACGGTGGACACCGCGAACACCGAACCCATGACGCCCATGTACTTGCCGCGCTGCCGAGGCGGGATGATGTCGGCGATGGTGGCCTGCGCCAGGATGATGAGGCCGCCGCCCCCGAGCCCCTCCACGGCGCGGCCCGCGATGAGGCCGTCCATGCTGGGCGCGAGTCCGCAGGTGGCCGATCCCACGATGAACACCGAAAGCGCCACGATGAACAGGTACTTGCGGCCGAACAGGTCGCCCAGCTTGCCGTAGATGGGCATCATGATGGTTGAGGCCAGGATGTAGGCCGTGGTCACCCACTGCATGTGGTCGACGCCGCCGAGGTCGCCCACGATGGTGGGCAGCGCCGTGGCCGTGACGGTCTCGGACAGCGTGGACACGAACATGGCCAGCAGCAGGCCGGCGAACACGGCCGCCACGCCGCGCTTGCGCTCGGGCTTGGGCTCGGCGGCGGGCACGCTCCCCTGCCGGGCGGAGTCGGCGGCCAGCTGGGCGGCCCGTGCGGCCGCCGCGGCCTCGGGGGTCGCGACCGCCTGCACGCGTTGGGTTTCCGCCGCCTCGCGCACGCGCGCCTCGTCCGCCGCCGCGCCCGCCGTCCTGTCCACGCCTTCCATAGCCGCTCCTTCGCATCCGTCGCATTCGACCTCCCAGTATGCCGCCCCGCACGGCCACGAGCCGCCTGCCGCGCGCAGCGGAAACCGTCCCGTCAGCGATACGCTCGCAGGTTGTCATCCTATGGGACAATGGATGACATGGTGCACTGACACCCCCGAAAACGGATGCGAAACGACCTATCGCCGGTCAGGACAAGCGGGTAGAATACGGGGGATGACCAAGGAGGGTACGGAAATGGACGACCGCGCCGTGAACAGCCTCGAGAGGCAGCGCGCCCAGGCGACGAACGCCGTCGGGTACGGCATCGTGTGCGGCCTCACCTTCCCGCTCATGATCTCGAGCACGTTCCTCCAGGAAATCAGCCTCTCGCACGGCGCGGGCGACGCGTTCGGCGCGCTGTTCTTCCTGGCGTACTCGCTCACGATGGCGCTCACGGCGCTCGTCCATCTGTTCCACCGCACGCCGACCCACCGCGGCCGCATGGCAAGCGCCTACGTCGCCGCGTTCGTGGGCAACACGCTCATGCTGGGCCGCACGCTCGGCCTTATCGAGGGCGGCTGGCTGTACGCGTTCCTCGCGTCGGGCACCATCGGATACGGCCTGGCCACAGCCGAGCTCGGCTGGATGGCGCGCATCACCACGCTGCACGAGCATGGCCGGATCTCGCTCACGCGCACGGTGCCGCTCGCGTTTCTGTGCGGCGGGATGGTGGCCGCGCTCATCTTCTACGCCACCGGCGCCACAGAGATACTGTTCGCGCTCACCATCATCGTGATCTCGGCGGCGCCGCTCGTGCGCTCGCAGACGCTCGAGGAGGCCGACCGGCGCATCAGCTTCTCGCAAGGCGGCGCGGGCGACTTCGTGAAGGCGGTGTCGTACCTGGCGGTGTTCTCGTTCGTGTTCGGCGCGGTGAGCCAGGTGGCCACGAAGACGGGCAGCGACCCCATCCCCATCGAGGCGCAGGCGGTGGTGGGCATCCTCGTGGCAGCCGCGGCCATGCTGGCCTACGCGATGCTGCGCAGGCGGCCGCTCGCGGTGAACGACCTGTACAACGTGCTTTTCCCCATCGTGGCGCTCGCGCTGGTGGCGCTGCCGTTCATCACCTCGCCCGCGCTGCACATGGCCGCAACGGTGCTCGTGTTCACGGCGTTCTACCTGGCGGGCATGAACGTGCGCATCGCCGTGTGCCTGCTGGGCGAGCGCGACCGCGTGTCGATGTGGGTGTACCTGAGCATCGCGTTGGGTGCGTCGGGGCTGCTCATCCTGGCGGGCGTGCTGATGGGCGCGTTCGTGCTGGCGCAGGAATCGCCGGCGATGGGGCTCGCGCTCGTATCGCTCGTGTCGCTGTTCGTGCTGGCGCTCAACCCCGTGGTCACCGCGCGCCTCGAGCAGCGCCGCGCGCGCGATGCGGAAGCCGCGGCCCCCTCGTCTGCCGCGCCCGACGTCCAGCCGGAGCACGCCGACGTGCTGGCGCTCCAGACGGACCTGCTGCGCTCCTTCGCCGCCAGCCACGGCATGACCGCGCGCGAAACCGACGTGCTCGTGCTGCTCGGCCAAGGCCGCACGCGCACCTACATCGCCGCCGAGCTGGGGCTGTCGCCCAACACCATCAAGGGCTACATCCACAACGTCTACCAGAAAAGCGGCGCGGTGGACAAGCAGGACCTGCTGGACCGCGTGGAGCTGTACGGCCAAGGACGAGAGCTGTAACCCCTGGTCAGCGCTCCCCTCCTCCACAATGGAGGGTTTCCCGACCCCGCGCCTTTTTCGCAAGGCGAACCGGCGGCCCACCCACTTTGGGGCTGACGCGCCGCGGACGGCTCCCTCATGATGATCGGCAGCGGACGGCGGGGAAGCCGTCCACCGACATTTCCGAGAGGGAGGAAATCACATGTCCGAACAGGGGAACATCAACGATCGCACCGGCCTGACCCGCCGCTCGTTCATCATGGGCCTGGGCGCCACCGCCGCCGTCGTGGCGGGCGGGAGCCTCGCCGCCTGCGCCCCGCAGGCCGGCGCGGGCGCCGAGGGCGGCTCCAACTCCGCGAGCGAGGGCGGCTCGCAGACGTCCGGTTCCGCCGCGCCCGCCGGCAAGAACGCCCCCGACACCATCCAGGCCGCGGCCGAGAAGCCGGCCGAGAAGCAGGAGACGAAGGACGCCGACTTCGTGGTGGTGGGCAGCGGCATCGCCGGCATGAGCGCCGCGGTGGAGGCCTCGCGCGGCGGCGCCAAGGTGGTCGTGCTGGAGAAGCACAACGTGACCGGCGGCGACTCGTCCATCTGCTCCGGCAACTTCTACTGCTGCGGCTCCAAGAAACAGGACGAGATGGGCTACACGAACTACGGCACGCCCGAGGAGATCGCGCAGTTCTTCTTCGAGCAGTCCGACGGCGACGCCAACATGGACATCTGCCGTCTCGTGGCCGAGAACGGCGGCGCGGCGATGGACTGGCTCGTTGAGCTGGGCTGCGACTTCGACAAGAAGCCCGGCGACAACGTGTCCGACCGCTCCATGCTGTCCACTACCAGCGGCAAGGGCATCGTGGACAACCTCATCGCCGAGGCTGAGAAGAACGGCGTGGAGCTGATGATGGAGACGCGCGCCATCGAGGTGCTCACCGACGGCGACAAGGTGTCCGGCGTGAAGGCGCGCCAGGGCTCCACCGAGTACACCATCAACGCGAAGGCCGTCATGCTGGCCTCGGGCGGCTTCGACGGCCAGGACTGGGCCAAGGAGCTCTACGCGCCCGGCGCCGTGGGCTGGCACACGTTCTCCAGCCCCAGCAACACCGGCGACGGCATCGAACTGGCCAAGCAGGCCGGCGCGACGACCCTGCTCAAGGGCGGCCTGTCGCAGATCCACCTGGTGGGCCGCGAGCCGCTGCCGCTCAACGACGAGCTGAGCTCGCTGCGCATGGTGAACACCGGCGTGTTCGTGTCCGACCTGGGCTACCGCTGCGCGAACGAGTCCATGACCAGCCAGTTCGACTACTTCACGCCGTTCGTGCAGAGCGGGCGCAAGGAGTTCACCATCATCTGCGACTCGCAGCAGCCCGACAAGCGCATGGACCTCATCAAGAAGGGCGTCGAGAAGGGCGTGGTGGACACGGCCGACACCATCGAGGAGCTGGCCGAGGCTGCGGGCCTGCCGTCGTACCCGCTGATGAAGACCATCGAGAAGTACAACGCGCTTTGCGACGCCGGCGAGGACACCGACTTCCACAAGAAGCCCGAGGACCTGCAGAAGATCGAGGAGGCGCCGTTCTACGCCATCCAGATCACGCCGAACACGAACGACTCGTTCGGCGCGCTGGCCATCAGCACGAAGGCCGAGGTGCTCGATGCCGACCGCAAGCCCGTGCCCGGCCTGTACTCCGGCGGCACGTTGGGCAACGCCGAGCTGTTCTACATGCGCTACGCGGTAAGCGGCTCGTCGCTATGCATGGGCACCGTGACCGGGCGCATCGCCGCCCAGAGCGCGCTCGAGTACATCGGCGCGTAGCGGCTCGCCCGTCGCAGTCGTTTGCAACCCCGATTCGCCCAAGCGCCCCTTGCCCTCCGCGAGGGGCGCTTTGCGTTGGAGCGTACCCCCCCCCCCGCCTTCCGTGGAGAAGCGTTCACAACTGGCGGATTCCCGAGAAGATCGCTTGACTTCTCTATCTGTATGCCATAGTGTTACAGTTACAAACTGTATTGAACGATATTACAGTTACCCGAAGGCCAAGGAGGAAATCGCATGATGAACGACGGAGGCAGGGCCGTTGCCCGCTCCCCTCGACGCGCGGCATCGGCCGCAGCCGCGACGTTCGCCTTGGCCGGCGTGCTGGGCCTGGCATCCTGCGCCGCGCCCGCATCGACGAACGACGCATACGCCAAGATCACCGCCGACGAGGGCGCAGCGCTCATGGAGTCCGGCGACCCGGTCATCGTGGACGTGCGCACGCCGCAGGAGTACGCCGACGGGCACATCCCCGGCGCCATCAACATCCCCGTGGAGACCATCGGCGCGGACAAGCCGGCCGAGCTCTCCGACGCCGACGCCGAGCTCATCGTGTACTGCCGCACCGGCGTGCGCAGCAAGCAGGCCTCCGACAAGCTGATCGCGATGGGATATCAGCACGTCAACGACATGGGCGGCATCGTCGACTGGACCGGCGAGAAAGTGACCGGAACCGAACCCGGCGACAAGTAGCCCCCCCCCCCGCTTTCCTGGGGTCCGTGCGCGCTCCGCCTTGACCGACACGTGGACAGGTATGGGCAACCGCTCCGCATAAAGACGCGGAACGCGCACGGACCCCGGGAAAGCCGAGGCGGCGCACTACGAAAATGGCATAAAAGGGGACAGTCCCCTTTTATGCCATTCCGCGCGTTTACTTCGCGATGAGGACGGGGATCTTGGAGCCGTGGAGCAGCTTGTGGCTCACGCTGCCCATGTACTCTTTGAGGCCGCTCAGGCCGCGGTTGCCCACCACCAGCAGGTCGTAGCCGCGCTGGTCGATGAGCTTGATGATCTCGGTGGCGGGGTTCGTGCCGGTGAGCAGCAGCGAGTCGGCGCGCTCGGCCACGGGGCCCAGCTGATCCACCGCCTCGGCCAGCAGGTCCTCGCCGTCGGAGATCATCATGTCGAGGATCTCCTTGAAGCTGGCCATCTGCTTGTCGTCGAGCAGCGGGATGGGCACGACGTACACCACGTCCACATGCGCGTCGGGGTTGGGCTCGGCCAGGCTGGCCGCCATCTCGAGCGCGCGCTTCGCACCCTCGGATTCGTCGAATGCGACGAGCAGTTTGTTCACAGCCATTCTCGGCCTCCTTCCGTCGCAGCGCGCCTCGCGGCCCTTCGCGCGCGGTGCATCGCCTGCGTTCCGCTTCCAGTATAAAGCTTAGAGAGCAGGCGGCGGCTCAAAAATCGGCAGCGCCGAAATGTCCCAAATGGGGACTGTCCCCAATTGGGACATTTCGGGGGTGCGGCGGGCGGGATACCATGGGACGTCCCAACAGGACGGAAAGGACGACCCATGGAACACTTCGACGCGGCCATCATCGGATTCGGGACGGCGGGCCGGGCCCTCGGCGGCGCGCTCGCGGACGCGGGCCAGACGGTGGCCGTCATCGAGCAGTCCGAGCGCATGTACGGCGGCGCCTGCGTGAACAACGCGTGCATCCCCACGAAGGCGCTCGTGCACTCGGCGCGCCTGTCGGCGGCCATGGGCGGCTCCATCGTGGAGCGCGAAGAGCGCTATGCCGCCGCCATCGACGACATGAACAAGCTGCGTGACTCCGCGCGCGAGCGCAACTACCATTCGCTGGCCGACCGTCCCAACGTCGCCGTCATCGACGGGCGCGCCGCGTTCACCGGCCCCCTCGCCCTCACCGCGGCCACCGCCGACGGCACGCGCGAAATCGACGCCGACCGCGTGTTCATCGACACGGGCTCGCTTCCCTCGCTGCCCGCCATCCCCGGCATCGACAGCCCGCGCGTGCACGTGAGCAGCTCGCTCATCGACGTGCGCACCCTTCCGCGTCAGCTGGTGGTGATCGGCGGCGGCTACGTGGGCCTCGAGTTCGCCAGCATGTACGCCGACTTCGGCGCGCAGGTCACCGTGCTGCAGCGCGGCCCCGCCATCCTCGAGCACGAGGACGGGGAGACGGCCGAAGCCGTGCGCAAGAGCCTGGCCGACCGCGGCATCCAGCTGATCTGCGACGCGGACGTCGAGCGCATCGACGACGAGCATGACCAGGTGCTCGTGCACGCGCGCATCGGCGGCGCGAACGGCGCGGAGAGGCGCTTCCCCGCCCACGCCGTGCTCGCAGCCACGGGCCGCACGCCCAACACGGCGGGCCTCAACCTGGAGGCCGCCGGCATCGAGCTCGGCGAGCGCGGCGGTATCCGCACCGACGAGCACCTGCGCACCACCGCGCCGGGCGTGTGGGCCATGGGCGACGCCGCCGGCAGCCCGCAGTTCACCTACATCGCCTACGACGACTTCCGCATCGTGCGCGACGACGTGCTCGGCGACGGCGCGCGCACCACCGAGAACCGCGGCGCCATCCCCCGCTGCACGTTCGTCCATCCCCCGTTCGCCCGCATCGGCGCCACCGCGCAGGAGGCGCGCGACGCCGGCTTCACCGTGCGCACGGCCACGCTGCCGGCCGCGGGCATCGGCCAAGCGCGCATCCTCCGCGACGAGACGGGCCTCATGAAAGCCGTCGTGGACGCGAACTCCGACCTCGTGCTGGGCATGGACCTGTTCTGCGAGGACGCGCAGGAGCTGGTCAATCTCGTGAAGATCGTCATGGACGCGCGCATCCCCGCCACCGCGCTGCGCGACGCCGTGTTCACGCACCCCTCCATGACCGAGGCGTTCAACAACCTGTTCGCCGCCCTGCGCGACGCCGGCTAGAACGCGCCCCGCCATACCTCCGATGCCAGCCCCCCGTCAAGCTGTCAACTTTTCTTTAACGCATTGACGTGGGCGTTCTCTAAGGTGAACATGAAGCCACCGACCTGTAGTATTCGAAAAAGGAGAGTCATGGCTATCGAAGCGTACTGCATGAAGTGCAAGGAGAAGAAGGCGATGAAGGATCCCGTCGCCGGCACGACGAAGAACGGCAAGCCCATCACGAAGGGAACGTGCCCCGACTGCGGAAGCACGATCTGCCGCATCGGCGCTGCGAAGTAGGGGGGCGTGATGGAGGCTTCCTCGATCAAGAAGTACGGTGCCGAGGCATTCGGCACGTTCGTGCTCACGCTGTTCGGCTGCGGAAGCGCCGCCGTGGCGGGCGCCACCTTAGGGACGCTCGGCATCGCCATGGCGTTCGGCCTGTCCATCGTTGCCATGGCGTTCGTCATCGGCAACGTGTCGGGCTGCCACATCAACCCGGCCGTGTCGCTGGGCCTGTTCCTGGACAAGCGCCTGTCCGCCAAGGACCTGATCGGCTACTGGATCGCCCAGTTCATCGGCGGCATCGTGGCCGCGGCCGTGCTGCTGCTCATCGTGAGCATGTGCGACCTCGGCGGCGCTCTGACCACCGGCCTCGGCTGCAACGGCTATGACGCCGCTTCGTCCGTGGGGCTCACCGCCATCGGCGCCGTCGTGGTGGAGATCATCCTCACGTGCGTGTTCGTGCTGAGCGTGCTGGGCTCCACCGCCGACGAGCGCACGGCGCCCTACGCCGGCATCATCATCGGCCTCACGCTCGCGTTCGTGCACATCATGGGCATCCCGCTGACGGGCACGTCCGTGAACCCGGCGCGCAGCTTCGGCCCGGCGCTCATGATGGCGTTCTCGGGCGATATGACCGCGCTGTCGCAGGTGTGGGTGTTCATCGTGGCCCCGCTCGTGGGCGCCGCGTGCGCCGCCGGCATCTGGGCCGCGTTCAAGGCGAAGGCGAAGGCCGCCAAGCCGGCTACCGCCGCCGCCGACGAGGACCTGGCTGCCCAAGCCTAGCGCAAACCGAACGCACCGCGCTCTGAAAAAGCCCGCCATCCCGGCGGGCTTTTTTACGTTTCCAAGCTTAGGCGCTTATTCGCAGTCACTTCGCCGGCGACCCGACCGCTGCCACGGCCAAACGCCCGATGGAGTTGCCGCCCAGCACGAGCAGCTCGTCGACTATCCAGCGCTCGAACACGCAGTATGCGTGTGATTTACGCTCCTTCGGGCTGACCAGGCAGATAGGGATGGCCACCGCGTCCTCCGACGCGACGAGGCGCGTGACGCTTTGCGGATGCAGCCGGCCGAGCGCCGGGATGCCGATGACGAACACCGCCCCGTCGGCGCCCAGGAACTCGTCGAGGTTTTTGCGGTCGAAGTCGAGCTGGCGCACGTCGACGCCCCGCTCGCGGAGCTTCTCCCGGATGGGATCGCCGAACGACTCGAAGCCGCTCGCCACCGCCATCGGGAACGGCTCGAGGTCCTCCAAGGACACGGCCGTGCGCGAGGCAAGGGGGTGGCTCGTCGCCATGAGGACGCCGGTGGAGATGGTGCCGACGCTCACGCAATCGAGGTCGGGATGGGCGAGCGCCCCCACCGTGAGGAGCGCATCGTACACGCCTGCACGCAGCCGCTCCACCCCTTGCGCGCATCCTTCGAGCGCGACCGTCGTCTCAATGCCGAGGTTCTTGCCGACGAACGACGAGATGCTGGCCCGCGCCCGCTCGTGATTGCTGAACGGCGGCGTGCACAACGCCAGCTTCAGCGTCAGCGAGCCGGACTCCTGGTACGAGCACGCGAACTCCTCGAGGTCGGCGAACATCCGCAGCACAGGCTCCGCCTTCGCGTAGAAGCTCTTGCCGAAGAGCGTGGGGCGCACGCCTCTGCTCTGGCGGATGAACAGGTCGCTCTTCAGCTCGCGCTCGAGGTCAGCGATGGCTTTGGACACGGCTTGCACCGTCACGTACTGGTCCTTTGCCGCAGCCGACAAGCTGCCGTGATCGAACACGGAGACAAAGTATTTGATCTGTTTTATGTTCAAAGAACCTGCCTTAGCGCTCAACCTGCCTTAGCGTTCCCGACGCGGGCCTCTTCCCTATCTGGGGGAATTCTAGCGCTCTTGCCCCTCTTGCAACCGAGAACTGACCCCTTTCAACTTTCTTTTAACAAAGCACCAAAGTGCTTCCATCTTGCATATTAGCAGGTCATAAGGGTGTTTATCCTGCACGGCAGCAGGCGGACGGACGCGCGGAGAAACAATGCAGCATCGAACCTGCGCGCGCGGGCAGTGGTATGCTGGAATGCGGAAGGACGCGCGCGACAAACGGCAGGAGGACGCATGGGATCGGCAGGGCTTCCCGCGAGAGCCGGGCACATCGACGCGCGGCGCATCGGCATGCCGCGCGCGCTTCTGCACTACCGCTACGGCGCGCTGTGGACGACGTTCTTCGAGGCGCTCGGGCGCGAGACGGTGCTGAGCGCGCCCACCGACAAGGGCACGGTGGCGCGGGGCGACGCGCTGTCCAACGACGAGTGCTGCCTGGCCTCGAAGATCTACCTCGGCCACGTGGCCGCACTGGCGGGCGCGTGCGACGCCGTGTTCGTGCCGAGCATCGCCAACGTGGGGTTGCGCAAGGGCTTCTGCACGAAGTTCCAGGCGCTGCCCGACCTCGTGGCCAACACGTTCGCCGACGAGCGCCTGCCGGTGCTGTCGTGCCTGGTGAACGAGTCGGCCGAGAAGCTGGGCATGAAGGAGGGCCTGCTCGCGGCCGCCGCCTCCCTAGGCGCGGGCCCGCGCGACGCCAAGCGCGCGTGGAAGGAGGCCGCGCACGCCCAGGAGCAGGCCGAGCGCTTCGCCGCCACGCGGCAGGCCCGCGTGCTGGCCACGCTCGCCCACGAGCGGCAAGCGGCGGCCGGCCGCCCCGGCGACGCGCCGCTGGGCATCCTGCTGGCCGCGCACCCCTACGTCGCGCACGACCCCTACCTGGGCGGCGCGCTGGTGGACCTGCTGGAGGGCCTGGGCGCCGTCGTCCTGTTCACCGACGAGGCCGATCGCAAGCGCGCGCTGCAGGCCAGCTTCGACTTCTCCGACACGCTGCCATGGATCGTGAACCGCGAGCTCATCGGGGCCATCACGCTTTTGCACGAGCACGTGGACGGCATCGTGCTGGTGAGCGCGTTCCCGTGCGGGCCCGACTCGATGACCGACGACGCCATCGTGCGCTGCGTGCGCGGCAAGCCCATCCTCAACCTCACCATCGACGCGCAGAGCGGCACCGCCGGCCTGGAGACGCGCGTCGAGAGCTTCGTTGACATCCTGCGCTACCAGAAGAAAGGGGGCTACGTCCATGGCGCCTGAGAATCCGCGCGACCGCGAGCGCGTGAACCCCCTGCGCACCGACGCCACCTCCGACGAGGTGCGCGGCGCGCGCGTGGTGCTGGGCGGCGAGGGCGGCCCGTTCAAGCTGCTGCCCAAGCTGCCGCGCCGCGCGCGCCCGGTCAAGCGCGACCGCCACGCCCGCACGCGGGTAGCGTTCTTCCGCTACAGCTACTACGACATCGCGTTCAAGTTCTTCGTGGAGCAGGTGCTCGACGCCGATTTCGTCGCGCTGCCGAAGCCCACGAAACGCACCATCGAGCTGGGCTCGCGCCATTCGAGCGACTTCGTGTGCGCGCCGTTCAAGCACATCCTGGGCGACTACATCGAGGCGCTCGAGCTGGGGGCCGACGTGCTCGTGCAGTTCGCCGGGCCGTGCCGGCTGGGATACTACGGCGAGCTGCAGCAGTCCATCCTGCGCGATCTGGGCTACGAGTTCGACATGCTGAACTTCGCCATGCTCACCGGCAAGCCGCTGACCGAGTACATCTCCACGTGTAAGAAGAAGGTGAACCCCGACCTGTCGGTGCCGCACGGCGTGCGCGGCATGCTGGCCGTGTTCAAGATGATCGAGTGCCTGGACGAGGCGAGCGACTTCTACCTGGCCAACGCCGGGTTCGAGGCCGAGCCGGGCTCGTTCGACCGCGCGCGCGAGGCGTACTTCGCCGACATGCGCGCGGCTGCGAGCGAGCGTGACATCGCCGCCGCGCAGCGCCGGGGGATCGACGCGCTGCGCGCCCTGCCGCTCGTGCGGCCCGAGCGCCCCCTGCGCGTGGGCGTGGTGGGCGAGTATTTCACCGCGGCCGACCCCGCCAGCAACCTGGGGCTTGAGCGCAAGCTGCTGGGCATGGGCGTGGAGGTGCACCGGATGCTGAACATGACCAGCCGCAACCTGCGCTACAACGAGAAGAACCTGCGCGCGGGCATCGCCGACTACGTCGCCTACGACATGGGGCCCACGTCGAGCATGACCATCGCGGCCGCGCTCAAGTACGCGCAGGAGGGCTTCGACGGCGTGGTGCACCTCAAGTCGTCGGGCTGCACGCCCGAGGTGGACTGCATGCCCGTGCTGCAGCGCATCAGCCACGACTACCGCATGCCCGTGCTGTATTTGAGCTACGACTCGCAGACGAGCGACACCGGCCTAGACACCCGCCTCGAAGCGTTCTACGACATGCTGTCCATGAAGAAGGACCGTTTGTCATCCTGAGCGGAGGCGGTGCCAGCCGCCGGAGTCGAAGGATCCCGCCAATGAAAGGAAGAGAAGACTGTGACGGACGCGTACCTCGGAATAGACATCGGCTCCATCTCCACGAAAGGCGTGGTCATCGACGCGGATCGGAGCATCGTCGCGCGCACGTACCTGTGGACCGAGGGCAACCCGGCCGACGCGGCGCGGCGCGTGGTGGCCGACCTCGGCGCGCAGATCGACCGCGACGCCGTATGCGTGCGCGCCGTGGGCACCACCGGCAGCGCGCGGCGGCTCGTGGGTGCGATGTGCGGCGCGACCGTGGTGAAGAACGAGATCACCGCGCACGCCGTGGGCACGACGTTCCTGCATCCCGACGTGCGCACCATCCTGGAGATCGGCGGGCAGGACTCCAAGATCATCTGCGTGGAGAACGGCATCGCCGTGGACTACGCCATGAACACGCTGTGCGCCGCCGGCACGGGCGCGTTTCTTTCGAGCCAGGCGCATCGGCTGGGCGTGGAGGTGGAGGAGTTCGGCGCCATCGCGCTCACGTCGAAGAAGCCGGCGAACATCGCGGCGCGCTGCACCGTGTTCGCCGAGAGCGACCTCGTGCACAAGATCCAGGTGGGCTACGCGCGCGAGGACATCATCGCGGGCCTGTGCCGCGCGGTGGCCACGAACTACCTCAACAACGTGGGCAAAGGCAAGCAGATCGTCGCGCCGGTGGTGTTCCAGGGCGGCGTGAGCAAGAATGCCGGCGTGGTGCGCGCCTTCGAGGACGAGCTGGGGATGCCCGTCGTCGTGGACGCCGACGGACACCTGATGGGCGCGTTCGGCGTGGCTTTGCTGGCCGCCGAGGCCGCCCCGCGCGCGGGAGCCGAGGCGTTTGACTTCGACGCGCTGCGCTCGTTCGAGTTCGCCACGCGCGAGGTGGAGTGCCAGAAATGCGCCAACCGCTGCGAGATCATCTGCGTGCACCGCGACGGCAAGATCATCGACTCCTGGGGAAACCGCTGCGACAAAGGCGCCGTGAAGACCGAGGCGTGAAGCCGCCGCGACCGCAGGCACCCTACCCGTCGCCGTGTTGGAAACCGGGGTAGAGGGTCATGCCGCCGTCGACGTAGAGCGTGATGCCGGTGACGTACTTCGCCTGATCGGAGGCGAGCCAGGCCACGGCGGCTGCCACGTCCTCCGGGTCGCCGATGCGGCCCATGGGCACGAGCTTCACGGTGGATTCGAGCGCAGCAGGGTCGGCGAGCTTCTCCGCATTGAGGGGAGTGTCCACCGCACCGGGCGCGACGGCGTTCACGCGGATGCCGCGGTCGGCGTACTCGAGCGCGAGCGTCTTGGTGAGCATGCCCACGCCCGCCTTGCTGGCGGCGTAGTCCGCAAAGTGCGGCCACGGGATGCTCTGATGCGCCGACGACAGGTTGATGATCGCGCCTGGCATGCCGCAGTCGAGGAAGTGCTGGATAGCGCGCTGGCTGCCGGCAAAGACCCCGGTCAGGTTGACGTCGATGACCTTCTTCCACTCCTCGACGGACTTCTGGTCGGACGGGGCGCCCACCTCGATTCCCGCGTTGTTCACCCAGACGTCGACGCCGCCGAACGAGAACATCGCTGCGTCGAAGAGCGCGTCTACGCACTCGGCCTTGCTCACGTCCGCCTGCACTGCGGCCGCCGCGCCGCCGGCCTCCTCGACGGCCCGCACCGTCTCGCGGGCGCCCTCCTCATCGGTGCGGTAGTTCGCCACCACGTTCATGCCCTCCGCGCCGAAGCGCCGGGCGATGGCCGCGCCGAGCCCCTTCGAACTCCCGGTGACCACGGCGGTCTTTCCTCGCAGGTCGTCGAACATGGCGCATCCTTTCTCGCAGCGTGAGCTGGGTTGGCGCCGCCACGATAGCGCGGCTTTCGACAGCTGCCAGCGAGGATGCATGCATCGTGGAGCGCCCGTTGGCGATCCGCCACCGTTTCGAGCGGACGGCCGCCTCGTGCCGGTAGCGTCCAGTGCGCGAGAAACCGCCTATCGTGGCAGAAATCCAGGTTTCACGCGCACTCGGCACCGCAGGCCATCAGAACCTGCACGCGAATCGCGCCCGCCTGACACAATAATCCCCTACGTGAAAGGCTCGGAGACGGAAAGGGGCGGTCATCGGCTCCTCGGAGCAATGGCCCTCGGCGTTTTCCCAGGTCGCGAAATCCCAACGCCCGCGATGATCGCCAAAATCCTTTCACGTCGAGGTTTTTTGTGTCAGGCAGGTCCGATTCGCGTGCACTCCCGAGGTGCCTGATTGTGCGACAAGACGAATCAGAGCATTCGTGCTGAGAACCCGACGTTTCACGTGAAACATTTTGACGAGCAGTGAGCTGAAAACGAGCTTGCGCGGAGGTGGCAAAAGGTCGCCGAAAAAGGTTTCTTTTTGCCACGCTAGCCGAACAACAACTCAGGCGCACCGTCCGCGGCGAGGTGGCGGCCATCCGCATCAGGCGGCGCGGATCCCCGATGTTTCACGTGAAACATTGGGGGATGCCGCGGGTTGGCCGCTAGCTTATCCAGCGGATGCGGGACTCGTCAAAGCGGTCGCGGCCCTTCGGCGCGGGCTCTTCAGCCGGACGGCCGCAGGCGACGAGGGCGAACGGTTCGACGCCTTCCGGCAGGCCGAGCACCTTGGACACGGCGGCAATGCGGTCGGGTTCCGGCGCGACGCCCAGCCACACGGCACCAAGGCCCAGCTCCACGGCCTCAAGCAGGAGATTCTCCACCGCCGCGCTCATGTCCTGCGGGGCGCACATCGGGAAGTGCAGCTCAGCGGTGTGCGTGCAGGCCGCGATGACGCACGGTGCCGCGGCGGCCGGCTTCGCGTAGGGCGTCGCCTCGGACAGACGGACGCGCGTTGCCTCGTCGCGCACCACGTAGAACTCCCATGGCTGCTGGTTGCCCGCCGACGGTGCCGCCATGGCCGCGCGCAACAGCGCCCTCACCTCGTCGTCCGTCACCGGCTCGTCGGTGAACCTGCGTACGCTCGCGCGCTTGAAAATCGCCTCGGTCATGTTGGCCTCCTTTTGGCTCGCTTCCCCTAACGAAGCCGATCATAGCGCGCCGCCCGGCACCCGCGAACGGAATTTTTCAAATCGCTCAGGCGGTGCTTTAAGAAGAGTGGCGCGCCTTACGGCGCGCGGCTTTGGAAGGATCCTTCGACTACGCTCCCTTCGGTCGCTGCTCGGGATGACATACCTGCTTGCCCGCCCCTACGAAGGACGAGGCAGCCAGCACGTCATCTTGAGCGAGCGTAAGCGAGTCGAAAGATCCCTCTAAAAGAGCGCGTCAGCGCGACACGCTCTTCCCTGTCATCCTGAGCGAAGGCCGTAGGCCGTAGCCGAAGGATCCCGTGCGGCGATAGCCGAAAGACTCCCGGTTGGCACCGCAGGGGATCCTTCGACTTCGCGCTGGCGCGCTCCGCTCAGGATGACAATGGGCCCCACCCTAATTACGCCATCAGCTTCGTCACCGCGTTGGCGTAGGCGACCGGATCGTCGATGGGCATGCCCTCCACGATGAGCGCCTGGTTGTACAGGATGGTGGCGTACAGCTTCACCTTGTCGGCGTCGCCCGCCTCCTGCGCGGCCTTCAGCGCGGCGAACACGGGGTGCTTCACGTTCAGCTCCAGCACGCGCTCGGACTTGGGGCCGTCCTCGCCGTCGGGCATCTGCGCCATGATGCGCTCCATCTCCAGCGAGATGGGGCCGGCCGCCGTGATGCACGCCGGCGCATCGGTCAGGCGCGACGACACCGTCACGTCGGTCACCGCGTCGCCGAGCGCGTCCTTCAAAGCCGCGAACAGGCCCTCGTTCTCCTTGGCCGTCTCCTCGGCCTCCTTCTTCTCCTCCTCGGAGGCCAGATCGAGGTCGCCCGACGCCACGTTCTTCAGCTCGAACGGCTCCGGCGCGTCCTCGCCGTCGCCGGCCGCCGCGGCGCCGTAGGTCATCATCGACTGGAAGCAGAACTCGTCCACGTCGCGCGTGCACAGAAGCACGTCGTAGCCCTTGGCCAGCACCGTCTTCACGATGGGCATCTTGGCCAGGCGCTCGATGCTCTCGCCGGCGGCGTAGTAGATGGCCTTCTGGCCCTCCGGCATGGCGGCCAGGTACTCGTCCAGCGTGACCAGCTTCTCCTGCTTGGCGGAGTAAAACAGCAGCAGCTCGGCCAGCTCGTCCTTCAGCATGCCGTAGCTCGAGTAGATGCCGTACTCCAGCCCGCGGCCGAAGTTCTCGAAGAAGCGCTCGTATTCCTCGCGGTCGTTGTCGCGCATCTTCTTCAGCTCGGACGTGACTTTCTTCTCCACCTTCTTGGCGATGGCGCGCAGCTGGCTGTTGTGCTGCAGCGTCTCGCGGCTGATGTTCAGCTGCAAATCCTGGCTGTCCACCACGCCGCGCACGAAGTTGTAGTGGTCGGGCAGCAGCTCCTCGCACTTCTCCATGATGAGCACGTTGGAGCTGTACAGCGCCAGGCCCTTCTTGAAGTCCTTGCTGTACAGGTCGTACGGCGCGCGGCTGGGCACGAACAGCAACGCGTCGTAGGAGAGCGCGCCCTCGGCGTGGATGCTGAACGTGCGCGCGGGGTCGGCAAAGTCGTGGAAGTCGGTCTTGTAGAACTCGTGGTACTCCTCGTCGGTGACCTCGGATTTGCTGCGCTTCCAGATGGGGATCATCGAGTTGATGGTGTCGAGCTCGGTGTAGCTTTCGTACTCGGGCGTGTAGTCGTCGTCGGCGTCCTCGGGGCGCGGCTTCTCGCGGCTCTTCGACACCTCCATCTGCACGGGGTAGCGTACGTAGTTGCTGTAGCGCTTGATGAGGTTTTTCAGGCCATATTCGGAAAGGAAGGTGTCGTAGCTCTCGTCGCCCTCGTTGTCCTTGAGCGTGAGGATGACGTCGGTGCCGTGGCCCTCGCGCTCGGCCGCCTCGATGCTGTAGCCCTCCACGCCGTCGCTTTCCCAGGCCCAGGCCTCGTCGCTGCCGTAGGCGCGCGACACCACGCGTACGCTCTTCGCCACCATGAACGAGCTGTAGAAGCCCACGCCGAACTGGCCGATGATGTCCACGTCGTCGCCTTGGGCCTCGGCGTTGTCCAGCTTGAACGCCATGCTGTCGGAGTGCGCGATGGTGCCCAGGTTGCGGTCGAGCTCGTCCTTCGTCATGCCGATGCCGCTGTCGCTGACCGTGACGGTGCGCGCGTCCTTGTCGAAGCTCACGCGGATGGCCAGCTCGTCTTTGGCCAGCTGGATGTCCTTGTCGGTGAGGCTTTTGAAGTAGAGCTTGTCCACCGCGTCGGAGGCGTTGGAGATGAGCTCGCGCAGGAAGATCTCGCGGTTGGTGTAGATGGAGTTGATCATGAGGTCGAGCAGCTTCTTGCTCTCGGTTTTGAACTTGCGCATGGTTCGCGTCGCTCCCTTTCAATCCTGTTTTAGCACTCGCAGGCTGAGACTGCTAACACGTGATTGTAGTACGAGCCCGCCCGATGTCAAGAAACCCGCACAGCCTTTGCAGAAATGGCAACGGGACGGGTGCTCGTTTGCTCTCGGTGCCATTTTCGCTCCGAAAACCGCAGGCGGCCGCCCGGCACGATAGCCGGGCGGCCGCCTTCCCGCGCGAGGGAGGGAGGGGGTGCGCGGGTCCTACGCTGCGGGCAGCTGCGCGTTTTCCTTCGCAGTCAGCCAACCGGCGGGCGTCACGGCGTCATCGTGGCAGGTGGTGCAGTAGTTCACCGACGCGCGATGCGCCTTGTGGCACGAGTCGCACGAGATATCGCCGTGATAGGGCAGGTGCGGGTTGCGCGGCTGGTCGGCCGTCACCTTCGCCAGATCGTCGCGCGTAAGGTTGTGGCAGGCCTCATTCAGGCAGAACTCGTCGGGCGAGAGCCCGCGCGCCGCTGTCAAGTCGGCCAGCGTCGCCTCGGCAAGGGGCACGCCGTAGCCGCCCGTCACCCAGGCCGCGCCCTCCGTCACCTGCTCGCCCAGCGTGGGCACGTGGCAGTCGAGGCAGGTCTTGCCCGAAGCCCGATGTGCCACCGCCAGCATGCTGGACGTGTCCGCCACCTCGTTGCCCCACTTGTCAACGCCCGCCTGGCCGAGCGGCTGCTCGTAGGTTTCAACATACGGGTCCATGGGCGTATGGCAGATGGCGCCGCAGAAGCTCGGCTGCTCGTGCCACACCCAGAACCCCATCCCGGCCACCACTAGGACGAGCGCCACCACACCCGCCACCAGGGGCCATTTCTTCGCTTTCATGGCGGCCCCCTACGCTCGTTCGACCTGGCACAAGCCGGACTTGAACGGCGGGTAGCCCGTCACATGGTCGAACTCGCGCTCGGTAAGCTTGTTCACGTTGGCCTTCTCCCATCCGTGGAAGATGTCCACCACGCCTGGCAGCACGAGGTTCGTCACCTCCAGCTTCACCTGTATCTCGCCCAGGTGGTTGAACACGCGCACCTGCTCGCCGTCCTCCAGTCCGCGCTCGGCGGCCGTCTTGGGATGCAGCCGCACGATGGGCTCGGGCATGAACTGGTTGAGCCAGGGGCAGTCGCGCAGCTTCGAGTGCGAGTACATGGGCACGCGCGAACCCGTGTTCAGGATGAGCGGATAGTCCTTCGCCAGGTCGGGCGTGCTGATGGGGCTGCTCACCGGCTCGTTGTATTCCGGCAGGCCCTCCAAGCCGCACTCTATCATGATCTCGGACACCAGCTCTATCTTGCCGCTGGGCGTGTTGAAACCAGGCTGGCCGTCCTTGCGGATCTTGCCCGTCTCGTACTTCTTTGGCTCGTAAGGCGCGCCACCCGGCACCGTGTAGCCGTCGGGATTGTCGCGCAGATCCTGCATGGTCACCTCCAGCCCCGACGTGCGCAGCACCTCGGCCAGAGCTTCCTCCACGCTGCCGTTGAAGCACTCCTCCGCGTAACCCAGGCGACTGCCCAGCTCCATGGCCACCTGCCAGTCCTCACGCGCCTCGCCGCGCGGCTCCACCACCGGCTCGCGCAGGTAGATCTTGCGTCCGAACACCGCGAGCGGAGCCATGCGCTCGTAGCACATGGCGGCGGGCAGGATGATGTCCACGTAGTCGTGCGTCCAGGGGCGAATGTAGTAGTCGGCCGCGCAGACGAAGTCCAGCTTGCCGATAGCCTCCTGGTACAGGTGGCTCTGAGGCCACATCATGGCGTTACCGCCGAACATCACCATGGCCTTGATCTTGCCCTCGTCCACATATTCGGGGAAGCGGTTCGTCTGCATCTGCTTGACGAATCTCGTCCACACGGGGAAGTCCTGCAGGTCGTAGCGCTTGTCGGCCAGCTCCGCGTCATAGATGTCCTCGCGGTTGAAGCCGGCCGTGCTGGCGAACAGGTCGAACGGCAGCCCGGGCGCTATCTGCAAGCCGCCGGCCACGTCCACGTTGCCGGCCAGTGCCACGAGCGACGCGATGGCGCGCATGTTGTTGCCGGCATTGGTGTGGTGCACTTGCGGGCTCGCGCTCGTGATGAACGAGCCGGGCGTCTCCTGGCCCCACAGCTTCGCCGCCGCCTCTATCTTCTCGGCCGGCACCCAGGTAATCTCGGCCACCTTCTCGGGCGTGAACTGCTGCACGTACTCCTTGAACTCATCGAAGCCGTGCGTCCAGTTGGCGCAGAAGTCCTCGTCGTAGTAGCCGTCGCGCAGCATGACGTGCGCGATGCCCAGCGCCAGCGCGCCATCCGTGCCGGGACGCAGCTGCAGGTGGATGTCGGCTAGGCCCGTCACCGTGGGCGTGACGCGCGGGTCCACCACGATGAACTTGCAGCCCTTCTCCTTTGCGTTCATCAGCTTGCCGAAGCGGTTGGGCAGCGACCACGCGGGATTGAGCGACCAGATGAGGCACGACTTGGAGGCGTCGGTGGGGTTCGCGCCCATCGTCTGCGCGCCGAACACCAGGCCGGTGCCGATGAGCGTGGCGTAGGCGCAGGTGGAGCTTTCGTTGCCATAGGTGGGCGTGCCGAACAGGTTGGCCAGGCGGTTCACGGCACCGCGCGGCTCCTTCGGGTCGCCGCAGTAGAAGAACACGCCCTCGGGGCCCATCTCGTCCTTCACCTTGGTGAGCGCCGCGACGATGGTGTCGTACGCCTCATCCCAAGTGATCTGTTCCCAGCCGGCGTCGCCCTGCCCTTTCGGCTTCGTGCGCTTCATCGGATGCAGCAGGCGGTGCGGATCGTAGAGCTCCTGCAAGCTGGACAGGCCCTTCGCACACAGCGGGCTGTTCGGGTAGTTCTCGCGCGACACCACGCGGACGATCTTGCCCTCCTTCACCGTGGCGGTGATGCCGCACTTCGGCGCATGGTTGCACATGTCGCAGTACGTGTGCTTCGTGACCTCGGGCGCGCTCTCGTCGGCGAATGCGTCGTCGGGGTAGACGAACTCGAAGCCGCCCTCGATGGCCGAGATGCCCACCGCCATGGCTGCCGCTCCCTTGAGGAAGCTGCGGCGCGACAGGCCCGTACCCGGCGCTGCTGCGTGATCCAACGTTGCGTTACTCATGGTCGTCGCCACCTTTCGCCTCGACCTCGACCTGCTCGGATTTGCGCTGATTTTTCACACCCACGGCGATGCCCGCGCCCGCCACAGCCGCCACGGCCACGCCGCCGACGGCCGCAGGCAGCGGGATGCCGGGATCGGCCGGCTGCGAATCGACGCCCTTGTTGGCCACCGTCTGCACCTCGGCATGCGGCAGCAGGTCCTCCGGCATGCCGTCTACCGGCCGATAGTAGAAGTGCGTGTTGCGAATCTGCACCACCTCGTTCTTCGCGATGAACGCGCTGACAGGGCTTTCGGGATCGTCCAGATCGCCGAAGTAGCGCGCGTTGCCGGGGCAGTTCGACACGCAGGCGGGCTGAAGCCCCGCGTCGATGCGACCCGCGCAGAAGATGCACTTCTCCACCACGTTCGTGCGCTGAATGCCCTCGGCTTCATACGGCGCGGGCTCCTCGGCATCGAAATAGTTGGCCGCCACGTCGTTTTGGACGCGCGCGCCGTACGGGCACGCATGGATGCACGACCCGCAGTTGATGCACTCGCTGTAGTCCACCATCACGATGCCGTCTTCGCGCACGTACGACGCGCCCGTCGGGCACACGTTCACGCACGGCGCGTCCTCGCAGTGCATGCAGGCGTGCGGCAGGTAGCAGCGGCGGTTGTCGGGATCCTCCCCCCACTCCCGCGCTTCCACCTTGCCCCAGGCCACACCTGGTTCGGTGTTGTTGTGCATCTGGCACGCAACCACGCACGCGTAGCATCCCGCGCAGCGCCTGAGGTCGATGGCCATCGCCATGTTCGCCATAGCTTCACTCCCCTTCCGATAGGTTCTATTCCCCCGCCACGAAGAGCACGCCGAAGTTGGAGAGGCGGCGCAGCACGTTTCCCCGGTTTAGCGTCATGCCTGTTCCGCAGCGTGTTTACAGGGTATGAAATCTACGCGGCGGCCGGTAGAAGCGGCGGCATAACTTGGAGTTATCGTGCGAAAGCGCCGCAGATGCGCAATCAAATCACAGAGCTTTCGTAGGAAACATCGGGCGCAGAACACGGAGCGTTGAGCTACAATAATCGAGGACACGACGACAGGGGGATTCGTGGGCACCGATAGCGACTTCGACGCCATCCTCATTCCGACGCTTCCGTTCAAGAAGCTGCGATTCGGGGAGTTCATCGACCAGGCGCGCAAGCGGAAGCTGTTCAAGGGCGAATACATCGACCTGACCTGCGCCGACAAAGACGACCGCTATTTCTATTACATCGAGAAGGGGCAACTGAAATGTTGCTTCGAAAACGAGGACGGTCGGGAAATCGTGGTGTACTACCGCAACGAGGGCAACGCCTTTCAGGCCGAGTACCACCACTTCGCCTCCATCGGTCAGAACCGCATGAAGTTCGTGGCCACCAAGGACACCGTGGTATTCGCGTTCACGCTGCAGCAGCTGTTCGACATCGTGCGCGAGGATTTCGAGCTGTTCGACGAGCTCATGTACGTGGTGCACATGAGCTTTGCGCAGATAGGCCACCGCATCGGCAACACGGGCATCCAATCGTCCAGCAAGCGCATCCTCATCTGGCTCACGAAGCTGTGCGAAGTGCGCGAGCCCGATCCCGACGGCGTGTACCGCATCGAGTGCAACCTCACGCTGCAAGCGCTCTCCGACATCCTGCTCGTGCACATCACCACATGCAGCAAGCTGCTGACCGCGCTGGAAACCCAAGGCGTGGTGGAGCGCACGAAAACGCAGCTCCTCGTGAAGGACTACGAGAAGCTGCGCGCGTACTGCAACGAGGAGAATCCCGTGCTGTATTAAGGGAAGGCGCCCCTCGCGTCAACGCCTTCCCTGTCCGACAGAGAACACGCCTACGCCCCCTGCAGGCAGGAGTCCATGGCGTAGCGGAGGATGTCGGAGCGGTTCACCGTGCCCACGACGGCGCCGGCGCGCACCACGGGCACTTTCTTCAGACGGCGTTCGGCCAGAAGGGCGCACGCCTCCTCCAGCGTGGCGTCGGCGTCGAGCGCGACCACCTTCTGCGTGGCGATCACGCTGGCCGGCAGCGCCATGAGCTCGCGGAGGCGCTCGTCGAACGTCTGGCTCTGGGCGGCCTCCATCAGGGAATACGCCCCGGTGATCACGGGATGCTTGTCGGCTAGGTAGCGCATGACGTCGCCGTCGGACACGAAGCCGGCCGGCTTGCCCGCCTCGTCCACCAGCGGCAGACCGCCCACTTTGCGGTCGACGAACGCGCGCATCACCTCGCCCACCGACGCGCTGGCAGGCAGCGTGTAGGGGTCGGCCTGCATGAGCAATGCCAGCACCGACTGCGGGGCGGCCGCGCGCTCGGCGGCGCGCACTTGGGAGCGCTTGCGGGCCGCGCGGGCGTACACGAACGCCATCGCGAAGCCGAGCGCGCCGATGGCCGCGGCCACCGCCATCGCCAGGGAGAAGCCGCTGGCCACAGCCGAGGCCGCGTTCGCCCCCTGCGCCGCCGCGTCCGCCTGCCCCGACGACATGATGCCGATGTACAACGAAGGCCCGATGCATGCCGCTATCTGCACGAACGTGGTCATGAGCGCCACGCCGAACGGGTTCTGCTGCGGGGGCAGCGTGCGCAAGCCGGCCGTCTGCGACGGCGAGAAGATGAAGCCCACGCCCGCGTACACCGCGAACATCCCTACGAACATGAGCGGAATGGACAGCAGCGGGCTCGCCACGATGAGCCCCGCGAAGCCCAGCGCGATGGCCGCGAAGCCCAGCGGCAGCAGCGGCCACTCGCCAAGCTTGTCCATGATGCGGCCGCCCAAAAGCGTGCAGCCCGCATTCGCCAGCACGGGCACCAGGATGACCAGGCCCGCAACCATCGCCGTCATGCCCGCCGCACCCTCAAGGTACAGCGGCAGCAGCACGCTCAGGGAAAACGTGCTCATCATGGCGATGGTGGCCAGCACCAGCGCCGGCCAGAACGCGCGGCTCTTCATGGGCGCCAGGTCGATGAGCGGGTGGGCGCACCGCAGCTGGCGCACCGCGAACGCCGCGCCCACCGCCACAGCCAGCACCAGCGATACAGCCGCCACCGCCGCATCAAGCGTGAGCTGGGCCAGACCGAACGACAGCGCCGTCAGCATCACGGCCGACAGCACCACCGACGCCACGTCCAAGTGCGCCTCGCTCGTCTCCAAATTCTTCACGAAGAAGAAGCCCATCACCACAAGCACCGCCATAGCCGCGATGGGCACGACGAAGATGCTGTGCCACCCGAACGCCGTCACCAGCGCACCGCACACCACCGGCGCGAACGCGGGCCCGAACGTGATCATGCAGCCGCCCACGGACATGAACGTGCCCAGCTTGTTCTTGGGCGTGACCGCCAGGATAGTGTTCATCATGAGCGGAATGAAGATGCCCGTGCCCACCGCCTGCACCAGGCGCGCCGCCATGAGCACCTCGAAGCTGGGCGCGACCAGGCCCATCGCCGAGCCCACGATGCTCAAGCCCGCCGCGCTGAAGAACAGCGTGCGCACATGGAAGCGCCGGTAGAGGAACGCCATGCACATGACCACGACGGTGGCCACAATCATATAGCCCGTGACCAGCCATTGCGCCGTGACGGAATCCACGCCGTAGTCGCCCATAATGGCCACGAGCGCCATGTTGACGAGGTTCTCGTTGAACCCCGCGAGGAACGCGCTGCCGTACAACACGGAAAGCAGCAGCACAAGAGGTTTTCCTTGCATGAAGGAAGTCCTTTCATCTTCGGTTATCTTGAGGGCCCCATCGAACCTACCAGCGCGAGACGTGCGCCTTTCGGGGTAACGAGACACGCCGAACGCGTCGAAAGCATACGGCAGCAATCGATTCTAGCGAATCGCGACGGCTCGCGTAAGTGTTTTTAAGATGAAGGCGATTCGGCAGAAGAACGACGATGCGAGAGCAGGGCCGCTTCCCTTCTCGTGACAAGATTCTTCTTTCTTATCACCAAATGTGACAAGATTCTCTAATCTTGTCACGACGCGCGCCGTCTTTAGGCTGGCGGCTCGCAGACGCAGAGCCACTGGTTGCCGGTGGAGGCGGCGCGTTCGCAGCCGATGCACGACGGGCGGTCGCAGGATTCCTCGGAGCGCGGGGCCTCGGCAAGCGCTTGAGCAGCCGCATCGTCCAGCGGCAGCCCCATGGACTGCTCCACCATGGCGGCCAGCTGGCGCATGCCGCGCGCGGTGGGGTGCGTGCCGTCGAGCGCCTCGTAGTCGCGGCCGAGCGCGCGGATGTCGGTCACCTTGCAGCCGTTCGCGCGAGCCGCCTCGCGGATGGCATCGTTGTAGCTGTCGAAGTGCACGCCTCGCAGGTTGTACGCGAACGTGGAACGCTCGCTGCCGGCCACGCGGCCCGGGCAGAGCGTGCAGCACCACACCTCGGCCTGGGGATACGCCTCGCGAATGCGCGCGAGCATCTGGCTGTAGGCGGCCCCGAAGCGCTCGGCCGCATCGGCAGGCGCGAGACCGGCGGTGCGCTCGGGCACGCTTTCCACGTCCAGGCACTCGGGCAGGGCGTTTCCACGTCCCGCCGCCTGGGCTTCCGCACCGCCCCACCCGTAGTCGTTGATGCCGATGAACACGAGCACCCCATCGGGCGCGACGCCATCCTTCGCCAGCGCCTCCACGCGCTGCTGGCTGTTACCCGCCGGGAAGCCCGCGCCCTCCACCATGCTGCCGGAGAACGCGCCCACCCGCAGCGGCTTGGCGCCCAGCGCTGCGAGCACCTGCGCCCACCAGGTGTCGGTAGGCAGCTTGACGCCGGTTGCCGCGCGTCGTTCGCCCTCGTAGAACACGCGGAAGCCCTCGGGGTTGCACCCCTGAAACGTGCTGATGGAGTCGCCCAGTATGGAAATGCGCTTGGTCATGAGGCCGTCCTTCCCGAATTGCAGGGCCGCTTCGTCGCGCGCCCGCCGCCGGAGATTGTACGGCGAACGCGCGGTTTTGTCATCCTGCCCGGGACGGGGAAGCGCTCCCCCTGTGTCATCCTGAGCGGAGCGCGTCAGCGCGGAGTCGAAGGATCCCGTGCGGCGAAAGCCGGAAACGTCACAGCTGGCGCCGCGCGGGATCCTTCGACTGCGCTCCCTTCGGTCGCTCCGCTCAGATGACAAGGGGGATGCTTCGCCCGCTCAGGATGACAGAGGGGGCACGCCCAACTGCGCGAACGTCTCGTCGTCCAGCGTACCGCCTTCCACCTGGCAGACGGCGCCGGCCACGCGGTTCGCCAGGGCGAGCGCGTCCTCCCACGAGCGGCCCGCCGTCCGCGCGGCCACGAGCGCACCCAGGTGCGCGTCGCCGGCGCCTATCGTGTCCACCACCCGCACGGGCTCCGTGGGCACCAGCACGTGCCGCCCGCCCTCGAACAGGTGCGCGCCTTCCGCGCCGGCCGTCACCACCACGGCGTTGCCGCATTCCTCCGCCAACGCGAAGCCGGCCGCTTCCAGCGACGCACGCCCCGTGTAGGCGAGCGCCTCCTGGTCGTTCAGATGCCACACGGGATGCAGCGCGTTGATGCGCGCCGTCTTCTCCGGCCCGACGCCCTGGATGCGCGGCCCGGGGCCGTAGTACAGCTGCACCTGGGGATGCGCCTCGAAGAAGCCGATGATGGCGGAGCCGCCCGCGCCCTCCACCTCATAGCCACTGGCCAACCCGCATGCGAAGCGGCCGGCATCCAACGCATCGAACCACGCGGGTTCGAAGTGGCGGTCGATACCCGGCATGGTGAGCATGGTGCGCTGGCCGTCCGGCTCCACGAAGCACACGCAGCCGCCGTTGTCGCGCCCGCCCGGCACGCGTAGCGCCTCCAAGCCGCGCGCGGCCAGCTCGCGCTCGGCGAACCCGGCGAACACCCCGCTACCCACCGGCGCGAACAGCGTATGCGGCACGCCTAGCTGCCGCAGCACGTTCGCGGAGTTGAACGCGCAGCCGCCCACCGTGGCGCGCACCTCGTCGGCCACGATGCCCTCGCCCGACTGCGGCAGACGCGGCACCCGGCACACCAGATCCACGATGATGGCCCCCACCGCCAGAATCGCATCGCCGCCGTTCGACATGCTCGCTCCCTTCAAACGAAAAAGGGCCCCGCCGCACGCGCGAGGCCCCTCGATCACACTCAGCGATTCGCTACACTTCCAGGTGCTTGAACGCCTCGGGGACTTCCTTGTAGCCCTTCGACTTCACCGCGCCGATGATCAGGCCGATCACCAGCCACACGATGCCCACGGCGTACGTGGCCAGCTCGAAGCCGGTGAACACGTACCCCAGGATGACGATGCCGATGGCCGGGCAGATCAAATACATCAGCACATCCTTGAACGACGTGCGCTTCTTCTCCTTCACGAAGAAGAACCAGAACACGGCGAAGTTCAGCAGGATGAACGACGACAGCGCGCCAAAGTTCACGAAGCCCGCCAGCGTGCCCATGTAGTCCTGCAGCGGCAGTGCCAGGCACAGCGTAATGACGCCGAGGAAGATAGACGCGACCCACGGCGTCTGGTACTTCGGATGCACCTTGCCGAACACGCGCGGGATAACGCCGTCGCGGCCCATGGAGTACAGCAGGCGCGAGGACGCCATCTGCGCGTTGATGATGTTGGCGATGCCCACGGCCACGATGTTCACCAGCAGCATGATCTTGTAGAACACGGGGCCGCCCACCAGCATAACGGAATCGAAGAAGCCCATGTCGGGATCGGTGTTGGCCCAGTCGGGCTGCACGATGGCGGCGATGTAGGTCTGCGCCACGAACACCACGATGATGATGGACAGCGCGATGATGATGCCTCGTCCGATGTTCTTTTCGGGCTCGTGCGTCTCTTCGGCCAGCGTCGACATGCCGTCGAAGCCGAGGAACGACAGCGCCGCGATCGAGATGCCCGCCGCGATGAAGTGCGCGTCAACCTGACCCGGCTGGTAGAGCGGATCCATCACGAAGCCGCCCGCACCGCCGCCGCCCAGCACGAAGCTGGTGCCCAGGGCGATGAACGCCACCACGGCCACGATCTCGACGATGAAGATGACCCAGTCCACGCCGCGGCTCATCTGGATGCCGCGGATGTTCACGAACGTGTTGAACGCGATGAACGCCATGGCCCACAGCCACGCCGGGCTGCCGGGAACCAGCGCGACACCCCAGTTCATCACCATGACGATGAGCAGGGACGGCACCAGCACGTAGTCCAGCAGGATGAGCCAACCGGCCATGAAGCCCACGTGCGGGTTGATGCCGCGCTGCACGTAGGAGTACACCGACCCCGCGATGGGGAAGCGCTTGGACATGCGCATGTAGCTCATGGCCGTGAACAGGATGGCCACGAAGCCGATGATGTACACCAGCGGCGTCATGCCGTGGCTGTTCTGCTGGATCGTGCCGTAAATCGATTGCGGGGCGATGATCACCATGAACAGCACGCCGTACAGCACGACGTCCCACAGCCCCATGCCCCGTCGCAGCTCCTGCTTATAGCCGAACTGCTCGATGTTCTCTCCGGACACCTTGGCCGGAGTCTCGGCTTTCGCCATCGCAACACCCCTTCTCTCGTCTCCGCGCGATCCCCACCGCGCGCCAGTTTGGGTTCCGCGTCTCTCGCTTTACCCTCGTAAAGCGGTAGACGCGGTATCGTAGACGGCCCCTGCGAACAGGCGCCGGACGATCCTCTCCACGCCGCGCGGCTAGCCCACCAGCGGCGGGAACTGCGGCAGCTTCGGCGTGCCCATGCGCAGACTCAGCTGCACCTCGCACGGCTTGCACGCCTGGTTGAGCTCCACGTCGCTGCGCACCGACATGTACATGTACGTGTCCACGGCGTCCCAGCCGGTCACGCGCATGAGCAGGCGCTGCATCTCCTTCGAGGCGTTCACCAGGGCCTCGTTGAACTCCTGGGCGCTGGCGTTCACGTACCACTGGCCGTGCGGGCCGAACGTCTCGTGCACGGGCCAGTTCAGCTCGAAGCCCTTGATGAGCGACACCTTCACGGTGATCTCGGAGGCTATCTCGATGCCCGTGCCGCACAGCTCCGCGTCGCCCATGGCGGCGTGCACGTCGCCCATCTGCAAGAGCGCGCCGGGCACGCGCACCGGGAAGTACAGGCGCGTCCCCTTGGTGATGAGCTTGTTGTCCAGGTTGCCGCCGTGCGCGCCCACGTAGCCGTCGATGACGTCGTCGCCGTCGGGCGCGGTGCCGATGACGCCGATCATCGGGTCGATGGGGAACTTCACGCCGTTGACCTCGGCCATCCCGTCTACGATGGGCACCTTCTTCGTGCGGTAGTCCGTGCCCTCGAACAGCGGGCCGCAGTGGTCGTCGGTGGCGATGGTGCCTTCGTCGGCCACCTCGATGTCGTAGATGTCCACCACCAGCACGTCGCCCGGCTCGGCGCCCTCCACGTACACGGGGCCGGCCGCGGGGTTGGCCACGTCGTAGCCGTAGTCGAGGCTGGCCATGGTCACCGTCTCGTCCACCAGGCGATTCGAGAAGCAGTCGAGCGTCTTGAACTTGAGCACCTCGCCCGGCTGCGCCGTGTAGCAGGGCGCGTTGTCCTTCGAGAACGCATACACCTGGCTGTCGATGACCTTCATGGCGTCCGCCTCCTTCTCCCGTTGCCCCGGCCCCCAGCCGAGTTCGATGAGCGCATTATACTGCTGTTCGGCGCATACGCGAGGCTCGAACGCCCTCAATTCCCACGGTGATTTCGGCAGTTTCGGCAGCTGCGCTACGCCAGCCCCAGCCAGACGGCGAACTTCGGCACATAGCCCATCACGAAGATCACGATGATGAGCGCCGGAATGCCGAACTGCAGCCACGGCTTCGACCAGCGCGGGAAGCGCGCGCCCTTGCCCGTGTCGGCCTCGGCCAGGAAATTCTCCCAGCCCCAGCCGCCGCGCGTCACGCAGAACAGCACGTAGAACAGGCTGCCCAGCGGCAGCAGGTTGTTCGACACGATGAAGTCCTCGATGGATTGGATGTCGCCGATGGCGGGCACGGTGACGCCCGAGAGCACATTGAACCCGAGCGCGCACGGCAGGCTGAGCACCGTCACGATGATGGCCGTGCGCGCGACCGCCTGCTTGCGCGACCAGCCCCACTTGTCCATCGACCAGCTGATGAGGTTCTCGAACACCGCGATGATGGTGGAGAGCGCCGCGAAGCTCATGAACACGAAGAACAGCGCGCCCCACAGCTGCCCCATCGGCATCTGGTTGAACACGCTCGGCAGCGTGACGAACACGAGGCCCGGGCCGCTGCCCGGCTCCACCGCGAACGCGAAGCACGCCGGGAAGATGATGAGGCCCGCCATGAGCGCCACCGCCGTGTCCAGCCCGCAGATGCGCAGCGCCTCGCCCGTGAGCGAGCGCTCCTTGCCGATGTAGCTGCCGAAGATCTCCATGGCCGAGATGCCCAGCGACAATGTGAAGAACGCCTGGCCCATGGCCGCGAACACGGCGTCGCCGAACGTGGCCCACTGCTCGGCCGGCGTCGCGCCTGCGAACAGGCGGCCGAAGTCGGGGATGAGGTAGAACTCGAGGCCTGCGAGGCCGCCCGGCAGCGTGACCGCGCGCGCCACGAGCACCACCATGATGCCCAGGAGGCACACCATCATCACCTTCGTGACGCGCTCGACGCCCTTCTGCAGGCCGAAGCTGCACACGAGGAACCCGAGCGCAACTACCGCGAGCATCCAGCTCACAAGCTCGACGGGGTTCGCCAGCATGCCGTCGAACACCGCGCCGACGCCCGCGCTGTCCAGCCCGTTGAACGCGCCGGTGGCCATCTTCGCCACGAACGAGAGCATCCAGCCGCCCACCGTGGTGTAGAACATCATGAGCACCATGCACCCCAGATAGCCCCACCACGAGAACCAGTGCCACTTCCGCGACGGCTGCAGCGCGTCGAAGGCGCTCGCCGCGCTCTTCTGGCTGGCGCGGCCCACGGCGAACTCCATCACCATGACGGGAAGGCCCAGGATGAGGAGGAACACCAGGTACATGAGCACGAAGGCCGCGCCGCCGTACTCGCCCGTGATGTAGGGGAAGCGCCACACGTTGCCCAGGCCGATGGCGCACCCCGCGCTGATGAGGATGAACCCCAGCCGCGACCCGAACCGCTCCCGCTTGGCCTCCGCCATGCCACATCCCTCCGCGCTTGTCTTGTACGATAGTGCCCCGCCGGCAAAACCCTGCAATTGTACCGCAAGTTAGCAGAAACGCATCGGCTATGATGACGCAAGAAACCCGCCGAACGCGCATTATAATGATGCAACGCACGTCTCGGGGATCATGACGGAGGGGCGATGGAAAACACGGACCGACACACTTGCACGAAACAGCTCGGCGCAGATCGCCGCTATCTCGTCGCTATCGTCGGTTTCACCTGCCTGTACGCCGTGTGCGTGTCATTTTTCTATTCCAGCTGGCTGATCGACCGGCCGAGCTTCTCCCCCGCATCGTTCGACAACGTGCTGAACCCGTCCATCTTCGTCGCATCGCTGCTGTTCTCGCTGCTCGTGCGCTCGAAGGCGCCGCTTCGCCGTCTGCCGTACCTCGTCGTGGGCTACGCCGGGTTCGCCGTTGCGCTGGGAGGAACGTTCTTCGCCGCGACGGCGGACCTCGACCCTGCCGTCGTTTCCGCATCGGCGCTGGCGGCCGGCGTGGGCATGGGACTCGTCATGCCTTTCTACTTCGAGACGTTCGCACGTTACTCGTCGCGTCGCATCGCCATCGCATTCGGCATCATGGCGCTTGGCGGCATGGCGGCGAATATGGTACTGGGGTTCCTGCCCGACTTCCTTTCGCTCGCACCGTACGCCCTGCTCCTCGTCGCTTCGGCAGGATGCCTTGCCTTCGTGTGCCGCACCGACGCTTCAGGGCATTCGAACGCCGACCGGCACCGCGACACCGCGGCATCGGCGCTCCCGAAGCGCGAGTTTCTCGACGTGTTCCTCGTGTCCGGCGTGTGCACGTTCGCGCTGTCCATCGTCTACGGCATCATCGACACCGCCGCCACCGGAAGCAGCGCCTCCCCCGCCACGTCGATCCTCATCTCGCAGTTCGGCGGCATCGTCGCCGCCATCGTCTTCCTCGCGTACTTCGGCACCCGCTCGCAACCAGCGCCGTCGCTGCTGTTCAACGTCGTGTTCGGCATTCTGGCTACCGGCATTCTGTTCCTGCCGTTCCTCTCGAACGACTACGCGGTGTCGCTCAACATCCTGGCGGCGGCCGGATGGAAGCTCGTCATGCTGGCGCTGTTCTTCCTCGTGGTCGTCACGTATGCGCACAGCCGCACGAAACTGCTCGTGGGCATCTCGCTTGCTTACGCGCTGCCGCGATTCGGCCTGTTCGTCGGCCAGAATGTCGCGCAATTGCTGGGGGTGGGCAGCAGCGCCGACTTCGTGCGCACCACGGCGGTGGCGTTCTTCCTGCTGTACCTCATCCTCATGGTCATCTGGCTAGTGAACTCCCACGAGCGCAAGCGCGCCGAGGTGCAGGCGCGCGCCGCCGACGAGCTGCTCGGCCGATTCGAGCACGAGCAGGAAAACGTGCGCAAGCTGCGTTGCGACGCGCTGGCCGACGACCACGGGCTGACCAATCGCGAGAAGGACATCCTGTACCTGCTGGCGCAAGGACGCGACATCGCCTTCATCTGCGAGACGCTGTTCCTGTCGAAGAACACGGTGAAGAGCTACCAGAAAACCATCTACGCGAAGCTCGGCGTGCACAGCAAGCAGGAGATCATCGACCTCGTGCACACCGAGTCTCGCTGCTGATTCCGCCCGCAGCGCAGGTCGCCATCTCAAGCGAGCGCAAGCCGTCAGTCGCCCCCAGCGCTTCCCCATCTGCATAACCCCAGGTCGCGCACCCCACCTCAAGGGGGGTTTCGGCATTTCCCGCTCCAGGTGGGGTGCGCGTGCCCGCGTCCGCGCCTAATCTGGCCGTGACGGCATGTTGAAGAGCGCATGCCGAAGGCAACCGACCGAGGAGGATGCATCATATGAGGGAGACCATAACCGCAACGGGTTCCAAGGGCGTCTCGCGCCGCTCGTTCGTCACCGGCGCGGCGGCGGCCGGCGTGCTGGCGACGCTCGGGCTGGCCGGCTGCGCGCCGCAGGGCAAGCAGACCGCAGCCGCCGCCACGAACGGTGCCGACACGAAGTGGGACGAGGAGTGCGACGTCCTGATAGTCGGCAGCGGGTACACGGGGCTGGCCGCCGCACTCGAGGCGAAGAGCGCCGGCGCCGATGTGAAGGTTATAGAGAAAACCGAGCGCGTGGGCGGCAACTCGGCGCTGGCCGCCGGCGACTTCGCTGTATGCGGCTCGAGCGTTCAGGAACGCGAGGGCGTGCAGGACTCCGTCGACCAGTACGTCGAGGACATGCTCGTTGCGGGCCTGTACCTCAACGACAAGGACAAGTGCCGCGTCATCGCGGAGAAGTCGAACGAGACCTGGGAGTGGACCATCGAGATGGGCGCCACCTGGGACACGAACGACCAGGGCGAGCACTTCCTCTACCCCTACGGCGGCCACACCGTCATGCGCTCCATCGCGCAGGGCAAGGGCGGCGGCGCGAACGTCACCACCCCCTTCGCGGAGAAGCTCAAGGAGATGGGCGTCGAGGTGGAGACGAAGCGCATGCTCACCGAGCTGGTCAAGGACGAGAACGGCCGTGTGATCGGCGCCGTCGTGCACGATAGGCCCAAGGGCAACGACGTCGAAAGCGGCACCCCCGTCACCATCAAGGCGAACAAGGCCGTGGTGCTGACCACCGGCGGCTTCGGCCAGGACCTCGCGTTCCGCATGGCACAGGATCCGCGCCTCGACGACACGGTGGACTGCACGAACCAGGAAGGCGCGACCGCCGAGAGCCTGCGCGCACTCGTGGCCGCCGGGGCCATGGCCGTACACACCGACTGGATCCAGCTGCTTCCCTTCATGAGCCCGGACGAGTCGGGCTACGGCGTTGCCGCCTTCTACACCGACGGCCAGGCCAGCTATGCGCCCACGCTGGACGTAGCCACCGGCAAGCGCATCGTCAACGAGCTGACCGACCGCAAGCGCTATGCGGACGCCATCCTGGAAACCGGCCAGCCGTGCGTGCAGATCACCTGCAAGAAGGCGCTCTACGACGGCGGCAGCGGACTCGAGGGCGCGCTGAAGGCCGGCATCACGCTTGAGTTCGCTTCCATCGAAGAAGCTGCCGAGCACTACGGCATGCCGATCGACGCGGTGAAGGCGGAGATCGAGCGCTACAACACGTTCGTGGCGAACAAGGTGGACGAGGACTTCAAGAAGCCCATCCCCGACGACGCGCAGCCCATCGACGAGGCCCCGTTCTACGGCGTGCGCCTGTGGCCGAAGGTGCACCACTGCATGGGCGGCGTGAAAACCGACCTCGACTGCAAGGTGCTCGACATGGACCTGCAGGTCATTCCTGGTCTGTACGCGGCAGGCGAAGCGGTGGGCGGCATCCACGGCGCATGCCGCCTGGGTTCGTGCGCCACGGCCGACTGCCTGGTGAACGGCCGCATCGCCGGCCAGAACGCCGCCAAGGAGCAGAGCGCCTAGCAGCCCCGCGTGGCCAAAATGTCCCAAAAGGGAACTGTCCCCTTTTGGGACATTAGTGCGCTATAGTGGACGCACGAGGCGAACAGGAGGTTGCAGCATGGCCATCTTCACCCACACGATCTCGACCGCGACGGAAGAGCTGGTCGACATCACCGCGCAGGTGCGCAAGGACATCCAGGCGAGCGGCGTGCGCGAGGGCCTGTGCGTCGTGCACTGCCCGCACACCACGGCCGCCGTCACCGTCAACGAGAACGCCGACCCCGACGTGCAGCGCGACCTGGTGCTGGGGCTGGACGCCGCCTTCCCCGATCGCGCCGACTTCCGCCACTTCGAGGGCAACAGCGCCGCGCACCTCAAGTCGAGCGCCGTCGGCTGCACCCAGACGTTGCTCGTGGAGAGAGGGGCGCCGGTCCTCGGCACCTGGCAGGGCATCTACTTCTGCGAGTTCGACGGCCCCCGCACCCGCACCTACCACGTGAAGGTGATGGCGGGGTAGGCGCCCGGCGAAGCGAATTGGTGACGTTCTATCTGACAAATTCTGGGCAGAACGGCGCCTCTTTGCCTTCCTATACTTATGTTGCCCGCATCGGGGGACGCGTATGCGCAGATGCGGACATCGGAACGATAGGAGGAGCATGGACAAGAACAGGGATCATTCACCGATCGAGTACGTCAAGGACGGCAAGCTCACGCGCCGGACGTTCGTGAAGGGGGCCGGGTGGATCACGGTCGCCTCCGCGATAGGCTTCGGCGCCGCAGGATGCGCGCCCGCCGGCGAGCCGCAAGCCGACAAGGAGAAGGAAGCGGCGGCGCCCGTCGACCCGAACGAGGGCGTCACGTACGCCCACGCGTGCTGCAATCTCAACTGCACGTCTCATTGCCATCTGAAGGCGCACATCAAAGACGGCAAGATACTCACGGTTACGCCGGGCGACACGCCGGGCCGCGAGGACTACGCCAACGCCTGCCTGCGCGGCATAGCGCTCAGCCAGAAGACCCAGGACGAGAACGCACGCGTCATGTACCCGATGAAGCGCACGGGAGAACGCGGCTCGGGCGAGTTCGAGCGCATCTCATGGGATCAGGCGATGGACGAGATCTCACAGAAGCTGCTCGAGACGAAGGATAAGCACGGCGAGCAGGCGGCCGGCTTCTACTCGTTCACCGGCAACTCGGGCAACCTCTCCATGAGCGCGCCCACGCGGTTCGCGGGCACCTTCGGCGGCACGGTCTTCGACATCGAGGGCATCATGGGCGACCAGGGCGCCAGTATGGGCATGATCCTCGCCTACGGCGTGAAGCGCGGCTCGCACGACACGCGAGACTACCTCAACTCGAACATGATCGTGCTGTGGGGCCGCAACGTGGCCGACACGCACACCTCCGAATTCCGCTACCTCGTGGAGGCGCGCGAGAAGGGCGCGAAGATCGTCGTGGTCGACCCGCGCCTGTGCTCGTCGGCCGCTATCGCCGACCAGTGGATCCCCCTCAGGCCGCAGACCGACCCCGCGCTGGCGCTCGGCATGATGAACGTCATCATCGGAAACGACCTGCACGACAAGGAGTGGCTCGCCTCATACAGCGTCGCCCCCTTCCTGGTCAGGGAATCCGACGGTGCCTACGCCATGGACGGCGAGGACTGGCTCGTGTGGGACACCGCGTCCAACAGCGCCAAGAAGCACGGTGAGGAAGGCGTTGTCCCCGCACTTTCGGGCACGTTCGAGGTGAACGGCGAGGCGGTGCGCACGGCGTTCGACCACCTGGTCGACGAGGTGTCGAAGTACACGCTGCCCGTGACGGCCGAGATCACCGGCCTGTCCGAGGATGTCATCGAGACGTTCGCCCTCGAGTACGCCAACGCGAAGCCCGCCGGCATCCGCATGGGCCAGGGCATGCAGCGCGTGTGGAACTCGTTCTCGCCGTTCCGCACGGTGGCGACGCTCGCGGCCGTGACCGGCTACGTGGGCATCAAGGGCGGCGGGGCGTCGCACATGGGCGGCATCTCGGCGGCCGAGACGCATCCCGACCTGAAGATACCCGCGATCGGCAACCCCGACTGGTCGAACACCGGCGACAAGAAGGCCGCCATGGTGCGCACGTCCACCATGTACGACCAGATCATAAGCAAGGACCCCTACCCTCTCGACTTCCTGTGGTTCGCGAACTCAAACTTCGTCAACATGAGCCCCGACGCCAACAAGATAATCAACGAGGTGCTGCCCAACGTCTCCACCATCGTGACGGTGGATCCCTACTGGACATGGACGGCCAAGCAGTCCGACTACGTGCTGCCCGCGTGCAACTACTGGGAGAAATGGGACGTCGAGGACCGCACGCCCTGGGTCATCATCAGCAAGCCCGGCATCGAGCCGATGGGTGAGAGCAAGTCCGACGTCGAGATCATGTCGCTGCTGGCCAAGAAGGTGGGGCTCGAGGATCTCTGGAACAAGACCGACGAGGAGTGGGCGCGCGGGTTCTTCAACCCCGAGCATCCCGCCTGGGAGGGATTCGACTTCGACAAGGCAGCCGAAGAGGGCATCTTCGCCCGCGCGGACGCCATCTTCGAGCCGCTCATCTTCCGACCCGACAACACGTTCCCCACGCCGTCGAAGCGCTTCCAGCTGTACAACGAGGAGCTCGTGCAGTTCGGCCAGGAGGTGCCTACCTACGAGCCGATGCTCGAGGATCCGAACGGAGATCTCGGCCAGAAGTACCCGCTTGTGTACCTGCAGTTCCACGACCGCCTGAACGTGCACTCGCAGCACATCCTCATCCCCGAGCTCAGCGTCGTGCAAAGCGAGCCCCAGCTCGAGATGAACCCGGTGGACGCCAAGGCGCGCGGCATCGAGCACGGCGACGTCGTGTCCATCGTGAACGACCGCGGCGCCTGCAAGATGAAGGCGTTCCTGACCGAGGGCATCCGGCCCGGCACCGTGGCCACGGCGAGCGGATGGACGCCCGAGCAGTTCATCGAGGGCAATTACCAGATGCTCACCCATTTCACGATCAACCCGACCGAAGAGTTCATAGGCCAGACGAGCACCGCTTTCTATGACGTGTTGGTCGAAGTAGAGAAAGCGTAGGTGGAATCATGGCTGACAAGGTTCAATACGGCATGGTTATCGACACGACCCGCTGCATGGGATGTCAAACCTGCGTGGTGAGCTGCAAGGTGTCGAACCAGACCCCCGAGGGGCTGTACTGGGGGCGCGTCCGCAGCCGCGACGGCGAGATCGTCTACCAGGCCACGGGCACCTTCCCCGACGCGAAGCTGGCGTTTCGGCCCGAGCTGTGCAACCACTGCGAATCTCCCGCCTGCCTGGCCAAATGCCCGGCGGGCGCGATCGAGAAGCGCGAGGACGGCGCCGTGGTGGTGAACGAGGAGGCGTGCATCGGATGCGGCACCTGCGCGGTGGCCTGCCCCTACGAGATACCGCAGGTGGACGAGGCGGCCAAGAAGGCGTCGAAGTGCACCCTGTGCCACGAGCGCATAGCCGTGGGCGAGCAGCCCTGGTGCGTGCTGTCGTGCCCCGGCAAGGCGCGCATCTTCGGCGACCTGGGCGACCCCGCAAGCGACGTATCGAAGTACATCGCCGAGAAGAAGGCCGTCCCCTTCCACGAGGAGTTCGGAACCGGCCCCTCGGTGTACTACGTGATGTGACGTTGCCAACCCTCCCTCCCTTGGAAGCCCGCCTCGGCGGGCTTCCTGCTTTTCGGGGGACAGCGAGCGGGGGCCGAGCGCTAGAAGCGAACCGCCCGCTTGGCGACGAGCAGCGCGAACGCGCTTGCGATGGCGAAGGCGGCCTGCCCGGCGAAGACGAACTCCGGGGTCGCAGCCACGGCGAACAGCCAGCCGAAGAGCGTCGAGGCGCAGGCGATGCCGAGGTCAACGACGTTCTGCTGCACGGCGAGAGCCGATGCGCGGAACCGCTCGTCCACGCGCGCGGATATGGTGGAGAGCACGACGATGGTCGACCCGGACGAGCCCAGGCCGGCGACGAGACCCGCCGCGAGCAGGATGGACGGGACGGACTGCACGAACGCGATCAGCCCGATGCCCGCCCCCATGCAGCCGAGCGTGCCCGCCAGCAGTATCCGCCGATCGCACCGATCGGCGGCCCAGCCGGCAAGCGGGTTGGCGATGAGGCCGCCCAAGCTGAAGCACGAGAAGAACAGTCCCGCGTTGATGGGGGATCCGATCCCCTCGACGAACGTCACGACGAAGTTCATCGACAGGCCGTACCCGAGCGAGACGACCGCCGTGACGCAGAGCAGCACCGGAAGGTTCCCCTGCCCCGACGCGAAGGCCCCGCGCAGCTTCCCCGCCGTTCCTGGGGATTCCCCGCTGGCGCGCTCGGCCGCCCTTCCTGCCGCCGAGCCTCCGTCCGAAGGCGCGAAGCACAGCGATAGCACGAGCGCCATAGCGGCAAGGCCCGCCAGCGCCAGGAAACAGGCCGCATACCCTCGCTCGCCCACCAGCATGAGCGCGGCGAGCGGCCCGACCAGGAGCGACGCGGCTGTGGCGAAGCGGTAGGCCCCGATGAACAGGCCGCTTTTGCCCTGGGGCGCGATGGAGGCCACGGCGGCCACGGCGCAGGGCCAGAATGCCGAAAGTCCGACCGCCTGCACGCATCGCACCAGCAGGATCTGCCAGAACGCCGTGCAGAACACGAGCATCACGCTCGATACGACGAACGAGGCGGCGCCGACAACCATGACGAAGCGGGTTCCGCGACGATCGGCCAGCGGGCCGAAGTAGAAGCGCATGAGCACCGCCACCAGGAGGAACACCGTCCCCTGCAGGCCTGCCTCCACCATCGTCGAGCCGATATCCAGCGAATAGGAAGGCAGCAACGTCATGAGGACGTTGTTGCAGCCGTACATCGAGAACCCCGCGAGCGAGATCCCGACGAGCGGGAGCACCCCTTTACGGACGCGCGTGCGTCCTTCCTCGTCCAATCGTCGCGCATGCGCCATCTTCAACACCCCCGTATCCCCTTGGCACCAGAGTATATCCGCGCGACGCGGGCCGGTCTGCCCAATAGTGTGCACACGCGGGAAAAGAAGATGTCAGTCGCCCGACTCGAGCTTCGTGACGCTTTCCAGCCGATCCATGTCGAGGATCTCGATGCTGTTGCGCCGCTTCGCCACGATGCCCTGCTCCTGAAGGCGCGAGATCGACGACGTGACGGAGTTCCTGCTGATGCCGAGGATGTTCGCAATGTCGCCGTTGCCGTACTTCACGATGATGGGCGCAGTCACATCGTCCGACCCGCCGGCGGCGCGCGAGCCCAGCTCGTCGCGACCGAGGCTGAGCAGCAGCATGGGCACCCGCTGGGCGCTTGCGTAGAAGGCCGACGAGACCGATTCGTTCGTCAGCGTCGAGATGAGGTTGTACAGGTACTTCACGATCATATCGGCGAAATCCGGGCAGGTGTGCAGCGCTTTGAAGAACGATTCCTTCGGGATGGCGACGAGGTCGCTGTCGACGCACGCGCTGGCCGTGGCGATGGGCACGCACGTGTCGCTCAGTATCTGGAAGCCGAAGAAATCGCCCTTCTTGCAGAAGTACAGCGTCTTCTTGCGACCGTCGCGCTCGAGCTTGTAGATCTCCACCATGCCCTCCGCCACGAAATGCGCGGTCCTATGGGGCTCCTCGCCCCATCCGAACAGAACGCCCTTCGGCACATGGCGCTCGTAGTAGTCGACGCCCGCCTTCTGCAGCATGCCGACTAGCTCGTCCCTCCCCGGAAGCTCCGACGAGATCTCTCCCCTGTCAGGCCAGAACATGGTTGCCCCCTCCCCCAAACTTCGCCCTGCACGCCCAAGCATAGCACAGCGATATGTGAGACAAAGGGAGACGAAGGGACGGGGCAATCGTCTCATCCAAGTGCATCTTCGCTCCAAAAACACGCCTCATGTGCTGAGGCGTGTTTTTGGAGCGAAGATTGCAGCGACTGGTGTTTCACGTGAAACGTCGGGGCTTTCAGAGCGTCTCAATCCAGAGGAATCGCGGAAAAGCGGGCTCGCGGCTAGCACTCTGAGCAAAAGAGTGCTAATTTCTTCGGGTATGGTTTTTCAGGCGCTGCGTTTCGCGGGCAGGCTCTTCGCCCCTCGGAAGGCGGCGCTCCGCGCGGCGATGGCGAAGCGCCGCGACATTTGCGAGGAAGGAAGAGACGTGCCCAAAGATCTTGCTTTCGATAACGAAACCCGCGCGAAGCTGGCGGCCGGCGTGAACAAGCTGGCCGAGGCGGTGCGGGTGACCATCGGCCCCAAGGGCCGCTACGTTGCCATGGAGAAGCAGCACGAGAAGCCCAGTCTGTCCAACGACGGCGCCACCGTGGCCGCCAACGTCGACCTGGAGGATCCCATCGAGAACATGGGCATGAAGATCGTCCGCGAGGCCGCCATCGCGGCCAACAACGACGCGGGCGACGGCACCACCACGGCCACCATCCTGGCCGACGCGCTGGTGAGCGAGGGCGTGAAGTGCGTTATGTCAGGCTCCGACCCCCTGGCGCTGCGCCGCGGCATCCAGAAGGCAGCCGACGTGGTGGCCGGCGAGGTGCTCAAGAACGCCGTCGAGGTGTCCACGCGCGAGCAGATCGCCGAGATCGCCACAGTCTCGGCCGGCGACCGCGAGATCGGCGAGAAGATCGGCGAGGCGCTGGAGGCCGTCGGCCGCGACGGCATCGTGTCGGTCGAGAAGTCGCAGACGTTCGGCATCGAGGTGAAGGTGCTCAAGGGCATGATGTTCGACAACGGCTTCATCTCGCCGCACATGGCCGATGATCCGGGCCGCATGGAAGGCGAGCTGACGGAGCCCTACATCCTGATGACCGACCAGCGCCTGGCCGACAACTTCACCGACGTCGTGCCCGTGCTCGAAGAGGTCATGAAATCCGGCCACCCGCTGCTCATCGCCGCCGACGACGTGCGCGGCGAGTCGCTGAACGCGCTGCTCACGAACCGCCGCCGCGGCACGCTCAACAGCGTCGCCGTGAAAGCGCCGTCCCTGGGCGACCGCCGCAAGGCGGAGCTGGAGGATCTGGCCATCCTCACCGGCGGCGAGGTTATCACGCCCGACCGCGGCCTCACTTTGGCCGACGCCCAGAAGAGCATGCTCGGGCGCGCCGCCAGCGTGCAGATTTTCAAGGATCGGACCATCGTCATCGGCGGCAAAGGCAAGAAGGAGGCCGTCGAGCAGCGCTGTAACCAGCTGCGCGCCCAGATCGAGCAGACGAAAGTGAAGTACGACCAGGACGTGCTGCGCGAGCGCTTGGCCAAGCTTTCCGGCGGCATCGCGGTGATGAACGTGGGCGCCGCCACCGAGACCGAGATGAACGAGATCCGCAGCCGCATCCAGGACGCGCTCCTGGCGACGCGCTCGGCCGCCGAGCAGGGCCTCGTGGCCGGCGGCGGCGTGGCGCTCGTGCAGGCCGCAGCCGCGCTCGACGGCGTGACCTGCGACGAAGCGGACGAGCAGCTGGGCGTGGACATCCTGCGCAAGGCCCTGGAGGCTCCGGCGCGCGCCATCGCCGACAACGGGGGCTTCGAGGGTAAGCTCGTGGTGGAGAAGATCAAGACGCTGCCGCTGGGCGAGGGCCTGGACAGCAAGTCCGGCGAGTACGGCGACATGATCTCGCGCGGCATCGCCGACCCCGCGAAGGTGACCACGACCGCGTTGCACTCCGCCGCGTCCGTGGCGTCGCTCATCCTCATCACGAACGCCTCCGTGAGCGAACTCGTCCCCGAGGAGAAGTAACCCGCCGGACAACCGCCCGCCCCAAGCCCCCTCGCCCCTGCCAATCCCCCAAGCCCCCTCGCCCCTGCCAATCGCAGCGGACGAGGGGGCTTTGTAGTTTAGGACTCGTTAGCGCCAAACAAAAAGGTCGGAAGCCATTTGAGCTTCCGACCTGCTAGTTTCTGGTCGCGGGGGCTGGATTTGAACCAACGACCTCCGGGTTATGAGCCCGGCGAGCTACCAGACTGCTCCACCCCGCAACGTAGGTTGCGCCTACCCTTCCTGCCCGAAGTACCTTCAAACAGGAAAAGCGGCAAGAAAGAATATTACCTTCGCGGAGTCCTGGGCGCAAGATAAAACTTTGCTTTCACAGAATCATCACGTCGGTCCGGAGGGCGATCCGGGGGTTCCGCCTCCCCGCTCCTTTGCCTCGCTCCAGGCGGCGAGGGCGGGCGGGACGAGGAGGGCGGTCGAGGCGGCCAGCAGAGCGAGGTCGCGCAGGTCGCCGGTGACGTAGGTGGCTTGCGCGGCACCGGCCAGCATGAGCGGACCCGCGTAGAAAACGTTGAACAGGCCGTGCAGCCCCGCAATCGCCCACAGGCTGCGCGTGCGCACGAAGAGCCCCGCCATGAACAGGCCGAACAGCGTCGCTTGCAGCGGCTTGAGCACGGTTTGGGCCCAGGCTACGGCCGACCCGGCCGCAACCGCATCGGCTATCGGCACGTGCAGTGCGCCGAACAGCAGCGACGAGACGAGCGCCGCCTTCAGCAGCCCGCGCCGACCGCCACCGAAGGCGGGCACGAGCGCGGCGAGCGCCGCCACGCGGAAGACCCCTTCCTCGAACACGCCGGTGAACAGGCACGAAAGCACGACCTCGAGCACCTGCGGCACGGAAGCCGAACCGTCGCGCCCCATACCCGCAACCGACGCGAGCCCGCAGGCGAGCCCCACCGCCAGCACGTAGGCCGGCCATCCGAGGCTGCCGCGCATCCCCCGCCACGCGAGCGCCGGCCGATCCGCCAGCGCCGCGGCGCCGACGCCTACCGCCGCCAACAGCACCCCTTGTACGAGCAGGTCGCCGGACACGAGTTGGAAGCACGCGACCGAAAGCACAAGCGATCCGGCGAGAACCGCCGCAGTCTTCGCCTCCTCTTTCATGCCGCGCCACCTCCCGCCTTCGCCTTCCCGTGCAGTATACTGGAACGCCATGGCAACGACGACAGGCATATCGGCAACCGCACCTCCCCGAGGCGGGCTCTCGTCGTTCGCGCTCAAAGCCGTGGCCATCATCGGCATGACGTTCAACCACGGCTGCTACATCTTCTACCCCTACCTGCCCGTCGAGGCGCTGTCCGTCCTGTTCGGCCTGGGGGGCGCCACGTTCCCTATTATGGCGTTTCTGCTGGTGGAAGGCTACGTCCACACCTCCAATGTCAGGCGCTACGCCCTGCGGCTGCTCGTGTTCGCGCTCATCGCCGAGGTGCCGTTCTGGCTCTTCTTGTCGCATGAGGGCAACGTGCTGTTCACCTTGCTCCTCAGCCTCGCGGCGCTCTACCTGTACGACCGCCTGGAGAATCGCGCGCTGTTTTGGCTGGCCTTCGCCGCCCTCACCGCCGCGAGCGCGGTGTGCGACTGGGGAATCCTCGGGCCGATCATGGTCCTCATGATGCGCGTCCTGCCCGGCCGCCGCGAGCGCATCGTCCTGCCCATCCTCCTGCCCATCGTGAGCTCCGGGCTGCCCTACGCCTTGCAGCTCTTCGCCACGCTCGACCTGGTGAACCTGCCGTTCGCCCTGTACGGCCTGGTGGGATGCACGCTGGCCATCCCTCTTCTGCTCGCGTACAACGGCGCGCGCGGCCGCTCGATGAAGTGGTTCTTCTACGCGTACTACCCGCTGCACATCCTGGTGCTCGGGCTGGCGAAGGGGCTGCTTCTGGGCGATTGGACGCTCGGGTACTGAGGATGCCTACCAGTCGGCGCCGAGGATGACGAGGAGGTCGCCGTCGAAGGCGTACGAGCCGTCGTTGAGCACGAGCCTGCCCGCGCCGAGCGCGTCCGCCACCTGCTGCGCGGCGGCCGCCTGGCCCTCCGTGCCGTACACGACGAGCGTCTCCGCGTAATCGAAGCTATCGGCGTTGCCGGACTCCACCGTGTAGCCAAGGGCCTCGATGGACTCGGCCGCCACCGAGCCCGCGCCCGCCACCCCGTTGCCGTTGAGCACGGACACGAGGCCCGGCTGCGCAGACGCCTTCGCCCCGGTCGCGCCCGAGCCGCCCGAGCCCGATTGCTGACCGCCCGTGGTGGCCAGCACCGTGTTCGATCCCGCATCGACGATGTCCTGCTCGGTAGGCGGAAGCCCCTGGTCGACGCGGGCCATCATCTTCTTCCACGCCTGGACGTCGGTGATCTCGTACCAGATATCGTTGATGTACTGCGATTCCGTAGGCTCCATGGCCGAGTAGATGTCGGTGGAGGGGTCGAGCCCCTGCAAGGCCTGCGCGAGGCCAACGATATCGGTGATCTCGAGATCGGTGGTGACGTACTGGGAAAGCGCCTGCACCGTGCCGGCCATGGTGGCCACGTCGGCCGCGAGCACCTTCTTGGCGATGGCCGCCAGGACGAGGCGCTGGTTGGCGGCGCGATAGGAGTCGCCGTCGCCGAACTCGTCGTAGGCGTGGCGCGCGCGGCACAGGATGAGCGCCTGGTCGCCGTCGAGCGTTTGGAGGCCGGCGTCCACGTGCCCCCCGGCGTCCGCGTCGTCGATGGTCATGGGAACGTCCACCTCCACGCCGCCTAGCGCGTCGACGACGTCCTTGAACCCGTCGAAGTTGATCTCGGCGTAATGCGAGATGGGCACGCCGGCCAGCTTGGATACCGTCTCCACCGTCATGGCGGGGCCGCCGATGGCATGCGCGGCGTTGAGCTTGTTCTGCCCGTACTCGCCCATGTCGACGAGCGTGTCGCGGTGCAGCGACACCATGGTCACCTTCTTGTCCACCGGGTCGATGCGCGTGAGGATGATGCTGTCGCTGCGGAACTGGTCGCCGGCGTACTCGGCCGATGCGGCGCGGTCGTCCGACCCGTCGGTGCCCATGAGCAGCAGGTAGAACGGCTCTCTGGCCAGGTCCGTGTCCACGAGCGCGGCGCGCAGATCGTCGTCCACGCCTTCGTGCAGGTTGCCGGACAGGGTGGAGTAGTAGGCGAAGGCCGCTCCCGCCCCGCCCAGCACGAGAACCGCGATGACGGCGAGAGCGATGAGCATGGTGCGGCGGCGGCGCTGCCTGCGCGCATGCACGTACTCGGCGCGCGAGATGCGCCGCGGCGTGGGAGTCTGGCTGGGGGGCGTCGCATACCTGGCGCGCGAATCGACCGGCATGCGGCCGGCGTCGGCGGGCGTGCGGCGAGCGCGCGAGGGGTTGCTGCGTCGGTTGTCCATACGGCCATGGTGCCAGTCGCACGGCAGCGGCGCAAGCGCCCCCACGTCTTCCCTAAGAAATGCCCATAGGGCGTGACAGAGGGACGGGGAGGTGCGGACTCTAAGTTGGAGAAAAGGAGTTCGCATGTTCTCGCTTGAAGAGAAGATAAAAGCCGTTAACCTCGTGAGGGACGAAGGCATGAGCTACCGGTCCGCCGCCCGGTCCTGCGGCGCCTCCCACGAGACCGTGAGGCGCTGGCGCCTCCAGCTCGAGGGAGGCCGCGGGGAGGGCCTCGGCGCGGCCGGGAAGCCCCGAGCCCGGAAGGAGGCCCCCGTGCCCGACCTGGACAACCTGCCCGACGACCCCGAGGAGCTCAAGCGGATCATCTTCGACCTGCGCTTCGAGATGGACCTCAAGCAGGCGGTCGTGGACATACTAAAAAAAGACCCCGGCGCCGACCCGAGGACGCTCCCGAACAGGGAGAAGGCCCTTCTGGCAGGCGCCCTGCGGAGAACGTATTCGATTGGATGGACGCTGTCGTCGCTTCGTCTCGCACCAGCCACCTTCTACTACCACGCGAAGAGGGCCGGGGAGGACCCGGAGGCGGAGCTGCGGCCGAGGGTGGTCGAGGCGTGCCTGGAGAACCCGGGGTGGGGGTACCGCAGGATCAAGGCGGCCCTCGCCTCTGACGCGGAGAGGCCGCTGAACGCGTCGGAGAAGCGGGTGCGCCGCGTCATGGCCGAGGAGGGCCTGCAGCCCGACAGGCGCCGGAGGGGCTCCCGCTACAGCTCCTACTCGGCCAGGGCCGACGCCTCCGACCTGCCCAACGTCCCCTTGCGCGAGGACGGCGGCCACGACTTCTCGGCTCCCGCGCCGAACCGCCTGTGGCTCACCGACGTGACCGAGTTCGCGCTGCCGAGCGGGGAGAAGGCGTACCTCTCGCCGGTCCTCGACTGCTTCGACGGCATGCTCGCGGGGTGGGCGGCCTCGGCGAGCCCCGCCTCGGAGGCCCTCGTCGACCCCTCGCTCGAGCGGGCGTGCCGGCTGCTCGGCCCGGGCGGCGGGTGCACGGTCCACTCCGACAGGGGCGGGCACTACCATGCGAAGAGCTGGATCCGGATCTGCGAGGAGAACGGCCTGGCCCGCTCGATGTCGAGGAAGGCCTGCCCGCCGGACAACGCGCGGATGGAGGGGTTCTTCGGCAGGCTCAAGATGGAGTTCTTCGACACGCGGGACTGGACGGGGGCCTCCGCGGAGGATTTCATCGGGGAGCTCGACGCGTGGCTTCTGCGCTACAATGAGTCCAGGCCCAAGCTCTCGCTCGGATGGATGAGCCCCGTGCAGTACAGGAGGAGCCTGGGGCTCGCCGCCTGAGGCCGGGGCGTCTACAAGAAATCGTCCGCACCTCCCGGGGTAATCGTCACTCTGTCACGCCCCTCCCTACGCTTTCACGTTGAAGCGTTTGCAGAGGGCCTCGTTCGCCGCGAGTTCCACGGCGTCGTCGAGGGGCGCGAGGGCGGCGGGCTCTCCCTGCGTGCGAGCCGCGTTGCGTTCGAGGGCGCGGCAGAGCAGCTCGTCGGCCACTTCGGGGTTCTTCGCCAGCAGCGGCCCGTGCAGGTAGGTGCCCACCAGGTTCTTGAACAGCACGCCGTCCTTCTTGTCCGCGTCGTTGTTGCCGTGCCCCGTCGCCGAGGCCACCTCGCCGAACGCCTCGACGCCCGCGCCGAGGTGCGTGCGGCCGGCGTGGTTCTCGTAGCCCACCACGGGACGCGTCGCCAAGGGCGAGCTCAGCACGATGTTGTCGATCAGCCGGTCGGCCGAGCCGCCAGCGGCGCGCTCGGTGGTCATGTCCACGATGCCGAGGCCCTTCACCACCTCGTCGCCGAGCAGCCACTCGTGCCCGAGGATCTGGTAGCCGCCGCAGATGGCCAGAAGCACGCCGCCGTCCTCGACGTAGGCGCGCAAGTCGTCGCGCATGCGCATGAGCTCGCCCGACGCGAGGCGCTGCTCGCGGTCGGGACCGCCGCCGAGCACCACCAGGTCCACGCCGGAAAGGTCGACGGACTCGCCGTGGTTGACGCGGCGCACCTCCACGGGGATGCCGCGCCAGCGCAGACGCTGCGCGAGGACGCGCACGTTGCCGCCGTCGCCGTAGAGGTTCAGCAGGTCGGGGAACAGATGCGCGATCACCAGCGGCGACGCGGCGCCCGGAGCCGGCGGCTCGATGGGTCCGCGCATCTCGGCAGGCGCGCCGGAGCCCGACGCCGCCGCGGCCGTCCCCTCGCCCGCCCGCGCGTCGAGCACGGCCTTAACCACCGGCAGGGCCGTGTAGTTGGCGATGAAGTAGGCGTTCGCCTCCTTCGGCAGGCCGGCGATGCGCGCCAGCAGCTCGTCGGTGCCGTCCACCACCTCCGACACGATGCCGGCGTACTTGAGGCGCACCTGCACGTCGTTGCCGCGGATGCCGCCGGCGAACACGGCCATCGGGCCGCCCTCGGCCAGCTCCTCGAAATCGATGTCCCACAGCCACGACACGTCGCGGCCGTCGCCCTCCTTGTCGTTCACGAAGAACGCGACCGCCTTGGGATTCGGATCCTGCGCGACGATCTTGAGGTTCTGATTGAAGCCGGTGGGGTTCTTGGCCAGGTTGAGCAGGATGCGCCGGCCGTCGATGTCGAAGGTCTGCAGCCGGCCGTTCTGCGGGTCGAACGCGTCCACGGCCTGGCGCACCGCGTCGGCAGGGCAGCCCGCCAAATCGGCCGCAACCGCCGTGGCCAGCAGGTTGTACACCATGTACGCGCCGTTGTACGGGGCCTCTATCTCGAAGGCGTCCGCGCCGTCCTCCGCGCGCCGCACGCGAAACGCGAGGCCGTCGGCGCCCAGGCGCACTCCCTCGCCCGCAAAGGCCAGCGCGGGCCGCTCGAAGCCGCAGTCCGGGCAGCGGTACGCGCCCAGCTGGCCGTACTGGCGGTAATCGTACTCCAGCATGGCAGAGCATTGCTGGCACATCTGCGCGTCGGCCACGGTGTTCTGCGGCAGCCCCATGTCCTCGGCCAGGCCGAAGGGAACGGAGCGGTTCGCCGCGCGCGCGGCGATGGCGGCGCACAGCGGGTCGTCGGCGTTGTACACCAGCACGGTGCCCGGCGACTTCGCCAAGGCGCCTGCGATGCTGTCCTGGATGCGGTCGATCTCGCCCACGCGATCCAGCTGGTCGCGGAACAGGTTGAGCAGCACCACGTAGCTGGCCTGCATCTGCGGCAGGATCTTCGCCAGCCACAGCTCGTCGCTCTCGAACACGCCCCAATCCGACGGCTTCGCGTGCAGCAGCGCCGTGGCCACGCCGGAGTCGAGGTTGGCGCCCGTGCGGTTGCACACGACGCGCTGGCCCGCGCGCTCGAGGATGTCGGCCAGAAGGTTGGTCACCGTGGTCTTGCCGTTCGTGCCCACCACCAAAAACGAGCCCGCCTGAAGCTTCGGGGCCAGGTCGGCGATGAGGCGCGGGTCGAGGTAAAGCGCCATCTTGCCGGGAAAGTTCGCGGCGGGGCGGTGGAACACGTTCTTCAGCCCCCAGGTTGAGACGGCGCTGACGGCGCGTGCGGCGGCGAACTGAATGCCCATAGGTTCGTTCCTTTCGATCACATGGTGCCACCAGTATAGCCGTTTGCCCTGCGCGCCTACGGCCCCTGCCACGTTGCGCGCCCCGCCCCTCCATACAAACTTCAGCAAGCGGCGCCGCTGCGGCCCTCGCGGCCGACCCGCCGTTCAAGCCGGCCGCTGAATCAACCGCCGGTGAAGATGCTCGCCGTGATGTAGTTTTGATGGCATCACGTGGTATGGTAGTTCAGATGTGCACTGTGCCCGGCGCGCGACCCACGCACGAGGACGACCATGACATACGACCGCTCCCATAATCGAACCAGCGCAACGCGTCCGTATCGCGATGCCCCGCAGCGTTCTGATCGCGGGACGAGTCGCGTCGAAGGCCGCCCGCCTGCGACGTCCCCGCGCCCTTCCCGCACGCCGCGCGAAGCGTACGGCAGGCAGTCGGCGTATCCGGCCCGACAGAGCTCCTACCGCCGTCCCCCCTACGAAACCGAACGCCTCTCGTCGCGAGGCGGCGGCTACGTGCCCTACGGCAGCCGACCGCGCACCGCGCCCCCTCAGCCGAAACGGCCGCGGCGCAAGCTCGCGGGCATCCTCGTCTGCTCGGCGATCGTGCTCGCCTTCGCGAGCGTCATCGCCTTCGCCGTGCAGAGTCTGCCCATCTCCATCACCTTCAACGGGCAGGCGCTCGAAGTGCCCGGCGAGCGGACGCTCGCCGACGCCATAAAGACGAGCGGGATCCAGCCCGCGCCGGGCGACCTCGTGGCCGTGGACGGCAGCGTGATCGAGGCAGGCAAGGGCGAGCCCTTCCACGCCACCGTCAACGGCGAGCCGGCGAGCGATCTTACGCGCAAGCTCGCGAAGGGCGACGTCGTGGAAGTGGGCGACGGCGGCCCCATCGAGGAGCCCTCCGACGTCTCGGAGCAGGCCGTTCCCTTCGTCATCGAGACGGAGGGCAACGGAGCCATCCATCTGCTCGAAGGCGAGGGGGCCGAGGGCCTCGTGCAGACCAAGACCGGGCACATCTCCGGCATCACCGCCGACCAGACCGTGCGCGAGCCGCAGAACATCACGCGGCGCAACGTGAGCCCCCAGGTGGGCGACGACAAGGTGATCGCGCTCACGTTCGACGACGGCCCGTGGCCCGACACCACCGCGCAGGTGCTCGACGTGCTGAAGGAGCACGGCGCCAAGGCGACGTTCTTCACCGTGGGCAACCGCATCGACGGCGAGGGCATCGACCTGGTGAAACGCGCCGCAGCCGAAGGGCATCAGATATGCACGCACTCGTTCAGCCATGCCTCGGGGACGGGGCAGGGCGTGAACCTGGGCTACATGTCGCCCGAGGAGCAGACCGCGGAGATCGAGCAGGGCTACGCCGCCATCCAGAACGCCACCGGCGCTGAGGCGAGCCGCGTCATCCGGACGCCCGGCGGCAACTACGGCGAGGAGGTCATGCGCGCTATCGGCCCGCTGATCAGCGTCGAGATCGGGTGGAACATCGACTCCCAGGATTGGCAGAAGCCGGGCGCGGGCGCCATCGTCAACCAGATAGAGGCCGCCTGGCCGGGGGCCATCGTCCTCATGCACGACGGCGGCGGCGACCGCACCCAGACGGTCGAGGCGCTCAGGAAGGCGTTGCCGCGGCTCAAGGAGCAGGGCTACCGGTTCGTGACCGTTGACGAGCTCATGGCGTACCCGCTGGCCTAGCCGACGCGCCGCTCGCCGTCCAGGGTCAACCGCTCGCTTCTGTCGCGGGCGCATTGACAAACCTCGCCGAAAATCCCTGTCCACGACGCCGCCAACTTGCTATAGTTCAAACGAGGTCGTGCGGAGGCGCGGCTTTTTTGAGGACGATATTCGGGAAATTGGGACTCTGCGGGCGCTGGAGAAGCCGCCTGCGTGAGGCGGTGTTTTCATGGACGTGAGCCAAATCGTATCCATCGCGGTCTTCGTCGTGGTCATGGTGGCCATCATGACGGAGAAGCTGCACCGGTCGCTTGCGGCCATCGTGGGCGCCATGCTGGTGCTGGCGCTGCACATCCTGCCGTTCGACGCGGCTATGGAGCACATCGACTTCAACACGCTCGGCGTGCTCTTGGGCATGATGCTGTTCGTGTCGGTGGTGAAGCTCTCCGGCATGTTCGAGTTTCTGGCCATCAAGGCAGCGCGGCTCGCCAAGGGCGACCCATGGAAGGTCATGCTGCTGTTCGTGCTGCTCACCGCCGTGCTTTCGGCGTTCTTGGACAACGTGACCACCGTGCTGCTCATCGGACCGATGACGCTCACCGTGTGCAAGCTGCTCGATGTGAACCCCATCCCGTTCTTCATGACCGAGATCCTCGCGTCCAACATCGGCGGCACGGCCACGCTCATCGGCGACCCGCCCAACATCATGATCGGCTCGGCCGCCGGGTTCACGTTCTTCGACTTCATCCTGTACGACGCGCCGGCCGTCGTGGTCATCCTGGCCGCGGTGCTGGGGGTGTTCTACCTGATGTACGGCCGGAAGATGCAGGTGAACGAGGAGCATCGCGCGCGCCTCATGGAGCTTGACGAGCACGCGATGATCAAGAGCAAGCGGCTGCTCAAGCAGAGCTACGTCATGATCGGCCTGGTGGTGGTGGGCTTCATGGCCCACGGCGCGCTCGGCCTTGAGTCCAGCGTCATCGCGCTCGGCGCGGCTGGCATCATCATGCTGATCTCGGGCGAGAGCATCGAGGAGGCGCTCGCCAACGTGGAGTGGACCACGCTCGCGTTCTTCGCCGGCCTGTTCGTCATCGTGGGCGCCATGGCCGAGACGGGCGTCATCGAGATGCTGGCGCACGCGCTCATCGACGCGACGGGCGGCAACGTGTTCATCACCATGCTCGTGCTGCTGGTGGGCTCGGCCGTCATCTCCAGCTTCCTGGACAACATCCCGTTCGTGGCCACGATGATCCCCATCCTCTTGGCCATGGAATCCACCGGCATGGACGTGACGCCTCTGTGGTGGGCCGTGTCGCTGGGCGCGTGCCTGGGCGGCAACGGCACGCTCATCGGCGCGAGCGCCAACGTGGTGCTGTCCGACATCAGCAAGAAGAACGGCTACGAGATCACGTTCGTGCAGTTCCTGAAGACGGGCTTTCCCATCATGCTGCTGACCGTGGTGATAGCGGGGCTCTACCTGGTGGTGCGGTTCCCGCCGATGTAGGGTTTTCGGCAGAAACCACTGGTGGACCCCTTGCGAGGCCCGGAAGCTTTCGCTATACTTCATTTTCGCGCTTCGCAAGAGGCCGTGACGCCAACGTGGCTCAGCTGGTAGAGCAACGCACTCGTAATGCGTAGGTCAGCGGTTCGAATCCGCTCGTTGGCTCCAGAAAATGTGCAGGTCATCGGGGTAAAACCCGGTGGCCTGTTTCTGTTTTGAGCTTTGAATATTCCAGTTTGGCGAATGGGAGGATGGATATGGGAGCAGCGAAGCATGGCGAGGCAGGGCGCTACCTTCTCACATCCTTCGACGCGGACGAGCGCGCCACCGACAGGCGCGGCCTGTCAGCGCGCGACGACGCCGAGGCGCTTGAGCAGGCCGAACGCGCCCGCTGGGAGCACGAAGCCGCAGGAGAGAGCCGCCTGCTCGTGCTGGAGCGCGCGGACGGCGGTGAGCGCGCCGTCGTGGCCCGCCTCGGCTCGCGCCGCTTCGAGGGCGTCCGCGAGGTGCCGGAAGGGCTGGGCACGCCGCTTGACTAGCCGCCGTCGGCGGATATCGGCGCGCCGCGGCCCCCAAGCCTTGCGCGGTGGCCGGATCGCCTGCGAAAGCTGTGGACAGAATCGGCCTTCGGGACTGATTTTTCGCGCATCCCACGGCCGCAGACGAAAGAAACCCCTGGTCGCAAATGCTTGCGCCAAGGATCACCCTTTCAAAATCAGTCCCGAAGGCCGATTTTGTCCATGATGATGCAAGTCATATATAAATTCGGACGCTCGTCCACCGAGCCGTCGTGTAAGGTGTAAAATAGTGGACGTCATTTTCCCCGTGCGAAGGGAACGCCCATGAAGATGTCGCCGCGAAGCCTCCTCGACCGCCTCGGGCACCTCGCGCTCGCCCTCGCGTTCGCCTGCGCCCTGCTGCCCCTGCCCGCCGCAGCTGAACCGGCGGAGGAGTCCCCCGCCACGGTCGAGGCCGACGAGACGACCGAGCCGGAAGCCGAACCCGCAGCGACCGAGGGGTCCGCAACCCCCGCGCCCGCAGCCGCCTCCCCCATCGTCATCCTGCACACCAACGACGTGCACTGCGGCGTCGACCAGGTGCTCGATGCGAACGGCAACCCCACGAGCATCGGCTACGCGGGCGTCTCGGCGGCCCTGAAGGCCGCGAAGGCGCAGTACGGCGACGACAACGTCACGCTCGTCGACGCCGGCGACGCCGTGCAGGGCAAGCCCATGGGCACGCTCTCGCAGGGCGCCTACCTCGTGGACATCATGAACCAGGTGGGCTACGACCTGGCCATCCCCGGCAACCACGAGTTCGACTACGGCATGGCCCAGCTGCGCGCGCTCGTCGGCCGCTCGAACGCCACGTACCTCGCCTGCAACTTCGACAACCTGGCCACCGGCAAGACGGAGTTCTCGCCCTACACCATTAAAACCTACGGCACCACGAAGGTGGCCTACGTGGGCATCGCCACGCCCGAGTCGCTGACCAAGTCGAACCCCGCTCACTTCAAAGACAAGAACGGCAACACCGTCTACAGCTTCTGCGAGGACGATTCGGGCCAGGCGCTCTACACCCGCGTGCAGCAGACCGTCGACGCGGCGCGCGCGGCCGGTGCCGATTACGTCGTGGCCCTCGGGCACCTGGGCGAGACGGGCGTCGCCACCCGCTGGCGCGCCGACACGGTTATCGCGAACACCACGGGCATCGACGTGTTCATCGACGGCCACTCCCACGAGCAGTACGAGCAGCGCATCGCCAACAAGAGCGGCCAGGAGGTGCCGCTCGCCCAAACCGGCACGCAGCTGCAAACATACGGCCAGGTGGTCATCGACCCCGCCACGGGCTCCATCACGACGAGCCTGGTGAAGCCGCCCGTGGCGCAGGACGCCGACACCGCCGCCTTCGTCAAGCAGATCGAGGACGAGCTGAACAAGACGCTCGGCAAGGTGGTGGCGCGCACCGAGGTCAAGCTCGTAGCCGTGGAGAACGACGCGCGGAAGAACTGGGCCGTGCGCATGCACGAGACCAACTTGGGCGACCTCACCGCCGACGCCATGCGGGTGGCGCTCGGCGCCGACATCGGCTTCTCGAACGGCGGCGGCATCCGCTCCGACGTGCCCGTGGGCGACATCACCTACGGCAACGCCATCGGCGTGCTGCCGTTCGGGAACGCGCTGTGCAAGGTGGAGGCCTCCGGGCAGACCATCATCGACGCGCTGGAGATGGGCGCGCGCCTGTATCCCCAGCCCAACGGCGGGTTCCTGCAAACCTCGGGGCTCACCTACGAGATTCGCTCCGACATACCCACGCCGGTGAAGCTGAACGCCAAAAACGAGTTCGTGGGCATCGAGGGCGAGCGGCGCGTGCAGAACGTGCGCGTGAACGGCGAGCCCATCGACCTGGGCAGAACCTACACCGTGTCGGCCATCGCGTATCTGCTCAAAGACGGCGGCGACGGGTTCACCATGTTCAAGAACGCGAAGGTGATCGTGGCCGAGCAGGGCCTGGACTACGAGGCGCTCATCACCTACATCCAGGATAACCTGCACGGAGTGATAGCCGCCGACTCCATCTACGCGAACGAGGGCGGCGAGGGCCGCATCCTCGTGAAGAACGGCCCCGACCCGAAGCCCGTGCCGAAGCCCGACCCCAAGCCCGAGCCTACGCCCGCGCCCAACCCGAAGCCCCTCGCGCCCACCGGCGACCCGCTGACGGCGCAGACGGCGCTGGCGGGAGCGGCCGCGCTCTGCGCGCTCGCGGGGGCAGTGGGAGCGCGGCGCGCGATGCGGCGCGCACGGCCAACCGCGTCACGCAGGTAGAGGGCTACAGCGGGGATGCGGCCCTCTTTGTCATCCTGAGCGAGCGAAGCGAGTCGAAGGATCCCACGCGGCGTTAGCTGACAGTCTCACGGCTGGCGCCGCACGGGATCCTTCGACTACGCGGCTTCGCCGCTCCGCTCAGGATGACAACCTGAATGAGGCAATTACCCCGTCCCTTCGCCTCATTCCACGTGCTCGTAGCCGGTGTGGGGGCAGACGGCGTCCAGCAGCGTGCGGCCGCCTTTCTCGAATGTGAAGCGCGCGGGTATGGCGGGGCTTTCCCTGATCACGCGGCGCATCTCCCCCTGGTCGGGGGCCTGCAACCGGTGTCCCTCGTCGCCGCGCACCTCCACGCGCAGGCGCAGATCGCGCTGGACGAGGTCGATCACGCGTTCCGAGGCCTCCACGATGCGCACGCCCAGATACGTGGCCAGGCGGTACTCCTCGTTGTCGAGGCTCACCACCGCGATGCAGCCGGTGAAGCGGATGCCCAGCGGTATCTCCGCTATCGCCACCATCACCGAGGCGTCGCGGTCGAAGTCGACGCTCTGCACCCAGGTATAGCCGCGCGGGAAGCTGTGCCCGCGATCGCCCTCCATGTAGCCGACGGCGTTGCGGAAGCGATGCTCCTCGCCGTCGAGCTCCACCATGCCGTCCACGCGGTGGCGCATGCTGAACACGGTGTGCTTCGTCTCCATCGGCAGCAGCGAGAACGGCCCCATGATGTCGTAGCGCAGCGGCGTGAGCGCGCGATAGCGCAGGCGTCCCTCCAGGTCGATGCCGTCCTGGTGCACGTTGAGGTCCATGCCCTCGGGTGAGAAGAAGCTCTCGGAGATGCGGATGCCCGGCACGCCGCCGCGCGAGGGCCCCACCCGCTCGAACGCCTCGAGCGGGTACGCCAGGTAGCGCGCCTTCTGCGGTGTGACCACCTGGATGAACGCGTTGTCCTCCGCGCGCCCGGGGATGACCGCCAGAAAGTCGTCGCCCTGCTCCTGCTTCATGTACCAGCCTTCGTAGTACGGCTTCATCTCGCCCGCTCCTCGCGATTCGCTGCTTGCTCCGGACGTCGATCGTAGCAAGCGCCGCCCGCGCTACCAGGCAGCCGCCCCCAGCCGTCAACCGCCCGTTGGGCAACGGTGGCGAGCGCGGATGAAAAACCTCTTCTTTCACCGATTGATGCAACATCGTTTTCTCCATAAAGCGGCGCGGCGGGAAGGCCATACAATCACTCGAAGACCAACTGCACAAACCCATGCGGAAAGGATCGGTGGAGAACATGGCTCGATCGCGCTTCCTCAGCTTCGCATCCGCAGCGGCGCTCGGCATCGCGCTGCTCGTCCTCGGCGCGTGCGCCCCGTCCCCCGGCCAGGAGCAAGCGGAGCCCTTCGCCCCGGCCGAGACCACGCTGGACAAGTCCGGGCTGTACGCCCTGGGCGAAAGCGTCTCTGTCGGCGGCCTAGCCGACGAGGGCCAGGCCACGGCTTCAGACGAAGCGCTTTTCGTGCAGCTTGCCAGCATCATGAAGCTCGATACGTTGCCGGAAGGCGTCGAGAGCAGCGATTTCAGGGGCGGCTCGTTCGACGCCTCGTCGGCCGCCGCCATGAAGGAGCGCCTCGGCTTCGCGCCCGATGCCGAGGGCGGACTTCCCGAAGGCTACTCCTACGTGCTCGTCGAGGAGTCCGTGACGAACGCGACCGACGGAACCGTCACCTACGACGTGAGCCAAGGCCGGTTCGCGCTCAGGGGAGATGCGGGGGAGCTCGAAAACGTCGGCACCGACGATCCGCTTTGGCGCAGCGAATGGAGCGGGAGCAACCTCAAGCAATACTGGCAGGTGTCCCTCGAGGCGCGCGAGAGCGCGAGCGTGCAGCTTCTCTACGCGCTGCCGGACGACGCGATCGACGCCGCCGGGCTCGCGTACCTGGTCGATCCGGGCAACGCGAACGGCGAGGAGGGCTTCACGGGCCTCAAGGCGTTCGACGTGGCCGGCCAGATTCAAGGGTAGGGTGAGTCTCATGAAGGTGGAAGTGAAGGGCCTTGTGAAGACCATCAAGGGCGCGACCGTGCTCGACGGCATCGACCTCGCCCTGGAAGGCGGGCGCGTGTACGGCCTTCGCGGCAAGAACGGCTCGGGCAAGACCATGCTCATGCGGGCGATGGCCGGGCTCATCAGGCCCACGGCCGGCGAGGTCGTCATCGACGGGCACCCGCTCGCGCCGGGCGAGTTCCCGCCGAGCGTGGGCATCATGATCGAGAACCCCGCGTTCATCGGCAAGTACACGGGCTTTCGCAACCTGAAGTACCTGGCGGGCATCAGAAACGAGATCGACGACGCGAAGATCGAGCGCACGCTCGAGGAGGTGGGGCTCGACCCGCACGATAGGCGCACCTACAAGAAGTACAGCTTGGGGATGAAGCAGCGCCTCGGCATCGCGTGCGCCGTCATGGAGGACCCCGACCTGCTGCTGCTCGACGAACCGATCAACGCGCTTGACCCCGCCGGCGTTGAGATGGTGCAGCGGCTCGTCGCCCGGCAGAAGGAGCGGGGCGCCCTGGTTGTGGTCGCCTGCCACGACGCCGAGGAGCTCGACGATTTGGCGGATGTGATCTACCTCATGGCCGAGGGACGGATCGTCGGCTGCGAGGACGGCGGGGGCGATGCCGCATGAGGAAGACGCTGTCCATCGTCATCGCGACGGCCTGCATCGCCCTCGCCGTTCTGTGCGGGTTCCGGATCGCCCAGGTGAACGCCGCCTACCCCGAGCAGCATTCCCGCGCCTTCTCGATAGGCGAGGAGGCGACCTATGCCGGCCAGGACTCCTCGGGCGGGCAGGTCGAATACGGATCGATCCTGGTGAGAGCCGAGGGGTCTTCGCTGGTCGACTACGAAGGGCTGAAGGCGCTCGTGCCCGATCACATCGACTCGTTCATAGAGGACGGCACGTTCCGCGACATGAGGGCGCTATTCGTCGAGATCGAGATGAGAAATGCCTCCTCCGAGGTGAAGAAGGTGTACGTGCGGGACTTCTCGCCGCAATCGGGCGCGTGGACGAACGGCCTGTACGCCCCGCTGTACATGACCCTGAACGACGACCCTTCGACGATCATCGAGCTGGAGCCCGGCGAGAAGGCCAGCAGGACCCTCGTCTACCTCATGTACGACGGGCAGTTCAGCGGCGGCGGTTGGGAGCGCGTCAGCGAGCGGGAGTTCGAGCTCGTTTTGGCCCTGTATCCCGACAAATACCTCATCGAGCTGGGCGTTCCATCTGCGGGCGGCAGGGAAGGGAGCACGGTATGATCACGGTGGAGTTGAAGCGGGCGTTCGCGAACAAGCTGTTCGCCGCGGCTCTCGCCATAGGCGCCGCCCTCGCGCTCGCCCAGATCGTCACGGTCGTCGTGCCTTACGGCCTGGGCGAAGAGTGGGCGTTTTGGCGCGCGGGGTCGAAGGGTGCCTATCCCAACTCGCTCTTCGACTCGTGGATGGGCGCCACCCCCTTCTCCATTTGGTCGGTGCTGTACTTCTTCGTGCTGCCCCTGACGGCCTGCCTGCCGTACGCCGACAGCCTGTATGCCGACATGAGGAGCGGCTACGCCGCGAACGTCGTGAGCAGGGGCGGGGCCGGGCGGTACTTCCGGGCCAAGGCGATCGCAGTGCTTCTGACGGCGGGCACGGTGGGCGTGGCGCCCCAGCTGGCCAACCTGCTCGGCACAGCGCTGCTCGTGCCTATCCTTGCGCCCGAGCCGACGGCTGGAACGTTCTTCGTCTTCTCGGGTTCTCTGCTCGCGGATCTCTTCTACGCATCGCCTTGGCTCTACGTCGCGTTCTTCATGGCGCTCTGCTTCGCCGTGTGCGGCCTTGTGGCGTGCTCGTGCCTCGTGTTCTCGTACCTGGTCGCGAATCGGTTCATGGTGCTCGTGGCGCCGTTTCTGGCGTGCGCCATCGCCTTCCTCGTCCTCGGGGACTTGGCGGGGTATTCCCCGATCAACCTTCTGAATCCGGCGCAAACCCATGCCGTTGCGCTTCCGGTCGTCCTGATAGTCTACGGGGCGCTGGCGGCCTTCGAGGCGGCGTTCCTCACCTGGCGGTGCCGCCGCTTCGAGGCGCTGTAGGGAGCCGGCATGGAACGCAGAAGAGGAAAGCTCGGAACGTTCGCGCACCTGGCCCGCTACGATCTGGCCAGGGGCTTCTCTTCCAACGGGACGAGGCTCGTCGTGGCCTTCGTCTGCGTCATCGCGCTCGCGGCGATGTTCCTCTCGGCGCTCGACGCCGCAGCGGGGTACGCCAGGGCGATGGGCGCCGACGACTCCTCCGGCGGGTTCGGCTTCGTCGACGTGCTCGCGTACTTCTTCGCTGGCTCGGACTACTATCGGGCGGGCGGCAAGGTGCCGTTCGCGCTGCCCATCGGATGGCTGATTCAGCAGATCCTCATCGCCGTCCTCGTGGGGAGCTACGCCGTGCACGACCTTGGCGGGCAGGCGCCCCAGGTGCTCGTGCGGATCGGCGGAAGGTGGGCGTGGTGGCTGTCGAAGTGTTTGTGGACGGCCGCGACGGTGCTGGCTTTCTACGCGGCGGAAGCCTTCGTCGCGCTGGCCGCCGCAGCAGCGCTCGGAGGGTTGGGGGCGATGGGCGATGTCGAATCGGTCGCGGTGCTCGGCTTTTCCCTGTCGGGTTTGGACGGTGCCCGGCTCGCCCTGCTGCTGGTGCTGCCCGCCGCCCTGTCGCTTGCCCTGTCGCTTGCCCAAGTGGCGCTCTCGCTGGTCGCAGGCCCCTTCATGGCGTTCGTCGCCGTGGTCGCGTTTTTGGCGACGTCGGTGTACTTCGGCTCGCCGTTGCTCATCGGAGACTGTTCGATGATGGCTCGAAGCGCCTTCGTGCAGCAGGGCGGCGTGGACGCGGCGGCGGCTCTCGCGGCGTGCGCGGGCGTCGGCTCAGTCGCCGTAATCCTCGGAGGGCTAGCCTTTTCGCGCAGGGATCTGGCCGACAGGAAGGATTAAGCGACATGGGAGGACGAAGCAGGGGGCTGTACGCCAGGACGGCGGCACAATCGCTCAGGGCCGCGCCGATCGTGATGGCGGGCTGCATCGCCGCAGTGGCGGCCGCGGCATTCGCCGCCTGCGCGCAGCAGACCGCCTACCTCTCGGCGTACGATTTGACCCCCGGCTACCTCGACAGCCTCATATGGCTCTTCTCGTCGCACAAGGGCATCCCCCTGCTGTGGTGCGTCGCGCCGGCCGCGCTCATGGTGTGGCTCGTGGCTGCGGGCCGGCACCGGCGCGGGGCGGGCTGGGCCGTCCGCCACGGAAGCGTGCGCGAGCTGTGGGTCGAGGACGTTGCGGACGCCGTGGTCGGCGCGGCCGTGTTCGGCGCCGCCACGATGGCCTCGGCGTGCGCGGCCGCATGGGCCTTCTCGGGAGGCGCGGCGGCCGACTTCGGGCCCCACGGCGTCTTCGCCGCGGTGACCGAGCAGGTGCCGCCGGGGCCCTTGGACGTCGGAACCGTCACTGCGGCAAGCGCGGCGCTGTCCTTCCTCGTGCTCGCCGTGTTCGGCACCGCGTTCCAGCTCGGGAGGCTCTTGCTGAACGGCCCCGCCGTGCCGTTCGCTACGCTCGTCCTGCTGGGACTGCCGACGATTCACGGCCCGCAGGCGTTCCTCCTCGAGGCCGCCCGGCTGCTGGGCGTCCCCGTGGATCCCAACGGCGTCACGAACCCGCTTTCGCTGCCCTTCGAGGTGAGCTCGGTGTTCTACGGCTCGTGGCTGCCGGGCGCGGGCCACGGCTTCTGGCTGCAGGCGCTGCTCTTCGCCGTCCTGCTCGCCCTCGGCCTGCTGGCCGCGCCCCGCAAGGATCGCCTGCGCCCGTGACACCTCAAGCTAGCGGCCCTTCTCCACAAGCGCGAACAGCGCAGGCTCCCCTGCGAGGGACGCCCACGCTTCGGCATCGCTCGCGCTCGGCAGCTGCGTGAGATAGGCCCGATACATGGTCTCGAAGCCCTCCGCCGGCACCAACCCGTAAGCCTTCGCCGCGCTCGACCCGTCGGCAAACGTCGCCGTCGCGCCGATGGTCACGTTCGCGAGGCGCTTTGCGTCGCATTTCGCAAGCAGGGCCTCCATCGCGTCGGCATCCCCCGACTGGTAGCAGCGATCGAACTCGACCCTCTCCTCTTCGTCGAGCACGTAGTTGAGCCCGATCTCGCGAACGACCTGCCTTCCGTCATCGAAAGGCACGGTGAACGAGTTGGACGTCTCCTCCGCAACCTCGCCTTCGCTTCCCTGGCTGCTCTTCCAGCTCCCATAGGAGACGCCTTCGCCGTCGATGGAATACGCGACCGATTCCACGTTCTTGCCGGCGACGGACATGTCGAACGCGTAGTACCTGCTCACCGTCACCACGCTGAAATCCACTGCGTCGCTTGCCGCATCGTAGAGGTACCCCGCGCTCGTGCGCGTGGGATGGAATCGGTCGAAGCCGAGATCCGCCGCGCCGTCCGGAGCCTCTTCGGCATACGCCGCCAGCGAGAACGAGTTTCCCGAAAGGAGCATCGCCACCCTCTCGAACGACCCGGCAGCCGCCAAAAGCCCCACGCCGACGACGACCGCCAGGCACGCGGCAATCGCGGGCCTCCACCTCCATGCCGCGGCTTTCGAGCCCCGGGGGTCGCCGACGCGAGGCGAGGCGCTTTTCGCGGGGAGCTCCTCGGCGCGAAGGAGCGCCTTCGTCCGGGCCTTCAGCTCGTCGCTTGCCGTCACGTCTGCTTCGATTTGGGCGTATGCCCGCTTGAACTCGGCTTCATTCATCTGCGGCTCCTTCCAGCGATATCCTGAGCGCCTTGCGCGCCCGATGGAGGTGCGATCTGACGGTCGAAGGCTTCTCGCCGAAGATCTCGGCGATCTCCTCCGTCGAATAGCCTTCGAAATAGTAGAGGTGGATGGCGCTTTTCATGGCGGGGGCGAGCCCGTCGATAGCGCGCTCCAGCGCCGTCTTAGAGAGCGAGAACTCGTCCATCTCCTCGACGGCGTCCGATTCCTCGAGCTCGGCCGTGGGCCGGCGCTTGCGAAGCTCGTCGTAGCAGCAGTTGAGGGTGACGCGGATCAGCCAGGCTTTCAGATGGTCCTCGTCGGCGATCTTGTCCTTAAACTTGAGGAGCCGCATGAAGACGGTCTGGAAGACATCCTCGGCGTCGTGCCTGTTGCCCATGTACCGGGCCGCCATCCTCAGCACCGTATCGCCCCAGACGTCGACGGCCTCGCAGACGTCGACCTCGAAGGAGCCTTCCCTCCTTCTCTTGAACGGGCTCACTCGCCGAGCCCCGGTTCCGTGCGCGCGGAGGAGCGGCCCTCGTGAAAGCGGTCCCGTCTGCATCGCTTAGCCTTGCCCAGCACTGCTTCGGAGAGCCTGGCCGGTGCATTCACCTGCGCCAGGGCCGAGCGCCACCGCTCAAGGAGGGCGTCAACCGCGTCGCCGCTCCGCTCGTCCACCGAGGCGACGAGCGCCACGACCCTCCCTTCATCGCACACCGAGACCGTCTGGCCGCACTCATCGGCCAGGGCGCAAAGGCGGTCGAAGTTGTCGCAAGCCCAATCGTAGTCCACGCTCGGCCCCTCCCCGCCCTGACGCGTCGCGGAGCACGGCTCGCGCGAGCCGCCCGCCGCGAGCCGAAGCGCATCATCGTCCCCGCTTTGCGCAAGCGGGGCCCTTCCCTTCCGCACGAGCTCGCCGTAGAGCTCCGTGAATTCCCCTTCGTCCATGGTCGTCCTTTCGCTTCCCTTTCAAGGGAAAACGGATGGGCGGCCCGAAACGTTGCAAACTCTTCCGAAAATTCGCCCCCCGCCGCCCGCACGGAGCGTCCCGCATGTCGCGGGGCCGATGGTTGCTATACTGGGAGCGAAACGGCGGCCCCGCGAGAGAGGAATCCTCATGCTCTACGATAACATCCTGGTGCCCTACGACGGCTCGCCTTCCGCGCGGGCAGCGCTCGCGGAAGCCGTGCGGTTCGCGAAGGACGACCCCGGCCTCACGCTGCACGTCGTCCAGATCGCGGACATGGAGCAGCTGGTCATCGACAAGCTCGAGGCCGAGGGGCGCGACTACGCCACCGTCTCCGCCTCCGACGATCTGCGCGCCACCCACGACGAGGTGGTCGCCGAGGCCCAGGAGCGCCTCGAGCGCCAGGTGGACGGCGTGACGCACGGCCTCATGAACAAGGCGGTCGCCGAGCTGCTCGAGGAAGTGAACCCCGGCCCCCAGATCGTCGACTACGCCGTCGGGCACGACTGCGACCTCATCGTCATGGGATCGCGGGGCCTAGGCGCGCTGCGCGGCATCATCGGCAGCGTGAGCAGCTACGTCCTGCGCAACGCCGACGTCCCCGTGCTCATCGTGAAGCATATCGACTGACGCCGCCCGCCGCGCGCATCTGGCGGGTTCAACCGTTGCTTTCATCTGACGAAATCTTCCTTTGCGCAGCGTAATCGGGCAGGGTTCGGTACAATGGACGCCGACCTGACATCCCGCGCGTGAGAGTGCTTATGAGCAAGAAGAGCAACCCGGCGTCGCACGGCCGCCATGCGGCGAGCCCGACGCCTTCCAGCAACGTCGACGAAACGACCGGCACCGGCCTCAGACCGGTGCCGGCGCCTCAGGGTCCGCAGGGCTTCGCGCCCGCCGGCCCGCCTACGCCGGCCGACTTCGGCTTCGACGAGAAGCCCCGCAACCGCCGCCCCTTGAAGGTAGCCGGCATCGTGCTGGGCATCCTCGTCGCGCTCGCGCTGGCGGCCTACCTGGCGGGGGCGTTCTACTTCACGGGCCGCTTCATGCCCAACACGACCGTCGGCGACCACGACGTCTCGCTCATGACGGGCCAAGAAGTGGGCGGCCTGCTGGCCGCGGACCTGGAAGGCTACGCCGTGTCCGTGTCCGGCCAGGGCTTCTCGATGGATATCTCGGCGAAGGACGCGGGCATGGCCATCGACACCGAGGGCGTCGTCGGCCGCATGCTGGACGACGCGAACCCGTGGCTCTGGCCGATCGAGCTCACGCGCGAGCGCGACGAGACGGACAAGATGGCCGCCTCGTACAACGAGGGCGGGCTCGGCGACGCCGTGCGCGCGGCCGTGGAGGAGTTCAACGCCTCGGCCGAGCTGCCGGTGAACGCCACGGTCGCGTTCGACGAGGGCGCGAACGCGTTCGCCGTGCAGAAGGAGTCCGTGGGCACGGCGCTCGATCCGGAGGCGGTGATCGCGTCGGTGGACGAGGCCCTGGCGACGCTCGAGCCGACGGTTAAGCTGACGGCCGAGCACCTGCTGCAGCCGAGCGTCCTTTCCACCGACGGATACCTGAAGGCTTCGGCCGACGCGGCGAACCAGCTGATGCGGGCGAACATGCAGCTCATGATGGGCGGTACGGTGGCGGCCGAGGTGAACCCCGCGCTGCTGTCGACGTGGGTGAAGTTCGACGACGCCCTCATCCCCTCGCTTGACGAGGAGGCGCTCGCCGCCTGGGTGGACGAGACGGCGGCCGCCTTCAACACGGTGGGAACGGAGCGCTCCTACACCCGTCCCGACGGCAAGGCCATCACGGTGGCCGGCGGCCCCTACGGCTGGTCGGTGGATCGCGACGCCCTGCTCGAGCTGGTGAAGACAGGCGTGGCCGAGGGCACGACCGGCGAGGTGGAGGTTCCCTGCGAGACGACGGGCACGGCCTACAACGGAGCCGGCGCGCAGGATTGGGGCGCGCGGTACTGCGACATCGACCTGTCCGAGCAGTACGTGCGCTTCTACGACGAGTCGGGTTCGCTGGTGTGGGAATCGGCCTGCGTGTCGGGCACGCCGAACGGGTCGCACAACACCCCGCCGGGCGTGTACTGGCTCAACCAGAAGGCGAGCCCCTCCAAGCTGAAGGGCACCAACCTCGACGGATCGAAGTACGAAAGCACCGTGCAGTATTGGATGCCGTTCGTCGGCAACGTGATCGGCATGCACGACGCCGACTGGCAGCCGTACTTCGGCGGCACGCGCTACCTCGACGGCGGCGGTAGCCACGGCTGCGTGAACCTGCCGCCGGGAGCGGCCTCAGTGCTCTACGGCATCATCCAATCCGGCGACGTCGTAGTGTGCCACTGGTAGCCACTTTGTCATCCTGAGCGGAGGCGGCGCGGCCGCCGGAGTCGAAGGATGGCAGATGCGCGTTGATCGTTTCTTGATATTCTCGTGGTAGACTTCCCGGACGCAGCACCGCAGAAGGGGGCACCGTGGAGGACAACGCGCGCAGGCAGCAGGCCACCATTCTCGTCGTTGACGACGAGCCGGATATCGTCGCCCTGCTGGAGGAGTATTTCGTCGGCCAGGGCTACGAGGTGCTCACCGCCTGCGACGGGCCGACCGCCCTCAAGCGCGCCGAGCGCAGCCCCGACCTCATCGTGCTGGACGTGGGGATGCCCCTCATGGACGGCTACGCGGTGTGCCGCCGGCTGCGCGAGCACCTGGCCTGCCCCATCGTGTTCCTCACCGCGCGCGTTGAGGACGTCGACGCGCTTGAGGGCTTCGAGGCGGGCGCCGACGACTACGTGCTCAAGCCCTTCTCGCTGGCCGTGCTGGGCGCGCGGGTGAAGGCCCACCTCGCGCGCGACATGCGCCAGCAGACGAGAGCCGAGGTGCGCTTCGACGGGGACATCGCCATCGACTACCGCGCGCGCACCGTGTCGGTGGCCGGCGAACCCGTGGAGCTCACGCGGCGCGAGTTCGACATCGCGGCCTTCCTCTCGAAGCATCCCGGCCAGGTGTTCGAACGCGAGCGCATCCACGAGCGCGTGGGCGGCTGGGAGGCCGAGAGCGACCCCCAGGTGGTCACCGAGCACATCCGCCGCATCCGCAAGAAGCTGGCGGCGGCCGGCGTCGCGCCCGACCCCATCGAGACGGTCTGGGGCATGGGGTACAAATGGCGCGCGTGAAGCGGAAGCGCCCGCAGAAGAAGCGCTTCGCCCGCCTGCGCGAGCGCTGGCGCAACGCCTCGCTCAAGACGTCGTTCATGGTCTACATGCTGGCGTTTTTGCTGGCGGCGCTCGTGCTGTCGACGGTCACCGGATCGATCTTCGCCAGCCTGCAAAACGACATGACCGCCGACGCGTACGAGATGGCGGGCATCTACGTGTACGACGCGGAGCAGAACGCGCTCGTGCCGGCCCGCTCCCTCTCCGTCGACGAGGCGGGCAACGAGCTGTTCGTCCAGCGCGCCGACGACGCTCGATCGCCCATCGCCCTCGACGACCCGCCGCAAAGCCTGGTCATCGAAAGCTACAAAGGCGAAGGAGGCATTCGCGCGCAGGACGTCGCCGCCTACGACGCGCGCGCCCGCGAACTCTTCGGCGAATGGGTGGCCGACAACCCCGGCAACCCCTACGGCGGCCTCTTCGACGGAACGGACGCGGCGCGGTTCGGCGACCTGCTCGTGTCGCCGACAGGCTATTACGCGCACACAGAGCCCTCGGAAGGCGCGCGCGTGCTCTCCACCTTGTTCGGCTTGCTCACGTTCCTCATGTTCCCCCTGTGGTTCGGGCTGTGCATCTTCGCGGCGGCGCGGCGGTTCTACCGCTTGCGGCTGGCTCCGGGCCTGGCCGTCCTCGACGACGCGGCGGCGAAGATAGCCGACGAGGATCTCGACTTCCAGGTGGCCTACGACCGCGACGACGAGCTGGGAAGGCTGGCCGGCTCGTTCGAGACGATGCGCGCCTCGCTGGCCGACTCGCAGCGCGCGCTGTGGCGCACGGCCGAGGAGCGCAAGCGCCTGAACGCCGCGTTCGCCCACGACCTGCGCACGCCGCTCACCATCCTGAAGGGCAAGATCGAGCTTCTGGACGCGCATCTGGGCGCGGGCGACGCGACCCCCGAGCAGCTGAAGGCGTCGGCGGAGGCCCTCGCGCGCCAGGTGGAGCGCCTGGAGCGCTACGTTGCGGCCATGAGCGGCCTGCAGAAGCTGGAGGATCGCGCCGTCGCGCGCGAGACGCTGCCGTTCGACGAGGTGGCCGAGGGCATCGACGACATCGGGCGCGGACTGGCCGCCGACGCGGGCAAGCGCTTCGCGCTGTCGGTGAGCCCGGCGTGCGATGCCGCGCGGCCCGCGCTGCACGTCGACCGCACCATCGTGGGCGAGGTGGCGGAGAACCTCGTGGGCAACGCGATGCGCTTCGCGCGGGAGCGGGTGGACGCGCGGCTCGATGTGCGCGAGGGGGCGCTCGTGCTCGTCGTGGACGACGACGGCCCCGGCTTCTCGCCCGCCGCGCTCGACCACGGCTGCGCGCCCTTCTTCAGCGAGACGCCGTCGGAGAGCCACTTCGGCCTGGGACTCAACATCGCGTCGCTTCTGTGCGAGCGCCACGGCGGGTCGCTTTCGCTGGCGAACCGGGCCGAGGGCGGCGCGCGGGCGACCGCATGTTTTGCATTGAGTTTGCCGGAGGTTGGGAAGGCGTAGACATTTGCTCCGTACCATGGGTTTCGTGAGATACGATCCCGGAAACGGAGCACCCCATGGAGAAGACCGCAACGCCCGCCGTCCCCGCCGCGCCCAAACCGCACGCACCGGGAGCCGACAGCCGCCGCGCCCTCGTGCGCAAGCGCGTCGCGGTGATCGTCGGGCTGGCGGCCCTCACGGCCGGCATCGGCGCGCTGTGGGCGCTGTTCGGCCCCGAGCTGCTGGCATTCGTAGGAGACGCGCCGCGCTTCCGCGCCTGGGTGGACGAGGCGGGCGCGGTGAGCCGCGTGGCGTTCGTGCTGGCCAACATGGCGCAGGTGGTGCTCGCATTTCTGCCCGGCGAGCCGCTCGAGCTGGCAGCGGGCTACGCGTTCGGCACGCTGGAGGGCACGCTCTGGTGCCTCGTGGCCAGCGCGCTCGGCACCGCGCTCGTCATGGTGCTCGTGCGCACGTTCGGCATGCGCATCGTGGGACTGTTCTTCGCGCCGGAGAAGATCACGTCGGTGCGTTGGCTGCAGGACGCGAGGCGCTTCGAGCTGGTGCTGTTCCTGGTGTTCCTCATCCCGGGCACACCGAAAGACCTGCTCACGTACGTGGCCGGTCTGGGAAAGAGCCCCATCGGGCGCATCGTGGCCCTCACCACGGCGGGCCGCATCCCCTCCATCATCTCCTCGACGCTGGCGGCCGGCGCGTTCGGCGACGGCAACTACGGCATGGCCCTCGCCATCGGCGCGCTCACCGTGGCGCTGGCGGGCATCGGCGTGCTCGCGTACCGTCGCTTCATGGCCAAGCATGTAGTTATTGAGAATGATTCTCAATAAGTTCAAATCTGGCTGCACAACCATGATGGACGGAGTATCATATCGGGCATAAGAAGGAACCGCTGTTCACCTGTGAAAGAGAGGGGTCCCCATGCCCAGTTTCGCCAACCCGTTCGCCGGCAACGTCGACCGCAAGATGACCAACGCCGAGCTCATGCAGGCCTTGCGCCTCGATATCGCCGGCGAGCTCGAGGCCATCTACCTGTACGAGTCCCATTACCTGGCCACCGACGATCCGGCCGCAAAAGCCGTGCTCGCCGACATCCGCGACGAGGAGAAGGCCCACATGGGCGAGCTCATCACGCTGATGCGCCACCTCGACCCCAAGGAGACGGAGTTCTTCCTGGAGGGCGAAGGCGAGGTGCAGGAGCAGCTGGCCGAGCTCGGCATCGTCACGGACGGCGAGATTGCCGCCGCGCCTACCGAGCCCGCCCCCGCCCCCACCGTCGGCGACCTGTCGTAAACCCCTTTTGCCATCCTGAGCGAGCCGCTGCGCCAAGCGCTCCCTTTGTCATCCTGAGCGAGCCGCTTGCGCCAAGCGCTCCCTTTGTCATCCTGAGCGGAGCGAACGAAGTGAGCGCAGTCGAAGGATCCCGCGCGGCGCCAGCCGGATGGCATCAACCACCACCGAAAGGAGTCCCTCATGGATTACCTCGCTCGCGATACCGCCGACCTCTCGGTCGAGCTTTGGAACCGCATCGACGACGCCGTCGTCGGAACCGCCCGCAAGCACCTGACCTGCCGCCGCTTCCTCAAGACGCACGGCCCGCTGGGCGTTGGCGCCACCACCGTCGCCGTTGACGGCGTGGCCAAGGAGGAGGTGCTCGAGGACGGCATCGGCCGCATCGTCGGCCGCACGCAGCTGGAGCTGCCGCTGTTCTACGAGGACTTCACCCTGCTCGGCCGCGACCTCGACCTGGCCGTGCGCACCGGCATGCCCGTCGACCTCGCGCCCGCCGTGGCCGCCGCCAAGAAGGCCGCGCGCCGCGAGGACGAGCTCGTGCTGAACGGCAGCAAGGCGCTCGACGTCGAAGGCCTCGTCAACGCGAAGGGCGCCGGCAAGATCAAGCGCCGCAACTGGGCGCAGGGCGAGAACGGCTTCGCCGACGTGGCCGCCGCCGTCTCGCAGCTGGCCAAGACCGGCTACCTCGGCCGTTACGCGCTGGCCGTCGCGCCCGATCTGTACCTCGACCTGCAGCGCCTGCAGCCGAACACCGGCATGCTCGAGATCGACCGCGTGCAGAAGCTCATCGGCGACAACGTGTACATGACGAGCGTCCTCGCCCCCGGCCAGGCCGTGCTCGTCTGCGCCGAGCCGGAGTACCTGGACCTCGCACTGGGGCTTGACCTCTCCGTGGGCTACCTGGAGTTCGCCGACTTCAACCACACGTTCCGCGTCATGGAGACGGCCGCCCTGCGCATCAAGGACCCCGCCGCCATCGTCGTCTTCGCGTAAGCGCGACCCCGCGCACCGCCGCTCGCAAGGCCGGCCTGTCAGGGTCGGCCTTTTTCGCGCATCGGCACGCCGTCCGTTTGCGGTTTCGTGCCGCTCCCTCGCGCACGCCTCCGCAAACCGCCGCATTCGGCCGCACTCTCGCGGCATCACAGCATCGCGACAACCGCCCCCTATCCTGTACGCATCGCCCTCCGCGCACCCGGACGGCGACGAACCCATGGGAAGGAATGCATCGAAAGGGAGGATCGCATGAGACTGGAGAACGAGAGCGCCGTCATCACCGGCGCGGGATCGGGCATGGGCCGCGCGATGACCGAGCTGTTCGCGCTCGAGGGCGCGAACATCGTAGCCGCCGACATCAACACCGACGGCGTGGAGACGCTCATCGCCGAGCTCAAGGAGAAGGGCGCGCCCGGCACCATCGTGCCGTGCAAGACCGACGTGAGCGACTGCTCCCAGGTGGAGGCGATGATCGACCTGGCCGTGGAGCGGTTCGGACGCCTGGACATCCTGGTGAACAACGCCGGCATCATGGACCATATGATGCCGGTGACCGAGCTTTCCGACGATCTGTGGGCGAAGGTCATCGACGTGAACCTGAAAAGCGTCATGTACGCTTGCCGCCACGCGATTCCCCTGATGACCGCGCCGAAAGACGGCGATCGGCAAGGCGGGCGCATCGTGAACACGGCCTCGGTGGGCGGCCTGAGCGGCTGCCGCGCGGGTGCCGCGTACACGGCCTCGAAGTTCGGCGTCGTGGGCCTCACGCGCAACATCGGCTTCATGTACGCCACCAAGGGCATCCGCTGCAACGCCATCTGCCCCGGCAGCATCGAGACGAACATCGGCGTGGGACTCTCCGCCGCGAGCGAATTCGGCATGGAGCGGGCGACCAGCGGCATCGGCTCGAACCCCCGCAACGGATCCGCCGAAGAGGTGGCGAAGGTGGCGCTGTTCCTCGCCTCCGACGAGTCGAGCTTCGTCAACGGAACCACCGTCACCGTCGACGGCGGCTGGACGGCGTTCTAAAGCGCCGCGCGCGCAGGGGGTCCGAGGGCCCTCTGCGCGCTGCTCCGCTTTCGCGCGCCTTTCGCGCTACAGCCGCTCCTCGTTTTTCTGGCGGTGGCGGATGAGGAGGTTGCGCCACACCACGTAGGCGGCCAGCACGAACGCGCCCACGTAGCCGAAGATGCCGAGGAAGGGCACGCCGAGGAACTGCGGGTGCATGTTCGTCTGGGCGATCAGGCTCGAGCCCACGAACAGGCCGGCCGAGATGAGGGCCATGGCAACCGTGCCGCTCACGGAGTAGAGGGCGGCGAGCGCGTCGGTGGGAATGCCCAGGTCGGCGCCGAAGGTCACCTGGCCGCGGTTCACCATGTCCAGCGTGTGGGATGCCTGCGTGGGCAGGCGCACGGCCGCCTCGCCCGACGACAGCGCGGTGGACAGCAGCTCGCGCGCCTTCGTCTCGACCGATTCAAGGGTGCGCTCGCGGCGCTTCACGTGGTCGGAGATGATGTCGATGACGCTCGTGTCCGGCGCGATGTCCACCAGCACGCCCTCGATGGTCACCATGCCGCGGGCGAGCAGCGTGAACGACGGCGGCATGGCCAGATTCTGCGTGCGCAGGACGTCGAACACGTCGAGCAGCGCCGAGCCCACGTTGATGTCGGCCAGATTCACCGTGGCGTAGGAAGCGAGCAGCTGCCCCAGCTGGTCGAGCAGCCGTCCGTGATCGACCGGGCCGTCCTCGCGCGCGGCGGTGAGCAGGGCCTGCATGAGCGCGTACGGGTCGTTCTCGGCCGCGGCGCGCAGCATCTTGCCCACCAGCCCGCGCTCCACCGCCGTGAGCTCGCCCACCATGCCCAGGTCGATCCACACGATGTCGCCGCCGCGCACGAGAAGGTTGCCCGGATGCGGGTCGGCATGGAAGAAGCCGTTGTCCACGATCTGCGTGACGTAGCTTTCGGCCAGCCGGTGACCGAGCTCGACGGGGTTCAGCCCGAGCGCGCGCAAGGCAGGCACGTCGTTGATCATCGGGCCGTCGACGAAGTCCATGACCAGCACGTCGTCCGAGCTGAGCGGCCGATACGGGCGCGGGCTCTCCACGCCGGGCTGGTCGTTCAGGTGCGCGCGGAAGCGCTCGAGGTTGCCCAGCTCCACGCGGAAGTCCAGCTCCTGGCGCGTCGTGCGCTCAAGTTCGGCCACCAGGTCGTCGAGCGAGAGCTTGATGCCGTCGGTCGCGCGGGTGAGGCCGACGAGCGCGACCGCCTGGCGCAGGATGGCGAGGTCCTGCATCATCTGCTCCACCACGTGCGGGCGGCGCACCTTGATGGCCACGCACGCGCCTGCCTTCGGCATGCAGGCGGGCGCGGCGGCCGCGTCGTCGGAGGAGGTCGCGGCGCCCACCGGTGCGGCCAGGGCGTTCCCCTTGGCGTGCGGGGCCACCACCGCGCGGTGCACCTGCGCGATGGAGGCCGAGCCGAGCGGGCGCTCCTCGATGCACGCGAACGTTTCGCGCCACGAGTGGCCAAGCGATGCCTCCACCGTGGCAAGCACCGTCTCGTAGGGCATGGGCGGCACGTCGGCGCGCAGACGTTTGAACGCGTTGGCGTAGTCGGGCGGGATGACGTCGCTGCGGTTCGCCGCGATCTGCCCCATCTTCACGCGTCGTACACGGCGTTCTCCATCCTCATCATGCTCATCATGGCCAACCTGTGCTATCGCTGGGGCATGTCGGCGGTGTGGCTGTTCGGCCTCGAGCGCGGCGTGCGGGCGCTGTTCTCGCTCGTCGGACGGCGGCCAGCC
>NZ_LR698996.1:0-2387222 GCF_902386925.1 Arabiibacter massiliensis | reverse complement strand
CCCGCCGTCAACCGGCACCCCCCCCCCCGGCGCCCCCCAGGGGCGGGTCGCTCGCGTCCCTTTAAAAGATGACCAAAAGGGTTATGGAAAGATTTTGCGGCTGTGGCGCTCTGCGAGCGGGTTTTAGCCCCTCCGACGCCTCAAGCTCAAGCGTTTGCCCAGGTCGGCAAATTCGCTATCGTCCCCGCGCTGCCACAGCCGACGATTCTTGCCAGTTCGCGCCCGCCGCCTCTCGGCACACAGCGTGCGAAGGCGCTTCGTGCTATGATGCTCGACTATGGCCCGCCTTCTCCAACATACCGCGCGCCCGCTGTGGGCGTACAAGGGGTTCCTCCTGTTGGCGGCGGCTATTTGGGGCCTCGGCACGGTCGTGATCAAATCGACGGTGGACGCGTTCCCGCCCGCGTGGCTCGTGGGCGTGCGCTTCACCGGCGCGGGTCTCGTCCTGGGCATCGCGATGCTGCCCCGCTTCCGGCGCGCGCTCGACGCCGACCACCTGAAGAAGGGCTCGATCCTGGGCGTGTGGCTGTTCCTGACGTACTGGGCGAACTCCACGGGCCTCACCGACACCACGGCCTCCAACAGCTCGTTCCTCACGTCGCTGTACTGCGTGATCATCCCCTTCCTCGGCTGGGCTCTGCGCGGCGCGCGGCCGACGCGCTTCAACGTGGCGGCGGCGGTCGTGTGCGTGGCGGGCATCGGATGCGTGTCGTTCGCGGGCTCGACCGGGTTCTCGCTGCGCTTCGGCGACCTGATCACGCTGCTGTCCGCCGTCTTCGTCAGCTTCCACGTGCTGTACACGGCGAAATACGCGCGCGGGCGCGACATGACGCTGCTCACCGTCGTCCAGTTCTTCGTGGCCGGGACGCTGGGCTTCGCGGCCGGGTTCGTGTTCGAGCCGATGCCCGACTTCCCCAACCTGGGCGCCGACACATGGATGAGCCTAGTGTACCTGGCCGTGTTCGCCTCGTGCATCGCGCTGCTGCTGCAGAACGTGGCGGTGGCGCACGTGGATCCCGCGCCGGCCGCGCTGTTCCTGGCCACGGAGTCGGTGTTCGGCGTGACGTTTTCCATCCTGTTTCTGGGCGAGGCGCTCACCGGGCCCTTGTTCGCCGGGTTCGCGCTCATCTTCGCTGGCATCGTGATCAGCGAGTACCTGCCCATCCGCGCCGAACGCAAGCGCGCCGCCGCGGCGCTCGACGAGCCCGACGAGGCGCGGGAAACATGAGGCGCGGGCAGAGGGAAGCCGCATCGAGAAGGAGAGTTCCATGAGAGACACCATAGCCGCCTTCGATGGCCGTATCGCCAAGGTGCAGGGCCCCGCGCGCAGCGGCAAGACCGAGGCGCTCGTCCGCCGCTGCGCGCGCCTCGTTCGCGAGGGCACCGACCCTGCCGCCATCCTCGTGGAGGTGTCGAACGCCGTCGCCGCTCAGGCCTTCCGCCGTCGGCTGCGCCGTGCGCTCGGACCCGACCTGGAGCAGGCAGCCGCCCAGGTGCATGTGGAAACCGCGCTCGACACATGCGCGGCCGTACTGGACGATCCGGCTGCGCGCGAGGCCACGGGCCACATCCCGCGCCTGCTGAACAGCGCCGAATACGCGTTCTTCCTCGAGGACATGAAGGCGCTCGGCCAGCCCGTCCGCCGTCTGCGTGCGACGCTCGACCTCCTCTACCGCCAGATGGCCGACCTCGTGCCGCGCGGCGAATGGCATCTTGACGATGAGGGGAAGGCCGTGCTCGCGCATGGGGAGCGCGTGCTCACGTTGCGCGGCGCGATGCTCGCGCAGGAGGCGCCCGCGCTGTGCGCCCTGTTCCTGGAAAGCGAGGCCGGCTCCGCGGCGCGCGGGAGCTTCGCGCACGTGCTGTGCGACGACTTCCAGAACCTGAGTCGCGCCGAGCAGGCCTGCCTGCGCCTGCTGGCCGGCGAGCAGCTCATCGTGGCCGGCAACCCCAACGAGCAGCAGATCCTCCGTTCCGGCTTCCCCAGCCGCGAGGGGTTCACGCAGTTCGAGGCCGCGCACCCCGACGCGGAGGTCTTCACGCTCGAAGGCGCGTTCGGCAACCCGAGCGTTATCGCCTTCGCCGATGCGCTGTGCGAACACGGCGACATGGATCCCTCGTTCAAAGCCGGCGCGGCGCACGCGGCCGCGGACGAAGGCGGCGCGGGCGTGCAGTGCATCAAGTGGGCCACGCCGGAGGACGAGATCGACGGCATCGCCAAGTACCTGCGCGCGGTGCTCGATACCGAGGATGACCTGCGCGAAAGCCGCACTTGCGTCCTTGTGCCCAACAAGCGCTGGGCCCTCATGGCGGAGAAGGCGCTCAGACGGCGCGGCTTCTCCGTGAGCGCGGCCGGGGCGCTCTCCGGCCTGGGCGGCGACCCGCGCGAGAGCGCGCGGGCGCGGGCGCTCGTGGCGTTCACCAGGCTGAACCTGCTGGCCGACCCGTGCGACATGGTGGCCTGGCGCAGCTGGTGCGGCTTCGACAGCCCCCTCGTGAACAGCGATGCCTGGGCGGGCCTGCAGGACTTCGCCGAGGAGCGCGCCCTTTCGCTCTACGACGCGCTGGCGCAGGCGGGCACGGCGAGCGAAGAGCCGTTCCCGCGCGCGGCCGTGCTCGCCGAGCGCTGGCGGGCAGGCCAGGACTTCATCGCGCAAAACGCCGGACGCAAGGGCTTCAGCCTGCTGCGCGCCATCGGGGCCGACGGGCTGCCCGAGTTCGAAGAGGCCGCGCGCGCGTTCGTCGGCGACGAGGACGCCGCCGCGCTTCTGCGCATGGAGCGCGCGCAGGTAACCGATCCCGCCATGCCCGAGGACGCCCACGTGCTGCATGTGGCCACATTCGGCGCGCTCGTGGGCGTCGAATACGACAACGTCTTCGTCGTGGGGGCCGTCGACGGCCTCATGCCCCGCCGCGCCGCGTTCGAGGCGGCCGACGAGGAGGAGCGCGAGCGCGCCATGAACGAGGAGCGCCGCCTGTTCTGCAACGGCGTGGCGAAGGCGGGCAAACGCCTGGTCGTCTCCCATTTCAATAGAGCTCCGCTCGAGCTTGCCGAGCGCGCCAAGATGCAGGTGTCGCGCGTGAGGACCGAGGGCGGCAGTCGCATGGCCGTGGTGCGGCCCGTCTGCTTCCTCGCCGAAGCCGGCGACGCCTGTCCCGGCACGGTGGGCGGCCAGGCTCTTCTCGCCGAGCTCGGCCTGGCCTGACGCCCCCGCGTCCTCCTTTGAAAATTTTTCTTCAGGGGCCTTCTCAAAAGCGGTCAATGCCGTAGGATGATCCCCGATCGATTGACCGCCCGGTCAATCGGAAGGAGGGTCATGGACCGCATGCAGGGCAACCTGGAGAAGTTCGAGAACCTGCCCGAGGAGCGGCAGGAGGCCGTGGTGCGCGCCGCCGTGGAGGCGTTCGGCCGCTTCGACTACAAGAGCGCCTCCACCGAGGACATCGCGCGCAAGGCGGGCATCTCGAAGGGGCTTCTGTTCTTCTACTTCAAGAACAAGCAGCAGCTCTACCTCTACCTCACGAACCGCCTGATGGACAAGGTGGAGGCCCTGGTCGTCGACGAGGGATTCTACCGGATAGACGACTTCTTCGAGCTGTTCAAATACGCGGCCCACAGCAAGCGCGCGGCGCTGGACAAGTTCCCGTACCTGATGGAGTTCTCGGTACGCGCGTTCTACGCCCAGCACAGGGACATCAAGCAGCTCATGGAAAGCTGGACGCAGCGCCAGATAGACGCCATGTTCGCGCGCTACTTCCGGAACGTGGACTTCAGCCGGTTCCGCGACGACGTGGACCCGAAGCACGTGGTGAACATGATCGTGTGGATGGCCGACGGCTACATGCACCAGCAGCTGGCGCTCGGGCGGCGCATCGATCTGGACGAGCTTCTGGACGAGTTCGACCGCTGGTGCGTCATGTTCAAGGCATATGCCTACAAGGAGGAATACCGATGACTATGGCAGAAGGTCCCGTCATCGAGCTTTCGGGGCTCACGAAGGACTACGGGCGCGGGCGCGGCGTGTTCGACGTGTCGTTTGCCGTGCGGCGCGGCGAGGTGTTCGGCTTTCTCGGGTCGAACGGCGCGGGCAAGACGGTGACCATGCGCAACCTCATGGGTTTCATCAGGCCCGACGCGGGCGCGGTCCGCATCGAGGGGCTCGACTGCTTCGCCGAGCGGGCGCGCATCCAGCGGGGGCTGGGGTACCTGCCGGGCGAGATCGCCTGCATGGACGAGATGACGGGCACGGCCTTCCTCGAGTTCATGGCGCGCATGAAGGGCCTGCGCGACCGCAGCCGCATGCGCGAGCTGGTGGACTACTTCGAGCTGGACGCCGCGCGGCGCATCCGCAAGATGTCGAAGGGCACCAAGCAGAAGGTGGGCCTGGTGTGCGCGTTCATGGCGCGGCCCGACATCCTGCTGCTCGACGAGCCCACGAGCGGCCTCGACCCGCTCATGCAGAGCCGCTTCATCGACCTCGTGCTGGCCGAGAAAGAGCGCGGGGCCACCATCATGCTGTCGTCGCACCTCTTCGAAGAGGTGGAGCGCACGTGCGACCGTGTGGCGTTCATCCGCGCGGGGAGGCTCGCGGCCGTGGAGGACATGGACGACGTGCGGCGCTCGCGCAAGCGCGTGTTCACCGCGACGTTCGCCGACGCCGCCGCGTGCGGGCGCTACCGCGCGGCGCATCCGGGCGCGGCCGCCGCGGGCGAGGCGGCGGTGGAGGTGAGCGTGGCGGGATCGATGGATGCGTTCGTGAAGGACCTGGCCGCCTACCCCGTGGCCGACCTGGCCGCCCGCGAGCAATCGCTCGAGGAGCTGTTCATGCATCTGTACGGGGCCGACTCGTCGGAGAAGGGAGGCTCCCATGAATAAAACCTTGTTCGCGAAGGAGCTGCGCGCGAACCTGTTCGTGTTCACCGTCGTGTTCGCGGTGCTCGTCATGTACATCGCCGTGATCGTGAGCATGTTCGACCCCGAGCTGGGGCGGAGCCTGGACATGATGATGGCCAGCATGCCCGAGCTGTTCGCGGCGTTCGGCATGGCGGAGCAGGCCACCACGCTCACCGACTTCATGCTGAACTACCTGTACGGCTTCCTGCTCACCATCTTCCCGTTCGTGCTGATCGTGATCATGGCGAACAAGCTGATGGTGCGCTACCTGGATCGCGGCACCATGTCGTATCTGCTGGCCACGCCCAACAGCCGCACGCGCATCGCGGCCACACTCGCCGCTGTGATGGTGACGCTGCTGGCGGCGTTGGCGGTGCTGACCACGCTGGCCGAGGTGGGCTGCGCCGAGCTCATGTTCCCGGGAGACCTCGACGCCGAGGGCATCGTGCGCGCCAACGTGGGGGTGCTTGCGCTCTGGGTGTTCCTGGCGGGGATGTGCTTCCTTTCGGCCTGCCTGTTCGCGAACGCGAGCGCCGCTCTGTGGGTGGGCGGCGGCGCGGGCATCCTATTCTTCCTCATGCAGATGGTGTCGCAGGTCGGCGACAAGTTCGAGTTCCTGGAAAACGTGAACCCGCTCACGCTGTTCGACTACTACGGCCTGGCCGCGAACGAAAGCGGAGCCGTCGCCGGCGCGGCGGCGCTCGCAGCGCTCGGCCTCGCCCTGTTCGCCGCCGCTATAGCCGTCTTCGCCCGCCGCAACCTGAGCATCTAGCCGCAAATGTCCCAAACGGGGACAGTCCCCATTCGGGACATTTTGGCATAAAAGGGGACAGTCCCCTTTTATGCCATTTTGACGTCTCTGAACATGCCGGCCTCGACGGTCGCGACGAGGGAGAACGTCTTGTCGTTTTCGGGCGCTTCCCCTGGCCGCGCGTAGGTGAACGTCAGGACGGTTTCGCCGGAGCCTTCGGGCTCGTACGTGAAGATGGCCAGGCCGACGCCTTCGCCCTCAGGCGCCTTGCCGCTCAGGTAGTCCCCGGCCACGCCTTCGACGAACTTGACCGTCGCCCCATCCGCTTCGCACTCCCATTGATAGCCGCCGGCGACATCGGCTTCCAGCTGGACCTCGAGGCGCTTATCCGAGAACCGCGCGTAGCCGCCGTCGGTCACCTCGAAGGCGTCCCCCTTCCCCGACGCGCAGCCGGCCGCGATCAACGCCGCAACCGCCAGACACAAGCCAACCAATGCAAGACGCATAAGCTTCTTCATCGCCCGCCCCTTTCTCCGTGGCTCTTCGGTCCATTGTACACGCCGATCGCTCCCCAGACCCGGGCCAGGCAACAATTTCGGCGTTTCCGGAAAATAGTCGTTGACAGCATCGGGACTTACCGGCATAATAACTTTTGCTGTTTCCACGTGCGCCGTTACCTCAGCTGGATAGAGGGACTGACTACGAATCAGTACGTCGGGGGTTCGAATCCCTCACGGCGCACCATTTCAGCACTTTCATTCCGCAACGACTGGCAGCAGCACGTGCGGATTTTTTATTGGCCGTAAGGAAAGGGACTTTGTTGAAGGTTCGAAAATCGAAGCCTCACAGTAAGTAGTCCTCCTTCGGCTCCCCTGAGTCGGCGGTCGAAGGATGGCTGCGCCGCTCAGTAAGGGAATCATCATGCTGTATCTCTCTCAAATGATGGGCAAGCCCGTCATCGACTCAACCGGCGAGAAGGTCGGTACGATCTCCGATCTTGCCATCTCCACCGGCGAAGTGTTCCCCCGCATCACCAGCCTGGCCTTCCAAGGGCCGGGCAAAGTGCCGTTTATGATCTCGTGGCGCAAGTACGTCGACGAATTCGACGAGGACGGCATCAGGCTCAACGGCCCCGCGCACGACATCCGCTTCAGCTACCTGCAGCCCGAGGAGATCCTGCTCGCGCGCGATCTGCTGAACCGCCAGATCGTCGACACGCAGGGCATGAAGGTCGTGCGCGTAAACGACCTCAAGCTCTCCGTCTCCGGCTCGCAACTGCGCCTGCTGGGCGCCGAGGTGGGCGCGCGCGGCATCCTGCGCGGCCTGGCCCCGTGGCTCGAACGCGCTGTCGTGGCCGTGGCGAAGGCGTTCAACAAGAAGATCGACGAGCAGATCATCGCCTGGAACTACATGGACCTGCTCGACCGCGACCTCTCCGAGGTGCAACTCTCCGTCACCCACAAGCGCCTCGACGAGCTGCATCCCGCCGACGTGGCCGACATCCTCGAGCAGCTCGACCCCCAGCAGCGCGCCAACGTGTTCCAGCACCTCGACGACGCGCAGGCCACCGAGGCCATCTCGGAGATGGAAGACGAGTACCAGGCCGACTTCATCGAGGATCTCGACGACGCCCGCGCCGCCGGACTCTTGGGCAACATGGACCCGGACGACGCGGCCGACATCGTGCGCGACCTGTCCTACGAGAAGGCCGAGACGCTGCTGCGCCTCATGGGCATGGAGGACGCCACCGAGATCCGCCGTCTGCTGGGCTACAAGGATGGCACGGCCGGCGGCATGATGACCACGCAGTTCGTGGCCGTGCACGCCGACGACACCGTGGGCGAGACCATCGAGGTGCTGCGCGAGCTGGACGAGGACCACCCCACCGTGCACTACGTGTACGTGCTCGACGAGTACGACGAGTTCGTGGGCGTGCTGAGCCTGCGCACCCTCGTGCTCACCGACGACGCGAAGCCCGTGTCCGAGGTGATGTACGACGACGTGATCTCCGTCGCGCCTGACGAGACGGAAGAGGACGTGGCCGCCGACATCTTCAAGTACGACCTGCCCGCCATGCCCGTGGTGGATGAGCACAACATGCTGCTGGGCATCGTCACGGTCGACGACGCCTGGGACGCCATCGAGGAGGACGTGAGCGGCGACAAGACGAAGCTCACCGTGCTCAAGGGCGTGGGAATCGCCGTGGCCGCCGTGCTGTTCCTCGCGCTGTACACGCTCGTGCTGTTCCAGATCATCGGCTATTCCTGGAGGTAGCCATGACGCCCAAGAACCGCACCGAGCGCACGACCGCCCCCCGCGAGTGGGGCAAGTTCCAAATGGGCCGCATCGAGAACGCGAAGCGCGCGGGATCGCCCGAGGCCCCGGCCGCCGAGTTAGTGGAAGCGCCCGCGGCCCCCGCCGACGCCGAAGAGGGCGCGCTCGCCGTCGCGCCCGAGAAGAAGCCGCCGAGCAAGCTGTGGCTTTTGCTGGCGGCGCTCGGACCCGGCATCGTCACGGCCATGGCCGGCAACGACGCCGGCGGCATCTCCACCTACTCCACCGTGGGCGCGAAGTTCGGCTTCGCCACGCTGTGGGTGATCCCCGTCATGTGCGTGCTGCTCATCGTGGTGCAGATGACGGCGGCGCGCATGGGCGCGGTCACCGGCAAGGGGTTCGCCGCGCTCATCCGCGAGCGCTTCGGCATCCGGCTGACGGCGCTCGCCATGCTGGCCCTGCTCATCGGCAACGTGGCCACCACGTTCTCCGAGTTCGCGGGCATCGCGAGCGGCATGGAGATGTTCGGCGTATCGAAGTACCTTTCCGTGCCCGTGGCGGCCGTGGCCGTGTGGCTGCTCATCGTGGGCGGCAGCTACAAGCGCGTGGAGAAGGTGTTCCTGGCGCTGTCGCTCGTGTTCGTCACGTACGTGGTGGCCGCGTTCATGGCGCAGCCGAACTGGGGCGACGCGCTGCAGAGCACCGTCATCCCGCGCATCGTGCAGGACCAGAGCTTCGTGTCGCTCGTCATCGCCATGATAGGCACCACCATCGCGCCGTGGATGATGTTCTTCAACCAGAGCAACGTGGTGGAGAAGGGCGTGGGCGTGAAGGACTTCTTCTCGCAGAAGGTGGACGTGGTGGCCGGCACCATCGCCGCGTGCCTCGTGGCCTGGTTCATCATCGTGACCACCGGCGCCGTGCTGTTCCCGCAGGGCATCGAGATCGAGTCGGCGGCCGACGCGGCGCGCGCCCTGGCCCCGTTCGCTGGACACTATGCCGAGGCGCTGTTCGCCATCGGGCTGATAGCCGCGTCGTTTCTGGCCGCGTGCGTGCTGCCGCTGACCACGGCCTTCGTCATCTGCGAGGCGTTCGGCTGGGAGGCGGGCGTGTCGTTCAAATGGAAGGAAGCGCCGCTGTTCAAGAGCATCTTCACGTTCGTGATCGCGTTCTCGGCCGTGGTGGTGCTCGTGCCCAACATCGACCTCATGGGCGTGATGCTGACGGCGCAGTTCGTGAACGGCCTCGTGCTGCCGGTGCTGCTGGTGTTCATGGCCATCATCGCCGCGGACAAGCGGGTGATGGGCGCGTTCAAGTCGCGCCTGGTGTCGCGCGTGCTCATCTGGCTGACCGTGGGCATCGTCACCGTGCTGACTGCGGCGCTCTTGGTCATGCAGGTGCTCGGCATCGGCTAGGAAAGTGCCGGGCAATGGCGCGCTCGCGCCGTAGGGCAAGCAAGCCGCGACGGCCGGCAGCGCGGGCTAGCTGGCCTCCACCAGGCGGCGGCTCTCGTTCTCCAGGCGCTCGGAGAGGAACTTGCGGCTGTTGTCGCCGTTGCGCGCGCAATCCAGCAGCATCTGCACCGAGAGGCTGGCCAGATACGCGTCCATGCTCTCCTCGATGAGGTCGTAGGTCTCCTTGATGCCCTGCACCATGGCGCCGCCTTTGCGGGCGCTGCGCTTGGCGCGCGTGGACTGCTTTGCATCGTCGTCGAGCGCTTCCATGATCTCGAGCACGTTGATGTCGTTGGGGTCCTTGGCCAGCCGGTAGCCGCCGTGCTTGCCCGGGCGCGCCTCGATGATGCCCGCGTTGCGCAAAAGCTGGGCCAGCTGGATGAGGTAGTCGCGGGGGATGGACATGTCCTCGGCGATATCCTTCGAGGAGCACGTGGTTCCTTGCGCGGCCAGGTACAGGATGGCGCGCATACCGTAATCGGTCGATGCCTTGAGTTGCACTGCTGTCTCCTAACTCGATGGCGTACCGGGGCGCGAAACGGGCCGCTCGGTAAGCGATCTGATTATTCGCGTTCGCTTGTCATGCTGCCTTGATAAGGCGAAACGGCGCTCAATGCGCGGCGTCGTTTCGTCCGCGCGGCGCTTGTCGGCGCTGCGCGGCGATCCAAGGCGAACCCGAGTGTACCCAATGCGATTCGATTATATCAAGGTCAAAGATGGGTTTGCAGGTTAAATCGCATTGAAGCGGTTACGTTTGCGCTATCTGCACACACCGTGCACACCATCATGGAATCGCGGCGTTACATCGATGTTATACTGCGGTGCATGGAAGAGAAAACCGCCCTGAGAGAACAGGTGCTCGCCCGCCGCGACGCCATCCCCAACCACGAGCGCGCCCGGCGCAGCGCTGCCGCATGCCGCCGGCTGGAAGAGCTGGTCGAAGCCGCGTGCGCGCAGGATGCGCCCGCTGTGGCCGTGTACGCCGCCATGCGCAGCGAGGTGGACCTGGGCGCGTTCATCGATGCCCTGTGCGTGCGGGGCTGGCGGGCATGCTTCCCCTGCATGGTGCGCGATGCGGAAGGCGCGCCCGCGCGCATGGCCTTCTACCAGGTGCCGGCAGAGCGGCTCGAGCGGGCGCGGGAGGAGTTCCTCGACAAGCCCCTGCGCTGCCATGTCTGCGGCGAGCTGGAGGACGCGGGATACGAACCCGTCGCGCCCGAGGAACTGGACGCGGTGGCGGTGCCGCTCGTGGCGTTCGACGACGCGGGCCGGCGGCTGGGCTACGGAGGCGGCAACTACGACCGGCTGCTGCCGCGCGTACGCCCCGACGCGCTGGTCGTGGGCGTGGCGTTCGAGGAGCAACGGGTGGAGGCCGTCCCGTGCGAGCCGCACGACATGCCGCTTCCCCGCGTGGTGCGCGCCTAAGCGCACGAGGGCCGCGGCGTTCGCATGCCGCGGCCCCTCATTGGAGACCCCTGCGCGCTCCGTGCTACTTCACGGCTCCGTACTTCGACTTGTTGAGCACCAGCACGGCACCCACCATGAGCACGACGCCCACGACGAGCGAGATCCACGGGTTGCCCGTGAACCCGGCGATCACGTACCCCACCAGGCACACCACGGCAACGGCCGACGCGTAGGGCAGCTGCGTGGCCACGTGGCGCAGGTGGTTGCACTGCGCGCCGGCCGACGACAAGATGGTGGTGTCCGATATGGGCGACACGTGGTCGCCGTACACCGCGCCGCCGAGCGTGGCGCCGATGGCTACGAGGAACAGCGGGCTGTCGGCGGGGAAGACGCCGATCACGATGGGCAGGATGAGCGCAATGGTGCCCCACGACGTTCCCATGGCGAAGCCGATGAACGCGGCCACCACGAAGATGACGGCCGGCAGCAGTGCCAGCCCCACGCCGATGCTGTTCAGGAAGCCGCTCACGAACTCGCCCGTGCCCAGGAGGTAGCGGCACGTGCCGCCCAGGCTCCACGCCAGCACGAGGATCATGATGGCGCCCACCATGGAGCGCACGCCTTCCGAGATGCCCTCCATGTAGCCCGACAGCGTCATGAGCTTGCGCGGCAGGAACATGAAGGCGGCCACCACGAGCGACACGCACACGCCGATGCACAGGCCGAACACGGGATTCTCTCCCACGGCGGTGGCGAAGTCGACGCCTTGGAAGAAGCCGCCGGCGTACAGCATCCCTAAGATGGAGAAGATGATGAGCACCACGATGGGCACGATGAGGTCGAACACGCGGCCCTTCTCGGAAATGGCGATGCCCTTGAACTCGTCGACGGCCGCTTGGGCCGCCTCGTCCAGCTCGTCGCGTTCGGCGACGACCGTCTCCATGCCCAGCGGCGAGTCGGCGGCGAGGTCCTCGTCGGTGAGGCCGACGGTGGCCATGGCCTCGAGCGCGCTATCCTTCGGCGGGATGCGCAGCTTGATGCCCGTGTCCTGGAACTCGGCCTCGGCCGTGCGCATGGGGCCGAAGTCCTTGTTCGTGGCGCACATGAAGAACACGAACACGATGGTGAGCAGGGCGTAGAAGTTGTACGGGATGGACTGCACGAACGTGGTGAAGCCGCCCTCGCCCAGGTAGCCGCCCACGGCCACGGCCCATGACGACACCGGCGCGATGATGCAGATGGGCGCTGCGGTGGAGTCGATGATCCAGGCCAGCTTCTCGTGGCTGATCTTGAAGCGGTCGGTGACCGGGCGCATGACCGCGCCCACCGTGAGGCAGTTGAAGTAGTCGTCCACGAAGATGATGATGCCGAGCACCGCGGTGAGGATCTGCGCCATCTTCGCGTTCTTGATGTGGGTGGACACCCATTCGCCGTACGCGCGCGAGCCGCCCGCGCCGGCTATGACCACCACGAGGGCTCCGAGCAGCGCGAGGAACAGAAGCAGCGCGGCGTTGCCGGCCATCTGCTCGGCCATCATCTGCGGCACCATGGTGAACGAGTCCACCAACTGCTCGAATCCGGGGCCGTTCAGGTTGAACTGGTAGATCACCATACCGGCGAACACGCCGATGGCGAGCGAGGAGTACACCTCCTTCGTGATGAGCGCCAGCCCCAGCGCCAGAATGGGGGGAATGATGGACCACACCCCCGTGCTGATAAGGTCGAACCCTTCCATATGCGTCCCCCTTCTCTCAAGCGGAACGCATTCGCCCGGAGGTCCGGCAAGGACGCCCGCGCGGATGCGCAACGATTGCCCTAGTATACGGTACGCAGCGCGGTGCGGAAGCGGAATTGCATGCGTTTTTGTCGGCGAACCCGCGCAGTCGGCAGACGCGCCGGACGATTTTCGCTCCGAAAACACGCCTCGTGCGCTGAGGCATGTTTTCGGAGCGAAAATGAGGTTCGCGAAAGCCGGGCGGAGAACCCGTTAGTGCCCGATGAGCCAGAGGACAACCGGCGCGAGCCAGAGCAGGAAGATGACCACGAACGGCCAGCGGTGGGCGTTGCTCACGGCCACGAACTCGCGGATGAAGGCCGTCGACCAGAAGTAGCGCGCCGTCTTGGAGCCCACGCCATCGGCGGAAAGGCCGATCTTGTGGGCGTACTCGGCGGTGCGGAACACGTGGTAGTCGCTGGTCACAACTGCGGCGCGGTACTGCCCCGCGCCCGAGCGCGCGTCCATGATGGCCTTGGAGTTGCGCAGGTTCTCCATGGTGGTGGTGGAGCGATCCTCCTCGATGACGGCGTCAGCGGGCACGCCGCGTTCCTCCACGAGGTAGGCCTTCATAGCGGCCGACTCCGGCACCCGCTCGTCGGGACCCTGGCCGCCCGACGCGATGATGAGCGCGCGCCGCGCGCCGGCTTCCCACAGCTCCACGCCTTTGTCGAGTCGGCCCGCCAAGAGCGGCGTGGGCTTCGTGCCCGACAGGCCCGCGCCGTGCACGACGATGTAATCGTAATCGCAGCGCTTCGGCAGCCGGCGGTACAGCCAGGAATACAGCAGAAGCGCCGCGAACGTGAACGCCAGGTACGACCCCTCCATCACGGCCAGCAGAGCGAGCGCGACGAGCGGGACGGGAGCCTGCACGAGCACGAGCAGCGGCGCACCCACGCACACGGCCACGATGGCCAGCGCAAACAGCCCCGGAAGCAGATGCGCGAGCGAAAGGCCCTCGCGGCGCACCACCACGAACGTGTTCGCTATGAGGAACACCACGAGCGCCACCGTGCCGAACGGTATGGCCGCGAATCCCAGCAGGACGAGCCACGGCAGCTCGAACTGGACGGACAGCCCCCACAGCGCGAACAGGCAGAACGCGAGGAAGTACAGCGCATTGCGGAACTGGCGCGGCTCCTTGCGATAGTTGCGCAGGAAGAGCCACCCGAACACGATAGCGGGAAAGTATATGAGGACGAGCTGGAGGATCATGCGATCGCTTTCTACGGCTTGCAGGTACCGGAACAGTATAGCGTTCGCCGTCGAGCCGTCACCGAACTGTTCCCTTCCGCGCGCACGACCAGCAAAGCAAATGAAAAGCAAATGGCGAGCAAGTGAGAAGCACGTGAGCGGCGGCGCGAAACCCCTACGCGCCTTCCGCTTCCAGCTCCTGCTCATACTCGCGGTCGATGGCGCCTTCCACATGCGGCGGGTCCACCTCGAACTCCACGCGCTTGGTGAACAGGCTCACCACCGGCACGATGGCCAGCGACAGCACCATGGCCAGGGCACCGCAGTTGATGGGGCTCGCGATGAGCGGCGTGCCCACGAAGCCGGCGATCATGTTCCCCGTGGTCAAGCCCACGCCCACGATGAAACTGGCCCACACGGCCGGCCGCGACACGCGCTTGGAGAACAGCCCCCAGAAGAACGGGCCGAGGAACGAGCCGGCCAGCGCGCCCCAGCTGATGGACATGAGCTGCGCGATGAACGTGATGGACGAGTTGTACTGCACGAGCGCGAGCACCGCCGAGATCACGATGAACACCACCAGCAGCACGCGCATGTAGCTGAGCTGCTTCTTCTCGCTCATGTTCTTCACCAGGTTGTCCTTGATGAGGTCGAGCGTGAGCGTGGACGACGACGTGAGCACGAGCGACGACAGCGTGGACATCGACGCGCTCAGCACCAGCACTATGACGATGCCGATGAGCAGGTCGGGCAGCGTGGACAGCATGGTGGGGATGATGGAGTCGTACACCGGCGTGCCGGCCGCCGTCATTTCCACCTGGCCGCCGTAGAGCCGCCCGAAGCCGCCGAGGAAGTAGCTGCCGCCGGCCACGATCATGGCGAACACCGTGGAGATGATGGCACCCTGCTTGATGGCCGGGCCGCTCTTGATGGCGTAGAACTTCTGCACCATCTGCGGCAGGCCCCACGTGCCCAAACTGGTGAGGATGATGACGCCCAAGAGGTCGGGCAGGTTCGGCCCGAAGAAGCTCACGAACGGGCCGGCCATTTCCGAGCCCTCGGCCGGGATGAGCGAGAGCGTGGTGATGGCCTCGGTGAAGCCGCCGTTGTTCACCAGCACCGCCACGATAACGGCTACGATGCCCAGCAGCATGACGATGCCCTGGATGAAGTCGTTCATCACGGTGGCCATATAGCCGCCCAGCACCACATAGATGCAGGTGATCACGGCCATGCCGATGACGCACCACTCGTAGGGCAGCCCGAACGCCATGCCGAACAGCCGCGACAGGCCGTTGTAGACGCTCGCGGTGTAGGGGATGAGGAACACGAAGATGATGGCCGCGGCCGCGATGCGCAAACCCTTCGACTGGAAGCGCGCGCCGAAGAACTCGGGCATCGTGGACGCGCCCAGGCGGTGCGTCATCTCGCGCGTGCGCGGACCGAGCACCCACCAGGCAAGCAGGCTGCCGAGGATGGCGTTGCCGATGCCGATCCACGTGGCGGCGATGCCGTACTTCCAGCCGAACTGCCCCGCGTAGCCCACGAAGATGACGGCGGAGAAGTAGCTCGTGCCGAACGCGAACGCCGAGAGCCACGGCCCCACGTTGCGCCCGCCCAGGATGAAGCCGTCGACGGTGCCGGTGTGTCGTCGGCAGTAGATGCCCACACCCACCGCCACGCCCACGAAGATGAGCACCATGAGTATTTTTTCGATCATTGGAGTGTTCCTATCGTCTCATGCGGGCCGCTTCGCCCGCGTGTTCGCTTCCCTTGGAGTCCGGGCCGCCCTCCCCCGTACGTTTCACGTGAAACACTTGTCGCAATGTCCTGCGATTTGAGAACAAATGTTTCACGTGAAACATCGCACGGAAGAAGGGCCCGCGCGGTGGCGCACATGACCTTGCCGGCTGCGGACGCTCGACCGGGATTCGGCACGAGCGCAGCACCACGGGCAAACCCATGTGCTAAAGGTATCGATAGGAATAATAGGAGATGGCGCGGCAGGTTCCGCTGCCCTGCTGCGCAGCCGTGCGCTGCGAGGGCGCGGGTGCGAGGCATTCGGAAGCGCGCGGCGCGAAGGCGCGGCACGTGGCGGCGACGGCCAGCTCGAGGCGCCAGCGCTCGTCGACGACGATATGTCCCTTCGCAGAATGCATGCGCATACTCTACCACAGTGGAGCGCTTCCCCATGCGAAAAAGTGGGCGCCCCAGCCCTTTTATCCCACTGGTGGACAAATGTTTCACGTGAAACATCCTGCGAGCGAGGACCGCTCAACGCGGAAGAGCGCAAGAAGCCGGAGAAGGGACCGGCTCCTTGCGCTCGACTAGCGCCTACTCGCCAGCCAAGGCGCTGCGGGCTGCTATGCGCCCGAACACGCTGCACTCTCCCACATTGCCCGATCCTACGTAAAGATGACCCCAGATCGAGCCGAATTCGCCTGCCGAATACAAATGAGGAATTGGATTGCCGAAAGGATCGAGAATGCGAGCTTTCGCATCACGCACAGGCCCACCATCGGTGTTGAGCACGGCGGGGGCACATAGCATGGCGTAATAGGGTGCTTGCGAGATGGGCTGCAACGTTTCTGCAGGACGGAAGAACGCTTCATCCTCCCCCTGATCGCAATAGCGGTTCCACAAAGCAACCGTACGCGTCAGCTCCTCGGTCGGCACCTCGATGAGGGAAGCCAGCTCTTCGATGGAGTCGGCGGCAACGGCCCAACCATCCGCCACCACGTCCTGAGACACCTCCGGGTCCATTGCTCCGGCCTCAAGACCGTTCTGGTCGAAAACGAACCACGCCTTTTCGGGCATGGGAAGGTGCGTCCAGTTGCCGCCCCATTGAGTGATGCCGTGACGATAGCCTACGTTGCACGACATGTCGGAATCAGGCTTTGCCAACGCTTCGGCATCCTCGAGTCCGGCAAACAAACCGTATGCCCCGCACCCATCGAAGTCCTGGTAAAAGCGCCGCCCGTTTACGCCGACAGTAATGCCCCAACGCTTATTCGAATAGTTCCATATCTTGCTGATATGCCGCTTGTTCTCCAAATCGCGGCATGCCATCCAAAATTGAGCACCGCCGTGCATATGCCACATGTCGGCCCCGACTTTCATGCAAGCGCGATGCCCGTCACCCGTGTTTGCCTGGCCGCATATAGGCTTCACGCCTCGCACGCCCGTATGAGTGTACATGAGATCCGAATCGTTCTCGAATCCGCCCGTGCACATAATGACGCCTCGGCTCGCCTTGTAGCTCTTGCCCGCTGCCACTACGCCGACCACGATTCCATCAGCATCTTGAACCAGCGATTCCAAAGGAGTGGACGTCTTGTAATCCACCACATCGGCATATTGATCGATGACTTGCTCCAAAAACTCATGGATATGACCGGCGCCCCCAGCCTTGCCGGTGAATCCGAACGACGTGACGCAGTCATCGTTGGGCAGCTCGGGATACTCTCCGAGCTTAGCGGCATCCGGCTTCCACTCGCCTATGCGCATATCCCCTTCGTTCGCCCCGAGGCCCTTTATCCATGGCAAGCTCTCCGTTAAGCCATCCACGTACGCCTCTATCACGTCTTCGGGCGTGGCTGACCCGATGAGTTCTTTAATGTATACGAGCAACTCATCAGGATGCTCTGTGTACATTTGCATGCCCAAGCAGAACGGGCTGTTGCCGTTAGGGGCCGCGTCCTTCTCCAGCAGCAGGCACGTCGCGCCGTCGCCCTCGGTTGCAACCGTTGCGGCAGCGACCAAACCGGCTATCCCCGCGCCACACACCACTACGTCGTACTCTTTATCCCACGTCACGTCTTCCGCCGATGCCCTAGAGCCGATATCGGCTGAAGCGCTCTCATCCTTCGCTTGCGGCGCGCACCCCGTCACCGCCATCGCAGCTGAAGCGACAGCGAATACGCCTGCCCCTTTTAAGAACGTCCTTCGATCTTGCATGCATTCACCCATGATCTCCTCCTTTTGCGCCAGTCGCTTGAAAGCACCGACGCCTCCGTGCCTTCGCCTACGATGCGAAGCAGAAAGGCTCTTGTTCCGCCTCCCGCTCTTGCTACAAACCATGCCCCCGCAAGGGCGCAAGGCAATCGTACGAAACGGGCGAACAAGTCGTACATTACGGGTGATTTTTGAAAAAGGCCGGGTGAAGCGCCCCCTTCGCTATTGACGGACGGTATCTGCCAAACGAAAAAAGCTATAATGCGCTGAAAGGAGGAGTCATGAGCAACGAGGACAACGAGCAAATCCGGCGCTCTTCGACGCCGTCGAATTGGTTTGCCTGCAGTGGAGTTTGGCTCTTGTTCACATGGATCGTGCTGGCAAACACATACCGAAGCTCAGAGGCCGTCTCCTCGCCCCGTATTTTGTACATCGCGTTGACCATTTCGCTCTTGACCATCGCCGCAGTCGCTGTTTTCTCATCGCGCATCCGTTCACCCCGCGTCACCGCGTCCTTGTCATCCCGAAAGCGCCTGGTCGACTGCGGAGCAGCGGGGCTCATGGTCGTCGCCGGTTTCTGCTTGGCCTCCATGCACCACCTTGGTCTTGCGTCTGGCACGTTGAGGAACGTCGCCCTCGCGACAGGAGGCATCGGGCTCGGTTGGCTCTACATGCGCTGGGCGGAATTCTACACATTCCTCAATGTTCGCACCATGGCGGTATTCCTTTTCGCAGGAAGTATCCTCTGGGTGGTTGCTCAAGTCTGTTTTGAGCTTTCGCCCGACGCCGTGCGGTCCGTCGGCACGGTAACGTTGCCGTGCTTTGCCTTGCTCGTGCTTTGGCGGTCATTCGCAACCCTTGACCTGCGAAAAGCGTCCGCCAAGCCCAATCCCACGACAGGCTTGCGCGGTTTCTGGAAAGCATGGACATCCATCGTCGCAGTGAGCCTCATCACCGCCATGCTCATCGGCTCGCTGCCGAACGACCCGGAGGCATCGACGCTCTGGAGGCGCGTCCTTACCGTTGCGCTCATCGCCATCACCATGTGGGTTGTCCTCGATCCGCATCACAGCGTGGAGTTCTCTTCCGTATGGCGCGTGGTTTTCTTCGTGCTCGCCATAAGCCTGACCATGCTCATCGTCGACCAAGAATTGACTGCCGTCTCCTCGTTTCTCCGCTCATCGTGGCAACTGCTCATTCCGATAACTTGGCTGACCGTTTGCGACATAGCTCGACATACCACTCTCAACGTATATGTGGTTTTGGGTGCGGGCTTTGTCTCTTACTCCCTTCCCACCGCGCTAGGAGGAACCCTTTTCCATCAGCTCGCTGCCATCGTGAACCCTGTGACGATTTTCGCGCTTATGCTGTTCATTCTTTTCGCAGTTCTCGCATTGTGCTTGAGCACGCGAGACCCCGACACACTCCGCATTTTCGACGAATTGAAAGGCCAAGCGACGCCCATGCAAGAATTCGCGACTATCGATAGGCGATGCGAGCGGCTAGGAGAAAGCCGCAGCCTTACGCAACGCGAGATCGAGATACTCAAGATGCTTGGCAAAGGAAGGTCGCGTGCGTACATCGCCGAAACCCTGTTCATATCCGAGAACACGGTGAAGACTCACGTCGGCCACGTGTACTCCAAGCTCGGAGTGCACAGCAAACACGAGCTGCATATGCTGATCGATGGCGGTTTGGAACTCGTTTGAATCGTGAATGCTTCGGGCCTGAAGTACGAGCATCCGCTTCAGTCCCGAAGCGCGGCCCTTCGGCGTCGGGAAGTCCGCGGGCCGGAGGCCTGCGGGGCCCTAGTACCGGCTGTCGAAGATGCGCTTGGTTTTCTTCTCGCTTCGCGGGAGCTCGCCCATGGGGACGCCGAGGGCGTCGGGGGTGCAGCCGCACTTCGCCTTGAAGATGAGGGCCAGCTCCTCCTGGGCGCGTTCCTTCTCCTCGCCTTCCAGCGGGGTCTCGAACAGCACGGTGAGCACGTCCTTGCCGCTGATGTTCTCGATCATCACCTGGTATTCCGAGCTCGTGCCGTCGGTGGCGGCGATGACCTCCTCCACCTGCGCGGGGAAGATGTTGCAGCCCTTCACCTTGAACATGTCGTCGGTGCGGCCCGTCAGCGTGTCGATGCGCGGATGGCGGCAGCCGAAGCCGCAGGTGCAGTCGCCGGGGATGATGCGCGTGAGGTCGTGCGTGCGGTAGCGGATGAGCGGCGCGCCCTGCTTCCGCAGCGTGGTGAGCACGAGCTCGCCCACTTCGCCGTCGGGCAGCGGGGCGCCGGTGGCGGGGTCCACCACTTCCACGTACACGTAGTCGTCCCACACGTGCATGCCGTGATGCGCGCTGCACGAGATGCCGATGCCGGGGCCGTACACCTCGGTCAGGCCGTAGATGTCGAAGATCTCCACGCCCAGCTCGCCGGCGATGCGCGCGCGCATCTTGTCGCCCCAGCGCTCGGAGCCGATGACGCCCTTGCGCAGGCAGAGCTTGTCGCGGATGCCGCGCTCGGCGATCTCCTCCGCCAGCAAAAGCGCGTAGGAGCTGGTGGCGCAGAGCACCGTGGACTTGAGGTCCTGCATCATGCGCAGCTGCTTCTCGGTGTTGCCGGGGCCCATGGGGATGGCCATGGCGCCCAGCCGCTCGGCGCCCAGCTGGAAGCCGATGCCGGCCGTCCAGAGGCCGTAACCGGGCGTTATCTGGATGCGGTCGGTGTTGGTGATGCCCGCCGTCTCGTAGCAGCGCGCGAACTGGATGGCCCAGTCGGTCACGTCCTGCTGCGTGTAGGGGATGATGACCGGCGTGCCCGTGGTGCCGCTGGAGCTGTGGATGCGTACGATGTCCTCGTCCGGCACGGCCTGCAGGCCCAGCGGGTAGGCGTTGCGCAGGTCGTCCTTCTCGGAGAACGGCAGACGCTCGAAGTCCTCCTGCGTCTGCACGTCGACAAGGTCGATGCCCTCGAACTTGGCGGCGTAGAAAGGCGAGCGGTCTTTCAGCGTTTTGAACTGCTCTTTGATGAGCGCGAACTGGTCAGAGGTGAGCTGCATGGGGGTTCCTCGTTTCGTTGGATGGCTGGCGAAATTGCAGGAATGGCTTCAAGCCCGCGCGCAGCGGGTCTTGAAGCTAGCGCCATCGACCAGCCGCAACGCCCGCTGCGGCTGTGGGGAAGAGGATGTCGTTCTCGCGTGCCATGCGTCCATTCTAGGCGAACGCATGGCGATTGCAAAGTTGTTTTATTCGAGCGCGTTTCAAATGCAATCCGGTTTCAGAGGCAAATTGCATCCGGTTTCAGAGGATGAATGACTCGCGCTCGCCGCCGCGATAGCGCGGGCGCCTTCCTCGTATGCGGCTCTATCGGCGACGGCTGCCGGCCGGGCGGGCTTAACTTTTAATGACGATTGCGTAAAGGCGGGCACGCCCACACGGGGTTTATGGCAAGATGGAGCATTGCATAGTCATATGCGGGGACACACGACAGCGCATGTCGCACCCGGAATCCGAGGCAGGGCGCGCGCATAGCAATAAGGAGCAGCAATGGGCTTTCTTTCGAGGTTCGAGGGCAAGATGGAGGACACGTTCGAGGGCGCGGCCGATCGCATGGCCAACGCCCCCATCTCGCCCGTCCAGATTGCCAAGAAGGCCGAGAAGCAGATGAAGCGCGAGAAGATGGTGGGCGCGGGCAAGCAGTTCGCCCCCACGCTGTACACCGTGCTGGTCAACCCGGACGATGACCGCCGCCTGTTCGGCTACTACCCCACGCTGGCCGGCGAGACGGAGACGTACCTGGCCGCGAAGGCGTCCGAGCAGGGGCTCGTCATGGACGGTCAGCCGCTCGTGCGCTTCATCGTGGACGAGGGCCTGAAGCACGGGAAGTTCGACGTCATCGCCGAGGCCGTGGCGGCGCCTATCATCGCGCAGCTGCGCCAGGAGGAGATGCAGCGCTACGGCCTGGCCGTTCCCCACGGCAACTCCGGCTACGTCACGCCCGTCCCCGCGCCCGCCCCGGCCCCCGCGCCGGCACCCGCGTACGACCCCTATGCGGCTCCGGCGTAGGTTGTAGTCGTACGCCGGCACCCGCGTACGACCCCTATGCGGCTCCGGCGTACGACTACAACCAGGGCTTCGACGACTACGGCGGATTCGACGACTACGTCCAGCCCGCCCCGGCCTACGGCGGCTACGACCAGGCGGAGGATCCGGCCTATCTCCCGATGGAGGAGCTCGACCGGCCCATCGACTTCGACAGCTACTCCTACGAGCCGCCCGCGCCTACGCCTACCCCGGCCCCGGCCGTTGCGCCCATGCCCGCGCCGGCTGCGGCCCCCGTCGCCGCCGACACCGTCGTGTTCGCCGCAGGCGCTCAGGCCGCCGCGCCGGTTCCCGCCCAGGCGGCGGTGCGCGCGCGCCTCGTGGACACCACCAACAACCGCGCCTACGACCTGGCTGCCTCGCGCCTGATCATCGGCCGCGAGTCGAAGAACGACATCGCCGTGAAGGACATCAACGCCTCGCGCACGCACGCCGAGCTGCGCCGCGACCCGCGCGGCCTCTGGGTGCTCACGGACCTCGGCTCCACCAACGGCACCTTCGTGAACGGGCGTGAGATCTCCTCCCAGCCCCTCGCCGACGGCGACCAGATCGTCATCGGCGTGACGAACTTCCTGTTCACGCAGGCGTAAGCGGAATCGGAAGGACATCCTCGTGATCGACGTCGTGCTGCTCATCGTCCGCCTGCTGTTCGTCGCGCTGCTCTACCTGTTCCTGTTCGCCATCATGAAGACGGGCGTGGGGCTCGTGCGCGGCCAGCGCAAGAAGGAGCGCACGTGGAACCTGTCGGTGGAGCGCGGGCCGAAGGAGCTGCGCGGCGTGTCCATCGTGGTGCGCGGGCCCGTCATCGTGGGCCGCAATCCCGGTGCCGACATCGTGGTGGGCGCGGGCTACGTGTCCGGCCGCCACGCGCGCTTTTCCCTGATGGGGCAGAACCTGTTCGTCGAAGACCTCGGCTCCACCAACGGCACCGCCGTGAACGGCCAGATCATCGGCGAGCCGGTGGCCCTGCGCAGCAATGACGTGGTCAACGTGGGCGACGTCGCCATCCGCGTGAGGTTCGCCTGATGGCCGCCGATCGCGCCTACAAGTCGACGCCCCGCACGCGCAAGGGCGCGCTCACCTCGTTCGGCAGCCGCACCGACATCGGCTGTCTGCGCGACCACAACGAGGACAGCCTCATCGTCACGCCGCCGCTGTTCGCCGTCGCCGACGGCATGGGCGGCCACGCCGCGGGCGAGGTGGCCAGCGAGATAGCCGTGAACGTGCTCTCCGAGCTGGCCCCCGCGCACCCCGACGGCGAGGCGCTCGCGCACGCCGTGGAGGAGGCCAACCGCGCCATCATCAGGGCCGCGCACGAGGGACTCGGCCGCGAAGGCATGGGCACCACCATGACGGCGGCCATGCTGGAAGGCGAGCGCTTGGTGATCGCGCAGGTGGGCGACTCGCGCGCGTACCTTCTGCACCAGGGCAAGCTCCAGCAGCTCACGCGCGACCACAGCCTCATGGCCGACATGATAGAGGCGGGCCAGCTCACGCCCGAGGAGGCGCGCACGCACCCCAACCGCTCGGTGATCACGCGCGCGCTCGGCAGCGACCTGCGCCTGCACCCCGACATCTACGAGATCAACGTGGAGACGGGCGATAGGCTGCTCGTGTGCTCCGACGGCCTGTCGGGCATGGTGATGGACCAGGACATCGAGAACATCCTCTGCCGCATCCACGACCCGCAGCGATGCGCGTCGCAGCTGGTGAACGAGGCCATCGCCAACGGCGGCCACGACAACGTCACCGTCATCGTGGCGGACGTCACCGGGTTCGCCGAGGCGCGTCGCAAGAAGATGGCGCGCAAGACGAAGATCTCCATCGCCATCGTGCTCGTGCTGTTCGCCGCCATCGTGGCGGGCGCGGCCTGGGGTTCGAAAACCTATCTGGACACGGTGGCCTACCTGGCCGACGACAACGGCAAGGTGGCCATCTACCGCGGCATGCCGGGGTCGCTGTTCGGGCTGTCGTTCTCCTCGCTCGAGCGCACCACCGACGTGCCCGTCGACCAGCTGCAGCCCGGCGTGGCGAACCGCCTGGCCTCAGGTATCCGCGTGGACGACGTGGCGGCCGCCGAAGCGCTCGTCAAGGAGTACGAGGCCGAGGTGGCCGCGAAGCAGGGCGGTGACGCGTGACGCGGCGCAACATAGAGCTCGTCCTGCTGTGCGTGGCCGCGCCGCTCGTGGCGCTCTTGTTCGCCATGCTCGCCATCAACGAGGGGCAGGCGCTCAACGTGAACACGCTCGGGGTGCCTGCGGGCATCTTCGGCGCGTTCGTCATCGCGCACCTGGCCGCGCGCAAGTTCGCGCCGGGGGCCGACCCCGCGCTTCTGCCCATCGCGTTCGCGCTGTCGGGCATCGGCATCGCGTTCGTCACGCGGCTCGCGCCCGACCTGGCCGTCAACCAGCTGTTGTGGCTGTTCGTGGGCGTGGCCTGCATGATCCTCGTGCTCGTGATGTTCCGCAACCTCGACAAGGTGGCCAACTACAAGTACACGCTCATGATCGTGGGCTTTTTGCTGCTGCTCTCGCCGCTCATCCCGGGCCTCGGCCAGGAGATCTACGGCAGCCGCATCTGGCTTGGCATCGGCAAGTTCTCGTTCCAGCCGGGCGAGATCGCCAAGATCGTCATCGTGCTGTTCCTGGCGGGCTACCTCGCGCAGAACCGCGAGCTGCTCTCCGTGTTCACGTGGCGCGTGGGCCCGTTCAACCTACCCGACGTGCGCACGCTGCTGCCGCTCATCCTCATGTGGGGCGTCGCGCTCGTCATCGTGGTGTTCGAGAAGGACCTCGGCAGCGCGCTCGTGTTCTTCTTCGTGTTCCTCATCATGCTCTACATCGCCACAGGGAAGAAGTTCTACCTGGTCATCGGCCTCGGGCTCATCGCCATCGGCGCCGTGGGGGCGTTCCTCGCGTTCGACCACGTGCAGGTGCGCGTGAACACCTGGCTCGACCCCTTCGCCGACGCGCAGAACACGGGCTATCAGCTCACGCAGGCCATCTACTCCATCGCCGACGGCGACCTGTTCGGCGTGGGGCTGGGACGCGGCCTGGCCGAGCAGATCCCCGTCGTGGAGAGCGACTTCATCTTCGCCGACATCGCCGAGGAGGTCGGCCTTCTGGGCGCGGCCGGCGTGCTGCTGCTGTTCCTGTGCTTCGCCATCCGCGGCTTCGTGACCGCAGCGCGCGCGAAAAGCGACGTCAGCTCGTTCGTGGCCGTGGGCCTCACGTCCATCGTGGTGCTGCAGGCGTTCATCATCGTGGGCGGCATCACGCGCGTCATCCCGCTCACGGGCATCACGCTGCCCTTCATCAGCCAGGGCGGCTCCTCGCTTCTGGCCAGCTTCATCATCGTGGGCTTCCTCTTGCGCTGCGGCGACGAGGGCACGGGCGTGGGCGCGGAGATGGCGAGCGCCACCACCTCGCTGCACTCCAACAGCGTGCTCGGCCGCATCTCGCTCGGCAAGCGCCTGACCAGCGGCATGCGCATCTTCGCCGTGCTGTTCGCCGTGCTGGTGGCCAACCTCACGCTCATCATGGTGGTGCAGGCCGACTACTACCAGAACATGCCCGGCAACAACCACTCCATCGCCAAGGAGGCGCGCACCGAGCGCGGCACCATCTCCACCTACGACGGCACGGTGCTCGCGCAGAGCGTCATGGGCGACGATGGCTCCTACGAGCGCGTCTACCCCGCCGGCGACCTGGCCAGCCACATCGTGGGCTACGCGTCGCCGCGCTTCGGCACGTCGGGCATCGAGCAGGCGTACAACGACACCCTCAAGGGCCAGCAGAACTTCGCGTCGTGGACCGACGTGGTCAACTCGCTCGCCGGCATCGGCGGCGCGGGCAACGACGTCACGCTCACGCTGAATTCCAAGATCCAGCAGGCGGCGCAGGACGCGCTGGCCGGACGCACGGGCGCGTGCGTGGTCATGGACCCCGACACCGGCGCCATCCTGGGCATGGCCTCGTCGCCCACCTACGACGCGGCCGACTTCGAGCAGGTCATCGAGCAGGCCAACGCCAACCCCGATGACTCCACGCTCATCAACCGCGCCGTGCACGCCCTCTACGCGCCCGGCTCCACGTTCAAGATGGTGACGCTGGCCACCGCGCTCGAGGACGGCGTGGCAACCGAGGACACCGTGTTCTCCTCGCCCGGCACGCTGGAGATCGGCAACGCCGAGGTGAGCAACTTCGACGGCAACGACTACGGCGACATCACGCTCGCCCGCGCCACCGAGCTCTCGTCCAACACCGCGTTCGCCCAGCTCGGCGACGAGATGGGTGCCGAGAAGCTGGTGGCGGGCGCCAACGCGTTCGGCTTCGACAAGGAAATCGACTTCGCGCTGGGGCTCTACACCTCGCTCATGCCCGACCCCAAGGACATGACCACGTGGGAGACGGCCTGGGCCGCCGCCGGCGAGAATGTGGGCGAGAACGAGACGCCCGCCCTGGCTCCTATACACATCTGACGCTGCCGACGACGCCGTCAGGGTCACCAACAGCGCATACAGGTATCATGGAGGCCAAAGTTAACAAGAAAGTAGAGTAAGGGACAAGAGATGCGGCAGAGGGATAAGGCAGATAGACAAGAGTGGAGGCGAAGACTTAGAAGACAGTACTAAAAGTAAAAACGAATGTACAAAGTTATTCTTTTTTTTTTTTCAAGCAGAAGACGGCATACGAGATAGGAGTCCGTCTCGTGGGCTCGGCCATCGCCAACGACGGCGTCATCATGCAGCCCTACCTGGTGGACGGCATCTACAACGCCAACGGCGAGCGCAGCTTCACCGCCCAGCCGTCGAAGCTCATGCAGGCCGTGAGCGCCACTGTCGCCGGCCGTGTGCGCGACGTGCTGGTGGGCGTGGTGAACAACGGCACGGGCACCGACGCCGCCATCGAAGGCGTGCAGGTGGCCGGCAAGACCGGCACGGCCGAAAAGGTGGACTCCAACGACAGCTGGTTCGTAGGCATGGCGCCCGCCGAGGATCCGCGCGTGGTGGTGTCCCTCATCATCGAGGACGGCGAAGAGGGCGTGGGTTCGCAGAAAGCGCAGAATGTGTTGAAAACGGCCTTGCAAGTGCAGGGGCTTTTGTAAGTAAGGTATGCTGGTGGCTCGTATATCGACCTTGACACGACATACGGCCCCGCATGTAGCCTAAAGGAGCAGAAACGTGACCGGAAGCATGATAGGCAGGGTGTTCAACAACCGCTACCAGATCACCGAGCGCATCGGCATCGGCGGCATGGCGGAGGTGTACCGCGCCCAGGACAACGTGCTCGGCCGCCTCGTGGCCGTCAAGGTGATGCTGCCGCAGTACGCAGCCGACCCCAACTTCACCGCCCGCTTCAAGCAGGAGGCCGCCGCGGCCGCCAACCTGCAGAGCCCCTACATCGTGAACGTGTACGACTGGGGCCAGGACGAGGGCACGTACTACATCGTCATGGAGTTCGTGCGCGGCAGCGACCTCAAGACCGCCATCATCGAGCGCGGCTCCATCAACCAGCGCAAGGTGGCCGAGATCGGCTCGCAGGTGTGCCAGGCGCTTTCCGTGGCGCACGGGCTTGACATCATCCACCGCGACATCAAGCCGCAGAACATCATGGTGCAGCCCGACGGCAACGTGAAGGTGATGGACTTCGGCATCGCGCGGGCGAAGAACTCCGTCATGACGCAGACCTCCTCGGTGCTGGGCACGGCGCACTATATCTCGCCCGAGCAGGCGCAGGGCAAGGACCTCACCGCCGCGAGCGACATCTACTCGCTGGGCATCGTGCTGTACGAGTCCGCCACCGGGCGTCTGCCCTTCGACGGCCCCGACGCCGTGAGCGTGGCCATGAAGCAGGTGAACGAGCTGCCGGTGCCGCCGCGCGAGATCAACCCCGACATCGATCCGGCGTTCGAGGCCATCATCATGAAGGCCATGGCCAAGAACCCCTTCGAGCGCTTCGCCACCGCCAAGGACATGCGCCTCGCGCTCAACGACTACCTGGCCGGACGCCCCGTCAACCTGGGAGACGGCTTCACCAGCGCCGAGACGCGCGTCATGGGCGGCGTGGTGCCCCCCATCGGGCCCGCGGTGGCCGACGGCACGGCCGTCATGCCCGCCATGGGCGGTATGAAGCCGGCTCAGGGCAGCGGCGGCACGCGGGCGTACCGCTCCGACGACACCGCCCCGAAAGGCCCCAACAAGAAGACCATCGCCATCGTGGTGGCCCTGCTCGCAGCCCTACTCGCCGTGGGCGGCATCGCGTTCGCGCTCATGAGCGGCGCGGGCGCCTCGGGAGACCCCGTTCCCAACGTGGTGGGCAAGACGGCGGACGAGGCCGCCCAGCTGCTCGCGGACGCCGGATTCGAAGTGGGCACCGTGGAGAAGGTGTTCGACGACAAGGTGGAAGCCGACAAGGTGATCAGCCAGGATCCGAAGGCCGGGGACAAGCGCGAGAAGGGGACGAAGGTCAACCTCAAGGTGTCGCAAGGCGCCCAGGAGGTGGAGATCTCGGTACCCGACCTCACCAACATGACCGCCGACCAGGCGAAGAAGGAGCTCACGGCCAACGGCCTCAAGTACGTCGAGGGCGAGCCGGGCAACTCCGACTCCATCGCCAAGGACCACGTGTACAAGCAGGATCCCGCCGCCGGCACGAAGGTGCAGAAAGACGCGACGGTGACCGTGTACCTCTCGCTCGGCGACGGCGGCATCGAGGTTCCCAACGTGGTGGGCAAGTCGCTCGGCGAAGCCGTGACCATCATCAACAACGCCGGCTTCTACGTGGACGAGAACTACGAGTACCGCTTCGACGACAAGGTGCCCGAAGACCAGGTGATCTCGCAGTCACCGAGCGCCGGCGAGAAGCTCAAGCAGGACGGTACCGTGCACCTCGTGGTGAGCAAGGGCAAGGAGAAGTCCACGTTCTCGGTTGCGATCAACTCCAACGGCGGCGGGTCGGTTTCCTCCGACGTCACCTCCGTCGAAGAGGGCGGCCAGGTGATCATCAAGATCAAGCCCGACGACGGCTACGAGGTGGCCTCGGCGCGCGGCCTTGACGACGTTCCCTCCAACGGCGGAACGTTCACGCTGACGAACGTCTCGAGCAACATCAGCATCACCGTCACGTTCCAGCAGAAGCCCACCCCCACGCCCACGCCCACGCCCGATCCCGGGCCGACCGAGCCGGGAACGACGACCTCCTGATGCGATCGAGAAGCGCCCGCCAGTACGGGCGCTTCTTCGTTTCTGCCGCGGCCGTGCGCTCGCCGTTTGTAGTATTGGCGAGCATCGGGGCGCTTCGCTTCTCGCGGTGGTATGATGGACGATGTATCTGCTCAACATGCCCCAGGCCATCAAGGAGGTACCGCATGTCGGAGCCCGCCATCGCACTTTCCCGACGCACGTTCACCGGCGCAGCCGTCGTGAGCGCCATCGCCGCCCTCGCCTTCCCCGCTTCCGCGTTCGGCACGACCGCCGCTGAGAAGCAGGCCGAGGCCGACGCCGTCCGCAACCAGCTGATCGGCTTGCAGGCCGAGCTCGAGACGGCGGAGGGCAACTACCATCTGGCCCTCACCGAGCAGGAGGCGGCCCAAGAGGCCATGGCGGCCGAGCAGGTCAAGATCGACGAGACGTCCGCGCAGATCGCCTCGCTGCAAGAGCGGCTGGGAGCGCGTGCTCGCGGCATGTACCGCACCGGCTCGGCGACGTTCTTCGACTTCGTGCTGGGTGCCGCGTCGTTCGCGGAGTTCACCCAGAACTGGGACATCCTCAACCGCGTCAACGAGAGCGACGCCGCCCTCGTGGCCGAGACGAAGACGCTGCGCGAGGAGCTTGAGGCGTCGAAGGAGGAGTACGCAAAGCAGGAGGGCATCGCCGCTGCGAAGGCCGAGGAGGCGAAGGCCGTCCAAGAGGAGCATGCGGCGAAGGTGGCCCAGGCGAGCGCGCTCATGGAGTCGCTCGACGCCGAGGCGCGCGAGCTGCTGGAGCAGGAGCAGGCCGCTGCGGCGGCTGCGGCTGCGGCCCAGCGCGAGGCCGAGGAGCAGGCGGCGCGCGAGCGCGAGGCGCAGAACGCCCCGACGGGCGGCAACGGCGGCGGCGATACGCCCGACGTCCCCACGGGCAACGGCGTGGAGGTTCCCTCGCAGGGGTCCGTCGTGAGCTACGCGATGTCGCGCATCGGCTGCCCGTACATCTTGGGAGCGGCCGGTCCGGATGCGTTCGACTGCTCGGGCCTGGTGTGCTGGGCGTACGCGCAGGTGGGAGTCTCGCTTCCGCACTACACCGAGGATCTGCGCGCCGTCGCGCGCCAGGTGGTAAGCGTCGCCGAGGCGCGTCCGGGCGATGTGCTGTACCGGCCCGGCCACGTGGGCATCGCCGTGGGCAGCGGCGGCGTACCGTACGTGCACGCGCCCACCCCGGGAGCATACGTGCGCGACACCGACTCCATCGGGTGGTCCGAGTTCACCTGCGCGCTGCGCTTCTAGCAACGACGTTCGCCGCGCGGGCGCGGAGCCTGTGCTACAATATCGTCCGCGCCTCCGTAGCTCAGGGGACAGAGCACCGCTCTCCTAAAGCGGGTGCCGGCGGTTCGAATCCGCCCGGGGGCACCAGAGTAATACCAGGTCAGAGCGCATTTTGCTCTGACCTTTTTCTTTGCGTAGTGGCGTTGAGGCACCGCTTTGGGTCAAAAGGTGTTTTATAAAGAAGTCGCGAAGCGCTGCAAATGAGCCTTGGTCCCGAAACCGCACAACAAGATAGGTTCGCGACATGTTGAGTTTAGGGTGCGCGCATACTGCGAAAGCCTGCGCTCCTCCCGCTTCCCTTTGGCATCCGGTGCTGGCGACGCTATCTTCACCCCGAGTTTCTGTAAGTAATCCTCATCCATCGTTTGAACGATATGCGCTACAATCGCCACGAAATAGACGGATATGTCTACCTTATCGTATGATTGCCAAAGGGATGCCCGTACGATAACGAAGGCGGCAGGAAGAATCATGAATATATTTCCAAGGAGCCGCGTGCGCCCGTCTGCGGTCGAGCGCGGCGGGCCCCAATGCTCCGACCCGGCGGGGAAGCCTGATACGGCGTGTACCGTCTGCCGCGCGGAATTATGGCCCCGCTTTCGGCGGTGGGTACCGGCTTTTCATCGAGGCACTTAACAGCTACTTCGACCGCAAAGCAACTATCGAGAAGCTTGCAAAGGGTGCGCACCTCGAAGCGTGAGCGACCGGCAGCGACGGTTTCCCATCTTTTCCACTGGCTGTGGGATGCGCCTTGAAGCCTCTCTGCGAAAAGCCAAATGATGGTGCCAGGTTAACCGACATGAAAGGTGGGTTGTATGCATTGTCCAAAATGCCACATTGAAAACGACGAATCAGCCCGGTTCTGCTCTCAATGCGGAAGCTCTTTGACGGCTTCGGTTTGGGATAGCGAGCGCCAGGCGGCAGATCGGCGCGCGGAAATTGCAAACGAGATATTCAAAATATGGTCTCAATTTGAATGCCAGAAGCAAAACTACGACAAGATGACCGAGCTAGATCAAAATATCGACTACTGCAAGCGGAAAAATTCCAAAGTTTGGCCGCTTTTGGTATCGATCATCTGGGCCGCGATCTACTTGTATTTGGCTCAGTTTAGCACCAGCATTCCCAGCGGCGATTCTACGGTAGCATCTGCGTATATGAGTTTTGTTGCAACAGGGTTTTTGACAAGCATCGCCCTTCTGCCGCTCGTGATCGTTGTTGTCTTAAAAATAACGAGATCTTACGCGATCAAAAGGGACTCGAAGAAAATGGGCGAGCTGTACGACGACGTTTACAAACATTACTTAACCGTAAAGGGCAATCCCTTTGCTTTTGAGTACAGCGATCCATACAGCCTTTTCGCCCTTTACGAAATCGTACGGTTAGGGAAGGCCGATACGGCAAAAGAGGCGGTCAACGTCTTGGAGCAATCTCGTTATCAATCAGCGATGCTGAATATAGGAGGCCAAACCCTTGAGGCGGCCCAGGGTGCCAAGAATGCCGCTATAGCAGCAGCGATGTTTTCAGGGATAGGAGCTTTCAGGCGCTAGCATACCCTACCCCTAGGCATTACGACCCTCTCGCGTGCGTCGAGCTCTACGGAGACAGGCACGTGTGCTGGTCTGGATGCAGCTCGCAGCCAACGCGATGAATGGGAGGATAGATCATGAAGCGCCGATATTCCGTTCGGGCGTCGAAGGGCGGGGAACCGCTCCGCCTCGTCCTGCGAATCTCCGACGATGGCATGAGCGTGCGCGGGCGCGGCTTCGCCCGAAAGTTCGAGAACCCGAGCGTGAGAGTCGTGCGGAAGCTGGGCCGCAGCAGGAGCCTGTTCCGGGTCGATCAGAAGCCCGCCTGGTGGATCGTCAGCATCGCTGGCGGCTTGTTTGCGTAGAGGGCGGCGCGCTCTGAATGTTTCACGTGAAACATTCGCGTTCTACCTGGGGCGATAAGGGAAGACAGTCCTACTGGTACTCGCGGTGGGCACCGCCCACCAACATGAGCTTCACGCTGGTGCCGCTGCCCAGCTCGCTTTCCACGTCCATGTACGTGCCGGGGCCGAAGTAGCCGCGGATGCGGTCGTGCACGTTCTTCACCGCGATGCCCAGGCCCGACGACGACTCGGGATGCAGGATGTTGTTGCGCGCCTCCTCGGTCATGCCCACGCCGTCGTCGGTGACGCGGATAACCACGTTGTTGCCCTCCACCTCGCCCGTCACGGAGATGGTCAGCTTGCCCTCGGACGGCATGGCGTGGCGCACGGCGTTCTCGACGAGCGGCTGGATGAGGAACGGCGGGATGAGCATGTCGTCGACGCGCGGATCGATGTCCACCTCCATGGCCACGCGATCAGAGCCGAAGCGCGCCACCTCGAACGTGAAGTAGCGCTTCGTCTGCTCCATCTCGCGCGCGAACAGGATGAGGTCGGCCGAATCCTCCAGCGTGCGGCGGTAGAACACGGCGAACTCGCGCAGAAGCTTGCGCGCCGTCTCGGGATCGGTGCGGATGAGCGAGGCGATGGTGTTGATGGTGTTGAACAGGAAATGCGGGTTGATCTGGCTTTGGAGCATCTTCAACTCCATGCGCGTGGCGAGCTTCGTCTGCTCCTCGAGCGCGGAGGCCGCCATCTGCGTGGAAAGCAGCTGCCCGAAGCCCTCGGCGATGGACTTCTGCGTCTCGCTGATGTGGTTGGCGCGGCGGTAGTAGAACTTGAGGGTGCCGGCCACGGCGCGGCCGACGAACAGCGGCACGATGATGGCCGCCTTGATGTTGGACGACTCGCGCGGGAAACCGATGTCCTCGGGAGTGAACAGGATGCGCATGTTGCCGTCGGCGATGGTGGCGTGCGTGGCATGCGTGCGGATGTCGCTGCCCGCCGGGTTCTCGGCCTCCTCGAAGCCGGCGTATCCGAGGATCTGCTCCTTGTCGGTGATGGCCACGGCGATGGCCGCCGTCGAAGGCAGCAGCAGTCCGCAGATCTTCTGCGCGGCCTTGCTGTCCAGGCCTTCGCTCATGCAGGCGAGCGTCTGGCTGGCCAGCTTGAGCATGGCGTTCGACTGGCGCGCGCGCACCGAGTCGGGGTCCATGAGCAGCCGGATGACCACCACGATGGACAGCGTGAACACGGCTCCCGCGCAGAACAGCACCGCCAGGTTGCGGTCGGGCACGACGATGTTCCACACGAGCACGAGCCCCGAGAGCACCGTGACGGTGAACGTGAACATCTCGATCGTGAAGAAGCGCGGCCGGGCCGCCCGCGACTCGTTCCTCTCCTCCTGCATGATACCTCCCCGCTGGGCGTGGCGCCCGGTCTGCCGACGCGCGGTTCGCGGCGAGCCGCGGCGCGTGCGAATTCACGGCTACAGTATACCGAATTCGTTGAGCACGAGCAGGGCGGCGGCCACCAAGAGGAAGCCTCCGAAGATGAAGCGGAGCATGCGCTCGGGAACGATGCGCACGAGGCGCGCCCCGATGACCGCGCCGGGAATGGATCCCACTACCACGGCGATGCCGGCGGAGAAGTTGATGTTGCCGAGCAGCGCCTGCTCGACGGCCCCGGGGATGGCGAGGATCATGACCGCGATGAGCGACGTGCCCGACGCCTGGCGCATGGCGATGCCCACGAACGACAGCATGAGCGGCACCATGATGAAGCCGCCGCCCACGCCGACGTAGCCCGAGGCGAGTCCCGCCACGAGGCCGATCGCCACGCCGATGAGCAGCTGGCGGCGCGTGAGCTTGGTCGGAGCGGTATCGGCGGGCTCGGCGACGGCAGCGGAGGCGGAGGCGTCCTTCGGCTTCGACTTCATCTTGAACGCCTTGCCGAGCATCTTCACCGCCGACCAGCCGATGATAAGGGCCGCCGCCAGCATGATGGCCCAGGCGGGCGAGATCTGTGCGAGCCACACCCCCACCGGCGACGTGAGCGCGCCGCCCAGGCCCGCCGCGATGCCGAGCGAGGGCACGCAGGTCTTGTGCCGGATGTGGGACACGGCTCCGGAGACGGACGTGGGGATGATAGCGAACAGCGACGTGGCCGTGGAAACGACCGGACTCATCCCGAACGCAAGCCGGAAGATGGGCACCATGATGGTGCCGCCGCCCACGCCGAGCAGGCCCGACAGGATGCCGATTCCCACGCCGGCGACCGCCGGCAGCACGAAGAGCGTGAACACGTCCATGGGAGCAGATCCTTCCTTCCCGTGCAAAATCAATGCGCGGGACGCTTCCGTCCCGCGCGGTTGAGTCCACTGTAGTCGAACGCCGCTTCCCCGGCACGACGCGTCGGCAAGCGTCACGCAGGCGTTTCTGCGCGGAAGCACGGTGCCGCTCACCGGGCTATTCGGCGATGTTGAGCCTGATCTCGCTCGTCACGCCGGGGTCGATACCCGCCGCGCCCGCCGCCTGCGCCGCGCTCAGCCGGTCGGCGCCCATGGCGGCCTGGCGCTGCGCGGCCGACTGCATGAGGGCCGTGCGCAGGATCTGGTCGTTCTCCATGCGCGCCATGAGCTCGGGCCACACGAACTGGAACTCGAAATACTTCGCGCAGTTGCGCTGCGCGTACGTGGTGGCCTCGCCCGTGGCCGCCTTCGCGGCCTTGCGGTACGCCTTCTTGTCAGGGCGCGCGAGGCTGCGCAGAAACGCCGTCAAGCGGATACGCTTCGTGATGCCCGGCTCGAGGAACGGGCCCGGATACGGCTCGAGCGACGACGGCTTCACCTGCAGAAGGTCGATCTGCGTGCGGCTGTACTCCATCTTGCGGTACTCGTAGAGCCAGCGGAAGATGTCCTGGCGGAAGCGCGTGCCCTCGCTCTCGGTCTCGGGCGGGAGGTGGCGCAGGCTCCACTGGTTGTCGAGCCAGATGTCGGAGCCGTACATGCGCAGGTCGAGCATGTAGTCGAGGTCTTCGCCGCGCGCGATCCACGGGTCGAACGACAGGCGCTTGAACGCCTCCTTGTGCAGCGCGAGGCAGCCGCCGCACACGTGGTTCGACCGCGACAGGCGCGGGCCGCGCATCGACTTCGCGATCATCTTGTTGAACGCGCGGCCCTGCTGCCAGAAATGGTTGTACCACTTGTCCTGGCTCTTCGACAGGTACGAGCCCTCGGAGTTGAAGTAGAAGCCGGTCTTGGCCAGGATGGGGATGCCCTTCTTCGTGAGCTTGCCCAGGCCGTACATGGCCTTCTGCAGGAAGTCCGCGTCGTCGACCACCTCGTCATCGTCGAGGAACACCACCGAGTCGAAGCCGAGCACGTCGGCCATCACGAGGCCGAGGTTGCGCATCGCGCCGTAGCCGGACAGGCCGATCTCCTTCTGCAGCTTTCCCAGGCCCAGCTGCTCCATGCGCTGCTGGATGAGCGCGAGTTCCGACGCGCCCACCACGAGCGTGTTGAGCGTCGGGTAGCGCGAGGCGATGCTCTGCACTTTCTCGGCCGCCTGGCCCTCGATGGAGGGCTCGCTCACCACGAGCACGACGACCTGGCCGAGGCCGCGCACCTTCTGCAGGGAGGCGAGCAGGCGCGGCAGCTCACCGGGCTGCGAGATGGGCGTCGCATGGTCATAGGTGGTGAGCACGCTGCCGCCGTCTTTGCGTCGGCGCGCCGACACGAATGTGGGGATGACGATAACCGGGTTCAATGCACGTCCTTCATTCGGAGGCGGCCCGCAGGCGCGCCTTGTCTCATCCTGTGCAACCCCGTATTGTAGCCCTTTTGATGTGGTCGCCTCCCGCCCTCCACGTAAACAGCGAAGCGCGCGGATTTCGCCCGGCAACAGGCCTTACTCCGCGCGCACGGCCGGCGTGCGGACCACGCCGAAGCGCTTGAGGGCCGTGAGCAGCGGGAGGCCGAGCGCGTACATGACCAGCGCCTCGCCGAGGCCGGTGGCCACGACGCCGAACAGGTACATGGGAATGTACAGCCCGTCGAGCGCGATCGTGGTGAACGGGATGGTGTAGTAGCCGAGGCCCTGCAGCAGGATGGGCAGGTACGCGGGCACGATGAGCGCGTTGGCGATGACGGGGCCGAGCAGCGCCAGCTTGGGACGCTCGCGCATCTTCCAGCACCAGAGCGCGCCGAGGAACGTGGCCAGGCTGCCGAACACCACGTCGAGCAGGCCGAGCGCACCAGTGCCGTTGATGGCGAGCGCGATGAGGTTGGCGATGACGCAGCCCGCGGTGAGGCCCGGCACCGCTGCGGGGGTGAGCACCGCGAGCACGCACACCGCCTCCGAGATGCGGAACTGTACCGGCCCCCACGCCAGCCCCTGCAGCGCGAGGAGCGCGATGAGCGTGGCGGCCGCGTACACGGCCGCGATCATGCCCGCCTGGGCGACGTACGTCGTCTTCTTGTTCATGGGTATTCTCCTGTCTCCGCACGGCGTGGCCGCGGGCTTTGGGCAGCTAGTAATCCGCGAATGCAGGGCCCAACGATGCAAACGCGCAGTCTCCGCAGTATAGTGAGTCAAAGGAACGGGGTCAATGCCTCATCTCGCGCCGATCTTCGCTCCGAAAACACGCCTCACGCGCTGGAGCGTGTTTTCGGAGCGAAGATCGGCGCCTCGGCCGTCGTCAGGCGAGGGCCGCCTCGGGCACGTGATGACGGTCGATCACGGCGCGGCGCACGCGCAGCACGGCGTACCCCAGGAACACGACCGAGTACACGGCCACTCCCGTCTGCGCCGGCGCGCCGCCGAGCAACGCGGAGGGCAGCAACAGCAGAAGCAGGTGGACGTACACGAGCGCCCAGAACGGGTACGCCAGCTTCTGCACGCGCTTCCACGTCTCCTTCGCCATACGCTTCTTCACCACGTTGAACGAGGTCACGCCCAGCACCACGAGGAGCGCCAGCAAGGCGAGCGCCACGCCCAACGAAACGGCCACGTTGGTCTGCGGGAGGCCGGAGGACAGGCTGGTCAGATACGACGACAGGTAGAACGCCATGTGCCCGAGTGACAGCAGCCACGCGATGATGGAGAGCTCGGCGCGGATGGGGCGCAGGTACGTCGCCACGCGCGAATCGCGCTGGAACACGCCGATGTACATGACCACCGCGAACAGGGCCGTGGCCAGCGTGCACTTATGCAGCGTGAGGAACAGGATGTCGTACACCAGCGGCGGCAACCCGACGTACGTTCCCACCACGAACGCCACGTCCAGGACGATGGCCAGCGCGTAGAACGCCAGCGGACACGCCTTGATGGGCCGCTTGCACGCGAACGCGAACGCCACGGCGCCCAGCAACACCAGAACCAACTTCATGAAAGCACCCCCATAGCCGTCATCCCCAATGCGGCGAGCGCCCGATACGGGCCGTCGTCCGCAAGCTCCTGCGTACGCCGCATGAACGAGGGCAGCCACGCCCGCGCATGCTCCTCCTCGAACATGCGGATGCGCTCTGTCCACGCGGCCACGCTTTCGCCTTCACCGCAGTGTAGCGCATCGGCAAGCCGTGCGTACAGGTAGGAGAGGAATTCGAGCTCCTCGAACACGCTGTCGCAGGGCTCCTTGCGGTTGTTCTTCGCCTGGACGCCAGCTTCGCGCATCTGACGCTCGACGTCCAGCGTGACCGGCGTGCGGAACAGGGCGGGAACGCCGGGGAGACCACGCTCTTTATGGAGGAACGCGCTCTCGTAGGGGAAGATGGGCGCGCGCCCGCCCGGAGCGAGGTGGAGGCGCGTGTACGTCCGGCGCATCGCGTGGAGCAGCTCGTCCGGGCCGGCATCGGGCCAGGCGCGCAGGCCGTCAGCGGCAGCACGGGCAGACGCCTCGTCGCAGCCGGCGTCCACGAGGCAGGCGAGCGCGTCGTCAGCCAGCGAGCCGTCCATCAGGCCCTCCACGAGCCGCTCGTCAGGATACGCGAACGCGCACGACAGCAGCTCGCACAGGTCGGCCCTGCCCACGGCCCTTCTCACTTCGTCGATGCGCTCCATGCGCCCTCCCCTCGAAAGAGGCGGCGGCTGAGCGAGCCGCCGCCCTCCATGAATCTACTGCAGGTAGTACACGCTCGGCTTCGTGCCGGCCTCCTCGCGGAGGAACATCGTCTCGCGGCCCTCGATGGCCTTCGACACGTCCGACTCCGGGTCGTCGAGGTCGCCCCAGTAGCGCGCGCGGCCCGGGCACAGCTGCATGCACGCCGGCACCTCGCCGCGGTCGATGAGGTTCTTGCAGAACGTGCACTTCTCCACCGTGCCCGCCTTGTGCGGCGGCGCGTCGTACTCGCCCACCACCACATCAAGATAGTATTCCGGCGACGTGATGAGCGTGCGCACGCCCTCGTACGGGCACGCCTTGATGCACGACTCGCACCCGATGCACAGCTCGCTGTCCACCGACACGATGCCGGTGTCCGCGTCCTTGGAAGTGGCGCCAGTGGGGCACACGTCGAGGCACGCCGGCTCCGCGCAATGCTGGCATTGCACGGGAAGGAAGGAGAGCGTGCAGTTGGGGAATTCGCCACCAGCGTTGTCGTTCGCCATCGCACCACGCACTGCCGCGATTCCTAACGTATCGCGGTTGCTATCGTTTTTCGTATACACAACGTTATAGACGATGCCTTTCGGCAAATTGTTCGCCACCTTGCATGCCGCCTCGCAGGCGTGGCATCCAAAGCATCGATTGATATCTATCGCCATTCCATACCGAGCCATCTGCACCACCTACGCTTTCTCAATCGCAACCGCGACATCGTTAAAAGCCTGATTCGCGCAAACTTGATTGTATTGGTTCGTGGACAAAGCCGCGAAATGCCCTTCAATGAACTCCGTCTCGCGATAGCTTCGAGGACTTCCGACTATTCCGCGAGGATAGCCGGAACTTAACGTCGCGCGCATCACGACCGAGCCCCGATCGTTAAACAACTTCACCCGATCCCCTTCCAAAATTCCTAGCTCCTCAGCATCCGCAGGATTCATCCTAACGATCGGCTCGGGATCGTATTCTTTCAGGTAACCGACGTCGTACCATTGGCTGTGGGTTCGTGTGCGCATATGCTCGGAAATACAGTGGAAGGGATACTTTGCGCGAACGGCGCTCGCTTTGTCAGCCTCAAGTGTCGGCTCCCAATACAGACATATCTCTTTACTGAAATCAATCTCCTGGCCAACATTGTAAGCAGGCATAACGCTCTCCTTGTAAAGGCTCGCCCTACCTGTCGAAGTGAGGAAATGTCCACCCTCGAACGAAACATAAGTTTCACCCGGCATGAAGCGAACCGCACGCTCCTCCTTTAGTCGATTAACAGTCAGGCCCAAGGCCTTAGCCCCTTCGTTATTGAGACCCATGGAGATGTATTCTTCTTCGTTGAAGTCGAAGAAAGCCTCGTAACCCATTTTTTCGGCCAGCAGCTTGAAGATAGCGAAATCGCTCTTCGATTCAAACTGGGGTTCAATTGCTTTTTCCTGCCAGACGAAGTAGGGATGCGTGTGGCAATTGGTATGCATGTCGATTACTTCAAACCAATGGGCCACAGGCAATAGGATGTCTGCATATTGAGCCGTCTCCGTCATGGTAACATCGGCAACAACAATGAACTCAAGCTTCTTCAGCAACTCGACCGTTTTTGCGTGGTCTGCCCATACCGTCGCAGGATTCGTCGTAGCGATGTAGACGCTTTTTATCACAGCAACCTCTTCGCCGTATTTCCCGCTTTCCAGAATGCCGAGAATACTATTGGCTCCATAGGCCGGCCCCGCTCCCTGAGCAAGATTGCCCGCGGTGTCCATCGGTGCTGCTGACACCATAAAGTCGATGCAGTTGTTCGGCAGCACGCAGATTGGCCCACATGCGGCACCGGGCTTTCCAACGTTTCCGGTTATGGCCGAAATAGCATACATCGGCCAATAGTTGTAATGACCGTTGATGTAATGGTCGGCCCCCAGCTGCACGTACGTGTTGACCGGACCATCCTCAACATACACCCGAGTCAACTCACGGATATCCTCCGCCGATACGCCACATACTGAAGATGCCTTTTCGGCAGACCATACAGCCACATTATTCGCCGCATTCGCCCAAACGGTCTGGACAGCTATCCCATCAACCGATTTGATGTCTTTGTAGCCGGGCTTTATCGCACTTTCGAGAGCAACTGCTTTACTCGCCTCTTCATCCCAAACTGCAAAGGGGTCAATAACCGTCGGCTCTCCAGTCAGGGGATCGACACCCTGCTCGGGCTCCACGCCAAGATCGCTCATACGCAGAAAAGCACCATCCTCTTTGATCAGCAAAGGCGCTTCCGTGTGTGCGCGGACGAATTCTTCATCTTCGAGATTGCCTGAGATAATTTCGTTTAGGATGGCCATAGCCAGAACACCGTCTGTCGCTGGATTGATGGGAATGTACCAGTCTGCCTTTGCAGCAGTCGAGTTAAAGACCGGGTCTATGACTATGAATTTCGTACCATTTTCCTTGGCATCCATCATAAAGTGAACAATCTGCGGTTGGGAAACAGTCGGATTAGATGCCCAGTTGATAATGGTTTTGGAATTGACGTAGTCAGTCGGTTCATTATTCGCTTGAGCTTCGGTCATACCTCCGAATATCTTTGTTGCAGCAAAACCTTGAGCTGCATCGATGTCACCCTTGATAGAGGAGAAGCCCATTACAGCACCGAAACGTGGCATGATGCCGGCAAATCCCCCGCCTGTGCACGTGCCGAAATTTCCAGAGTTCATCCATGTAGCAATGGCGTGGGTGCCATATTCGTCGATAATGGCATTCCATTTTTGACAATCTCATCAATCGCCTCGTCCCAGCTTATACGTTCGAACTCGCCCAGGCCCCGCTCAGCCCCCTCGACGCGACGCATGGGATACTGCAGTCGGTCTGCGCTGTATACGCGAGCCGGCTGTGTCAACCCCTTGGAACAGATGCGATTGTACTCCTTATTGGGAAAGTCCCCCGCTGACGTACGCACAACCTGACCATCTCTTACATGAATATTGAGCAAGCACCCGCCAAAGCAGTTTGATCGGCATACTCCAGTAAAGATTTGCTCTTCGGGGACTTCTTGCTGCTTGGGGTCGGTCGCCTCGAGGTTCTCCGTCTTCGGGCTGCAGCCGACGAGTGCGCCGGCGGCGGTCAGGGCAGCTGCGCCCTTGATGAAGCTTCGACGCGTGAAACCGTGCGTCCTTTGTTCAGCCATGCCTTCTCCTCTCGTTCAGATGGCCGTCAAGGCCGATCGATCCTCGCATGTGCGGAGGAGCGGGAGGGAGGGGTCGCGCGCCCTCCGCCGATGCGAGTGGAGAAGCCTCGTCTCCCCTTGGCTTCTCACTGGCTCCACTCTACGAAGTTCGAGGGGTTATTGCGATAAATCGACCATAAGTTTCGGGTTAAAAAGTCCTTAACCGGAGATTAATGACGTGATTGATCAGCGGTTTTCTCAAGACAGGTTATCTATATCTTCCAACCACCTATTCACTTCGCCAACGGCGTCCTCCATCGACAAATCCAGTCGAGAAGTCGCCGCAGCGGAAGCATAATCGGCGTTCCAATGCGAATAGGCAATCACTCTGACAGGCCATGTTCGAATCGGCTTGTTCAATATGCGGGCTTCTTTCGCCCTCGACGAGAAGATGTCCAAAATCGCTGATCGCACATCGAGATTGGAGGGCGAACCAGTCGCTTCTGCAAGACGCTTCAAAAGGACGAGATCAACCACGTCGCGCGGTCGTTCATTGCGAAACGCAGGAGGATCGTGGGGATCGGTACATGCGTGAACTTTCTGGGCGATCTGATAGCTGAGAGCCATACCAACCAGAAAATCAGGCGTTGGCAAACCAAATCCTGCGAGATTCGGAGCGCCCAAAAGCTCTTGAGAGGATGCAGCTCTGCCCTCATCGGGCGATATTTCGACTTTAACACGCCGCCACACATCTCCGTGAAGCGACAGGATCATTTCGAATCTGAGAGGTTTCACCACTCGGGTCGACACCCGTATAACCTCGGCGGGCGTTCGATAAAATGCCACCGGCCCCCAAGGTATCTTCAACTCCGCATCGAGATCACGCAGGAATTCCTCGAGCTCGCCTTGTACGATGCCATCGAGATCTTTTGTAGCTCGCGCATCCAAACCTAGTCGATGCTGAAGGAGGGTTCCTCCCTTCAGCGAGAATCTGTCTCCCGTTGCAGAGATGACCTGCTGCAGCTTCGCCGTTGCAACCGTCGAAGCAACAAGCCAAGCAAGCCTACCACCCTGGCCGATTCCAAATTCGTTCTCCGCATGAGCGATCCACGAATCCAAAACTCGTACCGAGCGAGGCTCTTTGCTCTTCGGTTTAAGTGCGCCCAGTAGTTCACTCAGATTAGCTCTCGTGCCACCAGCTCCCACATCATCGGTATCTCCCATCAAGCTCCCCCTCCAGAATTCGCGCTTCTTCTGCTGTTAGTAGGCGGCTGCGCTCGCCGTTTTCAATCGCCTGCCGAATCAAGTACGTTGGCACGTCCGCAACGATGCACTGCTCTATCGCACAAGGCAATGTGACGATGGGGATACGATGCCACCAAGCCTTTTGGCTGGCATCAATGTCCTGACGGTGAAGCACGTATCCCTCGCCGCCCGCCTTTGCAATTCGGCGACCCTTACCCACTGTCACATGAATCTTCGTCGGGTTTATGTCGCACACTTCGTAAGCATCGAGGGCGGTATCGTGGCTCAAAACCGCTTCCGGTGCCCCCGTCCACAATATGACGCGCATGAATGCATCAAGGCGTGTTTCCGGCACCTGCGGGACGCGATACAGCCCATGGGCCACGCGCTCTAAACGCCCGCGCTTCGTCAAGGCCGCAAGAGAATGCCGGGTGACCCCTTCGTCTTCCGCCTGAGCGGTTGTGACGTAGCCATACTGGTCGATGGCGACCTCTCTCAGCTTTTCAGTGTCAGTAATCATTGCGAACATGCAAAAATGTTAACATAGTGTTCACTTTTTTGCAATCGATATAGCGGCGTCAAAAACTTAACACGGTGTGAATGTTTTGACGAACTCGCCAGCTAGCGCTGCGGGGGATCCTTCGACTCGCTTCGCTCGCTCAGGATGACAAAGGGCTCTCCACGCGGTCGGCCATTTTGTAGCCTACTCGCTGCACGGTGAGCAGGTACTTCGGCTCGCTGGGGTTCTCCTCTATCTTCTCGCGGATCTTGCGCACGAACACGGTGATGTTGTTGGTGGGCTTGCAGTCGGCGTCGGACTCGCCCCAGATGTACTCCTGAATCTGGCTGCGCGTGAACACCTTGCCGGGATGCGCCGCCAGAAACGCCACGATTTCGAACTCCTTGGTGGTGAGCTGCACGGGCCTGCCCTTCACGCGCACCTCGTACTCGCCGAAGCGCACCTCCAAGTCACCGATGCGCGCCACGCCCTCGCGGTTGCGCGAGCGCGCGAAATCCACGGTGTCCTTGTGGCGGCGGATGTTCGCCTCGATGCGCAGCAGAAGCTCGGTGGCGTCGAAGGGCTTCGTCACGTAGTCGTCGCCGCCGGCGCGAAAGCCGATGCTCTTGTCCACGATGTCGCACTTCGCCGAGAGGAAGATCACCGGGATGCGCCTTCCCTCCTCGCGGATGCGGGCGCACAGGTCGAAGCCGTTCGTGCCCGGCAGCATCACGTCGAGCAGCAGCAGGTCGGGCTTCTCGCGCGCGAGCAGCTCCATGCCCGCCTCGGCGTCGCGCGCGCCCAGGTACGCGTAGCCGCTCGGCTCAAGCAGCTTCTCGATGGCCTGGTGCAAGTTGGCCTCGTCGTCAATCAGCAGAACCTTATACATCGTCATCCCCCACGATCGCTTCCTTCGGCACGGCGATGCGGAACACGCTTCCCTCGCCGAGCTCGCTTTCCACCGTCACCTCGAACCCCTGCACGTCGGCGTACTCGCGCACGAGCGCGAGCCCCAGCCCGCTGCCGTTGTACTTGCGCGTCGATGTGCTGTCCACCTGCACGAACCGCTCGAAGATGCGCTCCTGATCCTCGGGCGCGATGCCGATGCCGTCGTCGGCCATGGACATCGTCACCGCGCGCGCCTCGGCATCGTATGACACGCTCAGCTCCACCGCGCCGCCGTCGGGCGTGAACTTGATGGCGTTGCTGGCCAGGTTCTCCAGCATGCGCACCGTCTTCTCGAAGTCGCCGTACACGAGCGGCACGTCGGAGGCCACCTTCGTGCGGAACGCCACCGCGTACTTCTGCGCGAGCGGCGCCATGGTGCTCCGCACGGACGCCGCCACATCGCCCAGATCCATCGGCTCGCGGGCCGTCTTGATGACGCCGGCGTCCGAGCGCGCGATGTCCAGCATGTCGTTGATCATCGTGAGCAGGATCTGGCTGTTCTTCTCGATCTCCTCCCACGAACGGCGGTCGCCCTCGTTCGCCGGGTCGCACGCTTCGCGCGAGATCTGGGCGAACGTGATGATGGAGGTGAGCGGCGTGCGCAGCTCGTGGTTCACCATGGACAGGAGGTCGGACTTGAACTGCGTCTCCTGCGCCAGGTCGGCGTTGAGCTTCTCCAGCGTGTCGCGCTGCTGCTCCAGAAGCGCGTTAGCCTCCTGCAGATCGCTCGTGCGCGCCGCCACCTGCGATTCCAGGTGCTCGTACACGTCGTGCAGCTTGCCGGCCATATCGTTGAAGCCGGCGATGAGGCGCCGCACCTCCTTAGCCGCGCGCCCTTCCCGCAGCGACGCGCCCAGACGGCCTTCGCGCATCTCGCCGAACGCCCCGTGCAGCCCGTGCAGCGGCCGCAGCACGAACACCGTGGTCGCGATGTACACGATGGAGCCGATGATGACGGTGAGCATGAGGAAGAACGCGATGTCGCGCACCACGTTGTCGAACACGGCTTGGCGCTGCTGGTCGACGGGGATGACGATGCTGATTGCCCCGCCCACCGACTCGAGCGTCCAGCCCTCCTTCGGCTTGCCCGTGATGTCCAGCTCGCCCGCCGGCTCGCCGTGGCATTCAAGGCAGCTCTCGTCCACCTCGAGCGCCTGCAGGTAGCGGAACCGCTCCTGCCCCTCGTAGGGGGCGATGCCGTAATGCTCGGTGACCGAGGAGTCGGCGTAGAACCGGTTGAGGGCCTCTTCCTCGAACTCGTCGGGGATGTCCTGCTCGCTGCGCGGGTTGAAGTTCGTGTAGCGGATGGCGTAGTCGCTGCCCGCCGAGAACAGCCGCCCCACGCTCTTGCCCACCACGGCGCAGTGCAGCCCCTTGAACTCGAACCCGCCTGCGTCTGAATTGTTGATGACGCTCTGCGAGTTGTCCATGAACTGCCACACGGCGTCCATCTCGCGGGCGAACGTGCGCGCCTCCTCCAGCAGCGCCGCCTCGGTCTGCTTCTGCTGCGAGTGCACATCGAACAGGGCGAATGCGAAGAACGACACGACGAAGGCCACCGTCAAGGCGGCCAGGTAGATGGTCTTCAGGCTGAACGAGTGCTTCCCCATGCGCGCCCCCTGCCCCTCTCCCCGTTGCGGTTGCGTCATCCGGGAACCATCGTAGCACAAGGGAGCGGCGCGCTAGCGCTTCTTGCTGGTGCCGCGGGGGATCCTTCGACTCGCTTCGCTCGCTCAGGATGACAAACTGCGCGCTAGCGCTTCTTGCGGGGCTTGGATTTCTTGCGGGAGTCGCTCGCTTTCTCGCCGCGCATGCGGCGGGCTTCCTCGCGGCGCTCGCGCAGATCGTGCGTCTCCTGCTTGAGGGCCTGGTAAGACGCATAGCGCTCCTCGCCGAGGTCGCCGGCTTCCACGGCGGCGCGCACAGCGCATCCGGGCTCGTCCACATGGCGGCAGTCGCGGAAGCGGCATTGCTCGGCCAGCTCCTCCACGTCGGAAAACGCGGCGCCGATGCCCGCGTCGGCCTCCCAGAGGCCCAGGCCCCGCACGCCCGGCATATCCACGATGAAGCCCCCGCCCGGCACGGACACCATCTCGCGGCTCACGGTGGTGTGGCGGCCCTTGCCGTCCTCGCGCACGGGCGTCGTCTCCTGCACGGCCGCTCCCACCAGCATGTTCACCATGCTCGACTTCCCCACGCCGCTCTTGCCGATAAGCACGGCCACCGTCCCCTCGGGCACCAGCTGGCGCACGGCCTCGATGCTGGCGGGGTCGTTCTCCGACACCACGAGGGTCTGCACGTCCGGGCCCACGAGCGCGCGCACGCGGTCGCGCACCTCGGCCACATGCTCCTCGTCCTCCGCGAGGTCGGCCTTCGTCAGCACCACGGTCACCTCGGCGCCCGTCTCGTAGGCCAGCACCAGCTCGCGCTCCAGGCGGCGCACGTTGACATCGGCCAGCGGTTGCGCCACGAGGACGCGGTCGAAGTTGGCGGCCAGCACCTGCGGCAGCGCTCGCTCGGTGGGATCCTTGCGCACGAACGCGCGCGTGCGCGGCCGGATGCCGTCGATGATGCCCTTGTCGTGCCCCTCCGGAACCGCCACGTCCACGAAGTCGCCGATGACCGCGCGCACCTCCTCGCCCTTCACCAGCGCCGTGGCGTGCTCGCAGCGCACGAGCGCGCCCGACTCCGTGCGCACGAGGGGATACCCCCGGTCAAGCTTGACAACCCGGCCTTTCTGCAAGCGCGGTCCCCTTTCCTAACGCTGCCGCTCGCGCAGCCAGTAGAACACCCCGAGCATGATAAGCCCCACCGCCACCGCCGCGATGCCGGGGACGAAGTCGTTGAAATCGAACACGTCCTCGCGATGCTCGCCGGGCGCGACCGCCGTCACCACCTCGGCGTGGAGGTCGGAGAGCCCCTCATGGTCGGGGCAGACGAGATGGAACGTCCCGCGCACTTGCAGCGTGGTGCCGCGCGTGCCGTACTTGCCGAACGCGTCGATTTTCGCGGCCTGCTCGGCGGTCATGTACACCGAGAGCGTGGACGAGTCGCCCTCGGCCGACAGCGTGATCCACCGGTGGCGGTTGCCCAGCCCCGAGCGGATGCTGTCGCCGACGGCTTCGCCCACCACCTGCACCGTCTGGTTGTCGTAGTAGGTGTCCGCGCTGCTCAGATCGGATATGGACGTGTCGTAGATGAACGAGCTGTCGGGCAGCTGCTGGGTGTTCACCGCGTTGTCGTCCTGCGCGGCGGGCTGATCGACGGGCTCGTCGGCGAACACCGTCGGCGCGAGCGCCAGCCCGGCCGCCAACGCGGCCGCGACAAGCGCGGCACGGGCGAAGCGGGGCGCTATGCGTGCGAATAGCCAGGTCATCCCTTCGACACCCGCCTTTTCAGATTGAGTGACACGATGATCTCCACCACGAGCGCGATAAGCGTCACGAACTCCAGACGGCCGGCCCACATCTGCAGGATGTAGAACACCTCCAGCGTCACGGGCATGCCGGACGTCGCGAGCGTCGAGACGATGCCGCCGTTGCTGGCCATCGACACCGACTCGAAGATGGCCGGCGCCGCCTCGAACCCGTGCGCGATGCCCACGAGGGCGCCCACCGCGTACGTGATGACGTACAGGACGAACACCGTCATGGCCTCTTTCACGATCTCGGGCGAGAGGATGCGCCGCCCCACGTGGTTGTACGCCACGACCACGCGGGCCGTGTCGGGAGCGAGCGCCTGCTTGATGGTGGACACCATGGACTTCGCGATGAGGCCCATGCGGTTGAACTTGATGCCGCCCGAGGTGGACCCGCCGCTGCCGCCCACCGCCATGAGCATGGCCAGCACCAGAAACGCGCCCGACCCGAGCAGCGTGGTCAGCTGGTTGGTGGTGATGTTCTGGAAGCCGGTGGTGGAGAACGCCGAGATCACCATGAACAGGCCGCGCCGCAGCATGGTGGGAAGGTTGGAGAACTCGCCGCTTGCGCTGAGCGAGGCCGCGAACACGCACGTCACCACCGCGAGCCACACGACCATCGTGCGGATCTCGAGGTCGCGGAAGAAGATGGCGACGCGGCCCTTCCACACCTCGGAGTGCAGCACGAAGTTGATGGAGCCCATGAGCATGAGCAGCATGAGCACCACCTCGACGGGGAAGGAGTGGTAGTACATGACGCTTTGGCTCATGGGCGTGAAGCCGCCGGTGGTGAAGCCCGAGATGGCGAGCCACAGGGCGTGCAGCACGGCGCGCAGCGGCTCCATGCCGAGGAAGAGGCACAGCCCCGTGAGGACGAGCGCGACGATGAGGATGAAACCCATGGCTATCTTCGCGATGAACTGGGTGGTCTGCACGACGTTGGGCACCACGTGCTCGCTGCGCCCCTCGGACATGTACAGGCTCGCGCCGGCGCGCTTGCCGAACAGGCCGAACGACAGCGCCACCACGATGAGTCCCAAACCGCCGATGAGGTGGGTCATGAACCGCCACATGTTGTCGGCGTTCGACAGGTGGTCGAGGTCGAGGATGACGCTCGCGCCCGTCGTGGTCATGCCCGACACGCCGTCGAACAGCGCGTCAAGGTAGGTGGCGTAGTGCCCGGAGAGATGCAGGGGCACGGCGGCGACGAAGGCGAGCACGATCCAGGCGAGACCGGTGACGGCGAGCGCCTGCTGCCTGTTGAGGCGGCCCGGCTCGACGCGCAAGAAGCGCAGGGCCGACCCCACGATGAGGGAGATGCCGATGGTCAGAAGGTAATGGCCGGCCGGCCTCCACTCGCCGCAAGCGACGGCCGTCACGAACGGCACGACGAGGGCGAACGTGGAGAACAGCACGAGCACGCCGAGGTAATGGCCGATGACCCGCACATCGTACAATGTGAACCGCTGCCACATGGATGCGCCCTACCCCTGTCCCGCGCCGGCCGAAGCGGCGTTTTCGACGATCGGACTCAACCCAGCACGACCCTCACGATGATGATGAGCGCCCACAGCGCCAGCAGGAAGCACCCCAGCGAGAGCAGCACGATGCCGAACCCCATGAGCGGAGCCTCGAGCGACTGTCGGATGTTCTGCGGCTTTTTTCGCATGCGGGTATTCTAGTACAAACGGCCGTTCTCCGATACGGGCGGCTTGTCAACACTCCAGAAGTCCCCAACCCGGCGCGCGGGGGCGAGGGCGCGGGGGCAGAGGCGCGCTCGCCGCAGACCGACCGAGGCAGCCGCTCGGCCCCTTCGATGGTTTCTCCCCAATGAAACTTTCCCCACGTCGTCACGAAAGAGCCGCGCGCACGGTATAATCCCCTCCATCTTGCTTGCTGCAAGGCCGCGACGTCGAGGAGAAAACGCCGCGAGGGGGATCGGCCTGCGGGCGACGCCGCAGGGGAGAAAGGACAATCATGGCTCCGGAAAACGACATCGACTATTCGTTGTCGCGCGTACCTGATGAAGCGAAACAGCCGTTCTGGCGGATTCTTTTCATCAGGATCGGCGCGATCTGCTGCGTGTCCCAGCTCATGCTGGGCGCGGCGCTCGGCTACGGCCTGACGTTCTGGGACGCCTTCTTGGCCACCATGCTCGGCTCGGTGCTGCTGCAGGTGGTCAGCTGGGCGCTCGGCACGGCGGCCGCGAAGGAGGGCCTGTCCACCAGCCTGCTCTCGCGCTGGGCGGGCTTCGGCAAGGTGGGCTCGGCGCTGTTCGGCGGCGTGGTGGCCATCTCGATGGTGGGCTGGTTCGGCGTGCAGAACGCCGTGTTCGGCGAGGGCATGACCAGCATCGTCCCGTTCACGGACTTCCTCGGCGCGTTCGAGTACCCCGTGTGGGCCATCATCACCGGCCTCGGCATCACGCTTCTGGTGGTGTTCGGCATCAAGGCCATCGCGAACTTCGCCACCGTGTTCGTGCCGCTGTTCGTGATCGTTGTCGTGGTGGCCGCGGCCATCATCCTGCAGGACCACACCATCACCGAGCTTCTGACCACCGCCCCTCCGGGACCGGCGCTCACGCTGGGCGCGGCCACCACGATGGTGGCGGGCGGCTTCATCGCCGGCGCCATCTGCACGCCCGACTACGCGCGCTTCCTGAAGAACGGCACGCAGGTGTTCTGGATGACGCTCATCGGCACGTTCGTGGGCGAGCTGGGCATGAACCTGCTGGCCGTGCTGCTGGCGCACGCCATGGGCACCGAGAACGTGGTCGACATCATGATGGGCACCTCGGGCGTCATCGGCGTCATCATCGTGGTGGCCTCCACGGTGAAGCTCAACGACATCAACCTGTACTCGTCGTCGCTCGGCCTGGCCACGATGATCAACGCGCTGTTCAACAAGAAGCTCAGCCGCAACGCGCTCGTGTGGGCGCTCGGCATCGTGGGCACGGCCCTGTCGGTGATCGGCATCATCAACTACTTCGTGGGATTCCTCTCGCTGCTCGGCGTGGCCATCCCGCCCGTCGCGGGCATCATGGTGGTTGACTACTTCGTGCTGAAGCGCAGCCGCGCGGCGCTCGACGAGTCGCGCGCCAAGGGCATGCTGCCCGCCACTGTGGAGAAGCTGAACCCGCTCGCCATCGTGAGCTGGATCGCCGGCTTCGCGGTGGGCGAGATCACCAGCATCATGAACATCGGCATCCCCGGCCTGAACTCGCTCATCCTGGCCGGCGTGCTGTACTGGGTGATCATGAAGGCGTACGCCGCCATGAAGAAGATGGACATCGTCGCCTTCGCTGAGACGGACCAGGTGCTCTAGCGCATCTGCCCGACCCGTTCGCCATCCGAGCCCCCGCTGTTTCACGTGAAACACCGGGGGCTTTTTCGTTGGCGTGCCTTATGGAAGCCTTGCTGCCACGTAACGTTGCCTCGAGCTTCTCGGCTTGTCGGGAATCGTCATACGCAACCGCCCCTCCTGAACCGCAGGCATGATGTACACGCGAGTTGCATAGGGGGTGGACGCAAGCCCGAGGAACTCGGCTATTTCCGCACGGGAGCGCGGCACGGAGCAAAACGCCGCGAGATCGGGCTCTTTCTCGGTGTCGTCGGCTTTCGCCTGCGCGGCAGGCGCTTTGCGCAACACGACCGTGAACGAATCGTGCGTGTCGACGAACTCCGGCTGCGGAAGGCCGGCTTGACGCATGAGTCTGAGAACGGTCGGAATGCCCGAATAGCGATTCTCCGTTAAACCGAGCGTTTCCATCGCGGTTGCGAGAGCGGGATTGCGCGTGTCGGGCTGCACCTTGCCCAGCTGATCGACGCGCAACCGTCCATACAATCCTCCGGGATTGCTCACTTCGATGCGGTCGGCGAACATCCTGATTTGGATAGGCATGCCTTCGGTGTGCACGCTGTAATCGCGATGGACAAGAGCGTTGAGCACGATTTCCCTGATCGCTTCCACAGGATATTCCGGGATATCCTGACGCTCGCCAGTGGCGGGATCGATGACCGTCTTCGTCTTCATGTTGCCCCTCACGAAGACAAGCGATTCCTTCAACATGTCGGGGATCGTCCCCTCGATGCGCCGGTTGTCGATGAAGCGCTCTCCTTCGGGCCCTGTCTCGCCCATCTCTTCTCCGGGGATCGAAACGGCGACGATGCAGAGCTGGGGAATGAACGCCTGCGGATACAGCCCGAACATCCACTCGGCATACAGCGAAACGCCCCCGTCGCGCGTCACGCCCATCAAATCGAGGATGCGATCCCGATCCAACTTGCCAAGATTCGGCTTGTTGCGCTTGAGCTTCACCAGATATTCTTCAAGCAGACCTTCGTCGAGGGAAGCGAGGTCGGCGTTCGGGACGACACGAATATCATCCTGGTATTTCTTCCGGAAGGATTCGTAGCTGTATATCTCATATTCCGTCATAAGCTCATCCGCTTCGCCAACGCGCTTGTACGATCCCTTCGTTTTGCCCTTGCCCTTGTAATAGCAGGGTCGGTCGGACAGATCGAGCGCCGGAATCTCGGCAGAGACGACGTACGAATCGCCAACCTTGCACACGCTGAACAACGGTCGCACGACGGGATCCATCTGGTTGCATTGCTCGGTCACGCTTTTCTGCAAATCCTGCACGTCGTACACTCCGACGCACTTATATGCGTTCGTCTCATCGAGCCCGAAGACGATGACGCCTCCCTCGTCTTGGTTCGAGAATGAAGACAAGGTGTCGAACAGGCGCTTCGGACAGCCGTCATGCGCCTTTTTGACTTCAACAGTTTGCATCTCCGCTTGCATTTCTTGAATGTTCGCTACCAGATGTTGGAGATCCGTTTCAAGCATGCAAACTCCCCCTCAAGTAAAAGTACGATACTCGTACAGTAAAAGTACAATACTGAAGCTAAAAGTACAATACTCGAAAGCGAAAGTACAAAACTCGATGAAAAAGTGTGATTCTTTCAAGTTGAAGTACAAAGTTTGCTTCAAAAGTACAATGTTGAAAAGCCGATGTACAAAGTTTCGCACCATCGACTTGCAAGAAAGCTCCCGCTGTTTCACGTGAAACAGCGGGAGCTTTCTTGTTGCGCACAAGTTTGGGCGCGGCTTTGTGCACGGGCTGGGCAGAAGTATCGCCGTCGGCTTCCTATACTGTCGGCATCGCCAATGCGAGGGGGAAGCAAGGGGAAGGCTCGGTGGAGTGCTTCCGCGTCGACGCGGCGGGACGCATGAAGGTGATCGACCGCTACAAGGCCGGCTCGTTCTTCGGGTTCCACATCCTGCGCGACAACTGCCTGCCCATGACGTCGGCGCGCTGCTGCGAGGACTGCTGCGTCCTGGCCATCCCCAAGGAGTCGTTCTTCAAGCTGCTGCACGGCTGCCCCGAGTTCGCCGACCGCACGGTACGCTACCTGTTCGGGCTGCTCTCGATGCAGACGAAGGAGGTGCTGAACTCGTCGTTCTACGCGACGAGCCAGCGCGTGCCGATGCTTTTGGCCGAGCTCGTGCAGGAGCGGCAAGGCGACGGCGATCCCGCGCTTTTGCCGTACAGCAACGTCGCGCTGGCCGACATGCTGGGCATCAGCCGCAATTCCGTGTCGACCGCGCTTTCGCGCCTGCATGCCCAAGGCGTCATCGAGAAGCGGCGCAACTGCATCCACGTCCTGGACGTGGAGAAGCTCGAAGCAATAGCTCGAATGGCATAAAAGGGGACTGTCCCCTTTTATGCCATTATGGGAGAAGCACCAGGTCGTAGAGGTCGGGGCGGCGGTCGCGCAGGTAGGGGCTGCGCTGGCGGAGGGCCGTCACGTCGTCGAGGTCGAGCTCCACGTGCAGCACGCCTTCGGCCTCCTCCTCAAGCTCGGCTATCACGTGGCCGCGCGGGTTGCACACCTTCGTGTGACCGGGCATGACCAGGTCGTCCTCCACGCCGTAGCGGTTGACGGCCGCCAGGAACACGGTGTTCTCGAGCGCGCGGGCAGGCGCGTTCACGTCCCAGATGTCCATGTCCTCGGCGCACCAGGCCGACGGGCACACGAGGATGTCGGCGCCCTGCAGCGCGAGCATGCGCGACACCTCCGGGAAGCCCAGGTCGTAGCAGATGAGCACGCCGACGCGCCCGAAGTCGGTGTCGAACACGAGAGTGTCGTTGCCGGAGCGGAAGTAGAAGCGCTCGAGCGCCCAGAGGTGCTGCTTGTCGTAGGTGCCGATCAGCCGGCCCTCGCGGTCGATGACCACGGCGCTGTTGAACGCCACGCCCGCAAGCTCGTAGGTGAGCGCGAGGCCCGCCACCACGTAGCAGCCGGCCTCGCGAGCGGCAGCTTGCAGCGCGGTCACCGTGGGGCCGTCGATGGGCTCGGCCAGCTCGGGCACGCGCGGGCCCACGACGTTCAGCTGGTAGCCCGTCGAGAACAGCTCGGGCAGCACCACGAGGTCGGCCCCCTGCGCACCCGCCTCGACGATCATGCGGCACGCCTTCTCGGCGTTCGCCGCCGGGTCGCACATCGTGCTCTCGAACTGGATGAGCGCCAGGTGGGCGGTTCGCTTTTCTTCGGTCATGAGTTGCCTCCCTTACAATTTGAGATCGCCGACGGCCTTCACGCGGATGCAGAGCGCGTCGCCCAGGTAGGCCATGGGGATGTCCTCGACGTCCACCACCTCCACGGTGGCGGGGTCGGCGCCGGCCTCGATGGCCTCGTCGCAGGCGCGCTGCTTCGACTCGGAGAGCGCCTGGTCGCGCGGCGTCTCGGTCAGCGAGAACACCTTCGCTATCTGGCCCGACACCTGCGCGATGGCCGAGCCCACGGCGTTCGCCACGCCGAAGTTCTCCGGACGCAGCACCTCGCCGGCACCTTCCAACGTCTCGGGAGCCAGGATGGATCCGCCGCCCACGAGGATGACGGTCACGTCGCCGGCCGAGGTCTTCATCGCGTCCACCGCGTCCTCGATGATGCGCGTGATCTCGGCGTAGGCCGCGTCCACAAGCGCGGGATCGAGGCCAGCCACCAGCGCGGGATCGCCCACGCCCTCGGCCAGTCCCTTCGCCACCACGATGTCGGTGGCCGTGAGCGTGTCGCCGCCGAAGCAGAGCGCCTTGCTTGTGACCAGGTAGCCCACGCTGTCGGGCCCCACGGTCACGCGGCCGTCGTCGAGCTGCCGCACGATGGAGCCGCCGCCGAGGCCCACGCTCACCAGGTCGGGCATGCGGAAGTTCGTGCGCACGTCGCCGATCTCCACGGCCACCATGCTCTCGCGCGGGAAGCCGTGCGCCAGCACGCCCACGTCGGTGGTGGTGCCGCCGATATCCACGACCACGGCGTCCTTCTCCTTCGTGAGAAACGACGCGCCGCGGATGGAGTTGGTGGGCCCGCACGCGATGGTGAAGATGGGATAGCGCTTCGCGTAGTCCACGGACATGAGCGTGCCGTCGTTCTGCCCCAGGTAGACGGCCACGTCGGTCAGCCCCTCGGCCGCGAGCGCCGCCTCGAAGCTGTCGGCCGTCGTGCGCGCCACGTCGTAGAGCGCCGCGTTCAGGATGGAGGCGTTCTCACGCTCGAGGAACCCGAGCGAGCCGATCTCCGACGACAGCGTGACGGGGAAGCCCTCGCCCAGCTCCTCGCGCAGGATGGCGGCGGCGCGCTTCTCGTGCGCATCGGACACCGGCGAGAACACGCTGGTCACCGCCACGGACTCGAAGCCCTCCTCGCGTACGATGCGTGCGACCTCGCGGATCTCGTCCTCGGAAAGCGGGCTGATCTCGCGGCCGTCGAACTCGTTGCCGCCGTGCACCAGGAAATCCTGCACGCGCATGGCGTCTTTCAGCTCGTCGGGCCAGTCGGCCATGCAGCTGACGGCGGTCGTGGCCGGCGCGCCCACGCGCACGGCCGCCACCTTGTTGAGGCGCTTGCGCTCCACGATGGCGTTCGTGCAGTGTGTGGTGCCCAGCATGGCGAACCCGATGTTCTTGGCGGCCTCGTCGGCTCCCACCTGCGTGATCACCTCGTGCATGGCGGCCTTGATGCCGCCCATCACGTCCTCGGTGGTGGGGCTCTTCGTGGCGGCCACCAGCTTGAGGTCGCCGTCGATGATCACGGCGTCGGTGTTCGTGCCGCCCACGTCGATGCCAAGACGCCAGATGCGAGTGGACGCCTTCGCGGCAGCGCGCTTTTTTTCCTGCTTCTTCGCAGCTTTCTGCTCAGCCTTCTTCAGCTGCTTTTTCGAGAGCTTCTTGTCCTTCTTGCTCATCGCGCGTTCACCTCCGCTGCCGCCATGCGCTCCTCCACCGGGATGTAGTCCACGTCGTAGCCGAACGCGCGCGGGCCCACCACGGCCAGGCCCTGCGGCGTGCGCCACTGCGGCGCGCAGGGCATGCCCACCACCACGACGCGCGCGCCGTATTTCAGGCCCTCGGTGGTCACGGGCGCGCCGGATTCCATGTCCAGCGACATGATGAGGTCGGGCGCGGTGGTCACCGGCTCGCCATCGCGCAGCGCGATGAGGTTCTCGTTCTGGAACTCGATGACCAGTTCGCTGCCCTTGTCCTGGTCAAGGCCGCTTACCACGGCGCGGCCGCGCACGAACATGCCGTCGGTCTTGCGCTCGACGTCCATCACCTTGCCGCGGAACAGGCGGAAGCCGCGCGTCACGCCCAGCACCGCGTCGATGGGGTCGGCGTGCTGCTCGCGCGCCTCGCGCAACGTGCGGCCGATCTCCTCGCACAGCGTCGGCGTGTCGGGGATGCAGAAATCCTTGAGCTGACGCCCGGTGCAAGGATACGACGCGAGGATGGTGTAGCCGCCCATCACCGACGTGGCCTGGCGCGCGATGCGCTCGAGCCACTTGTCGTCGATGCCGCGCACCGTCACCGTGTTGCCCTTCTCGTCGGCGAGCACGGCCGGCTGGCCCTTCACGCCGTTGATGCCGAGCGTGGTCATCTGCAGCTCGGGGAACGCGCGGCCCATGAGGTCGCAGTCCACCACGGGGATGCGACGCGTGGCCGCCAGGATGAACGGGATGGTGGAGTTCACGCCGCCCGCCTCCACGGCGTAGATGGCGTAGGGCTCCTGGCCCAGCTCGCGCACCAGCTCGTCGTAGGTGGCCATGGGCTCAAGGCCGCTGCAGATCTTCTCCACCATGATGGTGGGGGCGCCCATCATCTGCGACACGCACACCATCGCGTCGTCGGGAACCTCGTCGGGCGAGATGAGCTCCACCTCGCCGTACTTCCTGATGGCCTCGATGGCCATGAGCTTGCCGACGTAGGGGTCGCCGCCCCCACCCGCGCCGAGGACCGTCGCGCCGAGCGCCATGTCCTCGATCTCTTTGATGCCGATCATCCTTCTCATGATGAGTAGACCTTTCCGCTGTGGTTGCCGCTTGCCGCTATTATGACGTATCGCGCCCAGATCGAACACGGGGCATTCATCATTACATCTATCATTTAACTTTCTTTACATCATTTCACTTTTCTCTTCATCATTACAGCATCTCGCGTTATGATGCTGCCATGCACAGCCCGGCCCTTCATGCGAAACCACGCCGAAAGGATGCGGATTGGACTTGACGACTCGCTTCGATCTCGCTCGCCACGTGGCCCTCATGCGCTCCGCCGGAACCGACTTGCAAACCTGCGAGGTCAAAAGCGCCGAGAAGGAGTTCCCGAAGGACTGCATCCCCACCCTCTCCGCGTTCTCGAACGGCTCAGGCGGAATACTCCTTCTTGGGCTCTCAGAACGGGAGGGGTTCGCGCCTGTCCCCACGTTTGATCCGAGCCGCATGCAAGACGCTTTGGCCGATGCGTGCTCGAACAAGCTCATACCGCCCGTTCGCCCGGAGATCGCCTTCGAAGAGTTCGAGGAGAAGCCGGTGCTCGTCGCCAAGATCCCCGAATTGCCGCCGCGAGACAAACCGTGCTACGTCGCCTCCAAAGGCCTGTACGAAGGATCCTTCATCCGCACGGGCGACGGCGACCGGAAGATGAGCCATTACGAGATAAACCGTCTCCTCGAGGAGCGCGCCCAGCCGCGCCATGACGTGCGAATCGTGCAGGAGGCGGTCGTGGACGATCTGGATCGATCGCTCGTGGAGCCCCTGCTGAAAAAGGAGCGCTTTCTCCACCCGCGCGTGTTCGAAAAGTACGACGACCTCGCCATACTCGTGAGCCTTCGCGTGATCGCTGAGGACGACGGCGGCACACCTCGCCCCACCCTCGCGGGGCTTCTCGCGCTGGGAGAGTACCCGCAGAAGTATTTCCCCCGGCTGAACGTGTCGTTCGCGTCATATCCCGGAACGACGAAGGCTTCGACTTTCACGGGGCAGCGCTTCCTCGACTCGGCTGATTTCGTCGGGCCCATTCCCTTCATGATCGCCGACGCGGTTGCCGCCGTGGCAAGGAACATGCGGACGGCGTCGTTCGTGGAGGGAGCGTTTCGCGAAGACGTGCCCGACTATCCTCTCGAGGCGGTGCGCGAGGCGGTGGCCAACGCGCTCATGCACCGCGACTACTCCCCCGAGTCATGGGGAACGCAGGTGCAGGTGAACATGTTCGCCGACAGGTTGGAGGTTCTCAGCCCGGGGGGATTGTACGGCACCGTGACGGTGGATACGCTCGGAACGCTCGGCGTCTCCTCGACGAGGAACGAGTTCCTTTCGAAGATCCTTGGAAGCACGCCGTACCCGCACCCGCTTGGCAACGCCCAGTACGTCGTCGAGAACAAGGGGACGGGGTTCATCGAGATACGCTCGCAGCTGGCGGCCGCCGGCATGGAGCCTCCGCAGGTGTTCGACCGGCCCGGCTCGTTCTCTCTTGTTTTCAAAAAGCGCCCGGCGGCTTCGATCGAACGGCATGACTCCCCTCAAAAGGACGCCGAGCAGGCTATCCTGAACATGGCCAGGGAAAATGGATCAATCAGCGCCAAAGAGGCTGAAGCTGCGCTGCGCCTTTCCCGGGTCACCGTGCTGAAGCATATCAATCGCCTGATCGAAGAGGGCGTGCTTGAATCTTCGGAGCCGGCCACCAGCAAGAAGAGACGTTATCGGCTTTCGAATACGTAGGCAGTATCGCGATAGGAGTAAGAACCATGATCCTCAAGCAACTGATCGACTTGTACGACCTGTTGGACTCGCCGGGCGCGAGTGGGCGGGCGGCCGTGGACTACCTGCGCGGCATCGATCCCGACTGCGACGCGGAGACGTACGTGTTGGAAGGACCCAAGGGCTCGACCGACATGGTGCGCGTGCGCATTCCGGGCGAGCGCGGGCGCTCGACCGGCGGCGACGCACCGACGATCGCGCTTTTGGGGCGCCTCGGGGGCTTGGGCGCGCGACCCGAGCGCATCGGCTTCGTGTCGGACGGCGACGGCGCGCTCACGGTGCTGGCCTGCGCGGCGAAGCTGCTGTCGATGCACGCGCGCGGCGACGTGCTGGCGGGCGACGTGGTGCTGTCCACGCACGTGTGCCCGCACGCGCCGACGTCGCCACACGAGCCGGTGCCCTTCATGGGCTCGCCCGTGGCCACGGCGGACGTCAACCGCGAAGAGGTGGGCGGCGCCGACGTGCTAGACGCGGTACTCGTGGTGGATACGACGAAGGGCAACCGCATCATGAACGAGCGCGGCTTCATGATCTCGCCCACGGTGAAGCAGGGCTGCATCCTGCGCGTGAGCGACGACCTGGTGGGCCTCGTGGAGATCGCGACCGGCCGCCGCGCGCGCACGTTCCCGCTGTCGATGGCCGACATCACGCCCTACGGCAACGGCCTGTACCATCTGAACTCGATCCTGCAGCCGTGCACGGCCACCGACGCTCCCGTCGTGGGCGTGGCCATCACCACGGAGACGGCGGTGCCGGGCTGCGCGACCGGGGCGACGCACCTGGGCGATTTGGACGAGGCCGGGTCGTTCATGATCGAGGCGGCGAAGGCGTTCGGTGAAGGGAAGTGCTCGTTCTTCGACGCCGACGAATACGCCCGCTTCGTGGAGCGCTACGGCACCATGGCCCACCTCCAGACGATGGGCGAGCTGCCCGCAGAAGATCCGCAGGCGTAAGCCTTTGTCATCCTGAGCGGAGCGGCGGGGCGGCCCACCCTCTTGTCATCCTGAGCGGAGCGGCGAAGCCGCGAAGTCGAAGGATCCCGCGCGGTGCCAACCGTCAAATGTTTCACGTGAAACACTCGACTCTGACCAGCAATTATGAACTGAAAGGACTCGCGACGATGAACTTGGACGAGCGGGCGCGCACCATCATCGAGACGAACCTCGGCCTCGGCGAAGACGAGACGCTGCTCGTGGTCACTGACGATGCCACGCGCGAGGTGGGCGAGCTGTTCTACCGCGCCGCGCGCTCGCTCGGCCGACGCGCGCTCATCCTGCAGATGCCCGTGGGCCGCGTCGCGGGCGAGGAGCCGCCGGCCGCCGTGGCCGCCGCGATGCGCGAGGCCGACGTCGCGCTCTGCCCCACCGCCCAGTCCGTCACGCACACGAACGCGCGCATCGAGGCCGCGAAGTCCGGCACCCGCGTGGTCACCATGCCCGGCGTGACCATGGACATGCTGCGCGAAGGCGCTGCCTGCGCCGACTACGCCGAAGTTGAGCGCCGCACGCGCGAGCTCACCGAGCGCTTGACTCGGGCGCGCACGGCCCGCATCGAGAAGGACGGCCACATGCTGGAGCTTTCGCTCGACGGCCGCGCGGGCGTGGCGAGCCCCGGCATCTACCGCGAGCCGGGCGCGAGCGGCAACTTCCCCTCGGGCGAGGCCTATATCGCGCCGCTCGAAACCGAGGCCAACGGCAGCGTCGTCATCGACGGCTCGATGGTGGGCATCGGCACCCTGGCCGAGCCGCTAGTCGCCGTCATCGAGCGCGGCCGCCTCGTGCGCATGGAGGGCGCCGACGCGAACGGCCCCTACGCCGAGCAGCTCGCCGTGCTGTTCGAGCGACCTGAGAACGGAACCGTCGCCGAGCTCGGCATCGGCACGAACGAGGCTGCCAAGCTCTGCGGCATCATCCTCGAGGACGAGAAGCTCTACGGCACCGTGCACGTGGCCTTCGGCACCAACACCTCGTTCGGCGGCGTCACGAAAGCCGACTGCCACCTCGACGGCATCATCCTCCGCCCCACCCTCTACCTCGACGACCACCTCGTCATCCGCGACGGTGAGTTCGCCTAACGCGAAAGCGGCCCGCCGGGGTGGCGGGCCGCTGGTTCGCGGGCGTTTTGTCACAAAAGGGGACTGTCCCCTTTTGTGACATTATTTCTCGCCGTCTGTCAGGAGGTCGTCGATGGGGAAGGCGTCCAATTCGAGCGGGGCCTCCACGGTGCACTCGTAGTTGCCATCCTGGTCGATGCCGATGAGGACGTGGCTGCGGTCGCGCAGCTGGCCCTCCACCACCTTCTGGGCGATGCGGTCTACGATCTCGCGCTGGATGAGGCGCTTCAGCGGACGCGCGCCGAAGATGGGGTCGTAGCCGTCGATGGACAGGTGCTCCATCGCGGCCGGCGTCACGTCGAGCGTGATGCGGCGGTCGGCCAGGCGGTCGCGCACCTCCTCCAGCTGCAAATCCACGATGGGCTCGATGTTCGTCATGTTGAGCGCGTTGAACACCACCACGTCGTCGATGCGGTTGATGAACTCGGGGCGGAACGTCGCCCGTAGCGCGCCGTCGATGGCCTGCTTCATGGCCTTCTCGTCGTTGTGCTCGGCGAACTCGCGGATGAACTGCGAGCCGACGTTGCTCGTCATGATGATGATGGCGTTCTTGAACGACACCACGCGGCCCTGGCCGTCGGTCAGGCGGCCGTCGTCGAGCACCTGCAAGAGGATGTTGAATACGTCCGGGTGCGCTTTCTCTATCTCGTCGAGCAGCACCACGGAATACGGCTTGCGGCGCACGGCCTCGGTGAGCTGGCCGCCCTCGTCGTAGCCGACGTACCCCGGAGGCGCGCCGATGAGGCGCTGTACGGAAAACTTCTCCATGTACTCGGACATGTCGATGCGCACCATGGCCTTCTCGCTGTCGAACAGGTACTCGGCCAGGGCCTTGGCAAGCTCCGTCTTGCCCACGCCGGTGGGGCCCAGGAACAGGAACGATCCGATGGGCTGGTTCGGGTCGGACAGGCCCGCGCGGTTGCGGCGGATGGCACCGGCCACGGCCGACACGGCCTCGTCCTGGCCCACCACGCGCTCGTGCAGCTTCTCCTCCAGGTCCACGAGCTTGGCCATCTCGCCCTGCATCATCTTCTGCACGGGGATGCCGGTCCAGGCGCTCACCACCTCGGCGATCTCGTCGTCGGACACCTCCTCCTTCAGGATGGCGCCGTCTTGCTGCTTCACGTTGAGAGCTTCCTCGGCCTCGTGCAGGCGGCGCTGCAGGTCGGGGATGCGGGCGTAGCGGATCTCGGAAGCCTTCACCAGGTCGCCCTCGCGGGTGGCGCGCTCTTCTTCCAGCTGGGCGCCTTCGAGCTGCGCTTTGAGTTCCTGCACGTGAACGATAACGTCCTTCTCGTTCTGCCACTCGGCCTTGCGCTTGTCCAGATCCTCCTGCGCGGCGGCTATCTCGCGACGCAGCGCTTCCAGGCGCTCCTTGGAGGCGTCGTCCGTCTCCTTCATGAGGGCCTGCTCCTCGATCTGCATCTGCGTGAGCTTGCGGTCGGCCGCGTCCACCTCCTCAGGCATGGAGTCGATCTCGATGCGCAGGCGGCTGGCGGCCTCGTCCATGAGGTCGATGGCCTTGTCGGGCAGGAAGCGATCGGAGATGTAGCGGTTCGAGAGCTCGGCCGCAGCCACGATGGCGGCGTCGGTGATGCGCACGCCGTGGTGGATCTCGTACTTCTCCTTCAGGCCGCGCAGGATGGCGATGGTGTCCTCCACCGTTGGCTCGGTGACCAGCACCGGTTGGAAGCGGCGCTCCAGCGCGGCGTCCTTCTCGATGTACTTGCGGTACTCGTCGAGCGTGGTGGCGCCGATGGCGTGCAGCTCGCCGCGCGCCAGGGCGGGCTTGAGCATGTTGCCGGCATCCATGGAGCTGTCGCCGGTGGAGCCCGCGCCCACGATGGTGTGCAGCTCGTCGATAAACAGGATGATCTGCCCCTCCGACTGCTTCACCTCGCGCAGCACGGCCTTCAAGCGGTCCTCGAACTCGCCGCGGTACTTGGCACCCGCCAGCATCGCGGGCAGGTCGAGCGCGATGATGTCGCGGTCCTTCAGCGACGAGGGGACGTCGCCAGCCACGATGCGCTGGGCGAGGCCCTCCACGATGGCCGTCTTGCCGGTGCCGGGCTCGCCGATGAGCACGGGGTTGTTCTTCGTGCGGCGGGAAAGCACCTGGATGGTGCGGCGGATTTCCTCCGAGCGGCCGATCACCGGGTCCAGCTTGCCCTCGCGGGCCTGCTGCGTGAGGTTCTGGCCGTACTGCTCCAAGGCCTCGAACTGGGTTTTCTCCTGCGGATCAGTCACGCGGGTATCGCCGCGCAGCTCTTCGTAGGCGGCCTCGATGGTCTTGCGCGTCACGCCGGCCACGGTGAGGATCTTGCCCGCGGCGCCCTTATCCTCGGACAGCGCGATGAGCAGGTGCTCGCTCGTGGCGTAGCTGTCGCCCAGCTTCTCGGCGATCTTCACGGCGTTGTCGATGAGCCCCAGCAAGGCCGGGCCGGGCACGCCGCTCATCATCATGGGGCCGCTCGCGCTCACCTTGGGCATGCGCGCTATCTCGGCATCGACGTTGGCCAGCAGCTGGAACGGCTCGGCGCCGATGCGCTTTATGATGGCCGACAGGTTGTTCTCCTTCGACTCAAGCAGGGCCTTCAGCATGTGGATGGGCTCCGCTTGGGACGATTCGTTCTCGGAGGCGATGGTGATGGTCTGCTGCAGTGCCTCCTGCGCGGTCAGGGCCAGTTTGTTCAAGTTGCCCATGTTCATTACAGGTACCTCCTCATTATATGATCGAAAAGATCATCAAATGTTTCACGTGAAACATCGGGGCGCAATGCGCGGTCGCCCTCCTACGGCAGGCGTCGCAGGGCCGAGGGCAGGTCGGACACGCGGACAAGCGCGTTTACGCTCTCGCGCGTTTCCAGCTCGTGCACGCGGTCGGCCAGCCGACGCACCCGCTTGTGCAGGTCGTCCAGCTCCGAGTCGCGCTCGTCCAGCCGCCCCTGCAAGTCGAGGATGCGGATGACGCCGGCCAGGTTGATGCCCTCGCCCGTGAGCTCGTTGATAAGCTCCAGGCGCTCGATGTCGGCCTGCGAGTACATGCGCGTGTTGCCGCTCGTACGCTGGGGCGACACGAGGCCCTTCTGCTCGTAGGCGCGCAGCGTCTGGGGATGCACGCCGGCCAGCTGGGCGGCCACGCTTATCATGTACAGCGGGCGGTTGCGGTCGTTGCGGTCGCTCATCACCAGCTCCTCACGTCGTTGTCGGCGGTGGCGGCCAGGTAATCCTCCATGGCCTTCTTCTGGCCTTCGTTCATCACCTTGGGAACGACCACCTTGACGGTTATCTTGAGGTCGCCGCTGCCGTCGCCTTTCACCTTCGGCGCGCCCTTGCCCTTGACGGACAGGACGGTGCCGTCCTGCGTTCCCTTCGGCACCTTCACGCGCACCTTCGTGCCGTCGGGCGCGGGCACCACCACGCTGGCGCCCAGAGCCGCTTCGGCCACGCTCACCGGCACGTCCATGAGCACGTCGGCTCCCTTGCGGGTGTAGTGCGGATGCTCGTCGATCTTCGTCGTGATGAGGAGGTCGCCCGCCTCGCCGCCGTTCTCGCCGGGGCCGCCCTTGCCCTTGAAGCGCAGACGCCCGCCGTCAACGGCACCCGCCGGTATCTTCACCGTGAGCGTCTCGGACTCGCCGCGGCCGGGCACGCGCACGGTCACGCGCTTCTCAGCGCCCTTGAAGGCCTCGTCGAACGTCACGTTCAGCGTCACGTTCATATCCTGGCCCTTGCGCGGCCGCGGCTGGCGCGCGCCGCCTCCGAAGCCGCCACCTCCGCCGAAGTCCCATTCGGTGCCGAAGGCGCCTTCGCCGCGGCGGATGCTCTCCAGGATGTCGGCCCAGCTGCCGAAGCCGCCCGCGCCACCTCCGCCGAAGATGTCACCGACGTTCACGGAGCCGCCGCCCCAGCCCTGGGGGATCTGGTTCTCGTTCGCCGTGCCGTACTGGTCGTAGAGCTTGCGCTTCTTGTCGTCAGAGAGCACTTCGTAGGCTTCGTTGAGCTCCTTGAACTTGGCTTCGTCGCCGCCCGCGTCGGGATGGTGCGTGCGCGCGAGCTTGCGGAATGCTTTCTTTATCTCGTCGGCCGTTGCCGTGCGTGGAACGCCGAGCGTCTTATAATAGTCGGGAGTCGCCGCCATGCGCCCCACCTCCTTCTCGCGTTGCTCTTCTACGCGAAAGCGGGCCGTGTGCCCGCCCGCCTTCGTCGATTGCCTTTACTTTTCCTTCGCCTCTTGATCAGGCGCTTTTTCCCGTTTCGGGCCGCCGGTGCTGACGGTGACCATGGCGGGTCGCAAGACCTTCGTTCCCATCTTGTAACCTTTCTGGTACACGTCGGCCACCGTCTCGTCGGGAACGCTCGGGTCGTCCACCGTGGCGACGGCCTGCGCCTCGAGCGCATCGAACGCCTCGCCCTTCGGGTCGATCACCTCGACGCCGCCGGTGGTGAGCGTGTTGACGAGCTTGGAGTGCACCGCCTTCACGCCGTCGAACAAGCCGGCCTCGCCGTTGTTCGTGGCATAGTCGATAGTGCGCTCGAAGTCGTCGATCACCGGGAGCAGGCTCGTGACCAGCTTCTCGGTCGCGCGCGCTTTCTCAAGCTCGCGCTGCTCGGACGTGCGTCGGCGATACGTATCCCACTCGGCGTGCAGGCGCAGGTACTTGTCCTGCCACTCCTTCGCCTCGGCCTGGGCCTGGGCCACCAGCTCGTCGGCCGCCGGGGCGGCGTCTTCGGGCTCGCCTTCGAGCGGCTGCTCATCGGCGGGGGCGTCGCCCGCGGCCGACCCCTGGGGGTCTGTCTCTTTTTCACATCTGACGGTGCCGCCGCAGGCGTGGGGGGGGGTGGTCGGGGGTGGGGGGCGGGGTGCAAAGCGACAGGGCCCAGCAACACCACCATCAAAGCCATCGCAGCGCAGCTGAACAAAGACAACCGGCGCTTCTACGTCACCGGCATCGACAAGAAGCGGCGCTACGACGACCTGTCGCCTGGCTTCGACTGGCTGGCCAACGCAGCGTAGGGGGAGGGGGGTTGGGCGCTGCCGCCCGTGTCAGCGGTGGGAGCCTGCGGCCGGTCCTCGCCAGCCGCAGGACGTGCGTCGTCGATGGGGATCTTCTTCGCCTCGCCTTGAGCCGCGCGCTCCGGCGTGGGTTTGCTCGGCTGGGCCATGGCTATTACTTCCCTTCCTTGTTGTCGTCCTCGTCAACCACTTCGTAGTCGGCCTCGATGGTGTCGTCGGCCGGAGCCGTCTCGGCGGCTGCCGCGCCGGCACCGGCGGCCGCGCCCTCGGTGGAGTACACGACCTCGGCCAGCTTGTAGCCCGCCTGCTGCATCTTCTCGGTGGCCGTCTTAATGGCGTCGATGTCGGAGCCCTCCAGCGCGCTCTTCGCCTCGGCGATGGCGTCCTGTGCGGCGCTCTTCACGTCGGACGGGGCCTTGTCGCCCACCTCGGCAAGCGTCTGCTCGGTGGCGTTCACCAGCGCGTCGCAGTTGTTGCGAATCTCGACCTCTTCCTTGCGCTTCTTGTCCTCTTCAGCGTGCGCCTCGGCGTCCTTCACCATGCGCTCCACCTCGTCGTCGTTGAGCGCCGTGGAGCCGGAGATAGTGATCTGCTGCTGCTTGCCGGTGCCCAGGTCCTTCGCCGACACGTTCACGATGCCATTGGCGTCGATGTCGAAGGTGACCTCGATCTGCGGCACGCCGCGGCGCGCGGCCGGGATGCCGGAGAGCTGGAACTTGCCGAGCGTCTTGTTGTCGTGGGCCATCTGGCGCTCGCCCTGCAGGACGTGCACCTCGACCGACGTCTGGTTGTCGGCAGCAGTGGAGTAGATCTCCGTCTTGCGGGTGGGGATGGTGGTGTTGCGGTCGATCATCTTGGTCATGACGCCGCCCATCGTCTCCACGCCGAGCGACAGCGGGGTCACGTCGAGCAGCAGGATGCCCTCGACGTCGCCGGACAGCACACCGCCCTGGACGGCCGCGCCCATGGCCACCACCTCGTCGGGGTTCACGGACATGTTCGGTTCCTTGCCGGTGAGCTTCTTCACCAGGTCCTGCACGGCGGGCATACGGGTGGAGCCGCCCACGAGGATGACCTCGTCGATGTCGCCCGTCTTGAGGCCCGCGTCCTTGAGCGCCTGCTCAACGGGATGCTTCACGCGATCGAGCAGGTCCTTCGTGATGCGCTCGAACTCGGCGCGCGTCAGCGTGTAGTCGAGGTGCTTCGGGCCGGAGGCGTCGGCCGTGATGAACGGCAGGTTGATGTTGGCCTGCGTGGTGGAGGAGAGCTCCATCTTCGCCTTCTCGGCGGCTTCCTTCAGGCGCTGGAGGGCCATCTTGTCCTTGCGCAGGTCGATGCCGTTCTCGGCCTGGAACTTGTCGGCCAGCCAGTCGATGATGCGCTGATCCCAGTCGTCGCCGCCCAGGTGGTTGTCGCCCGCGGTGGACGCGACCTCGAACACGCCGTCGCCGAGCTCCAAAATGGACACGTCGAACGTGCCGCCGCCCAGGTCGAACACGAGGATCTTCTGGTCCTTGTTCGTCTTGTCCAGGCCGTAGGCCAGCGCCGCCGCCGTGGGCTCGTTGATGATACGCAGCACCTCGAGGCCCGCGATCTTGCCGGCGTCCTTGGTGGCCTGGCGCTGCGAGTCGTTGAAGTACGCGGGCACCGTGATGACGGCCTGCGTCACCGGGCCGCCCAGCTGCTTCTCGGCGTCGTTCTTCAGCTTCTGCAGCACCATGGCGGAAATCTCTTCGGGCGTGTAGTCCTTGCCGTCGATGTCCACCACCGCGCGGCCGTCCTTGCCCTTCTGCAGCTTGTAGCTCACGGTCTTGCGCTCTTCGGGCGTCTCGTCGTAGGAGCGGCCGATGAAGCGCTTGACGGAGGAGACGGTGTTCTCGGGGTTGGTGACGGCCTGGTTCTTCGCGGCCTTGCCGACGACGCGCTCGCCGTCCTTGCGGAAGCCCTCGACGGACGGCGTGGTGCGGTCGCCCTCCGCGTTCACGAGGATTTCGGGCTCGGAGCCCTCCATGACGGCCATGGCGGAGTTCGTCGTGCCCAAGTCGATGCCCAGAATCTTAGCCATTATCAGTTCCTCTCTTTCGGAGTTGTTACCTGGTTCGTTGCGCCGGAGTCGTTCGTCGTTGGAGAGACCGGATCCGCCTCACGCATGCGGACTCAATCTCTTTTCGATGTTTTGGAATATATAATCTAAGTCTCATGCTGTCAAGTTAGTTACCAAACTGTCATACAAGTAATGTCAACGAACGCAACTATAGAGAGGGAGGGGCGGCGCGGAGTGTGCGCGGGGCATCCGTTACGCCTTCTGCACGGGGCCGTTGAGCAGGCGAAGCCCCCACGAGAACGCAAAGCGCCCCCGCCTTCTCAGCCGGAAGGCAGGGGCGCTGTTTCGCTCGATGGCGTTTTGCGCGTGCGCGTTAGTCCTCGACGACCTCGGGGATGGCGCCCATGGGGCACTCCTCGACGCAGTCGCCGCACGCGATGCAGGCGTCCTCGTTCACGACCTCGGCCGTGCCGCCCACGACCTCGAGGACCTCTTGCGGGCAGGCGTCAACGCAAATGCCGCAGCCGATGCACTCGTCGGCTTCGATAACCGGGTGAGACATAACAAACTCCTTCTCGTCCAAAAGCATGCCGACGATCCGCGCCGGGCGCTTCCCCAAAAACTTTCTGCCCGCAAGATACCATTGTTCCCGTCGATTGCAATATGAAACGGCGAAATTCTCAGGGTGCGGCAGAAAATCCCTTTCGCCCGCCAAACGCGCCGGGTGCCCTTAGCAGATGCGCGGCAGCTGCTCGCCCACGAGCATGTCGAGGATGCGCGTGCCGCCGAACGCCGTGCGCAGGAACACCTTGGGGCCGCGCTCGGGCTGGGCGGCCACTACCTCGCCGATGATAGCCGCATCGGCGCCGTAGCGGTTCGCGCGCATGGCGGCCAGCGCGGCATCGGCCTCCTCAGGCGCCACGACGCACACCATCTTGCCCTCGTTGGCCACCTGCAAAGGATCGTAGCCGAGCATCTCGCACGCGCCGAGCACGGCCGGCTTCACGGGAACGGCGTCCTCCTCCACGGTGATGTCGGTGCCCGACTGGGCGGCCAGCTCGTTCAGCGTGGAGGCCAGGCCGCCGCGCGTGGGATCGCGGAAGCAGCGGGTGTGGGGGGCGGCCGCTAGCACCTCGGCGATGAGGTGGTTGAGCGGCGCGGCGTCGCTTTCCAGGTCGGCCGAGAACGACAGCGACTCGCGGCAGCTCATGATGGTGATGCCATGGTCGCCCAGCGTGCCCGTGACCAGCACCTTGTCGCCGGGTTTGCACTGCGCGCCGCCCAGCTCCACGCCGGGTGCCAGCACTCCCACGCCGCTCGTGTTGATGAACACGCCGTCGCCGTGGCCGCGGTTCACCACCTTCGTGTCGCCGGTGACCAGGTGCACGCCCGCCTCGCGCGCGCATTCGGCCATGGAGGCGCAGATGCGCTTGAGGTCGTCGATGGGAAAGCCCTCTTCCAAGATGAAGCCCACGCTCAGGTAGCGGGGCGTCGCGCCGCTCGTGGCCACGTCGTTTACCGTGCCGCACACGGCCAGCCGTCCGATGTCGCCGCCCGGGAAGAAGTGCGGCGTTACCACGAAGCTATCGGTGGAGAACGCCAGCCGCTCGCCCGGTGCCGGCGCGGGCAGCACCGCTGCGTCGTCGCCGCGCAGAAGCTCGTCACCCGCGTAGGCCGCGAAGAACACGTCGTCGATGATGCGCTTCATCATCGTCCCGCCGCTGCCGTGCCCCAACATGACCGTGGTGTCCATAAAAAGCCTTTCCATTCCGTCATCCTGAGCGACCGAAGGGAGTCGAAGGATCCCGTGCGAGGCCAACAGATGCATTTTCAGCTGACGCCGCGCGGGGTCCTTCGACTCCGGCGCTACGCGCCTGCGCTCAGGATGACATACCTATATATGCTGTCCGGTGGTGGTGACCACGAGGCGGCCGTTCTTCACGCCCTTCGTCCCCAGGATGAGGTTCGCGATGTCCTGCACGAGGCCCGTCTCGCCGCGCAGCACGATGACCTCGAGGCAGTGGTGCGCGTCGAGGTGCACGTGCATGGACGAGATGATGAAGCCGAAGTATTCGTGCTGGATGGCGTGCAGCTTCTCCTGCAGGTCGCCCGCATGGTGGTCGAACACGATGGTGAGCGTGCCCACCACCTCCACGCCGGGTGTGGCGCACTCGTCCTCGACCAGGGCATCGCGCACGAGGTCGCGGACGACCTCGCTGCGATTCTTCGCCAGGCCGCGGCGGGCCACCAGCTGGTCGAAGCGGACGAGCAGGTCCTCGGGCATAGCGACCGAGAAGCGCATGAGGTCGTTGCTCATGGGCGCCCCGCGCTACACCAGGCTGACGGTGACGTTCGAGCTTGCGCTGGCGTCGTCTTCGAGCGCGTCCTTCGCCTCGTCGAGCGCGGCGCGCACCTCGTCGAGCAGCGCCTGGGCGGCGTGCAGCTTCTCGGACACCGTGGCGAACCCGGCGTCGCCCGCCTGGTGCGCCAGGTTGTGGGCCCAGCGACGCTCGAGTTTCACGTGGTCGTCTATCTGCTCGATCATCTGCTCGAACTGGCCGGTGTTGACTCCATTCGTGCACATACGCGGTCCTTTCAACCGATTCTTGCTATTATTACGGTTATACGGCTAACCGCGACCGACCGCAAGGGACAGTGTGAAAAATTCCGCAAAAGGTAACATGTACGAGGTGGCGCTCGACGAGGCATGGGAGCTGTTCGGCGAGCAGCTGAGCGGCGCGCGCTCGGCGCTTGTGTGCGTGCTGAGCGAGAGCCCGCTGGACGAGCGAAGCCGGGAGGCGCTCAACAGCTCGGCGGAGGCGCTCGGCTACGGACGCGCCGCCTGCACGTTCGCCGTCGTGGAAGGGCTGGATGAACAGGCGCTCTTCTTGCTGATGGAGGGGCTTGACCCGCTGTGCCTGGTGGCCGCCGACCAGGGAGCCGCGCGCATGCTCGGCCGCGCCTACCGCTGCGACGTGCCGCCGGGCAAGCCGTCCCGCGTGTTCGGCCGCACGTGCGTGGCGTTCAAATCGTTCCCGAAGATGCTCGAGGACGCCCAGGACAAGCAGGTCGCCTGGGCCCTCCTCAAGAAGCTCCCGAAGTTCCCCGAGCGCTGAAAAATGGCATAAAAGGGGACAGTCCCCTTTTATGCCAAAACCACTTCGGCGGCGGCGTCAAGGAGGGCGCGCACCTCGTCCATCGTCTCGGCCTCGGCGTAGATGCGGACGAGGGGCTCGGTGCCGGAGGGGCGCATCATCACCCATGCGTCGCCTTCGAGGTAGAACTTCACGCCGTCGCGACGGTCGACGTCCACCACGCGCTTGCCGCAGATCTCGTCGGCCTCGTAAGCGGGCACGATGTTCGCGCGGAAGTTCGCCATCTGCTCGTCGGTGATGGTGAGGCCCTGGCGCTCGAACTCCAGCTTGCCCACCTTCTCGAACATATCGTCCACCAGCTGGCCCAGGCTCATGCCGCGCTGCGCCATGGTCTCGCACAGCAGAAGCGCCATCAGCAGGCCGTCGCGCTCCATCACGTGCGTGGGGATGCCGATGCCGCCGGATTCCTCGCCGCCGAGCATCACGTCGCCCTTCTCCATCTCGGCGTAGATCCACTTGAAGCCCACCGGCGTGCTGGTGAGCTCGAGGCCCAGGCGCTTGCACTGGCGCGCGAGCATGGCCGACGCGGTGATGGTGGACACCACGCGGCCGCGCTGGCCCTTGTCTTCGGCCAGGTGAGACACCAGCAGCGTGATGATGCGGTGCGGGTTCACGAAGTTGCCGTGCTCGTCCACCGCGCCGATGCGGTCGGCGTCGCCGTCGTTGATGAAGCCGGCGTCGAAGCCGAGCTCCGGCACCTTGGCGATGCAGCGGTCGACCCAGGGCGGGATGGGCTCGGGGTGCAGGCCGTCGAACGTGGGATCCTCGGCGTTGTTGATCTCGCACACCTCCACGCCCAGGTCGCGCAGCAGGTTCGCCAGGTAGAGGCGGCCGGCGCCGTAGAGCGGGTCCACCACCACGCGCAGGTTGGCGTTGCGGATGGCGTCGGCATCCACGCGCTCCTTCAAAGTGGCGAGGTAGGGCGTCATGAGGTCCGCGACCTCGTAGGAGCCGCGCGCATCGGTGGGCGCGTCGGGCAGCACGGCCTCCACGCGGTCGGTGAACTCCTTGCCCGCCGCGCCGCCATCGTCCATGCGCAGCTTCACGCCCAGGTATTCGGCCGGGTTGTGGCTGCTCGTGAGCATGATGCCGCCCACCGCGTCGGCGTCCTGCGCCACCGACCAGCACAGCGTCGGCGTGGGGCAGTAGTCCTGCGTCAGCTTCACGCGAAAGCCGTGCGCGGCGGCCACTTCGGCGGCCAGCTGGGCGTAGGCGTGCGCGTCCTGGCGGCAGTCGTGCCCCACGTAGAGCGTGCCGGGAGCGTCGGCCGCGCGCCCGGCAGCCGCAGCGTCCTCCTTGAAGATGCGGGCTGCCGCGTCCACGACGCGCACCAGGTTGTCGTTCGTGAAATCCTCGCCGATGATGGCGCGCCACCCGTCGGTTCCGAAATGAATGTCTGCCACGGTATTCCTTTCCGTCCGATGCCGCGCAAGCGGCCGTCCGTGAGTTGCCTGCTCCGTATTATAGTCAATGGCGAGCGATACCCCCACATTGACGCAAAAGCGGCAAACGCCCGAGAGGGGCCCCGATGTTTCACGTGAAACATTCGTTCTGACCCTCTCTTTAACGCACAATCGGCACCTCGGGGGGGGGAGGGGGAGCACGCGAATCGGGGCTGTCCGACACGAAAATCCTCGACGTGAAAGGATTTCAGCGATCCGCGCGTGCGTCGGGGTTCCGCGACCTGGGAAGACGCCGAGGGTCACAGCTCCGGTGAGCCGGTAGCCGCCCATTTTCGCCTTCGAGCCTTTCACGTCGGGGATTTTCGTGCGGAAGCGGTGCTATTCGCATGCACCCCCCCCCCCGGACGCTCAATTGTATGCTGAAACATTTGTACCATATTCGCATGTTATTGCGACAAGTGTTTCACGTGAAACATTTTGCCCGCCGAGCGGTGGGTGGCGTGCGCGGACGGGGAAGGTGTGAAGGCGGGTGGCGGCGGGTGGTGTGTGCGGGCGAGGAAGGTGCGAAGGCGCGGCGCAAGCGGGCTGAAAACGAGCACAGGCCGCGGGGGAGGCGGCCTGTACTCGGACGAGTGAAACGAGGAGAAACCTTTGGAGTCGGTTCGTTTCCACGTCTGAGATACTACCGTCTTGATTATTCTTTGTCAAGGATAATTTTCGCAACCGGCCGTCAGCGCGCCGGTGAGACGCGCGTTCCACGATGCGGGACGCCTGGCATGTGACTTTTACAACCTCGCACGCGATGGCCCGCTCGGGCTGCTACTATTACTGCAACGGCTTCAGGAGCCAGCGGGCGGGAACGCGCCTGCGGGAGAGGAGATTATTCATGGCGAACAAGAGCCTTGCTAAGGATCACGCGGACACCTGCGTGCTCGTGACGGGCGGTGCCGGGTTCATCGGCAGCCATACGGTGGTCGAGCTGCTGGGACAGGGATACCGCGTGGTGGTGGTGGACGACCTCAGCAACTCGAGCGAGGCGGCGCTCGAGCGCGTGCGCAAGATCGCGGGCATCGAACCCGACGACAACCGCCTCGTGTTCTACGAGGAGAACATCCTCGACCGCGCGGCGCTCGCGCGCATCTTCCAGGCGCACGACATCGACGCCATCATCCACTTCGCCGGCTTCAAAGCCGTGGGCGAGAGCGTGCAGAAGCCGCTCGAGTACTACTGGAACAACCTGGCCGGCACCCTCGTGCTGTGCGACGTGGCGCGCGATCACGGCGTGAAGAACCTCGTGTTCTCGTCGAGCGCCACCGTGTACGGCGAGCCGGAGCGCGTGCCCATCGACGAGAACTGCCCCAAGCACGACGCCACGAACCCCTACGGCTGGACGAAATCCATGCTTGAGCAGGTGCTCACCGACGTGTACGTGGGCGATGACGAGTGGAACATCGTGCTGCTGCGCTACTTCAATCCCATCGGCGCGCACGAAAGCGGCCTGATCGGCGAGGATCCCAAGGGCATCCCGAACAACCTGCTGCCCTACGTGGCGCAGGTGGCCGTGGGCAAGCTCGAGCGCGTGGGCGTGTTCGGCGACGACTACCCCACCCACGACGGCACCGGCGTGCGCGACTACATCCATGTGGTGGACCTCGCGCGCGGCCATGTGGCGGCGCTCGATTGGATGGGCGGCAAGTCGGGCACGGAAGGCGCTCCCCTCTCGCTCGGAGAGATAGCCGGCAAGCCCGCCGCCGACGGCACGCGCCGCGGCGTGGGCATCTTCAACCTGGGCACCGGCACCGGCTCGAGCGTGCTCGACGTGGTGCATGCCTTCGAGCGCGCCTGCGGCAAGGAGCTTCCCTACCAGATCAAGCCGCGCCGCGCAGGCGACGTGGCCGTGAACTTCGCCGCCTGCGACAAGGCGCGCACGGAGCTGGGCTGGACGGCGCTGTACGACCTGGACCGCATGTGCGCCGACGGCTGGCGCTGGCAGTCCACGAACCCGGACGGCTACGCCACCGCGTAGGGCGTTCGGCCACCCCGAGAATCGAAAGGGCCCCGGCAGGTTTTCTGCCGGGGCCCTTCTTCGTTCGCAGCGCCTTGTCAGGCGGCAGCTTCGGCGCCGCCCATGCCGCCCGTTCCGGGATCGACGTAGCCCGGGTCGACATAGCCTCCGTCAGAGGTGCCCGGGTCGACGTACCCGGGATCGTAGTTCGGGTCGTAATCAGGATCGTAGTTCGGATCGTAATTCGGATCGTACCCGGGGTCCACGGAACCGTTGTCGATCGGTTCCTCGTAGTAGGTGCCCCCGTTGCCTGCGGAGCCGCCTGACGACCCTTGGCCGCCCGATCCGCTGTACTGCGGATCGACGTACCCGGTCGCGACGACCTCGCTCGGATCGCCGCCCGCCTCCATCACCTTCATCATCTCCTTGGTCGCGACGGGATCGTTCAGCACGTACGACACGCCGTCGATGAGCTCGGGAGCGATGGTCGAAGGAAGCATGGCCGAGTAGATGGTCAGATCCCCCTCGTCCTTGAACTGCTGCGCGAGCGCGATGATGTCGTTGACGGAGAGGTCGGTGGTCACCGCCTTGGCCGCCCCTTGGATGACCCCGGGAAGCTCGGTGACCGGCAGCGCGAGCACCTTCTCCGCCAGCGCCATGATGAGCTTGCGCTGGTTGGCGGTGCGCGTGAAGTCGCCGTCCACGTACGCGCGGCTGCGGGCGAACACGAGCGCCGCCTCGCCGTCGAGATGCTGCTCGCCCTCCTCGATGACGATGCTGCCCGCATCCGGATCGTCTATGCGCTCGTCCACCACCACGTCGACGCCGCCCACCGCGTCGACGAGCTCGACGAGCTCCTCGAAGTTGACCTCGGCGTAGTGGGCTATCTCGATGTTGCATAGCTCCTTCGCCTCGCGGATGGTGGCGGCCGCCCCGCCGTAGTTGTACGCCGCGTTGAACTTGGCGCGGCCCACGTTGTCGATCTCGATCATGGTGTCGCGTGGAATGGATACCATGGACGCAAGGTTCTGCGTGGGATCGACGCGCACGACGATGTTGGTGTCGGACCGCGCGCCTTCGGCCGAGTTGTCCTCGCGGCGGTCGGAACCGATGAGCATCATATAGAACGGCTCCGTGAAGCTCTTCGTCTGCACCGGCGCGAGCGCGTCGGCGATGGCTCCCAGCTCCTCCTCGGTCTTCGTGCCTCGATTGAGCTGGTCGTTGATGGAATTGAACCATAGCGCGAACGCCGAGCCGCCGCCAATGGCCACCACGAGCACGGCCGCGACCACGCCGAGCGCGATCTTCTTTCCGCGGCTCATCCGCTTGGCTGACGCCTGCGAGTAGTTCGGGTTGGCGCGGGAGTATTGGCTCGCGGCCGTCTGACGGCTGTATGCCGAGTTCGCGCTGCGGCCCTGGCTGTTGGGCGTGTAGGCCGAGCGGTACGCCGAAGGGTCAGCATTGCTGTTGCGGGAGAACTGCGCGGCGGTGCTGCGCGAGGCTATGCGGCCGGACTGCGCGGCGCGGGCGGAACGGACGGCGCGGGCGGACTGGGGAGCTCGTGAGGAGCGGGCCGCGGGACGGTTCGTTCGAGAGTTTCTTGACGTCATATGTTCTCCTCGCAGCCTACCTGCAACAACGTTGCACAAGGTCGCACGCATAGAGTTCTCGCATACGAATTCATTGTAACATCGATGGGCGGCCACCATAAAATGGGCACGGCCTGGGTATAAAGCGCACATTTTCGGTTGGTTGCAAAAGTAGCTGCAACACTGCATGAGTTATCGCAACAGTTGCGGTTTCACGTGCAAAACAGGGGGAATCGCGTTGCGCTTGCCCTTGCAATCGGCGCCGATCCGCCTCAGACCGCCCTTTGCCCCACAGCATCTCGAGAGGATTCGGGCGCGCTCGCGCAGGCCCCCGCCTCGGAAAGTGCAGAGGAAAGCGCAACGCGCGGGGCCTTGGAATCTAGGATATGTTTACGCGCACTGCTTCCCGGGCTTTATCGAAGCGCGGCGGGCTACTGCTCCACCGCGTGGGCCATCAGATACGGTTTCAGCACGACCTCGTCGGCGGGCACCCGCTCGTAGCCCAGCTCGTCGAAAAGCACCCTGGGGATCAGCCCCTCGGCGACCTCGAAGGGGCACTTGCCCGACGCGCGGGCGAGCGGGTAGGAGTTCACGTGGCTCGCGCACACCGCCACGTCCCACACGCTGAGCGCGTCGAAGTCGCTGCGGTGCTTGGGCAGGATTCGCCTGAGGCGCTCGTGGTTGCGCTCCGCCTGGGCCTTCTGGTTGGACTGCATCGCGTCGCAGTAGAACACCCGGGCCCGGCGCGCGCCCTCCACCAGGCACGAGCGCTCCACGCCGGCCCAGTCGTCGAACTCGACCCCTCGGTCGAAGAGGAGGATTCCGAAGATCTCCTCGAAAGCCGCAGGCGAGCCCAAGGCGCGCTCTATGACGTCGAGCCATGCGACGACCGCCGCGGGGTCGCCATGGCGCTTCTTCAGGTAGAATTGGAAGGAGCGGGCGACGACGTGCAGGCTCAAAATATCCGTGGCGTTTCCCTGATACCCCTCCACCGAGTCGCCCTGCACGACGCGGACGCGCTCGGCGAGGGCGAGCTCGAGGAAGTCGGCGTAGGCGCGCCCCGCGCGGTCCACCCTCTCGCGGGGCGCGTCGGCGTCCCCGCCCTTCCCATTCGGCTTCCGGCGCGGGAGCAGGCGCGCCTTGCGCGGCATGTCGAGGCTCGTCAGGCCGACCTCTCCTTTCGCCTGGTAGTTGTAGGCGCTGCGCACGCACACCGGCAGCTCGGCCGCATGCGCGGCCCAGATCGCCTCGAAGCTCTGCCCCTGCTTGGAGAGGGGGACGACGATGGCGTTCATCGCGTCGAGCTCCTCTTGCGAGATGCAGATGCCGCTCCTCGACGCGCTCAGCGTCCCGCGGTACGCCGCGTGGGCGTCGCCCGCGTCGTAGGAGCACTTGGGGTAGGCGCACCACCCGCGCTTCGGGCAGCCCTCGGGGCAGACGTAGGGCCACTTCTGCGTGGTCGGGCACATCTTGGGCTCGAAGTCCGGGCACGCAAGGACGCACGGGCGCGTCTTGCACCTCTTGCATGCCGTGAGCGCGGTCGAGCACCTCTTGCAGGCGGTGCCGCTCGCCTGGCACGACTGGCTTTTGGCGCACCTCGCGGAGGCGTTCTCGCCCCTCGACATCTTCCTCTGCCTCACGGTCCTGTGCGCCCTGGCCTCGCGGGTCACGGTCGAGGGGCTGACGTCGATCCTCTTGGCGATAGCCCTCGCCGAGTCGCGGCTGCGGATCCCCTCCTCGATCACCTCCCTGTTCTCCTTCGTGAGATGCCTTCCCTTCGATTCAGGCATCGCCTCCTCCTTCCCGCCCGGGAAACCTGCACGGGAAAGATTGTAGAAGAGAAGGGAAAAGCCCCTTTCAGCGGCAGGCCTTACGACCTACGCGCTGAAAGGGGCTCCAGGCTTCGCCTGCAAGAGCAAGCGCAACAGCGTTGCGTTTAAAAATTCAACCTACCAGCGCACATTTTCAGAAAAGGCATTGAAACGTATCCGTGCGGTTACAGGCTTCGCCGCGCGCAACGCTAGGCTATCTGCCATGGAGCTCGGACGTGGACATACCGGCGTTGACGAGGGCAACCTCGATCGGCACCGCTGCGCCCCGATCCTCGCCGAGAACGTCAAGCGCCTTCGCAAGGAGGCGAAGATCAACAAGAAGAGGTTCGCCCTGATGGTGGGCATCGGGCGGCCGTTCCTCAACAAGATAGAGGACGGCACCGCCAATCCGCGCCTCGACGTCATCGTGCGCATCGCCGACGCCCTCGAGAAGCGCCCCGAGGAGCTGCTGGTCAGACAGGACGAGCAGCGTCCGAAGCCGCTTGCCGAGTCCCGTTCGCCCGAGGCGCGGCACGCGAGGCTGTTCTAGCCCCTGCCCCGCTTCGCAAGGCCGTTCAACCCGAGATACGCCAGCCCCGAGCCCAAGCTCGCCCCTAAGGTGTCGACGAGCCAGTCCGCCGGGTCGCACATGCGGCCGGGCACGAACAGCTGGTGGAACTCGTCGGTAACGCCATAGAGGCTCGCGCAGGCGATGGCCGCGAGGCATGCGCGGCCCAGCGGCATGTGGCGGCGCAGAGCGTTGGCCAGAAGCGCCCCGAACACCGTGTACTCGCAGAAATGCGCGATCGACGACAGGACGTCGACATCGGGGCCGAGCAGCTGCGCCTGAACGTCCTTCATCGCCTGGTAGATGCCCGAGAAGAACCCGAGCCCCTCGTTGAGGCCGGTGTCGGTGTTCGACGACATGAAGAAGATGAAGACCGCCCACAGGGCGACGAGCGCCCATGATGCGGCGACGGTTCGGCGGGAAGCCTGAGTATGTTCCATGGTGAAGAGTCCTTACGATGCGTGCGGCCGTGCGCGTGGTTGTCGGATGAAACTATTCCACAAAACCGCACGTCCGAAGGCGCTTCGCATAATTAATCCGCATAATCCCCCACCTGTACCGGCTTCGCCCCACGCAGAACGGCATATTCCACTGTGCTGTGGAGATACTGAGCCTCGGCTGGTTCGTCGAGGGCAGGACCCCGTGGAGCGCCTGTTGGCGAGAGATGAAAAAACTGGTGGAGGGGGGTGTCGTAGTCGCCCAAGGCTCCACGAGCGATCGATGACGGCTGCAGGCCTGTTTCACGTGAAACATTTGGCGAATTTTTCTTGCGGTTCGCACGGGTAGAATTGTTACGCTATAATTCGTTCTCATGCGGGTGTCGCCAAGTGGTAAGGCCCGAGCTTCCCAAGCTCGTATTCGCGGGTTCGAGTCCCGTCACCCGCTCCACCGCACCCAACGATCCAAGCTTCGGCTTGGATTTTTCATTTGAGGGAAAGGAAGCGCCATGGGGGAATCGCACGCGCCGAAGCTCGAGGCGTTCGTGTTCGACCTCGACGGAACGCTGCTCGACACCCTGCCCGACCTCGTGCTCCTCACCAACGCGGTGCTGCGCGAGTGCGGCTATCCCGAGCGCACGTCCGCCGAGATCCTCAGCTTCGTCGGCAACGGGGTGAAGGCGCTCATGTACCAGGCCGTTCCCGAGGATGCCGACGCCGCCGACGTCGAGGCGGCCATGCGCCGATGGAAGGAGCTCTACCCGGCCTACGGCCACAAGCTCACGAAGGCCTACGACGGCATCCCCGAGACCGTGGCCGAGCTCAAGCGGCGCGGGGCGCGGCTCGGCGTGCTGTCCAACAAGTTCGACGGCGCGGTGCGCGAGGTCATCGGCTCCTACCTGCCCGGCCTGTTCGAGGTCGCGCACGGCGAATGCGCCGAATTTCCGCGCAAGCCCGATCCGGCGGGCCTGCTGCGCACCATCGATGAGCTCGGCGCCACGCCGGCCACCACGGCCTACGTGGGCGATTCCGCCGGCGACATCGCGGTGTCGCGCAACGCGGGCGCCTTCGCCATAGCCGTCGCCTGGGGCTATCACGAGAAGGGCCGCCTTGCGGAAGCGCGGCCCGACGCCCTCATCGGGCGAGCGGGCGAGCTGCTGCGCTTCGCGCCGAGCGCATAAGAAACGGCCCCGAGCGCGTCGCCCGGGGCCGTCGTCTTCTCTGCGTTGAAGAGAGGGTTACTTCGCAGCGCCGATGCGGCAGATGGTGGTCCCGCAGTCGGGGCACTTGCCCTTCGTGATGGGCTTGCCGTTCTTCGTCGTGCTCTCGACCGGGTCCTTCATGATCTTCTTGGCCTTGCACTTCACGCAGTATGCTTCGATAGACATGGCTGCAAAAACACCTCTCTGTCCTGTTCCTGAGCGAGGCGCGAAGGCCCCGCGGCTTTTGAGCGCACGCTGGGCGACGGCCCTGCGCACGGAGTTCCCATTATACGCCAGGGTCAAAATGCGCCCCCGGCGATGCCTGCGAGCGACTAGATATTCTTCAACAACTCCATAACAAAGTCGGCGTTGGCGGTGAGCGTCTCCTCGTCGATGTTCTCAAGCACGTCGTTGGCCTGGGCGAAGAAGGCGGGTTTGCCGCCGTCCATGCCCACCAGGTGCATCGCCTGGTACCCATGCCTGATGGCGCACGACGCGGCGCTGTTCATCCAGGGAAGCTGCGCGGCGCCCACGTCCAGCCCGGTGGCCTGCGACGCCTTCTTCACGTAGCGCTTCATGCGCGATGAGGTTTTGACCGAACGGTACTCGCCCTCGCGCTCGATCATGCACAGCTCGCCCGCGCCGAGCGCGTCGAGGTCTACGATGATGGAGCCGCGCAGATCCTGCTGATGCTCGGTGAGGAACGCCCTCATGCCGCCGTTCTGGGAAAGCTCCGAGCCCAAGGCGACGAACCAGACCTCCGTGTTGATATCGGGGTTGCGGAATTGGTACACGTGCTTGAGCTCCTCCGGAACGCCCGGCTCGGCCCAATCGCCCGTGGCCGCTTCGGATTCCTCGGCAAGGGCCGCCGAATCCATATCCGCGCGCTCCATGCGGCGCGGCGAGAACGCCCCGCCGTTCCACGGGCGGCGGCCGGTCGCGTCATGGTCGACAGGTGCGTCATCGTAATAGTAGTCCTCGTCGTCGTAGCCGTCGGCCGCGGCGAAATCCATCCGCGTCGTCGCGCCGGGGTCGAGCGACTCCCCCTCCTCGTCGCGGAAGCTCTCCCAGCCGCCGCGCTCGGCGCCGACGGAGCGGGCGTCGAACGTCTCGTCCACATCGAGCCACTCCTGCGGCGTCGGCTCCTCCTCATCCTTCTTGCGGCGGAACCGGTCGAACAGGCGATGGACGCGCGACTTGGGCATCTCGACGTAGCCGGGGCCCGCGAAGGCGCCCGTTTCGGTGAAGTTCTCGTCGTAAGCCGAATCGTCGGCGTCGTCGACGTAGATGTCGCTCGGGTCGATGTTCTGCAGAAGCTCGTCGCCAACCGGAGCGAACGTCCCCGTCGCACCGGCGGGCGCGAACGACCCTGCGGCGCTCACGTTGGACGGACGGGCGTCCGCGGGCGCGTCGGACCGGGGCAGGGAGCCGGAAAGGGACGGCAGCATGGATTGGAGCGCCGCCTTCCTGCCGCCGTCGGACGGTGCGGCGGAGGCCTCCCCCTCCGCGCCCGCAGCGGACGCTTCGGCACCGGCCGCCCCGCCAAGGTCGATCGCGGGAAGCATGGTGAGCAGGCTCTTCGCCGCCGTCTTGCCCGAAGTCTCCACTTCGGCCAGGGGCGCGCGCTGCTTGGGGAGCTCCGTTATGGGCGCGAGCTTGCCGGAGAGCCCGATGTCGGGCAGCACGATGGGCCGGCGGCGCGCCGCCTCGGCGGCTTCCGTCGGCACGGCGCCGGACGGCACCGAGCCGTCGAGCGGGTAATCGATGCGCCCGCTGTCGCCGATGGGGACGCCCGTGACGTCGACGCGCCTGTCCGTCCGGCGCGCGTCCGCAAAGGCCGACTGGGCCTCTTCCTGCACCTTGCGCGGATCGAGGAACGCAGGCAGCGAGGGCTCTCCCATGGGCGGGACGTCGTCGAGGCCCAGGGAGCTCACGTCGAGCGGCGGCATCGCCGTCGTGGAAGACGGATCGGCCGGAGCCTCCGGCTCGGGAGCGGCGGCGTCGGACTGCGGGGCCGAATCGTCGGCGGCTTCTTCGGCGGGCGGGGCCCATTGCGGTGCCTTCACCTCGCGGATCTCCTCGCGGCCCGTGTCGAGCGAGCGCTCGAGATCCTCTTCGACGATCCTGTTCGCCTCGGCGAAATGCCCGGCGCTCTCGGTCACCGCGGCGTCGAGCGCGCTCGCGTAGCGCGAACGCTGCACGGGCTTGTCGGCGTTGCGCGGCTTCTTCGCCTTCTCCTGCGCCTTCTTGAACCAGTCGGGCACCCCGTCCGCCCCTTCGTCGGGCTGGGTCGCGGGCCGATACGCCTCCATGACACCGGCGGCGACGGAGACGGCGGATTCGGCCGCTTCCTTCGCTAGCCCGGCTGCCGCCGCCTCGGCGTTGGCGAGGGCGGCTTGCATGGTCTCGGGAGGAAGGGTGCTCAGGGCCTCGCGCGTCTCGTCGTGGAGCTCGCGCAGATCTTCCTCCGTCGGCTCGGGAAGGGGCTGCTCCTTCACCTGCACGAGGTTCTGCGCGATGTCGCTCGCATATGTCCCGCTCACCGGCTTGCCGGAAAGCGCGGCGATGGCGGCTTTCGCGGCGGCGAGACGCGCCTCCGGCGACTGGGGGGCGGGCTCGGGAGGCTTCACGTTGGCGGCCTCGTACACGAGCTGCGCGCCTTCGGGAACGAGCCCCGCGGCGCGGGCCGCCTCCTCGCCGTGGACGGCCGCTTCGCTTCGCTCGGCAAGCTCGGCCTCGCTCACGCGGCCTCGGCCGACGCGGCGCGCCATCTCCAGCAGCACCGCAGTGCCGGCGGCGTTGCAGTTGGCCCCTTCGTTGTACGCCGCTAGCTTGTGCAAAAGCGCGACGACCAGCGGCAGCGCTGCGAACACGAGCGCGATGACGGTGAGCGCGTTCAGGACGACGGCCACCGCCCCTTCGGCGTTGAGGAACACCACGTTGCGCAGGATGAGCAGGAAGGGCAAAAGCACCATCGCCCCGAGCGTGCCCCAGTTCAAGATGGGCAGCACGGGCAGAAGGGGCTGCGCGAGCTCGGAGCGGACCTTGCCGCTGTCGTAGCGCGCGACCACGATCACCTTGCGGCGGCGCGTCCCCCCCGCTTCGGCCGAGTACCCGGGCTCGTATTTGGCGACGACGTTCTGGCTCACGCCCCGCGCGAAGGCCTTCGAGAGCACCGGGCGGTCGAGCGCCTCGGCCGCGAAAAGCGCGCCGGCGATCAATGCGACCACGATGGCGGCCACGCCGACCACGGGCAAGAACAGGGACACCAGGGTGAAGACGAGGGTGAGCGCGCAGCAGATGACCTTCGGCATCTCGGAGCCCGGGGCCCCGCTGAAGTCCTCGATGACGGCCGAGAGGCCCGCATCCTTCTGCATCTGCTCGGTGATGTACAGCGCGGCCTGCTGTTCTTCCTCGGTCCCCGCAGGCCGGGGCCCGATCTCCTGCGACAGGTAGGCGACGTGGTCTAGTATTTCAGGCATACGCTTTGCCTTTCGTTCCTTGGCGATTCTACAAGGCATACTGGATGCAAGTATACGCTATTTGATCTCCGTACCCAAATAATCACGAATAAAAGCGTCTGCCGCGCCCGCCTGTAAACGCGCTGTTGAATAGGCCTTAGCGAGATCCTCGACCGTTGTTTCGTACGCCTCGCGCACCACGCTCGCGGGGTCGGGGGCAAGCTCCTTCGCAAGCGCCGCCGCCTCGGCGTCGGCGACGTTGTACGCGTCGTTCTGCGCGGCGGCCTCCTCCTTGTCCTTCGCGAGGATGGCGTCGTCCGACGCGACGGCGTGGCCGAGCGCCTCCTGCCGTTTCGCGATGTAGCCGGCGTACCCTCCGAAATCCGCCGCGGGATAGGCAGCCTGCGCCTCGGCGAAGGCGGCCTCGGCCTCGGTGAAGGCGGCGAGGGACTCGTTCGTCACGTCCTTGGAGGCCTGCACGTTCTCGGGCGTCGTGTCGGCGACGAGCGCGGCGGCCTTACGGGCCAGCTCGTCTGCGCGGATGACCTGGTCCCATGCGGCTTCGGCCATAGCCATGGCCGCCTGCGCCTCGTCGGCGGCCGTGAGTATCTGCATCCCCTGGTCCGCCAGCGTGCGGCGCGCCGTAACCGCCGTCACCGCCTGCGTGGCGGCCTCCTTGTCCTCTGCCTGCCGCAGCTCGACCAAGGCCGCGCGCGCCCTTTCATCGGCGGCCGCCAGCTTGTCCTCCACGGAGGGAAGGCTCTCCTCGACGGCGGCGCGCTTGTCCGCCGACCCCTCTCCGAAAGGATCGGACACCGCCTCGTTGAGGTCGAACAGGATGCTGTCCGTGTCGGCTATCAGGCGCAACGCCTCGTCGAGCGTCGCGACGTTGCTCTGCTGGACCTGGTGCTCATGGTACAGGTAGCCCGCACCCGCCACGATGAGCGCCACCGTGGCCACGGCCACCACGCCCACGGCCGCTATCCTGCTCAAGCGGCGGCGTGCTTTCCGGCGCGCTATCTCCTCCTCGGGGGACCTCTTCGGCTTCGCAGGGGCGGGCAGCGCGGGCGCCGGCCGCTCCTGCGCAGGTTTCGCCGAGCTGATCGGGACTTTCGGCGGGGCGGGCGCCGGATCCTCGACGGAAATGAAATCCCCGGTCGACAGCGGCAGGCCGCTCTCCTTGGTCGGAGTTCCCGCGGGCTTCTTCCTGCGCCCCGGCAGCGTGAACAGCGAAATTCGGCCGAAGCGCGGCAGGCTGTCCTTCTGGTCGTCGCCATCCAGGGCGTTCTTGGCCGCGTCGAGGACGCTGAACGATATCTCGTTCGACGTTCCCACCGTATGCCGTTTTATATGCGCGGCATGCGTCAGCTTGTCGTCCCGTTTCGCCATGGGCAGCCTGCTCGCGCGCTCAGCGCCCGTTGGCGCGGGCCAGTTCCTCGGCGATGGCCGCTGCGGGCATCACCTTGATCGTCCTGCTGGGCAGCGAATTGAGGAATGACTTGCCGTACCCCTTCGTGACCAGCCGTTTGTCCGCGAGGATGAGCACGCCGGTGTCGTCGGCCTTCCGGATGAGGCGGCCTGCGGCCTGCTTCGTCTCCAGCACGGCGGCCGGTAGGACGTAGCGCCGCCACGCCTGGTCGTCGCGCGCGGCGCGCTCGCACGACAGCGGGTCGGTGGGCTTCGCGAACGGCAGCTTGGGGATAACGACGCCCTTGAGCGTGGCGCCCGGCGCGTCGAAGCCTTCCCAGAAGCTTTTGAGCGCGAAGAGCGACAGGTGCTCGTCCGCGAGGAAGTCGTCGCGCAGGCCCTTCACCGACACGCCCCATTTTTGGCAGACGACGCGCAGGTCATCGGCCTTGAGCTGGGGCTGCACGGTTTCGAAGCACTTCTCCATCTCGCGGCGGTTCGTGAACAGCGTGAGCATCGAGCCCTGTTGCGCGCGGTGCACGTCCACGAGCAGGCGCTGCAGCGCCTCCAGATAGCGCGGGTCGTTCGGCTCGGGCATGTCGTCGGCCACGTATACCGTCATGTGCCCGTCGAAGTCGTAGCTCGAGTCAAGGCGGCACGCCCGGCACGTCGAGAATTCCGAGGCGTTGAGGCCGAGCGCCCCCTCGAATGCGTCGAAGCGGTCATCCACCGCCAGGGTGGCGGAGGCGAACACCACCGAATGGGTTCGCGCGAACAGCGTCTCGTTCATGGCCGCGCCGACGTTGACGAGCAGGGCCTCCAGCTTCTCGGTGACGCGGTCCTTCTTGCGGTTGAGCGTCGCCGCGTAGGCGTAGGCGTCGTCGGCGGTGACGAGGATGACCTCCGCCGCGCGCAGCTGGTCCTTCAGCTCCATGGCGATGGAGGCGATCTCACGCTGGATCTCGGCCGCGCCGTCGACTTCCTCCAGGTAGCCCACGAGCTCCTGGCAGACGCTCACCAGCTTCTCCGCCTTGTCGGACATGAAGCAGCCCAGCTCTTTCACCTGGGAAAACGTCGCGCTTCTCCGAATATCCTCATTGATCCACAGCTCGACCGTCTCGTAGCCCTTGCCCTTTTTGTTCTGGTCGAAGAAGAGCAGATCCTTCATATGCGCGACGAATTCGCGCGCCGCCTCGGCGTAGGCCGCGCCGGCGACGCGGGCCTTGGCCGTGAGCGCGTAGAACAGCGTGGACCCCTCCTCGGCTCCGGGGATCACCACCCGGCGCTCCGCCCTGACGAACACGTTGCGCGACGCCTCGTCGGCGCTCACGCGGTTCGCCAGCCGCACGATGTCCTCGGCCGAAAGCGCGAGCGAGAACGCGCGGCGCGCCTCGGCCTCCGCGCCATGGGCCTCGTCGACCGTCCAATAACGTATCGGAGGGAGCAGGCCGCCGTCAGCTGCGAGATCGCAGAACAGCAGGCTGTGGTTCGTCACCACGATGTCGGCGGCCTCCGCACGGCGCCGCGCCCCGTGGACGAAGCAGGTTGTCCCGAAATAGGGACACTTTCGGCGCAGGCAGTCATGACTCGTCGTGGTGACCATGCGGCGGGGAAGCAGCCGGTAGTCTATCTTCAGGCTGTCCATGTCATCGTATTCGGTTTGCTCCACGAACGAGAGCAGCGCGGCGAGCGCCGGAGCCTGGGTCTGCTCCGTGCCGCCCACGAGCCGCATCTGCGGCCCTTCCTCGACGAGCCGGCCGATCTTGCGCAGACACGGATAGTGTGAGAACCCCTTGAGCGGTGCGTACGTGAGCGGCGGCCGTGCCGGGTCCTGGGCGCGAAGGGCGTCCGAGAGCGCCGGAAGCTCGTGATACACCAGCTGGTCGAGCAGGGCGTTCGTCTTCGTCGCCACGCCGACGGCGATGTTGTTCGCCTGGGCCGTCAGCGCGGATGGGACCAGGTACGCCATCGATTTGCCCACGCCCGTGCCCGCCTCCACCATGAGGTTCTCCGAGCCCGCGAAGGCGCAGCGCACCGCCTCGGCCATGTCGAGCTGCTCCTGACGGGGCTCGAACCGGTCGTACAGCGAGCCCACCAGCCCCTGGTCCGAGAACGCCTCGGCTATCTGCTCCACCGAGGGGAACACGAGCGACCTCGCCGGATCGGCGGCGATATCGTCCGCGTCGATCTTCGCGGCGTGTTCCACCTTTCCCAGGCGATCGCGCCGCAGCCCGCGCAGCGAGAACTGCAGATCGTTGGGACGCACGCCTTGCGAGAATGTTTCACGTGAAACATTCTCGTCTTTCGCGAACAACGCCTCCGTCAACTCGGCGCTGCGCTCGTACGCGCGTGCGAACTGATCGAACACCACCTGGGTCGGCCATTGGTCCGGCGTCGCCATCCGCGCGATCTCGCGCACGAGCGCCGGGGGCATCGCCGCCACGCCCGCCAGAAGGATGCGGAAGACGGCGCAGGTCGCCTCGACGTCGGCATCCGCGCGATGCGTCGAGAGGGGCGCGCCGAACGCGCGCACCAGGTCGAGCAGACGGTGGGACTTCAGACGCGGCACGGCGATGCGCGCCAGATCAAGCGAGTCGATCCACGTGTTCTCCAGCAGAGGGTACCCGCTCGGATGGCGCGTAGTGAACGTGCGGTCGAACTCGGCGTTGTGCGCCACCACCTTGGCGTCGCCCACGAATGCGACCAGGTCGGCGAGCGCCTGCTCGGGCGAAGGCGCGTCGGCCACGTCCTCGTCGTGTATGTCGGTGAGATGGGCCACGTCCTCGGGGATGGGCTTGCCGGGATTCACGAACGTGACGAACCACTCGACGATCTCCCCGCGCTCCATACGCGCGGCGGCGATCTGCGTCAGCTCGTCATGGTTGAACGAGAAGCCGGTGGTCTCGGTGTCCAGAACCACGATATTGCGATCGAGGTCGCCGAAATCGGTGCTCGCGGCCCGTGACGGAAGCGACGCGTATCGGGCTCGCACGGCTTCGGGCGTTCCATCGCTTATGAAACTTTGCAGGGCATCCTGCGTGGGCGCATGTTGTTTATCCATACCGTTCAGCCTATCATCTATCATAGAATGTTACAAATTGAAAACGCGGCAATCACATGCTCATCATGCATGACTGGAGGAGATCAGATGCAGGCAGAACGGTACTTCGGCACGTACGCGCGATTCGAGACCGCATCGAAGAAGGACGCCGCGCCTTTGCTCGGCGCCGACAACCTGATCGGCGACGAATTCGACATCGTCTTCCAAACCGAAGGCGGGACGGCCTCCGCGTGGATGAAGAACCGTTTCGGGGCCCTGATCGGCTTTTTCGATCCGTCCGTCACCCGCCAGCTGCAGCTCCTCTCCGCCCGGGGGTGGAAGTTGAAGGCCCTGCTTTCCTTCGTCGCCTACACCGACAGCCCCGATCCGGGCTTCTATTGGGGAGAAGCGGCCCTGATCTGCTACGATCCTCAGTGGGACAAGGAGTTCTCCCTGTATGCGAGCACTCTCGGCAAGCGCATGGGCGACGGCATCCGACCCGACGTCGAGCTCGGCGAGCAGGGCGTTGACCAGGTCATTGAGAGCGAAGGCGCGTGGACTCCCAAAAAAACATGCCCGCTTCCCGAGAAGAAAGCGGGCACGGTTATCCTCAAGAACCGTCGGAAGCTCTCGGAGAACCTCATCGAGCAAGGCCGGAAGGGGAACAAGGGCTGCTACTTCGTTAGCTGGGCGTTCCTCCTCGCACTCGTCGCCGGTGCGCTGTTCGCGTTGAAGTCCTGCGGGGCGTTCTAAGCGAAACTCCCGGAATGTTTCACGTGAAACATTCGGATCAGCCTTCGAGCGCGTATCCCACCAGTCTCGTGCAGAGCTCCGGGAAGGAGATGCCGGCGGCACGCGCCGCGTCGGGCAGCAGCGACGTGCCCGTCATGCCGGGGATGGTGTTCGTCTCGAGAACCCAGCAGGAGCCGTCCTCCTCCAAAATCAGATCCGTCCGGGAGACGCCGCGGCAGGAGAGCGCACGATGCGCGCGGATCGCAAGATCCTGCACAAGCCGCGTCGTCTCGTCGGGAAGCGGCGCGGGGCAGATATGCTGCGACCCGCCGGGAGCGTACTTCGACTCGTAGTCGTAGAACTCGCTTTTCGGCACGATCTCGATGATGGGGAGCGCTTCGAGCTCTTCGTTGCCGATGACCGCCACGGTGAGCTCGGTTCCTTTGATGTAGCGCTCAATGAGGGCCTCGCGGTCGATCTCGAATACCTTGCCAATCGCCGCCGCGACCTCGTCGGCGCCTTCGACGATATACACCCCGAGCGCGCTTCCTTCCGTCGCCGGCTTCACCACGCAATGCTCGCCCAGCTTCTCGACGATCTCGTCCACATCGTGAGAATCGCCCACGCGCAACGTCACCGACGGAGGAGTGGGGATGCCATCCCGCTCGTAGTAGAGCTTCGACTTCACCTTATCCATCGCCAAGGCGCTCGCCCACACGCCCGAGCCGATATAGGGCAGGCCGATCGTCTCGAGCAGCCCCTGCACCGTCCCGTCTTCGCCGTATTTACCGTGCAGACACAGGAACGCTACGTCGAAGGGGCCGTCGATGAGCGTTTTCAAGTCCTCCTTGCATGCGGGATCGAGCGACACGACGTCGAATCCCGCCTCTTCAAGGGCCTCGCGCGCGCCTTCCCCCGAGGCGAGCGACACCGCGCGCTCCCCGCTCTTTCCGCCTGCAAGCAGCGCGATTCGACATTTCCGAGGATCGAAGCTCTCAGACATGCACCCTTCTTTCATCAGCTTTGACACGATTCGAGCAGTATAGCAAACCAGGATGCCGGCGCACGACGTTTGAAGCGTAGCGCCGGAATGTTTCACGTGAAACATGTATAATAGCCGTATGAATAAACCAATCAAATCATATTCCCTCCCTGAGCTGCAAGACGTCGTGAAAAGCCTCGGGCAACCGGTGTTCAGGGCCGGGCAGCTCTCACAATGGCTCTACGTGCATCATGTCGACTCGTATGGCAAGATGACGAACCTTCCCGCCGGCCTGCGCGAGGAGCTTGCGAAAGAGCATCCCCTCCATACCGCGCGAATCGTCGAGCGGCGGGTGTCCGACGACGGCACGCGGAAGTACCTCGTCGAATTCCACGACGGCGTGTGCGTGGAGACCGTCGCCATTCCCTCGCGGGGAGAGGATCGCCTGACCGTATGCTTCTCCACCCAGGCCGGATGCCCTATGCAGTGCGCTTTTTGCGCCACCGGGCAAGAGGGCCTCGAGCGGAGCCTCGTTCCCGGGGAGATCGTCGACCAAGTGCTGATAGCGCAGGAGGATATGGGTAAGCGCGTCACGAACGTCGTAGGAATGGGACAAGGCGAGCCGTTCCTGAATTACGACAACACGCTGGCAGCGCTGCGCATCCTCAACGACGGCAAGGGCCTGGCCATCGGCGCGCGGCACATCAGCGTGTCGACGTGCGGGATCATCCCCGCTATCGAGCGATTCTCGCAGGAACCCGAGCAATTCACCTTGGCGGTGTCGCTGCATGCGGCGCGACAGCCCGTGCGCGACCTTCTGATGCCGAAGGCGTCGCGTTATCAGCTCAACGAGCTCAAAAAGGCCCTTCTCTCGTACGTCGAGAGCACGAACCGCCGTGTGACGCTCGAATACATCATGATCGAGGATGTGAACGACCGCGAACAGGACCTTGCTGCGCTCAACAAATTCTGCCAAGACCTTCTCTGCCACGTGAACCTCATACCCATCAACGCCGTCAAAGGCTCGGCGTTCCAGCCGAGTTCCCCTTCCACCGTGCAAAAATGGGTGGATTCCCTGCGATCTCGGGGCAAGGAGGCAACCGTGCGCGATTCACGCGGCGCGGACATCGACGGAGCGTGCGGACAGCTGAAAAGCATGCGAAACCGCTAAACCGCCCAAATGTTTCACGTGAAACAAAACGGGAACCTGCGCGAGGTTCCCGTTTTTCGTTCCCAGATGTTTCACGTGAAACATTATGAGGCTGCGGCGATCAGCTCCTCGAAAAGCCGCTCAAGGTCATCTTCATCCTTGAACTCGATCTCAATCTTATTCTTCCCCTGAACGGACTTCACCTTCACGTTCGTGTGCAGCACGTCCCTCAACGCGCGCGCGACGGTCCTGAACGTCTTCGGCAGCGGCTCTTTCGTCTTGGGGGCGTCGCTGCGCTTCCCGGAGAAGAGCCGCGCGATCGCCTCCGCCTCGCGAACCGTGAGCTTCTCCTCTTTCAGCTTGGTCGCGAGCTTCTGCCGCCCCTCTTTCGTGGGGATGGAGAGGATGGCGCGCGCATGGCCGGCCGTGATCTTCTCCTCGAACAGCATCTGCTGCGCGTCTTCCGGAAGTTCGAGAAGTCGCAGGGCATTCGCCACCGTCGAGCGGCCCTTCGACATGGCCTGCGCGACCTCCGACTGTGTCAGATTGCGGCGCTCCATCATGCGGCGATATCCGTACGCCTCTTCGATCGGGTTGAGATCAGAGCGCTGCACGTTCTCCACCAGGGCCAACTCGAGCGCAAGGTCGTCGTCGGCCTCTTTGATGCGCACGGGGACGGTGGGCAAGCCCACCATCTTGCATGCCTGCCAGCGGCGTTCTCCTGCGATGATCTGGTATTTCTGCGGTCCGATAGGCCGGACGAGAATCGGCTGCAGCAAGCCGTCCTTCGCGATCGAGGCGGCGAGCTCCTCCAGCTCGTCCTGCTTGAAGTTCGTGCGCGGCTGATCGGGGTTGGGGCTCACGGAGGCGATAGGCACCTCGTCGGTACGGCGCTGGACGACGCTCTTGATCGTCACCTGATCCTCGGCATCCACCACCGTCTCCTCTTGACCAGGCGTTTCCTCAAATTCCACCTGCTGGCGCTCGGAAGCCTCCGCATGGTGCACCGCAGGCGCCGGCTGCTCCTCCTGCTGCACCAGAACGCGCTGCGGGGTGTCCTCTATGGGCGTCGCCTCCTCGTATGCGCCGCCGAGCAGCGAGTTCAAACCCCGGCCCAAGCCGCTTTTGCTAGATTTAGCCACGCTGTATCACTTCCTTCGCCAAATTCATGTACGATTGAGCGCCCTTGCCCGTCGGATCGTACTGAGTTATCGGCTGACCGAAGCTTGGGGCCTCAGAAAGCTTCACAGTACGCGGTATAAGCGTCTTAAAGACCGTTCGACCGAAATATCCCTTCACTTCCTCAACCACCTGCTTAGAAAGCGTTGTACGGCCGTCGTACATAGTGAGAAGCACGCCGAATATATCGAGCGACGGATTCAGGCGCGTTTTGACACGTTTCATCGAATCAAGAAGTTTTGTCACGCCTTCCAGCGCGTAGAACTCGCACTGGATGGGGATGAGGAGCTTGTCCGCCGCGACGAGCGCGTTGACCGTCAGAAGGCCAAGCGACGGCGGGCAATCGACGAATACGTAGTCATACTTGCCGCGAAGACTACCGACAGAGTCTTTCAGACGGTTCTCACGCGCCATCTCGGAGACGAGCTCCACCTCGGCACCGGCCAGGTTGATGGTCGCGGGAACCAAGTCCAAACCCTCGCACACGTCGGGGATGATGACGTCCTCGACGGGCACGTCGTTGAGCAGCACATCGTAGACGCAGTTCTTAACCCGGCTCTTCTCGATTCCCAGGCCGCTCGACGAGTTACCCTGCGGGTCAAGGTCCACCAAGAGCACCTGCTTGCCCAGCTCGCCGAGTGCGGCAGCGAGGTTGATGGCTGTCGTCGACTTGCCGACGCCGCCCTTCTGGTTGATGATGGCCATGACCTTCGTCTGGCCCACCACATGCTTGACCGGAGCCTTGTCTTTGATGGTCTTGAGAGGCGTCGGCTCGACTTCCTCTTCCTGAACCGGCTTGGCCTCGCGCTCCACCACCTCGATATGCTCGATGGCGATTTCGTCTTCGACAACCTGCTCGTTTTCCTGATTGACAGTCTCGGCTGGTTTTTTGTCTCGTTTGAGACTATCGAATAGCCCCACAGGGACCCCCTTTCAATAACTCTGCACCAGTATACCTTGTTTGATGTTTCACGTGAAACACTGTCGGTAGAAAAGCCGGGATTCCCGGAATGTTTCACGTGAAACATTCCGGATGCTTGATTCTCGCTTGATTCCAGCTGGATTTCCGCTTGGGTTGCGCTTGATTCCCGCTGGAACTGCGCTAGATATCTGCTGGAACCGCAATGGATCCGGACGACTTTCTGCTGGAAACGTGCCATGGATCCGCTGGATCCGACGAGTAGTATATAACGAGACGAGAAAGGAGAGGCTATGAATCGTGAGAGAAGGCGATTACTCGCCCAAAGGGCAGAGGACATGCGCAGGAACATGCCATTCGCCGAGCGGCGCCTGTGGCTCTCGTTCCTGCGGGAGTATCCGATTCCGTTTGTGGCTCAGAAGGTGATCGGCGAGTACATCGTGGATTTCTACTGCAAGCGCGCACGCTTGAGCATCGAGCTCGACGGCGACAGCCATTGTTCAGAGAGCCAGGAGCGCTACGATCGAACGCGCACGACGTTCTTGGAGATGCTTGAGATAAAGGAGCTGCGCTTCACCAACGAGGAGGTATACGAGAATCTCGAAGGCGTGTGCGAGGTTATCCATAACGAAGTGGAGAAGAGGCGCACCGACACCTCGTCGGGACTCTTCCAAGCGCTGAAAAGCAAATCATAATGTTTCACGTGAAACAATTAGCAGCGGTGTTTCACGTGAAACATTCCGGAGTGTTTCACGTGAAACATTTAGGGGAGGAGGGGCTTCTTCTGGGCGAGGCCGGTCTTACGGGGGAGTTTGACGCGCGGCTTGCCGAGCTTCTCAAACACGATGATTCGGCGCACCTTGTCGTCGAGCGGGACCGTGCGGTCGGATACCATCTCCATATTGAGCTTATGCTGTAAGGCGAGGGCGTTCCCCAGCTCCTCTTCATTGACGAGCGCCTTATAGCACACCAGGCGGCCACCTTTCTGCAGAAGCGGGCTGGCCAGCTCCATGAGCACCGAGAGCTTCGCCAATGCACGGGCGGTGACCACCGCGAACTCGCCGGCCCGCTCCCGCGCCAAATCCTCGATTCTCCCCGTATACGTGCTGACGTTCTCCAAACCGAGCTCGCGCACCATACCGTCCAAAATAGCCGTCTTCTTGCCGACGGAATCCACGAGCAGCGTCTCCCGGCCCGTCTCTATCGCGAGGGGGATCCCCGGATACCCCGCACCTGAACCAAGATCAGCATAGCGTCCCTCCGGCGCATCCTCCACTTCCGGCAACCCGATCAGCGAGTCCTGCACATGCAGGAGCATTCCCTCCTCCATGCTCGCAATGCGCGTGATATTGGTGGTCTTATTCGCGTCGATGACCAATTCGAGGTGGCGGCGCAGCAGGTCTTCGTGCATAGGGCCCCTTCCGTTGGAAACGTCCATCAGTATAGTCGAATGTTTCACGTGAAACAAAACGAAGCCCGCACCAGTGGCACGGGCTTCTCATTCTGAGCGAGTTGAAAGGCTAGCGGGGGAGGATCACCACATGTCGCGCGCTGCCTTCACCTTCGGACGCCGTCTCCACGCGGTCGTCGTCGCGCAGCGTGATGTGCACGATGCGGCGCTCATACGGCGTCATCGGACGCAGCTTGATGCTGCGGTTCTGGCTGGCGGCGCGGTTCGCGGAAGAACGCGCGATGGACTCGAGCTTCTCGCGCTGGCGCCCCTTATACCCCTCGACATCCACGATGACGGGGTAGCGGAAGCCGATCGTGCGCACGGTGATGGCGGACACAATGAACTGCAGGGCGTCGAGCGTCTTGCCGTGGCGCCCGATGAGCACCGCCAGATCGTCGCCCGTGATATCGAGGATGAGCTCCCCTTCATCGCCCTCGTACTCGTCGATGGTCACTTCTCCCACGTCGAAGTACTTGAGGATATCCTGAAGCGCGCCGATCGCCGTGTCGGCGATGCGGTCGAGCTCCTCGTCAGTCAGCTCCGTCTCGCCCTCGGGCTCCAAGGTGGCTTCGTCTTTCTCCAGCAATTCATCGGCCATGGCGAACTCCTTCAATCAGCGCTGAGATTCCCAGAATGTTTCACGTGAAACATTCTGCTACCTCTTTTTCTTCGACGTATCCTTCTTGGTCGGGCGCGGCTTCTTCACCTTGCGGGTCACATCGACCTCGATGGGCTTCACTTCGATGGTCTGCTCGGCTTCGGCATCGCGCTTCTTCATGATGCGCATGGAGATCTGCTGCTGTGCAACGCCGATGAGCGACGACGCGCCCCAGAACAGGAGCACGCCGGCGGGCGAGCCCCAGCTGATCCACAGCATGAACAAGCTCATGACGCCCGACATGATGAGCGTCTGGTTGCGCTGCGGGTTGTCCTTGTTGCCCAGCTGCATCAGCACCATAGGCAAGAACGTGGCCCCAGCGAAGATGATCATAAGCACCAGATAGGGAACAAATGTTCCAAAACCCTGGGCCATAGCCTCGGAAGGCTTCATAACCAGGTTGGGCACCAGGTTGAAGAACTCGTAAGTGGAACCTTCCGTACGCGAGCCCATCTCCGAGAGCACCTGGAACAGCGCCATGAAGATAGGCATCTGCAGCACCATGGGCAGGCAGCCGGCCAGGGGGTTGAACTTCACCTCGGCGTAGAGCTTCTGCATCTCCTCGGTCTGCCGCTGGGGATCGTCAGCGTACTTGCGCTGGATCTCCTGCATGAGCGGCTGCACCTTCTGCATCTGAAACGACGATTTCGTCTGCTTGTGCATGAGCGGCGAGATGAGGATACGGAAGATGACCGTGACGATGATGATCGCGAGGCCCCAGTCTCCGCAGAAGTTGTAGAAGAACTGGATAACGTCGAATATCCAATCCTTGAAGACGTCCCACATTGTATGTTGTTCCTTCCTCTATACCAAAAAGGCCCGCCGGCCGATCCGTCAGGGGACGGGATCGTAGCCGTGAGGACCTCCCGGACGACAGCGGAGCACACGCTTGACCGTGAGCTTGAGCCCCTTGACGAACCCGTAGCGCCGAAACGCGATGAGGCCGTACTCGGAGCACGTCGGGGTGAAACGGCAGCAAGAAGGGAACAGGGGAGAGATGGCGGCGCGGTAGAAGGTTATGAGAAACACCGCTATCGTGCACGGTATGCGTTTCAGGAAATCCCTCACCGGCTGCACCCTATCGAATCTCGGCGCGTTTCAACGTCTCGTCACATGCTGCTAGCACTTTACTATAAGTGCACCGCGTGAGGCTCGACTTCGCAAGAAATATTACATCGTAGCCCTGCCACGGCCCTCCGAGCTCCCGGCACACCGCCCGCATGCGCCGCTTCGCGCTGTTGCGCCACACCGCGTTCCCCAGCTTCTTGCCCGCAATAAAAGCAACACGACCGCGCGGGCCGTGCTGCTTTGCGGGTAACACTATGAAGGTAAGGTACGGCGTATGCAGTCGCTTGCCGCAAGAGAACAGATCGGAGATATCCGCGCGGGATTTGATCGTCTCCAACCGTCGGCTCTCTTTACACGCAGAGGCGCTTGCGTCCCTTTGCGCGGCGAGCAGCCAGCACCTTGCGGCCGCCCTTGGTCGACATGCGAGCACGGAAACCGTGGCACTTGGCCCTCTTACGAGTGTTAGGTTGGTACGTGCGCTTCATATTATTTCCCTTTCGTGATTTAGAGCAACCTGGAAAGTATAGCTCACGTTGCCCGGGAGTCAAGGAAAACCCATAAATAACTCCTGCGGAAACGCCGTCGCGAACTCTGCGGGCGCAAGCGGGCCGCGGGCATGCCGAAGGCGCCGGCTGCGCCGCGTTCTCCCAAGGCCCAGAAAGGGGCGCCGGGGAGGGCTCGCACGCATTCCCAGCACCTCCGTGGAAAACCTTCCCAGCGGCTTTTCGGCGAAGTTTTCCCCAAAACGAAGGAGAGGAGAATGTGGAAAATGTTGAAAACCTCGGTTTCATTCGTGGGAGCCTGTGGAAATCCCAATCGCCACCGTTTTGTCAAGCCCTAATCCAATTATTTATATCAGGCTTCCCACCAGGCCTTAGAGTAAAATCAAAACAAACTTAGGCTTCTGAACTGGTATTTTGTTTATCGAAGATTTTTCGTAAACGTGACCTCGGCGCAAAACGTCAGCACCCCGCCATCGCGGGGACACCAAAACGACACCTCGGCTGAAAGGGCGCCGACAGGCCCCGAATCCCTTCCGAACGCCTCGACTATCAACATTCGGCCAGAGTTTTACACCAACGTCCGTACGCCCTTTCCTGCATCTTCCTGAAAGTTTTCCCCAATTTCTGAATAAATTGGGGAAAACGATGAAAACCCCCGGTCGCATGAAGGGAACGTTTTCAGTGAAACGGAAAGCACGATTCTGAAAACCTTGAATTCCCCAGGTGGATGGATTCAGGAAGGGAAAACCGCTACAATGCGCTTGAATATCTTTGAAAAACGCTGAATACCGATTCTGAAAAACGGAATACCATTGGACAACCAGATCGAACAAGCAGACCATTCGAGCGAATCCGCTGATGGAGGCACGGGAGGCGACGCCTACGCCCTCGTGAACGCCGTCGCGCGCATCGCTCTCTACGACGACCTCCGCAGCGCGCCGCGCGTCACGGAGATCCAGCCCGCGCCCACCGCCGAGTTCATCGAGAGCCTCGCCTCCAAAGTGTACGAGCAGGCGCGCTCCTCGGGGGGCACCGTCCCCTACACCGTCATACGCGAGGTGTCGGAGAACTTCATCCACGCGCGGTTCGCCGAGGTGATCGTGTCCATCCTGGACAACGGCAATACCATCCGCTTCGCCGACCAGGGCCCGGGCATCCCCCAGAAGGAGAAAGCCCAGCTCCCCGGCTTCACCTCGGCCATCGAGCCGATGAAGCGCTACATACGCGGCGTGGGCTCGGGCCTTCCCATCGTGAAGGAGTACCTCGACTTCTCGCACGGCACCATCACGATAGAGGATAATCTGGGAACGGGATCGGTGGTCACGATCAGCCTGATCCCGGGCGCCGCCGGCGGGCGGGCGGCCGCGCCGCAGGAGGAGCCCCCGCAACCGCAGGCGCCGCAGATGCAGCCGTACCCGCAGCCCTACCAGCCTCAGCCGCTTCCCCAGGCGGGGGCCTACCAACCGGCGCAGCCGATGCCCCAGGGCTACCCGTACCCCGCGCCGCCCCAGCCCGCGCCGTACCCGGGGGCCTACCCGCAGCCCGCCTACCCTCAGCCGGCGCAGCCCCCCGCGATCGCCCCGCTCGTGCCGCCGCTCACCAAACGGGAGCGCGAATTCCTCCCGATCTTCCTCAGCGAGGGGGCCCTCGGGGTGACCGACCTGGTGAACATCACGGGGTCTCCCCAGTCGAGCACCCATTCCGCGCTGACGAAGCTCGAGCAGGCGGGGCTCATCGAGAAGACGGTCGGTCAGAAGCGCATCCTGACCCAACTCGGATATCAGGTGGCAAACTCGCTTTGATGGTTGTACAATCGAGGCCCGACGGACGGCTCGCGCGAGAAGGCGGCATGCGGCGGCTCGCGCTCGCCCGGTAAAGGAAACGGCATATGGACAGCGAAACGCTCGAGCAGACCTGGAGCAACGTGTGCGCCCAGGTCAAAAGCTACAACAACATAGACCCCACCCAGATCAGCGCGTTCTTCTCGCGCCTGCATCCTCAGGCCATGAGCGAGGGCTTCCTCATGCTCACAGCCGACAACGACTTCATTAAGACGTGGATCGAGCGCAATTACGTGGAGTTCATCAAGCGCGCGCTGCTCGACTTGTACCAGGTGCCGTTCACCGTCGTCGTCGAGGTGGACATCACCGCCGCGTCCGCTCCCGCGAAGCCCGCGGCCGTCCCGGCGCCCGCGCCCCAGCCGCCCCAGCCTCCCAGCCCCACGATCATCGCGCCCGAACCCCCTGATCAGCCCGGACCGAAGGGCGAGCCCGAGGAGTCCGCGCCCTTCGCGGGAGCGGACGGCGTCGGCTCCACGTACACGTTCGAGAACTTCGTCATCGGCGACTCCAACCGCATGGCCTACTCCATGGCCGTGGCCGTGGCCGAGATGCCGGGCAAGGCCCACCTAAACCCGCTGTTCCTCTACGGCAAGTCGGGCCTGGGCAAGACGCACCTGATGCGCGCCATCCAGAACTACGTCACCGAGACCATGCCCGCCCTCTCGGTGGTCTACGTGGACTCCGCCGAGCTGCTCTCGGACTACATGGACGCCAGCGCCGCCCACGACAAGGAGAAATCGAGCTACAAGAACTTCAAGACGCGCTACGAGGACGCCGACGTGCTCCTCATCGACGACGTCCAGTACCTGCAGGGCAAGAAGCAGACGCTCGACATCGTGTTCCAGATATTCAACAGGCTCACGGAGCAGGGGCGCCAGGTGGTGCTCTCCGCCGACCGCGCGCCCAAGAACATCGACATCGACGAGCGCTATATGAGCCGCTTCAACTCGGGCGCCACCTTCGACATCCAGCCGCCCGAGGTGGAGACGAAGCTCGGCATCGTGAAGAGCTTCGTGGACGAGTACCGCGAGGCCGAGGGCTCTCCGGGGTTCAGCATCCCCGACGACATCCAGATGTACATCGCGGAGAGCTCGAGCTCCAATATCCGCGAGCTGAAGAGCGCCGTCACGAAGGTGATCTACCAGATGACGTTCTTCAAGCAGCCGAACCTGAGCCTCGACGACGTGCGCGCGCTTCTGGAGAACCACTTCTCCGGCGGCCCGTCGAAGCGCCTGACCATCGCCGACATCCAAAAGGAGGTCGAGACGTTCTACAAGGTGAGCCACGCCGACCTCGTGGGCAAGAAGCGCAACCGCAACATCATCTACGCGCGCCAGATAGCCATCTACCTGTGCCGGCAGATGCTCGACCTACCGTTCAACGACATCGGCAAGAAGTTCAACCGCGACCACTCCACCGTCATGTACTCGGTCACCAACGTCGAGGAGAAGATGAAGGAGAACCGCGAGCTGCGCGAGGAGCTCGAGACCCTACGTCAGATCATCCGCGAGATCTGACCCGCCGCGGCCCTAACTCGCGTTCGGCGGAAACATGACTGAAAGATGACTGACAACATGCCGAAAAGCGCCCCTCGGCTCGGGAAAGATAATGAAAGCGATAATAGGTGTTGAGGGAGGAAGCTTGCCCTGCACCGTGGAAATGGGAATGTTTTCGTAGTATGAACTGGCAGGACGTCGGTTTTCCACAATTCCACCGACCTTATTATCATTATTATTAAAACCTTTATATATTAAAGAGGGACCGAAAACCGAAGAACGAAGCGCCGGAGACGGCGGCTCAAGTGTTTCACGTGAAACATCCTCCTCGCCGCCGATATGCTCCATGCGAAACATCTTATAATGACTGCGCGAAGGGAAGCCCCGCAGCACTGTCGAGCTAGGGAAGGGATCGCCTTGAAATTCAGCATCAACCAATCGGAACTGTCCAACGCGCTCGGCGTGGTGCTCAAGGGCATCGCGACGCGCTCGACGCTGCCCATCCTGTCCGGCATCTACCTCGACGCCCGCGCCGACTCACTCACGCTCCAAGCCACCGACCTCGAGCTGTCCATCCAGTACACTGTGGCCGCCCTCGTCGAAGAGGAGGGCAAGGCGGTCGTCCCGGGCAAGCTGTTCTCGGAGATCGTGAAGAACCTGCCCGACGCCGCCGTGCATATGGAAGCGGAGGACGATTCGGCGGTCATCACGTGCGACACCTCGTCCTTCTCCATCAAGACGCTCGACGCGGAGGATTTCCCGGGATTCCCGCACGTCGATGTGCAGCAGGAGATAGCCATCCCGTTCTCGCAGTTCGCCTCCATGGTGAAGCGCGTGGCGCGCGTCGTGTCGAAGGACGAGAGCCGCGCCATCCTCACCGGCGTGCTCATCACGCTCGAGGGATCGCACCTCAAGATGGTAGCCACGGATTCGTACCGCCTGGCCATCACAGAGGCGGAGCTTCCCGGATCGTCCGCCGAGGACTTCCAGGCGGTCATCGCCGGGTCGTTTCTGCAAGAGATATCCTCGCTGCCCCGCTCCGAGGACCCGCTGCGCATCGCGCTCGCCGAGAACCAGATCGTCGTCTCGTACCACGACACGGTGTTCATCAACCGACGCATCGAGGGCAACTTCCCGAACTACCGCCAGCTGCTGCCCGACTCCTACGTCACCCGCGTGAGCATCGAGGTGCCCCACCTCGTGGCGGGCGTGAAGCGCACCTCGCTGCTCGACCAGACGAGTTCTCCGGTGAAGTTCGACGTCAACATGGCGTCGCAGACCGTCCAGCTCTCCGCCATGGCGCAGGACGTGGGATCGGTCCAGGAGACGCTGCCGTGCGAGGGGGAGGGCGAGGACGTGCAGATCGCGTTCAACTGCTCCTACGTGCTCGACGGGCTGTCGTCGGTGGGGACGGACAAGGTGTATCTTGAGGTGCAGTCGCCCCTCAAGCCGGGCATCTTCAGGGCGGACGCGGGCGAGGACTACCTCTACCTCATCATGCCCGTGCGCATCGCGTAGGAAAGGCGCGGCGGAAGCACGGCGGTGGACCTGTCGATAACCCATATCTCGTTCGCGGACTTCCGCAGCTACGAGCGCTTCGATCTGGCCGGCATCGGCCCGCTCACGGTGCTCGTGGGACCCAACGCGACAGGCAAGACGAACATCGTGGAAGGGGTGCAGCTGCTCACGGCCCAGTCGTCGTTCCGCAACCCGTCGCCTGCCGACCTCGTGCGCTCGGGCGCGGCCGGCGCGCGCATCGCGGCCGACGTGGCCGACGGCAACCGCGAGCTTGAGCTGGAGATGCGCGTGGCCGACGGCAAGCGGGCGTTCCTGTTGAACGGCAAGCCCAAGCGCACCGCCGACCTCAAGGGTATCCTGCCCTCGGTGACGTTCACGCCCGACGACCTCGAGCTGGCCAAGGGCCCGCAGGCGGTGCGGCGCAGCGCGCTCGATGCGCTCGGCTCGCAGCTCTCGGCGAACCACTACCTCATCCGGCGCGATTACGAGAAGGTGATCCGCCACAAGAACCGCCTGCTCAAGGACGAGGCGCCGCCCGCCCTGGTGGCGGCGCTCGATGAGACGCTCGTCACCTGCGGCGCGCAGCTCGCCTGCTACCGCGCGGCGCTCTTCGAGAAGCTGGCGGCGTCGATGGCGTCCTACTACGCCGAGATCGTCGGCGGCCGCGAGCGCCTGCGCGCATGCTACGTGCCGTCGTGGGAGCAGAGCGACCCGGGCGTGCCGGCCACGTTCGCCTTCGGGCGCGACGAGGCCCGCGCGTCCCTGGCCGCCGCCCTGGCAGCCCGCGGCGCCGAGGAGCGCGCCCGGCGCCGGGCGCTCGTGGGCCCGCATGCCGACCGCATCGAGTTCTTCATCGGTGGCCGCAACGTGTCCACGTTCGCCAGCCAGGGCCAGCGCCGCTCGGCGGTGCTGGCATTCAAGCTGGCCGAGGCCGCGCTCATCCAGGACATCCTGCACCAGCGGCCCGTGCTGCTGCTCGACGACGTCATGAGCGAGCTCGACGCCGAGCGCCGCCGCTCGCTCGTGGCGTTCGTCTCCGGAGACATCCAGACGTTCATCACCACGGCCAACCTCGACTACTTCGACGAGGACCTCCTGGCAGCCGCCCGCGTGGTGCGCCTACCGCTCGAAGAGGGTTCCGACGGGTCCTCGAACGCCGATATTTCAGCGTTGTGAGCGCTGTTATGCGAAAAAGGACGGCCTTATTCGCGATCGCGCCTCAAAAGCCTTCTCAAAGCCTTTAAACGCTGTGTTTTTTCTCTCTATCAAAGCCTGATTATGATAGAATTTGACAGTTGGCGCGCCGAGGGCGCGCGCGGATGCTCGCGCGCGGGGCGCCGGCTGGCGCGGGCCGTCCCGAGAGGCTGGGAAGCGGGCGGACGCCGCGTCGATCACTTACGAAACGCACTGAAAAAGGAGCAAAGTCAGTGGCAAACAAACCTGACCATTACGACGGTTCCGACATCCAGGTCCTCGAGGGCCTGGAGGCGGTCCGCAAGCGCCCGGGCATGTACATCGGCTCGACGGGCCCGCGCGGCCTGCACCACCTGGTGTACGAGGTCGTCGACAACTCCGTCGACGAGGCGCTGGCCGGCTACTGCGACGAGATCGGGGTGTGGATCCATCCCGACAACTCGATCACGGTGGAGGACAACGGGCGCGGCATCCCCGTGGACAAGCACCCCAAGGAGAAGATCCCCACGGTGGAGGTGGTGCTCACCATCCTGCACGCCGGCGGCAAGTTCGGCGGCGAGGGCTATAAGGTGTCCGGCGGCCTGCACGGCGTGGGCGTGTCCGTGGTGAACGCGCTGTCCCGGCGCGTGGAGGTGAACGTCAAGCGCGACGGCAGGGAGTACGCCATCGCCTTCGACCACGGCAAGACCTGCGAGAAGCTGCACGAGGTGGGTTCCGCGTGCCGCACGGGCACCAAGACCACGTTCTGGCCCGACGCGGAGATCTTCACGGAGACCACGGTGTTCGACTACGACACGCTGGCCAGCCGCTTCCGCGAGATGGCGTTCCTCAACCGCGGCCTCAAGATCGTGCTGCGCGACGAGCGCGTCACCGACGCCGAGGGCAACCCGCGCACCGAGGTGTTCCAGTACGCCGGCGGCATCGTCGACTTCGTGAAGTATCTGAACGAAGGCAAGGAGACGCTCAACAAGCCCATCTACTTCGAGGCTGAGAACGCCGACGGCACGGTGGAGGTGGCCATGCAGTGGTCCACGTCCTACTCCACGAATTCGGTCATGGCCTTCGCGAACAACATCAACACGCACGAAGGCGGCACGCACCTCGACGGCTTCAAGCAGGCCGTCACACGCTCCATCAACGAGTACGCGCGCGCCAAGGGCATCCTCAAGGAGAAGGATAACAACCTCTCCGGCGACGACACCCGCGAGGGCTGCGCGGCCATCATCTCGGTGAAGCTGCACGACCCGCAGTTCGAGGGCCAGACGAAGACGAAGCTCGGCAACACCGAGATCCGCCCGCTCGTGCAGAACGCCGTGACGCAGGGCCTGTCCGAGTACCTCGAGGAGAACCCGACGCCGGCGAAGCGCATCATCGGCAAGGCCACCCAGGCGCTCAAGGCCCGCGAGGCCGCCCGCAAGGCCCGCGAGATGACGCGGCGTAAAAACGTGCTCGATTCGTTCGCGCTGCCGGGCAAGCTGGCCGACTGCTCCAGCAAGGAGCCGTCGAACTCCGAGATCTTCATCGTAGAGGGCGATTCCGCAGGCGGCTCGGCCAAGCAGGCCCGCGACCGCAAGACGCAGGCCATCCTGCCTTTGCGCGGCAAGATCCTGAACGTGGAGCGCGCCGGTTTGCACCGCTCGCTTTCCAGCGACACCATCAGCTCGCTCATCACGGCCATCGGCACGAACATCGGCGACGACTTCGACGCCGACCAGGCGCGCTACCACCGCATCATCATCATGACCGACGCCGACGTGGACGGCGCGCACATCCGCTGCCTCCTGCTCACGTTCTTCTACCGCTACATGCCCGAGCTCATCAACCGCGGCTACATCTACATCGCGCAGCCGCCCATCTTCGGCCTGAAGAAGAAGAACTCGCGCAGCCCCAAGATAGAGCGCTACATCTACGACGAGAACGCGCTGTCCTCCACGCTCGCGGAGTACGACGACCCCAACAAGTTCGACGTGCAGCGCTACAAGGGCCTCGGCGAGATGGACCCCGACCAGCTGTGGGAGACCACGATGGAGCCGGCGACGCGCACGCTTCTGCAGGTGAACATCGACGACGCCGCCGAGGCTGAGCGCGTCGTGTCCGAGCTGATGGGCGACTTGGTGGAGCCCCGCAAGGAGTTCATCCAGAAGCACGCCCGCGACGTCCGCTTCCTGGACATTTAAGGAGAATCTCAGTGGCAGACAACAACGATTCTTTCGACGAGTTCCTGAACCGCGCCGAGGAGGATTACGACGCGGAGGGCGCGGGTGAGGAGGCGGCGGCCGATAATGAGGCCTCCGACGCCCCCGCGCGGCCCTCGGGCATCGGCATGAGCGAGGAGGACAAGGCCCGCTCGATGATCGACACCTCGGCGTTCGGCAACCCGCACGGCTCTATCGTGGAGGGTGCCAACGGCGGCGAGGGAACCATCGTGCGCAGCGCCTACCTGGGCAAGGAGATGCAGACGTCGTTCCTCGAATATTCGATGAGCGTCATCGTGTCGCGCGCCCTGCCCGACGTGCGCGACGGCCTGAAGCCGGTGCACCGCCGCATCCTCTACGCCATGAACGAGAGCGGCTACACGCCCAACCGCCCGCACATGAAGTCGGCCCGTACCGTCGGCGACGTCATCGGCAAGTACCACCCGCACGGCGACTCGGCCGTGTACGACACGATGGTGCGCCTGGCCCAGCCCTTCTCCATGCGCGTGCCGCTGGTGGACGGCCACGGCAACTTCGGTTCCATCGACGGCGACTCCGCCGCCGCCATGCGCTATACCGAGTCCCGCCTGGACAAGGCCGCCATGGAGCTTCTGCGCGATCTGGATAAAGAGACGGTGGACTTCCAGCCCAACTACGACGAGAGCCTGGAAGAGCCCACGGTCCTGCCGGCGCGCTTCCCCAACCTGCTGGTGAACGGCTCAAACGGCATCGCCGTGGGAATGGCCACCAACATCCCGCCGCACAACCTGGGCGAGACGATCGACGCGACGTGCCTGATGCTGGACAACCCGGACATCACCACCGAGGAGCTCATGCGCGCGCTGCCCGGCCCCGATTTCCCCACCGGCGGCATCATCATGGGCAAGAAGGGAATCCTCGACGCGTACGAGACGGGCCGCGGCTCGCTCACCGTGCGCGCGAAGTGCAAGGTGCAGGAGGGCAAGAACGGCAAGAGCTCCATCGTGGTCACCGAGATCCCCTACCAGGTGAACCGCAACCGCCTGCTGGAGAAGCTCGGCGAGCTCGTGCGCGAGAAGAAGCTGCCCGAGGTGAGCAACATCCACGACGCGGCCGACCGCCACGGCATCGACATCATCATCGACCTCAAGAAGGACGCCATCCCGCAGGTGGTGCTCAACAAACTGTACAAGCACACGCAGCTGCAGGTGGGCTTCGGCGTCATCATGCTGGCCCTGGTGGACGGCGTGCCGCGCGTGCTGTCGCTCAAGGAGACGCTGCACTACTACATCATGCACCAGAAGGACGTCATCGTGCGCCGCACGCGCTACGAGCTGGCGAAGGCGGAGGAGCGCGCCCATATCCTCGAGGGATTGATCATCGCGCTCGACAACATCGACGAGGTCATCCACATCATCCGCTCGTCGCAGACCGACAAGGAGGCGGCCGACCGCCTGACCGAGCGCTTCGGCCTGTCGGACAAGCAGACCGCCGCCATCCTGGAGATGCGCCTGCGCCGCCTGACCGGCCTGGAGCATCAGAAGATCGAGGACGAGCTGGCCGAGCTGCGCGAGAAGATCGCCTACTACAAGCGCGTGCTCTCCGACGACAGCCTCGTGCACGAGATCATCAAGGAGGAGCTGCAGGAGGTCAAGAAGAAGTTCGGCACCCCCCGCAAGACGCTTCTGTCCGAGGCGGCGAAGGACCTCGACGTGGAGGACCTCATCGCCGAGGAGAACATGGTGGTCACGGTGACGAAGTCCGGCTATGTGAAGCGCCTGCCGGTGGCCACGTACCGCCAGCAGAAGCGCGGCGGCAAGGGCATGCAGGGGGTGAACCTCAAGGACAACGACTACGTGGAGCACCTGTTCGTGGCGTCCACGCACTCCTACATGCTGTTCTTCTCCACGAAGGGCAAGGTGTACCGCCTCAAGGTGTACGAGCTGCCCGAGGCCGGCCGCCACGCGCGCGGCACCGCCATCGTGAACCTGCTGCCGCTCGAGAAGGGCGAGATGATCTCGGCCGTCATCGCGACGAAGGACTTCCCGTCCGACGAGTACCTCATGTTCGCCACCGAGCACGGCATGGTGAAGAAGACCTCGATGGACCTCTACGACCGCACGCGCCGCGACGGGCTCATCGCCATCAGCCTGAAGGACAACGACCGCCTGATCAGCGTGCGCCGCGTGGCCAAGGGAGAGAAGGTGCTCATGGTGTCGAGCGCCGGCAAGGCCATCATGTGGGATGAGGGCGAGGTGCGCGCCATGGGCCGCGACACCATGGGCGTGCGCGGCATGAACGTGCCGCCGATCGCGAAGACGCTGGGCATGGAGATCGCCCAGCCCGACACCGACCTGTTCGTCATCACCGAGAAGGGCTACGGAAAGCGCACCTCCATCGCCGAGTACCCCGAGCACCATCGCGGCGGCCAGGGCGTGTACACCATCACGATGACCGAGAAGAAGGGCCTGCTGGCCGCCATGAAGATCGTCGGCGTGGACGACGAGATCATGATCATGTCCGAGGAGGGCGTGTGCGTGCGCACCCCGGTCTCCGGCATCTCCGAGCTCGGGCGCTCCACGCAGGGCGTGCGCGTGATGAACGTGGCCGACAACGACCGCGTGACCGCGGTGGCCGTGTCGAGCCGCGGCAAGAAGAAGAAAGTCGCCGTGAAGCCCGGCGAGGCCGAGGAGCTGGACGAGGAGTCGATCGACGACATGGAGGACGGCGCCGAGCCCGCCGGCGCCGAGGAATAGCGCCGCTCCGACAACCGACTGCCGAAGGGCCCGCAACGTTGCGGGCCCTTTTTACGCGCGCCTCTTGTCATCCTGAGCGGAGCGCCGCCAGGCGCGGAGTCGAAGGATCCCGCGCGGTGCCAACTGGAAGACTTCCGGCTAACGCCGCGGGGGATCCTTCGACTCCGCTCCCTCCGGTCGCTCGCTCAGGATGACAAAAGACGATGTTTCACGTGAAACATTCTTCGTTGACGTGGGGTTTTGTGCTCATGAATGCGAATCGCGTGGAGCCGCGCGCCCTCCGGGGACCCGCCGTTGACGTGCCGTATACTGCACGCCTTGCACCCGTTGACGGAAGGAGGGCCCGAGCCCATGTCATCGATCGCCGCCCTGGCCCAAGGCGCGTGGAGCCGCGCGCAGACCGCTCGAAACGAGCGCGCCGCCCGCACGCCCGCCGAGAAGACGGGCGCGGGCGACGTGTTCCTGCTCAGCATGCCGCTGTTCGTCGAGTTATTCATGCAAATTATGATCGGAAACGTCAACCAATTCATGCTCGCGCCGCTCGGCACGGCCCCGGCCGCCGCCGTGGGCAACGCGCTGCAGATCCTCAACATCGTGACCATCGCGCTCTCCGCCATGGGCACGGCGTCCACCGTGCTCGTCACGCGCGTGCTCGGCGGCTCGACGTCGCGCCGCCCGGTATCGGAGATCGCGACCGTGGCCCTCGTGGTGAACGCAGCGCTGGCCGCGGCCATGACCGCCGTGCTGTTCGCGTTCTGGCCGCAGTTCTTCGCACTGCTCAACATCGACCCGTCGCTCCACGGCATGGCGTCGTCGTTTCTGCTCATCGTGGGCTCGACCACGGTGTTCCAAGGGATGTTCTTCGCGTTCACGGCGCTTCTGCGCAGCTACGCGCGCGCCGGCGACGTGATGCGCGCGAGCCTTTCCATGAACGCGGTCAACATCGCCCTCAGCGCGGTCCTCATCGGCGGCATGGGGCCGATCCCCGCCTTCGGCGTCGAGGGGGCCGCCGCGGCAAACGTGGTCGCGCGCGTCGTGGGGCTCTTCGTCGCCCGCCTCCTCGTGCGCCGCAACACCGACGTGCGCATGAGCGCGGCCTACCTGAGGCCGTTTCCCTGGCCCACCCTCAAGCGCATGCTGGGCGTGGGCATCCCCTCGTCGGGTGAGCAGATGAACTACGACCTCGCGCAGATCGTCATCCTCTCGTTCATCAACGTGCTCGGCACCACGGTGGTGGCGGTGAAGGTGTACTGCTCGATGATCGCGGGCATCGCCTACCTCTACTCCATCGCACTGTCGCAGGCCACGCAGATCGTGCTCGGCTACCTGTTCGGCGCGGGCAAGTTCGATGCGGTGGCGCGGCGTGTGTGGGCGGCTGACCTCATCGCCATTATGCTCACCACCTGTGTGTCGCTCGCGCTGTTCCTGAACGCGAGCACGGTGATAGGCCTGTTCACCGCCGACCCGCTCGTGCACGAGCTGGGGCGGCAGGTCATGCTCGTCGAGGTGTTCCTCGGCATCGGCCGCGCGCTCAACATCGTGATGGTGAAGGCCCTCATCGCCGTGGGCGACGTGCGCACGCCGGTGGCGGTGAACGTGCTGTCGTCGTGGGTGTTCGCCGTGGGCGGCGGCTACCTGCTGGGCATAGGGCTCGGCTGGGGCATCGTGGGGATGTGGATCGCCATGTGCGTGGACGAGTGGCTGCGCGCGGGGTTCCTCGTGGCCACGTTCGCGCGCGGGGGATGGCGGCGGCGCGCCTCGGCCGCGCGGACGGAGGTCCTGGCGGCGCAGGCGCCCGAGAAGCCCAAGGAGCCGGCGGTGCAAAGCGTTCCCGCGCTGATAGCGCTCGCCTCGTCAGACGACGGCGCGCTCGCCGACGGCGTGGCCGAGGCGGCCCGCGAGGCGGCGGCGCTTCTATGGTGAGCCGTCAGGCCTCGAAGTCCTCCGGCGCGATCTCTTCGAGGAACTTGCGGAACTCGGAGAGCTCGTGCTCGGTCTCGATGCCTCCGGAGGGCTTCTTCAGCACGTAGGGGAACGACGCCCGCTCGAGCACCCCCTCGTCGATGTAGATGGGCGCCTTCTGCCGCACGGCGAGCGCCAGCGCGTCGCTCGGCCGAGCATCGAGGTCGATGAGGCGGTCGTGCTGGCGCAGGGAGAGCCGCGCGAAGAAGGTGGCCCCCTTCACGTCGCTGATCACCACATGGTCGACGCGCGCGTCGAGGTTAGTGAGCGCGTCGAGGAACAGATCGTGCGTCATGGGCCGCGAGAACCGCGCGCGTTCGAGCGCGATGCCCATCTGCGTGGCCTCGTTCACACCCACCCAGATGGGCACGATGCGGAACTTCCCCTCTTGCGGCGCCTCCTCCACGGGGCGCAGCACGATGATGGAGGGCGACGGAGGGGCCGAGAATATGAGCGTCTGTATGTTCACCGGTACCATCGTGCTCCTCTTTCGATCGGGCGGGCTCGGGCGACGCTCTGCGCCATGTGCCGATTATAGCGTTCCTGCGCCGTGCGCGGTCGCGCCGCCGTGCCGTTTCGGTGCCGAATAAGGCACGTGCGCCCTGCCAAGCGCGCGGCGATCACGTCCGGGGGTGCCCGAAGAGCAGCGCCTCGAGGTTGCGGTACGGCGCGCTTTTCGCCCCCTTCGCGGTGATGAGGCACAGAGGCACGGGCTTCATGTCCTTCTCGGCCAAAGGCTTCATGACGCTGAAGGGCATCATCTCGCCGAGCGGGGGTATGTTGACCATGAAGGTGATGGCGTGTTTGAAGTAGAACAGGAACGGCATCTCGGCAAGGTCGGGCTCGACCACGGTGCCGAGCACCCCTTCGCGGTTGTACATGACGAAGATGGAGTCGTTGAAATGGTCGAACATCTTCGACGAGAGCACGGGGAACTGGCGGATCTCCTCGAGGGTGACGGCGTCGTTCTGGGAGAGCGGATGGTTCTTCGAGATGCACACGCCGGCGGGCACGGTTCCCACGGCGAGGCAATCGTAGTCCGGATGGCGCAGGACGCCGATGGTGATGACGGCGTCGCACTCCCCCCGGTCGAGGGCCGCCAGGCCGTCCTCCCCCCGTCCCATGACGATCTCCGACTCGGTGTGCAGGTACTTGTCGAAGAACGCGGCCATCTTCGCGCGCGCCTTCGCGTTGTGGGAGAACGCCGGCGCGCAGAGGAAGAGCTTGAGCTTCGAGTCGTCGGGGGGCTCCGCGGTGATGTTCTGGAGCTCGGTGAAGGCCTCGCATACCGGCTTCGCCCGCGCATAGAACTGCTGGCCGAACGGCGTGAGGGAGATGCCCGTGGGGGTCCTGTCGAACAGCGGGGCCGGCAGCTCCTTCTCAAGGTCGGTCATGGCCTTCGACATGGCCTGTACCGAGATGCCGTGGTCGCGCGCGGCGGCCGACAGGCTTCCGCGATTCGCCGCGGAGACGAAATAATCAACTTGCTTGATGTTCACGCGGCCGGTTCCCTTCCCACTCGCTTGCGTTGGAGTTCGATTCGCTGCCGTTGCCTTATCAGGGTACCACGACGCGCCGCACCCGTCCCCGACGTTGGTGCGGCGGGCTCGCCGGCTTTGGAAACTCGACATAATTCTTTGAAAAAGTCCTTGACCGGGCGCTTGAATTTGAGATACAGTAGCCAAGCACTTTTTTTAGGGCCCGTAGCTCAGTTGGTTAGAGCGCACGCCTGATAAGCGTGAGGTCGCTGGTTCAAATCCATTCGGGCCCACCATTTTTTTGCAATAAACGCTCCACCGTGAGCCGAGTTTGCCGGTGGAGCGTTTATTAGTATGTACGGCCGGTTTTCGCCGGCTTGCCTGGGGCATTAGCTCAGCTGGGAGAGCGCGGGCTTTGCAAGCCTGAGGTCAGGGGTTCGATCCCCCTATGCTCCACCATAGCATTGCCATCCGAACCCCCGCCGATTGCCGGGGGTTCGCTTTTTCTGCGCGCCATCCCGCGCCATCGCAAAATGTTTCACGTGAAACATTCGCAGCGGTGGCTGCCCCCGGACGGCGCTGCACGCGAATCCGGCCTCCCGCGCACAAAATGCTTCGACGTGAAAGGATTCCAACGGAACGCGCATAGGCCGTCTTTAAGCGACCTGGGATAATGCGAGCGACCCGCCGCTCCAACCCGCCGGCGTGCTCCCTTTCGCGTTTTGAATCCTTTCACGTCGAGGATTTTCGTGTTGCGGGAGGCAAAAAATCGTGCAGCGAACGCGTAGCCGTCGGACCCCGTGCCATCCCGCGATGTTTCACGTGAAACAATCGCGGCGCCGCGCGTCACGCGAAGGGAAAATGCGGCTATAATCAGGGGATGAACGCGATACTCGATAGATTCGTTGGCAACATCTCGCCGGTGGCCCTGCTGGTATCGTCGTTCTTCTGGTCGTGGTTCGACATCGTCCCTTTCAGCCCGTCGCTCTTCACGAACGCGGGCGTGCCGTTCACCATCAGCCCGCTTGCCGTCTCGCTCATCACGAGCGCCCTCGTGCTCGCGTTCTTCGCGCTTCCCCGCGGGCCGCGTGCCCAGGCTATCGATGCGCGCGCCTTCGCGCTCTGCTCGCTCGTCTGCGGCACGGGCGGCTCGGTGCTCATCTACGTCGGAGCCCTCGGCTCCTCGGTTTCGCTGATGCTGGCGGGCGGGGTGCTCATCGGCGTGTACGAAGGCATGGGCGCCATGGTGGTCGGCGGCGTTGCCACCTGCCAGGGAACGACGAACGCGCTCATCCATCTGGCCGCCGCCCTGCCGCTCAACATCGTGGCCGTCCTGCTGGCGGTGTTCCTGCAGCCTGCCGCCTCCGTCGTGTTCGCGGCCGCCCTGCCGCTGCTCTCCTCCCTGTGCTACGCGGTGTTCACCGTGCGCGGGGACAACCTGGCCACGATGCGGTCCACCCTGCTCGTGAACGCCCCTCCGCTGGCGCGCGCGAAGGAGCCGCGCAAACGGGAGCCGTTCGGCAAGGACTCGCTCTTCCTCCTCATCGTATTCGTCGTGGCCTGCGCGTTCGGCCTCGTGAACGCGCAGGCGATGGAGACGGTTGCCGAAGGGTCGTTCTTCGCATACGCCTCGCTTGTCATACGCGCCGCGGCCAGCGCGGTCGTCTTCATCGGCTACCTGCGGTTCTCCTGGCGACCGTACTCGATCCTCGGCGTGTCGCTGCTGCTCATGGCCGTGGGGCTGGTGGTGGGCGGGCTTGTCGGGTCGCCCCTCGCAAGCTGGCTCTTCCTGGCGGGCTACCTGTGCTTCGACGTGCTCATCTGGGCGCTCGTCATCGTGCTGAACTACCGCTCCGGCATCCCCCTTCTGCGTACCGTCTGCATCGTCTACGCCATCGACCAGCTGGGCATATTCGTCGGCACTGCGGCGTCGATGTCGTCGCTCGACGCGCGGGCCCTCTCGTCGTTCAGCATCGTCCTGGGGTGCGCGCTGCTCGTGCTGATGGTGTGGTTCTCCAATCGGAAGAGCCCCGTGCGGGATAGCTTCAGCATGTACGAGATCGAGTTCGACGCGCGCAAGGCCGCGCCCGATGGGCCGGCCGCACCCGACGAGACGGCTCCCGTTCCCACTCTGCGCGAGGGGCGGCTGGCCGAGCTCACCGCGCGCTACTTCCTCTCCGCGCGCGAGGTGGAGATACTCTCGCTTCTCGTGTCCGGCCGCAACGGCCCCTACATCGCCGAGCTTCTGTGCGTGTCGGACAACACCGTCAAGACGCACATCCGCCACATCTACACCAAGCTCGACGTGCACAACCGCCAGGAGCTGCTCGACCTGGCATTCTCCTCCGAGGCCTGAGAACCGGCCCCGCGCCGCACCTGCCCTCATCACAAACGGGTGATTGCGGCAAAACGCCCGTAGGTGATGAAGCGCGGCCGCCTTCCATGCCTTTTACTGGAAACGTCGCCGCCCGGACGAGGGATCCGGGCGAAGGATGCGACGAAACCAAGGAGGAAGGACCGCTATGAAGACAGGGAACATGACTAGGCGCGCGACCATGGTCTGCGCCGCGATGCTCGCCGCAGTGCTGTCGGCAGGCACGCTCGCCGGGTGCAGCGCGGGCGACGGCGGGTCGAAGGGCGGCGCTCCGGCCGCCGACGAGGCGACCATGACCGCGAAGACGCTCGTGAAGACCGCCACCAACGAGATGACGCTCGTCGACTGGGACGTGAGCGCCGCCGACAGCCCGCTCACCGTGTCGGGCGACGACGCCCGGTTCGCCGAGTACATCGACGACTTGAAGGAGCTCACCGGCTTCAACATCGAGAGCCTCACGATGCAGGTCCGCATCACCGAGGTGGCCGGCGCGGAGATCGCCGCGACGCATGAGAACGTCAAGGACAACACCTACACCATCGAGAGCCTCGATGCGGTCGTGGACGGCAAGAACATCACCTACAAGGACGGCGATTTCAAGTAAGCCCGCGCACCTGCGCTCCCGCACGTTTTCATTCATCGATTCCGAAAGCGAGATAGAGACATGACTGAACTTTCCCGAAGGAACTTCCTACTGGGCGCGGGCACGGCCGCCGCGGCCCTTGCGATGGGCGCCACCGCGACGAAGGCGTTCGCGGCCGACGCGAAAGACGACGAGAACGCCGACTGGGCGAGCCAGGTGACCGAGGAGATCTCCTGCGACATCCTCGTCATCGGCGGCGGGTTCTCCGGCACGGCCGCCGCAGTGCAGGCCGGCGAGAACGGCGACAAGGTGCTGCTCATCGAGGGCCAGTCGGCGCTCGGCGGCAACGGCACCGGCGTCGAGTGCACGAACGCGTACGGCCTGCATCCCAACTCGCACGAGGCGACGCTCGGCGAGATGGTGCGCTACGAGGCCGACGCGCAGTCCTACACGGTGAACCAGATGTTCATCCGCGACATGATCAGCCACGCGGCCGAGAACGTGCAGTGGCTCATCGACAACGGCGTGCAGTACGAGGCTATCGAGGACCTCGACCCCGCGTACCTCGAGATGTACAAGCAGGGCCGCTACCGCGCCCAGTTTAGCTTCGACTACGTGTACAAGGGCGGCGCGGCCGGCATCGGCTACTTCCCGTACATGAAGAAGAAGCTGGCCGAGTACGGCGTGAACCTGCGCCTCAACACGCGCGCCCGCGACCTCGTGCTGGACGAGAACGGCAACGTGGCCGGCGCGTACGCCACCGACACGTACGGCGACACCATCAAGATCAATGCGAAGGCCGTCATCGTCAGCACGGGCGGCTTCGGCGAGGACGCCGCGCGCATGGGCAAGCTGGGCGTCGACCTCAAGGACATCCGCATCATCGGCACGCCGGGCCACTACGGCGACGGCGTGACCATGATGATCAAGGCCGGCGGCATCGAGCACGGCGCGCCCGCGTTCGGCTGCACCAACATCATCGGCTCGGCCGGCCCCTGGGGCCCCATCTGGGACAAGCTGTGCTGGGGCGGCCCGTGCCTGTGGGTGGACATCAACGGCGAGCGCTTCTCCGACGAGGCGTGCTCCACGTACACGCATAACTTCGAGCTGCAGAACGTGCCCGTGCGCCTGGCCGGCGGCACCTGCTGGTCCATCATGGACAAGGACGTGTACGAGTACATGCTCGACGGCGACGAGGAATGCGCGCAGCTGTGGGAGGAGATGCTCGAGAAGAAGGACGACGCGTACAAGGCCGATTCGCTGGAAGAGCTGGCCGACATCATGGAGGTCGACAAGGAGCTGTTCCTCGCCCAGGTCAAGCAGTACAACGCCAACGTCGAGGAAGGCATCGACCACGACTACGGCAAGGATCCCGAGTACCTCAAGCCCATCGCCACGCCGCCGTTCTACTGCGGGCTCATCCGCGGCGCGCTCGAGGGCCTGTACTCCGGCGGCGTGAAGACCGACCGCCAGTTCCGCGTGAAGAAGCCCGGCCGCGACCAGGCGTTCGAGAACCTGTTCGCCGTGGGCGCCGACGGAGGCATGCTGTACAACAACATGTACGGCATCGACATCAACGGCTCCATGACCTGCCACGGCGTGAACAGCGCCCGCACGGCCGCGAACACCGCGCACGACTACATCGCCGGCAAGTAGCCGACCGCCATCCTCCCTCCCAGCGGCCGAGCCCGGCACGACGAACCGCCACCCCCGGAGCGCCCTCCGAGGTGGCGGTTCGCATTCGCGCCCCCCGCGAGCGGCTGTTTCACGTGAAACATTCGGTTCAGCGTGCCGGAGCGTCATCCCGAGGCGCTTCGGCAATCGCGCGTGCTGCATTCATTCTGTGTCGCGCGGGCGCGGGGGGCGCGGCGTTCGGGGCGACGTGGTAGTATACGTTCTCGGCAAACGATCGACGACACACGGGGAGCTATGAACCGAACGGAAGCACTGCGCATCTTAGGGCTTGACGAGGACGCCTCGGCGGACGACATCAAGGCCGCGTACAAGGAGACGGCGCAAATCCTGCATCCCGACCGATTCGCGGCGAACAAGAAGCTGCAAGACCGCGCCACCGAGCAGTTCAAGAACCTCCAGGAAGCCTACGAGTACCTGACGAAGGGCAAGGGCGCGCGGCAGGCCGGCCGCTCCGGTGCCGCTTCGTCCGGCGGCTCCTCCCGCGCGTACTCCGCGACGAGCGAGATCGAGGCGCGCCTGGCCGGCATCGCCGCCGCGCGCACGCAGCTGGTGCGCCAGCGCGACGTGGTGTACGACGAGCGCCGCAACGGCATCGCGCTCGCGGGCATCGGCGGCCTCGTGGCCCTGATCACCGGGCGGCGCCCCTTCGGGCTGTTCGGCATCGTCGCCGCCATCGCGAGCGCCGCCGCCGTGTGGGGCATCGTGCAGGTCTTGTCGGCCCAGCGCACGCTCGCCACGCTCAACGAGCACATCGACGAGCTCAACGCCGAGCAGCGCCGCCTCGCCCAGGAGCTCGACGAAGAGGAATAAGCGCCCGCATTGCGCCGCACGGCGCGCAGCGGGCCTCACCGCTTAACAGAAAGAAGCAGAATGAAGCAAGAGAACATCCGCAACGTAGCCATCATCGCGCACGTCGACCACGGCAAGACCACCATCGTCGACCGCCTGCTGTACACCTCCGGCGTGTTCCGCGAGAACCAGCAGGTGGAGGAGCGCGTCCTCGACAGCAACGACCAGGAGCGCGAGCGCGGCATCACCATCCTGTCGAAGAACATCTCCGTCACCTACGACGGCGTGAAGATCAACGTCATCGACACCCCCGGCCACGCCGACTTCGGTGGCGAGGTGGAGCGCGTGCTCAACATGGCCGACGGCGCGCTGCTCATCGTCGACGCGTTCGAGGGGCCCATGCCCCAGACGCGCTTCGTGCTCAAGCACGCTCTCGAGCTGGGCCTGCGCATCGTGGTGGTCATCAACAAGATCGACCGTCCCGGATCGCGCCCCGAAGAGGTGGTCGACGAGGTGTTCGACCTCATGGTTGAGCTCGAGGCGTCCGACGAGCAGCTCGACTTCCCCATCATCTACGCGAGCGCCATGAACGGCTACGCCCGCCGCGACCCGAACGACGGCAACATGAACATGCTGCCGCTTCTCGAGACCATCATCGAGGAAGTGCCCGCGCCCGACTGCGAGCCTTCGGGCCCGGTGGCGCTGCAGATCTGCACGGTTGACCACTCCAGCTTCGTCGGCCGCATCGGCGTCGGCCGCCTGTTCTCCGGCACCATCCACAAGGGCGAGCAGGCGCTCGTCATCAAGAACGACGGCACGCGCTACAACACCGTCATCAAAGAAGTGTTCACGTTCGAGGACATGGGCAAGAAGAAGCAGCTCGAGGTGCACGCCGGCGATATCGTGGCCGTGGTGGGCGTGGACGACGCCGACATCGGCGACATGGTGACCAGCCGCGAGAACCCGGTGCGCATGGACCCCATCCAGGTGGAGGAGCCCACGATGGCCATCGTGTTCGAGGCGTCCACCAGCCCGCTCGTGGGCCGCGAGGGCGACATCGTGGGCGCCCGCCAGCTCAAGGAGCGCCTCATGCGCGAGAAGGAGAGCAACATCTCCATGCGCATCGAGGAGCTTGAGGACAAGTCGGGCGTGGAGGTGGCCGGCCGCGGCGTGCTGCACCTGTCCGTGCTCATGGAGACGATGCGCCGCGAGGGCTTCGAGTTCCAGGTGGGCCGCCCGCGCGTGCTCATCAAGAAGGACGAGTCCGGCCGCAAGCTCGAGCCCATCGAGGAGGCCACGGTGGACGTGCCGAGCGAGTACGCCGGCAAGGCCATCGAGGTGTTCGGCGGCGCCGGCGGCGAGATGTCCGACATGTTCCAGCGCGGCGACCAGACGCACCTCGTGTTCAAGATCCCCACGCGCGGCACCATGGGCCTGCGCACGCGCCTTCTGAACGCCACGCGCGGCGAGGCCACGATGTTCCACCACTTCAGCGAGTACGGCCTGTTCCGCGGCGACTTCGGCGGGCGCAAGAACGGCTCGATGATCAGCATGTCCACCGAGCGCAGCGTCGCCTACGCCCTCGATGCGCTGCAGGAGCGCGGCAAGCTGTTCGTCGGCCCCGGCGAGGACTGCTACGAGGGCATGATCGTGGGCCAGTCCGCCAAGGAAGGCGACATGGTGGTGAACATCGCCAAGACCAAGCAGCTGGGCAACCAGCGCTCGAGCGGCGCCGACAAGGCCATCCAGCTCACGCCGCCGCAGACGTTCACGCTCGAGGAGGCGCTCGAGTACATCGAGGACGACGAGCTGGTGGAGGTCACGCCGAAGAGCATCCGCCTGCGCAAGCGCATCCTGTCGGCCACGGAGCGCAAGAAGGCCGCCAAGAAGTAGCCGCGCCGCGCGATCATCCGACGTGTTAAAGGGCCCCTGTCGCGCAGACGCGCCGCAGGGGCCTTCCTTGTGTGCGTTTTATGCGCGGCGAACTGCGTCCATAGGGGTTTTTCCTGATCGCGGAGTGCGCTCTGTGAATCGAACGTGGGCTTATTGTGCATCGCTGTTATCCCATTTCGCGTGTGTGCGAAAATACGGCGCAGTATCTATCTCATGCGGCGTTCGGCGAGCTGCTGGCGGCGAACGGGCATGGCTGAGGGAAGGGTCCTATGAATAAATCTCACATCATGAAGGCCGTATGCTCCGTAGGCTTGTCCGCCGCCTGCGTCTGGGGTCTCGCCGCTTGCACGAGCGGCAGCGAGGCGTCCGGCGAGAGCGGGGCCGTCGCCGCCACGGTCGACGGCGTGGCCATCCCCGAGGACGAGGTCACGAGCTACATCGAGAACCTCCGCGGCCAGATGGGCGTGACGGATGCCGACTCGTGGGGCAACTGGCTCGCGCAGAACAGCTACACGCCCGAGTCGGTGCGCGAGGAGATCGTGAACTCCTTCGTCCAGCGCGAGCTCATCCGCACGGGCGCCGACGAGCGCGGCATCACGGTGGACGCCGCCGAGGTCGACGGCTATGTGAACCAGATGAAGCAGAACTACGACAGCGACGAGAAGTGGCAGGCCGCCCTCGAGCAGGCCGGCATGACGGAGGACGAGTACCGCTCCGAGATCGAGCTGCAGGTGAAGGCCAAGAAGCTGCAGGAGTCCTTCGCCTCCGACGAGGAGCCGGCCGAGTCCGACCTGCTGCAGTACGCCCAGATGTACGCCACCACCTACGACGGAGCGAAGCGTTCCTCGCACATCCTGTTCGACTCGGCCGACGAGGCCACCGCACAGGAGGTGCTCGACAAGCTGAACGCCGGAGAGCTGGACTTCGCCGCGGCGGCCAAGGAATACTCCAAGGACACCGGCACCGCCGAGAACGGCGGGGACGTGGGCTGGGACAAGACCTCCAGCCTGGTGACCGAGTACACCGATGGTCTGGCCCCGCTTGAGAAGGACCAGATGAGCGGCCTGGTGACCAGCAGCTACGGCATCCACATCATCAAGTGCACCGACGTGTTCACGGCCCCCGAGGAAGTGACCAGCCTCGACCAGATCCCGTCCGAGTGGACCGAGTCCATCAAGTCCGCGCTCAAGTCGCAGAAGCAGAGCGAGGCCTACCAGCAGTGGCTCGAGGAGTACAAGGAAGGCGCCGATGTGGTGATCAACCCCATGCCGGAGGGTCTGTCCTACGCGGTGGACATGTCGAAGTACCAGACAGCAGCCGACGGCACCGATGACGCTGCGGCGGGGGCGACCGACGGGGCGACCGACGACGCTGTCGATGCCGCCGCCAACGGCGCGACCGACGGGGCCGACGCTGCCGCCGAGGGCTCCGGTGCCGCAGATCAGCCCGCTGAGAACGCCGATGCTGCCGATACGGCGCGCACCGAGCAGCCGGCCGAGGCGGCGTAACAGCCCGGATCCGTCCGACAAGCACGACGAACCACGCGGGGAGCCTTCGACGGGTTCCCCGCTTTCATGTTGGGAGGAAGCGATGGAGAAGGCGCCGCTCGTCGAGCTGCGCGACGCGGTGGTCAGGCGCGCGGGAAGGCCGATCCTGTCGGTGGATTCCCTCGCGCTGGCGGAGGGCGAGCGCGTCGCCGTCCTCGGCCCCAACGGGTCGGGCAAGTCGACGCTCGTCAAGCTCATCACGCGCGAGGTGCTCCCGCTTCACCGCGATGAGGCGCCGGTGCGCTTCAGGGGGCGCGCCCGCGCGACGCTTTCCGAGGTGAAGGCCGCCCTCGGCGTGGTGTCCTCGTCGATGCAGGACCAGATAGCCGTGCACCTGCCCGCCGTCGACGTGGTGGCGGGCGGCCTGTACGGCTTGCTCGGGCTGCCCCCGCGCGCGGCCGGCGCGGATGAGGCGCGCGAGCGGGCGCTTCGCACGATGTCCCTGCTCGGCGTGCGCGATCTGGCCGATCGCGACATCCTGACGCTCTCCACGGGGCAGGCGCGCCGCGTCCTCATCGCGCGGGCGCTCGTGCATGATCCGCAGACGCTCGTGTTCGACGAGCCCTGCACGGGCCTCGACCCCGAGGGGCAGTACCACGTGCGCGCCAGCATGCGCCTGCTCGCGCGCGAGGGCAAGGGCATCGTGCTGGTCACCCACTATCCGGAGGACATCGTCCCCGAGATCGACCGCGTCGTGCTGCTCAAGGACGGCGCGGTGTTCGCCGACGGCGCGAAGGGCGGCCTTCTGGCCGACGAGACGATGAGCGCGCTGTTCGAGGTGCCCCTGCGCGTCCGGCGCGACGTGTCGGCCCCGCCGCCCGGCGGCGATTTCGACGATGCTCATGAAGAGGAATATTTCTCGCTTGTGAGCGCTTATGAGCTGTTGTATACTACGTAGCTGCTGCATGGTCGAGCGCGGCCATGAGCCTGTCGGAAATGCGGAGAGATGACCGAGAGGCCGAAGGTGCACGATTGGAAATCGTGTGTGCTCCAAAAGAGTACCTAGGGTTCGAATCCCTATCTCTCCGCCACTTTTTTATTTCAGGCTCGCAGCGATCACCCCATGCGGAGGGGTGGCAGAGCGGTTGAATGCGGCGGTCTCGAAAACCGTTTCACCGGTAACCCCGGTGACCAGGGTTCGAATCCCTGCCCCTCCGCCAGATAAACCGAACGCCCGAGGCCCCCAAGCCCGGGCGTTTTCCTTGTCGGCCGCCCCCGATGTTTCACGTGAAACACTTATCGTAATAGCTTACGACAATCGTACAAGTGTTCTGACTTCCCCTTTGACGCACAATCGAGCACCTCGGGGAGGGATGCACGCGAATAGGGGCTGCCCGACACGAAAATCCTCGACGTGAAAGGGTTTCGGCGATCCGCGCGTGCGTGGGAGTTCCGCGACCTGGGAAAACGCCGAGAGCCCTTCGCTTCCGGGAGCCCGCGGCCTCCCTTTTCCGCCTCCGAGCCTTTCACGTCGAGGTTTTTTGTGTCGAGAGGGCTCGATTCGCGCGCAGGAGGAAGTGCTCACCGGAATGTGCGTCAAAGGGGAAGTCAGAACGAAACACGGAAGTTGAAGGGGCGTCCCGCCGGTTTCGTTCTCCAAGTCGTTCAAAAGGTACGTCCTGCCATGCGTCGTGCCTCCCGTCCGCACAGTGCCGTTCTTGATCGTGCTTTTCGGAATTTCATTCTCTTGACAGGTTTTCGCGGTCAAACCGTCGCTGTCACGATCAGCCTCCGCAACAAGTGGAGGCGTCAGAACGGTACGGTCGGGCGCCTCCCGATGTTTCACGTGAAACATTTGTACGATTGTCGCAAGCTATTACGATAAATGTTTCGCGTGAAACATCGGCCGCATGCCCTTCTCCATATGAAACTTGATTGAAACAGGGGCTCTACACGGCGGAAACATTGGGCGCGTACCCTAAAGGCAGCGCAGAGACGAAGGGCCGGCACTCCCGGAGAAAGGCGCGGTGCTTTCGGCGGACCTCCATTGCCCGCGCCTTTCTCCGGGGATCGCAGCCCTCGCCTCGCGCGGAAACCGACGAGACGACCAGACGAGAGACGAGGGCCCCTCGATGAGGCAAAAGGCGGCACTACGCGAGGGCGACGTGCGCATACCCTCCGGATGCGCCATCGCCGGCATCATGGACAGACGCGGCGCGCGCCACGACGGAAGAGACATCCTAAAATCCATCGCGCTCATGCACGACCGCAGCAACGGCCTGGGCGGCGGGTTCGCGGCCTACGGCATCTACCCCGAGTTCGCCGAGCTGCACGCGTTCCATATCATGTACGAGAGCAAGGACGCGCGCGACCGCACGGAGGCGTACCTCGACGAGCACTTCGTGAGCGAGAAGCAGGAGCGCATCCCCACCGAGCCGGTGAAGGGCATCCAGGATCCGCCGGACATCTGGCGCTATTTCCTCGCGCCGCATCCGGTGAAGCTCGCCCTGAGCGGCCTCGACGAAGCCGAGTACACCATGCAGCACGTGTTCCGCATCAACGCGGACATCCCCGGCGCGTTCGTGGCGTCGTCCGGCAAGAACATGGGCGCGTTCAAGGGCGTCGGCTATCCCGAGGACATCGGCGCGTTCTACCGCATCGAGGACTATCGGGCGTGGCTGTGGACGGCGCATGGGCGCTTCCCCACCAACACGCCCGGCTGGTGGGGCGGGGCGCACCCGTTCACGCTGCTCAACTGGTCCATCGTGCACAACGGCGAGATATCCAGCTACGATGCGAACCGCCGCTACGTCGAGCAGTTCGGCTACGAATGCGCGCTCAAGACCGACACCGAGGTCATCACCTACCTGTTCGACCTGCTCGTGCGCCGCCACGGCTTCTCGCAGCAGATGGCCGCGCACATCATGTGCGCGAGCGCATGGGACGAGATCGATAAGATGGAGCCGGACAGGGCCGCGTTCGAGACGGCGCTGCGCTGCGTGTATTCGAGCGCGCTGGTGAACGGCCCGATGTCGGTGATCCTCGGATCGGACGAGGGGCTGCTCGCGCTCAACGACCGCCTGAAGCTGCGCGCCCTCATGGCCGGCGAGAAGGGCAGCATGGTGTATCTGGCCTCGGAGCAGGCCGCCATCGAGGTCGTGTGCCCCGACGTGGAGAACGTGCGCTCCATCGAAGGCGGCGAGCCTTTCGTCGTCCAGCTTGAGAAGGAGGCGTGAGGCATGCTCGATTACCTGCTTCCCCGCTACAAGGTGCTGCGCGATGCCGACCTGTGCGTCCAGTGCGGCGTGTGCGAACGCTCATGCGCCAACGAGGTGCACAAGGCGGATGAAGGGCTCGGCCGCGTCACCGCCAACCACCGCGCGTGCGTGAACTGCCAGCGCTGCGTGGTCATGTGCCCTGTCGGCGCGCTGGCCATCACGCACTGGCCCCAGGTGGGCAACGGCTCGACCAACTGGACGCTCGGCGCCATGCAGGACATCGCCAAGCAGGCGCAGACCGGCGCCGTGCTGCTGTCCTCGATGGGCAATCCGCAGCCCTACCCCCTCTACTGGGACCATCTGCTGCTGAACGCGAGCCAGGTGACGAACCCCTCCATCGACCCTTTGCGCGAGCCCATGGAGACGCGCGTGTTCCTGGGCAGCCGGCCCGACGTGCTCAAGGTGGACGAGCGCGCCCTCACGGTGAAGACGAAGATGCCGCCGCAGATCAAGCTCGACGTGCCCCTCATGTTCTCGGCCATGAGCTTCGGCTCCATCTCGCTGGGCGCGCAGAAGGCGCTCGCCATGGCGGCCGAGGAGCTGGGCACCTACTTCAACACCGGCGAAGGCGGCCTGCACAAGGACCTCGAGCGCTACGGGAAGCATGCCATTGTGCAGGTGGCCAGCGGCCGCTTCGGCGTGGACGCGCATTACCTGAACGCCGGCGCCATGATCGAGATCAAGATAGGCCAGGGCGCCAAGCCCGGCATTGGCGGGCACCTGCCGGGCGAGAAGATCAACGAGGAGGTGTCGCAGACCCGCATGATCCCGCGCGGTACCGACGCCATCTCGCCCGCGCCGCATCATGACATCTACTCCATCGAGGACCTGCGCCAGCTCGTGTTCTCTCTCAAGGAGGCCACGCGCTACACCAAGCCCGTGGCCGTGAAGATCGCCGCCGTCCACAACGCTGCCGCAATCGCCAGCGGCATGGCCCGGGCCGGCGCGGACGTCATCGTGGTCGACGGCTTCCGCGGCGGCACGGGCGCGGCGCCCACGCGCATCCGCGACAACGTGGGCATCCCCATCGAGCTCGCGCTGGCCTCCGTAGACAAGCGCCTGCGCGACGAGGGCATCCGCTCGAAGGTGAGCCTGGTTGCCGCCGGATCCATCCGCAACTCGGCGGACGTGGTGCGCGCGGTGGCGCTCGGGGCCGACGCCGTGTACTGCGCGAGCGCCGCGCTCATCGCGATGGGGTGCCACCAGTGCCAGGACTGCGCGAGCGGCCGCTGCAACTGGGGCATCGCCACGCAGCGCCCCGAGCTGGTCAAGCGCCTCAATCCCGAGATAGCCGCCGAGCGCGTGGTGAACCTCGTGCGAGCGTGGAACCATGAGATCCAGGAGATGATGGGCGGCATGGGCATCAACGCCATCGACAGCCTGCGGGGCAACCGCCTCATGCTGCGCGGCATCGGGCTCACCGACAAGGAGCTCGAGGTGCTCGGCGTGAAGCACGCGGGAGAGTGAGGGGGAGGTGATGGAAAAGACGGCTTCCGTGACGCTCGGCACCGAGCATTTCACCGAGGCGAATGAAACGGTGCGGGAGGCGCTTGAACGGGCCGACACGGTGGAGGTTCGCGAGGCGTTCGCCCAACGCTACCTGGGCTGCGCGATGCCGGCGGGCAAGACGCTCAAGATCCACGGCGTTCCCGGCAACGACATGGCGTGCTACCTGGACGGCGGCCGCATCGAGGTGTTCGGCAACGCGCAGGACCAGGTGGGCAACACCATGAATGACGGCTGCATCGTGGTGCATGGGCGCTGCGGCGACGCGGCGGGCTACGGCATGCGCGGCGGGCAGATCTTCGTGCGCGACGGCTGCGGCTGGCGCGTGGGCATCCATATGAAGCAGTTCGAGGACAAGCGCCCCGCCATCGTCATCGGCGGCGACGCGGGCAGCTTCCTCGGGGAGTACCTGGCGGGCGGCGTCATCGTGCTTTTGGGCAAGCCGGGGAAGCATCTGGCCATCGGCATGCACGGCGGCGTCATCTACTTGAGGAACCGCATCGCCGACGAGGACGTGGCCCCGGGGCTCGTGCAGGAGCCGGCAGACGAGGCCGACCGCGCCGTGCTGCGCCGACTGCTTCGCCGTTACAACGACTTCTTCGCCGGCGACCTGGGCTCCGGCATCGACGAGAGCGGCGAGGGCTTCTTCCGCCTGCGCCCCGCCAGCTCCCGCCCCTACGCCAGCATGTACGCCAACTGAAGCGCCCCCCTTGTCATCCTGAGCGGAGCGAACGCAGTGAGCGCAGTCGAAGGATCCCGTGCGGCGCCAGCGGGAAGCGTCCCGGTTGGCACCGCGAGGGATCCTTCGACTCGCTTCGCTCGCTCAGGATGACAAGGGGGCTTTTGTCACGCCCCCTTGTCATCCCCGTCTGGCGATGGCGGCGGCGAGGGTGGGGCGGCTTTTGAACTCGGGGTGGCCTTGGCTGGCTACGAACCAGGGATGCCCCGCCAGCTCCACCATCTCGACGAGCCGGCCGTCGGGAGACACGCCCGACACCGTGAGTCCGGCGTCCTGCAGCGCGTCGCGGAACGCGTTGTTCACCTCGTAGCGATGGCGATGCCGCTCGTAGATCACCTCTTCGTCGTAGGCCTCGAAGGCCCGCGTGCCCGGCAGCACACGGCAGGGGTACGCGCCCAGGCGCATGGTACCGCCCTTGTCCTCCACGTCCTCCTGCTCGGGCATGAGGTCGATCACGGGAAAGGCGGCCTCGGCGTCGAACTCGGCCGACGTGGCGCCCGGCATGCCGGCCACGTGTCGGGCGAACTCGCACACGGCGGCCTGGAGCCCCAGGCAGATGCCCAAAAACGGCACGCCCGTCTCGCGCGCGAAGCGCACGGCGGCTATCTTGCCCTCGAAGGCGCGCTCGCCGAACCCGCCCGGCACGAGGATGCCGTCGGCGTCGGCCAGCACCTCGGCCACGTTCCCGTCGTCGATCTCCTCGCCGTCCACCAGGCGCACATCCACATGGCGGCCGTGCGCCACGCCCGCGTGACCGAGCGCCTCCACCACGGACAGGTACGCGTCGGGCAGGCTCACATACTTGCCCACCACGGCGATGCGCACCTCGCCCGCGCAGGCGTTCGCGGCCGCGACGAACGAGCTCAGCGGCGCGAGGTCGGCCTCGCACTCCTCGAGCCCCAGGCGAGCGAGGGCCAGCTCATCGAAGCGCTGGTCGTGCAGCATGAGCGGCACCTCGTAGATGGAGGGCGCATCCACGCAGGCCAGCACCTCTTCGGGACGCACGTCGCAGAACAGCGCGATCTTCTCGCGCACGGGGTCGGTTATCTCGTGGTCGCTGCGGCACACGATGAAGTCCGGCTGCACGCCGAGCGACCTCAGCTCCTTCACCGAGTGCTGCGTGGGCTTCGTCTTCACCTCGTGGGCGGCGGCGATGTAGGGCACCAGCGTCACGTGCACGAACAGCACGTCGCCGGCGGGCCGCTCCTTCTTGAACTGCCGCGCGGCCTCGATGAACGGCAGCGACTCGATGTCGCCGATGGTGCCGCCGATCTCGGAGATGACGATGTCGGCGCCCGACTGCTCGGCGATGCGGCGCAAGCGCTCCTTGATGGCCTCGGTGACGTGCGGGATCACCTGCACCGTGCCGCCGAGGAAGTCGCCGCGCCGCTCGCGCGCGATGAGCGAGCGGTAGATGGAACCCTGCGTGAAGTTGGACTCGCGCGAGAGGTTCTCGTCGATGAAGCGCTCGTAATGCCCGAGGTCCAGGTCGCCCTCATGGCCGTCCTCGGTCACGAACACCTCGCCGTGCTGGAACGGGCTCATGGTGCCGGGATCCACGTTGAGATAGGGATCCATCTTCTGCATGGTCACGCGATAGCCGCGCGCTTTCAGCAGGTGGCCGAGCGAGGCCGCGGTAATGCCCTTGCCAAGCGACGAAACGACGCCGCCGGTCACGAAAATGTGCTTTGCCATGGATCTCCTCACGTTCAAAGGCGTCCTCCAAACGTCTTTCGATTGTATGCGACGCCGCCGCCCGCCGCCCGCTGCGCCGCATGATTTCACCTGCTTGAAACACAAGCGCACCCGGAGCCCCCTGCGAGGGGCTGGCGCTCAGGCCAAGTGGCAAGAATTTGCGGCTGTGGCACGGATCGGGCGGGTTTGAAGCGGCGCGGACGACCAGCCACCGACGTTTCCCCAGGTCGCGAATTTCGCGAACGCGTCGCGCGTGCCACAGCCGCAAATTCTTTCCACAACAGGGAAGCGCTAATGCCGACGCGGGGTCCTTCCTTGTAACACGAGTTTTCCAGCTGGAAAACTCCTCGAAACACAGCGTGGGTAGCGTTGGCAGGGAGGTCAAAAGACGACCGGCGAAAAAGAGGCCGGCGCTGACGAGTAAGGAGCGCGCAACCATGGCGAAGGTTTCGGAGATCTACGGCTCGATGGTGTTCAACGAGCACACGATGCAGGAGCGGCTCCCGTCCGCGACGTACAAGAGCCTGCTCAAGACCATCAAGGAAGGCAAGCAGCTCGATATCGAGGTGGCCAACGTCGTGGCGCACGCCATGAAGGAATGGGCCATCGAGAAGGGCGCCACGCACTACACGCACTGGTTCCAGCCTTTGAGCGGCATCACGTCGGAGAAGCACGACAGCTTCCTCGACCCCTGCGGCGACGGCCGCGCCATCATGAGCTTCTCCGGGAAAGAGCTGATCCAGGGCGAGCCCGACGCCTCAAGCTTCCCCTCCGGCGGCCTGCGTGCCACCTTCGAGGCCCGCGGCTACACGGCCTGGGACCCCACGAGCTACGCGTTCATCAAGGACGAGGTGCTGTGCATCCCCACCGCCTTCTGCTCCTACACCGGCGAGGCGCTCGATAAGAAGACGCCGCTTCTGCGCTCCATGAGCGCCATCGACGAGCAGGCCAAGCGCGTACTCGCGCTCTTCGGCGAGACGGCCCCCCGCGTGGTCACCACCGTCGGCTCCGAGCAGGAGTACTTCCTCATCTCGGAGAAGGACTACGCCAAGCACCAGGACCTCATCATGACCGGCCGCACGCTGTTCGGCTACCCGCCGTGCAAGGGCCAGGAGCTCGAGGAGCACTACTTCGGCGCCATCCGCCCGTCGGTGAACGAGTTCATGAAGGAGCTCGACGACGAGTTGTGGAAGATCGGCGTGTCCGCCAAGACCAAGCACAACGAGGTGGCCCCCGCGCAGCACGAGCTGGCGCCCATCTTCACCAACAGCAACCGCGCCATCGACGAGAACCTGCTCACGATGGAGAAGATGCGCCTGCTGGCCAGCCATTACGGCCTGGTGTGCCTCCAGCATGAGAAGCCCTTCGAGGGCATCAACGGCTCGGGCAAGCATAACAACTGGTCCATCTCGGCCGGCAAGACGAACCTGCTCGACCCGGGCGAGACCCCCATGGACAACCTGCGCTTCCTCGTGTTCCTTACGGGCGTCATCCAGGCGGTGGACGATTACCAGGAGCTGCTGCGCATGTCCGTGGCCTCGGCCGGCAACGACCACCGCTTGGGCGCGAACGAGGCGCCGCCGGCCATCATCTCCATCTTCCTGGGCGATGAGCTGGGCGCCATCGTGGACGCCCTCGTCGACGGCCACGAGTACACCTCGGCCGACAAGGTGGCCATGGACCTGGGCGTGGCCGTGCTGCCCAACTTCCTCAAGGACAACACCGACCGCAACCGCACGAGCCCGTTCGCGTTCACGGGCAACAAGTTCGAGTTCCGCATGCCGGGCTCGGCGGTGAACCTGTCCGACTGCAACATGATCCTCAACACCGCCATGGCGAAGAGCTTGAAGGAGTTCGCCGACGCCATGGAGGGCAAGGAGGGCCCCGAGTTCGAAGCGGCCGCCATCGCGTACATCAAGGACGTCCTGGCCAAGCACCAGCGCATCATCTTCAACGGCAACGGCTACTCCGAGGAGTGGCCCGTGGAGGCCGAGCTCCGCGGGCTTGCGAACCATCGCACCACCGCCGACGCGCTGCCGTGCTACGTGGCCCCCGAGAGCATCGCGCTGTTCGAGGAGTTCGGCGTGCTCACCGAGCCGGAGGTGCGCAGCCGCTACGAGGTGAAGCTGGAGAAGTACAACAAGCTGATCAACATCGAGGCGCGCACGATGAAGCGCATGGTGCGCCGCGCCTACCTGCCCGCCATCAACGCCTACGCGGCCGAGGTGGCCGGCAATATCGGCATCGTCAAGGCCGCCTGCGCCGCAGCCGACGTGGATCAGCAGGAGGCGCTGCTGGAGAAGCTGCTGGCCGGCGTCAAGGAGATCGATGCGCACCTGCAGGCGCTCGACGAGGCGCATCACGCCAACGTCGTGATCGAAGACGAGCAGCAGCGCGCCGACGACAACGCGCACCACGTCCTGCCCCTCATGGACGAGCTCCGCGCCGCTGTCGACGCCATGGAGATCATCGTCGACCGCGACCACTGGCCCGTCCCCACCTACAACGACATGCTCTTCTACGTGTAAGCGTGACAAAGGGACGGGGCGGTAATTGTCACTGACCCCGTCCCTCATGTTTTGCTGATGTTTCACGTGAAACATTCGCGCCAGATGTCATCTGGCGTCACCTTACGCCATGGCCTCCTTGATGCGGCGGGCGGCTTCCAGCAGGCGGTCGTCGGGGGTGGTGAGCGAGATGCGCACGTAGCCCTCGCCGTCAGGGCCGTAGCCGCTGCCCGGCGTCACGATGACGTGCGCCTGCTCCAAGAGCTTCGTGGCGAACGATGCGCTCGTCTCGCCGGCGGGTACCTTCGCCCACACGTAGATGGTGGCCTTGGGAGCGTTGCACTCCAGGCCGATGGCGCGCAGGGCCTCCACCACCACGTCGCGTCGGTGCTGGTAGAGCGCGCACAGGTCGGCCACGCACTGCTGCGAGCCGGAAAGCGCCGCGATGGCGGCGTCCTGGATGGCGGTGAACTGGCCGGAGTCCAGGTTGTTCTTCACCGTGCCGAGAGCCCCCACCGCCGTGGGATTGCCGCACGCGAAGGCGATGCGCCAGCCGGTCATGTTGTAGGACTTCGATAGGCTGAAGAACTCGATGCAGCACTCCTTGGCGCGCGGCCGCTCCAGGATGGAGGGCGCGCGGTAGCCGTCGAAGCAGATGTCGCAGTAGGCGTTGTCGTGCGCGAGCAGAAGGTCGTGCTCCAGGCAGAACGCGATGGCGGCGTCGAAGTACTCCTCGGTGGCGCAGGCGCCGGTGGGGTTGTTCGGGTAGCCCAAAAACATGATCTTCGCCTTCGCCAGCACGTCGGCGGGCACCTGCGAGAAGTCGGCGAGGAAGCCGTCCTCCTCGCGCATGGGCATGAAGTAGGTGTTCGCGCTCTGCATCATGGCGCCGCCGGAGTACACCGGGTAGCCGATGGACGGCGCCAGCACCCAGTCGCCCGGGTCGACGAACGCCGTGTGCAGGTGCGCGATGCCCTCCTTGCTGCCGATGAGCGCGAGCACCTCGGCAGCGGGGTCCACCTCCACGCCGAAGCGGTTGCGCATCCAGTCGGCGCACGCTGCGCGGTACGCGGACGAGCCGGCGTAGTCGGGGTACTGGTGGTTCGCGGGGTTGCGGATGGCCTTCGCCATGGCGTCCACGATGTGCGGCGGCGTGGGCGTGTCCGGGTCGCCGATGCCCAGCGAGATGACGTCGATGCCCTGCGCCTTGAGTGCGTCGCGCTTGGCATCTATCTGGGCGAACAGGTACGGGGGCATATGGTTCAGGAATGCTGCGGTTCTCATAGGTTCTTCTTCCTCTCGATCGTCACACGTTCACGGTGCCCGCGAAGCTTTCGGCGGCGGGTCCCGTCATCATCACATGGCCGTCGTCGCCCCAGGCCACATGCAGCGTTCCGCCGCGCAGCAGCACGTCGCTCTCGCAGCCGGCCCGGCCGGTGAGGCAGGCGGCCACGGCCGTCGCGCACGCGCCCGTGCCGCAGGCCAGCGTCTCACCGCAGCCGCGCTCGTACACGCGCATCGAGATGCCGCGCGGACCCACGACGGCGAACTCCACGTTGGTCTTCTCGGGGAAGGCGGGGTGCGCCTCGAAGAACGCGCCCACCTCGTCCACGTCGAACGCGTCGAGATCCACCTCCTCGAGGAAGCACACCGCGTGCGGGTTGCCCATGGAAACGCAGGTGAACGCGAAGGGCCCCCACGACGACTCAAGCTCGAGCGAGCCCACGTACGGCTCGCCGAACGGCGCCGCCGCATCGGACGGGGCGCTCACCGGCACCCGCGCGGGCTCGAGCACGGGGCGTCCCATATCCACGGTGGCGCAGGCCATCTTCCCCTCGCCGTCCACCGTAAACGAGAGGGGGCGCGGGCCGGCGAGCGTGTCGGCCACCAGCCTGCCGTCCTCGGCCGCAACGTACCCGCGATCCACCAGGAACTTCGCGAAGCAGCGCACGCCGTTGCCGCACATCTGCGCGAGCGTGCCATCGGCATTGATGTAGTGCATGTAGGCCGCGCACTCGGGACGCGTGGACGGCTGCACCACGATCACGCCGTCGGCACCCACCCCGAAGTGGCGATCGCAGAGGCGTTTCACCTGGTGGGGATCAAGCTCGATAGCCCTGGCTAGGCCGTCGAGCATGACGAAGTCGTTCCCCAGGCCGTGCATCTTGACGAACTCGAGCCTCTGGCGCATGCGCGCTCCTTCCGATCCGTTGCGTTCCGGCCTATGGTAGCCCTCCCCGCCGCCGATCGACGACGATTTAACAGACCTTTTACCTCCCGAGCCCGACTTCCTATTCTATACTTATTCATGAATAATCTAAATGATGCATATTATCAGGTGAAATAATTATTCAATGAAGATTTTTGGATAATAACGCGCCGCAATGGCGATGGGCGTATAGTGGCTCGCGTACGAAGAGAGAAACGAGAGAAGGAAGACCATGAACGAAGCAGTCCAGACGCTGGCCCAGCTGAAGAAGGCCAGCAAGCTCACCCGCCTCGCCTTCCACAAGAACGGTCCGAAGAGCTTCAAGCGGGGCCAAGGCGCGCTGCTCAACGCGCTCATGCGTGAAGACGGCGTCACCCAGCGCGAGCTGGTGAAGGTGCTCGGCCTCGACCGCAGCGAGCTCAAGGGTATCGTGAAGAAGGCCGAGCGCAACGGCTACGTCACCATCGAGGACGTCGATGCGAAGCGCACCTACGCGGTCAAGCTCACCGACGAGGGCCGCGCCGTGGCCGAGAAGCGCATCGCCGCGAACGACAAGACGGCCGAGGACATCGTGTCTTGCCTCACCGAAGAGGAGACGGCCCAGCTCAACGCGCTCACCGAGAAGCTCATCCTGTCGTGCAAGGACAAGGGCGTCAACGGCAAGAAGAAGGGTCGCAAAGCCCACGGCTGCTGCTGCCGCTAAGCGCCGCCCTCGCGCCGGCGCGCCTCGGGCCCCGTTTTCTTCACGCGAAGCGAACGGGGCCCTTTCATTTTTGAAGATACACCGAATTACCCGGGCGTCCCGTCCGCCGGCGGCGGGCCAAGCCCTACACTGGTCGGCAACGAAAAAGCGCCCGCGAACCGGCGGGCGGTCTGTTGAAAGGACGAGGCTATGGCCGATCGCATGGTGGAGAGCTCCGACGTGCAGGTTCCGGAGATCCCCGAGATCCTGGAGAAGGTGCTCCTGTTCTCGCTCGACGAGGCCAAGGAGAAGATGGAGCAGGGCGCCGAAGTGGTGCCGTTCACGGCCCTCGTGGTGAAGGACAACCTGTTCATCGAGAACCATCCCGGCGAATCCGCCGAGGAGTGCTTCAACTTCGCCCGCCACACGGTGGAGAACGCGCGCGGCGCCGAGGCGTACGCCCTGTGCTACGACGGCTACGTCGAGGTGGACGACGGCGTGCGCGACGCGCTCATCGCCGAGGGCGGCGTGCCCGGCGAGGACGAGGGCTACGCCGTGGGCTATCTGTACGAGGCCGACGGCGACACCGTCACGTTCGAGGAGGAGCCGGCCTACATCGGCGAGGCCCCCAACTTCATGGTCGAGCTGCAGGATGCCGACTCGTACTCCGACGAGGACATCGAGGAGAAGTACCTCGAGGAGGACGAGGACGGCGAAGAGGCCGCCGAGTAGCCTCCTCATCCCGAGCGTCCCCTTGCGCCGTCGCCTTTCCGGGCGGCGGCGTTTTTTGTGCGCCGATGATGCCCGGAGCGGTTTTCCACCATCGCGTTCCCGGTTGACCTCCGCAATCGCGCGCCTGTGACCTGGGGCGCTGGAAATCCGCTTGATTCCTGCTTGATCCGTGCTTGATCCACGCTGGAAATGCGCTGGATCCGCGTCGCATCCGCGCTGGAAACGCGCAAGATCGGGACGCCGCCGCGCTGGGCGCACGCCATATCCGTGTAAGATCCGCTTGCTATGATGGTGAAGCGATGTTCGGCACGAAAGCTGGGCAGAGGCGCCAACCGACGCGCCCGGCCGGAGGACCCGCGTTCCTGCGCAACCAACAGCGAGGAGCGGAGAGCCGCCGGCGGGCCGTCGGGAGAGAACTCGGGCTCGCGCCGCAGGCTGCTTGCGGCGCGAGTATGGCGAAACGGTGGAAAAGGGCGAGCGGAAAGGTTGTGCTGTCCGCTCGCGCGCCCTTTTGCTAGAATAGTCAGGCTAATCCTGTCCCGGGTACTCTGCCTTCACCAGCCCCGGGGCCGTAAAGTCCAAAGGAGGTGAGCTGATGAAGGCTTATGAACTGCTGTTTTTTGTCGCTCCGTCTATCGACGAAGAAACCCGCACCGCTGTCATGAAGCGTATCGAAACCACGATCGCCGACGCCAAGGGCACGGTTGACAACGTCGACAACTGGGGCAAGCGTAAACTCGCTTACGAGATCAACGGATTGACCGATGGTGACTACACTCTCATCGATTTCCACGCCGATCCCGCTGACGTCGCCGAACTCGATCGTATCCTGCGTATTACCGACGCCGTGGTGCGCCACATGATCGTCAAGCGCACGGATCGCGACTAAGGAGACGTTTTGGACCCGGGCGCACGCTCGGGGCCGGCATGAGAAGAGGTAGAACACATGAGCATCAACAGAGTTATCATCAGCGGAAACCTTACGCGAGATTCCGAACTGCGCTCCACTGCGAGCGGGTTGCCGGTGCTCGGCTTCGGCGTGGCGGTCAACGACCGCCGCAAGAACCAGCAGACCGGCGAATGGGAGGATTACCCGAACTTCATCGACTGCACCATGTTCGGCGCGCGCGCCGAGAGCCTTTCCCGCTACCTCAGCAAGGGCACGAAAGTGTCCATCGAGGGCAAGCTCCGCTGGAGCCAGTGGGAGCGCGAGGGCCAGAAGCGCAGCAAGATCGAGGTGATCGTCGACGAGTTGGAGTTCATGTCGAGCCGTAACAACGATTCTTCGTCGTACGGCGGCGGCATGGGCGGCGGATACTCCGCTCCTGCTCCGGCTCCGGCCCCTGTGGTTGCCGCGCCGGTTGTTGATGCCTCTTCTTCGGTCTATGACGAAGATATCCCGTTTTAGCGACACGAAAGAGGTTTAAGAAATGTCCGATTACGCGAAGCAGCCGCGTCGCAAGTACTGCCAGTTCTGCAAGGAGGACGTGCAGTACATCGACTACAAAGATACCCAGATGCTGCGCAAGTACGTGACCGACCGCGGGAAGATCAAGCCCCGTCGCGTGACGGGTGCCTGCACCCAGCACCAGCGCGACATCGCGAACGCCGTGAAGCGCGCTCGCGAGATGGCCTTGATGCCCTACGCGGTTCCCGCCATCAGCGGCCGCGGCGACCGTCGCAGCCGCTAGGCGCAAGGAGGAACCATGAAAGTCATCCTGCTCCAAGAATTGAAGGGCAAGGGCGGCGAGGGCGACGTCGTGGACGTTGCTTCCGGCTTTGCCAACAACTACCTGCTCCCGCAGAAGCGCGCCATCCTGGCTACGAAGGGCAACCTGAAGCAGCTCGAGCAGCGCAAGCACAACATCGCCAAGCGCGAGGAGAACCGCGTTGCCGACGCCAACAAGGTGAAGGCCGCTCTCGAGGGCGCTGCCATCAAGGTGATCGCCCAGGTGGGCGACGAGGGCCAGCTGTTCGGCTCCGTCACCGCGCAGATGATCGCCGACGCCATCAAGGAGTCGACGGACATCGACGTCGACAAGCGCCGCATCGAGCTCGGCCACGCCATCAAGACGGCGGGCGAGCACGAGGTCGCCATCTCGCTTTACCGCGAGATCAAGACCACGGTGAAGGTGATCGTCGGCGGCAAGGAAGAGCCCGTCGCCGAGGAGCCCGAGGTCGAGGCTGAGATCGAGGAGGCCGTGGAAGCGGTCGAGGAGATCGAAGCCGCCGAAGAGGCCGCCGAGTAACCATCGTTTTGGTTGCAAGCCCCCGCGCCGTCCGGCCGGGGGCTTTTTTACATGGTAGGGTTGATGACATTATCCCCGTCCTGCGTCATCAACCCTGTCCCTTTGTCTCACCCGCCGCCCTCTCTTTGCAGTATCATAGGGAGCTGCACATCGAGAGGAAGAGAAGAGCATGCCCGCACCCATGGCCCCCTACAACGCAGACTTCGCGCCCGAGGAAGGCTCGGTCGCCGACCGGCGCAAGCTCGAGCCGCAGAACATCGAGGCGGAGAAGTCGGTGCTCGCCGCGTGCATGCTCACGCAGGAGGCCATCGAGGAGGTGGCCGCCAAGCTCGTCCCCGAGAACTTCTACCGCGCCTCCCACCAGCGCATCTTCGAGTCGATGCTCGACCTGTACGGCCGCCACATCCCCATCGACCACATCTCGCTCGCCGACAACCTGAAAGCCGCCGGCCAGCTGGAGGCCGTGGGCGGCAAGGCGTACCTGCTCGAGCTCGCGGACAACACCTTCGCGCTCACCAACTGGCAGAACCACGTGGACATCGTCAAGCGAACGTCCATCCTGCGCGACCTCATCCGCGCGTCGTCCTCCATCTCGGCGCTCGCCTACGACGCGCCCGACGACCTGAGCGTCGTGGTGGAGGAGGCCGAGAAGACGCTGTTCAACGTCACGGAGCAGCGCGTGTCCACGGCGTTCCAGAAGATGGACACGCTCGTGATGAACGCCTACGAGGAGATCCAGAAGATCGCCGCCCAGGAGAACAAGATCGTGGGCGTGGCCTCGGGCTTCAAGGACGTCGACGACCTGTTCCACGGCTTCCGCGGCGGGGATCTGGTCATCCTGGCGGCCCGCCCCGGCGTGGGCAAGACGTCGTTCGCCCTCAACCTGGCCACGAACGCCGCCAAGCTGGGCGCCACCGTGGCGTTCCTGTCGCTCGAGATGAGCGCGTCGCAGCTGGTGATGCGCATCCTCGCCTCCGAAGCGCGCGTCAGCCTGGCCAACGTGCGCTCCGGCAAGGTGCAGAACTCCGACTGGGCCGCGCTCATCGACGCGTCCGAGACGCTGTCGAAGCTGGACATGCACATCGACGACACGCCGGCGCTCTCCATCCTCGAGCTGCGCGCCAAGGCCCGCCGCGAGCTGCGCAACGCGAAGAACGGCCTGATCATCGTGGACTACCTGCAGCTCATGCAGCCGCCTAAGGCCCGCTCCGACGGCAACCGCGCCGTGGAGGTGGGCGAGATCTCGCGAGGCCTCAAGGTGCTCGCGAAGGAGATGGACATGCCGGTGATCGCGCTCTCGCAGCTCTCGCGCGCGGTGGAGATGCGCGGCAAGAAGCGCCCGATGCTCTCCGACCTGCGCGAATCGGGCTCCATCGAGCAGGACGCCGACATCGTAGCCTTCATCGACCGCAGCATGGACGAGATCGAGGCCGAAAGCGACGACCGCCCGGACCTGGGCAAGGCGCAGCTCATCGTGGCGAAGCACCGCAACGGCCCCACGCGCGACATCGACCTCGCGTTTTTGGCCGACTACACGCTCTTCATGGATTTGGCCGATGATTCGCGCGTGCCGGACTATATGTAAAGCCCCTGTTGAGCGTTTTCGCGCTACACTGGGAGCATGGCCAAACGCCTGACATTCATCCACGCCGCCGACCTCCATCTCGGCGCGCCCTTCCGCGGCCTGCGCGCGCTGTCCGACGCGTGGGCGAACCGGCTGCTGTCCGCCATCGGCGAGGCCTACGACCGCGTGATCGACGCGGCGCTCGCCCGCGAGGTGGACTTCGTGGTGATCGCCGGCGACATCTTCGACTCCGCGCGCCCCTCCTACGGCGACTACCAGCACTTCTTCCGCGGGCTCGAGCGCTTGGAGGCGGCGGGCATCCCCGCCTACCTGGTCACCGGCAACCACGACCCGTACACCTCCTGGCAGCATGACTTCTTCTCGCTGCCGCCCAACGCGCGCATGCTGCCGGGCAACCGCCCCGGCTTCGCGCTGTACGAGCGCGACGGCGAGCCGCTGTGCCTGGTGGGCGGCCGCGGCTACTACAACCAGACCTGGCCCGCCGACGAGTGCATCGCCGAAGGGGTCACGCGCGCGGCGGCGGTGTCCGCGCTCACGCAGGACCACCCCCATGCCGACGAGGCGCCCTTCGGCGTGGGCGTGCTGCACACCGGCCTCAACCTCGATCCCGTGAAGGCGCCGGTCGACCCGGCCGTCCTCCTGCGCGCGGGCATGGACTACTGGGCGCTCGGGCACATCCACATGAAGTACGCCTACCCATCCATGGAGGATCCCCAGCTCGTGTTCTCGGGCTGCATCCAGGGGCGCGACATCAAGGAGACGGGCGAGCGCGGCGCGCTGCTGGTGACCCTCGCCGAGGGCGAGCCCAACGAGGTGGAGTTCATCCCCACGGCCAGCGTCGTGTGGCAGCGCATGCGCGTGGACGTGTCCGACTGCGGCAATCTGCCCGACGTCTCGGACAAGATCATGCGCGAGCTGTTCCGCGTGAACGGCAAGGCCCAGTGCGAGGAGATGGTGGTGCGCATCGCGCTCGAGGGGGCCACGCCGCTCCACCCCCTGCTCGAGCGGCCCGACGTGGTGTTCGAGCTGCGCCGCCATGTGAACGACTCGTACTCCGAGTTCTTCTGCGACGCCCTCGTCGACGCCACGGTCATGCCGCGCGACAAGGAGGCGCTGCGCGCGGAAGGCCTGTTCCCGGCAGTGCTGCTGCAGGTGGCCGAAGCGCAGCGCGGCGACGCGGACGAGCAGGTGGGCTTTTTGCAGGACGAGTTCCTCACGCGGGGCGTGCCGCTGCCGAGCGGCTGCTCGCGCATCGTGGGCCAGCTGGCCGAGGAGGCGGAGAACCTCGTGCTCGACCTGCTCTCCCAGGGGGACGACCGATGAGCAGACCGTTCCTCGAGCATATCAAGATCCAGAGCTTCGGCGCGTTCTCCAACCTGGCCGTCGGGCCGTTCGGGCCGGGCCTCAACGTGGTGTACGGCCGCAACGAGGCCGGCAAGACCACGCTCGCGTCGTTCGTGGGCGGCGTGTTGTTCGGCTGGGAGGACGCCCGCAGCGCGCGCAACACGTACCGGCCGGCCAACGCCGAGCGCGCGGGGTCGCTGTTCTTCGCCGCAGACGACGAGGAGGGCGGCCGCCGCGAGGAGGAGCTCTCGCGCGCCCGCAACAGCGAGGGGCTCGCGGGCGACGCCGCGCTCGTGGCCGACATCGACAAAGAGACGTTCCAGACCATGTTCTCGCTCACCAGCGACGAGCTTCGCAGCCTGCGCAACACCACCGACGTCACGGCGAAGCTGCTCACCGCCGGGTCGGGCACGGGGGCCTCGCCCGCGCGAGCGCTCGCGCAGGTGCAGGAGCAGCTGGCCGCCTACACCTCGCGCGCCGCAGGGGCGGAGCGCTCGCTCGTGCGCCTCGTGGCCGAGCAGGACGAACTGCGCGCGCAGGTGGCGCGGGCCGCCGACGAGGCGGAGCGGTACAAGCGGGAGGACAAGGAGTTCCGCGACCTGATCCCGCAGCGCGAGGAGCTCCTGGCGCGCCTCGACGACCTCAACGGCTCCATCGAGACGCTCACAGCCCAGCGCTCGAACGCCGAGAAGCTCGACCGCGAGATCGACGAGCTCGAGGAACAGATCGAGGCCCTGCGCGCCGAGGAGGAAGCGCTCGCGGCCGAGCACCGCCTGCACGCCGGCGACGCCCCCTCGCTCATGCTGCTGAACGCCTCCGAGGACCGCGCGCTGCGCGACCAGATAGAGTCGCTCGCCGTCGACGAGGCGAAATGCGAGCACGCCGTCGACCTCGCCCAGGACAACTTCGCCACGTCGAAGGCGGCCTACGAGGCGCTGCTCGAGACGGAGGACGAGCACGCGGCCCTCGAGCGCTCGCGGCGCCAGCGCAGCGTGCAGGTGGGGCTGTCCATCGCGCTGCCGCTCGTGTTCGTGCTGGCGGGCGTGCCCCTGCTCGTCCACGGGCGGGACATCAAGAGCCTGTCGTTCACCGCGCTCGGCGTGGGCCTGCTGGTGTTCGCGGTGATGCTCGCGCTCGCCGCGCTCGTCATGCTGTTCCGCCCCGACAAGGCGGCCGACGCGAAGGAGGCGCGCAAGCAGGACGCGCACTGGGTGATGCTGCAGGACAAGAAGAAGCTGGAGGCGTGCGTCGAGGGCCGCGACGCCTTCCGCGAGCGCGCCCGCGTGCAGCTGGACGGGGCGGGGCTCGCCGAGGCGCAGGGGTCGCTGCGCCGCTCGCGGGCGCTGCTCGACGAGGCGAAGGACGCGCGCACCGAGGCCAGCCTGTTCCAGCAGCGCCAGCAGGCGCTCGCCTCGCGCCGCTCCGCGCTCGAGGAGCGCCTCTCCTCGGCCTGCCGCCAGCGCCGCCGCCTGTTCGAGCGCATCGATTTGCGCAGCGAGCGCACCGTGGAGGCCATCGAGGCCGTCATCGACCAGAAGGCCCAGCAGCGCGCCGGCCTGCTGGAGGCGAGCGAGGGACTCAACCGCCGCTACGGCGAGCTGAAGCACGAGCTGTCGCGCGCCGTGCTGGCCCGCGACTTCGACGAGCTGAAGCTGCGCTACGAGCAGGTGCGCACTCGCCTGGACGAGAGCGCCCGCGACTACGCGCGCCTGCTGCTGGCCCGCCGCATGCTGGAGGCGGCCATCGGGGCGTGGGAGTCCAAGAGCCAGCCCGAGGTGTACTGCCAGGCCAGCCGCCTGATCGCGCTCATGACGGAGGGAAGGTGGACGAAGGTGGCCATGTCGCCGGACGGTCGTTTGCAGGTGACCGACGCGGTGAAGACCACCCGCGAGCCGGCGCATCTGTCGCTGGGCACGTGCCAGCAGCTCTACCTGGCGCTGCGCATCGCGCTTCTGATGACCGCGGAGAACGTGGGGCGCGCCGTGCCCATCCTGGCCGATGACATCCTGGTGAACTTCGACTCCGTCCGCCGCGCCGGCGCCGCCCGCGCCCTGGCCGAGCTGGCCCAGGTGCGCCAGGTCATCCTCTTCACCTGCCACGAGGAGGTCGTAGAAGCCCTCCGCGAAGCCGCCCCCGCCCTCACCGAGATCAACCTGTGAAGCGTCACGCCCCCTTCCACAAAAGGTTTCACGTGGAACATTCGGGGAGGGGCGGGCGCGGGGCGGAACTATACTATAATGCAGGAGTTGTTATGAGACGGGCCCCGCTCGCACGAGTTTCGGGGCGTTGAAAGGACACGCAACATGCCCAGCACGGTACTCGTCGGCGCCCAGTGGGGGGACGAAGGCAAAGGCAAGATCACCGATCTCATCGCGCGCGAATTCGATTTCGTCGTGCGCTACCAGGGCGGCAACAACGCCGGCCACACGGTCATCCACGGCGACAAGAAGCTGGCGCTGCACCTCATGCCCTCCGGCGTGATGTACGACAACGCGGTGCCCGTCATCGGCAACGGCGTGGTCATCGACCCCGGCGTCCTCATCAAGGAGATGGCCATGCTCGAGGCCGAGGGCATCTCCTGCAAGAACCTCAAGATCAGCTGCGACGCCCACATCATCATGCCCTACCACAAGGACTTCGACGGCGCGGACGAGAAGCGCCTCGGCGAGAACAAGATCGGCACCACCAAGCGCGGCATCGGCCCGTGCTACCAGGACAAGGTGGCCCGTAAGGGCATCCGCGTGCAGGATCTGCTCGACGAGAAGATCTTCCGCCTCAAGCTGGAGGCCGTGCTCGCGCAGAAGAACCCCGTCCTCAAGAAGATCTACGGCCTGCACACCTACACGGTGGAGGAGATCTGCGAGGAGTACCTGCCCTACGCGCGCATCCTCAAGCCCTACATGGCCGAAACGGCGCAGCTGCTGAACCAGGCCGTGCGCGAAGGCAAGTCCATCCTCTTCGAGGGCGCGCAGGGCACGCTGCTCGACATCGACCACGGCACCTACCCCTATGTGACCAGCTCATCGTGCTGCGCGGGCGGCGCGTGCACCGGCACGGGCGTGGGCCCGGTGGCCATCGATCGCGTGCTCGGCATCCAGAAGGCCTACATCACGCGCGTCGGCGGCGGCCCCTTCCCCACCGAGCAGCGCTTCCCGGAAGACGGCGGCGAGGGCGAGGAAGCCGAGGCCGGCGAGCTTCTGTGCAAGGTGGGCCACGAGTTCGGCGTGACCACGGGGCGCAAGCGCCGCTGCGGCTGGTTCGACGCCGTCATCGCGCGCTACGCCGCCGAGGTGAACGGCCTCACCGACGTGGCGCTCACGAAGCTCGACGTGCTCAGCGCGTTCGACACCATCAAGGTGTGCACGGCCTACGAGTGCGACGGCAAGGTGTACGACTACTTCCCCATGCAACAGAGCGTGCTCTTCCACGCCAAGCCCGTGTACGAGGAGCTGCCCGGCTGGAAGGACGTCGACATCACCGGCTGCCGTACGTTCGAGGAGCTGCCCGAGAACGCGCAGCGCTACGTGGAGTACCTGGAGAAGATCACCGGCGTGCCCGTGAGCATCATCGCCGTGGGCCCCGACCGCGACCAGACCATCCTGCGCGGCTGGAACCGCTAGCGCGGAGCCGTAGGCGGGAGCGGATGTTTCACGTGAAACATTTGTTCCCTTATCGCACGACATTACGACACATGTTTCACGTGAAACAACGCGGGTTTTGAAAGGAACGGCAATGAACATCCTGGTCTTGGGCGGCGGCGGCCGCGAGCACGCCATCGCGTGGGCGCTGGCGAAGTCGCCGCGCACCGACAATTTGTTCGTGGCGCCGGGCAACGGCGGCACGGCCGAGATCGCGCGCAACGTGAGCGGCCTCGACGTGGAGGACGGCCGCGCGGTGCTGGCGTTCGCGGAGGAGAACGACGTCGACCTCGTGGTCATCGGCCCGGAGGCCCCGCTCGTGGCGGGCGTGGCCGACGTGCTGCGCGAGGCGGGCGTGGCCGTGTTCGGCCCCGACGCGGAAGGCGCGCAGCTCGAGGGCAGCAAGACGTTCAGCAAGGAGTTCATGGACGCCCACGGCATCCCCACCGCGCGCTACGCGAGCTTCACCCAGCTCGAGCCGGCGCTCGCCTACGTGCGCGAGCTGGGCGCGCCCATCGTGGTGAAGGCCGACGGCCTGGCCGCGGGCAAGGGCGTCGTCGTGGCCGAGACGGAGGCCGACGCCGAGGAGGCGCTGCGCGACTGCTTCGACGGCGCGTTCGGCGAGGCGGGCTCCACCGTGGTGGTGGAGGAGTGCCTCACCGGCCCCGAGTGCTCGCTGCTCGCGTTCGTGAGCGGAGGCGCGGCCCACTGCATGGCCACCGCGCAGGACCACAAGCGCGCCTTCGACGGCGACCGCGGCCCTAACACGGGCGGCATGGGCGTGTACTCGCCGGTGCCCATCGTCACCCCGGACGAGCTGTCCGCGATGTACGAGATCATGGAGCGCGCCGCCGCGGCCACTGACGACGACTTCGCGCACGACTACCGCGGCGTGCTGTACGGCGGCTTCATGCTGACGCCCGAGGGCCCGAAGATGCTCGAGTTCAACGCGCGCTTCGGCGATCCCGAAACGCAGGTGGTGCTGCCGCGCCTCGAGTCCGACCTCGTGGACATCATGATGGCCGTGGCCGAGGGCCGTCCCGACGACATCACGCTGCGCTGGTCCGAGCACTGGGCCGTGTGCGTGGTGCTGGCGAGCGAAGGCTACCCCGGCGCCTACGAGAAGGGCAAGGTGATCCTCGGCATCGACGAGGCCGAGGAGATCGAGGGCGTCACGGTGTTCCATGCCGGCACGACCAGGAACATCGACGACGAGCTGGTCACCGCCGGCGGGCGCGTGCTCAACGTGGTGGCGCTCGGCGAGTCGTTCGACGAGGCGCGCGAGAAAGCCTACGAGGCGTGCGACCTCATCAACTTCGAGGGCAAGCAGTACCGCTCCGACATCGGCAAGCGCGCCGCCGCCGGCCGCAGCGCGTGGGGAGAATAATGCTGTCAGAACGTATGCTCACGGCGGTCGTCCGCCAATGCACGAACAACTACCTGCGCCTGAAGCCCACCGATGAGGCGCGCGTCCCCGCGCCCACGCCCGGCCAGCGCTACATGCTCTACATGCACGTGCCGTTCTGCGAGCGGCTGTGCCCGTACTGCTCGTTCAACCGCTTCCCGTTCGCGGAGGAGCGCGCGCGGCCCTACTTCGCCAACATGCGCAAGGAAATGTACATGCTGAAGGACCTGGGCTACGACTTCGACAGCCTGTACGTGGGCGGCGGCACGCCCACCATCATGATCGACGAGCTGTGCGACACCATCGACCTTGCCAAGGAGGAGTTCTCCATCAAGGAGGTGTCGAGCGAGACGAACCCGAACCACCTCATCCCCGCCTACCTGGACAAGCTGCAGGGCCGCGTGGACCGCCTCTCCGTGGGCGTGCAGAGCTTCGACGACGATTTGCTCAAGCAGATGGACCGCTACGACAAGTACGGCAGCGGCCGGGAGACGCTCGAGCGCATCGGCGAGGCCAGCCCGTACTTCACCTCGCTCAACGTGGACATGATCTTCAACTTCCCGGCGCAGACCGAGGAGGTGCTGTTCTCGGACATCGAGCGCGTGGTGGAAAGCGGCACGAGCCAGACCACGTTCTACCCGCTCATGGCCTCGCCCAGCGTGGCGCGTTCGCTCGCCCGCACCGTCGGGCGCGTGGACTACTCGCGCGAGCGGCGCTTCTACGAGATCATCTCCCAGGTGCTCGCCGGCGGCGACGACCCCCTCTTCGAGTTCGGCAGCGCCTGGACGTTCAACAAAATCAGTGACGCGCGGAGCGCTGTGAAGAGCGGATCCGCCGACTCCTCTCGCGCCATGATCGACGAGTACGTGGTGGACTACGAGGAGTACCCGGCCATCGGCTCGGGCGGCATCACGTACCTCGGCAACAGCCTGTACGTGAACACGTTCTCGGTGAACGACTACAACAAGGCCATCGAGAACGACCGCATGTCGCTCATGGGCAAGACCACGTTCAGCAAGCGCGACCGCATGCGCTACCGCTTCATGATGCAGCTGTTCGGCCTGCGCCTGGACAAGCGCGCGTGGGAGCGCGACTTCGGCTGCACGGTGGAGGCGGGCCTTCCCGTGGAGATGGCCTTCATGAAGGCCTCGGGCGCGTTCGACCGCGACACGCCCGACGAGCTCACGCTCACGCCGAAGGGCCGCTACCTCATGGTGGTGATGATGCGCCAGTTCTTCATCGGCGTGAACAACCTGCGCGACCAAGCCCGCGCCGCTCTCGTCGGCGAAGAACGCGAACTCATCTTCGGCGAATAGCGGCACTGCCCCCCCCCCCTCAACGTGACATTACCCCCGTCCCTTTGTCACTCGGAGAATGGTAAGATAGTGGTTCAGGCTGAATGAGGCTCGGACGGGCAGAAACGAGGTCAAACGAGGGCCATGGCCGCGCGAGGAAAGCATACCGAGGGATTCACCATGGCCGAGCTGCTGACCGTGGTGGCCATCCTCGCCATTCTCATGGGCCTCACGGGCATCGCCGTGTTCAACTACGTGCGTGACCTCACGCTCACCGAGTACGACAACGCCGCGAAATCCATCTACGTGGCCGCACAGAACGGCATCGCCGACTTGCAGGCGTCCGGCGAGTGGATGGAGGGCAAGCAGACGTACACCACCGCGCCCGCGCAGAAGCCCACCGCCCCGCGCACCGACGACGGCCGCAAGACGGAGAACGACGACGACCTCTACTATTATGTGAGCGCCCAGTTCGCGCAACAGAACGGCATCCTGCCCGCCGGCAGCATCGAGGCCGAGGTGTGGGGCGGCGACTACATCGTCGAGTACCGCTACGACACGGCCACGGTGTACGGCGTGTTCTACACCGAGGGCGGGCAGACCGAGCTCAACACCTTCTACGAAGGCGGCGGCAACGTGCGCGATCGCACAACCCGCCGCAACCACGACCCCATCGTCGGCTACTACGGCGGCGCGGCCGCGGCCAACCTCGACAGCGTGGCGCTCGAGGCGCCCGTCGTATCGGCCGGCCGCAGCCCGAAGCTCGGCGTGACCGACCCCAACCTGCTCTCGGACAAGCTCAAGGCGGACAAGCTCGTCACGCTCGTCACCATCGAGAAGGCGCTGGCGGAAGGCGAGAAGCCGGCCGATTCCGGGCAGCAGATCAAGCTCATGCTGCAACGGGGCACGGCCGACAGCGTAGTGGCGCACATCGTCGAGAACGGCGTCGTCGGGCCGGAGGTGGGCTTCGTCGAGCTGAGCGGCGAGTCGGGCAAGAAGGCCACCTACTCCATCGACCTCGTGCAGCTCAAGGCCGACAAGACGGCGGCGTCCTACCTCTCCGGCATCGCGGTGGGCGACGAGTACCGCGTGACCGCGCGCACCACCACGAGCGAGAAGCTCTGCCGCCCCGTCTACGGCTACGGCGACGGCATCTGGCCGGGCGCGAGCGAGAACGTGGTGTTCACCTCCAACATCATCGCCGACTACGAGACCGAGGCCGACCTCTACGTCTACCGCGACGAGGTGAACAGGCAGGGCCAGGGCATCGTATTCACCCTCGAGAACTGGTACAACAACCTTACGTTGGCGAACGAGAACCTGTACTACCGCATCGCGGCCGATGCGCACATCGTCATCAACGGCGTCAAGCACAACGGCCAGGAGGTGGAGCCGGACAGCGGCGCCTACGCCTACCCCTTCGACGAGAAGGACAACAACATCCCCCATTACGTGACGTTCAGCATCCCGAGCATCGCAGAGGTGCCCGACGGAACCGTCATGGACATCAACGTGAACGTCTACCGCGAGAACGAGCATTTCGACGTGCCGGGCAAGGCGAGCAAGACGCTGACCATCCACGTGCACGTGATGAACCAGCGGCCGTTCGGCTACCACGTGAAAGACCACGGCAGCTACGCCGAGGTGGTGGTGACGGCGGGCACTGCGGGAACGGGCAAGGTGACCATCGCCGCGAACGCCGTCGACGTCGTCTCGGACGAGAGCAGCCCCCTGTACGACGACCGCTCGAACGCCGGCCGGCGCGTGGTGCTGGACTCGATCCCCGCCGGCGGCAGCGCGTCCATCAAGTATTTCAAGACCGACACGGACATCACGCTCGACGAGGGCAGCTTCACCGTCACCGGGCCGGGAAAGTAAGGAGGTCGAAGCCGTGAACCGTCAAACCATCCGAAACCGCGCGCTCGACCTGCGCCACGCCGCCCTGGCGGGCCTGCTCGCGCTGCTGGCGGCGCTGGCCGTGTGCGCCGTGCCCGCGACGAGCGCCCACGCCGACGATCCCGTCGAGATCTGGACGGCGGAGCAGCTGCGCGCCATCCCCGGCAACTCGAGCGCCTCCTACATCCTCATGGCCGATATCGATCTGGGCATCAACCAGGAGTGGACGCCCATCGGCGCGCCGTCGAGCTTCAACGACAGCGCCGCAACGGGCTTCCAGGGCACGTTCGACGGCAACGGCCACACCATCAGCGGCGTGTACATCACATCGTTCTCGGAGAACGCCAAAAAGGACATCCTGTACGCGGGCCTCTTCGGCTGCACGAACGGCGCCACCATCAAGAACCTCACGCTGGACGGTCCGTTCGTCACGGGCACGTACAGCAAGGGGTCGGGCGAGCGCGACCTCATGGTGGGCGCGCTCGTCGGGCTCGCCGTGAACACGAACATCAGCAGCTGCACTGTGGTGAACGCGACGGTGGCGGACAAGTTCAACGGCGAGCGGACGGACACGAAGAACTACGCCATAGGCGGCATGGTCGGCGATTACTACACGAGCGGCAAGGCTTCGAAGACCCTTTCCAACTGCAGCATGGCGGGCACCGTGAACACGGCGGCGAAATTCCCCGACTTCAAGGTGATAAACGGCACGCCCATCCAGGCGTTCACGGGCGGCATCGTGGGCCGCGTGCGCGAGCGAGGCGTGGGCACGGCAAGCGTGGCCAACTGCATGTTCGACGGCAAGGTGTCGGGGCCGGGGTTCGTGGGGCCATTCGTCGGAGGCGCGCGCAGCCAGGCCGATGAGACGGAGGCCGCCGACATCTCGCTGCTCGCCGCGAATCGCTCGATCGGCTGCTGCTACGCGGGCTCCATCACCGGCGTCGCCAGCCAGCCGAACAAAACCTACAACTGCGGTCCGGGAGTGTGGAACGGCGACGTGTACGCGCCGGCGCAGTACGTGGTGACCGACGCCAACCGCGCCGCCGCCCTTGAATTCCTCAACCAGAGTGCCGGGGACTATCCTTGGCGCATCTCCTCTCACGAAGGTCGCGAACTGCTCGTGCTCGACTACCGCAAGGTCGCTATCGACTCGCTCGCGCTCGAGGGCGGCATGGCCAAGCTCTCCGCGGCCATGATCGGCTTCGACTATGGCGCGGAGCTTTCCTGGTCGGTGGACGGCGAGGTCAAGGGCACGGGAACGACGTTCGAGACGCCCATCGCCTCGCAGCCTCAGACGGTGGAGGCGTTCGTGCAAGACGGCGATCGGCGCTTCTCCGATTCGCGCGACGTGGAGGCCGCGCATGCCGAGTTCTCCCTGGCGAAGGCGCGCGACGGCGCGGGCGACGTGCAGAGCCTGACCGTCAACCTGCGCAGCGCGTCGGACGGCTTCACCGCAAACGACTTCGCGTACACGTGGTACGGCGTGAAGGACGGCAAGGACACCGACCTCGGCGTGCAGGGCGCGACGCTCGGCAGGGACCGGTTCAACGGCTTCGAGAGCTTCAAGGCGGTTGTCGCCAGCAAGGCGTCCGGCGAGAAGTTCGACGAGCTCACGGCCACCACGAGCGGCCGTACCGTATACCTCAGCTTGAGCGCGGGCGACGACGGCAACGACGGCTACGAGCCCGACAAGCCGGTCAAGACGATGCAGCGCGCCTTCGAGCAGCTCAAGGACAACGCCCCGCGCGAGGGCAACGTCATCGTGGTCATGGACCAGTACGCGAGCACCGAGTTCGGCTACGACGACAAGACGTTCAACAAGGCGGCCACCATCACCTCCTACGATGCCGACTACGGCGTGGACTACCGCAGCGCGGAGAACGGCGGCGCGTTCCTCAGCTTCTACAACACGAGCACCGACGAGCACAAGGGCGCCGACAGCACCCGCATCAAGGGCAAGCTGCTGTTCGCGGACACCACGTTCAAGGACATCACGCTGAGCGCCTCGAACGGCGGAAACGCGGTATGGCGCATCGGCTACCTCTACTGCCAGGGCTACTCGCTCACCATGGATACCGGCGTGCGCATGGAGGGCTATCGGAACACGTCCGAGGCGATCAAATCGTACGGCCTTTTGAAGGGCACGAAGTCGCAGGACTTCAACATCGTCGGCGGCTATGCGAACTACAACGAGGACCCCTCCAAGGGCTACCCGCAAGATCGCGGTACCTGCGAGATAGTCATCAAGAGCGGCTCGTACGGGCGTGTCATCGCGGGCGGCCGCAACTACGATTGCCCCGAGAACGGCAACACCGGCGTCAACGGCATCTCGCACAACCAGTTCGCCACGGAGAAAGAGCCGTTCAACGTGTCCGTCACGGTGGACATCGCCGCAGGCCAGAGCATGGTGACCACCGGCGAGGCCACCTGCGACATCGGCCAGCTCACCGGCGGGCAGACCGACGGCACCATCTACAGCAACTCCGCCATCACGCTTAAAAGCGGCGTGGTGCCCCTCGTGTTCGGCTCGAGCATCGGCTACAACCGCAGCGTGAACTCCAACGGCACCGCATACCCCAACAACGATTTCGTGGGCCGAGTGCAGGTGAACATGGAGGGCGGCTCGGTGGCGCAGCTCTACGGCGGCTGCCTCGGCCGCACCGCCGACAACGCGAAGGAGAAGGTGGACGCGCGGTTCCTCTCGTCGCGGTTCACGCCGCAGGAGCTGTCCGACATCGAGATCAACGTCAGCGGCGGCTCCATCGGCACGATCCCCGGCATCGGCGATGACGGCACGCTCATCGGCGTGTTCGCGGCGGGTGCCGGCGGCGTCACCGGCGAGGGCGACCCCGAGGCGGGCACGGTGGAGAACGCCGTGGACATCGCGCTGAACATCTCCGGCGGCACTATATCCGGCAAGCTCTACGGCGGCGGCTACGGCCAGTCCTCCGCAGTGACCAACGCCTCGCTCGCGTGCCTCGAGGCGGGCAACCTGTACGGCTCGAGCACCGTGAACATCACCGGCGGCACCATCAGCGCCGATGTGTACGGCGGCGGCGCGGGCACGACGGCGTACCTGGCCGACAACCCGGACGCGAACGCGCTCGCCCAGATCGTCGGCGACGTGAGGCTCTCCATCAGCAACGCGGAGATCGACGGCACCGTGTACGGCGGCAGCCAGGGCGCGACGCAGCAGGGCTGCGACTGCACGTCCATGGCCAAGATCACCGGCAACGTGGAGCTTTCCCTCGGGGAAGGCGCGCACGTTGCCGGCGACGTGTTCGGCGGCAGCGCGCTCGGCACGGTGACCGGCAACGCGACCACCGTGCTCGCGGGCGCCGACGGATCCCCGTCGGTGGAGGGCTCGGTCTACGGCGGCGGCGAGGGCGCTCTGGTCGAAGACTACGCGCTCGAGCAGCAGTTGGCGGTGGGCGCGGTGGAGGGCTCGACGGCGCTTTCCCTCGCCGGGTCCACGGTTGCCGGAAACGTGTTCGGCGGCGGCAGCATGGGCGCCGTGCTGGGAAGCGCGTCCGTCGAGGTGCGCGGCTCCTCCGTAGCGGGCAGCGCGTACGCGGCGGGCGAGGGCTCCTACCTCGGCAAGGAAAACAAGGACGTCGCGCTCCAAAAGGCCATCGGCTGGGTGAAAGGCGACGCATCCCTCGTGCTGGCCGACGGCGCGAACGTCGCCGGAAACGTGTTCGGCGGCGGCAACCTGGGCGTGGTGGGCGACGGCTCCCTCGACAGCGGCACGGTGCCCTATGTCGTGGACGACCCGGCCGATGTCTCGGTGCTCGTGGAGAACGCCCAGGTGGGCGGCAGCATATTCGGCGGCGGCGCGGGCGACGTGAACACGGCGGGTCAGATGCCGCGCTTGCTGGGCGCGGTGTTCGGCACGGCGACGGTCACGGTGCATGAAGGCACAGTGGGTGCCGACGTGTTCGGCGGCGGCGATCAGAGCTACTCCTACGCGCCCCTCGACCAGGACGGCGTCCCCGAGCGCGCCGCCACCGTCATCGTGAACGGCGGCGATGCGCTCTACGTGCACACCGACGACGGCCGTGTGGCCGAGGGCCCGGGCGAGGGCGTGCGCGAGGTGGACGCGGCGCCCGGCGACGCATCCACGCAGCGCGCCGTCAACCTGGGCGGCTCCGTGTTCGGCGGCGGCAACATCGCCGACGCGCACACGGTGAGCGCGAACAACTACACCATGTACGGCACGGCCGAGGTGTTCATCAAGGGCTTCGGCATCAGCTTCACCAACGACGAGCGCGGCGGCGTATACGGCGACGGCAACCTGTCGCGCGTGTACGGCGAGCGCACCGTCACGCTCGTCCGGCTGTGGGAGCCGCTCGAGGACGGCAAGCTGGGCTCTAAGAGCTTCTTCTCGCTGCAGCGCGCGAACCGCGCCGTGGTGCACGACTGCTCCATCTACCTGATGGGTGCGAAGGACCTGGTCAACGAGAGCGACTCCACACTCTACTCGCTCAACCGCGTGGGCGCCCTCAACGTGTACGCGGGCAGCACCGTGCAGTTCGACACCGTGGTGAACGGCCTGGGCAGCCTGTACTCCGACGTGCTGCCCGAGCGCACGTTCACCAACTGGTGGAACGAGCTTGAGGTGACCGAGTACGGCGACAACCTGACCAACGACGAGAAGAACGACTGCCGCAAGTTCACGAGGGGCGAGCTCAAGTCCTGGTACGATGCCCTGGGCGGCGAGCACCATTGGACCAACACCCTGGTGGTGAACACCGGCAAGTGGCTGGACGTGAAGGACCCCTCGGACACGGTCGACGCGCGCTACGGCACCGTGACGGGCCTGTTCTCGCTGGTCAGCTCTACGGCGAGTGACGGCGGCTCGTTCGTGTACGGCCAGAGCACACCCGAGGACAGCACCGGCGCTTTCGTCTCGCTCAACGAGTCCGGGGACCCATACCGCCCGCCGTACCTCGAGATATATACGAAGCGCACGGCCGATGTGGACGGGAAGGAGTGCCGCATCTGGTTCATCAAGGGCTCCTCGTACGTCTACCAACGCGAGCTGCGCGCGTACACCACGGGCGACACGGTGTCCATCCGCACGCAGCTGCCGGTGGCGCGCCCGGGCGACGGTAAGATGAACATCTGGGTAGGCAGGGAGGGCATCTACATCGACGAGAGGCTTGCCGACATGCGGAAGAGCGAGGGCGCGCAGGGCAAGTACGCCGTGGGCATGACGATCGGCAGCTCCGAGGTGCTCCCGTTCTACGACGGCCCGAGCGGCTGGGAATACAACTACAGCAACGACGTGCGGTACGAGGAAACCGCGCTCCTGCCGGCCACCATCACCCTCGACATCGCCGAGCTCGCCGCCGACGACGAGCTGGCCACGCAAAGCGGCCTGGTGGTGTTCTCGCTGGAGGCCGACGACGGCACGCGGTATTCCTTCGAGATAGAGATCGTGCTCGAGCGTGCCTACGCGGTGGCGAACGAGACGGCGCACTACGGCCGCGTGTACGAGAACATCGCCGTGGAGAACATGACGCCCATCACACCCACCAGCTCATACACCACCCAGTTCACCACCACCTACAGCCCCGGCGCGTACCGCAGCAGGGTGGCGGCAGAGCTGAGCGCCAACACGTCTGCGGCCATCCACGGCGAGGCGAACGAGGGCGGCGTGTTCCCCAAGGGCACCAAGATCACGATGGTGAACATCACGAACCCCACGTCGCCGACGTTCTACTATTACGAATGCGACAAGGCGCTCACCACCATCCCGCTCACGGAGTTCGCCTCCATGGCCGACGAGGACATGCATTACAAGAACCCGACGGGTAACACGGTGATCGTCGAGAACTTGCTGTTCGTGGTGGACTACGCGCAGGCCAACGGCGGCGACGGGCGCAGCGTGGGCACTACGCACATCGCGCTCAACCACCGCTACGGCTCGGGCCAGGTGAAAAACGACATCCTGCGCTACCCCTACGTGGACGACAACGGCAACCAGGTGGAGCGCTACAACAACCTGTGGAACGGCTACGAGGTGGCCGGGATCACGGACGGAGCGTATCTGGGCTCGCAGCTGCTGAACCCGGACAATGGGGCCTCGTCGTCGCCCGTGAAGGTGGGCCACACGGACAACTTCATGTACGACACCTACACCACCAAGCTCGTCCTGGATAAGAACACCACCTGCGTGAGCACGCTCTTCGACGAGAGCGAGGTCATGCTGCAGGTGAGCTTGTATGGGAAGAGCAACTGGGCATGGCTCAATTATCAGAACAAAACCTTCCCCTTGGGAACGAAGCTCGTGGTGAAGCGCCCCGATGGCACGGCGGTGAGCGAGCGCTACTTCAACGAGAAGACCACTTGGGGATCGGACGGCTATCTCATGGTCAATCTCGGCAATCGGCTCGAGCGCGAGTACACCGTTGAGCTTCAGGTGGCACGCTACGTCGACGGCGGAAAGCTGGACTCGGTGTTCAGCTGGCTCTGGCCGTCTCACTCAGGCGGCGAGTACAGGCTCGACGCGCAGCTCTACGTGAGCGCCGACGGCTTGTACCGCTCCACGGGAGATCGCTACGCCCACCACGAGGCCGAGTTCTCCGCTGCACGCAGCTACGACGTGGATCCGCCTGAGTACGAGCTTGAGTCCAAGTTCAAAGACAGCCTCGAGTACAAAGACGGCCAGGTGCAGGGCATGATCACGCTCAAGGGCGACAAGAAGAACAACATCAACTCCGACGCCGAGATGCGGGTGCTGCGCCGCCCCGCCGGCAGCGAGTACGCGGCGGTGGACATCACCACCCTCGGCGGGACGGTGACGCGCGAGTCCCAAGGCAACAGCGGCCACACCAAGTTCACCGTGACCGACCACCCGGCCTCCGGCACCTACGAGTACGAGATCCGCCTGGGCAACACGGTGTACTACCAGACGGTTGCGGTACCATAGGGCCATGAAGCGCATGCCCGACATATCGCCTGCGGCCAGCTCCCGCCCCGCGCTCTGCGACGAGCGCGGGGCGTCCATCCTGCTCGCGCTGTTCTACTTCCTCGTGTGCGCGGTGGTGGGCGCCGTCGTGCTCACGGCCGCCACGGTCACCACCGGCCAGCTGGTCGCGCTCGAGCGAAGCCAGCAGGCGTACTACTCCGTGACGTCGGCGGCCGAGCTTCTGCGCGACAGCATCGTGGATGGCACATGCTCGTCCTCGGGCGCGGAGCCCAACCGCGAATGGACGTGCGCCCTTCGGCACCCGGCCGGCCAGAAGGACAAGGCGGCGCTCGAGCAGTGGTTGGCAACCATGACGCGGCAGGCCACGGGCGGCGCGGCCCCCACGTCCACGTTCTCCGTGTCGTTCGGCGCCGATTCCGACCCGGTGCGTCAGAGCGTGCTCAAGGTGCAGGTGACGGCCACCATGAAGGCAGACTACTCGCTGCATTTCACGCTGCGGCCCGAGGAGTACACCGAGCCCGTCGGCGAATACCGCGTCACGCTCGACATCCCCGCCGCGCTGCTCTACGGCGTGGACGAGAAGACGCCCGAGCGCGTCACCTGGGAGCGCGCCATCATCGGCAAGCCCCTCCAAGCCGAAGGGGGTGCGGGCGCATGATACGGGAACGGCTGAAATCCGAAGCGGGCGAGACCATCTCCGAGGTGCTGGTGGGCGTGCTCATCGTAGGGCTTGCCACGGTGCTGTTCGCCGCGATGATCGGCGTGGCCACGAACACGAGCCTGACAAGCGTCGACCGCACCACGTCCACCTACGGGCAGCTCTCAGCCGTGGACGGGACGGCCCCCTCAGGCGGCGCGACCGTCTCCATCGCGCCCGTCATGGGAACCGGCGCCAGCGTGACCGGGCCTACCGCCACGTTCGACGTGCTCATGACCACCTCAACGCCCAGCGCTGCCGATGGAACCGCCTACACGTTCACCCGCTACCTGCTGCCCGACTTCGCGAACGCGTCGGGAGGTGCCTAGCATGGAGCACGCCTCTCTCAGCAGCCGCGCCCGCGCGCGCCTCGGCGCGTCCGACGGCTTCACCCTCGGCGAGGTGCTGGCCACCGTCGTGCTGGTGGGCCTGCTCACGCTGGCCATCGCCGCAGGCATCGGCGTGGCCGTGAACGCCTACGGCGACATCCGCGGCCACAGCGACGAGCAGGCCGTGCTCAACAACGCCGTGACCGCCGTCGCCGACGAGCTGCGCTTCGCCTACGACGTGAACGCGACCGACCCGGACCGGATCGTGTTTAGCAGTACGAACCGCGACACGCGCCTCTACCTGGGCAACAACGCCGAAAAAGGCAACGCGGTCACCCTGTACGGCATGACCGCGCCCGACGGCAAGGACCCGCAGCAGGACGTCCGGCTGGGCGATCCCGTCCCGCTTCCCCTCGTCGACACGGCGGCCGGCATCAGCGGTGGCAACAAGCTCGTCGCCACGCTCTCCAACCTGGCTTACAATAACGGAACGTGGACGTTCGCGATCACCGTCACGGGCGGCAGCCGCCCGCTGCAATCCGAAAGCATCACCGTCCGCTCGATCAACACCTGGTAGGAAAGGATCCCTCGCATGGCGTACAAGCGACTGGGCGATATGCTCCTCGAAAGCGGCTACATCACCACGGGCCAGCTGAACACCGCCCTCGGCCTGCAGAAAGACAGCGGCAAGCGCCTGGGCGAGGTGCTCATCGACTCCGGCTACATCACCGAGAAGGAGCTCATCGACGTTCTCTGCATGCAGCTGGGCATCGATTTCATCGACCTGTCCAACGTTATCCTGCCCACCGAGCTCACCAACGTCATCCCGAAGAGCCTGGCGAAGAAGTACAACATGGTGCCCGTGCGCGTCACGCCCGACGACGTGTACCTGGCCATGAGCGACCCCATGAACCTCATCGCCCAGGAGGAGGCGCGCGCGGCCGCCCGCCGGCGCATCATCCCCATGGTGTCCACCAAGATCGCCATCGAGCGCGCCGTCATGCAGCTCTACGGCAACGAGGGCGCCGCCCGCGCCATCGAGGACATGCGCAACGAGGCCACCGCCGCCTCCGCCGGCGGGGAGGCCGCCGACGCGCGCTTCGTGGCCACCTCGCTCGACAGCGAGGACGACGCCCAGAGCGCGCCCACCATCCGCCTGGTGAACTCCATCATCGAGCGCGCCGCCACCGAGCGCGCCTCCGACGTGCACCTCGAGCCGCGCGAGGGCGACCTCCAGGTGCGGATGCGTATCGACGGCCTCATGCGCAACGTGCTCACCGTGCCGCGCGAGCTGCAGGGCAGCGTCATCTCGCGCCTCAAGATCATGGGCGGCATGAACATCGCCGAGCGCCGCGTGCCGCAGGACGGCCGCGCCAACGTGCGCATCAAGAGCCGCGACATCGACCTGCGCCTGTCCACGCTGCCCACCATCTACGGCGAGTCGGTGGTGGTGCGCCTGCTGGACAAGAGCACGCAGCTGCTCGACCCGAAGGGCATCGGCCTGTACGGCGAGAACCTGGAAGTGTACGAGAGGCTCATCCACTCCAACAACGGCGTGGTGCTCATCGCCGGGCCCACCGGCTCGGGCAAGTCGTCCACCATGTACACGATGATCCGCGCGCTCAACACCGAGCAGGTGAAGCTCATCACGCTCGAGGACCCGGTGGAGTACAACATCGACGGCACCAACCAGGTGCAGATCAACGAGAAGACGGGCCTCACGTTCTCCAGCGGCCTGCGCTCCATCCTGCGCCAGGACCCCGACATCGTGGCGGTGGGCGAGATCCGCGACGGCGAGACGGCCGAGATAGCCATGCGCGCCGCCATCACCGGCCACCTGGTGCTCTCCACCATCCACACCTACGACGCGCTGTCCACCATCGATCGCCTTATGGACATCGGCGTGGAGCCCTACCTCATCTCGTCGGGCCTGCGCGGCATCATCAGCCAGCGCCTCGTGCGCCGCATCTGCCCGCACTGCCGCGAGGAGTACGAGCCCGCGGCCGAGGAGCTGGAGGCCATCGGCCTGCGCTCGGGCGACGGCACCCGCTACTTCCGCGGCAAGGGCTGCCCGATGTGCTTCCACACCGGCTACCGCGGGCGCACCGCCGTGTTCGAGATCCTGGTCATCGACGCCACGCTGCGCCGCGCCATCGCCGATTCGGCCAACCGCGAGGAGATACGCGCCATCCTCGCGCAGGCCGATTTCACGCCGCTTTCCGCCAGCTGCATCCAGCTCGTGCACGACGGCGTGACCACGGTGGAGGAAGCCGCCCGCACCATCAACTCCCTCGAGTAGGAGCGCCCCATGACGAAATCCGTTGCAGAGCTCGTGGCCCAGGCGCACGCCGACAACGCCTCCGACATCCATCTGGTGAGCGGCCTGCCGCCGAAGTACCGCATCGACGGCGCGCTGCTGGACATGCCCGGCTGCGAGCCGCTCGACGACGAGCAGTGCGAGCGCTACGCCCGCGAGCTGGCCGGCAGCGGCTACGACGCCATCAAGCGCATCGGCGAGCTGGACCTGGCGCTCACGGTGGGCGGCATCCGCGTCCGCGTGAACCTCTTCCGCCAGAAGGGCAGCGTGAGCGCCGCGCTGCGCCTGCTGTCCGACGTCATCCCGCCGCTCGACAGCCTGGGGCTTCCCCCGGCGGTGCTCGACTTCCCGCGGCTGCAGCGCGGCATCATCCTGGTCACGGGCGAAACGGGCTCGGGCAAGTCCACCACCATGGCGGCCCTGCTCGACCAGATCAACCGCACGCGCGCCGACCACATCATCACGCTCGAGGACCCCATCGAGTACGTGCACACGCCCGACCGCTGCGTCATCAACCAGCGCGAGGTGGGCACCGACACCGCAAGCTACGCCGACGCCCTGCGCGCCGTGCTGCGCGAGGACCCCGACGTCATCCTCATCGGCGAGATGCGCGATCTGCGCACCATCGAGACGGCGCTCACCGCCGCCGAGACGGGGCACCTCGTGCTGGCCACGCTGCACACGAAGTCGGCGGCCGATTCGGTGGACCGCATGGTGGACGTGTTCCCCGAGGGGCAGCAGCGCCAGATCCGCATGCAGGTGTCCACGTGCCTGCACGCGGTGCTCAGCCAGCAGCTCGTGCGCCGCCGCGGCGGGGGGCGCGTGCTGGCGGCCGAGCTCATGATGGTGACGCCCGCCATCCGCAACCTCATCCGCGAGGGCAAGACGCCCCAGATCGCCAACGCGCTGGCCACCTCGGCGGCCGTGGGCTCCATCACCATGGACAACGCGCTCATCGACCTGTTCCGGCGCGGCGTCATCGAGGCGCAGACGGCCATCGACGCCGCCCACGACATCGATTACGTGACCAAGAACACCGGCCGTTTCTAGAAAGGCTGAACCGTGGCAGTATTCAGATATGAGGGAACCTCGCTTTCCGGCCAGCGCGTCAACGGCGTGGTGGAGGCCTTCGACGAGTTCGAGGCGCTCGAGAAGGCGCGCGCCACGTGCCGCGTGGTCAGCAAGATCGCGCCGGTGAAGGAAACGCCGAACTTCCTCAAGATGGAGGTGGGGTCGGGGCGCATCAAGCCCAAGGTCATCGCCATCATGTGCTCGCAGTTCTCCACCATCATCACGGCCGGCATGAGCATGGGCCGCTGCGTGGAGCTGGTGTGCGAGCAGACGTCCGACAAGGGGCTGAAGGCCATCCTGGCCGAGGTGGCCGAGGACGTGGCGGCCGGCCACAGCCTGGCCACCAGCTTCGAGAACAAGGGCGGCGCCAAGCTCCCGGTGCTGTTCTACGAGACCATCCGCGCCGGCGAGATGGCCGGCACGCTGGACGAGAGCTTCAAGACGCTGCACAAGTATTACGACAAGACCAGCAAGACCAAGGCGAAAGTGGCCCAGGCCCTCACGTACCCGGCGTTCGTCATGGTGCTGGCCGTCGTGGTGGTGGCGGTGGTCATGGTGGCCGTCATCCCCACGTTCAAGGACATCCTTTCCAGCTACGACTCCGAGATGCCCGCCATCACTCAAGTTTTGATTGATGCGAGCGATTTCATGGCTGCCAACATCCTGTGGATCGTGCTGGTTCTGGCGGCCGTGGTGCTGGGGCTGAAGCTGTGGACGAAGACGGAGCGCGGCCGTTTGGCGTGGGCCGGGTTCAAGCTGAAGCTGCCGATTCTGGGCAACATCGTGCGATTTTCCAACGCCGCGCAGTACGCCAACACCATGTCGACGCTTTTGGGATCGGGCCTGCATATGACGCGCGCCGTGGACATCACGGCGAAGGTGCTGGACAATTACCTGATCAGCAGCAGTGTTGCCAAGATGACGGCCAAGCTTGAGGAGGGCAAGCGCCTGGGCGAGTGCATGGAGGCCGTGCCCGCGCTGCCCGGCCCGCTCGTGGAGATGGCCAGCGTGGGCGAGGAGACGGGCGCGCTTGAGGAGACGCTTGCCACCATGGGCGCGTTCTACGACGACGAGACGGACCGGGCCACGCAAAAGGCCCTGTCGAAGCTGGAACCGGCCATTTTAATTTTCATCGCGGTGTTTGCCGGTTACATAGTGATTGCGTTATACTTAGCCATGTTTTCCATCTACTCGGGAATGTAGTCCGAGGGTTCGGTGGACGAAGACAAGATCGGCCGTGATTCTACGACCGGACCCGGAAGCCGTGAGGCTTCTGAAAGGAGGCCCGCATGAAAGAAATGATCAAGAGGATCCGGGAGGAGAAGGACGGCTTCACCATCGCCGAGCTCCTCATCGTAGTGGCCATCGTAGCCGTTCTGGTCGCGATCGCGATTCCGGTGTTCACCAGCTCGCTGGATGAGTCCCGCTATGCGACCGACGAAGCGAACGCTCGCTCTATTTACGCTGAAATGCGCGCCGATTATCTCACAAATGGCGGGAATGGACAATCGACAGGGTTTACCGTGGCTCCGCAAGCGGTCACGGCCGGCACGGCCACGCCCATTACGGTTACGTATGCTGATGGGACAACGAACACTTACCAGTTCAACGGTATCACTGGCATTACTATAACGCCCGGGACGGCGAACACGCCGCCGACAGTGGCCATGGCTACCTGGAACGGTCATCCTGCGCAAACGTTTGGTGGGGCTGCCCCTACTCAGGGCGGCGGCGGCGGAAACTAAACGCTGTTCTCCAGTTAGGATCTCGAAGGGCCCCGGCGCAGGCCGGGGCTTTTTTATCGACTTGAAACTACACCAACATAGTACCAAGGGCTTCACGGTCGCCGAGCTGCTGGTCGCAGTGTCGATCATCTCCGTGCTCGTGGCGGTCGCGCTGCCCACGTTCACCTCGTCGCTTGCGAGCGCGAAGGAGTCGGTCGATCTCGCGAACTGCCGCTCGGCGCGCGCGGCCGCCACCACCGTCTGCCTCGCCGATTGCAGCGGCGATTTCACCAGGAAGTCCACCGCCGAGTGGGTGCAGGTGGCCCTGAGCGACGGCATTCCCCAGCGCGGTCAGAAGGATCCTTCCGCAACCCTCAACTGCACCATCGAGGAGAACGGCACCCGCATCACCTTCTTCTACGGCGAGGGCTCCGGCGAAACTCCCGGCGAGACCCCTGGAACAGGCGGCGGCGACACCCCCGGCACCGGAGGCGACGACCAGCCCACCGGCGGCTCCATCACCGTCGAGCGCGACGGCGTCAAGCACGTCATCACCTCGGATCCCTGGGGCGACGTCACCGGCACCATTCCGCGAGGCTCCGTCTTCTCCGACGAAACCGGCGTGTACGTGTTCCCCGATCAAACCTACGCCGACGACCCGTCTATTTCCCTTGCCCAGATGGGGGGCTGCCTGAAGATTTCCGACGCCCCCAGGCTGTTCAACAACAGCGATATCGTCAACGGCCAGTGGAGCGGCGAGCCTCCCAAAATGGGCGACCTGTTCGAGTCCAAAGGTTCCTACTACGTCTTCGTCTACAACTTGGGCCCGTGGGACATCTACCCGAACAACTACGCCCTCATCGATCCCAAGTACATCAAAACCCCCTGACCAACAGCCGATTTCGCGATTCCCGGCACAATTTTCGAAATATGTACTCAGGAACGTCAAAAGCACGGGTTCTCAGAGGGCAAGAGCCCACTCAGATTTTCTGACCTGGGATTATGCGAGCAGCCTTTCCAAGATCGGCATCCCCAGATACATATTTCGAAAATTCTGGCCAAGAATCGCGAAATCCGCTGCAACGAGGGCGCTCGCTCGCTCAGGATGACAAAATGTGCGTTCTGACTCCCCCTTTGACGCACAATCGACCACCTCGGGGGGGGGGGGTGCACGCGAATCGAGCCCGCCCGACACAAAAACCCTCGACGTGAAAGGACTTCGGCGATCCGCGCGAGCGTCGGGGTTTCGCGACCTGGGAAAATGCCGAGGGCTGCTGCTCGGGGGAGTCGGCGGTCGCCTATTTCTCGCCTCCAAGCCTTTCACGTCGAGGGTTTTTGTGTCGGGCAGCCCCGATTCGCGTGCAAGAGGACGCAGTTGCCGGATTATGCGCTAAGCGGAGAGACAGAATGTGCGTCCGGCCGGATCTTTTGGCTGCTCCCGGTGAGTCTAGGGTTCCATGGCCGCTATCAGTTGTCCCATGATCGCGAGTGCATAGCGACCGAACTGGTCGTCGTCCATGTGCGGGAATGCTGTTGCCGGCCGTTGCTCCACGAGCATGCGCACTCCTTCGGAATCAAGCTTCGCAAACCGCCGCGCAAGGCCTTTCCGCGCCCCATCGAACCACTTCGCCCGCGTGGAGGCGTATCCCTTTATGCCGGAGAGGGTGGTGTCTTTCCATTCCGGAAACGCGTCGAGCACGAAGAATATGTAGTACAGATCCTTCGCTGTTTTCGCTCGCTCGTGCCTACGCGGTGCAACAAGGGCTTTGTGAAACACATATGCAGACGGATTGGGAATTCGGACAACGTAGCTTTGGGGGAATCCGAGGTCTCCCAAATTGCATTCCCAGGGATCCTCCAGTAGAAGTCCCACGTAGCGAAGGCTTTGGGCGTTGATCGAGCCTATTTCCACAGGCCCTTCGTACTCGCCTGGCGCATCGGTGATGAATTCCAATTCGGCCAGCTGGCGATCCCCCTCGGTTTTGACATATTTAACAACCGGCGGTTGGGTGAGCGATGCGAATTCGTGCTCGAAGCCAGCACCGAGGATCGTCTTGTCGAGCGTGGGCAAGCCGTCTTCAAAGCCCATTTTCGGAATGACGATGTCCATATCCCGAGTCATCAAGGACTCCCTCTTGAGCAGTGTTCCGTACATGCGCCCATACAGGTAGGGCGCCCAGCCGCCTGCCACGACCAGTCGGTCAAGATAAGGGGCTATGCCCTCGATTCCCTCAAGAAGAATGGAGTCTCTGCTTTCGCTCATACTTCACCCCCTTCTTCCTCGGAGAACTGCGAAGCCAAAGTGCGGCTGAAGAGGTGCTCGGCGGCTTCCAGGCCCCTCTTGGGTTGCCTTGTCAGATCGAGGTAGAGCTGCAAATCGGAGGCGACCTCGCATCCTTCGACTATGCGGGTGCCATAGAACGACGAGACTCGATAGCGGGGAATCACCAGCTCGATATTGGCTCCCCGTTCAACTTCGCTTGCTCCGCTGTCGATCAACGCTTGGCGAGCCTGCCCGAAATTCCGAGCCAACAGCAGCACCGAGTCGAAGGTGGCGAAGGGGTCGACCAGACTTGCGCCCGCGCGCTCGCTCAGGACGGCCGAGTCACCCACGGCTTGCGAGGCTCGGCGCACCACCTCGTCCATCTCGGCGGCGGGGAGGAAGAACCCCCCTCTTTCGGACGGGTTCAGCTTCGCATAGGCCTGAACCCAGTCGTCGAGGATGTCCTGCTTGCGTCGAAGCGCTATCGTCCCGCCGGCTTGCTTGGCCGCGTAACCTTGAGTGATGAGCGCGGATGCCGTTTTCGACACGTAGCCAGGGGAGAGCGGGAACCCCATCTTCGCTGCGAGCCTGCTCAAATCGCGGATGCCGAGAGGGCCGTATTCGAGGAGGATGCGCAAAACGAGCGTCGCCTTGTCCGAGAACGCGTTTTCCGACGCCGGGGAAGAGGCCTTGCCGCTAGGCGCTTTTCTTCCGCGAATGTCTACATGCACGCCGGATTCCGAGAGCCAAGCGTTTCCGGCGTCGTCGATAAAGAACAGCCCCATCGAACGCAGAAGCGCCTGCTTTTTCTCAGTGAGGGGCGGCGCGAGCAAAACGGGGAGCCTGTTCGGATCGCGCATGCTGGGCACAAGAAGCGCCGCATCGCGAAAGGAGGCCGTGCTTGCCGTCTTCAGGCGAAAGAGATCGAGGGGGATTGTTTTTCCCGCTACTTGCGCATCGGCTTGAGCCAGGAACGCAAAGATCTGGGATTCACCCAGCGCCCTTTCGCTATGCGGGAAGGCACTTTGCGACCCAAAGGCCGCCTCAAGAGCGTCGCGTAGTATCTTTTCGTTGTGAGAATCCATGTGTTTCCTAAAAGTATACTGTTTCCTAATTTAGAAACAGTATACAACATGCGAACGCAGTGTGCGAGCGAAACCGGAGTGTTTCACGTGAAACGCCCCCGGTTTCGATGCAGGCAGGGCGATTTTCGCTCCGAAAACACGGCTCAGCGCACGAGGCGTGTTTTCGGAGCGAAAATGCGCACCCGGATGCCTCGCCGGACTCCGGGGGGCTGTGCTATGCTGCTGGGTATGAACGTTTTCGCCGACAACAAGGGGCTTTCGCGCGTGGAGGTCGTCTGCATCGCGGGCATCGCGTGCTTCGCGGTGGCGCTTGCGGCCGTGCTGGGCTGGCACATGCTCGGCCTCATGTGGCAGGGCAACGACGCGAACGCGCTCAACACGGCGCAGGGCCTGGCCAACGCCAGCATGGCCGAAACCGCGGCGGACGACGACGCCCCTACGGCCTACTACCTCAAGGGCGCGAACACCCTGGCGGCCGAGCCGCCCGCCGCCGGCTACAACGAGGGCGACACGCTGGTCATCGACGGCCGCGAGCAGCACGTCGAGCGCGGCACGTGCCTCATCGAGATCGTGCGCGAAGACGGCGCGCCCACCGCTCGCTGGGTGCGCGCCTCCGACGTCGCGGAAAGGGGCTGACGGCATGCAGCTCGGCACGCTCGCAGCGCTCTCGCCCGCATGGCCTGCGTTCTTCCTGGCGGTCGCTGCCGTGATGGGCGCGGTCATGGGCAGCTTCATCAACTGCATGGCGTGGCGCATCGTCCACGGCGAGAGCGTGTGGAAGGGCCGCAGCCACTGCGCCACGTGCGACCATCAACTCTCGGCGCTCGACCTGATCCCTCTGATCAGCTGGCTCGTCCTGCGCGGGAAGTGCCGCTATTGCGGACAGCGCATCTCGCCGCGCTACCCGCTGGTGGAGCTTCTGCTGGCCGCGTACTTCGCCAGCATCGTGGCCGCCTACGGGCTCACGGTGCACGCGCTTTCGCTGTGCGTGCTCGGCTGCATCCTCATGGGGCTCTCGCTGGTCGACCTGGACACGTTCACCATCCCCAACGGCTTCATCGTGGCGGCCATCCTCACGTGGCTCGCCACCTTCGCGTTCTACGGCGTGGACCTGGGCTCCATCGGCCTGGGAACCCTCACGCTGGGGCTGGCGGGATCGCCCGTGCTCGCGGTGCTCGTCGACGGCCTGGTGGGCGCGTTCGCGGTGGCCGGCGCCATGCTCGCGCTCTCGTTCGCCTTCGACAAGGTGGTGGGCCGCCAGAGCCTCGGCGGCGGCGACGTGAAGCTGCTGTTCACGGTGGGCCTGTTCCTGGGCGTCGCGGGCAGCGTGCTCAACCTCATCGCGGCGTGCATCGTCGGGATAGCGTTCTCCTTCGCCACGCAGCGCGCCCGCGCCCGCGCCGACGACCCGCGCGTGTTTCCCTTCGGGCCCTCCATCGCGCTGGCCACCTGGTTCACGCTCGTGCTGGGCCCGCCGCTTCTCGGCTGGTATTTCGGCCTGTTTTAGCTGTTCCGGCCGCGGTGCGCCCGAATGTTTGCGCACATCTACTCGCCACCAGGCCGCGTCTCGCCTATAATCGATGCTGAGGAAAAGAGGAGCGCATCATGGCGAAACTATACACCGGCATCGACATCGGCGCCGAGCGGTTGAAGATGGCCGTCTGCAACGAGCAGAGCGTGGTGCAGGTCGCCGTCGAGGAGGTGCCTGCGAGCCTGGTGCGGGACGGCCGCGTCACCTCGTTCGAGGCCCTGACCGAGGTGGTGCGCAACGCCGCGCGCAAGAACAAGGTGGGCGCGAAGGACTGCGCGCTCGTGCTGCATTCCAACGACGTGTTCACGCGGCGCATCACCGTACCCGCCATGACGGTGGAGGAGCTCAGCCTCAACCTGCCCTTCGAGTTCCGCGACTATATCGCCGACGACAAGGACAAGTACAACTTCGATTACGCCGTGCTGGGCATGAAGCGCGACGCCGCCGGCACGCCCGTGGAGATGGACATCCTGGCCGCCGCCGTGCCCGCCGAGACGATAGAGGCGTACTCCTCCATGCTGCGCCGCGCGGGATTCAGGCTCAAGTCCGCCGCGCCCGACATCATGGCGTACGCGAACCTTATCGCGGCGTACGAGAAGCGCGTCCCGCCCGCGCCCGCGCCCATGCCGGTGGACGCCGCCGCGCCCGCGCCCGCCGAGGCCTTCCCCGTGCCGAGGGACTACTGCTTCGTGGACGTGGGCTACGACAACACAAAGGTGTACCTGTTCCCGGGAGGGAAGTACGAGGTCACGCGCATCGTCGAGTTCGGCGTGGGCCTCCTGGCCGCCGCGGTTGCCGACTACTTCTCGGTGGACGAGAGCATGGCGCGCACCTACCTGAGCAGCGACTACGAGGGCGCGCAGCGCATCGAGCCGTGCCTGGGCCTCTACGAGCGCCTGGGCGCCGAGGTGGCGCGCATCGTGAGCTTCTTCAACTTCAACTATCCCGACAGCCAGCTGGACACGCTGCACTACTGCGGCAGCGGGGCGGGCATCGCGCCGCTCATCGACTCGCTGCGCGACCACGTGTCCATCGGCCTGGCGGACATCAACGCGATCATGCCGGCTTCGTCCGTGCCGCCCGACAGCCTGCGCGATTGCCCGGCTGCCGTGGGCATCGCACTGCGGTAAGGAGGGGCCGTGGCCTTCGAACTGGAACTCAAGCGCTCCAAGAAACCCGTCTATCCAACCAAGACGTCCATCAACCTGGTGACGAGCAACCAGCCGCCCCGCAACGTCGGGCGCAACGCGGCGCTGTTCGCCGTCGCGATGGTAGCCGTGCTGCTGTTCGCGAAGTTCGGCGTGGTGGACGTGATGGCGGCCGCCCAGGCGGCGACGGGGAAGGTGGCGTCGGCGCAGGCCGAGCTGTCCGCGCTGCAGGCCGACAACGCCGACTTCGCCGACCTGGAGGAACGCTACGCGGCCTTCGCCGTGAACAGCCTCACCGACGAGGAGCGGGTGCTGGCCGATCGCGGCGAGGTGCTCGACCTGCTGTCGTCCACCGTGGCCGGCGCCGCCGATCTGCAATCGGTGCGCATCGCGGGCAACACGGTGGAGCTGCAGTTCGCGAACACCTCGCTTGACGACGTGTCGCGCGTGGTGGCTTCGCTCGAGGACGAGGAGGCGGTGGCCACCGTCAGCATGAGCACGGCGAAGACCGACAAGAACGACGACGTGGTGTCCACCGTCACCATCATCCTCAAGGGCACGGGCGAGGTGCCGCAGGGCGAGGGCGAGGATGCAGGTGCGCCCGCGGCCGGCAAGGGGGCCTCGAATGAATAGAACCTTCACGACCCGTGAGAAGATCCTGCTCGTCGTCCTGGCCGTGCTGCTCATCGGCTGCTTCTACTACCTCGTGGTGCTCCAGCCCTCGCTGAGCGCCATCTCGTCGAGCGACTCGCAGATCGCCGCCATCCAGGACGAGATGCTGGTGCAGCAGGCCGTCGCCACGCGCAAGGCCGAGCTCGTGGAGAAGATCCGTGAGGCCGAGGCCTCCGGGGTCGACCAGAAGACGCTGCCGCCCTACGACAACACCAAGAACGAGCTCGCCGAGCTCGACGCCATCCTGGCCGCCGCCAGCAGCTACAACATCGACTTCTCGAACGCCGAGACGGCCGGCACGCTCGTGCGCCGCAACGTGAGCATTTCCTTCACGGCGGATTCGTACGCCGCCGCCGAGGACGTGCTGCAGAAGCTCATCGATTGCAAGTACAGCTGCCTGGTCACCGACATCACGGTTTCCGGTACGGGCCTCGGCCAGGCGAACGCCGAGGGCAAGGTGACGGGCAGCGCCTCGGTCACCTTCTTCGAGTCGCTCGCGCAGGGCGCTCAGGAGCAGGGCGCTCAGGACGCCGGAGGGGCCGCGGCCTCCTCGTAGGGCTCCATGATGAAGCGGTCCTTGCCGTCTGCCTTCGCGCGGTACAGCGCGCGGTCTGCCTGCTCGTAGGCCTTCTTGTACGAGGCCTGCGCCCCGTGCAGCTCCACGCCGCCCATGCTGAGCGTCACGGCGTGCTCGGCCCCGTCCTGCCCGGCGAACGTCACGCCCGAGCCGATGAGCTCGCCGCAGCGCTTCTCGAGCGCCTCGTGGTCCACCGGCCCCGCGATGCATACGGCGAACTCGTCGCCGCCGAGGCGTCCCACCAGGTCTTGCGGACGGAACGCGTCCACGAGCGCCCTGCCGGTGTTCTGGAGGGCCGCATCGCCCGCCAGGTGGCCGAATTGGTCGTTCACGCTCTTGAAGTCGTCCGTGTCCACGACGAGCAACGCGCCGGCCTCGCCGCTCGAGAGCAGCTTCTCGGCGCCCTCGCGGAAGGCGCGCCAGTTCAGAAGGCCGGTCAGCCCGTCGTGGAAGGCGCGCTGCGAGAGGTCCAGCCGCTCGTTCATCTCGTCGTCGATGTAGGCCACCTTCCCGATCACCGAGACGGGCTTGCCGTCGTCGCCCAGCACGGAGCGCGAGGTGAAGCGCACCCATTGCGAGGCGCCGTCCTCCCCCTGGACGATGGCCTCGGTCACCGTTTGGCTGGGCGAGGTGAACGCGGCGAGGACCTCGGGGCCGGCCTGGGCGAGCAGCTTCGCCCGAGCGCCGGCGATCACGCGGTACGGCAGGCCGTCGTCGCTTGCGGCCTCATCCTTGATCACGTCGCCGAGGGTTTTCGACTTCGACACCTTCAGCGTGTCGGTTCGGGGCGTGTACTCGAAGAACCGCTCGTTGGAGAGAGCGAACAGCTCCTGGAAGCGGCTGTTCTCCTCGCGCGTCGCCCGGGCCGCGCGGTTGCGCGTGGTTACGAGCAAGGCGAGCAGGGCGATGATGAGCAGCAGCACCGAGATGCAGATAAGCGACAACTCCAGCAGGTGGTCCTGGATGAACAGCCCCACCTGCTTGTCGGTCTCGATGAGCGAGTTGTCGTACACGATGGAGTCGAGCTCGGTGGGCGAAAGGCTGCGGATGGCCTTGTTGAACACGGTGAGCAGCTCGGGATCGATGGGCTGCACGAGCCCGAAGCAGATGTTGACCGACTTCGAGCTGGCCGGCAGCGTGAGCAGGTTGGTGAGGTTGTCGAGGCCCTGGTAGTAGGGCGTGGTGTAGGACGTGCCGTAGGTGTAATCGGCGCGCCCGTCGTTGACCGCCTTGAGGCAGTCCTCGGCCGATTCGCACACGACCACCTGCGCGTCGTCGGGCACCGTGTCGACGAGCTCCCACGAGACGGCCGCCTTCTTGCCGGCCAGATCGTCGGGGTCGACGTATTTGTTGTACACGGTGACCACCGCGGCCGACAGGTACGGCGCCGTCACCGACACGTTCAGCGTCGAGGCCACCAGGTCGTTGTCGTTGATGCCCGCCACCAGGTCGACCCGGGCGTCCTCTATCGCTTGGCGCAGGTTGTCGGTGCGCTCGAGCGGCACGGCCTCGAACTTGAGCCCGGTGTGCTCTGAGAGGTAGTCGAGCATGCCCTTGGTGACGCCTTCCAGCTGGCCGGTCACGGGGTCGAAGGACTGGATGGGGGCCTTCTCGGAGACGACGCCCACGCGCAGCGTGCCGCTTTGCCGGCAGAATTCCTTGTCCTCCTCCGTCAGGGCGTAGCTCGCGGTGGTGTTGAAGAAGTACTCGTTGTGCAGCTCGGTTTGGAGGCCCGGGTTGCTTTCGTTGATGCGGCGTATGGTGTCGTCGATCTCGTCGATGATCGCGCGCTCGCCTTTGGGCGCGGTGAAGTAGTACGGCCTTCCGGCGAATGCCGCCACGATCTGGAAGCCCTCGGCGATGTTGACGTCGATCTCGAGGTACGCGTCGGCCTCGCCTGCGAGCACGGCTTCCTTGAGCTCGTCTGTGCTCGAGCATTCGACCGTGGTGAGGTTCAGGTTGTTCTTCTCGCAGAAGTAGGCCAGCTCCTCGCGGCGCTGCTTCGCCGTCGACAGGATGGCCACGCGCACCTCGCCTTTGGTGAAGAGGTCGGTCTGCGTGATCGCGGTGTCGGTGTTGGCGGCGAACAGGCAGGTGTGGGCGGTGCCGTAGCTGTTCTCCGGATACTCGTACAGCTTTGCGAGGGCGGGGCTGTACGTCATGCTGCCCTCGATGTCCACCTCGCCGGAGTCGAGCATCTCGATCAAGCGCATGGCCCGGTCGTTGGAGGTTTCGCCCTCCGCTTCCACGAACTCGTACGACCAGCTGGTGAACTGGGCGATCCTCATGAGGTAGTCGTAGGTGTACCCGCTGAAGGAGCCGTTCTCGTCTTTGGAGAACACCCCGGGCTGGTCCATGTAGCCGACGCGGATGGTTGTCCGGGCGTCGGCGGGAGCCTCGTCCGCGAAGGCCGCGGGAGCCGGCGCGAGCGCGAAGGCGAGCAGCAGCGCGAGCGCTGCGGATGCGACCAGCTGGAAAACCGATGTGCGCGCAGGCCTCGTCATCTCGTCCCCCTTGGCTCTTCGATGCGACATCATTCCAGTATACCGTTTTCCGAGGTTGGCGGGGTGCTTCCCGCTTCCCGCCGACGTGCATTTTTTTGAAAAGCTGCCGAATGCGACTTGACCGGGGGAGGGGTCATCGGTACAATATCGTTCCACGTCCTTCGAGGACGCTGCATGGTCGGGTAGCTCAGTTGGTAGAGCAGGGGACTGAAAATCCCCGTGCCGAGGGTTCAAGTCCCCCTCCGACCACCATGAATGCGCAAGGCCCGCCGACGAACCGGCGGGCCTTTTCGTGTGCGCGCCACGCCCGGGGCGATTGTCGACCGAAACACACGCCACAGGGGCGCTAAGCGTGTGTTTCGGTCGACAATGAGGGTGCGGGGGCGTTATGCGGTTTGGGGGTCGTCCTCCACGCGGCCGCGCAGCTTCTTCACGCCGCGGCCGAGCATGCCGCCCAGCTTGGGCAGGTTCTTGGGGCCGAAGATGACCAGCACCACGACCAGGATCAGGATGAGCTCGGGCAATCCCATGCCGAAAATCTTCATTGCAGCGCTCCCGTCAGACGTTCTTCTCGTTGAGCCGAAGTATAGCAGCCTCAAAATTGAAGTGACTACAAGTTTGGAGTAAATCGAACATATTCCCTATAATGGAGGGGCGCGGCATCGCGCGGGACGAGAAAGGCGAACGCATGGGAAACGGGACGGCCGAGACGCTGCGCGAGCGCAAGCGCCGGGAGACGCGCGCGGCCATCGAGCACGCGGCGATGGCGCTGGTGGACGAGCTGGGCTACGACAACGTGACCGTGGCCATGATCGCCGAGCGCGCGGTGGTGTCGCAGGGCACGTTCTTCAACTACTTCCCCACGAAGGACGCGGCCGTCGTGGGGCTGGGGCCGCTCGACCTCGACCCGGCCGTCGTGCACGCGGCCTACGACCGCCTCGCGCCGGCCACGCCGTATCGCGCCACGCTCGAGCTGTTCCTCAAGGTGGTGCGCGACCTCGACTGGACGAGCGACACCGCCGCCATGCGCGCCCGCCTGGTCACGCAGACGCCCGCGCTCATGCGGCTGTTCCTGGACCGTACGTTCGGCTTCGTCGCCGACTTCCGCGGCATCCTGGCGGCCTACCTCGAGGCGCACCCCGAGCGCCGCACCTGCGCCGACGCGCTCACGGCCGACGAGGAGGCGGGACTTGTGGTGTCCGAGGCGCTCGAGGCGGCCAAGTTCGCGCTCGCCCGCGCCGCCGCGCGCCCCGGGCACGGCCTGCCGGATGCCGACGAGGTGGAGGCCGTCGTCCGGCGCATCGTCGGGTGATACACTGGCAGGCGACACGAAACCGCCCGCCCGCGAGGGCGCCCGAGAGAGAGGAAATCCATGTCCTGCGAACAGAAGAGCCCGGTCGTCGGCATCATCATGGGGTCCGAGTCCGACATGCCCGCCATGGAGCCGTGCATGAAGCAGCTCGACGAGTTCGGCGTGCCCTACGAGGTGAAGGTGGCGAGCGCGCATCGCAAGCCGGCCGAGGTGCACGAGTGGGCCTCGACGGCGCACGAGCGCGGCATCCGCGTGATCGTGGCGGCCGCCGGCAAGGCGGCGCACCTGGGCGGCGTCGTGGCCGCGTACACGCCGAACCCGGTGATCTGCGTGCCCATGAAGACGAGCGACCTGGGCGGCCTCGACTCGCTGCTGTCCATGGTGCAGATGCCCAGCGGCGTGCCCGTGGCCTGCGTGGCCATCAACGGCGCGAAGAACGCCGCCATCCTGGCCGTGCAGATCCTCGGCACCGGCTGCGACGGCGCTCGCCAGAAGATCATCGACTTCAAGCAATCCATGGCCGACGCGTAGGAAAGGCTCCCGCAGCGCGCGGCCGGCCGCCCCCCTTGTCATCCCGAGCGAGCGCAGCGCCCCCTATGTCATCCTGAGCGAGCGCAGCGCCCCCCTTGTCATCCCGAGCGAGCGCAGCGAGTCGAAGGATCCCGCGCGGTGCCAACTGAAGGCGTTCCGGCTGGCGTGCGCTGCGATGTTTCACGTGAAACATCTGTGCGCTTTCGCGGGCCATCGAGAAGGAGGCGGGCGGACCCGATGGGGGAAGGCGAACCGAAGACGACGCTGTGGACGAGGGACTTCCTGCTCATCACCCTCGTGAACTTCCTCCTGTTCGCCAGCTGGCAGACGCTGCCGTTCGTGCTGCCGGTGCACCTGCAGGGCCTGGGCGCCACCGACGCGGAGCTGGGCTGGGTCACGGCCATCACCACCGTCGCCGCGCTTTTGGTGCGTCCGTTCTGCGGGGTGGTGCTGGACGCGTTCGGGCGCAAGGGCGTGTTCCTGTTCGGCATCGCGTTCATGGCGCTCGCCTCGGCGACGTACGCGTTCTTCCCGGTGGTCGGGGCCGTGCTGGCCGTGCGGTTCGTCCATGGCCTGGCCTGGGGAATCACCAGCACGTCCAGCCAGACGGTGGCGAGCGACGTCATCCCGCCGCGCCGCTTCGGCGAGGGGATGGGGTTGTTCGCGCTGTCGGCCAGCCTGGCGCTCGCCCTCGCGCCCGGTTTCGCGCTGGGGCTGTTCGAGGGCGGCGGCATCGCCCCGGTGACGGCGCTCACGGTGGGCGCGCTCGTCTGCGCGTTCGCCGTCGCCCTCGTGCTGCGCTACCGGCCGGTGCCGCGCCGCGCGGTGACGTTCAGCCTGCGCGGGCTGTTCGAGCGCCGGTCGGTGCTGCCGAGCGCCATCATGTTCTGCCTGTCGGCGTGCTACGGGGCGCTCGTCACGTTCCTGGCGCTGCATGCGGCCGCGCGCGGCGTGGAGGGCATCGGCCTGTTCTTCCCCGCGTACGCGGCGGCGGTCGCCCTGTCGCGGCCGCTGCTGGGGAAGGTGGTGGACCGTAAGGGGTACGGCTTCGTCATCGTTCCCGGCCTCGCGGTGCTGGCCTCGGCGCTTGCGCTGCTGGCGGTTGCCGACACGCTCGCGCTGTTCATGCTGGTGGCGTTCCTGTTCGGCGCGGGGTTCGCCGCGTGCAACTCCACGCTGCAGGCCATGGCCGTGGCCGATGTGCCGCCCGAGCGCCGCGGCGCGGCGAACGCTACCTACCTCACCGGCTTCGACAGCGGCATCGGCGCGGGCTCGCTCGCATCGGGCCTGGCAGCGGCCGCCATCGGCTACGGCGGCATGTACGCGTGCTTCACCCTGTGCCCGCTCGCGGCCCTCGTGCTGTTCGTCGCCTTCGCCCGCCACCGCAAGCCCCCGAGCCTGCAGGAAGACGCCTGAGCGGGCACCCCCACGGCCCGCAGCGTTTCACGTGAAACATCCGTCCTGATTCCCCGTTTAACGGACCGCAACCTCGCTGCACGCTAATCGCCCCCGCTCGACACAAAAATCCTCGACGGGAAAGGATTTTTGTGCGGAGGCGGCATGATCAGTGAGCACTCCTCCGATGTTTCACATGAAACATTTGTGCGCTTTCACGCGCCTCCGCATGCGAATTCTGCGCGGGTGCGTGTTTTTTCACAAATCGTTGCAACATGATGCGCGTCTCCGGCATATTGGAAGCAAGGAGGCGGTTTCCCGACGATGACGGCTTTGCGTCCAGACGAGTTCGACCCGCTGTTCGTGCTCAGCATGCGGCCCGGCGAGGCGGCGGCCTTCCGGATCAAGCCGTTGCTGTAGGATCGCGGCCGGCGCGCCCGCGCTTGCGCTATCATGGAGCCCTCAACGTAAACGCCGGATGTTTCACGTGAAACATCCGTTCGGGCAAGGGCAGGCGAGAGGCATATGGCGAAGAAGCTGCTGATGGGGAACGAGGCGTTCGCGCATGCGGCGCTGGAGGCGGGCGTGCGCGTGGTGGCGGGGTACCCCGGCACGCCGTCGTCCGAGCTCATCGAGACGGTGGCGAAGCTGCACGCGGCCGGCGCGGCGCGCGGGGTGCACGTGGAGTGGTCCACCAATGAGAAGGCGGCGCTCGAGCTTCTGGCCGGCGCGTCGTACGCCGGCGCGCGCTGCCTCTTCACCTGCAAGCAGGTGGGGCTGAACGTGGCGTCCGACGCGCTGATGAGCCTGAACTACGTGGGCGTGAAGGGCGGCCTCGTGCTGTTCGTGGCCGACGACCCCGGCCCCATCTCGTCGCAGACCGAGCAGGACACGCGCCGCTTCGCCTCGTTCGCGAAGCTGCCCGTGCTCGATCCGTCCACGCCCGACGAGGGCTTCGCCATGATGCAGGCCGCCTTCGACCTGTCCGAGCGTTACCGCACGCCCGTCATCGTGCGGCCGACCACGCGCATCAACCACGCGTCCACGTTCTTCGACGTGGCGGACGCTACCGACGCGCTGCCGGTGCCGCCCGAGGGCTTCGAGCGCGATCCTAAGTGGGTTATCTTCCCGCGCCGCGCCTTCGAGGCCCACGGCGAGATCAACGACCGTCTGCGCGCCATCGCCCACGACTTCGCCGTCGGGCCTGAGCTGGCCGCGTTCAACCCGATTGAAGAGCACGGCGCCGCGCCCCGGCTCGGCATCGTTGCAGGCGGCGTGTCGGCGGCCTACGCGCGCGAGGCGCTGCGCATGCTGGAGGAGCGCGCGGGCGAGCTGCCGGCCTACCGCTTCTGGCAGGTGGGCACGCCGTACCCGTTCCCGACGGAGACGGCCGCGCGGTTCGCGGATGGCCTTGAGCAGATCCTCGTGCTGGAAGAGCTCGACCACGTGCTGGAAGACGAGCTGCTGCGCTTCGCCGGCCGCATGCACGCGGCCTTCGAGGTGCGCGGCAAGCTCACCGGCGACGCGCGCGACCGCGGCGAGAACGACGTGGACGACATCGCCGAGCGCATCGCGAAATTCTTGGGAATCCCCTGTTCACGAACGGATGTTTCACGTGAAACATCCGGCACCGACGAGCCGCTGCCCGTGCGCCCGCCGGTGCTGTGCGCCGGATGCCCGCACCGCGGCAGCTTCTACGCCGTGAAGCGCGCGCTGGGGAAGGCCCCGGCGGTGCTCTGCGGCGACATCGGCTGCTACACGCTGGGCAACGCCAAGCCGCTCGACGCCGTGGACACGTGCCTGTGCATGGGCGCGGGCATCACGATGGCGCAGGGATTCGCCGTGGCCGAGCCGCACAAGAAGACGGTCGCATTCGTGGGCGACTCGACGTTCTTCGCGAGCGGCCTCACCGGGATCGCTAATGCTGTGTATAATGGTCATGATATCACAGTGTGCGTGCTGGACAACGCGACCACGGCTATGACCGGCTCGCAGCCGCACCCCGGCACCGGCTTCACGCTCATGGGGCCGAAGCGCACGCCCATCTCCATCGAGCGCGTGCTGGAAGCGCTCGGCGTGGAGTGCATCGTGCACGCCGACCCGCTGAACCTGGACGCGTCGATAGAGGCCGCGCGCGAGGCCATCGCGTTCGAGGGCCCGAGCGCCATCCTGTTCGAGAGCCCCTGCGTCCAGCTGGTGCGCCCGGATGAGCCGGCGGCCGTCGACGCGGACGCGTGCACCGGCTGCAAGAAGTGCATCACCGAGATCGGCTGCCCCGCCATCGGCTTCGACCCCGACGCCCGCGGCCCGCGCAGCAAGGAGCGCGGCCAGGCCTTCGTCGACCCCACCCTCTGCAACGGCTGCGCCCTGTGCACGCAGGTGTGCCCCTTCGACGCGCTCGCGGTTTGTCATCCTGAGCGAGCGCAGCCCCCCTCTTGTCATCCTGAGCGAGCGAAGCGAGTCGAAGGATCCCGCGCGGCGTCAGCCGTGACGCTTCCTGCTGACGCCAAACGGGATCCTTCGACTCCGGCGCTGCGCGCCTCCGCTCAGGATGACAAGGGGCCGGCGCGCGGCGCCTCCGCTCAGGATGACAAGGGGCCGGCGCGCGGCGCCTCCGCTCAGGATGACGGGGGAGAGCCGGCGCGCGGCGCCTCAGCTCAGGATGCCAGTGGAACAAATGTTTCACGTGAAACATCGCCAAGCGCTTCGCCGGCGGAAGGAGGCTCCCATGCTTAACGTGCTGCTGACGGGCGTGGGCGGGCAGGGCACCGTGCTGGCCGCGAAGGTGCTGGCCCAGGCCGCGCAGGACAAGGGCTGGCAGGTGCGCACGGCCGAGACCATCGGCATGGCGCAGCGCGGCGGCAACGTGGTGTCGCACGTGCGCATGGGCGACGGCGGCGAAGACGTGCTCGCGCCGCTCGTCGCGCGCGGCACGGCCGACCTCGTGGTGGCGTTCGAGCCCGCCGAGGCCGCGCGCGTGCTGCCCTTCCTCGCGCCCACCGGCACGCTGGTCACGGCCACCATGGCCATCCAGCCCGTGACCGTCGCATTGTCGGAGCGTCCCTACCGCGCCGCCGACGTGCTCGCCAGCGTCAAAAACGCCCTCGCGCCCAACCAGCGCCTCGTCACCGTGAACGACGCCGCGCTCTGCTCCCAAGCGGGCGGCCGCAAAGTGCTCAACACCGTGCTCCTGGCCAGCGCCCTGCAAACCGGCGCCATCCCGCTGGGCCTCGACGATCTGCGCCGCGCCATCGCCGAATGCGTGAAGCCTCGCTTCGTCGACCTCAACCTCTCGGCCATCGACGCCGCCGCAGCAATCGCACGTTGAGCGGCCCGTTCGACCCCCCACCCCTCAGTGCATGCGGCGGTCTAGGTAGCCTACGACGAACTCGGCCCAGCTGTAGTTCGAGAGGTACTCGCCGGCGTAGGCGTTGACGGCGGCCGGGTCGCCCTCGAGGAAACGGTAGTAGTCGCAATCGACCGCGTTCACGTCGATCGCCAGGCTGTTGTAGTTCTTCACGATCACATCCTGCGCGCCGACGCTCTTCAGCGTGCTGTTCAGGGTCGACTTGATGGTCTGCATCTGCCGCTGGATGGAGAGCGTGTACGCGCGATCCTCGAAGAGCACGGAGGCCAGCTCCCTCACGGTGCAGCCGGTTCCGCGCTTGTGCACGAGGTACGCGAGCATCTCCTTCGCCTTGCTGCGCGGGAACGACAGGGGCCGGCCGTTGTGCAGCACCTCGAAGTTGCCGAACGTCTTGATGCACAGAAGCGCCTGTCGCGGTACCGGGGCGATCGGCGCGCCCAGGTGGCGCAGCTCCTTCGCCACGGCCTCGGCGGTGATGGGCTTGAGCAGGTAGCCCGACGCGTGGAGCGAGAAGGCCTCCACCGCGTACTGCGAGTAGGCGGTGGCGAACACGATGCCCGTGCGCGCGTCGATCTCCTTGAGGCGGCGCGCCAGCTCGATGCCGCCGAGTTGGTCGGTCTCGATATCAAGGAACGCGACATCGAGGGGGCTGCGCTCGGCAAGCGCGATCGCCTCGTTCGAGGTGGTGCAGCACGCGATCTCCGCGTCCGGAACCGCGCTCCTCAGAGCCTGCTCAAGCGCGCGTAGCGCCATCGGCTCGTCATCCATGGCAAGTATTCTCACAACGATCCTCTCTCTTCTCTCCTTCGAGGCCGGACAGCGTTTTGGGCAGCCGCACAAGCGCGGTCGCGCCCCTGTGCGGGCTGCTGCTCACCTCGAGCGTCCCTCCGGCCAATCGTGTCACGCGCTCTCGAACGCTCTCAAGGCCCACGTGCGTGCGCCCGTCCCTCTCCGTCAGGCGCGCGGGATCGAACCCGGCGCCGTCGTCGCTCACTTCCACCTCGTAGCCGTCCGGACGCTCGCGCGTGGAGATGCGCACGGTGAGCGTCGTATCGCACCCGGTCAGGCCGTGGCGCACCGCGTTCTCCACGAGCGGCTGCACGGTGAGCGCCGGGATGGCGAAATCCGTCGGGCCGAGGTCCTCCACCACCACGATGCGATCGCCGAACCGCCGCCGCTCGAGCGCCAGGAACGCGCGCACGTGGGAGAGCTCCTTCGCGAAGGGCACGGGGCCGTCGCAGGCGAGCGCGTCCATGTTGGCCCGGAGGAACGCGGAGAACTCCCTCACCGTATTCTGTGCCACCTGCGGATCAACGTCAACCAAGCCGTAGATGGTGGTGATGACGTTGTACAGGAAATGAGGCCTGATCTGGCTTATCAGCAAATTCGTCTCATGCTGCTCGATGGCCAGCTGCCGGGTTGCGAACGTGCGCGCCTGCTCCTGCTGCACGCCCAGGTACAGCAGCACCGTGCACACGGTGACGGCGAGGTAGGACAGCGGCAGGTCGCCCGCCACGTTCTGGCCGATGAGCACCGCCATCATCACGAGGGGCCCCGCGATGAGCACGGTTGCCACGAAGGGGTTGAGCAGCTGCCGGCTCCGCGCGGCCACCGCCAGCCCGTACGCGGGGAACAGCATCAGGGCACCCTGGCATATCGCCTCCCACAGCACCGTCTCGCGGTACACGTTCAGCTCGTCGAAGGAGTAGAACACGGGGAAGAACTGGTTCAGCACGAGCAAAGCGATCATCGCGGCAACCATCGACCAGCAGATCTTCGTGATGCGCCGCGCCGAGACGCGCGGATCGTGCGCGCCCACGTAGGAGGCCAGGTACTGCACGAGCACGCCCATGAAGGCGAAGTCGCATGCGTACGTGAAAAACACTGTGGCGTTCATCGCGGCGTGCACGACCGGGCCGGGCCGGCCCTCCACGAGCCATGCGGTCATGTCGAGCAGCTGCGCCGCCCCGCCCAGCACGAACGCGCACACGATGAGCCGGTTCTCATGGCGGTCCTGGCCGCGAACCAGCAGCAGGCACGCGGCCAGCACGAAAGAAAGAAGGCCGCCGAACGCTTCGACGGCGACGATGAGGGAGGCGGCGGCGCTCATCGGCCCCCTCCCTTGGGCACGACGATGGAGCACACGGTTCCCCCGGGCACATCGCCCGTCTCGAGCGTGCCTCCTTGCAGAAGGGCGACCCACGTGCGCATGCCCTCCAGGGTGAAGGCGTTCGGATCGCCCGTCTGCGCCGGGGGCGGTATCGGATCGCCGCCGGGGAGGGGCAGGGCGTCGACGTCGCGCACGCTCGCCCGCCATGAGCGGCCCTCGTCCTGAGCGCTGATGCGCACGCTTCCGCGCGAGGCCTCGCCGACGCAGCGGCGCTGCACCGCCCGTTCCACGAGGAACTGCAACGACAGCGCGGGCACGGCGAAGTCCTCCGTGTCGACGGCGTACTCCACGGTCAGCCGATCGCCCAGGCAGCGACGTTCCAAGGCCAGGTAGGAGCGCACGTGCGCGAGCTCGAGCGAAAGGGGCACGGGGCGCGTGCAGGAAAGCGCGTCGGTGTTCGCCCGGAGGTAGACGGCCAGCTCCCGGAGCGCCTCCTTGGCCGCCGGCGGATCGGCCGCGCACAGGTCGTGGATGGCGTCGAGGGCGCGGAACAGGAACTTCGGATGGATCTGGCTCATGGCGAGGCGCGCGCGGCATCGTTCCAGCTCAAGCGTCTGCTGATGGATCGCGCGCTCCTGCTCCATCTGCACGCCGAGGTACAGGAGGATGGCCACGAGCGTCGCCGCCATGTTGAGGAACGAGATGCCGTAGAAAGCTTGCTGCAGGGCCAGGGCGACGGCGGGCAGGATCACGCACAGGCCGAGCACGAACAGCTCGTGCACGGTGAAGGCCTTGCGGTAGCGCGCCAGCAGCCAGCCGTTGATGAGGATGAACAGCGCTCCGAACCAGTGCGAGAGGCCGATCAGGGGCCCGCGCACGTACATGCCCTGGGCGTCGATGCGGTAGAACATGCCGTTGAGCAGCGACACCGCCACCGAGGCGATGGCGAGCGCGCAGACGGCCCACATGAGGCGCACGGTGCCGGCCCGGGGCTTCTGCCCCCGTGCGGCGATGCTCGCCGCGATGTAATCGGTGAACAGGGCGAGCCTCACGTACGACAGGGAGAACATGCCGAACGTGGTCAGCTCCATGAGGGTGCGCCCAACGGGGTCGGCGCTGCCCTCGAGCAGCCAGGAGCAGGCGTCGCACAGCAGCACGGCCGCGTTGCAGACGAGCAGTCGGACGAGGCTCGCGCGCGATCTGTCCGGCTCGTGCTCGCCGACCGAGACGAAAACGACCACCAGCAGCGAGAAGAGGGCTCCGAAGGTTTCGAGGACGACGTTGATATAGCCTATGTTGTCCATCGAACCCTTTCGCGTAACCGTTGTGCCGCGAGTATAGCTCAGGGCGCGCAAGCGGGTTCCGGATCGGCCTCTTTTTTGCGTAAATGTCCACCTGATCTGCTCAAATGTACATCAAGAGCACATCAGGCAAGGGTGGGCGGGGGCTGGGCGCTAGCGAGCGTACACGCTCTGCTTGCGGGCGACGAGGCGCTCCACGAACGCGGTGGCGGGCCGCTCGAGCACCTCGCGCGGCGGGGCGTACTGCACGGCGCGGCCGGCTTCCATGGCCAGCACCCTGTCGCCCAGATCGAGCGCCTCGTCGATGTCGTGCGTCACGAACAGCACGGTGATGCCCGTCTGCCGGTGGATGCGCTTGAGCTCGTCTCGCAGGCCGGCGCGCGTGATGGCGTCCACGGCGCTGAACGGCTCGTCCATCAGCAGGATGTCGGGGCTCGCGGCAAGCGCGCGGGCGATGCCGACGCGCTGCGCCTGCCCGCCCGAAAGCTCGGCGGGGTAGCGGTCGCGCAGCTCCGGGGGCAGGCCGATGAGGCGCATCCACTTGTCCACGGCTGCCTCGGTGCGGCGGCGGTCGTCGCGGTTGAGCAGGCTCGGGACGAAGGCGATGTTCTGCTCCACGGTGAGGTGGGGGAACAGCACGCTGCCCTGGATGACGTAGCCCACCGAGCGCCGCAGCTCGATGGGGTCGACGTCGGCCGTGGCGCGCCCATGCACGAGCACGCGGCCGGAGTCGGGCATGACCAGCGCGTTCACCGTCTTGAGGAGCGTCGTCTTGCCGCAGCCGGAGCTGCCGATGACCGTGACGAACGCGCCCTCCGGCACGGCCAGGCTCACGTCGTCCACGGCGGTCGCGTCCCCGAACCGCTTGGACACGTGATCGAACTCGATGGCGGGCGTTGGGGCGCCGCCGGCCGGCGCCGCGGGGGATCCTTCGACTCCGCGCTGCGCGCTCCGCTCAGGATGACAGGATGGGCGAATGTCATCCTGAGCGGAGGCGGCGAAGCCCCGGCACCTCCTGTCATCCTGAGCGGAGGCGGCGAAGCCCCGGGTCCCCCTGTCATCCTGAGCGGAGGCGGCAAAGCCCCGGCACCCCCTGTCATCCTGAGCGGAGGCGGCGAAGCCGCCGGAGTCGAAGGATCCCCCGCGGCGCGTCTGCGCGTTTTCGCTTCTCATGCTAGATCAGCCCCCTTTCGGCCAGAAACGCGTCGGCTACGTCCTTCGGCTCGCGCCCTTGCGTCTCCACCTGGCTGTTCATGGCGGCCATGTCGGCGTCGGCGATGGCGCCCTCCAGCTTCAGCAGCTCGTCGCGCAGCTCGGGATGTTCCCGCAGTGTGTCCTCGCGCACCACGTTGCAGCACTGGTACGACGGGTAGAAGTGCCGGTCGTCCTCCAGCACCACGAGGCGCTCGTCGGTGACCTGGCCGTCGGTGGTGGACATGGTGATGGCGTCCACCTGCCCGTCGAACAGCGCCTGGAACTTCAGGCTCATGTCCATGTCGGCGGTGGTGCCGAAGTCCATGCCGTAAGCGGCCTGCAGTCCGGGGTAGCCGTCCTCGCGGTCGTAGAAGTCGGGCTGCGCGCCGAACGTGAGCTCGCCCGCCACCTTCGCCAGGTCGGAGTAGGTGCGCAGGTTGTAGCGCTCGGCCACGTCCTTGCGCACGGCGATGCCGAACGTGTTGTTGAAACCGTACTTTCCCACCCATTCGAAGCCAAACTGGTCGTGGTAACCCTGCGCCAGCTCGTCGAACATCGACTCGTCGTAGAGCTCGTCGCGCTTGAGCACCGTGGTCCAGGCCGTGCCCGTGTACTCGGGGTACATGTCGAAGTCGCTGCGCTCCATGCCGGTGTGGATGTTGTACGTGCCGCCGCCGATGCCCGGCACGATGTCCACGGTGAGGTTCGTGTCGCGCTCGATGAGCGTCTTCAGCATCTCGCTCAAGATGTACTGCTCGGTCATGGGCTTGGTGGCCATGGTGACGGTGCTGCCGCCTGCCGCGTCGCCCGCCGCGTCGCGTTGCGAGAACGCGAACGCCCCGGCTCCCACCAGCGCGAGCGCCGCCACCAGGGCGACGACGGTCACTCCGCGCCGCCGGGGCGTGAGCGCGCTCGCGATCTGCCGTCGGGCCTCGCGGCCTTCGGCGTCGGGGAACTCGGGCATGTGCGTCACCTCGCCGTCGTCGAGCAGCGCGTCGGCGTCGGCCTGCGTGAACGTCCCGGTCGCTCCCGCCGCGGGCGCTCCCGCAGCCGCAGGAGCCGCCGCGCGCCTCCGCCGCCGGACGCGCGACGGCTCCAGATGCCTCCGCGTGCGCTTCTCGGCCAGGCCCAGGAGCAGATCCACCGCGATGGCCAGCACGGCGATGAGCACGCTTCCCGCCAGCGTCATGGCCAGGTTGTTCGTGGTGATGCCGCGATAGATTGCCACGCCCAGGCCGCCCGCGCCGATGAACGACGCGATGCCGGCCAGCGCGATGGTCATGGTGGCCATGTTGCGGATGCCGCCCATGATGACGGGCGCGGCCAGCGGCAGCTCCACGCGGTAGAGCAGCTGCCGGTCGGTCGACCCCATGCCGCGCGCCGCCTCCACGACGGCCGGCTCGATGGTGGTAAGGCCCGTGTAGGTGTTGCGCACCATGGGCAAGAGCGCGTAAACGGTGAGCGCCACGATGGCGGTGATATCGCCGATGCCCGTCACCGGGATCAAAAAGCCGAACAGCGCGATGGAGGGGATGGTGTACACGAAGTTCACCAGCGCGAGCACCGGTTTGGCGCCCCGGCGCCACTGCACGATGGCGATGCCGAGCGCGAGGCCTATGACGGCGGCCATCAGCACGGCCGCCAGCGATATGGCGACGTGCTGCACGAGCAGGTCCCAAAACCAGTCGCGTTTCTCTACCAGCAGGGTGAACAGGGCTTCCATCAAGGCGCTTCCTCGCTTTCGCTCGTGCGGGCGCGTCCGGCCGGAAGCCCGGCGCCGCGCGATCGGGAGGCCCATTCTAGCGGCCGGCTCCTGCGCCGGGGACGCTGTCGCCGAACCGTCGCCCAACGGGAACCGCCCCGCTTCGCACCCGCCCGCCGAGGCCCGCCCGCCGCGCCGCCTCGCGTATGGTTTTCGTCGGCGAAACGCCCGCGACGCATTGCCTCGCACGTGTAAGCGCTTTATCATGCTAAAGACTGCAAGTCGTATTCCAACCCATCCATACCACCGGGGGCCGCATATCTCAGGGGGCGGCCGGGTATGCTTGTATCGAAGAAGGGGCCGCGCCATGCGGCAGGAAGGATGCGCGATGATTGACGAAAAGCAGATCGCCCTGTTCGAGAACTTCAAAGCGATCAATTCGATCGACCCCGCCAAGTACGAGCAGCACGACGTGAAGCGGGGCCTGCGCAACGCCGACGGCACGGGCGTGGTGGCCGGGCTCACGAACATCGCGAACGTGCACGGCTACGTCGTGTCCGACGGCGAGAAGACGCCCGACGACGGCCTTCTGCGCTATCGCGGCTACGACGTGTACGACCTGCTGGACGTCGACGGCACCGACCGCCGCTTCAACTACGAGGAAGTGGCGTACCTGCTGCTCATGGGCGAGCTGCCCACGCAGGACCAGCTCGACCGCTTCGTCGCCGCGCTCGACGCCGAGCGCGAGCTGCCCGACGGCTTCACTGCGTCCATGATCATGCGCGACACCCCGCCCGACATCATGAACATGCTGCAGCGCTGCATCCTGCTGCTGTACGCCTACGACGCCGAGGCCGAGGACCGCTCGGCGCATCACGAGGTGAGCACCGCCATCTCGCTCATCTCGCGCCTGCCGCGCATCATGGTGCTGACGTACTACGCCAAGCGCGCGCGCTTCGACAACGGCTCCATGATCATGCACCGCTTCGTCCCGGGCCAGTCCACGGCCGAGACCATCCTGTCCATGCTGCGCCCCGACCGCCAGTTCACCGTCGACGAGGCGCGCATGCTCGACATCATGCTGTGTCTGCACGCCGAGCACGGCGGCGGCAACAACTCCACGTTCACCACGCGCGTGCTCACCTCGGCCGACACTGATCCGTACTCCACGTACGCGGCCGCCATCGGCGCGCTCAAGGGCTGGAAGCACGGCGGCGCGAACCATCAGGTGCTCGCCATGCAGCAGGACGTGAAGCAGAACGTGAGGAACTGGGGCGACGAGGGCGAGGTGGCCGACTACCTGGCCAAGATCGTGCGCAAGGAGGCGTTCGACCAGACGGGCCTCGTGTACGGCATGGGCCATGCGGTGTACACGAAGAGCGACCCGCGCGCCATCATCTGCAAGCGCTACGCCGAGAAGCTGGCCGCCGGCACCGAGTTCGAGGCCGAGTTCAACCTGCTCAAGTCCATCGAGCGCCTGGCCCCCGAGGTCATCCTGCGCGAGAAGGGCACGAGCAAGGACATGTGCGCGAACATCGACATGTACTCCGGCTTCGTGTACTCGATGATGGGCATTCCCGAGGACCTGTTCACGCCGCTGTTCGCGTGCGCGCGCATGTCCGGCTGGGCCGCGCACCGCTTCGAGGAGATCGTCTCCGGCAAGCGCATCATCCGCCCCGCATACAAGTCCGTGCGCAAAGGCAAGCGCGACTACATCCCCATGTCCGAACGCTAGGCGTCCGCAGTTCCTTTGTCATCCTTCGACTCCGCGCTGACGCGCTCCGCTCAGGATGACAACCTGCGGCGAGACGGCCTCGGGCTTTCCCGCCGCAGGCTTACGCTGCCGGCTTTGCCCACACCCTATTCATCGCCGCCACCGCCGTGGCCGTCATCTACTCCCGAGCCCTTCGGAAAGGGAAGGCCCCTCCGCGAAGCATTCAAACCGACGGTTGTCTTGCAGCTTTTTGTAATTGAACTTTTTCAAACTTTCCCGAACTTTTTCGAACAGGTGTCAATCCTAGCTGTGACGAGAAGTTCTGCTTCATTTCTTCAAACATGCGTGCTATCATTTTCATTGCGAGGCTACTCGAGAAGGATCAGTGCTGGGTTCCCGAATGGGAGTAGGCGGAAACGCTTAGAATTCCTTTGCCCCTGGGGTCGCCTCGCTTCTTCGTTTAAGCGCTCTTTTCAAATCGTCCACCACTCCACATGGGTTACTCGATATTTCATTCAAAATGAAATCGACCACGCGCATCGAGTACGTATAATGCTCGCTTCTCCCAATAACGTGACGATACGCATAGGCCGGGTTCTCTTTGATCGCGTAGAAATTCATGAAAAGTTTCCAGTCATTGGTAGTGAACTTTTTGGATTCGCCGTTTGCCATGAGGCAAATTCCGTCCTTACTCAGCCGTTTGTTCACGTGATCTACGACTTTGCCGACAGATAGAGGGTGAGTGTTATGCGGGTCTTGGAGAACCTTAGCCACCCGAACGCTTGATGATGCGCTGGGATCGGGCACTATGGCAAAATCCGCTTTCTTCGGATCCTTGACCACTACGAGCTCGGTTCTTACGACGGAACAGAATCTCTGATTCGACTGGATAATCTGCTCCTGAATGACTTCGTTTTCGTCGAATAGAAACTTCTCGGCAACTTCAGGAGAGTATTTAGCCCTGATTATGTCAGGGGTGGTTGGATTCGCAGACATCGACAGCATAAGGAAGTTGCGGGGAATGTCGTCGCTTATACGTACGCCGTGGAATTCAAAGAGCTTTTCGTCGAAGTTTGTAACGCAAGATTGGAATAGCCCGGCATACACTTGCTCGTACTCTTCAACGATGAAATGCGTGCTCGTATTCCTCAATCTGATTATAGATTCAAGATTTCGCCGGAGCGGGTCTTTGGCATTGGTAAACACAAGTGCTATGCATTGCTCCAAATTTTTCGTTCTACTGGGATTGTCTTTGTAATAGATGAATGGCAGCCCTTTATCCTTAATCAGCTTCGCCTTAAGCATCAGCTCCCAAGCATTGCATAAGAAGAATGCGCAACCCTCGACGCGATATCGTATACTGGGACGGTTATATAGCTCCACGGCAAGAACAAATGCCTCACGAGACTTTTTTATGAGTCTGTCGGAGGTTTTGTGTTCCGAATCGTTCATGTTTGTCTCGCCTCTCTTGTTCTTTCTGCCGGAGATTTGCGTTTTCCGCACTAGCTTTGCCGAACCTATTTTCAAAGGCCACGTCAGGAGAAGGCCTCGGCCCGGTGCACGGCCTTCCGTACCGGAATGGGGTCACGATAGCCAGATCCTGTCCTCGAGCGTACCCCGCAGGCGCACCCTTCCTTCTTGTCGCCTACTTCCTCGTCGTCTTGCTAGCAGCTCCAAGTTATTATAGCGCCCTCAGAATGGGTGTGAACCTTCTCGTGTTCTGGTCGATGCTTGCGGCTCTTTGCCTCTGTCCATACGCAAAATCTGGGCCAATGCCTCGTGCCATCGTGTGCCATCTTAGGGCATTTTAGCTCTCAAAACGAACTAAAGTTCTTGTCGTGGCAAATTGCTGGTTCTCTAGAAAACATGCTTTTGAACAGGAAAGATAATGGCGGAGGCGGTAGGATTTGAACCCACGAAGCCTTGCGGCTTAACAGTTTTCAAGACTGCCGCCTTCAACCACTCGGCCACGCCTCCGCTTCAAGATGGACGTTCGGGCTGCTGAGGAGCGAATGTTTCACGTGAAACATTCGGTCGCGATGCGCATTTCGCGCGGACGGGCCCGAACGCCTCAAAGGATACCATATAATAGGCGGCATGACTGACGAAGACTACATGCGCATGGCGATCGACGAGGCGCGCCGGGCCGAGCAGCTGGGCGAAGTGCCCATCGGCGCGGTCGTGGTGTACGAGCCCATCGATCCCGCCACGCGCCGCCCGCTCGCCGAGCCGCGCGTCATCGCGCGCGCGTGCAACCTGCGCGAGACGACGAAGGATCCCGCCGGTCACGCCGAGTTCCTGGCCATGAAGCAGGCGGCCTCCGAACTGGACGCGTGGCGTCTCACCGGCTGCACCGTGTACGTGACGCTCGAGCCGTGCATCATGTGCGCCGGCCTCATGCACCAGGCGCGCATCGACCGCTGCGTGTACGGCGCGGCCGACCCGAAGGCCGGCGCGCTCGGCACGCTGTACGCCATCCATGCCGACGAGCGCCTCAACCACACCTTCGAAACCACCCCCCACATCCTCGGCGACGAGTGCGCCGAGCTCCTGCGCAGCTTCTTCGCGCGCAGGAGGAAGAAGCGAACGGAAGCCTCATGACCAACGAACACGCTGCCGAAACCCCCCGCCTGGGCCGCGAGACCGACGACCCCTGCCTCGTGGATATGCTCGACGTGGCCCGCGTAGCCCAGCAGGTGGAGACGTCCGCGTTCCGCGTGCCGGGGGCCATCCGCGTCGTCGCGCCCGCCAAGGTGAACCTGTTCCTCGACATCGGCGGGAAGCGCCCCGACGGCTACCACGAGGCCGTCAGCATCATGCACGCGCTCGCGCTTCACGATACGCTGCTCATGCGCCGCACGCCGGGACGGGGCGAGGGGCTCTCCATCCAGCTGACCTGCCGCGCGTGCGAGGGAACGGCTCCGCTCGACGTGGCGCCCGAGGACAACATCGTGACGAAGGCCATCCGCCTGCTCGCCCGCCTGACCGGCCGCGACGCCGCCGAGGGCGTGGCCGTGCACGTGGAGAAGCACATCCCCTCCCAAGCCGGCCTCGGCGGCGGCTCGTCCGATGCCGCCGCCGCGCTCGTGGGGGCGGCGCGCCTGTGGGGCCTTGCCGCCGACGACCCGCGCATCGAGGAGGCGGCCCGCTCGCTCGGTGCCGACGTGGCGTTCTTCCTGCACGGCGGGTGCGCGTGCCTCACGGGCGTCGGCGACGTGTTCGACCACGAGCTCGCGCCCATGACCTCCTGCGTCGCCCTCGTCAAGCCCGAGGGGGGCGTGTCCACCGCCGCGGCCTACCGCGCCTTCGACGCCGACCCCGTGCGCATTCCCGATGCCGATCGCGAAGCCGCCCTCGCCGCGCGCGACGCCGCCGACGTGCCGCTGCGCAACAACCTGGTGCAAGCGTCCGAGGAGCTGCTGCCCGTGCTGGCAGACGTGCGCGCGTGGGCGGAGGCGTCGCCGGACGTGGAGCAGGCGCTCATGTCCGGCAGCGGCTCGGCGGTGTTCGCGTGCTGCCCGTCGTTCGACGCCGCCGCGCGCGTCGCGGCCCAGGCGCAGGCGCGCGGCTGGTGGGCCCGCGCCACGATGTTCTCCTCGGCCCGCGCTGCGGTGCTGCCCGCACGCTGACCGTTCGCGGCCCTTCCGCATCCGTCCGCCCCGGCACCCTCCGGCCGCACGCCGTGGATTTTTCGCGAACGCACGCGGCCAGCGGCGCGCTTTCGCCGGTGAAACGTAACCGCGGGGGATCATTTCGACGACCATCGGCGAAAAGCGGCGGTTCAGCGGAGGATTCAAGGTTCCCTCGGGACAAGGCGCGATGGTAGAATGCGATCTACGTAATAGCAAAGGAGACTTATGAGCATCGCATTGATCGCAGTAGTTATCATCGTTCTTGTCGTGGTCGTCGCCGCTATCGGGTTGTACAACAACCTCGTGAAGCTGCGAAACATGGTGGACAACGCCTGGGCGCAGATCGACGTCCAGCTGCAGCGCCGCCTCGACCTCATCCCCAACCTCGTCGAAACCGTGAAGGGCTACGCTTCGCACGAGCGCGGCACGCTCGAAGAGGTGACGCAGGCGCGCACCGCCGTCATGAACGCCCCCTCGCCGGCCGGCAAGATGCAGGCCGACGGCATTCTGACCGGCGCGCTCAAGAACCTGTTCGCCGTCGCCGAGGCCTACCCCGACCTCAAGGCCAACACGAACTTCCAACAGCTGCAAACCGAGCTGGCCAACACCGAGGATAAGATCAGCTACATGCGCCAGAGCTACAACGACACGGTCATGAAGTACAACACGGCCATCCAGACGTTCCCCGCCGTGCTCGTCGCGGGCATGATGGGCTTCAAGGAGCGCCAGAGCTTCGACGCGGCCGCCGGCGCCGACGTCGTCCCCACCGTGCAGTTCTAACCTCGACCGCCTCACGCGCGCCTCGGCATCCGGGGCGCGCCGCTTCTGCGTGAACGCCGCGCGGATGTCCTGTCGGCTCTCTTTTTCCGGAGTGGCTTTATGACCATGCACTCAGCTCGTGGGCGGGAAGGCCTGATCAGCCGCCTGCTCAATTCGAACGTCGCCTTCCCTGCGGCCGTCGCCGTCATCGCGGGCCTCCTCGTTGCCTTCTACGCCATGCTCATGGTGAACATGGGCTCCATCGACGAGAAGACCGAGGACCTCAAAGAGCATCCTTTCACGGTGACCGTGGCGGCGGGCCGCGCGGAAACCCTGCTCATGCAGGTGAAAACGCTCGACGACCGCCTCGCGTTCACCCATTCGCCCAAGACGGTGGAAAGCGTGAAGGAAGAGTTCGACCTCATCGACGGCGAGGTGCGCGAGCGGCTGGACACCATCGTCGAGCGCCATCGCGGCAGCTCCGAGAAGCCGAAGGAGCTTTCGGAGCGCTACGAGGAGTTCCGCCTCAAGCAGCAGGAGCTTGTGGCGCTCGCCGAGGGCGGCGCGAGCGACGAGGAGGTGGCGCGGTTCCTCGTGGACGTCATCGATCCGCGCATCGACGCCATGTACGAGGACAACCTGGCCATCATCGAGAACGCGTCGCGCTCATTCGACCAGCTCTACAACACCGTTGCTGTGACGCGCACCGACACCATCGTGACGGCCACCGTCCTCATGCTGGCCGTCATCGCGTCGTTCTTCCTGTTCGTGATCATCATCAGGCGTAAGAACCGCCAGCAGGAGCAGCTGCAGGAGAGCCTGCGCCAGGCGCTCGTGGCTGCTCAGGAGGCCAACGAGGCGAAGTCGCGCTTCCTGTCCAACGTGTCGCACGACATCCGCACGCCGCTGACGGCCGTCATCGGGCTCACGGACATCGCGATCGAGCACGCCGACGAGCCCGGCCGGGTGGGCGAATCGCTCGCGAAGATCAAGCTGTCGTCGCACCACCTGCTGAACCTCGTGAACGACGTGCTCGACATGAGCAAGATAGAGAGCGGGCAGATCGACCTCAGCCGCGCCCCGTTCGATCTGACGAACCTCGTGGAGATGCTCGTGTCCATCGTGCGCCCGCAGGCCGACGTGAAGCGCATCGGCTTCGCGGTTTCCTGCTGCGACGTGGGGAAAAGCATGGTGGTCGGCGACGAGATGCGGGTGAACCAGATCCTCATCAACCTGCTGGGCAACGCGGTGAAGTACACCGAGCCGGGCGGGAAGGTGGGCTTCTCCATCCGCGAGCTGAGCGACGGGGAGGTGGAGCGGGCGCGCGCGGAGGGCCTGGGCGACCCGCGCGGTGCCGCCGGCGACGGGCCCCGAGGGCGGCTGCGCGCGGTGCGCTTCGTCGTGGAGGACAACGGGATAGGCATGTCGGAGGAGTTCCTTGAGCGCATCTTCGAGCCGTTCGAGAGGGAGGACGCGCCGACGCGCTTCACGGTGGAGGGGACGGGCCTCGGCATGTCCATCGCGAAGAGCCTGGTGGAACGCATGGGCGGCTCCATCGAGGTCGAAAGCGCGCGCGGGCGCGGGTCGCGCTTCACCATCGTGCTGCCGTTCGAGGACTATGCGGACGCGCCGTGCGAGGCCCGCGCGCCCGAGCCTGCGCGGCCCGTCTGCCGATGCGCCCCTGCGGGCGCGCGCGAAGGAGCGTGGGCGCATGCCCGGGTGCTCCTTGCGGAGGACGACGAGATCGTGGGCGAGATAGCCGAGGAGTTCATCAAGGGAACCGGCGCCGCCGTGGACCGCGCGTGGAACGGCGCCGACGCGCTCGACCTGATCAGGCGCGCGCCGGAGGGCTGCTACGACCTCGTGTTCATGGACGTGCAGATGCCGCGCATGGATGGGCTCGCGGCGGCGCGGGCCATCGTCGAGGAATGCGCCCGCGCCGGCCGTTCCCGCCCGCCTATCATCGCCATGACGGCTAACGCCTATGTCGAGGATCGCGAGCGGGCGTTCGAGGCGGGCATGGACGGGTACGCGGTGAAGCCCATCGGCAGGGACGAGATATTCCGCCTGTTCGAGGAATACGTGCCGTTGTCGGAAGAGGAGCCGTGCGCCGAGCGGGAGCTGAGTCTGGTATGATGCGGTTCGGAATGAAAGGAGGCCGTCCGTGATCGCTCGCCTGTCGCGCGTGGTGCCGATGCTGCTGGCGTTGGCCGTTCTGGCGCTCGTGGTGTACCTCGTGGTGGCCTGGCGCTCTTCTCCGAACCGCGGCAAGGAAGTGCTCATCCGCCTGTTCACCGTGCTGACGGGCGTGCTGTCCGGGCTCTTCCTGCTCGTGTGCGCCTACGCGTGGCTCGAATCGAACGAAGCGGTGTTCGACCTCAGCGCGAGTTTCCTCATCACGGCCCTCGTCGGCCTGGCGGTCACGCGCGTCTGCCGCGCCGTGTTCCTGCGCCACCACCCGGCCTACCGCATCAAGCCCCAGAAGACCCGCCGCATCGGCATCCGCAAACGGCGATGAGACAAAGGGACCGTGACAAAGGGACGGGGTAATTTTCACGTCCCCGCGCATGAAAAAACCCTCACGGGTGAGGGTTGACGTTTCGGTGGCGGAGAGCTGGGGATTCGAACCCCAGATACGCTTGTGGCGTATACTCGCTTAGCAGGCGAGCACCTTCGGCCTCTCGGTCAGCTCTCCGCAGTATAATAAGGTGCGATTCGCTATGATACCGTGACCATCCGCAAGTTGCAAGGAGCATGATCGTGCAAACCACGAGCGGTTCGCATCTTTGCGAGCCACCCGCCACATCGAGGAAAGCGGCAGCGCTCCTATGCGCCGTCCTCGTCGCGCTCGCGTGCGCCTTCGTGGCATTTTCGCCCTCGCCCGCACTCGCCAAATCCTACACCATGCCGAAGGTGGACATCCAGGCGCAGGTGGAGACGGACGGCTCGCTGCACGTGGTCGAGCAGCGCACGTTCGATTTCAACGGCGACTTCACGGCCGTGTTCTGGCCGTTCGGCGAGCTGGCCGACAACTCCTCCATCCAGATCAACGGCGTGCGGATGGGGCATGTGGGTGCCGGCGGCGCCATCGAAGGCGAGTGGACGACGCTCAAGGACGTGCCGTTCCAGCTGGACTGGCGCGACGCGGGCGGCCCGGGCGGCGACGCGTACTCCTTCGACACCGCGCAGAACACGCTGTATGTGTTCTTCAACGCCGTCGACGAGAAGCTCATGGTGGAGCTGGACTACACCATTGTGAACGGCGCGCAGGCGTACAAGGACGTGGGCGAGGTGTACTGGCAGTACGTGAACTCCGGCTGGACCGAGGCGTCCGACGACGTGACGATGACGCTCGCTCTGCCGGTGCCCCAGGGAGTCGAGGTGGAGCCCGGCGAGAACGTGCGCGCCTGGGGCCACGGCCCGCTCGACGGAACGGTCTCGATCAACGCCGACGGCACGGTCACCTACCGCGTGCCGCGCGTGGCATCCGGGCAGTACGCGGAGGCGCGCGTGACGTTCCCGGTGGAGTGGCTCGCGAACCTCTCCGGCGACGACGCGCTCGTCCATCGCGATCAGCCGCGCCTCGAGACGGTGCTCAAGGAGGAGCAGGGCTGGGCCGACGAGGCGAACCGCGACCGCGTGATGTCGCTCGCGTTCATCATCGGTTGCGGTGTGGTGTGCGTGGCGCTTCTGGCCTGGGCGCTGCGCGCGTACTTCAAGTACGGCAAGGAGCACGAGCCCGACTTCACCGACGAGTATTGGCGCGACGTGCCCGACCCCTCGGTGCATCCTGCCGTGATCGGCCGCCTGTGGCGCTGGGACCGCGAGAGCCAGGACGACTTCACCGCCACGCTCATGCACCTGTCGCACGTCGGCGCCATCCGCATCGACGCCGGCAGCTACGATCAGCCCGGCGTGTTCGGCTCGAAGCAGGTGGACGACTACTACCTCACGCGCCTCCCGGCTGCCGACGAGGTGAGCGACCCCCTCGACCGGGCCGCGCTCGACCTGCTGTTCGACCGCGTGGCGGGCGGCGAGGACTCGCTGTGGTTCGGCACCATCAAGAAGTACGGCGAGGACCATCCGCAGGAGTTCGTCGACGCCATGCAGGGCTGGCAGGGCATGCTGTCGGCCGAGACGAACCGCCAGGACTTCTTCGAGGCGAAGAGCAAGCGCTACCAGGGCTACCTGGTGACGGCGGCCGTGCTGGTGGCGATGGCGGGCCTCGGCATCGGGCTGTTCACGCAGAACTTCATTCCGACGCTGTTCATGGTGCCCACGGCCATCGCGCTCGGCGTGATCGGCAACTATATGCCCCGCCGCAGTGTGCGCGGAAATAACCTGGTGGCTAAGTGCAAGGCGCTGCGCAATTGGCTGCGCGACTTCTCGTCGCTCGACGAGCGCCCTCCCACCGACGTGAAGGTGTGGGGCGAGTTCATGGTGTATGCGTACCTGTTCGGCGTGGCCGACCAGGCCATCAAACAGCTGCAGACCACCATGCCGCAGCTGTTCGAGCCCGGCGCCTCCATGGGCATGACGTATATGCCCTGGTGGCTTTGGTACGCCCCCGGCCACGGCATGTCGGGGGCGGCCATGCCGTCGGCGGGCAGCCTGTTCCAGACGTCGCTCGCCAACACGGTATCCACCGCGCAGGCGGCGCTCTCGGGCGCGAGCGGGAACTTCTCGAGCGGCGGCGGGTTCGGCGGCGGCTTCTCCGGCGGCGGGGGAGGCGGCTTCGGCGGCGGCGGAATCGGCGGCGCGCGCTGAATCGGTGGCGTTCGAGCCTCACTCGCACCTCGCACATCGCCGATTCACTACGAATTGGCGATGTGCGAAGGGCCCCGCGCGCTATAATGACCGGCCATGGACACGAACAAGAACATCGCCAGCAAGGTGCCGACGGGGGTCTACAAGCTCCTGCTTGTCGTGGCGACCATCATCTGGGGGCTCAGCTTCGTCGTCATGAAGGACGCCGTCGACGTGCTCGAGCCCGCCTACCTCATCGGCTTCCGCTTCCTCGCGACCGGCATCCTGCTCGCCGCCGTGTTCTGGAAGAACCTGCGCCGCGCCCTCGCGGCGGCCACGCGCAAGGACTACCTGGTGAAGGGCCTCGTCCTGGGCGTGATGTGCTTCTTCGCGTTCTGGGTGCAGACCGTCGGGCTCGACCACACCACGCCCGGCAAGAACGCCTTCCTCACGGCCACGTACTGCGTCATCGTGCCGTTCGCCTGGTGGGTGATCGCGCGCAAGCGGCCCACGGCGTTCAACCTGATCGCCGCCGTGCTGGCGGTGGCGGGCATCGGCATGGTGTCGCTCACCGGCTCGATCGAGGAGCTGACGATGGGCTTCGGCGACGCCATGACGCTGGTGTCGGCGCTGCTGTTCGCCGTGCACATCGTATTCGTGTCGAAGTATTCCGAGACCAACGACGTGCTCGTGCTCACGGTGCTGCAGTTCATCGTGGGCGGGGCGCTGGGCGTGGCGTACGGCGCGTGCTTCGAGACGCTGCCGCCGGCCGCGGCCTTGATGGATCCCGCTTTCCTGTGGAACATGGCCTACCTGGTGATATTCGCTTCGTGCGTGGCGCTCGTCATCCAGAACGTCGCGCTCGCGCACGTGCCGCCCGCGCAGGCGTCGCTGTTCCTCAGCCTTGAGAGCGTGTTCGGCGTGCTGTTCAGCGTCATGCTGTACAACGAGCAGATCGGCCTCAAGCTGGTCGTGGGCTTCGCGCTCATCTTCGGCGCCATCCTGGTCAGCGAGCTGTTCCCCCTGAAGCGCAAGGACGCGCCCGCCGCTCAACTGGAATCCGCCCCCGCCGAGCTGCCGTGATACAATGCTCCCGAACCAGTAGCGAGGGAGGATCTTTCATGGCAGAAAAAGACAACATCGTGCTCATCGGCATGCCCGGCGCCGGCAAATCGACGCTGGGCATCGTGCTTGCGAAGATCATGAACATGCAGTTCATCGATGCCGACCTGGTCATCCAGAACCAGTGCGACAAGACGCTGCAGAAGCTCATCGATGCGTGCGGCCCCGAGGGCTTCATCGAGGTGGAGAACCAGATCCTGAGCGATTTGGAGGCCACGCGCTCCGTCGTCGCCACCGGAGGCTCGGCCGTGTACTCCGACGAGGCCATGCGGCACCTGTCCGAGATCGGCACCGTGGTGTACCTGCGGATCTCCTACGACCAGCTGGTCAGCCGCCTGAGCGATTTGCAGGAGCGCGGCGTGGTGCTCAAAGGCGGCATCGGCATGAGCCTGCGCGAGCTCTACGACGAGCGCAAGCCCCTCTACGAGCAGTACGCCGAGATCACCGTCGACGTGAACGACCTCACCATCACCGCCGCCGCCCGCAAGGTTGCCGACGCGCTGAAGTAGGGCTGAGGCAGGGGCACGGGAGCGCGCAGAGCCCCTTCTTGTCATCCTGAGCGGAGCGACCGAAGGGAGCGGAGTCGAAGGATCCCCTGCGGCGTCAGCGCTGACGGTTGCAACTGGCGCTGCGCTTCGGAGGAAGGGCTGCACGCGGATCGGTCCGCTTCAACACGAAAACCCGCGACGTGAAAGGATCCCGGCGACCCGTGCGAGCGCCGGGTTTCCGCGACCTGGGAAAACGCCAAGAGCCCTTCGCTTCCGGGAGCCCGCGGCCGCCCTTTCCGCCTCCGAGCCTTTCACGTCGGGGATTTTCGTGTCGGGCAGGCCTGATTTGCGTGCAGCGTGCGCCTGGGGTAGGGCCTCTGGGCGCGCCGCGAATGTTTCACGTGAAACATTCGCGTTTCACCTGTGGAAATGATACTAGCGGCCACGCGCTTCGATGAAGGCGCGGATCACCGACACGGCGCCGGCGGCGTCGAGGTCGCCGGAGTTGAGGCAGAGGTCGTAGTTGCGCGCCTGGCCCCAGTTCTCGTCGGTGAAGTAGCGGTAGTAGCTCGCGCGGTTCTTGTCGACGCGCGCGATGCGGGAGCGCGCCTCGGCCTCGGACAGGTTGTTGCGGCGCATCACGCGGGCCACGCGCGCCTCCATCGGCGCGCTCACGAACAGGCTCACGAGGCCCGGATGCCCCGACAGCACGTAGTCGGCGCAGCGGCCCACGATGACGCACGGCCCCTCGTCGGCGATGGAGCGCAGGATGTCCACCTCGGTCTTGTACACGCGCGACGCCACCGGATGCTCGATGTCGGTGCCGCAGAAGAAGCTGTTGGGGTTCAGCAGCAGCGGCCGCATCGGCTTCTCGTCGAAGTCCTCCACCACGTCGCCGGAAAGGCCGCTCTCCTCCGCGATGCGCTTGAGCAGCAGCTTGTCGTAGTAGGCCGCGCCCAGCTCCTCGGCCAGCCGCTCGCCGATCTCGCGCCCGCCGCTGCCGTACTCCCTGCTGATGGCGAAAACGAGGTGCTGCTCCATGCCGATTCCTTCCCCTCCGCGCGCCCGGGCGCGCCGCGATTGCGTCGGTGGGTATTGTACCCGAAAACGCGCCGCGCCCGGAGCGACGCGGCGCGGCGCGAGCAGCGCGCAGCAAAATCCCGTGTTCGTGGCAGAAAACGACGTTAATCGATCATCGGAGGGCGCCGAATTTCGTTTTGGCGCGGCTACCGGTTCTGCTCACGCGCATCGCCCCAGCTCAGAGCGATGGCGCATTTCGCGTCCGACGCGAGGGCTGGGGACGATGATCGATGAGCGTCGAAAACTGCCACGAAAGGGCGTTTCGCGTGCGCGGGTTCCCTACGCGTTCACGCCGAGGCGCTCGTCCAAGGGGTCGATGGGCGGGATGTCCCAGTCGTCGCCGGGCAGGTGCGGGGCCATGGCCTCCTCGTCGCCGGCGGCGCGCAGGCGCTCGAAGTAGTCGCGCGTCTCCTTCGCCACCACGCCGGACAGCGCGATGAGGGCCACCATGTTCGGCAGCGCCATCAGGCCGTTGAAGATGTCGGCGATGGTCCACACGGCCGCCACGGTCATGTAGGGGCCGATGAACACGCAGAAGATGTAGAGCCAGCGGTACGCCTTCACCGCCTTCATGTTGCCGTTGCTGAAATACTCGAGGCACCGCTCGCCGTAGTAGTCCCACCCGAGGATGGTGGTGAACCCGAACAGCACGAGGCACGCCATCAGCACGAACGACACCACCTCGCCCGGGATGAACGGCAGGCCCGCCTGGAACGCGGCTGTGGTGACGGCGGCGCCCTCGAGGCCGGGGATCTGGTACGCGCCCGTCATCACGAGCGCGAGGCCCGTCATGGTGCACACCACGATGGTGTCGAGGAACGTGCCGGTCATGGACACGAGGCCCTGGCGCACCGGCTCCTTCGTCTGCGCGGCCGCGGCGGCGATGGGCGCGGAGCCCAGGCCGGCTTCGTTGGAGAAGATGCCGCGCGCGATGCCCTTCTGCATGGCCACGATGATGGCGCCGAGCATGCCGCCGGCTGCCGCCTGCAGGCCGAACGCGCTCTGGAAGATGACGGCGAACGCGCCGGGTACCTTGTCGAGGTTCGTGAAGATGAGCACGAGCGAGAAGCCCACGTACAGCACCACCATGGCGGGGATCACGCGCTCGCTCACCTTCGCGATGCGCTTGAGCCCGCCGATGACCACGAGGCCCACCAGCAGCGCCAGCAAAAGCGATCCGATGACGGTGAAGATGGAGTAATCCATCCCGAGGATGCTCACCGTGGCGTTCTTCTCGGGATCGAAGAAGCCGGTGATGGCGCTCGAGATGCTGTTCACCTGCGTGAACGTGCCGATGCCGAACAGGCCCACGCACATGCCGAAGAACGCGAAGATCTTCGCCAGCCAACGCCAGTTCCTGCCCATGCCGCGCTCGATGTAGTAGAACGGGCCGCCCAGCACGTGGCCGGTCTTCTTGTCGATGCTGCGGTACTTCACGGCCAAGAGGCCCTCGGAGAACTTGGTGGCCATGCCGAACAGCGCGGCCAGCCACATCCAGAACAGCGCGCCCGGGCCGCCCGCCACGATGGCCGTGGCCACGCCCACGATGTTGCCCGTTCCGATGGTGGCCGACAGCGCCGTGCACAGCGCGCCGAAGCTGGTGACCTCGCCCTCGCCGCCCGTTTCGTTCTTCACCATGTAGCGCAGCGCGCGCGGCAGCTGGCGGAACTGCACGCCGCGCAGGCGCACCGTGAGCAAAACGCCGCCGAACAGGATGAGCACCATGAGGGGCACGCCCCAGATGAAGTCATCGATAGCTTTCAACGCGGCGTCGATGACGCCAAAGAACCCTTCCACGAACCTTCCTCCTTCAAGCAGAAGCCTTCATACGGTTTCCGCGCGCCCCGAAGGGAGGTTCGGCCTGGGAAGAAGGAGCGATGAAACGACGAAGCGCAGGAGGGCATGGGCGCGACGCGGTGCGCGCGGCAAGCCGATAGCTGTGCTCTGTCCTTTGGCCTGAGAGTTTCGGCTGGCCGGGCGGCCGCCTTGCCCCTTCGGCACCCAATCGCTTGGGATTCTCCAGAGGCCCCTTCCGCATCCAGTTTCGAGCGGCCGGCGCTCGATCCAGGGTGTTTCAACGGGGTGCGCTATGAAATTGCGGACGCCATTGTAGCAGGTAAGCCCGCGGATGTTAACAAGAAGTTTTCAACTGCGGACGAGCAGCGGACGAGGCGGGGAGCGCGGGGCGGGCCGGAAGGCGGGCGCCGCCCGGAACGACGGCCTCCCGTCGCTGCGCGCCCCCCTGCGCTCCCTAAATCTTTTTTGCATGCTTTTCCGCTGGTGGCATGACGAATACCACCTAAGGGGGTATGGGAAACCGGCGCTTCTCGGCTAGAATGGAACATCGTGGGGACGTCGAGCGGACGCTGGGGGGCGATCGTGATGGGGAACGGCACAGCGGGCAAGAAGAAGACGGGGGCCGCGCAAAGGGGCGAGGCTCTGCTGGTGGCGGCGTACTGCCTGTCGTGCTGCGAGATATTCTTCCTGTACCGCAACTTCCGCATCCCCGCCGATTACCTGGAGTCCATCACCATCCCCTTGTTCGGCAGCTTCGTCGCCGTCATCTCGGCATTGGCGCTGTGCCTCGCGCTGCTGGCGGCCTACATCGTGTTCAAGAAGCGGATCGGCAGCGACCGGCACCTGGTGGCGGCGTGCATCTGCTCTTCGGTGGCTCCGATGTTCCAGCTGGTCGTCGGGCACGCCCTGCGCCAATCGTGGGCCATCATCCCCTGCATCGTGCTCACCGCCGCCGGGTTCATCTGCTTCCTTCCCGAGATGGTGCGCCGGCTGGCATCGGTGGGCGTGTCGTGCTCGGTTCGCTGCAACATCGCCGCCTGCATCGCGCTGCTGGTGGTCGCGCCGCTCTCGAGCCTCGTTCCCATGGAGGTGTTCATCGTCGCCATGTGCCTGAACCCCGCGCTCACCCTGTACTGCCTGCGCGCGTCGAGCGCCGCCAGCACGAGCGTGGCGTCGGTTGAGGTGCAGGAGGGGCAGAAGATCCCCAAGATCCTGCTGCTCACCATCATCGCGGCATGCGTGATGGAGGGCGTGGTGGCGGCCGTCGACTACTCCGAGATGGACGACGTCTCGAAGATCGTGGTGTTCTCGCTGGCCTACATCGTGGCGGCGGGGCTGATCTACGTCGTGGTGCTGCGGTCGCGGAGCAACTACAACAACGCCATCTTCCGGGTGTGCTTCCCCGTCATGGCGGCCGGCGTCTCGCTGTTCGTGTTCGAGGGCGCGTTCGCGCTCAACGTGGGCACCTTCATCTTCCTGGTGGGCAGGCAGCTGTTCGCGGCCACCATATTGGCGCTGGTGGTGTACCTCATCCGCTATCTCGGCTCCGATTACTACCTGCTCAGCGTCAGCGCGGTGGTGGGCGCCATGCTGGGAAGCTGCGTGGGGCTGGCGCTGTACGGCTTCCTCGGCCAGACGGCCCCGCCCGCCATTCTGCCGCCGACGTTTCTGGTGTATCTGCTCCTCGGCGTGCTGCTGGTGGCCATCTACCTGATGAGCGCGAGCAACCTGAAGACGCGCTGGGGCATGGTGGCCATCGACGACTCGGAGGAGAAGGTGGGGCTCACGTTCGAGCAGAGCTGCTTGATCCTGGCCGAGAAGTGGGGTCTCACCAAGCGCGAGAGCGAGATCGTGGCGCTCATGGTGAAGGGGCGCGACAAGCAGGCCATCGCCGAGAAGCTCTACATCTCCGAGGGCACGGTGAAGGTGCACGCGCGCAACATCTACCAGAAGATGGGCATCCACTCCAAGCAGGAGCTCATCGACCTCGTGGAAAGCACCGAAGAGAGCATCAAGGAATAGCGCTTCGCTCCATCTGTTGCTACCACCTCAAGGGGTATTTCTTGTTTCCCCACGTGAATATGCTTGCGAGGGGTATGTGCTTCTCGCCCGTCCGTCGCATACTCGCCTTCGGTTCTGCTTTGGCCAAGCAAACAGAAACGACGAGACGAGGAAGACGGAGGAGAGATGTCGCTCAAAATGAGTCGTCGGGGCTTTGTGAAAGCCTCGGCTCTAGCAGCTTCTTCGGCCATGCTCCTCAATCCTGCGAGCGCGTTGGCGCAGGATGCAGAGGGCGCGGCCGCCAGTTCGACCGGCGATGTTGAGATCATCCCCAGCGCGTGCCGCCAGTGCTACGGCCGCTGCGCGCTGTTCGGCCATGTGAAGGACGGCCGCCTGATCAAGGTGGAGGGCAACCCCGACCTGTTCAGCGAGGGTACCCTGTGCGGGCGCGCGTTCGCCATCCCGCAAGAGCTGTACAACCCCACGCGCATCCGCTACCCGCAGAAGCGCGTCGGCGAGCGCGGCGAGGGCAAGTGGAAGCGCATCTCGTGGGAGGAGGCCTACGAGACCGCGCGCGACGCCTACACCAAGATCGGCGAGGAGTACGGCTGGCACACCATCGCCCATCAGTACGGCACGGGCCGCGACAACCACCAGTTCCAGGCCATCAACCGCCTGTGGCTGGAGCTGGGCAGCACCGCCACGTTCGGCGTGGGCAACCTGTGCTGGCTGGGCTCGTACTTCACGAGCCAGCGCCTGTACGGCGACGAGACGCAGTACACCGGCTGGGACGGCAACAACGCCGACTGCATCCTCATCTGGTGCCGCCAGGAGCGCAGCCGCGGCTACTACGACTGGCTCACCGTCAAGCGCGCGCAGGAGCGCGGCGCGAAGGTGATCGCGGTCGACCCGCGCTACACGTGCACGGCCAGCAAGGCCGATCTGTGGCTGCCCATCCGCCCCGGATCGGACATGGCGCTCGCGCTCGCGTTCATCAACGAGATCGTGCACTCGGACAAGTGCGACACCGACTTCGCCCGCTACTGGACGAACGCGCCGTTCTTCATCGACGAGGAGGGCACGGGTTACCAGCTGCGCGAGTCGATGATCAAGGAGGGCGGCAACGTCGAGCTCTACCCCGCATGGGACGAGGCGCACGACCAGCTGATCTACTGGTCGGGCGACTGGCAGAACAAGAACGGCGTGGGCGGCGACAAGGCGCTGCAGTGGCTCGACGCCGAGGGCAACATCGTGGCCGACGCGGTTCCGGCGCTCTCCGGCAGCCGCGAGATCAACGGCAAGACCTACCGCACCAGCTGGGACATCCTCGTTGAGCACGTCACCCCGTGGACCATCGAGCGCGCCGCCGACTTCTGCGAGCTGCCCGAGGACAAGATCCGCGAGGCCATCAAGCTCTACATCGACGCGAGCCCCCACGCGTGCTTCACGCGCGGCCAGAAGGTGGAGTTCTCCATCAACACGTCCGGCATCTCGCAGGCGTTCACCATCATGATGGCGCTGGCCGGCAACTTCGACACCGAAGGCGGCCAGAACATCGGCCGCGAGCCCGCCACCGGCTACGAGAACTCCATGTTCGACATCGTGCCGCAGATGCAGGGCCTGATGAGCGAGCTGCGCATGAACACCGCGCGCAACATCCACAAGCTGTCCGTGTGCCAGAACACCGGCCACCAGAAGATCCTCGTCGCCGACGACAAGACCGGCGAGCTGATCGAGACCGAGCAGAAGAACGGCGGCCAGGTGGTCCTCGGCCAGCAGGGCGGCTTCGGCGCGGCCACCACCAAGGCCATGCTGGAGGGCGACCCGTTCCAGATCCACGGCCTGTGGCAGCAGACGTCCGAGCCCATCATGTCCATCGAGGCCGGCCGCGATATCGCCGAGGGCATGAAGAAGCTCGACTTCTTCGTGAACGTGGACATGTACATCACCCCTTCCGGCGAGCTGGCCGACCTCCTGCTGCCGCCGGCGCACCCCAACGAGGTGGACCGCGTGGAGTGGCCGCACTCCGGCCACGGCTATCCCACCAGCCACACGCTGCTCATCCGCCAGCCGTTCCATGCGCCGCTCGGCGAGTGCAAGGACGACATGGACATCTGCTTCGAGTTCGCCAAGTACATGAACGTGAACATGTACTGGAAGGACAAGTACGAGTGGTTCGACTACATGCTGGCCGGCCCCAAGACGCTGCCCGAGAACCTCAAGTCGAACTTCGAGGACTTCCGCCAGCGCATCTCCATCACCGGCGTGCAGATGTCCGAGGTGCGCGGCATGCCGAAGTACAAGAGCGGCATGATGCGCAAGAGCGGCGACATGAAGCCCGGCTTCAGCACCATGTACCGCGGCAACAAGCAGGGCGCCGTCTACCGCACGCCCGGCTACAAACTGCCCGACGGCACCGAGGTGCCCGGCCATCCGCAGTCCGACAACGGCAAGATGGAGCTGTGGAGCGAGGACCTGTTCCTGTACGGCAACGGCCCGCTGCCCCTGTACATCGAGCCGCCCATCACGAAGCGCTCGCGCCCCGACCTCGTGGAGGAGTACCCCTACACGCTGATCACGGGCGGCCGCAGCCACGCGTTCTTCCACACCGAGTACCGCAACAGCCCGTGGATGCGCGAGGTGCACATGTTCCCGACGGTGGACATCAATCCGGCGACCGCCGCCGAGCACGGCATCCAGCAAGACGACTGGGTGTGGATCGAGACGTACGTGGACCGCATCCGCCAGCGCGCGAACCTGACCGAGTCGATGAAGCCCGACATGATTCACGTGGAGCACGACTGGTGGTTCCCCGAGCGCGAGGCCACCGACGATCTGCACGGCGCGTTCGACTGCAACTGCAACATCCTGTTCGAGAACGACGGGCCCTACGACCCGGCCGTGGGCACGGACAACTACGGCGGCCTGTGCAAGATCTACAAAGCCGAGGAGGGCGCGCCCGACAACATCTGCATGACGTCCGAGGATCTGAAGATATTCCTGCCGCTGAGCGCCGAGACGCTCGCCGCCGACGAGCAAACCGACGGCGTGTCGCAGGTGACCGTGAAGGGAGGTGTGGCGTAGCATGACGCGGAACATCATCGCTATCGATCTGGATAGCTGCATCGGCTGCCACTCCTGCGCCGTGGTGTGCAAGCAGGAGAACAACGTGGGGCTGGGCACGTTCTACAACAAGGTGCTCACCGTGGGCCCGTCCGGCACGTACCCCGACCTGGAGATGTACTACCTGCCCGTGGCGTGCCAGCACTGCGACAACCCGGAGTGCGTGAGCGTGTGCCCCACCGGCGCGAGCTACCGCCGCGAGGACGGCGTGGTGCTGGTGGACCACAGCAAGTGCATCGGCTGCCAGTATTGTGTCATGGCGTGCCCTTACGGCGTGCGCACGTACGACGAGAGCAAGGACAAGGGCGTCATCGAGAAGTGCACGATGTGCGCGCACCTCATCGACAAGGGCGAGAAGCCGGCGTGCGTGAAGCACTGCCCCGGCCAGGCGCGCCTGTTCGGCGACGCGGACGACCCCGAGTCGGATGTGTCGAAGATGATCGCCAAGAAGAGCGTGCACAAGCTCAAGGACGTGGGGAACCATCCGGGCGTGTCGTACGGCTTGGACAAGTTCACCTGGAAGGGAGATGAGTGAGCATGGATATCCAATGGCCCCTTCTGATCTTCAGCGTCCTTCTGGGCGTGACCTCGGGAGCGTTCGTGTTCCTGGGCGTGGGCGAGCTGCGCGGCAAGTTCAAGGACGTGCGGTTCATGGGCGCCCTGATCGCGCTCATCTGCCTGGCCGTGGGCGGCTGTGTGTCGGTGCTGCACATGGGGCATCCGGAGCGCGCGACGCACCTTCTGGGCAACCTGGGCTCGGGGCTCTCGAAAGAGCTGTTCATCGTGGCGCTCATGGGCATCGTGGCGTTGGTGTACCTGGTGCTGGCGAAGAAGGACTACCCCGGGGCGTCGAAGGCGTTCGGCGTGCTGGGCGCGGTGCTGGGCCTGGTGCTGCCCTTCGTGGCGGGCGCGTCGTATCTGATCGCCGCCCGTCCCGCGTGGGATAGCGTGGCGCTGCCCTTGATGTTTTTGGGCGCCGGGCTGGCCATGGGCATGACCTTGATGGCGGGCCTCGTGCTGCTGCGCGGCAAGGCCGCCGAAGAGGGCGGATTCGCGCTGAAGCTGGCGCTGGCGGGCGTCGTCATCATGGTGGTGACCACGGCGGCGTACGTGGTGTGGATCGCCATCGCGCCGTTCCCTGCGCCGTCGCGCTCCATCGAGCGCTTGGTGTCGGGCGATATGGCCATGATGTTCTGGGCGGGCGTCGTGGTGATCGGCATCGTGGCGCCGGTCGCGCTGACCGCGCTGGCCTGCGTGAAGGCGACGAAGGGCGACGGCGGCTCCGGCGTGGCCGACCCGAAGGCGCTCGCGTTCATGATGTTCGGCGCCTGCGCGTGCACCGCCATCGGCGCCGTGGTGATCCGCATCATCATGTACGGCGTGGGCACGAGCGTGGAGCAGTTCATCTACCACTGATCGTAACGGCGGGCGCGCCCTGCAACGGGCGCGCCCGGCCCCTCGACCTTCCCCCGTGCCTGAACGCGGCACCCCCCCCACTGCGTTCAGGTACGGGGGACGGCCGACGAGAACTGAGGAACGAGAACCAAGGAGACAGCCATGACCGAAACCATGCCAGCCGAGCTGGCGGACAACCTCATCGACTTCTGCGAGAACCGCCGCCGCGTGTACGCGCTGCTCTCGCGCTGCTACGAGAGGGAGCTGGACGCCCCCTTCGCAAAGGAGCTTGCCGAGGCGGCCCTCGAGTCCGACGACCCGGCGCTTGCCGAGGGCTTCGCCGCCCTCAAGGCCGACCTCGCCGCGTGCGACGACGCCGCGCTCGAGGAGCTGGCCGTCGTGTTCAACCGCGCGTTCTTCGGGATGGGCCCGCGCACCGCGCAGAAGGCGTTCCCCTACGAGTCGGTGTACACGAGCGAGGGCGGCCTCATGATGCAGGACGCCTACAGCGAGGTGCTGGGCCTCTACCGCGCGGCCGGCTTCGCGAAGGACCCAGGCTTCACCGAGCCGGAGGACCACCTGGCCATCGAGCTGGCCTTCATGGCGCTTCTCTGCGGGCGCGCGGTGGAGGCCCTGCGGGCGGGCGACGAGGCGGGCGCCGAGCGGCAGCTGCGCGCCCAGGCCTCCTTCGCGCGCGAGCACCTGCTGAACTGGGTGCCCGTCTTCGCCTGCGAAATGCGCGCGGCGGCCGAAGGCGGGTTCTACGAGCACCTGGCTTCGTTCACCGAGGCGTATCTGGACGCCGACGCGCGAGCGCTCGCCGAGGTCGTGGAGTAAGTGGCGGTGTCCCAAACGGGACAGTCCCCATTTTGGCATAAAAGGGGACTGTCCCCTTTTATGCCATTTTGAGACGAGAGGGATGATGGGTGTGGAAGAGATTTCCCGGCGCGGCTTTCTGGCCGCGGGGGTGGCGGGTGCGGCGATGGTGGGCGTCGGCGGGTTCGGCGCGGTGACGCGGCAGGCCGACGCGGCGTTCGTGCGGCCTCCGGGCGCGGCATCGAACGCGCAGGTGGCGGCCGCGTGCGACCGCTGCCAGAAGTGCCTGCAGGCATGCCCCTACGGCATCGTGACGCCCGTGCCGCTGTCCGAGAGCCTGGTGGCCTACGGCACGCCGACGCTGTCGTTCGAGCACGGCTGCTGCGACTTCTGCATGAAGTGCGTCGAGGCGTGCCCCACCGGCGCGCTTTCGTTCGGCGGGCCGCTCGAGCGCGACCTGGGCGTGGCCGTGGTGCTGCGCGACGCGTGCGTGGCCTGGGACTGGGCCGGCTGCACCGTGTGCAAGGACGAGTGCCCGGTGGAGGGCGCCATCACGCTGGACGACCACGACCGTCCCATCGTGCACGCGGATTACTGCGACGGCTGCGGCAAGTGCGAGCAGGTGTGCCCTTCGGCGTCGCTGCGCGCCTACGACGCGAGCGTTGCGAGCAAGGGCATCGTGGTGGTGTCGCGCGCGAGCGAGGCCGCGTGGGCCGAGGGCGCCGTATCGAGCGGCGAGCTGGCGGCGGGCCGTTTCGCCAAGGCCGCGCAGCCGCTCGCGCCGCACGATAAGGGCGTGCATCCGGACGGGCCTGACAACACGCGCGAGGCGGGAGGAGCGGCATGAAGACGCATATGAAGATGGCCCGCATCGTCGTGGCCGCGGGCGTGCTCGCGCTGGCCGTCGTGTCGGCCCACCTGGGCGGCGGCGCGGCGGTCGGGACGCTCTGCGCGCTCTGCCCCGTGGGGTTCGCCCAGATCGCGGTGGCCGCCAAGAGCGTGCCGTGGGCGCTGCTGCCCGGCGTGCTGGCGGTGCTCGCCATCGTGTTTCTGCTCGGGCGGGCGTTCTGCGCGTGGCTGTGCCCCTCGCAGCTGCTGAAAAACGTGTTCGGCGGCCATGCGCCGCGCGGCATCCTCGGGCGCGGCGGGAAGGCTCCCGCAGTCGCCTTCGGTTGCTCGTCGTGCGGCAGCGCCAGCCTGAAATCGCAGGGCGCGGTGCTCGCCGTGCTGCTGGCCGTGTCCTTCGCCGTCGGGTTCCCGGTGTTCTGCCTGCTGTGCCCCATCGGGCTCGTGTTCGGCACGCTCTGGGCGCTGAACCGCGTGTTCGTGCTCTTGCAGCCGGGCTGGGAGCTCGTGATATTCCCGCTCATGCTGCTGGCCGAACTCTTCCTGTTCAAGCGCTGGTGCGCGGCCATCTGCCCGCTCGGGTTCTTCTTCGGGCTGGTGGGCAGGCTGCGCGCGAAGCTCGGCTTCGGCGTCCGTCCGGCGGCTGACTGCACCACGTGCATCTCGCACGAAGGCTGCCGCACGTGCTCGACGGTGTGCCCGGAGGACATCGACGTCGCGCATCCCGGTACGGCCGCGCTCGACAGCTGCACGTTCTGTCTCGACTGCATGGAGAACTGCCCCACGAGCTCCATCAAGCTCGCGCTGGGGACGGCGCAGCCGGGTTCGGAGCAGCCGGCCGAGGCTCCCGCGCCCGAAGACGCGACCCCTTCAACGCGCTGACCGAATCGGCCCCTCCCGCCCCTGCGTCGTGGTGTCATTTTGATAGGCAACGTGCTCTACACTGCGGTGATGTGCAGGCTTTTCGGAGGCGCGGGGTGCCGGTTTCGAGCCAAGAGGGCCTGCGCTCGAGTCGAGAGGAAGTCGTTTGGGCATCGCCGCGCAGGTTAACATCTATTTCTTCCCCCTCATGGTGCTGGCCATCATGTGGTACGACAGCCTCGTGAGCGGCCCGCGCGACCGCTCCGCGAGGCTGTTCCGCGCCTCGCTCGCGTTCTCGTTCGCCGCCATGGCGCTTGAGGCGACCATGTGGTTCATGAACGGCGAGGGCGGGTTCCCTTGCGAGCTCGTCCTGGGGCTGAATACGGCCTACCTGCTGGTGGCTGGCGCGAGCACGCTTCTGTGGCCCGCCTACCTGCACGTGCAGCTGCGCGGGAACCGCAGCCTTCTGAGCAGCCGCCGCCTCGCGTTCGCGGTCATAGCGCCCTACGTCGTGATGGCCGCGCTCGTGCTCTCGAACATCGTCACCGGCCTCATCTTCACGGTGGACGCCGTGGAGGGGTACCGGCGCGGGCCGCTGTTCTTCCTGCCGTACGCGCTGATGATGGCGTACCTCGCGGCCGGATTCACGTCGGCGCTCGTCGCGCGCTCCCGGCAGGCTTCGGCCAGCGCTCGGAACCGGGCGCTCTTCCTGGCGCTGGTGGGGCTGCTGCCCATCGTGGGCGCCGTCGTGCAGATGTCCTTCTACGGCTGGTGGCTCATGTGGCCGAGCGTGGTGGTCATGCTGCTTCTGGTGTACCTCACCATCCAGAACAGGCGCCTCGAGAGCGACCCGCTCACCGGCCTCGGCAACCGCCGCGCGTTCGACCGCCGGCTGCAGGCGCAGCTGCATCGGCCCGGCGACAGCGGCTGGTGCTTGATGGTGATCGACGTGGACGGGCTGAAGATCATCAACGACACGCGCGGCCACGCGGCGGGCGACGAGGCGCTCTGCCGCATGGCCGACGCCCTGCGCGCCACGTTCGGCGCGAGCGATTCGTTCATCGCGCGGTTCGGCGGCGACGAGTTCGCCGTCATCGCCCCCTGCGCGGGCAACGAGGGGGCCGAGGCGCTCGTGGCGCGCCTGGGGCGCGAGGCGCTCGCCGTGGGCTCGGGGCTCGACGGGGTGGCGCTCGAGTTCAGCGCGGGATTCGTGCTCGGCCATGCCGACGACGACCCTGCGGCGCTGGTGAAACGGGCCGACGAGGCGATGTACCGCTGCAAGGAGGCGCGCCGGCACGCGAGCGCCTCCGGGCGCGTGTTCGCGGGGACGGCGGGGAGGGACGGCGCATGAGCGGCATAGCGTATCTGCAGGTGGATGCCATCACCGTGTTGGTGCTGGCCATCCTGTTGGTGAACTCGGCGCTGCGCCTGCCGTACTCGCAGACGAACAAGCTCTTCCGCATCCTCGTGGTGCTGCTGATGGCGGCCTCGGCGTGCGATGCGGTGTCGTGGACGTGCGACGGATGGGCGCCCGCGTGGGCGCTGTACGGGGTTAACGTCGCGCTCGGTCTGCTGTCGGGCGCCGTGTCGTTCACCTGGTTCCTCTACGTGTGCGCCGTCGCCTTCGACTACGAGGCCTTCTTCCGGAGGCGGCTGCTTATCTTCGCGGTGTCGCTGCCGGCCCTCGCCTTCGGGGTCGTCGCGCTCTCCGCGCCGTGGACGCACGCCCTGTTCACCATCGACGGCACCGGCCATTACCAGGAGGGCACGCGCTACTACCTCCTGTACGCGCTGGGGTACAGCTATGTGGTGGCGGCTTCGGCGATAGCCCTGGTCCGCGCCGCGCGCGAGACGTTTCCCTGGAAGCGCCGCCGGCTGTACGACCTGGCCGCGTTCGTGGTGCCGCCGTTTTTCGGCGCCGTTTTGCAGGTGGTGCTGGACGGGATCGCGGTGCTGCTGCCGTCGATGGCCCTTTCCGTGCTGCTGGTGTACGTGGCCCTGCAGCGCGACGAGATCTCGCTCGACGGGCTGACGGGCCTGAGCAACCGGGCGAGCCTCGAGAGCACGCTCGAGCACCGCTGCGGCGAGGCGGCGTCGCAGCCCTGGTGCCTCGTCATGCTCGACATCGACCAGTTCAAGTGGGTGAACGACCGCTACGGGCACGTGGCGGGCGACGAGGTCCTGCGCACCATGGCCCACGCGCTCAAGATCGTGTTCGGGCGGAAGTCGGCCTTTCTGGCCCGCTTCGGCGGCGACGAGTTCGTCGTGCTGTACGACGGCGCCGGCGAGGACGAGGCGCGCGGGGCCATCGCCGAGGTGGCGCGCACGCTCGAGAGCCTGTGGACGCAGCGGGGATGGTTCGCCTCGGTGGGGTTCAGCGCGGGCTACGCGCCGGTTGCGAAGGGGGAGCGCTGCGACCCCGAGGAGCTGCTCGAACGCGCCGACGCCCTCATGTACCGCGACAAGCAACGCGAGCGGCAGGATGTAAGCCGCGGCTGACATCGCGGCTGATAAGCAGAACCTGCCCCTGTCGGAACTGGTTGAAAACGGTTATGATATGCGGTAACACGCTTTGCTCATCTGTCAGGGGAGGCTGGAGAGCGCGCATGGAGGTACGGGAGCTATACGAAACGCTGGGCGTTCCCTTCGAGGGAGTGCTTGCCGTGCTGCGCAAGGAGGATCGCATCAAGGTCTACCTCGAGCAGACGGTGGGCGACCCGTCGTTCGCCGCGCTCGCCGACGCCATGGCCGCGCGCGACTACCCGGCGGCGTTCCGGGCGGCCCACACCATCAAGGGCATGGGCCTGAACCTCATGCTGAACCCGCTCACGGACGCTGCGGTGCCGTTGGTGGAATGCCTTCGCAGCGGCTCGCCCGACGAAGCCGAGGCAGAGGCGCTGTACGGCCGGCTCAAGAAGGAGGGCGACAACCTGGCCGCCTTGGTGGGCGGCCTCTCGTGACGCCATGAGCGCAGGCAAGCGACAGACCATCCTCATCGTGGACGACACGGCGCTGAACCGGTCGTTGCTCTCCGACATCCTCTCGCAGGAATACGACATCTTAGAGGCGCGCGACGGCGTGGAGGCCGTGGAGTTGCTGCGCCGCAAGGAAGGCGCCATCTCGCTGCTTCTGCTGGACATCGTCATGCCGAACATGGACGGCTTCGACGTGCTGGCCTACCTGCACCGCCACAACTGGAGCGCCGAGATACCCGTCATTGTGATTTCGGCCGAGACCTCGCCCGCCTACATCCGCAAGGGCTTCGAGCTGGGCGTGGTGGACTACGTGAATCGCCCGTTCGACCCCGAGGTGGTGCTGCAACGCGTGCGCAACACCATCGCGCTGTACGCGAAACAGAGCCGGCTCAAAGACCTCGTGGTTGAGCAGGTGGGCGAGCGCGAGAAAACGAACACGCTCATGGTGGACATCCTGAGCACCATCGTGGAGTTCCGCAACGGCGAATCAGGGTTGCACGTCACGCGCATCCGCATCATCACCGAGCTATTGCTGGAGGCCATGAAGCGGCGCTTCCCCGAATACGAGCTCACGCCGTCGAAAATAGCGCTCATCTCCAACGCGGCGGCGCTGCACGATATAGGCAAAATTGCCACTCCCGAAGAGATTCTGAACAAGCCGGGCCGCCTGACGCCCGAAGAGTTCGAGATCATGAAGGAGCACGCCGCCGTGGGCGACGACATGTTGGCAGGGCTGCACTTCGGCAAAGACGAGCACTTGGTGCAGTACGCGCGCCAGATATGCCGTTGGCACCACGAGCGCTGGGACGGCGGCGGCTACCCCGACGGTCTGGTGGGAGCTCAGATTCCCGTGGCCGCGCAGGCGGTGTCGCTGGCCGACGTGTACGACGCCCTGGTAAGCGCGCGCGTGTACAAGCCGCCCTACACCCACGAGCAGGCTATCGCCATGATCACGAACGGCGAGTGTGGTGCGTTCAACCCCGACCTTTTGCAGTGCTTCCTCGACGACGCCGACTACATCAAAGAGATGGTGCGCATCCGCAGCGACGGCTCGAACGAGGTGTTCGACGTGGGAAAGCTCTCGCGCGAGGTGATGGAGCGCACCGCGCCGGGGCTGTCCGACCGTACGGTGTTGCTGCTGGAGCGCGAGCGCGTGAAGACGGCGTTTTTCGCGTCGCTTGAGGAAGGTGTGCTGTTCGACTTCGACCCGGGCAGCGATACGCTCGTGTTTTCGGGGACGCAGCGCGCGCAGTTCGGCCTGCCCGAGATAGTGGTGGGCATCGCCGATGCCGACGTGCCGCCCCAGGTGAAGCCCGCCTTCGGGCTGGTGCGCGACGCCGTGTACGCCGCGACGGAGGATAACCCGGTGGCGAACGTTGAATTCGAGGCCGTGGACGTGGAAGGCGTGCGCCATGCGTGCTTGGCCACGTTCCGGGTTATCTGGCTGACCGACGGCGGCCTGCCGCGCCGCATGGGGACGGTGGGGCGGCTCAAGGTTGTGGACGGCTCGGCATGATCGCGCGGGCGCGGGCCACTCTGGGAAGCCGCTTCCTCGCCTACGCGGCTATCTTCGCCGTGGCCGCCGCGCTGCTGGGCGGGGGCTACTGGCTGTACCAGCAGAGCGTGGCCGACGCGGTGGGCGGCACCACGTCGTCGTTCATGGCCCAGGTGGCCGAGCACGACGCGCAGGGCATCCGCAATCAGATGAATGGCAAATGGGACTACCTCGAGGCCCTGAGCGAGCGCATCCGGCTCAACCGCGAGGAGAACATCTCCGACATCTCGTACATGCTGGGCATCGAACGGCGCGCCTCGGCGTTCGAGCAGCTGTACCTGATCACCGAAGGCGGCACGGTGTACGCCGACTCGTATTTGAAGGCGGACCTCGGCAGCATGCCGTGGGGCGGTCTCTACGAAACGCAGGACGATCGCTTCGCGCAGCGCTACGACCTGGAAGAACCCGAGATATGGGGCGAGTACCTGCTGTACGGCGTGAAGCTGGACGCGCCCATCGCCTGCGCCGGCGAGCTTGTCGAGGGCGTGGTGGGCCTGGTTCCGCTGTCGAACATCGAGAGCAGCATGCAGTTCGAGAGCTTCGACGGCGAGGGCGTGGCGATGGTCATCCAGTCGTCGGGCGACGTGGTGACGGCGGGGCGCTACTCCAACAGCATCCACGGCAACAACTACTTCAAAAGCATCGAGGGCGCCACGTTCCTGAGCGGCTCCTACGCCGATTGCGTGCAGGCGGTGGAGCAGCGCGAGAACGCGTTCGTGGAATACCGGGGTGCCGACGGGCGATTCTATGCCGCGCTCGCGCCCATCGAGGGCAGCGACTGGTACCTGGTGGTGAAGGTGAGCAGCGCGGTGACCACCAAGCAGGTGGGCGAGCTCATGGCACGCTCGCTGCTGTTCTTCGCCCTGGCGGGCATCGTGCTGGCGGCCGTGCTCGTGGTGGTGTACCGCTCGGTGCAGAACGCGCGCATCGCCCGCGAGTCCGAGAAGGCCAAGTCGGCGTTTCTGGCCAACATGAGTCACGAGATCCGCACGCCGCTCAACGGCCTGGTGGGCCTGCAATACCTCATGCGGCAGAACCTGGGCGACAAGGCCAAGGTGGCCGAGTACCTCGACCAGGCCGACGTGTCGGCCGAGTACCTGAAAAGCGTCATTACCGACGTGCTGGACATGAGCAAGATAGAAAGCGGCCAGATGGAGCTGTACCCGCAGCCGTTCGACCTGGGGAGCATGCTGCGCGACATCGACGTGCTTATCGGCTCGCAGGCCAAGGCGCGCAACCTGAGCTTCGCCATCGATGCCGGAGGCGTGCAGGCGCCGCGCGTCGTCGGCGACGAGATGCGCATCAAGCAGTCCATCGTGAACCTGCTGGGCAACTCGCTCAAGTTCACGCCGGAAGGAGGCGCCATCACGCTCTGTGCTCTCCAGACGCCGGCCACCGAAGGATTCATTACCACGTTCACGGTGTCCGACACCGGCTGCGGCATGTCGCCGGAGTTCCTCGAGCGTATCTGGGAGCCCTTCGAGCAGGAGAGGCGCACCGCCTCGCGCAACGGCACGGGCCTGGGCACCGCGCTCACCAAGGTGCTGGTGGAGAAGATGGGCGGCACCATCAGCGTGAAAAGCCAGCTGGGGCAGGGCTCGACGTTCACCATCGACGTGCCGCTGCCCCTTGCGGAGGAGCAGGACGATACCGCCGCCCGGTCGCACGAGGGGCGCGACGAGGTCACGCTGGAGGGCATGCGCGTGCTGGTGGCCGAGGACAACGACGTGAACCGCATGATCATCGAGGACATCCTGGCCGACGAGGGTTGCGACGTCACCGCCGTGTGCGACGGGCGGCAGGCTGTGGACGCCTTCGTCGACAGCGACCTGGACGCGTTCGGCGTGGTGCTGCTGGATTTGCAGATGCCGGTGATGACCGGCTACGAGGCCGCCGAGGCCATCCGCGCGCTCGATAGGCCCGACGGCGCGCGCGTGCCCATTCTGGCGCTCACCGCCAATGCGTTCCATGAGGACGTGGAGCACGCCAAGCGCTGCGGCATCGACGAGGTGGTAACGAAGCCGCTCGACGTGGGGCTTCTGCTGGACAAGCTGAAAGTGGTGGACGACGCGGCGAAACGCGCCGACGGCGGCCGGGCGGGGCAGGCGGACGCATCCCCTGCGGCCCCGGTGGATAAGGAGGAACCACGATGAAACTGACGAAGAAGGCGCTCTCGGTGGCGCTTGCGGCCGCGCTGGCCTGCGTGCTGGCATCGTGCGGCGGTGCGGGCGGCACGGGCGGCGCGGCGGGTGGGGACGCCCCGGGTTCCGGCTCGACCGAGAAGAAGCAGGTGACCATCAACGTCAAGTGCCCGCCCATGGCCATGGCCTTCGACGAGGAGCACGCCGATGCCGAGGTGATCGACATGCTGCAGGCGGCCGGCGAGGCGTTCTGCGCCCAGTACGAGGGCGCCGACGTCACCATCAACTACACGAAGTTCCCCTACGTGGAAGAGAAGGAGTACATCATCGATATGTTCGGCACGCCCGAGGCGGCCGACGTGGTGTTCGCGGGCCCCTTCAACGTGCCCACCTATATCCATGAGGGACGCGTTGCTCCGCTCGACGACATGATAGACAACGAGCTGCGCGCCGACATCGACGACGCCATCTGGGAGCAGTGCTCGTCGGGCGGCCAAACCTACGTGATGCCGTTCTACCAGCTGCAGAACACTTACCTGGTGCGTGCCGACCTCATGCGCGAGGCGGGGCTCGACAAGTACATCCCCGCCGACGGGCAGATCGCGCAATGGTCCACCGACGAGTTCAACGAGATCCTCCAGGCGCTGAAGGCCTCCATGGGCGGCGATGCCAGCTTCCCGCTGGCCATGTTCGCGGCCGACAACCAGGGCGACACGCATACCATGACGCTGCTGCGCGCCTATGGCTGCGACTTCTACGACGAGACGGGCCACTTCAACCTGAACACGCCCGAGGGCATCAAGGCGCTCCAGTGGATAGCCGATCTGAACGAGCAGGGCATCATCCCGCGCGGGGCCGAGAACATGGATTTCTCCAGCAACATCAAGCTGTTCGAGAGCGGCCAGGAGGCCATCGTGCCCGGCAACAAGACCATCCTGAACAACGAGCGCAACCTGGGGCTGGATGTGTTCCTGGCCAACTTCCCCAGCATGGACGGCGACGGCCTGGCCACCACGTTCTTGAGCGGCTTCACCGTGTTCGACAACGACGATGCCGACAAGGTGCAGGTGGCGAAGGACTTCGTGCGCTTCGTCTACGACCACGACGAGTACCTGCAGTACGGCATTGCCGGCACGCCGGTGAACAAGTCGTATGTGGAGAAGCGCAAGGGCGACGTGGAGCTTATCGAGGCGTACAGCCAGAACTCCGAAAACACGGTGGACTTCCTGCACAACACGCCGAACTGGGAGGCCGTGCGCGCGGCGTTCTACCCGAACATGCAGGACCTGCTGCGCGGCACCAAGACGCCCGAGGAAGTGGCCGCCGCCATCGATGAGACGTGCAACGCCGCCATCGACGAGGGCTTCGCCGCCGTCGAGGCCAACAAGAAGAAGTAAGGGGCGGCCGGCATGAGGTTCACCGTCGTGGCGGTGGGGAAGCTGAAGGAGCGCTTCTGGACGGACGCGTGCGCCGAGTACCTGAAGCGCCTGCAGCCCTACGCGAAGACCGAGGTGCGCGAGGTAGCCGACGTGGACCCCGCGCGCGCCGGCGGGGTGGCGGCCGCGCGCGAGCGGGAGGGGGCCGCCGTGCTGGCGGCGCTGACGGCGTCGTCGCACGTGGTGCTGCTGGCCATCGAGGGGAAGGAGCGCTCGAGCGAGGGGCTGGCGCAGCGGCTGGACGAGCTGAAGCTGCGCGGCACGAGCGACATCGCGTTCGTGGTGGGCGGCTCCGACGGTGTGAGCGACGCCGTGCGCGCCCGCGCCGACGAGACGCTCTCGTTCGGCAAGATCACCCTGCCCCACAACCTCGCCCGCGTGGTGCTTTTGGAGCAACTCTACCGAGCCCAAAAAATCTCCCGCGGCGAACCGTACCACAAGTGAGGCCGCCTTCTGTCGCGGGAGGGGGCGGCCTTGTTGTCTGAGCGAGCGAAGCCCCCTCCGTTGTCATCCTATGAGCGAGCGAAGCTGCCCCCTATTGTCATCCTGAGCGGAGCGGCGTAGCCGCGGAGTCGAAGGATCCCCCGCGGCGCCAGCCGTTTCCCCGCATGCACGAAATTCACGCCTGTGCGAGCTGTTAGCCGAATCTAACTCGCTTGCGGATGCTTCCCGTCTCCATAATGCCAGGTCGCGCTTCGCTAAATCCCCTCGAAAGCAAGTTAGCCTCCCCCAACACCTCGCACAGACGCAAATCTCATGCACTCGCGTTCGTCCGAACCCGCTTCGCCAGGAGCGCTATAATGGCGAAACCGAGAAACCGTAGGGTGGGGGCGACCATGCCGGAGCAGCAGAACATAGAATGGAAATCGGCTTGGAAGGACGAGCTGTTCCAGTGGGTGTGCGGCTTCGCGAACGCGCAGGGCGGCACGCTGCTCGTCGGCGTCGACGACGAGGGAAGGCCCGTCGGCCTGAAGAACTCGAGCCGTCTTCTCGAGGATATCCCCAATAAGTTGCGCCAGACGCTTGGCATCATCTGCGATGTCGACCTTCGCAACGACGCCGAAGGCGTGCCGTACCTCTCCATCACGGTGCCGCCGTACCCCGTTCCCATCAGCTATAAAGGCCTCTACTATTATCGCAGCGGCAGCACGAACCAATTACTGACGGGCGCGACGCTCGATCGGTTTCTCCTGCAGAAGAAGGGTCGCACCTGGGATTCGCTGCCTCATCCGACGGCGCGCCTTGAAGACCTTCGCCTTGACGTGGTGAAACGGTTCAAGGAGCGTGCGGTGCGGAAGGGGCGCTTGCCCGAATCGGTGCTTGAGGAGTCGCTTGAGGAGCTGCTCATGCATCTGCGTCTGGTGGACGAGCGCACTGGGATGCTCACGAATGCAGCGGTGCTGCTGTTCCACGAGGATCCGGGCCGCTACTTCACCGGGGCGCATACGAAGATCGGCTATTTCGAGAACGCCGACTGGGACCTTCGCTACCAGGATGACATAGGGGGCCCGCTGGTTGAGCAGGCAGATCGGGTCGTCGACATGCTGTACACGAAGTATTTCAAGGCGCCCATCCACTACGAAGGGTTCCAGCGTGTGGATCAGTATCCTTATCCCGATGCGGCCGTGCGCGAGGCGGTGTACAACGCGCTGGTGCACAAGGAGTACGCGACAGGCATTGCCATCCAGATCAGCGTGTACCCCGACAAGCTGTACATCGCGAACAAGGGGTGCCCGCCGCAGGAGTGGACGCTCGAGGACTTGCTGGGGAAGCATACGTCCGAGCCCAACAACCCGAACATCGCGACGGCGTTCTATCTCATGGGAGACATCGAGAACTGGGGGCGCGGCGTCGGCAAGATCTGCGACGCGTGCGCGGCCGACGGCATCCCGAACCCCGAGTACACCATCAAGGCCGGAACGACCATGGTCAAGTTCGTCACGCTCCCCGAGCGCGTGGTGCGGGAGGCCACCGACCCAGTTAAGACGCCGACCGACCTAGTTACCGACCCAGTTAAGATGCCGAGTGACCCAGTGAGTGACCCAGTGAGTGACCCAGTGAGTGACCCAGTGAGTGACCCAGTGAGTGACCCAGTAGAGGCCGGCACCGACCAAGTTACCGACCAAGTTGCGATGTTGCTCGAGGTTTTAGGATCTGACGAGCTCGGCACAACGGATCTCATGAAAGCACTTGGCCTGAGCCATCGAACGGCTTTTCGCCGCAGATATATCGACCCCGCCCTTGAGCTAGGACTCATAGAGCGGACTATCCCGGAAACGCCGAACAGCAACAAGCAGAAGTACCGCAGAACGACTAAGTTGACCGACTAAGAAAGGCATCCCTATGCGCTTCATCTCGTGGAATGTGAACGGCTTGCGGGCCGTGCAGAAAAAGGGCTTCGAGGACATCGTGTGCGAGCTCGACGCCGACATCGTGGCGCTGCAGGAGACGAAGCTGCAAGAAGGCCAGGCCACGCTCGACCTGCCGCAGTACCGCGAATATTGGAGCTATGCGCAGAAGAAGGGCTACTCCGGCACCGCCGTGTTCACGAAGGAGCAGCCGCTGCAAGTGCTGCACGGTCTGGGCAGCGACTACCTGGACGCGGAGGGGCGCATCGTGGCGCTCGAGTTCCCGGGGTTCTGGTTCGTGGACGTGTACACGCCGAACGCGCAGAACGAGCTTGCACGCATCGGCCACCGCATGGAGTGGGACGACGCCTTCCGCGACTTCTGCAAGGGGCTTGAGGAGGGCGTGCTGCCGGCCGAGGTCCCGGTGCAGCGCCCCGCGCCGGGTGAGGGCCATGTGACCATCAGCGAGCTGCCGCTCACCGAGCCCGGCGAGACGGCCGAGCCGAAGCCCGTGGTCATGTGCGGCGATTTCAACGTGGCGCACCAGGAGATCGACCTCAAGAACCCGGGCCCGAACCGCGGCAATGCCGGCTTCTCCGACGAGGAGCGCGGCAAGTTCACCGACTTGCTGGAAGCCGGGTTCACCGACACGTTCCGCCACCTGCATCCCGACGTGACCGGCGCGTACTCGTGGTGGAGCTACCGCTTCAAGGCGCGGCAGAACAACGCCGGATGGCGCATCGACTACTTCCTGGTCAGCGACGCGCTGGTCCCCAAGGTGGCGAGCGCCTGCATCTACGACGAGGTCTTCGGCAGCGACCACTGTCCCGTGGGCCTGGAGCTGGAGCTGTAGAAGGCTCGCATCCTGCCGAGCTGGTTGACGATCCTGCAACGAATCTTGCCATATCATTTGGCAAGATATATAGTGATCTTGCCAAATGATATGGCAAGAAATTCAATCGCCTTGCAGGAGGGGTCGACATGGACGCGTCTATGAGGACGGTCATAGCTGAGAAGATCGAGGATTTCGCCGAAGAGGGCATCCCCGAGGTTTTCGACCGCGACTTATCCTTAGGCCGCGTCCAGCCGCCGGCGCGAGGCAACCTGGTGAACGTGGTAGTTGGCGTGCGGCGCTGCGGGAAGACCTACCGTCTGTATCAGGAAATGCGCCGGATCGTCGCGGAAGGATATCCGCAGGACTCCATCCTGTATTTCAATTTCGAAGACGAGCGACTGAAGCCTTACGAAACGGAGCTGCTGCAAGAGGTCGTCGAGGTTTTTTACGCACGCAACCCACGAGCGCGGCAAGAAGGTGCCTTCTTCTTTTTCGACGAGATCCAGGAGGTGCCGGACTGGGGTTTGTTTCTGCGTCGCATGGTCGACACCTACAAGGCGACTATATACGCGACCGGCTCGTCTTCGAAAATGCTTTCAACGGAAGTGGCCTCCGAGTTCCGCGGCCGCGCCTTGCCGCGCGAGCTCTTTCCCCTCAGCTTTTCCGAATTCGTTCGCTATCAGGGGCATGAGGTGCCTTCCCCGAACGACTCCGCTTCCGTCGAGCGTGCTTTCTCAAGCAGCAAGCGCTCGCATTTGCGGCACGACTGCGACAAATACCTGAGTAGGGGCGGCTTCGTCGCCGTCCAAAACCTGGAGCCGTCCGATGCGACGCTGCTGCTGCAGGAGTACGCGAATCGCACGGTGAACTACGACGTGATCGAGCGGTACAATATCTCAAATCCTCTGGTTGCCAGCAGTTTTCTGTCCCGGTGTCTCGCCTCTTCCGGGCGCGAGCTTTCGTTGAGCAAGGTGCACGGAGAGTTTCGAAGCAGGGGGTTGTCCACATCGCGCGAGATGCTTGCCCGGTTGCTTCGCTATTATCAAGAGGCGTACCTGTTGTTCACGGTGAAGGAGTTCTCGAGGGCGATTTCCGAAAACGCGCGCTCGAGCGCGAAAGTGTACGCGGTCGATCCGGCCATGTTCTCGGCGTTCTCGCCCTCCCCGACGCGCGACGAGGGTCAGAAGCTCGAGACGGCGGTATTCAACAAGCTCCGGCGTCAGACGAATCTGGTTCGGCAGGGAAGCATCGCCCGCTTATCGTTCGAGAAAGACTCGGCCAGGCACGAAGTCGATTTCGTCGTCGGCGATGTGCTGCTACAAGAGGCGTGGCAGCTCGTGCAGGTGTCGTGCAGCTTGGCAGATGCGAAGACGCGCCGGCGCGAGGTGCGCGCTCTGGAGGCCGCCATGCCGTTGTACGGCGTGGACGAGTCGTGGATCGTCACCCTGGACGAAACCGAGACGATCGAAACCGGGGCGGGAACCATCCATGTCGTGCCGGCTTGGAGCTGGCTGCTGGATTGAGGCGGCAGAGAGCCGTCCGTGGTATGATGCTGCGCGTTATCTTGCGATAGAAGGATGTTAATGGACAGAGCGAAAATCGAAGAGGGCGTGCGGCTCATCCTCGAGGGCGTGGGCGAGGATCCCGACCGCGAGGGGCTGCTCAAGACGCCCGAGCGCGTAGCGAAGATGTACGAAGAGGTGTTCGCCGGCCTCGAGCAGGACCCGGCCGAGCACTTCGAGACGACGTTCGACGAGCACCACGAGGAAATGGTGCTCGTGCGCGACATCCCGTTCTACTCGATGTGCGAGCACCACCTGGTGCCGTTCTTCGGCATGGCGCACGTAGCCTACATCCCGGCGGCCGACGGGCGCATCTGCGGCCTGTCGAAGCTCGCGCGCCTCGTGGACGTGTTCGCGAAGCGCCCGCAGGTGCAGGAGCGCCTGACCTCGCAAATCGCCGACACGCTCATCGAGGAGCTGCATCCCCAGGGCGTGATCGTGGTGCTCGAGGCGGAGCATCTGTGCATGAGCATGCGCGGCGTGAAGAAGGCCGGCGCGAAGACCACCACGAGCGCCGTCCGCGGCGCCTTCGAGCGCAGCCAGGCCACCCGCGCCGAGGCCCTGTCCCTCATCTTCGCCCGAAGGGACTGAGCGCGCCGCGGGTTCCCTGTGCGTATCGGATGTTTCACGTGAAACATCTGTTTGTGATCAGGTACTATAGTCTTCACACATTTTGGTGCAGGCGAGGGAAGGACAGCCAATGAAGTGCGTTATCTCGGTTCTGGGCAAGGATCGCAGCGGCATCGTTGCGGCGGTGGCTACGGCGCTCGCGGAGTGCGGCGCGAACATCGACGACATCAGCCAGACCATCTTGGAGGACATCTTCTCCATGACGATGCTCACTACGCTCAACCCCGAGGTGGCCGACTTCAACACCGTGCAGGAGCGCCTCGAGCAGGTGGGCGCCGACCTCGGCGTGCAGATCATCATCCAGCGCGAGGACGTCTTCCAGTACATGTACAAAATCTAGCGGCGGGCGTCTCACCTGGGGAGGCTACTTCCGGTGGCCTCGGCGGCGGGCGAAAAGCATCCCCTAGTTGGTTGAGGAAACCGGCGGCTCGGCGCACACTGAAGGCGTGATCAGCGTACGAGAGGAGAGCGCCATGGGATTCCGCGAGAACCTGCAACACCTACGCGAGACGCGCACCATGACCCAGAGCGAGCTGGCGATGCTGGTGGGCGTGAGCCGCCAGTCGGTGACGAAGTGGGAAGCCGAGAAGAGCTACCCTGAGATGGACAAGCTCATCCGGCTGTGCGAGCTGTTCGAGTGCACGATAGACGACCTCGTGCGCGGCGATCTGACCGGCCGCGCGCCCGACCTTGCCCGCTCGATGCCCGAGGACGCGCCGCCGGTGGACGCGTGCGGCTACGACGAGGCCATGCGGCGGTTCGCGTGGAAGCTGCCGGCGGGTCTGGCAATGTTCGTGGTGGGATTCGGGGTGGCGGCCATTGCCACCAGCCTGTTCGCCGCTAATCCGAGTGCGTATCCCTACCTTGCGTACCTCCTGTGCGCGGCGGTGGGTGTGGGGCTGGCGGCGTCCGCGTGCCTGGGGTATCGGAGGTTTCGCCGGGAGCATCCCTACATCGAGGATTTCTACACGGAAGAGCAGAAGGCCGCCGCGCGCCGCAGCCGGAAGCGCGGGGTGTTGGCTGGCGTTGCACTGCTTGCGGTTGCGCTGTTCCTGGCAAGCACGTTCATGCTCGCCATCGTGAGCATGTTCGACCTGTGGGTGCCGGTGATGGCCGTGAACTGGATGACCCCCTTCCTGTTCTGGCTCGCCATCGCCGCGTCGTTCGCCCTCATCCTGCACGCCTTCCTGAACGCGAGGCGCGTCAACGTGGCCCGGTACAACCGCGCCGCCGAACGAGCCGCCGACCGCGATGCCGACCTGGCTACCACCATAACCGCCGCCTTGCAACCGAAGCCCGCGGAACCAGAAAGCGACTGACCGCTGCCGCAGCAGCCGTGCACGCGAATCGCCCTCCGGCGACACAAAACCGCCCCTCGTGCGAGAGGCGGCGAAAGGTTTCCGGGTGGTGATTTTCATCGACCTGGGGTTATGCTGGCAACTCATGAGCCGCCATGAGCGAAAAGCACCTCCGAAGTCCCTCACGGCTTTCACGAGAACGGTTTTTGTGCAGCGTGACTCGTTTCGCGTGCAGGTGGTTCGGCTCGTCTTCAGTTTGCGGTCTGGAGCGACTCAAGTGATTCCGCAGCTTCGCTCAGTTGCGTTGCGCACTGTTTGAGGGTCGTAATCGCGAGCCATACTGTCGCGAGAGAATCTCGATGGTCAAGCTTTTGGCCGCTTTGAAGACGTTGCCAAAACAACTCGAAGCAAAAAATTATTCCTGCGAGTGTAAGTTCTACCTCGGCGATGAGTTCGCCGGTTTCGGCTAGTTGGGGCATAGTCATTCGTTTCCCTTTGAATTGAGCTGCACTACGCGTTTTTCACAGTAGCATAGCAAAAAGCAAAATGCTCACTTAAAGTGTTGCAGCTAACGCCAGGCGGTGCGCGAGCATAGGCGAATGTCCACTTTACGGGTACAGCTTGGTTGGCGCATCAAGGATCTGCGCGAGGAGCGTGGATTGTCGCAGCGCGCTTTCGCGAAGAGGATAGGCATGAGCGCCACGTACCTCGCCGACGTCGAACGCGGCGCTCGCAACATCAGCTTGGACAACATCAGGCGTATCGCTGATGGCTTCGACGTGAGTGTCGGCGAGCTTATGGAGTCACTGCGAGACTACGAATAGCCTCACTCCACTTCCACCAGGGGCTTCAGGTCGCCATAGCCTTCGGCGTCCATGTCCTCAAGGGGGACGAAGCGCAGCGACGCGCTGTTGATGCAGTAGCGCAGCCCGCCCTCGGCGGCGGGGCCGTCGGTGAACACGTGGCCCAGGTGCGAGTCGCCCACGCGGCTCTTCACCTCGGTGCGGTCCATGCCGTGGCTGCCGTCCTCGCGCTCGACGATCACCTCCGGGTCGATGGGCTTGGTGAAGCTGGGCCAGCCGCAGCCCGCGTCGTACTGGTCGGCCGACGAGAATAGCGGCTCGCCGGTGACCACGTCCACGTAGATGCCGGGCTCGACGTTGTCGTAATACTCGCCGCTGAACGGCTGCTCGGTCGCGGCGTTCTGCGTGACGTCGAACTGCTCGGCGCTCAGCGACTCGCGCAGCTCGCCTTCGCTCGGCTTCTCGTAGAGGCTCGCATCGAGCGACCCCTCCTCGACGAACGCCCGAAGCTCCGAAAAGTCCACGTGGCAGTAGCCGCCAGGGTTCTTGTCCAGGTAGTCCTGATGGTACTCCTCGGCCTCGTAGAAGTTGGAGAGCGGCGCCAGCTCCACGGCCAGGTCCTTCCCGACGGCCGCGCGCTCGGCCTCCATCGCGGCCTCGAGCACGGCAAGGTCGGCCTCGTCCGCGTAGTAGATGCCGGTGCGGTACTGCGTGCCGGCATCGTTGCCCTGGCGGTTCACGCTGGTGGGGTCGATCAGCCCGAAGTAATGCTCGACCAGCGTCTGCAGGCTCACCGCATCGGGGTCGTAGCGCACGCGCACCGTCTCGGCGAACCCGGTGGCGCCGGTGCACACCTGCTCGTACGTGGGGTTCTCGCCGGTGCCGTTCGCGTAACCGGACGTCGTTTCCGCCACGCCGGGCACGAGCGAGAAGTATGCGTCCACGCCCCAGAAGCAGCCGCCGGCGAAGTAGACTTCGTGCAGATTGCCTAGATCCGGCTCCACCTGCTTGAAAGGGAGGGCCTTCGCCTGCTCGTAGGTGAGGTCGCCGCCCAGGTCGGCGAAGGAGCCGCCGGTCGAGGCGCCGCCGTCAGCAGACGGCGCGGCGTTCGAGCAGCCGGCCAGGATCGCAGCGGCCGCCAAGGCTATCGTGCAGACGAGGGTGCGGGCGCGCGCGGACATATCGGGCTCCTTTCTCGTATCCTACCATCATACGCCGTTTCTCGCCGTTGCGCGCCCGCGTCCGTTTCGTCATAACCCGTTACCGAAAGGTGGTGGCCGTTCGTCTCCATAAATGGTACTATACTGGTACCATATAAAGGTATCACAAACGGGAGGAGCGGCATGGCAACGGCGGTGGAGACGATGGTGAAGCGCGCGACGGCGCAGTGGGAGCAGAGGACGGTCGACAGCGTGGTCGTGAAGATCACGTACCTGAACGAGGACGACGCGCCGGTGGGCGACGACGAGATCCGCTCCTACATCGCGCGCGGCAACGAGCAGCATCCCAACAGCATGGTCACGGCGCTCGAGCTGGACGTGGACGGCGCCGACGTGGACATCCGCTACGAGCTGGCGCCGGTGCCCTTCGACCGCATCCGCCGCATCACCGGATACCTGGTGGGCACGATGGATCGCTGGAACGACGCGAAGACCGCCGAGGAGTCCGACCGCGTCAAGCACGGCGTCACCCGCGAGGAGCGCGCCTTCAACTGCTCAAACGGCTGCTAGTCGCTCGCCCCGCCAGGGAGTTTTCCGATAGCCAACGGGCCGCAGCTGCCAAGCCGCGGCCCGTTTTCGCATGCGGAGGAGTTCATCTTCGGCCGAAACACACGCAAAACCGCGCTGTGGCGTGTGTTTCGGCCGAAGATCGGACTGCGGCGCGACGCTGACCGCCGTCGGAATCGGTCCGGCGAACCGTCGTGCTAGAATGCCATCTTGCACGACTGGTTGGCACGCGTGACGAAGCGACGGGAGAGCCATGACGAAAATCCATTCCTACACCTGCTCCATCAACGCCGATATCGTCGACGCGTTCTGCGCGCTGCAGAAAGGGTTCACCGACCAGTTCGTCTACTACCGCAAGGACCGCCCGGTGCGCCTCATGGGCCTCGGTCGCTGCATCGCGCTGCCGACGCTCGACGACGCCGACTGCGAGCTGGAAGGCCCCGTGGGCCAGCAGCCTGTCTTCTTCTCGTTCAACCGCTTTGACGCGGAGAACCCCGCGCCTACCGACGACCTGTTCGAGGCGTTCCCGCGCCTGAAGTTCATGCTGCCGGAGATCGTGCTCATTGAGAACGAGCACGGGCCGCTCCTCCAGGTGAACTCGCTCGGCCCGGTGTACGCGGGGCGCATCGAGCGCTTCGTCCGCCAAGCGCTGGCCGCACCGCCGCGCCGCCGCGAGACGGTGCCGTACCGCATCGTGCCGGACTCGCGCGAGGCGTGGGCCGACGCCGTGGCGGCAGGGCTTGCGGCCATCGAGGAGGGCCGCGTGGACAAGGTGGTGCTCTCGCGCCGGCAGAAGCTGGTGGCCGAGCACCCCTTCTCGTCGAAGGACCTGCTGGTGAACCTCATCGACGGCCCGGCGCGCGGCACGGTGCTGCTGTACCGCTACGCCGACGTGTTCTTCTGCGGCTGCACGCCGGAGCTGCTCGTGCGCAAGCGCGGCGCCGAAGTCGAGAGCATGTGCCTGGCGGGAACGTGCCCCGCGGGCGGATCCGAGGAGGAGCGCGCGCGGCTGGCGGCCGAGCTCATGGCCGACGAGAAGAACCGCGCCGAGCACGACTACGTGGTGAAGTTCATCCGCGAGGTGTTCTGCCGCACGTGTTACGGCGTGGACGTGCCCGCCGAGCCGGGGATCCTCCCGCTCACGCACGTGCAGCACCTGTGCACGCCGGCGCGGGCGCGCATGCTGGAGGGCGTTGATTTGTGGACGATGATGGGCGACCTGCATCCCACGCCAGCCGTGGCGGGCACGCCGGTGGGCGAGGCGCAGATGCTGCTGCGCGAGATCGAGGCGTACAACCGCGGGTTCTTCGCCGGCGCGTGCGGCTACATCGACGGCGCGGGCGACGGCGAGTTCTCCGTGGCGCTGCGCACGGGCGTGTTCGACGGCGAGATCGGCTGGGTGTACGCCGGCTGCGGCATCGTAGCCGGCAGCGTGGCCGACGACGAGTACGACGAGATCGGCATGAAGCTGAAGACCATCCTCAGCGCCTTCGAGGGAGGCGAGGCATGATGACGGCCGACCCGGCCGCAACGGCGTTGTTCCTGGGCGCGTTCTTCGACGAGCTGGCTCGCTGGGGCGTGCGCGACGTGGTGGTGAGCCCCGGTTCGCGCTCGACGCCGCTGTCCATGACGGCCTACGAGCTGTCGCGGCGCGCGCCGGAGCGGATGCGCCTGTTCGTGGACGTGGACGAGCGCGGCGCGGCCTTCTTCGCGCTCGGGCTGGCGAAGGCGAGCGGCCGCCCCGCCGCCGTCGTCTGCACGTCGGGCACGGCGGTGGCGAACTACTACCCGGCCGTGATGGAGGCCGAGTCGTCGCGCGTGCCGCTGCTCGTGCTCACGGGCGACCGGCCGCCGCGGCTGCAGGGCCTCGGCGCACCGCAGACGTGCGACCAGCTGAACGCCTACGGCGACCACGTGCGGGCGTTTCGCCAGATGCCGCTGCCGACGGCCGACGGCATGGCGCTCGCGTTCGCCCGCCAGGCCGCGCGCGAGGCGGTCATCGCGGCGGGCGAGGGCTGCTGCGGCGGGCCCGTGCACTTGAACTTCCCGTTCGACGAGCCGCTCAAGCCCGATTTCGCCGTGGAAGGCCTGTTCGAAGCGGGTCGTCGCGCGGATGTTTCACGTGAAACATCCGTCGCCGTTTCGCGGCAGCTTGCGCCGGAGGCCGCCGAGCGCCTGGCCGCGCTGCTGACCGGCCGACGCGCGCTCGTCTACGCGGGTGAGGGAACCTGCGCGAACGATGACGAGGCGCGCGCGGTGCTGGCCTGGGCGCACGCGTTCGACCTGCCGCTTCTGGCCGATCCGCTCTCGGGTCTGCGCGACTTCGATGACGCGCTGGTCATCGATAACTACGACAGCATTATTGCCGCAGGCGGCGTGGCTCCCGACGAGCTGCGGCCCGAGGCGATCGTGCGATTCGGCCGCTATCCGGTGTCGAAGAAGGCCGCGCAGATGGCCGCCGCGTCGGGCGCGGCGCAGGTGGTGGTGGATCCCCTCGAGACACGCGACTTCAACGCCGCCACCGACGTGTTCGCGCCGTGCGAGCCTGCGGAGTTCGCCCGCTCGCTGCTCGCGGCGCTGCCCGACCCGGTGCCAGCGTCCGGGGCCTTCGCGAGCGCGTGGATCGCCGCGAACGACGCCGCCCGCGAGCGCATCGCGGCGGTGGACGACGTGGAGGCCGGCTTCGAGGGCGCGTTCGTCCGGCGCGTCGTGGAGCTTGCGCCGGAGGGGTCGTGCCTGTTCGCGGCTAATTCCATGAGCGTGCGGGCGCTCGACACGTTCTACCTGAAAAGCGCCAAGCGCCTGACGGTGCTGTGCAATCGCGGCCTCAACGGCATCGACGGCACGGTGTCCACGGCGCTCGGCGCGGCGCAGCGCTTCGCGCAGACCACGCTCGTCACCGGCGACCTCACGCTGCTGCACGACCTGAACGCGCTCGCGCTCCAACGCGAGCTGCGCGTGCAGCGCACTGCGGGCGGACCCGCGCCCAGCATCGTCATCGTGCTGCTCAACAACGACGGCGGCGGCATCTTCGACATGCTGCCCCAGAAGTCGGAGGACGCCTACTTCGAGCGGCTGTTCCTCACGCCGCAGGAGGTGGACTTCGAGGCCGCCGCGCGTGCCTTCGCCGTGCCGTACCGCCGCACCGACACCGTGCCGGCGTTCGACGAGGCCTACCGCGCGCTGCTCGGCACCCCCGGCATCTCGCTCATCGAGGCCCGCGTCCCCCTGGAAGGCCTCAAGGACCGCTACCGCCCGTACTGGTAGCGCATTATCGCTCCGAAAACACGCCTCGTGCGCTGAGGTGTGTTTTCGGAGCGAAGATCGGTGGTCGAAACGGGGAAAGGAGGGCGGATGCAGGTGGAACGGTTCGAGCATGCGGGGGTGCGCTACGGCGTCCGGAGCTGGGGGGCGGGCGGCGCGCCGGTGGTGCTCGTGCACGGATTCGCGCAGAGCGCGGCGTCGTGGGACGAGGTGGCTCCGCTGCTTGCGCGCGACCGCGCGGTCTGCGCGCTCGACCTGGCGGGCCATGGTGCGAGCGACCGACCGGTCGATCCGGCCCCCTACGCCCTCGACGCGCAGGCCGAAGCGCTGCTTGCATTCCTCGCCGGCTTCGAGCGCCGGCCGGCCGTCGTCGGCTACTCGATGGGCGGCCGCGTCGCCCTCGCGGCAGCCGTCAAAAACCCGCACGCCTTCGCCGCCCTCATCCTGGAAGGCGCCGGCCTCGGCCCCGCCACCGCCGACGAGCGCGAAGCCGCCCGCGAGCGCGACCTCGCCAACGCCGCCCGGCTGCGCGCCGAGGGCGTCCTCGCCTTCATGGACGCCTGGGAGCGCCTGCCCCTGTTCGCCACCCAGCGCGACCTGCCCGCCGCGACCCGCGAGGGCGTGCGCGCCGGCCGCCTGGCCAACGACGTCGAGTCCCTCGCCCGCACGTTCGAGCACGCCGGCCAGCACGCCATGCCCGACCGCGCCGTCGTGCTCGCGGCCCTCGCCCAGCTGCGCGACGGCGGCGTCCCCGTGCTCTACCTGGCCGGCGAGCGCGATGCGAAGTACCGCGCCCTCGCCGAAGGGCTCGCGACTGCCGGCTTGGCCGAGACGCGCATCATCGAAGGCGCGGGCCACAACGTCCACCTCGAAGCCCCCGACGCGTTCGCGCGGGAAGTGTCCGCGTTCCTTTCCGCCCGCTAATCCGCGGGCGCGTATAATAGACGAGAAACGAAAGCACGCCCGACAGGAGAGCACATGGCCGACCTACTCCTCGACCGCCACCTCGGCGCGGCCGACACCGCCCAGGCGATCAAGTCCTACACGGAAATCGAGATCCCCGCGAGCCTGCGCGACGACCTCGCGCTGTTCCTGCGGTTGGAGCGCAAGGTGCTCAAGGAGTACGACCCGGCCGTCTGCGAGCTGTTCGACCGCCTGTTCAACAGCGTGATCAGGGCGAACGAGGGCAATCCTGGCACGGTGGCGGCCGAAGAGCCAACGGATGGCCAAGGCATCCCCACAGCCGACACCCCGGGTGCGCTGGCGTTTCGCCAGGCCGTCGCGCTCATCGACGGGCTGCCGGTCGATCAGGCGCAGATGGTGGTGCGGGCGTTCACGTCGTTCTTCCACCTGGCCAACCTCTCCGAGGAGCACTACCGCGTGGTGTCGCTGCGCGAGCTGGAGCGCGGCGTGTCCATGGATTCGGCCGTGGACGCATCCAACGAGCTGGTGGTGGCGTACAGCCGCCTGCTGGACGAGGTGGGCCCCGAGCGCACGGCCGAGCTGCTCGGCCGCCTGGAATTCCACCCCGTGTTCACCGCGCATCCCACCGAGGCGCGCCGCAAATCGGTGGAGGGCAAGATCCGCCGCATCGCCGAGCTGCTGGACGAGCATCCGCATCTGGGTGGATCGGCCCTGGTGGAGAACGAGCGCCACATGCTGCAGGAGATCGACGCGCTCGTGCGCACGTCGCCCACCGAGATGAAGAAGCCCACGCCGCTCGAAGAGGCCGACACCATCATCGACATCTTCGACAACACGCTGTTCGACCTGGTGCCGCAGGTGTATCGCCGCTTCGACGACTGGGTGCTGGGCGAGGACGCCGGCAGCGTGCCGCCCGTGTGCCCGGCGTTCTTCCATCCCGGCAGCTGGATCGGGTCGGATCGCGATGGCAATCCCAACGTCACCGCCAAGGTGTCGCGTCGCGTGGCCGCCAAGTATTTCGGCCACATGGTGTCGAAGCTGGCCGAGGCGTGCCGCGAGGTAGGGCGCAACCTCACGCTGGAGGCGCGGCGCACCCCGCCGTCCGAGGAGCTCATGGACCTATGGAGCCATCAGGTAGAGATGAGCGAGACGCTCACCGCCCGCGTGGCCGATGAGCTGGGCTTCGAGCCGCATCGCACCGTGATGCTGGTGATGGCCGCGCGCCTTGAGGGCACCGCCGCGCGCAACGTGGACATCATGTACCGTTCGCCCGACGAGCTTTTGGCCGACCTGCGCATCGTGCAGGACTCGCTCGCGCAAGCCGGGGCCGTGCGCGCCGCCTACGGGCCGGTGCAGACGCTCGTGTGGCAGGTGGAGACGTTCGGGTTCCACCTGGTGGAGATGGAGTTTCGCCAGCATTCGGTGGTGCACGAGCGCGCGCTGGCCGACATCCGCGCCCACGGCGTGCACGGCAAGCTCGACCCCATGACCCGCGAGGTGCTCGACACGTTCCGCGCCATCGGGGCCATCCAGAAGCGCTACGGGCAGAAGATGGCGCGCCGCTACATCGTGTCGTTCACGAAGCGCGCAAGCCACATGGCCGACGTGTACGAGCTGGCCGACCTGGCCTTCTCGCACGCGCAGGACGTGCCCGCGCTGGACGTGATCCCCCTGTTCGAGCAGTTGGAGGACCTGGAGGGGTGCACCGAGGTGCTCGACGAGATGCTGCGGCTGCCGGCCGTGCGGCGTCGGCTTGAGCAGACGAACCGGCGCATGGAGGTCATGCTGGGCTACTCGGACTCCTCGAAGGACGCCGGTCCGGTCACGGCCACGCTCGCGCTGCATTCCGCGCAGGAGCGCATCGCGCGCTGGGCCGAGGAGCACGACATCGACCTCGTGCTCATGCACGGCCGCGGCGGCGCGGTGGGACGCGGCGGCGGCCCGGCCAACCGCGCGGTGCTCGCCCAGCCGAAGGGCTCGGTGAACTGCCGCTTCAAGGTGACCGAGCAAGGCGAGGTCATCTTCGCGCGCTACGGCGACCCCACGCTGGCCCTGCGCCATGTGGAAGGCGTGGCGGCGGCCACGCTGCTGAGCTCCGCGCCGTCCGTGGAGCGCGCGAACACCCAGGCCACCGAGCGCTACGCCGAGGCCGCGGCGCGCCTGAACGAGGCCGCGCACCGCCGCTACCTGGACCTTCTGCACGCGGACGACTTCGCGCCGTGGTTCTCCACCGTCACGCCGCTCGCCGAGGTGGGCCTGCTGCCCATCGGCAGCCGTCCGGCCAAGCGCGGCCTGGGTGCGCAGTCGCTCGACGATCTGCGCACCATCCCCTGGGTGTTTTCGTGGTCGCAGGCGCGCATCAACCTGGCCGCGTGGTACGGCCTGGGCACCGCGTGCGAACAGCTGGGCGACCTGGAGCTTCTGCGAGAGGCGTACCGCGAGTGGCCGCTGTTCGCCACGTTCATCGACAACATCGAGATGTCCATCGCCAAGACCGACGGGCGCATCGCCAAGATGTACCTGGCGCTGGGCGACCGCGACGACCTCGCGCGCACCGTGCTGGAGGAGATGCGGCTCACGCGTTCGTGGGCGCTCGCCATCGTGGGCGACGAATGGCCGCTGGAGCACCGCCGCGTGCTGGGCTGCGCCATCCGCGTGCGCAACCCCTACGTGGACGCGCTCTCGCTTGCGCAGGTGAGGGCCCTGCGCGTCATCCGCAGCCAGCAGGAAGAGCTTACCAAAGGACAGAAGGCCGCCTACCTGGCGCTCATCCTGTCCACCGTCACCGGCGTCTCCGCCGGCCTTCAGAACACGGGGTAGGGGGGCGTCGCGCCCCCCTTAAGCGGATGGTTGAAGGAAGCACCAATTCTGAGGATATTCTCAGGCTCGACACACAAGATGTTGAGTTGCTGTAGTATATAGGCAATCGTATCGAACCCCCTTCAAACGCAGCGCGCACGATGTCAGGCCACTTCGTCATGCGCGCATTCGAAAGGATGGCTATGGGCGACATCGCATGGCAGGCGGGCAAAGCGTACCGCGAGATCATCTATGAAACCTGCGAGGGCATCGCCAAGATATCCATCAACCGGCCCGAGCGCCGCAACGCGTTCACCCCGCTCACCGTCAACGAGCTCTACGACGCCTTCACTGTGGCGCGCGACGACGCGGAAATCGGCGTCATCATCCTCACCGGGGCCAATCACGACGGCCGCCCCGAGGATCAGGCGTTCTGCAGCGGCGGCGACCAGAAGATCCGCGGCAACGGCGGCTACGTTGGCGAGGACAACATCCCGCGCCTGAACGTGCTCGACCTGCAGCGCCTCATCCGCGTGGTGCCCAAGCCCGTCATCGCCATGGTGAACGGCTACGCCATCGGCGGCGGCCACGTGCTGCACATCCTGTGCGACCTGTCGCTTGCGGCCGACACGGCCAAGTTCGGCCAGACGGGCCCCAAGGTGGGCAGCTTCGACGCGGGCTACGGCGCGGGATATCTCGCCAACATCGTGGGCCAGAAGAAGGCACGCGAGATATGGTACCTCTGCCGTCAGTACACGGCCGCCGAGGCGCTCGAGATGGGCCTGGTGAACAAGGTGGTGCCCTTCGACCAGCTGGAAGAGGAGTGCGTGAGCTGGGCGCGCGAGATGCTGCGCCTTTCCCCCACGGCGCTGCGCTTCATGAAGGCCTCGTTCAACGCGGCCACCGACGGCCTCGCGGGCATTCAGCAGCTGGCCGGCGATGCGACGCTTCTGTACTACACCACCGATGAGGCGAAGGAGGGCCGCGACGCGTTCAAGGAGAAGCGCGTGCCCGACTTCACCCAGTTCCCGAAGTTCCCGTAGGATCTGGCGGCACGCGTCCAAGCGGCGCAGGCGAAGAAGATAAGAGGGTGGGGCGCAGGATACGATGATCAGCGCGTTTGAAAGCTCGGTGCGGCAGCACCCGCAGCGCACGTGCTTCACGTACGTGGACGAGGCGGGGGAGGAGCGGGCGTACTCGTATCGCGAGACGCGCATGCTCTCCGCCGCCCTCGCGCGTCTTCTGCAGGATCGTGGCGTCCGCCCCGGCGACTGCGTGTCGGTCGACCTGCCGAACTGCGCCGCGTACGTGTTCCTCGTGCTGGCCGCAGCCTACGGCGGCTTCGCACTGGTCACGCTCAACAACCGTCTGACCAGCGCGGAGAAGTATGCCCGCCTCATGGAGATCGAGCGCAAGCCCGGCATGCGGGTGGCCCTGCGCATCGACGAGGGCAACGTCGAGCGCTTCACGGACGAGGCCGTCGCCCTGCTCTCCGGCGAAGGCGGCTCCGACGACGCCTCCCGTACGAGCGGCCGCATCCGCCGGACCAGTTTCACCGCGCGGGCGAACGCGGTGACGGCCGCGCCCCGATCGACGCGCGCGCTCGGGCGCGCCGGAACGGGCCGCGCCTCGATCAGGCGCCGCGACGAGGTGGCGCGCCAAGACGCCGTGGAAAGCGTCATCCACTTCGCCGAGCACGCGGCGCACGTGTTCGACCGCGCCTCGCGCGCCATCGTCATGTTCACCTCCGGCACGACGGGCCGCGCGAAAGCCGTGGCGCTCGCCTGGGAGAACCTGTGCAGCGCGTCCGAGGCGTCCAACGCCGTGCTCAACCGCCGCGGCGAGGGGCTGTGGCAGGCGGCGCTGCCGCTCTACCATGTCGGCGGTTTGCAGGTGATGCTGCGCAGCCTGCTCAACGACACGCCGTTTCTGCTCTATCGGCGCTTCGACGCCGTCCGCGTGCTCGCCGACGCCGCGCGCAAGGGCGCCACGCACGTTTCGGTGGTGGACAAGATGCTCCAGGACATGCTGGCCGCAAGCGGCGACGCGGCGGCCGAGGCCCTGCGCCGCTACACGTGCATCCTGCTGGGCGGCGGCGCGACGAACCCGCGCACGCTCGAGCGCGCCCGGGCGGCCGGCGCGCGGGTGTACGCGAGCTACGGCATGACCGAGACGTCCAGCCAGGTGGCGCATGCCCAGGTGACGCCATCGTTTCGCGGAGGCCTGCGCCTGCTCCCCGGTTACGCCGCGCACATCGTCGATCCCGGCGAGGATGGGTTCGGCCGCCTGGCCGTGAAGGGCCCGGGCCTGTTCGACGGCTACCTCAACGCCCGCGCGGCGTTCACGGTGGACGGGTACTTCCTCACCGGCGACACTGCGGCGCTCTTCGGCGGCCGCCTCTACGTGAAGGAGCGCACGGAGGACATGTTCGTCTCGGGCGGCGAGAACGTCTACCCCGCCGAGATCAGGGAGAAGCTCCTGCGCGTGTCCGGCGTCGCGGACGCGCACGTGTTCGGCGCGCCCGACCCCGTATGGGGCCGCCGGCCGGTCGCGTTCGTCGAGCGCGAGCGCGCCGACCGCCAGACGAACCGCCAGCTCGCGGCCTCGGTGCGGGCCAGCCTCGAGCCGCGGCTCTCGAAGCTCTACCTGCCCAAGCACATCTGCGTGCTCGACGAGTTCCCGCGCACGGGCATCGGCAAGGTCGATCGCGCCGCGCTCGAGCAGCGCTACGAGCAGCGCATCGAGGTGGCCCGCGTCACGCTCCATCGCATCAAGCTGCCGTTCGTCACGCCGTTCCGCACGCCGAAGGGCACGCTCGCGCAGCGCGAGTCCGTCATCGTGGAGGTGACCGACCGCGCGGGGCGCACGGGCCTCGGCGAATGCGTGGCGTTCTCCACCGACTGGTACCTGCCCGAGACGCTCGACCAGGACGTGCGTGTGCTGCGCGACGTGCTGGCGCCGCTCGTGACAGGCGAGGCGTTCCTCCATCCGCGCGAGGTGAGCGAGGCCTTCGCGGCCGTTCCCGAGGCGTCGGCGTTCCCGCTCGCCTGCGGCGCGCTCGAGCCGGCGCTGTGGGACCTGTACGGCAAGATCGTGAAGAAGCCCCTGTGGCAGCTCATCGGCGGAACGCGGCGCGGCGGCGCGCAGGGCGCGAGCGCTTCGGTGCCGGCGGGTGCGGTTATCGGCCTGGGATCGGTGGCCGAGACGGTGGCTGCCGCGCGGCGCTGCGTGGAGTCGGGCTACCGCCGCGTGAAGCTGAAGGTGGCGCCGGGCAGCGCGCTCGCCTGCGCCCGCGCCGTGCGGGCGACGTTCCCGCACCTCATGATCACGCTCGACGCCAACCAGAGCTTCATCGAGCGCGATGCCGAAGAGCTGCGCGCGCTCGACGCGTGCGGCATCGCCTGGATCGAGGAGCCGCTCGACCCGCGCCGCCCGCCTGCGGGCGCGCCGTCAAACCTGTTCAGCCGCTTATCTCGGCTGCAGCGCACCATGAAGACGCCCGTGTGCCTGGACGAGTCCATCGCCCGCCCCCGCGACCTCTCCCGCGCGCTCGCGTACCCCGAGCTGCGCTGCTACGCCGTGAAGGCGGCCAAGTTCGGCGGCATCCAGCCCACGCTCGACTTCCTGGCGCTGGCCCGCGAGCGCGGCTTCGACGTGTGGATGGGCGGCATGTACGACACCGGCGTGTCGAAGCGCATGCACGCCGCGTTCGAGACGCTCGAGGGCGTGTCCGCACCCGGCGACATCGGCGCGACGGCCCGCTACTTCTCCTCCGACGTGACCGATCCGCCCCACACGGCGGAGCGCGGCCACGTGACCCTCAATCGCGCCGGCCACGAGCACGGCCTGGGCTGCGACCTCAACCGCTCGACCCTGGCCAACGTCACCGTCGACCGCATCGTCATCGGGGGATGAGGCAAAAGGCCGGGGCGGGACATTGTCCCTTTGTCACGCCCCCGGCCTTTTGTCAGCATGCAAAATATTGCATAACAGGCTGACGTAATGCAGTGCGGTGGGGTATGATGCTATTCGTCGTCGTCAAACGAGGAACGGTGATCTCATGAGCGAATCCGCATCGAACCACCAGCCAGCGGCCGTTGCGGCCCCCGACCAAGGGAACCAGGGAGGACTCGGCATCTTCCGCCTGGTCACCGCCGTTATCACGCTCATCGTGGGCGCGGGCGTGTTCACGCTGTCGGGCGACCAGGCCACCGGCGGCGCGAGCGGCGCGGCCATCCTCACGGCCTGGGGCATCTCGGGCGTGGGCGTGCTCTGCCTCGTCATGACGTTCTTCGCGCTCTCCCGCGTGAAGCCCAAGCTCAAGGGCGGCATCTACAGCTACGCGAACGCCGGCTTCGGCGACTTCCTCGGCTTCAACAGCGCATGGGGCTACTGGATCAGCGCGCTTCTGTGCACGGTGAGCTTCTCGGCGCTTTTGTTCGGGGCGCTCTCGTACTTCTTCCCCGTGTTCGGCGGCGGCAACAACCTGCCGTCCATCATCGGCGCCAGCTGCGTCATCTGGTTCTACGCGTTCCTTGTGTCTCGCGGCGTGAAGGAGGCCACGGGCGTGAACGCCATCATCACCATCAGCAAGTTCGTGCCCATCTTCGTGGCCATCACCGCCATCATCTTCTTCCAGAAGTTCGACCTGGGCATCTTCCTGGCCAACATGGCGCAGGGCGCCGACCCCGGTCTGCCGTTCTTCGACCAGGTGAGCAACACCATGATGATCACCATCTGGGTGTTCGTGGGCATCGAGGGCGCGGTGGCCATCTCGGGCCGCGCCAAGAAGGACAAGGACGTGGGCAAGGCCACCATCATCGCCTTCGTGTGCGTGCTGTCCATCTACCTCATGGTGAGCACGCTGTCCATGGGCGTCATGCCGCTGGCCGACCTGGCCGAGCTGCCCAACCCCGCGCTCGCCGGCGTCATGGAGCATGCGGTGGGGCCGTGGGGCGCCACCCTCATCAACTTCGGCGTGGTGCTCTCGCTCGTGGGCGCGATGCTGGGCTACACGGTGCTCTCGAGCGAGATGCCCTATGAGGCCGCTGAGCAGGGCTCGTTCATCAAGGCCTTCGCGAAGACCAACAAGAAGGGCGCGCCCATCGTCACGCTCGTGGTGACGAACCTGGTCATCGAGGCGTTCCTCATCGTCATGCTGTTCTCGGACAGCACGTATCAGTTCTTCTACACGCTCTCCGCCGGCATGATCCTGTTGCCGTATCTGCTGTCGGCGGCATACTTCGCCAAGCTCACATTCACCGAGCCGGGCGCGTTCAAGGGCAAGGTGGGCGGCCCCATCGCGCTGTGGCGGGTGTTCGGCATCTTCGGCGTGGTGTACAGCTTCTTCCTGGCGTGGGCGTCGGGCGCGGTGGGCCTCACCATCATGTCGCTTCTGTACGCGCCGGGCGTGCTTATGTACATCAAGGGGAAGAAGGAGAAGGGCGAGCCCTACCTGAAGAGCACCGTGGACCGGGTGGTGCTGGCCATCATCCTGCTGGCCGCCGTGGCCTCCATCGTGCTCATCGCCACGGGCGTCGTGGCCATCTAGACGGATTTGCCGCGCGCCCTAGCGCGTCGCGGCTTTGACCTGGCGCTTGCGGCGGTACATCGCCGCGTCGGCGCGCGCCACGACATCCTCGAAGCCCTCGTCCTCGTCGGCGGTGGCCGCGCCCCAGCTCATCGAAGGCTCGAACGAGAAGCCCTCGCTGCTTCCCGTGGCGCGCAGGCTGCGCTGCACCACGTTCATGCGCTCGGCAAGCGCGCCCGGCGCAAGCGGCCCGGCGAGCACCGCCAGGAACTCGTCGCCTCCGTAGCGCGCGACGAAATCGTCCGCCGACGCCCGCACGCTCTGCAGCGCCGAGGCGGCTGCGGCCAGGTAGGCGTCTCCGGCCTCGTGTCCGTGCCGGTCGTTCACCGCCTTCAGCTCGTCGAGGTCCACGAACACGACGGTGGGCCGCCCGCCCTGCGCGAACAGGCGCGCCGCCTCGCGCAGGGCGTAGTCGCGCGTGAAGCAGCCGGTGAGCGTGTCGCGGTCGGCCAGCTCCTCCAGCTCGGCGCTCGCGCGCTCGTCCGAGGCGATCTCGCGCGCAAGCGTCTCCCGCCGCCGCGCGAACGCGAGCACCGAGGCCATGCGGTAGGAGAACCAGACGGCCAGCACCCCGCCGAGCGCCACGAACACGGAGGTCTTGATGCTCCACAGCTTCACGATGGCCGAGTTGAGGGACGACTCGTACAACAGCAGGTTCAGGCACAGGTACAGATAGCACAGCACCAGCTCCACGATGAGGAAGGCGAGGGTGCGCCGCTCGGCCATGATGGTGGCCAGCACGCTGCGGTTGCCCGGGATGTCGATGACGCGCAGGCAGACCGCCGAGAACAGGAACCCCAGGATGACCGACAGCCCCTTCGCGTTGTCCGCGCCGTTGCCCAGCAGCGACAGCGGCATGTCGAACGCAAGCGAGCAGAGCGAGCGCATGAGGATGGTGCTCGACAGCCCGAGGGCCGTTCCCAGCAGGGCCACGAGTAGGCAGTCGGCCCAGTTGACGCGGTAGAGCACCTTCACCTCCACGGCGAACAGCACGGCGATCATCGTCCAGTTCACCGGCAGGGGCAGCATGAGGAAGGTCACGGCGATGAACAGGCCGTAGTTCACCGCGAACGCGATGCCGAGCGTCTTGTAGCGCGCGGGGCGCATGCCGAACATATGCGAGGCGAAGCCGAAGAACGCCCAGTGGCAGGTGAAGTACGCGATCATGGCCGAAACGATCAGCAGCATGGCGCGCCCCCTGCCCCCGGCCCTCCGGCCGCGCGGCGCTTGGCGCGCTTGGCGGCGTACATCGCCGCGTCGGCGCGCCGGACCAGGCTGTCGGAGTTCTCCGTCTCCCGCGAGCTGGCGACGCCGAAGCTGAACCGGAGCGGCGGGTCGTGCTCTTCGGCGGCCAGGCCCGCCTCCAGCTCTCCGAGGCGCGCTCTCATGCCCTTCTCGTCGGGGACCCCTTCGATGACCAGGAACTCGTCGCCGCCCCATCGCACCACGTCGGCCTCGGGGAACGCCTCGCCCAGCCGCTTGGCGAACGAGGACAGGTACTCGTCTCCGGCCAGGTGGCCGCGTTCGTCGTTGACCGCCTTGAGGCCGTCCATATCGAGGAAGGCCACCGTGAAGGGCAGGCGCGCGTCCTGCAGCTCGTCGAGTCGGCGCTGGCCGATGCGCCTGGTGGCGAGGCCGGTCAGCTGGTCGATGGCGGCGCGGGCCCGATTCAGGCGCAGCCGCATCTCCTGGTCGAGCTTCCTGCGCTCAAGCAGCAGGCTCTCCGTTTCGCGGAAGGCCTCCGCGCCCAGGCGGGCCGACACGAACGCGAACACGGCGCAGAACACCGCGAGCAGAACCGTGCCGTCGAGGAGGAAGAGCGGCATGAGGGCGAACTGCACGCCTAGCAGGGAGGGGACGAGGTCGAGCAGCTCGTAGGCGATGCCGAAGAGCGAGAACACCAGGAACGGCTGCAGCGCGTGGTCGGCGCGCTTGGACGCGGGGTACGCCCCGTCCAGGATGCGCCCGAGCCCCAGCAGCAGCAACGACGCCAGCAGGAAGGCCTCGGCGAGCAGCGCGCAGCGCAGCCCGAGGCCCTCGCCTTCCGCGCTCGCGCCCCCGCCCGCGTTGGCCAGGCTCATGAACCCGAAGTAGACCAGCCCGCACGCCAGCATCGCGGAGAGCGCGACGGTGTTGGCGGTGAGCAGCGCGCGGCGCATCGAGTCGCGCCGCGTCACGGCGAACGATGCGAGCGCGGCCACCCACATGCCCGCGTACAGCCCCGCGATGGGCAGCGCGTCGAAGCAGAACGGCACGACCGCGCAGGCGGTCAGGACGCCGAACGTGAGCCCGGTGGCGCGGCGCAGGGGCTGCCCGCCGTTGACGGAGCGCGCGAAATGCAGCGCCGCCACCGTGTACGGCACGATCATCGCGAAGGCGAGCAGGCGGAACGGACCGAGCAACGCTCCCCCTTTCAAGGACGCGGCGGGCCGGGCAATGCGCAGATACATTCATCATACCACCGGTGGATTAAAATATCTCCCGCTCAGGCATCTACTCGGCTACACTGTGGAGAACAGGTTTTGACGGGTTCTGACGGGGTTCGAGGCGGTGCACGGAGGAAGCGCAATGGAGCTATTGGAGGAGCGCATCAGGCGCGACGGGGTGGTGAAGTCGGAAGGCGTCCTCAAAGTGGACAGCTTCCTCAACCACCAGCTGGACATCGAGCTGTTCGACGCGATGGGGGCGGAGTTCAAGCGGCTGTTCGCCGACGCGCCGGTCACGAAGATCCTCACCATCGAGGCGTCGGGCATCGGCATCGCCTGCGTGGTGGCGCGCCACTTCGGCGTGCCGGTGGTGTTCGCGAAGAAGGCGCAGTCCATCAACCTGGACGGCGACATGTACACCACGCGCATCCAATCGTTCACGCACGGGCGCATCTACGACGTGATCGTGTCGAAGAAGTTCCTGGACGCGAGCGACCACGTGCTCATCATCGACGACTTCCTGGCCAACGGCTGCGCGCTGAACGGCCTGATCGAGCTCGTGGAAGAGGCCGGCGCCACGGTGGAGGGCATCGGCATCGCGGTGGAGAAGGGCTTCCAGCCCGGCGGCGACGACCTGCGCGAGCGCGGCTTTCGGCTTGAGTCGCTCGCCATCGTGGAGTCGATGGATCCGGCCACGGGGGAGGTTGTGTTCCGATGAAGGCGAAGACGTTCAACCACGAGGACCTTTTCAAGCTCGACGGCGACATCCCCCTCTTGCATGCGGTGCCCTACGGCATCCAGCACATCCTGGCCATGTTCGTGGCCAACCTCGCGCCCATCCTCATCATCGCGGGCGTGGCCGGGCTCGGCGACGCGCAAACCGGCACGCTCGTGCAGAGCGCCATGCTCATCGCGGGCATCGGCACGCTCATCCAGCTGTTCCCGCTGTGGCGCGTGGGCTCCGGCCTGCCTATCGTCATGGGCATCAGCTTCACGTTCGTCACGGTGCTCACGGGCGTGGTGGCCACCTACGGCTACAACACCGCCATCGGGGCCATCATCGTGGGCGGCATCATCGAGGGCGTGCTCGGCCTGTTCGCGAAATACTGGCGGCGCATCATCTCGCCCATCGTGGCGGCCGTGGTGGTCACCTCCATCGGGTTCTCGCTGCTGGGCGTGGGGGCCACGTCGTTCGGCGGCGGCTCGGGCGCGCCGGACTTCGGCTCGCCGCAGAATCTCGTGCTGGGCTGCGTGTCGCTGGCGGCGTGCCTGGTGTTCCAGGTGATGGCGAAGGGCAAGACAAAGCAGCTTTCAGTGCTGTTCGGCCTGATCGTAGGCTATGTGCTGGCCGTGTTCATGGGCCAGGTGGACTTCAGCGGCTTCGCGGACGTGGGGCTGTTCGCGCTGCCGCAGATCATGCCGTTCACGCCGGAGTTCAACCTGGGGGCCATCGTGTCGGTGGCGCTCATCTTCCTGGTGTCGGCCACCGAGACCATCGGCGACACCTCGGCGCTGACCATGGTGGGCCTCAACCGCGAGGTGCGCGAGCGCGAGCTTTCCGGCTCCATCGCGTGCGACGGCTTCGTGAGCTCGCTGTCCGCGTGCTTCGGCTGCCTGCCCATCACGTCGTTCTCGCAGAACGTGGGCCTCGTGGCCATGACGAAGGTGGTCAACCGCCGCGCCATCGCCACGGGCGCGGTCATCATGATCCTCGCGGCGTTCCTGCCGGTGATCAGCGTGGTGTTCTCGTCGCTGCCCGAGGCGGTGCTGGGCGGGTGCACCATCATGATGTTCGGCAACATCATCGTGAGCGGCTTCCAGATGATCGCGCGGGCCGGGTTCACGCAGCGCAACATCACCATCGCCGCGCTGTCGCTGGCCGTAGGCATCGGGTTCACGCAGGTGTCGGCGCTGTTCAGCGTGTTCCCGGAGCTGGTGCAGAGCGTGTTCGCGCAGAACTGCGTGGCCGTGGTGTTCCTGGTGGCCGTGGTGGCGAACCTCGTGCTGCCGAAGGACGCCGCGCCCGCAAGCGAGGCGCCCGCGAGCGAGCCCGCCCCCCTCGACGACGAGGAGCTGGCAAGCGCATAGCGGCGCAGGCCCCCGAAGTGGCAGGAATTTGCGGCTGTGGCACGCGCAACGCGCTCGGGAAATTCGCGGCCTGGGAAAACGTCGGCGGCTGGTCGCCCGAGCCGTCCAAAACCCGCCCGATCCGTGCCACAGCCGAAAAATCCTGCCACGAACGCCCTGCGCCTCGGTCCGAGGCGCAGGGCGCGACTTCTGTATTGAGCATGGATTTTCGCAGGGTGGCCTTGGGTTGCTGGCACAATTGTCAGTTAAGCATTTGACGTGCTTGCTGCGCGGCGTACGGACGCGCCGGCAGACTTGACAATCGTCTTGAAGGAGACCCGCTTTAATGCACCCTGCGTTAAGCCTTTTGCTCGTCCTGTTCTTCCTGATTATGAACGCGTTCTTCGTCGCTGCCGAGTTCTCGCTCGTGCGCGTGCGCAAGTCGCAAGTCGAAATCCTCGTCGACGAGGGGCGCGGCGGCGCCAAGTACACTAAGCTCGTCGCCGACAACGTGAACGCCTACCTCTCCGCCTGCCAGCTGGGCATCACGCTGGCCTCGCTCGCTTTGGGCTGGCTGGGCGAACCCGCCGTCTCCGCCCTCATCTCGCCGCTGCTTTCCGCGTTCGGGCTGCCCGAGGCGGCCATCCATGCCATCGCCATCGCCGTGGGCTTCATCATCATCACGGCGCTGCACATCGTGGTGGGCGAGCTCATCCCCAAATCGCTCGCCATCTTCTCCACGGAGCGCTACGCCCTGTTCACGGCCGCGCCGCTCGTGTGGTTCTACCGCATCACGTACCCCATCATGTGGCTGTTCAACTCCATCACGAACGGCGTCATGAAGCTTCTGGGCCATGACATCGCCAACGAGCACGAGGTGTACACCGGCGAGGAGATCAAGCTGCTCATCGACGAGAGCTCCGAAAGCGGCCTCATCGACCCCGAGCAGCACGAGTACGTGGACAACATCTTCGACCTGGGCGACAAGGACGCCGAGGCCATCATGACCCCGCGCACCGACGTGATCTGCATCGATCTGGAGGATCCGCTCGAGGAGAACCTGGAGACGGTGCTGCGCTACAAATACACGCGCTATCCGGTGTGCCGCGGCAACAAGGACCGCATCGTCGGCTTCGTGCACGTGAAGGACCTCTACACGCTGCCGAAGGACGCCACGATCGACGATTTGCGCATCCGCGTGATCCAGGCCGTGCCCGAGGGCGTGCCCATCGCGAAGCTGCTGCAGACGCTGCAGGAGAAGCGCACGAAGATCGCTGTGGTCATCGACGAGCACGGCGGCACGGCCGGCATCGTCACGATGAGCGACATCATGGAGCAGATCGTCGGCCGCATCGACGACGAGTACGCGCACGGCGGCTCCGACGAGGTGGTGAAGCTGGACGACGGCAGCTATTTGGTGGACGGCTCGCTGCCCATCGACGAGGTGGGCGAGCTCATCGGCTTCGAGCCGCCCGAGTCCGAGGAGTGCGAGACGGCGGGCGGTCTGCTGCTCACGCTGTTCGACCGCATCCCCGACGAGGGCGACGCCGTGACCGTGGAGGACGACGGCGACAAGGCCGCGTTCACCGTGGTGGACATGGACCGCCACCGCATCGACAAGATCCGCGTGGTCGTGGAGCACGCGGAGCCCGAGGCCGACGGCAGCAAGGAGCGCTAGAGCTTATCGGCAGGAGCGTTACTCCTTATACTCCCTACGGAGCTTAAGGAGTAACTGCCGAAAGCGGAGCTCCTGCACTACCCATTACTCCGTAATTACTCCCTACTACTCCGTACTTTTTAAGGAATAGTATTGCGAGGGGTCGTTTCTGCTCGTTCCGTGCCACTCGAGAAATCCCTTATCACTTAAAGATTTTAGAGTACGCGCGGCGATAGTGGCGCTTCGTCCTAGTAGCTCGGATACGGTTTTAGTCTGAGCTCTGCCCTTTGCATAAACATATTGCATAACAGCGACTTCGTATTCGTTGAGAGCCCCCATTCTATCTTTGCCGAAGTCAGCGGCCATAGAATCGCTTTGGCGCAGAACGCGGGAAGTTGCGCTATTCTCAAGCGTTAACAGTACAGCCGCCTCATTTGGTTCACTGAATACGGGATCATGCAAAAATGACGCCTGCATCTCGTCATAGATACGCTGCACGCCTTCGTTCAATTCACGAACCCAACCCATCTCAACAAGAACGCGCGCTATGCCGGAGTTGCGTGAATAACGCCTTGTGCGCATATTGTCCAAGGTGACAATATTCGGTAGACTGCCTGGGCTGAGTATCTCCATTCTGTCGTCATAGAGCGAGACGCGAATATGCTCACCAGCCATAGCGTAATTTCTATGCGTTACTGCATTGACCAATCCTTCAAACCAAGCAAACTCAGGGTACTCGGGAATAATTTTGAACTTTCCGTCATCGCCCAAGAATTGAAATTCACGAAGCTGACTCGCGATGAAATCTTTAGCCTCTTCAATAATCCGTGGTAGGCATTTGTCGAAAGTGCGTTCTTTTACGATGTTCAGCCGGCGGCCGGTTTCCATTTTGTTTCCATCAAACTTGAGCACGCGAACGCGGGCGCATGGCATAAATCTCGTAGGGCTTTCAGCGAACAAAAGGATGCCCGCCTTTGTCAGATGCCCATCCAGCAAAAAACCACGACTACGCAACAGCTGCTCGTCAGAAACTTCGGTGCCAAGTGCGTTTTTATATCTGGCGACTATCTCCCTGTCAAGGTCGTCAATACTAGATCTCTCGTCAACTTCTTCCTCGAAAATTCGCTGGTGTTTGTCGTATTCCAAAGCAAGAACCTGCTCGTGATCAAGCTTTATGCTTTTGTCGCCTTGACGAAGAAACACCTCTTTGTCGCTGCGTCTTGAAACAACGCGATCGGTTGAGGCGGCAATGTCCATAATCAGAATCAGGTCATCCTCTTCCTTTGAGTTGATTACGGAAATGCGACGGCATTTTACGTCTGGCGAGGGGGAGCAAGTTGTTATCGCTGCCTGTTCAAACGCCTCAATAGCATGCGCGCCATTGCGTTTGAAGCCAGTAATCTCACCGTTATCTTCAATTCCGATGATTAGCTTACCGCCAAGTGCGTTGGCGAAAGCCGATAGATGCCTTGCTATTTCTGCAACATCCTTACGAGCGCTTTTGCGATCGAAGAAGTACGACTCGGTTTCAGAAGCGAACACCTCGGGGTTATTTGAATTGATTGGCAGCTGCATTCAGATCCCCTCTCATTGCCTGTGCAATTTTATCTGAGCTCAAGCCCCGTGAAGCGGGCGGCGTTCTTCCAGAGCATCTTGTCGAGGTCGTCGTCGGAGAAGCCGAGCGACGTGAACGTGTCGTACTCGTGCGCCGGGTCCCACATGGGGAAGTCGGAGCCGAACATCACGCGGTCGGCGCCCCACATGCCCACGAGCTCGCGCGTGCGACGCGGCCCGAGAAACGCCATGGAGCTGGACACGTCGATGAGCACGTTCTCGTCGTGCAGCACGTCGTAGCCTATCTCGGGCACCGACCAGCCGCCGAAATGCGCCGCGTCCACTACGAGGTCGGGGAACGTGTGCAGGATGTTCTTGAGCCGCCGCGGGTGCGAGAAGTCGGTGCGGTAGTCGCCGGTGTGCACGATGAGCGGCAGACGGCCCTCGATCATCTCGTAGATGCGCATGAGGCGCGGGTCGTCCATGTCCACCTTCTGCGTGTCGGGGTGCAGCTTCATGCCGCGCAGGCCCAGGCCCACGGCGCGCTCGATTTCGGCTTCGGGGTCTTCGAGGTCCTGGTGCATGGCCATGAAGCCGATGAACTCGGGGTGGATGCGGCACTGCTCGGCGATGAAGTCGTTGATGGTGGCAACCGCGCTGGGCTTCGTGGCCACCGAGTGCACGACGAAGTGCGTGAGGGGGGCCTGCTCCTGCGAGGCCAGGAGGTGCGCCGCCGTGCCCTGCCCATACATGTCCAAGAGGTAGAAGTCGCCCACGGCATCCACCGCGCGCTCGGCGATCTTCTCGGGGTAGATATGGGTGTGGACGTCGATGACGGTCATGGCTGCGTGCTCCTTCGCGGGCGGTGTCGGGGGACGCGCTTCCGCGCGCCTTTCCGATTGTAGTGCAACCCGTGCCCGCATACGGCGTGCGCGGCTCGCTCCGGAGAAATCTTCACGCCGAGCAATTTCTTCTTGTCACGGATTGCCAACTGGGGTATCATGTTCACTCGCTTCGACAAGAAGCGCGCGTTGTGCGGGCGTGGCGGAATTGGCAGACGCGTACGGTTCAGGTCCGTATGGGGGCAACCCCATGAAGGTTCAAGTCCTTTCGCCCGCACCATTTGAAACACCAGGCCGGAAGCCCAAACAGGCGCTTCCGGCCTTTCTTTTTGTAATCTTCGGCCGAAACACACGCCACAGCGCGGTTTTGCGTGTGTTTCGGCCGAAGATCGACTTTGCGGGGCCTTCGTGCGATCCGTCCGCTTTGCTTCGCCGCCCTCGGCACCGCGCCCACTGCGAAGCGGGTATGATGGCGGGGTACGCGAAGCTTCGGGATCAGGGGGCTTGGGATGGGAGTCGGCGTTCGGGCGGGGAAGCATATGGCAACGCGAGCGGCCCTGCTGGCAACGGCGCTCGCGCTCGCATGGTGTCTCGGGGCGGGCGCGCGGCAGGCGCTGGCCGATGAAGCGGGCGGCGCGTGCGCTCCCACTGCTGAGCAGCGCGCGGAATACGAGGCCGACGGCAGCTGGGCGGCGCGCGCGTCGTTCCAGGACGCGCTCGGCAACGAACAGGCCGATGCAGGGCTCATCCAGCAGGCGCTCGTGCGCCAAGATGTGGAAAACGGCGCCGACGCCCGCGCCGTCCCCTCGAACTGGACGAGCGGGATGGGCGCGACGGGCCCCGCGAAGGTGCTCGCCCTGCGCGTATCCTTCCCCGACAAGGAGTTCGAGTCGGGCGACACGCTCGAGGCGCTGCAGGCGCTCGTCGACGGCGACCCCGCTCCCGCTTCGCAGGCCTATCCCTACGAGAGCTTGCGCGCCTATTACGAGCGCGCGTCCTACGGCACGCTTTCCCTGGCCGGCACCGCCGTGGACTACGTCGCGCAGCATGAGCGCGGTTATTACACCAACGACGTGGGCATACTGTTCATGGAGGCGCTCGCCGCCCTCGATGGCGGCATCGACTTCGCCGATTACGACGGCAACGGCGACGGGCGCATCGACGCCGTCTACCTGCATTTCGCCGGCGGTCACGAGGGCTGGGGCAGCACGTGGTGGAGCAACGAGCGCCGCTATGCGGACCCGCAGGCGGTGTACGACGGCAAGCAGCTGTGGAACATCGTCACGCTCCACGAGCCGTCGAACAGCGAGGCGGCTGCGCGCATGATGATCCACGAGACCGGGCACGTCCTGGGGCTGCCCGACTACTACTCGTACGCGAGCCAGCAGGGTGGCGCTCCGGAGCGTTCCGGCATCCTCACGTTCGACATGATGATGGACAACCAGGGCGACCACAACGGGTTCTCGAAGTGGCTGCTCGGCTGGATCGGCGGAGACCGGATCGTCCGCGTGGTCGCCAACGACGGCGGCATCGTCGTCAAGCGCGGGCAGCTCGAAATCGCCCGCGTGAACCTGGGGGAGGAGGGAAAGGAGGTCGCAATCGAGCAGGCGCTCGAGGCGTTCACGGCGCAAGAGGCCTCCGAAAGCGGCGGCATCGTCGTCGTCTCGAACGAGGATGAGGGCCTGTTCTCGTCGTACTACCTGCTGCAATACGATTGCGCGGCGGGTAACCAGAGCGTGGGCTTCTTCGATGGCGAACGCGTCTGGCACGATCTGCCCTCCGGCTTCCGGCTGTTCCGCGTGCAGGCGGCGCTCACGCCGGATGGTGCGGAGTTCGCGCATACGAACGCCTATGGACGCGTGAACGACCAGCTCATCGAGTTGGTCGACCCCGACATGGACGCGCCTCATCTCATCGAGGCCGGCAGCGTCCCGCATGCGGCGGAAGGCTTCCGCTGCATGCTGCTCGCTGGCGACGCGATCACGCCCGCCAGCCGGCCCTCGTCGAACTTCTACGAGAACGCGGGCATCGGCTTCACGGGGCTCTCGTTCGAAGCGACGAACGTCGAGAGCGCGCGCGGAACCGTCCGCGTGGCGTACTCGAGCGCGGGCCGGCCCGACGTGGGGTCGTTCACGCTCACGCCCAGGCCCGGGCGCGGGATCATGAACATCGACGCCGTGACGCTGGAGGCGTCGAGCGCGCCAATGCTCGCGTTTCCCGCTGATCCGGAGATGCAGCCATCGCTCGTGGTGGACGGCGTCGGCCAGTACGCGAGCGCGCGCCTCTCCGGCACCGTCGTCACCGCGTCCTTCGCACTCGCCGCCGATGCCGTCAAGCCGGGGTCCACCTGCGAGCTCGTCTTTCCCGCGCGGATGTTCCTCGTCGCCCGCACGGCGCAGGGCGACCTCTATTCGCCCGAGATCCGCGTGCCCCTCGCGCCGGGCCCCGTGGCGCCGATCGAGCGGTCGGGCGAGTATGCGGGCACCGAGAGTCCCTCGGCGCGCGCAGGGGTGTCCGACGTGTTCGCATGCGAGGACGGCGAAAAGCGTTTCTTCCAAACAGAGGGGCCGACGCTTCGCCTGGTCACGCTTGGGAAGGATCCGTTATCCGCGACCGTGCGGGACGTTTCTGGCGCCGTCGCGCCCTTCTCGGACGAGGGGTCGGACGCGCCGGAGCTCGCCGTCGTGCCCTTGGGCGGGACGCGCGTGTTCGTGGCCGTCGAGCTGGCCGGGGCGCTGGAAGCGTACTGGATCGACGTCGGGGACGGCTCGCTCGAAGCGCAGGCCCCGCTTTCCGCAGGATGGCTGCCGCGCTTCGTGCGCGTGGGCGACGTCGCGGCGATGGTGAGCCCATGGAGCGGCTCGGCGCAGCTGGTGTCGACGCTTCAGCCGCAAGGCGATGGCACGGTGGCCATGCGCTGCGGCACCACTCGGGCCGAGCGCCTGGTCAACGTCGACGAGGATGCGATCGCGTTTTGCGGGACGGAGACGGCGGGCGGCGGTTTGCCTGCGGCTGCGGCGCGCGTCGTGCCGGCGAAGGCCGTGGCCGAGCGGCTGCGCGCACTCATGCCCGAGCCCGCAGCCGAGATCCCGGCCGACGTCGGCTCGCTGGACGAGGGCCTTGCATCGGATGTGGAGGCGGCTCTTCCGGGCTACCTCAGCCTGGACGATGCGCGCCGGGACGGCGATCGCATCCTCGTCTTGGCCAGCACGCGCATCGGCGCCGACGGCACCGTGGAGCAGGGGAACGTCCTCGCGGCGTTCGACGGCGCGGGCACCGAGGTGTCGCGTACGGAGTTCCATTCCACGCGCGGAGACGCGCTGACGTTCTCGCGCCTGTCCGTGGCACCGCACGGCTCCGTGGCCGCCAGCCGTCGTTCCCCGGGCTCGACCGGCCCGTTCGCCGAGCACGAGACGGTCTTCTTCGACGCCTCGTTGCGCGAGGGTCCGCATCTGCTGACCACGTCGAAGGCCGACGGCGCGTGGATCGAAGGGCGTTGGCTGGCCGTGGGCTGGGGGCTGTTCGCCGCGACGGGAGGCGCCGGTGCGCCCGCCGAGGCGGCGGCGGACTACCTGCGGGTTCGCTACGACCTCACCGGCGTGCTGGACGTCGCGCCCGACGAGCCCGGTCCTGCGCCCGAACCCGAGCCCGAAGATGGATCCGAACCGCCTGTCGGGGCCCGGCCGCAGCCGCTCGCGACCACGGGGGACGGGATTGCCCTCGCTGCTCCCGCCCTCGTCGCCGCAGCCTCCTTCGCAGCGGCGCTCGCCCTCGCCCCGAAACGCCGCCGCGGACGCAGGTAAGAGTTCGCCGATGTGAGCGATGTGTTGAGTCAACTCGACTTGATGGTTGAAAGCAAGCTCACCAATGCGGCTGACATGCTGTTCTGCCCCTCGAAAGACGTGCAGTTGAAAATGGGCGCGGGGATGGTGGACGCACGAAATTCCGCTTCGTCCGTCATCCCCGCGCTTCGGAGAGGCAGACGAGCAGGAGGGGCGCACTCACCCCTCCTGCTCAAAGCCTTACGCCTTTGCCGCGTACTTGCCGGCGAGGCGGCCGAACGTCGCGTTGTGGCCGCAGCAGTTGCCCGCCGAGTGGCTCGGATACGTGTGCGCGTAATAGCCGCCGCTGTCCACGCCCGCCATGAACAGGCCGGGGATGACCTCGCCCTTCTCGTCGAGCGCCCTCATCTGTTCGTCAACCTTGATGCCATCGAGGGTGCACAGCAAATACCCCGTCTGCCGCACGCCAAAGAACGGTGGCGTGCGCAGGGCCGAAAGACGGTACGCCTCCTTGCCGAAGTCGACGTCCTCCTGCTGGTCATACAGCTCGTTGTAGCGCTCGACCGTCTTGGCGAAGGCGTCCGCCGGGATGTTCAGCTTCTCGGCCAGCTCCTCCACCGTGTCGGCCTGCTGGATGAAGCCGTCGGCCACCAGTCCCTCGTTCATGCCCATGACCGCCGGCAACGGGATCTGCGGCGGCGCGCCGTTCTTGAACTCGAAGTAGCGCGAGCAGCCCTGCGTCTTGAACCGGTAGACGTCCTCCTCAAGGTTGGAGTCCCAGATGGTACACCAGGTGTTGTCGGGCTGGTTGAGCGCCTCCTGCAGGATGTAGTCGTAGGGCACCGACTCGCTCATGAATCGCTCGCCCCTCAGGTTCACTTTGAGGAACGGCTGGCTGCCCATCCAGAACCATCCGTTGCTGCCGTTGTTCAGGCCGCCCACCTCGTCCGGCTTCACGCAGGCGCGGTCGAACATGGCGCTGCAATGGGTGTCGTCGAACGCGGCGCCGGCCCACAGGCACGCCTTGATGCCGTCACCCGTGGTGCCGGGGATGGCCGAGCTGTAGCCGATCTTCTTGAGCGTTTCCGGTTGCAAGGCGGCCAGCATGTCCATGTTCTGCCCGTAGCCGCCGGTGCAGACGACCACGCCCTTCGACGCGTTGATGCGCACGTAGCTTTTGTCGGCGTTCTGAGCGATGATGCCCGTGACGCGCTCGCCTTCCTTCACCAGCTTCACCATGGCGGTGTCGTAGCGGAATTCCACGCCGAGGCCCGTGCAGTAATCGGTGAGCACGGCGGCACCGTCCGGGCCAGCGGGCTTGCCGTCGGGGCCGACGGCGAACTGCGGCGAATGGCAGGTCTGAATGTAGGGGAAATTCTCGCCGGGCTCCTCGTCGCTCGGCTCGAACCACATGGGGATTCCCTGCTCGGCGCAGCGGTCCTGCCACCAATCGACGGCCTCGCCCGAACGGTCGGCCCACACGTGCAAGAGCGAGGTTTTCGCATTGTGGCTGGAGTAGCGAAGAAGCTCGTTGACCACCTCGTGCTTGTCCGGCTCGATCCCGGCCTCCTTCTGCAGGCGCGAGCCGAGCGCGCCGAAGCCCACGCGCACGCCGCCGCCCTTGTACTTCTCGGCCACAATGGTTTTGGCGCCTTCCTCAGCGGCCGCTGCGGCGGCGAACAATCCCGCCGTGCCCCCGCCCACGACGAGCACTTCGGCCTCGAGTGTCTCGACGATGTCTGCGTCCGCAATCTCGGGCTCCGGCCCCAGCCAGTCGGTTGCAGCTGGCGCACCGCTGCCGTCTTGCGCCGCCGCCTCCGCCGCCTGCTGCTGGGGCGCGCACCCCATCAGGCTTCCGAGGGCCGTCAAGGCTCCCGCCGATGCCGCTCCCATGATGAAGCCCCTTCGTGAAAGAGCCGCTTCCGCATGCTGTTCCTTCATACCTTCCTCCTCTTTCGTGGATCTCTGTGCGCGAGCCGCCTGTCCGCTCGTCCTCGCGTCTCTGCTACACTATCGCCCGACAGGTGGGCAGAAATAATCACCCCTGACGGGTAAACTTGGGGAACGTTGGCAGGAAAACGGCCTTACCGCAAACGGGTGAGACGCGCAGAAGGGGAGGTCAGGCGCATGTTCGAGAAAACCTTCGGCAGGGAGGCGGTGCAGTTCGCCCTGTGCTGCCTTTCGCTCAGCCTCACCTACGCTATCGTGCTCTCGCTTTCGGAAGATGTGTATGCGGCGGTGGATGCCGCGCCGTGGATGCGCATCGCCGCCTCGATTGTCTCGTGCGCGGTGATGGTCTGGCTCGCCTTCGCATCGACGTGGCGACCTTCGCTGCTGGGCTCGCGGCTGGTGACGGGCGTTTGCGCCTTCCTTCTGTGTATCGGCGTCGTGGGCCTGGCGTGGGGCTTCGGCGGAGGAGGGCCGCTCGCGCGTGCCGTGGGGCTGTCCGGGCTCTTCGCGGCGGGGAGCCTTTCGGCGCTGCTCGTGAAAGCCGGCTGCGTCTCAATGGGCCCGGGGCGCATCCTCGTCTATATCATCGTGAGCTTCCTGTTGGGACACGTGTGGAGCTTCGCGTTCTCGTTCGTGGGCACGGGCGGCTCCATCGCGGTCTGCGTTGGCGTCACGGTGTTCGCGCTGATCGCCAGCCACCCGTACTATCGTCCGCTTCTGAACAGGCTTAAAGAATCCGAAGCTCCCGGCGCGCTCGCCGCCGCACGTCCGAAGGCATTCCTTCCGTTCGGCCATCAGGTGTTCATCTACCTGGCCCTGTTCAACTTCGCCCACGGGTACTTGCTGTCGTTCGCTTCGACCGGTGCTTCCACCCCCGGCGCGCTGTTCACGGTGGCGACGATCGCCGTGATCGTCCTGGCGCTGATCGCGCGCAAGGGGCGGATGTTCCCCGACGCGCTGTTCTCGGTGTCCGTGCTGTTCGTCATCGGCGGCATCCTGCTCGCGCCCATCGCCGAAGTGGAGGGCGACCTGGCGGCCGTGCTGCTGTCGTCGGGCGTGGCGTGCTTCAACCTGCTGTACTTGTACACGCTGCTCGTGATCAGCGCGAAGAACCAGATCAACACCATCCCTGTGCTCGCGTGGGGCGCGTGCGTCGAAGGCGTGTTCATGCTCGCGGGCGAGTGGTCCGGCACGACCATCCTCAGCCTGTTCGCCTCCGACCACGCGGCGGTGTCGATGTTGAGCATCGCGGTGGTGATGGTGATCCTCGCGTGCATCCTGTTCACCGTCCGGTCGTTCAGCTTCGACCGCACCATCGACGGCATCGAGCCCGACGACGCGCTGGAGCTTTCCGCCCATTCCGCCCGGTGGGAGAATCGGTGCGAGGAGATCGCCGAGCGGTGCGGCCTGACGCCGCGCGAATGCGAGGTGTTCCGGCTCCTCGCGCGCGGCAGGAACAGCCCGTACATCCAGAAGGAGCTCGTCATCACGAACAACACGGTGAAGGCCCACGTGAAGCACATCTACCAGAAGCTGGGCGTGAGCAGCCACCAGGAACTGATCGATCTGGTGGACGGCCGCAGCTGAGGCGCGCCGCCCCCGCTCGTGCTACACTTTCCCCATGGACTCCTATACCACCATCGCGGGGCGGGCGACCGCCGAGATAGAAGAGAAGAAGAGCCGCTTCATCGGCCAGCTCGCGCACGTCGAAACCGAGGAGGAGGCGCTCGCCTTCCTCGAGGAGGTGCGCGCGGCCAACCGCATGGCGCGCCACAACGTGTACGCCTACGTGCTGCGCGAGGGCGGCGCGGGCGCGGAGGGGCGCGTGCGCTACTCCGACGACGGCGAGCCGCAGAAGACGGCGGGCCTTCCCACGCTCGAGATGCTGCGGCACGCGGGGCTCACCGACGTGATAGCCGTGGTCACGCGCTACTTCGGCGGCGTGCTGCTGGGTACGGGCGGGCTCGTGCGCGCCTACACCCAGGCCACGCAGGCGGCCATCGAGGCGGCCAGGCTCACGGTGGTGTCGCGCTGCGTGGACCTCGAGGTGCGCATCGCCTACGCGCGCTACGAGCAGCTGGCGCGCATCGCCGCCGACTGCGGCGCGAAGGTGCTCGACACGCAGTTCGCCGATGCGGTCACGCTGCGCCTGCGCATGCTCGACGGCACGCAGGGCCCGCTGCTCGCGAAGCTCACCGAGCTCGAGCGCGGGCAGGAGGACGTGCGCGTAAGCGAGCCCTTCGACGCGGCCTTCTAGCGCGGGCTCGCCGCGCGCTGGCGTTGCCGTATAATAGGCGGCATGGCGCGCAACCGACAGCTCATACTGAACCGTTACCGACCCATCGCCGAAGCAGGCTCGGGAGGGTTCAGCACGGTCCAGGTGGCGTGGGATACGCGCATCCAGCGCAAGGTGGCCATCAAGTGCATCGAGCTCGACGACGTGGACGCCGCCCGCGCGGCGCTGCCGGGGGCCGAGCCCGCGCCCCTTCCCGCGCCCGATTCCGCGCTTCCCCCCTGGCTGGACGACGAGCTCGACTCCGACGACTTCCAGCTCGACGACGACTTCTTCGACGCCGCCCCCGCGCCCGACCGCACGCCCGCGCACCTGCCGGGCCTCGACGAGGCGCGCACGGCGGCCATGCTTTCCGACGCCAGCATCGTGGCCGTGTACGACTTCGAGGTGCAGGGCTCCACCGCCTACCTCATCATGGAGTACGTGGACGGCATCACGCTCTCCGAGCTGCTCGACCGCTTCGCAGACCGCCTCACGCTCGACGTGGCGGCGGCCGTGTTCTCGGCCGTGTCGCACGCGCTGGAGGTGGCGCACGACAACCAGGTGCTCCACCTGGACATCAAGCCCGACAACGTGCTCATCAACCGCCAGGGCCAGGTGAAGGTGACCGACTTCGGCCTGGCGATGCTCGCGGACCCGTCCGGCTTCGGCGCGGCCGCCGGCGGCACCATCGGCTACATGCCGCTCGAGCAGATGCGCCTGGAAAGCCTCGACGCGCGCTGCGACGAGTGGGCGCTCGCCTCGGTGATGTACGAGATGCTGGCGGGGGAGAACCCCTTCGTCGCGCCCGACCTGGAGCGGGCCGAGGCGGCCATCGAGGACGCCGAGCTCGTGCTGCCGTCGCTGTGCTGGGACGAGCTCGACCCGGCGGCCGACGACGTCATCTTCTACGCGCTCGACCCCGACCGCGAGGAGCGCTACGACAACGTCACCGATTTCGCGGAGGAGCTCGAGCCGTTCCTGGGCGACCCGAAGCGCGGCGTGCGCGAGCTGGCCGCCATCGTGAACTGCGCTGACGAGGAAGAGGCCGAAGACGCCCCCGTCTCTGCACCCGCCGTGCCGCGCGTCCCCTTGCGCGAGCGCATCACGCCGTGGCATCGCCTGGCGGCCGCGCGCGTTCTGGGTGCGGTGGGCGCGGGATTCGTCGCGCTCGTGGCACTGATGAACATCCCGCAGACAAGCGGTCTGGACAACCCGGTGTTCTGGGGGCTGCTCGGCCTGCTCGCGCTCGCGGGCGCGCTCAAGCCGCACCTGGGCGCGCTGCTGTCCTACGCGGCACTCGGCATCGCGCTCATCGCACAGAACGCGCCTGCCGCAGGGTGCGTGCTGCTTGCGGCCACGTGCGCCTGGTGGTACTTCGCGGGCCGCGCGAGCGACGCCGATGCGAACGCCGCCTTCGCCGCGCCTTTGGCGGGCGCGTTCGGCGGCGGGCAGCTCGCCCCGCTTGCGGCCGGCTTCTGCCTGCCGCCCGCCCGCGCGCTGGGGACGGCCCTGTTCTCGCTGCTGATCGCGACGCTGCTGGCCGCCTTCGGGACGCACACGCTCATCGGCTGGGACGCCCTCGCGAACGCCTCCCTCGCCGGGGTCGACGTGCAGGCGGCCCTCGGCGCGATGCTCGTGCAGCCGGCCTTCTGGTGCGTAGCCGCCAGCTGGCCTGTGGCGGCGCTCGTGCTTGCCGTCGTGCGCTTGCGTCCGACGCGGGCGTTCGCCGTGCTCGGCACGCTCTGCGCGGCGGCGGTGCTCGTGGCGGGCATCTGCGCGGCGGCGTGGTTCGCATCAGGCGGCGCCGCGCTCATGCCGTCGGTCCGCAACCTCGTCGGCACCCTCGTGCCGACCCTCGCCCTGCTGTTCGCTTGCATCCTCGTCCCCGAGCCTGATTACGAAGACGACTGGGATGAGGAAGAGGCCTGAAACGGGGCGCATGCAGCTTTTCGCACCCGCTCTGCAACTTTTTCGAAGCAATGATGGCTATGCGGGTCGCTAAGCTCCTATTTCCGTTGGTATTGCAACAAAAAGAAAGAAAATCCATCTGCTTCAAGCCCTTTGAGCCATCATTACTTCGAAAAAGTTGCATGATAGGTCAGGAAAGCTGCACGGCCCACCTTTCGGAAGGCCATGCAACATCGAAACCAGGGTGCACGACACAAAAACATGCCGGTTTGCGGCTGAAACCGTGGGATCGAGGGCCCCCGGAGCGCTTCCACTCAGCGTTCCCCCAGGTGGCTCTTCGCCCCGATCCCAAAAGAGCCACAAACCGGCATGTTTTTGTGTCGTCGGTCGCCATCGCGCTGCTAAATCCCGATCAGCTCCTGCAACTCCTTCTTGCTGTGCACATCGAGCTTCGCGTACAGGCGCCGCGCATGGCCCCGCACGGTGTTCTCGGTGATGAACAGCGTCTCGGCGATGTAGGCCTTGCTGCGCCCCTTGCACAGAAGCTGCATGACCTCCACCTCGCGCGCCGTCAGCGCGTACTGGCCGCCCAGCGCGGCGCACCGTTCGTCGATGAACGAGAAGTCCTGCGGCGCGGGCCGCGATTCCAGGTCGGAGAAGATGCGCTGCATGGCAGGATCGCGTGTTTCCAGTAGGAGCGTGATGGCAAGCATGATCACCAGCAGCAGCACGAGAGCGATGGACGGCGTCATCGCAGGCGCTATCAAGCCGCTCCCGCCGAGCGCCTTGCCCAGGTAATTGGGGAACGTGTAGGCGAGCCACCCCGCGCCGAACACCACGTAGGGGTGCAGGTCGCTGTGGTGCGCGATGTCGGACAGCAGCAGCCATAGGAACACCACCACCAGATACGAGATGCTTGTCGAACAGGCCGTCTGCAGCTGCGCCGTCGGCTCGAACACCCCCAGCACCAGCATGACGCCGATGAGCACCATCACGCAGCGCCACAGCTGCGCGAAGCCGAGCGACCGCCGCTTTCCGATAACCCACCACAGGATGAACGCGGACACAGCGATCTCGATGGCGTGACCAAGCAGTTGTGCGTACGGCAGCGGATTGTCGAACATCTTGGGCAGCCTGGTCGAGAACGCGTACACGAACGCGAAGATGGCCACGCAGCTCATTATCTTCCACAGCGACCACGCTGTCTCGCGCGTGTAGCGGATCTCGCCCGTTGCCTGCGGACGCTGCAGCTTGAACGCCCGAGTAAGAAACGCGCCCGAGAGCGCCGGCAGCGCAAGGGCGAAGACGAACCCTATCAGCCAGCCGGCCTCCGAGATGAACGATTTCGCCACTGCCCCCAGTATGCAGGCAGCGAAGATGCACCCGAGCGCGTTACGCAGGTCGAGCCCGCTGTAGAACACGCCCCAGCGAAGGTAGCCCCAACCCAGGCACACGCCGCCAAGAGAGACGGCCGCTACGGCCAGCCATCCGGGCAGAGGCCCGACCAGCGAGTCCGCAGCGTACAGCCCGGTCGTCGCGCACCCGATCATGGTGAAGGCGACGTCGGCACGGTTCGCTTTCGCCGCCGAGGGCTTCGGCTTCGCGCGGAACAGCACCACGACCGCGACGAGGAGCAGCGATTGCGCGAGGTAGACGGTGACCCACGGGGCGCCGGGGACGTTGACCGGAACGTTGGTATTGAGCCACATGATCCACGTGTGCAGCGTCCACACGCCGAAGCATGGCAGCGCCGTACGCACAAGCGACGCGTACGCACGCGGTCCGCCCGCCTTGACGAGCGCTCCCTCGAACAGCGACCGCTGCGAGGACGAACCTCCCATGACGACCTCCCCTGCACGTGCGGGACGCCCCTCTGCGTCCCGCTGAATGCGATCCCGCAGTCGATTATACGACCCGTCGATCGGCTGAAACGGCGGTGGAGGGCAAAACAACACCTTTCGTGCTCCCTGCGCTGCGCCCGAGGCACGCTTCGTGCGGGCGGATCCGGCGAAGTGGGCACGCTTCGGAGCTAGAGGCGGCGGCCGCTGCGGTCGTATGGTGGCGACAGCCGAAACACGGAGAACAGCGAGAGGAGGGAAAGAAAACATGAAAGCGCCTATCAAGAAGGCTGCAACCGTTGCCGTGCTGGTGGCTGCGCTCGGGCTTGCAGCCGGCTGCGCACCGCAGAGCGTGCAGCCCGACCAGGCGGCAGCGCAGCAGGGCGGCGACGCCGTCCAAGTGGCATGGTCGCCCGACATGGATTGCGCCTCCTGCCATGCCGTCGAGGAAGCCTCGGCGTCGGACGCGTCCTGCCTGGCCTCCAAGCATCCCGCCGCCACATGCGAAAGCTGCCACGGCGTCGCAGACTCCTTGGCCACCGCCCATGCGAACGCCACGGCCACCGCCGAGATGCCCAAGAAGCTGAGCAAGGAGAACGCCGTGCCCGAGGACACGTGCCTCAGCTGCCATGGAGGCTGGGACGACCTGGCGGCGAAGACCGCCGACGTCGACGTGCTAACCGACGCAGACGGCACGACGGTCAACCCGCATGCCATGGACCGCACGGGCGACCATTCATCCATCACGTGCACGAGCTGCCATACCGTGCACGAGGTCGAGGACGACCAGAAGCAGCTCTGCCTGAGCTGTCATCACGAAGACGTGTTCGAATGTCGGACGTGTCACGAATAGAAGGAAAGGGGATCCATCATGGGGAAGAACAACGAGCTGCGCGAGGTTAACCGTCGCGACTTTCTGAAGGGGGCTGCGGTCATAGCAGCCGGAGCTGCGGCGATGGGCATGGCCGGCTGCTCGACTGGTGGCGCCGACGCCGCGGCCGATGCGGCCACTTCCGGCAAGCGCGCCTGCGAGCCCGAGGCGTGGGATGCCGAAACCGACGTCGTGGTCATGGGCTATGGCTTCGCCGGCGAGGCGTCGGCCATCAGCGCTGCAGCCGAGGGTTCGCAGGTGATCGTGTTCGAGAAAGCGCCCGAGGAGCATGCGGGCGGGAACAGCGCGGTGAGCTGCGGGTTCCTGAACATCTGCTCGGGCGACGGCGCGGCCGAGGCGTGGAAGGCCATCACCGACGGCGGCGTGACCGACGCCGAGTGCGTCGCGGTGGCCAAAGCTTCCACCGACATGCCCCAGTGGTTCAGCGACAATATCGTGGAGAGCGAGGTCATCCACAAGGAGGGCGCCGACGCGGTGCGCAAGCTGTGGGGCAAGGAGTATCCGGACGCCAACGCGGTGAACCTCACTATCGAGGGCAAGGGCCAGACGGGCGGCGGTGCGTTTTTGCACAAGCTCGTTGCCGACGTCATGGCCGATCGCTACGCCGACTCCATCACCGTGCTGTACTCCGCGCCGGTGACCGACCTCGTGTACGACGCCGAGGCCAAAGAAGTGCTCGGCGTGCAATACGAGGAAGGCGGCCAGACGAAGTATTGCAAGGCCAAGAAGGGCGTCATCATGGCGTGCGGCGGCTATGAAGGCAATCCCGAGATGATCGAGAACTTCGTGCTCACGCACTACAAGCAGTACCCCATCGGCAGCCCTTACAACACCGGTGACGGCATCCGCATGGTGGCTGGCATCGGCGCGAAGCTTCGCCACATGGCCGCCGTGGAGTACGGCTCTCCGGCCTGCCTCGAGCTGTCCGAGAAGTACAACCAGGCCATCGCCTGCTATAACGGGGGCGACACCACGTCCATGATATACGTGAGTCAGCACGGCGAGCGCTTCATGGCCGAGGACGGCAAGTGGCCCGCGCACGACAAGCGCTACCCGTATCCCTGCTTCACCGAGAACAAGGATACGGCCGAGACGCCCAACTATCCTTGGTGGATGGTCTTTGACGAGACACGCCGCACGAAGGGCACGCTGTTCGCCTGGTCGAACCCCGAGCGCAACGAGGGCTGGGCGGCCGTGCGCAACGTGTACCACTGGTCTGACGACAACATGAAGGAAGTCGAGGACGGCGTTGTGCTCAAGGCCGACACCATCGAAGAGCTGGGCGGCCTCATGGGCTTCGCCGACGAGGACCTGGCAACGTTCGTGGCCACGGTGGAGAAGTTCAACGCCGACGTGGCCGACGGCGGCACCGACAGCGTGTTCGGTCGCGCGCCGTCGAAGTCCCAGAAGGGCGACGTGACGCCGGTGAACCCGCTGGTCAACCCGCCGTTCTACGCGGTGCAGTGCTGCATCTCGTTCCTCAACACCAACGGCGGGCCGGCGCGCAACGACAAGTGGCAGGCCCTCGACTGGAACGACGAGCCCATAGGGCGGCTGTACTCCGCCGGCGAATTCGGCTCGGTGTTCTACCATTACTATTGGGGTGGCGGCAATATCAACGAGTGCTTCGCCAGCGGTATGATGACCGGCCAGCAGGTGAACGCGCTCTCCGACTGGAGCGCCGCCTAGCGCATCTAATGCCCGGACCGTCGCGGGGCCGATCCCTCCCTCCCCGTGTCTTGCGGCGAGTCCGTTCGACCGAAGGAGCGCCTTCCCCGGCGTTCCTTCGGCATGGATGCCCGATTGTCGACCGAAGCACACGCCACAGGGGCGTTTTTCGTGTGTTTGGGTCGACAATCGAGGCACCGCTGTCTCGGAAGCGCAATCTGCTCCGCAATCCCGCGTGCACGCCCTCGCATGCTGGGGTATGCTGAACCTCAGCAGGAAACGGCCGCGAAAGCGAGGCCGAACGAGAGAGGAGAGCCCCCATGCAGCAGCTCAACGACGATCGCGTGCTGTTCGCGTTCGCGCGCGACCTCGAGCCGGCGATCACGGTGAAGTCGGGCGACACGGTGCGCATCCGCACGCAGGATTGCTTCGGCAACCAGGTGCAATCGCCCGACGACGAGCTGGACGAGATCGACTGGGACCACATCAACCCGGCCACCGGCCCCGTGTTCGTGGAGGGCGCGGTACCCGGCGGCGCGCTGAAGGTGGCCATCGAGAACATCGAGCTCGACCCGCAGACGGCCTCGTGCACCGGCAAGGATGAAGGCGTGTGCGGCGACCGCTTCGACGCGTGGAGCACGCACCTGTGCGCCATCGATGGCGACAAGCTCGTCTGGAACGACAAGCTGTCCATCCCGCTCAAGCCCATGATCGGCGTCATCGGCGTCGCGCCCGCTGGCGAGCCCGTGAACTGCGGCACGCCCGGCAGCCACGGCGGCAACATGGACAACACCGCCATCGCCGCCGGCGCCACGCTCTACTTCCCGGTGGCCGCCGAGGGCGCGCTCTTCGGCTGCGGCGACATGCACGCGGTGATGGGCGACGGCGAGGTGAGCGTGTCGGGCGCGGAAGTGGCCGGCTGGGCCACGGTCACGCTGACGGCGCTGCCCGACCTGCGCCTGACGGACCCGCTCATCGAGAACGACACGCACTTCGGCATCATCGTGTCGGCGGGCTCGCTCGACGAGGCGGCCGACCGCGCCGTGCACCAGATGGTGGACCTGCTGCACGACCGCACCGGCACGCCGCAAGATGAGCTGGTCATGCTGTTGTCGCTGGTAGCCGACGTGCAGGTGTGCCAGATGGTCGACCCCCAGAAGACCGTCCGCTTCATGGTGCCGAAGTACGTCCTCGAAGCCCTCGATTTCGCCCTCTGACGCCAGAATGCCACAAAAGGGGACTGTCCCCTTTTGTGACATTCGCCTCAATGCAACGCTCACCTCTTTGATCAGGGCAAGCCTTTTCCTGCGAAATCGGTTACACTTGCACCATTGCGGAATTCAACCATCCGCGGTCGAAATGCGCGGAAGGGGGCGGTATGACCACGCTTCAAGAATGCTACGCCGAGCTGGGCGGCGGGGTGTCCAGCGACGATATCGTGCGTCGCCTGGGCAGCGAGGCCCTGGTGGCGAAGTACCTGAACTCCTTCCTGCGCGACGAGAACTTCGCCGCGCTCGAGACGGCGCTCGCCAGCCGCGACGTGGAGGCCGCCTTCCGCGCGGTGCACTCGCTCAAGGGCATCTGCCAGAACTTCGACTTCAAGGCCCTGGGCGCATCGGCGTCGGCCCTCACCGAGGCGCTGCGCGGCGGCTCCTACGGCAACGACGTGGACGGCCTGTTCAGCCAGGTGAAGCAGGACTACCGCGCCACCTACGACGCGGTGGCCCGCTATTGCCGCGGGGGGGGGGCTTAGCCAGCCATGACCCCGACGAGCAAACCGGCGGCGACTGAGATGAAGAAGCGCATCCTCATCGTCGACGACACCGAGATGAACCGCTCGCTTCTGGCGGACATCCTCTCCGACACCTTCGACATCGTGGAAGCAGCCAACGGCGTGCAGGCCATGGACGCGCTGCGGCGCGCGGACGGCGATATCGCGCTTATGCTGCTGGACATCATCATGCCCGACATGGACGGCTTCGAGGTGCTGGCCGCCATGAACAAGAGCGGCCTCATCGGCAGCATGCCCGTCATCATCATCTCGTCGGAGACGTCGCCCGCCTACATCGACCACGCCTACGACCTGGGTGCCACCGAATACATCAGCCGCCCGTTCGACGGCCGCATCATCCGCCATCGCGTGGAGAACACCATCAAGCTGTACTCGAAGCAAAAGCAGCTCGAGGGCATGGTGCTCGACCAGATAGTGGAGAAGGAGAAGTCGAACTACCTCATGGTGGAAATCCTCAGCAACATCGTGGAATTCCGCAATGGGGAAAGCGGCCTGCACGTCATGCACATCCGCATGATCACGGAAACCCTGCTCAAGCGCTATGTGGAAGTGACGCGCCGACCCGACCTCACGCCGCCTCTGCTGGCGCTCATCGTGAACGCCTCGGCGCTGCACGACATCGGGAAGATCTCCATCCCCGAGAGCATCCTGAACAAGCCGGGCAAGCTCACGCCCGAGGAGTTCGACATCATGAAGACGCACGCGGCCGTGGGCGCCAACATCCTGGAGAACTCGCCCTACGCCAAGCGCGAGCTGCTGGTGCAAACGGCGCGCGACATCTGCCGCTGGCACCACGAGCGCTGGGACGGGGGCGGCTACCCCGACGGCCTGGCGGGCGAGGACATTCCCATCGCGGCGCAGGTGGTGTCGCTGGCCGACGTGTACGACGCCCTCACCAGCGAGCGCGTATACAAGCCGGCCTACTCGCACAGCCGCGCCATGGACATGATCCGCAACGGCGAATGCGGCGCGTTCAACCCGGTGCTCCTGCAATGCCTGGAGGACGTGGGCGACCATCTGGCCGACGAGCTCAAAACGCAGTCGCTCGGCGGCATCACGCGCATCGAGGCGGCCAGCTTGGAGGCGCAGCTGCTCTCGGGCAGCGGCTTCCACGTGTCGAACCGCACGCTGTCGCTGCTGGAGCAGGAGCGCACGAAGTACCGCTTCTTCGCCTCCATGTCCAAGGAGATCCAGTTCGAGTACAGCTACGGCACCGACATCCTCTCGTTCTCGGAATGGGGCGCGGCGCAGCTGGGCGTTGACGAGCTCATCGTGCATCCCTACGACAAGGCGGGGCCGTTCGACCTGGTGGAGCCCGAGGATCGCGACCGCTTCATCGAGATGGTGCGCGCCACTACCATGCTGAGCCCCACGGTGGACTTCACCTGCAAGATGCTGGTGAGGGGCGAGCACCGCTGGTGCCGCACCATGGCGCAGACGCTGTGGATGGGCGAGGACGGCCGGGCCGAATGCACCGGCGTGATTGGCAAGATCGTGGACGTGAACGACGAGCGCCTGGCTATGGAGGAGCTGCGGCACCGGGCCACCCACGACGCGCTCACCGGGCTGTACAACCGCCCGGCCGCCGAGGAGCTGGCCGAGCGCGCGTTTGCCGAGCGGCCCGACGGGCGCTTCGCGTTCATCCTGTTCGACCTCGACCGCTTCAAGGGGGCCAACGACGAGTTCGGCCACGCGTTCGGCGACGAGGTGCTCAGCTTCGTGGCGCGCAAGGTGCAGCGCTCCATCCGTCGCGACGACGTGGCGGCCCGCGTGGGCGGCGACGAGTTCCTGGTGTTCGTGCCGTGCGGCGAAGAGGGTGATCCTGCCTTCGAGCGCCTGGTGAGGCGGCTGTTCGACACCCTCACCGACACCTTCGAGGGGTTCGACGTGTCGGTGAGCATGGGCGTGGCGTTCTATCCCGACAACGGGCGGACGTACCGCGAGCTGTTCCACCATGCCGACGAGGCGCTCTACCGCTCGAAGCGCAACGGCCGCGGCCGCATCAGCGTATTCGACGAGTCGATGCGCGGCGAGCTGTCGGCCCTGTCCCCCATGGACAGCGAGGCGGAGTAAGCCGCGACCATAGTAAGCACGCAGGGGAGGTCCGATGATGGTGAAGAAGATTCTGGCGCTGGCGGTTGCGGCCGCGATGGCGTGCTCGCTCGCGGGGTGCGCGGGCGGCGGCTCCGGCGCAGGCACGGGCGGCGCAAGCAGCAGTTCAAGCGGCGGCAAGACCACCGTCTCGCTCATGTTCTACAACAACCTCGACGCCTTCAAGGCGCTGGTGGAATCCACCTACGACGACATCCAGCTGGACTACGAGCAGTCCACCCTGGCCAAGTTCAACAGCGACGAGGTGCGCCGCGTGAAGAACGGCCACGGCCACGACCTGGTGCTCACCAGCATGCCCACCGGCGACATCAAAGACTACGTGGCCGACCTGAGCGCCTACGACTTCTCCACGCGCTACGAAAGCTCCATCATGAGCCGCGTGAAGCAGGACGGCAAGACGCTCTATCTGCCCCTGCCGTCGAACTATTTCGGCTTCGTGGTGAACAAGACGCTCGTGGAGCAGATGGGCCTGGCCCTTCCCACCACGCAGCAGGAGCTGCTCGACCTGCTGCGCACGGCCAAGGAAACGGGCGTCGGCCGCAGCGAGGAGGGCTTCGTCATCTCCACGAACAACGTGGACGGCACGGCCATGGGCAACCTCATCGTGGGCGCCGAGGTCCCCGACTTCCTGGGCACCGCGCAGGGCGAGAAGTGGCTCGCCGACTTCCTGGAGAATAAGGCCACGTTCGCGGGCACCTGGGAAGACGGCCTCGCGTTCTTCCTTACGCTCACGAATGAAGGGTTCATGGACGTCGAGCGGCTCAACGGCAGCCGCAACGTGGTGGACGTGATGGGCGGCATGGCGAAGGGCGACCTTATCGCGTGCTTCGGCTCGTCGCTCTACCTCGATACCATCCGCGCCGAGGACACCGACTACGAGTTCGTCATGCTGCCCTTCCTCAGCAGCGCGAGCAGCCCCGCCTGGGCGCTGTCCGACCCGGCGGCGTGCATCTCCATCAACAAGGCGGTGGAGGAGTCGGGCGACGCGGCCAAGATGGATGCGTGCGTGCGGGTGCTCGACCTGCTTTCCACGCCCGAGGGGCAGCAGGCGGTCATGCAGGACATGCGCGCCGACAGCTCGTATCTGAGCGACGACGTGCCGTCCGCCAAGTCGGGGGTGACGGGCCTGGAGGATGTCATCGAGGGCGGCTACACCTACAGCAACCGCCTGCCGGCGAACGTGGTGTGGAAGCTGGGGGTCGACGCGGTGAAGGCCGCCGCGGGCAAGATGACGCCCGACGAGGTGCTGGCCGACGTGGACGAGTTCCATCGCGCGGGGCCGCAGGAGGCCGCCGAGGACCACGTCATCGTGGGCGGCGTGGCCGATGACCTGCTGTTTGAGGACTTCAACACGCGCAAGGGCGAGACGGCGCTCGGCAACCTGGTGGCCGACGCGGTGGCCGAGGCGTCGGGCGCGCCCATCGCGTTCGCGAACGGCGGCGGCATCCGCGCGAGCCTGTACGCGGGCGACGTGTACCGCAGCGATCTGGCAGTCGTCGTGCCGTTCGACAACACCATCGTGGTGCTGGACGTGGACGGCAAGACGCTCAAGGAGCTGCTGGCGAACTCCATCACGCAGATCCGGTACACGCGCACCCCGGGCGGGCGCTTCCTGCAGGTGCACGGGCTGTCCTACGAGGTGAAGGTGGACCCCTCGGTTGAAACCGAGAAGGAACCCGTCGCCGCCGAGCTGGTGAGCGTGACGCTGCCCGACGGCTCGCCCGTCGACGACGCCGCCACCTACCGCATTGCCGTGAACAACTACATGTGCGGCTCGCAGGGCTACGCCGACAACACGGGCGACGGCTTCACCATGCTGAACGTGTTCGACAGCGCCACGCCGGCCGCCACGGGCGCGAAGCTGGTGGAGGACACGGGCAAGACCTATGCCGACGCGCTCGAGGCGTACTTCGACGCGCACGAATCCGAGGAGATCACCGCGAAGGTGGAGGGCCGCATCAAGGTGGAGGGGGCTCCTGCGTAGCATGGAGGCCGCACCGCCGCATACCGACGTGCTGAAAGCGCCCACCCGCAGGCAGATCGTCCTGCGGGCGGCGGTGCTCGCCGCCATCGCCCTGGCCGTGGCGGCGGGGCTGCTGGCCTGGTTCGACTGGTCGTCGGAGAGCGCGTCGGACAAGGCCGTGCACGATATGAGCGAGCTCTACCTGAAGGAGCTCACCACCCAGACGGTCGGCCACTTCCAAACCAGCCTGAGCGGCGAGATAGCCCAGCTTGCCACCGTGGTGGACACGCTCGGCGACGCCGACGCGGCCAGCGAGGCCTCGCTGCAGGCGTTCATCGCCCAGCGGAAGCAGAAAAGCGGGCTGGACTTCCTGGCCTATTTGGACGCGAACGGAAGCTACCACACCGAGGACGGCGCGCGGCCGGGCGTGTCGAAGATCGATTCGCTCGCCGCCATGCTGGAGGCCACCGAGCCCATGGTGGCCGTGAACGAGACGCTGCTGGAAGGCGATCTCGTGCTCATCGCGCTGCCCATCGACCACCGCGATTTCGAGGGCACCCAGCTGGTGGTGGCGCTGGCGGGCCTGCCGCTGGACACGGTGAGCACCCAGCTGTCGCTCAGCAAGGATTCCAGCCAGACGTATTCCAGCGTGGTGGCCTCCGACGGCGACTACGTCATCCACACGCGCGTGAGCGAGCAGCTTCCCAACGGCACGAACCTGTTCTCGCTGCTGGAACGCAACGCCGTCTTCGAGAAGGGCTACTCGCTCGAGCAGCTGCGGCAGGAGGTGGCCGAAGGCGGGTCGGGCCTGTCGTCGTTCACGGTGGAGGGCATGCGCCTCTACCTGTTCCACGAGCCCGTGCCCGGCACCGACTGGTTCGTCACCACCATCATCCCCTACGACGTGGTGAGCGCCTCGGTGAGCGGCCTGCGCACCTCGCTCAACGTGAACTCGCTCGTGGTGCTATGCATTATCGTGGCCATGCTGTTCGCGCTGTTCGCGGGCTACGCAGTGGTCGCGCGGCGCAACCGCCGTCGGCTGGAGGAGGCCTACGAGCGCGCCGAGGTGGCCAACGCGGCGAAGAGCACGTTCTTGAGCCGCATGTCGCACGAGATCCGCACGCCCATGAACGGCATCATCGGCATGACGAAGATGGCGCTGAACTCCATCGACGACCCTGCGCGCGCCACCGATTCGCTGAACAAGGCGCTGCGCTCGTCCAAGCACCTCATGAGGCTGCTGAACGACGTGCTGGACATGGCGCGCATCGAGAGCGGCAAGACGGAGCTGGCCTTCGACGACTTCGACTTCGGCGAGCTGGTGGCCAACGTGGAGGATCTGGCGCGCGGCCAGGCGGAAACGAAGGGCGTGCGCTTCGAGGCCCTGGTGCAGGAGGGCCTGGGGCCGGCGTATCGCGGCGACGCGCTGCGCATCACGCAGGTGCTCACCAACCTGCTGTCGAATGCGGTGAAGTTCACGCCCGAGGGCGGCCGCGTGAGCTTCGACGTGGCGGCGTGCGACGCGCCGGCGGGCGCGGCCGGCGGCGGCGACGTGCAGTGGGTGAGCTTCCGGGTGGCCGACACGGGCGTGGGCATCGCGCCGGAGAATCTGGGCCGCGTGTTCGAGGCCTTCGAGCAGGAGAGCGCCGGCGTGATGCGCACGTATGGCGGCACCGGCCTGGGGCTTTCCATCGTGAAGAGCTTCGTCGATCTGATGGGCGGCACGGTCGAGGTGGAAAGCGAGCAGGGGGTCGGCACCGCGTTCACGGTGCGCCTGCCGCTGGCCGCGGCCGAGGCTGCCGTCGACGAAGGCTCCCAGGACGAGGCGGCCGTCGACCTGACCGGCGTGCGCATCCTGGTGGTGGAGGACACCCCGGTGAACCTGGAGATCGTCTGCGACATGCTGGACGCCGTGGGCGCCCAGGTGGAAACCGCCGTCGACGGCGTGGAGGCCGTGGAGGCGTTCGCGCGCTCCGAGGAGGGGCGCTTCCAGCTGGTGCTCATGGACATCCAGATGCCGCGCATGAACGGCTTGGATGCCGCCCGCGCCATCCGCGCGATGGATCGCGCCGATGCCGGCGTGCCCATCATCGCCATGTCGGCCAACGCCTTCGACGAGGACCGCCAGGCCAGCCGCGAAGCCGGCATGAACGGCCACCTCTCCAAGCCCCTCGAAGCCCCAGACGTCTACGCCTGCCTGAAGAACGTGCCGCGCTAAACCACCGCCGCGCTCCTTTAGAAGGATCCCTTTAGAGCCCGAATGTTTCACGTGAAACATTCGGGCGGAAATGCACCATTGGCTGGAGTAGGCTATTTTGAGGGACGCGCGGCTCTTTTCGCGATGAAGCGCTGGAATTTACTTCGAGGCTTCTCAGGCATGGTGAGCTGGAGCTTCCCTTCTTGCACGAGCGGGGTAAGGTGCGTTTTGGCAAGGTAACGCGCGTTGAGGCCCAGATGGTCGGCAATCTCGTTCCTGCTGCGGGGGATCGCGCAAAACGCTACGATCTCGTCTCGGACGTCCGCCGCTGCCGGCTTTGCCTGCCGGGTTTTCGGCTCAGATGCCTCTTCGGGCGCATTGAACAACTGCGCTTGGAACGACCCGCGCACGTCGGAGAAAACCGGCGGGCGCAAACCGGCGGCGCGCATCTCGTCGCGGATGACCGGTATGCCTGAGTGGCGGTTCTCGCCCACTCCCTGGATTTCGAGGATCGACACGAGCGTGGGGTTGCGCGTCTGGATGTTGGCATATCCGAGGTCCTCGACGCTTTGACCTCCGTACACTCCTCCCGGGTTCCAACACTCGAGGCGGTCGGAATACAGCGTCAGGCGAACGGGCGTCCCGTTGCAGTAGGGCCCGTAGTCGCGATGCATCAGCGAATTGGTTATGATCTCGCGGACGGCATTCTCCGGATATTCGGAGATGTCGTGCCGCACGCCGTCGCGGACGACCACCCTGGTCTTCGTGTTGCGTTTGACGAAGGCTATCGCGTCGTCGATCATCTGGGCGATAGGCCCCTCGAATCTTTTGTTGTCCAGGAAGCGCGACCCGTCCGATCCTGTGACGATTTCGGTTCCCGCTACGGCCGAAGCGGTGATGCAGAGGTTGGGATAGATCTGCTGGGGATAATCGCACAGCGTCATCATACCCGACAATGTGGGCTTCCCTTCTTTCTCGGCACCGGTCAGCTTGAGGATCTCGTCCCGTTTACGTCGCGCCATGTGGGGCCGGTCTTCTTTGGCAGAGACGACGAATGAGGACACGAGATCCTCGTCAAGCATATTGAGGCTGGCTTCGGGGCTGACGGACACGTCGTCGCGCTTGCCGTTCTTGAACACCTCGATCTCGTAAAGCTCTGACGGCGTCATGTGCTTGTCCGCATCGCCGAGACGGACGTACGACCCTTTGGTCATGCCGGCCTTGAGGCGGTATACAGGCCGCTCGCTCATCGGCCGCCCCTCGATATAGGCAGCGACGATCACCTTTCCGTCGATGAGGGCGTCGGCGAACACGGGCCGCACCTCGGGGCTCATCTCGGCGCACTGCTCGCAGACGCTTTTTTGAAGCTCGTGCGCGTCGTAGACGCCGGCTGCCTTGAAGCGGTCCGATTCGTCGAGTCCGAAGATGATGACTCCGCCGTCGTTTTGATTGGAGAAACTCGAAATAGTGTCGTAAAGACGCGGGGCTCCATCACGAGCCGCTTTGATCTCGACGGTCTGGCTCTCGCATTGCTTCGCCTGCACATCCGCGACGAGCCCTTCAAGAGTATCGATGCCCATAGCAGTTCCCTTGTTTTGGTCGAAATTTAGATCATTGTAGAGCAAAAGATCGATCTTTTTTCGGATATGCCAAAAATTTTGAGCCAAAAAGCCGAAAAATTGGAGTGAAGATCGAAATTTTTGAGCTTTATCCCAAAAAATTCGATCTTTTGGCCGAAAAATGTCATAAAAGGGGACTGTCCCCTTTTATGACAAATCGCTACCTTGCTAGAGCAGTTCGCACACTTTGCCGAGGAGCGGCTCGAAGCTCACGCCGCGGGCCTCGAACTCGGGCTGCTGGGCGCTCACGATCATGGCATCGTGCACGAAGTCGCCGGCGAAGCGCACGGCCTCCTCGAGCGTGCGGCCCGCCATCACAGCCGCCATCAGGCACGACGCGTACAGGTCGCCGGTGCCGTGCAGCATGTAGGGCAGATACTCGTTGTGCACCTCCACCGTGTCCATACCTAAGCCGCCCACGAAGTTGCGGATGCACGTCTCGCCCTCGCGCTGGATGCCCTTGAGCACCACGTGCTTCGCGCCCTTCGCCACCAGGGCGTCCACCAGGCGGTGCGCCTCTTCGTCGGAGATGTCGGTGCCGCCCCACTCCTCCCCGATGGGTTCGCCCAGGATGATGGCGGCCTCGGTCAGGTTCGGCGTCAGGATGTCGGCCCCGCAGGCCAGCTCGGCCATGGCGTCGCAGAGCTCGGGCGTGTAGGTGGGGTACACCTTGCCGTGGTCGGCCATCACCGGGTCCACCACGCGCAGCGCCGCCGGGTACATGGCGTACAGGTCGCGGATGCGCTCCACCTGCTCGGGCGCGCCCAGGAAGCCCGAGTACACCGCGTCGATCTCCACGCCGATGTTCTTCCACGCCGCCAGGTAGTCCTCCAGCATGGCGGTGGTGTCGTGCATGTACCAGCCGGGGAACGCCGTGTGCGACGAGAACAGGCCGGTGGGCACGGGGCACACGTCGCAGCCGGCGGCCGAGAGCACCGGAATGGCCACGCCGAGCGAGCACTTTCCGTATCCGCACAGATCGTGCACGGCGGCCACGCGCGGGATGTAGGCGCCTTCGCGCGTGTACAGGGTGGTTTCGTTCATGAGCGGCCTTTCTGGTCGAGGGCTGAAAAAACTCGCAGCGCCATCGGGCGCCGCGATTGCAACAGTATGCTCCAAGTGTATGGCAAAGCTCTGCTGTTCGGTTGACAATCTGAAAACGCGCGGGCGGCCTACTTGCCGTCTCCCTCGTCGTCATCGTCGTCGAAGAACGACCAATCGTCCTCGTCGGCCTCGCGGCTGGCGAAGATCTTGCGCGTGCGGCGCTCCATGATGACGCAGGCGATGAGGCTGATGACAAGGCCGGCCCCCACCAGGCATCCGATGCCGGCGTAGGTGTTGAAGAGAAAGTCGTACAACGCTCCGAAATCCATGACTACCTCGTTATTCCCTCTCGATTCACCGTGGCTTCCTATGGTTTCCACGGGCCATTTAGATTTACGCGTTAGAGTATACTATGCCCGGCCGATTAGCTGGCTTTAGTTTCGATATTCCTTTATTCTCTACCGTGCTTCGATGAAAGGCTGGAAGGGCTGGCGCATGCATGCTGTGAGCAGGGAGAAGCAGAGGCGGCGCGTCGTCGTCGCCGTTGCCGTCGTCGGGCTGGCCGCGTTCGTGCTGTGCGCGGTGCTCAGCCTCACATCGTTCATAGAAGGCAAGCTCAACCAAAGCGCCGAGCACCAGGTGGTCACGTTCACCGAGCAGGCGGCGGGCGGGGTGTCCGACCGCATGTTCATGGTGCAGAACGCCATCGGCTCGTTCGCCGTGCAGGTTGCCGACCCCGATCAGGTGGTTCCCGCGCTCGCGGCTTTTCGCGATCGCAACGGCTTCGTCGACGCGGCGTTCGCGGGCCTCGACGGCATCGGGCGCACGGCCGACGGCTCCCCGTTCTCCACCTCCGACATCGAGTTCGAGGAGACGGCGCTCTCCCAGGGACAGTCCTCGTACTCCGACACGTTCGTCAACGACGAGGGCGCGTGCGTGCGCCTGGCCCAGCAGCCCCTCTACCTCGACGGCGATCTGGCGGGCGCGCTCTACGTGCAGATCCCGCTCAGCATGTTCACGCTGCCCCGGCATCTCGACATGTTCGACGGGCGGGGCTACTTCATGCTGTTCCAGGCGGATACGGGCGAGGTGCTCGTGCCGCCTCGGGACGAGACGCAGGCGCCGCTTGCACAGGGGGACTCGATCTTCGACTTCCTCGACGAGGCCGCCCATTACACGGCCCCCGAGTCGTTCGACTCGGCCGAGGAGGCGGGCGACGCGCTGCGCTCCCTCAAGGCGCGGGAGAACGCCGATCTCGGCTCGCTGCGCGACACGGTGGACAGCGGCGCGACCGGGCTCATCGCCGCGCCCGTCGAGGGGAAGGCCAGCTACGTCTGCGTGGCCCCCGTGGGCGAGGGCCATTGGTACGTGTGCAGCGTGGTGCCGGTGGGCAACGTGCGGGCCGAGGCCGACGTGGTGGCCACCACCTTTCAGGTGGTGTTCGGCATCGTGATCGTCTGCCTGGTGGCGGTGGGCCTGCTTGCGTTCTTCACGTACCGGCGGCGCGTGCGCGAGCGCAACGTCGACATGCTCTCCCAGCTCTACGAGGCGCTCTCCGACAGCATCGAGATGGCGGTGAACCTGTACTCGCCCGCGGACGGGCAGGTCACGCCCATCGTGGCGAAGGCGCGCAGCATCATCGGCTACTCCATGCGCGACTTCCTCAAGAACCCCGACCTCGCGCGCGCCATCCGCCTGTCCGAGCGCGGCACGAGGCTGTTCGACCGCATCAGGGCCGGCCAGGTGGACGGGTTCGAACAGGGCGAGTTCTCGTTCCGCGGCTCGGAGGCCGACTGCACGCGCTGGGCCGCCTATTCGGTGAAGCCGCTCGTGTTCGACGAGAAGCCCCAGCTGCTCATCGTGCTGCGCGACGCCACCGCCGACAAGAAGATCCAGCTCTCCATGAAGGACGCCATGGACGCCGCCGAATCGGCGAACCAGGCGAAATCGGAGTTCCTCTCCCGCATGAGCCACGAGATCCGCACGCCGATGAACGTGATCATCGGGATGCTCCAGATCGCGCGCGGCAACGTGGACGACCCCGTGAAGACGCGCGAGAACCTGGACAAGATAGGCGCGGCGTCCGACCATCTGCTGGGGCTGATCAACGACGTGCTCGACCTGTCGAAGATAGAGAACGGCAAGATGACCCTGACCAGCGAGCCGTTCTGCCTGGCCGACATCGTCGAGGACGTCCTGGCGGTGGTGCGCGCGCAATGCGAGGCGAAGGGCCTCGACCTGGACGCGCGGATGCCCGACGGGGCCGAAGGCGTGTTCGTGGGCGATTCCATGCGCCTCAAGCAGCTGTTGCTCAACCTGCTGACGAACGCCGTGAAGTACACGCCCGCAGGGGGCCATGTCCGCTTCGAGGGTACCGTCTCGCCGGGCGCGGTGATGGGGTACCGCCAGATCACGTTCGTCGTGAGCGATGACGGCATCGGCATGTCGGCGCAGTTCCAGGAGCGCCTGTTCGAGCCGTTCGTCATGGAGGGGCGCTCCCGCGAGCAGGGCACGGGGCTCGGCATGCCCATCGTCAAGACCATCGTGAGCCTCATGGGCGGGAGCATCGATGTGGACTCCGCCGAAGGCAGGGGCACCACGTTCAAGGTGGCGCTCAACCTGCGCATCGCCATGGAGACGGAGCGGCAGGCGTTCGCCGACGGACGCGGCTCGGAGGGCGCCGCCGCGCGCGCCGGCGAAAAGGGCCGGTCGTCCATCCCCGCGATGGCCGCGCCCGTTCCGCCCGCCATCGATCCCGGCGATCTGGCCGGGCTGCGGGTGCTTCTGGCCGAGGACAACGATCTGAACGCCGAGATCGCCTGCGAGCTGTTGTCCGAGGCGGGCCTCAAGGTGGATTGGGCTCGCGACGGACGCGAGGCGTGCGACCTGTTCAAGGGCTCCGCCGAGGGCTTCTACGACGTGGTGCTCATGGACGTGCAGATGCCGAACATGAACGGCTACGACGCCACCCGCTGCATCCGCGGCCTCGCGCGCGCCGACGCCGCGGGCGTGCCCATCATCGCCATGTCGGCCAACGCGTTCTCCGAGGACGTGCGCGCTTCGCTGGCCAGCGGCATGAACGCGCACCTCTCCAAGCCCATCGACATGCGCCGCGTCCTCGCCTCCATCCTCGAGCACGTGAGGGGATGACAGCGGGGACGAGTGACAGCGGAGTGTCAGGGGGACGGTTCTCTTGACACCGGAACCAGGTGTCAAGAGAACCGTCCCCCTGACACTCCGCTGTCACGTCCCCCGTCCCCCTTTGCCGACGGCGTGAAGGAATCCCGGAGGGGGGCGGGCGTGCGGTATACTGGGCCGAACACGCAAAACCGACCGAGAAGGAGCGCGACCATGCTCGACATCAAGTTCGTCCGCGACAACCAGGAAGCCGTCGCCGAGGCGATGAAGAACCGCAATGCTTCGTGGGACGCGTCGCGCTTCTCCCAGCTTGACGAGGCGCGCCGCGACGCCATCGCGCGCGAGGAGGCGCTGCAGGCCGAGCGCAACGCCGCATCGAAGTCCATCGGCAAGATGATGGCCGCCGGCCAGAAAGACGAGGCCGAGGCCGCCAAAGAGCGCGTCCGCGCCATAAACGACGAGCTGGCCGGCGCGGGCAAGGAGCGCGAGGAGGCCGACGAGGCCCTGCGCGATATGCTCATGCGCACCCCCAACATGCCCGCCGACACCACGCCCGTGGGCGCCGACGAGAACGACAACCCCGAGGTGCGCCGCTGGGGTATGCCGCGCGACTTCGCCGCCGAGGGCTTCGCCATGAAGCCGCACTGGGACCTGGGGCCGGAGCTGGGCATCATCGACTTCGAGCGCGCCGTGAAGCTGGCCGCGAGCCGCTTCATCCTGCTGGGGGGCCTCGGCGCCCGCCTCGAGCGCGCGCTCATCAACTTCATGGCCGACACGCACACCTCTCGCGGCTACAAGGAGTGGTGGTGCCCGGCCATGGCCAACGCCGAGACGCTCACCGGCACCGGCCAGCTGCCGAAGTTCGAGGAGGACCTGTTCCACACCACGGAGGGCCTCTACCTCATCCCCACGGCCGAGGTGCAGCTCACGAATATCCACGCCGGCGAGGTGCTCGACGCCAGCCAGCTGCCGCTCAAATACTGCGCGTTCACGCCGTGCTTCCGCGAGGAGGCCGGCAGCGCGGGCCGCGACACGCGCGGGCTCATCCGCGTGCACCAGTTCGACAAGGTGGAGATGGTGAAGTACGCCAAGCCCGAGGAGAGCTACGACGACCTCGAGGCCATGGTGGCCGACGCCGAGAACATCCTGCAGCTGCTGGGCCTGCCGTACCGCGTGATCAGCCTGTGCACGGGCGACATCGGGTTCTCGGCCGCCAAGACCTACGATTTGGAGGTGTGGCTGCCCAGCTACAACGGCTACAAGGAGATCTCGTCGTGCTCCAACTGCACCGACTTCCAGGCGCGCCGCGCGAACATCAAGTACCGCGACCCGGCCGCGTTCAAGGGCTCGCGCTACGTGCACACGCTGAACGGCTCCGGCCTGGCCGTGGGCCGCACGATGGCCGCCGTCATCGAGAACTACCAGCAGGCCGACGGCACCATCAAGGTTCCCGACGTGCTGGTGCCCTACATGGGCGGCGTCGAGGTCATCGCGCCCGAGTAGGGGAAACGACGCGTGGCAACCAAGCGCAAGCGGACCGACCAGCCGAAGAAGAAGGACGAAGCGAGCGCCGCCCGGACGGGAACGACCGGGCGGCGTCCCGTCGCGCGCAAGCGGCGCTGGCCGCTCGTGGTCGCGCTCGTGCTGGTCGCGATCATCGTGGCGGTGGTGGGCACGTTCTCGTGGGACCGCTGGCTGCGCTACGACGACGCCGCGGAGTTCCAGGGCGAGTGGCAGGCGCACGGCACGCCGGCCGTCGTCGTCATCGACGGCGAGCGCATCAACCTCACCGACGACGTGTCCTACGCCTACGCCATCGACCCCGTGGCGAAGACGCTTTCCTTCACATTCGGATCGCTGGAAGGGCAGGGCCGCTACCGGTTCTCGCTCGACCGCACGCAGCTGGTCATCACCGAAGGCGACGGCTACTCGTGGCTGCTGACGCTCGTGGACGATATTGCGTGGATGTGGGATCAGGCGGCGCGCGCCGTGCAGGGCCAGCCGCAGGAAGAGCCCGCGCAGGCGGAGGGCGTGACGGTGCTCGACCGCCTTTCCCATGATTCCGCGGCCGCGCCGCGGGCCGATGCGGCCGTGGCCGAGCCGGAACCCGAGCCCGCGGCGGCGCCTGAGGCCGAGGCCGAGTCGCAGCCCGAAGCCGAGGGCGCCCCCGCCCCCGCCGCTCCCGAGCCGGAGCCCTCCGACGACTCCGATGACTCCGCGTCCGCGAACCCGCTCGGGGCCTTCGACGTGAGCGACCACCCGGCATGAGCGATGCCGCGCCCGCGCTCTCCGTGGAGCGCCTCGTCGTGCGCTCCGGCCGCGTGGCCTGCGACGTGCTCGTGGCTCCGGGTGCGCCGCGCATGACCACGCCGGCTCTCGCCGCCCGCGTGCGCGCCGACTTCCCCGACCTTCCGCGCCATGCCTGCGTGAACGAGGTCGGCGACACGTTCGCGGCCGTGATGGATCGCACGTCGCTCCCGCATCTGCTGGAGCACCTGGTCATCGACTTGCAGACGCGGTCTGCGGCGTCTTGCGGACAGCGCGCCCGCGACGCCGTATACGTGGGCACGACTGAATGGACGGACGAGCAGGCGGGACGCGCCTGCGTCCAGGTGAGCTTCACCGACGATTTGATTGCTTTGCGGGCTTTTCGCGACGCCGTGGACTACCTTAACGCGGTGGTGGTACCCTAGCGCAATGACCACGGCTCACCTCACATTCGACCAGACGAGCGACAAGATCGCCGAACGCGTCGTCAAGATGCGCTCGTCGGCCGTGCGCGACCTGTTCGCCGCCGCGTCGAACCCCAACATCATCTCGCTGTCCGGCGGCATGCCCGACGTCTCGCTGCTTCCGCACGCCGCCATCCGCACGGCCACGCGCGCCGCCTGCGACGACGAGCGCGCCGTGGCGCTGCAGTACGGCTCCACCGACGGCCGCGTGGAGACGAAGCAGGTATTCTGCGACCTCATGCGCGACATCGGCGTGCGCGCCAAGCCCGAGAACGTCCTCATCACCACGGGCGCCCAAGAGGCGCTCGACCTCATGGCCAAGACGTTTTTGAACCCCGGCGACATCGTGCTGGCCGAGGGTCCCACCTACCTGGGCGCGCTCCAGGCGTTCAGCGCCTACGAGCCCGACGTGCGCTGCATCTCCTTCGACGACGAGGGCATGCGCATGGACCTGCTGGAAGAGGAGCTCGCGCGCATCGGCAAGGGCAATCCGCGCCTCAAGTTCCTCTACACCATCCCGAACTTCCAGAATCCCGGCGGCGTGACCATGGTGCCCGCCCGCCGCAAGCGCCTGCTGGAGCTGGCCGACGAGTACGGCTTCATGATGGTGGAGGACGATCCCTACGGCCGGCTGCGCTACGACGGCGGCCACGTGCTGCCGCTCAAGGCGCTTTCGGACGACGTGGTGTACCTGGGCACGGTGTCGAAGGTGTTCGCGCCGGGCCTGCGTACCGGCTGGATTGCTGCGCCGAAGAGCGTGCTGGCCAAGATCAACCTGGTGAAGCAGGGCACCGACCTCTGCGGCAGCGCGTTCAACCAGGTGGTGGTGGAGCACTACTTCACCGACACCCCGTGGCAGAAGACGCTGCAGAAGTTCGTGGACACCTACCGCACGCGCCGCGACGCTATGCTGGCCGCGCTCGACGAGCACTTCCCGGCTGAGGCCACCTGGACGCGTCCCGAAGGCGGGTTCTTCGTGTGGGTGACGCTGCCGAGCTACGTGGATACCGGCTCCATGCTGTCGGTGGCGTTGGAGAACGGCGTGACGTACACGCCCGGCGACGGCTTCTTCGCAGATGGGAAGACCGGCAGGAACTGCATGCGCATCGCGTTCTGCTACGAGAGCCCCGAGAACCTGGCCGAAGCCATCAAGCGCCTCGCCGCCGTCATCAACGACCGCCTGGAACTCTACCGCGCATTCCTCGACGCCGGCGCCATCAAGGCGGAATAATTTGTCATCCTGAGCGAGCGAAGCGAGTCGAAGGATCCCCCGCGGCGCCAGCCGAAAGGCCCGCCGGTTGAGCAGGTTGAACGAACCGAAAGGAAGCCACAATGGGCCTCAAAGTTGCAGTGTTGATGGGCGGCGCGTCGTTCGAGCGCGAGTTCTCCCTGGCCAGCGGCAGATGCGTGTGCGCGGCGCTCGAGGAGGCCGGCCACAAGGCGGTGCCGCTCGACACCACGAGCGAGCTCGTGCCCACGCTGCGCAGCGAGCGCCCCGACGTGTGCTACAGCGCCCTGCATGGCAAGCACGGCGAGGACGGCACCATCCAGAGCCTGCTCGAGTTCCTGGACATCCCCTTCGTAGGCTCGCCATCGAGCGTCTGCCAGCGCGCGTGGAACAAGGATTCCATGCACTCCGAGATGGCCGTCTACCGCGCCATCACCGGCGAGGCCCCCGTGGCGTCGTGGCCGCAGGGCCTCTACATCGCGCGCGACGCGTTCAAGGACATGGGCGCGGCCACGGCGCTCGACCTGGTGGAACAGCGCGTGATCGGCGGCTACCCTGTGGCCGTGAAGCCCGCGCACGGCGGGTCCGCCATGGGCGTGCACAAGGTGGACTCGATCGACGAGCTGGGCGAGGCCATCCTCGACGCGCTCTCGTTCGACGAGGCCGTGGTCATCGAGCAGTGGATCGACGGCGTGGAGATGGCCGTTTCCGTGCTGGGCACCGGTTGGGACGCCTACGCGCTGCCCCCGGTGGAGATCGTGCCGAAGAGCGGCATGTACGACACCGAGGCCCGCATGACGCCCGGCGCCGTGGAGTGCTTCGCGCCCGTGCGCAACGTCTCGCTCGCGCCCGACGAGGCCGACGCCCAGGCCATCCGCGCCGAGATCGAGCGCGCAGCGCTGGAGGTGTACCGCGCCTACAACGTGCGCGACCTCGCCCGCATCGACCTCATCTGGGACGGCGCCCAGGCCCGCGTCTTCGAGGTGAACGTGTCGCCCGGCATGGCCGAGCGCTCCCTGTTCCCCGCCGCCTGCGAAGCCGCCGGCCTCTCCCTCCCGAAGGTCCTCGACGAACTGGTGTCCCAGTACGCGTAAGGGACGGGGCAGTCGTCTCATCCAAGCGCATCTTCGCTCCGAAAACACGCCTCAGCGCACGAGGCGTGTTTTCGGAGCGAAGATCGTGCGCATGCCATTATCCCCGTCCCTTTGTCTCATTCAACGAAACGGCAACTGAATTCTATTGCGCCTGTGTTTTCCCCTCCTGCCGGCGGCACCTGCCCCTATAATGGTCTGCACAGACAAACGTCCAAAGGAGGCAGTCATGGGCAACAAACTAGGTGCTTTCCTGGCCGGCGGGCTCGCAGGCGCGGCCATCGCGCTTCTGTACGCTCCCCGCTCGGGTCAGGAGACGCGGGCCATAGTCACGGACAAGGTGAACGCCGCATGGGGCGAGGCCCAGGAGCTCGGCGCTCAGGCCGGTTCGAACGTGCAGCACGCGTACCACGAGGCCGCGGCCAAGGGCCAGGAGGTCGTGCAGGATGTGGCCGCCAAGGGCCAGGAGCTGTACGGCCAGGCCACGCAGCGGGTGCAGGACGCCGCCGAGAACATCAAGCCGGCGTTCTCGCAGAAGAACGACGAGCTGCGCGACAAGATCGAGGCCGCGCGCCAGCGCATCGCCTCGCAGGTGGCCAAGAACGCCGAGCAGGCGCACGAGACGGTAAGCGACACCATCCCGGTTGCGGCCGACACGGCGCATGAGGCCGTCGACGCCGTGCAGGACAAGGCGCAGGACGTCGCCGATGCGGTGAAGGACAAGGCGGAGGACGCGGCCGAGAAGATCGGCGGCGACAAGCCGGCCGACGCCCAGTAACGCAGGCGGTATCGAAGCGAAGCGGCGACGCGAGAGCGGGGGAGCATCCTCGCCCCCGCGCGCCGCTTTTCCGTATCTGAGCGCAGCCGCCGGCGCCGGGGGCGCGGCCGTCAGGTCCGCGAAGCGCGCCGCAAGCTGCAATGGAGAAGACCATGGCAAGCAAACTCATCACCACGAGCGAGCTCACGGGCGTCCGCGTCGTGGGCGGCAAGAACGGCCAGAAGCGCATCGGCAAGGTGCGCCGTTTCGTGTTCCATCCCAAGGAGAAGCGCTGCGTCGGCTTCATCGTGAAGCGGCCCGACCTCCTGTGGATGTTCCGCCGCAAGGACAAGTTCGTGTCCATTCAAGGATACGACCTGGTGGACGGCCGCATCGCTATCCGCGACGTGCCCGAGGCCACCGATCGCGCCGCCTGCAAGGCGCTCGGCGTCAACTACGACGACTGCGTGCTGTGGGTGGGGCTGCCCGTCATGTGCGAAGACGGCACGGCGTTCGGCACGGTGGGCGACGTCACGTTCAACCGCATCACCGGCACGGTGGAGTCGTTCGACACCGACTCCGGCGCCACGGCCAACGCGCTTCTGGGCAAGCGCACCGTGCCGGCCGAGCTCATCGTGGGATTCCGCCGCGGCATGGGCGCGCAGCTGGCGACCGTGGGGCAGGAGGGCGCGCAGACCGACGACGTCGTGCTCGGCGCCATCCTCGTGTCCGACGAGGTGAAGGAGCTCGCAGCCGAGGGCGGCGTGGCCGAGAAGGCGGGCGCGGCTACGGCGGTGGCAATGGACAAGGTGCACACCACGGTCGACAAGGCGAAGCCCGTCGTGAGCGAGGCCGCCAAGAAAACCGGCGAGGTGGTGAACAAGGGCGCGTACGCCACCGGCAAGCAGATAGCCAAGTCCAAGACGATGTTCTCCGACTTCAAGGAGGAGTACGACAAGGCGCGCGGCCCGAAGCCGGCCAAGGGCGAGCAGGCCATCGCGAAGTCGGACGGCGCCGCCAAGCCCGCCGCCGCGAAGAAGCCAGCCGCGCCGAAGAAGAAGCCCGCGCCCAAGAAGAACATGTTCGCAGCGTTCAAAGACGAATTCGACAAGGCACGCAAAGATGACTGACAAGTTCGACACGGGTAAGATCAAGAAAATCGCCGAGGAGCGCAAAGAGGCGCTGCACGAGAAGGCCGAGGAGGAAGTGGTCGTCCGCGGGCGCAAGCTCGAGAAGGGCGACATCTTCAAGTTCGCCGGCCTCATCGCGTTCTTCGCGCTCATGGTGCTCATCTGCGTGCTTTTGTGGCCGTACTTCCACGACCTGTTCGAGCCCGGCGGCCTCGACCGCATCATCAACGACGTGCGCGGCGCGGGCCCTGTCGGGTTCCTTATCCTGCTGGGCTTGCAGTTCCTCCAGATCGTGGTGGCGTTCATTCCGGGCGAGGTCGTGCAGGTGGCGGCGGGCATGCTGTACGGGCCGTGGATCGGCGCGCTGTTCATCCTCATCGGCTGCGTGCTGTCCAGCGCGTTCATCTTCGGGCTCGTGCACAAGCTGGGCGCGCCGTTCGTGCAGGGCATGGTGCCCACGCAGTACCTCGAGAAGTTCCGGCGCTTCGAGCGCTCCGGCAAGCTGAACATCATCGTGTTCATCCTGTTTTTGATCCCCGGGCTGCCGAAGGACGTGTTCACCTACCTCGTGCCGCTCACGGACATGCGCATGCGTACGTTTCTGCTGCTGTCCAACGTGGGCCGCATCCCTGGCATCATCGTGTCGACATACGCGGCGGATGGCCTGGTGGAAGGCCGCATCGTGCAGAGCGTGATCATCTTCGCAGTGGCCGCGGTCATCGCGATCTTGGGCATCGTGTTCCGCGAGCGCATCATGAAGCTGCTCGAACGTCATTCGCATAACGACGACTAGCGTTTGTCATCCTGAGCGAGCGCAGCCTCCCCATTGTCATCCTGAGCGAGCGAAGCCTCCCCATTGTCATCCTGAGCGAGCGCAGCGAGTCGAAGGATCCCGCGCGGTGCCAACCGGAAGCGTCGCAGCTACCGCCGCGCGGGATCCTTCGACTTCGCGCTGGCGCGCTTCGCTCAGGATGGCAAGATGCGCCGAGTGGCGCGAAAGACTAGCGGCGCTCCATTCCTTAAGAAAGCATGACATCGTCAACGGTATTGTGACGGAATCAACGTCTTGGCATCGCGCGCACTACTATGGCGCTTAAAGGAATGCCGAAGGCGAAACGCACAATGAGAGAGGTCCCCCTATGGCTGAGAACGTACCTTTGAACAACGCGGTCGACGAGGTGGCCGCTGCCGAGGCCGAGCTGAAGGCCGCTCAGGAGAAGCTCGAGGCCGCGCGCGCCAAGCTGGCCGCCGAGGCCGATGGCGGCGAGGCAGAAGCTGTGATCGAGGAGGTCGAGGCCGAGGTCGAAACCGAGGCCGAGGTCGAAGAGCCCGTTGCCGAGCCCGCGCTTGACGCCGAGCCCGTCGAGTCCGAGCCCGTCGTCCAGCAGGAGCCGCCCGCCGCCGAGCCCGACTGGGTGCCGTATTCCACCGGGCAGGCGCCCACGCCGCCCTCGTACGGAGCGCCCGCGCCGCAGCAGCCCCCCGCGCCGCAGGGCGATCCTGCGCCGTATCAGCCGCCCGTTTACGGCTACGCCGCGCCGCAGCCGCAACCGCAGCAGCCGCCGCACGCCGGTCCCGGCGCCGTGCCGCCGCAGCAGCCCTATTACGGTTACCAGCAGCCGTACTACCAGCAGCCCTACGCGCAGCCGGTCCTCACCACGAAGGACCACGTGGCCGCCGGCTTGCTGGCCATCTTCCTGGGCTTTCTGGGCATCCATAAGTTCTACCTGGGGTACAACACCTCAGGCTTCATCATGCTCGCCGTGTCCGTCCTGGGAGGCATCCTCACGTTGTCGCTGGCCACGTGGGTGATCTGGGTCATCTCCATCATCGAGGGCATCCTGTACCTCACGAAGTCCCAGACGGAGTTCGAGCAGATCTACGTCCTCAACAAGCGCGAGTGGTTCTAGGTTCGGACGGTCCCTTTCACCACGTCGTCATAGGGGCGCTCTCGCAGGGCGCCCCTTTCGCGCCAGTCGCTTCCTGCTGCCCGGTCGTTCACCGGTTTTTCAATGAATAGGGGCAGTAGGCTCCACTTTTTGGCTAGAATGGCGGTATCGAATGGCGACATCGCCTTGCGACTTTGTCCTATAAGGAGGAAACCATGCCCAAAATCACTCGTGACCAGGTGAGAGTTCCGGCCGACGTCATGCCGGAATCGCGTGACGAGTACATCGAGAACTACATGAAGGCCACCCGCGGAACGGGCCGCCTCATGCTGTTCGCGTGCGACCAGAAGATCGAGCACCTCAACAAGGACTTCTACGGCGAGGGCATCGACATCGCCGACGCGAAGCCCGAGCACCTGTTCGAGATCGGCCGCCAGGGCGTGTGCGGCGTTTTGGCCGGTCAGCGCGGCCTCATCGCGCAGTATGCGGCCGACTATCCCGAGATCAACTACCTGGTGAAGATGAACTCCAAGACCAACCTCGTGCCCGGCAGCCAGGACGACCCCTACTCGCCGCAGCTCTACGACCTCGATGCCGTGCTGGCCATGCGCGAGGCCGGCGTGAACATCGTGGGCATCGGCTACACCATCTACCTGGGCAGCGAGTACGAGTCCACCATGATGGCCGAGGCCGGCGAGCTCATCGCCCAGGCCCACGCGAACGGCCTTTTGGTCGTGCTGTGGATCTACCCGCGCGGCAAGGCCGTCAAGGCCGAGAAGGACCCCATGCTCATCGCGGGCGCAGCGGGCGCGGCCCTGTGCCTGGGCGCCGACTTCGTGAAGGTGAACCCGCCTAAGCCCGAGGACGGCACCGCGCCGGCCGAGGCCCTCAAGATCGCCACGATGGCGTCTGGCCGCACGGGCCTGGTGTGCGCGGGCGGCTCGACGGTCGACGCTGAAACGTTCCTCACGCAGCTCTACGACCAGATCCACACGGGCGGCGCCGTGGGCAACGCCACCGGCCGCAACATCCACCAGCGCTCGCTCGACGAGGCCGTGCGTCTGACGAAGGCCATCAGCGCCATCACGCTGGCCGATTACTCCGTGGAGGACGCCCTCGACGTCTTCAACGGCGACGAGGACTTCAAGCTGTAAGCTGTCTTGCAGCATCGAGCACCCAGGGCGCTTCCCTTCGCGGGGAGCGCCTTTTTTCGTAGGTTGTCACCCTGAGCAAGCGGCGAAGCATCCCCCCTGTTGTCATCCTGAGCGGAGCGGCGAAGCATCCCCCCTGTTGTCATCCTGAGCGGAGCGGCGAAGCATCCCCCTGTTGTCATCCTGAGCGGAGCGTGCAGCGCGGAGTCGAAGGATCCCGCGCGGCGCCAGCCGTGACGCTTCCTGCTGTCGCCGCGGGGGATCCTTCGACTCGCTGCGCTCGCTCAGGATGACAACCGGTTCGCTCTCTCGGGATCATGCGCACGTTTGCCAGAATGCTGCGAAGCCCCGATGCAATGTCGTCGAGTTTTGCACCTTTGCGTTGTCGAAAAGGCCCCGAAATTGCAATGTCGTCGAGTTATGCACCTTCGGGAAGCGCGGTTCGCGCGTTCTCGCGGCAGATGAAAACCTGCGACCTGGTGTTTTGCGTGCGCGCGCATCCCGAGGGTCGGCGGAGGCCCTGGTTTTCGCGTGCGGAAGGGTGCAAAACTCGACGACATTGCATCGGGGCGCGGACCGCCAAGCCCGCGCCCCGATGCGCGCCGACTAGCTCACTGCTGGCTGCTGTTGGGTGGCGCAGTGGACGTTGCCGCCGCCCAGGAACATCTCGTGGCACGACACGCCTACCACCTCGCGGCCTGGGTAGGCCTCGCGCAGCACCTCGGCGGCCATCGCGTCGTGCACCTCGTCGTCGAACAGGGGGAACACGATGCCGCCGTTCGCCGTATAGTAGTTCGCGTACGAGGCGGGCAGGCGCGATCCGGCCTCGGGCGGCCAGCCCTCGCACACCTGGTCCATGCCGTCGCGCTCCTCCTCGGTGAGCAGGATGGGGTCGGGGATGTGCAGCTTGCGCACCTTGAGAGCGCGCCCCTTCGCGTCGGTCTCGCGCTCAAGCACCTCCAGGCATGCGTGCGAGAGCTCGTACTGCGGGTCGGCCGGGTCGTCGGTCCAGGCCAGCAGACACTCACCCGGCGCGGTGAAGTTGAACACGTTGTCCACGTGCCCGTTCGTCTCGTCCAGGAAGATGCCCGCCGGAAGCCAGATGACCTTCTCCACGCCCAGGTAGTCCTTCAGCGTATCCTCGATCTCCTGCTTGTCCATCTCGGGGTTGCGCCCGGGCGAGAGCAGGCACGACTCGGTCACCACGAGCGTCCCCTCGCCGTCAACGTGGATGGAGCCGCCCTCCAGCACGAAGTCGTCCAGCCGGTAGCGGTCGACGCCGGCCAGCGAGCACACCTTGGACGCCACGCGGTCGTCCTTGTCCCAGGGGAAGAACAGCCCGTCGAACAGGCCGCCCCACGCGTTGAACGTCCAGTCCACGCCGCGCAGCTCGCGGCCGTTCGTCACGAAGGTGGGGCCGGTGTCGCGCATCCAGAAGTCGTCGTTGGACACCTCCACCACCTGGGCGAAGTCGCCCACGGCGCGCAGGGCCACCTCGTACTGGTCGTCGTTCGCGCACACGGTGACGGGCTCGAATCGGGCGATGGCCTGCGCGAACTCGATGAACGCCTTCTGCGCCAGCTTCGCGCCGTAGCGGAAGGTGTCGCGGCGCTGGGGCCAGATCATCCAACAGCGCTCGTGCGGCTCGAACTCGGCGGGCATGTGGAACCCGTCCTGCCTGGGGGTGGTTGCTAGCGTTCTCATGCGACGCTCCCTTCCTGCGGCTCGGCGTCGGCGGCATCAGCGTCGGCCAGCGCGCTCTTCTTGGCGGCGCGTGCAATCAGCACCTCGCCGATGACCTGCGACACGATGATCCCGCCTAGCATGAACGCCACGTAGCCCAGCGGATCCTCGCCCTCGGGCGGCACGAGGAACCCGATCACGGCCACGGCCAAGAACACGAAGTTCAGCACGGCTACCACCAGCGGCAGGCGCTTGCCCGGGATGGCGAAGGGGCGCTCGGCGTGCGGGTCGTCTTTGCGCAGCTTCATGAGGTTGAACGACATCACGATGTAAGGCAGGAAGAAGATGATGGACGTGAAGGCCAGAAGCGTCCAGAACAGCTCGCTGCCGGAGCTGGCGGTCAGGCCGTACACCAGCATGAGCGCGGTGGAGGCGATGCCCAGCAGCACGGCGGGCCCCACGGGCGCGTGCGCCTTGGTGCTCTTCGCGAACCATCCGGGCAGCTCGCCGGCCTCGCCGGCTTCGAGCGCGGTGGCGTTGCCGCCCACCATCCAGCCGAAGATGTAGCTGATGTACACCAGCACGAGCGCGATGGCGATGAGCCCTACGAGCACCTTGCTGCCGCCGTACACCACGATGATGGCGTCGATCATGCCGGCGGCTGGGTCGATGCCGCCCTGAGGCAGCACGAACAGCACGGCCAGCGCGGACAGCAGGTACACCACGATGGACACCACGCCCGCGATGAGCAGCGCGCGCGGCACGTCGCGCTTCGGGTTCTCCATCTCGCCGGCGTTGCAGCTGATCAGGTCCATGCCGGTGAGGCCGTAGATGTACACGGGCACGAGCGCCAGCAGTCCCATGTCGAAGGTGGGGAAGACGCTTTCGAACGAGAACGCGTTGGCGCTGCCGTTGGCCATCGCGTAGCCGAAGCCGCCGATAATGAGCACGGCGCACACGACCAGCTTGAGCACCGAGCCTACGTTGGACACGATCTTCGTGTGGCGCAGCGAGATGCAGTTGAGTCCCACGGCTAGCCACGTGCCCGCGATCACGAGCAGGGTGATGGCCAGCGTGGATATCTCGAGCCCCAGCACCTGCTGCAGCACGATGATGAGCGTGACCAGCGTGCATGGCACGAACGACACCACGTTCAGCCAGTACCACCAGGTGGTGCGCGCGGCCCAGCGGCTGCCGAACGCCTTCTGGGTCCAGACGTAGATGCCGCCCTGGTCGGGGTAGGTGGATCCCAGCTCGGCGCAGATCAGCCCGTGGCAGATCAGGTACAGCGCGCCGAACACCAGGATGCAGAAGATCATCGAGGGGCCGATGGACGCCTGGGAGCCCACCAGCTCGATGGAGAAGAACGATGCGAACGACAAGCAGAGGATGTCGAACAGACGAAGTTTCTTGGTTTTGGCCATTGCAAGCCCCGTTCCTTGAGGCCCGTCTCGCGGGCGTTCCGGTTTGCCGCAGCAGCAGAGGGGAACCGCGTTTCGAAACGCCCCCATTATCACGGGGCGAGGGCGGGGTGCGCAACGCGCAGGGGCGAACGCGTCACGGATGGAACAAGTTCAGCAACTGTTCCTTATGTGTAAACCGCGTTACTTATCGGGCTTCATCAGGCTGTATGCCAGCAGCTCCACGAGCGCCATCATCGACACGCGCGGGGAGAGGTCGGCGCCGTCGTACACGATGCGCTCGGCGAACACGTAGAAGTCGATGGAGCTGAGGCTTTGCAACGTGTTGTTGGCCGACTGCGTGATGGTGGCGATGACGGGGCTGCGGTGGCGCGCCTGCACGCGCTCGGCCAGCTCGATCGTGTCCGCGTCCTCGCCGCTCATGGAGATGAGCAAGGCCACGTCGCCCTCGCGGAAGCGCTCGACGGCCGCCTTCGCCTCGAAGCGCTCGAGGGGGCAGCTCGCCCGGTAGCCCAGGCTGGTGAACAGGTGGTATGCGAAGCGCGCGAGCTCCTGGTCGAGCCCCGTGCCGAAGCAGTAGATGCGCGCGTCGGGCGAGAGAGCCTGCTTGAAGCGCTCCATCTTTGCCGGGGTGAGCACGCGCACGCTCTCGATGATGTTCTTGAGGTACTCCTCGCTGTACGACTGCCTCCACAGCACGGAGGGCAGCTCGGCCTGCTGGGCGGCGTGACGCGTGAGGCGCAGCGCCTCGGAGAACTCCCGGTAGCCGGAAAAGCCCAGCTTGCGCGTGAATCGCATGATGGTGGTGGTGGACACGAAGCAGCGGGCGGCCAGGGTGCGGATCTGCATGCCCTTGACCTCGTCGATGTTGCGCACCACGTACTCGAAGATCTTGCGCTCGCTCGTGTTGAGCTCGCGGACGTGCTTGTTCACCTGCTCGAAGAAGTCCATCGCGCCTCCAGGTAACGTTGTTCCTCGAAAAGTAACACATGACCAACCCTGTTGCAAGCGTTACGGAAACGGCCGCGAGGCTCGCAAGGCGGCCCTGCGGCAGCGTATCGTAGGGCTCGCAGCAGCACCGAGAGGAACCGCGTTCGCCACCTGATCGCCTACACACGCGAAGGACGTGATCCATCATGACCGCACTCACCAGAACGCACGGAGCCACCACCCACTTCCTCGACACCATCGACCTGTCCAAGCAGGAGATGCTCGACCTGTTCGCCACCATCCGCATGCTGAAAGAGGCCGACATGCAGGGCGCGGTGCCCAAGATCCTCGCCGGCGCCTCGCTGGCCATGATCTTCGAGGAGCCCTCCACCCGCACCCGCGTGTCGTTCGAGACCGCGATGACCGACCTGGGCGGGCACGCGCTCTACCTCAAGCCCGGCGAGATCCACTTCGGCTCGCACGAGGCCATCAAGGACACCGCGCGCGTCATCTCCAGCATGTGCCACGGCATCATGCTGCGCGCAAAGGAGCATGAGAGCGTGCTGGCGCTGGCCGAGCACGCCACGGTGCCGGTGTTCAACGCGATGACCTACTACAACCATCCCACGCAGGGCGTGTGCGACTTCTTCACCATGAGCGAGCACCTGCCCGAGGGCAAGAAGCTTGACGACATCCACGTGGTGTTCGTGGGCGACTCGCGCGAGGACACGGGCATCATGAGCAAGGAGACCGGCCACATGTGCGCCACGCTGGGGCTGCGCTATACGGTGTGCTCGCCCGAGCGCTACAGCATGTCCGAGGGCGAGCAGGCGAAGATCCGCGCGAAGATGGCCGAGACGGGCGGCACCCTCACGGTCACCGACGACGTGGACGCCGCCGTGGCCGACGCCGACTTCATCGTGCCGGACGTGTGGACCTACTACGGCTACGAGGACGAGGAGGCCGACCGCATGGCCTCGTTCATGCCGAAGTTCCAGCTCAACATGGGCATGCTGGAGAAAGCGCCCGCGCACTGCAAGGCGCTGCACTGCCTGCCGGCCAACCGCGAGGTGGAGATCACGAGCGAGGTGCTCGACCACCCCACGCGCTCGCTCGTGTTCCAGGAGGCGGAGAACCGTCTGCACACCCAGCGCGGCCTGCTGGCGTGGTACCTCTACCCCCGCATGCGCGAGGCCGACGCCAGCCTGAAAGCATACACCGAAGGCAAGGTGCGCGGGTTCTTGGACACGCGTTTGAAGTAGCGCCGCACCTCCGACGTGAAATCATCGACGGCAAAAACGGTGGGTCGCGGCCTCTCTCGGCCGCGGCCCTTCCGCGTTTGCCAAGGTCGCGGAAAACCGGTCCGCACGCGACCCGCCGGAATCGTTTCACGTCGGAGGTTTTTGTGCAGAATCGGCCGATTCGCGTGCAACACCTGTTCTCAAACGCCAGGATGTTTCACGTGAAACATCCTGAGGCTACCCACGCTCGAGCAAAGCCTTCTCAAGATGCGGAACGGGCGAGAACACCTGCTTCTTCCCGCATTCGCTCAGGTACAGGTACCCCATTTGCGCCAGCTTCTTCAGATCCGCGCGAGCAGTGACCAAGGTGACGCCGTTCTCGCGTTCGTAGGTTGCCGAATCGATGCTTTCGGTGGGCTTCATGACGAGGCGCACGAGCAACCTCTGCTGGCGGTGATTGAGTCGGCAGTCGTTCTCCACCGCGGCTCGGCACGCTTCGAGCCGCGCGACCAGGGCATCGGCTTCCCGCTCGATCTCGTCGAGCCCCCGATCCAAGAAGCGCAGCAGCTGCATGATGTAAGGCGTGATGTTGTTGCCGTAGCGGCTGTGCAGGATGGCGCTGCCGAATGCGAAGGGCAACTCGTTCGCGGGAGGCACGCCCAACTCCCAGTCGAGGAGGGCGCGCGAGAACGGCACCGAGGCGAGCGGATCGAGCCCTATGCGCATGAAGGACAATCGCCGCAGTGCGATCTCCATGAACGCGTTCCATCTCGGGAAAGGCCGTTTCTCGCAGATCAGGTCCGAAGCGAGCACGATGGCCAGGATGGGGCTCGGACCGCTCTGCCGGCACGGGTCGACGTGCGCTCCGATGAACTCGAGGCACGATTCCTTCTGGGCGCTATCGTATTTGGCCAGCGGGTCGTCCCCATTGGGATCACCGTAGGCGTCGTAGCTCGTGCGGGGGCGCCGCAGCGGGCGGTACGGCAGCGTTGAGCACCCTTCGTCGAGACGCGTTTGGAGCTCGCCGTACAGCGGGGCGTCGAAGCCCCTATCCCGGTATTCTCCCAGTGATTCCAGGATGCTTGCGGCATTCGCCACCACGCGCTCATCCATCGTGGACGGCTCCTTACCTTTCGACGCGAGCAAGTGCACCGCCTCAAGGCTGATGTCGAGTCCGTCCCGCGTCGCAGCGGCTGAGAGGTCGGCGAAGAGGAACGGATGGTCGGCACGGGCATCTCGATACTGAACGAGCCGCGCACTCAGCGTTCCTCCCGCACGGCTTCGGTAGAGCAGGCGTGTGAGCAGGGCGCTCATTTCCGAGGACACGCTGTACCAGTTGCTGTCCTCCCGCGGCTCTTCGGGCGTTCGGCTTGCGGGCATCTGGAAGCTCGATCCCGTCAGCCGGATGAATTCGACGATCTCCCACATGGTCTCCGGCGCCAGCCCCGCAGGCATGGGCTCCTCTCGAAACCGGCTCCACGGCATGAGCGATCCGACGTGATCGATGACGAACGCGATGACGTCGTCACTGCGGATAAGGTCGCGAACGTCGATGGTTTCGCCGTCGGACACCTGCCATCACCTCCCCGTAATTCCCCTTGCGCCATGATACCTTCGGGCGTTCCTGTTTGCCACTTCGCGCTGATAATATTTTTCAGATATTGCACGAATGCCGTTTGATCTGGGGAAATGCATATCAATTACTTTTATTGCCGCAGTATTCCCGCCTTCCTACAATGAAGTCGCTCCGCAAAGGACGATGCAACGACAAGGAGGAGACAAATGGATCGCAGGGATTTTCTCAAGTGGGGATGCGTCGGTGCCGGCACGGCGATGGTCGCCGGTCTGGCGGGCTGCGCGCCTTCAAGCAAGAAGGAAGGCACGACCGAGGTGACGAACGCAGCCGACGTCGCCTGGACGGAAGAGTACGATGTGGTGGTGGTCGGGGGCGGCGGCGCGGGCTTCTGTGCGGCCATCGAGGCGGCCGAGGCGGGGTCGAGCGTCGTCATCCTCGAAAAATCTCCTGTGTGCGGAGGCGATACCGCGCTGTCGAACGGCATGATGCTGGGCGCGGGCACCCCCGAGCAGGCGTCTCTCGAAGGATGCACGGACGATTCTCCGGAGAAGTTCGCCGAGGAGCAACTCGCCTACGCGCAGGGCTTCGGCAACGCCGAGATGATCAAGGAGATGTGCCTGGAGAGCGCGAAGGCGGTCGATTGGATCGTGAACACGTGCGGCCGCGAATACAGACAGGTGGACGTGGTACCCCCGGTCAACGCGTACACGAACGAATACTACCCTCGCTCGCATTGGGACAACTCGCAGGTAGTTGCCGGCGGGGCGCAGGTGGACACCACGAAGACCCACTTCGGCTGCCTGCAGAAGAAGGCGGACGCGTACGAGGGCATAACCGTCAAGATCAAGACGGAGGTCGTGCACGTGATAGCCGACGGCGGCGAAGTGGTGGGCGTGCAGACGGCCGACGACGAATTCTTCAAAGCGAAGAAGGGCGTCGTGCTGGCAACGTGCTCGATCGGCGACAACATGGAGATGGCGAGGGCGCTCAATCCCCAGCAATACTGGGGCTTGTACCAGCGCGAGGAGAACGGGGCGCCCTGCTTCTACGTGTCGAGCCCCTACAACACCGGCGACGGCATCCGCATGGGCATCGAGCTGGGGGCCGACGTGGTGACGAGCGGCGCATGCGTTATGCTCGACAACATGTACTTCGGGGGAGTGGGCTCAGGACGGGGGATTCCCGAAGAGAACGAGTACAAGTCCACTTCGATCCTCGGGAAGATCATCGTCAATGCGAAGGGCAACCGCTTCCTGCAAGAAGACGCGGACTGGGGCTATATCAGCACCATGCAGTACCTTGAGAACGTGAAGCTGGGCGGCGGAAGCGAACGCAACGACGCGTGGTGCATCGTGGACGGCGATCACGTTCCCGAGGCGTCCGCCATCAGCAAGATGAGGGAGATGGATGCGGAGGGGCGGTTCGTGAAGGTGGCCGACACGCTGGAGGAGCTTGCGGAGGCCATCGGCGTGCCCGCCCGTAATCTGGCGAAGACGGTCGAGACGTGGAACGGCTATTGCGCTGACGGGGTCGACCCCGATTTCGACCGCCGGACCGACTTCGCCCCGATCGTGAACGCGCCCTTCTACGCGGCGAACATCGTGCAGAACTGCTTCGGGGCATGCGACGGCTTGCGCACGGATATCGACACGCGCGTGCTCGATACGCAGGGCGAACCTATCGGGCGCTTGTTCGCGGCCGGCCAAGTTGCCGCGGGCAACTTCACGGGTCCTTTCTATCCCGGCTGCGGATGGGCGGTCCTCGGCACAGTGCACTGGGGACGTAAGGCCGGGCGCACCGTCGCTGCTCTCGAGTCGCGCGAGTAGCCCCTATCGCGTACACATGTTCTCAAAGCCCAGAATGTTTCACGTGAAACATTCTGGGCTTTGTTGTGTGGCGTTTCGTCTCGCCGTGCACGCCCAGACAATTGGCACGGGCATCTGTTTCGGCTGCGATTGTGCTCTTAATGAGAATTAGTTTCGATAGTGGTACCAATCCTTTCCATAACTGATACTATTTTGGAAACAGTTAACGCGGGCCCGCGGGGCTCGCGAGGAAGGGGTTCTCCATGACCATCGACACCACCAAGCTGTACAGCGAGAACGGCGCGCCCGTCGCCGACAACAACCACACGCTCACGGCGGGCGAGCGCGGCCCGATGATGCTGCAGGACAACTGGATGATCGAGAAGCTCGCGCACTTCGACCGCGAGGTCATCCCCGAGCGACGCATGCACGCGAAGGGCTCGGGCGCGTACGGCACCTTCAAGGTGACGGGCGACATCAGCCAGTACACGAAGGCCGCCGTGTTCCAGCCCGGCGCCGAGACCGAGGTGTTCGTCCGCTTCTCCACGGTGGCGGGCGAGCGCGGCGCGGCCGACGCCGAGCGCGACATTCGCGGCTTCGCCATGAAGTTCTACACGCCCGAGGGCAACTGGGACCTCGTGGGCAACAACACGCCGGTGTTCTTCCTGCGCGATCCGAAAAAATTCATCGACCTCAACCACGTGGTGAAGCGCGACCCGCGCACGAACATGCACTCCGCGCAGAGCAATTGGGATTTCTGGAGCAGCCTGCCCGAGGCGCTGCACCAGGTGACCATCGTCATGTCCGACCGAGGCATCCCGGCCAGCTACCGTCACATGCACGGCTTCGGCAGCCACACGTACAGCCTGATCAACGAGCAGAATGAGCGCGTGTGGGTGAAGTTCCACCTCAAGACCAACCAGGGCATCAAGAACCTCACGGACGACGAGGCGGCCCAGATCATCGCGGGCGACCGCGAGAGCCACCAGCGCGACCTGTTCGGCGCCATCGAGCGCGGCGAGTTCCCCAGCTGGCGCTTCTGCATCCAGGTGATGGACGAGGCCACGGCGAAGAACTACAAGGAGAACCCGTTCGACATCACGAAGACGTGGAGCCAGAAGGAGTTCCCGCTCATCGAGGTGGGCACGCTGGAGCTGAATCGCAACCCCGAGAACTACTTCGCCGAGGTTGAGCAGGCCGCGTTCAACCCGCAGCACCTGGTGCCGGGCATTGGCCTGTCGCCTGACAAGCTGCTGCAAGGCCGCCTGTTCGCGTACGGCGACGCGCAGCGCTACCGCCTGGGCGTGAACCACAACCATATCCCGGTGAACCGTCCGCGCTGCCCCTACGCGGAATTCCATCGCGACGGCCAGATGCGCACCGACGGCAACTTCGGCGGCGCCATCGGCTACGAGCCCAACAGCTACGGGCAGTGGCAGCAGCAGGCCGATGCGGCCGAGCCGCCGCTGGATCTGTTCGGCCCCATGGACGCGTGGGATCCGGCCGACGATGCCACCGACATGGAAGGTGTGACCGAGAACATCCGCCTACGCCACGCCGCGCACTGCTACAAGGCCGACCCCGAGTACGGCGACCGCCTGGCCGAGGCGCTCGGCGTTGACGCCGGCCGCGTGCACGAGCTGGCCGCGATGACGCACGAGGAGCGCATGGCCGCCACCGGCCAGCAGGTTCCCGCCCGCAAGCCGGGCGGCGCGCCCCGCGCGTAACAACCAAGGATCCGCAGCAGAAGGGGGCGCGTCATGCCGGCGCGCCCCCTTCGTCACTGCAATCGTCACTTCAATCCTCACTGCAAAATGTAGTGACGATTGCAGTGACAAGTGAGAAATCGAAATGACGATTTCAGGGATGCCCCAATTAATGGCTATTTAAAGGCTATTAATGGCTATTAACTAAAACGCAGAGAGCAAAAAAGGCCATTAATAGCTATTTTTATGCTATTATCTCGTCAAAAGACGCGATGGGGAGCCAAGCATGGACATTCCTTTAAAAGAAAGCCTCACAGTTGAGTTCAAAAGCGACACTTCGGGAAACGCCGCGAAGCACGGGGTTGACGAAGACGCTCTCGTCAATGCGACGGTCGCCATGTTCAATTCCGAGGGAGGGATCCTATACCTGGGGGTCGAAGATGACGGAACTCCGACGGGCCTCAATCCCAAGCATGCCGATCCTATCGGCCTGGCGGCTTTTTTGGCGAACAAAACGATGCCTCCCATCCGCGTGGAAGCCGAGCTCGGTTCTGCTTCAGGCGTCGATGTGCTCGGAATCTCGGTTCCAAAAGGCAACGTTGTGGGGGCCACCTCCGACGGCCGCATTCTGAAGCGGGTCATGCGCGTCGACGGCTCCCCCGAGAACATTCCCATGTATCCGTTCGAAATCGCAACGCGACTTGGCAATCTGGGTAAGCTCGATTTCTCCAACGAGGCGGTGTCGGATGCGACCATGGACGACTTCGATCCTGTCGAGGTGGAGCGTCTGCGCAGGTTGATCGGAAGCCTGCCCGATTCGGACAAGACGCTGCTCGACCTCGAGGACAAAGAGCTTTTCCAAGCGCTCGGACTCGTCCGCATGTTCGGCGGCCAGGCGTATCCCACGGTGGCGGGTTTGCTTCTGGTAGGCCGCGAAACAGCGTTGACCCGCCATGTCCCCACGGCGAAAAGCAGTTTTCAAGTTCTGGAGGGGACCGAGGTCAGGCTGAACATCGAAACGTCGCTGCCGCTTCTTGCCGTTTTCGAGCAGTTCGAGCAGTTCTTCTCTGCCCAAAATCCTTCGCACGAGGCGGACAGGGGCCTCTTCCGCCTGTCGATCGCCGACTATGACAAACGGGCATTCCGCGAAGCGTTGGTGAACGCCTTCGCGCATCGCGATTACACAATATTGCGACCGACGCGCGTACTCATGGACTCAGAGGGGATGACCATCTCGAATCCGGGCGGTTTCGTCGAAGGAATCACCTACGAGAACCTGCTCACCGTCCCTCCTCATGGACGCAACCCCCTGCTTGCCGAAGCACTGAAGCGCGTCGGACTCGCCGAGAAAACGGGGCGAGGGGTGGATCGAATATACGAGGGCTCGCTGCGCTTCGGGCGGCCTCTTCCCGATTACTCAGCTTCTACGGCGAACGATGTGGTGCTTTTCACTCCGCGCGCCCCCTTCGACGCGGCCTTCACCACGATGATCTTCGAGGAAGAGCGTCAATCGGGGAGGCTTTTCACCGTGTTCGCCCTCATGGTCCTTTCGATCATCCGCGACGAACGCAAGGTGACGTTTGGCACTCTCAGAGATGAAACCCATATTGACCAGGGGCGCTTGCATCGTGTTCTGGGCGATCTCATTGAGCGCGGCCTGATTGAATCGCACGGTTCCGGAAAAGCGACTTCGTATCTTCTGTCCGCGCGCGTCTACAAAGAAACAGGGAACGCGCTCGGCTACGTGCGGCAGAAGGGCATCGACGATGTCCGTCATCGGGAGTTGGTGATGGAGCTCGCACGGGTCCAAGGGTCATTGCGGCGTTCCGACGTGTCGGCGTTGCTTCATGTGCCGCTTTCCAAGGCGAGTCTGATTCTTAAGGATCTTGTTGAGGCGGGGAAGCTGCGTCTTGAAGGTTATGGACGCGGTGCCCGCTATTACCCCGCAGATCGAGACTGAGAAAGGCACGACCATGTACACCTTCCTTATCGGCCTTGCCGTGCTGCTGGGCGGCGGCTACCTGTACGGGAAGTTCTGCGAGCGAGTGTTCCATCCCGACCGCCGCACCACGCCCGCGTACGCGCTGGCCGACGGCGTGAACTTCGTCCCCATGAAGCGCTGGAAGAACGCGCTCATCGAGCTTTTGAACATCGCGGGCACCGGCCCCGTGCTCGGCCCCATCCAGGGCATCCTGTTCGGGCCCATCGCGTTCGTGCTCATCCCCATCGGCTGCGTGCTGGGCGGCGCGGTGCACGATTACTTCAGCGGAATGCTCAGCCTGCGCAACAACGGTGCGCAGATGCCCGGCCTCATGCAGCGCTTCATGGGCAAGGGCGTGTACCAGATCTACAACATCTTCGTGTGCCTGCTCATGTTCCTGGTGGGCGTCGTGTTCATCTACACGCCGGGCGACATGCTGGCCGGCAGCGTGCTCGGCTTCTCCACGTCGTTCGTGAACGCGGACACCGGCGCGCCGCTCGGCTTCGAGGCCATGGCGCCCATCCTGGCCATCTACGGCATCATCCTGGCGTACTACCTGGTGGCCACCGTGTTCCCTATCGACAAGATCATCGGGCGCATCTACCCTGTGTTCGGCGCGATCCTCTTGCTGTCGGCGGTGGGCATCTTCGTCGGCCTGTTCCTCACGGGCGGCATCTTCCAGCTCAACGAGCTGTGGGGCGTCTGGCCCGCCTGGGCGAGCATGGAGAACCTCATTCCCATGTTCTTCATCACGGTGGCGTGCGGCATCGTGTCGGGATTCCATAGCACGCAGGCGTGCATCATCGCGCGCTCGGTGAACAGCGAGCTCGAGGGCCGCACTACGTTCTACCTGATGATGATTCTGGAAGGCTTCATCGCCATGATCTGGGCCGCGGCGGCCATGGTGGTGTACAACGCCGGCATCGCCGAGGCGGGCGTGACCGGCGCGGTGGCCGTGGTGGGCGTCATCGCGAAGGACTTCCTCGGCGAGGTGGGCGGCATCGTGGCCATCCTCGGCGTGGTGGTGCTCGCCATCACGTCGGGCGACACGGCGCTGCGCTCGCTGCGCCTCATGCTGGCCGACTACTTCCACATCGACCAGGTGAAGAAGGCGAAGCGCATCGGCCTGGCGCTGGCCATCTTCGTGCCGGTGGCCGCCGTGCTCATCTACTCGAAGCTCGACCCGAACGGCTTCAACGTACTGTGGCGCTACTTCAGCTTCGCGAACGAGGCCTGCGCAGTGTTCGCGTTCGCGCTGATCAGCGTGTATTTGTTCGGGCGGCGCAAACCGGGGGCCATCACGCTCGTGCCGGGCTGCTTCTACATGTTCGTCGTTTCGAGCTACCTGCTGAACGCGAAGATCGGCTTCAGGCTGGACTGGACGCTCGCCTACGTTGCGGCCGGCGTGCTGACGGCGTGCTACGGCGCGCTCGTGGTGCGCGCCGGTCTCAAGCGCCGTGCGCGCATCGAAGGCGGCCAGCTGGATCCCACGCAGTTCGAGACGCCCGACGACACCACTGCCAAGCCCGCCGCCCCCGCGCCGTCGCTCGACGCCGAGCCCGCAGAAGCCGCCGAATAGCATGCCGCCACGAGTTAACCCCCCTATTTCGTTACATTTTTAACCAAATAGGGGGGTTAACTCGTAATCGGGGCGAAAAGAGTATCGACAACGCTCACGGCTTCCCGGAGCGGGTTGCCGAAAACAAAGCGAGCCCCTGCGCGTTGCAGGGGCTCGTGGGGTGCGGATGGTGCCCGAGGCGAGAGTCGAACTCGCACGTCTAGGACAACGGTTTTTGAGACCGCCGCGTCTGCCATTCCGCCACTCGGGCGCAACACGAGAGTATACCGGAAGCCCCGATGGCCGTCGAGGAGAAATCTCCGCTCGCGCCTTTCGATTGTCGCCCGAAACGTACGTTCTGACTCCCTATTTGACGCATAATCCGGCGACCGCATCTTCCTGCTGCACGCGGATCGGGGCTGCCTGACACAAAAATCCTCGACGTGAAAGGCTCGGAAGCGGAAAAGGGCGGCCATCGGCTCCCTGGAGCAGTGGCCTTTGGCGTTTTCCCAGGTCGCGAAACATGGGCACGCGCGCGGATGACCGAAAACCTTTCACGTCGAGGGTTTTCGCGTCGGGAGGGCCCGATTCGCGTGCACCCCCTACCCCGAGGCGCTCGGTTGTGCGCCAAAGGGGTGATCAGAACGTACGTTTTCGCGCCGAAAAGCGTACGTTTCGGGCGACGATGGGCCTGAGGCGAAGAACTGCGCGACAGTCCGTCAACAGGAGTCTGACCCTCTGGCGCGGAAATCGGCCAAGCATCATAATGGAGGGTATGACGAAGGAAGGTGCCCGTGCGCCTTTGCAGGCACGCAACTCGGATAGAGAGGCGGAATCAACCATGGAGCATGAAGACCTGCTCAAGAGGATCGACGCGTACTTGGAGGACAACTGGGACGCGATGGTGGGCGACATCGAGACGCTCGTCCGCATTCCCAGCTTCCAGGAGGACGACAAGAAGGCGGACGGCGCCCCCTTCGGTCCCGGCCCCAAAGAAGCGCTCACGGCCGCGCTCAAGCTGGCGGCCGACATGGGCTTCAAGCCCCATGACGCCGAGGGCTACATCGGCTTCGCCGACTTCCCCGGCGCGTCTGAAACCCAGATCGGCATCATCGGCCATATGGACGTCGTGCCCGCCGGTCCCGGCTGGACCTTCGAGCCCTATGCCGTCACGCGCAAGGACGGCTACCTCATGGGCCGCGGCACGCTCGACGACAAGGGTCCGAGCGTGGTGGCGCTGCACGCCATGAAGTTCTGGAAGGACCTGCAGGACGCGGGCGAGACGCCGCAGTTCCCCTACACCGTGCGCTTCCTGTTCGGCGCGAACGAGGAATCCGGCATGGCCGACGTGGCGTACTACCACGAGCACTACGAAGACCCGGCGTTCCTGTTCACGCCCGACGCGGAATTCCCCGTGTGCTACGGCGAGAAGGGCGGCTACGACGGCACCATCACCAGCAAGGCCATCCCGGCCGGTCAGCGCACCATCGCGGAGTTCGAGGGCGGCGCGGCCACCAACGCCGTGCCCGGCATCGCGCACGCCGTGGTGAAGGCCGACGTCGCCAGCCTGCCCGCCGCCGAGTGCCTCACCATCACGGACGCGGGCGAGGGCCTGGCGCGCATCGAAGCCGCCGGCAAGGGCGCGCACGCCTCCACGCCCGACGAGGGCATCAACGCCATCGGACTCATCGTGGACTATCTGCTGGCCAACGACCTGTGCAGCGCCGACGAGCGCGCCTTCCTCGAGCTCGACCAGAAGCTGCTCAACCACACCGACGGCAGCGGTATCGGCATCAAGAGCGAAGACGAGTACTTCGGCCCGCTCACCGTCATCGGCGGCACCATCAAGCTGGACGGCGAGCGCTTCATGCAGACGCTCGACAGCCGCTTCCCCACGTCCATCACGGCGGCCGAGATCACCGAGCACCTGCGTCAGCTCACCGACGAGATCGGCGCCGACTTCGAGAACACCCTGCTCATGGAGCCGTTCCTGGTGAAGCCGGACAGCCCGGTGATCCAGGCGCTGCTCAACGCCTACAACGAGGCCACCGGCGAGGACGCCAAGCCCTTCACCATGGGCGGCGGCACGTACGCGCGCGAGTTCAAGAGCGGCGCGAGCTTCGGCCCCGAGAAGCCGTGGGAGAAGAACCCCGAGTGGGTGGGCATGATGCACGGCCCCGACGAGGGCGTGAGCGAGGAGCTGCTGAAGCAGTCGTTCCGCATCTACGCCCTCACGCTGGACAAGCTGATGGCGCTGGATCTGAAGTAGAAGCACCTCGGAGCGCGTCGCGCGGCACCGAAGGCAGTGTCGCGCTGGCGCGCTCCCTTTGTAGGGGCGGGCTGCTGCCCGCCCGGTACAACGCTCCCTTGCGGCTGCTGCGTCGGCGCGCTCCCCCCTTGTCATCCTGAGCGGAGGCGCGAAGCGCCGGAGTCGAAGGATCCCGCGCGGCGCCAGCGAAAACGCGCTACGTCATCCTGAGCGAGCGAACCCCCCCCCCCCACCCCCCCGCACCGTCATGCCGCACCCCCCACCACGACACCTCCACCCCCCCCCCGCCCCCCCCCCCCACCCCCTCCACAACACCGTCCCCTCCGCGCAACCGCCCTAGCCCCCCCCCCTCCCCGAAAGGCCTGCTATGACAAACCCCCTGCAACTCGAACGCGAACCCGGCGGCCGCATCGTGCTGGAGGGCCTGCCGAACACGCGCGACGTGGGCGGCATCCCCGCTGCCGATGGCCGTTTCGTCAAGCACGCGCGCCTCATCCGCTCCGGCGCGCTGCACGGCGCCACCGACCGCGACCTGGCCACGCTCACCGACGACTTCCGCCTGCGCCTGGTCATCGACCTGCGCACCGAGGAGGAACGCCGCGAGAAGCCCGACCCCGAGGATCGCCTCCCCGGCGTGCGCTTCGACAACGCGCCGCTGCTGAGCGCCTCCACGTTCGGCGTCACGCGCGAAGGCGGCATGATGCAGGCGCTCAAGGCGCTGCGCACGCTGAAGAAGAATCCGGCCAGCATCATGGAGAACGTCTACGAGCGCATGGTGCTCGACGAGCAGAGCCAGCAGGGGTTCGCGCAGTTCTTCGCCGACGTGCTGGCTGCCGAAGAGGGCGCCGTGCTGTGGCACTGCACCATCGGGAAGGACCGCGCCGGCTTGGCGGCGGCCCTGCTGCTGCACGCGCTGGGCGCGCCGCGGGACGCCATCGAGCGCGACTACCTGGCCACCAACGAGTACGTGAAGTCCGAGACGCAGAACATCATGGACGCCCTGTCGTCGTTCGGCCTGGCTGGCAAGCTGGATGACAGCATCCATGTGATCAACTCGGCCGATGCGCGCTTCCTGAACGCCGCCTTCGACGCCATCGAGCGCGAATACAGCAGCCTGGACGCCTACGTCCGCGACCAGCTGCACGTTTCCGACGCCCAGCGCGAAACCCTCCGCACCCGCTACCTCACCGACGCCCCGCAAGGGTAGGGGAGCGGGCGCCCCTTCTGTCATCCTGAGCGGAGCGCGCCAGCGCATCCCCTTTGTCATCCTGAGCGGAGCGCGTCAGCGCATCCCCTTTGTCATCCTGAGCGGAGCCGTGTGGAGCGGCGCGCCCCTTCTGTCATCCTGAGCGGAGCGCGCCAGCGCGTAGTCGAAGGATCCCGCGCGGCGCCAGCTGGAAGCGTCACGGCTGGCGCCGCAGGGGATCCTTCGACTCGCTTCGCTCGCTCAGGATGACAAGCAGAGGGCTTCGCTCGCTCAGGATGACAAGCAGAGGGCTTCGCTCGCTCAGGATGACAACAAGATCGCGCGCTACATCGGGACGCGGTCTGTCAGCGCGCCGATCGCGACAACCTGCGCGCCGCGGGACGTTCTCCATCTTTCCTCCATATGCGCTGATGCCGTGCTGGTGTAGTGCCCCTGCTAGCATGAGGCAATTGCAGAGGTTCAACCAAAACTGTACGAGTGGGTTTGGCGGCGCGCAAGGCGACTGTTCGCCCGAGCCGGATGGAAGGAGAGAACGAGGATGCTGAAAACAATGACGAAATCGCTCAGGGGGGGGGGTGCGCTGATTTTAGCGGCGGTCTTGGCGCTGTCGCTGATCCCCGTAACTAAGGCCTGGGCTGGAAACTATACTTTGACCTATGATCATGATGCTGGTTTCGAAGTTTCAGTCGCCGACAATCAATCTGATCAGTGGGACAAGATCACGATCACGCTCAAGCCCGGTTGTTCGTGGACGACCCCGCCGACTTTGGCTCATAACCAGTCGACCGGTGTCTATTTCGAGCAGGCGAAGCCGAGTCGCAGCGATCCCAACAAGTACGAAGCTTCAATCTTTGAGACTTGCCCTGCCGGCACCGTCTTCACCATCACGGGAGCGGCGTCTGCCACCTACACCGCCCAGGTCCGCACCGACCAGCTTGAGAATGCGAGCGCCTCGCTCGACAAGACCTCGGACATCGCCCCCACTGACGTCGTGACGCTCACCATCACGCCCGACGAGGGGTACGCGTTCAACTCGGCTCCCAGGGTCATTCCCGACGGTTTCACTGCGGGCGCGGTTGAGCCTGGCGAGAACGGCACCTACACCTGCCAGCTCTCCGCGTTCACGAGGAACACCACTGTCATTGTCTCCGGCGTTGCCGAAGCGGCCAGGTACCCCGTGACGCTCAATACGGCCAACCTCAAGAACGCGACCGCACTCACCGATTTCGACGATATCGCGACCAATGAGCTCGTTGAGGTTACCGTCACGCCCGCCCAGGGCAAGGTGTTCACCGATCCTCCCCGCATGGAGGCCACCAATGCGCACGTTTATAAGCAACTCGCGTGGGTCGAGGCCGACAGCTGCTACTCCGGCAAGATCGACAACCCCACCGGACCCGTCACCATCACGGTGACCGGAGAGGCCAAGGATCCCGCCTACACCGCCACGCTCATCACCTCCGGCCTCAAGGGCGCCTCGGCTTCCCTGAGCAAGAGCACGGACATCAAGGCGAATGACACGGTCACCGTTACCGTCACGCCCGAGGCGGGCAAGGCCTTCGCTTCCGCGCCCGGCATCGGCGCGACCAACGCCACGGTCGGAACCCCCACGAAGAAGGCCGACGGATCCTACACCTGCGCCATCACCGGCTTCTCGGGCAACTCCAACATCACGGTGACCGGCGAGGCCACGGCCGCCGACAAGCCTGTCATCAAGGTCACCGGCAACGGCACCCATGTGGTGGGCGCGGGCGGCACGCTCACGTTCACCTGCTCGCTGCCGCTGGAGGACCTGATCAAGGTGTTCGTGGACGGCAAGGAGCTCGACAAGGCCAACTACGACGCCAAGTCCGGCAGCACCATCGTCACGCTGAAGGCCGCCTACCTGGACACGCTCGCCGAGGGCAAGCACACCATCAAGCTCTCCTACACGGGCGACCGCGCGGCCTCCCTCGACTTCACGGTGGCCAAGGCCAAGCCCCTGCCCACCGACGACAAGAACGACGGCTCCAAGATCGCCAAGACCGGCGATCCGCTGAGCGCCGCCCCGCTTGCGGGTGTCGCCGGCATCGCGCTTCTGGCCGGCGCCGTCGCCCTGCGCAAGAAGGCCCAGCAGAAGTAGCTCGGCCGCAGAGCAGGACCCTCCCGCCGAGCGTCGCGAACCCCCGCGGCGCTCGGCTTTTTCATGCCGCCGGCCCGGCGCCGCTGCGTCCTTCCCCCCGGATTTCGGCCGCTCGTGCCGAAAAAACTCAGAATCCCTCCTTTTGCGCCCCTTTATGAAGCAGAGCTGGTGTAGTGCGCTCATTACCATGACGTGGTTGCAATAGTTTTGTGAGAGATACGGCGGATTCGCCCGACGGAAGGAGAAAGAAGGATGCTGAGAACAATGACGAAATCGCTCAGGGGGGGGGGTGCGCTGATTTTAGCGGCGGTCTTGGCGCTGTCGCTGATCCCCATGACTAAGGCCTGGGCCGCAAATTATAACATGGACGAGATGGGCTGGCACCAAGTTCTTGTCGCAGACGATACGATTGATGGCGGCGGCCGACCTTTGGAAAAGATTATCTACAAAGACAAGGACGGCGCGGTTATCGCCACCGATGAGCGCACGGGTTCCGGATATCCCTACGACATTCGGAGCATAGAGAGCGGCGGTGCAACTTACGCCCAATGGCAAGCCGAGCCTAGGGTTCCCGTCGATAAGTACCAGCTGACCCTCCTCGGCACCCCCTCAATTACCAGGTACCCCGTCACGCTCGTCGCAGGCGACCTCAAGAACGCGACCGCCGTTACCGACTTCGACGATATCGCGGCCAGCGAGTTCGTTGAGATTACCGTCACGGCCGACGAGGGCAAGGTGTTTATCGATGACCCCGTCATGACGGTCGAGGGCGCGCACGTTCTCAAGGAGCTCGCGTGGGTCGACGCCGACGGCTGCTACTCCGGCGAGATCGACAACCCGACCGGACCCGTCACCATCACGGTGACCGGTGAGGCCAAGGATCCCGTCTTCACCGCCACCGTTAACACCACCGGCCTCAAGGGCGCAACCGCCGAGCTCTCCAAGACCTCCGACATCAAGGCCGACGACCCGGTGAACGTCACCATCAAGCCCGCCGCGGGCAAGCGCTTCGATGCCGCGCCCACGATGACCCTGGACGGCGCCGCCGTCAAGTACCCCCTGCAGAAGCGCCCGGCCGACGGCGCCTACGTGGGCACCATCTCCACGTTCACGAAGAACGCCACCGTCACCGTGGCCGGCGAGGCCGTGGACGCCTGGTCCGCCACGCTCGACAAGGCCGGCCTCAAGGGCGGCACGGCCCGCCTGTCCCCGACCGACGGCCTCGGCCCCGACTCCGTCTCCGTGCTCACCGTCACCTTCGACTCCAACAAGACCGTCACCTCCGCACCGGTGGTCACCGCCGACAACGCGAAGGTCAAGCTGGCCAGTCAGAACGGCAACGCCTACACCTACGAGATCAACGAGTTCACCGGCAACACCACGGTCACGGTGACCGGCGAGGCCGTCAAGCCCGACATCACCGTGGGCGGCAACGGCACGCACGTGGTGGGCGCGGGCGGCACGCTCACGTTCACCTGCTCGCTTCCGCTCGCCGACCTCCAGCGCGTGCTCGTGGACGGCAAGACGGTGGTGCCCTCCAACTACGACGCGAAGTCCGGCTCGACGGTCATCACGCTGAAGGCCGCCTTCCTCGACACGCTGTCGGTGGGCAAGCACACGCTCAAGCTCGCCTACTCCGGCGACCGCAGCGCCTCCGTGGACTTCACGGTGGCCAAGACCGGCACCGGCGGCAACGGCGGCAATGGCGGCAATGGCGGCAACGATTCCAAGATCGCCAAGACCGGCGACCCGCTTGACGCCGCTCCGCTGGCAGCCGTGGCCGGCGCCTCCGGCATCGCGCTTCTGGCCGGCGCCGCCCTGCGCCGCAAGAGCCAGCAGAAGTAACGCATCCGCGTAGAAGGACCCTCCCGCCGAGCGTCGCGCACCCCCGCGGCGCTCGGCTTTTCCTTTCCGCAGCCGGCGTACGGCGCGCCCGCGCGGCGACCGGTAACCGGCGAACAGTCATGGTAATTTCCGATATTCCGTCTTTTCCGCTGATTCCGGCCGCCTTGATTTATAATGGCACCTGAGAGAAGACGCTCGATTCCACCAAGGGGTTCAGAGGCTAGGAGGTCCACGTGTTGAAGGCCATGATCGTTGATGACGAAGCTCCCGCGCGTTCTGAACTGAAGTTCTTGCTCGACGAGCTGGGCCAGACCGAGGTGGTGGCCGAGGCGGCCAGCGTGCGCGAGGCCATCGAAAAGCTCAAGGAATACCCCTGCGACGTCATGTTCCTGGACGTCAATATGCCCGAGGCCACGGGCCTGCAGCTGGCCGAGGCGCTACAGCACCTCAAGTTCCCGCCGGCCGTGGTGTTCGTCACGGCGTACAGCGAGTTCGCGCTCGAGGCGTTCAAGGTGAGCGCCATCGACTACTTGGTGAAGCCGGTGGAGACGGAGCGCCTGGCGCAGGCCATCTCCCGCGTGCGCGAGCATGTGTCGCTGCACGTGCAGGCGCAGAAGTCCGAGCGCATCCCCGTCGAGAAGGGCGGCAAGAAGATCCTCATCGGCATCGACAAGATCCGCTTCGTCATGGCGCGCGACGACTACGCCTATCTGCAAACGGACACCGACCGCTACTTCTCCACGGTGAGCCTGGCCCAGCTGGAGAAGCGCCTGGACGGCCACGGGTTCTTCCGCGTGCACCGTGGCTATCTGGTGAACCTGTCCATGGTTGAGGAGATCGAATCGGTGTCGGGCGGCACGCTGCTGCTCACGCTGAACGGCGCCGAAGAGAAGATCCCCGTGTCGCGCCGCCGCGTCTCCGCGCTCAAGAAGGCGCTCGGCCTGTAAGGCGCGCCCCGCCCGCTCATCGTCCCGTAGGGCAAGGGCTCTGCCCTTGCTGCCACCTGCGGGGCGATCGCGTCCCATCGGCAAGGACAGAGAACCGACGTGGCGGGACTTTTGATGCAGCTCCCTTTTCGCTTCCGGCGCGGTGCGTTGGAGGCTTGATTTCCCCCGATCGCTCTCAGCTCGCGTGTTTGGTGTAGGTTTGATATGCAAGCCCGAGTATGGTGAACGCGAAAGGAGGCCTCGATGATGACAACCATGCGGAAGCGTTTCATGGCAGTCGGGTGCGCGGCGGTGCTGGCATGCTGCCTGACGGCCGGATTGGTCGGGTGCAGCTGCAGCGGCGAGGTGGCCAAAAAGGAGAGCGGCCAGACCGAGCAGAAGAAAACCGAGCCGAAGCAGCCCGAGAAGAAGCAGGACGACAAGAAGGCCGTGCCGAACGTCGTGGGCATGACGAAGGACGACGCGCAGCGCGTGGTGGCCGACGCGGGCTTCAAGGTGGGCGCAGTCACCGAGGAGGAGAGCGAGACGGTGGCCGCCGGCATGGTGGTGAAGCAGACCCCCGACGTCAAGACCGAGGTGGCTGCGGGAACCTCCATCGACCTCGTCGTGTCGAAGGGCGTGCAGAAGCCCCCCGAGCAGGTGGCGGTGCCCGATCTGACCGGCATGACCCAGACCCAGGCCGAGGACGCGCTGGCGAAGGCAAAGCTCGTCTCCAAGGCGGAGGATCCCGTGTACAAGGGCGACGTCGATCCCGGCAGGATATTCTCGCAGTCCGTCGCCGCCGGGACGAAGGCCGACGCGGGCACCACGGTCAGCTTCACCGTGGCGCTCGGCAAGGAGGTGGCGGCCGTGCCGTCCGTCATCGGCAAGGCGCGCGACGCGGCCGTGGCGGCGCTGACAGACGCCGGGTTCAACGTGGACGTGGTGGAGGCGTACCATGCGAGCGCGGCTGCGGGCACCGTGTCCAGCCAGAACCCCAATCCGAAGATCCAGTGCGTCAAAGGCACCACGGTGACGCTTCTCGTGTCGAAGGGCCCCGCGCCGTCTCCTAAGGAGCAGGTGCCGGTGCCCGATCTGGCGACGCTTTCGCTGCCGCAAGCCCAGGACGTCCTGGCGAGTGCGGGCCTGGTTTGCAAGTTCACCGGCAATGAGGACGGCTACGTCGTGGCTCAGAGCATCGTGGCGGGAACGAACGTCGATCGCGGGGCAACCGTGACCGTCACTTTGGAAGAACCCTATACGCAAGGTGCGACCGAAGGAGAGGCGACGCTATGAAGAAGATTCTGAAGCTCACGTTGATCGGGGCGTGCCTGGCGGCGCTCGTCGGCGTCCTCGCGGCATGCGGCTCGCCCGCGCAGGGCGGCCGGGAGGGAGTGGTTCCGGCCGACGACGAGGCCACGGTTCAGTTCGACGGCGGCGAGCTGCTGTACTCCCAGGGCGACATGATAGTGATGCTCGACGGCAACGCGACCACCGGGTACGAGTGGACCAGCGAGATCACGGGCTCGACGGTGACGCAGGACATGGACGAGTACGTCGAAGAGGGCGGCGCGATGGACGAGGCCGGCAAGGACGCGGTGGCCGGAGCGGGCGGCGTGCACATGTTCGGCTACAAGGCGAACGGCTCGGGCGACGCGTCCATCACGCTGAAGTACGCGCGCTCGTGGGAGGAGTCCCCTGACGACAAGACCGTGGTCATCGAGGTGACCGTCCAAGACGGCATGTTCACCAAGGTCGCCGCGAAGTAACCGCGGCCCAACCGATAACCCTCCCGGGGCCGCCTCCAAGCGGCCCCTTTTTGATGCCCCCGAGCCCCCTTTGTCATCCTGCGCGCAGCGACGAAGATGCCCTCCCCCTGTCTGAGCGCAGCGCGCAGCCATCCCCCTTTGTCATCCTGAGCGGAGCGCGCAGCCATCCCCCTTTGTCATCCTGAGCGGAGCGCGCAGCCATCCCCCTTTGTCATCCTGAGCGGAGCGCGCAGCGCGGAGTCGAAGGATCCCCTGCGGCGTCAGCCGAGAAACTTCCAGCTCACGCCGCACGGGATCCTTCGACTCGCTTCGCTCGCTCAGGATGACATCCCGCGTGGAAGTGGCAGGATTTTTCGGCTGTGGCACGCGCGGCGAGTTCGCGAATTTCGCGACCTGGGGAAACACCGGCGCCCGCGCGTCCGTGCCGCCCGATTTCCGCCCGATCCGTGCCACAGCCGCAAATTCCTGCCACTTTACGCAAGACTCATCTTCCTTATTTCAGGTTATGATACAACCTGAAATAAGGAGAAACTGTATTTCAGCTTTATGAAGGCTCACCTTTCCTTATTTCAGGTTAAAGTAAAACCTGAAATAAGGAGGCGGTTCATGGGCACATTGCATCGAGAGTTTTGGATAAGCGAAGGCATGGGAAGAACGCGGCGCGAGCGGCAAAGCGGTGCGTACTTCTACTACCTTCCTGGGATGCTGAAGAACATGGGCGTGGCGCTTGAGCCCGATGTGGTGGGAGACGTGGGTCGAGCCGAGCAGGCGATCGCCGCGCTGAACGAACGAGTGCGCGCGCTTCGCAGCTCGGAGGGAATCGCGCGGCTTCTTCTGCGCGCGGAGGCGGTGTCCTCGTCGTACATCGAAGGCCTGTCGATTGGGACGAGACGGCTTCTTAAAGCGGAGATGAACCTTGGCGACCGCACCGCGTTCCGTCATGATGAATCCGCAGCCGAAGTCGTTGGCAATATCCACGCCATGCAGGACGCCCTCGCGGCGGCCGAGGCTGACGAGACGATCACCGTCGACACGATACTCGCGATTCACCGGGCTCTTTGCGCAGGTACGCGCATCGATCGGTACGGAGGCAAGCTGAGAGATCGTCAAAACTGGGTCGGCGGCAATTCGTACAATCCCCTCTCGGCTGATTATGTTCCTCCGGCGCCTCAGCATGTGGAAGGCTTGCTCGATGATCTTGCGCAGTATTGTAATGATCGGGTCGTTTCACCCATCGTGCAGGCTGCGCTTGTCCATGCCCAGTTTGAATCTATCCATCCTTTCGTTGACGGCAATGGGCGAACCGGGCGCGCTCTCATCCATCTCGTCCTGAGGCGTCGGGGCCTGGCACCCCGTCTCGTGCCGCCGGTGTCCCTCGTTCTTGCGACGCATTCGGAGAGCTACGTGCAAGGCCTCACGGGTTTTCGCTACACCGATTCAGAGGGCGAAGTGGCTGTTCGCGACGGAATCAACGAATGGGTCTCGTTCTTTGCCGGCGCATGCCTCGCTTCATGCGAGGAGGCCGAGCGTTTCGAACAAAGCGCCGACGTCTTGCAGGCTGCATGGCGCGAGCGTCTGGGTGCCGTGCGCAAGAACTCAGCGCTCGACCTTCTGCTGGAAGAGCTGGTAGGCATGCCGGTGTTCACGGTAAAGTCGGCGGTCGCCTCGATTGGGCGCGCGACGAGCGCCACCACGGCGGCGATCGAACGCTGTGCAGAATCGGGCATCGTAAAGCCCATCGGAAGCCAAAAGCGTAACCGGACGTTCGAAGTGCCCGAGGTGATCAACGAGTTCAATATCTTCGAGCGGCGGCTAGCGAGCCCCGTGGGGGACACAAGCGCGGCGAAGCCGGTGCGCGCCGTGCCCGAGAACCTTCGACGCGGCCGGTGAGGATTCTCGCAGCGAGCAGCGAGGTTCCCAACAGCCGAAAAATCCTGCCACTTCCACGCGGGATGTCATCCTGAGCGGAGCGCGCAGCGCGGAGTCGAAGGATCCCCTGCGGCGTCAGCCGAGAAACTCCCAGCTCACGCCGCACGGGATCCTTCGACTCGCTTCGCTCGCTCAGGATGACATCCCGCGTGGAAGTGGCAGGATTTTTCGGCTGTGGCATGCGCGGCGCGTTCGCGAATTTCGCGACCTGGGGAAACACCGGTGCCCGCGCGTCCGTGCCGCCCGATTTCCGTCCGATCCGTGCCACAGCCGCAAATCCTTGCCACTTCCGCAGCGGGGCCCGCTTCGCGCGCGAAAAAAGGCGGCTCCCCGGGATGCAGTACCGGGAAGCCGCCATGCGAGAGGGGGATGGCTTGGTTTAGTAGGCCTTGAAGGAGCTCTTCGGGGCCAGGCAGATGGGGCAGGCGGTGAAGTTCTCGCCCTTGTGGATGTAGCCGCAGATGGGGCACAGGTAGTACTTGCCGTCGAACGGGGTGTCGATGGTGGTGTACGCGTCCATGTACAGCTTCGCGTGGTAGGCCTCGGCCAGCTTCGCGCGGGTGAACACCTGCACGGCCTTGTTGTTGCCTTCCTCCTGCGCCTTCTTGATGAAGGAGGGGTACATGTCGGACGTCTCGTAGATCTCGCCGTTCGCGCCGCTGATCAGGTTGATGTCGCTCTCGTGCTCCTCGACCGTCGGCGGCTCGGGCTTCTCGGTGGCGGGGTCGATCTCCTTGGCCAGGTCGTACTCCAGGCCGATGTGGATCTTCTCGGCGTCGGCGGTGCACTGGAACAGGCGCGCCAGCACGTCGAAGCCTTCTTTTTCGGCAACCTTGGAGAACGCCTCGTACTTCGTGGTGGCGCCGGTCTCGCCCGTGATGGCGGACATCAGGTTCTCGTAGGTGGTGCCCACGGCGGTCTTGCTGTCGTACATGATGTTGAAGTTGCTCGCGGTTCCGGCATCGGGCATCGCCGTGGGCTCAAGCACCTCGGCCACGTACTCGCTGGAAGCGCCGTCGGCCTTGGCGGCGTCGTCAGCGGCGGGCTCGGCGGCTGCCTTGGGCTCCTCCGGGGCCGCGCAGGCGGCAAGGATGCCGAGCGTGGAAAGCGAAGCGGCGCCGACGGCCGCGCCTTTGAGCAGATTGCGCCTCGAGATTTCAGACATGTGCGATTCCTCCCTATGGTTTCTTGACGAGCCCTCCTCAGTGGCTCGTTTTGATATCGATACTATATATCAATAAGAAAGAAGAATCAACAGTGAAATACTGTTAATTTGGAATTATTATCGACAAGCAGGACAGCGCGCGTCATGTCCCCCTGTCGCGCACGATCTTCGCTCCGAAAACACGCCTCAGCGCACGAGGCGTGTTTTCGGAGCGAAGATCCGCCTCCCGCATGCTTCCATCGTTTCCATTGCGTAACTGAGGGCCCGGATGCACATCTCGTTCACATCTCCATCACAACGCCAAACAAGGCGAGCCGCTTTCCGCGTCGTTTGCTAGAATGGGGAGAATTACGCAGAAAGAAGGTGCCCATGCTGTCTGGTGATATGGAAAAACTGTATCCTTCCGCCAAGACGCTCGTGAAAGAGTGCGTCGCCAGCCGTCTCCACGACCGGGACGCGAGCCTCTACAGCTTCACGGACGAGGCGCGCGCCTGCGCCGAGCGGTACATGGGGTGGACGGACCTCGCCAGCAATCCGCCTTATCCGCTGGACAAGATCCAGAGCTTCGCGAACTCCATCATCGCCCAGGGGCTCAAGACCGTGGTGCTCATCGGCCAGGGCGGCTCCACGCAGGCGCCCATGACCATCACGAAGTACAACAAGCCCGACTCGTCGAAGATCTCCTTCAAAACGCTCGACTCCGACTCGCCCGTGCGCATGCGCGCCATCCTGGCCGAGGCAAAGCCCGAGACCACGCTGTTCATCATCTCGTCGAAGAGCGGCGGCACCATCGAGCCGCGCCTGGCCCTGCGCGCCGTGCGCGACGCGGTGGCCGACCGCATGCCCGAGGAGGAGTTGGTGGGGCATCTGGTGGCCGTCACCGATCCCGGCTCGGAGCTGGAGCGCCAGGCGCGCGAGGAGGGCTGGGCCGCCGTGTTCTCCGGGGAGCCGTCCGTGGGCGGGCGCTTCTCGGCGCTGTCCGTGTTCGGCCTGCTGCCGGCCGCGCTCGTGGGCATCGACCTCGAGGACTTCATGAGCCATGCCGTGGAGGCCGAGCGCCGCTGCGCCGAGGACGCCATCGACAACCCCGCCATCGGCCTGGCCGCCTTCCTGTACGACAACTACCTGCACGGACGCAATAAGTTCTCGTTCCTCACGCCCAAGCGCGGCCGCGTGCTGGGCCTGTGGATCGAGCAGCTGGTGGCCGAGAGCCTGGGCAAGGAGGGACAGGGCATCCTGCCCAACATCGAGATCGACTCGCTGCTGCTCACGAAGGACCCGGGCGACCGCAGCGTCATCATGTACCAGACGCGCACGGACCTCTGGGACGAGCGCAAGAACTTCGAGATGAGCCTGTCCTACATCGACCCCACCATCCCGCGCGCCAACTTCAGGATCGACTCGGTGGAGGAGCTGGCCGAGCATTTCATCATGTGGGAGTACGCCATCGCCATGTGCGGCTACCTCATGAAGATCTGCCCGTTCGACCAGCCCGACGTGGCCTCCGCGAAAGCCGTCGTGCTCGACATCCTCAAGGACGGCCAGCCCGAGCCGGATTTCGTGCAGGATTTCATCGACGACGTGCACATGGGCGAGGTGGAGGTGCGCCTGTCGCCGTGCTTCAAGGACTGCACCGACGTGCGCGGGGCGCTGCGGGCGCTGCTGGGCAGCATCCAGCCGGGCGATTTCTTCGCGCTGAACGCGTTTCTGCCGTTCACCGGCGAGGGCCGGCGCGAGGCGCTCGAGACCATCCGCCACGGCGTGGCCGACAAACGCGGCGTGGTATCCTGCCTGGAAGTGGGGCCCCGCTACCTGCATTCCACCGGGCAGCTGCACAAGGGCGGCCCGAACTGCGGCGTGTTCCTCATCCTGTCGGCCGACGAGCTGAAGGATATCCCGCTGGGGCAGGAGGCCGAGAGCCTGGGGTCGCTCGCGAAGGCGCAGGCCTCGGGCGACCTCGTGACGCTGGCCGATCGCGGCCGTCGCTGCGTGCACCTGCACCTGCCCGACAACTCGGGCGTGACGCTGCGCGAGCTGGCCGAGGTGATCATGGGCATCTTGGAGGAGCTCGAGGCGCCGGCGAGGTAAGGGCGTCCAACGCGAACGAGTGTTTCACGTGAAACATCGAGGGCGGCCGGCCGGGGCCGCCCTCTTGGATTGAAGCGGAGGCGGCGAGATGATCGAAGCGCTCGACATACAGGTGAAGGGCATCGTGCAAGGGGTGGGCTTCCGCCCCTTCGTGTACCGGCTGGCGAAGAAATACCTGGTGAACGGCTGGGTGCTGAACGCCACCGACGGCGTGTTCATCCACGCGGAGGCCGAGGGCAAGCTGCTGGACGAGTTCGTGCTGGAGCTTTCCGAGAACCCGCCGGCTGCCTCGCGCGTGGAGGAGATCGACCTCAAAGAGGTGCCGCTGGAGGACTTCGACTCCTTCGAGATCCGATTCTCGGACGCCGGCGCGGTGGAGAAGACCACGCTTGTGTCGCCCGACCTGGCCACGTGCGACGACTGCGTGCGCGAGCTGTTCAACCCCAACGATAGGCGCTACCGCTACCCGTTCATCAACTGCACGAACTGCGGGCCGCGCTTCACCATCATCGAGAAGCTGCCCTACGACCGCAAGAGCACCTCGATGAAGGACTTCCCCATGTGCGAGCGCTGCGCCCGCGAGTACGGCGACCCGCTCGACCGCCGCTTCCACGCGCAGCCCGACGCCTGCTTCGAGTGCGGTCCGCACCTGAGCTGGCGCGAGCACGAAGGCGGCGACATCGCTGCACCGCACGGGCCGGTGACGTGGGGAAACACGCTCGAGGAGAGCGACGCCATCCTCGCGCGCGCCGTGGAGCTTTTGGCGGCGGGGAAGATCCTGGCGGTGAAGGGCCTCGGCGGCTTCCACCTGGTGTGCGACGCGAACAACCCCGACGCCGTGGCGCTTTTGCGCGCCCGCAAGCGCCGCGAGGGCAAAGCGTTCGCGGTGATGGCCGCCTCGACCGACGACGTGCGGCAGGTGTGCGAGGTGAACGACGCGGAAGCTGCCGTGCTGGAGGGCTCCCAGCGCCCCATCGTGCTGCTGAAGAAGCGCCCGGACGCCGCCTTCGCGCCGGGGTTGGCCGACGAGCTTCCCGAGCTCGGCGTCATGCTCCCCTACACCCCCCTGCAACACCTCCTGCTGGCCGACTTCGCCGATGTGACAAAGGGACGGGGCAATTGTCACATCCCTCTGCTCGTCATGACCTCGGGGAACATCCATGACGAGCCCATCGTCACCGACGACGAGGACGCTTGCGAGAAGCTGTTCGCCGTGGCCGACGCCATCCTGGGCCACGACCGCGCTATTCGCGCGCGCTACGACGACTCGGTGGTGCGCATCGTCAAGGCCGGCAGCGCGGGCGACGCCGTGCAGTTCATCCGCCGCGCCCGCGGCTACGCGCCCTTGCCGCTGGCGATGCCCGCGAGCGAAGGCACCGCGTCCATCCTGGCCGTGGGCCCGGAGCAGAAGAACACGTTCACGCTCACGCGCGACGCGGAAGCGTTCGTGTCGCAGCACATCGGCGACATGGAGAACGCGGAGACCTACGACGCGTGGCTCACGGCGAAGGACCGCTACGAGACGCTGTTCGAGATCAAGCCCGACCGCCTGGCCTGCGACAAGCATCCCGAGTACCTCGCGTCGAAGTGGGCGCACGACGAGAGCCGCGCGTGCGGCCTGCCGCTTGTCGAGGTGCAGCATCACCACGCGCACATCGTGGCCGTGATGGGGGAGCACAACCTGCCCGGTCCCGTGTGCGGCATCGCGTTCGACGGCACGGGCTTCGGCGAGGACGGCGCCATCTGGGGCGGCGAGGTGCTGCTGAGCAACCTGCGCGCGTTCGAGCGGTTCGCGAACTTCGCCTACGTGCCCATGCCCGGCGGCGCGGCGGCGGTGAAGCACCCGCTGCGCATGGCCTACGGCGTGCTGTGGGCCTTCGACCTGCTGGAACACCCCGGCGCGGCCGATGCGCTGGCGACCCTCAACGAGCAGGCGGCCGTGTGCGAGCAGATGATCGATCGCGGCCTGAACACGCCTATGACCTCGTCGGTCGGCCGCCTCTTCGACGCCGCAAGCGCCCTCCTGGGCGTGTGCACCGAGCCGAAATACGAAGGCGAGCCCGCCATCCTGCTGGAAGCCGCAGGTTGTCATCCTGAGCGAGCGCAGCGCCCCCCCTGTCATCCTGAGCGAGCGAAGCGAGTCGAAGGATCCCCCGCGGCGCCAGCTGAAAACGCCAATGGCCTGACGGCCCGCACGGGATCCTTCGACTCCGGCGACTACGTCGCCTCCGCTCAGGATGACAATTCGGCCGAGCGCTATGCCATCGCGGTCGTCAAGAACACGGCCACGGCAACAAGCACGGCGCAGGACACGTCGGTCGTGCTCTTCGACGCGGCGCCTACGTTCAAGGCGCTGCTCGACGACAAGGCGGCCGGCGTGCCCACCGCGACCATCGCGCGGCGCTTCCACGACGCGTTCGTGCAAGCCATCGTCATGGCGGCCGAGCTCGTGCGCGGCATGTACGACATCGCTACGGTCGCCCTCTCCGGCGGCGTCTTCATGAACCGCTACCTGATCGAGCACGCGCTGGCAGCGCTCGAGGCCGCCGGCTTCACCGTGGCCGTCAACCGCGATTTGCCGCCCAACGACGGCTGCATCTCGTTCGGCCAAGCTGTGGTAGCATGGGCTTCGAACAACGAAGAAGGAGAGCAGCCATGTGCCTAGCCATACCCGCGCAGATCACCGAGCTTAAAGACGGTAGCCTGGCGACGGTCGACATCCTCGGCGTCACGCGCGACATCGCCGTCGACCTCACGCCACATGCCTCCGTGGGCGATTTCGTCCTGGTGCACGCCGGTTTCGCCATCGAGGTGGTGGACGCCGACTACGCCCAGGAAACCATCGACCTCATCAAGCAGTTCCCGGAGCTGGCCGGCGAAGAGGTGCCCTTATGAGCACCCACGCCGCCGCGATGGAAGCCGAGCTGGCCGCGTTCAAGGATCCGAAACTCGCGCGCGGCCTGGTCGAATCCATCCAGAAGCTCGCGCCCGCCGCCGGCGCCACGCTCATGGAAGTCTGCGGCACGCATACCATGGCCATCGCGCGCAACGGCATCCGCAACCTCATGCCCGAGGGTACGCGCCTGGCGTCAGGCCCCGGCTGCCCCGTGTGCGTTACGTCGAACCGCGACATCGACACCGTCATCGCCCTCGCGCGCGTGCCAAACGTCACCATCGCCACGTTCGGCGACATGACCCGCGTGCCCGGTTCCACGTCCAGCCTCCTCAAAGAGCAGGCGGCGGGCCGCAACGTGCAGATCGTCTACTCGCCGCTCGACGCGCTGCGCCTGGCCGAGCAGCACCCCGACCGCGAGATCGTGTTCGTGGGCGTGGGCTTCGAGACCACCACGCCGCTCGTGGCCATGGCCATCAAACGCGCGGCTGCGGCCGGCCTTGAAAACTTCAGCGTGTTCGGCGCGCACAAGAACATGCCCGGCGCGCTGGAGGCCATCGTCAACGACCCGAACCTCGAAGTGGACGCGCTCATCCTGCCCGGCCACGTGAGCACCATCATCGGCGCCGAGCCGTACCGCTTCCTGGCCGAGAAGTATGGTATCCCCGGCGTCATCACGGGCTTCGAGCCAGTGGACGTGCTGCAGGGCATCGCCATGATCATGCGCCAGCTGCATGAGGGCCGCGCCGAGATCGAGATCGCCTACGCGCGCGGCGTCATGCCCGAGGGCAACCCCGTGGCGATGGCCGCCATCGACGAGGTGTTCGAGACGTGCCCCGCCCTCTGGCGCGGCCTGGGCGAGATACCCGGCTCCGGCTACCGCATCCGCGACGCATACGCGCAGTTCGACGCCGTGCGCCGCTTTAACCCGTCGGTTGAACCCACGCAGGATCCCAAAGGCTGCCGCTGCGGCGACGTGCTGCGCGGTATCATGGCACCGAGCGAGTGCCCGCTGTTCCGCCGCGTGTGCACGCCGGAGAACCCGGTGGGTCCCTGCATGGTGTCGAGCGAGGGCAGCTGCGCTGCGTACTATCGGTACTATTAGCGTTCGGAAGATGTGCGGCGTGTGACGCTCGTCCGGCTGTGGGAGCCGCTCGAGGACGGCAAGCTGGGCTCTAAGAGCTTCTTCTCGCTGCAGCGCGCGAACCGCGCCGTGGTGGCGCGGAGATGTGTATGAGAGGCAGGCGGGGGGGAGGGGGGTTCGCATGGGCGGGTCGAGCAGCAGGCGCGGGGCGCCGCACACCTTCCCTCTGCACCTCGTGGCGCTGCTGGCCGGCCTTGTGGTGAGCGCGCTCGTGGTGGGCTACTTCATGCAGGACGACATGTCCTATCGCCGGGAGCAGGCGCTGCGCATCGACGAGGTGTACAGCGCGCGCATCGAGTCGCTGCTGGACAGCCTGTTCCACAAGACGGACGTCATGGAGTCCCTGATCATCGCCGAGCGCGGCGAGCTGTCGGAGGAGACGTTCAACGACCTGGCGAAATCGCTCAGCGACGGCGTCGGCATCCGCGCCATCCAGTACCTGCCCGGCGGCACGGTGCGCTACGTGTACCCCGTGGAGGGCAACGAGCCCACCATCGGCGGAAACATCTTCGAGCAGCCCGACCGCCGCGACGACGCGCTGCTGGCTCTGGAAACGCGGCAGATCACCCTCTCGGGCCCCTACGAGCTTCGGCAGGGCGGCCTCGGGCTGGTGGCGCGCAACCCCATCTTCATGACCGACGAGAACGGCGACGAGGAGTTCTGGGGATTCGCGGTCATCGTGCTCGACCTGCCGGCCGCGCTCGACCCCATCGTGCTCAGCCAGGTTGAGGCCGCCGGGCTCGACTACGAGCTGTCCACGTCCTCGGCGCAGGGCGACAAGGTGCTCATCGCCGCGTCGTCCACCCCGCCGGGCGCCGACGCCGTGGAGTACGCCGTGCACGTGCCGAACCACGACTGGACGCTGCGGCTGGCCCCGAAGGACGGGTGGATCGACTGGGCCCTGCTGCTGTGGACGAGCTTTGCGGGCCTGATCATCAGCGTGCTGGTGGCGGTCGTGGTGTGGCAGTCGCGCAACAAGCGGCGCTTCTTGCACGAGCTGGCCACCACCGACGAGCTCACCGGTCTGCACAACCGCCGCTGGTTCGGCGACGAGATGGAGCGTCGCTGTGCCGACGTCCGCGAGCCCTTTGTGCTGTTCTACCTCGACCTGAACGGTTTCAAGAACGTGAACGACACCCTGGGCCACAAGCTCGGCGACGAGCTGCTCGTGCAGGTGGCCGAGCGGTTCCGTGCCGTGTGCGACGGGGTGGGCGACCTGGCGCGCATCGGCGGCGACGAGTTCGTCGCGGCGGCGGGCGGGCTCGATGCCGAAGGGGCGCGGCGGTTCGCGGATAAGCTGCGCGGGGCGCTTGATGAGCCGATCGCCGTGGGGGAGCGCACCTGCGAGATCGGCGCGAGCGTGGGCATGGCCGCCTATCCCGCCGACGGCGGCGACTACGACTCCCTCATCCGCGCGGCCGATGCGAGCATGTACGCCGACAAGCGCGCCGCGAAGACGAGCCGCCGCGACGGCTGACCGCCACCGCGCGGCGCGCGTCCCGGCCGCCTTGCCGCTCCCGGCGAATTGTGTTTTTTCACGAGTCGGTGACAGGGGTTTGATTCCTCTCGTTGTGCATCTAGATCGACTTTGTTGCACGTTTCCCTTGTGAAACCTCATGCATGAGTTTGCGGATTGATTCGGTCATGATGCGAAGCGAGAGAATGCATCGTCGCGAATATCCAATATCGTGCAATTTTATGCAGAATGCAGCAAAACGCCCCGTCCAATAATTTTGTGCACTTGCTTAATTCAAGGGAACGGTTTGGTCAAAACTCTTCGTGAATTTCATGTTGCAGGTGAACAAAAAAGGTGGTATAACTGCGTCATCGGCAAATCTGGCAGGACATGCCACGGTAGGATTCCGAGGAGCGCACATGCATCAGTCTCCAAAGTACTCCTGCAGCCGCGGCGTTCTCGCCGGGTAAAGCTGCAGTATGTAGTTGTGCCACCCAACCGGTAGCGCCCGATGCGCTGCCAAAGAAAGGAGACTGTCATGGCGAAGATAGTCAACTCTTGGAACGACTGGGATCCGCTGAAGCGCGTCATCGTCGGCCGCTGCGACAACTCGATGATCCCGCCCGAGGAGCCCGCGACCTCCGAGAAGGTGCCCGTCGACTCCGAGATGCGCGGCATGTGGGGCCTCCGTCCCGCCAAGACCGTCGAGCGCGGCAACGAGTGCCTCGAGAACCTCGTGAAGATCTGCGAGGACCACGGCGTGGTCGTCGACCGCCCGACCCCGCTCCAGTGGAACCAGGCCATCGGCACGCCCGACTTCCGCAACGACTCCATGATGACCTGCATGCCGCCCCGCGACATCCTGCTCACCGTCGGCAACGAGATCATGGCGAGCGCGAACTCCTTCCGCTGCCGCTACTTCGAGTATTTGGCCTACTGGCCGCTCATGAAGCAGTACTTCGACGAGGACCCGGACTTCCTGTGGACCCAGGCCCCCCGCCCGCGCCTCACCGACGCCTCCTACAAGCACAACTACTACGATGAGAAGATCACCCTCGAGGAGCGCCTCGTCCGCACGGCCAACAAGGACTTCGTGACCACCGAGGTCGAGCCGATGTGGGACGCCGCCGACCTCATGCGCATGGGCAAGGACATCTTCATCCAGCACGGCCTGACCACGAACCGCACGGCCATGGACTGGTTCCAGCGCTACTACCCCGAGTACCGCATCCACGCGATGAACTTCCCGGGCGACCCCTACCCGATCCACATCGACGCCACCTTCGTGCCGCTGCGCCCGGGCCTGATCATCAACAACCCGCACCGCCACCCGGCCGAGGGCCAGCTCGCCATCTTCGAGGCGAACGACTGGCAGGTCGTCGACGCCGCCCAGCCGGCCCACGACGAGCCGCCGGCGCTGTGCTACAGCTCGGTGTGGCTGTCCATGAACTGCCTGGTGCTCGACCCCAAGACCGTCATCGTGGAGGCCTCCGAGGTCAACCAGCAGGAGCAGATGGACCAGCTCGGCATGAACGTCATCCCCTGCGATTTGCGCGACGCCTACCCGTTCGGCGGCGGCCTGCACTGCTCCACGGCCGACGTCTACCGCGAGGGCGACTGCCTCGACTACTTCCCGAACCGCGTCAAGGACGACACCCTGGTGCGCCCGGAGATGTGGAACGACTAATCGCTGCTTGACCAACTCGTCTTCTAAGGCAAGCGTCACTACGATTTAAGAAAGGGGATTCGGTTTGCAGGAGCATTCCGGATCCCCTTTTCAATCCCAATCGACAACCATTGCGTATGTGTTTCGGTCATGCGGGACCGAAGAGGAGACGCTTTATCTCACATTCAGCCTCCCATGACGGGGACAGGGAGAAGATGGGGAATTCATTTTTGCTACTGGTTTAAGGAGGACCAATGGCAGACAACAACGACAACAAGAAGCTCGGCAACGGGAAGGACGGCTCCGAGGGCTACGAGATGAAGCTCGGCTGGGGCACCATCGCAATGCTGATCTCCGCGACGGGCATGGGCCTTGTGCCCCTGTTCAGCCGCTGGGCCACGCGCACCAACATGTTCGACGGCGCCGACGGCCTCAACGCGGGCGATTCCATCGGCGCCCTCATGGCCGTGGGCCGCATGGGCATGGGCGTGCTGTTCTTCCTCGTGCTGATGGTGGCAACGAAGAAAGTGCACGTCTTCAAGAAGCTCAAGCTCACGCCGGCTATCGCGCTCGGCGGCTTGATGATCGGCATGTCGCTGGCGTGCTACGTGACGTCCACGCTGCTGACCACCGTGTCCAACGCGGTGCTGTTCATCTACATCGGCCCCGTCATCTGCGTATTGATGGCGCGCATCTTCCGCAAGGAACCCATGTCGCCGCTGCAGTGGATCTGCCTCGTCGCGGTGTTCATCGGCATGATGTTCGGCGAGGGTCTGCTCGGCTTCGGCGTGGGCGGCCAGGCGTTCGGCTTCGACTTCAACCTCGTGCCCTCGACGCCTGAATTCCCGCAGAAGGGCCTCGGCGACGCGTTCGGCCTCGCTTCCGGCTTCTTCTACGGCGCTTCGATGTTCTTCAACGGCTACCGCAAGGATGCCGACACCACCGCCCGTGGCGTGTGGAACTTCATCTTCGCCGTGCTGGGCGCCGGCATCATCACCGTCATCCTGAACTCCCTCGGCGCGAACCCGGGCATGGAGAACTGGGCCCTCAACGTGCACTTCACCACGTTCAACTGGATCGGCGCGGTGCTGCTGTGGATCATCTGCGGCCCCATCGCCCTCGGCTTCCTGCTGGTTGCCGGCCGTAACCTGCCGGCCGCCGACTACGGCACCATCGCGTACTGGGAAGTTCCCGTGGCCATCTTCACCGGCCTGGTCGTGTTCGGCGAGGCTCTGACCATCAACACCATCCTGGGCGGCATCCTCATCATCGGCGGCGGCGCTATCCCGTCTGTCAGGGGCATGGTCGCCGGCCGCAAGCAGAAGCAGCGCGAGGAGATCAGCGAGAACCTTGCCGCCAAGCTTGAAGAAGAGGCGGCCAAGGAGGACCTGCGGTAGTCACGACGCCAGAATAGGAAGGTGTGGCATATGAAGATCACAAGCAATCTGACCCACATTGCTACCATCGTGGATCTTGAGGCTGCGAAGAGCGAGGAAGAGCTCAAGGGCGTTTTCGCCGCGAGCGGCATCGACGGATTCGCCGCCGAGCTGGACATCGCGGAGCGCACCGAGGACCATGTGCAGATGATCTCGCTGGACGGGCTGCTCGGGTTCGCCAAGGCCAACGGCGTGGGGGCGGTCACCTACGATGTGACGTACTTCCCGCATGCCGACGACGCCGAGGTGGAGTACCAGCTCAAGCAGCTGGCGAGCGACCTCGAGATCAGCGCCGAGGTCATCCGCGACCTCTGCGGGGATGAGATCAGCGAGTACCTGGCGCTCGACGCCAAGCGCGACGCGAGCCTGCCGGTGCACAGCATCGTCGAGTGCTACGTGGGCGGCACGGCGTTCGCCTGGTACGGCATGAACGACTACCCGCGCCTCAAGCGCGTCATCCTGCGCAAGCTGGCGCAGGGCGGCCAGAAGGCGAAGCGCAACTTCATCCTGCGTGCGAGCAAGGCGCAGGTGGACATGCTCGAGGACTACTGATCCGACATTGGGAAAGGAGCCCGTTGCGCTGCAACGACGGGCTCCTTCCCGTTCACGGGCATTTCCAGAAAGTAACAACTTGTCATTGATGAGGGCTTTTTAGGGTATCATTACCTTAACGATAGGCGTATACCCAATTGCTAGGGGGTTTCCTTGGAGGAACATACACGCCAACGGCGCGCGTTCGCACGTAACGAAGCCGTCAATTTCTTAGGGGATTACCATGGAACAAAACGCTAACATGGAACCGAGTTCTGCTGCAACACTGGCTATTTCTGAGGAAGAGAAGCACCGCACGCTGAAGAAGGTGACATTCTCTTCGTTCTTGGGTAACTTCATCGAGTGGTTCGATTACGCGAGCTATTCGTATCTGGCCACGGTCATCGCGATCGTGTTCTTCCCGGGCGAGGATCGCCTGGTCGCCGTCATGAGCACGTTCGCCGTGTTCGCGCTCTCGTTCCTCGTGCGCCCGATCGGCGCCATTTTCTGGGGGAACATGGGCGACAAGAAGGGCCGCAAATGGACCCTTTCCATCTCCATCCTGCTCATGAGCGGGGCGACGTTCTGCATCGGCCTTCTGCCCGGCTACGCCATCATCGGCGTGGGCGCGCCGATACTGCTGCTGTTGCTGCGCATGGTGCAGAGCTTCTCGGCCTCGGGCGAGTACGCCGGCGCCGCCACGTTCATCGCGGAGTACGCGCCGAAGAACCACCGCGGCTTCTACTGCTCGATGGTGCCCGCCTCTACGGCAACGGGCCTGCTGGTAGGCTCGCTGTTCGCCACGTTCATGTTCAACACGTGGGGCGCCGATTCGGCCTTCGTGGTCGATTGGGGCTGGCGCATCCCGTTCTTGCTGGCCGGCCCGCTCGGCTACATCACGCACTACATCCGTACGCATCTTGAGGATTCCCCGGTGTACGAGAAGATGCAGGAGAACCTCAAGGCGCAGGGCGACAAGGTGCAGCATCCCATCCGCACGCTGTTCAAGAAGCACCTCAAGGTGCTCGTCATCTCGTTCGGCGCTTGCGTGCTGAACGCAGTGGGCTTCTACGCGGTGCTCACGTACCTGCCCAACTACCTTGAGACCACGCTCAACTACGACCCGAGCGCGGCCTCCATCATCACCACCATCGTGCTGGTGGTGTACATCGGCTTCATCTTCCTGTCCGGGCGCATCTCCGACCGCTTCGGCCGCAAGAAGATGCTCATCATCGCCTGCGTCGGGTTCATCGTGTGCACCATCCCGGCGTTCATGCTGCTCGGCACGCTGAACTTCTGGGTCATCCTGCTGGTGGAGCTGGTGATGTGCCTCATCCTCACCATCAACGACGGCACGCTGTCCAGCTACCTCACCGAGACGTTCCCCACCGACGTCCGCTATTCCGGCTTCGCGCTGAGCTTCAACCTGGCGAACGCCATCTTCGGCGGGTCGGCGTCGTTCATCTCGTTCTGGCTTATCGACGTGACGGGCAACGACATCGCCCCGGCGTTCTACATGGTGTTCATCGCCGTGCTCGCGCTGGTTGCGATGATCCTGTCGCACGAGCACACGGGCAAGGACCTCTCCGAGGTATAATCGCTTCGGACGAGGATTTGGTTTTTGCGCGCCGCCCCTCGACCCGAGGGGCGGCGTTGTATCGGGTGCTTGTGCGGTCCGGAAGAGGAGATGGGGATGGCCGAAACATCGCAGACGCCGAAATCGTTGAAAGCGCAGATCACGCGCACGTCGCTGGTGCTTGCCGCCGCCGCGTTGCTGCGCGAGCAGGGGCCGAAGGCGGTCACGTACCGCAAGGTGGCCAAGTGGGCCGGGGCGGCTTCTTCGTCGGTGGGGTACTACTTCGACTCCGTCACGCAGCTTCTCCACGAGGCGGGCCGCTACAACATCCAGCTGTGGGCCGAGCGCGCCGAGAAGGCGGCCTCGGCGGCCGAGGCGCTCTCGCCCGAGGAGTGCCGGGCCAGCGTGGTGGACATGCTCATCCGCGCGTGCCTTCCCGACGAGTCGGTGGTGCCGTCCGCGCATTACGCCCAGCTCATCGCCGCAGCCGAGTCCGACGTGGTCACCGAGGCGTACCAGAAGGGCCGCGTGTCGCTCGACGCCGCCATCGGGCGCATCCTGGCGCAGGCTGGCATCGACATGCCGCCGCGCATGGTGGGCACCGTGGTGGACGGCGCGGCCGTGGCCGCCATCTCAGAGGGCTACGACGTCCGCAAATTCGCCTCTAACCTGCTGAAACAGGTTATCGAGACCTACGAGAAGGCCTCCCGCGCATAACGCGCCGCCCGGCGCGCGCTGCCACAGCCGAAAAATCCTGCCACTTCGCCTCCGTGGATGCAGCAGATTTGGCAATCCGGGGCTGACGCTTCAATCACGGGAGGGTTAAGGCCCGCCCGCCCCCCAGTTTCCTTCCCTTGCTTCTGATAGAACGTTCGAGAACAACGAAACCGTGCGGTCGTGTCCTCGCGCTCTATCGGAGGGGATGTGTCGCACCCAAGGCAAGGAAAGGAGTGAAGGAGCATGAGCGAATCGCGTCAAAAGGCCGTCGCGCCCTCCGCCGATCCCGGTCCCGTCGGGCAGGTGGGAAGGCCGTCGTTCAAGCGCACGCTGACGTTCTTCGGGTTCTTCGCCATCACCGCGTCCATGGTGATGACGGTGTACGAGTACCCGTCGTTCGCGTCGTCGGGGTTCCAGTTGGTGTTCTTCCTGATCATCGGCGGTCTGCTCTGGTTTTTGCCCGTGGCGCTGTGCGCTGCGGAGATGGCCACCGTGAAGGGGTGGGAGTCCGGCGGCATCTTCGCCTGGGTGGGCAACACCCTCGGGCGGCGCTGGGGCTTCGCGGCCCTGTTCTTCCAGTGGTTCCAGATTACCGTGGGCTTCGTGACGATGGCGTTCTTCATCTTGGCGGCGTTCGCCTATGTGGTGAAGTGGGACGCGCTGTACAACAACCCGCTGGTGATGTTCTTCGGCGTGGCGGCCATCGTGTGGATCCTCACGCTGACGCAGCTGGGCGGCACGAAGTACACGGCCCGCATCTCGAAGGTGGGCTTCGTGGGCGGCATCATCGTGCCGGTCATCGTGCTGCTGGTGGGCCTCATCATCTACTTCGCCACGGGCGGCGCCTCGCAGATCAACATGACGCCGGCCACGTTCGTGCCCGACTTCACCAAAGTGGACACGCTGGTTATCTTCGCGTCGTTCATCCTGGCGTACATGGGCGTGGAAGCGTCTGCGTCGCACGTGAACGAGCTGAAGAACCCGAACCGCAACTACCCGCTTGCCATGATCGTGCTGGCCATCCTCACCATCGCGCTCGACGCGCTGGGCGGTCTGGCCGTGGCCACGACGCTGCCGGCCACGGTGCTGGACGGCAACCTGTCGTTCGGCGTGATCGAGGCGTTCCGCGCCATCTACGTGCAGCACATCAGCCCGTCTCTGAGCTGGATCGTGTTCGTGGTGGCGCTGCTGCTGGCGCTGGGCGTGCTGGCCGAGATCTCCGCGTGGATCGTGGGCCCGTCGCGCGCGCTGCTTGACACGGCGCACGACGGCATCCTGCCCCCGTCGTTCAAGAAGGTGAACAAGCACGGCGTGAGCGTGCAGACCGTCGTGATCCAGGCCGTCATCGTGACGGTGTGGGACGCGGTGCTGTGCGGCTCCATCGCGCTGTCCGGCGGTTCCAGCTCGTCGGTGGGCTACCTGACGGCCATCGGCCTGACGGTGGTCATCTACCTGGTGGGATACGTGCTGTTCTTCCTGGGGTACTTCTACCTCATCTTCAAGAAGAAGAACCTGCAGCGCTCCTTCCAGCTGCCGGGCGGCACGCCGTTCAAGGCCATCGTGGCCGGCGTGGGCCTCATCATGACGGTGGCCACGCTCGTCATCTCGTTCTTCCCGTCGTCGAACCTGACGGCGCAGGCCAACGCCGTGTACCAGGCGACGCTGGGCATCGCGTTCGTCATCTCGGTGGCCATCCCGTTCGTCATCTACGCGCTGCGGCATAAGTGGGCGCCGAAGCAGGCGGCCGTCGCGGCCGGCGGCGCCGGGGCGCATGCGGCGAGCGCGAGCGTGGGCGCGGGCCGCATCCCCGCAGCGTCTGCCGTGAGCCCGTCGCAGCCGGCGAAGGCCGATCCGATGCGCGGCGCGGCCCCCGAGGCCACGTCGAGCACGCAGGGCGGCGCGCAGACGCAGCCGTCCGGCAAGATCAACAAGCGCACCCGGGCGAAGGACGGCCTCGATTCCGATCCGAAGCCGCCGGCCGGCGGAAGCGGCAAGCCCCAAGCGTCCGGCGCGAGCGGCATGACCGCCGACACGGGTTTGGGCGGCCGCGTGGCCGGCTCCATCTCCGCTGCAGTGGTGAGCGTGACCAGCCGTCCGGCCAGCCCGCTTTCCGTCGACGCGCGCGAGACGGCCGACACGGTGGAGGCCGTGCGCACGCCCGAGCGCGGCCCCGCGCCCGTCAAGGACGCCGCCGACGTGCGCGACCGCCTCATCAACCGCGAGGCCGACGGCGACCTGCGCACGAGCGTGACCGAAGGGGTCGTTGGCCAGGGCCTTCCCCGTGCCGACGACGACACGCCCGACCCCAAGCGCGAAACCGGCCCCGACACGAACGGCCCGGCCTCGCACTAGCCGCGGCGTCGTACCACCCCGTGCGGCCGCTCCTTCGCGGCCGCACGGCTTCCCCAACTTTGGTTCCAAACCAACAACGACTCAGGAGGTTTTCATGGAACAATCATCCACCAGCAAGATCCTCGACACCATGGACGAGGGCACGCAATACTCCACGCCCATCTTCGGCTCCGAGGCGTCCGACGTGGCCATGCCGCGCACCAAGATGAACGACAAGCCGGTCGAGCCACGCATCGCGTATGAGATGATCAAGGAGTACCTGTCCATCGAGGGTAACGCCACGCAGAACCTCACCACGTTCTGCCAGACCTACATGGAACCCATGGCCACCAAGATCATGGCCGAGACCATGGAGAAGAACGCCATCGACAAGGACGAGTACCCCATGACGGCCGACCTCGAGAACCGCTGCGTCGCCATGATCGGCGATTTGTGGCACGCGAACCCCGACGAGGAGCCCATGGGCACCTCCACGGTGGGCTCGTCGGAGGCCTGCATGCTGGGCGGCTTGGGCATGCTGTTCCGCTGGAAGAAGCTCGCGAAGGACGCCGGCATCGACATCTACACCGCCCAGCGCCCCAACCTGGTGATTTCCTCCGGCTACCAGGTGTGCTGGGAGAAGTTCTGCCGCTACTGGGACATCGAGATGCGTCTCGTGCCACTTGAGAAGGACCACCTGTCGCTGAACATGGACACGGTCATGGACTACGTGGACGACCACACCATCGGCATCACGGCCATCCTCGGCATCACCTACACCGGCAAGTTCGACGACGTGCAGAAGCTCGACGAGCTGGTGGAGGCCTACAACCAGGAGCACCCGAAGCTGCCCATCCGCATCCACGTGGACGGCGCGTCGGGCGGCATGTTCGCCCCGTTCGTGGAGCCCGACCTGGTGTGGGACTTCCAGCTGAAGAACGTGTGGTCCATCAACACCTCTGGCCACAAGTACGGCCTGGTGTACCCCGGCGTGGGCTGGGTGGTGTGGCGCAGCAAGGAGGCGCTGCCCGAGGACCTCATTTTCTGGGTGAGCTACCTGGGCGGCAACGAGGCCACCATGGCCATCAACTTCTCGCGCTCGGCGTCGCAGATCGTGGGCCAGTACTACGTGCTCATGCGCAACGGCTTCGAGGGCTTCCGCGAAATCCAGGAGCGCACGCTTGACGTGGCGCGTTACCTGGCCCTGGAGCTCGACGAGATGGGCATCTTCGAGATCTACGAGAACGCGTCGCACATCCCCATCGTGTGCTGGGGCCTTAAGGAAGACGCGGGCGTGGAGTGGTCGCTCTACGACCTGTCCGACCGCCTGCGCATGAGCGGCTGGCTGGTGCCGGCCTACCCGATGCCGGCCGACATGCAGGACACCACCGTCCAGCGCGTCGTGGCCCGCGCCGACTTCTCCATGCAGCTGGCCATCCGCCTGGTGCAGGACATGAAGAAGGAGATCGACACCCTGAACAAGGCCAAGTTCGTCACCGGCAACACGCAGGGCGTCATCCAGACCGGCTTCAACCACGGCGGCCGCGCCGCAGTGGACGCCGGCGACAAGGTGCAGACGAAGGCCCCCGTGCCGACGAAGTAGCGAGGCATGCGGCACCAGCCGTCTGACTAGCGAGCGCCCCGACCATCCCGGTCGGGGCGCTTTCGTGTGCGCGTTCGGGTATCGCAGAGTCCAAAATTGGCAGAGATTCTGAAGTTTGTGATTTCTTCGCAAGACGAAGTTTCCTCCTTAAGAGAAAGCGAGAGCAAAACACCAGGTCGCAAATTTCTCCACGCCCTTCTTGACGATTTCCGCGAAACAAAAATCACAAATCTCGAAATCTCTGCCAAAATTGAAGTGTTCGCGGACAGTAGATGGCATATCATGGGTACATGGACTTGATCATCGGATATGAATCGGCTTTGGAATACTGGCGCACCGTCGGGCCGCGCTTCTTGCGCGGGGCGAAGGAGCGCCGAGCGGCGACTGCACGCGCGCGGAAGGCGTTGCGGGAGGAGGAGAAGCCGCGTCTTTCTGGGGGCAATCGCCGTCCGGCAGGGTGCGTGCTTCCGGTGAATGTGCTCGTGAGCAGTGCGTTGGCACGCGTTCAGACCAAAAGCGTGCTCAGCCATGAGTGGAGCTTTCTTCCCGACCGATCGGTGATAGATGCGGGGCAGGGATTCTTCGTGAGCACGCCAGAGTTCTGCTTTCTGCAGATGGCAAGCAGGTTGTCGCTTGCGCGGCTTATACAGGTGGGTTGTGAGCTTTGCGGCACGTACGCTCAAGATAAATACGGTCCGGCGCGTCGCCGGGAGGTTCCGCTGACCTCGGTCGCCAAGCTGCGCGCTTTCGTCGAGGCTGTTCCCGGTGCTTACGGGCGCGCGAAGGCTTTGCGTGCTCTGCGTTTTGTGCTGGATGGCGCCGCCTCTCCTATGGAAACCGTGCTGGCGCTTCTGCTGTGCCTGCCGTATCGGCTTGGCGGCTACGGAATAGAAAAGCCGCGGCTCAACTTCCATGTGGATGTGCCGAGCCACCAGAGGAAGCTTGCGGATCGGCGGTACTGCGAATGCGATCTGTGCTGGCCGGAGGCGAATCTGGTCGTGGAATACGACAGCAAGCTCTACCACACCGATCCTGAGCGACAGGAAAGCGACTCCCGCCGACGGGGGACGCTTGTGTCGCTGGGGTTTACTGTGCTCACCGTCTCGCGAATGCAGGTGATGGATGGCGGTGCCTTCAATCGGCTTGCCCATCAGGTGGCGAACCTGACGGGCAAGCGGCTGCGCTACGTCGACCCCGGCTTCACCCGCAGCCATCTCACTCTGCGCGATGAGCTATTTCAGGATATGCGGAGTGGGGAATAGGCGCCACGTGAGGGCATCACCTACCCGAACAGCTGGTATGCGTCAGCCCACCATCCCCGTCTTGTACATCAGGTAACCGACCACGAAGCCTACTGCGGCGGCGGCCAGGGTGAGGAGCACGCCCTTGAGCACGCGATGCTGGCGGGCGCGGCGGCTCTTGGGGTTGTCGCGGTCGATGGGCTCGCCCTTCGAGTAGGCCACCAGCTCGCGGTAGGTTACCACGTCGTTCTGCTTCTTCAGGTGCTCGACCACCGCGAGCATGCCCATGCCGATGCCCCACACCAGCAAGGCGATGATGGCCGAGGGCACGATGCCCCACCCCCAGACGTTGAACCCTCCGATGAAGAGCGCGCATCCGATGATCACGAACGCGAACCCTCCCCATGCCAGGTACGCCATCTTCTTCCAGTCGTTTGCAATTGCTTCCTTCATGGCTTCCATGTCTCCTTTGATCAGCTCGTCGACGGTTACGTCGAAGAGGACGCTCAGGAGCAGCAGGCTTTCCACATCCGGGTAAGTGCGGTCGGTTTCCCAGTTCGATACCGTTTGGCGGGTTACGTATATCTTCGCCGCCAGTTCCTCTTGGGAGAGTCCGAGCTCGCTTCTGTGCCGTTTGATTTGGCTTGCCAGTTCCACGTTCGTCCCTTCGCGAATCAAAGGTTGCCATGACGTGGCCCATCCTACCACCAAAAGGCTTTTGCAGAGCTGCCGTCGGGCGCATCAGACGCGCCAAAACTCTTTGACATGGCATTTGAACAGGGAAGACGGCGGCGCACACGTTACGCGTGAAGCTTGCCAGGACCCTGGAGGCAACTTTTTCGGTTATACCCGGCAAGTAAACTACCGTTAAGCGACTTTTCCGGTTATACCCGAGAAAGTTCACAAATTGAAAAACTTTCTAAGGTATAATCGGGAAAGTGGCAATTTGACTATTCGAACACATCGGATGGAGCACCATGGAGCTGAAACCTCGCCCTCGCTATCTCGATAAATTCAATGCCCTGAAAGATAACGGGCTGATCAAGGTCGTCGTGGGGATGCGTCGTTGCGGAAAATCCTCGCTCATGCGGCTTTTCGCCCGCTCCCTTGAGGAGCAGGACGTTCCGCCCGAGCGCATCGTGCAGATGAATTTCGAATCCGCGGACTGCTTCGATATTCTCACGTACCGCGATTTGGTGCGCAGGGTTCAGGACAAAACGCAAAGCGAAGGGCGCTATTATCTCTTGTTCGACGAGATACAGCTTGTCGAGTCGTGGGAGAAAGCAGTCAACGCGTTGCGCGTCGACATGGACGCAGACATCTATATCACCGGGTCAAATGCCTATCTGCTTTCCAGCCAGCTGGCAACGCTGCTGTCCGGACGCTACGTCGAGATAAACGTGTTCCCCCTGTCGTTCTCGGAGTTCGTGGAGTTCGTCGGCTCCGAGGACCCTGATAAAGCATTCGAGCGCTTTTTGTCGTTCGGCGGGCTTCCTCCTGTGGTTGAGCAGGGAGGCGACCGGGCGCTTGCGCAGACGGTGCTGTCCGGCATCTACAACACCGTGTTCGTGAAAGACGTCGCCCAGCATGTGCAGATAAGGAATGCGGCCGTGTTCAACGATGTCGCCTGCTATCTTGCCGATACCGCCGGATCGCGCGTATCCATTGCGAACATAGAGAACCGCTTGAAAAGCGCCCATCGGAAAACGTCGTCGGAAACCATCGAACGGTATCTTCAAGCGCTGGTCGACGCCTTCCTGTTCTATCGTGTCCGCCGGTTCGATGTGAAAGGCGGGACATTTCTCCAAGGGCTTGAAAAATACTACCCAACCGATTTGGGCATCAAGAGCATGCTGCTGGGCTTTCCCGAAGGAGATTACGGCTTCGCGCTGGAGAACGCCGTGTGCAACGAACTCCAAACGCGCGGCTACAACGTTCGCGTTGGGAAGGCGGATGCCCTCGAGATCGACTTCGTGGCAACTTCCGCAACCGAGACGCTCTACGTGCAAGTGTCGGCAAGCGTCATCGACGCGCAAACCAGGCAGCGCGAGCTGGCACCCTTCAAGGCGGTGGCGGGCAAGCAGGGGAAGAAGCTGCTGCTGACGCTCGACCGCCTGGGGCTCAGCGTGCAGGAGGGGGTCGAAGTCGCGAACCTGATCGATTGGCTTTTAGGTTGCTAAGAGCGCACCAAGGAAGGCGGTATTCTTAGCAACCCGGTGCATGGCGCGCTCCGCAACGCTGGGTGCGGGCCGCAGGGGCCCAATTTGCGCTACCCGAACAGCTGGTAGGCCAGAAGGCCGATGGCTGCGCCTATCGCGAGGGCTGCCACCGTCTTCGCGACGTTCTTGGCCAGGCGATGCTGGCGGGCGCGCTGGCTTTTGGGGTTGTCGCGTTCGATGGGCTCGCCTTTCGAGAAGGCTACCAACTCGCGGTAGGTCACTACGTCGTTCTGCTTCTTCAAGCGGTCGATCATGACGGCCGCGGCCATGCACACGCCCCACAGCAGAAGGGCGATGATCGTCGTGGGCACCAGGTCCCAGTGCCAAAAGAACATGCCGCCGAAGAACATCACCAGCGCTGCGGTACCGAACCCCATCATCACCAAAGCGAACGCGTCCATCTTTTTGCGGTCTTGCTCGATTGCTTCCTTCATCATTTCCATGTCTCCTTTGATCAGCTCGTCGACGGTTACGTCGAAGAGGACGCTCAGGAGCAGCAGGCTTTCGATGTCGGGGTAGGTCTTGTCGTTCTCCCAGCTTGAGATGGTCTGCCGCGACACATAGATCTTCGCGGCCAGATCGTCTTGCGAGAGCCCGCGTTCCGTCCGATGACGCTTGATATGCCTGCCGATCTCCACGAACGTTCCCTTCGCTGATCCAAGGTTGCCATGTCGCGGGGAAGTGTACCATCAAAAGCCCTTGACGCGCCCCGCCCGCAGGCGACTTCAGCGCGTCAAAAGTGCTTTACAAAGAGATTGATCAGGGAAAACGAAGTGTTCCTCCTCGTTTTTCCTGGGTTCGTCCCATAAGCCCGCGAGTGATTCTCCCGGTAAACCGCCCGTTGTCAAAGGGTGCTTCCGTCGATGCAGAATGCCGCGTAGAGCGGGACGCTTTTCAGCAGACGCCCGTCTTCCAGATCCGTTTCCGCGAAGTTGTTCTCGGATAGTCGGATGGCGTAGGGCGAGCGCCCGTGGTCCATGATGAGCTTTAGGCTCTTCGAGCGTACATTGTGCGAAGACTTCACTTCGACGGGAATCACCTCGGCCCGCGAGTTTTGGAAGACGAAATCCACCTCGCCGCGGGAGCCGCTTCCCTCTGGCATCCAATAGAAGGTGGAAAGACCATTGGCCTTCAGCGACTGCATGACGAAATTCTCGGCGAGCGCGCCGCGAAAGTCCGATGACAGAACGGCCTTCGTAGCTGGATCGAGGAACAGCTCGCCGTCGATGCCGAACTTATGGAACATGAGTCCTGTGTCGGCTACGTAGATTTTGAAGAAGCTGCCCTCCTCGTCGTTGTAAGGGGCGAGCGGCGCTTGCGTGTCCTTCGTAAGATCGTTCTGCGTGACGATGCCAGCCGCGATCAGCCATTCCAGGGGTTCGAGCAGGCGCTCGCGTCGCCCTCCGCGCTCCACGTCGGCGTATTTGAACTTCTTCGTGGATGATCGAAGAAGCTGCTTGGGCAGGCTTTCCCAGATTCGTTTCGCAGCGATGCCGCTGATGCCGTTGTCCGGATCCGTCATGTCAGCCGTGTAAGTGGCATCGATTTCGCTTTGATCCTCCGCAGCCGCCGACAAAAGGCCTGTCTCGCGATATGCCCGAACAGGCCGAGGCATGCCCCCTACCACGAGGAAGCGGTGGTAATGCTCGAGCGCCTCACCATGGAGAACGTAAGGTTCCATGGTGCGGACGTGGTCGCGGATGCTGTTCGCCATGGCCGTTTCCCCCATGGCCCAAAGATACTCCTCAAAGTCCATCGGGTGCATTTCCACTTGCCGAACTCCCGAGGGGAAAGGCAGCTTTCGCTGGCCGGTCGAGACGCCGAGAAGGCTGCCCGTTGCAACGACGCGCCAAGGAGAACCCGAGAAAAATCGAAGTGCATTGAGGGCTTTCTCGCTGAGCTGCACCTCGTCGAAGAAGAGAAGCGAGCGGCTCGGATCGAGCGAGGTTCGCTTGTACTCTCCGATGCGTGCGACGACACGGTCGACGTCGTCGGTCGGTCCGTCGAAGAGCGCCTCGATAGCGGCCAAGTTCGTTTGGAAATCCAACTTTACGAACCCGTCGCCGAACAGCCTTTTGCCTTCGTGCTCCACGAGATAGGTTTTCCCAACGCGCCGTGCACCGCGAATAAGGAGCGGGTGGCTATCGCCGCGAACGACCCATGCTTCGAAGGTCGAAGCCATTTTCCGCTTCATGGTGCGATCATCCAAAGGGTTCGCCTTTCTTCCCAAACAATTTTGTCTTGTCATATTACACGAAATCATGCAAGAACATGTACTATCTGTACACGAAATGACATAAAAACATGTACTTCTGAGGTTTAGGAAGGCGAAGATGCTTTATGAACGGGTGCATAACGCAGATCGCCGCCGCTCCGTCGAATCCGGTTCTCGTTCGCCACAAACTGGGCCGGATTCGCTAGAGCGACGGCGGTCTGCGTTCTCGCGAACAGCGACGCGAGAACGCAGGGGAAGCCGAAGGGCGGAAGGACTAGTCCTCGCGCTCGATGGGCATGCTCATGCAGCGCGGGCCGCCACGGCCGCGGGACAGCTCGGCGGAGGGCACGATGATGAGGTCGAGGCCCTTGTCGCGCAGCACCTTGTTCGTCACGTCGTTGCGCTCGTACACCACGATCTTGCCGGGCGCGATGCACAGCGTGTTGGAGCCGTCGTTCCACTGCTCGCGCTCGGCCGCGATGCGGTCGCCGCCGGCGCAGGGGATGAGCTCGACCGGGCAGCCGACGTACTGCTCAAGCACGTTCTCCAGCGTGTCGTTCATCTCGCGGACCTTGATGCCGCCGTTGTCAGGCGTGATCTCGAACACGGTCAGCGGGCCCATGATGCCGGGGTGGATGGTGAACTTGTCCGTGTCGATCTGCGTGAACACGGTGTCCAGGTGCATGAACGCGCGGCTGTTGGGGATGTTGAACGCCAGGATGGTGTCGATGGGGCTCGTCTCGTCGTTGAAGATGTTGTGCGCGATCTCGTCGATGGCGTCGGGCTCGGTGCGCTGAGAGATGCCGATGGCCAGCACGTGCTCGTTGATGTTGAGGATGTCGCCGCCCTCGATGTGGAAGGCGCTGTAGCGGCTGTAATACTGCGGGGTGCCCTTCAGCAGCGGGTGATGCGCGAAGATGTACTCGCCGTAGATGGTCTCGCGGTTGCGGGTGACGGAGTACATGCGGTTGATGGACACGCCGTTGCCGATCATCGCGAACGGATCGCGGGTGAAGTACAGGTTCGGCATGGGGTTGATGACCATCTTGGAAGCCTCAGACACGAGGTCGACCAGGGAGTTCGACTTATCGGTGTGCAGCTCGGTGAGGTTGATGCCCTCCATGGTCTTCAGCACGAAGTCCTTGGAATCCGGGTAGTTCTGCTGCATGTAGTCGAAGATGATCTTCTGGTAGCGGTCCGTGCGGATGCCGGCTTCCTCGATCCACTGCTTGAGGAACTTCTCGCGCAGCTCGGGGTTGGCCTCGAGCACCTCGGCCATGAGGTCCTCCAGGTAGAACACCTCGACGCCGTTGTCGCGCAGGGCCTGCGCAAACGCGTCGTGCTCTTCCTGGGCGACCTTCAGAAACGGGATGTCGTCGAACAGCAGCTCTTCGAGCGTGTTCGGCGTGAGGTTGAGAAGCTCCTTGCCGGGGCGGTGCAGCAGGACTTTCTTCAAGGGCTTGATCTCGCTCTTGACGTTAACTCCCATCGTGCAACCCTCCTTCTTCCTTTTTCGTGGTTTCGGCTCCCGAGGGGGCCATTTCTTCGCCAAGTACGCGTCGCTCGGCGGGCCGTTTGACGCGTTGACACCACCATGCGCCTGTCCAATCGTGGAGGAAAGATGTAAACGGGATTTAGCGATGGATCGATTGCGGGTGTAGCGGACCTGGTTTAGGCGGTACACCCCCGGTAAACACCTGGTCGATGCATGTTTTCGTTGACCTGGCCCCTGATGGGGCGGCGAGGAGGCGTAAAGAAGCCCGATATCGTGTATCATGGTTCAGGTTGCCGATGTTCATGCGGAAATGCGATAGCGAGGTGCTCGTAGAGTGGGTTTCGTGTTGTTCCATTACACGCTGTTCGTGCTGCTTGCCTCCATCCTCGCATCGGCCACCTGCCTCTCGGCCTACCTCGTGTCGCGCAAGCGGATCATGCTGTTCGCGTGCGCCGGCTTCCTCTTCTACTTCTTCGACGTGGCCTGGGTGTTCCAAGACGATTTCTTCACCGGGGCCGACGCGGGCTTGGGCGCGGCGTATTCGCTGGTCATGTCGCTGATGCTGGTGGTGACGGGCGGCGGGTTCCTCACGTCGTTCTGGCTTCTGGTGTGCGAGTACCTGGGCGAGACGCGCCGCGTGCTCAAGGTGGCGCCGCTCGTGGCGTTCGTCGTGGGCAGCGTGGGCTGCCTGCTGCTCATGCCCGAGGGCGACGTGCGCTCGTTCTGGTTCTACTTCATGCGCGAGGCGTACCTGTTCTGGATGCTGCTGTTCGCCGGCGTGTGGTTCGTCATGACGAAGAACGACGACGAGCGCAGCCGTCTGCGCCGCCATCGCTGGCTGTACGTGTTTTTGTGGGTGCTGGGGGCCTGCATCGTGCTGGAGGACGCGCTCGTGTTCCTGTCGCCCAACCCCATCCTCATCGGGCCGCGCGCGTACGCCCCCGAGCGCAACTTCTCCGAGAACGCGCTCATGCTGGGCTGCGCGTTCTTCGCGTGCCGCGACGCCATCCGCTCGCTGTCGCTGCGCTTCGAGCGCCCGCCCATGCGCGGCGGCGGCCGGCAGGAGGAGCTCATCGACGACAACCTGCTGACGTACGGGCGGCGCCACCAGCTGTCCGAGCGCGAGCAGGAGGTGCTGCGCTATGTGCTTTTGGGCAACGACAACCAGAACATCGCCTCGTCGATGCAGCTGGCGCTGAGCACCGTGAAAGTGCACGTGCACAACATCCTGCAGAAAACGGGGAAGGCGAACCGCCAAGAGCTCGTCCAGGACTTCTGGAAGATGTCGTAGAAAATGGCATAAAAGGGGACTGTCCCCTTTTATGCCAAAAAGCCCCTGCGCGTGGGGTCCCCTTTTATGCCAAAAAGCCCCTGCGCGTGGGGCGCGAGGGGCTTGAGGGGAAAGCGGGGGCGGCCGCGAGGGGAGGGGAAGGCGGCCGCCCCCGCCGGAGGGGTCTCGCTTACACCGCGGCGGCGGCGTTCTTGCCGGCCAGGCGGCCGAAGGTGAGGCAGGTGCCCAGGCTGATGCCGGCCACCACCACGGGGTAGTCCACCTGGAGGCGGCGGCCCATCGTGTTGCCGGCCACATACAGGCCGGGGATCGGGTCGTTCGTGCCGTCCTTCGTCACCTGGAGGTCGTGGTTGCACTCGAGGCCGCCGAACATCACCAGCATGCCCGCGTTGCCGAACTTGCACGCGTAGTACGGCGGGTTCTCCACGGGGAACATGCGCTTGGACATCTTGCCGAAGTCCTCGTCCACGCCCTTATGGCACAGCTCGTTGTAGCGCTCGATCTCGGCCTTCATCGTTTCCAGCGGCAGACCCGTCTTCTCGGCCAGCTCCTCGATCGTGTCGCACTTGACGTCGGCGCGCTCGTCCACCATGGCCTGCGTCGTGTAGCCCAGGCCGAAGCCGGACAGCACCGTCTCGTACTCGGCGATCTTGTCGTCGGGCACGAAGTAGGTGGTGTAGCCGTGGCCGTCGGGCATGTGGATGATCTGCTCGGGCCACTTGCTGTCGAAGATCTGCCACGCCTTCACGCCGGCCTTGGCCATCTCCGGGTCCTTCGCCATGGGCTGGCGGGTGTGCTCGTCGGCGATGTTCTGGCCGGGCACGTCCTCGTTCATGAAGCGCTTGCCCTCCATGTTGAGCTGCAGGAAGCTGTCCACGCCCAGCGCGCCGCCCATGTGGTGCGTCATCGGCGCGTGGGGGCCGAGCTCCATCCAGCCGCCGGCCCAGATGCCCATGAGCTGGCCGCGGCCGTCATCGACGCCGCCCATGAACTCCTCGGTCCACGGCGCGTAGTAGTGGCGCATCTCGGGGTTCGCGCCGTAGTCGCCGCAGCAGAGCACCACGGCCTTGGCGTTCACCTTGAGGTAGCCGTCGGGCGTCTTGGCGTAGGCGCCCTTCACGGCGTCGCCCTCGACGATGAGCTGCTCGCCCTCGGCCTCGTAGATGAGCTCGGCGCCGGCCGCCACGGCCGCGTTGAAGGCCGCCTCGCACGCCCACTGCATGTTGGGGTTCGTGGTGATGGTGCCGTGGAAGTAGGGGTAGAGCTCTTCCTTGTAGTCGTACGTGTCCAGCTTGGGGAAGCACTTCGGGCGGATGAAGTTGGGCTTGTCGGTCTCGCGGTTGGCGGCCGTGGACTTCAGCACCTCGAAGTCGGCGCCTTCGATGAACCAGTCGAAGTCCTCGCCGGAGTGGTCGTACCAGTAGCTCATCATCCACGTGTCGCAGCGGCCGCCGGTCTCCTTGACGAACTCATTCAGGATGTCGGCCTTCGGTGCCCACTCGATGCCGAGGTCCTTCTGGATCTGCGAGCCCACCACGCCGAAGTCGCCGGCCATGGAGATGACGGAGTACTTGTCCTCGGGCTGCTTCTCGAGCACGATGACCTTCTTGCCGGACTCGGCGGCCTCCTTGGCGGCGGCGGTGCCGGCAAGGCCCATGCCGATGACCAGCACGTCGCAGTCCTTCTCCTCCTTGATGTCCGTCGGCACGGCCGGCGGCGTGAGGAAGTCGGGCATGTAGCTGGTGGGGGAGCCGCCTGCCGGCGCGGCGCTCGCGGTGCCGCCCTCGGAGGCGCCGGTGGTGGTGCTGCCCGCCTCGCCCTTGGCCTGCGGCGCGCAACCGGCCAGGCCCGCTCCCGCGACGACGGCGGCGGTGGCGCCCAGCCCGAGGAACGCGCGGCGGCTCAGTCCTTGATCTTTCATATTCCCTCTCTCCTTTCGATGCGTTGCGAGCGTTTCATCGTTCGCTCGCCTGCATGAGGATTTCCGTTCTGGAAAACCTCCCCTGCGCCTTCGCACTCTAGGTCCCCGCCGAAGCCCCCGCCACACCTGGCGCAGGGTAGTTTTTCACTGAATGCGACCCACCTGATACGGGTAGGACGCGTTTCCCCAGGCGGCAAACCTTATAATTTGCAGAAAGATGAGCGGATGACGAATCGATGCGGATGGGATACACTTTCCCGCAAGGGGAAACGGAGGAGACGTGGATCGTCTGAAAGAGCTTTTCGCCGGCATGCGCATGCGCGACGCCGTGTTCATGACCGGTTATGCGCTGTACCTCGCGTTCGGCTACATGTCGTTCGAGTCGCCGACCGTGCTCACCTCGCTCGGCGAGAGCGGCGCGCTCGTGCAATCGCTGTTCCTGGTTGCGGTCATCGCCGCGCGCATCGCGGTGTACGCGGCCATGATCGCGCTCGCGCGGCGGGCGTCGCGCACCGCGCCGGGCGTGGCGGTGGTGGTGTGCGCGGGCGTGGCGGCCACCGGGTTCATCGTGACGCGGATGGCGTTCCAGTTCGCCGGGTTCGTGCCGCTCGAGTCGCTCGTGCCTTGGCTCGTGTCGGGCGGGCTGTTCTTCGGCGCGGGCGACGCGCTCATCAACCTGCTGTGGGCGCGCTTCTGCGGCACGTTCAGCCTACGGCGCGTGTACCTGTTCGTGCTGATGAGCAACGGGCTGAGCCTGGTGGTGTACTTCCTCGTCACCCTGCTGCCGCATCCGGCGGTGCTGCCGGTGGGCGCGGTGCTGTTCTTCGCCTCCATCGTGTTCTGCAAGCGCTGCCTGGACGCCCGCGCGCCCGTCGAGGAGGAGTTCTCCCGCCCGGTGTTCCGGGGCGCGCTCGCGGCCCTATGGCGCCCGGTGCTGGGCACGTCCATCCTGTCGTTCATGAGCGGGCTCATGCTGCAGCTGTCGCTGTCGCAGCAGATCCCGCTCGAGACGTTCCAGTACACGTCGCTCGTCACGCAAGCCGTCGTGGTGGGCGCGCTGCTGCTGCCCGCGCTCCTGGTGAGGAACCAGCCCAGCCTGGGCTCGGTGTACAAGGTGGCCCTGCCGCTGTCGGCCGCGGGATTTCTGCTGCTGCCGCTCATCTGGACGGGCGTGGGCGGGCTGGCCAACGCGTGCGCCCAGCTGGGAACGCTCGTGGCGGGCATCATCCTGTGGTGCATGCTGGCCAACGCGGTGCACGACACGAAGCTGCCGGCGGCGCTTCTGTTCTCGTGCTCGTTCGCGTGCACGAACGGCGCGCAGCTGGTGGGCACGCTGGTGGGGCGGCTCAACGCCCACACGCTCGGCCAGGGCGACGTGGCGCTCACGGCGGTGGCGCTGGTGGCGGTGTACCTGATAGCCATGGTGTCGATGTTCCTGTTCAAAGACAGGAAGCTGCAAGGCGTGGACGAGGCCGCCGCCGAGCCGCCCTCGTCGGAGCAGCGCGGCGACGCCCTGGAGGCGCGCTGCGCGGCGCTCGCGGAGGGCCACGGGTTCACGCCGCGCGAGTCGGAGATCCTCGTCCACCTCGGGCAGGGCCGTACGGCGCGCGCCATCTCCGAGAAGCTGGTGGTTTCCGAGAACACGGTGAAGTACCACATCAAGTCCATCTACCAGAAGCTCGACGTGCATTCCCGCGACGAGGTGATCGACCTCATCGAGCGAGAGGCGTAGTTTCCGCGCATCTCCCGTGTGCCGCAGCGTATAATAAGGGGCCTCGCGATCGAGAGATGCAGGAGAGGCGATGAGGCGAAGCGGCGAAGGGAGACGGTGCGGACGGCTCGCTCAGGCGGCCGCGCGCTGGGCGTTGGGCGCGGCCTTCGCGTTCGCGCTCGTCCTTGCCGCCCCCGCAGCGGCGCTCGCCGAGGACGCGGCCTTCGCCGGCGGGGACGCGGATGCCGCCGCCCGCACGGTGCGCGTGGCGTTTCCCCAGCAACCTCAGGTCATGTGGACGAACGAGGAAGGCGCGCGCTCCGGCTACACCTACGAGTACCTCGAGCGCATCGCGCAGTACACGGGCTGGGACTACGAGTTCGTGCCCGTGGAGGGCGACTGCATCGCCGCGTTCGAGACGTCGCGGGCCCTGCTCGAAGCCGGCGAGGTGGACCTCGTCGCCGGCGTCATGCCCGCCGCGGCCGACGGCGGCCCGTTTCTGCTCACGCGCGGCAGCTACGCCACGTTCGAGGCGGTGCTGCAGGTCGACGCCGCCCGCTCGGACGATCCGCTGCTCTCCGCGGACGAGGGCCGTCCCCTGCGCGTGGCGGCCGCCGGGCAGGCCGCGCTTCTGGACGACCTGGAGACCTTCTGCTCCCGCAACGGGATCCCGTACGAGGTCGTGTCCTGCGCATGCTTCGAGGACGCGCAGGCCGCCGTGCTCGAGGGGCGCGCCGACGTGGCGCTCGCCACCGACATGGGGCCCGCCGAGGGCCTGCGCGCCGTGGCGCACGTGGCGTCGCACCCCCTGTATTTCGCCGTCGCCCGCGGCAGCGAGGCCCTTGCCGCCGAGATCGACGCGGCGCTCTCGCAGATCGACAACGTGGACCCGACGTTCCGCCAGCGCCTACGCGAGATCTACTTCGCGCGCGCCGGGACGACGTTCGTCCTCGATGACGAGGATCGCGCCTACATCGCCTCCGCCGGCCCTATCAAGGTGGGCGTCCTGGCCAACCAGCCCCCGTACCAGTACGAGGAGGACGGCGAGGTCAAGGGCATCGCCATCGACCTGCTGAAGACGGTGTCGCAGAAGACGCGCCTGTCGTTCGAATTCGTGACGGCCGCCTCGGAGGAGGAGCTCGACGAGCTGCAAGCCCAAGGGGCCATCGACATGGTGGCCTGCGTCGATTACAACTACGCCACCGCGCGCGAGCGGCTGCTCGCGCTCACGCAGCCCTACGTGACGGCGACCTACGTGCTCGTCGCCAACGCGGGGGCCGCCAACGGCGACATCGCGGGCAAGCGTCTCGCGCTCGCCGCGACGAGCCGCTACGACGGGGTGTTCGTGGGCAACGTGCAGCGCTTCCCGTCCGTCGCCGAGTGCCTCCAGGCGGTGCTCGACGGCGAGGCCGACTACACCTATGTCGACGAGTACGTCATGCAGTATTTCCTCAACCTGCCCGATTACCGCGGGCTGCGCGTGGCGCCGCAGACCCACGAGCCCCGCCGCCTGAGCTTCGGCATCGCGCGCGGGGGAGACGCCGCCCTGCTCGGCATCGTCGATCGGGCGGTCGGGTCGCTCTCCGAGATCGAGCTGCAGGGCGTGATCAACGGCAACGTGATGAGCGACCAGCCCTTCGACATCGTGGACTTCGTGCGCGCCCATCCTGTGGAGACGTTCGCCGCCGGGGCCGCCGTGCTGCTGGTCGTGCTGCTGTTGGTGCTGGTCATCCTGTACCAGCGGGCGCGGGAGAACGCGAAGACCGCGTTCGACTTGAAGAAGCGGCTGCGCTTCTACGCGCTGTGCGACGACTACTTCTTCGAGTACGACAAGCGCACCGACACCCTCGTCGTGTCCCTGCCCGACGACGGGCGGCGCGGTGACGCCGAGCCGGTGGTCATCAGCATGAACGCGAGCTCCTTCGTCATCGAGAAGGCCGACAAGGAGGCGTTCCTCGAGCTTCTGCGCTCCGACGAGCGGCGGACAGAGGAGCTGCGCCTACCTGACGCGGACGGCATCGAGCACTGGCTGCGCATCTCCGTCGAGCCGGTGGACGATGCGGGCCGCTCCGCCGGCACCGTGGGCAAGATGAAGATCATCGACGACGAGCGCCAGGAGAAGGACCAGCTGCTGGCGAAGGCGGAGCGCGACAGCCTGACCGGCCTGCTGAACTCCGACACGACGCGCCGCCGCGTGGAGCAGCAGCTGGCCGCGCTTGCGCCGGACGGGCACGGCGCGCTCGTCATGGTGGACATCGACCGCTTCAAGGAGGTCAACGACACGTACGGCCACCTCGTGGGCGACCATGTGCTCGTGGGCGTGGCGCGCGTCCTGCGCGAGAGCTTCCGCGTGGGCGACGTGGTGGGCCGGCTGGGCGGCGACGAGTTCATGGTGTACATGGACCGGGTCGACGCGTCGCTGGCGGAAGCCAAGTGCGAGTCAGTGCGGCACTCCGTGGAGCGCCACGCGTTCGACGGCACGGATTGCCAGGTGACCATCAGCACGGGATGCGCCCTCTCGGAGCGCGGCGAGTCGTTCGAGGACCTGTACCGGCGCGCCGACGAGGCGCTCTACGAGGCCAAGCGAAGCGGGCGCAACCGCTGCGGCTTCTAGCGGCGCGCCGCCGACGGCGACGGCCTTCGGGCGGCTCGGCGGCCGTTTCACGTATACGCGGGGTCTTTATTCTGCTAAAGTAAGCCAATCTACCTGCGTGCGCCTGTCTCTGCGCATTCGGCAACAGGACCGAAACGAACGATGGGGATCATGGAGAGGGGCAACGCGCAACGCGGGTTCTTCCAAGTATCGAGGTTTGAGAGAGGAGTGGGTATGAGCAGTTCGTTGGTGCAGAAGTTCAAGAACATCGGCCCTGGCGCGCTCGTGGCCGCCGGCTTCATCGGCCCCGGCACCGTCACCACGTGCACGGTTTCGGGCGCGAGCTACGGCTACACCATGCTGTGGGCGCTGCTGTTCGCCACGGCCGCCACCATCATCTTCCAGGAGATGGCGAGCCGCGTGGGCATCGTGTCGGGCAAGGGACTGGGTGAAAACATCCGCGATCGTATTCCCAACAAAGCGCTGATGTGGATTGCAATCGTGATTGTTATCATCGCCATCTTCGTGGGCAACATCGCCTACGAGACGGGCAACATCACGGGCGGCATCCTGGGCATCCAGGCCGTGATGCCCGATATGTCGTTGATTCCCATCGTCGTCGTGCTGGGCATCCTGGCGTTCATCGCCATGTGGATCGGCTCGTACAAGGTGGTCGAGGTCATCCTCACGGCCATCGTCGTGTTCATGGGCGTGGTGTTCCTGGTGACGGCGTTCGCGTCGAGCCCCGACTGGGGCGCCATCGCGACCGGCCTGTTCGTGCCGACGCTGCCTGAGGAGGGCTCGAAGGGCATCCTCACCGCCGTGGGCCTCATCGGCACCACCATCGTGCCGTACAACCTGTTCCTGCACGCATCCGGCGCCTCCGAGCGCTTCAAGGACCCCGAGCAGGTGTCCGACGCGCGCTTCGACACCATCCTGAGCATCGGCCTGGGCGGCATCATCTCCATGGCCATCCTCATCTGCGCCGCTGCGAACATCTACGGCACCGACGCCACGGTGACCAACGGCAAGGACATGGCGCTCGCGCTGCAGCCGCTGCTGGGATCGTGGGCCACGTGGATGATCGGCCTTGGGCTTCTGGCCGCCGGCTTCTCGAGCGCCATCACGGCGTCGTTCTCGGCCGCCTACGCCGTGAACGGCGTGCTGGGCTGGAAGAAGACGACGAAGGATATCCGCTTCAAGGTCATCTGGATGATCGTGCTCGCGGCTGGCTGCATCATGGCCATCGTGCTGGGCAAAAGCCCCACCGAGCTCATCCTGGTGGCGCAGGCGGCCAACGCCATCCTGCTGCCCATCATGGCGTTCTTCGTCATCTACTGCGCCAACGGCAAGGACCTGGGCAAGTGGCGCAACCACATCTTCGCGAACTGCGCGGGCGTGGTGATCATCGTCATCACGCTGTTCATGTGCTACCGCAACATGTCCAGCTTCCTCACGTCGCTTTCGGCGCTCATCGGCGGCTAGCCGTCCGCTGTCGCTGCGAGACTGCGCGCCCGTCGGGAGAACCCGGCGGGCGCGCTTGCGTCGACACCCGATTTTCGCTCCAAAAACACGCCTCGTGCGCTGAGGCATGTTTTTGGAGCGAAAATGCCCCGACTCGGCGGGCGATGACGTAGGATTCGGGGAAACGGCAGGCGGCGAAGGGAGGCGTGGGATGGACGAGACGTATGCGGCGTTGGGGCGGCTCGTGGCGTACCTGGGGAGCGAGCGGCCCGAGTACGCGGGGCTTGCGGTGCCGGACGATCCCGCCGAGCGGTGGGCGATGGCCCGCGCGCTCATGAACATGCGGCCGCCGCTTCCGGTGCCGCCCGAGGTGCTGGCCGACCAGGATGCCGTCCTGCAGGCGCGGATGGCCCGGACGGACGTGGCGGATGCGCGCGAACTGCCGGCCATCCCCGGCGACGACCGCCTGGCGCTCTGGCGCGGCGACATCACCACGCTCGCGGCGGACGCCATCGTGAACGCCGCGAACTGCAAGCTGCTGGGCTGCTTCATCCCCGGCCACCACTGCATCGACAACGCCATCCACACGTTCGCCGGCATGCAGCTGCGCCTGGCCTGCGACGACCTCATGCGCGCGCAAGGTCATGACGAGCCGACGGGCCAGGCGAAGGTGACGCCCGCGTTCAACCTGCCCGCTCGCTTCGTGGTGCACACGGTGGGGCCCATGGTGCCTACCGGCCGGCCCACGCCCGCGCAGGACGAGCAGCTGGCCTCGTGCTACCGCTCCTGCTTGGACGCCGCCGCGGATGCGGGGTGCGCGTCGGTGGCGTTCTGCTGCATCTCAACCGGCGAGTTCCGCTTCCCGCGCGAGCGGGCGGCGCGCATCGCCGTGGACGAGGTGCGCGCATGGCTGGCGGGCGATGCCCGCATCGAGCGCGTCGTATTCGACGTGTTCGGCGATGCCGACGAGGACGTGTATCGCCGGCTGCTGCTGCCCGCGTGACGTCGCTCCCCGTGCTTCCCTTATGTTTCTTTCCCGCTAACAGTTGACGGGCAACCGATGCCCCGGGGTACGATGGGCGCAGACAAATGAGAGAAGGAGCACCGCCATGAAGCAGGAAACCTACAACCAGGTGCGCGACTACCGCAACCGCTTGTTCCCCGGATACGATTCGCCGCTTTCGTCCACCGACCCCGAGTTCGTGGAGCACTACGACCGCTTCGCGTTCGGCGTGGTGCCGGCGAGCGACGATTTGGACGACCGCACGCGGCTCATGGCCATCATGGCCGCGCTCATCGGCTGCCAGGGGCTCGACATGTTCAAGGCCATGACCAAGGGCGCCCTGAACGTGGGCGTCACGCCGGTGGAGGCGAAGGAGATCGTGTACCAGTCCACGGCATACGTGGGCATGGGGCGCATGCTGCCGTACCTGTACGCGGTGAACGAGCTGCTGGACCATCGCCTGGTGGCGCAGCCGCTCGAGAAGCAGGCCACCGTTGAGGAGGACGAGCGCCTGGAGGCCGGCGTGCAGAAGCAGGTTGACCTGTTCGGGCCGCAGATGACCGATGCCTACCAGACCGGCCCCGAGGACACGCGCCACATCCGCCGCTGGCTGGCCGAGAACTGCTTCGGCGACTACTACACCCGCACCGGCCTGACCGACGCGCAACGCGAGATGATCACCTTCTGCTTCCTGGCCGCCCAAGGCGGGTGCGAGCCGCAGCTGGTCAGCCACGCGCAGGCCAACATGCGCCTGGGCAACGACCGCGCCTTTCTCATCAAGGTGGTGTCGCAGTGCCTGCCGTATGTCGGTTATCCGCGTAGCCTGAACGCGCTGGCCTGCATCGACGAGGCCTGCGAGGCGATGGACACCGAGCAATAGGCTCGAAGCGAGGCTGCCCCGGAGCTACCCTGCGATTTTCCGCGCCCCTCGAATTTCGAGGGGCGTTTTCGTCGCTTTTGCCGTATACTGGGCTCGCCGCTTCGGGTGAGCGCGTTTTCTGCACACGCCGCTCTTCTGCCCCCGTCGATCGGCTCTTCTGTGTCGGAAAGGCTTCGAGGGAAGCCGGCAGGCGCGCCTCTGCAGCGCGCGCTGCGTTTTCTGCACCGTTTCCATGATAATGCGACAGCCCCTTGCAAGGGGCGTGGCTCGAGCGTTCCGCAGGGCACGGTCGTGCTGCGCGCGGGGCGCGGGAAGGGGTGGCAATGGACGTTTTGAATCAGAGAAAAGGCCTGGTGATAGCCGGGTTGGTGCTGGGAGCGCTTGTCGCTTCGCTGGCGTTTTTCGGCAATCCCGCCAATATGGCGATGTGCGCGGCGTGCTTCATCCGCGACACGGCGGGCGCGCTCAAGCTGCACACGACGGCCACCGTGCAGTATTTCCGGCCCGAGATCGTGGGCCTGGTGGCGGGGTCGTTCATCATCGCGCTGGCAACGCGCGAGTTTCGCTCGACGGCGGGTTCGTCGCCCATGACGCGCTTCGTGCTGGGATTCATCATGATGATAGGGGCGCTCGTGTTTCTGGGGTGTCCGCTGCGCATGGTCATCCGCATGGCCGCGGGCGACCTGAACGCCTACGTAGGCCTGGTGGGGCTCGTGCTGGGCATCGCGACGGGCACGTTCTTCCTGAAGAAAGGCTATTCGCTCGGGCGCGAGCGCGACACCACGCCCACAGCCGGCGCGGTGCTGCCGGTGGTGCTGATCGTGCTCATGGTGATAGGCGTGGCCACCACCGCGTTCGCTGCGAGCGAGAAGGGACCCGGCAGTGCGCATGCGCCGTGGCTCATCGCGCTGGCTGTGTCGCTCATCGTGGGCATGATCGCGCAGAAGGTGCGCATCTGCTTCGCGGGCGGGGTGCGCAACGTGTTTTTGATGCGCGACTTCGACCTGCTTTTGCCCATCGTGGGGCTTTTCGCGGTCATGCTGGCGTACAACCTGTTCACGGGCTCGTTCAAGCTGAGCTTCGACGGGCAGCCCATCGCCCACTCGCAGCATCTGTGGAGCATCCTGGGGCTCTATGCGGTCGGGTTCGCGGCCACGCTCGCCGGCGGCTGCCCGCTGCGCCAGATGACGCTGGCGGGCCAGGGCTCGTGCGACGCGGCGGTCACGTTCATCGGTATGCTGGTGGGCGCGGCGTTCGCGCACAACTTCGGCCTGGCCGGGGCTGCGGCGGCGGCCGCGACGGCCGAGGCGCCGGCGGTGGCGGGCGGCCCTGCGCTCGCGGGGCAGATCGTGCTGGTGGCCGGTATCGCGGTACTGTTCGCCATCGGTGTGGCGAACGTGCGCAGCCGGCAGAAGAGCGAGAGCGCCCAGGCGGTGCCGGCGCTCGATGCGGACGACGCGGCCGCGGCCGCGGCGAATTAGGGAAGGGGTCGAAGCCATGCTGGAAGTGGATGCGCGGGGGCTGTCGTGCCCCGAACCGGTGATGATGGCGATGGACGCGCTCAAGCGCGCGGGCGGGCAGCCGGTGCGCGTGCTGGTGAGCGCGTCGGTGGCGCGCGACAACGTGATGGCGCTTGCGAAGCGCAAGAAGAAGTCCGTGCAGGTGGAGCGCGTGGGCGACGACTACGCGCTGGTCATCGAGTAGCGGCGGGAGGGCTCGCGTGAAGGGGAGGACGCCGTGCGTGGTGGTTGTCTTCGGCACCACCACCGACGCCATGGCCATGGAACGGGCGGGCCGGCGCTGCGGCTTGCGGGGACGGCTCGTCCCCGTGCCGCGGCAACTGTCCGCCGGCTGCGGCCTCGCCTGGCGCGAGCCCGCCGACAACGAGGACGCCCTGCGCCGGGTGATAGCCGACGAAGGCGTCACCTGCGACGCCCTCGTCAAGATGGAGCTGTGATTCAGGTTGTCATCCTGAGCGGAGCGCCATCGCGCGCCCCCTTCCTGTCATCCTGAGCGGAGCGCGACAGCGCGGAGTCGAAGGATCTTCGACCGAGTGAGACTTCCAAGGCCGAAGATCCTTCGACTCGCTTCGCTCGCTCAGGATGACAAAGCGCCCTTACGGCCGGCCTACGGCTTTGATGGCGATGCCGTCGTCCTCGAGCGACTGGCGGATGCGGCTCACGAAGGCGAGCGCGGTGGGCGAGTCGCCGTGGACGCAGAGCGTGTCGGGGTGCAGATCCACCAGCTTGCCGTTCACGGAGAGCACCGCGCCGTCGCGGATGGCGTTCTTCACGCGCTCGATGGCCTCCTCCTCGTCGCGGATGAGCGCGGCGGGATCGTTGCGGTTCACAAGGCGGCCCTCGTCGGTATAATTGCGGTCGGCGAAGAACTCCTCGGCCGTGATCAGGCCCAGCTTGCGGCCCTCGTCCACCAGCGCGCTGTTCGCGAGGCCCACCAGCACGAGCTGCGGGTCCACATCGCGGACGGCCTGCGCGAGGGCGGCGGCCAGCTCAGGGTCGATGGCCGCGTGGTTGTACAGCTGGCCGTGCGGCTTCACGTGCGCGAGCCGCACGCCCTGCGCCGAGCAGAACGCCTGCAGCGCGCCGATCTGGTACAGCATGTACGAGTACGCCTCGTCGGGCGAGAGGCGCATGTCGCGGCGGCCGAACCCTTGCAGGTCGGGGTAGCCCGGGTGCGCGCCGATGGCGATGCCCGCGTCGGTTGCCATGGCCACCGTCTTGCGCATGACCACCGGGTCGCCCGCGTGCTGCCCGCACGCGATGTTCGCGCTGGACACCAGCGGGATGATCTGGTCGTCCAGGCCCAGCGTGTAGCGCCCGAAGCTCTCACCCAGGTCGCTGTTGAGGTCGATTCGGTACATGGCGTGCCTTCCTTCGCCGGTTCGCGTTGTTCGATCTCCATTATAAGGCAACGGGCTCCTTCGCGGGGGAGGCGGAGCGCTGCCACGCCCGTCATTTTTGGGCATGCTTCCATATCGCTTTGATCTGGGATTATAGTGTGTTTTACCTGGTCAACCAAGTGTCCAAAAATGACGGGCGTGGCAGCGCGCTCGCTGCGCGCCGGGACCATCCGCTCATCAGGCATATCCCCTTTTTGGGGATGCCTTCCCGGGCAAAGTATCCCCCTTTGAGGGCTGTTTGCGGCCGCGCTGCGACCCTATGCTGGCGGCTCGGAACCAAAAGGTTTCGAACGACCGCACAAAGGAGGAACAGGATGAAGGAAGTCAGCAGAAGAAGTTTTCTCGGTCTCGGCGCAGCCGCCGTGTCGGGCATGGCCCTGTCGAGCATGATAGGATGCTCGCCCGCGGCAAGCGGCGATGCGAAGGAAGAGGGTACGGCGCTGGCCGACTCCGGCAGCAGCTCCGAGGCGAATGGAGGCGTGGGCATCTACGCCGAGCGTGCATCGGGCATCGAGCGCTTTGCCGTCGCGCCGGCGAAAGCATCTGAGCTGGGGGAGCCTGACGAAACCTGCGACTGGCTGGTGATCGGCGGTGGGAACACGGGGCTGTTCGCGGCCATCCGCGGCCTTGAACTGGGCATGGATACCATCTTGTTGGAGAAGAACCCCATGACCGGAGGCGCGGGCGTGGGCACCGAGGCAACGCAGCTTCTCAACGACAGCAAGTACCTTCAGGAAGCCAGCTCGCCCTGCGGCACGTCGGCCGAGGTCTACCACTACTTCCAGATGCAGAACGCATGGCTTTCCGACGGCCTGCTCGTCTCCAACTACATCAACAACGTCCACGGCCCGCACGATTGGCTGTACGACCACGGCATGAAGACGGTCTTCTGCGCGTCGGGCGGCGTCGAGGCCCCGGTCGGCGGCATCATGTACGAGGGCATGGGCTCGGGCGTGAACGCGTTCGTCACGGAAACATTCGAGAAGGAAGGCGGTCGGCTCATGACGAGCACGGCCGCCACCAAGCTCGTCGTCGACGACGAAGGGACCGTCGTGGGCGTCGTCGCCGACGGGAAAGAGAAGAAGGGCCAGTACATCGCGGCCAAGAACGTGTTTCTCGGCACCGGAGGCTTCGGTACGAACCCCGATATGGTGGCCTACTACATCGGCGAAGCGGGAACGATCGCCTACAAGCGCGACGAGCAGATGGGCATTCCTCACGATGGCGACGGCATTTGCATGGCGTTCGGCGTCGGCGCGGTGGAATCCCGCGAGATGTGGACGGCTGCTCCCGGCCAGGGGTCGCCGGCGAGCGTGAACGATCTGTGGGATTCCGAAGTAGACCGCGCCTGCCGCGAAGCGAATCTGTGGGTCAACGACAACGGCAAGCGTCTTGGAAACGAGAAATGGGATGCCATATCGTCGAATTTCGGCACGGCGTATCGGCAGAACGGCGGCTACTATTGGAACGTGTTCGATCAGACGGCCGTCGAACGGATGCAGACCGAGCCTTTCGTCATGGGCTCTCGCTGGGTGATCGCCCCCGAGGGCGACGGCGACCCCATGCCGAGCATGGGAAAGGCCCTCGACGCCGCCGTCGGCGGGGGAAGCGTGTGGAAGGGCGAGACGATCGAGGAGCTGGCTGCGTCCGTGGGCATTGACGCGGAAAGCCTCGCTGCCACGGTAAAGCGCTACAACGAACTGGCTCGCAACGGAGAGGATACCGATTTCTGGAAAGATCCGGTCGCGCTGCACGAGCTGAGCACGGGTCCGTTCTACGCCATCAAGGTGGTCCCCACGTGGTTCTGCACGCTCTGCGGAGTCAAGGTTGACGAGAATCTGCGCGTCATCGACGAGAAGGGCAACCCTATCAAGGGCCTGTACGCCGGAGGCGCCGACGCGTCCCAGTTCTTCACCACTGAATACAGCCACGGCTTCGGAGGCTCCTGCTCCGCATTCGCCTACTTCAGCGGCTGGTACGCTGCCGAGATCGCCGCTGCCTCCCGGTAACCGGTTTTCCCACCCTGCGCACATCGTCGACGCTCCTCTCCCTCCCTGCGTCGGCCGATGCGTTCGAGATCCGGGGCCTGCGAGTCCCGGATCTGCGTTTATACGGACCCGAGCTCCTCGTGCACCAGGTCGAGAAGCTCTTGCTTGGCATGCACGTCCAAAGTGGCGTAGATGGCCTTGCGATAGGTCTTCACCGTGTTCTGCGAAAGGCAGAGCGTGTCGGCGATGTGAGGGATGCTGTGGCCGTTCACCAGCAGGGCCAGCACTTCGCGCTGCCGTGCGGGCAAATCGTGCTTGCGCGCGATCGACTCGCATGCCGCGGACAGGTCGGCGAGCGTGACGGGTCTCGCAGATTCGCCCTTGCCTGCGTCGGCGTGCTTGCGGAGGAAGGGGAGGAAGAACGCCGGGATCGTGAGTATGTATAGCAGCAGCGCGGCGATGGCAAAGGGGGCGAGTGCGTCGAACGGATGGGCGGGCGACACGATGAGCAGCGTCTCGGGGCCGCGGGCGAGGTACACGGAGCCGCCGAGCAGCCCATACACGACGGTGGTCGACACGTTGAACTGCTTCGCGATGGAGCAGCTGGTCAGCGCCATCAGCAGGGATACGACACAGAAGCATGCGTCGCCGAGGAACAGCACGAACCAGCGTTGGCTCGGCTCGAAGAACGACGCGACGAGCACGGAGCTTGCCAGGACGGGCAAAAACGCGCAGTACGCGTTGAAGATGGAAACTTTCTTGTTGCAGGCGAACAGGATGACGGCCAGAACTGCAAGCGCGACGGTGTTGGCTCCCTGGGCGAGCAGCAGGCGGAAGAGATCCTGCCCTTCGGTGTCGAGGTACGTGGTGCTGGCCACAGGCGCGACCAAGACGAGCACCACGGCGCAGATGGTGGGCACGGCCAAGCTGGCGAGAAGCGCCTTGGGCCCGCCGGAAACGTCCGACGGGTTCTGCTTCGCGAGAATGTCGACGATGGCGTTCGTGTTGGAGTGCAGTAGCGCGATGGTGGCCGGTACGAGCACGATGGCGAACAGCGCGAAACGCCCCTCGAGCGGCACGAAGCAGAACAGGGCTCCGGAAATGATCGAAGCGAGCGACGCGATGACGATCAGCACCTCTATCTCCCGAAACGGCCGCTCCACGACGATGCGCAGCCATTGCATGAAGCCCAAAGCGATGCCGAGTCCGATGCATATCCCGTATCCCACGAGCAACGCAGCTGCATCGATGCCTACGAGCCATGCGATCACGCAGACGATTGAGGCGGCGAAGCTGAGCGACGATGCGCGCATGAGAGCTTTCGGTTTGAGGGGACCGCGCTTCCATTCGACGAGCGCCGCGATGAAGAAGGCCGCAACGTAGGTGGCTTGCTGGGGAAGTACGTACAGGCCGGCATCCGCGCCGCTCGGGATGAGCGGGAGCATGTAGGTCGAGCCCGTGCATGAGACGAGCGTCATCCAGACGGCGATACCCGACGCATACTGCGCGAAGCCCGGCGACGGCTTCTGAGGAGCGATCTTCGAAGGATGCGTGCTCGTCGCGTGCATGATCACTCTTTCAGGTCGATGTTCTTGGTGTCGGTGATGAGCATGCATCCCGGGGCGTGGGTGATGGCGAAGGGGGGCTTGCTGTTCATGACGATGGACTGGGGCGTCACGCCGCAGGCCCAGAACACGGGCACCTCGCCGTCGTGGATTTCCACCGGGTCGCCGAACTCGGGATGCATGATGTCACGCACGCCGATGGCGGCGGGGTCGCCGATGTGTATGGGCGCGCCGTGCACCTTGGGAATGGCACCGGAGATCTGCACCGCCTTCACCACCTGGTCGTAGGGGATGGGGCGCATCGACATGACCATGTTGCCGCTCATGCTGCCCGCCGGCGTGCACGGCACTCCCGTCAGGTACATGGGTACGTTGCAGCCCATGGTGTTGTGGCGGATCTCGATGCCGGCCTCGATGAGCTCGCTCTCGAACGAGAACGAGCACCCGATGACGAACGACACCAGGTCGTCGCGCCAGTAGTCCTCGACGTTCTCCACCTCGGCCACCAGTTCGCCGTGCTCGTAGATGCGATAGCGCGGGAAGTCGGTGGCGATGTCGCAGTCGGTTGCGCAGATGGTGGCCTCGCGTGCACCCACCTCGGTCACCTCTAGCAGCGGGCAGGGCTTGGGGTTGCGCTGCGCGAACAGCAGGAAGTCGTAGGCCTGCTCGCGCGGCAGCACGATGAGGTTCGCCTGCGCGTACCCGGGGCAGAGCCCGCTCGTGGGCGCCGTGAACGCGCCCGAGCGGATGAGCCGCCGCGCCTCCACCGGCGACGCGGAAAGCATCTGCGCCCACACCTCGTCGGCGACCCCTTCGGGCTTTGCAGGAACCGGAGCATTCAACATGGCAAAACTCCCTTCTCGATAGCTGCCCCCTATTATGGCACGCAGCGCCCACGATGGGGAAGCGCTGGACAAAAACGAAGGTTATGGGAACGGAAACCGTGTTAAAAGTTGCGGCCGGGAGTTTTCTGGCAGCATAACCCCAGGTCGCAATTTTTTGAACGCTCGTAGCGTTCCCATAGCGGGCGATTTTGTCCATGATGGTGGTAGTCAGCATTTCGAGCTGACGCTGCGGGGGATCCTTCGACTCCGCGCTGGCGCGCTCCGCTCAGGATGACAAAAAAGGGGAGGCCCTCCTCGTTCCGCTCAGGATGACAAAGGGGAGGCCCTCCTCGTTCCGCTCAGGATGACAAAGGGGAGGCTCCCCTCGCTCCGCTCAGGATGACAGGGGAGCCCTTCCGCTCTGCGTTATGACAAAACCGCAGGTTGAACCTGTCTTTTCGAGCCTGCGTTAGACTCCGGCCTGGCCGTCCCCAAACCCCTCGCCGGTTCATGAAGGACGACGTGAGACTCCCTGCAGGGGCTCGTGGGGCACCGTCCACCAAGCGAGTTCCGCAGCGGAGCGAGGACTGTCCGAGCGACTGGGCGGTGCCCCACGAGCCCCGCCCGGCAGCCTTAGACTTCGCCCTTCATGAACCGCTCGATGAAGCTCGTGTCGGCGAGGCCGGCGGCGAACGTCTCGTTCTCCATGATGGCATACTGGAAGTCCAAGTTCGTCTTCACGCCCACCACCACCATCTCCTCGAGCGCCGTGCGCATCTTCGCGATGGCCTCGGTGCGGTCGCGCCCGTGCACGATGATCTTCGCGATCATCGAATCGTAGTACGGCGACACCTCGTAGCCGTCGTAGGCCGCCGTGTCCACGCGCACGCCGTTGCCGCCCGGCAGGTGCATCTGCGAGATGGTGCCCGGCGAGGGCAGGAACCCGCGCTCGGGCTGCTCGGCGTTGATGCGGCACTCGATGGCGTGTCCGCGGTAGCCGATCTCGTCCTGCGTGAACGTGAGCGGATCGCCCGCCGCCACGCGGATCATCTCCTCCACCAGGTCCGTCCCCGTCACCATCTCGGTCACGGGATGCTCCACCTGGATGCGCGTGTTCATCTCCATGAAGTAGTAGTTCAGCTGGTCGTCCAGCAGAAACTCGATGGTGCCGGCCGACGTGTACCCCACGGCCTGGGCCGCGCGCACGGCGGCGTCGAGCATCTCGGCGCGCACCTCGTCGGACAGCACGGGCGAGGGGCTCTCCTCGATCATCTTCTGGTGGTTGCGCTGCACGGAGCAGTCGCGCTCGCCCAAGGCCACCACGTTGCCGTACGTGTCGGCGATGACCTGCACCTCCACGTGCCGCGGGTTCATGACGCAACGCTCCAGGTACATGGTGTTGTCGCCGAACGCGCCCACGCTCTCGCGCTGCGCGATGGAGAACTGCTCGGTGAAGTCGCGCTCGTCGTAGCTCACACGCATGCCCTTGCCGCCGCCGCCCGACGACGCCTTGATCATGATGGGCCACCCGATGGCGCGGGCCTTCACCAGCGCCTCCTCGGGCGCGTGCACGGGCTCCTTCGTGCCGGGCACCACGGGCACGCCGGCGTCCATCATGGTCTTGCGGGCCTGGCTCTTGTTGCCCATGCGGTCGATGACCTCGGGCGACGGCCCGATGAACACGATGTCGTTCTCGCGGCAGTGCTTCGCGAACGTGGAGTTCTCGGACAAAAAGCCGTAGCCGGGATGGATGGCCTGCGCGCCCGTGCCCTTCGCGGCGGACAGGATGGCCGCGATGTTCAGGTACGAGTCGCGCGCGGCCGGCGGGCCGATGCACACGCTCTCGTCGGCCAGGTACACGTGCAGCGAGTGCTTGTCGGCTGTGGAGTACACGGCCACCGTCTTGATGCCCATGGCGCGGCAGGCGCGGATGATGCGCACCGCGATCTCGCCTCGGTTGGCGATGAGGATCTTCTCGAACATGGCGCGCGCCGTCCTTACGCGTGCTCGCCGGCGGCGCCGGCGATGGCGATACGGAACAGCGGCTGGTCGTATTCCACCTGCGCGCCGTTGTCGGCCAGCACCTCCACCACGATGCCGGGCGCGGGCGTGGTGATCTCGTTCATCATCTTCATGGCCTCCACGATGGCAAGCGTCTGGCCCGAGAGTACCTCCTGGCCCACCTTCACGAACGCGTCCTCGTCGGGGCTCGGGGCGATGTAGAACATGCCCACCATGGGGCTGCGCACGAGGATGGAGTTCTCGTCGTCGCCGTTGTCCACCGCCGCGGCTTCGTGGCTTTCGGTCTTGCCGGCCAGAAGCGCGCTCACGCGGTCGGCCATGAGCGGCAGCGCCGTGGACGAGAGCGGGCCGTGGTTGCGCTCCAGCTCGATCTTCGTCTCGCCGTCGTCGACGCGCAAGGCGGTGAGCTCGGCTTTGTCCATGATGGCGATCAGCTCTTCGATGGCTTTCGTGTCCATGGGTTCTCCTCGCATTTCTCGTTCGTTCATGCCTTCGTCGAATCGGCTGCCCCGGCGCTCGATCCGGCGCGGCTGCCGTACGTGGTGCTCAAATCGTTGCGGTTGCCCACCCGCTCGGCCCGGTCCGCCCGGTCGATCCACAGCGTGTCGGCCTGCGTGCGCCGCGCCTGCTCCTCCAGTATGGGGGTGAGCCGGCGCGCGGTGCGGCGCGGCGAGATGCCGTCGGGGCTGGGCCGTCGCACCTTGAGCGCGAGCATCTCGAACAGCTTCGCCTCCTCGCGCATGAGCCGCTGCGCCTCCTGCACGCTCACGGGCTCGAAGCGCACCTTGCGCCCCGGCGGCCGCTGCACGAGCTTCGGTATGTCGACGGAGGCGATGGTGCCGATCTTCGCGTAGCCGCCGGTGGTCTGGCGGTCGGTCAGCATAATGATGGGCCGGCCGTGCGAGGGAACCTGCACGGCTCCGAACGCGATGCCGTCAGATATGATATCCGAGCCGTGTTTCGTCCCGATTTCCGGGCCGTCCAGGCGGTATCCCATGCGGTCGCACTTCGAGGTGGTCGTGTAAGCTTGGCCGTAGAACGTCTCGATGCCCTCGGGGGTGAACATGTCCTCCTGCGGGCCGGGTACCACGCGCAGCACCACCTCGTCGCAATCGAAGCCGTAGAAGCCGGCGTCGCCGTCGATGCGGTGCGAGCCCAGGTTGGGCAGGAAGTCCACGTTCTTCGTGGTGAACGGCACGTAGTCGCCCACGATGAGCGCGCGTCCCTTCCACCCGCCGAACTCGCACTTGAGGTTGGTGGAGCGGCTGCCCATCACCTCGGGCACGCGCACGCTGTTGCCGGCGATGGCCAGGTATCCGTAGCAGCCCGTCTTGGACGCCTTGAACCGCAGGATGGAGCCGCGCCGCACCATGACGGCGGTGTACTGGGGCACGGGCTCGCCGTCGATGGTGGGGGAGAAGTCGCCTCCGGTGATGGCGATGTAGGTGCTCGTGGTGAAGCGCAGCGCGGGCCCGGCCAGCGCGAACTCGAGCACGGGCGCGTTCGGGTCGTTCTCCACCAGCAGGTTGGCGATGGCGAAGGCGCGGTGGTCCATCACGCCGTTGGTGGAGAAGCCGCTGCCCTGGTAGCCGAAGCGGCCGGTGTCCTGGATGGTGGTGATCACGCCGGGTTTCTTGACGACCAGTCCCATGTCACTCGCCCTCCACGAAGATGCCGTACGAATACGTGCCCGCCGCCAGCTGGGCCTCGATGGCCGTGTACTCGTCGGGGCTGATGGGCACGAAGCGCAGGTACTCGCCGGCCGCGTAGAGGATGGGCTCGGCCCGGTCGGGGTCGTAGGGCTTGAGCGGCGTGCGCCCGATGATCTGCCAGCCGCCGGGCGAGGCGAGCGGGTAGATGCCCGTCTGCGCGCCGCCGATGCCGACGCTGCCCGGTTCGATGCGCGTGCGCGGCGTGGCCAGGCGCGGCGTGTGCAGCCGCTCGTCGAGCCCGCCCAGGTAGGCGAAGCCCGGCAGGAAGCCCAGCATGTCGATGAGGTAGTCGCGGCTCGTGTGGACGGCCACCACCTCTTCCTCCGAAAGCCCCGCGTGCGCGGCTACGTCGGCCAGGTCGGGGCCGAACTCGCCGCCGTAGCACACGGGGATGGGCACGATCTTGCGCACCGACAGATCGGCCTCGCCCACGTCGCGCAGCTTGCCGCGCAGCTTGGCCGACAGCTCGTCGAACGTGACGAGCAGGGGGTTGTAGTACACCATGAGAGAGCAGAACGTGGGCACGAGCTCCGTGACGCCCTCGATGGGGTCGTCCGTGAGGTTCTCGGCGGCCATGCGGATCTTGGCGCTCGTCTCCGGGGAGATCGCATGCGCGAACTCCAGGTTGAGCGCCGAATCGCCGGCGATGGTTATGCTGAATCCTGCCATGCTGTTCCGTTCTTGATCATGCACATGCTGAAAAAGGTATCCGGAGATTGTAGCACAGCGAGGTGTTCGTCAGTTGAACAGGCCCGGCGGGATGGTCACGTAACGCCACGCCTCCAGGAACAGCACGGCTTCGGCGAATAGCAGCACGCTTGTCTTGTGGCGGAACACGAACGCCATCATCTCGCGGGTGGTGAGGCCCGCGAGCAGCGGCCCGCGCGGGGCCCGCGCGGAGACGCCCTGCGCGTCGATGCCGGCCGCCGCCGCGTTCGCCAGGCCGCGCAGCAGATGGAACCCGCTCGTCACCACCAGGCAGCGCGCCTGCCCTCGCACGCCCTCGATCAGCGCCTGCGAGCGCTCCATGTTCTCGCGCGTGGTGCGCGACTTCGCCTCCACCAGCAGCTTCTCGTCGGGCACGCCGCGCTCGCGCAGGTAGTCGCGCATGGCCTCGGCCTCGGGGCGCGTGCCGGCGAAGCACTGGCCGCCCGACAGCAGAAACGTCGCCCGGCGCCCGTCGGTCTCCCAGCGCGCGAGCGCCTCGTCGAGCCGCGCCACGAGGATGGGGTGCATGCGGTCGCCGTCCAAGCGGTGCCCGAGCACCATGATGACGTCGAAGGGCCGCCGGTTCGCGCCCGAGCGCAGGTAGAGCGCCGTGGCCAGCGCGTAGGACGCGTACATGAACGGGATGTAGCTGAACAGGGCCGCCAGCATGTCGAAGCCCAGGTCGAGCTTCGTGGCGGGCAGCCCCAAATTGAAGTACGCCACGTGGTAGGCCGCCAGCCCCACCGCCGCCACGCCGCCGGCGAGCGCGACTTTGTGCGAGGCGGTGAAGCGCTCGGCGGGCAGCACGGTGGCCGCGTAGACGAACAGGATGACGGCCGAGAACAGGGGCCCTGCCGTGTACAGGAGCAGCCACACCGCGCGGTTCACGTCGGCGAGCGGCGAGCCTTGCACGCCCATGAGCGCGGCGTCGGCGGCGAACAGCGCCGTGAGCAGCGCCATGAGCGCCAGGGCCGCTGGCACGAGCGTGCGCGGGTCGCGGCGAAACGAGACGACGGCGGCCGCAAGGCAGCCTATGATGATGAGCGCGTACAAGGCGGGGCCTCCTCTTCGGGGTTGGCAGAGTCGGGGGCGAGGGGCGCGGGCCGGTTGGCTCGCCCGCCGCCCGCCGCATCTGCGACCGGATCATTCGCGCCGCCCGCCGCATCCTTGCGCGGCCGGCGCACAAGCAGCGCCGCCACCACGATGGCGCCCGCGGCCGCCGCCGCGCTGCCTGTCGCCATGACGGCGGGAAGCCCGATGGTGTCGAGCAGTACGCCGCCGATCAGGCTCGCAAGCGCTAAGCCCAGCGTGTTGGCGGTCGTCACGAGCGCCTGGCCCTTGGCGGTGTCGGCAGGTCTCATGACCCTGTTCGCGTATTCCACTATGGCGGGGACGTACAGCCCGAACGAAAGGGCCTGCACGAGCTGCGCCGCGAAAATCAGAGTCACCGTGGGCGCAAGCCATAGGGTCAGCATCCTTGCCAAAAAGGCGAAGCCTGATGCCGCCAAAACGAGCTCGCAGCTCACGCGGCGGCGCAGCACGACGTAGCTGGCCATCACCGGCAGCTCGATGCAGGCGGCAACGGCGGTGGCGATGCCGAAATCCGACTGGCCGCCGCCCGCGTGCTCGACGATGGTGATAAGGAACACTGCCACGCTGTAGTGGCTGAACATGAGCAGGAAGCAACCCGCCAGCACCAGGCAGAACAGGCGGTACGCTCGGGGAAACGCCCGCGTGGGCGTTGGCTCGTCCGCAGCGTGCTCGCGGGCTTCGGGGTCGCGCGCTTCGGCAAGCGGGAAGGCGAGCACGGCGAGTGCGATGGCGATCCAGCACGCGATGATCACGTCGTCGATAAGCGTAGGCCCGATACCGCTCACCAAGAGGCCGATGAACGCCGCCGACGCGCCATACGCCACCGACCCGACGCCGCGCGCCAAGCCGAAGTTGACGCGCTTGCCGTGGGCGACGCCCAGCACGTTGAGCAGCGGTTGCACCGTTATCGTCAAGATCGTGGTGGCCATGTACAGCGCGAAGACGCCGGCGAGCGACGAGGCGAGCTCAAGCCCCATGCCCGCCATCACGCCCAATGCGGCGAAGGCGTAGATAACCTGCTTGAGGGAGAAGCGCGTCATCCGGTCGACGAATGCCCCCATCAGCGGTTGGAGCGCGCAGGTAAGCAGATTCGCCAGCGCTATGAGCAGTCCGGCTTGCGCGTAGGTGAACCCGTATTGCAAAAGGTACAGGGCCGCGAACGAGCACACGGCGCAGTTCTCGAACCAGTAGGCGATCTGCACCAGGCAGAAGCGCGGGTTCAGGAAACGAGGCTGCTCGCATCCGATATGGTGCATGTCGCCCGGTCCCCTTTCCTGATCGCGTTCGCCCTGTGCTAGTATACGAAAGCACGCACACCAATTCGCTATCGAGCAAGCCACCCCAACAGACGAAGGAGGCCCATGGAAAAGGTCCTGTTTCTTGCGGCGTTCTTCTTCGCCTATACCGTGCAGGCCATCACGGGCTTCGCGGGCAACATCTTCGCCATGCCGGTGGGCACAATGCTGCTCGGGCTGGAGTCCACCGTGTCGGTGCTCAACGCGATGGGGTTCTTCGCGTGCGGGCTGCTCACGGTGCTCAACATCAAGAGCGTGAACTGGCGCGAGCTGGGCAAGATCCTCGCCGTCATGGTGGTATTCATGTTCGTGGGCATCTGGCTGGACACGCTCATGCCGCTGCACGTGCTGCTGAAGGTGTACGGCGCGGTGATCGTGGTCATCGGCGCGAAGAACCTCATCCGCCCCCAGACGAAGTTCCTGCCCGAGTGGGTGCTCTGGATCGTGCTCGCGCTGGCGGGGCTCATCCAGGGCATGTTCGTGTCGGGCGGCGCGCTGCTCGTGATCTACGCGGTGCAGAAGCTGCGCGACCGCCAGCAGTTCCGCATCACGCTTTCGGCCACGTGGACGGTGCTCAACTTCATCTACGCGGCGGTGGCGTTCCAGCAGGGGCACTTCACGGGCGACGTCGTGCAGATCATCGTCTTCTGCATCCCGCTCGCGGTGATCGCCACGTTTCTGGGCAGCAAGCTGCAGAAGCGCATCAGCCAGGAGAAGTTCCTCAAGCTCACCTACGTGCTCATCCTGTGCATCGGCGTGCTGCTGCTGGTGACAAGCTGAGGGCTGCGCCGGGAGGCAGGTGCGGTACAATAGCGGAAAGCCCGCCTGACGGGGCCGACGGAAGGAGCTTTTATGGCGCAGGAATACACCAAGATCTTCGCGGCACTCGACGGTGCCTCGACGCAGGAGGCGGTGGCCGAGCGGGCGATCGCGCTTGCGGCCGACAACCATGCCGCGCTCGTGTTCGGGCACGTGATCGACTCGGTTCCCTACGAGGCGTCCGGCGTGGACTTCGAGGCGCTGTGCGCGGAGGGCAAGAAGCGCATCGAGGGCGAGCTGGCCGGGCTTCTGGACGCGGCGCGCGGCAACGACGCCATCCCGTCGGTGGAGCTCGTGGTGCGCGCCGGCCGCATCAACGACACGCTCGAGCATCAGCTCATCGAGCCGGTGGAGCCCGACCTCATCGTGTGCGGCGAGCGCGGCCTCTCCAACATCAAGTACGCGTTCGTGGGCAGCGTGTCCACGTTCCTCATCCGCAACATGCGCTGCGACGTGCTGGTGGTCAAGCAGGACTGATGCCTGCTTGGTGCTCTTCATCGACTGGTTATCGCAGGTGAAATGCCGTACAATACGGTCAAGACGGACTGCGGGCGAAAGCCGCGCGACAGCTTCGGCCCGCTTGCGTGTGACGGAGGGAGAGCATGGCATCGAGCAACGAGCCGCTTCCGGGCGGCGAGAACCTGACCGGCGCGCATCCGCCCGCCACGGCTTCCGACGAGGAGTACCGCCTGCTGGCGGACATGCTGCACCTCAGCGTGAGCAAGCACAAGCTGGACGAGCACTTCACGCTGGTGTGGGCCAACAAGTATTACTACGAGTTCATCGGCTACGACAAGGACGAGTACGAGGCCACGTTCCACAACCGGCCCGACCTGTACTTCGCCGACCACCCGGACGATCTGGCCGTCCTGGCCAAGCACGTGGTGGACGCCATCGAGTCGGGCGCGGGCGGCTACGAATGCATCGGCGGCATGAGCGTGAAGGGCGGCGCGCGCAAGTGGGTGAAGTACACCGCCACGTTCATCGACGAGTACGTGGACGGCTGCCAGATCTCCTACACCACCATGACCGATGTGACGGAGCTGGTGGAGGCGCAGATGGAGCTGCAGGAGCAGAAGCAGGCCCTCCAGGGGGCCAACGCCGAGCTCGAGCGGCTGGCCTTCGTGGATCCGGTCACCGACGGATTCAACCAGACGCGGTTCGACCTCGCGGCGCGCAAGGCCATCGACGGCACCCCGGTGAAGGGCTTCGAGCTGAAGGCGCGCGAGGCGCTGGACGCGGCGCTTCCCGGCACGTACGCGCTGGTGGCGCTCGACCTGAAGAAGTTCAAGCTGCTCAACGACATCAACGGCACGAAGGCGGGCGACCGCGTGCTGCGCTACATCCACGACGTGCTGCAGCGGCACCTGGAAGAGGGCGAATGGGTGTCGCGCATCAACGCCGACGAGTTCAACCTGCTTTTGCGCCACGACAGCGACGAGGCGCTGCTGGCGCGCATCGACGACATGGTGCAGGACGTGAACAGCTTCAACCGCGGCGTGGAGCGTCCCTACTTCCTGTCGTTCACGGTGGGCGTGTACCCCATCGACGACCCGCGCCTGCCCATGACCATCGTGCGCGACCGTGCGAACGTCGCGCGCAGCTCCGGCAAGGAGGCCGCCTCGGCGCGCCATTTCAGCTGCGTGTTCTACAGCGATATGGACCGGCAGAACCTGCTGCGCGAGCAGGACATCGAGAACCGCATGCGCACTGCGCTGGACAAGGGCGAGTTCGTGGCGTACCTCCAGCCCAAGCAGCGCCTCTCCGACGGGGCCATCGCGGGCGCGGAGGCGCTTGTGCGCTGGATCGACCCGGAGCGGGGCCTCGTGCCGCCGGACGAGTTCGTGCCGTTCTTCGAGCGCAACGGGTTCATCGTGGAGGTGGACCTGTGCGTGTTCGAGCAGGTGTGCGGCCTTCTGGCCTCGTGGATAGACGAGGGGCGCGAGCCGGTGCCTATCTCGGTGAACATGTCGCGGGTGCATCTGCGCGAGCCGGACTTCCTGGCTCCCTACGAGCGCATCCGCGAGCGTTACGGCGTGCCGGCGGCCCTTTTGGAGTTCGAGCTCACCGAGACGCTCGTGTTCGGCGACCCCGAGATGTTCATGGGCGTCATCGACGCCCTGCACGCGCGCGGCTACCGCTGCTCGCTCGACGACTTCGGCAGCGGGTACTCGTCGCTCAACGTGCTGAAGGACGTGGACGTTGACACCATGAAGCTGGACAAGGCGTTCTTCTCGGCGGGCGACGAGGCGAGCGACCGCGAATGGGACGTGGTGGAATCGGTGGTCGAGCTGGCCAAGAAGCTGGAGCTGCAAACGGTGGCGGAGGGCGTCGAGCGCCCCGGCCAGGCGGCGCGGCTGCGCACCATGGCGTGCGATCTGCTGCAGGGCTACGTATTCTCGCGTCCCGTGCCGGTGGACGAGTTCGAGAAACTGCTGTTCGGGAAATGAGGGCGGCCGACGAGGATCTGAGCGCGCAGGCCGGCGGCGACGCCGAGCGGGCGCTGCGGGAGTACAACCTGCTCATGGACATGCTCGGCGTGAGCGTGAGCAAGCACCGCCTGGACGAGGACTTCACGCTGGTGTGGGCCAACGCGCACTACTACGAGTTCATCGGCTATCCTAAAGCCGAGTACGAGCGGCTGTTCCGCAACTCGCCGCGCACGTACTTCGAGGAGGATCCCGAGGACTTCCGCATCCTGTCCCAGCACGTGGCCGAGGCGCTCGCGCAGGGGCGCAGCAACTACGAGTGCATGACCCGCATGTTCGTGAAGGGCGGGCGGAAGCTGTGGGTGAAGTTCGCCGCCACGTTCATCGACGAATACGACGAGGGCTACCAGCTGGCCTACACCACCATGACCGACGTCACGGACTTCATCGAGGCCCAGGAGACGCTCGGTGACCAGAAGCGCCAGCTCGAGCAGGCGAATTCCGAGCTGGAGCGGGTGGCGTTCGTCGATCCCGTCACCGGCGGCTTCAACCAGACGCGCTTCGACCTGGCAGCGCGCAAGGTCATAGATGCCGCGCCGGCGGGGCACTACGCGTTCGTGTCGCTGGATTTGAAGAAGTTCAAGCTGCTCAATGAGATAAACGGCACGGAATGCGGCGACCGCGTGCTGCGCTACGTGCACGACTGCCTGAGCGCGCGCCTGGAGGAGGGCGAGTGCGTCGCGCGCATCGCGGCCGACGCGTTCAGCCTGCTTGTGCGCGCCGACGAGCCCGAGACGCTGCTCGCGCGCATCGACGACATGGTGCAGGATGCGAACAGCTTCAACCGCGGCGTGGAGCGGCCCTACTATCTGTCGTTCACGGTGGGCGTGTACCTGGTGGAGGACAAGGGGCTCTCGCTCACCATCGTGCGCGACCGTGCGAACGTGGCGCGCAACTCCGCCAAGGAAGCGGGCGACACCCGCCATTACACCTGCGCCTTCTACAGCGACGTGGACCGGCAGAACCTGCTGCGCGAGCAGGACGTCGAGAACCGCATGCGCACCGCGCTCGAGCGCGGCGAGTTCGTGGCCTACTTGCAGCCCAAGCAGCGCCTCTCCGACGGGGCCATCGCCGGGGCCGAGGCGCTCGTGCGCTGGATCGACCCGGAGCGGGGCCTCGTGCCGCCCGACGAGTTCGTGCCGTTCTTCGAGCGCAACGGGTTCATCGTGGAGGTGGACCTGTGCATGTTCGAGCAGGCGTGCGCCCTGCTGGCGGCATGGATCGATGAGGGGCGCCAGCCCGTACCCATCTCGGTGAACCTGTCGCGCGTGCATCTGCGCGAGACGGATTTCCTCGCGCCTTACGAGCGCATCCGCGAGCGCTACGGCGTGCCGACCGAGCTCTTGGAGTTCGAGCTCACCGAGACGCTCGTGTTCGAGGACCCGGAGACGTTCGCGGGTGTCATCGACGCCATGCACGCCCACGGCTACCGCTGCTCGCTCGACGACTTCGGCAGCGGCTACTCCTCGCTCAACGTGCTGAAGGACCTGGACGTGGACACCCTCAAGCTGGACCGGGCCTTCTTCTCGCAGGAGGGCGTGGCGGACAAGCGCGGGTGGGACGTGGTGGAGTCGGTGGTCGATCTGGCCAAGAAGCTGGAACTCGAGACGGTGGCCGAGGGCGTGGAGGACGCGGTGCAGGCCCAGCGCCTCGCCGACATGCGCTGCGACCTGCTGCAAGGCTACGTCTTCTCGCGCCCCGTGCCCGTGGACGAATTCGAGCGCCTGCTGTTCGGGGAGTAGGGCGCTTCAGCCCGCAGAGCGCTGCTCGGCGAACGCGACCACGCCCCGGACAGTGCGCTCGAGGCCCTTCCGAATGGCGAGGATGCGCTTTTCGGTGAGGTTCTCGTTGAGGGCGAGAATATCCGTGGCCTCTTCGGCGAATCCGTCGAGTGCGGCGCTGTCAAGCCAGCCGATGTCCTCGCAGCATTCAAGCTGCCTGCGCGCTGACCGGGCGGGATTCGTCCCATAGAAGAACGGCTTGGCACGGTACTCGTAGTCGATGGGGCTTGAGAGCGAGCTCGTCCTGCACCACAGGCTGTTGCCTGAGTCGAACAGCGGAGCCATGCGCACGTATTCCAGCGTTTCCACGTTTCGGATGGCTCCGAAGTTGCGGTAATGTGCCACATTGTATCAGGAGTGCGCAGCCTGCTGGCGGAATCGCGCAGCTTGCCATCGAGACGTCGAAGGCCCCGGGGAGGCGGGGCCTTCGACAAGGAGGAGGGGCGAGGTGCCGGGCCGGGTTTACAGCGTGGCCAGCAGACGGCCGACCAGCATGCCGTGCGTGAGCGCCATGCCGTGGCTGATGCCGGGAGCGGGCAGCGGGTAGTCCACGAGGAAGCGGCCGCCCTGAGCGTTGCCCACGGCGTAGAGGCCCTCGATGGGCGCGTCCTCGGTGTCCATCACATTGAAGCCCGCGTCGGTCTGCAGGCCGCCCATGTTCACGAGGATCACCGTGTCGGTGAGCGGATAGGCGTAGAACGGGCCCTCCTCGATGGGGAACAGGCGGTCGGCGCGCTTGCCGAAGTCCTCGTCATTGCCGGCGGCGGCCAGCTGGTTGTAGCGCTCGATGGTGGCGGTGAGCGCGGCTTCGTCGACCTTCATGAGCTTGGCCAGCTCAGCGATGGAGTTTGCCGTGACGCCGACGGCCTTGTCGCCCTCGAAGTAGCTTGTGAAGCCGGGCGTGTTGCCGTCCTCGTTGTCCTCCTCCGAGATGAAGGCGTTCTTTCCGTAGGAGCCGTTGGGCACGTCCGCGCCCGACTCGACGTACCAGTTCACGTTGCCGTGGCCGGTGTCCATGTACTTGAGCTGGTCCTTCCAGCGGGCGTCGAAGATCTGCCAGGCCGTCTTCTGCGGCAGGCGCGACAGCTGGTTTTGGAACGGCTGGCCTCCCACGTCCTCGTTCATGAAGCGCTCGCCGTTGATGTCCACCAGCAGGAACGCGTCCATGCCGAGCGGGCCGCCCAGGTGGTGCGTCATGGGGGCGTGCGGGCCGTCCTCCATCTTCGCGCCGATCCACATGCCCATCTGCTGGCCGTCGCCCGTGTTCGTCTTCTCGCCCTTGGCGTCGGTATTGGGGAAGATGCTCATGAAGCGGTCGGACCACGGCACGTAGTAGCTCATCATCTCGGCGTTGGAGGCATAGTCGCCCGTGGCCAGCAGCACGGCCTTGCTCGCGGTGATCTTCTTGAAGGCGCCGTCAACGTCTTCGACGATGACGCCCTCCACGCGACCGGAGTTGTTCGGGCGCACCAGCTGGCGGGCGAAGGTGGAGTACAGGAACTGCACGCCGGCGTCCTCGCAGATCTTCACCATGTTCTCGATGTAGGGGCCGTTGTCGGGCAGGCAGATCTGGCAATCGTCGAAGATGGGGTAGAAGTCCTCGGCCACGTTGGCCTCGGTGGGGTGCGGCCAGTGCATCTTGCGCACGCTCATGGTTTTGCCGTCGTAGGGGTCGGCCTCGGCCTCGACGACGTACTGGCCCTCGCTCGCGGCCAGGTACCAGTCGAACGCCTCGCCGGAGTTGTCGGCCCAGAGGTTGAGGATGCGCTGGTTGGGGCGGTAGCCGCACTCCTTCATGATCTGGCCCACCACTTCGTTCTTGTCGATGCGGATGCCCAGGTCCTCCTGGATCTTGCCGCCGATGCAGCCTACCTGGTTGGAGCGGTACTGCCAGGTTTTGGCCTTCTCCACGACGACGATGTTGGTGGCGCCGTTCTCCACCGCGGCGCGCGCGGCGCTGATGCCGGACAGGCCCGCGCCCACGATGACGATGTCGGCCTCGATGGTCTCGGCGATGTCGCCTTCGGCGATGGGCTCGGGGGCGGTCAGGAAGCTCGGGGCGCCTGCGGCGGCCGTCGCGTCGGTTGCGGTGGCGCTCGTCGCGCCCTTGGCGGCGGTGTCGCCGTTCGCCTGCGGGGCGCACCCGGCCAGGCCGGCCGCTCCTGCGGCCACGGCGGCGGTGGCGCCCAAGCCCAGAAACGCGCGGCGGGAAAGCCCTCGATGGTTCGGTGATGCAGTCATGTCATCCTCCCTACGTTGTTGTGCGGTTCTGCGCCGTCCCTCGGTCGGCGCTGGGGAAACCTTACGGCGCGCGGCGTATTTTGCCGCCGTCCCAAAGGGTTGATTGCGCGGGGGTCGAGGCGATATCGACCCAAAGGGTTGATGTCGGGCGCGGCTCGCGCGGACGGCGGAAAAGTCCGGTACAATGGCGGAGGCGGTTTCGGAGATGAAGATCGAGGGGAGGCGGGCGCGGTGCAGACGATTCGCGAGTTCACGCTGCGCTATGCCGGCCTGAGCTTCTACTGGGCCTGGGTGTTCCTGTCGTTCAACTCCCTTGACATCGTCGGCGGCAGCGGGCGGGCCATCTCGCTCGTGCATATGGCGTCGTCCGCGTCGGCCATGGTGATGTTCGCGGCATGCGCGCTGGGATGGCGGGCCGTGGCCGGATGGTCGGCCGGTCGGGTGCGAGCGGTGCTGCTGGCGTGCGGCGCGGCGGGCGCGGCGGCAACGTTTCTGTACGCGTCTCCTTTATTCGCAGGATCGGTCGAGGCGATGGGGGCGGGCGCGGTGGTCACGGGGTTCGCCTGCACGCCGATCGTGCTGGCATGGGGCGTGACGTACGGCGACCTCGACGCGCGCCGTGCGGTGCTGTTCACTTCTATGACGTTTTTCGGCGCGGCGCTGTTGTACGGTGCGGTGTCGTTGCTGGGGGCGGCTTCGGCGTCGATTGCCGTGTCGCTTTTCCCGTTGGCAGCAGCTGCGACGGCGGCTGCGAGCCTACGCGGCTGGCGGGCCGAGCGCCGGCCGGACGCTGGCGGCGAGCCGGCGCGGACGGAGATACGCGAGCTCGTGCGCACGGCGCTGTCGTGGCGGGTGCTCGCGGGCCTGATCGCAGCGCTGTTCGCGTTCGGCGGCCTACGCGTGTACTTCGGCGACATCGCGCCCGACGTGTTCTCCAATCCGGCGCTCATGGCGGGAACCATCGCGCTGGCGGCGCTCATCTTCTTCGTGTACGGCGCGTTCGTGTCGCGCTCGAGCCTCAACCTGGGCGTGCTCTACCGCATCGCCATGTCGGTGTGGGCGCTCGCGTTCGTGCTGATCGCAGTGGTGGGACACGACAATGCCACCATGGTGTTCTTCATGGCAACGCTCAGCTCCGTGCTGTTCGAAGTGCTCACATGGGCGCTGCTGGTGGAGATCGCGCGCACGACGCATTTTTCGGCAGTGCTCGTGTTCGCCATGGGGCGCCTGGCGGTGCACGTGGGCATCGTAGCGGGCGAGCTGACGGCGTTCGCGCTGATCGGCGATCTGGTGCTGTTTGCTGTCGTGGCGGTGTTCGTGCTGGTGATTTCGGCGGGCTTCACGTTCGCCGACCGCGACACCACGTTCGCGTTCGAGAGCCCCACGCCCTCGGAGCTCAAGCGGCTGGCGGGCTCGAGGCCTGCTGCGGACGCGCTGCCGAGCAAGGAGCTGGTGCCCGACGAGGCGGACTTGGCCGCGCGCATCGACGCGCTGGCGGCGCTCTACCAGCTGTCGCCGCGCGAGAAGGAGGTGTTCGCGCTGTGGGTGACGGGCCACGGCTCGAAGTACATCCAGGAGCGGTTCGTCATCTCGCCCGCCACGGTGAAGACGCACGTGCGGCACATCTACGAGAAATGCGACGTCCACAACCGCGCCGAGCTCATGCGCAAGCTGGAGGACGCCCGCTGAGGGCGACGCGCGGAGATGTGGCCGGCCCGTGCGCGAGCCACTCGATGGCCATGACGTTCGGCCGCCTGGCCGGCCGCAACGCCGCCGCCGGCAAGTAACGACCCGGAGGGACAGGGGGACGGTTCCCTTGTCCCCCCTCCTGCGGCAGATTGTCGACCGAAACACACGCCACAGAGCTCTGTGGCGTGCGTTTCGGTCGACAATCGGTTTCGGCGCGGGCGTCGGAAATTCGGCGGCGTCCCCAAAAACGGGCAGGACCCCCGGGGAGGGGGTCCTGCCTTTGAACGCGGGGCTTCTTTGGAGCGCGGATTATGCGGATCCGCTGGGACAGGAACGTTCGAGGCGGCCCGAACAAGGAGGTGCCTTGCGGCAGCGATCGGGCTTGCTTCGCTACTTTCCCGCCTTGGGGTGCACTATACGTCTTCGCTCGCTGAGTATCAATATCTAAGATTCCGATACTTATACTGATGATAATTGATAGTATACTTGCCGAAAGCTGATGTAAACCGGGGCAAGGGGACCGCATGGCGCGAATCGCGACCGAGGACATCGTGGAGTTCATGAGCGACGAGAGCTTCTTCAAGCTGCGCACGGAGATCGACCGGGGCATGCTGCTGTTCGAGGACCTCGACCGCTTCGAGCTGCCTGCCGGCTATACGAAGGAGGAGATCTGGCTCATCCTCGCCGCCGTCCGCAAGCAGGTGGCCATCTTCGTGCCGGACGACCCGTACCGCACGGCCGACTGCTGGTTCGTCACCACGAGCGCCATGGCGTTCGACTCCAAGATGCTCGAGATGCGCTGCATGGCGGGCTTTCCGCTGGACAAGGCGCTCGCGTCGCTCAAGGGCTCGCCGTTCGTCACGCGCTACATCGAGCGGACGCTCGCGCGCGTGCTGGAAACCGAGGGCGCCGCCGTGCTCGACGAGCGCATCCACGAGATATTCCTCGGCGGCCCGCTGCAGACCGACCTCGACCGTTTGATCAGCAATTACTTCGAGGTGAGCAGCGATGCCGACACGCTGGCCCAGCGCGAGATCACCCACGGGCTCATCGAGACGCTGTACTACCGCCTGATCGAAGGCGTGAACGTGGAAGCCCTCCCGCGGCGCGGCGAGGTGTGTCCGCTCGATCCGCGCATCGCCCCGCCCACCTCGGCCGCCGCCATCGACGCCGTGTGCCGGCGCGCCCTGCTCGGCGACGACGAGTTCCGCTTCGGGCCGGTGCTGCGCATCATCAACGTGTCGTGGTTCTTCTGGAACTTCGACGTGTTCCCGTGCCTCAACTCGCTCGTGGGCGTGCTGCTGCGCAACGTCATGGCCATCAAATGGGGCTACCCCGTGCTCAGCTGGCTGCCGGTGGGCTACTACCCCTTCGGCGAGCTGGACACGCCGCTGATGAAGGCCGTGTTCGACACCTGGTCGATGGACTGCGGCTTCGGGTTCGACTTCACCTCGTACTTCGCCATGTACGTGAAGCTGTACCTGGCCGAGCTCGACCGGCTGGAGGCGTCCGTCGAGCAGCTGCAGAAACTGAACGACCTGATCGGCCGCACATTCGGCGCCGACCTCAACCATCGGCAGCGCTCCATCCTGTCGGCGCTGTGCAACGAGCCCGACGCGCTTCTGCGCATCGGCCCCCACCAGCGCACGTTCCGCGTGGCCTACGCCACGGCGCGCGGCGACTTCCTGGAGCTCGAGCGCAAGGGCTACCTGGTGCGCGGCCAACAGGGCCGGGCGTTCGTCTACCAAGCCGGCCCCGAGCTGCGCGAACGGATCGTCAGCCTGGGCGAGGCGGCGCTCGGCTAACGAATCGTCCAAAAATCGTCCAATCTACCGAGCGGCGTGGTAGATTGGACGATTCGACGGTCCGTCTCGGGCGAAACCGCCGCGTTCGCACGCAGCAGGCGCCCGGGGCCGCGACGTTGTGCTACCCTGATGCATCATCGAAAACAGGCGGCAAGCGCAAAGGACGTGGTGCGATATGGTGAACGAGAGGATGTACGGGCTGGGGGCCGAGCCGTCGGCGATTCGCGAGCTGTTCGCGTACGGCATGGCGCGCAAGGTCGAGATCGGCGACGAGAACGTGTTCGACTTCAGCATCGGCAACCCCAGCGTGCCCGCGCCCGACGCCGTGAAGCAGGCCGCGCAGGAACTGCTCGAGCAGCCGGCCGTGTCGCTGCACGGCTACTCGCCCGCGTCCGGCGTGCCCGAGGTGCGCGCGACCATCGCCGACAGCATCCGCCGCCGCTTCGGCATCGACGCCTCGCCCGAGAACATCTACATGACCGTGGGCGCAGCGGCCTCCATCGCCATCAGCGTGTCCGCCATCACGGAGCCGGGCGATGAGATCATCGTGATCAGCCCGTATTTCCCCGAGTACAAGGTGTGGATCGAGACGGCCGGCTGCACCTGCGTCGAGGTGCCCGCGCACGTGCCCGATTTTCAGCCCGACCTGGAGGCGCTCGCCGCCGCCATCGGCCCCAAGACGAGCGCCGTCATCATCAACACGCCGAACAACCCGGTGGGCGCCGTGTACAGCGAGGAGAGCCTGCGCGGCCTGGCCGATCTTCTGGCCGCCAAGGAGCGCGAGCTCGGCCGCGAGCTGTACCTGATCAGCGACGAGCCGTATCGCGAGATCGTCTACGACGGCATCGAGGTGCCCTACGTGCCCAACGTGTACCCGCGCACGCTCGTGTGCTACTCGTACTCCAAGTCGCTCTCGCTTCCGGGCGAGCGCATCGGCTACGTGTACGTGTCCGATCTCATGGATAACGCCGCCCAGGTGAACGCCGCCGTGGCCGGCGCGGGCCGGGCGCTCGGCTATATCTGCGCGCCGGTGCTGTTCCAGCGCGTGATCGCCGCGTGCGTGGACGAGCCCTCCGACGTGGCCTCCTACGCGGCCAACCGCACGCTGCTTACCGAGGGCCTACGCGAACTGGGCTACGAGTTCGTGGAGCCGCAGGGCGCGTTCTACCTGTGGGTGCGCGCTTTGGAAGACGACGCGCAGGCGTTCAGCGACCGCGCGAAGGCCCACGAGCTGCTGCTGGTTCCGTCCGACAGCTTCGGCGTGGGCGGCTGGGTGCGCGTGAGCTACTGCATCGCCCGCGACACCATCGAGCGCGCCATGCCCGCCTTCAAGGCCCTCATGGAGGAGTACCGAGGCTAGCCGATTCGGCTCTCCCGCAGGACGCGTGGACAGAATCGGCCTTCGGGACTGATTTCAGCAGGGGAACCCCGGGCGCGAGTTTTCGCGACCAGGGGTTTCTCTCTTTTTCGGCTCCGTTGCGCCCGAAAAATCAGTCCCGAAGGCCGATTCTGTCCATGATACTGCAAGTCGTCAAATGTTTCACGTGAAACATTTGTGCTGAAAGCGCTGGCGGCATGTACGGGCGATCTTCGCTCCAAAAACACGCTCCACACGCTGAGGCGTGTTTTTGGAGCGAAGATCGTGATTCCGAGACGGCTCGGCTGCGCCGACGTTCGGGGAGGACGCAGGAAGCTGCCGTATGCCTTCACTGAGCAGGGCGTCGCGATGCTCTCCGTGGAGCTTCGCCGTGGTCCGCATCGAAGACGGGGCTCTACTGGTCGACATCCTGATGAGGCTGGCGGCCTAGCGAGCTCCATCCCGCGCCTGGGGTTTCGCATGCCTGGCGTTTGAATCGATTTTTGAGGCCCGGTTCCTCCCGGCCCTCCCACGCGCTACACTGGCATGATCATGAGAGAGCGAATCTACCAGATCGTGCAGCGCGCCCGCCCGGGCGACAAGGTGAGCCACGCCTACGATGCCTTCATCGTGGCGGTGGCCTTCGTGAGCATCGTGCCGCTCATGTTCCGCCCGCAGGACTCGAACCCCCAGCTGGACGCCGTGCTGAACATGGTGGACGTGGTCACCGTGTACATCCTGTTCTTCGACTACCTGCTGCGCTGGATGACGCACGACCTCAAAACGGGGAAGAAGGGCTGGCGCGAGTTCGCGAAGTACCCCTTCACGCCGCTCGCCATCGTCGATCTGCTGGCCATCCTGCCGTCGCTCGGCGTGCTGCCCGAATCGTTCAAGTTCCTGCGCGTGCTGCGCGTGACGAAGATCTTCCGCTACTCGAAGAGCCTCACCATCGTGGGCAACGTGTTCCGCGCCGAGAAAAGCACGCTGCTGTCGGTGCTGGGCGTGGCCGTCATGTACATCTTCGTGAGCGGGCTCATCATGTTCGTGAACGAGCCCGACACGTTCGACAACTTCTTCGACTCGCTGTACTGGGCCACCACGGCGCTCACCACCGTGGGCTACGGCGACGTGTACCCGGTCACCGACGTGGGGAAGTTCATCTCGATGGTGTCGTCGCTGTTCGGCATCGCCATCATCGCGCTGCCGGCCGGCATCATCACGGGCGGCTTCCTCGAGCAGGTCCGCCGCTGCCAGGCCGACAGCGAGGCGTACTTCCGCCCGGTGGAGCACGCGCCCTACCAGGGGCGCACGCCCTTCTCGTACGGCGGCGTGCGCGCCTATGTGCGCGCGCATCCGAAGATGGCGGCCTACGGGGCCACCATGCTCGCGTGCGTGCTGGTGAACCAAGGGCTCTACGCCGCCGCGTCCGCGCTCGGCGCGCCGGTGTGGCTGGACACGACGGGCACGGCGCTCGCGGCCATTTTGCTGGAGCCGGCCGCCGGCCTGATAGTGGGATTCGCGAACAACCTCGTGTTGGCCGTGCAGATGGGCAACGCGGGCAACCTTCTGTACTACGGGCTGAGCGCCGTGAGCGCGCTCGTGTTCGGCCTGCTGTTCGGGCGGGGGAGGAAGGTCACGGCTCGCTCGCTGGGGCTGGCGGCGCTGCTCTTGGTAGCGGTGGAGTCGGCGCTCTCGTGCGCCCTCGCGTTCGCGCTGGCCGACGGGCAGCTCACTACGGCGGCCGAGCGCCTGTACGGCGGCGTGCTGGCGGCGTGGGGCGCGCCCGGGCCGCTGGCTGTGTTCGGCGCGCTCCTGGTTGACAAGCTCATCGACACAGCGGCGGTGTTCGTGCTGGTCATAGCTGCATCGCGCGGCATCATCGGCAGCCGCCTCGACCCGGCGCGCTGGTTCGGCGCGCGCGGGCAGGCGGCGGAGGCGGAACCCGCGTCCGAGCCCGCGCCCGCCCCTCCAGAGCCCGCGCCCTCCCGCGCCGCCGCGCCCGGCGACGACACGGCGGCGGGCCCGCGCTACGTGGTGGGCATCGACGTGGGCGGCACGCATACGAAAGTGGGCGCGTTCACGCTGGACGGCGCGCTCGCGGGCACGCACGTGTTCGACTCGCAGAACGTGCTGGCCGACGGCTCGCACGGCTACCTCGCGCGCGAGATCGGCGCCGTGCTGGACAAGGCGAGCATCGAAGCGGACCGCGTCGCCGCCGTGGGGCTCGCGGTGCCGGGCGCGGTGGCGGCCGAGGAGTCGCTCAAGCTGTGCCCGCACATCGATCTCGACCTGCGCTCCTACAAGGCGTTCCTGCGCTCGGCCTTCCCGAAGGCGGTCGTCGCGGTGATGAACGACGCCGATGCCGCCGCGCTCGGCGATCAGTGGCGCGGCGTCACGGGCGAGCGCGGCGACGAGAACGCCGTGTTCGTCACGCTCGGCACCGGTGTGGGCGCGGGCCTGGTGGCGAAGGGGCGGCCGGTTGCGGGCATGCACGGCGCGGCGGGCGAGATCGGCCACCTGTGCGTCGATCCGGACGAGGACGAGCCGTGCGCGTGCGGGCGCGCCGGCTGCCTCGAGCAGTACGCGTCGGCCACCGGCCTCGTGCACCAGGCGCGCAGGGCCTTCGCCGCCCGTGTCGAAGCCGCCGACCAGGGGCCCGAGACCGCGCGCCGGCAGGCTGTAGAGGCGTTCCCCGATGCGCATGCCGTGTTCGAGGCGGCCGCGCGCCGCGATCCGGACGCCCGCGCGGCGCTCGACCGCTTCTCCGATGCGCTCGGGTTCGGCCTCGCGCAGGTGGCGTGCGTGGTGGATCCTGACGTGTTCGTGCTGGGCGGCGGCCTGTCCGAGCGCGCCGACGACTACCTGGGCTCCGTGCGCGCCCGCTACCGCGCCTGCGCGGTGCCGCCCTGCCGCGACACGCCCATCGTGGCCTCGACGCTCGGCAACGAATGCGGCATCTACGGCGCCGCCTACCGTGCGCTCGAGGTCCTCGCGGACGGCGAAGGGTACGATGGCAACCGCTCGGTTACGGCGGCGAGGGAGGAGGCGAGCCTATGAAAAGCGAACAAGGCGTCGGAAAAGAGACGCGGGCTGTGGACGGCCGCAACTGCGGGGGCGAGCGCAAGCCCTCCTGCGCGGCCGGGCATGGCGTCTGCCAAGGGCGCGAGCTTGTGCGCTACGCGTGCGAGGTGCCGAACCGCCTGTACGATGCCATTCCCTGCGGCATCGTGCACATGACGGCCGAGGAGCACCCCCAGCTCGTGTTCATCAACAAGAAGGGTTGCGACATCCTGGGCTACGCCGATGTCGAGGACTTCCAGCACCATGCCCAGGACAACGCCCTCTTCGCCATCCCCGAAAGCGACGCCGTGCAGGTGCGCAAGGCCATCGACCGGCTGACCGAGGGTGCGCCCGTGTGCGATTTCCATCATCGCATCCGCCGCGCCGACGGCTCCATCGGCTGGGTGCGCGGCACGGCCACCATCGCCGAGGAGGCAAGCGACCCGCCGGTGATCCAGGCCTCGTTCAGCGACGTCTCGCGCGTGCACGAGGCGCGCAACGCACGCGATCGCGAGCGCTACGCCGCCGTGCTGTGCACGGCGTTCGCCGAGGTGTACGAGATCAACACCGCCCACGACACCTGCCGGCTGCTCAAGCTGGCCGTTCCCGGCGAGGAGGCGCCCGAGGCGCTGCCCATCGAAGACGTGCTCGAGCGCTGGGCCGCGCTCATCGTGAGCGACGAGGACCGCGAGCGCGTGCTGGCGGCGGTGCGCTCCTTCAGGCGCGACGAGGCGCCCGGGCCGCTCGTGCTCTCGTACCGCCTGATGTTCGATGCGCGCGAGATGTGGTGCCAGAGCACCTTCCTGCGCATGAACGACGAGAGCTTCCTGTGCTGCAATAAAGACATTTCCGACCGCATGCGCCACGAGAGCGAGGCCATCTCGCGCGCCGTGGGCGACGTGGTGTCCAAGCTGCCGGTGGGCATCGGCGTGTACTCGCTGCGCGGCGACGGCCTGTACCCGCTCTACGCGAGCGACCCGGTGTGCGCCATGCTCGGCTACACGCGCGAGGAGTACGACCGGCGCATCGCGTCGGGCCGGCCGCTGATCGGCAAGGACGAGCTCGACGGCCTGATGAGCCCGGCCGACCGCGACCAGCTCGTCGCCCACGGCTACAACGTGGAGGTGCCGGTGCAGCGCAAGGACGGCTCGTCGTTCATGGTGCGTGTGCGCGGAGCCGCCGAGCGCGTGAGCGATGACGAGATCGCGCTCTACTCGGCCGTGCTCGACATCACCGACGAGCTGCGCGCCCGCCGCGCCACCGCATGGCAGAACGAGCGCTTCCGCATCTTGAGCGAACTTACGCGCGCCATCAGCTTCGACTACGATTCCGAGACGGATACGGTACTCATCTACATCGACGAGGGCGACGGCATGAAGCCCCACGTCATCCACCGGTATTTGGAGAACTTGGAGCAGGAGCGCGTGGGCGTGGTGCACCCCGACAGCATCGGCCCCGTGCGGCAGCTGTTCACCCGCGTGGCGCGCGGCGAGGACAAGCACGCCATGCTCGACTTCCGCGCCGACTACTACAAGACCGGCTTCCGGTGGTACCGCGCCAACCTGTTCGTGGTGGACGACGAGGGCGGCACCTGGCACCTCATCGGCCTCATCCAGGACATCCAGGACGAGCGCGACTTCCGCCAGCAGGCCGAATGCGACCTCATGACCGGCATCAGCAACCACGCCACCACCAAGCGGCTCATCGACGACGTGCTGGCCGATCCGCAGGCGCGCGCCGGCTGCGTGTGCGCGCTCATCGACGTGGACGACTTCAAGAATGTGAACGACCGCTGCGGGCATCTGCGCGGCGACGAGCTTCTGCAGGACGTGGGCGCGTTCATGCGCGGCGCGTGCCGCTCCACCGACATCGTGGGGCGCATCGGCGGCGACGAGTTCGCGCTGCTGTTCCGCGGCATCAAGCTGGAGGACGCCCTGGTCAAGCTTGATTCCATCCGCACGCAGGTGGTGGACCTGACCGCATCGTCCACGGGGCTCTCCGACGTTTCGCTGAGCATCGGCGTGTGCGAGGTGGGGCCCGACGACGGCACGTGCGACGCGGTGTTCGCCAAGGCCGACGAGGCTCTTTACGCCTCCAAGCGCGCTGGAAAGAACCGCGTCACCGTGTACGCGTGATAAACGTGCACGCGCTCGCGGCCTCGCTCATACGGTTCGCGCGCAGGCGCACGGTGCTCGTCGTGTCGGCGGCGGCTGCGCTCGCCACCATGGCGCTCGTGCCGCCCGACGGGGCGTACCTCGGCTACTTCGACCTCAAGACGCTCTCGTGTTTGTTCGGCATCCTGGCCGTGGTGGGGGCGCTGCGCGGCATCGGCGTGTTCGAGCATGCGGCGCGCGTCGCAGTGGCGCGCTTCGCCACCTGCCGCTCGGCCGTGGTGGCGCTCGTGGGCGCGACGCTCGTGCTGTCGATGTTCGCCACCAACGACATGGCGCTCATCATGATGCTGCCGCTTTCGGCCGCCACGCTGCTTCGGGCCGGCTGGGAGCGCGCGCTGCCCTTCGCGTTCATCATGCAGAACCTTGCGGCCAATCTGGGCGGCATGATACTGCCGTTCGGCAACCCGCAGAACCTCTACCTCTACGAGCGCTTCGCCATCCCGCTCGGTGACTTCCTGGCCGTGATGGCGGTGCCGTTCGCGGCGTCGGTCCTGCTTATCACGGCGTGCTGCATGTTGTTCGTGAAGCCCGTGCCGCCGCGCTCGCCCGCGCAGGGGGCCGCGCGTCCCGAACCTGCCGATGCCCCGCGCGTCGATGACCGCCGCCGCCCTCGCGCTCTGGCCTACCTCGCGCTGCTGGCGCTCGTCATCGCCTCGGTGTTCCGGCTCGTACCCTACCCGGCGGCGCTCGCAGTCGTCGTGGCCGCCCTCGTCGTGCTCGACCGCCGCGCCCTGCGCGACGTGGACTGGGGCCTGCTGCTCACGTTCGCGTGCTTCTTCGTGTTCGCGGGCAACATGGCGCGCATCCCGGCGGCGGAGGGCCTGCTCTCGGGGCTCATGGATCGAAGCGCGCTGCTGGTGAGCGTGGGCGCGAGCCAGATCATCAGCAACGTGCCCGCCGCCGTGCTGCTGTCGCACTTCGCCGACGGCTACCAGGCGCTGCTCGTGGGCGTGAACATCGGCGGCGCGGGCACCCTCGTGGCGTCGCTCGCCAGCCTCATCACGTTCAGCCACTACCGCACCGTACGCGCCGCCTTCCCGCGCCGCCCGGAGCTGGCCCGCCAGACCGCGCGCGGCTTCCTGGCGAAGTTCACGGCGTACAACGCCGCCTTCCTCGCCGCGCTGCTGCTCGTCTGCTGGCCGCTTGCGTGAGGGTCGCGCCGCTCCCCGTCGCTCCACCGCAGCAGTGCGCTAAACCGCACGACCCGGGGAAACGACCGTTCGCAGGATGCCGTTCCCGCTCGCAGCTGCCCCTCGGCGGATACCCCTTTGATAAAGCGGCTTGGGAGCCTTATAGTAGTGCGACTGCGTCATCCTTCTTCTCGATGTGCTGTGCGGACGCAGTGGAAAGGGGAGTATCATGAACTTCAAGAAACTGGGCGTCTTCGCGGCGGCCGGCGTGCTGACTGCCTCGCTCGCGCTGTTCGGCTGCTCGTCGGGCGGCGACGGCGGCGGATCCACCACGACGGCGGGCGGCTACGACCTCGTCAACCCCGGCCAGCTGACGGTGGCCGCCTCGCTCGACTTCCCGCCGTTCGAGAACCTCAACGGCGATGCGCCCGAGGGCTTCGCCGTGGACCTCATGGGCCTTCTGGCCGAGGAGATGGGCCTCGAGTGCAACTACCTGCCCTCTACCAAGTTCGACACCATCGTGCCGCTCATCCAGACCGGCGGCAAGGCCGATGTGGGCGTGTCGTCGTTCACCATCACCGACAAGCGCCTGCAGCAGGTGGACTTCACCGACACCTACTGCGACGTGAACCAGAGCATCACCGTGCGCAGCGATTCGGGCATCACCGACGTGAGCCAGCTCGAGGGCAAGAAGATCGGCGCCCAGACCGGAACGACCGGCTACGAATGGGCCGCTGAGAACATCAAGGATGCCGAGGTGACCGGCTTCGACGAGATGACGGCCGTGTTCGCCGCCCTCGACTCCGGTCAGATCGACGGCGTGGCCGTGGATCTGCCGGTGGCCAACTACTACGTGAAGTCCTACAAGGACTGCCAGGTCATCAATGAGATCCCCACGGGCGAGCAGTACGCCGTGGCTGTGAGCAAGGAGAACCCGGAGCTCACGAAGGCCCTCAACAAGGCGCTGCAGGCTGTGCGCGACAACGGCAAGTACGACGAGCTTGCCGCCAAGTGGCTCCAGTAAGCGCCCGCTGACATCATGGGCACGCAAGAGCGCATACTCGTGCGCAAGGGAGGCGTCGCTGCGGTCCTGGCCGTGGCGGCGCTCGCCCTTTCGCTCGCCTTTTCGACAACCGCCCAGGCCTTGGAGGTAGAGCGTTGGACGGCCCAGCCCAACGACGCCGACCTCTCCCAGGTGCTGGGTGCCACGCCCACCCGCGTCACGTGGCAGGGCCAGACCGGCGAGGACGAATCGGTGTCGCAGGTGGTCGTCGACCTGCCGGCCGGCTCCACAGTGGAGGCCGGCAACGTGAAGACGACGGTCATGAACGGGCTTGATCGCCTGGAGTTCGACTCGCAGGTAGAGGTGCGGGACGGCGCGCACGTCACGGTGAGCTTTCCCGAGCCCACGCCCGCCGGCGCGCTCATCATGATCGAGTTCAATCGCACGCTCCTGCCCGGCGAGGGCGGCACGTTCGGCCTGACGGGAAGCTATGCCACCGCCGACGGCACGGCTCTGGACATGCCGGCCACCGACAAGACGTTCGACGTGGTGAGCACCTCGCCGGCGGAGCAGTTCTCCACGTGGCTGGGCATGCAGGACTGGGTGAAGGCATGGAACTCCAATAAGTTCCTGCATCTGTTCTTCGACCCCACCATCATCGTGACGTCGGTGCCCACGGTGTTCGCGGGCTGGCTCATCGCCATCGCGCTCGTCATCGTGAGCTTCCCGCTGGCCATCCCCATCGGACTTCTGTGGTCGTTCATGCGCATGGCCAAGCACCGCGTCCCGCGCGCCATCGGCGCCGCCTACATCAACGTGGTGCGCGGCACGCCGCTGTTCCTGCAGATCTACATCGCGTTCTTCGGCCTGCCGCTCATGGGCATCAAGATGGACCTGTTCGTGCTGGGCACTATCGTGCTCGTGCTCAACTCGAGCGCGTATCTGGCCGAGATCTTCCGCGCGGGCATCCAGTCCATCAACACGGGGCAGTTCGAGGCGGCGCGCTCGCTTGGCATGAACGGCGCGCAGACCATGTTCTTCGTCATCATCCCGCAGACCGTGCGGCGCGTCATCCCCACGATGACCAGCGAGTTCATCCTCATGTACAAGGACACCTCGCTTCTGGCCGCCGTGGGTGTCATGGAGATCATGATGTACGCGAAAACCATCACGGCCGCCACGGGCAACGTGACGCCCTACATCGTGGCCGCGGCGTTCTACCTGATCGTGACCATCCCCATGACCAAGCTCATCAACATGATGGAGGCGCGCATGGCCGGCGGCCGCAAGCGCAAGAAGGGCCTGGGCGACCGCAGCATCACGTCCGAGGAGTCGGTGGTGCCCGATACCGACGCCGCTGTGGCGCGCAGCATCCGCATGTCCGAGACGTTCGCCGGGCCGAGCACCATCGATTTGGACGACGGCCTGGCGCACGGCAACCATATCAGCCATTAAGGAGGTGCGGATATGAGCGAAACGAACAACGCGGCCGGCGTGAGCAACGCGCCCGCCATCCGCATCGAGGGCCTGCGCAAGGCGTTCGGCGACAACGTGGTGCTGCGCGGCATCGACCTCGAGGTGCGCCGCGGTGAGGTGGTGGTGATCCTCGGGCCGTCCGGCTCGGGCAAGTCGACGCTGCTGCGCTGCGTGAACCTGCTGGAGACGCCCACCGACGGGAAGATCTTCTTCGAGGACACCGAGATCACCGCCAAGAAGACCGACATCAACAAGGTGCGCGCCAAAGTGGGCATGGTGTTCCAGAACTTCAACCTGTTCCCGCACCTCACGGCCAAGAAGAACGTGATGCTGGCGCAGCAGAAGGTGCTGAAGCGCTCGGCTGCCGAGGCGGAGAAGATCGCCGTGGAGCAGCTGACCCGCGTGGGCCTGGCCGACCGCATCGACTACAAGCCCTCGGAGCTCTCCGGCGGCCAGCAGCAGCGCGTGGCCATCGCCCGCGCGCTGGCAATGGACCCGCACGTCATGCTGTTCGACGAGGCCACGAGCGCGCTCGACCCGGAGCTGGTGCGTGACGTGCTGGGCGTCATGAAGTCGCTCGCGCGCGGCGGCATGACCATGATCGTGGTCACCCACGAGATGGGCTTCGCCCGCGACGTGGCCGACCGCGTCATCTTCATGGACGGCGGCTTCATCGTGGAGCAGGGCACCCCCGAAGAGGTGTTCGACCACCCGAAATCCGACCGCACGAAGGACTTCCTCGGCCACATCTCGTAACCGCCCCGCCCTTGTCACCCCGAGCGAGCGGGAGCTCCCTGGTTGTCATCCTGAGCGGAGGCGGCGTTAGCCGCCGGAGGCGAAGGATCCCCCGCGGCGCCAGCAGCACGCGTCACGGCTGTCGCCGCAGGGGGATCCTTCGACTACGCTCCCTCCGGTCGCTCCGCTCAGGATGACATTTCGCAGTTCAGCCTGGGGCAAAGACGAATGTTTCACGTGAAACATCGGCATTTCTAGCACAAATGTTTCACGTGAAACATCGCGCCGCCGCCTGCGCCGCCCGAAAATCGTCGAAAAAATGTTATCATAGGAATAACATTTCTTGACGGATGGTGATACAATGTCGCCATTGGGAATCTGTCGATGCAGAAAGTAAGGGGGTGTGCGATGGATATCTTCTCCGACCCGGTGCTGTTGGCTCGCATCCAGTTCGCTTGCACGGCTGCGTACCACTTCATCTTCGTCCCGTTGACGATCGGTCTCGGACTTATCCTTGCCATCAACGAAACACGGTACTACCGCTCGCGCGACCCGAAGGACGCGGCGGCCACCAAGTTCTGGGTGAAGATCTTCACCGCGACGTTCGTGATAGGCGTGGCCACGGGCATCACGATGGAGTTCTCCTTCGGAACGAACTGGGCCGATTACTCGCGCTTCGTCGGCGACATCTTCGGCGCGCCGCTGGCGGCCGAGGCCTTGCTGGCGTTCTTCCTCGAGTCGACGTTCTTGGGCGTCCTGCTGTTCGGCCGCAAGCGCGTCTCGCCGAAGTTCTACCTGGTGTCGGCCTGGCTCGTGTGGTTCGGCTCGGCGCTCTCCGCGCTGTGGATCCTCATCGCCAACTCGTGGATGCAGACGCCGGCCGGCGCGGAGCTCTCCGCCGACGGCTCGAAGGCCGTGATCACCGACTTCCTCGGCGCGGCGTTCAATCCCTCGCTCATGTCGCGCTACTCGCACACCATCGTGGCGCTGCTCATCATGGGCGCGTTCGTGGCGATGGCCGTGTCCGCGTGGTACCTGCTCAAGAAGAAGCACTCCGACTTCGCCATGAAGACCATGCGCATCGGCGCCGCAGTGGGCATCGTCGTGAGCTGCGTCATGCTGGTCACCGCGCACTCTTCCGCCGTCACCGTGGCCGAGGAGCAGCCCAGCAAGCTGGCCATGATGGAGGGCATGTACGACTCCGAGGTTCCGCCGCTGTACCTGTTCGGCTGGGTCGACGAGGAGACGCAGGAAGTCATCTCGCCGTTCGCCATCCCCGGCGGCACGAGCTTCTTGGCCACCGGCGCGTGGGATACTGAGTACCAGGGCCTGAACGAGCTCGCGCAGACCGAGCAGTACGGCGCGCTCGATCCCGAGACCGCCCCGGTCAACTTCGTGTTCCAGACCTACCACCTCATGGTGGCCATGTACGGCCTCATCATGCTCACCACCATCCTCGCGCTTGTGTTCTCGTTCCGCGGCGGCCGCATCAAGAACATGAAGTGGCTGCAGCGCCTCGTGCTCATCTCGCCGGTGTTCCCGCTGCTGGCCATCCAGGCCGGCTGGTTCACCGCCGAGGTCGGCCGCCAGCCGTGGGTCGTCTACCCGTCGGCCACCGCGCCCGAAGGCGTGAACCTGCTGGTGAACGAGGGCGTCTCGCAGTCCGTGAGCGCGCCCGAGCTCATGATCACGATGGTGCTGTTCCTCGTGGTGTACGCGTTCCTCATGATCGCGTGGGCGCGCACGATGGGCCGCTTCATCAAGGAGGGCCCCGTGGAGGACACGGCCCCCATCTCGGTTGACGCGGGTGCCGGCGTCGGCGCTGCGGGCCGCGTTCCCGCCCCGGCCGTGTCGGACGACCTTGCGAAGGAAGGTGAGTAACCATGGAAATCACGTTCTTCCAAGGACTCTGGTTCCTGCTGATCTTCGTGCTCATCGCCGGCTACTTCATCCTTGACGGCTTCGATCTGGGCGCGGGCGTGCTGTACCCCTTCGTCGCGAAGAACGACAAGGAGAAGGCCATCGTGCGCACGAGCATCGGGCCGGTGTGGGACGGCAACGAGGTGTGGCTGCTCACTGCGGGCGGCGCGCTGTTCGCGGCGTTCCCGGCGGCGTACGCCACCACGTTCTCCGGCTTCTACCTGGCCGTCATGCTGGTGCTGTTCGGCCTGATCGTCCGCGCGGTGTCGGTTGAGTACCGCGGGCACGACCCCAAGTGGGGCAAGGTGTGGGACGCGTGCTTCACGGTGGGCTCGCTTTTGCCGGCGCTGCTTCTGGGCGTGGCCGTGGGCAACATCTTCGCGGGCATCCCCATGACCGAGGGCGGCGACTACGCGGGCATGCCGCTGCTGGGCCTCATCACCCCGTTCACGCTGTTGTGCGGCGTGCTGGGCCTCGTGATGTTCCTGGCGCAGGGCGCCACCTGGCTCTCGCTCAAGGCTCCCAAGCCCAGCGACGTGCAGGCGCGTGCGGCCAAGCTGCGCCTTCCGCTGCAAGTCGCGGCGCTCGCGCTGTTCCTCGTGGTCACGCTGTACGCCCTCATGGGCATCCAGCCGGCCATGGATCCGATGCTCGGCATCGCGCGCTGGCTGTTCGCCATCTTATTCGTGGCGGCTGTGGCGGCGTCGATCTTCTTCGGGCTGAAGAAGGGCAACGACCTGGGCGCGTTCATCGCGCAGTCCGCGTCGTGCGCCATGCTGGTGCTGCTGCTGGCCGCGTCGATGTTCCCGAACTTCGTGGTGGCCTCGGCCGACAGCGTCGGTCCCGCCATCACTGCGATGAGCGCGGCGTCCTCCGAGCTCACGCTCATGTGGATGACCATCATCACCTGCGTGGGCCTGCCGCTCGTGCTCATCTACCATGTGATCATCTACCGCACCTTCCGCGGCCGCGTGAAGGACGAGGACCTGGCGCACTACTAGGATCCCGTGTCTGACGTCGCACCGCGAGAGGACCCGCCGGCATGCGCCCGGCGGGTCCTTTTTATGCAGGGGACAGCCGAGCGAGGCTCTGCCGGCGCGCGGCATTAAACTTGTTTTGCATCGCTGCAGGTTGTTCGCACGGACTAGGAGAAGCAAGTCGAGCGGTTCTTCATCGTCTAACCCGCCCCTTCGCCTGCCGAGCATCGCGCCGGCGCGCCGGCTGGCTGCCGCCCCCTCGCATCTGAAGCCATGTGCAGCTAGCGTTGCAGCGAGTGCTTCAAGCCAAGGGCCTTGACGCAGCGCCCTTCGATGGTGTAGTGAATGGCGAAGCGCCCGCACCAGACGGTATAGTTCGTATCGCCGTGGCGGGTTCTGTAGCTTGCAGCGCATTCGGGCATGAGGCACTGGTTTCGCAGCTTCTCTTCGACGCATGACATCAATCGCCGCGCTGCTTGGGGCATTGCGAGCACGTGCTCGACGTAGTGTGCTGCGAGGTAGAGGTCCTCTTCGAAGTCGCTGGTTAAGACAAGGGCGTACGGTTCGTCGGACGCTACCATTCCAATCGCTCCCTCACGCGTGCGAAGCCTTCGTCCGCGCTCGAACACGCGTTGAGGGGAACTGCCGCCGCCCGCTCAAGGTCGCCCATGAGCTGCTCCTCGCTTTCGGGGAAAATGCGCCCGTATCGCTCCGGAATGTACGTCAGCGACCGGGTGGTGAGGGGGAAGGGAACCGCCTGGTTCTTCACCACGGTCTTGGCGAACATGTTCATAAGCGAAGAGGCCGAAATGCCTATCTCGTCGCAGAAGCGACTGAATTCTTCCTTTGTCTGCGTGTCCATGCGCACATTCAGCGTCGTCGTCGCCATGATCATCCTTCCGCTCTGATTGCAGCCATATTGGCATCATTATAGATGCAATATGCGTCAAAATAGCTACAGATGATCAATGCTGCTGATAACGCGTGCTCCTCTCTTCGAAGCGGTACGGATTCGTCGCTTCCATGATAGCGAGCCCATCTAGCGCGTAGATGGCGTGCGTCCAGCAAATAGTCTCTTCGTTCTTGCGCGAATCCAGCGGCGAGCTTGCACAAACCTAGCGCGAACCTTGCGCATTTCTAGCGCGATTCCAACGCATTTCCAGCGCGAAACCAGCACCCCTGGTCAAAGCGCTGTGATGCGCATCGCGTTGCAAAAAAAGCGGCCCCCTCATCGCCAAGGAAGGCAACGAGGGGGCCGGGCGCTTGCGGGAGCGCGCTACGCCAGCTTCTGGCCGAGCATCTGCGCGGCGGCTGCCTTGTCGAAGTTGCCGCCGGTCTTCTGCGTGAGCGCGCCCATCACGCGGCTCATGTCCTTCTTCGAGGACGCGCCGGTCTCGGCCAGCACCTCGTCGATGAGGGCGGTCAGCTCGTTGCCGGCCACTTGCTTGGGCAGGTAGCTCTCCAGGATGGCCACCTGCGCGGTCAGCGTGTCGGTGCGCTCCTGATCGGTGCCGGCCTTGATGGAGCCGTCGAGCGTCTCCTTCGTCTGCTTGATCAGGCGCTTGAGCATGGCGTCCACGTCCGCGTCCGTGATGTCGCGGCGCTCGTTCACCTCGATGTTCTTGATCTCGCCATGCACCTGGCGCAGGATGGACAGCCTCGGCTTGTCCTTCGCCTTCATCGCGGCCTTGATCTCGTCTTTCAGCTCGTCGTATTTCATGGGGCGCCTCGCTTTCATCGGTTGCAGCCCCGAGTATACCGCAGATAGGCCCCGTTGGTTTCGCGTTCCCCAGGAGACCATCTTCGGCCGAAGATGCGCTTCGGCGGGCGCATTTTCGCTCCGAAAACACGCCTCAGCGCACGAGGCGTGTTTTCGGAGCGAAAATCGGGGTTCGGCAGCTGGCTTAGCTCGCGGTGATGGCAGGGTCTTCGATCTTCTCCCATGTGTTCCCGTACTTGTCGGTTTTCTCCCCGGTCATGTACTGGTGGAGGTCCTCGGTGTCGTCGAACAGCGTTATCGACATGCTGCCGGGCTTTCCCCATGACGTGAAGCAGCGGTACCAGCTCTGGTCGATGGGATCGTAGACGAAGCTCGCGTTCCAGCTGTTGGCGGTGCCTGTTTTTGCGAAAAGCCAGGACTCGCCGCTGCGGCTTTGGTAGAACGGCTGAACGTCGTATTCGCCGCCTTCGAAAACGAGTTTGGGGTTATTGCCGGCCTTGAGAAAGTCGTTGCGCATGTCGTCGTTGTTCTTGCCTCCTGCATAATCCGCTACGAACTGCAACCAGCCCTCAAGATAGGATTTGCTGGCGGCGATCCCCGCGTTGTCCTCCTCACCGGGGTGCTCGCTGCAGGAGATGGTGCGGGCGGACTCGTTCCAGATCCAGGTGCCGTTGTCGGGGCAGGTGTAGCCGAGCTCGTCTCGCTTGGCGTTGAGCTCGGTGAATACTTCGAGCTCGGTCTTCTCGCCGTTCATGGCGGTCGTCACCGCTTCGCCGTACATGCTGCGCCGGTTGGCGAGGCAGGTGCCCTCCTTGGCGCTCTCGAGCGAGCTCATGAACACGGGGATGGCCACGGCCACGAGCACGCTGACGATGGCCACCACGATGAGCAGCTCGGCGATGGTGAAGCCGCGTCCGGCTTGTTCGCGCGCACGGCGGATGGATATGTTGGAAAACGCGGCATGCCCGGCATCATAGCTTGAAACGTCCGCGGCCACAACGGCCATCCCCTTTGCAAAATCCTCGTTTCAGTCGTGGCGGGCTGGCCCCTCCTCTGCGGGCCTCTGCTATGATGGACGCGCACGTTACTTCCGCCTTTCGACGACGAGGACAGCTATGAGAGAACTGCCGGTGAATCAGCTCGACCCCAAGGTGAAGGCGGTGTGGCGCATCAACGACGCCATCTGGCTCACCATCGTGTTTTTGTGCGCGTTCGTGCCGTTCGCCATCGCGGCGGCGGTTGAGCCCGACAGCTGGATATTCCTCACGCTCGCGGGCATCGCCATCGCCTACGCGCTCGCGCTCGTGCTGTGGCTCGTCATCCTGCCGCCCATCCGCTTCGTGCGGTGGCGCTACGAGCTGTCCGAGGACTACCTGGATATCGCCAAGGGCATCGTGTGGCGCAAGCGCTACATCATCCCGTTCATCCGCGTGCAGAACACCGATACGCGCCAAGGCCCCATCCTGCGCGTGTTCGGCCTGGCCAGCGCCACGGTGGCAACGGCGGCCGGCGAGCACGAGATTCCCGGCCTGGCCTCCGACGTGGCCGAGCAGCTGCGCGACCGCGCCGCCGAGCTCGCCCGCCTCGCGCAGGAGGACGTGTGATGACGGAGTTCCCGCAGCCCGCCCCGCAGCCCGCCGCCCCGCAGCCGGCGGCGCCTCAGCCGGCGGCGCCACAGGCCCCTGAGCTCGAGCGCCACCACGTGCACCACAGCTACATCTGGCTCGGCAGCATCCAGGTGGCCGTCACGATGTTCGTGGTCATGCTGATCTCGATATTCTCGTCGGTGGTGGGCTCCATCGCCGAAGGCGAGCGCATGACGTCCTCGGACTATCCCATCCTGCTCATCATCGTGGTCGCCTGCGTGGTGGGCTTCCTGCTCGTCGTGGGGATCATCTTCCTCGTGCAGTGGTGGTCCTACCGCCACCTGTACTATCAGCTGGGGACCGAGGAGTTCAACCTGTACTCCGGCATCTTCAACAAGAAGCGCGTGCACGTTCCCTACCAGCGCATCCAGTCGGTCGACCAGCGTGCGACGCTGATGCAGCGCATCTTCGGCGTGTGCACGGTGAGCATCGACACGGCCGGCGGCTCCAATAACAAGGCCGTGCAGGTGCCGTACGTGAGCAAGATGCAGGCCGAGGAGCTGCGCCGCGAGCTGTTCGCCCGCAAGCAGAACGCCGCGGCGGCGCAGGCCGGCACCGCTCCGGCGGCCGCAGCCGCGTCCCAAGCCGCCGCGCCGGCGTCCGCGCATCCGCTGAACAACGTGCTGGACGCCCCGGCCGAGATCTGGGACGACGTGCGCGGCGTGTTCGGCGGCGCGGGCGTTGACACGGGTCGCGTCACCTACGAGTACGGCCTCACCAACAAGGAGCTCGTCTTCACCGGCTTATCCAACAACACGGGATTCCTCGTGGTGGTGATCGGCATCGTGGGCGGCCTGTCGCAGTTCGTCGGCCAGATGGCCCCGATCGTGGCCGGCGTGGCCGAGCCCGTGGTGGGCAACATGGTGTCCATGAGCGTGAAGCTGTTCGGCGGCAACGCCATCGCGGCGGGCGTGGCCGCGTTCATGCTGGGCGCGGTGGTGCTGTGGGCGCTGTCCGCCGTGGGCACGTGCCTCGCGTTCGGCGGCTTCCGCGCGCGCCGTCGCGACAGCCGCATCGAGGTGGAGCGCGGCCTTCTGCAGCACCAGTTCCAGGGCGTCGACATCGACCGCGTGCAGTCGGTGGTGGTGCGGCAGAGCTTCATCCGCCGCCTGCTGGGCTACTGCGAGCTATCGCTCGGCAAGATCGACGCCGTCTCCGACAACCAGGATGCCCAGCAGCAGAGCCAAACCCAGCAAGGCCTGGTCATCCACCCCTTCGTCAAGCTCAACCGCGTGCCGGAGATCCTCGCCGGCATCGTGCCCGAGTTCGCCGACGTCCCCGCGAACAACACGCCCGTCGCACCCGTGGCCCTGCGCCGCGCGCTCATCCGCCGCTGCCTCATCCAGGGGTCGGGGCTGTGGCTGGCCGTCATCGTGGCCGTAACGCAGCTCTGCTTCAACGTGTTCTCCGATCCGAGCGTGCCCGACCAGGCCTATGCCGTCGGGCTGGCGAACATGGGCGCCATCTTCGGCTACGTCCTGGCGGTCGTGCTGCTCATCTGCGACGCCGTGGGCGCCGTGCTGTGGTTCCGCGGCTCCGGCTTCGCCTACAACCGCCGCTTCATGCAGGTGAGCAACGGCGGCCTGGCGCGCGAGACCATCAGCTTCCCGCGCAAGAAGATACAGTTCGGTTACACCAAGACAAATCCTTTTCAACGGAATGCCGGAACGGCCACCATCAACGCGCGTACCGCGGCGGGGGTCGGGGGCACCACCATCAGGCTCATCGACGCCACCGAGGAGGACGCCCGCGCGTGGCTGGAGTGGCTCGAGCCCCGGGGAAATGTGATACAGTAGCATCATGAAAGAAGCGACCCTCTCAGACAGACGAAGCGCCCGATCCGCCGCAGCCGATGCGGCGGGCGAGTCTTCGCATGCCGGCGCGCATTCCGCGCCCCTGCCGGAACCCGGCTGGACCCCTTCGCAGTTCAAGCCGAACGACTACGCGGGCATGCGCGCCCTGCGCGACGAGGTGTCGCACACCTCGGCCAGCGCCACCAACAAGGAGCGCAACGTCCGCGAGTACACCCTCGGCGAGGAGATCGCCAACTCCGTCACGCACGGCATCGGCGTCCTGCTGGCCATCGCGGCCATCCCCATCCTCGTGGTGCGCGCCGTTGACGACGGAGGCGGCATCTACCTGTTCGCCGCGCTCGTGTACACGCTCACCATGCTGCTCGAGTACACGATGTCCACGCTCTACCACGCCATCGCGCAGGACCGCGCCAAGCGCATCTTCAAGATCCTCGACCACAGCTGCATCTACCTGTTCATCGCCGGTTCCTACACGCCGTTCTGCCTCATCTCGCTCGCGCCCTACGGCGGCATGTGGCTGTGCGCGTTCGTGTGGGCGCTCGCGCTGGCGGGCGTGGCGTGCGAGGCGTTCTGGGTATTCCGCCCGCGCTGGATCTCGGCCGCGCTGTACCTGCTCCTGGGCTGGTGCGTCGTGTGGTTTCTGCCCGCGCTCGTGCAGGCCATCCCCGCGCCGGGGCTGTGGCTTCTCGTGGGCGGCGGCGTGAGCTATTCCATCGGGTGCATCTTCTACGTGCTGAAGAAGATCCCCTATATGCACTCCATCTTCCATCTTTGGGTTCTCGCCGGAAGCGTCTTGCAGTTTCTGGCTATCGCTCTGTACGTTATGTAGGCGGGCGCGTGCGTGAGCGCGCGGGCATGACAGCCCCAGGAACCGCCGGGCGGCGAAGGGGCCGCGCGGCGCGAGCGAACCCGTCGGGCGTTTCGCCCGCCAACGAAGGAGATGAAGCGCGCTACTCATGGATATCTGGATAAGCATCGTCGTCACATTCGTTTTGGTCCTGGTCAACGGCTATTTCTCCATGTCGGAGATGGCGCTGGTCAACGCGAAGCACCTGCTGCTCCAGCACGAGGCCGACGAGGGGGACAAACGCGCCCAGCGCGCGCTCTCCCTGGCCAGCGACTCGGGGCAGTTCCTCGCCACCATCCAGGTGGCCATCACGCTCGTCGGGTTCTTCGCCTCGGCCGCCGCGGCTACGAACCTGTCCGAGCCGTTCGCGCAGTGGCTTTCCAGCTTCGGCGTGGGCTGGCTCTCGGTGATCGCGCCGGGCCTCGCGCCGGTGCTCATCACGCTCGTGGTGTCGTATCTGAGCATCGTGGTGGGCGAGCTGGTGCCCAAGCGCATCGCGCTGGCCGACGCCGAGCGCGTGAGCAAGTCGGTGGCGGGCCCGCTCATGGTGTTCCAGAAGATCGCGACGCCTTTGGTGGCGCTCACCTCGGCGTCGGCCAACGGGCTGTCGCGCCTGCTCAACATCAAGGATGCCGACGAGCGCCAGGCCGTGTCGGAAGAAGAGATCAAGTTCATGGTCACCGACAACGACGAGCTGCTCGACGACGAGAAGCGTATGATCCACGAGATCATCGACCTGGGCGACATGAGCGTGCACGAGATCATGCAGCCGCGCGTGGACATGATCCTCGTGGAGGACGACGAGACCGTGCGCCAGGCAATCGAGCGCATGCGCGGCACCGGCTACTCGCGCCTGCCGGTGTATCACGAGGACATCGACCGCATCGTAGGCATCGTCCACTACAAGGACCTGGTCGCGCCGCTCATGGACGGCAAAGAGGCCGACCCCGTGATGGCCTACGCCTACGAGGCGATGTTCGTGCCCGAGACGAAGGACATCTTCCCGCTTCTGGCGGAGATGCAAACGAATCGGCAACAGATGGCCATCGTCGTTGACGAGTACGGTGGCACCGATGGTTTAATTACGGTCGAGGACATCGTGGAGGAGATCGTCGGCGAGATCGTCGACGAGACGGATCGCGAGAACCCGTTCATCGTGCGGGAAGGCGACGGTGTCTGGATCGTGGACGGCAGGTTCCCCGTCGAGGACGCCGAGGAGCTCGGTTGGCCCGTGGAGGAGTCGGTGGACTACGAGACGATCGCCGGCTGGCTCTTGAGCGTGCTCGATTCGGTTCCGCAGACCGGTGACGCGCTCGTCATCGATGGGTTCGGGTTCAAGATCCAGGCCATGCGCCGCCGTCGTATCCAAACCGTGCGCGTGGAACGGCTCGCTCGCCCCGATGCCCCCGAAGGTGTCGGCGAAGCGGTTGTCCGGGAGGATGCGTGACGGGTGAAAAGCGGCTCTATCGTTCACGCGACGCCCTCGTAGGGGGCGTGTGCGCCGGCGTGGCCGATTACTTCGACGTCGACCCCGTCATCGTTCGCATCCTCGTCATCATCTTCACCGTCGCCTCGGGCGGGCTGCTGGGCATAGGCTACGTGATCCTCTGGCTCGTCCTGCCCAAAGAGCCCAAAGTGGCGGCGCCTCTCGAGGTGGAGCCGCAGTCGGTGCATTCGGACACCTACGGCACGGTGGACGCCGATGTGGCGCGCGGCCGAGCCGACCAGGGATCGTCCTACGGCGCAAGCCCGGCCGAAGCGGCCGCGTGGCGCTATGCCGGCCCGTATGCCTCCGCCGGGCACGAACCGCCCCCGCCGCCCCGGGATGCCCCAGCGGCCCGTCGCGCCTCCCTCCTACGGCTGGGCGCGCCCCGACGCGCAAACCCCGGACCCGCTCCCCACGCGCGGCGCGCAGCCGCCGGCGGAGCCATCGGGCAAGGGCGTGAAGGCGGCGCTGTGGCTCGGCTCGTTCCTGCTGTTCTTCGGCGTGGTGTCCATGGTGGCCACGTTCGTGAAGGGCGTGTCGTGGTGGCAGTATTGGCCGCTCATCTTCGTCATCCTCGGCATCGTGCGGATGGTGGTGCCGGCCGAGCCAGGGCATCGGATGCGGCATTTCGTGGACGGGCTCGTGTGCTTCTTCGCGGGCGTGTCGTTTCTGATGATGAGCCTGGGCGTGGTGGGGTGGCAGACGCTCGAGTTCATGCTGGTGAGCCTGTGGCCGCTGCTGCTCATGATGCTGGGCCTGCTCACGCTGGGCAGCGCGCTCAAGTCGCCGTGGCTCACGCTGCTGGCGGGTCTGTGCTTTGCCGCGTTCTGCATCGTCGGGCTCGTGTGGTACTCGGTGCCCGGCGCGACGGAGCAGATCGTGCTGTCGGCCCCCTTCGGCCGCGACTACTATATATACACTCATCCGTGGCTCGGGTGAGGCCGTCGCGCTCGGCGGGCGCGGGCAATCGGGTCGGCGAAAATCTGCACAATTCGTTCGTTTTTGACGCCTTTCGGCCAATGGGAACCCCATCTGCGGAAACCTGGCAACGATGATTGTCAAGCGAACAAAACGTGAAGTACGTCTCCACACTTTTTTGCCCTCGGGGGGTACTCTCAGCTAGAATACGTCAGGACACAACAGCATATCGCCCTTCCGGCAGCAACCCTTCTCACAATCCACCACGCTGTCAGCCGCCATAGCGGTCGAAGGTCGTGCGCTGTGCAACGAAAGGTAACCGACGTTTTGGCCATGAGCTGCGTACAACGGAAAACGAGCCTCGTCGCGAAAGTGATCGCGGTGGGTTGCGCGTCCTGCCTGGTGGCTGGATGCATCGGCATCGGCATCGCCTCCGCTGGCGGAGCGGCGTCCCATGACATCGACTCCTTCGGCATCGACGCCGTGAGCGCGCCGGCGAACGAGTCCGTGTCCGACCAGATGGCGACGTCCGAGGTTGCCAAGGAGTCCACCGTTCTCACGAGCACCGCTTCCCGCGACATCTCCCAGGGCATCGCCGCCATCGAGGCCGAGGAAGAGGCCGCCCGCATCGCCGCCGAAGAAGCGGCTCGCAAAGAGGAGGAGGCTCGCATCGCCGCTGCCGAGGCCGCCAAGGCCGAGCAGCAGGCGCAGGCCTCGCAGGAGGCTGCGGTGGAGGCGACCGCGTCGCTGCCCGACGTGGACTGGAGCGTGGGCCAGGAGGCGTTCATCGCCGAGTGGACCGCCCGCATCGACGCCTACCTTGCCGGTTCGCCCTTGGCGGGCCAGGGCGTGACGTTCGCCACCGCCGCGTGGAACAACGGCGTGGATCCACGCTGGTCGCCGGCCATCTCCAACACCGAGAGCTCGAAGGGCGCCGTCTGCTTCAAGGATCACAACGCCTGGGGTTGGGGCCAGTCGAGCTGGGGCAGCTGGGAAGAGGCCATCAACGCCCATGTGGCCGGCCTGGCGAGCAACTACGGCTACTCCATCACCTACGCCTTCGCGGCGAAGTACTGCCCGCCCAACACCGACCACTGGTTCAACGCCACGCTGGGCCAGATGCAGATGATCTAGAACGAAGGGGCCGCGCGGCCCCTTTCTTTTTCTGGGGATGGGGCGTGACAAAGGGACGGGGATATTGTCACATTCTCAAAAGTTCCGGAGGGTCCTATCGCTTCGAGGAATGTGACAATATCCCCGTCCCTTTGTCACGCCCCTGTCGCGGCCTGCCTGATTGCAGTATCCTATGCGGAGGCATATCGAAGGGAGAAGCGCTTATGAGCAACGTGATCGTCGTGGGCTGCGGCCGCGTCGGTTCCCAGCTGGCGAACATGCTGTCCGACAACGGCAGCAACGTCTGCGTGATCGATCGCAACCCCGACGCCTTCGCCAACCTGGGGCGCAACTTCAACGGCTCCACGGTGCAGGGCGTGGGCTTCGACGAGGAGACGCTCGTGAAGGCGGGCGTGGAGGACTGCGACGTCATGGCCGCGGTCACCCAGTTCGACAACACCAACCTCATGTGCGCGGAGGTGGGCAGCCGCCTGTTCGGCGTGCCGCACGTCATCGCGCGCCTGTACAACCCCGACCATGAGCGCGCCTACATGCAGCTGGGCATCGACTACGTATGCGGCACTTCGCTCGTGGCCGAGGACGTGTTCAGCAAGATCGTGTCCGGCCACGGCGCGCACCTCGACACGTTCGGCGAGTTCGAGGTGCTGCGGTTCTCGCTCGACCTCAGCTGGACCGACAAGCGCACCATCCGCGTTTCGGAGATCGAGCGCGACCACGACATCCGCATCATCGCGTTCGAGCGCGGCGACGGCTCGGCCAGTTCCATCCCCACGCGCGATTCCATCCTCTACAACGGGGACTCGGTGCTCGCCTGCGTGCGCCACGAGCTGATCGAATCGTTCTCGCGCTACATCCAGGATTAGGGGGCTCATATGTACATCGTGATCGCCGGCGGCGGCAAGATCGGCGAATACCTGGCGGGCGTGCTGCTGCGCAGCGACAACGACGTGGCCATCATCGAGGAGGACCTGGCCACGGCCGACCGCCTGTCGGTGGCGCTCGAGGGCCGCTACCTGGTCATCCACGGCGACGGCTGCGACTCGAAGTACCAGGAGGACGCCGGCATCCGGCGCGCCGACGTGTTCGTGGCCACCACCGGCCAGGACGACGACAACCTGGTGTCGTGCGAGATCGCGCAGCGCGTGTTCAACGTGCCGCGGTGCATCGCGCGCGTGAACAGCCCGAAGAACCTCCGCATCTTCAAAGAGGTGGGCATCGAGTGCGTGTCGTCCACCACCCTCATCGCCAACCTCATCGAGGAGGAGACGCTGCTGGGCAGCGTGAGCGTGGCCTCGTCGCTCACGCACGGCAACGTGGTGCTGGCCGAGATCGTGGTGCCGCGCATGCGCCATCACTCCAACGAGGCCGGCATCCTGGTGGCGTCCATCCCCATGCCGCCGAACAGCCTCATCGCCGCCGTGTCGCCCAAGGACGACGACAACGTGGAGGTGGCCAGCGAGAACTCCGTGCTCTACCCCGGCGACAAGGCCGTCGTGGTGGTGGACACCGAAGTGCTCGACCAGGTACGCGCCCTGTTCAAGTCGCTGTAGGGAAGGGCATCGCGCCAGCCCCCCTCTGTCATCCTGAGCGGAGGCCGAAGGCCGGAGTCGAAGGATCCCGCGCGGCGCCAGCAGTGACGCTCCCTGCTATCGCCGAACGGGATCCTTCGACTCCGCTCCCTTCGGTCGCTGCGCTCAGGATGACAAGATGCGCATAATCCGGCGACCGCGTCCTCCTGCACGCGAATCGAGGCGCACAATCAGGGAATGAGGCCGTTTCGGCGTCAAGGCCGACCTCCGGAGGGGCCTTCGACCGCCGGTTATGCGTTAGAAGGGGAGTCGGAACGGATGTTTCACGTGAAACATTCAGTCTTTTCGGGCGGCGGCGATTTCGGCGAGGGCTTCGGGCGGGGTGTGGGCGCAGGTGCCGTCGCCGAGCGCGATCACCTGCACCGGGTCGCCGGGCTTCACCGCACCGCCCTCGAGCGCCACGAAGAACACGCCCTCGCGGGGGAAGATGCAGTCGCCGGCCAGGTGATAGATGGCGCACTTCGTGTGGCATACCTTGCCGATCTGGGAGAGTTCCAGCAGCGCCTCGCCGACGTGCACCTGCGTGCCCAGCGGCAGCGCCAGAAGGTCGATGCCCTCGGTGGTGATGTTCTCCGCGAAGTCGCCCTCGGCCACGTCCAGCCCCATGGCCCGCGCCTTCTCGATGGACTCCCAGGCCAGAAGCGACACCTGGCGGTGCCAGTCGCCGGCGTGCGCGTCGCCTGCCACGCCACGGCCCGCCTCGATGGTGACGCCGTCCGGGGACGGCGCCTTACGCCCGCCCTTGCGCTTCGACACGTTCACCGATCGCACGCGCCCTGCCAGGTGCTTCTCCATAGTGCCGCTCCTCTTTCGTAAAGCCTACTATTTGAATAGGAAATATGATACTCGATCGAGAATAGCGAAGTCAAGCGAAGGCCGGCCCTCGGCGCTTTCCGTGAAAATGCACCAGGGGGGCGGCGTATGCGGTAAGCTAGCGTCATCAGGTACGACGTGGGAAAGGGACCGGCGTGATCAACCGCTACACGCGCCCCGCTATGGGGGCCATCTGGGAGCTACAGAACAAGTTCGAGATCTGGAAGGAAATCGAGGTGCTGGCGTGCGAGGCGCAGGCCGAGCTGGGGCAGTCCGGCATCACGAAGGAGGAGGCCGCGTGGATCCGCGCGCATGCTAACTTTACGGTGGAGCGCATCGACGAGATAGAGAAGGTGACGAACCACGACGTCATCGCCTTCACCACGAACATGGCCGAGTACATCGACGCCGACGTACCGGAAGGGCAGGAACCGCCGAGCCGCTGGGTGCACTACGGCATGACCTCGTCCGACCTGGGCGACACGGCGCTGTCCTACCAGATCACGCAGGCCATCGACATAATCCTGGCCGACATCAAGCAGCTGGGCGAGACGTGCAAGCGCCGCGCGTTCGAGTTCCAGGAGACGCTCTGCGTGGGCCGCACGCACGGCATCCACGCCGAGCCCATGACGTTCGGCATGAAGTTCGGCAGCTGGGCCTGGGCCTTGAAGCGCGCTCAGACGCGTATGGAGCAGGCGCGCGACGTGGCCGCCACGGGCGCCATCTCGGGTGCGGTGGGCACGTACTCCAGCATCGACCCGTTCGTCGAGCAGTACGTGTGCGAGCACCTGGGACTTGTGCCCGACCCGCTGTCCACGCAGGTGCTCGCGCGCGACCGCCACGCCCAGGTGATGGCCGGCCTCGCGGTGACGGCCTCCACGCTGGAGAGCATCGCCATGCAGGTGCGCCTCCTGCAGCAGTCCGACGTGATCGAGGCTGAGGAGCCGTTCACGAAGGGCCAGAAGGGCAGCTCCGCCATGCCCCACAAGCGCAACCCCATCACGGCCGAGCGCGTCTGCGGCCTGGCCCGCGTGGTGAAGTCCAACGCGCAGGTGGCCTTCGATGACGTGGCGCTGTGGTACGAGCGCGACATCAGCCACTCCGGTGCCGAGCGCGTGGTGCTGGCCGACAGCTTCACGGCGCTCGACTACATGTTCGCCAAGATGCAGTGGATGCTCGACGGCCTGCAAACCTACCCCGCCAAGATGGAGCACAACCTGTGGCGCACGAAGGGTCTCATCTTCAGCTCGAAGGTGCTGCTGGCCCTGGTGGACACGGGCATCAGCCGCGAGAACGCGTATGTGATCGTGCAGCGCAACGCCATGAAGGTGTGGGAGGACATCCAGAACGCGGTGGACGGCCCCACCTACCGCGAGAACCTCGAGGCCGACCCCGAGGCCACGCTGTCGAAGGAGACGCTCGATAAGATCTTCGACCCCTGGGACTTCCTCACCCGCAAGGACGTCGTGTTCGACCGTCTGCGCGACCTGGAGTTCTAGCCAGTCCTCAGCACGAAGTCGTCCGGCCCGACAAGCAGCACGTCGGGCCGGACGCTGGCGAGTTCCGTCAGCTCCTCGGTGAACCCGCTGATGCTGAACAGCGCAAACGACGCAGTGCGATCCTGCGAGTGCCAGCCCACCTTCGCAGCCTTTTCCTCGAGATCGCGCAGGATGTTGGCCCCGACAGGCGCTTTCCAAAATTTGCATTCACCGAAGGTTATGGAGCGCTCCCGCTCGCTGAGCGCGACGATATCCAGCTCGACATCGCCTGCGCCCCACCATCGTCCGACGCGTTCGGGAACGAAGGGCCACGTGCCCTGGGCCGCCAGTTCCCACACCTGGTCACGACACACGTTTTCATAAACGTAGGCTACGTGCCCATCTACGAAGCTCTCCTTGATCGATCGCATGACCGCGTCAGGATGGCCCGATTCGATGAGCCCGAGGTTCGGGAACACATAGCGGAACCAGAACAGCAGGAAGTTGTCCTTGATGCGGTAGAGGCCCTTCTTGCTTTTCTCCGGGTTACCCTCGGTTGCCGGCACGTCCCGCTCGAGGATGTCGAGGTCGATGAGTGCTTTCAGATACTTCGTCAGACTCGTCTGCTTGGCCTCCAGAACGGCGGCGATGTTTCCCAACTTCCTGTTTCCTGCGGCGATGGCCTTGATGACGGAATAGTACGTGCCCACTTCCCCCACCTCTTTTTGCAGGAGGAAGTTAGGCTCGTCGTACAAGAAGCTGCTCCGGTCAAGCACGTTGCGCGCGATGGCCTTGTAGATGTCGTCGTCATCATCATTGAACAACTCGATGTATTTCGGTACGCCTCCGGTGACGCTGTAGCGTTCGACCAGGTTGCGAAGCGGCATGGGTTTGAAGAACTGCGGGTAGAAGGCAAATGGCAGCTGCTTCATGCGCAGCTGGGCGGTACGCCTGCCGTAGAGGGGACTGCTGTAGGAGAGCGTCTGCGCCACCATCATGGTGATGAGCGAACCGCAAAGCACCACCATGACGTTGCGTTTACTGAGGAAGGTGTCCCATATTCGCTGCATGATTGAGGGGAAGGCGGGGTTGGCTTTCCCGAGGTTTTGAAATTCGTCGATGACGAGCACTATGCGGTCTTCTGTCTGCTGTTGTTGGGCTAGCCGCTCGAAGATGGGGTCCCACTGCTCGAAGCTCGCGCTTGCAAGCAAGGGGTCCCTGGCGAAAGCGGCGACGGCGTCTTTGAAGGCGCGCCGGTTCTGCGCCTCGGACTCCTCGGTCGCAAGGAAGTAGAGCGACGGCTTACCGCTCATGAACTCCACCAAGCATGAGGTTTTCCCAACACGCCGCCGACCGTACACGACGACGAGCGACGCCTCGTCGCGTCGGTATTCCCGCTCGAGCGCCGCCAGCTCCTCGTCTCTATCGATGAACTTCTTCATAGTCACCGCCTGTGCGCTCATTAATATACTGGTGAGTATTATACTGTATAGAATAACTTTGGCAACAACAGATCGGTTTCGTTCGGGCAACAGCCGTCTGCCGTGGGTATGGGGCCTCCGACAGGCCGCTTCCTCTCCGCTCGTAGAACAGTCCCTTTCGGCGGCAGCCCTGCTCGCGCGCGGATGCTATTCTGGCACGCATGACACACGCTCCCCGTGTCATCACGTGAGCCGGCTCTTTTCTGCGCAGAGACACTTTCCGGGCACGCGCCGTGCGCGTCGCGTCGCGTGCCCCCACGTCACGATCGTCCTGGCAAAGGGCGCGCGAAAGGGGCTCGTCAATGAAAAGGATCCATCCCGCATGGCTGATGCTTATCGCCTGCTGCTTTCTGCAAGCAGGCGGGCAGGGTACCATCATCAACTCGATCGGCATCATGATCCCCTCGGTTCTGGGCGACCTCCAGTTCTCGCAGGGCAGCTTCATGCTGTACCTCACGCTGCAAGGCCTGTTCATGGCCGGCGCGCTGCCCGTGGTGGGGCGCCTGCTGCCGAAATACAACATCCGCGCGGTCGTCTCGATCGCCGCGGTGGTGGTGGCGCTCGCGTACGCGAGCATGGGCCAGTTCCACGAGGTGTGGCAGTGGTACATCGCGGGGCCGGTGCTCGGCATTGCGGCCTGCGCGTTCATACTGACGGCGCCCATCATCATCTCCAACTGGTTCAAGAAGCGCACCGGTCTGGCGATGGGGCTGGCCATGGCATGCTCGGGCATCGCAGGCGCCATCGTGAACCCGCTCGGCGGCTTCTTCATCGAGGCGTTCGGCTGGCGCATCGCCTATGCGCTTTTGGCCGGCATCGCGCTCGTGCTCGTGCTGCCGTTCTCGCTGTTCGTGATCCGGTTCAAGCCGTCTGACATGGGCGTGGCCGCCTACGGCGCCGAAGACGTGCCGCAGGAGGGCGCCGTCTCGGGCTCGACGGCGGGCGACGGCCTGACCGGCGTGTCGGCGAAGACGGCCGTGAGGTCGCTCGCGTTCGTGTGCCTGTTCCTGGTGGCGAGCATCCTCTCGTTCGTCAGCTCGTTCATGCAGCTGCTGCCCACCTACGCCACCACCGGCGGCCTGGCGGCGCTGGCGGCGTACCTCGTGTCGGCGGCCATGATCGGCAACATCGTCGGCAAGCTGGTGCTCGGGTGGCTCAACGACAAGCTGGGCGCGCGCAACGCCACCATCGTGGGCCTGGGCCTGGGCGTGGTATCGCTCGCTCTCCTTCTGATGGCGATGGGCGGCACTGCGGCGCTGGCCTTGGCGGGCGCGGCCACGTTCGGCGCGATGACGGCGATGGTGCAGGTGTCGGTGCCGCTGATGGTGCGCACGGCATTCGGCCAGAAGGACTACAGCGCCATCTACTCCTATGTGTCCATCGCCACCACGCTCGTCGGGTCGCTCGGCCTCACCGTCATGGGGATGTCCTTCGACGCGTTCGGCTCCTACGCGCCCATCGTCTCGGTCATGATAGGCACCTGCGTGCTGGCGGCCGTGCTGGTGGCCGTGGGCCTGGCCGCCGCGGCCCGTCTGCCGCGCGATGGCGACGGCGGGAGCGGCGAGGCGCGGCCCCTGCCGAGGGAAGAGGCTCTCCCCGAGCTTGCGTGAGCCCGTCCCGCGCGCCGGCGGCGGATGCCGAGCGCGCGGGCTTCGGGGGCTGCCGGACGCATAGGGGTTTCCCCTCCAATCACGGTGCGTTTCGCTGACGACCAGGCTTTCCGCGGAAACTCGAAGCAAAAAGCCTTGCATTTGCCGTTCCGCGTCCTATAATCTAGTGATTACTTGATTGAATTAATGGGGAATAGAGCCGGAATCACCTGGCAAGGCGGTGAGCGGATAATGGCGACCCTCGAAAACCTGTCGCACTTCGATGCGCTTGCGGAAAGCGTCGGCCTTGCCGTGGTCCCCTCCGCCGCCTGCATCGTTGCATGCGACCGCTACTTCACCCTCCTCTGGGCGAACGACGCGTTCTATCGCCTGATGGGCTGCTCCGAGCAGGAGATGGGCTTTCGCTACGCGCGCCGGCTCAGCGCGCTGTGGGACGAGGACGCCAGCGACAACTTGGCGCGGCTTGCCCGCGGCGAGTTCGGAAGCGACGCCGCGGGAGCGTCCCGAACGGCAGAGTTCCGCCATTGCGTGAAGACGGCGTCTGCCACGCGAGAGCTGCGCACGAGCGCGGTGCGCCTGCTGTTCGACGACGACGCGGTGATCTGCTGCTTCTCGAGCGATTGCTCGCGAGAGGCGCAGCTCGAGGCAGGCATCGACCAGCTTCGCAGCCTCATGCAGTGCGTGTCGACCACCTCGGGCCTCGAGGCGTTCTCCTACGATGTCGAAACCCGCGCCGCGCGCGTCATATCCTCCTCACGCGTGCTGAACCGGCTGTGCGACGGCTCCATCTGCCCGGATTTCCCCGATGCCATGGTGGACGCGGGGCTCGTCCATCCCGAGGACGAAGAGGCCTTCCTGCGCGTGTTCTCGGAGCCGCCGGATTCCTGCTCGCCAACGCCTGAGCGGAGCATCCGCGCCTCGTGCGACGTGCGCCTGGGCGGCGCCGACGCGGAGACGGGGCGGTGGCGGTGGTATCGTCTGACGCTGGTGAACTGCCGAAACGAGTACCTTCCGGGAGGCTCGTCGGGCGGCGGCGTGCTCACGGATATCACGGAGCACAAAGAGCTCATCATGAAGTACCTGAACGAGACGCAGTTCTACTACGCCATGCTCGCCGAGCGGGAAGCCTACGCCCACGTGGACGCCACCGCGAACGTCATCATGAAGGTGGGCGGCATCTGGAACCTGTACAACGAGCTCGTTGCCACGGCGTCGTACTGGGACATCGTCGGCGAGTTCATGGGCAAGGTGGTGCACCCCGACGACCGCGCCCACTACACCGAGATCATGCGCTGCGAGAATTTCATCTCGTCGCTCGAGAACGGCATCGACCACCTGGAATGCGAGTTCCGGCGCATCGTCGAGCAGAACAAGATGGTGTGGATGAAGCTGGCCGTCCACCTGCTGAGGGATCCTGCGACCGGCCATGTGCTGGCCCTGCTCACCATCATGAACATCGACAAGAAGAAGCGCCAGGAGCTCATGCTGCAAAGCACCTCGGAGCGCGACCCGCTCACCGGCACGCTGCACAAGAAGGCCGCCGAAGCCGCCATCCGCGCGCGGCTGCGCAGCGCCGCCCCGTGCGACGTGAGCGCGTTCATGATCCTCGACATCGACGACTTCAAGCGCATCAACGACGAGCGCGGCCACAAGGCGGGCGATGCGGCGCTCATCCGCTTCATCGAGGTCGTGCGCTCCGTCGAAGGCAAGGACGACGTGCTCGGCCGTTTCGGCGGCGACGAGTTCATCCTGTTCGTGTCGAAGGCCTTCGACGAGGCGCACGTCACGACGCTCCTCGACGATCTGCTCGAGCGCTTGGCACGCGACGCGGCCCCCTCGCTGTCGTGCAGCGTGGGCGTGGCGATGCTGGAGGGCGAGGCCTCCTACGACGAGGCGTTCCGCCGCGCCGACATCGCGCTGTACGAGGCGAAGGCGGCGGGGAAGGGGGTGTGCCGCTTCTATCGCGACGCGGCCCGGCAGGACGAGGAGGAGGGGCTGACCAGCATGCGCCGCAAGCGCTCGGCCGCTGCCTCGCCGCCCGCGTCCGCCGAAACGGCGGCATCGGGCGCGCAGGAGGACGCCGCCCGGGCCTCCCTGTCCTTCGAGGATCTGCTGGCCGCCCAGGCCGGCGGCGCGCCGACGTTCGCCGATTTCCTTTCCGAGCAGGGCGAGATCGCCTACCTCGTGGACCCTGACACGTTCTCTCTCATCTGCGGCAACCAGGCGTTCTACGACCGCATCGGCGAAACCCCGTCGAGCTGCATGGGTATGAAGTGCTACGAGGCCATGCAGGGCCGCACGACGCCCTGCCCCTTCTGCAGCAAGGCGAACTGGTCCACCGATAAGTTCTTCATGTGGAAGAACAACAACGAGGCGCTCGAGCAGGAGTTCCTCATCAAGAACAAGCTGGTCTCCTGGCAGGGCCGCGAGGTGCTGCTGGCCATAGCCGTGGACATCTCCAACGACAAGAGCATCGTGGACTCGCTGGACAACGGCATGGCGGAGGGCCATTACCTGCTGGCGGGCATCCAGCAGATGAACGCCGCCGAGAGCCTCGCCGACGTGCTCGACTGCGCCCTGGCTACGGTGGCCGGGTTCTTCCGCGCCGACTGCGTGCGGTTCTGGACGCGCGAGAGCGCCGAAGCGACCTACCGGTGCACGGTCACCTGGTCGCGCAAGCCGGGCGCCCTGCGTCCGAACCTGCCTGACAACCGGGGGCTCGACACGTGGCTGATCAGCAACGACTGGAGCGAGCCCATCATGGTGGAGAGCCCCGAGGCGGTGCTGCGGTCCTCGTTCGCGCTGTACCGGTACATGGTGGACAACGACGTGGACAACATGCGCTGGGCGGTTTTGCGCGACGGGGCGCAGGACGTGGTTCCGAGCGAGTTCCTCTCGGTGGAGAACCTCCACGTGAACCTGCAGAACGTGTCGTTCTTGGAGCAGTTCGCGGCCTTCGTGGTGGCCGAGCTGCGCAAGCGCCGCATGATGGACGAGCTTCTGCACGCCAGCAGCCACGACGACCTGACGGGCCTGCTGAACCGCGATTGCTACGAGCGCCGCATCGCCCAGTTCGACGCCGACGGCGTGGAGAGCGTGGGCGTGGTGTCGGCCAACGTCAACGACATGAAGCGCATCAACGCCGCCAAGGGGTTCGCGGCGGGCAACTACTACCTCAAGCAGTTCGCCATCATGCTGACCGACGAGTTCTCCCACAACGACGTGTACCGGCTCAACGGCGACGAGTTCGCCGTGATCGCCTGCAACCTGCCGCGGGAGGAACTCGAGCGCCGCATCCGCGGCCTGCGCGACCTCGTCGACTCGAACGGCCTGTTCACCACCGCCATCGGATTTTCGTGGGACGAGGTGGAGAAGAACGTGTCCGAGCTGACGGAGCAGGCCGTCGCGGCCATGGAGGCCGACAAGCGCCGCTTCCACGACACGGCGGGCGACGGGACGACCGACGACGACAGGCGCGCGTCGCTGCGGCGCATGGTGGCCGCCATCGAGAACGGCCTGTTCCTGGTGTACCTGCAGCCCAAGGTGAGCCTGGAAACCGGCGAGGTGATCGGGGCCGAGGCGCTCGTCCGCTATCGCGACGCCAGGCGCGGCATCATAGCGCCCGGCCGCTTCATCCAGGTGCTCGAGGAGAACGGGCTGATCCGCCACGTCGACCTGTTCGTGTTCGAGCAGACGTGCCGCCTGATCGAGGGATGGGGCCGCGAGGGCAGGGCGGTGCCGGTGTCGGTGAACCTGTCGCGGCGCACCGTGCTGGACAGCGACATCATATCCAGCATGGAGAGCATCGCCCGGCGCTACGATATCGATCGCAGCCTGCTGGAGATCGAGATCACCGAGAGCTTCGCCACCGTGGGCAAGGGCGTGCTGTACCAGACCGCCGCCGACCTGCTGACGGCGGGCTTCTCGCTTTCGCTCGACGACTTCGGCACGAAGTACACCGACCTGTCCATCCTGTCCAGCATCGATTTCAACATGATCAAGCTGGACAAGAGTCTGATCGATGCGCTCGGCGCCGATAGGACGAAGCAGATCGTGGTGAAGCACATCATCGGCATGTGCGACGAGCTGCGCATCGACGTCATAGCCGAAGGCGTGGAGACCGCCGAGCAGGAGCAGCTGCTGCGCGGGCTGGGCTGCCGCCTGGGGCAGGGCTACCTGTACAGCCGGCCCCTCCCCGTGGAGGACTTCGAGCACGCGTTTTTGGCGGCGGAACCCGAGGACCCCGAGGGCGTCGAGGGCCGCGCGTAGGGGCTTCGCGCGGCCCTCGATCCGCTAGATGCTGCGCGCCGCCGCGTTGCCGGTGCAGATGGCGTCGCCGATGTTGAAGGGCTTGGCGCAGTCGCCCACGGGGAACACGTCCATGGCCAGGCCCTTCGCCAGCTCGGTATTCGGCAGGCTGTCGAGCGCCTCGATGACGGTGCCGCAGGCAAGCTCCACCTCTGCGCCGGATTCCGTGGTGATGGCAAGCGAGCCGTCGCCGACGGATTTCACGGTCGCCCCCGGCCAGAAGCGCGTGCCGAGCGCCTTGATGAGGGGCTGCGTGTAGGTCTTGATCCAGAACGAGTGGCCCTCGCCGATGGCGCTCGCGGGACTCGGCGTGACCACCTGCACGTGCTTGCCCTGCGCGAGCAGGTACATCACCGTGTCGATGGCCTGGGCGTTCGAGCCGATCACCACCGCGTCGTCGGCGATGTCGGCGGTCATGAAGTCGTCGATGGAGACGACGTTCGTGCCCGCGGAGGACGAGAGCCCCAGCGTGTCGCGCGTGCCGCCCACGGCCAGGATCACCGCGTCGGGCTTCTTCTCGCTGATGAGCGCCGCGTCCACCTCGGTGCCGGTGACCACGTTCACGCCGGCCACCTCGAGCTCCTTCGCGAGGTACGTCTTGAGGGGGATGAGGTTCTCGTGCGGGCCCTTCACGTTGCTCGCGAACTCGAGAAGGCCGCCCAGCATGCTCTTCTTCTCGTACAGCGTGACCGTGTGGCCGCGCTCGGCGGCGACGCGTGCGGCCTCCATGCCAGCCGGGCCGCCGCCCACCACCATCACGTTCTTGGGAGAGGCGGCCGGCTCCGGCTCATAGGCACCGGGCAGCTGGCCGGACACGAAGCGGAACGGGTGCGCGGCGTTCGTGCGGCAGCTGAACGTCAGGTTGCCCTCGCCGTCGGCGTCCCAGTGGCAATGCATGCAGCGCGTGCAGGGGCGGATCTCGTCGAGGCGGCCGTCCTTGAGCTTGGCCAGGTACTCGGGCTCCACGTTCAGCGGGCGGTTCATCAGGATGAAGTCCAGCTCGCCGTTCTTGATGAGGTTCTCGAAGAACTCGGGGTCGCGTGCCGGGTCCATGTAGGTGACCGCGCCCACGGGGATGCTCACGGCTTTCTTGATCTCGGCCGCCACCTTCGTCATGACGCCCAGGCCGGACTGGTCGGCCTTCAGCATGCCCTGCCAGTGGCGCTCGAAGTCGAACTGCGTGCCGTAGCCCGTGGTGCCCTCGATGCCGTAGCCGGCGAAGTAGAGGTCGCCTGCGAACTCGGCTACGTGCTGGCCGCAGGGCCCGATGCGGATGTGCAGCGAGTCGGCTCCGGCGGCCTCGATGAGCTTGCACATCTCCTTGTTCTCCTCAACGGTGGCGAACAGCGCGTTGTCGCCGACGTTCTTGTCGTTCTCCTCCACGCCGTTGATGAGCACCTGCACGGGGAAGTCGGCGCCGCATTCCTGCTTGATGCCGCGCACGATCTCGCACACGAAGCGCGTGCGGCTTTCGAACGACTGCGGGCCGTACTCGTCGTCGCGCTTGTTGCGGTTGCGCGACATGAACGTCTGGCCGATGTTCTCGCCGGCGGCGTTGATCTCCACGCAGTCGAAGCCGCAGGCCTTGAGCGTGGCGGCGGCCTTGACGGTGTCGGCGACAAGGTCGGTGATCTCCTGCGCGGTCATGTCCATGCAGTCGGAGGACTGGAACATGGCGCTGGGGTCGGGCTCGAAGCCGCTGAACATGAGGCCCATGGTGGCAAGCTGATAGCCGGCCAGGCTGCCGTTGTCGTGGATGGTCTGGGCGAACGTCATGAGGTCGTCCTCGGTCCAGTCGACGATCTTGCCCACGTCGGCGATGGCGCGGAAGTGGTCGTAGAGCTCCGCGAAGTCGTCGCAGTAGATGACGCTCGCGCCGCCCTTCGCCAGCATGCCGTAATACTGAAGGTGCAAGTCGCCGGTGATGCCCTGCGACGTGACGCCGATGTAGCCGGCGGCCGACTTTACCACGCGGTTGGGCAGCGTGAGCGCGCCCATGTTCCACTCGGTAAAGAGTGACGGGCACGTGCCGCTCGCGGCGGCGGGCGTGTCGGTCTGCGGGTTCAGCTGCGCGGCGTGGGCGCGCACGTTGCCGCCGGTCGCGTTCGCGGGCGCGGATGCGGAGCTGCCGCCCTCGGACGGGGCTGTGGCCGGCGCCTGCTGCGGCGCGCAGCCGGCAAGGCCCATCGTGGCCAGCGCGCCGGCGGTCAGGGCCGAACCGGTCAGGAACGAGCGCCTCGAAAGATTTCCCATAGTGCTTCCTCTCTCCTTGGATCTGCATGCCCTTTGAGGGGCGGCATCCAAGATAGGGGAAGGGCGCGGCCGGTCCGTGTCTCAAACTGGGTGATTCGCGCCGGGAGCTGGGTGAATCGAGGATTGCCGTAGTCGAAGCCCCTCTTTGCCATCCTGAGCGAGCGAAGCGCCGAAAGATTCAAAAACGGATCGCGCGCTCGACGTCGATGCCTTCGCAGTGGGTGATCAGCTCTTGGCGGGTGTGGATGCCGGTGGCGCGGTAGATGCGCTTCACGTGGGAGCGCACGGTGTTCTGCGAGATGACCAGCTCCTCGGCGATGGCGGGCACGTTCTTGCCGCGCAGCAGCAGCTCGAGGATCTCCGTCTCGCGGTCGCTCAGCTGGCAGTCGCGCTGCACGACGCGTGCGCGCAGCGTCGGCTCGGAGGGGGAGGGGATGGGGTCGGCTTCACGGGGTGCGGGCGTGGTCGACGGCGAATCGTCGGGCGGCTCCTGCCGCTGCCGGCGCGCGAACATGAACGCCATGCTGAGGATGTAGATGCAGAAGAACACGCCGAACACCACGAGCAGGTCGGTCGAACTGGAGGTTTGCAGCACCAGCGGCATGACCTCCTCGAGCACCACGCACACTGCCATGAGGGCGAAGAGCCCCGCGGCGTAGAAGAACTCGAACGTCAGCCGGCCCTTGCGGGCGATGGCCATGGCGTCCACGCAGAACAGCGAGCTCACCACCACGAAATGCAGGCACGAGCCGATGTAGAGCATGGCCAGGGAGTACGCGTGGCCGGCGAACGGCACCGGGAACAGGGCCAGGATGAGCACCGGCGTGACGAACTTGAAGAACTGCACCGAATGCAGCGGCGCCCTCAGGTGCCTCAGGACGAAGAAGAGGACGACGGCCGCGCTCGCCTGGGCCGCGCACACCACGCCCAGCTGGACGCTCGACGCGAGCGTGTTCGCGAGCCCCATGTAGTTCATCGTGGGGGCGATGGTCTCGAGCGCCGCGACGCAGAAGAGCACGCCGGCGAAGCTCTTGAACGCGGGCAGGTAGCGCGTCCGCAGTTCAAGGGCGGGATCCGGACGCGGCGAGGGGCCCTCCGGGCGCGCGCCGACGCGGATGAGGGCGCTGCACAGCGCGGAGGCGAGCAGCGAGATTCCCAGGTAAACATGCAGCTGGCCTTGCGGGGCGAGGGCGAACACGGCGTTGATGAGCGCCGAGCACGCAAGCACGAGGGGGAAGAGCACGCGCGCCCGGTCGAATGCGCGGTAGATGCGCACCACCCAGAAGATGGACAGGCAGGCGAACGACCAGCCGGTGCAGAACGCCGCGACGCACAGCGCGGGAAGGCTGCTCGTCCACAGCCCGCTGAGGAACAGGGCGGCGGCTGCGACGACGGGCGCGTAGGTGGTTCGCGCGTGGAACATGCCGCTTTCGTTGGAGCGCAGCGAGATGCACGCGCGCGCGGCGATGCCGGCCAGCATGCCGAGCGTCGCGAGCCACAAATACCAGTCGGCGAACGCCTGCGCGGCCGGCCCGAACAGGAACCCGCCCGTCAGCGTGGTGCTGCCGTTCCACACGCCGATGCCGTACAGGCTCAGATTCGTGCCCGCCCCCACGGCTATGAGCAAAGACTCGCGCTTGGAATCCACGACGCACCCCTCCTTCGACGGCCCATTATACTGAATCGCCGCCCCGCGTGCGGAGGAGGGAAATGCGAGACGGTTCAAGGCATCCGACTTTACGAAGAGGCATGCTCCAAGATGCGCCGCGCCGTGTTGCGACTCACTTTCGCGACGTCGCCCCTGTTCAAGTAGGCGTAGATGTTGCCGAGATTGAGGTCGAGATCCTTGCAGATCCGGTACGCGGTGAGCTCGCGTTCGCGCATGAGGGCAAGCGAATCAGTTGTTGAGCGGTATGTCGATAAAACGGTTCGCCAGGAATGCGCGCCGAACTTTTTTGAAGCGGTCGGGCGTGTCCGGCGCCTCAAGGAAGAGGGGCTCCGCGAGCCTGGGGGCATCCGTTGCCGCGCTCTCGCACAGCTTCTTGATGCTGTCCGTTTGCAGGCCCGAAAGCTCCCGGCAATAGAGGCGGAGAAAGCCTCGGAACGTAAGGTTCATCGTCCGTGCCTCTCTTTCAGCAAGGCGAATGCATGGGCCATTTCATCGTAGCGCCGTTACACGAGGGCCGAGGCTCGCGCAGCATGCCGATTGTCGACCGAAACACACGCCACAGGAGCGTTTTGCGTGTGTTTCGGTCGACAATCGGGTGCGACGAGCCGCCCCTGGCAACACGGGCAAGCGAATCAGTTGTTGAGCGGTATGTCGATGAGGCGGTTCGCCAGGAATTCGGCGGGGGTCTTCACGCGCTCGTCTTCCGGGAAGTGCTTCTTGTTGCCGGTGATGAGGATGGCGTCCCAGCTGCGAGCGGCATCGTAGAATTTCTGGTCGTCCGCGTCGGCGCACGACGGGGACGAGAGGCCGCGAGAGACCGGGTCGGCGCAAAGTCCGATCGTCCTTACGATTTTGAGAATCGCCTCCACCTCGGCTTCGTCGAAACCGAATTTGGGGCGCGAGAGCACTGCCTCATACTCGCGGTAGATCGATGCCGTGTACACCCATCCGTAATGGCGCTCGATGCAAAGACCGAGCAGCAGCGACGGCTTGCCGTGCTTCCTGTTCTGCCACAGAGCAGAAACGAGGATGTTGGTATCGAGGATGAGGTAGGTCATGAAGCTGAGATCTCGGAGCGGGCGGCGGCGATCTCCTGCTCTATTTCCTCGTCCGAGAGGGGACGGGCGGCGGTTTTGCTCCAGATGTTCCGCAGCGTTCGCATAGCCGTCCATTCGTCGAAAGACCGCACCGCGTCGTTGAGCGTCTCGAAGTCCGACAAGTCGACCATCATGAGATCGATCTTGCCATTGGTGCTGATGTAGGCGCACCCCTGCGTACGAGCGGCATCGCACACAGCCTTCGTTCTGGAAGCAAGCTCACTCGAAGTATAAACATTCATAGCAATCTCCCTCTATAAAAGTCAATACCATAGTATACAGGATTGTATATAAGAAATCATCTCCCAGGTTGATCCTTCTGAGCGAGCAAGTCAGCCTTCCGGCGGGCGGGGCGAGGGGTCTGATGCGAGTTCCGCACGAGCCGGACAGCCCAGTGGGCTGTCCGTGCGAGCAGGACTGTCCGAGCAGCAGGCCCCTCGCCCCGCCCGCGCCCCCGAGGAGACGGATTAAGCGAGCGGCGACCAGGTGCGCACGAGGCAGCACTTGCGCGGTTCGCCGTCGAGGGGCTTGTCGTCCAGGTTCGTGAACGTCACCAGCACGTCGTGCGTCCCCGTCGAGGCGAGGTACTCGCCCTCCTTGTCCGCGCCGTCCTCGGGATAGATGGCGAACCACTCGCGCGTCACCGGATTCACCCCGCTCACGGCCGACGTGGATTTCACCATGAAGAACGACCCGCACCAGGCCGGCGCGGCAGAGGGCGACCTGTCGAACCACAGCCAGGGAGAGCCGCTGTAGTCGCCGTTGGTCACCGCGGCCTCGGGCAGGTAGGTGCCCAGGTTGGCGATGCCGTCGCCGTACTGGTAGCTGCCATCGAACGCGAACGTGAAGCCCGTCTCGCCGTATCCGGCCTCGAGCGGCCGCATGGACGCGGGCAGCACGAGCGAGTCGAGCACCTGGCCCGACTCGGCGTCGAGCCGGGTGAGCTGGTAGTGGATCGAGCCGGTATCGGTGCGCGGCGTGATGACCACGGAGTCGCGCATCCCGTAGGGCGGCGAGGCCAGGCGCCCGTGCGACGTCCACACCGTCTCCACGTCGTTCGTCCCCATGGTGGCGCGTTTGACCAGCGAATCCTCGGCCTTCTTCGCCCCGTCAGCCTTCGGCAGCACCTGCCAGAAGGCCCGGTTGCCCACGGCGGCGAGGGTGGGCGTCTCCCACTCCCCGTCGCCCTCCTCCACGAGCGCGGGCGCGCCGAGGGCCGAGCCGTCCCAGCGCGCGGTGTAGACGCGCCATATGCCGTCGAGGATGTCGGCCTCGGTCCACACGAGCCCCGACGACGTGGCGCGCACATCGTAGATCTCGAAGCCCTCGTCCAGGCCCACCGCCTGCTCGAGCACCACCACGTAGCTGCCGGACGACAGCATCACCAGCCCGGCCTGCGTGAGGGGCTTGCCCTCCTCCGTGGGCAGCAGGCAGGCCGCGACGGACTCGTCGTTCGCCCACACGAGCGAGCCGAAGGGCAGCTCGCAGCTGCTTGTCAGTTGCATGCGCTCCGCCGAGTCCACCTCGGCGAACAGGTCGGATGAGAGCACGGCCGTCACGGCGCTCTCCGGCACTTCGAGCACCGTGAGCTCGTCGTCGGCGTCCTTCGCCATCTGCTGGGCCACGACGGTGGCGCCGCCGCCGACCGCGGCCAAAGCGCCTACGCCGAGCGCTCCATACAGAAAGTGCCGCCTGGTCAGAAGCACCTCGCCGCCGCCCGGCGTGGGAACGCGCACGCCGTCGTCGGCAGGAGCGGAGGATCGGGGCGAAGGGGAGGGCCGGCCGTTGCCGGCGGCGCCTGACGAGGAGCGCCGATGCGCCCCGCGCCCGCCGGCGGCATTCGGGCCCCCAAAACCCGCGACGTTGCCGATGCTGGGCGCACCGCCGCGCCCGCCGGCGCTCGGGCCGCCTGCGCCGCCGAAGCCGGAGACGTTGCCCACATGTCCGCCGCGACCGCTCGCGCCTTTGCCGCCCGCGTACGGCGACCCTCCGGAGTTCGAGGCATTGTGCCTGTTCGCACGGCGTTTCGATGCGCTCGTGGGCTTGACGTGGCTGGCGTGTGTGGGTCTGCGGGTTACCATGGTGTTTATTGTGTCATTTCACGCACAGGTTCCAGCCGCCTTCAGGGGAATTGCTACAATAACTGCAAACACGACCAGCGGGCTCGGGGCTGGTCCGCGCAGGGAACGCGGGCCGTTCTGCTGCCGAGATGACAACGAGCTTGAGGAGTGATCCATGAGCAACGAAACGCGACGCATACTGCTCGTCGAAGACGAGAAGGCCATCCGCGACGCCGTGACGGCGTATCTTGAGCGCGAGAACTACTGGGTGACGGCGGTGGGTGACGGCCAGGAGGCTCTCGAGGAGTTCTCCAAGCACCACTTCGACCTGGTCATCCTCGACCTCATGCTGCCCCGCGTGCCGGGCGAGCGCGTCTGCCGCGCCATCCGCGACAACTCCGACGTGCCCATCATCATGCTCACCGCGAAGGGCGAGGTGGAGGACCGCATCATCGGCCTGGAGCTGGGTGCCGACGACTACCTGGTCAAGCCGTTCAGCCCCCGCGAGCTGGTGGCCCGCTCCCGTGCGCTTCTGCGCCGCGTGCACGCCGACAGCGAGCCGCAGCGCGAGGTGCTGGAGTTCGGCGAGCTCACCATCGACGTGTCGGGCCACAAGGTGCTGGTGAACGGCGAGGAGATCGACCTCACGGCCAGCGAGTTCAAGCTGCTCACCACGCTGTCGCGCTATCCCGGCCGCGTGTACTCGCGCATGGAGCTGGTGGAGAAGGTGCTCGGCTACGACTTCGAGGGCTACGAGCGCACCATCGACTCGCACGTGAAGAACCTGCGCGCGAAGATCGGCGACAATCCGCGCAGCCCGAAGTGGCTGCACACCGTGCACGGCGTGGGGTACCGCTTCGAGGATCCCACGAAAGCCGCCCAGTAACCGAACGTGCGGGACAAAAGAGAACAGGCTGCGGCCGCCTCTGGCAGCGCGCGCGAGGACGCGGGCAGCCCGAAGGCGGCCGAACGCATCACGGTGGACGCCGAAAGCGCCGTGACGGGTCCGCTCAAGCTGCCGACCGACGGCGAGGGCAGCGGGAAGAAACGCGCGCGCAAGCGCTTCAGCTGGGCGAACCTCACGTACACCACGCGCGTGACCGTGGCGTTCGCCTGCATCGCCGCCATGACCGCCCTCGTGGCCATCGGCGTGCTGTCGTTCGTGTGGGAGCAGCACTTCCAGACGTACACGCAGCAGAACATGGAAAAGCTTGCTGAATCGACAGCCGAGCAGATCGCTGAGGTATACCAGGAGACCGGCAGGCTGGACGATCCCGGCGTTATCGCAGCCGCCCTTTACGCCGAGAAGCTTAATGGCGTGGGCGTGAAGATAGTCGACAACCAAGACGGTTCGACCGTGTACGACTCAACGATGGTCGGTGATGAGCAGGGAAGGCGGGGAAAGCTGGGCTCCGATCAAGGCTCGCTCGCTCCTCCGCCCGGCGCTCGAGACCAGCTCGCCATCGCAAAGATCGTTTCCGATAACGTTGCTGTGGGGTCCGTCCACATGTGGGTGTACGGCTCTGAGGCTCTGCTGCGCCAAACCGACGAGGCGTTCCGCGATAATTCGTACCAGGCCATGATGTTCGCCACGGTGCTCGCCATCCTTCTGGCGTCGTGCATCGGCTTCTTGTTTGCGCGCACCCTCGTAGCGCCCATCAACCGCATGACCAAGACCGCCAAGGCCATCAAGGAAGGCGACCTCAACGCGCGCACCCAGCTGCACGGCGAGGACGAGATCGCCCGCCTCGGCGAGACGTTCGACGAGATGGCCGACTCCATCGAGCGCGACCGCGAGCTGGAGCGCCGCCTCACCACCGATGTGGCGCATGAGCTGCGCACGCCGCTCATGGCCATCCAGTCCACCGTGGAGGCCATGGTGGACGGCGTGTTCGAGGCCGACCCCGAGCATCTGGAAACGGTGAACTCCGAGGTGCAGCGCTTGAGCCGCCTGGTGGATTCGCTGCTGAAGCTCTCGCGGCTGGAGAACCGCTCCACGCCGATGAAGACCGAGGTCGTGGACGTGGGCAAGCTCATCGCGGGCATTATAGCCACGCACGAGGCGTTCGTCGCCGACTCCGGCCTCACGCTGGAATACCAGATGGAGCCCGGCGTGCGCGTGGTGGGCGATGCCGACATGATCCGCCAGGCCACGGCCAACCTCATCTCCAACGCCGTGCGCTACACGCCCGAGGGCGGCCATATCACCGTGCGCGTGAAGCGCGGCGACATCATGGCGTCCATCGCGGTGCAGGACACGGGCATCGGCCTGTCGCCCGAGGAGGCGAAGATGGTGTTCTCGCGCTTCTGGCGCGCCGACGCGGGACGCACGCGCGAGAGCGGCGGCTTGGGCGTGGGCCTGGCCGTGGTGAAGGAAATCGTCGAGCGCCACAACGGCTGGGTGCAGGTGGAAGGCCGCAAGGGCGCGGGCGCGTGCTTCACCATCCACATCCCGCTGTACCACGAGGAGCATCCGCAAAAGGGGACGAAAACGCAGAGATCGCGCGGGAAGTCGCGCAAGGATGCGAAATAGACGATAATAAGGAGCGCCGACAGAGAAGGGGCGCGCCGACCGTCGCGCTCGCCTTGCGGCGATTGAGAGAACGATGAAAGGACCAGCATGACCGGAATCGACATCAAGCCTGATGCGCAGGGTAAAGTGCGCGATCTTTACGATCTGGGGGACAAGCTGCTGCTGGTGGCGACCGACCGCATCTCGGCGTTCGATTACATCCTGGAGGACGAGATCCCGCACAAGGGCGCGGTGCTCACGCAGCTGTCGTGCTTCTGGTTCGAGCTGCTGGACGGCGTGGTGGAGAACCACCTGATCAGCGCCGACGTGGCCGACCTGCCCGAGCAGTTCAGGCCGTACGCCGACTACCTGCGCGGGCGCTTCATGCTGGTGAAGAAGGCCGACATGTTCCCCGCCGAGTGCATCGTGCGCGGCTACCTTGCCGGCAGCGGACTCAAGGAGTATCAGAAGCAGGGCACGGTGTGCGGCATCGAGCTGCCCGCGGGCCTGGTGAACTCCTCGAAGCTGCCCGAGCCCATCTTCACGCCGTCGACGAAGGCCGAGATCGGCGACCACGACGAGAACATCAGCTTCGAGCGCCTTGTGGAGATCATCGGCGAGGACGACGCCTCGCAGCTGCGCGACCTGGCGCTCAAGGTGTACACTACCGCGCGCGACCATGCGGCCGAGCGCGGCGTGATCATCGCCGACACGAAGTTCGAGTTCGGGCGCCTAGACGGCCGCATCATCCTGGCCGACGAGGTGCTCACGCCCGACTCCTCGCGCTTCTGGCCCGGCGACGAGTACGCCGAAGGCACCGACCAGCCCAGCTTCGACAAGCAGTTCGTGCGCGACTGGCTCACCGCCAACTGGGACCGTCAGGGCAATCCGCCCCGCCTGCCCCAGGACGTCATCGACCGCACGAGCGAGAAGTACATCCAGGCCTACGAGAAGATCACCGGCAGGAAGTTCGCGTACTAGAGCATCTGGCGGCGTTGTCGCAGGTTGCGTAGGGCAAGGGCTCTGCCCTTGCCGCGAACCTGGGACAACGCCGCATGTTGACGGCAAGGGCAGAGCCCTTGCCCTACGGTTTCGGCACGACCATGCCGCGTAAAGGAGTAGCAAACCCATGTCCCAACGCAATCCCATGAACGACCGCTACCAGACCGACGAGCATCGCGGCCAGACGCGCAAGAGCGCCGCCACCATGAAGCCCAAGTCGAAGGCGGCCTCCTCGGTGCGCATGCAGCCCACCACCAAGACCAAGCAGCAGAAGAAGGCCGAGAAGAAGGCCCAGCGCGCCAAGCAGTCCGAGATCGATCGGCAGTATTACAACCCGCCCACGGCGGAGTACAAGCGCTTGCGCAAGCTGTGGTGGGCGCTGCTCATCGCGGCCATCGTGCTGACGGCGCTGTCGTGGGTGGGCCGTTCGTTCCTGCCCGAGGTGGGCACGTACATCGCGCTCGGCCTGGCGTACGCGTGCATCATCGGCGCGCTGTACGTGGACTTCTCCAAGATCCGCAAGGTGCGCCGCGCGTACCAGGAGGAGATGATGGCGCACAAGTCCAAGGAGATGCGCGCGATCGAGAAGCAGCAGAAGGCCGCCCAGCGCGCCCAGAAGCAGGAGGCCGCCGAGAAGTACGAGGAGGCCAAGTCCCTCGAGGAGGAGAAGCCCAAGAAGGGCCTGTTCGGCAGCGGGTTCCGTCTGGGGAAGGCGGAGAAGGCCAAGGCGGCCGAGGCCGAGAAGCAGGCGGAATCGCAGGACTCGAAGAAGTAAGGTGGGGACCATGGTTTCTCGCGTGTATGTGGAGAAGAAGCCCGGCTTCGACGTGGAGGCCCAGCAGCTGGCCCACGAGCTGCGCGACATCCTGGGCATCGAGCGGTTGGAGGGCCTGCGCCTGGTGAACCGCTACGATGTGGAGGGCATCTCCGAGGAGCTTTTCGCGCAGTGCGTGCCCACGGTGTTCAGCGAGCCGCAGTCCGACGTTGCGTCTTTGAAGATGCCGGTGGCTGACGGCGCGGCCGTGTTCGCGGTGGAGTACCTGCCCGGGCAGTTCGACCAGCGCGCCGACTCGGCCAGCGAATGCATCCAGCTGATCAGCCAGGGCGAGCGCCCCGAGGTGCGCAGCGCGAAGGTGTACCTGCTGGAGGGCCCGCTGACCAGCGATGACGTGGCCGCCATCAAGCACTATGTGATCAACCCCATCGAGGCGCGCGAGGCTTCCTTGGAGGAGCGCGAGACGCTGCATATGGAGCAGCCCGTGCCGCCCATGGTGGAGACGATCGAGGGCTTCCTGGAGCTGGACGAAGCCGGCTTGGCGGCATTCATCGACGCGCGCGGGCTCGCCATGGACGAGGCCGACCTGGCGTTCTGCCAGCAGTACTTCGCGGAGGAGGGGCGCAACCCCACCATCACCGAGATCAAGATGATCGACACCTACTGGTCCGACCACTGCCGCCACACCACGTTCGGCACCGTGCTGGACGACGTCGTGGTGGAGGACGAAGCCGTGCGGGCCGCCTTCGAGAAGTACCTGGCCATGCGCCACGAGCTGGGCCGCGACGAGAAGCCGGTGTGCCTCATGGACATGGGCACCATCGGCGCGCGCTGGCTGAAGGCGAAGGGCATCCTCACCGGGCTCGACGAGTCCGAGGAGATCAACGCCTGCACCGTTAGGTGCAAGGTGGACGTGGACGGCGAGGAGCAGGACTGGCTGTACCTGTTCAAGAACGAGACGCATAACCATCCCACCGAGATAGAGCCGTTCGGCGGCGCGGCCACCTGCGTGGGCGGCGCCATCCGCGACCCCTTGAGCGGTCGCAGCTACGTGTACCAGGCCATGCGCCTGACCGGCGCGGCCGACCCGCTCGTGCCCGTGAGCGAGACGCTGCCCGGCAAGCTGCCGCAGCGCAAGCTGGTGACCACGGCGGCGGCGGGCTATTCCTCGTACGGCAACCAGATAGGACTCGCAACCGGCCAGGTGAACGAGCTGTACCATCCCGGCTACGCCGCCAAGCGCATGGAGATCGGCGCGGTGGTGGGCGCGACGCCGGCCGACCACGTGCGGCGCGAGACGCCGGCGCCGGGCGACGTGATCGTGCTTCTGGGCGGGCGCACGGGCCGCGACGGCATTGGCGGCGCCACGGGATCGTCGAAGGCGCACAAGCTGGAGTCGCTCGAGACGTGCGGCGCCGAGGTGCAGAAGGGCAACGCGCCCGTGGAGCGCAAGATACAGCGCCTGTTCCGCCGCGGCGACGCGTGCCGCATGATCAAGCGCTGCAACGACTTCGGCGCTGGCGGCGTGTCCGTGGCCGTGGGCGAGCTGGCGGACGGCCTGTTCATCGACCTGAACAAGGTTCCCAAGAAGTACGAGGGCCTCGATGGCACGGAGCTCGCCATCGCCGAGAGCCAGGAGCGCATGGCCGTGGCGCTGGCGCCCGAGGACGTGGACGCGTTCATCGCGCTCGCGCACGAGGAGAACCTCGAGGCCACGCCCATCGCCGAGGTCACCGAAGAGGCGCGCGTGCGCATGGTGTGGAACGGGTCGACCATCGTGGACGTGAGCCGCGACTTCCTGAACAGCAACGGCGCGGCGAAGCACCAGGCGGTGCGCGTGGTGCCGGGCGGCGCCTATGAGCGCGCCTGGGAGGGCGAGACGCTGGCCGAGCGCCTGGGCGCGCTCGTGCGCGATCTGAACGTGTGCTCGAACAAGGGCCTGTCGGAGCGCTTCGACTCCACCATCGGCGCGGCCACGGCGCTCATGCCGTTCGGCGGTTCGCGCCAGCTGACGCCGGCCATGGCCATGGTGGCGAAGCTGCCCGTGTTCGGCGAGACCACCACCGTGAGCGGCATGGCCTGGGGCTTCAACCCCTACCTCACGGCGGCGAACCCGTTCGTGGGTTCGTATATCGCCGTGGTGGAGAGCGTGGCGAAGCTGGCCGCGGCCGGTTTTGCGCGCGAGGACATGTACCTCACGTTCCAGGAGTATTTCGAGAAGCTGCGCGACGAGCCCGAGCGCTGGGGCAAGCCCGCCGCGGCTGTGCTGGGCGCGCTGATGGCCCAGGTGGATTTGGGCGTGGGGGCCATCGGCGGCAAGGACTCCATGTCCGGCAGCTTCGAGCAGCTGGACGTGCCGCCGACGCTCGTGAGTTTTGCGACGGCCGTGGGGAGCATCGACCGCGTGACGTCGCCCGAGTTCAAGGGCACGGGCCACCGCGTCGTGCGCATCGCGCCCGCGGCCTACGAGGGCGTCGTGCCTGAGGCGGCGGGACTTTTGGAGGCCATCGCGCTGGTGGAGCGCCTCATCGGCGAGGGCGCGGCGCTCGCCGTGTCCACCCCCGGCTACGGCGGCACCGCCGAGGCTCTGTTCAAGATGTGCGTAGGCAACGGCATCGGCGTCGCCATCTGTCATCCTGAGCGAGCGAAGCGAGTCGAAGGATCCCGTGCGGCGTCAGCCGACGACCTCTTCGCCCCCGCCTACGGCAGCTTCCTCGTGGAGCTGGCCGACGACGCCCAGGTGCCCGCCGGCACCGACGCCCTGCACGTGGAAGTGCTGGGCGAGACGACGGAAGCCTACGAGTTCGCCGCCTGCGGCGAGACGATCCCCCTCGCCGACCTGCAAGAAGCCTGGGAGTCCCAGCTCGAGCCCGTCTTCCCGTACCGCAGTAAAGATTGTCATCCTGAGCGGAGCGAAGCGCCCGATGTCATCCTGAGCGGAGCGCCGCAAGGCGCGGAGTCGAAGGATCCCGTGCGGCGCCAGCCGGCAACCTCTCCGGTGGAGCAGCTCTCCTTCGACAGCGCCACGCCCCTCACCTACAACGGAACCATCGCGCGCCCGCGCGTGGTGATCCCCGTGTTCCCCGGCAACAACTGCGAGTACGACAGCGCCCGCGCGTTCGAGCAGGCCGGGGCCGTGGTGGACACCTTCGTCATCAACAACCTCACGCCCGACAAGGTGGCCGAGAGCACGGCCGAGCTGGTGCGGCTCATCAACAACAGCCAGATCATCATGCTGCCCGGCGGCTTCTCCGGCGGCGACGAGCCCGACGGCTCCGCCAAGTTCATCACGGCGTTCTTCCGCGCCCCTGCGGTGACGGAGGCGGTGCGCGACCTCCTGCAGAACCGCGACGGCCTGATGCTCGGCATCTGCAACGGCTTCCAGGCGCTCGTGAAGCTGGGCCTCGTACCGTTCGGCGACATCCGCCCCATGGACGAGGACTGCCCCACGCTCACGTTCAACAACATCGGCCGCCACCAGAGCCGCCTCGTGCGTACGCGCGTGGCGTCCAACCTGTCGCCGTGGCTGAGCCGCTGCGAGGTGGGCGACGTGCACACGGTGCCCATCAGTCATGGCGAGGGCCGCTTCGTGGCCAGCAACCAGCTGCTCGCACAGATGCGCGACGCAGGTCAGATCGCCACGCAGTACGTGGACGCGAGCGGCGTGCCGTCCATGGACCTGGACGTGAACCCCAACGGCTCGGCCTGGGCCATCGAGGGCATCACCAGCCCCGACGGCCGCGTCCTCGGCAAGATGGGCCACAGCGAGCGCCGCGGCGCCGGCCTCTACCAGAACGTCCCCGGCGACCTCTTCCAGCCCCTCTTCGAAGGCGGCGTAGGCTACTTCACCGACTAATGTCCCAAATGGGGACAGTCCCCATTTGGGACATCCATTTGGGACATCTGAGCGGCGCGTCCTTCGGGGCGCGCCGCTTTGTTATACTGGGTCAAAGTCCCGCGACGAAAGGCGGCCCGCAATGAAGATCCTCGGCATGGGAATCCCTGAGCTCCTGGTTATCGGAGCGGTGTTCTTCTTCGCGCTGGTCGTGGTGGCTATCGTGCTGGTGGTGAACCGGTCGTCAACCTCGAAACCCATCCCACCGGTTCAATACGCTCCGCACAACGATGTCGCGCTCCGCAGCGCCGCCGCGTACCAGCGCCTGACCCAACTAGACGACCTGCGCAAACGCGGCGCGCTCACCGAAGAGGAGTTCCAGCAGAAGAAGCAAGAGGTCATGGCCGATCTGTAGGAGGTGCGCAATGGGTTTTCTGGGGGCGTTCAATCGCGGGCTGAGCGGGGACGATAGCTACGAGATCGTGGGCATCTAGGTGGAATGCTCGCATTGCGGCGGCACCGCGTTCGACGAGCGGTCGGCGCAGCTCAACACCATGGGCCTCACGTTCCTCGACCTCGATTGGGCGAACAGGAGCGCCACGGTGCTCGCCTGCAAAGGCTGCGGCCATCTTGAATGGTTCTTGTGATGCGAACGGCTGAAATTCACTAATAGGAAGCCAATCTTTCATTCCTATTTGATAGAAATCGTGATTTTGATAAAATAGAGTGTACAATTAGCTCCTGTATTTGATAGCCACCAAGCAGGAGCGAAATATGAGCGGCTATGCATCGTTAGAAAAACTCTTCTATTCCGATTCGTCATCCGAGCGCGTCGAGCATGTGAAGACCGAGGCGGAGAAGCGGCTCGGCGATCCGTCGACGTTCCGCACGGGCATCGAGCTGTCCTCAGGTGAGCTCTTCTTGGCGACGCCGCGCGAGCTGTCTCTCCTTAACGAGAAGATGCTCCGCGTGGAGCGCAAGGTTTCCCAGCTGTGGCGCGACTTGCCCGGCATCGCCCAATGGGCGTATTTGCGCAGCCTCATCATGGACGAGATCATGTTCACCAACGAGATGGAGGGCGTCCACAGCTCCCGCCGGCAGATCGAGGAGGCGCTCGAAAGCGCGGAGGCGAAACGGCCGACGAAAGAGGCGAAGCGGTTCAGGGAATTCGCCAGCCTCTACCTTGAGCTCACCGACTCGAACCACGTGTACCCGCAGACGCCTGCCGACATCAGGGCGATTTACGACAAGGTGGTGGCCGACGCCATCGACGAACGCGATCTGCCGGACGGGAAGCTGTTCCGGGCCGGGCTCGTGGACGTGAAGTCGGCGAGCCAGAAAACGCTGCACACGGGAGTGGGCCCGGAGGACAAGATCGTCGAGATGGTCAGGCAGATGATCGATCTGGTCGCCTCGCCCGACATCCCTCAGACGTACTCGGCCATCCTCTCGCATTTCCTGTTCGAGTACATCCATCCGTTCTACGACGGCAACGGAAGGACGGGCCGGTACCTGCTGGCGCTCTATTTGAGCGAGCCGCTGTCGAAGACGACGGTGCTCTCCCTTTCGCGCGTGATCGCGGAGAACAAGGGCAAGTACTACAAGGCGTTCGACGTGACCGAGCGTCCGATGAACCATGCTGAAGCCACCTTCTTCGTCATGCAGATCATGGAGCTGATCAGGCTGGCGCAAGACTCGCTGATCGAGAGCATCGAGTTGAAACGGGCGCAGCTTGACGCCGCGTGCGCGTGCATGGATCGGCTTGCATCGGAATGCCGGCGCGCCGACATGGCTGTGAACGTGCTGTTCGTCATGGCCCAGTTCCACCTATTCGGTGCGTTTCCCGAGGCGTCGCTCAAGGATATCGCCAGGAACCTAGACGTGAGCACGCAGACGGCGCGGCGGTACCTGCAGGAGCTGGAGGAGAAGGGCCTCGTCGCAGCCGTATCGAAGAAGCCGCTCAAGTTCGTGTTGAGCGACAAGACAGTGGAGGCGCTCGAAATGCCTGCGGCGTAGGCGCGACGGAGGACCTTGATTTGTCGATGCCGCTGTGGGCTGCAGCGCAATAACTCCGCAAGAAGTGCGCGGGAGCTCAAGGATGCACTCCTGGTGATTGCAGGTGGAGAAGCGGACGGCGCTTGTGTCTGAACGGCAACTCGCTATTTAGAAAATTACGAACACTTGTACTAATATTTGTGCTACAATATCGCTAAAGGAAAGCAGGCGTTGTGCTCGGCCAAAAGCACCTCCAGTCCAAGACGCCGCAAGATGAGGAGGTGGGCCATGGCACCCGTGCAATCGCTCAAGCTGTTCGAAGACTCCCGCATTCGCGCTCTTTGGGATGAGCGCGAAGAGGAGTGGTATTTCTCGATCGTCGACGTCGTGTCGGTGCTCTCAGCAACTGGTAATCCGCGTAGGTACTGGAGCGATCTCAAGCGAAAGTTGGAGGAGGAGGGGAGTCAAGTGTACGATTTTATCGTACACTTGAAATTACGGGCCCCCGATGGAAAGATGCGGGCCACGGACTGCGCGACGACGCAGGGTGTCCTGCGCATCATTCAGTCCATTCCCTCGCCCAAAGCCGAGCCCTTCAAGCTCTGGCTCGCCCAAGTGGGTGCCGAGCGCATAGAGGAAACCATCGACCCTGAGCAAGCGATCGACCGGGCGCTTGAGACGTATCTGAAGAAGGGCTACAGCCCCGAATGGGTGAACCAGCGCCTGCAGGCTATCTCCGTTCGCAAAGAGCTGACTGACGAATGGGTTGAGCGCGGGGTGTCGAAGGACTCCGAATTCGCCATCCTCACTGACGAGATATCGAAAGCGTGGGCGGGAATGACTACGCGCCAATATAAGAATCATAAAGGGCTCACTAAAGAGAACCTGCGTGACAACATGAGCACGCTCGAGCTGGTGCTCAACATGCTCGCGGAGGCGACGACGACCGAACTGTCGAAGACCGAGGGGCCGGAGACGTTCGCGCAAAGCAAGGATGTGGCCCGACGGGGTGGCTCGGTGGCGGGCAACGCGCGGCGAGAAATCGAGTCTCAGACGGGCAAGCCGGTCATCACATCGAAGAATGCTCAGGATTTCAAGCGCATCCTTGGGGACGTGATCGAAGCGACTGCCGAGGAGGTTTCTCCCAGCAAAGAATCCGGCGATGGCGCGTAAGGACTGGGCCTGAAAGGCTACGCGGGGGAGCGACCGAGCGGTCGACCCCCCCGCGCGCGAACAATGACTACCCCCAAGGCTCCTCGTTCGCGGCATTGGCTCCGGCAACGCGGGCGCCGAGCGCTTCGGGCAGGTTGCCGGCTCCTTGGTAGAGCCAGCCATAGAGAGAGCCGAACTCGCCGCCAGCGTAGAGACGCGGGATGGGGTTCCCTTCGGGGTCGAGCACATGGTGCGCCCCGTCGCGCGTGGGGCCGCCCTGCGTGTTGATAAGGCCGAGCCCCAGCTCGCATCCGTAGAACGGCGGCGTGCCGAGGGGTGTGAGCGCATCGGTGCGTCCGAAGGCCCCGTCGGCTCCGGCTGCGCACGACTCGTTGTACGTAGCGACGGCGGCGGCGAGCCCCGCCGGATCGATTCCGAGCTTGTCCGCAAGCTCCTCCACTGTGTCGGCCTTGACGAGCCACCCCTTCTCGATCTCCGCCTGGTTGTCATCGCTCCACGTGTACCACTCGTGGATATGCGCCCAGTGGTTGCCGGCGGCAGCTGAGCAGTTGTTGAACACGGGGCCTGCCGAAACCTTCGCATCGTCGCAGACGAAGAACATGGGGAGGTTGGTGTAGCTCAGGGTGTCCATGCTGAACGCCAGCTCCGGGAGCTGCGACTTGTCGTGCAGAGGGCGCATGATGGCGCGGTCGGACACGGTGCGCCCCGACTCGTTCACGAAGCGCTCGCCGCGCGCGTTCACCATGATGCTGTTGTTCCAGCACTCGAAGTCCGTCCAGGTGAATCCGCATGATACGCCGACCTCCTCCGAGGCGAGCTTGCAACAATGGCATCCCCATTCCACCGACGAGAACCCGCGCAGCTGCGCGCCGACTTCCGCGACCATCCCCACGCCGTCCCCGGTGTTGTACGGGGTGCCGCAGGGGAAGATGGGCACGTTCGGAGGATAGTATGCGGTCTTCATCTGGTGGTTGTTCTCGAAGCCGCCCAGGCAGAGCACCACCCCGCGCTTCGCCTTGATGTTGAGTTCCTCGCCGCTCGCGTCGGAAGCAGCAACGCCGAGCACCTCTTTGGTCGCCGGGTCGAAGATGAGCCGACGGGCGGAGGTTTCATAGCGTACGGACACGCCGGCCGACGACTCGACCGCGCCCTTCAAGAACGTGAACAGGCCGTAGCCATTGCCGCCCACTTTGAGCGTCTTGGGAAAGGCCTCGGCTGTATCGAGCGCGCCGTACATGGATCCCCTGGTTTCCCCGACCTTTACATCGGCTCCGTGGTCGATGAGCCACTGTTCCAGCGTGGCGGATTCCTCCAGGTAACCGTCGATCTCCTCGTCAGCGGTGGTATCGGGCATTTGGTAGCGGATGAACTCGTGCGCCATGTCCAGCTTGCTTGGGTCGACGACGCACATGGTTCCGCCCGAGACGGAGGTGTTGCCACCGCAATCCTGCTCAGGCGCCTTTTCGAGCACGATCACGTTCGCGCCGGCTTCGGAGGCGTTGATTGCTGCAGCTGCGCCCGCCCCTCCGAAGCCGACGACGATGACGTCCGTCTCCTCGGCCCAGTCGATGTCGGACGATTGCACGGCCCCGGTTCCGGCTCCGCCTGAACAACCGGCGAGCGTGAATGCGCCCAGGGCCATGGCAGAGGCCCCTCCTGCGATGAAGGACCGGCGCGTCAGTTCGTTTTTCATGATGATCCCTTCTCCTTGTCTGTGCTTCGATCAGCGATGATCGTGGCATCCGTAACATGAGTCGAATGTCTGCGTGTGGTGGCAGGCGTCGTAGCAGTAGTCGATGCCTGCCGATGTACGATGCATGGTGTGGCAGGTGGCGCACGGGGCGGTCTCGCCGCCAACCTGGTGAGGGCTCTCCGTGTCGCCGTAGTCGGCCGAGAACGTGATCTCGTGCGGATTGACCTTCGTGCCGCCGCCTGCGGCGTAGTCGGCGGTTGCCGTGACGATCTTTTCGCGCGTGTGGCATCCGTCGCGCAGGCAGAACGCGTCGTCGGTTTCCATCTTCGCCAGCGGAAGCCGGTACTCGCCGCTCAGCTGCACCTGCAGTTCGGCGAGCTGGGTGTGGAGCTCGGCTTCGTGGCAATCCAGGCATACGACGTCCGCTTGGGCGTGTTGGCTTGCGAGCATCTCCCCGCCCTCGTACGACTCCACGTACGACCCCATCGTGTCGTGGCAAACGGATCCGCAGAATCCCGGTTGCTCGTGCCACACCCAGAGTCCCGCGCCGGCTCCGACGATCACGACGCCGGTGACGCACAGCGCCGTCACGAGTTTCCTGCGCTTGCTTCCCTTGTCCATCTCCCCTCCTTTCCTCGTCTCGTTCGATTGATCGAGCTTGCAAGCACAGTGTCGAGGGCGTGTGCGCCGATTCCAAGAGACATGAATCGTGATACGCGCTTCGACGGGGCCACATCTTTCATGTCCCTTGCGAGTGCGGACGAACGCAGCTATGGTTGAAGCGCCTTATGCTAGTGTTTCGTCATGCCGTGGCGTATGGGAAGCGCGCTGCGGCTAAGGCGATGTGGAAGGGTGCGAACATGGGGAAAACGGGGGGTTTGACGACGGGAAGGCGGGCTCAGAACGCCCCCGCCTGGTTTTGCCCGTTTCTGGGGATCGTGGGAGTGCGGGTGTGGCTTGGCTGTCTGCCCTACGGCCAGCAGGTGCTGGGAGACGGGAGCCTCGATCTTCTGCTCAGCACGCTGTTTCGCGGGCTGTTTCCCGTGGCCGTGGTGCTTGTCGCCCGGGCGAGGCCCTTGGGCGCGAAGGCCCGTCGCGGGCTCAACGTGAGCGCGACGATCGTGATGATCGTGCTCGGCGAGCTTGTGTGGGCGGGTGTGCTCGGAGACGCGAGCCTGGTGGCGCTCGTGGTGGGGAGCATGATGGCGGGGTGGCTCTACATTCAGTGGGGCGAAGTGTACGCGCGCCTCTCCCTTCCCACGGCGCTGCTCCATATCTGCGTGTCGCTCTCTCTTGCGCCGCTGCTCGTTATCGGCTTGACGTTTCTGCCTCCTCTGCTGACAGGTGCGGCTTTGCTGGTGTTTCCGCTCATGGGGTGCGTGGCGTTCGAGAGGTCGTTCGCAGCCGGCCTCCAGCGTTTCGAGGTGGGGCACGCTTCGCGCACGCCGTCGTTCGGGAAAGGCGATAGCAAATGGATCATCTCCATGGCCATCTACTCGTTCGTGTGGGGGATCATGCAGGCGCTTCCCTTCGGCGGTGCCGTTGCTCCGACGTCGATGTATCACGTGGTGTATCGCGTGGCGGGTGCCCTCATCGTTTTGGTGCCGCTCGTGCAGTTGTACCTTTTGAAGAGCGATTTCAATCTTTTGTCGATGTGGTATGTCATCACCGCTGTAACCACGGCAAGCTTCCTCATGGTGCTCGTGAGCGACGGCGCGCTCAACAGCGTGGCGCTCACCTTGTTCGCGACGGCGAACTACTTCATTCTGGCATACTGGTGGATTCGCGTCGTCGATTTTTCCCAGCGCTCATCGCGGCCTCCCTATGTCGTGTTCGCGTTCGGATGGGCCCTCATGCTGGTGTTCACGGCATTCGGCGAGTTGATGGCGAAGTGGATGGGGAAGCTTGACAACTCGATGGTCATCCTCGTGTCGCTCGGCGTGTTCCTCGTCGTGGTGTACCTCATAGCGTTGTCTCGGCTCGAGGGTCGCAAGGTTCGTGCTGCCGAGGTTCCGCAAGTCATCATCGACCTTGAGGCCGCGCCCGCTTCCATTGACGAGGCGGTCGAACGTAGTATCGAACGTGCCGCCGTCGCGTATCGATTGACGAAGCGCGAAAAGGAGATCGTCGTCCTGCTATGTCAGGGAAGGACACTCCAATTTTGCGCCGACAAGCTGGGCATCTCGCTCAACACGGTGCGCGGGCACACGAAGCGTTTGTACGCGAAGCTCGACGTGCACTCGAAGGAGGAGATGCTCGACGTTTTGCAGAAGCATCGCGAGCCAGCGTCGGGCGATACGAAGCGATGAGGGGGCGCGGTGTCAGCCGGTTCTGCGTACTGGCAAGAATTTGCGGCTGTGGCACGGATCGGGCGGGTTTCCGAGGTTTCGGGCGCTCATGAGCAAGCGTTTCCCCAGGTCGCGGAAATCGCGGGCGCGCCGCGCGTGCCACAGCCGCAAATTCCTGCCGCTTCGCCACCCCCGCTGCCGCCGACCGCTCGCTTACCCTTTCGCCTTGGGGGCGATCCATTGCAGCAGGCCCGAGGTCGCCTCGCGGGCGGCCACTTCGGCGAGCGAGCCCAGCGCGCCTGTCAGCACGTCGCGCGCGTCGTCGTCGATGTTCTTGGCGGCCTCGCCCAACAGCGCGATGGACTTCGGCCCGCCCATGAGCACCTCGGTGGCGTCCCGCGCGCCGGACGCTTCGAGTGCCTGGAACAGGGCGTCCACCACCACGGCCGCCTCCTCGTCGGAGAACCTGGCCAGCCATTGGGTGACCACGGCGTCGGTGAACCGGGCGCCGTCCGTGAGGCCCTCGACGTAGGCGAAGTCGTCGCCGTCCACATCCCAGCTGAACACGCTGTGCTGCATGACGCCCTTCTCGGAACTGTGCACCACGCGCAGGTCGAGGTCGGCCGGCGAGTCCATCAGCATGCCAACCACGGAGTCTTGCGGCACGGTCTTGTGCACGCGGTCGCGGATGGCGGCGTACTCCTCGCTGCTCACCATGCCCGCCTTGAAGCCCGGGCCGTCGTGCGTGAACACGCGCTCGATGCGATCCTGCACGGCCGGATTCGCTCGCAGCGCCGCGTACATCGCCAGGTTGCCGCCCTTCGAGTGCCCGCCCACGAACAGGCACTTCGGCAGCCGCGGCGCGACGGCCTCAAGGTAGCGTACGGCCTGCTCCTGCGCCGGCACGGGCGCGTTGTACACCATGTTGAAGTTCTCGCGCCAGCCGGTGAACGAGGTGTCGGTGCCGCGGAACCCCACGTAGGCGAAGTCCTTCTTGTACACGAACGTCACGGCGGCGAACTGCGTCTGCCGCTCGGTGTCGAACAGGCTCAGGTAGTCGCGCACGCGCATGTCGCGGAAACGCGGGCTTGCGGCCAGCGCCAGCAGGTTGTCCTTCACGTTGGCGGGGTCGAGCCCGGTGAACATGTCGCCGTAGCGCTCGGCGCGCAAAAGGTCGACGAAGCGCACCTCGTCGCGCGCGGGCGACAGCAGGTTCTGCACCAGCGTGCCCACGTCCAGAAACGACTTCCGCTCGCGCAGCGCCGGCACGATGCCCTCGGCGCGCACCATGCAGAATTGCGAGAGGATGGCCGAGTCCACCGGGTTGAACGGCTTCTCGTCGAACGTCGCGAACTCGGTGGCCAGGTAATCGAGCAGGTTCATGCGTATCCTCCAAACCCTCAGCAGCGCCTGCCCCTATTGTAGTGCTCGCCGGGGCCCGCCGCGCGAAAAAGCCCCTTTCCACGTAAAGCGGAAAGGGGCTTGCACCTGGTGCGCGGAAGGGGGACGGGGCTCCTCGCGCGCATCGACGCCGCGCGGCCTCGCGGAAAGCTAGTTGGAGCCGCCGTTCTGCCCGTCGTCGCTGTTGTTGTTGCCGTTCTTCTGGGCGTACTCCTCCGGGGTCATGACGTCCACCACGTTCACGGTCATCTCGACCACGTTGAGGCCGGTCATGTCCTTGAGGTCCTCGCCGACGACCTTCTTGATCTCGTCGAACACATCGGGGGCCGACTTGCCGTACTCCAGGATGACGTCGAGGTCGATCTTGGCATTGGAGTCGTCGACGATGTCGGCGTCCACGCCCTTGGTCTTGTCGGCGTTGCCGAGGCCCTCCTGGATGCGGGAGAGGACGTTGCCCTTCATGTCGATGATGCCGTCGATCTTCTGCGCGGCGAGCGAGGAGATCTTCTCGACGACGTTCTCATTGATGACCAGTTTGTACACCGGCTCGGACTTCGTGTCGTCAAGCTCGCTCAGGTCGTAGGACTTGTCCTGCGAATCCATGGAGGAGTAGGGATCGTAGGTGCTCTTGGTGCTGGTGGGGTTCATGGTGCTCTGCGTCATGGTAGTTCCTTTCTGTTTGAGAAGCGCTAATTGAATCGGTCGAGGACGTTCTTCATCTGCTCGCGGGTCTTGCGGTCGCCGTCGCGGTACTTGCCGATGATCACGCCGATGGCGGCGAACAGGGCCAGAAGCACCGTGGGCCAGAAGCCGACGAGCAGGATGAGCGCCGCCGCGACGAAGCCGACGATGCCGTAGAGCACCGCATGGCTGTGATTCTCCACGTAGGGCGCGAACGCCTTCTTCATGCTTGCGTAGACGCCGCGGTCGTTCTTCGTCTCGGACGCCGCGTTGGCGAAGGCGTCGGAGGGCGTCTCGGCCGGGCGGGACGAAGCCGAGGCGTTCTTGCGCTGGTCGCCGCCGCTTTTGGCTGCTCCCGCGCGCGGGTTGGCCGCTTTCGGGTTGGAGGGAGCGGCCGTCTGCCTGTGCATAACTGACTGGGTCATGGGGTCGCCTCCTTACTTGCCCACGGCGTGGGCCGGCACCGGCTGCACCTTGTGCTGGCGGTTCGTGTCCTCGCTGTACTTGGTGGCCTGCTGCGTGAACGCGGGGGTCACGACGTCGGCGTCGCCGGAAAACGTGATGCGCACGCCGTCCACCGGGTAGCCGGTGAAGGCCTCGAGCGTCGCCGCGATCTCGTTCTGCAGCTTCGCGCCCAGCTGGCCGAGTTCGGCGTTGCGGCCGGGGTCGATCTTCGCGTGGATGGTCATGCGCGGGTCGTGCTTGTTCGTGATGTCCACTTTGACGTTGTCGGTGGACAGGCCGTGATGGCTCTCCACGACGTGCTTGACGGTGGACTGGATGGCGTTCTGCGTGATGGCGATGCTGCCGTTGTCGCGCTCGAGCTCGAGCTGCGAGTTCTTGCCGGGAGCCGTGATCGCGCGGATGAGCACGACCAACAGGCCGATGGCGGTGATGGCCAGCAGCACGGCCTCGACGACGAAGAACCACGGCATGCTCACGAGCCATGCGATCGCCGGGAACAGGGGCTCCCAGGCGAACCACAGCGCAGCGAGCACGCCGACGCCCAGCACGGCAGCAACGACGAACACGATCATGCTAATGCGCTTGAACTTTCCCATGTGTGCCGCCTTTCTTTCGTGCGCGCGCCGCGGAAACGGCGCGCTGTCGGATAGAGTGGGAACACTCTAGAAGAAAGGCGGAAGGGGCGTAACCGCTTGTACGGAAGTGCCGCCGGGCGATTGCCGGACCGTTAGCGGAGGCCGCGCTACGAGATCCGAGTGAGCGTGAACAGGGCGGGGCGGGGGATCTCCTCGACGGGGCCTGCGGGCGGATTCGTGGGATCGATCGAGTCGGCCTGCGCGCGCAGGGCGTCGTCGTAGGCGCGCACCTTCGCTTCGAGGTCGTCCACCGGGGCGATGACGTAGGTTTGCGTCTCGGTGGAGCCGTCCTCGTAGGCGGCGGTCAGCACCAGGCTGGCTTGGGATACCATGTCGGCGTACTTCCTGATGAGAAGCGCATTCAGCCTTTCGTGCGTTTCGACGTCCCACTCGCGGGCGGCGCTGTAGAACTCCGCGATCACCTCGTCGTAGAGCTCGGCGGTCTCGCCTTCGAGCGGAAACGACACGCGCAGCGCGCGCCAGGTTTCGGCTCGGTTCGAACCCTGGTCTTCGTAGTCCACGGTGAAGCTGGTTCCGCGCTCTTCCGTGTAGGGGTCGGCCCCGTCGCGGGCGACGGACTGCGCTTCCTTGGCGTGCGTGTAGAACAGCACGCGCTCGCCTTCCACCGTGTAGGTGAGCGAGGCGATGTTGTCGCCGACGCAGCTCAGGTTGAAGTCGTACGCCACCGAGAGGTAGCGCCGCCCCTCGTCGGGCGCATCGTCCGCGTTGTTCGGGTCGATCTCCGGGTCGCTGTGCCACACCTTCCAGGCGCTGTCGAAGCCGAAGTCGTCCATGCCGAGCACGACGGTATTGCCCGGCGCGGCGCCTGGGTACTCATCGGCATACGCGACCAGGGCGAACGAGTTCGCGAGGGGCGCGGCGACATGCTCGGGAGGGCGGTTCGCGGTCGCGGCGAAAGCCAGGATGCCGACGAGCGCGACGGTGCACGCGCCCGCCGCGACGGCCCTCGTCTGCCGGCTACCGCTTCGCCGCCCGGCCTCTTCCGCTTCTCGCAGCCGCCGCGCTTCTCGCATCACGTGCGCGCGCACGCGGTCGGGCATCTCGATGCCGTCCATCAAGGCTCGGTAGTCGCGCTCGTCATTCCTGTTCACGTGAGGCCTCCTCTTCCAACAGAGCCTTGATCTGCCCGCGCGCTCGGCGCAGGCGCGAGCGGACGGTGGCCGGCAGGCAGCGGACGATGCGCGCGATCTCCTCGGCCGAGTATCCCTCGCAATAGCGCAGGTGCACGATCAGGCGCGTCTTGGCCGGGAGCTTCTCCATCGCGCGGCCCACGCGGCTCTCGCGCAGGGCGCGCGCTCCCGCATCCTCGTCCGCATCGAACGCGGCGCACGTGTCGGGCATCGCCTCGACGAGCTCGGCGTGCCGTCGCCAGGCCGAACGATGCAGATCGCGGCAGCGATTGGCGGTCACATGCAGCAGCCACGCTTTCAGGTGCTCGTCGTCTTCGAACGCGGTGGCGTCTTTGAGCAGGCGCAGGAACACGTCCTGGCAGATATCCTCCGCATCGTGCGCCGAGCCGGTTTGGCTGAGCGCGAGGCGGTAGACGGCGCCGCCCCACGCGCTCATGGCGCGCTCCATGAAATCATCGGGCCTGAGCGTCGGGTGCATGCGGGGTATCGCCTCCTTGCCTAGTACACGAGGCGGATCGGGCGTTCGTGCCCAGAATAGCGAAATCGGTCTTTCCGTGCAGGATGACGTCCTGTGTGAAAGAGGCGAAGAGGGAAGGGCGCGTGCGGCCCGTTCGCGAGCCGCACGCGGGGGGGGGGAGGCGTGGCGTTACGCGTAGATCTCTTTTTCCACCACGAGGTCGTTCTTGATCTTGCCGACGAGCTTCTGCAGCGCGTCGATGCAGTTGGGACGGATATCGGCCCCGATGAGCACGTACATGATGGAGTCGCCCACCTCGAGCACGCCCTCGTTCAGCCATGTGCGCACGTAGTACACGCCCGGCCAGGAGAGCGCCTCGGCTTCGGCCGCTGCGACGCCTTCCGCGTCGTAGGAGAACTCGACCTGCGCCACGTCGCCCAGGCCCTCGACCCCTTCTCGCACCTGCTTTTTCGGCGTGACGCGCACCACGCCGTTGTGGGTGAGGAACATGCCGCACTGCGCGGCCTTGGGATCCTGCTTCGCCTCGGCAAGCCACTGATCGATGGATGGTTCCTGCTTGGCCATGGGTCCTCCTCGCGTTCGCGCCCGCCGCAGCGGGCTCTCGTTCCGATGGCGTCAATTGTACCCGCTTTTATCCCGAGCAGAGGAGAATTATCCGAAACCACAGGGAAAAGCTCGGGATATAGGAAAAACAGCGGTTTGAACAGGGAAATCTACGGAATGCGGAATTGTTGAGTGGCTGTTTTCGACGATGAGGAATTTTTGAAGCCCAGATTCCGACGAAATGGGGAATTTTCCCAAACGTGCAGCATGGGTCGGGAATCCCGGAGGGTTTCTCGCGCACTGGGCGATGGGCGGCACCTCCGCTCGCCCCCAGCCCGCTCACCCTATCCATTCTGCGAAATTTCACGTGCCGCACACGGGGCGCGCCCCTTGGGCTGGTAGTATGATGCGGATCGCATCGCACCGGGTGAGAGAGCCGGTGCCCCTGATACGCACGAAGCATGCAGAAAGGCAGGCGGACGATGTCGTTGCCCGCATCCGATTTGAGCAAGCAGCCCGACAACCGCACCACCATGGAGCTGGGCGCGGTGCTCCCCCTCACGGCCGAGGTGCGCGACGACCACCTGTTCGTCGGCGGCGTCGATATGGTGGAACTGGCGCGCGAGCAGGGCACGGCGCTCTACGTCATGGACGAGTGCGACATGCGCACGCGCATGGAGACCTACCTCGAGGCGTTCCGCAGCCGCTACGGCAACGCCGACGTCGTCTACGCAAGCAAGGCGTTCCTCAACAAGGAGGCCGCGCGCATCGTGAACGAGGAGGGCCTCTGCCTCGATGTGTCGGGCGGCGGCGAGCTGGCGTGCGCGCTGGCCACGGGCTTCCCGGCCGAGCGCATCTTCATGCACGGCAACAACAAGACGCCGCAGGAGCTGCGCGAGGCCATCTCCGCCGGCGTGGGCCGCATCATCATCGACAGCCGCATCGAGCTGCGCCGCATCTCCGAGATCGCCGGCGAGCTGGGCGTCGAGCAGCCCATCTACATGCGCATCACGCCGGGCGTCGAGGCCGACACGCATCAGTACATCCGCACCGGCTGCGAGGACTCGAAGTTCGGCTTCACCATGCGCGAGGACTTCGCTTATCGCTGCGTGAAGGACGTCCTCGCCGCGCCGAACGTGCGCCTAGCGGGCCTGCACTGCCACATCGGCTCGCAGATATTCGCGCTGCATTCGTATCCGGAGGCCGTCGAGGTCATGGTGGATCTCATGGCGCGCATTCGCGAAGAGTACGGCATCGAGCTCGACGAGTTGGACATGGGCGGCGGCCTGGGCGTGGCCTACACGGCCGGCGACCAGCCCGCCTCCATCGAGGAGTTCGCCGAAACCATCACCGCGGCGGTGCGCACGGCCTGCGCCGCGCACGGCATGCCCGAGCCGCGGCTGCTCGTGGAGCCGGGCCGCAGCTTGGTGGCCACGGCGGGCGTGACGCTGTACACGGTGGGTATCATCAAGACGCTGCCGAATATCCGCAAGTACGTGGCGGTGGACGGCGGCATGTCCGACAACATCCGCACGGCGCTCTACCACGCCGACTACGAGCCGGTCGTCGCCAACAAGGCGGGCCAGCCGCGCACTGAGATCGTCACCATCGCCGGCAAGCACTGCGAAAGCGGCGACGCGGTGGTCATCGACATGCCCATGCAGCGCCCCGACCTGGGCGACATCGTGGCCGTGTTCGGCACGGGCGCGTACAACCACACCATGTCGAGCAACTACAACGGCCAGCCGCGGCCGGCGATCGTGTTCGTGAAAGACGGCGAGGCGCGCGTCACCACGCGCCGCGAAACATACGAAGACCTGATGGCGCGGGACATCTAGGAAAGGGAGCGAAAGCATGACGGTTAAACTTGGGCTCGTAGGAACGGGCACGGTGGGCGGCGGGTGCATCGACATCCTGAAGAACCACCGCGAGGACTTCAAGCGCCACTACGGCATCGACGTGGAGCTGGTGCGCGTGTGCTCGCGCAACCCCGAACAGGCCATCGAGCACGGCGTGGAGGACATCTTCACGCAGGAGTACCAGGACATCCTGGACGACCCGGATATCGACATCGTCATCGAGCTCATCGGCGGAACCACCGTGGCGCGCGACGTGGTGCTCGGTGCCCTGCGCGCGGGCAAGAACGTGGTCACGGCCAACAAGGCGCTCATGGCCACCTACGGCGAAGAGGTCATGAAGGCTGCCGACGAGGCCGGCAAGGAGCTCGCGTTCGAGGCCAGCGTGGGCGGCGGCATCCCCATCATCGACCCGATGAAGCACTCGCTCATCGCCAACGAGATCAGCTCGGTCATGGGCATCGTGAACGGCACCACCAACTACATGCTCAGCCGCATGGTTGAAGACGGCCTGAGCTACGACGCCGCCCTCAAGGAGGCGCAGGAGAAGGGCTTCGCCGAGGCCGACCCGACGGCCGACGTGGACGGCTTCGATGCCGCCGCGAAGATCGCCATCCTCGCGTCCATCGCGTTCAACTCGCGCGTGACCATCGGCGACGTGCACACCGAGGGCATCCGCAACATCACCACCATGGATCTGGACGCCGCGCGCGACATGGGCTATTGCGTGAAGCTGCTGGCGCTCGCGCATCGCACGCCGCAGGGCATCGACGTGCGCGTGCACCCCACCATGCTGCCGCTTTCGCATCAGCTGGCCACGGTGGGCGGCGTGTACAACGCCATCTACGTGACGGGCGACGCGGTGGGCGAGACGATGTTCTTCGGCGAGGGCGCGGGCTCCGGCCCGGCCGCGAGCGCCGTCATGGGCGACGTGCTGGAGGTGGCCCGCCACGTCACGCTGGGCGTGGGGCCGCTCGTGGGCTGCACCTGCACCGACAACCTGCCCATCGTGCCCATGGAGGATCTCAAGACCAAATACTACATCCGCTTCAAGGTGGCCGACCGCTCCGGCGTGCTGGCCGCGATGGCGGGCGTGTTCGCGAAGCACAGCGTGAGCGTGTACTCGGTGGTGCAGCGCGGCAAGAAGGACGGCGGCTCGGTGGACCTCGTGTACGTCACGCACACCGCGTGCGAGAAGAGCGTCCGCGACGTGCTGGCCGAGATCGCCGAGCTCGACGACATCCTGCGCGACGAGCCCAGCGTCATCCGCGTGGAGGACTAGCGGCGCAGGGCGCGCCTCAGGGGAGGGGATCTCCTGAGGCGCGCTTCAATCTTTCTTTGATCCATCGAGTGGCGTATCGAGGTTCTCGGCCCTATAATCCATAGGGTCATGGTATTGTTTCTCTAGATCGGCGCGCATCCGCACGACGGGCGCGCAACGCGTTCGCGGGAGGGGTCGCGGATGAGGGGAATGCTGAACTCGCTGCTCTCGGGCTTATCCGAGCTCGTCTACATCTGCGATGTGGACACCTACGAGCTGCTCTTCCTCAACGAGCCCGGCCTGCGCCTGTTCGGCGAAGATGCCGTGGAAAACGCGGAGCCGTGCTACCGCGTGTTGCAGGGTCGCGACGAGCCCTGCCCGTTCTGTACGAACGACCTTCTCGACTTCGACACGTTCTACGAATGGGAGCACACCAACGAGCGGATGCGCCGCCATTACCTGCTGCGCGACAAGCTGGTGCAGTGGCGCGGCCGAACGGCGCGGCTCGAGATCGCCTTCGACGTGACCGACCGCGAGCGGCAGCGCGAGTCGTACAAGTTCCTGGCCGAGGCGGGTGATATGGCCCTCGAGTGCATCAAGGTGCTCGACGGCGACCGGACGCTGGAATTCGCCATCGACGAGACGCTGCGCATTCTGGGCGGGTTCCTGGAAGCCGATCGCACCTACGTGTTCTGCATCGACGACGAGTCGGGCGGCACCCTGTCGAACTACTTCGAATGGTGCGCGCCGGGCGTGGAGTCTCAGAAGCGGAACCTGCAGCATATGACGATCGACTTCATCGAAGCCTGGCTTGAGCCGTTCTCGGCCGGGCGCGCCATGATCATCGGCGATGTGGGAGGCTTGGAGGGGAATCGCAGCGAGGAGCGCGAGGCGCTCGCAGTGCAGGACATTCGCTCGCTCGTGGCCGCGCCGCTGGAGGTGGATGGGCGCTTCGTGGGCTTCCTCGGCGCCGACAATCCGGGGCGCGGCGGGCTCGACTCCATCAGCTCGCCGCTCATGGGGCTCGCCTACTTCCTGTCGGCCAGCATGAAGCGCGTGGCCACCCAGCGCATGGTGGACCAGCTCACCTGGAACGATCCGCTGACGCATGCGCGCTCGCGCGCGGCCTTCCACCGCGACTTCGACCGCGGCCTGTTCGAGGACATCGGCTTTGTGCTGGTGGATGCCGACCGCTTGAATGTGATCAACCGCGAGCAGGGCAGGCCTATGGGCGACGAGGTGCTGCGCCGCATAGCGGCCTGCCTGGGCGAGGTGTTCGGCGATCATGTGTACCGCATCGGCGACGACGAGTTCTGCGCCGTCGCCTCGCCGATCGGCTACGCCGAGTTCGCGGTCCTGGCCGAGCGCGCCGCGCAGCGCTTCCTGGACGAAGGGCTGCCCGCCTCGCTCGGCCCCGCGTGGAAGGCGCGCTGCACGACCACCGTGAGCCTGCTGGACTCGGCGGGCGACCGCATGCGCTCCGCGAAGCGCGGGCGGCACCGCGCGGTTGATCTGGGGGTCGACCTGGCCTCCGACGCCGCCGTGAGCAGCCTCCTGCGTCCGGGCGGCGCCCAGGAGGCGGCGCGCGCCGGTCTGCTGGACATCTTCCTCATGCCGCAAACCTCCTGCGAGGACGGCTCGCTCGTGGGGGCCGAGGCGCTCATCCGCTACCACGACCGGGTGCGCGGCATGCAGGCGCTGCCGTCGTCGTTCATCCCGGCGCTTGAGGACATGGGCGAGATCTCCGCCATCGATTTCTTCGCGCTCGGCCGGGCGTGCGCCACCGTGGCCCGCTGGCAGCGCGAGGGCCGCGCGCCCGTGCCGCTGGCTGTGAACTTCTCGCGGCGCACCATCGGCGACGCGCGGTTCGTGGAGCGCGTGGCCTCCACGGTGGCCGAGCACGGCGTGGACGCGGGCCTCATCGAGATCGAGATCACGGAGTCGGCGCGCGAGGAGGACGACGCGCTGCTGCGCTACGTGGCCGACGGCCTACGCGAACGCGGCTTCCGCGTGGCCATCGACGACTTCGGCGTGGAGAACGCGAACTTCTCGCTGTTCATCCAGCTGGAGTTCGACGTGCTGAAGATGGACAAGTCGCTGGTGTGGGGGCTGGGCGTGGAGGAGCGCACCATGCAGGTGATCCGCAGCCTGGCCGACCTCTGCCGCGACCTGGGCATCGAGACGGTGGCCGAGGGCATCGAGAACGAGGAGCAGTACGCGGCCCTGCGCGAGGCCGGCTGCACTCGCGCCCAAGGCTACCTGGTAGGAAAGCCCCAGCCCATCAAAGAGTTTGAACGCACCTTCATGGCGTGATGAGCGGCCAGATTTCGGCGATGTCGCCTTGCAGCGCCACGGCGTGCGCGGTTTCCTTCGGCACGCGGGCGTCGTCGTAGTTGATGCGCACGAGCGGCGCGTCCAGCGCCACGGCCAGGCGGTCGAACGGCATGCGGATGATCACCGGCGTGTTCCAGCCTACGCCCAGCTCCAGCAGCAGCGTAGGGTGCTCGCGCATGCCCGCGACGAATGCGCGGTAGCGCTCCTCGGCTGCGTGCCAGTCCGCGTTCTCCACGAACGAGCCGTCGATGCGCAGGTGCACGTTCATGCGCCCGCCGCACACCGGACAGCGCGGCACCAGTTGGGAGGGGATGCGCGTGCCGTCGCCCTCGGCGCTCGCGAGCATCTTCTCCGCCAGCTGGCGGTTGGGGTAGAGCGTGTCGTGGCAGCCGCGCGCGCATTGGTTCAGGCCGTAATCGCCCTGCGTGGCGAACAGCCGCTCGCGCGGAAAGCCCGCCTTCTCGAACTGCGCGTCCACGTTGGTGGTGATGACGAAGCAGTCCTTGTCGCGCAGGGCCTCCCGCAGCTGGACGTACAGCGGCAGCGCGGGCGGCTCGTGGCGGTTCACCCACACGTGGCGCGCCCAGTAGGCCCAGCGGTCCTCTTCGGTGGGGAAGGGGTAGAAGCCGGCCGAGTACATGTCGGTCATGCCGTAGCGCCTGATGAACGGCTGGAAGTTGCGCTGGAAGCGCTCGCCGGAATACGAGAGCCCGGCAGCGGTGGAAAGCCCCGCGCCCGCTCCTACGAGGATGCGGTCGCACGAGGCGATAAGCTCGCGCGCGGCCTCGATGCGCTCGGGGTCGGGCGCGTGCGCGGTGCGAGGGATGCGGTTCGGGTGATCCATGACGTCTTCCTTGTTGCGCTTCCGTTTCCCTCAGTATATGATGCAGCCTATCGAAAGGAAAGTAGGCACCATCCGTTCTGCATGGTATCCAAAAGGTACTATAGCCGCACGCAAGGAGGAATCGAGCATGCAGGAGCCAGCCGCGGTGTTCCGCAACGACGAGCCCCCTGCGCCGGACCAGCTTCCCGCCTGCCCAGTGGAGACGACGGCCCAGCTCATCGGCAGCAAGTGGAAGCTGCTCATCATGCGCGACCTGCTGGGCGGCACGAAGCGCTTCGGCCAGCTGAAGAAGTCGGTGGGGGCCATCTCGCAGAAGGTGCTCACCAGCAACCTGCGCGAGATGGAGCAGCGCGGCCTGGTGGCGCGCACGGTGTACCCCGAGGTGCCGCCGCGCGTGGAGTATGCGCTCACGGAGACGGGCGAGAGCCTGCGCCCCATCATCGAGGCCATGTGGGCATGGGGCGAGCGCTACCAGGAACGCGTTCGCAAGAGCGCCTCCATCTAGTATGATGAGTACATCATGAGGAGACGTCGGAGAAAGGGCGCGGCAATGGAGCAGTACAAGCAGGAGTTCATCGAGTTCATGATCGAAAGCGACGTGCTGAAGTTCGGCGATTTCACGCTGAAGAGCGGCCGCAAGTCGCCCTTCTTCATGAACGCGGGCGCCTACGTAACGGGCGAGCAGCTGCACCGCCTGGGCCTGTACTACGCGCGCGCCATCCACGACAACTTCGGGCTGGACTTCGACGTGGTGTTCGGTCCCGCGTACAAGGGCATCCCGCTGTCGGTGATCACGGTCATCGGCCTACAGGAGCTCTACGGCAAGGAGGCGCGCTACTGCTCCAACCGCAAGGAGGTCAAGGACCACGGGGCCGACGCGGGCAACCTGCTGGGCAGCGAGCTGCGCGACGGCGACCGCGTGGTGATGGTGGAGGATGTCACCACGTCCGGCAAGTCCATCGACGAGACGTACCCCATCCTGAAGGCGGCCGCCGACGTGGACGTGCGCGGTCTCATCGTGTCGCTCAACCGCATGGAGGTGGGCAAGGGCGGCGTGGTGACCGCGCAGCAGGAGGTGCAGGAGCGCTACGGCTTCCCCGTGGCGTCCATCGTGAGCATGGCCGAGGTGACGGAGTACCTGCTGGGCCGCGAGGTGCAGGGCCGCGTGGTCATCGACGACCAGGTGAAAGCCGCGCTCGATGCCTACTACCAGCAGTACGGCGTGAAAATGGCATAAAAGGGGACAGTCCCCTTTTATGCCATTTTGTCTTACAGGAAGGAAGTCATGTAAAGGGGCAGGTAGGTAACGGGCCCTTCTTTCGCGACGTTGTAGCGGTGCAGCACGCAGGCGCGCTCGATCCCGTAGTTCTTCACGTCTAGCAACTTGTCGAGCGCCGCGTGCTTCTTGCTGTACTTGCCGCTCTTCACCTCCACAGGCAGCACGGTGGGACTCCGGCCGTCCTCGATGAGGAAGTCCACCTCCCCGACGTTCTTGGTGTTGAAGTAGTGCAGGCTCTCGTGTCCGTGGGCGCGCAGTTCTTGGGCGACGGCGTTCTCGTACGCGCTTCCGAAGTTGATGCGGTCGGAGTTCGCGAGGATGGCCTGCACGTCGGCGGCTGCGAACGTGGAGAACAGCAGGCCCACGTCGCACAGGTACAGCTTGAAGTAGCTGCGATCCACGCTCATGCCCAGGGGGGATGCGGCCTCGGTGGCACGGGTCACCGGAATGGCCACGCCCGCGTTGGCGAGCCAGTCGAAGTCAGGCGCGAGGTCGTCGAAGCGCCGCTTCTTGTCGATGCCGGTGACGTAGAAGCGCCGGTTCTCTTTGTTCAGCTGCGCGGGGATGGCGTTGAAGATGGTCTTGATGCGCTGCGCGTGCTCTTTGTTCTTAACGTAGCGGGTGATGTCGGCCTGATAGGCGTCCATGATGCTGCGTTGCCGCGCGCGCATGGCCTGCGTGTCGCTGGTGGAGGAGAATACTTGCACCGCCTCGGGCATGCCGCCGACAAGCACGTACCTTTCGAAAAGGCCGATGAACCGCTCATGTAGGAAGTCGGGCACGGCTGTCCGGCTGTGGAAGCGCTCCTCGATCGTCTCCCACAGCGTGTCGTCGACGCCCATCGCCCAACAGAACTCCTGGAAGTCCATCGGGAACATCTCGATGATGTCGAGGGTTCCCACCGGCAGCGACCGATAGTCGTACGCCTCGACGCCCAGCATCGAGCCCGAGTACACCACGTCGAAGCGCCCGTCGTTCGCCAGATAGCGCATCCAGGTGATGGCGTCGCCGCAGCGCTGCACCTCGTCGAAGAACAGCAGGGTGGTGCCGTTGGGCAGCGGCTTCGACGCGAGCGCGGTTATGCGCACCAGCAGGTCATTGAGGTCGGCGGCGCCTCCGATAAGTTCGACGGCCTCGGGCTGCTCGACGAAGTCGATCTTCACCATGTTCTGATAGTGCGCGCGGGCGAACGCCTCGATGCTGCTGGTCTTGCCAACCTGGCGCGCGCCGGTGACGAGCAGTCCCTGCTTACCCTTGGTGTGCTTCCAATTGAGCAAAGCGTCGTCTATTTTGCGTTTGAGCATGGCACTCCTTAAAAACCGTGGCTTCATCTGCTCATATTCTTCCTATTTCTGCAAAAGTTCAAGTGGATTTTGCCGAAATCCTGCAAAAGTCGCATTGGAAACTGGCTAAATCCTGCAAAAGTAGCATTGCAGTGTCCCAAATGGGGACTGTCCCCGTTTGGGACATTTCGCGGCGCGGGCGTCCGTGATAAGCTGGATCCATTCGCAAACCCGCCGGGGCTGAAGCAGCCCTCGGCTCGCATGGAAGGACCTGCATGGACGCATCCCGCTTGGGCGTGATCTTCGACTGCGACGGCACGCTGCTCGACTCGATGGGTGTGTGGCGCGAAGCCGAGGCCGATCTGGCCCGCCGTGCCGGCATCACGCTGTCGCGCGCAGAGACCGACGAGATCACCACGCTCACCATCCCCGAATGCGGCGCGTTCTTCCACGAGCGTTTCGGGCTGGGGGAGAGCGCAGCCGACGTCGTGCGCATGATCGACGAGTTCATGCTGGAGTTCTACCGCACGCGCGCGGAGGCGCGTCCCGGCGCGCTCGCGTTCGTGCAGGGGCTGGCCGCGTTGGGCGCGCATGCGAGCGTGGCGTCCTCCAGCCCGCAGCCCTACCTGCAGGCGGGGCTCGAGCGTTGCGGCTTCGCGCCGTATCTGGACGCCATCGTGTCGGTGGACGACGTGGGGGCGTCCAAGCGCGAACCCGCCGTGTACGACCGCGCGCGCGAACTCATGGGCACCGCGCTGGATGACACGTGGGGCGTGGAGGATTCCGTGTACGCCGTGCGCACGCTGCGCGAGGCCGGCTACCGCACGCTGGGCATCTACGACTGCGACCTCTCCGGCACCTTCGAGCAGCTTGCCGAAGCCGCCGACCACGCCATCCGCACCTTCGAGCAGCTGGACGCCGAGGCGTTCATCTTGCGGTGGATGCAGGGATAACCCCCTGGGCGGAAGCCGAGCGGCGCGCTATACTTTTCGATCATCATCAGCGATCGCGAGGAGCAGTTCATGAGCGACGAGACGAGCGAGCCATGGGGCGAACCCGCCGAACCCGCCGAGCCGGCTGGGCCAGCTGAACCAGCCGAGCCCGCCAAGCCCGAGGAGCGCGCCGCTGAAGATGCCCCGCGCGACGAGCCCGCGCTTGCGCCTGCGCCCGTAATTGCCGAGACGCCGCCTCCCGCGCCTCTGCCCCCGCCGCCTCCCGCGCCGTCGGCGATGCCTGCGCAGCCCGCCTTCCAGCAGCCGGCGTCCCCGTACGGCGCGCCAGCCCCGCAGCCGCAATCGCCCTACGGCGGCGGCTATGCGCCGCAGCCGTCCTACGCCGCCGCGCCCGCTCTCGCCGCGCCCGGCGGCGGCAAGGCGCTCGCGTCGCTCGTGTGCGGCGTCTGCGCCATCGTGTTCTCGGGCACGGTGGTCGTCGGTATCGTCCTGGGCGTCGTGGCTATCGTGCTGGCCTCGCAGTACGTGAGATCCTTCGGCAAGGACGGCAAGGCGACCGGCGGCAAGGTGTGCGGCATCGTCGGCATCGCGCTCAGCGTGCTCGCCCTCGTGTTCTACCTGGTCGTCGGCGCGGCGACGCTCGTTGCCATCTACGACTACGACGACGTGGCCCCGTATTACCCCGCACGCCCCGAAGAGGTTCCGGCGCTGCCCGAGGCCGCCGAGGAGGCCGCCGTGAGGGTCGCCGCCGAGGAGGTGCTCGAAGGGATCGCCGCCCCGGACGAGGCGCTGCTCGCGCGCGTGGCCGAGCGGGCGGACCGCTCGTTCGAGAAGACCACCGACTACACCCTGTCCGAGGTCGGCGTCGAGCCCGTCGAGTTCGCGCGATGGCTCGTGGACGGCATGACCTACACGATGGGGGACGACGACGTCTTCGGCTACGCCGACGGCACGGGCACCGCGTTCGCCGAGGCGCGCAGCCGCACGCTGTACAACCTGACCGATGCGCTCTACGACGAGCTGATAGCCTACGCGGAGAAAAAAGGTTCGTTCGCGAACGACGCGGAGCGCCAGGCGGCAATGGCGAAGTTCATGCCCGTCGCCATGGAGAAGGCCGCCGGCGCCGCCGAGGAGTCCTTCATCATGCTCGAGTTCGAGAGAACGGGCGACGTCTGGACGGTCGACGACGACTCGCTCGAGGAGACCCTCGACCTGATGTTCGGCCTCTGGTAGTCGGCCAAAGCGGCGGCCTTGTCTGCGCGATGCGGTCGTCGCAGGAGCATTGTCGACCGAAACACACGCCACAGAGCCGTTTTCCGTGTGTTTCGGTCGACAATTGGTTCGGCAGGCGGGCGAGCATGTTGTGCTGCTGCTGTGAGCTGGTGTGGCGCGACGCGGCGGCCCCGCTCCGACTCGGGACGGGGCCGCCGCAGCTCGTAACTATACGGTTCGGTGACAAGGCGTTATCCCTGTTCGCGCAGAAGGTTGACAAGAGCGGTCGGAGGAACGGCTGTGCTCGATGAGGTATAATAGAGCCATCCCAGACTCCGAGCGAAGAGGTTGCCATGAACGACAACGCGAACGCCCGCCCCCAGCCCTCTCCTGAAGGACAGCCCCTCCCGCCTGCGGCCTCGGACGGCCAGCAGCCCGTCGCGCCGCCCGCGCCGGCCTACCAGCCTCAGCAGCCGTACGGCCAGCAGCCCTATCCCGGCGGCCCCGTCTACGCGCCCCAGCCCCCGACGGCGCCTCCCGCGCCCGGCAGCGGCAAGGCGCTCGCCTCGCTCATCTGCGGCATCTGCGCCATCGTGTTCGCGGGCACGGTGATCGTCAGCATCGCCCTGGGCATCGTGGCCATCGTGCTGGCCTCGCAGTACGTCAAATCGTTCGGCGCCGACGGCAAGGCGACCGGCGGCAAGGTGTGCGGCATCGTCGGCATCGCGCTCAGCGTGCTGGCGCTCGCGGGATACCTCATGCTGGGCGCGCTGACGTTCGCCGCCCTCGACGAGTACGCCCACGACCCCGTGCGCTCCTATTCCGGTTCGTCGGATACGCTGCCCCCGGTTCCCGGCACGTCCGACGACGCTTCCTCGGCCGACGTGGCCGCAGCCAAGCAGGCGGTGGCGGCCGAGCTCGATAAGGTTGTTAGCCCCGATCAGGCCACCCTTGACGCCATCGCGCGCGAGGCCGACAAGGAGTTCGCCGACGACCTGGGCTTCACCCTCACCGAGATCAACGTGGATCCCGTCGAGTTCGCAACCTGGCTTGCGGAAGATATGAGCTACACGCTCGCGGACGACGACGTGCGCCTGCGCGCCGACGGCGAAGGAGAGGTGCGCGTGTCAGCTCAGGCCAAAAGCTACAAGGAGCTGGCTCGTGGCCTGGCGGGGCAGACGGGCGCGTACGTGAGCCGCGACCGGCTCGACCACGGCATGAACGCAGCTCCGCTCGACGATGCGACGAAGGTCGCGCTCGCCGAGCTCGTCCTCTCCTCGTTGGACAAGGTGACGCCTGCTCAGACGACGTTCTCGGTGGACGTGATGCAGGTTGGCGGCACCTGGACGGTCGAGCGCGACGAGCTGGACTCCATCATCGACGACGTGTTCGACCTGTAGGCGTCAGCGCCAGGGGTCTTCCTGGAACGTCGGCTCGGGCGCGGGCGGGCGGTCGCTGAAGGGGTCGTAGCCGTCATCGTCCTCGGCCTCGGGGCGCAGGAAGGGGTCGTCCTCAGGTACGGGCGCCGCCGGCCCCGCAGGCGCGACCGGCTTCGTCACCGGCCGCACGCGGTAGCGCGGTCGCGGCTCGCGTTCGCTTTCAGCCATGCTCGACGTCCTCCTCGGTTCCCACCTTCGCCAAATCGTAGGGCGTGGTCTGGTACACGTAGTAGTTCAGCCAGTTCGTGTACAGCAGCTGCGCGTGGGCGCGCCACGTGGCGCGCGGCTGCTGCGCGGGGTCGTCGCCGGGGAAGTAGTGGCGCGGCAGGGGCATGTCCAGGCCCTTCGCGATGTCGCGCTCGTACTCCACCATGAGGGTGCCGGCGTCGTACTCGGGGTGGCCGAATACGAAGAAGTGGCGGCTGTCGGTGCTTTTGGCCAGGTAGACGCCCGCCTCGTCGGAAACGGCGATCAGCTCGAGGTCCGGATGCGCCTCGATGTCGGCCGCGTGCACCTCGGTGTAGCGCGAGTGCGGCGCGAGGAAGAAGTCGTTGAACCCGCGCACGAGCGGCGAGGAGGGCTTCACCACCTCGTGCTCGAACACGCCGAACAGCTTCTCCGGCAGCTCGTATTTGGGGATGCCGTAGTGGAAGTAGATGCCTGCCTGCGCGCCCCAGCAGATGTGGAACGTGGAGTGCACGTTCGTGGCCGACCACGCCATGATGGCGGCGAGCTCGTCCCAGTAGTCCACGTCCTCGAAGTCGAGCAGCTCAACGGGCGCGCCGGTGATGATCATGCCGTCGAAGCGCTGGTCTTTCACCTGGTCGAACGTGGTGTAGAAGGCCTCGAGGTGCTGTTCGGACACGTTCTTCGCGTCGTGCGTGGCCGTTTGCAGCAGGCTCACCTCTATCTGCAGCGGCGTGTTCGAGAGCTTGCGCATGATCTGCGTCTCGGTGACGATCTTGGTGGGCATGAGGTTGAGCAGCAGCACGCGCAAGGGACGGATGTCCTGATGCATGGCGCGGTACTCGGTCATGACGAAGATGTTCTCGCTCTCGAGCACCTCGGTGGCGGGCAGGGAGTCGGGAATCCTGATGGGCACGATGAACCTCGCCTTCGCGGTCGTTTTGCAGCGTCTCCGCCATGATACCTTTTGCGTCGATTGCCTGCTTATCTGAATTCCCGATACTGCGTTATCGGCGGGGGCGTGACAAAGGGACGTGACAAAGGGACATTGTCACGCGACTTCTTTGGGAATAGGCTGGATGTCGTGCGCGCTCACTTGGACAACGCCTCGAACAGGTCGTGGTATTCGTCTGCGGCGCCCAAGTACGCGTCAAGGTACGCGGCTCCGGTGCCCTCGGCGTTCGAAGGCGGGTCGATCGGGACGATTTTCACGTAGGGCTTGCTGCCTTTGAAAACCGTGACCTCGACGTTTTCCTCATCACGTGCTTCGCGATGTTCGGATGTTGTACTAGAATCCTAACAGCAAACTCGGAGTGGGATTTCATGTCGAAAGAGAAAGAGGGTTCTATGGCGTCAGAGCAGAAGACGCCGGCGGTGCGGCCGGTCACGGTCGTCAAGTTCGCCGGCGCGGTCATCGCCACGTTGATCGGATCGGGATTCGCCTCGGGGCAGGAGGCCATGCAGTTCTTCGCCGCCTACGGCACGAACGGCATCATTGGCTGCGTCATCGCCATTGTGCTGTTCGCGCTGATGAGCGGCGTGCTTCTGGGCTACGGCTTCAAGCACAAGGGGGCGAGCGACTTCTCGGCGTTCCGCTACTTCTGCGGGAAGTACCTGGGCACGTTCCTGGAGTGGTTCACCATCCTGTTCTGCTTCCTCGTGGGCATCATCATGGTGTCGGGCGCGGGCGCCACGCTCAACCAGTATTTCGGCGTGCCGCAGATCGTCGGCAGCGGCCTCATGGCGGCCATCGTGCTGGTGAGCGCGCTGTTCGGCCTGCGCCGCATCGTGGACATCCTCGGCTCCATCGGGCCGGTGACCATCGCGTTCCTCATCATCTTGTCGGTGTACACGCTCGCCGTGCACGGCGGCGGCCTGGCCGAGGCCAACGCGGCCGTGGAGGCGGCGGGCGACAACGTGGTGTACGGCGTGGGGTCGGGCGCGTCGTGGTTCGCGCTGGGCGCCTTCATGTACGTGGCGTACAACATCCTGGCCGGCGTGCCGTTCATGTCGGAGATGGGCACCGGCGCGCGCTCGCACCGCGAGGCCGTGCTGGGCGGCGTGCTGGGCGGCGCGGCGCTCGGCGTGTGCGCGCTGCTGCTCAACCTGGCCATGCTGTCGGTATTCGGCGAGGCCGTGGGCTACGAGGTGCCGGTGCTGTTCTTGGCGCAGCAGATCTCGCCCATCGTGGGCCTACTGTTCGCCATTATCTTGCTGGCCGAGATATACAACACAGCCGTGCCCATGGTGTGGACCGTGGCCAACCAGTTCGTGGACGAGAAGAAGGACAAGCGCAAGTACCAGTTCCTCATCGCGCTTCTGTGCGCCATCATCTTCATGGGCGGCCAGCTGCCCTTCGGCATGCTGGTGAACATCATCTACCCGTTCGTGGGCTACTTCGGCGCGCTGTTCATCGTGGTGGTGGTCGTGCAGATGATCCGCTGGCGCATCGACAGGGCGCGTGGGATCGAGCGGTAGGCGAACGAGGAGACGATGATGGCTGAAACGAACGGCACCGCCGCGCGCACGCACGAGCTGGTGGAGCGCGACCGGGCCTGCATGGGCCCCACGGCGCGCATTCCCTATTACGACCTGGTGGTGGACCACGCGCGCGGCGCGCTGCTCTACGATGTGGAGGGCAACGAGTACATCGACCTTTTGGCGGCGGCCACGTCGGCCAACGTGGGCCACTCGCACCCGGCCGTGGTGGAGGCCATCTGCGAGCAGGCGCAGAAGGTCATCCAGTGCTCGCCGGCCTACTTCTACCATGCGCCCGAGGTGGAGCTGGTGGAGAAGCTGGCCGCCATCGCGCCGGGCGACACGCCGAAGAAGGTGGTGTTCGGCACGTCGGGCTCCGACGCGAACGACGCCATCATCAAGTTCGCGCGCGCCTACACGGGGCGGCCCTACGTGGTGTCGTTCCAGGGCGCCTACCACGGCTCCACCTACGGCTCCATGACCCTGTCGGCGCTCAGCCTGGGGATGCGTCGCAAGATGGGGCCCATGCTGCCGGGCATCTACCACATCCCGTACCCCGACGTGCAGCGCGCGGGCGTGGGGCACCTGAGCGAGCGGGAGCAGGCGGAGTTCTTCATGCGCCCGCTGCGCGAGATGTGCGAGACCTACCTGCCGCCCGACGAGATCGCCTGCATCGTGATGGAGCCCATCGCGGGCGACGCCGGCATCATCGTGCCGCCGCAGGCCTACGTCGACGCGCTTACGGCGTTCTGCCGCGAGAACGGCATCCTGTTCGCCGTGGACGAGATCAACCAGGGCATGGGCCGCACGGGGAAGTGGTGGGGCATCGAGCAGTTCGGCGTGGAGCCCGACCTCATGTCGGTGGGCAAGTCGCTGGCCAGCGGCCTGCCGCTTTCGGCCATCGTGGGAAAGGCCGCCATCATGGACAGCCTGAGCTTTCCGGCGCACATCTTCACCACCAGCGGCAACCCCGTGTGCTGCGCGGCGGCGCTCGCCACCATCAAGGTGATCGAGGATGAGGGCCTGCTCGCGCGCGGGGCCGAGCTGGGCGCCTGGGCGAAGGAGCGCTTCGAGGACATGGCCGCGCGCCACGCCATCGTGGGCGGCGTGCACGGCATCGGGCTGAACCTAGGCATCGACATCGTGCGCCCGGGCACGCGCGAGAAATGCGCGCTCGACGCGCTCAAGGTGGTGTACCGCGCGTTCGAGGAGGGCGTCGTGGTCATCTGCATGGCGGAATCGGTGCTGCGCTTCCAGCCTCCGCTCGTCATCGAGCGCGAGCAGCTGGACCGCGCCCTCGACGTCCTCGACCGCGTGATCGGCGAAGTGGAAGCCGGGCTCGTGCCCGACAGCATCGTCCCCGAGGGCAAGGGCTGGTAGAAGGGCTGCGCGCTTTGTCATCCTGAGCGGAGGCGGCGAAGCCGCCGCAGTCGAAGGATCCCGCGCGGCGCCAGCTGGAAACGCCACTGCTACCGCCGCACGGGATCCTTCGACTCGCTCGCTCAGGATGACAGTACGCGGAATACCGATAGCTCCATTATCGCTCTATGCGATAACATAGTATCGGAAACTCGGCACTACCGCGCACGGTGCGGTCGCCCCTATAATGATCCGGACGCATCGACCCCCGGATCCATCAAGGAGCAACCCCATGAGCGAGTCCATCGGAACCACCTGCGTGCAAGGCGGCTACCGTCCCGGCGACGGCGAGCCGCGCCAGATCCCCATCTACCAGTCCACCACCTGGAAGTACGACACGAGCGAGCACATGGGCAAGCTCTTCGACCTCGAGGAGTCGGGCTACTTCTACACGCGTCTCGCCAACCCCACGAACGACTTCGTGGCGGCCAAGATCGCCGAGCTCGAGGGCGGCGCGGCGGCCATGCTCACGTCGTCGGGCCAAGCGGCCAACTTCTTCGCCGTGTTCAACATCGCGGGCTGCGGCGACCACGTGGTGGCCAGCTCGGCCCTGTACGGCGGCACGTACAACCTGTTCGCCGTCACCATGAAGCGCATGGGCGTGGAGTTCACGTTCGTCGCGCCCGACTGCACCGACGAGGAGCTGGAAGCCGCGTTCCGCCCCAACACGAAGGCCGTCTTCGGCGAGACAGTGGCCAACCCCGCGCTCACGGTGCTCGACATCGAGCGGTTCGCGCAAGCCGCGCACGCGCACGGGGTGCCGCTCATCGTGGACAACACGTTCCCCACGCCGGTGAACTGCCGTCCCATCGAATGGGGCGCCGACATCGTCACGCACTCCACCACCAAGTACATGGACGGGCACGGCGCGAGCGTGGGCGGGGTCATCGTGGACGCCGGCCGCTTCGACTGGTTCGCACACGCGGACAAGTTCCCCGGCCTCACGCAGCCCGACGAAAGCTACCACGGCGTGGTGTACGCCGAGCGCTTCGGCTTGGGCGGCGCGTTCATCACAAAGGCGACGGCCCAGCTCATGCGCGACTTCGGCTGCTCGCAGTCGCCGCAGAGCGCCTACCTCATCAACCTGGGGCTCGAGAGCCTGCACCTGCGCATGGCCCAGCACAACCGAAACGGCCTCGCGCTGGCCGAGCACCTGGCCGCGCATCCGAAGATCGCGTGGGTGCGCTACCCCGGCCTGCCCGGCGACGCGCAGCACGAGCTGGCGCAGAAGTACCTGCCCGGCGGCACGAGCGGCGTGGTGAGCTTCGGCGTGGCCGGCGGGCGCGCGGCGGCCGAGACGTTCATGGCCAACCTCAAGCTCGCGCAGATCGCCACGCACGTGGCCGACGCGCGAACCTGCGTGCTGCATCCGGCCAACGCCACGCACCGCCAGATGAACGACGAGGAGCTGGCCGCGGCCGGCATCACGCCCGATCTCATCCGCCTGTCGTGCGGCATCGAGGCCACCGAGGACCTCATCGCCGACGTCGACCAGGCGCTCGCCGCAGTCAACGTTTAGTTGCATCGCGCAGACCGGCTCTCACCGCTTGGGCACGCTCGCTATACTGGGCCCATGGTCAAGGGACGATCCGAAAGGACGACGATGGACATTCAAGCGATTATCGACAAAGTGGCGGGCGAGATCCAGAAGGCTCCTGAGCTGCTGAAGGAGTTCACGGCCGATCCGGGCGCGGCCATCCAGAAGATCACCGGCGAGGGCATCGGCGACATCGACATCGCGGCGGTTGCCGAGGGCGTGCTCGCCCAGGTGCAGGAGAAGGGCGGCGACGTGGTCGAGCATCTGTCCGGCCTCATGCAGGAGGGCGCAGTGCACGACGTTATCGCCAGCATCACCGCCGAGGGTTCGAAATTCGGCGACCTGCTGGGCGGCCTGTTCGGCAAGAAGGACGAGTAAGCTCCGAATGTCCCAAAAGGTGCCTACCCCCTTTTGGGACATTTTTCGCTAGTCGGCGATGACTATCTCGGGATGCGCGCGGTCGATGACGGTGCGCATCCTGACTTTTGCCCCCAGGTAACGCTCCATGAGCTGGGCGAACTCGTCGAGGGCGATCTCAAGGTCGGCGCGGCGCGCGGGATCGACGCACTCCATGACCAGGATGGCGCTCTCCGAGTCGTCCGTGAGGGCCGAGCGCTGTCCGTCGCGCCAGTTCCAGCAGCGGCACACCGCGCCCTCGTCGTCGCGGTAACACAGCTCGCCCGGCAACGTGGGGTCGTCCTCGTCCTCGCCGATGGGCAAAAACGCGTCGCCGCCTTCCGTGATGCCCAGCCGGAAATCGCCCACGAGCGAACCCAAATCCTCGCCGCCCACGGGCAGCGCGTATTTCAGCGAGATGGCGTTGTAGATATCCACCGACGGCGTGATGGATCCCACCGGGTTGCCCTTCAGCACGCGCTTGAGCAGGTTCTCCACCGAGCAGCGCGCGCCCTTCTTCGTCTTGAACCTCTGGAATGCCTCGCGCCACACGCGCACCACCTCGTTCTCCGAGATGGTGTTGCTGGTGAGGTGCCTATCGGCGGCGGCGTTGGCCTCGCGCAGCAGCCGCGCGATGGCGGCGGCGTCCTCGGGTGGCACGTCGGCGGCCCGCTTCATGCCGTGCACCACGATGATGCCGATGGCGGCCTCGGGGAACAGCTCCCAGAACGACTCCTCCGCGATGAACTTCTGCATGCGCGCTCCTTCTCTCGTGCCGGCTGGCTGGGGATCGCCTTCCAGCTTACCCAACGCGCCGCATGCGGTCAACGCCCTCGGCGGGTCTGGCGCGCATCACGCGGCTTTCCCCGATGACGCGGGCGGCCGGGCGCACTATACTGTGACGGACGGGGAGGCGATCCCGGCGAAAGGGGGCGAACATGAGGCACGGTCCGGTTTCCACGGCGCTTGCGCGCGTGTTCGTCGTGATCGGCCTTGTGGCAGTCGCGGTCATCGTGGACTACCGCGACATGATCGCCTTCGTCGCGCTGCCGTTCGGCATGGCCCAGGAGCAGCCGCAGGAGCTCGCCCCCGCAGCGACTTCGCCCGTCACGTTCGACGAGGTGAGCGACAAGTGGGGCTACGAGGTCATGCTCCAATGCGACGCGTCCGCCGAGGAGATCGGCTCCGAATTCTTCGATAAGCTTGAGTCGCGCGGCTTCCGCGTGCGCGGCGTGTTCGGATGCGACATCCCCAACACGGTCGTGGTGTACGGCGACCTGGGCGAGCGTGCGGCGGCCGAATCCATCGCGGAGACGCTCGGCTTCGGCGAGGTGGTCAACGGGAGCAGCGGAGGCAGCTACGAAGGCGAGATCGTCGTTTACATCGGCCGCGACGCCTCGTAGGCCGCGTGTCCCCGACACGTCTGCCCGCGTTTATGAAATTGACCTGCGTACGTGTGGTTTTTCGTTGACTTCTGGCGAAGCACCCGTTTACAATGCAAAGGTTCGCTTTCGAAAGCCCCGTGCATGCAGTGAAGAAGCGGAAGCGCCCGCGAAGGAGTCCAGGCCTGAGCAGCGCGTCGGCGTAGGAACCCGGCATCCGATCGACCTGCACTTTTGAAACCGATCATCCGCTGCGAACGCGGTCGGCGCGGCTAGCCGAGCCGACGGTCAAGCGACGGAAATCCCGCCCCGCACGGCGGGGTAGGACAAGATTTTTGGAGGAAGACAGTGAAGACGTATTACGCGAAGCCCAACGAAGTTGAGCGCGAATGGGTCTTGATCGACGCCACGGACCAGGTTCTGGGCCGCGTCGCCGTGAAGGCCGCGCAGATTCTCAAGGGCAAGCACAAGCCGCAGTACACGCCGCACGTGGACACCGGCGACTTCGTGATCATCGTCAATGCGGACAAGATCCGCGTGACGGGTACGAAGGCCCAGTCTAAGAGCTACTACCGCCACAGCGGTTTCCCCGGCGGGCTGAAGTCCGAGACCTTCGAAGAGGCCATGGCCAAGCATCCGGAGCGCGTGATCGAGCATGCCGTGAAGGGCATGCTGCCGAAGAACACGCTCGGTCGCGCCATGGGCAAGAAGCTCAAGGTGTACGCGGGTGCCGAGCATCCGCACATGGCTCAGCAGCCCCGCGAGATCAAGATGGAGGGTTAACCCATGGCAGGTGAAGCTTTGTATTACGGCACCGGCCGTCGCAAGAACGCCGTCGCCCGCGTGCGCCTCGTTCCCGGCACCGGCAAGGTGACCATCAACGGCCGCGAGGCCCAGCAGTACTTCGGCCGCGAGGCCCTGGTGAACTACGCGCTCGCCCCGTTCAAGGTGACGGACACCGCCGGTCACTTCGACGTGCTCGCCCGCATCGACGGCGGCGGCATCTCGGGCCAGGCCGGCGCGCTGCGCCACGGCATCTCCCGCGCCCTGCTCGAGGCCGGCGATTACCGCGCCGAGCTCAAGAAGGCCGGATTCCTCACGCGCGACGCCCGCATGGTGGAGCGCAAGAAGTACGGCCTGAAGAAGGCCCGCAAGCGCCCGCAGTTCTCGAAGCGCTAGGAAATCGCTCGAGAGCAGCACGTTTTCTGCAAGCCCGCTTCCCCTCGCCGGGAGGCGGGCTTTTTCGTTGCCTGGAGCGTTCTCCCGCTCAACGGGGCGTGGCGGATGCTCGCGTGCGCCCTACTGGGCTTCGACAAGGTCGATGAGCTCTTGCTGCGAGTGCACGTCGAGCTTCTGGTAGATGTGCTTGATGTGGGATCTCACGGTATTGGGGGAGATCACCAGCTGCTCTTGGATGAACTTGGTGTTGCGGCCCTTCGCCATCATGGTGAAAATCTCGAGCTCCCTGTCGGTGAGCCCGCGTTGCTCTGCCAGCTGCTTGCAAGCGATTTCCTGCACGCTCTCGCTTGTCTTCACGACGATGGGCTTCATGATTTCAACGCCCTGAATGGTATCGCTGAAGCTGAATCGGCGAAAGAACAGCCACAGAAACGAGACGAATACGAAGCCGGCGACGAGCGCGATGGCCCCTGCCGTCTGATCGCCTATGGCTGCGGCTGAAATATGCCCGGCCGTTGCGCCTATTTCCACCCCCAGATAATTCATGCAGCTCGCGAGGGCGAATGTTGGGATGAGGGCGTAAACGTTGCGTGCGCCGATGGCGGCCAGCACGAGCCAGAACAAGATATTGAAGCAGATCCCTCCGCTTGCGAGCAGCGCGCCGGGAAGGGGATAGCTGAGCTGCGCCGAGAAGGGCACCATCATGAATCCGGCCAACACCAGCAACACGGAGGCGGAAAAGAGCATATCCTCCCTCAGTCTGCTCGTGCCGAAGGCGATCCATAAAAACGCAATGGCTAGAACCGTGACGCAAAACCAGAAATACGTGGAGTCCGCACCTTCGTAGAAGATGGAGCCATAGCTCGATCCTATGCAGAACAGCAAGATGCAGGGAAAGAGGGCATGCGTCGGTTTAAGGAATGCATCGGGATCCGCGATCAGGAGATCGGATGCCGGCGCGCCTCTGGCTATTCGGTTGAATGCGGGGCTGGTTGCGCGATGAAGGAGCAGGAGCGTTGCGGCTTGGCCGATGACGAGGAGCGCCAGGCTCGGCATGAAGGGCGGCGGATCTGCAATCGAGCGGATGACGGCGCCGGCCAACACTGCACCGGCAACGATCACCGCTCGCTTCTGGTGGGCAGGCAGAGAAGCAATGGCGACGAGCATGGTCGCTTGGGGCCAAATCCCGCCCACCGTGAAAAGCGCGAGCCCTGCAAAGGTGAACGCAGGGCTTTGTACCTGAAAAGCGAGGGGAATGACGATAGCCGAGCTTGCAAGGCATCCAAGGGATACAAGCGACATCAGGCGATTGTCAAGAAAATCGGGCCGCCTGTTGGCGGCGATTGCCAGTATGACGAACAGAGCCGCCGAAAGGAGCATGGAGGCATCGCGCGTGAAAGGCGCGAAGAGCGCCGTTTCCGCGAACAGGCTCGCATTGACCATCCATCCATACAACGAAGAAAAGCAGAGGGCGAGGAAACAGAGCGCCGGCAACGCCTTGGCATAAGGGGAAATGCTGCTTCTGCTCGTCATACTGCACTCCTAGACTCTGTCACCTTAGGTGAGTGAGATGGCTTGACCAGGTGAAAAGCCCCTGCGCTGGGTGATGAAGGCAGAGCGATTCGGTCGGTAGTATAGCACTGTCGTTCATGGCCGGGCATAGAGGCGCCCGGTCGCAAAAACAAGGAGGAGCTATGGGACTCGACAAGACTATAGGACGGAAAGCGGTGTCGCGCAGGAGCTTTTTGGCAGGCGCTGCGACCGCGGGGACGATGGCGGCGCTGGGGCTCGGCGGGTGCGCCCCCCGCGTTCAGGAGGCCGAGGCTGACACGGGGTCGGGCGGTGTTGAGCCGAGCGGTGCTCCCGCGTGGTTGGGAAATGCCCCCGAAATCTCGGATATCGCGAAGACGCTCGACTGCGATGTGTTAATCGTCGGCGCGGGATGCACCGGGTTGGCGGCCGGTGCCACGGCGGCGCAGCTCGGATTGGATTTCCTGTTGTGCGAGAAGTCCGACCACATAGCGGACAACCATTGGGACATAGGCGCCGTGAACACGCGCTTCACTCCCGAGGATCATCAGATCGACAAGGGGCGTCTGCTCAACGAGCTCAACCGGTACGCGTCGTTCAAGAATGATGCCTCGGTGTCGAAAGTTTGGATCGACGAGTCGGCTGAAATGATTGAATGGCTCTACGACCTTATGTCCCCGTACGATATCAGTTGCGAAGTCGACACCGAAAACGGAGGCGACGGACGTGCAGGCGGCACGATGTACTATATGCCGTTCGAGAAGCATGGCTTCGTGTACAGCAACCCGTCCTTTCCCGGCTGGCCCTTCATATCGCAGAACCCTTGCTTCCAGGAGGTCATCGAGGCGTCGGGGAAGCAAATCCTTTTCAAGCACGATCTGGTCAAGCTCGTTCGGGAGGACGACAACGCCGGACGGGTTTCCGGTGCCGTTTTCGAGACAGACGAGGGCTTCGTTCAGGTCAATGCTCGGAAGGGCATCGTGCTGGCGACTGGCGGGTATGCGGGGAACCCGACGATGGTTCGGGCGATCAACCCCATCGTTCCCAAATGCGTGACTGCGGTGGACTTCAATCAAAACAACACGGGTATGGGCATCAAGGCGGGCATGTGGATCGGGGCGGCTAAGGACGTGGAGCCGTCGGCCATGATATTCGACCGCGGAGGCGTGGAGCCGGGAGTGGATGCCGGATACGTCGATGAGAGCGATGATGCTATCTTCCCAGGTCAGTTGCAACAGCTGGGGATAGGGTCCATGCCCTTCTTGAAAGTGGATCGCCATGGGTTGCGCATCACCAACGAGTCGGCGAACTACGACGCTATCTGCCATGCGGCCGCTCAGCGTCCGGGCGGCGTGTGGTGCGAGGTGTTCGATGTGAACGCTCCGCAAGATGTGCAGGTGTTCCAAACCCAAGGGTGTTCCAACAATGTGTGGCGAAACACGCTCAACGGCAGGAGCGTTGAAGAGGCGTATGCGAAGGAAATCGAGATGGGCGTCATCCAGAAAGCCGACACGCTTGAGGAACTGGCCGATAAGCTTGGTTTCGAAGGCGCGAACAAGGAGGCGTTCCTCGCGGCCGTTGACCGCTATAATCATTTGTACGATCAAGGCGTTGACGAGGACTTTGGAAAAGAGGCGTATCGCCTTTCCGCCATTCGAGAAGCTCCCTACTATGGCGCGTGGTTCGGCGGAAGCTTGCTGACAACGCTCGATGGGTTGCGCATCAACAAGAACATGCAGGTGCTGGATAACTCGAACGAGATCATCGAGGGGCTGTTTGCGGCAGGAACCTGTTCGGGCAGCTTCTACAGCGGCAATTATCCGGTGTATCTCGTGGGCAACTGCATGGGTCGGAACATAACGTTCGGTCGACATGCGGTGCGCTATATTGCTGGCGACCTCGATTAGGCAGCCTTTTGCTATCGAATCAGCGAGGAGGCCCCTGCGTGCTGCGGGGCCTCGTTTCGCGTGTATGCGGTATCATCTTTTCGTCACACTTGGAAAGGAGCGCATGCATGCTGAAAGTTCGCCCCGCGCAGGCCGATGAGGTCGAGCAGGTGCTGGATTTCTACACGAAGATGATCGACGGGATGCGCGGCACGGAGTTCGACGTGTGCTGGGAGCACGACGTGCATCCGTCGCGGGCCTTCCTGCGCGCGTCGACCGAGGCGGGCGAGGTGCTGGTGGTGGAGGTTGGCGAAGGCGAGGCCGGGGCCGCCGGGCCGCGCTTCGCCGCCGCTATGGTGCTGAACGCCGTGGGCGATCCCGGCTACGACCGGGTGCGTTGGCAGGTGGACGCCGCACCCGACGAGGCGCTGGTGGTGCACGTGCTGGCCACGCTGCCGGAGTTCCACGGGCGCGGATTCGCGCGGCAGCTCGTGGAGGGAGGCATCGCGGTCGCGCGCGAGGCCGGCGCGAAGGCGCTGCGGCTGGACACCTTCACCGACAACGTCCGCGCGCAGCGCCTCTACGAGTCGTGCGGCTTCGCGAACTGCGGCGTCTACGAGGACTTCTATCCCCATCTCGGCCGCGACGCCGTGCTCTACGAGTACGCGCTGTAGCTGCGCATTCCGCCCCCTGATTGTCGACCGAAACACACGCCACAGGGTGCTGAAGCGTGTGTTTCGGTCGACAATCAACTTTCGCAGGCTCATCTTCGCTCCGAAAACATGCCTCAGCGCACGAGGCGTGTTTTCGGAGCGAAGATCGGGGTATGCGGCGGTTGACGAGTTGCGCGCTCCCTCGCAACTCGGTAGTAGAATGGGCTCGGCGGATGTGGGCGCGCGGGGGAGGGAATGCTGGACGATAACGGACACAGGGTCGACGACGGCTCGCCGAAGCGCGGCGGGTCGCTGCTGCATGCGCTCGCACTCGCGGCGGTGCTCGTCGCGGTGTGCGCGACGCTCGCCCTCGCGTGGTTCTCCAGCCCCGGCGACCGAACGTTCGTCGCCGACGCCGACGCCGACGGCACCACGCCACTCGCTTTCCAAGGCTCCTACCGCGTCGACGGCGGCGCATGGCTCCCCTTAGACGGCACGACGTTCGAGGGCCCGCTCATCGGCATCCGGTCGGTGGCGGTGAAGGGACGCCTCTCCTCGGCGGTCCCGGCGGGGACGCCCGTCAACCTGCGCCTTAGCAGCACGGCGTGCGTCGTGCGGGTGAACGGCGTCAGCGTGTTCGGCTTCGACGGGCTCAGCGCCGACGGACCCGCCGCAGAGCCCATGCTCGGGTGGGTGAGCTTCCCCTCGCCCGGTATCGACGCGGACGACGAGGTGGAGGTAGAGCTGCGGCATGCGACGCTCTACAGCTCGCGGGGCGACTACGAGCTGACGTTCCGCACGCTGTGCGCCGGCGACGAGGACTCGCTGCGCCACGACATGATCGGGCTGTTCTCGCCGATGTTCGCGTGCGGCGTCGCCGTGCTGTTCGCGGGGGCCTGCCTGCTCCTCATCGCGAGCGCCGGCCGCTTCGTCGGCATGCCGAAGGAGCGCGGCAGCCTCCTGTTCGCCTGCTTCGTGCTGCTGGGCGGCGTGTGGATATTCTTCTGCTTCGACTACATCACCTTGCTCGTCCCGAACCCGCAGTTCACCGCCGCAGTGAGCCTGCTGTCGCAGGACCTGCTGGGCATCGCGCTCGTCGGGTTCGTGGTCAGCCGCGCCCGCGGGCGCTTCCGGCGTCGTGCCCGGGCCGTCCTTATCGGTCTCGTCGCCGTTCAGGCAGCAGTCGTCGTCCTGCGCCTTGCCGGGGCGCTCTCGCTGTTCGACGCGAACACGTTCATCGTCGCGCCGTTTGAGATAGCCATCCTGGCCGTGGCCATCGGCTTCATGCGCGACGCGTTCGCACGGCGCGACCGCTTCATGAAGGAAGCCGCCGCCGCTGCGCTTCCGGCGGCCATCGGGGCGTTCGCCGAGGGACTGTCGTATTTGATCTGGGGCGTTTCGACCGGGTTCGCGCTCACGGCCGGCATCGCCTTCTCGGTGTGCGTGCGCTTCGTCGCGCTGTTCCTGTACGCGCGCGAGCAGGTGGCGCTTGCCGAGCGCGCGCACCAGGTGGAGCAGGAGCTCGTGCGGTCGCGCATCGCCATCACCATCTCGCAGATCCAGCCGCACTTCCTGTACAACGCGCTGGTCACCATCCAGTACCTCTGCACGGACGACCCGCCCCTCGCCGCGCGCACCGTCGGCGACTTCGCCGGCTACCTGCGCGGCAACATGGACTCGCTCGCCAACGACGAGCCCATCCTCTTCGCGAAGGAGCTCGACCACCTGCAGCACTACGTCGCCATCGAGCGGCTGCGGTTCCCCAACGTGTCCGTGGTCGTCGAGGAGGGCGAACGCGACTTTCTCATCCCCGCGCTCACGGTGCAGCCGCTCGTGGAGAACGCCATCAGGCACGGACTGCGCCGGAAGCGCGGGGGCGGCACCGTGGTCGTGTCGTCGTGGCGCGACGAAAGGGGCTTCCACGTGAGCGTGGCCGACGACGGCGCAGGGTTCGACCGTCCCGTCGACCTTGCCGATGTCGAAGAGGGCGTGCCGTGCGGCGGCGACCCCTCGCGCAGCCACGTAGGGCTGGCGAACGTGGCGTTCCGCGTGCGCGTCCTGTGCGGCGGCACCGTGTCGCTGGCAAGCCGCCCCGGCGAAGGCTGCCGCGTGGAGGTGACGCTCCCGCACGCGTGAGGTACCTCCGCGCCCCGATTTTCGCTCCGCAAACACGCCTCAGCGCAGGAGGCGTGTTTTCGGAGCGAAAATGCGTCGTGCGACATTTCGCCGTTCGTTTGATAACCGCATGATGACGGGGGGTTTCGCCCGCCTGGCATGCTATCGTATGCGAGTGATACGTTTTGCGCGGCAGACGAGGTGAGGAGCACGCACTCATGGCGATGATTTCGGACATTTACGGCTCGATGGTGTTCAACGAGCACACGATGCAGGAGCGGCTGCCCTCTGCGACGTACAAGAGCCTGATCAAAACCATGAAGGAGGGCAAGCCCCTCGAGATCGAAGTGGCCAACGTCGTGGCGCACGCCATGAAGGAATGGGCCATCGAGAAAGGCGCGACCCACTTCACGCACTGGTTCCAACCCCTCACCGGCATCACATCCGAGAAGCACGACAGCTTCCTCGATCCGGTGAGCGACGGCCGCGCCATCATGAGCTTCTCCGGGAAAGAGCTGATCCAGGGCGAGCCCGACGCCTCCAGCTTCCCCTCCGGCGGCTTGCGCGCCACCTTCGAGGCCCGCGGCTACACGGCCTGGGACCCCACGAGCTACGCGTTCATCAAGGACGAGGTGCTGTGCATCCCCACCGCCTTCTGCAGCTACACCGGCGAGGCGCTCGACAAGAAGACGCCGCTCCTGCGCTCCATGAGCGTCGTTGAAGAGCAGGCCAATCGCGTGCTCGCCCTGTTCGGCGAACCTCATCAGCGAGTCGTGCCCACCCTGGGCGCCGAGCAGGAGTACTTCCTCGTCTCCGAGAAAGCCTACGCGCAGCGCCAAGACCTCATCATGTGCGGCCGCACGCTGTTCGGCTACGCGCCCTGCAAGGGCCAGGAACTCGACGAGCACTACTTCGGTGCCATCCGACCCACCGTGAACGAGTTCATGAAGGAACTCGACGACGAGCTGTGGGCGCTCGGCGTGCCCGCGCGCACGAAGCACAACGAGGTGGCCCCGGCCCAGCACGAGCTGGCGCCCATCTTCACGAACGTGAACCGCGGCGTGGACGAGAACCTGCTCACGATGGAGAAGATGCGCCTCTTGGCGTCGCATCACGGCCTGGTGTGCCTCCAGCACGAGAAGCCGTTCGCAGGCATCAACGGCTCGGGCAAGCACAACAACTGGTCGCTGTCGGCCGGCAAGAAGAACCTGTTCGATCCCGGCGAGAGCCCCATGGACAACCTGCGCTTCCTCGTGTTCCTCACCGGCGTCATCCAGGCGGTGGACGACTACCAGGAGCTGCTGCGCATGTCGGTGGCCTCCGCCGGCAACGACCATCGCCTCGGGGCCGACGAGGCGCCGCCGGCTATCATCTCGGTGTTCCTGGGCGACGAGCTGGACGCCATCGTGGACGCGCTCGTGAACGACCACGAGTATGCGAGCGCCGACAAGGTGGCCATGGACCTGGGCGTGGCCGTGCTGCCGAACTTCCTCAAGGACAACACCGACCGCAACCGCACCTCGCCGTTCGCGTTCACGGGCAACAAGTTCGAGTTCCGCATGCCGGGCTCGGCCGTGAACCTGTCGGACTGCAACATGATCCTCAACACCGCCATGGCGAAGAGCTTGAAAGGTTTCGCCGACGCGATGGAAGGCAAGCAGGGCGAGGAGTTCGAGGCAGCCGCCATCGACTACATCCGCGAGATGCTGAAGAGGCACCAGCGCATCATCTTCAACGGCGACGGCTACTCGGAGGAGTGGACGCAGGAGGCCGAGCGTCGCGGCCTGGCGAATAAGACGAATACCGCCGATGCCTTGCCGTGCTTCATCGCGCCGGACAACATCGCGCTGTTCGAGGAGTTCGGCGTGCTCTCCGAAACCGAGGTGCGCAGCCGCTACGAGGTGAAGCTGGAGAAGTACAACAAGCTGCTGAACATCGAGGCGCGCACGATGAAGCGCATGGTGCGCCGCATGTTCCTGCCGGCCATCAACAACTACGCGGCCGAGGTGGCGGGCAACATCAACGCCATCCGCTCCGCGTGCCCCACGGCCAACGTCGACCAGCAGGAGGAGCTGCTGCGCCGCCTGGTGGAGGGCGTCCGCGAGATCGACACGCACCTGCGCGCGCTCGGCAAGCGCCACCACGAGACGCTCGAGATCGTCGACGAGCAGGAGAAGGCGAACACCTACGCGCACGAGATCATCCCCATCATGGACCGCCTGCGCACTGCCGTGGACGACCTCGAGGTGCTGGTGGACAACGACCATTGGCCCGTGCCCACCTACAACGACATCCTGTTCTACGTGTAGAGCAGGATGACAAAAGGTCTACGCTTCCTTCGTCTTTGGCGGCTCTTTCGATCCCTGGTTGAGCAGCACGATGCCGCCTACCACCAGCGCGAGGCCCAGGCACGTGGTCCAGCCGAACGGGTCGCCGAAGAACGCGATGCCGATGGCGGCTGTGCCCACGGTTCCCACGCCGCCCCAGATGCCGTAGGCCAGCCCCAGCGGCAGGTGCTTGAGCGTGAACGTGAGCAGGCCGAACGCAACGATGTAGCTTCCAATGGTGAGCGCGGTGAACAAGGGATGCGTGAATCCTTCGGAGAGTTTCATCATCGTGGTGCCGAACACTTCGCCTGCGATGGACACCGACAGCAGCAGATACGGGTTCAGGGTTCTCATAGCTCACGCTCCCATCTTCAAGAGGACGACGCCGCCGATGACGGCAGCAATGCCGAGCGCCTTCTTCGCGCCGAGGCCCTCGCGCCAGAACACGGCGCCCACGATGGCAGTGAGCGCGATGCCCACGCCGGTCCACGCGGCGTACACGAACCCGAGCGACAGCTCCTGCATGGCCTGAGCCATCAGGTAGAACGCTAGCAAATAACCGGCCAGGATGCCCAGGGTGGGGGCCTTCCTTTTAAATCCGTCGGACAGCTTCATCATGGAGCTGCCGAACACCTCTGAAACGATGGCGACGGCCATCAGCACGTACGGGGACATCTTGTTCCTTTCCTTCGACTGAAAGAAAGCTTAAAGTATCCCCTAAGGGTCGAGTCAAAGGAGAATCATGAGAAATAACCTGCTCTCCATCGGCGAGGTGGCGCGCATGAAGGGCGTGGGCATCAAGGCGCTGCGCTATTACGAGCGCATCGGCGTGCTGCGACCGGCCTTCGTGGACGCGCAGACGGGGTACCGTTATTACGCGCTTGGCCAGATGCCGGAGCTCGACGTGATCATCACGTGCGTTGAGCTGGGGCTTCCGCTGAAGGAGCTACGCCGCTACCGCACGGCGGAGGGCCGGCTCGACTTGGACGCGCTGCTCGAGCACGGGCGGCTGCTGGCGCTCGAGAACCTGCGGCGCGCCCGCGCCATCGTGATGCAGGTGGAGGGCTACCAGCGCGAGGTCGCCCTGCAACAGCGCCTGCGCGAGGGGCCCGCGCCGTACGAGCGTGCGCTGGAACCGCGGTTGGCGCTCGCTATTCCCTGGAAGGGCGATGCTTTCGACGCCAAACGCTACGCGAAGGCGGCGACTGAGCTGTATGAGCAGGCGAAGGAGCGTCGACTCGTGCCGCTGTACCTGCAGGGCATGGCGCGGCTGCCTGCGGCGGAAGGCGGGAGCGCGTGGCACGTAGTGCTCGAGGCGGCCGCTCCTGCTAAGGGGGCCGCGCCGGACGGCCTGCTGCAGCTTCCCGGCGGCACGTTCTCCGGCGAGCGCATCGAGCGCGACGACTTCGAGGCCGCGTTCGCCGCCGCATTCGCGGCCGCCGCCGACGTGCCGCCCGAACGCGCCGTGCTCGCCCTCGACATCTGGGACGACGAACTGCGCCCCGACCGTTTCACGCTGGAGCTGCTGCACGAACGCTAGCGTCACTCGCACGCCGGCAGCGCGAGGGTGAACGTGGTGCCGGTTGCCTCGTCGCTGGCGGCGGTGAGGGTGCCGCCGTGCTCCTCGGCGATGGCGCGGGCGATGGCCAGGCCCAGGCCGTAGCCGCCCTCGTCGCGGGTGCGGGCCTTGTCGGCGCGGTAGAAGCGGTCGAACACGTGCGGCAGGTCCTCGGGCGCGATGGCGAAGCCGGTGTTGCGCACCGCAAGCTCCACGCGCCGCGCGGTCCGATGCAGCTCCACGTCCACCTGCCCGCCCTCGTCGGCGTACTTGCAGGCGTTGTCCAAGAGCGTTCCGACCAGTTTGCGCAGCCGCATCGCGTTGCCGCGCACCGCCACGTCCTCGTCGAGCTTGGAGTGCAAATCGATGGAGCGCTCGAACGCCACGGACTCGAACTGCAAGAGCTCGCCCTCCACGAGGTCGGCCAGATCGAGGCGCTCCATCGCCGGCTTCGCCGCGCCCTCGTCCGCCTGCGCGAGCAGCAGCAGGTCGCCCACCAGGCCCTGCATCTGCTCGGCCTCGTGCTGGGTGCTCTCCACCCACTGGCTTTGGCTGGCCACGCTGCGCTCGGGGTGCTCCATCAAGATGGACGTGTTCGCCAGGATCACCGTGAGCGGCGTCTTCAAGTCGTGCGACGCGTCGGCCACGAACCGGCGCTGCCGCGTCCACGCGTCCTCCACCGGCCGCAGCGCCCAGCGCGAGAAGAACACGCTGATCACCAGGAACGCAGCCAGCGCCGCCACGCCCACGCCCGCCAGCGTGAGGGCGAGCGCCTGCCAGCCCCTCGCCGCGCTCATGTCGGCGAACGCGAGGTAGGTCGTTCCGCCCGCGACGCGCTTCTCGTAGAACAGCCCCAACCCGTCCAAGCTGTCGAACCCCTCGGGCGCGTCGGCCAGCTGAGCGGCGGCTTGGGCCAGCACGTCGTCGGCGAGCGAGGCCGTCGTGCGCGCCTGCACCGCCGTGAGGGCGCCGTCCTCGCCCACGGAGAACACGGCCACGGGGATGGAGGGATCCGACCCGCCGCGCTTGCCGCCGATCTCGGGTGGGGCCGCGCCTTCGGGCATCTCGTCGGACGGCATCTGCCCGCCGAACGGCCCGTTCGCCGCCTCGCCCGCATGCATCACGGCCGCGTCGAGCGCTTCCTGCACGCGGGCGACGCTCTGCTGGTAGTCGATAACGCAGATGGCCGTGAACACCACGGCCAGCACCACGGCCACCGTGGCCATGTTGAGCGCGACGAACTTGAGGCGCAGCTTCTTCAGCATGTTCCCAACCTCCTCGGGTCATCATCCTGAGCGAAGCGCGAGGCGCGTGCCCGTTTGTCATCCTGAGCGGAGGCGGCGCTAGCCACCGCAGTCGAAGGATCCCGTGTGACGACAGCCGAAAGACCTCCTATTGGCACCGCGCGGGATCCTTCGACTACACTCCCTTCGGTCGCTTCGCTCAGGATGACGGAAGATATCTTCAGCATGGCGCGTCCTCCTCCGCGTCGGCGGCGAAGCGGTAGCCGGCCTTGCGCAGCGTCTCGATGCCCGCGGTGGAGCCGAGGAACTTCAGCTTCTTGCGCAGAAACGACACGTAGGCTTCCACGTTGTTGTCCTCGGCGCTCGACTCGATGCCCCACACCTTCGCGATGAGCAGGTCCTTCGACACCACCTGGCCGGCGTTGGCCATGAGCACCTTCGCCAGGCAGAACTCCTTGTAGCTCAGGTGGATGGACTTCGCGCCGCGCGAAAGGTCGTGGCTTTCCAGGTTGAGCTCGAGGTCGCCGGCGGACAGCTTCTCGAACAGCACCTCGCCCTGGCGGCGCGTGAGCGCGCGCAGGTGGGCGAGCAGCTCGGCGGGGGAGAAGGGCTTGGTCATGTAGTCGTCCGCGCCGCTGTCCAGGCCGGTTATCTTGTCGGGCACGGCGTCGCGCGCGGTGAGCAGCAGCACCGGCGTGCTCACGTTCGCGCGCCGCAGCTCGGCCACCACGGCGAACCCGTCCTTCTTCGGCAGCATCACGTCCAGGATGACCACGTCGTACATCCCGCTTTCGGCCCAGGCCAGCCCCGTGGCGCCGTCGTGGACGACGTCGGTTCCGTAGCCGTTCTCCTCCAGGATGTGCGCGAGGGCCTGCGCCAGCCGCACGTCGTCCTCGACGATGAGAATCTGCATGCTCGGCCTGCCTTTCTCGCGCTGTGTTGCTTCCATTGTAGCCGCAATGCTGAAATCTCCCTGAAAGAACCAGGGACTTCGTCGCGCTCCCTGCCGCGCCGTCCGGTTGGGTCAACTTTTTGCGGCTGTGGCACGCGCGGCGTGTTCGAGAAATTCGCGACCTGGGCAAACGTCGTGCGCGCGTCGTCCGAGAGGCTCGAAAACCGCCCGATCCGTGCCACAGCCGTACATTCTTGCCAGTTCGGAAGGAACGCTCGCATCGAATCTGCCTTTCAGCATTCTTTCAGCGTGGGCGGCTAGGATGGTGGCCACGCTGGAAGGAAAGGACCCGACTATGGCAACATTCACCGACGTGTTCGAGCGGAAGGAAGTCAAGTACCGCTTGAGCGCGCGCCAGGGCGAGGAGGTGCGCCGCGCGCTCGCGGACCGCCTGGCGCCCGACGAGTACGGCCGCACGAGCGTGCGCAGCCTCTACCTCGACACGCCCGAGCGCGCCCTCATCGAGCGCTCGCTCGACAAGCCGCTCTACAAGGAGAAGCTCCGTCTGCGCAGCTACGGCGCGCCCGCGGACGACGGCCTCGTGTTCGTCGAGATCAAGAAGAAGTTCAAGGGCATCGTGTACAAGCGCCGCGTGGGGTGCTCCTACGCGGCGGCGCGCGCTTACCTGGGCGGCGTGCCCTACGAGGAGGCCTGCGCGCGCTTTCCGTTGGCCGACCCGGTGGCGGCGGCCGAGTCGCTCGCTCCGCGCAGCCGGCAGATCGCAGCCGAGATCGACCAGTGCATGGCCCGCCACGCGCCGCTCGTGTCGTCCATGCTCATCCGCTGCGAGCGCGTGGCCTACGCGCCCGTGCTCGATGCGCTCTCGGCTCAGCCGCCCGCCGACGTGCCGTGCGACCTGCGCATCACGTTTGACGAGCGCATCGCCTACCGCGACCTGTTCGCGCCGGGCTCTCCCGCGTCCCCGCTTTTGCGCGCGGGCGAGGCCGTCATGGAGATCAAGGCCTCGGGTCCCTTCCCGCTGTGGCTTGTGCGCGCCCTCGACGCGAGCCGCATCTACCCGACGTCGTTCTCCAAGTACGGCGAGGCGTACCGTGCGTGCATGAGCGCCCCGGCCAGCGCGCCGGCACCGGCCCGCGCCATTCCCATCCATCCTGCGAAGAAGGGAGGCCGTTGTGCTTGATGCGGCCCTGACCTCGATATTCGGATCGACCGACTCGCTCGTGGCGGGCGTGTCCACCGTCGACTTCCTGCTGTGCTGCGCGGCGTCCATCGTGCTGGGCGCGGCCGTGGCGGCCATCTACATGTTCCGCCACACGTACTCGAAGAACTTCGTGGTGACGCTCGCGCTGCTGCCGCTCATCGTGCAGATGGTCATCACGCTGGTGAACGGCAACCTCGGCGCGGGCATCGCGGTGATGGGCGTGTTCAACCTCGTGCGCTTCCGCTCCATCCCCGGCAGCGCGAAGGACATCGGCAACGTGTTTCTGGCCATGGCCATCGGGCTTGCCACGGGCATGGGGTTCATCGCGCTTGCGGTGCTGTTCACGGTCATCGTGGCCATCGTGAACGTGGTGTACGTGCTCACGCCGTTCGGCAAGCAGAAGGAGCCGGAGAAGACGCTCAAGATCACCATCCCCGAGGACCTGGAATACGACGGCGTGTTCGACGGCGTGCTGGCGCGCTACACTGACGAGCACGAGCTGATGCAGGTGCAGACCACCAACATGGGCAGCCTGTTTCTGCTGGAGTATGCCGTGCGGATGAAGGCGCCGGGGACCGAGAAGCGGATGATCGACGAAGTGCGCTGCTTGAATGGGAACCTCAAAGTGGTGCTGGGGCGGGCGGCGGCTAGTAAGGATGTGTTGTGATGAAAACTACCTTGTTGAGCTGTTGCCGTGGGCGGCGTAGGGCGACGCCCAGTCGCTCAAACAGTCCTCGCTTCGCTGCGGAACTCGCTTGGTGGGCGTCGCCCTACGCCGCAGGTCGTGGCATCGCCATCGTTGCTTCGTGCCTCTTGCTCTCCGGGGCGCTTGGGGGGTGTTCGGGTTCTGGGGTTTCTGAAACTGCTGGGTCGGACGTTATTGTCTCGTCTTCCTCTTCTGCCTCGACTGAAGCGGCTTCTTTTGAGGAGGTGGCGGCTGCGTTCGATGCTTCAGTGCTTGATTTGGAGTATTCGAATCGGGACAAGGATGCATCCTACGATGACGCGTCTGCTACGCATATCGTGTTGAGTGGGGCTTCGGCTTCTGTGGAGGGGGAGGGGGCTTCGGTCGAGGGGTCTACGGTGACCATCGTGGCCGAGGGCACCTACGTTGTCAGCGGGACGCTTGACGATGGGCAGTTGGTGGTGGAGGCGGCCGACACCGACAAGGTGCAGGTGGTGCTTGCTGGTGCGACGATTCATAACGAGGACGGGCCGGCTGTGTATGTGAGGCAGGCGGACAAGTGTTTCGTCACGTTGGCGGACGGGACGACGAATACGCTCACCGACGGCGCGGAGTACGTGTTGGAAGATGGTTCGGACGAGCCGTACGCCACGCTGTTCTCGCGGGACGACCTCACGCTCAACGGGTCGGGCGCGCTGACGGTGACCGGCGCTTACCGGCATGCGATCTGCTCGAAGGATGACCTGGTCATAACGGGCGGCACCTACGTGGTGGATGCGGTGGAGGATGCGCTGCGCGGGCGCGACTGCGTGAAGATCGCGGACGGCGATTTCACGCTCACGGCCGGCGGCGACGGCATCAAGTCGAACAACGACGGCGACGCGACGCGCGGGTTCGTGTCCATCGACGGCGGCACGTTCGCCATCGATGCGGGCGACGACGGCATTCAGGCGCAGACGTACCTGCGCATCGCGGGCGGCGAGCTGGACGTCACGGCGACCGACGACGCGCTGCATTCGGACCTCGAGGGCCTGGTGGCGGGCGGCTCGCTTGCCATCGAGGCCGGCGACGACGCGCTCCATGCCGAGACGAAGCTCGTCATCGACGACGGCACCGTGGACGTGACCGGCTGCTACGAGGGCTACGAGGCCGAGAAGATCTACGTGAACGGCGGCGACACGCACATCGTGGCCAGCGACGACGCGGTGAACGCGAGCGCGGCCGACCTGACGGGCGACGAGACGGACGCGACGGCGACGACCGCGACCGATGCGGCCGCGCCTGAGGGCATCGACCCTGCCGACATGGGCGAGATGCCCGAAGGCGGCACGATGCCCGAAGGCGGCGAGCCTCCTGCCATGGGCGAGCGGCAGCAGAACGGCGGCATGCCCGACAACGCGTTCGCCGAGGCCGGCGCGCCCGCCATGGGCGACGAGAACTGCCTCATCCAGATCAACGGCGGCTACACGGTGCTCGATTCCGGCGGCGACAGCATCGACAGCAACGGCAGCGTGGAAGTCGCCGGCGGCGTGCTGCTGGTGAACGGCCCGACGAGCGGCGGCGACGGCGCGTTCGACTACGACCTCACGGCCACGGTGAGCGGCGGCACGGTGCTCATGGTGGGCTCCACCGGCATGGCGCAGAACTTCACGAGCGGCACCCAGCCCTTCGCCTTCGCCACGGCCAGCGGCAGCGCGGGGCAGAGCGTGGCGGTGGTGGATGGCGACGGGAAGGTAGTGGCCTCGCTTACGGCCGCCAAGGAGTTCGGCATGGTTCTGGCCAGCTCGCCCGCGTTTGAGGAGGGCGGCGCGTACTCCCTCGTCGTCGGCGGCCAGGTGAGCGGCGCGAACGCCGACGGCTATACCGACGACGGCTCCGTGAGCGGCGGCACGGCCACCGAGGTCACCGCCTCAACGGCGGCATCCGGCGGCATGGGCGGCCTCGGCATGGGCGGCGACCCCATGGGCGCCGGCCAAGGCGGCGACGTCCAACGCGGCATGCGCGGCGGAGGCGCCCCGATGTAGCCGCCGCCGAACGGGTCGCCCCCTCACCCCAGCAGCTCGAAGGGCACGTCCTTGCCGATGCCCGACGTGGCCAGCACGTCGCCCTCGGTCGTCACCAGCACGGCTTCGAGCGCCGGATGCTCCTCCGCGAAGGCGAGCGCCCGGTCGGCGCCCATGATGACGAGGGCCGTGGTGAACCCGTCGGCATCGAGCGAGGCCCGCGACACCACTGTAGCGCTCAGCAGGTCGGTTTCCGCCGGGCGGCCGGTGCGCGGGTCGAGGATGTGGTGGTAGAGCGCGCCGTCCCGCTCGAAGGCGCGCTCGTACACGCCGCTCGTCACCACCGAGCCGTCGCGCAGGGCCACGGTGGCGAACGAGTCCAGCAGCGGCAGCGCGCTCGAGGGGAAGGGCTTGCGGATGCCCACCCGCCAGGGATCGCCGTCGGGCCGGCCGCCCATCACGGCCACGTTGCCGCCGAGGTTCACGAGCGCGCGCTCCACGCCGTGGTCGCGCAAGAGCGCGAGCAGCCCGTCGGCGATGTAGCCCTTCGCGATGCCTCCCAAATCGACGCAGGCCTGCGGGTCGCGCAGCGTCACCGTCGAGCCCTCCACGACCACGTTGCGGTAGTCCACATGGCGCAGCGCCTCGGCTACGTCGGCGGCGTCGGGGACGATCTGCCGCTTGAAGTCCCACAGCCTCGTCACGCTGCCCATGGTCACGTCGAAAAGGCCGCCCGCCTCGCGGCAGTACGCAAGCGCCACCTCGATGAACGCCGCCAGCTCGGGATCCACCTCGGTGGGGCGCCCCTCGGCATGGTTGAGCCGGAACAGCTCGCTTGCCGGGTCGACGCGTGAGAGCAGAAGCTCGCAGCGGTCGCACCACGCCACGGCCGCGTCTAAGACGCGCTCGTCGTCGACATCCGCGCTGAGCGTGTTGGTTGTGTTGAAGCGGAAAAAATCCCGAGAAACCATGCCGTCTGCCTCCGTGCCTTCGCATTATTGATACCGAACCAGTATACTTTCTTTCGCGCGCAGCGGTAGGGCGTCGCGGCAGATGGCGGGGGACGCCGGATGCCGCACGCGAGCGGCGGAAGGAGGCCCTGTGGCGCGATTCGGAAAACCAGGCATCATCCAGGGGTTCGACGCCTTGGACACGCTCGCCTTCTTCGCGTTCTGCATGAGCGTGCCGCTGTTCCTGCCCGTGCTCGACCTGTGGCGCGGCATGACCGTGTCGGCCGCCGACGCGTGGTCGTTTTTGCCGTCGGTGCCGTTCGCGAGCGCGCTTTCGCTCTCCGCCATGTTCACGGCGCTCGCGTTCCTGTTCATCTGCCTGCTCAAGACGGCCCATGCCCGGGTGAGCCGCACCATCATGCTGCTGGCGCTTGCGGGGTACGCCGCGGGCTCCGTCCTGCTCGACCTCTGGAGCCTCGGCGTGCTCGACGGATCCATCGTCGAAGCCGCGAGCGGGCTCATGATGGGGTTCGGCGCCGCTATCATGTGCCTCGTGTGGGTGAGCAGGCTGCACGTGCTCGAGTTCAAGCGGGCGCTCGTCGTGGTGTGGCTGGCCGGCTGCGTCCTGTTCGCCAGCACCATGCTGCTGTCCCTTGCGGGGCCCGCGGTGGCCCGCTTCGTGCTGAGCGCGGCCGCCCTGCTCTCGGTCGCGGGGTGCGCGCGGCTGTTCTTCCGCTCCGAGGGCGAGGTGGAACGCTCGATCCAAGCGGGCGTGAACTGGTGGGATGTGTTCGGCCATCTGGACGTATCGGTGGTGGAGGGCACCGGCGACTTCAAGACGCCGCTCGCCCGCGCGCTGTTCTTCGCCGTGATGCCCTTCTCGACGCTGCTGCTGTTCGTGGCCGACTACGGCCTGTCGCGGGAGATGGAATGGGACCTCGCCCCGCTGGGCCTGGCCGGCGCGCTGGCCGTGGCGGCGATGGTGCCCCTCGTCCGCGTGAAGTCCGACCAGGCGCTCATCAACTTCTCCTACCGCTTCTTCCTGCCCATCGTGGCGTTCCTCGTGTTCGCGGCCACCGCGTTCGTCGAGCCGTCGCTGCAGCATGGGGTGATGGCGGTGGGCGCGTTCGCGTTCTGCGCCATCTACGCGCTCGTCATGTCGGCTATGCTCGTGGCCATGGCGGGCCGCATGCGCTCGCTGGCCCTGCCGGCCGGCGGCATCATGATCATCGTCGGCTGCCTCGTATGCCTGCTCTCGGGCGCGAACGTGAACGCGGGCGCGCTGGCGCCCTACCAGTACCAGGTGCTCATCGTGCTGTTCGTGGTGCTGGCGGCGGTGCTCATGATCACGCCCAGCTCGCGGCTGTGGCGCGTCATGCTCGAAGGCATCGAGGCCGTGGAGTCGAGCGCCCTCGACGCGCAGGAGGGCTACGTGCGCCGCTGCGCCGAGCTTTCGCGGGAACGGCACCTCACGGCGCGCGAGGCTGAGATACTCGTCATGCTGGGCCGCGGGCACACCTCGGGCTACGTGGCCGAGGAGCTGACGGTGGCCGAATCCACGGTGCGCAGCCATCGCAAGAACATCTACCGCAAGCTGGACGTGTCCTCCCGCGAGGAATTGTTCAAGCTGCTGGACGGCGCGGGCGGCGATGAGGCCCCTGAGGAGGGCGTTTAGGCTTCTCCCCCTTTTCGTCCAGAACGAAAGCGCCCGGCTGAACTGCGATTTCCCACCTTTTGACGATAGATTCGCCCCGCGAGAGCATCTATGGTGGCCCCGTTGTCCGATAAGGCCAAAGGGAGGCTATTCATGGAACTTCAATTCTCGCGTCGTGATTTTCTCAAGGGAAGCATCGTCGTCGCGCTCGGCACCGCGGGCGTCGGCATGCTCAGCTCGTGCGCGGGCGGCAACGCCGCTGCGGAAACCAGCGCGCCCGCAGCTGCGGGCGACGCGGCCGACGCGACGGGCACGGTCACGCTGCATCGCGGATACGGCGCGGCGCACGGGGACAAGTGCTTCACGCGCGCCGTCGTTGCCACGGCCGACGACGGCACCATCCTCGCCGCCAGCGTGGACGACTACCAGTTCATGGCCGCCGACTCGGCGGGCATCGCAGGCGTTCCGAACTCCGACGCCGGCTTCGGCGAAGGGTATGCCGAGGGCAAGATGCTCGTCTCCAAGGCGGGCAACGACGAGGCCTACTCCGCGATGATGAAGGAGAAGGCGCAGGCCACCAAGGCGTGGGGCGAGTCGATGGCCGCGATCGAGGCGTTCTGCGTCGGCAAGAAGGCCTCCGAGCTGACGAAGGCCGGCATCGACGCCGTGTCCGGCGCCACGCTCGTGGATGCGCCGAACTACCTCAAGCTGGTCGCGCAGGTGGCCGAGAGCACCGACATCGCCACGACGGGCACGTACTCAGGCGACGGGGCCGACCTCAAGCTGGGCGCCGCCCTCACGGCCGCCCACGGCGACAAGGCGTTCGCCGAGGCCGTTTCGCTCGTGCAGGGCGACGTGCTGGTGGCGTCGAGCATCGACGAGTTCCAGTTCACGGGCGCCGACACCGCGGACCTCGTGCCGGTTCCCAACTCCGACGCCGCGTTCGCGGAGGGCTACGCCGAGGGCAAGGCGCTCATGTCCAAGTCGGTGAACTCCGACATGTACAGCGCCATGATGAAGGAGAAGGCGCAGGCCACCACGCCGTGGATCGACTCCATCGCCGCCATCGAGTCCTTCGTCGCCGGCCAGAAGATCGCCGACGTGAAGGTGCAGGGCCCCGATGCGGTGTCCGGCGCGACGCTGGTGGATGCGGCCGGCTACGCGAACGCCGCCGTCGTGGCCGCCCAGGCGGCCTAGCGCGGGGACTGCGCTCCTTTTAGGTTCTCGTCCGAAAAGCGGGCCGGCTTTCGCGCAAACCGCGAGCCGGCCCGCTCCGCATGCGCGGCGCTTGCGTATAATGGAAGGGAAGAGCAAGGAGGGTCATGGACGGATTGCCATACGGATGGCGGGAGCGCTCGCCGAAACAAGTCGCCGCCATCGTGCTGCTTATCTTGATGGCGATGGTGCTCAGCTTCGTCGAGCTGCCGGTGGTGCCCGGGGCCGAGTGGCTGAAGTACGACCCGTCGGGCATCGTGTCGCTTCTGGCCACCATCCTGTACGGGTCGTGGATCGGCGTGGGCGTCGCGGTGGCCTCGTGGATACCGCACCTCATCACCGACCCTCTCGGCGCGTTCATGAACATCATGGCCACCGTGTCGCTCATTCTCGTGGTGGGCACGGTGTACCGCCGCAAGCCGAGCCTGCTGCACGCGGTTCTGGGATGCGCCGCCGGCGTGGTGGTGTCGTCCGCCGTCTCCATCTGCCTGAACTTCGTCGTGACGCCGCTGTACATGGGCGCCGCCTACGAGGAGGTGGCCGCCTTGGTGCTGCCGGCCCTGCTGCCGTTCAACGTGTTCAAGGCCCTCGCGAACTCCGTGGTGGCCATCGTGTCCTACCGCAAGCTGGCCTCGCTTCTCGAGGAACAGGACGGCAACCTTCCGGCTTCTGGAAAAAATCGCCCTTGACCCGGCGGGGGAACCCGCTAGAATAGAACGACATCACCTGACGGGGCCCCGCCGACGCGCGAGGCTCAACCCGTCGAAGCCGACAAGGCGGCTGCGCATCGCGCGAGTACCTGGCGGTCCCGCTTCTGCAACGTGGACTGCGCGGCATCGGACCGCACGCCTGGCATGCAGGCATTCTCGAACCAGCAGGTTTGTTGGTATTCTGCGCCCGTTTATTTTTCTTGCACATAATCCGAACTCTTTGGTATCATCTATGGTTGCTGCTTAACGACGACTTTGCTTGAAGGAGCACTTTTGACCAAAGAAGATGTGATCGAGCTCGAGGGGACCGTCCTCGAGGCCCTGCCGAACGCTATGTTTAGGGTGGAGCTCGAAAACGGGCACAAGATATTGGCCCACATTTCCGGCAAGATGCGCATGCACTACATCAAGATCCTGCCGGGCGACAAGGTGACCGTCGAGCTGTCCGTCTACGATTTGAACCGCGGGCGCATCACGTACCGCTTCAAATAGGGTGGGGGATCTGCACAGGGCATGAAGCGCCTGTGCGCATTTTGTGTGCGAGCACTGCGCGTGAGCGCGAATGCAGGGTACCGCATGCGAATTCGTCGTTTGGCATCAGCAAGGAACATGGGCACGAAAACTCTCGCCTGCGGCTGGGCGTGGAATATAGAACTGATACGCATAACCGAAAGGAAAATGATATGAAGGTACGTCCTTCGGTCAAGAAAATGTGCGACAAGTGCAAAATCATCCGACGCCATGGCAAGGTGCTCGTCATCTGCGAGAACCCCCGCCACAAGCAGCGTCAGGGCTAGGAAGAAAGAGGAGATATAACCTATGGCACGTCTTGTTGGTGTCGACCTTCCTCGCGACAAGCGCATTGAAGTCGGCTTGACCTACATCTACGGCATCGGCCTGACCACCTCCAAGAAGATCCTCGCCGACACCGGCGTCGATCCGGACGTCCGCGTCAAGGACCTCACGGAGGATGACCTCACGAAGCTGCGCGACTACATCCAGGCGAACATCAAGGTGGAGGGCGACCTGCACCGCGAGGTTTCGCAGAACGTCAAGCGCCTCATGGAGATCGGTTGCTATCGAGGGCTGCGCCATCGTCGCGGCCTGCCCGTTCGCGGCCAGCGCACGCACACGAACGCGCGCACGCGCAAGGGTCCTCGTAAGCAAATCGGCGGAAAGAAGAAGTGAGGTAGCTCAAAGTGGCAGCTAAGAAAAACGTGCGCACGCGCATCAAGCGTTCCGAGCGTAAGAACATCGCCGTCGGCGCTGCGCATATCAAGTCTACGTTCAACAACACCATCGTGAGCATCACCGATCCCCAGGGTAATGTGATCTCCTGGCAGTCCGCCGGCACGGTCGGGTTCAAGGGCTCCCGCAAGTCCACGCCGTTCGCGGCGCAGATGGCCGCCGAGGCCGCTGCCAAGACGGCGATGGAGCACGGTCTGCGCAAGGTCTCCGTGTTCGTGAAGGGCCCCGGCTCGGGCCGCGAGACGGCCATCCGCTCGCTCCAGGCCGCCGGCCTCGAGATTGCCAGCATCCAGGATTGCACACCCATCCCGCACAACGGTTGCCGTCCGCGCAAGCGTCGTCGCGTGTAACTGAAAGGATCGAAGTATTATGGCTCGTTATACTGGAGCGGACTGCCGTTTGTGCCGTCGTGAGGGGGCCAAGCTCTTCCTGAAGGGCGACCGCTGCTACACCGACAAGTGCGCGATCGAGCGCCGCAACTACGCGCCGGGCGAAGCCGGCAAGAAGCGCGTGAAGGAAAGCGAATATCGCAACCAGCTGCGCGAGAAGCAGAAGACCAAGCGCATCTACGGCGTGCTTGAGAAGCAGTTCCGCCACTACTACGACATGGCGAACCGCCAGAAGGGCGTGACGGGCGAGAACCTGCTGCGCATCCTCGAGAGCCGTCTGGACAACGTCGTGTACCGCCTCGGCTTCGCGAAGTCGCGCGCCGAGGCCCGTCAGCAGGTGCGTCACGGCCACATCACCGTGAACGGCCGCCGTGTGGACATCCCGTCGTTCCGCGTGAAGGCCGGCGACCTCGTCGCCGTGGCCCCCAAGGCCAAGGACCTGCTGGTCATCAAGAGCGCCCTCATCTCCAACGAGCGCGTTCAGGTGCCGGCGTGGCTCGAGGTTGACATTGAGAAACTTCAGGGTAGTGTTCTTTCGCTTCCGCAGCGCGATCAAATCGATCTGGACATTCGCGAGCAGCTCATCGTCGAGCTCTACTCGAAGTAATCGCGGCGAAGTTAAGGAGGCTTACCCCACATGACAGAGTTCATGAGGCCTACGGTAACAACGGAAGAAGTCAACGAGACGGTCGCGCGTTTCATCGTCGAGCCGCTTGAGCGCGGCTACGGCTACACGCTGGGCAACTGCATGCGCCGCGTGCTGCTCTCGTCGCTGGATGGAGCGAAAGCCACCGCCATCCAGATCGAGGGCGTGCAGCATGAGTTCACCACGGCCGAGGGCGTCATCGAGGATATCACCGACATCGTCTTGAACGTGAAGGGCCTCGTGTTCTCCGCGCTCAACGACGACATCGAAGAGGCCACGGCCCATGTGTCGGCCGAGGGTCCCTGCACGGTCACGGGCGCGGATCTGGACATCCCGACCGAGTTCACGCTGGTCAACCCTGAGCATGTCATTGCGACGGTCGCCGACGGCGGCCAGCTGGACATGACGGTGCGCATCGGCGTGGGCCGCGGCTACGTGTCGGCCGAGCGCAACAAGCGCACGGAGGATCCCATCGGGGTCATCCATGTGGACTCGCTGTTCTCGCCGGTACGCCGCTGCACGCTCAACGTTACCGACACCCGCGTGGGTCAGCGCACCGACTACGACAAGCTCGTGCTGGAGGTTGAGACCGACGGCAGCATCACGCCCACCGAGGCCGTGTGCCGCGCGTCCAACATCATCAACCAGTACATGGGGGCGTTCCTCAGCCTGTCCGACGTCATCGACGAGGAGGAGGGCGAGATCCCGTCCATCTTCGCGCCGGAGGGACAGGAGTCCAATGCCGAGCTGGACAAGCAGATCGAGGATTTGGACCTGTCCGTCCGCTCGTACAACTGCCTGAAGCGCGCCGGTATCCACTCCGTCCGCCAGCTCGTCGAGTTCTCCGAGAACGACCTGCTGAACATTAGGAACTTTGGTGCGAAGTCCATCGAGGAAGTGAAGGACAAGCTCATTTCCATGGACCTCAATTTGAAGCTATAGGAGAGTACGAATCATGCGACACAACTACAAGGGCCGCAAGCTGGGCACCGACTTCAGCCACACCAAGGCCATGAAGAAGAGCCTGGTGAACGCCCTGCTCCTCAACGACCGCATCAAGACGGTCGAGTCGCGCGCCAAGGAGATCCGTCCTGACGTCGACAAGATCATCACGTGGGCGAAGCGCGGCGACCTGCACGCCCGCCGTCTGGCCATCGCGGCCCTCGGCGACAAGGAACTCGTGCGCGAGATCTTCGAGAAGGTCGAGCAGGGCATGTTCGCCGATCGCCAGGGCGGCTACACCCGCATCATGAAGCTGGGCAACCGCAAGGGCGACAACGCCCCCATGGTCATCATGGAGCTCGTGACCGAGCCCGTGAAGAAGAAGGAGGAGCCTAAGGCCGCGCCCAAGAAGGCGAAGAAGGCCGCTCCGAAGAAGGTCGAGGCTGCCGCCGAGGAGGCTCCGAAGGAGGAGGCCGTCGAGGCCAAGGCCGAGGAAGCCAAGGTCGAGGCTGTCGAGACCGAGGCCCCTGCCGAGGTCAAGGAAGAGGCCCCTGCTGAGGCCCCTGCCGAGGAGGCCAAGGAGGAGAAGAAGGCCGAGTAGACTTCTTCGTCCGACCTGCTGCACCATCACCGAAGGCCGCGCCCCAAGCGCGGCCTTCGTGCGTCCGGGGGGGGGTGAGGCGTTTCGTGGGCGGGGCGTTGCCGGGGCGTTTGCGCACGGGCGGGCCGCGCGTTCTACCATAAGGGCCTCAAGGATCGTTCGGCGGAAAGAGGCCCCTATGGCAGAACAGGCGAAGGAAGCGACAGACGAAGGCGCGCACTACGGCGCGAAGGATCCGCATGCGGCGGAGGTGCTGCGCCATGCGCAGGATATGACGGACGACGTGCGGCGGCATCTGCCCCAGGCGGCGGCCGACGTGGCGACGCACGTGGAGCGCATCCCCGACGAGGTGCGGCACCACTCGCAGGAGGCGGTCGAGGACGTGCGGCGGGAGACGCCCATCCTCATCGAACACGTGAGGAAAACGCTTGGCGAGCTGTTCGGCGAGCGCCGCTGAGCCGGGTGCCCCTGCGTCGCCTAGGCGTTGCGCACCCGTAGAGGCGCGGTGGTCGTGCTCGGGCGCGTGCGTCCTTAGAATGAGGTTCCGAACAAGGTGAGCGGCGCCGCGCGCCGCGATGACGAAAGGAGCCCGCTATGGCTGAGATCGAGATATTGGAGCAGGAGACCGTTCTGGACGACCCGCAGGCCGAGACGGACGAGGCTCGCATGGCCGCCGACGATCTGCGCCGCATCGAGGAGGAGGTCAAGCAGGAGGCCGAGGCTTCGGTCGAGGACTTCGACGAAGAGGGCGACGAGCGGCGCTCGGTCGAGGCCGCGAGCGCGGCGTTCGACTTCGACCAGGCCGAGGTGCAAACCGAGGCGATCGAAGAGGACGTCGAGGATCGCATGCAACCGTAGCGGCCCCGTTACCGCACGGCATCCGACGGGGCGCGCCCCTTCCCTAGAATGGGGGCGATTCCGAATCGAACCCGAAAGGAGCACGACCATGGTTGATCGAGCATACAAGACCGGCGATGCGTCCGTCGACATGAAGAACGGCGCGAAGGATATGGCCCACGACGTGAAGAACAACCTCAAGGATGCCTTCCACCAGGCCAAGGCCGGTATGAACGAGCGCAAGGCCGAGGACGAGGCCGCGAAGCGCGAGCATGAGGTGGCCCAGCGCACGGGCGATCCGAAGGCCGCCATGCGCGCCCAGCAGCACGAGGCCAACAGGGACGAGAAGTCCGGCGGCATCATGGACGGCATCAAGGACTCGCTCGGCAAGGCCGGCGAGGCCATCAAGGAGGCTGCGGCCGACGCGAAGGACAACGTGAAGCAGGGCGTCGAGAACGTCCGCGAGGGCCGCTAAGCGACGAGCGCGCCTGACGCCTTTTGAGAAGCCCCGCAGCGAGCAGCTGCGGGGCTTCTTGCCGTCATGGACCATGGGCCCAGCGAGCGCTGATCGCGCGGAATTGTCACCATGCGCGGCGCACGCGAGCGGCCGATGTGGCATACTGCCTGCATGCGCATCAACGTCAGCTCATACATTCCCGGTTCCTCGCCCCTTCACACGTGCGATGCGCGCGTGAAGCTCGTGCTGCTCGTAGCCTACTCGGTCACGCTGTTCCTCGTGCGCACCTGGACGGGGCTGGGGCTTTGCGCGCTCGCGTTCGCGGCTGCGGTGGCGGCATCGGGCATCGCGCCGCGACGCTTTTTCGGCTTGATCGCGCCTGTGTACGTACTGGTGGCGTTCACCATCGTGTTCAACGGGTTCTCGTTCGACGTGGCGCATGCGGCGTCGGCGGGCGTTCCGGGCGGTTTGGGCGACGTGTCGGCAGGCGTTTTGGCGGGCGTGCCGCCGATTGCGCTCGTGGGCACGTTCGGCCTGGTGCCGGCCGGGCTCGCGCGCGGGTGCTTCTTCGCGGCGCGCATCGTGCTTCTGGTAGTGGCGAGCCTCGTGGTCACCTACACCACCACCTCCACCGCGCTCACCGACGCGCTCGCCGCGTTCATGCGCCCGCTGCGGCGGCTGCGCGTGCCGGTGGACGACGTGGCCATGGTGTTCTCGCTCGCGCTGCGCTTCATCCCCGTGACGGCCGAGGAGTTCGGCCGCGTGCACGACGCGCAATGGGCGCGCGGCGCGGCGTTTTCCGAAGGGGGCCTGTGGGCGCGCCTGCGCGCGTGGCAGACGGTGCTCATCCCCCTGTTCGTGGGCCTGTTCCGGCGCGCCGACTCGCTCGCCGTGGCCATGGACGCCCGCTGCTACGGCGATCCCGACGCGGAGCGCACCTCGCTCGCCGAGCGGCGCATCGGGCGGGGGAACATGCTCGCGCTCGTGATGGGCCTCGCCGCCTGCGCGGCGCTTGCGGTACTGCTGTAGTTTTCACATCAAATGATGCGCTTTTGAGCGTTGCGTGCTATACTCGTCACATCAAATGATGCGATGGGGGATTGCTCATGGGGAGAGTGGCCGAACGTTGGAAGATCGAGGCAGTGCTGGCACTGGTGCGAAGTACGCGCTGGGAGTGCTTTCGCGTGGCAGGCTCGAGCGATCCCGGCAGCAAGACGCGCGCCTTTCTCAAGCGCATCGACTATCGAGACATCGACGTGTATCAGGTTGTTCGAAGGTTGGAAGTGGCCGACTATTCGAGCGGTCCCTTGCGGGACGACAAAGGCCGCCCTCGCGACTTGTGGGTGTTCGGCAGGTACCTCGAGGAATACGAGGTGTACATCAAGCTGGCCGTGTTCCTCGCGAATGGCGACGTGCGAGCGGTGTGCGTTTCTTTTCATGAGGCGGAGCGACCGCTTGCATATCCTTATAAGAAGGCGGGTTGATCATGGAGCCGGTGAAGAGGCTACTGTGCGAGGAGTGCTGGGAGGAGGTCGACGCCCGGTATGAGACAAGGCGTCACGCCGAAGACGTGCGCGGGGTGACGGTAGAAGTCGATATCGACCATCTGATCTGCCCGAAGTGCGGCAACTCGATCGGGTGGGCACCGCTTGTCGATGAGGGGTTCGACAAGCTGTATCGCGCGTACCGCGAGAAGGTGGGCATCATGCAGCCGGAAGAGATCGTGGCCTTGCGCAAGCGCTACGGGTTCTCGCAACGCGTGTTCTCCGGAATCCTCGGCATAGGCGTCGCGAGTCTTCAACGATACGAGCGCGGATACCTCCCGACGGACTCCCACGCCCAGCTGCTCGCCGATGCGCGGGATCCGCGCTTTTTGAGAAAATGCCTGGAACAGGGCGCGCGCAAGCTCACCGACGAGGAGCGTGCGCGGGCGCTGCGTATCGTGGAGGGGTGTCGAGGAAGCCGGGTGGAGTACGCGGTCGTGCGGATGGACGTGCTGGGAAGCATCCCGCGGGAGGAGACGGAGGAGACGGGCCTGCGCCGGTTCGACCCCGACCGGGTACGCGAGGCCATCGTGTACCTGGCCGGCCACGTGCGCGACCTGTATCGCACGAAGCTGAACAAGGCGCTGTTCTACCTCGATTTCGCCGCCTTCCGCGACCTCGGGGCGGGGGTGACCGGGCTGCGCTACGCGAAGGCCGACTTCGGGCCCGTGCCCGATCAGTTCGAGCTGCTGCTGGCCGCCCTCGTGGACGGCAGCGCGCTCTCGCTGCGCGAGCAGGGTGACGGCCAGGTGCTCGTTGCCGGCCGGGAGCCGGACCTCGCGGCGTTCTCGCTCGAGGAGACGAGCCTGCTCGATGCGGTGGTCGTGTTCGCCAACGGTTTCGCCAGCTCATCGGCCTTGTCGGCGTATTCCCACGAGGAGCGCGGGTGGAGCGAGACGGAGCTGGGCGGCGTCATCTCCTACGAGTACGCCGCCGACCTCCGCTGGAAGGGCGCGGGCGCATGCTGAGGATCGGGGAGTTCTCCGGCGACTTCGACTGGGGTGCCGTGTCCTGGTTTTGACGCGGCGCGGTGCGTGAGAAAGGAAGCCTCCCTTTTTGTGTTGGGCAATAGTCACGACGACATTCGCGAACATATACTCGCATAACGGTGAGTTGCGGATGCAAAGGATGACGAACATGGACAATGATGATCTCGGCTTGCAGGAACGCTCGTTCGACGAGATTTTGAGCTACGACGAGATAGCGCTCGTCAAGATGGCGATGCTCGACGCGGCGGATCAAGGAGTGATTCTGACCGTGCCTGACTCTTGCTCATTCTCGATTTCCTCGACGAAAGTTCCCACCGTGATAGCGGACAAGGGAGTGGCAGCTCCTTACATGCTGTCTGAGGGGCCGACTGCGGAAATGCTTAATCCGCACGTGGCCCTCTTTGACATTACGTTCGACAGCATAGCGAACTTGGTTCCGTTCTTGGAGGAAGTGATGAAGGGCGGCCGAGGTCTTTTCGTCATGGCACCTCGAATAACGCGCGAGGTGCACTCTACGCTCGCGCTCAATAAGCTAAGGGGCACGTTTGACGCCGTTGTGGTTGAGTGCCCCCGCTTCGACCCCTTCTACGAAGCAGTGGCCTCGCTGACCGGCGCGACGGTGTTCGATGGCGATTCGCTTGCTGATTTCACGTTGGAAATGGCCGGCAGCGCCAGTCAGGTGGTTGCTGACAGGGGGCGCACCCTCGTCATCAACGACATTGACAGCCAATCGTCCTGCATGACTCCTCTTGTTAGGGTTGGGGGGACATCCGACGAGGTGGAAGTCAAGATGCGCGCCATCAGGGAGATGGCGGCCGATTCGGGCCGTGCGCTCGACGTCATCGAGCTGGAAAGTTGCTCCTTCTAAAGAGTCACCCCTCGTGCACGCTCACGGTGGGGTGCGCGGCGATGATGGCGTGGAGCTCGTCGATGTAGCGCAGCAGAAGCGGGCTCGGGCGGCGCTCGTTGTGCATGATGTAGCCCACCTGCATGGTCTCGTCCACGTCGAGCGGGATGCTGGCGATGCCCGAGTGCATCTCGGCCGACAGCACGCCAGTGGACAGGGTGTAGCCGTTGTAGCTGGTCAGCAGGTTGGTGAGCGTGCCGCGGTCGGAGATGCGGATGTTGCGCGCGTGCGGCAGGTGGCTCAGGGGCTCCTCGGAGTAGTAGAACGAGTTCGCCGTGCCCTGCTCGAAGGAGTAGCGCGGGAAGTCCTCGAGGTCCTCGGGCGACAGCAGCGCGCGCCCGGCCAGCGGGTGGTGCTCGCCCACGAACACGTGCACGCGCGCGTCGAACAGGGGGAAGTACGCCACGTCGGCGTCGGCGAACGCCTTCTCCAGCACGCGGCGGTTGAAGCCGTCGGTGTAGAGGATGCCCACCTCGCTGCGGAACGTGCGCACGTCGTCGATGATCTCGGCCGTGGTGCTCTCGCGCAGGATGAACTCGTACTCGCGCGCATCGCACGCCTCCACCACGTTCACGAACGCCTGGACGCTGAACGCGTAGTGCTGCGTGGACACGGCCAGGCGCAGGTGGGCCGAGCCCTTGTCGGCGTAGCGCGCCTCCAGCATGTCGGCCTGCTCGATCACCTGGCGCGCGTAGCCCAGAAGCTCGGTGCCGTCGTTCGTGAGCGTCACGCCGCGGTTGCTGCGCGTGAACACGGTGATGCCCAGCTCCTGCTCCAGTTCCTTGATGGCGGTGGACAGGTTCGACTGCGAGGCGTACAGGTTCTGCGCCGCCGCGTTGATGGAGCCGTACTCGGCGATGGCGATGAGGTAGCGCAACTGCTGGAGGGTCATGGGCGGCTCCTTCCGCGTTCGACGTTCTTTCCGTCATTTTACCCAGCTATCGGCTGAATCGATAGCAAACCATCAAAACATCGAATGACCTGAAAGGTTGTATTCGCCGCCCGTTCGTGGTTTCATGCAATACGCTGCTTTTCGCGCGAAAACCCCTGGTAGCGAACGAATGTTTCACGTGAAACATTCAAGCCTCGCTCAACTCGGCAGGGCGAGTTCGCGCGCAGGCGGCGACGAGAACGCACGACGACCAAGGAGCGACCCATGGCGAAGGACATCCCCTACGATCAGAAATACTACGATCCGGAGATCGAGTGCATGCCGCGGCCCCAGCTCGAGGCCCTGCAGCTCGAGCGCCTGAAGGCCATGGCGGCGTACGCGTACGAGAACACGGTGTACTACAAGCGTGCGTTCGACGAGGCCGGCGTGACGCCCGCCGACATCCAAACGCTCGCCGACATCGCGAAGTTCCCGTTCTGCGACAAGAAGACCGAGCGCGAGACCCAGCACGTGGGCAGCTTCTTCGGCGAGATGTGCTCCGTGCCCGAGGAGGAGGTCATCTTCATGGCCACCTCTTCCGGCTCGACGGGTGTGCCCACGGTGAGCCCCTTCACGCAAGAGGACTTCGACCTGTGGCAGGACACCGAGGCGCGCCTGTTCTGGCAGGCCGGCATGCGCCCGAACGACCGCTACGTGCACGGCCTGAACTTCGCGCTGTACGTGGGCGGCCCCGACGTCATCGGCGCGCAGCGTCTGGGCGCGCTCGCCATCTGGGTGGGCGCGGTGCCGTCCGACCGCCTGCTGTTCGTGCTCAAGCAGTACCAGCCCACGGTCATCTGGACGTCTCCCAGCTATGCGTGGCACCTCGGCGAGATCGCCAAGGAGAAGGGCTTCGACCCGAAGACGGATTTCAACATCCACACCATCATCGTGGCCGGCGAGGCGGGCGGCTCCATCAAGTCCACGCGCGAGAGCATCGAGAACCTGTGGGGCGCGAAGGTGGTGGACTTCTACGGCCTGTCCGACATCTACGGCGCGTGCGCGGCCGCGTGCGAGGCGCACGACGGCCTGCACATCGTGGAGGACCAGATCCTCGTTGAGACGGTGGATCCGACCACCGGCGAGGTGCTGGCTCCGGGCGAGACGGGCGAGCTGGTGTACACGACGCTCATGAAGAAGGCGCGTCCGATGATCCGCTTCCGCACGGGCGACATCGGCTACGTGAGCACCGACACCTGCGAATGCGGCCGCACGCTGGCGCGCATCCACGTGACCGGGCGCAAGGACGAGATGTTCATCGTCGGCGCCGTCAACGTGTTCCCGAGCGACATCGAGTACGTGGTGCGCGGGCTGGACGGCCTCACCGGCGAATACTCCATCCGCGTGTACGAGAAGGACTTCACCTGCAAGTACGAGGTGTCGGTGGAGCGCGCGCTCGGCAGCGACGAGCCCTACGACGAGGTGGCGAAGCGCGCCGAAGCCGCGCTCAAGGCGCACACCGGCGTGCGTCCGGCCAAGGTGATCGTGTATGATGCAGGCAAGCTAGGCACGTCGTCCGAGCACAAGGCCAGCCGCTTCATCGACGAGCGCGGCTGCCAGACTCGCTAGGGAAGGAAGCAACCTATGACCACTGCTGAAACCACTTTCGCCGTCTCCGGCCAGCACTACCTGTTCAACGTGCAGACGTTCGCCCACGTGGTGCTCGCGCTCGGCGGCGACGCGTACGCCTACGCCCTGCGCGACCGCACCACACGTGGCGTCATCGACGACGTCGCCAGCGGGAAGAGCGAGCTGGGCGTGCTGTTCGAGACCTCGGCCACGGCCGACGAGCTGAACGAGGCGCTCGACGCGGCGGGCCTGGAGTTCGTGGAGCTCATCGAGTCGGCCCCGCGCGTCGCGCTGCCCAAGAGCCACCCCATGGTGAACGCCGCCAGCCTCTCGCTCGAGGACATGGAGGACTTCCCGTACCTCTACTTCGAGCAGGACGAGGACTCGCCCGTGGCCTTCGCCGAGGAGGCGCTCGCCGGCGTGCCGCGCGCGAAGTCCATCGCGTGCACCGACCGCGCCTCGCTCTCCGAGCTCATCGTGGCGCTCAACGGCTACACGGTGACGAGCGGCATCCTCGTGGGCATCTCCGACGGCGCGGGCCTCAACACCGTGCCGCTCGACACCGATGTGAAGCTGCGCCTCGGCTACGTGGCCCGCAAGGGCGAAGCGCTCGGCGACGTCGCCCAGCGCTTCGTGGAAACCCTCAAGAAGAACCTCGTGAAGTACGCGCGGTTCTAAGACTGCGGAACCAACAGATCGCAGCCCCCTTGTAACCTGCAATTCGCAAGTTGCAAGGGGGCTTTGTTCATTGTAGTTGACAAAATTTGCCTTTTGGCATAGTTTGTCAACTACAATGAACAAAGGAGCCCTCATGATCGAACGACCGCTCTATCTCGATAGGATTCGCCCGTTCATCGGCAAGCCCATCATCAAGGTGGTCACAGGCGTGCGCCGCGCGGGAAAGTCGACGATCCTCGAGCTTGTGCGCGCAGAGCTGCAAGCGCAGGGCATCTCCCAAGCGCGTATGCTTGATATCAACTTGGAGAAGTATTCGAATCGGCACTTCAAGGATCCCGAGGTGCTTTACGCGCACGTGAGCCAGTGGGCGGATGGGCTCAACGGCAGGCAAGGCTTCCTTTTCCTTGACGAGATCCAGGAAGTCGAAACCTGGGAGCAGCTTGTTCCCGGGCTGCAAACGGAGTTCGGGTTGGACATCTACCTTACGGGATCGAACGCCCGCTTTCTTTCGAGCGAATTCGCCACTTACCTGAGCGGGCGATACGTGGAGTTCAAGGTGTTCCCGTTCTCGTTCTCGGAGTTCGTGCGCCTGCGTGCCGATAGCGGTATGGAAGAGGGGGTGGACGAGGCCTTCGATGTGTTCCGTATCTTGGGCGGATTCCCATTTCTCTCGTATCTCGATTACGAGCCCGGACCCAGTCGCGAGTACCTCTTGGGAATCTACGACACCGTCGTGCTGAAGGATATGGTGGAGCGCGAGAACATCAAAGACGCGCCGCTTTTGGGGGAACTGCTTCCGTTTTTGATGGCGAACATAGGCCACACCTTCAGCGGTCGGAGTATCGAGCGCATGCTGGAGGGCGAGGGCATCTCTATCTCCATCGGGTCGGTGCTGAAGTACGTGCAGGTGGCGTGCCATGCGAACTTGCTGTACCGAGCACCTCGCGTCGACGTTATGAGCAAGAAGGTGTTCAAAAGCCAAGAGAAGTACTACCTAGTCGATCAGGGATTGCGCGAGGCGGTGTACGGAAGCAACGACCGCAACATCGATCAGGTGCTTGAGAACATCGTTTTCTTGGAGCTGCTTCGCTATGGATGGAGCGTCACCGTGGGCGACAAGCCTTTTTTGGATTCCGCGAGTGTTGGAGATTCCTCCCCGTTGCCGGGCGCCTCACCAAGGGAAATCGACTTCGTCGCATCGAAGGGCTCGCGCAAGCTGTACCTTCAAGTATGCTATCTGCTGGCAAGCGATTCGACGGTGGAGCGCGAGTTTCGGCCTCTGGAGGAGCTGCGAAGCGATTTCCCCAAATACGTGCTGTCGATGGATAAAGTCGATCGCAGCAGAAACGGCATCATCCACCGGGATATCCGCAGGTTCCTCCTGGAATCCGATAGCCTACTCCGCTAGCGGGTCGTCCTCGTCGGGCGCGGCGTGCTTGCCGAGGGGCTGCTCGGCGCGGGCGCGGGCCTTGGCGTGCGCGGCGGCGCGGGCGGGGGAGCGGTAGCGGGCCGTTTCGCCTTCCGCCTCAAGCTCCTGGGCGATGGCGCGGACGCGGGCTTTCTCGTGGGCGGCTGCGCGCGTGGGCGAGACGGCGGGGCGATCGGTCGCGGCCTCGTCCTTCGCCTCCTTGGAAAAGCCCAGGCGGATGCCGATGTACTCGCTCACCAGCAGCACGAACAGGATGCACATGACGATGAGGTAGCCGATCACCGCGCCCGGCAGCCCGGTGAAGTTCACCAGCAGGATGGGCACGAACAGCGAGAACCCGAACGTGATGATGTAGAGCTTCGTCACGGCCTGCTGCCGGCGCAGCACGGTGATGACCTGGTACAGAAAGTCGATGCCCGCCGTCACGCCGCCCGCGGCGATCATGATGAACAAAAGGCCGCGGAACTGCTCGAAGTCCAGGCCGTAGAGGAAGCTCATGACGGGGATGCCGATCCACCCCATGACGAGGGCCGTCACGCCTGTGTACGCTACCACCACGAGCATGATGGCCACGATGATCAGGTCGAACTTCTTCCGTTTGCCGGGGTCGCCCCACGCCTCGGCCATGCGCACGAGCAGGGGCTTGTAGATGAGCCCGATGGTGAGCAGGATGCCCTGCGCGGGGAAGTACAGCGCATTGAAGTACAGCTGGTTGTCGTAGCTGAGCACGCCCTCCATCACGAACTTCGGCATGTTGTCGATGAGCGCGTACAGGAACAGCGCCAGGAACAGCGGGAAGCAGCTCTTGAACAGCCGGCCCACGCTGGCGGGGCTCACGCGGCGCGACTTCGGCGTCTCGAACAGCGCGAGCGGGAATGTGAGCACCACGAAGGTGACCGCCGCCGCCGCGGCCATGACGATGCAGGCCACGGGCAGGTTGCGCGTGATGAGCAGTGCGAGCGAGAACGCGATGAGCACCACCACCGAGCGGAATGCCTGCGAGACGCCTGCGAGGTAGAGCTTGTCCACCTGCTGCAGGCGGCCTTCGTACACGTCGGCCAGGCCGTCCACCATCTTGTACACGTACACGCCTAGGCTGATGGTGAACATGTCGCTGGCGTACCCGCGGATCGAGCAGTACGCCACGCCGACGGCCACCATGATGGCGCAGGTGATCCACCGGTTCAGCTGGTAGTCGGAGAACGAGTGCCGTTCGTCGAGGTCGGACACCTGGTAGGTGCGCACGCCGTAGTTGGCCAGGAACATGAGCAGCATGCCCGTGACGAACGCCATGGAGAACATGCCGGCCTGCTCCACGCCAACGAGCTGCGTGACCACCACGGTGAGGATGGGGAACACCATGCCCCACGCGCCGATGCCGATGGAGTTCCACACGTAGTCGCGCGTGGTGCGGTGCGCGGCGTACTGCGCCTCCTGCTCGGCGAGCGAGCGGTCGGACACGGCGCCGAGCAGGCGGTTGCACCAGTGGTTCACCGAGCGCGTGACGAAGTTGGGCTTGCGCGGCATCTTGGGAGCCTCGTTTTGGCGGGCACGCGAGTTGGCGCCGAGGAAGGGGGTGGTGTCGGAAGGGGTTGCCGACGCGTGGGAGCCGCGCTCGTTCGCGGGCTGCGAGTCGTCGTCGGCCGCGTTGAGGCGCGCGCGAGTCTCGCGCGCGTGATGCGCGACGGCAGTGCTCGGATCCTTCCCCAGACGTTTCATAGTTCGGAATTATAGTTCATCAACCGCGCGATTCCCGATATCCACACCAGCATCAAACGCCGCCAATTGCGCGGCAAAGGCGCATCGGGCGAAGAGCCGGGGCCGCGTGCCGCCGGCGGGGAGTTGGCGGCTGTGCGGCGGGGTTCGAGGCGCGATCCTCGGCCGGAGCGCTATACTTGCAGACGATGTAATCGAGGGCGGTGGGAGAAGCTCATGATCGAAGTTTTATGGCACGGCCGGGGCGGGCAGGGCGCGTTCACGGCGGCGCGGCTTCTGGGCGCGGCGGCATCGATGGAGGATGGGCGGCACGCGCTCGCGTTCCCGGCGTTCGGACCCGAGCGTCGCGGCGCGCCCATCAGGGCGTTTACGAAGATGGACGATGCGTCCATCGGCGACCGCAGTGCCATCGCGCAGGCCGACTACGTGGTGTACTTGGATGACACGCTGCTCGGCGACGGCTGGGAGCGCGAACTCAAGCCTGGCGGCCTGGTTCTGGTGAACAGCACGCGTGCGTTCGACGATGCGTGCATCGTGGCGCTCGATGCCGACGGCATCTCGAGCGCGGTTCTCGGCCGGCCCATCCCCAACACGGTGTTCCTCGGCGCGCTGGCGGCGCTCTGCGAGAGGGTGGAGCTGGCCGACGTGGAGGAGGCCATCCGCCAGTACATGCCCGCGAAGCTGCACGCGAAGAACATCGATATCGTGCAGAAGGCGTGCGCCGTTTGTCATCCTGAGCGCAGCGACGGAGCAGCCACCCCTTGTCATCCTGGGCGAGCGCAGCGAGTCGAAGGATCCCCTGCGGCGTCAGCCGAAAGCGCCGCGACGACGGTGCCCCAGCGCCCGGCATCCCTCATCCCCACGCTTCGCTCCGGCGCGCTCGATCCCGCCGAGTTCGCGCATTCCACGTGCTTCGAGGGCGGCTACCTCACGGTGAAGAACGCGGGCTGGCGCAACATCCGCCCCGTGATCGATCCGGCCGCCTGCACGGGCTGCCTGCAATGCTACCTCTACTGTCCTGACGGCACCGTCTTCAAGGTGGCCGACCCCGCGCCCGGCGGCGCTCCGGTGGCCATCGACTACGACTTCTGCAAGGGCTGCGGCGTGTGCGCGAAGGCGTGCAGGTTCGGCGCCATCACGATGATCCCCGAAAGCGAGGCGGATGCCCGATGAAGCGGTTCCTTTCCGGCGACGAGGCCCTCGCCGAGGGCGTGCGGCTGGCGCGCCCGCAGGTCATTTCCGCGTATCCCATCACGCCGCAGACGGTGGTGGTGGAGCGCCTGAGCGAGATGGTGGAGGACGGAAGTCTGGCCGCCGAGTACGTGCACGTGGAGTCCGAGCATTCGGCGCTCTCGTGCGCCATCGGCGCGTCGGCCACGGGCGCGCGCACGTTCACAGCCACGTCGAGCCAGGGCCTGCTGTACATGGCCGAGTGCCTGACCTACGCGTCGGGCGGGCGGTTCCCCATCGTCATGATGAACGCGAACCGCGCCACCGCCCTGCCGTGGAACATCTACGGCGACCAGCGCGACTCGCTGTCGCTTCTGGACCACGGCTGGATCCAGGTGTACGCCGAGAACAACCAGGAGGCGCTCGACCTGGCCCTCATGGCCTACGCCGTGGCCGAGGATCCGGCCGTGCGCACGCCGGTGATGGTGAACCTGGACGGCTTCGCGCTCACGCACACCTACGAGACGGTGGACGTCCCCACACCCGATGAGGCCGACGCGTTCCTGCCGCCCTACGACGGCGCGGGCAACCGCTTCGACTTCGAGAACCCGGTGAGCATCGGCTTCTCGGCGGGGCCGGACTACGATCGCTACTTCAAGTACTGGGAGCATCGCGACATGCAGGAGGCCGCGCCGCGCGCCATCAAGGAGGTGGAGGCGCGCTTCGCCGAAGTGTTCGGGCGACGCTACACTGGCATGATCGAGTGCGTGAACTGCGACGATGCCGACGTGGTGCTGGTGACGCTCGGGTCGGTGGCGGGGCTCGTGCGCGGCGTGGTGGAGAAGCTCCGCGCCCAGGGAGTGCGCGCCGGCATGCTGCGCATCCGCTACCTGCGCCCGATGCCGAGCGTGCTCGTGGCCACTGCGCTCGCGGCCGCGAAGGCCGTGGGCGTGCTGGAGAAGGACGTCTCGTTCGGCGCGGAGGGCACGGTGTACACCAACGTGAACTCGGCGCTGCAGCAGGCGGGGGCGCGCGTGCCGTCGTACAACTTCATTGGCGGCCTGGGCGGCGATGACATCTCCGAGGCCCAGGTGGAGGGTATGTTCCGCGCGCTCGCGCAGGCGGCCGAGGGCACGCTCGACCTGCCGCACGTAAGCTTCCTGGGAATCGATTCGCCGGCGGACGCCGTCTCGGAAGGAGGCCGATAGCCATGGCCGTCACCGCCAAGAACATGACCGACGACGAGCTGTTCTTCGGGCACAAGGCGTGCGCGGGCTGCGGCGGGTCGCTTGCCGTGCGCGCGGCGCTCAAGGTGCTGGGGCCGAACGCCGTGGCCGCGCTGCCCGCGGGCTGCATGAGCGCCGTCGGGTTCAACTTCCCGCAGCTCGCCTTTGCGAACAACGCCATGATCACGCCCTTCGCCGCCACGGCCAGCGTGCTCACCGGCATCGAGGCCGGCCTGCGCGCGCAACACAAGTTGCCCGACGACTGTACGGTGGTGGGCTTCGCCGGCGACGGCGGCACGGCCGACATCGGGCTGCAGGCGCTCTCGGGTGCCATCGACCGCAACGACGACGTGCTCTACATCTGCTACGACAACGAGGCGTACATGAACACGGGCATCCAGAAGAGCTCGCTCACCCCGTTCGGCGCCAAGACCACCACCACGCCGGCCGGCAGCAACGTGCACGGCTGCCTCACGCAGAAGAAGAACCTGTTCGAGATCGTGGCCGCGCACGGCATCCCCTACGCCGCCACGGCGAGCGTGGGCTACCTGAACGACTTCATCCGCAAGGTGGAGCGGGCGCGCGACATCAAGGGCACGCGCTACATCCACGTGATCGCCCCGTGCCCAACCGGCTGGGGCTGCGGCGTGGACGAGACGGCAGACATCGCCAAGGATATCGTGGACACGGGACTCTGGTACCTCGCTGAATACGAGGGCGGCTCGTTCAAGCTCAACCGCGACCCCAAGGAGTTCGCCAGCGTCGAAGCCTACCTGCGTCGCCAAGGCCGCTTCCGCGCGCTTTCGGACGACGAGATAGCCGCCGTCGAAGCCGCCCGCGACGCAAAGTGGGAGGTCATGCGGAGGGAGTGGAAGTAATTTACGTCCGGAGCCCCGCACCAAGGTGATGCGGGGCTCCCGCCTTTTCTGACTAAACGATTCTCCAATGGCCGCCTTTGTTCGGCCCGACGTGCTCGAGCATTCCAATCCGCTGCAGCTTCCCAACGCGTTTTTTCGCAGCATCGACGCTTATGCCCAGCGTGCGAGCCGCTTGCTCGATGGTTTGGTGCGGATTTTGCTCGAACTCTGCGAGCGTTTCCTGATCCTTTGCAGTGAGCTTTACTTTCTGGGTAGTTTTCTGGGTAGTTTTCTGGGTAGTTTTTTCATTTACACCGTCACTCCCGTTCGTCCCTTTGCCCGTGAGTGCCCGATCTACCGCAGCTTCCATCGCAGCGAACTCCGGGTTTATGAACATGGTGACCATGGTGAGCTCGTCGGTGTCGTTGTCGGGTTCGAAGCGTAGCGCGGGCGAGCCGTTCTCCTCGAGGGCGCTCTTCGCGCGACGAATGCCCGAGCCGTAGCTCTCGATGAGATGGAGGGCGTGGAACATCTCCTTGATTTCGGGATTCTCGTACACGCGCTTGGGAAACTCGACGTCGTTGTTCATGGCTTCTATGGTGACGGGCGGTATGGGGCGGTTGTGATTGACGAACACGATCTTGTCCGCGTACACGTAAATGCCGCCGTAGTTCTCGTCATCGTACTGCCGGTGCAGGATCATATTGGTCGCAAGTTCCTCGAAGGCCTGAGCAGGGTAGTTGTAGACGATGCGATGCTGGTCGATTCCCGGCGTGCGAACGGTGAACGATCGCTCGATGACGTTTTTGAAGTACGTCCCTACGAATTGCGCCTGCACCCAGATGGGCCCTTCGAACGTTTCCGCCGACATGCGGTCGGTATCGTCCATGATGTCGCTGATAACCTCGACGTAAGCGCCCTTGATAAAATCTCGGGGCCTGTTGGCGAACATGAGGACCGCGAAATTCTTGACGCGCAGGCCTCCGAAGTCGCTTTCGGATACAAGTCCCATGCTTTTCGCCATCTCGAGCTTGGAGAGCGTGCGGACGTCTTCGCGTGCTCCAGTCTGCACCAGGTACTCGCGCATGTACTCGTAGTTGAGGTCGTCGAGCGTGGCGCGTTCGTTGAGCTCCGAGCTGAAATGGTAGTCGGCGAACTTCTTCAACAAGTGGAATTCCTGCGTGTGGTTCGGCGGCACGGTGTCGCGGGACACGCGGATGTAGCGCCCCGGTTTGATGCCGTGCTTTTTCGAAGCGACCTCTTTCGTCTCGTATGGGCCTGCGGAGCCTGGCTCGATGGCCACGATGAGATACGAGCGGTCGTCGAATTCGTCTACGATGAAATGCACGATGGGTTTGGGCACGACGCAGGCGACAAGCGACTTCAGCGTGTTCTCGGTCGTTTCCAGATTCGCCTCGTCGATGCCGGCTATGGGCAGAACGGGCACGGCCTTCCGTCCGTCCTGCGCGTCCTCTTCTTCGACACCGATGAACAGAAGCCCGATTTCCCTGTTCATGTAATTGTTGGCGAAAGCGCACATCGTTTTGAGGATGCCGCCCTTGAACTCAGCTGATTTCTTGTATTCGATGAAGTCGCTTTCAACATGACGGGATGCCAGGAGCTCGTGCGCCAAGCGGCGAATATCCTCGCGTTTCATAGCAGGTTCTCCTTTCCCGTCCGGCTTTTCGACTTTCGATTATAACTTGAAACACCGCCACTGACAGACCGAGTCGCAGCTTCGAAAAGGCTTTGCAGCCGCTGGTATACTGTTCTCGTTCTTTGCGTCATCGTTTTCGTGGAAGGAAAGGGGTCGACGTCATGCCGTTTCGGATCGTTCGCGACGATATAGCGCATATGCGGGTGGACGCGGTAGTGAACGCCGCGAACGCCCAGCTGCTGGCGGGCGGGGGCGTGTGCGGCTCGCTGTTCCACGGCGCCGGGCATGAGGAGCTTGCGCGCGCATGTCGCGCCATCGGCGTCTGCCCGGTGGGCGGGGCGGTGGTCACGCCGGGGTTCGCGCTGCCCGCCCGCTACATCATCCACGCGGTGGGGCCCATCTGGCGCGGCGGGGATGAAGGCGAGGCGGCGCTGCTTCGGCAATGCTACGACGCAGCTCTCGCCCGTGCTGAGGAGCTTGGCGTCGAGTCGGTGGCGTTCCCGCTCATCTCCACCGGTGCATTCGGCTTCCCCAAGCCGGCGGCGCTGGCCATCGCGCTCGAGGCGTTCGCGAGCTTCCTGGCCGACCATGACGTCGACATCTACCTCGTGGTGTTCGACCGCGCGTCGTTCGACATCGGGGAGTCGCTGTTCGCGTCGGTGCGGCAGTACATCGACGACACCTATGAGAAGGCGTATGACTACCTGGGGACGGCGGTCCTGAGCGATGAACTCGCTGCAGGATTCAGCTTCGAGGATACTGAACTCCGCAGCCGGCGCGTGCAGCCTGCTGCCCCGAGAGTCGCCGCTCGAAGCGCGACCGCCTCGCAGGCAGAAGACCTCTCCCAGCTCGTGGACAACCTGGATGAGTCGTTCTCTGAGTGTTTGCTGCGCCTCATCGATGAGCGCAGCATGACCGACGTGGAGGCGTACAAGCGCGCGAACGTCAGCCGCAAGCTGTTCTCGAAGATCCGCAGCGACAAGGCGTACCGCCCCAGCAAGCCCACGGCGCTCGCGTTCGCCGTGGCGCTGCGGCTCTCGCTCGAAGAGACGAAGGGCCTGCTCGAGAAGGCCGGATTCGCGCTCTCGCACGCGAGTAAGTTTGACGTGATCGTGGAGTATTTCATCCGGCGGCAGGAGTACGACCTGTTCGTCATCAACGAGACGCTGTTCGCCTTCGACCAGATGCTACTGGGCTCGTAAGGCTCAGCGCGCGATTGTCGCCTACGAGGCGACCTTATGGCGCGTGTTCCCTTCTATAGTGGCTTTGTCGGCGGGGCTCCGATGCGCGGGGCTCCCTCAAGCCAAAGAGAAGGAGCGAACATGAACGCCAACGAAACGACAACCGGGCACGCAACGACTGAGCTCGTGTTCCTGCTAGATCGCAGCGGGTCGATGGCCGGCCTGGAAACGGATACTATCGGCGGCTTCAACGCAGTGCTTGAGCAGCATCGCCAGCAGCCCGGGCAGGCGGTTCTCTCCACGGTGCTGTTCGACCACGAGACGCTCGTGCTGCACGACCGGGCAGACCTGCAGCAGGTGCGGCCGCTCACGAGCGACGACTACTCCGTGCGCGGCTCGACGGCCCTGCTCGATGCGGTGGGCGGCTCCATCAAGCACATCGCCATGGTGCAGCGCTACCTGCCCGACGGGTTCAAGCCGGACAAGACCATCTTCGTCATCACCACCGACGGCATGGAGAACGCGAGCCGCCGCTACTCGTACGATGATGTCAAGCGCCTGATAAGCGAGCGCGAGGAGCAAGGGTGGGAGTTTTTGTTCCTCGGCGCGAACATCGACGCGGCGAAGGAGGCGGGGAGGATAGGCATCCCGGCCGCGCGGGCGGCGCGCTACGTGGCCGACGGCGAGGGATCCGCGGTGATGTTCGGGGCCGTCGCGCAGGCCACCTGCAACCTGCGCGAGCAGCAGGTGCTGTCCGAAGACTGGAGCGACGCGATTGCCGATGATCTTGAGGCACGCGGATAGGCGCACGCCTCGCAGCCTACGTTTTCTCCGAAGTGCGCGACCTCTGCGCCGGACTTCGCACGCCTGACGCGCAAGCTATGGTACCGTTTGCATGAACGCATGGGGCGAACGTGCGAGGGGAAGGGGGTGCGGCAATGGACTTGAGCGCGGTGGCGGGCGTCATCGGCACGTTCGCGTCCGATATCCTTATCACGTATGCTTGGATACGGCTGCTGCACATGCGCTCGAACGTGCTGTTCCTCATCCTGCTCGCCCCGTTCATGCTGTTTGTTCTCGCGGCGCGCAACGAGATCGGCGCCACCGTCCGGCTCCTCTTCCTCATCATGGGCTCCGGGGTGATTCCGTTCGCCGTGGCAACCGATGGGGTCTTGCGCAGGCTGCTGGTCGTGGCCTTGGTGAACGTGTGCATCATCGTTGCGGAGCTTGTTTCCATCAGCTCGTGGTATCTTATGACCGGCCTTGAGGCAATAGAGTTCAGCTCGGCCTGGAGCAATCTTGGCGCTTATACGTTTACCCACGTCATGCACCTGATCATCTTAGCGGTCCTGTTCGCGGCCATAGATGCCACGCTCAAGCGTTTTGACAGCGATCAGGCGCAAGGGCTGCAGAACTTCGTATGGTTCCCCGTCGCGCAGGCGCTCATGCTGGCCCTGGCGCTTGCGTGCGGCGTGTACCTGCGCCAGGGGTCAGACGTGCTCTATTTCGGCACTGCCGTGCTTTCGCTGCTCTGCCTTGCCGCCGACTTTGCGTTGATGACGTCGGCGGGTCGATTCGCTCGCAAGCGCCGCGAAGATCAGCGCGCCGCCTTGCTGCAGCAACATCTCGACGAGTGTTTGGCGCAATGCGATACGTTCGTCGAAGAGGCCGAGCGCACAGCGAAGATGCGTCATGACGTGCGCAATCAAGCTCATGCTGCCCTGGCGCTTGCCGAGCGCGGCGACCTCGTACGTGCTCGCGAGCATGTAGCGGCGTTCGGCGCTTCGCTTGCGAAGCAGCCTCAATCCGGTGAAGCGGGGTATCGTTCCTAATGCCCGACGTTCTTCTCGATATTGTCGGAGTCCTTCCTGTTCAGACGCTGTTCGCGTATGCGCTCACCAAGATGCTTGATATTCGCAGACCGGTTTTGTACTGGGTGCTGGAAATGGCTTTCGTGTTGTTCATAGCCGGCACGCGCTCAATCACGAGCGTCGAGTTTCGGCTGGTGGCGGCGATTGCCCCCGCTCTCGTTCCCATCGTTTTGTCCGAGGGCGGCCTGGCTCGCCGGATCCTTATCGTGGCGCTGGCCCACTTCGTGCTGTTCTTCGCCGATCTGCCGGGCGGAGCGCTCTGGATAACCGTGACGGGCACGCCGGTGGGTGATTACAACGCGGTGCGCGCCAACCTGGGCGCGTTTGCCGTGACCCACGCACTCCATTTCGTGCTCGTGGCTCTGCTGCTCACCGTGCTTTACCGGCTTGTGCGTCGCTTTCCCCCCAAAAGGCACGAGAGGGAGAAGTCTGCGCGCCTACCGGCCCTTTTCTCCGTCATTCAGCTCGTGTTGGCAAGCATCATGATCATTTTGCCGATGGGCTATATCGAGAATTCCCTGCGGTATTATGCGGTGGGCGTAGCACTGTCTTTGATGGGCTTCGCGGCTGATGCGCTGTTGTTCGCGGCGATGAGCCGCTACACTCAGAAACGCCGCGACGATGAGCGCGCGACATTGCTTGAAGAGCAGCTCGACGGCTACCTCGCGCAATGCGGAGAGTTGGTTGAAGACATCGAGCGCACGTTGAAGATGCGCCATGATGTGGGGAATCAGGTGCAGGTGGTGCTCGCGTTGTCGAATCGGGGAAGGTTTCACGAGGCGTATGAGCACCTCGGCCGGGTGAGCGAGATGCTTGCCGGTTCCAGCGCAGGCGAGGAGGTTGTTCGGTCATGAGAAACGCCATAGCGATAGGCGCGCTTCTGCTGATGTGCGCGTTCATGGTGATGCTCGCGCGCAGGCTCCGCGGCATCGCCCCTGCGCGCCTGCTCATCAACCTGCTGTTTCCCTTCAGCCAGCTGTGCATTGCGGCGTTTCTGCTCTACTACGCGATTGCGTACGATCTGCCCCTTTGGATGTTCGTCCTGATCGTAGCCGTGAGCATTCTGTGCGGTCCGGTTGATCTGGTTTTGTTCAAGATGCTGGGGGAGTCGGAGGAGCGCGAGCTGTCGCGCGAGCGCGTACGTCTTCTCGAAGAGCAGCTGCACGCGCAGGAGGATTACCTGCGGCGGCTGTCTGCAGACATCGAGGAGGCCTGCCGCGTACGCGAGGACGTTGCCCGCGAACTGTCGGCTGTGGAAAAGCTGCTGGATCAACGCGAAGCCGAGCAGGCATCGCGCGGGCTGATGAGGGCAGTGGGTCTTATGGACGCAACATGCAAGCGCACGTGCGAGCATCGCGTGGTGGACGCGCTCGTTTCGATGAAGGCCGCCGAATGCGACAAAAATGATATCCGCCTGACGCTCAACCTGGCGGTTGCCGACGATATAGGGCTTTCCAGCGTGGAGTTGTGCGCGGTGTTCTCGAATATGCTGGACAACGCCATCAACGCCTGCGTCAAGGTGCCCGAGGGAGAGCGGTTCGTGGAGCTGAGCGCGCGCGAAAACACGGGGTATTTGGTGGTTCACATGAAGAACAGCTGCGTGACGTCTGAATCGGTTGCCCATCGTGCGCCGCGCAGAAGGGGAGCCGCTCTGCCTCGGCACGGTTGGGGTCTCAGCATCCTTCAGTCCCTCGCCGATCGCCACGATGGCAAACTTGAAACCGCCCAGGCAGCCGGCGTGTTCACTACAACGGTGTTGCTTCGGGTGGATTCTGCGGCAGATGATCAATTATACTTGGGCAGCATCAAAAGCGCATCGTAGTGAAAAGCTCTCGAGAGTTGGAATGTTGTCATGTATCGCTTGCTCATTGTCGAGGATAATCCCGACCATAGGGAGGTTCTCCAAAAATTGGCAGAGTCGCATCCTTGCGCCTCTGAGTTGCGCGTCGATTATGTCGCCGATGCTGCAAGCTTGGAAGCGCGCAGCGCGGATGATCCGATTGACATTTTGCTTATCGACATCGATTTGGGCCCCCATGAACCCAATGGCATCGAAGTAGTCCAAAGCCTCTTTCCTGCGGGAAGCGGGACGCAGGTAGTCTATGTGACGGGCCATCTGGAATTCTGCACACGCGTGTACCGAACCGAGCATGTGTACTTCCTGGCGAAGCCCGTGAGCAAAGACGATTTCGATGATGCGATTGACAAAGCGCTTGCCAAATTGAATGAACTTCGCGCCTTAACGCTCGCCATCCGTTCGGGTGGCATGGTGAAGCTTGTGCGTCCCCATGCCATCGATTTTGTCGAAAGCGACCGACGCAAAGTGCGCATCCATCTGGGTGGCGAGGTTTTGGAAACGTATTCGACGCTCGGCGATTTGGTTGAGCAGCTGCCTGGTTCGTTCGTCCAGTGCCATAAGAGCTTTCTCGTCAACATGGACCGCGTTGTGGAGTCGCGCAAAGATTGCTTTGTCCTGCGTTCCGGCGAGATTGTTCCCATCAGCCAAAAGAGGCGCAAGGCGACCCGCGAAGCCTTCTTTCGCCATTTGGGTAGGCAGTAAAAGAAAATGTCGGAGGATGCGGCTGGCGGGATTTCGCCAGCGTGTTCTTTCATGCGCCCCTTTTCCCTGCGCACTGCTGCCCACAAAGTATCCTCTTATTGTAATGCGAAGAGGCGCAGCGTGCTGGCGACGCCGCTTAGATTTACGTGCCGTTAGTCAGTTTTGACAGGAATGCGATCGGTCGTGACGAACGTCTGCCGCTCCGTGCAGAGGTGTTGCACAATACCCTCGATGCGCGCCTCGCTTTCTCCTTCTGAGCGGTTTTTGCCGGGTGCGCTGGTATCGGCCCCGAGAACCGGGAGGAAAAATGGCTTTGACTCATCTCCCGCCCAGGGGTCTGCGAGATCCATCGCAGAAGGGCTTCGTCCTCGTATCGCGCAGTTTGCGTTCCTCAGTGTTCCGCATCGCCGCGCCAGCTGCAAAACGCGCTGATGCGGCGGCACACTGCGTGAAGGTGACGAGAGGCAGCGAAAAAGCGATACTCCGGCAATTCGATGTTTTGAAACGATTGTCACGGTGCGAAGACGGCTGTTCGGGAGCTCTCGCGGTTCCGCGTCCGCTGCCGGACCTCGTATCGTTCGGGATGGGACATGCAGAATCGGGAAAAGGAACAGCCTTCTTATGGATTGCGACTCCGTGGGTGCGCGGCATGTCTCTCGACCGCCACATGGCGACTGCTGCGTGCGAAAAGCGCGAAAGCCTTCTTGTCGATGCGCTTGAGCTTGCGCTCGCGCTCGCCGAGGCGATCAACGGCCTGAGCCTCATGACGGAGCGCGGGCGAAAACTCGTCCATGGCGACATCAAGCCCTCGAATATCATCGTGTCGACCGGCGGGACCAAGCGGATATCCCTCGTCGATTTCGACACGCTGTTCTTCCAGGGCGATGAAGGGGCGCCCCCTTGCGGAACATACGGTTACTCGGCTCCGGAGATCGTTGCGGCGGAGGAGGAGGGCTGGGCTTGCGGAGGCGATTCTGCCGACGTTTACTCGTTCGGCGTTGTGGCGCACGAGATGCTGACGGGGGCATGGCCCTATCCTTTTCCGGCGGGACTGATAGCCGGTCGATCGCATTGGATATCCTGGTTCAGGCGCTCTTCGATTATTCGGATCGAAGAGCGCCTTCCTCCGGACGTTCACGCTCTTTTGCTTGCATGCCTCGCGCGTGATCCCTGCTCGCGTCCGCGTTGCGACGAGGTGGTCGCCATCCTGAAACGCATGGCGAACCGTTATAGAGACTCGAGCATTCTATGCTCGCGGCGCACTTGCGAGCCCGCGCCGCCTACTCCGGCATCGTCGGCTGAGTCGGCGGCTTGTTTGGAGCCATGGATCGATCCGGAAGTGTTGCGCAACAGCTTGCGCGCGAGTTTGCGCATACTCTAGATGCATGACTTCCAAGAGCAGAGAACGAGAGGCGGGAGAGGGGGTAGCGATGGCGAAGCAGTCAGAGAAAGCGGCTCTCAACTATGCGGTTGGCTGTGAAGGGTGGCGCACGGCCCTGTTCTGCTTCGCCGAGCGAATAAGAGCGCTTTCCCATGGGTGCATCAACCATAAGGTGCTGTATTCGTATGTCGGCTTGAAGGGCCATTACATCAACCATGCCAACCCTTCCATTAGGAAGCGCACGGCGACCATGCTGTCAAGGTTGATCCACTCGCTGCGATACGTCGATGATTTCAAGGAGAGCTGCGTGAAGAACTCCCAGGTGTTCGCAGAAGGAGCCCAGTCCCTTTGCCGTGATTTGGAAAAGGCAGGAATCGATCCAGGAAACGCGATCCGTGAGATTTCATATCCGACCTGGAAAGACGTCAGCTGTGGCTTCGCAAACGAATGGAGGGCTGGGAGAACAGATCTCAACCTCGCGCGCATCAACAACGAGATGCAGCTCTTGTTTTCAGTCTGCGCTATTGGGCAAGGCGACGCTGAAGAGCGCTTGAACATGCTCGTCTCCTCCTACTTCCATCTGCTGACGTTCGGGCATCTTGACGAGGAGCTTGCCCGGAGGCTTGCGGAGGCCACGCCGGACGAGATACCCGATGCTGCGAAAGCGTCAATGCCCTCCGAAGATCGGGCGTGCCTTGTCAAGTACGACGCGAACGCCCCGGGTGTCGTTGCCGACTGGTGGTTGGTCGATTCGATGCAGCCGTTCTTCATCGGGCGCTACACCGACAGCGATGTCATCGAGGGCGATCCCTCCGCCTCTCGGCAGCACTGCCGTATCGTGCGCGATGAAAGATGCTGGCGGCTGGAAGACCTGGGTTCGAAGCACGGCACCCGGGTCGTCCGCGGGAAGGATAACCGCGTCGCCTACGACAGCTTAGCCGAGGGTTCGGGATGCTCGTGCGACCTGCAAGCGGGGGATCGCATCGTGCTCGCCGGAAGCTCGTGGTACTGGTTTGGAATCATGGACGATCGAGGTGAACGATGAGCGGTCCGAAGTCGGGAGAGCTGACGCTCGAGCAGATCATGGCGCAACGGCTGCAAGCGGAAAGGGAGAGGAACGCATCCATCCTCAAGGAAGCGCTGCGCGAGGTTCGCAAGCGGGCGGCGAAGCTGAACGCGCAATGCGCGGATGCGGGAAAGTTCGGACAGCTGGCTTCGGAGGATTGCAGGAAGCTTGTAGCAGAATGCGAGAACCGCCTTGTTGAAACCGCCACTCGCGGCTACCCTGCGCAGCTTGCAGAGGCCCAGGCCTTCAATAGGCGGCTCGAAGCCTCATGCGATCAGGCGATAACGAAGCTTGCCGCAAGCTTGAAGGACATCGAGGGCCGTGTGGGCCGCGATGCCGAAGCGCTCGCCCGGCTCGACAGGCTCGATTCCTTTGCAGAGAAATTCAGTGCAAACGCGTCGGTCAAGCGCTTCGATTTCGGGGAGGCCATCGAGCGCGCCGAGAGGCTCCGCGCCGAAACGTCGTCTGCCAAGAGCGCCAGCGCGCCGAGGGCTGCGCAGATGGCGAGCGCATCTCCGTTTGAAGTGCTCGACGAGGTTCGCAATCTGTTCTCCACCATCTCCGCGCTGTCCATGGACGAGGCGCTCGTCGCTCAGCAAAGGGCGACGCTCCTCGCTTCGGCGCGCGATCTTCGCGCCGCGTTGGAAGAGTATCAACTCGATCATGATCGCATTGTGGCTTTGGAAAACGCTGCTGCAGTGTGCCGCACGATCGCCCGCGGCGCTGCGCGCGCGGCTGACGACATGGGCGACGTTTACACGGAATGCCGGCTGCTCCAAAGAAGGTGCCGCGAGCTCTCGGTCGGTTTCGCGGAGCTGCCTCCGCTGCAGAGTTTCAAGGGCATTGCCGAGGTTCAGCGGTTGGAGGCGGATCTTGCCAAGCGCTATCGAGAGCTGGCGAACGACGCGTATTTCGCCGACGCTCTCGACCGGGTCATGGAAAAGCACGGCTACGGGGTGAAGCGCGCGGTTTGCTTGTCTGAGCAGGCCATTCCAGGCCATGTGCTGTATGCGAACACCGAAAGCGACGTCGGGATCCATGCATACGTCTCGCCGTCCGGCATGGTGATGATGGAGACGGCTTCCATCAGCGGGGCGGTTCTCGACGACGAGGACGGGGTTCAGGTGGAACGAGCGCAGGCGGCTTCGGCTTACGATCGGTTGCGCCTCGTCGACGAGCAGCGTCGTTTCTGCAATGTGTTCGCGGAGTTTGCCGACGACCTGAAGGCTTACGGCATCTGCCTAGCCAAGAAGTCGGACATGCCGCCTTCCGAGGAATGCTCCGTCGTGTTCACGTCGGTCGGGCGCGCGCGTATGCAGGAAGCCGATGAGTTGCAAAGCCGCAAGAAGAAGAGCCGCGCCGATGAGGTGCTCGTCGAGAGGGAGATGAGCTGATATGTGGATCTGCTCGAACTGCGGAATGGCAAACGAAGATGCGTTTGACGTTTGCCCCGCCTGCGCTGCGGGAACTTCCCAAGCCGGGGAGCGCGCGCATGATGCATCTCCGACACCGCTGCCCGACTCCCCAAGAAGCGTCGACGCGGAGTCGTTCGTCGATGGGCGCGCCTCGCAGAGCGCGGGCGACCTCCTCGTGCTTGAGGAGGTACGCACGAGAACCGAGATAGAGATCGGGGGCAGCGGCGGATTTCTCGGCAGGGAGGGTGATTACAAAAACGATCTGTTCAGCCCTAAAGTCTCACGCTTGCATCTTGAAGTGCGGAAGGAACAAGCCGGTTGGTCGATCACTCCGATGAACACCGTCAATTCGACGTATGTGTACAAGAATGGCGAAAGCGCGGAGCTGGTCGAGGGGGTGCCGCATCCCCTCTACGGCGGCGAAACAGTGCGCATGGCCGACATGACGTTCCGCGTCTCATTGAAGAGCGGGGCCGAAGGGGAGGAAGGCGTCTCGGAGGTTTCCCCCGAAGCCGCGCGGGAAGAGTCGCTTCCTGCTTCTGCGGAGGAGCCCCAAGCGATCAGGGACGACGGCCAAATCGAAGGTTGGTTCATCGATTGCCCGCCGGGCGGATGCGGTTGGAGCTTCCAAGTGGCAGGCGAGGCCGCACATCTCTCCGAATGTCCTCGCTGCGCCGACGCGTTCGACAAGCGCAAGATCGCACAGGTCAAACCGTGTTACGGGAAGCGCGACAGACGGGTTGTCGACGATGTTCGTTGATCGCTTGCTCTGCCCTGTGGAAACGCTTGGCCCGGGACGCCGGCTGGTGATGTGGACGAGCGGCTGCTCCAAGCGATGCCCTGGTTGCGCGAATCCCGAGCTTTGGGCGCATCGGCCGGAGCACGAGGTGGAGGTGGAAGGATTCGCCGATTGCGTCGTGCGCACCGCCCGTGCGCAGGGCGTGGATCGGCTGACGTTGACCGGCGGCGATCCGCTGGAGCAGCCGGACGAGCTCCTGCGTTTCCTCGGGATCGTGCGACCGGCGTTCCGCGACATCCTCGTGTACACGGGGTACACGTACGAGGAGGCGCAGGAGAGCTTGGGGGTCGAGCGGATGGGACGCCTCTGCGGGTTGATGGACGCGCTCGTGGACGGACGATACGTCGAAAAGCTCAACGACGGCAGCTGCGCGCTGCGCGGATCCACCAACCAGCGCGTGATGATGTTCAACGAGGAACTTGCCGGCGAGTACGAGCGCTGCCTTGAACAGGGCCGGGCAGTGCAGAACTTCGTGTACGGGGGAAGGGCGATCTCCGTGGGTATCCACGGCGCGCGCGACTAAGAAGGGACGGTTTGAGCGATGCAACTGCCATCATGGGAGCGAGAGCTGCTGAACTTCAAAGGCATCAAAAGCTTATTCGTGCTCGAGAAGAACATCGATGATCTTTATCCCGTTTGCGAGGAGGCGGCAGAGGAGTTGACGCCATCGAGCGCGCGGTTTTTCGACATGCGGCAACTTGCGAAGATGCTGTTCGCCGACTATGAGGCGGGTGGCCGCTATCAGATGGTGTGCTACAACCCCTTCAGTCGTTTCTCCGACCCTTTCCACGACAACCGGCTTGAGCGCTACCTCGCCGCCGCCGAGCGGGCAGCTGCGCAAATACGGATCGAAGACGAGCGCGTGAACGCGTTCTCGGCGGGCGCGGGAGAAGGGGCGCAGCCGAAGGAGAGTGCGCTCGTCCACGACTCGCAGCTGATAAAGGCGTTGTTGACGCGCAACCTCGCGATTGAGCCCGCTGAGGGCGAGGAGCCGATGCCCGCGCAGCCCGTCGCCATCGTCGTGGACATGGCCTCCCGACTGCTCTCTTCGCCGACGAATCTCGACGAGGAGGAGACGGCGTTCTTTTCCAACATGCTCATGGCGGTGACCGACGCGCTGCGCATAGGCGAAAGCCGCAACACGCTCATCCTTCTCGCGAATAACTTGCGCGACCTTCCCGAATGGTTCATCGCGACGAATCCCAACCTGCGCGCCATTGTGGTTCCCTCGCCCGATCGCGAGGCGAGAGACCTCTATGTGCAACACGCGTTCGAGATCACCGATACGTCGGTCGACTCGAACGGGAAGACCGTAGCCGAACGGTTCGTGGACGTCACCGACGGCATGAGCATTCGCGAGCTCGACGAGCTGAGGCGGATGCACGGAAGAAGCAGCGCTCCCGACGCGGAGTTATGCGGGCTCGTCGACGTGTACAAGTTCGGAGTGCGCGAGAACAAGTGGCGGATGATCGCAGACAAACTTGAACGCGATCCCGAGGGCGTCATTAAACGCAGGGTGAAAGGACAGGATCAAGCCGTTAGCGCTGTTATCTCGATCCTCAAGCGTTCCTCGCTCGGCTTGAGCGGGGCCACGCATTCCTCGTCGAGCAAACCCAAGGGTATCCTGTTTCTCAGCGGTCCTACCGGCACCGGCAAAACGGAGATAGTCAAAGCGGTGACCGAGCTTTTGTTCGGCGATGAGCGAAGCTGCATCCGTTTGGACATGTCGGAATATCAAGGCGACAACTCCGATCAAAAGCTGTTCGGCGCACCTCCCGGGTACGTGGGGTACGCGCAGGGAGGCCAGCTCACCAACGCGGTTAAGGCCAACCCGTTCTCCGTGCTGCTCTTCGACGAGATCGAGAAGGCCAATCCCAGCATCATGGACAAGTTCCTCCAAATCCTCGAGGACGGGAGGATGACCGACGGCCAGGGCAACACGGTTTACTTCTCGGAGACGGTGATCTTCTTCACGAGCAACATCGGATTCTCGCAGGAGGTGTTCGACCCCTCAGGTCGGCATGTCGTCGATCATGTGGCCCTCATCGATCCCGATGAGCCGTATGACGCCATGTGCGCCAAGGTGAAGGAATCCATGGATGCCCATTTCAAACCTGAGTTCCTGGGACGCGTGGGCAACAACGTGGTCGTGTTCAACTTCATCGATGACAAGTCGGCGGCGGCGATCGTCGAGCTGAAGATCGAGGCGGTGAATCGCAACATCGAAAAGCAGAACGGCATCATCGTGAACATCGACCCGGCGACGGTCGCCCACTTCGTGCGCCGCTCTCTTTTGCCGGAGATCAAGGAGAAGGGCGGGCGCGGCATCGGAAACCTCATCGAAACGGAGTACTTGAACGTCCTTTCCGACTTCCTGTTCGATGAGCGCTGTCGATGTGGAGACGAGGTGACCCCCGAGGTGGCAGACGGCTCGATACGGTTCCGACGCGAAGGAGGCGACCATGTTTAGGGTGGTGGGGGTGACCGACCGGGGGGCGGTGAAGCTGGTCAACGAGGACCGCGTTGCCATCGATTCCCTCGTGTTGTCCGCAGGCCTGTATGCCTCGTCGTGGGACGCGCCGTTCGGCGTCGCGGTGTTCGACGGCGTGAGCGCGGGTGGCCGCGGATGCGAGGCGGCGGGCATCGCATCCGCTGTGTTCGCAGACCTTTGCGAGGAGTCCTTGGCCCAAGGGTGCCGCCCTGACGGGGAGATCGAGGGCCTTCTGCGTTCGGGCCTCGATGATGCTCATAAGACGATCTGCGCGTACCGAGCCTCACTCGGCTTGCAGCCGCCTCCGGCATCGACCGTTGCCGGCATATACTTCACATGCGAAGGCTCGGCCGTCGTGTTCAACGCCGGAGACTCCCGCGTGTACCGTTACCGCAACGGACTGCTCGTTCAGCTCTCGCACGACCACACGATTATCCAGCGGCTTGTCGATGCGGGCGCATCGGACGAATTGGTCGCGCAGTCGGCTCCTGACGCTCATGTGATCACGAGGGCACTGGGGATGGACGAAGAGTCCGGCATTGTCGAGGTGTCTGGCACTCCGAGCGTATGCCTGGAGGGCGATTTGTTCCTCATCTGCTCGGACGGACTGACCGAGGGGGCCGACTCGGGGCGGATCGAGTTCGTTTTGGCGCAAAACGCCCCTTTGCCGGCAACGGCGCGAACGTTGGTGAACCTCGCCAAGCACAACGGCTCGACCGACAACATCTCGGTCGTGCTCGTGCAGGTGTGCGATGGGGATGCGGGAGGCGAGTGATCTTATGGCTAATGAAACCGTGGCGATGCGCGGCGCAGGAGGCACCGAGGCTGACTTCGGGGGGACGGATCTGCATGCAAAAACCGACAAAGACCTCGTGCTGGTTCCCGAGGAGATAGAATTCATCGATGACGAAGGTCGCCGCTTCGTGCTCGATGGCGCCGATGAGCTGGGAGGCGGAGGCCAGGCAGTTGTTGTGCGCGCTCGTGATGACGAGGGCAACGAGTACGCCGCGAAGGTCATCCCGAAGGCGGTGAAAATTCGGCATCGGAAGAGCTATCTTGCCGTGCTTGCCTTTCTTAGAGAGCAGTCGCAATCGGTGCGGGGAGGTTTCCGATCCTCTCATCTCATGCCCGTCCTGTCGCATGGGGACGTCTCGGCTTCGTTTCTCGGTCGCTCTGATCCGGTTTCGTGCGATGTTGTCATCATGCCGATTTGCCGCTGCCTTGGCGACGAGGTCCATCCGCCATCGTTTTTGAAAGAGCGGGTGATACCTGAGATAGCCGAGGCTCTTCATCTGCTGCACGAGAACCGCATCGTTCACCGCGACGTCAAACCTTCGAACGTATTCGAGCTCGACGGGGTTGTGGTTTTGGGCGACTTCGGGATTTCGACCCTGATGGGCGAAGACGAGCGTGTCGGGAACACGGCAACCGCTCGCATGACCCCAGGTTTTTCTCCCCGCAATCGCTCCATCCTGCCGAGCAACGACTGGTATTCGTTCGGTTACACGATCTGGACTATGTACAACGACAATGTGCACCCGCACAAAGAGCTCATTGAGGCTGATAACCTTGCGGAAGTCGACGCAGGAATGCGCCCGGTGAAGTTCGACCCCAAGTCGTCCGAGGACGCTTCGCTCGGCGATTTGATCTATGGTCTGACGATGGAATACGCGCCAACCCGTCTCGGCTACGACGACGTGCAGGCTTGGCTGAAAGACCCTGGCGGCTTCAGCTTCGTCGACCCTGTGCTCAACAGCGCGCCCAAGCGTCCTTCGTACGTATTCGAAGGGACTGAATGCTTCGACGACGCCACCCTCGCTGACGCATTGGCGGGCAAGTGGGACCAAGCGAAGAGGCATCTATATTCCCACGGGCTCGAAGAGTACTTCAAGAAAATCGACAACTATGACGTGTCCAGTAGGCTGCACGAGATCGTCGAGCAGGATCGCGACACCATCAAGGATCCCGACCTGGGCCTCTCGCGTGCCATCTACCTCATTTCGGGATCGCGACGCGCAATGGTATGGCGCGGGCACGACGTCTCGCTCGCGGCTTTGCGCGCGATGTTCGAGCAGCGCGAATGCTCCGAGCTTGGGGAGTATGACGAGCTGTTGGCCAATGGCTTCCTCCCGTGGACGCTCAAGCAGGAAGACGATGGGGAATCTCAGGAAATGGGCAAAGAGCTGGGCTTGATCGCCGCAGCCGCGTACGATCATCGAGCCTTCGCCCGCAGCCTGTTCCAGCACCTGTTCGCCGGAGGAGGCCCCTCGCGCTATGCCGGCTACGAAGACGCCGACGGGCTCGTGAGTTTCCTCTTGGAAAGCCCCTATCGTTTCTACGAGGCGATCTCCTCGAACCAGCTGTTCGACGATTGCCTTGCGGCGTGCGCGCCGTTCTCCGACGTCGGCAGACTGCTCGACGTGCGCAAGGCGTGCGACGGCTTGGATACGCTCGAACTCGCGTCGCAGCTGCTGGCATTTTTCGAGGGGCAGGTATCCGACGCATCCCTCGTGCGATCGTTCAGTGCGAACTACGGTCCTCAGGCGCCGTGGCTGTGGGTAGCGTCGCACGTCGATCTCTACGAAATAGACGGGGAGGTCGATGAGGGCGGCGTGGCTTCTGCGGCGCTTTTTGGAATCGTCGAAAGCGCTGTGGCAGAAGATGACTCCCTGAGCATCATCAACCAAAAGGGAACGACGGCCCGACACCACGCCGACACGATCAGGTCTTCGATGGACGAGTCGCCGATTCCCTGTCGTTTCGGCATCGTATCGAATAAGCCCATCATACCCCTGGAGCAGGACGCGCTCTTCTGTGCGAGCTTCTATGGCCAGCAAGTTCCGCGCGGTTTCGTCCGCGCGCTCTTGCGGGCCTCGGTTGACGATCTGCCCGCCGCGGGCTGGCCGGACGTCATCATGCTCACCGACGAGGCGCGCGAGTCGGACGCCTTTCTGCCGGCCATCGAGCAGCGCATGAGGCAAACCGTCGAGAAATGCGATCAGGCCGGCGGCTCCGTGAGTTCGTCGGTGTTTCGCGCCCTGGTCGACGTGGCTATGGCGGTCGCGCTGCTCCTTGGGTTGACGGCGTATGCCGGCGTCCTTGAGACGGCTGTCTGGACGGTGTTCTCGTCGTTGACTCCCGGCGACGCAACTGGTGCGGCGACGGGATTCGTCAAGGTCACGGGAAGCGCGGCCTTCGCGTTTTTCGCGTTCGACGCTGTGGCGTCCCTGCAGCGATGCCGATCACTCAACCTGGTCCGCAGAATGAAGCGCTCGTGGACGGGCACGATAGAGGAGGTGCGCTCATGCGTCGACGAGATGAAGGCGGATGCATCTTCGTACGCGAACGAGCTTCGCGACATGGAAAGCTCGCAGAGCCGCTGCTCGCAGAGCCTCGTCTCGCGCGCTGCCGCAGATGAAACGACGGTAGAGCGGATCGCCAACCCGTACTCTTCAACAAGCTATCGATTCGTCTGGTATGCGACGGCGGCATGCGCGTCGGCTCTGACGCTATTCGCCGGCATCGTGCCGCTGTACGCTCTCGTGAATCTTTCGATCGATTCCGGCGTGGTGCTCTTCGTGTCCCTCATCGCAACCGTCGCAGGTTTTTGCTTCGGCGCCTATGCGACGAAGGATTGGGAGGGGGCGTTCACCAACTGGTTCTGGGCAGTGGCGGCGGTTTCCCCGTTGGCGGTCATGCTTGCCCTTGCGCTCTTATTCTTGTTGGTGTCTATGGTCATCGCGATTATCATCGCGGTTTTTGGATTGATTGTGGGCATAGGGGTTCTCTTTGGGTTGTTGAACTCGTAGGAGGTTGATGACATGGCGAACGAAGGCTCGACAAGCAGCTCATCGCTGTTTGCGAGGAGAATTGTGCCATTTGCGGCTGCCGCTGTGGCCGCCTTGCTTTTCTGGTTCCTCTATCCGCTCGCGCCGGGGAAGATAGTGTTCCCGCATGCTTCCGATGAATTCGAGATGGCCTCGCTGGAATGGGCGGGCGCATGGAACCGCATGGGCGCCTCGAGTTCCGACGAGCCCGTCGTTGAAGACGAGGAGCCGGTCGAGGCGCAGGATATGGGTTACATCCTGCCGTCCGACAGCGTGGAGCTGGCAGACGAGGACGTGCAGGGGCTCGATGAATGGACCTGCACGCTCGCCATCAACGAGCTGTACGCGCGCTACGGGCTCGTATTCGGCGATGCGGATATCGACAGCTACTTCGCATTGCAGGAGTGGTATGTGCCCGACTCCTCTATCACTGCCGAGGATATCTCGTTCACCGACGTGGAGCGCCACAACCTGGATGTTTTAGTAGCCTATGCGGAGGCCAACGGATGGAGATAAGGGCTGAAGAAGAATCGCCCCGGTTGTCCTTGCGCGCAAAGCGCCGCCTGGCAGGCGCGGTGTCGCTTGCGGCGATAGCGGCACTTTCCGTCCTCATGTTCGTGTATCGCGACGCCATCGCCTCGTATGCGAATGCGGGATATGTAGCAGTGGGGCTTGTGTGCTTCGCCTTGAACGCCGGCGTGTTCGGCCTGTCCCCCTCCGGGATCGTCGCGGTTCAGGCTTCGTTTTTGTTCGATCCGCTCCTGACGGCCCTCGCGGCGGGGCTGGGGGCTGGTTTGGGGGAGGTCATCAGCTACTTCGCCGGTCGATCGAGCGCCAAGGTGGTGGATGTCAAGCATGCGGATTTCCTTCGCTCGCTGTCCCCGGCGCGTCTGGCCCTCGTATCGTTTGCCGCGTCGTTTCTGTCGGGGAACCTGTCCGACGGAGTGGGCGTGGTGTGCGGCCGTATGGGCAAGCCGCTTGCGTTCTACCTTGCCGGCGCCGTGTCGGCGAAGATCGCGAAAATGGTCGTTTTGGTGTTCGGGGCCCGGTACCTCGCGGATTCGCTCGCCGGGTTCGGCGCTCTGTAGGAGGAGCTTATGGATGTCGGTTCGGCCTTGGGCAGGGTGTTGGATCGCCTCTCGCAAAACGAGGAGGCTACGCGCATGCGGGCCGCAGCGCTCGTCGATTTGGATCGGGACTATCGAAGCGAGCTCGAGCGCATTGACGGGGAGGAAGCTGCCGCGCGTTCGGACGTGGTGGCTCGGCAGGCCGAGTCCCGGGCCGAGGTGAAGGCGAGGCTCAACCGGCTGGAGCGAAGCTATCAAGGCAGGATTCGGGAAGCAGAGCGCGCAGTGCGGGAGGAGTCGCGGCAACTTGAAGCGCTTCGCAACCTGCTCGATGGATTTGAGGCGCGCATCCCCGCCGATCTTGAGGCGGTGCCGGCATGCGCTCCTGAATCTTTGGAAGGAGGTTCCGGGTTCTCTGAGGATGAGGCCGAGTCGCTGCTCGCGATCATGGCCGATAAGTCGCTATTCGCCGGCGCGCGCCGTCTGCTCGGCGGGACCTCTTCGCCCTCTAGAAAAGACGCCTGCGCGCGGTTGAAGGGGATGATCGCCCTTGAGCGCGGCTTGTTGGCGGAAAAACTCTCTCTGTTACGAGAAGAGGATCTCGTGAGCGAACTGCGGCGCGAACTGGCGGAGGAGAGACGGAAGATCGAGGATTCGCCGTGTGGGCCGGAGCCGACGTTCGACGCGTTGCCGTTCGAGATGCGGCGCAGGCACCTCGACGAGACGTACGCTTTCTCCCGTTCGAGAATCATGTCGGGCGCTTCCGGCGAGGAATCTGCGGACGCTGCATTCGAGGCGTGCGTCGAAGACGCCGAAGAGGCCGCGCATGGCCTCGGGTGCCTCAAGGAATCGTGGCGCGGCGACGGGATGCCGCCCGACGCCTTTCCCGAGGAGATCGCCCTCTGCTGGGTCGAGGTTGCCGACGGCTCCCGCTCGCTTTTCGTTCCCTATTCCTTTCCTTTGGAAAATCCCCTGCACTGCTGGATCGAGGCGAAGGAGCGGCGTGCGGAGGTGCTCGGCGGAATCCGTGCCTATCTGGCGACCCTCGTGAGGCGCATGCCGCCGAACGGCGTCCGTGTTTTTTGGTTCGATCCTGTCAGCAAAGGGCGCTCGCTCGGCAATTTGGCGCCCTGGACGCGCCCCGATGCGGATGACGAGGTGCTTGTGAACGTTGCCACGAGCGGGGATGACGCGCGAAGGCTCTTCCATAAGCTCGACGAGCTTATGGGGACGGTTGGCATGGCGGTGGCCGGCGAGGGCAGCGTCTCCCGCCATAATGCGCTGCTCGAGAGCGATCACGTGCCCTACACCGTCGTAGTGGCGCAAGACCTCGATAGCAGGTATTACGGTAGGTCGGAGCTGGATATTCTCGATGCCATCATCGGCAACGCCGATGCGCTCGGCATGCAAGTGATCGCGCTTGTCGATGACATCCCCTGCGATGACGAGGGAAAGGCTTCGTCGCTGCGTGCCGTCAAGGAGCACTGCGCGGTGCTGAGCGACGCGGCCGGCGCTTTGTCGATTGATGTCGCGGAAGGCCGGTTCCCCGTTCGCCTGCTCGACGAGACTGCGATCCCCCGTCGTTTCATCGACGAAGCCCCTGCTCTTTGGCGCGGTCGGGCGTTTGAGGAGGATGCTGTTCAGGAGAAAGGCACGGACGGCTCCCAGGGCATCGTGATCCCGTTCGGAACGACTGATGCGGGGCGTGAGGCATGTCTGGAGTTTGGCGTCGATTACGCTCATGCCATCGTCACGGGCGCGCCGGGAGCGGGTAAATCCGTGTTCCTGCACAACGTGGTGGAGAGCGCCTGTTCGCGCTATTCCCCCGAAGAGCTTACGGTGTGGCTGGTGGATTACAAAAAGACGGAGTTCGGCCTGTACCGCGACCCCCAGTACCGCTTCCCTCATATCTCGTTCATCGGCCTCGACGGCTCGGCTGATTTCGTCGAGGGATTCGTCGGGCTTCTGATGACGGAGTTCATGCGACGCCAGGAGCTGATCCTCGCGGAAGGGACGCGCGGCATCGGCTCCTACAACAGCAAGGTCGTCCCGGAGGCGCGGCTGCCCCGGCTGCTCGTGGTTATCGATGAGTTCCATCGGCAAGCCGATCTGATGCTGAACGATGAGGGCGACACGCGAACAAGCTTCGAGCAGATTTTGCGTGAGTCCCGTGCTTACGGCATGCATATCCTCATAGCCGATCAAACCCTCAGCGGCATGAGCGGGCTCACTGACGCCGCACGCAAGCAGATGGCGGGCAGGGTGCTGTTCAAGTGGAGCGAGCCGTCTGAGGTCGCCGACATGCTCGGCGCCTATTCGGACGTTGCGCAAGAAACGCTGGCGGTGGGGGAGGCGTACGCGAAGGTGCGCGGCGTCAACGTGAGGTGCTCCTGCCGTTTTGTGGGCGAGGATGAGATCGCCGCGTCGGCTGCGCGGCAGCAGGCGCTCTTCGGCGACCATGGATCTCGCTCCTGCCGGTGTTTCGATGCGAACGAGCGGGCGATGCTTCCGCACGAGGCGGATTCCAGGGGAAGGGTCGCGCTGCCGGTGGGGGAGGTTCCCAACTTCTCCGATCCGGAGTTCGGGATCGAGCTGAGAAGCCGCAAAAAGGAGAACGCGTTCATCCTCGATGCAGGCGATGGGCTCGCCTTCGATGTTGCGTCGCTGCTCCTCGTTGGGATGTTCCGGCGGCATGGCACTGCGGGGGCGGTCATCTGCGATCCCGCGCTCGCCGAGGCCGAGGGGTGGGACGCCCGTTGGAACGAGATGGCGCGGTTGATGCCTCTTCGCATACTGCCGTCACCGTCCGAGGTGTGCGAGTATTTCGCGCAAGGCGACCTTGAGAACGTCATGATCGTGCTGCAGGGCTTTGACGAGATGTCCGAGGCGTTCGAGCAGCTGCCCTCTCGAAGCGAAGCGACTGCTCCGCGCAGTGGCGGTCGGGCCGAGCTCGACGCCCTGCTGGCGAGCACGGCGTCTCTAATTGGAGACGAGGGCGCTCATCGGGAGGCGATGGATGCCGAAGGAGCAGCTCATCTGTACGATGCGCGCGAACCGATGCTCCGCGTTCTTCAGCAAGGTGGAGCACGTCGGGTCCATGTGTGCTGGATCGCCGATTCCATCCCTTCTATCCGTTCGGTGTTCTCGGGGATCGACGTGAAGGGCGATGATTTCGACACCCTCTTCGCGCATCGCTTCGCAGGCAAATGCAGTAGGCGCGATTCGTACGACTTAGGCATGGGATCGAAAGCCCACTCGATACCTGCAGACGAGCGGGAGTTCAAAATGGTGTACGCGGATAGGGCTGAGAACGCGGTGCTGTTCAAGCCGTACGCAACCGATTGGTAGAAAGGAGAGGCATATGGGAGAGCGGATAATCGAGGCCGACCCGGGCACTTTGAAGGAGGTCGCGCGGTTGCTCGAAGGAACTTACGAATATGTGATCGACCGAACGAATGACATCGCGAAGGATTGGCTAGCCCTTTCCGGGGAGTTCCGAGACACCGATGCCGCGCATATGGGATCGTCGTTTCAGGTCATCTTGAAGGAATTAAAAGGCTCGCTGCCTCTCGGAGTGGAGGCTGCCAACCTTCTTCGCAACTACGCGGATTGGCTTGAGACGAAATAACAGGAAAGGGGATCCCTTATGGAGACGTTCGTTGATCTCGATGCGCTCGAGCACTTCGACAATAAGCTGCACACGTATATCGACGAGATGCGCGGTTTGTTGGACGGCACGAGCAGTCGCGTCAAGGCCGCTTCGCTGTCCACGCGCGACGCGGCCGTGAGCGGCGCCGTCATGGATGTCGAGGATTCGTTCAAGCGGATCGTCGACGAGCTGAACAACCTTGACGCCTTCTCGAAGAGCATCGGACAAAAGGTGCTCAAATACCGCAAAGCCGAGAGCATGGGCAAGAAGAGGTGATGAAGGAAGGTAGTTACGATGTTGGTGTCCGACACCATCGTGGCCAGCAACAAGGTGTGCGCCGACCAGGGCATGGACGGCCTGGCTTACGCATGGGCGGAGCTCGAGTTCGGCGGCGACGCGCTGCTCGCGGTGGAAGAGCCCGAGCCCGAGGCCGCGCCCGCGCCGCCAGCGTGCGACGTGGACTACGCGGTGTGGGGCGTCGAGCTCGCCGACGGTGCCGTGCGCGAGTTCGACTCCGCAGCCGGGAGGTTCCTCGCATAGGCCCGGTTTCCGCGCCGAAACGCTTTCGCAACGCCCGCGCCCGGCCGCGGGCGTTGCCGTTTCCGGGAGGGACAATGCCCGGACATGAACATTCCGCCGGGCGCATGCAGGCTCGGCTCGCGTCGAAAGGAACCGCCATGCCCGCGTCCATCCATCCTCCCGTCCAACTGCACCTGGTCCTCGACGAGCGCAGCTACGAAGAAGGCGGCAGCCTCGAGATGGCGCGCCGCTTCACGGCCATCGCGCCCACCGAGGTGGTGCGCGCGAGCAAAGGCTCGCAGCGGGCGAACGTGCTGCGCTTCGACGTGGGCGACGACGTGGTCACGGGCGAGGGCGAGCTCGATCCGCTGTGGCGCGACGCGCTCGCCACCTGGCTGGACGAGGAGTTCGCCGAGACGAGCGCGATCGTGGCCCGCGAGAACGACGCGCGCGCGAGGGGAGGCCAGCAGATGGTGCCGTTCACCTGGGCCGAGGTGAAGTTCGGCGCGGGGCCGGTCATCGCCATCCGCATGAAGGACTCCGCCATCCCGCCCGAGGCGGCCGGGTTCGTGGCGCGCGCCCGCACGCTGCTGGCGTCGAACGCGTTCGGCGGCGACCCCATCGCGGCAATCCGCATCCCCGCCTGCGTGAGCATCGCCGCGCAGCGCGCCGATGCCGGCCAGGACGTCTCCGGCGAGGAGCGGGAGCGCAGGATCGCCGCGGTGGGCGAGAAGGAGCGCGGGTCGTCGTCGGCTTCTGACATCGTGGAGGCCGCGGAACTGGCGGCCGGCATGGACGACGAGCCCGCGAGCGGCGCCGCGGCGGCCGACCCCGACGAGCAGAACGCCTGGGCCGGCGCGGCCATGGAGCAGGACGGCCCCTCGCGCCGCGAGCTGGACGAGGCCATCGCCGAGGCCGAGGCGGCGCTGCGCCGCGGCGACGACCCGACCGACGCCGCATCCGAGGAGCGCGACGCCCGGCCGAGCGGCATCGTGGAGTCCGTGCGCACCGATGTGCCCGACCAGCGGGTGGTCGGCAGCGAGGAGCGCCCCCGCCCGCTGCCGGACGACCCCGCGCGCCGCGCGTCCGACCCCGCGAGCGACGCCTGCGCGCTCGCCGACGAGGACGTTCCCGACAGCCTGGACTACCGCATCTGGAACGTGGCCTACGCCGACGGCACGTCGGTGCGCTACGACTCGGTGCTCGGCGAGGCGCTGCTCGACTAGCGCGGGCGCGCCTACAGGAACAGCTCCGGCTCCCGGCGGGCGGTGAAGTGGCCCTCCAGCCTCGCGCGGATCATGTTCGAGAAGTCGTCGTCGAAGAACTTGGCGTCTTCGGGGCAGCTCTTGACGCACGCGTTGCAGCGGATGCAGCCCGCGTCCACAACCGCGGGGTCGTCGGCATGGATGACGCCCATCGGGCAGCGCGCGATGCACGCGCCGCAGGCCGTGCACGCGTCGGTGGTCTGCGGGCGGATGTCCATGGCGGCGGGATGCTCCTTGTAGGGTCGGTTTCCCCTGATGGCGGGCGTGGCGGCGGCCCCGCTCGCGATACGCGCGGCGGCCTTGCGTCCGAAGCGCTCGGCGACGGCGAGGTCGTCTGTATCCGGGCGGCCCGTCGCCACCTTGCGGGTCGACGAATGCTCGGCCACGAACGCGCCGGCCGCCGCCACGCGGAAGCCCTGCGCGGCCAGGAGGTCGGCCGCTTCCACGAGCGCGTCGTCGAAGTCGCGGTTGCCGTACACGCCTGCGATGACGGCCGTCGCGCCGTCGCCCTCCCAGCGGGCGACCTCGTTCGCCACGAGCACGGGAACGCGCCCCGCGTACACGGGGAACCCGAACACGAGCACGTCGCCGGTGCCGCACTCCACGCACGTGGGACGTGCGGCGGGCAGCGTGAAGTCCACGGTCGCGGTCGCCGCGCCGAGCTCTGCGGCAACCGCGCCTCCCACGGTTTCCGCAAGGCGCCTCGTGGAGCGCGTGGGGCTGAAGCAGGCGACGACGACGTTGGGCATGGCAGGGTTCCTTTCGATTCGCGGCTGCTCTGATGATACCGCAAGCAGTACCCGGCTGACCTCGCGTTTCTTCAAAATACGACGCTGCGTCGGATGGCGTGTCGGCAAGCGGGAGCTATGATGGGCGCAAAACGACCCGTCTGAGGAGGATCTGCCATGCCCCGCATCACCCTGCCCGCCTACACGCCGCGCTACGTGCCCAACGGCCGCGAGGTCGCCGTCATCGAGACGTCGCGCGGCGCCGTCCGCGTGCGCCTCATGGGCAAGGACGCGCCCGTCACCGTGGGCAACTTCGTCGAGCTCGCCGCGCGCGGGTTCTACGACAACCTGAAGTTCCATGCCCGCAAGCCCGGCTCGCTCGTGGTGGGCGGGTGCCCGACCACGCGCACGCTCGGGCCGGCGCAGGTGGAGGCCGCCGCGCGCGGCGTCATCCGCGGCATCCATCCCGGCACGGGCGACGCGCGCTACACCATCGTCGACGAGTGGGAGGCCAACCCGGGCAACCGCCATGTGCGCGGGAGCCTCTGCCTGGCGCACAAGTCGGAGCCGAACTCCGGCAGCTGCCAGTTCTACTTCTCGCTGGCCGAGCAGCCCGAGTTCGACGACAAGTTCACCGTGTTCGGCCAGACGGTGGAGGGGTTGGACGTGATCGACCGCCTGTCCGTAGGCGACGCGATCAAGAGCGTCCGCATCGAGGGCGCGGACGAGGAGGCCCTGGCCGAGGCCGTCTCGCACGAGACGCCGCGCCCGAAGTCGCCCAAAGAGGCCCTCGAGGAGATCGAGCGCGCCCGCGCCGAACGCAAGGAAGAGCCGGTCGAAGCGTAAGGTTGGGGAGTGACAAAGGGGCGCCCTGCCGTTAGGCTTCGTAGCTTTCCACGAGGTCGATGAGCTCTTGCTGCTTGTGGACGTCGAGCTTGCGGTAGATGTTCTCGATGTGCGTGCGGGCGGTGCCCTTGGCTATCTGCAGGTCGCGGGCGATGATGGAGAGCGTGCGGCCGTACGCCAAGAGCACGATGACCTCGCTCTCGCGCGGCGTCAGGCCGTAGTCCTCGGCCACGCACGCGCAGTGCCGCTCGAGCCGCCCGACGCCGGCCTCGGAGGCGGGCTCGTCGAGCCGTGCCTCGGCCTCGCGCTCCTTGCGGCCCGTGCGCACCGAATCCGACAGCTGCGCCACCACGCCTTCGGGCAGCACCATGAACGCCACCACCACCAGGCACAGCGTCGCCAGCATGGCCACCACCGTGATCTGCACGTCGCCGCTGGCCACGAGCGAGTCGATCACCCCGCCCGCGAGGTTGCCCAGCGCCATGCCGGCGAACATGAACGCCACGCCCAGCCCGAAGATGTGCAGCGCGTGCTCGCCCCGCCGCCGCGCCACGTCCACGAACAGCACCCAGGTGAGGATGTCGAAGAACTCGTATCCCACGTTGATGAGCAGAAGCGACACGGCCGCGTGCGTGTCGAAGAACAGCGCGATGGCCACGAACCCCGCCACCATCAGGGGCAGCGACAGACGGTAGGTGAGCGTGGCGTTGAAGCGGTCGCGCAGCCGGGCCACGATGAGCAGAAACGCCACGCCCACCACGATGAGCGAGAAGATGGCGCTGCCGCCGAAGAAGGCGAAGGGGTCGTCGTCGGCGGGCACCACATCGAAGAGGCGGCACAGAAACGAGAACGTCATGATGGAGAACATGAGCTTGCCCACGCCGAGGCCCACCACGGCGGTGCGCTTCTCGCCGTCTCCGCAGGCCTCCTCGCCGGGCGACGCCGCCGCGCCGGCGTCCGCGGCGGGCATCCTCTGCAGATCCTTCCACGTGAGACCCGTGCGGTTGGCCTCGAACAGCAGCAGCGCGAACGACAGCAGCGGGATGATGGCGAACCCGATGAAGCTCGTGTTGTCGGTGGCGAGCCCCGCCACGAGAGCCGTGACGATGGCGGCCGCCGGCGAGGCGAGCGCGGCGAACACGGTGGAGTGGCGCGCGAAGCGGTCGCCCCAGAGCACCTGCAAGGGACCGGCTCCCACGCCGCCCGCCGCGAAGCCGACGGCTATGAGGGGCTCGCTGTCCAGCCAGATGGCGAGGGGGATGAGGACGCCGCTCGCCAGCAGGGCGACGGGCGTGAGCCGAAACAGCGCCACCCGCGCCTTGGCGCTGCGCGATCCGTTGCGGTTCACCACGAACGACACGGCGAGCGCCGTGATGGCCCCGAACGCGAGGTACATCCAGTTGAGCGACGCGGTGGCGCCCGCCACGAGCGGCGCGCCCAGGCAGAAGATGATCCACGTCCGGCAGAGGCCGAACCCTATGACGATGAGCAGGAAGTCGAGTATGAGCGTGTCGCGCGGGCGGCCCGCGTCCGCGCCCTCCTGGGCGGCCCTGGGTTCCTCCTCGCTTGCGGTGCGGTAAGGCATGTGCATCTCTCCCCGTCGTCTGCGCCGCAGGCGCGTCTGCGCGCCTCTCCCGAGCGGCGATGTATCTCGTGCGTATGATAGGCGATTTCGCGCGCGGAGCGTATCGGATGGACGATCCGATACGCATACGACCAGGAAAATCCTATCGATCGTCAGACGAATGCGGCGAAATCCGACCGGCCGTCAGATGCGCGCCCCCGCGCCGCGGCGTAGGGTGCTCGGTGCACGGACGGATGCTTCCAAGGAGGGGCATCCCTGCCGGGAGAGAGGCAGGGGCCGCGCCTGCGGGCGGCGGCTCGTTCATCGGAGAAGGAGGAAGGAACACTATGAGCAAAGGCATGGAAGGCGGAGTCTCCCGCCGTTCGTTCCTGAAGGGCGCGGGCGTCGCCGCGGCCGCCGTGGCGGGCTCCGCCGCGCTGGCCGGCTGCGCATCGGGCGGCACCTCGGGCGCGGCCAACACCGACTGGATGCCGGCGAGCTGGGACTACGAGTGCGACCTGCTCGTCATCGGCTACGGCGGCGCGGGCATGTGGGCGTCGCTCATCGGCGCCGACGAGTGCGGCCAGCAGGTCATCGTGCTGGAGAAGGCCCCCGAGCGCGGCGGCGGGAACAGCTCCATCAACAACGGCGAGTGGACCATCGTCGAAGAGAAGGAGAAGGACCGCTTCAAGAAGTACATCAAGGCCTTCACGCACGGAAAGACCCCCGAGCCCATGATCGACGCGTGGGTGGAGGAGTGCGCCCGCAACACCGAGTACGCCGACAAGTACGGCATGACCTACGAGGTGTCCGAGGTGGCCCTGGCCGGCGCCATCCCCGAGTACCACTTCCTCGACGACAACGCCTACGAGGGCTCCTGCAAGCTGTCCTCGGTGGACGGCTTCGGCATGCTGTCGTTCCACGAGCTGGACTCCAAGCGCGAGGAGCTGGGCGTGCAGGTCATCTTCGACTGCCATGACGAGCGCCTCATCCAGAACCCCGAGACCAAGGAGATCGTCGGCGCGTACACGATGATCGGCTCCGAGGAGAAGACGGTCAAGGCGCGCAAGGGCGTCATCCTCACGCTCGGCGGCTTCGAGTTCAACGAGGACCTCAAGAACGAGTACCTCAAGTGCTACCCCTTCAAGTTCGAGGGCTGGCAGTACAACACCGGCGACGGCATCAAGATGGTCGAGGACGTGGGGGCGAAGCTGTGGCACATGGACATGGCCATCTCCATGTACTCCATGTGGACGCGCGACCCCGAGAACGACTTCTCCATCCTGTACTTCATGCCCGGCTTCAGCTACTTCAACGTGAACCGCCTGGGCAAGCGCTACGTGAACGAGAACAACATGGGCTCGCCGCACAACGGCTGGCACACGCTGCTGCACTTCGACGACGCCATCGACGACTTCGACCGCATTCCCAGCTGGTGCATCTTCGACCAGAGCTGCTTCAGCGCCGGCAAGCTGTCCACGAGCCAGGGCGACTTCTTCGAGTGCGGCAACTTCGCCTCCGACCTGCCCGATTCGGTGCGCGCGTGGGACGGCTGGAGCCAGGACAACATGCCCGAGCTCGAGAAGGGCTGGATCCTCAAGGGCGACACCATCGAGGACCTCGCCAAGCAGATCAAGGACTTCGACCACTGGATGGATCCCGCCTCGCTCAAGGCCACGTTCGAGGAGTACCAGAAGTTCTGCGAGCAGGGCCGCGACGAGCGCTTCGACCGCGCCGCCGAGACGATGATCCCGCTCGATCAGGGCCCGTACTACGCCATCTCCATCTACCCCGGCTCGTGCTCCACGCTGGGCGGCCCGATGAAGAACGAGCACGGCCAGGTGCTCGACCCGCAGCGCAACCCCATCCCGCGCCTGTACGCGGCCGGCTGCTTCGGCAACTTCCAGAGCCACAGCTACGGCATCACCGGCGGCAACAACGCCGAGAACCAGGTGTGGGGCCGCATCAGCGCCCGCCACGCCTCGGGCCTCGAGGCTTGGGACGCCGCGCAGAAGTAGCGCGCGCCCGCTTGTTGACGATCGGCCGCCGCCCGACTCCCCATGGGCGGCGGCTCGATCCCTCCCCGCGGCCCGCCGCCTCCCCGCAGCGGGCCGCACCCGCAACCGAGATCAGATAGGAGAAGCGCATGACCTCTCAAGCACGCACCGCCGATCGGCGCCTCGTCGTGCTCGCCGTCTTCGGCGCCGTCCTCGCGCTCACGGCCGCGCTGTGGTCGCTCGCCGGCTGCGCGCCGCAAGAGGCTGCCGACGCGCCCGCGCCCCAGGGCCAGGAGCAGAAGGACGCCGCCGGCTCCGGCGCGTCCGCCATGGACGGCCAGCCCGTCAACTGGACGATGGACAGCGACTGCGCGATGTGCCACACGAGCGAGGCCGCGTCCGAGACCGACGCCGCCTGCCCGCAGGGTACGGCGCACAAGGCCGAGGGCGTGACCTGTGCCCAGTGCCACACCGACGAGCAGGCGCTTTCGACCGCGCACGCCGATGTGAAGTTCGGCGACAAGCCGGCTGCGAAGCCTTCTGTGATCACCGTCGACCCCGCCACCTGCGAGTCGTGCCACGGCACGCTGGAGGAGGTGGCCGCCAAGACGGCCGACTCCACGGCGCTCACCGACGACAAGGGCACCACGGTGAACCCGCACGAGCGTCCCGCCGGCGAGAAGCACGAGGCGAACCCCGCCACCTGCACCGACTGCCACAACAACCACTCGAAGGACCTGCCCAAGGACGCGATGAAGTACTGCGCCCAGTGCCACCACCGCGGCACGTTCGAGTGCGGCACCTGCCACGAGATTCGCGACCGCTAGGCGCTCGCGACCGACGACCGACGACAACCCGCTCGGGGCGGGAACCCTCCCTCCCTTCCGCCCCGAGAATTTCCCTTCCGAACGGCCCGGCGCCCTCCCTCGCCCGGGCCGTTCGGCGTTGTTGGGGGCGGCAGGGCGGCGGTGCACAGAAATTGCGCCTGTGCGAGCTGTTAGCTGAAACTAACCGTGTTGCAGGTGCATCGGCGCGCGGAAAAGGCCTAGTCGTGCGTTTTCGCTTCTCGCCGTGAACGAGTTTACTAAGTCTAACAGCTCGCACAGACGTCAATTTTGTGCATTGTCATCCTGAGCGGAGGGTGCCAGCACCCCCCCCCGTCATCCTGAGCGAAGCGAACGAAGTGAGCGGAGTCGAAGGATCCCCGCGCGGTGCCAACCGGGGCGCTTCCGGCTATACTGGCAGCGATGCGTCGGCGCGAAAGGAGGAGGCCGGATGGTCCGCGAGGTGCGCTATTTCGAGTACGGGGGCGAGGAGACGTCCTGGCTGGCCGCGCGCGATCCGCGGATGGCCGAGGTCATCGCGGCGGTGGGGCCTATCCGTCGCGAGGTGCACCCGGACCTGTTCGCCGCGCTCGTGAACTCCATCGTGGGGCAGCAGATTTCGACGAAGGCGCAGGCCACCATCTGGCGGCGCGTCGTGGACGCGCTCGGCGACGTGACGCCCGAGCGCATTGACGCGCTCTCCGACGGCGAGCTGCAGGCGTTCGGCCTGTCGTTTCGCAAGGTGGGCTACATCAAGGGCGCGGCCGCGCGCGTGCTTTCGGGCGAGCTCGACCTGGACGGCATCGCCCAGCTGCCCGACGACGAGGTGCGCCGAGAGCTTTCGGCGCTGCCCGGCATCGGCGTGTGGACGGCCGAGATGCTCATGACGTTCTCGCTGCAGCGCCCCGACATCATGAGCTACGGCGACCTGGCCATCCAGCGCGGCCTGCGCATGCTGCACCACCATCGCCGCATCACGCCCGAGCTGTTCGCGAAGTACCGCCGCCGCTACTCGCCGTACGGCACCGTGGCCAGCCTGTATCTGTGGGAGGTGGCCGGCGGCGCGGTGCCGGGCCTGCGCGATTGGGCGCCGAAGCCGAAGCCTAAGAAGAAGTAGGGGAGTCCTGGCGCGCGCCGCGCGAAAACGGCTATACTGGTGCGTTGCAAGGGGGTAGACGAGAAAGAGGGTGAAGTCATGGCGAACATGACGAATTTCTTCGGTCTGCTCGAACAACTGCAGAGCGCCGACATCACGGTCCACCAGAACCGCTGCGCCGTCGTGCGCAACCGCAACGCGACGTGCATGAAATGCGCCGAGGTCTGCACGTCCGGCTGCATCTCCTACGACGACAACGAGCTGATCATCGCACCCGAGAGGTGCATCGGCTGCGGCACCTGCGCCACCGTGTGCCCCACCTGCGCGCTCGAGGCGCACCGGCCGAACGACGCCGAGCTCCTGCACTCGTGTTTGGCTGCGGCGAAGGCAGCCGACGGCGAGGTGATCGTCGCGTGCGAGCAGATTTTGGCGGCGGCCGAAGGCCTGTTCGACCCTGATAAGGTGGTGGGCGTCACGTGCCTCGGGCGCGTGGAGGAGAGCCTGCTGGTCACGCTGGCCGTGGCAGGCGTGAAGCACGTGAGCCTCGTGCAGGCCAAATGCGAGGAATGCGAGCACAGCACCGGCTTCCGCATGGCCGAGCTGGTGCGCGACACGGCCAACACGCTGCTCGAGACGTGGAAGAGCGGCATGCGCGTGGACCTGGCCAAGAAGTTCCCGTCCGTGGCGCGCCTCGCTGCGGAGGGGAAGGGTTACGACGCGAGCCGCCGCGGGTTCTTCGCCAGCGTGAAGGACGAGGCCAAGACGGCCGCGGCGGTCACCGCCGACTACGCCGTGAAGGACGCGCTGGGGGTGGAGGACGCGCCCGAGCCCAAGTACGTGAAGGTGATGGCCGACGGCACGCTTCCGCATTTCGTGCCCGACCGGCGCGAGCGGCTGCTGGACGGCCTGGCCGCGCTCGGCGAGCCCGAGGACGTGATGATCGACACCAGGCTGTGGGGCCACGTGATCATCGATCCCGAGAAGTGCAGCTCGTGCCAGATGTGCGCGACGTTCTGCCCGACCGGGGCCATCTCGAAGTTCAAGGACGACGACGGCACGTTCGGCGTGCAGCACGCGCCGGCCGACTGCGTGAAGTGCCGCTGCTGCACCGACATCTGCCCCGAGGGCGCGCTCGAGCTGTCCGAGGAGGTGTTCGCGGTCGACCTCCTGTCCGGTGCCGTCGAGCGCTACGAGATGAAGCCCATGAAGAACCCTCCGGGCAACCCCCACCAGATCTGGCATTCCATGAAGGACCTCCTCGGCTGCGACCAAGTGTACGAGCGGTAGAGGCGCGAGAAGTGTCCCAAATGGGGACTGTCCCCATTTGGGACACTGGCCCGCAGGGGCCACGAGCACGGTTTCGGGGCCCTCTGCCAGAAAAATACGCGCAATGGACGGATTGATGGCGATGCGGTAGCACTTCGACCTGGGGTTTCCCTTCGCACCCTTGTGGGAGCGCCCGCAAGGGTGCGTTCTGTCCCGCAGATTCGTCCATTGCTCAACTTTTTTTCAGCATGCGGCATAAACAGCACTTCAAGCACGAATGCCTCACGTATCTGTGCTAGAGGGAGGTCGTCCGCGGGCGCATGTCTTCGATGATGGCCTCGGCCACCTCATGGGCGTGCGGGGCGGGCTCCTCTGCCGCCTTCGACCTGAGGGCCTCGGGGATGGCGTCGCTCAGGCCGGCGAGCGCGTCGAAGACGATCCCTTCGGGCATCTCCAGGTCGCCGGCGAACAGCCGCCAGTCCTCGCGCGTGATCTCGTCGAGCTCGCGAGTGTCGCCGATCGAGATGCCCATGACCCGCGAGTATCCCAAAACGGTGGTGGACACGAGATCGTACGCCGGCGCCAGGGCGCGCCTCTTCCAGTCGGGCGAGTAGAGCAGCGAGTAGTTCTTCAGATGGTTGTCGCAGTTGCCGATGAGGTAGTCGAACGCAATCTGGCGCGCGAACTCCGTCTTGTCGCGGATGAGGTCAGACGAGCAGCGGTTCAAAACGCGGTTGGCGATCGCGGCGTAGTTGTCGGTGAACTCGAGCTCGTACTTGCCGTACGAGGGGAATCCGGCGGCCTGGCAGAAGTCCTCTTGATGCAGGCGGATGGGCGCGCTCGCGTCGTCGGCGACCGCACGGTCGAATCGCCGCACGGCGAGAAGGGGCCTCTTCCCGGGAATGACGAAGGTCTCCGCGGCGCTCAGGCCGCAAGCGCGCGCCGCCTCCATGCACAGGTGCTCGTTGACGGCGAGATGCGGATGCCGCTCGTCAGGGATCTTGACGATGTGGGTCGACGGGGCGGTGCCGAGCGGCGCGAGCCAGTTGTCGCGAGGGTTGTCCCCTGCATGGCACAGCCCTATCTTCGCCTGCGCTCCGGCAAGCGACAGCCTGGTCAGCTCCATCTCCAACGTGGCGGCGTAAGCCGGGGCGGCGAGAAGCTCCTCGAAGCGCTCGAAAGCGAAGGGCTCGTACGCAGGTGCGAAGTCCTCCGGACACGCGTCGGGCGTGCGGAACATGAGCGCGCCGACGCATTCGCAATTGAGCCGTGCGAGCATGCTGAGCCAGTCGGAGGGCGACACGCCCAGGCGGTGGGAGAGCTCTTGGCGCGTGTGGCCCTCGGGGACGATGCCCTCGAAGAACCCTTCGTGCTCGTGCGGCAGGAAAGGCTCGCTTCGCAGGGGGAGCGAGAACGACAGGGGATCGGGATGCGCGCTTGCCAGGTACTGCGGATCGTACGCGAACGTCGTCTCCCGTCCCTCGCGTTCAAGGGCGCCGGTTTTCTCGAATTCGCCGTTGAAGAAGCGGAAGACTTCGAGGGCGTCCATGCTAGCCCCTTTCGATCGCGGCGAGGTCGAGTCCGATGCTGTTCATGATGCGGAGCACCTGGCCGATGCCCGCGCCGCTCTTCCCGCGTTCCAGCTCGCTCACGAAGCGCACGCTGCACCGGTTGAACGCGGCCACCTGGCCCTGCGTGTAGCCGAGCTTCTTCCGGCGCGCGCGGATGGCGCGCCCGAGCTCCTCCGGGTCGTACACGACGCTTCCTTGGTCGAAGGCCATGGCACCTCCTTTCATGCGAATTTTCCCTATTGGGAATATAGCAGCTGAGTCTGTCGAAATTTTCCCCATTGGGATATTGCCAGCGAATCGACACAAAATTATCCTGATAGGGAAAATCTACTCCTCTGCGCTCCTCCGCAGCGCGATCCTGTACCGCAGTCAGGGTTTCCGACCGTGCGGGCTCCCCGTCACCGACCCTCGCGGAACCGGCGGGCCTCTTCCTCCAGCTCCTCGACGAACCGCGCGATCGCCTGGCTGCGCGGCTCCTGCCGATACACCGCGTAGAACGGGAAGCACGCGTCCTCGTCGTCGAACGGCAGCACGCGATGGTCGTCGGTGAGGGGCTGCTGCTGTTGCAGCGAGCGCTCCACCACCAGCAGGTTGTCGGCGATGTCGAGCGTGGGGAAGTCCTGCACCGACTGCAGGAACACGGGCCGGTAGATGGGCTGAGCGCCCTTGCTGGCGAACAGCTTGCGCGCGATCTTCGCCCCGGCGATGGCGTACACCCCGTCGGGCGAGAGCAGCTTCTGCTTGTCGAGGTCGCCCACCTGCAGGGACGCGCGGTCGGCGAGGGGATGGTCCTTCATCATGATGGCCACGAGCGGGTCGTCGAACAGGTGCAGCGCCGCGAGGCCCTCCGGCGGCTCGGCGCCGTGCTCCATCATGGTGAACGCGACGTCGAGCGTGCCGTTCTCCACCAGCTCGACGAAGGGGCGCTGGCGGCTGTTGTCGTAGCGCACGCCGAGGGGCGAGCCGTTTTCGCGCTGACGGTTGAGGATGGCGTTGACGATGCGCACGAGGTGCGGATTGCGGTACAGTCCTCCCACGGTGATCGGCGGATCCTTCTTCAACTCGGCGATGCGCTCGAGGGTGCGGTCGTGCGCGTCGATGATGTCGAGCGCCCCCTCGAACAGCGCCTGCCCCTCCTGCGTGAGCCGCACCTGCGCGCTCGAGCGCACAAGCAGCTCGGCGCCGCATTCACGCTCCAGAGCCAGCACGTGCTTGCTCAGCGTGGACTGAGCGGTGTTGAGGTTGCGCGACGCCTCGCTGTAGTTGAGGCAGTAGACCAGCTCCACGAACTCCTTCAGATACGAGATGTGCATACCGCTATTCCCCCTCGGAATACTCAGCTGCAATCAAATCGATTGAGCATGCCCCCCGCGCTCCGTACGATGACCCCCGAGGAACGTTCCGCACATAGTACCGCAAAAGGAATCGTTGATCCAAACGGAGGAGGGATTATGGGGCATTTGAAGTGCACGCGCCGCACCTTCATGAAGTGCGCCGCCGTCACGGGGGCCGCGCTGGGCTTGTCGACGACGGCCGCCGCTTCGGCGTTCGCTGAAAGCGCGTCAGCGCCGGCGGGCGAGGTGCGCAAGGTGAGGAGCCACTGCCGCGCGTGCGGCAAGATGGAGTGTGGCACCTGGGTGTGGGTGCAGGACGGCCGCGTGATCGACATCACGGGCGACGAGAGCGCCATCACGAGCCGTGGCAACCTGTGCGCGAAGGGGAAGTCCGCCGCCCAGGCGCTCTACCACCCCGAGCGCCTGCGCTACCCGATGAAGCGCACGAACCCCAAGGGCGAAGATCCCGGCTGGGTGCGCATCAGCTGGGACGAGGCCATCGAGGCCGGCGCCAAGGGGTTCCAGGAGCTCATCGACAAGTACGGCGGGCCGTCCATCAAGTCGCTGCACGGCACGAGCCGCATCACCAGCTACGGCTCCATGATGTTCGGCTACTACGTGGGCAGCCCCAATGGCGGCTGCACGGCGGGCCAGGTGTGCAAGGGCCCGCGCACCGAGGCGGGGGCGCTCACGTGCTTCCCGGCGCACTGGATCTCGCTCAACGACGGCGTGGAGGTGTTCTTCCAGTGGGGCACCAACCAGGAGATATCCAACTACGACAACGCGAACCGCGTGACGGTGGACGCCCAGGTGAACGCCCGCACGTCCATCTGCGTGGGGCCGCGCCTGCAGAACCTCGGCAAGGAGGCCGACATCCGGGTGCACCTGCGGCCGGGAACCGACGACGCCTTCGGCATGGCGCTGCTCAACGTCATCGTGAACGAGATGGAGAGCTATGACCAGCTGTTCGTGAAGAAGTGGACGAACGGCCCCTTCCTGTACGTGCAGGAGCTGGAGCCGAGCGGCTTCTCGTGGACGGCCCATCTGGACAACCAGGGCTATCCGCTGAACATCCGCACGCGCCTGCTGAAGGAGTCGGACGTGCGCGAGGGCGGCAGCCCCAAGCGCTTCATGGTGTGGGACAAGAAGAACGAGCGGTTGACCTGGTTCGATTCCGAGACGGCGCTGTGGGAGGGCGAGACCTCCTACGCCAAGCCCACCGAGATCGTGAAGCACGGCGAGGGCTACCTGGTGGAGGACAACGGCTTCGCCATCGACATCGACCCCGCGATCGACGGCACGTACGAGGTGCAGCTCAAAGACGGCCGCACGGTTTCCGCGACGCCGACGTTCGAGCTGTTCAGCCAGCGCATCGCCGAATGGGACGTCGAGAAGACGGCCGAGCACTGCTGGGTCGAGCCCGACGTCATCCGCGCGGTGGCGGAGGAGTACGGCTGCAAGCTCATGCAGGGCGGCATCCAGTACCAGCTGGCGCTCGAGCACGCGGGCAACGCGGTGCAGGCCACGCGTATCCCGCTCATCTTGTCGGCGCTCATGGGCAACCTCGACACGCCGGGCGGCAACCGCGGCGGCGAGACGGTGCACTACCTGTACAACATCTTCATCAACTACGCGACGCCCTTCGGCGCGCCCATGCAGGCGCCCGAGCTGCGCGCCCGCGTGGCGGGCGGCGACAAGTTCCCGCTCATCCCGTTCTTCCAGACCATCGGCGGCGCGGCGTTCCACCACGACCAGACGAGCGCCACCGACATGGTCCTCACGGGCAAGCCGTACCCCATCCGCGGCATGATCTCGTCCACCGGGACGCACCACCATTCGGGCAACGCGACCAAGAACTGGGAGGCGTTCAAGTCTCTCGACTTCTACTGGGCGGCCGAGCTGTGGTTCGCGCCCACGGTGGAGCTGGCCGACATCCTCGTGCCGGCGGCGCACTTCCTGGAAATCGACAACCTGCGCATCTCGCAGGGCGCGGAAAGCGGGTTCGGCGCCCAGGTGGCCGCGGTGAAGCCGCTCGCCGAGGCCCGGTGGGACACGCCGCAGATCATCCAGATCCTCAAGAAGATGGGCATCCCCTGGTGGCCGGCCTCGGCCGAGACAGCGCCGCCGTTCTGGCCGAAGGAGTGGCTGTCCACCCAGTGGCCCGACGAGAAGCAGGTGAACGAGCTGGCCATCCTGCATTCCACGCACGGCATGCAGATACCCGGGCCTGAGGGCGACAAGCTCGAGTTCAAGGACTGGGACGACTTCATGCGGCAGTACCAGGAGCATGGGCAGTGGGATCTGCGCAAGGTGAGCCCCATCGGCTACTTCCGCCGCCATCTGCTGGGATACATGCGCAAGGACGGCCTGCCGGGCTTCGAGACGCCCACGACGCGCTTCGAGCTGTTCTCCACCATCCTGGAGTCGTACCATCCCGGCGAGGAGCTGCCGGTGGTGCGCGAGCCGCTTGAGAGCCCGTACTCCACGCCCGACGTACATACGGAGTACCCGATCATCCTCACCACCGGGCGGCGCATTCCCGTGTTCTTCCACAGCGAGGGGCGTCAGCAGCCCTACTGCCGCGAGCAGGCGGTGGTGCCGACGTTCCAGATCAACCCGGAGACGGCGGCCGAGCTGGGCATCGAGCAGGGCGATTGGTGCTGGATCGAGTCGCGCCGCGGCAAGGTGCGCCAGGTGGCCGATCTGTTCTACGGCATCGCGCCCGGCGTGGCGGAGGCCGACCACGGCTGGTGGTTCCCCGAGCTGCCCGCGCCGAGCCACGGCTGGGAGCTGTCGAACATCAACGCGCTCGTGGACGACCAGGCGCAAGACCCCATCAGCGGCGCGACGACGCTGCGCGCCTATCTGGTGAAGATATACAAGGCCACGCCCGAGAACTGCCTGGGCGGCGTGGTGGTGCCGTGCGCGGTGGAGGACGGGACGCCGATCATCGCCGAGCCCGACGATCCGCGCCTGAAGAAGTGGATGCCCGTGAAGGCCGAGGAGGAGGTGTAGCATGACCCAGTACGCAATCGCCACCGACTTGAACCGATGCGTGTCTTGTTTGGCCTGTTCGGTGTCGTGCAAGATCGTGAACGGCATAGCGCCCGGCGCGTTTTGGAACAAGGTGCTGCGCATCGGGCCGAACCCTATTCCGGGCGGCTCGGGGAAGTTTCCCGACGTGGAGATGTACTATCTGCCCGTCACCTGCCAGCACTGCGAGGATCCCGAGTGCGTGAAGGTATGTCCGACGGGGGCGTCCATGAAGCTTGAGGACGGTACGGTGCAGGTGGACAAATCGAAATGCATCGGCTGCCAGTTCTGCGCGATGAGCTGCCCCTACGGTGTACGGTACCTCAACGAGGAGGAGCGCGTGGTGGAGAAGTGCACGCTGTGCGAGCAGAAGATCGCGCAGGGCGAGCTGCCGGAATGCGTGCGCCAATGCGGCGGCCGCGCGCGGTTCTTCGGCGACTTGGAGCAGGGCGTGGAGACGTTCGTGGGGCCGCCGGCGCGCGAGGGCGAGCCGTTCCAGCCCATCACGGCGACGAGTAGGCCGTGGGATGCGTCCGAGGTGCATCACCTGCCCGACGTGGGGAACAAGCCGTCGTACGTGTACATTTTGCGAGGTCGCGAGTGGAAGGGAGGGGGAGAGTAATGGAATTGCAGTGGCCTTTGATCGCGTTCACCACACTGGTGGCGTGGAGCGCGGGATTGTTCGGGACGCAGGCGCTGATGGCGCTGCGCGGTGCGGGGAAGAAGTCGCAGATGACGGCTTGGGTGGCATCGGCGGTGCTGCTGGCCGTCGGCGGCGTGGCGGTGTTCTTCCACTTGGAGCATTGGGAGAGGATCTTCAACGGGTTCGGGCACTTGACCTCCGGGATAACGCAGGAGCTCATCGCCATCGTGGTGCTGGCCGTGGTCGCGGTGGCGTACCTGGTCATGATGCGGAAGTCCGACGACGGGGCGAGCGTGCCGAAGTGGCTGGCCGGCGTCTCGATCGCCGTGTGCGCGGTGCTCGTGGCCGTGATGGCGCACAGTTACACCATGGCCGCCAGGCCGGCGTGGGACAGCGTGCTCTGGATCCTCTACGTGATCGGCAACGCCTGCGTGCTCGGCCCCGCGACGATGGCCGTCATCATGGCGGCGAAGGGCGACGACGTCAAGCCCATCGGCCTCCCGGCCCTGATCGGCGCGGCCCTCGCGGCCGTCGCGGCAGTCGCCTTCGCCGCCTTCCTCCAGGCGAGCGGCGGCTCCTTCGCCGAGGTCGGCTTCTACTTCGACCCGACGCACCCGACGAAGGCCATGGCCGACGCCGCCGCCACCGTCGGAGGCCAAGCGCCCCTGCTCTGGGGCGGTGCCGTGGTCGTCGGCGCGATCGTCCCCCTGGTCGCCGCCTTCATGGGCAAGAAGTCCGCCAACTGGAAGCTCTGGGGCTCCGTCGCGGTGGTCGCCGCCCTGATCGGCGCGGTCTGCCTCCGCGTGGCCTTCTACAACCTGGGCCTCTCGGTCTTTATGTTCTACTAGGACTAGCCGGCCCCGCCGTCCCCGCGGCGGTGGGGCCCTCCGAGGGCCCGAGATGTTTCACATGAAACATTGAGCATTCTCGTAGCCCCAAAAGGCATCTGTCCCCAATTGGAACATTGCGCCGATCGGAGCCCCCTGCGGGCGCGGTTCGTCTCCCCAACCCCCTTGCAGACGGACGAGCCGCCCCCGCAGGGGGCTCCGCGCGCGTTTTCAAGGGTTCCTTGCAAGGAAACGGACGAATCGATACTAATGAAGTATCATATTGACCTGGGATTTCTCTCATGTGCCCTCGCACAGGTGCCCACAAAGCGCGGTTTTGCCCCGCTGATTCATGCATTGCTCAAATCATTTTGCAGCAAGGGGGCAAGCAGCGTTTCCGGCATGGACGCTTCACATGAAAAATTATCCCAAAAGAAAAACTCACTCCTCCGCGTCCTCCACCAGGTCGATGAGTTCTTGCTGGGTGTGGATGTCCATCTTCTTGTAGATGTGGCGCATGTGGGTGCGCGCGGTGCCCTCGGAGATGTAGAGCTGCTCCTGGATGTAGGCGGCGTTGCGGCCCTTCGCCAGCAGGAACAGAACCTCCGTCTCCTTCTTCGACAGCAGGTAGCGGTTGGCCACCAGCTCGCACTTGCGCTTGAAGCGCCCCGCGCGCGCCTTCTCGGGTGACGCCTCCTCGGCGGCGCGCTCACGCGATGCGTCCTGCTCGCCTGCGGGGTTGTCCGATTCGCCCACCACGAGGGCGCGGATCTCGCTTCCGCGCGGCAGCGCCCCGAAGCCCCCGACGACGCACGCGAGCACGACGACGAGCGTGCTCGCCGGATCGACGGCGGGATCGAGCTGGGGGATGGCGGCGGAGGCCGCGATGCCCAAAAGCGCCCCCAACGCGAGCGCCCCGCGCCCGAACCCGAACACGACGAACGCGGTCAGGCGGAACCGCTGCGTGATGTCGGCGTAGCTCACCCACATGGCCCCTTCGAACAGCAGGTAGCACAGAAGCAATGCGAAGGTGGTGAAAGGGGTCGCGTCGGCGACGAAGTGGACCGCAACGAGCGCCACCGCGATGAGCGGCAGAAGCGTGCGGAACATGAAGTTGAGGTGCTGTCGCTGCGTGAGCATGACGGCGATCATGAGTGCGCACGCGACGAGCGCGGCCGCCCCGATGCAGGCGATCTGCGTCCCCAGGCCTCCCACCAGGTGCATGTCGGCGATGGCCTGCACGCGCACGTTCCCCAGCGCGAACCCGAATAGGAGGCTCGGCGCGCACAGGCGCAGCGCGAACGGGGCCTTGCGCACCTTGAGCGTGATGGCGGCGAACTCCAGCTTGTCGATGAGCACGGTGCTGCACCGGTAAAGGCACCAGCACTCGAGGAACGGGATGAGCGCCGCGGCCACCGCTCCCAGCGGGTGCAGCGCGTCGAGGTTCGACACGAGGGCGTACAGCGCGATGCCCGCCACCAGCGAGAGCGCCGTGCTGGTGACGATGGTGGCGATGTCGCACTGCCCGAACGACACACCGTAGCTCATCAAGAGGATGGCCGAGCCGACGCCGGTGGCCGCGCCTCCCGCAACGAGCGCGGCGATTCCCGCCGCCGACTCGACGCCGGCCAGGCACATGAGCAGCGTCCCCGCGCAGGCGAGCGACGCGCCGAGGAACCGGATGCTCTTGCGCCGCCGCTGCGTGGCGAACAGCCTCCGGAACGCGCGCGAGAGCACGCCGTACGAGAACAGCGTCGTCACGAAGAACACGAGGGAGGCCGGGTGGAACAGCGTCGCCGTGGCCGCGGGGTCGGCGGCGTTCCAGAAGAACAGCTGCTGGCCGTTGAACATGGTGAGGTACACCCATGCCCAGTGCGACCCGAAGCCTGCGATAAGCGGCAGCGACAGCTTGCCGAGCGAGAACCCCTCGTCCTCGCGCACCTCCACCTTGAGACGCGGCAGTTTCACTTCCATGCTGGATCCGTCCCTCCCCGGCGAGCCCCTTCGTCGTCCATCATACTGCATCGCCTGCGCTCGCGGTCGCGTCGCAGCGCATTCGATCGCCTCGCCGAAGCGTGTTTCCTGGGGTTTCGCGAAAAATCATAGCCTCGGTATGATGCCGCGTGAGCCCCAATTCCGCAAAAATCATAGCCGTGCTGGGACGCCTATGACCCCGCCGCCCCCTAGGATGGCCCCACCGCTTCGCACCGGAAGCGGATGAGGAGAAAGGAAGGTGGGGATCAATGGCTCAGCTTACGCTCACGCGCCGCAGCTTCATGAAGACGATGGCGGTCACCGGCGCCGCCGCGACGCTCGTCACGTCCGCCCAGCCCCTGCAGGCGCTCGCCGAGGGCGTCGACGCCAGCGCGGGCGAGGTCAAGCGCGTCCGCTCGTGCTGCCGCGCGTGCGGCAAGGTGGAATGCGGCGTGTGGGTCACCGTGCGTGACGGCAAGGTCATCAAGGTGGAGGGCGACGAGTCCGCGCCGCAGAGCCGCGGGCACTGCTGCAGCAAGTCGCAGTCGTCCATGCAGGCGCTCTACCATCCCGATCGCCTGCGCTTCCCCGTGAAGCGCACGAACCCCAAGGGCGAGGACGATCCGGGCTGGGTGCGCATCACGCTGGACGAGGCGTTCGAGCTGTGCGGCGAGAAGCTGCAGGAAGTGAAGGACAAGTACGGCGGGCAGTCCATCTTCGTGATGTGCGGCACGTCGCGCGTGTGGTCGCTCGGGCCCTACCAGGGCATGAAGCAGCTGTTCGGCACGCCCAACGCGCATCTGGCCTACCAGGTGTGCAAGGGCCCGCGCCACTTCGGCGGCATCATGACCGACGAGATGGGCTCGCCGTGGATGGAGGTGGAGGCCGAGCCGAGCGTGTACGTGCAGTGGGGCACGGCCTGCGAGTACTCCAACTACGACTCCACGAACCGCACGGTCACCGACGTGGCCTCCCGCGCCGAGAAGCACATCATCGTCGACCCGCGCGTCACGCCGCTGGGCAAGGAGGCCGACATCTGGCTGCCCCTGCGCCCCGGCACCGACGGCGCGCTGGCGCTGTCGTGGCTCAACTGGATCATCGAGAACGAGGCCTACGACGACACCATGGTGCGTCGCTGGTCGAACGCGTCGTTTTTGTTCGTCGAGGACAAGCCGTGGCTCACGGAAGGCTGGCTCGTGGAGGGCAACGGCGGCATCGAGATGAAGACGCGCCTGCTCACCGAGGCCGACCTCGTGGAGGGCGGCAAGCACCAGCGCTTCATGGTGTGGGACGAGGCCAACGAGCGCCTCACCTACTGGGACGCCGAGGCGGGCAAGTGGGAGGGCGAGGAGCACAAGATCCCCACCACCGGCACGTGGATCGAGCACCCGTACAAGCTCCTCGTGGCCGACGCGTGGCTGCCCGACCAGTCCGCGTTCGCCGATCCGGCCACCGAGCCCGACCGCTTCCCCGAGGGTTCCGAGGCGTGCAATCCCAAGGGCCTGCCCAAGCAGCCCGCGCTGTTCCCCGGCGAGGTCGAGGTCACCCTGCGCGACGGCTCCGTGCGCACGGCGCGCAGCGTGTGGGATGCGTTCCACGACCTGACGAGCGAGTACACGATGGCGAGGGCCGAGGAGATCACCGGCGTGCCCGCGGCGAAGAACGAGGAGGCCGTCCGCGCCTGGACGACCCGCGTGAACCCGCTGCACGGCAACGGCGGCATCCACTTCCAGCTGGCCACCGACCAGAACGGCAACTCCATCCAGAACGTGCGCGCCCTGCAGATCATGAGCTGCATCACCGGCAACGCCGACGAGCCCGCCGGCAACCGCGGCTCCTCGAAAGCCCAGTTCGACGGCAACCCCGGCCGCTCCAACATGCAGGCCGGCGCGCCCTACGGCGACGCCGCCAAAACGTGGGAGGGCCGCGACGTCGACCTCGAGGGCCTGGCCGCGAAGATGCAGGACTTCGTGCAGTATCTCATCGACAACGACTCGCCCCTGGCCGAGCGCTACGGCAACAAGGTGCCCTCGCACGAGGAGGCCGTCGTCATCGCCAAGCGCATGGGCGGCGCGTTCCGCGCCTCGCAGGTGTGGCCGAACCCGACCACCGTGTTCGAGCGCCAGGCGGGCGAGGTGGACGCCGAGCGCTTCCCGCTGAACCGCTACTGGGCGCGCTGGGCCGACGCGAACGCCATCTGGGACGGCTGCCTCGACAACGACGTGCCCTACCAGCTGCACGCGGGCGTGTGCCAGTCGGGCGACTTCATGAACATGGCCAATATCGACGTGGCGTGGGAGGCGCTCAAGCAGCTCGATTTCTTCACCGACATCAACCTGTGGTTCTGCCCGAACAACGGCAACGCCGACGTCATCTTCCCGTGCTACCACTGGCTGGAAGTGGACACGACGCGCGTGAGCCAGGGCGCGGGCGGCTTCTTCGGCTGCGGATGCGCCGCCGTCGAGGCGCCGGGCGAGTGCATTTACGATCCTGACTGGAACGTCGGGATGTACAAGGCCATGGGCGTGCCGTGGAACACGAAGGACGAGACGGCCACGCCGTCGCCCCTGCTCAACTTCGGCGAGAAGACCGACTACCGCTGGCCCGACCAGAGCCGCGTGCTCAAGGACAACGTCGACCAATGGAAGACGGCCGAGTTCCCCGACGGCCCCACCTGGGAGCAGGCGAAGGAGCACTTCCAGAAGAACGGCTGGATGGACTGCCGCGAGTGGCATCCCGAGCGCTGGGGCACCTACCGCCGCCATGAGATGGGCTGGCGCAGGCAGCAGGGCGGCTTCAACCTGTTCCCCCTCGTGGACGACCATCCGGGCTTCATGACTCCGTCGGGCCTGATCGAGATCTGGTCGCTCACCTGCGAGGCGTACCTGGGCGACGAGGACAAGTTCCCCGTCTACCGCGAGCCGGTGGACTCGCCGGTGACGACGCCCGAGTACTTCGACGCTTCGAAGGCGGGGGAGATCGACGAGGCCAAGCTGCGCAACAGGGACTACCCGGCCAGTCTGCAGGAGCACCCGGACGCCGCCTTCCTCATGACCACGGGCGCGCGCCAGCCGGTGTACTTCCACAGCGAGCATCGGCAGCTGCCGTGGTGCCGCGAGCTCTGGCCGGCCCCGCGCCTGGAGATGAACCCCAACGACGCGGCGCGCCTGGGCCTTTCGCAGGGCGACTGGGTGTGGATCGAGAGCCCGTGGGGCAAGGTGCGCGAGGTGCTCGACCTGTATTACGGCATCAGCCCCGGCGTGGTGAACGCGAACCACGCGTGGTGGTATCCCGAGATGGACACCGCGAGCCACGGGTTCGAGCTGGTGAACATCAACTGCGTCATGAACCCCCGCGGCCAGGACGTGGTGTGCGGCGCGGCGACGATGCGCTCGGTGCCGGTGCTCGTGTACAAGGCGACGCCCGAGAACTCGCCGTTCGGCAACCCGGTGCCGTGCGATCCGCAGGGCAACCCGGCGGTGTGCGACGCGGGCGACCCGCGGCTGAAGGAATGGATGGGCACGGGCCTGCGCGCCCGCGTCCAAGGAGAAGACGCGTGGATGGGAGAGGGGGCGTAAGGCCATGACGCAGTACGCGATAATCACCGACCTGAACCGCTGCGTTGGCTGCCTGGCCTGCACGGTTGCGTGCAAGGCGGTCAACGGCGTGGACATCGGGTCGTTCTGGATCAAGACGCTCCGCATCGGGCCGAACCCGAAGGCGGGCGGAAGCGGCGACTGGCCGGACGTGGAGATGTACTTCCTTCCCATCCAATGCCAGCACTGCGCCGACCCCGAGTGCGTGAAGGTGTGCCCGACAGGGGCCTCGCAGAAGATGGCCGACGGCACCGTGCAGATCGACAAGTCCAAGTGCATCGGCTGCCAATTCTGCGCGATGAGCTGCCCCTACAACGTGCGCTACCTCAACGAGGAGGAGCGCGTGGTGGAGAAGTGCACCCTCTGCGAGCAGAAGGTGGCGCAGGGCGAGCTGCCCCAGTGCGTGGCGCAGTGCGGCTCGCGGGCACGGTTCTTCGGCGACTTGGAGCAGGGCGTGGACTCGTTCGAGGGTCCGGCCCATCCCGACGCGCTGTCGTGCGGCTACGACGACATGCAGGCGACGCGCGTGACGCTGAAGGAGTACGTGGAGCCCTACACCGAGGCGGACATCCATCGCCTGCCCGACGTGGGCAACGGGCCCGAGCTCATGTACATCCTGCGCGATCGAGAGTGGAAGGGAGGCGGTGAGTGATGGAATTGCAGTGGCCTTTGATTGTGTTCACCACGCTGGTGGCGTGGAGCGCGGGGCTCTTTGCGAGCCAGAGCTTGATGGCGCTGGTGGGTGCCGGCAAGAAGTCGCAGATGGCGGCGTGGGTGGCGAGCGCCGTGCTGCTGGCCGTGGGCGGCGTGGCGGTGTTCTTCCACTTGGAGCACTGGGAGAGGATCTTCAACGGGTTCGGGCATTTGACGAGCGGGATAACCCAGGAGCTGATAGCCATCGTGGCGCTTGCCGTCGTGGCTGTGGTGTACCTGGTGATGATGCGGAAGTCTCCTGACGGCGCGAGCGTGCCGAAGTGGCTGGCCGGCGTGTCGATCGCGGTGTGCGTGGTGCTCGTCGCGGTGATGGCGCACTCGTACACCATGGCTGCTCGTCCGGCGTGGGATAGCGTGCTCTGGATCCTCTACGTCCTCGGCAACGCCTGCGTCCTCGGACCGTGCACGATGGCCGTCATCATGGCCGTGCGCGGCGACGACGTGACACCGATCGCGCTGCCGGCCCTCATCGGTGCCGCCATAGCCGCCGTGACCGCCGTGGCTTTCGCCGCCTTCCTCCAGGCCTCCGGCGGCTCCTTCGCCGAGGTGGGCTTCTACTTCGACCCGACGCATCCGACGAAGGCCATGGCCGACGCCGCAGGCGTGGTCGCCGCCCAGGCCCCGCTCCTCTGGGCCGGCGCGGTAGCCGTCGGCGGCATCGTCCCCCTGGCCGCCGCCCTCCTCGGCCGCAAGTCCGCCAACTGGAAGCTCTGGGGCTCCGTCGCCGTCATCGCCGCCCTGATCGGCGCGGTCTGCCTGAGAGTCGCCTTCTACAACCTGGGCCTCAGCGTCTTCATGTTCTACTAGCGTTGAAAATGGCATAAAAGGGGACAGTCCCCTTTTATGCCAAAATCCCTCGGTGTCCCAAATGGGGACTGTCCCCATTTGGGACATCCGGAGCCCCCTGCGGGCGCGGTTCGTCTCCCCCAACTCCCTTGCAGACGACGAGCCGCCCCCGCAGGGGGCTCCGGGCGCGTTTTCGGGGCCTCTTGCGAAAAAAATGCGCGCAATGGACGGATTGATGCTGCTGAGGTGGCATTTCGACCTGGGGGTTTCCCTTGCGCGCCCTCGCGAAGACGTCCTTAAAGCGGCGTTTCGCCCTGCAGAATCGTCCATTGGGCGCAAAAATTCAGCCGAGAGTCCGTAAAGTCCTACTCCCGCTGTGGCACACGCCATAATCCGACCCGGGTAAACGACGCGTGGTCGCCCGTGCTGCCTGTGCTGCAGCCCCGGGGACGAGCCCTGCGTTCGTGGGTTTTTGACAAATGAGAGCGAATAGCTGGCATCGAGGTGAAGGCGCGATACAATTCAGCTCAAACAAGAGCGAGCGAAAGGACCGCATATGGAACGCGACGTGGCATGGAGGAAGTACGACGAGGCCGACCTCGAGGCGCTCGAGCAGCTGGCCGCCGAGTACATCGACTTCATCTCGGACAACAAGACGGAGCGCGAGTGCGCCGCGGCGGCCATCGCGCAGGCCGAGGAGCACGGCTACCGTCCGCTCGACGAGGCGGTGCGCGACGGACGCGCGCTCGCGGCCGGCGACAAGGTGTGGGCGCTCGCGCACGGCAAGGCGCTCATCCTGGCGCACATCGGGAGGCGGCCGCTCGCGGAGGGGCTGAACATCCTCGGCGCGCACATCGACTCGCCGCGGCTCGACCTCAAGCAGAACCCGTTTTCCGAGGCCAACGGCCTGGCGCACTTGGACACGCACTACTACGGCGGCATCAAGGCCTACCAGTGGGTCACGTTGCCGCTCGCGCTGCACGGCGTGGTGGCCAAGACCGACGGCACCGTGGTGGAGGTGAACGTGGGCGACGACGAGGGCGACCCCGTGTTCTGCGTCACCGACCTGCTCATCCACCTGGCGAACAAGCAGATGGGCAAGAAGGCGAGCGAGGTCGTGGAAGGCGAGGACCTGGACATCCTCGTGGGCAACCGTCCGCTGGTCACCGCCGAGGGCGACGCCGAAGCCGACGCGGAGAAAGACCCCGTGAAGGCCTTCGCGCTCAAGCTGCTGGCCGACAAGTACGGCATCTCCGAGGAGGACTTCCTCTCGGCCGAGATCGAGGCCGTGCCCGCCGGACGCGCCCGCGAGCTGGGCTTCGACCGCAGCATGGTGATCGGCTACGGCCAGGACGACCGCGTGTGCGCCTACACCTCGCTCGCGGCGCAGCTGGCGCTCAACGACGCGCCGGAGAAGACGGCGGTGTGCGTGCTCGTGGACAAGGAGGAGATCGGCAGCGTGGGTGCCACGGGCATGGCGTCGCAGTTCTTCGAGAACACGATGGCCGAGATCATGGAGCTGGCCGGCGAGGGCGGCCCGCTGCCGCTGCGCCGCGCGCTGGCCGCGTCGAGCATGCTGTCCTCCGACGTGTCCGCCGGCTTCGACCCCGCCTACGCGAGCGTCTTCGAGGCGAAGAACAGCGCGTATCTGGGCCGCGGCCTGGTGTTCAACAAGTACACGGGCTCGCGCGGCAAGAGCGGCAGCAACGACGCCTCCGCCGAGTACGTCGCGCGCATCCGCCGCGTCATGGACGACGCCGGCGTGTCGTTCCAGACCGCCGAGCTCGGCCGCGTCGACGCGGGCGGCGGCGGGACCATCGCCTACATCCCCGCGAAGTACGGCATGGACGTCATCGACTCCGGCGTGGCCGTGCTGTCGATGCATTCGCCGTGGGAGGTCACCAGCAAGGCCGACATCTACGAGGCCTTCAAAGGCTACGAGGCGTTCCTGAGGAACGCGTAAGCCGAACGGGCGCGGCCGGCCCACCCGGGTCGGCCGCGCTGGAGGGCATTGTCGGCCGAAACACACGCCACAGCGCCCTGAAGCGTGTGTTTCGGTCGACAATCGGGATGGGAGAGCGCCACTGCCCGTCTCCTTGTTGGCGTGGCGGCCGGTTTCCGTTACACTGCTCGCATTTGACCATGCGCGCCTGCGGCGGCAAGCTGCGGGCGCTTTGCATATAAAGCGAGGACAATCGATGGCTCGAGAGAAATTCGGATCCCGGCTGGGATTCATCCTGATCAGTGCCGGGTGCGCCATTGGGCTCGGGAACGTGTGGCGTTTCCCCTACGTCGCGGGCAAGTACGGCGGCGCGGCGTTCGTGCTCATGTACCTGCTGTTCCTGGCGGTGTTCGCGCTGCCCATCCTGGTGATGGAGCTCTCGGTGGGGCGCGCCAGCCAAAAAGGCGTCGCGCGCAGCTTCGACGAGCTGGAGCCGGCGGGCGCGAAATGGCACCGCTTCAAGTGGATCGCGCTGGCGGGCAACTACCTGCTCATGATGTTCTACACCACGGTGGCCGGCTGGATGATCGCATTCATGCTGTTCAGCGGCGCGGGAACGTTCGAGGGGCTGGATGCGCGCGGCGTGGAGGGCGTGTACGGCGGCTTGCTTGCCGACCCGTGGCTGATGACGGCGCTTATGCTGGCCGTGGTGCTGATCGGCGTGCTCGTGACGCGCGCCGGCCTGAAGAACGGCGTGGAGCGCATCACGAAGGTGATGATGGTCGCGCTGTTCGCCGTGCTCGGGGTGCTCGTGGTGCGCGCGGTCACGCTGCCGGGGGCGGGCGAGGGGCTCGCGTTCTACCTCATGCCCGACTTCGGGAAGCTCTTCGCGGGCGGGTGGAGCACGTTCGCCGACGCCGTGTTCGCGGCCATGGGCCAGGCGTTCTTCACCGTGTCGGTGGGCGTGGGCTCGATGTCCATCTTCGGCAGCTACATCGACAAGCGCTACCGCCTCACGGGCGAGGCGCTGCGCATCGCCGGGCTCGACACGCTCGTAGCTATCATGGCGGGCCTCATCATCTTTCCCGCATGCTTCGCGTTCGGCGTCGAGCCGGGAAGCGGTCCGGGGCTCGTGTTCATCACGCTGCCGAGCGTGTTCTCGCAGATGCCGTTCGGCCAGCTGTGGGGCACGCTGTTCTTCCTGTTCATGAGCTTCGCGGCGCTCTCCACGGTCATTGCGGTGTTCGAGAACATCATGAGCTTCGGCATGGACGAGTGGGGCTGGTCGCGCCATAAGTCGTGCCTGGTGAACGGCGTGGCGCTGGCGGCGCTCTCGCTGCCGTGCGTGCTGGGGTTCAACGTGTGGGCGGGCGTGGAGGTGCCGGGCATCGGCAACATCCAGGCTATCGAGGACTTCCTCATGTCGAATAACGTGCTGCCGCTGGGCGCGCTCGTGTTCCTGCTGTTCTGCACCACGCGCCGCGGCTGGGGCTGGGACGCGTTCCTGCGCGAGGCCGACTCGGGCGAGGGCGCGCGCTTCCCCCGCTGGGCCCGCGGCTACGTGCGCTTCGCCCTGCCCGTGCTCATCGTGGCCGTGTTCGCGGCCGGCTACGTCCCCATCGTGCGCACCTGGCTGGGCATGGGGTAGGGGTTTCTGGCTGGATTCTGCTCTTTTCTCTTCATCTTGTGGTTAGAATCGGTTAGAATAGATGAGAAACGATTCGAATCAGGTAGAATCAGGTAGAATCAGGTAGAAGGCGGCGAAAGGAACGACATGCACGAAGGGCCCGCTCTGGAATACAAGAGGCAATGGACCGACGGCATCAAAAAGACCATCGTCGCCTTCGCCAACAGCGAGGGCGGGACGCTGCTCGTGGGCGTCGATGACGAGGGCAACACGGTCGGCGTCGACGATTGCGACCAGTGCATCGTCAAGATCATGCAGTCGGCGGGCAACGCCATCAAGCCGGACGTCACCCTCTTCGTGCATGCGCAGGTGGAGGAGCGGGAGGGAAAGCCCATTGTGCGCGTCGAAGTTCGGCGCGGCACGGCGCGTCCCTACTACCTGGCTGAAAAGGGGATCCGTCCTGAAGGTGTGTACGTGAGGCAGGGAGCTCTCTCCGCGCCCGCGTCGGAGGCCGCCATTCTGGCCATGATAAAAGAAGCGGCGGGCGACTCGTACGAGAACGAGCGCTCGCTTGTCCAGGATCTCACGTTCGAGGAGGCGGCTCGGGCGTTCGGTGATGCCGGCGTGCCGTTCGAGGTCCATCATATGCGGACGCTCGGCCTGATCGACGAGGACGGCCTGTTCACGAACCTCGCCCTGCTCCTGTCCGACCAGTGTCCGGCCACCGTGAAGGCCGCCGTGTTCCAAGGCGCGGTCAAAGCCACGTTCTTGGACCGTTTCGAATTCGAAGGCTCTCTTTTCCGCCAGTTCAGAGAGGTGCTGAGCTTCGTCGACCGCTACAACGCCACGCGCTCGGAGATAGGCCCCGACATGCGGCGCATCGACATGCGCGATTATCCCGAGGTCGCCGTGCGCGAGGCGCTGCTCAACATGTTCGTCCATCGGGAATACGCGGTGCCCGGTCCGGCGCTGGTGAGCGTGTTCGACGACCGCGCCGAGTTCCTCAACATCGGGGGCCTGCGCCCGGGTATTTCGGAAAACGATATGAAGACCGGCGTCTCCGTGAGCCGCAATCCCCGTTTGGCGAACGTGCTGTACCGTCTCAAGTGGGTCGAGGCGTACGGCACAGGCGTGCAGAAGATCATGGGCAGCTACGAGGGCTCGCGCCAAGCCCCTCGCTTCGACGTGAGCGACAACGCGCTCAAGGTGACGCTGCCGTCGATGCGCGACGACCGGCATGCGCCTGAAGAGCTTGTCGAGCCGACTGGCCCCTTCTTCGGCGCGACGTCCGCTTCGCCCGATCGGTCGGTCTCCCGCATCGAGTACGCCGTCGTTCAGCTGGCGAAGGAGCGCGGCGAGATCACGCGCAAGGAAGTGGAGGAGGAGCTCGGCACCTCGCAGTCGGCGACCGTCCGGCTTCTCTCCCGTCTGCAGGAACGGGGACTGCTCTTCCGCGTCGGCAAAGGAAAAAACACGGTGTACCTGGCATGAAATGGGCTGCCAGCGGCACTGCTCTCCGGGGCGGGAAAGGCTCCCTGTCCCAGTCGCCTAGGGCATGCTTCTCCCGCTGGTTTTCTCCCGCACCTTGATGCTGATGGCGTTCGCCGGGCAAGCCTCCACGCATGCGCCGCACTTGGAGCATTCGGGAATGCGCGCGCTGTGGGGATCGACCTGCTCAGGGCACGCCTCCACGCACGCGCGGCAGTCTATGCCGGACGTGCGCAGGCACGCTTCGCGACGGACGCGGGGTCGCAGCGTGCGGTTCGCGACGGCGAGAAGCGAGACGAGCGCGCTCACGGGGCAGATCTTCGCACACCATTTCCGTAGGAACACCACTTCGACCAGCAAGATAGCCGGGAAAATCAGCAGGCCCCACGACGTCTCGTTGAATCGGAGCAGATGCCAGAGCCCAATGAACGTGGCGAACGTGAGGCCGATGGGGCACACGAGGCAGAACACCGGGAAGCCGAACACTGCGGTCGCGCCCAACGCACCAAGCAGCGAGGCGTGTCGGGTGTCGAAGCGCACGCCGTCTCGCTTCCCGCCGACGGGCTGGAGCACGCACGTGGTGCAGCCGTGACACCCTTCGCGCCCCGTTTCGCCCTCGCGCTTGCACGCATCATCGCGCAAAACCTTCTTCTTGGGCCTGATGAGGCGCTCGAGCCACGGAGCGGGGCACATCCACGCGCAGAACGCCTTGCCGACGAGCGCCACGGCAAGCGCCATGCCCGCCAATAGAAGCACGGGGTGCAGCACGACCTCCTTCGAGCCGATCATGGTTTCGAGCGCTCCGAGCGGGCAGAGCGCCGCGACGGCGTCGATGCCGAACGACGAGGGCGTGCCCGTGCCGGTGCGGAAGACGAGGCCGGCCGCTACGAGCGCGACGACGCTCGCGAAAACGAGGGCGCGCGCCCGCCGGAAGGGGAAGCGCCCGGAAGGCTTCGGCGGTTCGTCCGAAGGGGTGGGATGATCGTTTTCTCGCATGGCTATCCCTCGCTCCTCTCCACGTTGATGCCTCGCCGCACGCCTCCGGCGAAGGATCGGTACGCGTTCGACGGGCAGCGGTTCTCGCAGATGCCGCAGCCGTTGCAGCGGGCGACGTCCACCACGGGGCGGCCCGACGAGTCCGCGGTCAATGCCTCGTAGGGACATGCGTCCACGCAGATGCGGCAGCTGCCCTGTATCCAGGCGATGCAGCGTTCCTGATCCACGATGGCTGTACCGATGCGGTTGACCTCCTCGTCCACGCCCGCCAAAGCGCCGGTGGGGCACACGTCCTCGCAGCGTCCGCAGAAGTCGCAGATGCCGCGATGGAAGTCCATGATGGGCGTGCGCCAGCTCAGCAGGCCGTCTTCCAGCACGCCGGTGCGGATGCACCCTTGCGGGCACGCGGAGCGGCACCGATCGCATTTCAGGCAGAGCGCTTGGAAGAGCCCTTCGTCCTCCGCGCTCGGCGGCCGCAGCGGGGCGTCGCCGCCGTCAAGCGCCTGGGCGGTTCCGCCGACGGCGAAGCTCGCAGCGACGAGCGCGCCGCCGGCGAGAAACGATCTGCGGGTGAGTGAGGTGTGCATGGCGATGCTCCTTGAAACGGAAGCGGGGGATGGGAGGTGCTCGAAGCTGGCGGCGAGGCGCTACCAGGGAGGGGGGAGGGGGCAGCGCCCCGCCGCCAGCTTGGAAGCCTGGAAGGCGCCGTCGAGGCGGCGCCTTCCAGGGAGGCTAGATCAGCCCGAAGAAGTCGTACAGGCCCGCGCCGACGACCCACATGGCGCAGCGGAACGCCACCGAGCCGGCGATCGCGACGACAAGGGCGACCGCCCCCCAGGTCAGCGCCTTATCGACTTTCTTCCAGGCGAAGGCTCCGCACGCGGCGGGCAGAGCGCCGCCGCACACCGCCGCCGCTACGAGCAGCGTGCCTTCTCCAGCGAAGGCGCCCGAAGCGGCCCCGTACGCGATCACGGCGACGAGCGACACCGCGCCGGCGACAAGCGTCGTCAGTCCGGCGAACGACAGCGCCTTGTCGTCCGCTTTCTGGACGGCGATGAGCGCCAGGTAGGCGGAGGCTCCCGAGGCGGCTGCCGTGCTCAGGTAGCCGAGCGGCAGCAGCTCGGTGTTCCAGGCGGCGATGGCAGACATGAGGTAGCTCTGACCGGCCATGAACGACATGAGCACCCCCAGAGCCATGCCGATGGCGGCGACCGCCTTGAGCGCTCCGCCGTCGATGCCGCGCTTCACCATGACGGCGAAGGCCGCGATGACGATGGCGAGCAGGCCCACGAGCACGGCCTCGGTGAAGATGCCCGACGTGGGGTGCTGCAGCGCGCCCAGCATGCGATCGGGATGGGACAGGTGCGTGACGGAGGCGAGGCCGCCCACCGCCAGCAACGCGAACGAGGCGACGGCGCCGACGAGCGCGCCTTTGTCGGTCTTGCGCGTGAAGACGTTGAGGCAGACGAAGAAGAACAGCCAGCCGCCCAACCCGGTGAGGGCGGTGAAGAGCACGAGGGACCATTGGATATCCATTAGTCGATCTCCTCCTTCCATTCGGCGTACTTCGGCGACAGGATGTAGGCCGTCTGCGGCGCGTTGCCCACGTCCTTCAGGCGATGCACGGCGTCCGCATCCGCAGCGGCGAGCGCCTTCGAGGCGTCGGAGCTCGGATCGTCCAGGTCGCCGTAGAAGCGAGCCGATCCGCAGCACGCGGCCACGCACTTCGGCTGCTCGCCGATGCTGGTTAGCTGGCCGCAGAGCGTGCACTTCTCAACGACGCTCTCCGAGGGGCTCCACGAGCGCACCCCGTAGGGGCAGGCCATCATGCAGTACTTGCAGCCGATGCACTTCTCCTTATCCACCAGCACCACGTTCGTTTCGGGGTCGCGGTACGACGCGCCCGTGGGGCACACGTGGGTGCACGGCGAGTCGGCGCACTGCTGGCACATGACGGGCAGGAAGTACTGCTGCAGGCGCGGGTAGTCCCCGAACGGGCCCACCTGCACCACCTTGCTCCAGAACGAGCCCAGCTCCACCTCGTTCTCGTTCTTGCAGGCGATCTCGCAGCCGTGGCAGCCGATGCAGCGGTCGAGGTCGACGACGATAGCGTAATGCGACATTATGCGGCACCTCCTCCGGTGTTCTCAGACGGTTGCGGCAGCCAAGGGGCGAAGTCGGTCGGCTCATACCAGATGCCTTCGGGGCGTTCGGCCTTCTCGATCTTCACGTTGATGCCGCGCAGGGTGTAGGTTCCGAACTCGGGGTTGTAATAGCCCGTGTTCTTCGTAAGCACGTTCATGTTGCTGGTCGTCCAGCTCTTGCGAGGATCGGCGCCCGCCTCGAGGAACTCGGGGTTCCAGAACCGCTCCATGTAGGCGCTGCCCTTCGCGATGCCCTCGGTGACGCGGGCCACGCCGAAGATGCCGTCCTTGACGAGCGCCTGCCCTTCGGAGGTGAGCTCCTCGCCCGTGTCCAGGTTGCAAAACACGTCCAGGCCGTCGGTGCGGGGCGACTTCACGTTCACCCAGTCGCCGTCCGCGATGCCGTGCTCGGCGGCGTACTCGGGGCTGATCCATACCTCAGGTGCGGGGTAGATCTCGCGGATATAGGGGTTGTTGCGCAGCGTGCCGTGGTGGAAGTGGGGGATGCGGCCTTCCGTGAGCACGAGCGGGTAGTCGTCGCCGTACTGCTGGATGTCCTCCGACTCCCGGTAGTAGGGCATGGGCTCGTACTCGACGGAAGCGGGCGGCATCTCGAACTTCTCGGTGCCGTGGCGGCCGATGTAGATCATCGTGTCGCCGTAGGGACCGCACTTGAGCGGGTTGTCCTTGATATCGCCCGCGGCGCAGCGGCCGAAGCCGGCGTAGGTCTTCCCGTCGCGCGCGAGGCCCTTGTACGTTTGCTCGTAGGGGGCGTTCCAGTACTCTTCGGGCTCGACGTCGTTGTAAGGGGCCTTCGCCACCAGCTCGTCCCAGGTCATGCCGGCGTTGGACGCCACGAACTCGTAGTACTCCTCCATGGTGTTCCAGTACGTCGGCGTCATGCCGCACGCCTCGGGGTCGAACGCCTTCTGCATGCCCTCGTGCCCGCGTTCGGCCAACGCCTTGGCCAGCATGGACCAGATGAACGTCTCGTCGATGCACTCGAACAGGTTCGTCACCGGCTGGCGGAGCAGCACGGTGTACAGCCGGCCCTGGAGAAACGCCGTCTCCAGCCATTCCGCCGTGGGCAGCAGGAGGTCGGCCGCCTCGGTGCTGAACGACGTGGGGTACATGTACATGTGCACGATAAGGTCGAGCTTGGGGAACGCGTCCACCCACGATGCGGAGTTGCCCAGCATGGCCATCTTGTTGCCCGAGCGCTCGATCCAGATGTGCGGCTGGTAAGGCTCGCCGGTGAGGATGGCGTTCAGGATGGTGGGGATGTGGCTGTGCATCCATCCGCCCAGCCCCTTGTGCTCCACGTAGCCCAGGCGGTTCGCGACGTTCTCGGGCGTTTGGAACTGATAGGGCGCGTCGCCCATGAAGCCGGTGGGGAACACGGTGGACTCCGCCGAATGCGGGAAGTTGTTGGCGGGGCTGCCGGGCTTGTCGATGTATCCCATCATGCAGTCGAGCGCCGCCGCGCCGATGGCAGCCTGCGTGGACTGCGGGTATTGGTCGGTTGCCACGCCCAGGCTGATGCCGCCGGATTCGCACTCGGCGTACAGCTTGATAGCCTCCTCAAGGTCGGCCGCGTCCACCATGCACACCTCGGCCACGTGCCCGAGCGTGAACTCGTCGGCCTGCTCCTTGTAGGCCTCGAACGCGGTTTTTGCTTTGATGACGGTGCCGTCAGCCAGCGTCACGTCGTAGGAGCCGAAGAGGGCGGGGTGGTAGGAGTCTTCGTTGTCGGGGGCCAGCGCGAAGGCCTTCGTCACTTGGCCGGTCTTCTCGTCGAAGTACACGTAGCCCTCGTTCTCGGCCGTGACGTCGTCGAACACCTTGCTCGCGCGCAGCAGCGCCCCGGCGGGATCGTTCGGATCAACCAAAAACGGCAGGTTGGTCCACTTCGCGCAGAACTCCTCGTCGTAGAGCTTGTGCTCGATGAGGTAGCGCACCCAGCCCAGCATCATGGCGACATCGGTGCCCGGTCGGATGGGTAGCCACACGTCGGCGCGCGCCGCATCGGGCGTGAAGCGCGGATCGATCACGACGGTCTTCGTGCCGGCTGCGCGCAGCTCCACCACGGCGCGGCCGGCCGACGAGGGCGCGTGCTGCGCGGGACCGGTGCCCCACATGACGTACGTGTCGATGGACACCTTCGGGTTGTAGAGCTCGGCGCACCCCGAGTCGGCGATGGATGTGTCGCCGGTACCATTGATGAGCGGCATGGTGTAGTTGCGCGGCAGGTAGCACTGGGCGCAGCCCGGTTCGAACACGTTGCCCGCGCCCCAGAAGTTGCGGAAGCGCGGCGGGCTGAAGAACTGCGGATTGCCGCCGCCTCCCGTGGAGCACAGCAGGCCTTCGAGGCCCGTCTTCGCCTTCATGTCCATGAGCGCGTCGGCGATGGTGTCGATCGCTTCCTCCCAGGTGATGCGCTCCCACTCGTTGCCGCCTCGTTCGCCCACGCGCTTCATGGGGTACTTGTTGCGGTTGGGATGGTAGAGCGCCTGGATGCCCGACAGGCCCTTGGGGCACACGCGTCCCTCGGACATAGGGTCGGCCGGATCGCCCTCAAGCTTCACCACGCGCCCGTTTCGCACGTGCGCGATGATGCCGCAGTTGGAAATGCAGGCGCGGCACGACGTGTGCACGAGTTTGACCTCGTCCTCTGCGTAGGCCTTGTCGCTTTCCACCAGGTTGCTCACCGTGGCGACGCCGCTTCCGAGCGCGGCCGCTCCCGCGGCGAGCGCCGATGCCTTCATGAAGCTGCGCCTGGTGAGGTTGGTTGCTGACATAGTCCCTCCTTCTTGTTCTCTGGGTTCGTCTCGTTATATGGCGAACGGGGTTCCGCCCGCCTGTCAAACCGCTGCGAGGGTGCGCTTCCCCGCAGCGGTGGTGACCCATGCTCCGTCCCAGACCAATCCGCCCGCCTCCTCCAGTCGATCGACGAAGTAGGAGGGATGCAGCCTCTGTCCCGCGCTCAGTCGGCTGGGGGCCAGGGCGGGATCGTCCGCGAGCAGCGAGTTGATCTCGTCGAGCGTGCGCGGCTCGGTGCAGAAGCCGAGCACCCGCGCGTACGCTTCGCGTCGGGAGGGCGTCCGGTTGACAATCGCCGCCACCCGGCGTTCGGGGGCGAGCAGGTCGCGCGCCGCCCGCCCTGCCGCCGTGGCGACCAGGCGATACTCCGCGACAAGGTCCTCGATGGCGTCGTCGTCGAGCCCCGCGGCCCGCAGCTCCTCGGCGCGCTCGTCGTCGATGATGCGGCCGTCCTCGTCGTAAGCGAGGAGCGAGAGCCCGCCCGCGGCGACGAGGTTGCGCAGGAGCGCGTAAGGAGTTTGGAGAGCTGAGGCGGCCTCGGGCTGATCCGCCAGATGAGCCTCGGCGTCGCCGTGCGCGCGCTCTTCGGAGCAGAATGCGAGCGCCTTGTAGAGCAACTCGCGATGGCGCGGATGGTTGAAAAGGCAATTGGCCACGGAAGCGACTTCTTCCTCGGTCGGCGCGTCGGCGCGCCCGTCTCTGTTCGTCAAGGTGTCCCCCTTCGCCGTTTTCTCGACGAGGCCACCCTACGAGCGCTCGACGTGCGGCGCATCGTCACCTGCGTTCTAAATCAAGGATGGGGAGAGCGCGCTCTAGTCAATCGGTGACTAGTCCGAGCCTGGCCGCACGGCAAGATAGAGCGAAACGTTCGATGCGCCTCTTGCCCGCGCCAGCCTAGAATGGGGCGACCGCAGACGAGAGAAGGGACGGGGAACATGGATGATCGCATCGTGGCGAACGAGAGGCGAGGGGCGTCGGGGCTGGATGAGGGCATGCGCCTGTCGCTTGCGCAAGAGGCCGAAGCACGGGCGGCGTTTTACCGGATGCTGTCGTCGCTGTACTTCAAGGAGCTCGACCAGGAGGGGATTGACCGCTTGGCCGAGGCCGACCTGACGGGCACGGGCATCGATGACGAGCTCATGCAGCAAGGATACGCCGACCTGGCGGCAAGCCTGAGGCATCGAGACGGCGGCACGCGCCAGGAGCTTGCGGCCGACTTCGCCGGCGCCATCCTGGCCGCGGGATCCTATGAGGAGCGGCGCGCCACGCCCTACGAGAGCGTGTTCATGTCCGAGACGGGGCTGCTCATGCAGGAGGCGCGCGACGATGTGTACCGGCGTTTCTGCGAGGCGCGGGTGGCCGTGGACGAGGGGCTGCGCACGCCGGAGGATCATTTGAGCTTCGAGTTCGAGTTCATGGCCGCCCAGGCCGACCGATTGGCCCAGGCCCTGCGATCCGGCCGGGCCGAAGACGCCGCCGAGGCCCTGCGGATGCAGCGCTCGTTCCATCTCGATCATCTGCTGAACTGGATCGATGCCTTTTGCGATTGCTTGGACGCGTGCGCCCGCACGCGCTTCTACCGCGGCGTCTCCAAGCTGACGCGCGGTTTCGTGCGCCTGGACGAGGGCCTCATGCGCGAAGCGTCCGAGGTCTTGTGCTAGGATAGCTTCGTCGGGAGAGGGAACGCGGCTGGGGGCCGCGTGCTGGTCGGAGGGGCTTATGACGGATACCGGTGGGCCGAGGGGCGCGTTGGCCGGGCTGCTTGCACTGCTCGACGACGCGTTGCCGCTTTTGAAGTACTTCGGGTTCGCGTTCTGGGTCGCCTGGTTCGGGGTGGCCTACACGAGCTCCGTCTGGGTTGAGAACGTGGAGGAGACGGCCTGGGTTGTGTCCGACATGTTCTTCGCTTCGACGGCGGCCCATGCCCTCATCCTGCTTGCTTTCGCCGCCTTCGCGAAACGCGTGGCTGTGCTGGCCAGCCGGCCATGGTTCGTGCTGGCGGGAGGCATCGCGGCTTCGTGCGGGTGCGTGCTTGTGATAGCGGCGGGGCCGGAGTACCTGTATTCGCAGGCGGCGTTCTATGCGGGCAGCGTGCTCACCGGCGTCGGCACGGCCGCGCTCAGCCTGAACGCAGGCCTCTTGCTGTGCGCGATCCGTCCCCGGCAGGCGCTGCGCATCATCCTGCAGTGCGAGTTGCTCGCGGCCCTCATGCAGTTCATGGTGCTGGGGCTTCCGGGACCTGTGGATGCGGCGTGCTTCGTGGCGCTGCCGCTGCTTTCGGCAGCCTGCTTCGTCGTCGGGTGCCTCAAGCGCGTCGTGCCCGCCGTTCAGGAGAGTCAGCGTCTCAAGCCCGTCAAATCGTTCGGGCGGTTCCTCGTGGTCGTGGGCATTTTGAGCGTCGCGGCGAATTTCAGCCGGGGAACGCATCAGATGTCTGTGTCGCCCACTCAGCTGGCGGTCGACGGCAGCATCACCGCGTTCGCCACGGTCGTCCTCTTCGCAGCGGTCGCCGTGGTCGTCGCCGTGAGGGCGGCCGACCTCAACTTCGGGCACCTGTTCTACCCAATGGCGCTCGCGCTCATCTTCTCGCTGCTCGTGTCGTATTTCTTCCCCGACACCGCGGCTGCGGCCGTGGTGCTGTCCGGCGTCGCCTTCCAGCTGTTCGATGCGGTCATGTGGTATATGTTCTCGTACGTGGTATACCAGTCGAAAGCTTCGGCCATCCTCGTGGTGTGCCTCGGCCGCGCCGTCATCGCCGCGGGAGTGACCGTCGGCAACGCCTTGGGCGCGCTCGGCGCCGATTGGAGGATGGGGGATGCGCCTCTTTCCGCCGTCGTGTTCGTGCTGCTGTTCGCCGCGGCCGTCGCCGTGTTCTTCATATTCCCCGAGAAGCAGGTCGATCGCATGCTCCTGCCGATTCCCGACGAGGACGAGCCCGGGGCCTCCCCGATGGAGGAGGGCGACGACGAGGCGGAGCGCGCGGCGGCTGATGGCGATGGCGACGGCCCGTCGCGCAAGGGCCGTTGGAAGCGGCTCTGCCTCCAGCTGGGCGACGAGGCCCAACTCACCGAGCGTGAGAAGGAGGTCTTCGTGCTGCTGGCCCGCGGTTTCGGTTCGCAGTCCATCTCGGATGAGCTCACGGTGTCGCTGTACACGACGCGGGCCCACACGCGCAACATCTACGCGAAGCTCGGCGTCCATTCCCGGCAAGAGCTCGCCGAGCGCGTGCGGGAGTACGTTCGAAGTCGAAGCTGAGCGTCCTGATAGGGTATCAGCTCGATTGCGGGCGTTCCCTGCGCGCCCCGCCCCCTGCGCATGTTTTTCTCCATAATCCCTGGGAATCCTCGCGTTCCCGGGCCGCGCGTGGCTATAATAGCGAGCAACACCTGAGTAACGGGTGCGTGACGGCCCGCCTGCTATGCGAGCCCGCCGCGCACCGCGCACCGCCGACCGCAGATGGAGGAGTTCATGGCCTACTATTTCGACGAGCCGTCCCGCACGTTCAACGAGTATCTGCTCGTGCCGGGGTATTCGTCGTCCCAGTGCATTCCCGCCGACGTCAGCCTGAAGACGCCGCTCGTGAAATACAAGCGCGGCGAAGAGCCCACCATCTCGCTGAACATCCCCATGGTATCGGCCATCATGCAGGCCGTGTCCGACGACGGCATGGCCATCGCGCTGGCCACCGAGGGCGGCCTGTCGTTCGTGTTCGGCTCGCAGACCGTCGAGAAGCAGGCGGCCATGGTGGCGCGCGTGAAGGACTACAAGGCCGGGTTCGTGGAGAGCGACGCCAACCTCTCGCCCGAGATGACGCTGGCCGACGTGGTGGCGCTCAAGGAGAAGCACGGCCACTCCACCATGCCCGTCACGGCCGACGGCTCGGCGCACGGCAGGCTCGTGGGCATCGTGACCGGGCGCGACTACCGCCTGTCGCGCATGTCGATGGACGAGAAGGTGTCCAGCTTCATGACGCCGCGCGAGAGCCTGATCGTGGCGCCGGCCGACACCAGCCTGAAGGTGGCCAACGACATCATCTGGGACAACAAGCTGAACTCGCTGCCCGTGGTGGACGATGACGACAACCTCATGTACATGGTGTTCCGCAAGGACTACGACTCGCACAAGTCCAACCCCAACGAGATGCTCGATGCGCACAAGCGCTACATGGTGGGCGCGGGCATCAACACGCGCGACTACGCCGAGCGCGTGCCGGCGCTGGTGGCGGCCGGTGCCGACGTGCTGTGCATCGACTCGTCCGAGGGCTATTCCGATTGGCAGAAGCTCACCATCGAGTGGGTCCGCGAGCACTACGGCGACTCGGTGAAGGTGGGCGCGGGCAACGTGGTGGACGCCGAGGGCTTCCGCTTTTTGGCCGACGCGGGCGCCGACTTCATCAAGATCGGCATCGGCGGCGGCTCCATCTGCATCACGCGCGAGCAGAAGGGCATCGGCCGCGGCCAGGCCACGGCCACCATCGAGGTGGCGCGCGCCCGCGACGAATACTTCGAGGAGACGGGCGTGTACATCCCGCTGTGCTCCGATGGCGGCATCGTGTATGACCATCACATCACGCTCGCGCTGGCCATGGGCGCCGACTTCGTCATGCTGGGCCGCTACTTCGCCCGCTTCGACGAGAGCCCCACGAACAAGGTGAACATCAACGGCTCCTACATGAAGGAGTACTGGGGCGAGGGCTCGGCGCGCGCCCGCAACTGGCAGCGCTACGACCTGGGCGGCGACAAGAAGGGCATGTCGTTCGAGGAGGGCGTGGACTCGTATGTGCCCTACGCCGGCTCGCTCAAGGACAACGTCGACCTCACGTTGTCCAAGGTGAAGTCCACGATGTGCAACTGCGGCGCTTTGACCATCCCCGAGTTGCAGGAGAAGGCGAAGCTCACCGTGGTGTCGTCCACGTCCATCGTGGAGGGCGGCGCGCACGACGTGGTGCTCAAGGACAAGACCCCCTACGTGAGCAACACCATCCACTAGGCAAGACCTTCCCCCCTCCGGGAAGTTCTTCACAACAGCGTGTGGCCCGCCGGCCTCGGTCCCCGACCGAACACGGCGGGCCACACGCGCGTTCGGGGCCGCTAATCCTCCAGCTTCAGATCGCCTTCGCGGATGAGGCCAGCCTTGCGCATGGCGGCGGCGATGGCCCAGGTCAGCACCGCAGGCAGCACGAAGCACACCAGCACGAGGCCGATCCACTCGAAGGCACCCGCGGCCGGCCCACCGGCGGCCGCCTGGGCCACCCAGCCGGTGTATACGCCGATGGGGCCCACCAGCCCGCACGTGCCCATGCCCGAGGCCACGGCCGGGCCGTTCTGCTGCAGCACGAATACGCAGGTGGCGATAGGCCCGGTGACGGCCGAGGCGATGATGGGCGGCAGCCAGATGACGGGCCGCTTCATGATGTTGCCCATCTGCAGCATCGACGTGCCCAGGCCCTGGGACAAGAGGCCGCCCCAGCGGTTCTCGCGGAAGCTCATCACGGCGAAGCCCACCATCTGCGCGCAGCATCCCGCGAGCGCCGCGCCGCCGGCCAGCCCCGTGAGCCCCAGGGCCGCGCAGATGGCCGCCGACGAAATGGGCAGCGTGAGCGCGATGCCGATGACCACCGACACGATGATACCCATGAACAGCGGCTGCAGCTCGGTCGCCCACATGATGAACCCGCCCACCGACGACGCGAGCGCCCCGATCCACGGAGCCACGGCCAGCGCCAGCCCGCAGCCGCCCGCCACGGTGACGGCCGGCGTGACGATGATGTCCACCTTCGTCTCCTTCGACACCGCTTTGCCCAGCTCGGAGGCAACGATAGCAATGACGAGCACGGCCAAGGGCCCGCCCGCGCCGCCCGCCGCGTTGGCTGCGAAGCCCACGGCCGCGAGCGAGAACAGCACGAGGGGCGGGGTGCGCAGCGCGTAGCCGATGGCGATGGCCATGGCCGGCCCCGCCACGCTCTTGGCGAAGTCGCCAATTTGGTTGAAGAACGCCACGTGCGACAAATCGCCTACCGTGGTGAGGATGGTGCCGATGAGCAGCGACGCGAACAAGCCCTGCGCCATGGCCGACAGCGCGTCGATGGCGTAGCGCTGAAACGAGATCTCGATGTCCTTCCGTTTAAGGAAGGCGGAAACGGCGTGTTCTGACATGAGGCTCCCCCCGAGCGCGGCTGTTGGATGAACGGCCCCCATGCTACCCGAAGCGCGGCCAGCACCGCAGCTCGCATGCCGTGCGCGGTCGAATCCGCCGCTGGGCGCGCTCGCGCCGCCGATTCGCGCCCAGCTTCCAGCATTGGTTGATATAATGGCACGTCGGCAAGCAAGTAGCGGATGGATTCGGAGACGGCATGCTGGCAGGCGTTCCCTTGAGCGTGGCAATAGTGGAAGATGATGACGAGCAGGCGGACCTGCTCGAGCGGATGGCCCGCCGCCACCCGCAGGCGGATCGGCTCGCGATCGAGCGTTTCACGAGCGTTGCCGAACTCGCGCGTCGCGCGGCGGCACCCGTCAAGCCGGGCGAGCCGGCGCTCGACGTCGTGTTCATGGACATCCGCTTCGAGGGCGAGGAGCGTACCGGCATCGACATCGTGGCGGAGCTCTTCCCGGCCGGCTGCGGTACTCAGGTGATCTACGTGACCGGCTACCCAGAATTCTGCACGAAGGTGTACCGGACGGAGCACGTCTACTTCCTCACGAAGCCCGTCGCTGAGCCTGATTTCAACGACGCGCTCGACAAGGCGCTGCAGGCCATCGAGCGCGACCGCGGCGCGGCCATCGGGGTGACGGTGGGCAGCCGCCTGGTGAAGGTGCCGCCTCAGAGGATCAGCTACATCGAGAGCGACCGCCGCAAAGTGCGCATCTACCTGGTGGACGGCACGGTGCTGGAGAGCTACGCCGCGCTCGGCGCTCTGGCCGCGCTGCTGCCCGGCTCGTTCGCCCAGTGCCACAAGAGCTTCATCGTCAACATGACCTGCGTCGAGCAGCTCGAGCCCGACGCCGTGCGCCTGTCCTCCGGCGAGGCCGTGCCCCTGAGCCGCGGTCGCCGCCGCGAAGTGAAGGAGCGGTTCCTGTCGCACCTGCGCGCCTGCCTGTAGCGCCGCGGCCCGCGCGCGTGCGTTCAACGGTAGCAAAATCGTAATTTGCTAAATCGTAACTTCATAAAGTATACTTTCCTAAAAGGACGCGAAGGAAAGAAGGGCGCATGCCTTTTGTCGGAAGAGAGCGCGAGCTTCGAACGCTCGAGCAACTATATGAAACGGGCGCGTTCCAGATGCCCGTCATCTACGGGCGCAGGCGCGTAGGCAAGACGAGCCTTATCAACAAGTTCATAGAGGGAAAACCGGCCATTGTGTTCACCGCGCGGGAATCGAGCGCCAGGGAGAACCTCGTCGCGCTCAGCAAGGCTCTTGCCGATTTCTTGCAGGCTGGCGACATTGCGGCGCTCGACGCTCCAGCTCCGGTGTTCGAGTCGTTCGACGCGGCATTCGATCACGTGTTTCGAATCGCGCGCATCCGCCGCCTCGTCTTCGTGATCGACGAATACCCTTATCTGGCACAAAGCTATCGCCCGGTCTCGTCGCTCCTGCAAGCGAAAATCGACGAAGAGAAGGAAGCGAGCGGGCTCTTCCTCGTCCTTTGCGGCTCGTCCATGAGCTTCATGGAGCACCAGGTGCTGGGCTACCAGAGCCCGCTCTATGGGCGGAGAACCGCCCAGATCAAGGTCGAGCCGTTCGATGTGTTCGACTCGGCGAAGCTGCTTGAGGGCCTTTCCGCGGAGGACGTCGTGGCGTGGTACGGCATGGTGGGCGGCGTTCCGCTCTACTTGGAGCAATGCGACGCGTCCGCGACGCTAGAAAGGAACATGGCGGAAAACGTGCTGCGGGTCGATTCGTTCCTGTACGGGGAACCCGACTCGTACTTGCAGCAGGAGCTACGCGATCCGGCGATGTACAACGCCATCACGCGGGCGGTGGCCACGGGCATAGGAAGGCCGTCCGAAATCGCCGATGCTGCGGGCGTCGAGACGGCGGCGGTCACGGGATATTTGAAAAGCCTGATCGAGTTGGGAGTGGTTCGCAAGGAGCAGCCCGTCGTGGATGCGAACCGCAAAAAGGTGCGCTATCGCATAGCCGACAACCTGTTCCGTTTCTGGTATCGCTTCGTGCCGCAATACGCAACCCCCTTGCAGGCCGGCCGTCACGAGGAGATTGCGCGTCTCATCGAGGAGCGCCACTTGTCCACGTATCTCGGCCCGACGTTCGAGGACGTGTGCAGGCAGTGGCTCCTTCGCGAGATGGGCGCATCCCGCGTGCCGCTCATCTTGGACATCGGCCGCTGGTGGGGGAACGACCCCGCCCGCCGCGAACAGGCCGAGATCGACATCGTCGCCCTTTGCGACGAGGGGGAGGTGCTGTTCGCCGAGTGCAAATGGCGCGAGAAGCCTGTGGATGCGGACGTGCTTGAAACCTTGGAGCACCGCACTCGGTTGATTCCCGCGGACAGGCGCCTGCTGTTCGCGTTTTCGAAGACGGGCTTCACTGAAGCGTGCCGCGACCGAGCGAACGCGATGGGCGCGACGTTAGTGAGCTTGGATGAGATGGGGTTGTAGAAAAGCGGTCCAAGCGCGTCGCAACTTGAGCGCCTCCCCTCTTTACCGTTCGCCTTCGTTGTTGTGGGAAACGCTCGCAGAATGGGGGATTGCGCTTCCGACGTGCTATGATTGCCCGTGAGGTCAGGCTTCGCCGGAAGGCCCGGCGGGGTGGATTGCTAAAACTACGAGGAGGCATTCATGAGCGTCATCATCGATGTGTTCGGTCGCGAGATCCTGGACTCGCGCGGCAACCCGACCGTGGAAGTGGAGGTCGTGCTCGAGGACGGGGCGTTCGGCCGCGCTGCCGTGCCGTCGGGCGCGTCGACCGGCGCGTTCGAGGCCGTGGAGCTGCGCGACTGCGACAAGGGCCGCTACCTCGGCAAGGGCACGCTCGACGCGGTGGCCCATGTGAACGAGGAAATCGCCGAGGCGCTCATCGGCCTCGAGGCCGACGACCAGCGCACCATCGACGACATCATGCTTGAGGTGGACGGCACCGACAACAAGGGCGCCCTGGGCGCGAACGCCATCCTCGGCGCGTCGCTGGCCTGCGCGAAGGCTGCGGCCGAGTCGGCCGAGCTGCCGCTGTACAAGTACGTGGGCGGCGCGAACGCGCACCTTCTGCCCACGCCCATGATGAACATCCTGAACGGCGGCGTGCATGCCGACAACAACGTGGACTTCCAGGAGTTCATGATCATGCCGGTGGGCGCCGACTCGTTCGCCGAGGCGCTGCGCTGGTGCGCCGAGATCTACCACACGCTGAAGAAGGTGCTGCACGACGCCGGCCTCGGCGGCGGCGTGGGCGACGAGGGCGGCTTCGCCCCCAACTTCAAGACGAATGAGGAGCCGCTGGAATACGTGACGAAGGCATGCGAGGCCGCCGGTTACAAGCCCGGCACGGACATCATGTTCGCCATGGACCCGGCCTCGACCGAGTTCTACGACGCCGAGAAGCAGAAGTACGTGCTGGCCGGCGAGGGCCGCGAGCTCACGAGCGCCGAGATGGTGGACTACTGGGAAGCGCTCGTGAACAAGTACCCCATCATCTCGCTCGAGGACGGCATGGCCGAGGAGGACTGGGACGGCTGGAAGGCCCTCACCGAGCGCATTGGCGACCGCGTGCAGCTGGTGGGCGACGACCTGTTCGTCACGAACTCCAAGCGCCTGGCCAAGGGCATCGAGATGGGCTGCGCGAACGCCATCCTCATCAAGGTGAACCAGATCGGCAGCCTCACCGAGACGCTCGAGGCCATCGAGATGGCGAAGCAGGCCGGCTACGCCTGCGTCATGAGCCACCGCTCCGGCGAAACCGAGGACACTACCATCGCCGACCTGGCTGTGGCCGTGAACACCGGCCAGATCAAGACCGGCGCTCCCTGCCGAAGCGATCGCGTGGCGAAGTACAACCAGCTGCTCCGCATCGAGGAGGAGCTCGACTCCGCCGCCGTCTACGCCGGCATGAGCGCGTTCTACAACATCAAGCGCTAGAACAAGCCGCAAAACGAAAGCCTGCTTGTCGCGGGGCCGTCCGTATGGGCGGCCCCGCGGCGCTTACCGCTCCGGGAACACCCGCTGACCGGGCTCGGGGTGCGCGAGCAGGCCTTCCTCGTGCAGGGCGGCGCGCACGACGAGGTACTCGTCGGCCGGCTCGACGCACATGAGGGCGATCTCGTCCTCGGAGAGCATGCGCGCGATGCGCGCGGGCACGCCCATGATCAGGCATCCGTCGGGGAACTGCTTGTCCTCGGTCACGATCGCGCCGGCTGCGACCAGGCTGTTCGATCCCACGACCGCCCGGTTCATCACGATGGACCCCATGCCGACGAGGGTGTTGTCGCCGATCGCGCAGCCGTGCAGGATGGCGCGGTGCCCGACGGTCACATGGTTGCCCACCACGACGGGGTCGCCGACATCGGCATGGACGACGACGTTCTCCTGGAGGTTCGTCTCGTCGCCGATAGTGATAGGGGCGTCGTCGCCGCGCAGGCGCGCCCCGTCGAGCACCGTGGCGTCGCGGCCGAGCGTCACGTCCCCCATGATGCTGGCGTGCGGCGACACGAGTGCGGAGGGGTGCGCCTTCACCTGGTGGTAGCAGTTACGTTCGAGCACGGGTATCGCCATGGCCGTTCCTTTCGTCCGATCCCCTCCATTATACGGGCAGGTCCGCGCTCGCGGAATCGTGCTCATGAATCATTCTTGAAACGCTATAATAGACCGCGACTGACAACGACAACGGCGCGGCGGCTCGGCCGAGCGCCTTCGCGAAAGGGGAGGGCATGCCGGAGATGATCTCGCTCGAAGAGGCGCGCGCGCTCGTGTTGGCGCAGGTGAAGGCGCTGCCTGCGGAAACCGTGCCGGTGCTGGAGGCCGTGGGACGCGTGGCGGCCGCCGACCTGCGAAGCGACATCGACATCGCGCCGTTCGCCCACTCGGCCATGGACGGCTTCGCGCTGCGCGCCGAGGAGATCGCCCAGGCAAGCGCCGACGCGCCGGTTGAGCTGGACGTGGTGGCCGAGATCGCGGCGGGCGACGTGTTCGAGGGTTCCATCGAAGCCGGCCAGTGCGTGCGCATCATGACGGGCGCGCCCGTGCCCGACGCCGCAGACTCCGTGGTGAAGTACGAGATCGTGGACGTGGTGACCGGCGACGGCAAGGCGGGCAGCCGCGTGGCCTTCGCCGCCCCCACCGCCGTGCGCTCCAATGTGCGCGATGCCGGCGAGGAGGCGCGGGCCGGCGAGGTGGTGGTCGGGTGCGGCGAGGTGATCGGCACGGCCGGCGTCGGGTTTCTGGCGGGCTGCGGCATCGTGGAGGTGCCGACGCACCGCAAGCCGCGCGTGGCCGTGATCGCCATCGGCTCGGAGCTCGTCCCTCCCACCGAGGTGCCCGGCCCCGGCAAGATCCGCAACTCCAACAGCTACGCGCTGGCCGCGTGCGTCCAGGCCGCCGGCGGGGTGCCCGTCGTGCTGCCCATCGTGGAGGACACGCACGAGGCGCTCGCGGCCGCGGTGCGCGCGGCGGCGGCCGACTACGATTTCGTGGTGACGAGCGGCGGCGCGTCCAACGGCGACTTCGATTTCATCAAGCCGGTGGTGGAGGAGCTGGGGCAGCTGCTGATGACTACGGTGAACATGCGTCCCGGCAAGGCGCAGACGTTCGGCCTGGTGGATGGCACGCCCGTGTTCGGCCTGCCCGGCAACCCGGCGGCCGCCTACGTGGGCTTCGAGATGATCGTGCGCCCGGCGCTGCGCAAGATGCAGGGCTTCTCCCGCTTCGAGCGCCCGGTGGTCAAGGCCCGGCTCGCGCACGACGCCAAGAAGAAGGACCCGCGTCGCATCTTCCTGCGCTCGACGCTTTCCAAGGACGCCGACGGCGCTTACGTGGCGACGCCAGCGAAGAACCAGAGCTCGGGCTTGTTCGGGCCCATCCAGCGCAGCAACTGCATGGTGGTGCTGCCCGAGGGCCTCGAGTCGCGCACGGCCGGCTCGCTCGTGGAATGCGTTTTGCTCGACGTCAACGAGGAGGTAGTGCTCTAATGGACCAGAAGATCACCTTCGCCATCATCACGTGCTCCGACACGCGCGGGATGAAGGAGGACACGGCGGGCGCGGCGCTTGAGGCGCTCATCGCCGAGAACGGCTGGGAGTGCAAAAGCCACGTCGTGGTGCCCGACGAGCGGCCGTTCATCGCGTCGGCCATCGTGCGCGCCTGCGACGAGATGGATGTGGACGTGGTGCTCACCTGCGGCGGAAGCGGACTGTCGCTGCGCGACGTGACGCCCGAGGCCACGATGGACGCGTGCCAGCGCAACGTGCCGGGCATCGCCGAGGCCATGCGTGCGCACTCGCTGGCCATCACGCCCTACGCCATGCTCTCGCGCGCGGTGTGCATGCAGCGAGGGCGCCACCTGGTCATCAACCTGCCCGGCAGCGAAAAGGCCGCCCGCGAGAACTGGGACGGCGTCGTCGGCGTGATCCCGCACGCCGCCAAGATGATGGCCGGCGGCGGCCACTGAGCAGGTTGTCTGAGCGAACGAAGCGCCCCCCGCTGTCATCCTGAGCGAGCGAAGCGAGTCGAAGGACCCCCTGCGGCGACAGCCGTGACGCTTCCAGCTAACGCCGCACGGGATCCTTCGGCTTCGCTCACTTCGTTCGCTCCGCTCAGGATGACAATGCACAAAATCGTCGCCTGTGCGAGCTGTTTCCCGAGGGTAACTTGCAATTCGGCGTGCGGCGCGCGCATAATGCCTGGTCGCGCATCGCCGGAGGTGTCCTTCCGCGAGTTAGCCGCATCGAACAGCTCGCACAGGGGGCAAAAAACGTGCGGCACGGGTCGTTTCGCGTGCCGTCTTCTCTTAAAACCCCACGGTCATGTGCAGGTGGTAGAACTCGATGCGGGTGGCGAACACGGCGGCCAGGACGAGGACGCAGGCGGCCACGCGCAGAATGAGGGTGAGCCGCTCCGCCTGCCCGCGCCGCAGCGACCAGGCCGCCGCGGCAATGCCGGCCGCGCCCAGCGCGAGATGCAGCGCCACGACCGCGCCGTAGTCCGGGACGAGCGAGCTCGCGGAGAACTCGTTGTTCGCGATTCCTCCGAGGCTGGCCTCGTGCATCCCGAGCACGACGGTTCCGGCGGCGAGCGAGGCGGCCGCAAGCGCGAGCAGCGTCCCCTCGAGGGGCCGGAGCCGCGCATGGGCCAGCTCCAGGAACAGCAGGGCCAGCACGGGTCCCGTCAGCGCCGCCGACAGCACGAGATCTGCCGGCGTGTACGGAGAATCCCAGGTGGGAACCGTGCTCACCGTGTACGCCACCGACGTGCACGCCACCAGCGCCACGCCCGCCGCGCACGCCAGCACAAGCCACGGCTTGGCCACGGCGTCCGGGAAGCGCTCCTTGAACGCCGCCATCCAGTACGACCCCGCCAGGAACAGGAACGCCACGGCCGCCAGCACCTCGTTGGAAAGCGGCGAGCGGCCGATGCCCGAGAACACGTGCAGTGCGTTCGCCGGCGTGCCGAGGTGGGTGGCCGAGGCGATGAAGCCCGTCAGCACCACGGCGAACGGCAGCGCGATCATGCGGTCGAGCCGCACGGCCGCCTCGGGGTTGCGCGCGCCGATCCGCGCGAGGGCGAGGGCGATGAACGCCACCACGCCGCCGGGCGCAAGCGAGGTGAACACCGCAAGCGAGAGCGCATCGAATCCGCTGGTCATAAGCCCATCTCCTTGCGGTTGACGATGTGCCCGCCGCCGTCCGCCGCGCGCAGGGCCGCAGGGGAGGGCAGGATGTACAGATTCGGGTTCGTCGCGTCCTCGTCGGGCAGCGGCATCACGGAGCGCACCGCGTGCGGATGCCGCTCCTGCAGCTCGGACGCCAGGCCGAAGTCGAGCGCGCGCAGCGGGCACGCCTCCACGCACACGGGCCGCTCGTCTTGCGCCACGCGCTCGCGGCAGCCGTCGCACTTGCTCGAGCGCTTGAGGTGCGCGTCGATGTGCGGCGCGTGGTAGGGGCAGGCCATCGTGCAGTAGCCGCAGCCGATGCACTTGCGCGCGTCGGGCCACACGAGCCCCAGCTCGTCCTTGTGCATGGCGCCGGTGGGGCACACCTGCGTGCACACGGGGTTGTTGCAGTGGTTGCAGGCGAGCGAGACGTGGTACGCGTACGCGTCCTGCGCAAGCGAGCCCTCCGAGGTGCGCGTCCAGCCGCCGCCCTCGTAGTCGATGACCATGCGAAACGAGATGTCGGTGCCGTGGTCGTGGTAATCCTTGCAGGCCATGGCGCAGGTGCGGCACCCGGTGCAACGCGTGTTGTCGAAGAAGAAACCCCGTGGCATGCTGATCGTCGCTTTCGTCGCGGGCCCCGCGTCCCGCGCTCGGTTGGTGGGAGGCCATTATACACGGCGCGGCCGCCGCGCCTGAGCGCGGCGGCCTGAGCGCCGAAGGGGAGGGTCCGTGCGGTCGTTCGCCTAGGCGGCGGGAACGTCCGTCACCTCTTTCTCGTTGGCGATGGCCCCGGTCGTGTCGCCGGGCTCCTTCGCCGCCGGGCACGGCAGGATGGCGATGGACGGCGTCGTCTCGTCGGGCGAGGGCATCGGCGCGATGCCGGCCACGGTGCCCGCGTGCTTGGCGCGCAGCTCCTCGATGTCGCCGAACTCGAGCGCGCGCAGGGGGCACGCCTCCACGCAGACGGGGTTGAGCCCCTCGGCCACGCGCTCGGCGCACCCGTCGCATTTCAGGCCCTTCTTCGCCTCCGTGTCGAGGACGGGCACGTTGTAGGGGCAGGTGGCGACGCACATGCCGGCACCTGTGCACTTCTCCTCGTCGATGGCCACCAGGCCCGTCTCGGTGTCCTTCACGATGGCACCCGAGGGGCACTTGGCCATGCATGCCGGCATCGCGCAGTGCTGGCACCCCAGCGACACATGGTAGGCGAACGCGTCGGAGGTGTAGGCGCCCTCGCCGGCATCCGTCCAGCCGCCGCCCTCGTAGTCGTACACGCGGCGGAAGGCCATGGTCTGCGGCAGGTCCTTGTAGTCCTTGCACGCCATCTCGCAGGTGCGGCAGCCCGTGCAGCGGGTGCTATCGAAGTAGAATCCGTACTGGGTCATGTCGTCCTCCCTCCCTTACGCCTTGGCCACTTGAACGATGATGGAATGCGCGTTGCCGTTGCCCTTCGCGTAGGGCGAGGGCTTGTAGGTGGTGAGCGTGTTGACGCACGCGCCCTCGTCCACGCGGTCGCCGGCCATGTCGGCCTTGTGCCACGCGCCCTGCGGGATTCCGACGGTGCCGGGGATGATGCGCGGCGTGACCTTAGCCTCGATGCGCACCTCGCCCGCGGGGCTCTTCACCGATACCGTGTCGCCGTCCTTGATGCTGCGCGGCTCGGCGTCCATCGGGTTGATCCACAGCTGCTGGCGCGCCACCTGCTCGAGCTCCTCGATGAAGCCGAACGACGAGTGGGTGCGGCTCTTGTGGTGGAAGCCGGCGCAGTACAGCGGGAACTCCTCGGTCACGGCGCCGTAGCCCTGGAAGCCGGGCGTGAATACGGGGATGGGGTTGATGACGTCGCCCTCGTCGAGCTCCCACGTGGCCGCGATCTCGGCCAGCTGCTCGGAGTAGATCTCGATCTTGCCCGACGGGGTGCCGAGCGGGTTCTTCGCAGGGTCGGCGCGGAAGGCCTCCAGGCCGATGCACGGCTCGAGCGCGCGCTTGTACACGCCCTGCTCCCTGATCTCGTCCCAGCTGGGCATGTCGCCGTCGGCTGCCGCGCCCGCCTCGTAGAGCTCCTTGATCCAGTCCTCCTGCGTCTTGCCCTCGGTGAAGGCGTCCTTCATGCCGAACTTGTCGGCGATGTCGGCGCACACGTCGTAGCTGGTGCGGCACTCGCCCGGCGGCTCCTGGGCCGGGCCGCCCACCACGACGGCCGTGTAGAACTCGGAGTAGCCCTGCGTCTGCATGTTCAGCTGCTCGGAGCGCATGGCGTCGGGCAGCAGGATGTCGGCGTACTTGGCAGAGTCGGTCATCACGGTGTCCCACACCAGGATGAACTCGCACTTGGACTCGTCCGCCAGGATCTCGTGCGTGCGGTTGATGTCTCCGTGCTGGTTGGTCAGGCAGTTGCCCGCGTAGTTCCAGATGAACTTGATGTCGCTCTTCAGCTTGTCCGTGCCGATGACGCCGGCGTTAGTGGCGGTCATGTCCTTGCCGTGATCGACGGCGTTCGCCCACTGGTACACGGGGATGGCCGTCTTCACCGGGTTCTGGAACGGCAGGCTGCCGACCAGGTAGGTGGGCGGCTCAGCCTCGCGCTGTCCGGTGTTGGTGCCGGGCAGGCCGATCTTGCCGATGAGGATGGGCAGCATGCAGATGGCGCGCGTGGCGTCCTCGCCGTTGGTGTGGCGCTGCGGGCCCCAGCCCTGCACGACGAAGGGCGCCTCGGCGGCCGCGATGTCGGCGGCTAGCTGGCGGATCTTCTCGGCTGGGATCTGCGTGATGGGGGCGGCCCACTCGGGGGTCTTCTCCACCATGTCGTAGCCGGTGCCCATGATGTAGTCCTTGTAGGACTTGTTCTGTCCCTTGGCGGACTCGGGCATGGTGTCGTCGTCGTAGCCCACGCAGTACGTGTCCAGGAACTCCTTGTCCACCTGGCCGTTCGTTATCCATTCATGCGCGATAGCCGAGCATAGGGCTGCGTCGGTGCCCGTGCGGATGGGCAGCCACTCGTCCGGATGGCCCGAGGCTGACTCGTTCAGGCGGTAGTCGATGTTGACGATCTTGCCGCCGCGCCCCTCCACGGCCTCGCGCACCTTCGCGAAGTCCCACACGGCGTTCGCACCGCCCATGCGGGTTTCCGCGGGGGAGTTGCCGAACATGACCACGAGGTCGGAGGCGCGCTCGGCCTCGGAGAACGACGAGGCGTTCACGGCGTCGTAGGGGCTGAAGACGCTGCCCTTCTCTTTGTCGCTGCCGTACATGAACGGCATGATGGCCTGCAGCATGTGCGTTGAGTAGTCGTACGCCTGGTTCACGTAGCCGCCGAGCAGGCCGAGGAGGCGCAGGCCGGGCTGCTTGCCGGTGCACGAGTACATGCCGGTGGCGTAGTTCACGTAGACGGCCTCGTTGCCGTAGGTGTCGATGACGCGTTTGAGCTCGCTGGCGATGGTGTCGATGGCCTCGTCCCAGCTGATCTGCTCGAACTTGCCCTCGCCGCGCTTGCCGACGCGCTTCATGGGGTGCATGAGGCGGTCGGGGTGGTTGATCCAGCGGCGCATCGAGCGGCCGCGCAGGCAGGCGCGGGCCTGCAGGTCGTCGTCGCCCGTGTTGTCGGACTCCATGTAGGCGATCTTGCCGTCGCGGGAATGCCACTGGAAGATGCAGTTGCCGCCGCAGTTGACGTTGCACTGGCTCCAGGCGATCTGGTCGGCCGGGGCGGGCGTGCCCTCGGCGGCGCCTCCCGCAGCGCCGGAGCCCTCTTCGCCCTTGGGCGCGCAGCCGTACAGCGCGGTCGAGCCGGCGGCTCCGGCCAGCGCGAGGCCCGCGAGCGAGCCCTTGACGAACGTGCGGCGCGAGAGCGCGGATTCGTTCAAAGCCATGGTTCCCTCCTTCGTTTCGGTTGCTCCACGCCATCCAACATACCGGAAGCGCTGTGCTAGGGAATCACACCCGGCATGTGATTTAAGGGCGAAACCCCAGGTCGGCGAATACCGCATAGCGATTCGCAGCCGCGAGAGGCCGAGGAGCGCGCGACGACTATGCTACCATGCTCGCAGCGGAATTCGGCAGGGAAGGGAGGGGGAGCCCATGGCGCAGACGGCGCGCACGCACGTGTCCAGTTGGGGCTACGCCTGCTTCCTCACGGTGAACGCAACCTCCACGTGGGGCGGCATCTTCCCGTTTCTGCCCCTCGAGTTCCAGACGGCGGAGGTCACGCTCACGTTCTTCCTGACGCAGGCGCTCGCGTTCGGCGGGGCGTTCGTGGCAAGCACGCTCGGGTCGTACTACTTCCCGCGCGGGGCGCGGCGCATGCTCGTGGCCCTGAGCGCGCTGCTCGTGTTCTCGGGCTCGGCGTGCCTCATCGCGGCCATGTACCTGACGGCGGTCACCCTCGCGCTGGTCGCGGGCGGCGGCGTGCTCCTCGGCATCGGGTGCGCGGGCATGTTCATGCTGTGGCAGCGCTACTTCGCCTCGCTGCCGCCGGCCGAGGGCAACCTGCGGCTCATCGTGGGCACGGCCATCGCGCCGTTCATCTACTTCGGGCTGTACCTGGTGCCCATCGCGCTCACGGCCTTCCTCGTGCCGCTCGTGTTCGTGCCGCTGTGCGGCCTGTGCATCGCGCTTTCGGTGCGCGAGATGCGGGTCGACCAGCCCATGTTCGAGGACGTGCCGCGCCAGCATCCGCGCGTGTACCGCCGGGTGCTGGCCGATTACTGGCGCAGCGCTCTGTGCGTGGGTTCGCTCGCGTTCGCCAGCGGCGTCATCCGCGGCATCGCGCTATTGCACGACGAGATAGCCGCGGTGGTGAACAGCGCGTCCATGGTGGGCTCGCTCGTGTCGGCGGCGGTGCTTCTGGTGCTGTGGTACCGCATGAGCTTCCGGTTCGGGCTGACCTCGGTGTTCCGCGTGGTGTACCCCCTCATCATCACGGGGTTCCTGCTGCTGCCCTACCTGGGCTCCGTCTACCTCAACCTGTTCGCGGCGCTCACGTACCTCGTGTTCTCGCTCGTGCAGATGCTCATGATGATGCAGTGCGCCCAGGTGTCGCGCGACCGCGGCATCAACCCCGTGTTCATCTACGGGTTCTTCGGCGGCGTGGCCTACCTCATGCAGAGCACGGGGTTCCTGATGGGGTGGGTGAGCGACTTCGTGTCGGTGGACGGGCGCGCGTGGCTGTTCTTCGTGGCGATGGCGTCGAGCTGGGTGCTCGGCCTTACGCTGCTGGCGGCCACGGGCACCCTGTTCAAGCCCCTGGCGTCGAAGGGCACCGTGACGGCCGACCCCATCGAGTTCCTGCCTGCCGAGGTGGGGGCGAAGCCGACCGCCGAGACGAAGCCCGCGCCCAAGCGCCGGCGCAACCGGCCGAGCGCCTCCGAGGACGCCGGGGCCATCCGCGACCGCACGTCCAAGCAGTGCCGCCTGCTGCAGGAGTCGCACGGCCTGTCCACGCGCGAGAGGGAGGTGATGGAGCTCATCGCCCGCGGCAACAGCATGGCGAGCATCGCCGAGCGCCTGGTCATCAGCGAGAACACCGTGCGCACCCACGCCAAGCACATCTACACCAAGCTCGACATCCACAAACGCCAGGAGCTTTTGGACATGCTGCGCGAGCTGGAGGGGTGAGGGGGGATGCCATCCTGAGCGGAGGCGCGAAGCGTCCCCTGTTGCCATCCTATGGGACAATGCCCAAAATCGTCGTCTGTGCGAGCTGTTTCACGATGCTAACTCGGGTTTTCACATGCGTCGCAAGCATAATGCCTGGTCGTGCATCGCCGGAGGTGCCCTTCCGCGAGTTAGCCGCGTCGAACAGCTCGCACAGGCGCAAAAAACGTGCAGCGCGTCCCGTCCGAGCACGGCACGCCCGACGCGCTTGCGCCGAGTGCTATACTGGTGCGCGTTCGGACACGAAAGGCGTACAGCATGACGGCACAAGAGCTTCCCAACGGATTCACCGGCTTCTCGCAGCGCAAGCCCAACGGCTTCGTGCCCGCGAGCTCGGCCATCGGCATGCCGCGCTACGTGGGCGCGCAGCCGCCCGCGGCCGGCAGGAGCGCGTACGAAGCGGCTTCAGCCGCGTTCGGCAACGGCGCGGAGGGCGCGTTCCAGTACGCGCGCGACCACGCGCGACCCGACGGAGAGCCGGCCCAGTTCGACCCCGACAAGCTGCGGCTCATCCCCGCAACCGACCGCCGCTGGGCGTGGACGGAGATCGACCTCAACGCCATCCGCCACAACGTGAGCGCCGTCAAGCAGCGCATCGACAACGGCGTGCGCCTCATGGCCGTGGTAAAGGCCGACGGCTACGGCCACGGTGCCGCGCGCTGCGCCAAGACCGCGCTGAACTCCGGCGCCGACTACCTGGGCGTGGCCACGGTGGACGAGGCCATCGAGCTGCGCGAAGCGCTGGTGAACGCCCCCATCCTCATCCTGTCGCAGCCGCCGGAGACGGCCATCCCGCTGCTTCTGGCCTACAAGGTGATGCCGAGCGTGTACACGGCCGAGTTCGCCATCCAGTACGCCGAGGCCGCCGACGCGTTCGGCGTGCGCGCGCCGTACCACCTGGCCGTGAACACCGGCATGAACCGCATCGGCGTGCGCCACGACGAGGTGGTGGAGTTCATGGGGCAGGTGAGCTTCCATCGGGCGCTCGACCTCGTGGGCGTGTTCACGCACTTCGCCACGGCCGACTCGGCCGAGACGCTCGACTTCCAGATCCAGGCGAAGCGCTTCATCGAGGCTATCACGGCGCTGCGCGCGGCGGGCGTGAACCCGGGCATCGTGCACGCGTCCAACTCGGCTGCGGCCATCCGCTACCCCGACGTGCAGTTCGACATGGTGCGCCTCGGCATCGGCATGTACGGCCTGCACCCCTCCGGCGTCACGCGGCCGATGATCGACCTGCGCCCCGTCATGAGCGTGCACGCGCGCATCACCGACGTGCGCACCGTGCCCATGAGCGAGGGCGTGAGCTACGGCATGAACTACCGCAGCCCGGGCAGTGTGAAGATCTGCACCATCCCCGTGGGGTACGCCGACGGGCTGCGCCGGGGGCTGTCGGGCCGCACCGACGTCATCTTGAAGGGCCAGCGCTGCCGCCAGGTGGGCAACATCTGCATGGACCAGTGCATGTTCGAGGTGGACCTGCGCGTGTACGGCACGCGCCGCCGCCTCGATCCGCAGATAGGCGACGAGGTGCTGCTCGTGGGCCGCGAGGGCGACTCCGTGATCACCCTCGACGACATGGCCAACACGCTGGGCACCATCAACTACGAGTTGGCCTGCGGATTCAGCCTGCGCATGCCGCGCGTGTACGTGTAAAGGAGGGCTCGCATGTCCAAGCCGCATATCCCGCTGGACGAGATCCGCGCGCAGGTGGCGGACTGCCGCAAGTGCCCGCTGGCCGACGGGCGCACGCAGACCGTGTTCGGCGTGGGCAATCCCGAGGCGCGCGTCATGATCATCGGCGAGGCCCCCGGAAAGAACGAGGACCTGCAGGGCGAGCCGTTCGTCGGCGCGGCGGGGAAGTACCTGAACGAGCTTCTGGCCGTGGCGGGCCTCACGCGCGAGGACGTGTTCATCGCGAACGTGCTCAAGTGCCGCCCGCCGGGGAACCGCGACCCGCGCCCGGAGGAGATCGAGCTCTGCACGCCGTACCTGCGCGAGCAGACGCGCACCATCGATCCGGAGTTCCTCGTGACGCTGGGCAACTTCTCCACGAAGTTCATCCTGAAGACCGAGATCGGCATCACGCGCCTGCACGGCACCGTGCAGCGCGCGGGCAAGTTCAAGGTGTTCCCCATCTTCCATCCGGCCGCCGCGCTCTACGACGGCAGCAAGCGCGAGGCCCTGGAGAACGACTTCGCCACCTTAGGCGAGCTGTTGCGCGCGAGCGACGCAGCGAAGGCCCAGGCCGCCGCAGCTGCCGCCGAGCCGCCGAGAGGCGTCCCCGAACCCCCCGAGCCCGACCAGCCGCAGCTGCTGTAAGAAGAGGAAGAACATGACGCCGGAGGAAATCGACATCACCGATATGCAGTGCTGGGTGTTCCGCATGGCGCAAACTTCGTGGGGCCGCACGTCCCTCGAATGCGCCGAGCTGTTCAAAGAGCACGACGTCCTCGGGTTCATTGCCGAGCTGTACGGACTGTTGCATTTGAGCGGCTACCGCGCGGCCCTGGACGAAGTTGAAACCTATCTTCGCTCGAAGGGGGTCGAGCCGTGCCAAAGCTGAACGATGGGATGCTGCTCTACCATGGAAGCTACCTGGCCGTTCCCGAGATCGATTTGGGGGCGTGCAAGGTAGGGAAGGACTTCGGCCGCGGTTTCTACGTGACCAGTTCCTACGACCAGGCGCACAGCTTCGTGAGGCTGTCGGTGAAGCGCCAGATCAAGGAGGGTGCGCTTTCTCCTGATCACGGCGTCGGAGCGGTGTCGGTGTACCGGCTACATCTGGCAGACGCCTTGTCCCTCCATATGTTCGAACACGCCGACGAGGAATGGCTTCATTTCGTGGCGGGCAACCGGCGCCTTGATCTCTTTCCCGGCGTGTTGGATGCGTTTCGCGAGGTCGACATCGTGGGAGGCAAGATCGCGAACGATCGCACCGCGCGCACGTTGCAGCTATACGTGGCGGGCGGCTATGGCGAGCCGGGCACGCCGGAGGCGGACGCGATAGCCATCCAGACGCTGTTGCCGAACAGGCTGGACGACCAGTTCTGCTTCCGCACCGACGCCGCGGTGCGGGCCCTCGAATTCGTGAGGAGCGACCACTATGACGCGCTTGCATGACGAGGTGAGCGAAGGGCAGAAGGAGGCCTGCGCAGTGTCGGCGATGCGGGCCATGCTGGAGGATTATGCCAAGGCGCATGACGTTCCGTTCGAGGACGCGTTCTACCGGTTCGTCGGATCGCGCGCGTACGACCTTCTATTCGATTACTCCCTCGAATATTGGCGCGAGGGCCCCGAATTTCTCATGGCCGCGTTCGAGCGTTTCATGGACGACGAGCCCCGCTAACGAAAGTTTTCTTTCGTTAGCGGGTGTATTTGGCGACGTAACGAAAGAAATCGGCCGTTTTCTTTCGTTAGCGCTCCTTCTACAGCCATTTCTTCCGCTTGAAGATAACCAGCTCCACCACCACGATAGCCACGCACACGGCGATGATGAGGGGGTAGCCCCAGGGCCAGTCGAGGCCGGGCATGTGGGCGAAGTTCATGCCGAACCAGCTGGTGATAAGGGTGAGCGGGGCGAACAGCGTGGTGATGACGGTGAACCACTGCATGGTGTCGTTCTGCTGGATGTCGATCTGCGTCTGGTACAGCTCGCGCAGCTGCAGGCTGTACTCCTTGAGCGTCTGCGAGCGTTTGAGCAGGCGCTCCACCGTCTTCTCGAGCGAGAGGAACAGGCGGCTCTCCCCGTGCGTGAGCAGCTTGTTCTCGTTGTCCGCGATGGTGCCCGTCATGTCAAGGAGCTGCTGATAGAACGTGTCGATGCGCAGCAGGCGCCGCCGGAAGCCCAGCATCTTGCGGTTCGCGATGTCGCCGCAGCGATCGAGGATCTGCTCCTCCACGTCTTCCATGCGGTCCTCCACGTCGGCGAGAAACGCCAGGTCGTCCTTCACGAGCAGCTTCATGAACTCGAACAGGCAGTGCGCCGCCGTGGGCTCCTTCAGCACGCCGATGCGTTCGATGTCGTCGAGCACGCGCGCACACACCTCGCCCTCGTCGATGAAGATGAGGTGCGACTTGTCCAGGTAGAAGGCGAATTTCAGCGTCTCGCCCATGAGGTCGCGCTTGTCGGGCACGGCGAACGAGCCGATGAGGCTGTCGGGGAACACGTCGAGGTAGGTGCTCTCGGCCTCGGTGAGCGTGCGCAGCGCCGCCAGCGTGTCGGCTCCGGCCACGCCGAGTTCGGCGAACTCGCGCGTGGTGATGACCTCTGCCACGGGCGTGCCCGGTTCGATGGGCCGGTCGAGCGGCACGGAGCGCAGCTGCTCGGCCAACACGTACTTCCGCGCCATGATCGCCTTCTCCTCTTCGTCCGATGCCCGTCGAGGCGGGCGCGCGCCTACCGTTCGATTATAGGATGTGCCCCGCCTCGGCGATTTTCGCTCCGTTGACCGTGCGGAAACACGTTTGAAACATTGGGATCGAGCGCGCCTTGCTATAATGGCGCCATACTTCGACGAGACGGCACCGCAACGGTGCTGCTTTTATATCTGAGACGAGAAGGGCGGAAGCATCGTGTATCCCATAGAACGAGTAGAGCCGCTCAACGCGGAGGTGACCCGCATGGTGGTGCGCGCGCCCGAGATCGCGCGCAAGATCAAGCCGGGGCAGTTCATCATGCTGCGCATCGACGAGCGCGGCGAGCGCATCCCGCTCACGATGAACGACTGCGACCCCGAGGCGGGCACCATCACCATCGTGTTCCAGGCGGTGGGCGCCACCACCATGCGCCTCTCCAAGCTGAAGGCCGGCGACGCCATCATGGACTTCGCGGGGCCGTTCGGCAACCCCACCGAGCTCGAGGGCGCGCGCCGGGCGTGCGTCATCGGCGGCGGCCTGGGCACGGCCATCGCGTATCCGCAGGCCAAGTGGCTGCATGACAACGGCTGCGAGGTGGACGTCATCACGGGCTTCCGCACGAAGGACCTCATCCTGCTCGAGGACGAGATCAACGCGTGCTCCGCGCGCCAGATCATCATGACCGACGACGGCTCCAACGGCAACAAGGGTCTCGTGACGCAGGCGCTGCAGCAGCGCATCGACGAGGGCGCCGACTACGACCTGGTGCTGGCCGTGGGCCCCGTCATCATGATGAAGTTCGTGGCGGCAACCACCAGGCCCTACGGCATCAAGACGTTCGTGAGCATGAACCCGCTCATGATCGACGGCACGGGCATGTGCGGCGGCTGCCGCGTGAAGGTGGGCGACGAGTACCTGCACGCGTGCGTGGACGGCCCGGACTTCGACGGCCACCTGGTTGACTTCGACGACGCCATGCGGCGCGGCGTGATGTACCGCAGCTTCGAGGGCGCGGCGCGCGAGGCCGCCGAGGGCCGCGACTGCGGCGAGCGGAAGGGGGCCTAGCATGGCGCGGATGAACTACGAGGCCAACAAGCAGCAGGCGAAAGTGCCCATGCCGGAGCTCGATCCGGTCGAGCGCGCCAAGACGTTCGACGAGGTGGCGCTGGGCTACACGGCCGAGGACGCCATGGCCGAGGCGCGCCGCTGCATCCAGTGCCCGAAGTCGCCCTGCGTGGGCGGCTGCCCGGTGGGCGTGCCTATCCCGCAGTTCATTGCGCAGGTGGCCGAGGGGAACTTCGCCGCCGCTTACGCGCTGGTGAAGGACGCGAACGCGCTGCCCGCCATCTGCGGCCGCGTGTGCCCGCAGGAGTCGCAGTGCGAGGGCGTGTGCACCCGCGGCAAGAATGGCGAGCCCGTGGGCATCGGCCGCCTGGAGCGCTTCGTCGCCGACTGGGCCTTCGAGCATCCCGAGGAAGCGGCTGCCGGTTGTCATCCTGAGCGGAGCGCGCAGCAGCAACCCCTTTGTCATCCTGAGCGGAGCGCGCAGCGCGAAGTCGAAGGATCCCGTGCGGCGTCAGCCGAGGAAACCACCGCCGGCCTTCCCGACCTCTCCGGCAAGCGCGCGGCCGTGGTGGGCTCCGGGCCGGCGTCGCTCACGTGCGCAGGCGAGCTGGCGAAGCGCGGCTGCGACGTCACCGTGTTCGAGGCGCTGCACAAGACGGGCGGCGTGCTCACCTACGGCATCCCCGAGTTCCGCCTGCCGAAGGCGCTCGTGGAGCGCGAGGTGTCCGCCCTCGGCGAGAGCGGGGTGTCGTTCGAGGTGAACGCCCTGGTGGGCAAGCTCTACGACGTCGACGAGCTGTTGGAGGAGCGCGGCTTCGACGCCGTGTTCGTGGGCACCGGCGCGGGCATCCCCAGCTATCTGGGCATCGAGGGCGAGGGCCTCAACGGCGTCATGGCGGCCAGTGAGCTTCTGACCCGCGTGAACCTCATGAAGGCCTACCTGTTCCCCGAGTACGACACGCCGGTGTACGCGGGCAAGAAGTGCGTGGTGGTGGGCGGCGGCAACGTGGCCATGGATGCGGCGCGCACCGCTAAGCGCCTGGGCGCGGACGTGACCGTGGTGTACCGCCGCGGTCGCGAGGAGATGCCGGCGCGCGCGGAGGAAGTGCATCACGCCGAGCAGGAGGGCATCAGGTTCCAGCTGCTCACGAACCCCACGCGCATCCTGGGCGATGAGAACGGCTGGGTCACCGGCGTGGAGTGCGTGCGCATGGAGCTGGGCGAGCCCGACGCGAGCGGACGGCGGCGCCCCATGGCCGTGGAGGGCAGCGAGTTCGTCATGGACATAGACATGTTCGTGATAGCGGCGGGATCGAAGACCAATCCGCTCATCGCGCAGACCACGCCGGGGTTGGAGACGACCCCGCGCAACCTCATCGTGGCTGATGAGCGTACCTGCGCCACGTCGAAGCCGGGTGTGTTCGCCGGCGGCGACGCGGTGATCGGCGCCGCGACCGTGATCCTCGCGATGGGCGCCGGCAAACGCGCCGCCGCAGGGATAGCGGAGTATTTGACGCAATAGAGCTTGTTGTCATCCTGAGCGAGCGTTGTTCGCCCCGATTGTCATCCTGAGCGAGCGAAGCGAGTCGAAGGATCCCGTGCGGCGTCAGCCGAAAGACTTCCTGCTCGCGCAGCACGGGATCCTTCGACTGCGCTCACTGCGTTCGCTCCGCTCAGGATGACAAACGCCGAAGGAGGCCATCATGTCGTTCGATCCGATCGCGTACATCAACGAGCCGCGGTGGCTGGAGTCGCGGCTGGGGCTCGACCGCATCCGCAAGTTGCTCGAGCGGCTGGGCCGCCCGCAGGACCGCCTCAAGTTCGTGCACGTGGCCGGCACGAACGGCAAGGGCTCCACCTGCGCCTACCTCGCGTCCATCTTGCAGGCGGCCGGCTTTCGCACGGGGCTGTTCACGAGCCCCTACCTCATCACGTTCGAGGAGCGCATCCGCGTGGACGGCGCGAACATCACGCTTGGCGAGCTGACCGATGTGACGCTCGAGGTGCGCGAGCAGGCCGAGGCCATGGCCGACCATCCCACCGAGTTCGAGCTCATGACCGCCGTCGCGCTCGTGCACTTCGCGCGCCAAGGCTGCGACGCGGCGGTGCTCGAAGTGGGCCTGGGCGGCCGGCTCGATTCCACGAATGTCATCGACCCGCCCGAGGTGGCCGTCATCGCGCGCATCGGGCTCGACCACACGAAGCTCCTCGGGAACACGCTCGCGGCCATCGCGGGGGAGAAGGCGGGCATCGTGAAGCCGGGCTCGGCCGTGGTGTCGTACCCCCAGGAGCCCGAGGCGATGGCCGTGGTGGAACAAGCGGCCGCCGAGGCTGGCGATGCGTTGACGGTGGTCGACCTCGCGCAACTCGAAGCGCATGATGTTTCACGTGAAACACTTGTGCGCCCCTTCTCCTACAAGGGCCGGCCGTACCGCACGCGACTGCTCGGCAGCTACCAGCCGGCCAATGCGGCGCTCGCCATCGAGGCGGCCCTCGCCCTGCGCGGCTGCGGGTGGGACATCCCCGACGAGGCGGTTGCCGAAGGCATCGAGCGGACGCAGTGGCCGGGGCGTTTCGAGATCGCGGACGCGGGGGAGGGCCGGCCCACCATCGTGGTGGACGGCGGGCACAACCCGCAGGGCGCCCGCGCGCTCGTGGAGTCGCTCGACGACGTGTTCCCCGGCCAGGAGCCCGTGTTCCTCATCGGGGTACTCGAGGACAAGGACTACCCGGCCATGCTGGAGACGGTGCTGCCGCACGGCAGCGCGTTCGTGTGCGTCGCGCCCGACAACCCGCGCGCGCTGCCGGCGCACAAGCTGGCCCGCGCCATCCGCTGGACCGGCCAGGATCTGCTCGGCTGCTCGGCCTGCGTGAACCCCTACGTCGCCCGCGACATGGACGACGGCCTCGCGAAGGCCCGCGAGCTCGCTGGCGCGGGCGGCCTCGTGTGCGCCTTCGGCAGCCTCTACTCGATCGGTGCCCTCAAAGCCGCGCTCTAGCCCTTGCCCTACGGGCCGGGCCGGACCGCGTATCGGTCAACGCTCCTGCAGCAGGTCCATGAGCTCCTGCTTGGAGTGGACGCCCGCCTTCGCGTAGGCGTTCTTCGCGTGGGTGCGCACGGTGTTCTCGGAGAGGAACAGCTGCTCGGCGATGTAGGTTTTGCTGCGTCCCTGCGCGATGAGCGCGGCCACCTCCGCCTCGCGATCGGACAGGTCGAACGTCTCGCGCAGCCACTCCACGGCTTCGGCTTGCGGCGCGACTTCTCGGTGCTCCGCCCGCGCGCCGGGTTCCGCCTTCTTCCTGATCGGCCGCGCCTCGTCTTCGGCGAACAGCGGCCGGGTGCGCGGGATGCCGTCCGACAGCAGGATGGCCGTGCTCGCGGCCAGCGCGAACACCACGATGCCCACGACGGCGGTCACGGCGTAGGACGACAGGCCCGCCGCGCCCAGCACCATCACGAGCACCCGCCCCGCATCGCGCGACAGCACGCGCGCCGCCCAGGCGAACCCGTATACCGAATACACGTCCACGGTGGTGTGGCGCGCTACGTCCTGCAGCGTCACCCATAAGACGCCCAGCATGAGCGTGTCGGCGATGTTCACGGTGGCGATGGCGATCCCCGTCAGGTGTCCCGGGAACACCGAGAGCATGAGCATGCCTGCCGCCACCAGCATGATCTCGATGCGCCACAGAAACGAGAAGCTCAGGCGGTTGCGGCGCACGATAGCCCACCAGATGATGAACAGGCTGATGGCCGCCACGCCCACCTGGTGCACGATGCGCTGCAGCGCGTCCAGCGGCACCGGCTCGCCTGCGGGGAATCCGCGCGCCACGCCCAAGGCCAGGCCGAACACCGCCAGCCCGCCGAAGATGAACAGCATGGTGGTGCGCGGCTCCTTGTCGTACACGGGCTCGGGCGCGGGCAGCTGCCCCACGTCGGCCTTGAGCGCCCGCTGGTAGCACAGAAGCGCGATGGCCGGCATGAACATGCTCACCGTGAGCCCCGTCGCCTCGGGCATGAAGCTGAGCGCGAGCCCGCCGAGCGACCCGAGCGCGAGCGACAGGAACCCGTACAGCACCGCCTGGCGCATCCCCAGCCGCACGTAGGCGGCCGTCCACATGCCGCCGCCCAGCGCGCCGCCAATGCCCGCCACCACGCTGGCCGCCGCCAGCAGGCCGGGCGCGTCGGTCTCCTTCCCGGCTAGGATGAGCACGGTGGCGAACGTCATCACGGCGAAGCCGAGCCACGCCACCACGGTGCGCCCGCGCTTGCTGAAGGGCCGGCGCAGCGCGATCAGCGCGCCCACGACCATGGTGAGCCCGTAGAGCAGCTGGCTGACCACGGTGAACATGCCGTCGTCGCTCTGCGAGTACGAGGCGAAGTGGTTGCTCTGCAGCCATACCCGCGTGGCCGCCAGGCCCAGAAACGACGGCAGGAACGCCCCGCACGCCTCTGCGATGCGCGAAAGCGGCGTCTGATCTGCCGTGCGGGCCTGCGTCATGGGCTGCTCGTTTCCTCGGGTGCAGGGGATTGCTCTTACGCGCACATTATATACGAGCGCGTCCATCCGCTTGCCAACACCCTCACACCTTCCGGGTGAATTGCCCGCCTCGCGCTTCCGTTTCACCCGGAAGGTGGCTTCTTCGCACGTCAGGAGCCATCTAAAGTGAGGGCATCGAAACGGGAGCCGCAGCGGGAACGCGGCACAGGGAGGAAGGGACAGGACATGAAAGAGACGAAGACGATCAACACGGCGCAGCCGAAGCTCACGCGCCGCCAGTTCGCGAAGCTGCTCACGGGCGGCGCGGCCACGATGGCGCTCGGCAGCCTGTTCGGGTGCACAACGCAGCAGGCGGCTGCGGCCGAGGCGCACGCCACGTTCGACTACGACGTGGTGGTGCTCGGAGGCGGCGGCGCGGGCGTGACGGCGGTCGGCCAGGCGGCGGCTGCGGGCGCGAAGGCGGTGCTGGTGGAGAAGATGGCGTGGCTGGCCGGTTCGAGCTCGCTCGCCATCGGCACGTTCTACGGCGCGGGCACGCAGCTGCAGAAGGCCGCCGGCATCGAGGACGATCCCGCAGGGCTGCTGGACTACTTCCTCTCGCGCGGCGGCGACAAGCTGGACTACGACGTGCAGAAGTTCTGCGCCGACCACTTCGGCGAGACCATCGATTGGCTCGTCGGCGAGCTGGGCGTGCCGTTCAAGGATAAGGTGTCCAAGAAGGGCAAGGACACGGTGGAGCGCGGCCACAACTGCGTGAATAACGCCATGGATGCCCTGCGCGCCGTGACGGCGTTCGCCCAGGAAAAGGGCGCGGAGTTCCACTTCGGCACGGCGGTGGAGTCGCTCGTGGTGGACGATTCCGGTGCGGTGTGCGGCGTGCTCGCGAAGCGCGGCAACGGCGAGACGGTGCGTTACAACGCCAAGAACGTCATCGTGGCCACCGGCGGGTTCTGCCGCAACGAGGGCATGATCGACGAGTACTGCCCCGACTACTCGGGCGTGTACACCGAGGTGGGCGTGGGCTGCACGGGCGAGGGCCTCAAGATGGGCCTCGACCTGGGTGCGGACTACGTGGGCCACGGCGGCACGAACGGCATCCTCGCGTGCCCGGTGGAGCCCGGCCAGTCCAAACTCATCAACAAGCAGGCGCTGTGGATCACCACGGCCGGCGAGCGCTTCACCAACGAGGGCGGCCAGACGCACGACATCTACTACGACGTGGCGCACTTCGACGACCAGAAGTTCTATGCGGTGTACGACCAGGCCATGGTGGACGCGCTGAACGAGGATCTGCGTCCGAAGTTCGAGTTCGGCCTGGAAGAGGGCATGTTCGCGAAGGGCGAGACGGTGGCCGAGGCCGCGAGCGCGCTCGGCATCGACGGGGCTGCGGCCCAGGCGGCGCTCGACGCGTACAACGAGCTGGCGGCCGCCGGCGAGGACACCCAGTTCAAGAAGAAGGCCGAGAACCTCATCCCGCTGACGACCGCGCCGTACTACGTGCTCACCATGGGCGTGTGCACGCACGGCAGCTTCGGCGGCTACCGCGTGAACACCGAGTTCAAAGTGCTCGACACGGCCGGCGAGCCCATCCCCAACCTGTACGCGGCCGGCGAGGTGTGCTGCGGCACGTTCATCTACGACGACTACCCGGCGGGCGGCTGCGGCCTGAACTGGTCCTACACCTCCGGCCGCTTCGCGGGGAAGAACGCCGCGGAGGCTGCTCTGGCGTAGCCTCTCCGTTTTGAAAGAACTGGGATTTCAGCACGGATGTTTCACGTGAAACATTCGATGAGTGGAAGCATCATGGACAAAATCGGGCTTCGGGACTGATTTTTCGCCCGCTAACCTATCCCAAATGAAAGAAACCCCTGGTCGCGAGAATTCGCGCCAGGGGTTTCGTCTTGAAAATCAGTCCCGAAGCCCGATTTTGTCCACGGGCGTCCAGCATGCGGCACGTCGGGCCGCATGCGCACACGGGATTACAGCGAGTCGATGTAGCTCACGAGGTCGCCGACGGTGTTCAGGCCCTCGGGTTCGCCGAAGTCCACCTCGCAGGCCTCCTCGAGGTCGCAGATGAGCTCCACCATGTCGAGCGAGTCGATGCCGAGCGACTCGAACGTGGACGACTCCTCCACGGTGGCGGGGTCGATGTCGAGGTTCTCCTCGAGGATGTTCTTGATGGTGTCGATGGTGGCCATGGGCCTTCCTTTCTTCGGCAGTGCGCCCTTTTTTACGCCTCTTCAGTCTGCATGAGCAGGCCGTAGCCGCCGTCGTCGCGGCGATAGAGCACGTTCACCAGGCCGGAGTCGCGATCGGTGTAGGCGAAGAAGTCGTGGCCCAGAAGGTCGATCTTCACGAGCGCCTCCTCCTCGGTGAGCGGCTCGAAGGCGATCTTCTTCACGCGCACGACCTCGTCGTCGGCCGCGAGCTCCTGCATGAGCCCGTCCACGTCCAGCTCGCCCACCGGGCCCGGCTCGATGCGGATGGTCTCGTCGGCGGCGCGCAGCTTGCGGTCGATGACCTTGGTCTTGTACTTGCGCAGCTGGCGAACCACCTTGGCGGCCGACACGTCGATAGCGGCGTACATGTCCTCCTCGCATTCCTCCACGCGCACGATGTGGCCCTTCGTGCGAAGCGTGACCTCGCAGCAGGCGGGGCGGGGGTTCGCGGGGTTCTTCTCAACGTAGAGCACGACCTCGGCTACCAGCGGGTCGATGTCCATGACCTTCATGGAGTTGCCGATCTTCTCCTCGGCGTACTGACGCAGTGCATCGGTTACAGGCATTTTGCGTCCGGTGACGGTAATGCTCATAGCGATCACCTCTTACCTCGTAGCGAATAAAAAACAGCTCAATCGCAATCGTCGACCCAGGTCGCGCGGGCGGAGATTCTATGCCTCTCGCTCACCTTCCAAGACGACTCCTCACGTCTAAGCTGATAGGTACAGGATAGCGCAAATCGTCATGTTTTGGCCGTGCATTTTGCCTCGTGTTGTGAAATCGGTTTAAAAACGTGTAACAGTTAGGCGAACGTCTCGGGTTGATAGGGGATAATATGCCGAACTGCGCGCCCGCCGGAACCCGGTCGAGCCGCGCTTCGAGCAACCGACCATGACGGGCGGCCCCGCGCCTCCCGCTCGCAGATAGGGCGCGCATGACGGAAACGAAGAACGACGGCAGCCATCGCATCTTCATCGCGGAAGTGCAGGGCCACCAGGCGCGATACAAGAAGCTCATCCAGTTCACCCACTCCTCGACGAAGGCGGCCGGTGCCATGCTGCTCGCCGCCGTGGTGGCGCTCATCGTGGCCAACACGGGCGCGTACGAGGCGTTCCTCGGGTTCTGGCACACCGAGGTGGGCATCTTCTTCGGCGACGCCAAAGCCGACATGTCGCTCGCGCACGTCATCAACGATGTGTTCATGGCCATCTTCTTCCTGCTGGTAGGCCTTGAGGTGAAGTACGAGCTCACGGTGGGCGAGCTCACGAACATCCGCCAGGCGCTGCTGCCCATCATGGCGGCCGTGGGCGGCGTGATCGTACCCATCGCCATCTACCTGGTGTTCAACGCCTCCAACCCCGACACCGCGCACGGCTGGGGCGTGCCCACCGCCACCGACATCGCGTTCGCGCTCGGTATCCTGGCGCTTCTGGGCACCCGCGTGCCCAGCGGCGTGCGCGTGTTTTTGAGCACGCTCGCCGTGGCCGACGACATCATCGCCATCCTCGTGATCGCCGTCTTCTACGGCCACAGCCCCTCGCCGTTCTGGCTGGGCGCGGCGGCGGTGGTGCTGGTGGCCCTCGTGCTGATGAACCGCAACCATATCTACTCGCTCATCCCGTATCTGCTGATGGGCGGCGTGCTGTGGTACTGCGTGTTCATGTCGGGCGTGCACTCCACCATCGCCGGCGTGCTGCTGGCGTTCGTCATCCCGTCGGGCTCGCGCGTGAACCTGAAGGGCTTCATCGACTGGTCGGGCAAGAAGGTGCGCGAGGCTCGCGCCGCCTTCCAGCCCGAGACGCCGGTCATCGCGCAGGGCGACTACATCGAGACGGTGCAGGACCTGAGCCGCGTGGCGCGCCAGGTGGTGCCGCCCGCGACGCGCCTCGAGCACCGGCTGTACCCGTGGGTGTACTTCGGCATCCTGCCGCTGTTCGCGCTCACCAACGCCGACGTGAGCTTCGCCGGCATGGACGTGGGCGCGATGCTCTCCGACCCGGTGCTCTACGGCGTGCTTCTGGGCCTTCTGCTGGGCAAGCCGCTCGGCATCATGCTGATGAGCTTCGCCGTGGTGAAGACGAAGCTGGCCTCGCTGCCCGAGAACGTGAACTGGTTCCATATGCTGGGCGCGTCCATCCTGGGCGGCGTGGGCTTCACGATGGCCATCTTCGTGGCGAACCTCGCGTTCACCGACGAGTTGCACGTGGCCACGGCGAAGCTCGGCATCCTGGCGGCGTCGCTTCTGGCGGGCGTCATCGGCTTCGGATTCCTGTTGCTACAGGCCAAAGCGGCGCAGAAGCGCGGCGTGGCGTACCTGTCCACCCCGGGCGACGACGTGGAGAGCCTGCAGACCGCCGACAGCGAGGCCGTGCGCGACATCGAGGACATCCTGCGCGATCTGCAGGATCCCGGCATCAGGCAGCAGATCGACGCGGCCCGCCGCCGCGACGGCATCTTCGAGATCGAGGTGAACCTGGGCGAGAGCGGCCTTTTGGGCGGCGGCTCCATCCAGGACGTGCGCGAGGCCGTGCGCGACGAGGTGGTGCGCGTACTGCGCGAGGAAGGCGAGGAGGACATCCTGCAGAAGGTGCAGCAGGAGTTCCGCGAGAACGCCGGCGAGCCGCCGCTCAACGGGGTGGAGGAGGTGCTGCGGCGCGAGGGCGAGCAGGCCCTTCGCCGCGAGGGCGAAGACGCCGAGGGCATGTCCGGCGGCAAGGACGACGGGCCTGGCAAGCGGGAATAGGCGCTCGCGCGTGGCATCTCCGTGAGATTCGGACGTGCGGCGCGGAGCCTGCGCTATACTTTACGGCCGTGAAACGTTGTTCGAGCGAAGGATACGCCATGGAAGCTGCCGCCATCGTTCTCGCCGCTGGGGCGGGCACCCGCATGAAGTCCAAGAAGCCCAAGGTGGCCCACCAGATACTGGGCAAGCCCCTCGTCCGCTGGGTGGTGGACGCGGCGCGCGAGGCCGGCGTGGAGCGCGTGGTGTCGGTGGTGGGGCATGCGCGCGAGCAGGTGATTCCCCTGGTGGAGGCCGACACGGCCGTGGCGGTGCAGGAGTCGCAGAACGGCACGGCGGGCGCGGTGCTCGTGTGCGCCGAGGCGCTGGCGGACTTCGACGGCTCGCTTGTGGTGCTCTCGGGCGACTCGCCGCTCATCACGCCGGACACCATCGCGCGGCTCGTGCGGGCGCGCGAGGAGGCCGACGCGGCCGTGGTGGTGCTCACGATGGAGCTTGAGAACCCCTTCGGCTACGGGCGCATCGTGCGCGACGCCGACGGCGCGGTGGCGCGCATCGTGGAGCAGAAGGACGCCTCGCCCGAGGAGGCGGCGCTGCGCGAGTGCAACTCCGGGTTCTACTGCTTCGACGCCCGTGCGCTGTTCGACGCGCTTGCCCAGGTGGGCAACGACAACGCGCAGGGTGAGTTCTACCTCACCGACGTGCTGGAGATCTGCCGCAACGCGGGGCGGCCCGTGCTCGCGCTCGTCACCGACGACGCGTCCGAGTGCCTGGGCGTGAACTCGCGCGCGCAGCTGGCCGAGGCCACCAAGCACTTGCAGCGCCGCATCAACGCCGCGCACATGGCGGGCGGCGTGACCATGACCGACCCCGATCAGGTGTGGATCGGGCCCGACGTGGTGCTCGAGCAGGATGTGGAGCTGCTGCCGCAGACGTTCCTCATGGGCTCCACGAGCGTGGGGGAGGACAGCGTGATCGGCCCGAACTCGCGCTTGACCGACACCGTGGTGGGACGCGGCTGCGTCGTGGACGAGACGGTGGCCGTGGAGGCGCGCATCGACGACGGCGCCACGTGCGGCCCGCGCGCCTACCTGCGCCCGGCCGCGCACCTGTGCGAGGGCGCGAAGGCCGGCACGCACGTGGAGATCAAGAAGTCCACGGTGGGCAAGGGCTCGAAGGTGCCGCACCTGTCCTATATCGGCGACACCACCATCGGCGAGGACGTGAACATCGGGGCCGGCTCCATCACCTGCAACTACGACGGCAAGAAGAAGCACGCCACCGTCATCGGCGACGGCGCGTTCATCGGCAGCGACACTATGATGGTGGCTCCGGTGAGCATCGGCGCGGGCGCCGTCGTGGGCGCGGGCTCGTGCATCACGAAGGACGTCGCCCCCGACGCGCTCGCCCTCACGCGCCCCGACCACCGCGAGATCCCCGGCTGGGCCGCCAAGAAGCGCGCCCAGCAAGCCGAGGGGTAGAATGGCATAAAAGGGGACTGTCCCCTTTTATGCCATTTTGGCTTGCAGCAGTGCGAGGGCGTCGCTGGGGGTGAGGGCGGCGACGGGGGAGTGCTTGATGAGAGCCTCGTCGTTGGTGATCAGGTACGTCGCGCTCGCGCGCTCGGCGGCGGCCACGATCAGGTTGTCCTCCAGGTCGTTATGGACGCTGCGCAGCTTGCACGCCATCCACAAATCCGACTCGTCGGCACCCACGGCGGTGGCCTGCTCGCGCAGGTGGAGCACGCATCCCCAAGCTCCTGCCGATGCCGCCGCCGCGTCGCGTTCGGTGAGCGTGCCTGTCTCGTTGCGCATATCGCGCTTGAATGCGTTCGCGGTAAGGTAGAACACGTCTTTGACGATGGCGGCAGGGTACAGCAACGGATAACCGTGCTCGTATGCGAACAGTATGAATGAGAGCGCCTCGGCGTGTCCTGGCCTGTTGGGCAGATAATAGTCGAGCCAGACGTTCGTGTCGACGAGAAGGGTGGACTGTTGGCTAGCCATCGAGGCCCCGTTCCCTAAGGCGCTCGAGCAGGGCGTAGTCGCGCATCTCTTCGTAGGACGCGTTCTTCGTCCAGTCCGAAGGCGTGATTCCAAGCCGTTCGTACGCTTCGGCCATGATGTTCGCCCCTCTGAGGGCGACCTCCCGCCTTCGCGCGCGCTCCTCTTCGGCTTCGCTGCGGGCCGCTTCGTCCTCATCCTCGAGCAGGTTCTGGATGGCGCGCGGGTTGTGCGCGTTGCGCGCGGCGAACTCCCACAGCTTGCGGACCGCCTGCGAGGGCGAGTAGCCCGCCCGCTCGAGCGCCGCGTCGCCGTTGTCCTTGAGCGCGCGCCCGATGCGCGTGTTCATCTGCACGGTGTCTGATGCCATGTGCTCCTCCGATCTTCTGGCTATACAGTATAGCACAATCAGCAGTGCAAGGGGCGCGGAAAGCGCCGCCGATTCCTTACGCTCAATCTGCGTAGAAGCGTCGGTTTTGCCTGTGCGGGCGCATCGTCTGCGGATACAATAGTGCGCAGACACGGGGGGACGCTGCGGGGCGCGGCGACCCGGGGAAACGCGAAGGAGCGCACGCAATGACGGAAGTGCAGAAGAGCATGGCCCTGTTCTCGGGGTCGGTCAATCCCGGCCTCGCCGACGAGATCGCCCGCGAGCTGAACGCATCGCTCGGCAACGTGAAGCTGGAGCAGTTCGCCAACGGCGAGATCTACGCGCGCTACCAGGAGAGCGTGCGCGGCGCCGACGTGTTCCTCATCCAGTCGGTGTGCAGCGGCGGGCGCTACGACGTGAACGACGCGCTCATGGAGCTGCTCATCATGACCGACGCCGCCAAGCGCGCCTCGGCCCGCAGCGTGTCGGCCGTGGTCGCGCACTACGGTTACGCTCGCCAGGACCGCAAGGCCGCGCCGCGCGAGCCCATCACCGCCAAGCTGGTGGCCGACCTGCTGGCCGCGGCGGGGGTGGACAACGTCATCACCATCGATCTGCACCAGGACGCCATCCAGGGCTTCTTCGACCTGCCGGTGAACCACATGACGGCCATGCCCATCTTCGTGGACTACTTCAAGAACATGGGGCTGGACAAGGAGCGTTTGTGCGTCGTGTCGCCCGACGTGGGCCGCGCGAAGGCCGCCAAGAAGTTCTCCACCATGCTGGACTGCGACATCGCCATCATGCACAAGGACCGCCCGAAGCATAACCAGGCCGAGATCACGGCGCTCATCGGCGACGTGACCGACAAGGTGTGCATCCTGAACGACGACATGATCGACACGGCGGGCTCGCTCGTGGCCGCCGCCACCACGCTCAAGGCGAAGGGTGCCGCCGAGGTGTACGCGTGCGCGACGCACGGCCTGTTCAGCGGCCCGGCGTACGATCGCATCGCCAACTCGTGCATCGAGGAGGTCGTGGTGACCAACGCCGTGCCCGTGCCGCTTGAGCGCCAGACCGGCAAGGTGAAGGTGCTCTCCGTGGCCCCGCTGTTCGCGAAGACCATCAACAACGTCTACAGCAACGGCTCCGTGGCCTCGCTGTTCGAGTAATGCCCCGAATGTCACAAAAGGGGACAGTCCCCTTTTGTGACATTTTCGATGAGTAAAGGGAAACGCAACCGATGTACCTGATCGTGGGCCTGGGGAATCCGGGCGAGGAATACGCGCACACGCGCCACAACGCCGGATTCGACACGGTGGACGCTATAGCGGGCGAGGTGGGCGCGCGCTACTGGAAGACGGAGTGCGGCTCGCTCACGGCCAAGGGCGTCTACCGCGACTGCGACCTGGTGCTGGCCAAGCCGCAGAGCTACATGAACACGTCGGGCGGCCCGGTGAAGCAGCTCATGAACGCGTACGGCGTGGACGCGGAGCACCTCATCGTCGTGCATGACGAGCTGGACATCGACCCCGGCACCGTGCGCGTGAAGTTCGGCGGCGGGCACGCGGGGCACAACGGCCTGCGCTCCATCTGCGACAAGCTGGGCACGCGCGACTGGTTCCGCGTGCGCATCGGCATAGGACGGCCGCCCGGACGCATGAACGTGGCCGACTACGTGCTGTCGCTTCCGCGCAAGGAGGCCGCCGAGGACTTCGCCTACGCCGTGGACCGTGGCGCGCAAGCGGCGCTCTCGCTCGTGCAGGTGGGGCTCGAGAAGACCCAGCAGGCGTTCAACTAGCGCTCGGCGCGCCTGGTCTGCTCCCTTTTGTCATCCTGAGCGGAGCGCGTCAGCGCGGAGTCGAAGGATCCCGCGCGGTGCCAACGGGGAGACTGCCTGCTGACGCCGCGCGGGATCCTTCGACTTCGGCCTACGGCCTCCGCTCAGGATGACAACCGGCGCGGCGCTAGCGCTCGGCGCGCTCGATGCGGATACGCGCCTTGTGCGTGCCCAGGGCGATGCCGGCGAGCAGCGCGATCATGAGCGCGTCGAAGAGCCCCGCGAGCACCGCGAGCGTCCAGTGGACTTTGATGGGAATGCACAGCGGCTTCTCGGTCATTTGACCACCAGCAAAAACTCCACGGCGACGAACGCTGCGAGGAACAGCAGCAGGCCGCCGATGGCGCGCGCCTGCTGCGTGTCGGCACCCATCTTCCGCTCCAGCTCGCTCGAGCCGGGATGGAAGTTCACAAGCGAGAGGCCCTTGCCGGTGACGAGCATGTAGAGCGCCGGCGCCAACATGGCGAGGAGGACTATCCCGAGGAGCGCGTACACGTACAGCTTCCCCGGATCGACGGGCACGGCGAGTCCGGCCTCGCCGAAGCACATGGCCACGCTCGCCGCCTGGAACAGGTCGAGCACGGCGAACGCGCCCGCCACCACGGGAAACGACATGCGGCCGTTGAAGCTGCCCGACACGATCCAGTCCTCGCGCCCGGCCGCCCGCTGCCGCTCGAGGACGGCGAACAGGAGGGCCACCGCGAGCTCGAGGACGGCGATTATGCCCGCGCCCACGAACAGCTCGGCCTTCGATCCCCAGCGATCGGGGCCGTCCACGTCGAAGTGCACCGGCACTGTGTCGGGGAGCAGGGGCTGTGCGGCGGCGGTCACCACGAGCGGGAGCACGGCGAGCGCGGCGAGCACCGCGATGCGGCCGTAGCGAACGGGCTGCGGCTTGGCACCTTCGCCGTTCAGATCGGTTTTCAGAGCGTCCATCTCGGCCTCCTCGCTTGCTAATTTAGCAATGCTAAGTATATCTGACCGGCGATTGCGGCGCAATGGGCGGCAGGGCGAACGGCGCGGCGCGTCGAGGGCCGGTTGGTTGGGATATACTGGGGCTTCGCGCGCCGCGACGGCGTTGCGACGGACGAAGGAGGCGGCGTGGACGAGGAGCGGCAGAAGCAGGGGAGGGCGGCGGTGTACAGCCTGTTCGCCGTCGTGGTGCTGGCCTCCGCGTCGGGCAACCTCTCGCAGACGGCGGTCAACGCCATGCTCGGCGACATCATGGGCGAGTTCGGCCTGGCCGTCGACCTCGGCCAATGGCTCACTACCAGCTATATGCTCGTGCTGGGCGTCACCGTGCCGGTGGCTACGTTCCTCTCGCGGCGCTTCTCGGTGCGCCAGCACGTGTTCATCGCGCTCGCGTTCTTCCTGGCCGGCGCGCTGGCCGACCTCTTCGCGCCCAATTTCGGCGTGCTCTTGGCGGGGCGCGTGCTGCAGGCGGTGTCCACCGGCATGCTCATGCCGCTCATGCAGACCATCGCCATGACGCGCTTCCCCCGCGGCCGCCAGGCCACGGCCATGGGCATCGCGGGCATCGCGATGGGTTTCGCGCCCAACATCGGGCCCACCATCGGCGGGGCCATGAGCTTCGCCTTCGGGTGGCGCAGCTTCTTCATCGTGCTCGTGGCGGCGCTCGTCATGCTCGCGGTGGCCGCAGCGGCGCTCATCAGGCCCTCGGCCGCGCCCGACAAAGACGCGCGCCTCGACGTGGCGTCGCTCGCGCTCTCCACGCTCGGGTTCGGCGGCCTTCTGCTCGCGTTCTCCGACGCCAGCAGCTTCTCTCTCGACAGCCCCTTCATCTGGACGCCGCTTGTTCTGGGGGCGTTCTTCCTCGTGCTGTTCGTGCGCCGGCAGAACCGCGTGGACGACCCGCTCATCAGCATGCGCATCTTCGACTCGCGCCAGTACCGCGCCGGATTCATCGCGCAGAACCTGCTCAACGCCTCGTTCATGGGCGTCACGCTCATCGTGCCGCTGTATGTGGAAGGGCTCTGCGGCGGCACGGCGCTCGACGCGGGCGTAGTGCTGCTGCCCGGCACCGTGTGCGCGCTTTTGCTCAACCCGCTGGCGGGCGTGCTCACCGACAAGGTGGGCGTGCGTCCGGTCGCGCTCGTGTCGGGCGCGTTTCTGGCGGCAGGGGCGGTGCTCATGTCGTTCCTCGACGCGGACACGCCGCTTTGGCTGGTCACGCTCTGCCAGGCGGTGCGCGCCGTGGGCGTGTCGGGCCTGGTGGGGCCGCTCACGTCGTGGAGCCTCGCGCAGCTGCCGCGCCCGCACGTGGCCGACGGCTCGTCGTTCTGCATCGCGACGCGCCAGGCGTGCGCGTCGCTGGGGACGTCGGCCATGGTGTTCATCATCGCCACAGTGGGCGCGTCGGCGGCGGGGCTGGCGAACCCGGCGCTCGCCTACCAGCTGGCCTTCGGCTTCTCGGCCGTCATGGCCGTGGCCACCCTCGGCTTCATCGTCGCGAAGGTGCGCTAGGGAAGGACCGCGCCATGAAAGGCGCCGGATGTCATCCTGAGCGCAGCGCGAAGCGCGGAGTCGAAGGATCCCAGGCGGCGTCAGCGAGAAGCGTCACAGCTGGCGCCGCACGGGATCCTTCGACTCCGCTCCCTTCGGTCGCTCCGCTCAGGATGACAAGGCGCGCCCCGTCCCTTTGCCTCATTCAGTACGCGATCGAGCTGTCCTCGGCGCTGTAGTGCACGAGCTTCGGCATATCGAGGATGCGGATGTGCGTGCGCGTGCGCTCGATGACGCCCTCGGCCTCGAGCGCGGCCACCAGCTTCGTGCAGGTGGTGATGTGGATGGACAGCAGCTCGGAGAGCTGTTGCAGCGTGAGGTTGCAGGGGATGTCGAAGGTGCCGTCGGCAAGCGGCGCCTGCGTGGCGCAGAGCTTCTGCAGCCACATGGTCATGCGCTTGGTGGACGACTGGTAGCCGGTGTTGCTGATCCGGTGCCCCATCTGGGCGAACGACATATGGCACACGTTCACGAACTCGTAGAACAGCTCGGCGTCCTCGCGCATGAGCTCGTAGAGCTGGCGCTGCGTGAACGCGAACAGCACGGTGTTCTTCGCGGCGATGAACCGCGCCTTGTACCGCCCGATCGACGCGTAGTCGTTGTACTCGGCGGAGAATGCGTTGCCGGCGTTGCGCCAGTACAGCGGCGCGGGTTCGCCCGATTCCTGCTCGAACGTGGCCACGATCTGCCCCTCGTCGATGTAGTAATAGTACAAGTCGTCGATGGTTTTCGCGCTGGTGCGGATGTACTCGCCTTTGAACAGCTTCTTCTTGCGGCCTTGGTCCTTGTAGTCGGCTATCCTCAGCCGCCGGAACGGCTGCGTGGGTATCAGGATGGAACGGTAGTCCTCTTCGGTCGCCATGGATCCCCCTCAGGCTTCGCGGCGCTCATGTCCCACGGGAATACTAGCACTTTCGGACGGACGAGACAAAGAGCCTGGGGACAATGGCACGCGCGGCGAGCCTCGACGGCCGCAATCTCGATCTTCGCTCCGAAAACACGCCTCGTGCGCTGAGGCGTGTTTTCGGAGCGAAGATCGGGGTCGGCAGGTGACCCGACCCTTTGTCTCAAACCTGGCGTACGCCAGATTCGCGGGTGCGCGAAACCTTGGTTTCCGTTGTTGCGGACGCGTCTGGAACGCGCCCTCGCTTCGTCGTAGAGTGCGCGGTAGCGGGCGCGGTTCGCGCGCCCGGGGGAAAGCGAGGAGAGAGGACAAGGGGATGACGAAGTACGGAATGGCCATCGACCTGCGCAGGTGCGCGGGGTGCGGCGCGTGCGTGGTGGCGTGCCAGATGCAGAACAACCAGAAGCCCGGCGTTTCGTGGAACATCCTGGACGTGTGCGAATGGGGCACGAAGGTGGGAGAGAGCGGTCGCGCGTACGTGCCGCATGCGTGCATGCAGTGCGAGAAGCCGGAGTGCGTGGACGCGTGCCCCACGGGCGCGAGCGTCCGACGCGACGACGGCATCACCGTCATCGCCTACGAGAAGTGCATCGCGTGCGGAATGTGCCTGGCGGCGTGCCCGTACGGCGCGCGCAAGCTCAACCGCAAAAGCGAGAACCTGTTCGGCGCCGACGTGCCCGCGCCCTACGAGAAGTACGGCGTGCAGCGCGAGCTGGTGGCCGAGAAGTGCATCTTCTGCGAGGCGCGGCTGGCCGAGGGCAAGCAGCCGGCCTGCGTGGTGAACTGCCCGGGCCGCGCGCGCTACTTCGGCGACCTGGACGATCCGGAGAGCCCGGTGTCGAAGTTCATCGCCGGCGACGAGGCAGTGGCGCGCATCGACGACACGTCGTTCTATTACCGTCCGGTGGACGGCATGCCGCTCGAGGCGCTGCCGTCCGACGCGCCGTACGCGCCGGAGAAGGCCGAATAGGGGGAGAGGGGATCATCATGACCGACTACTGCAACGTTTCCCGCCGCACGTTTCTGAAGGGCTCGGCGGCGGTCGCCGGGGCCGCGCTCGTGGCCGGCGGCTACGACATCGTCCACCCGGAGGGCGCCATCGCCGAGGAGGCGCCCGTCGAGGTCAAGTACACGTACTGCGACATGTGCAACCACGTGCCGAAGTGCGGCATCGCCGCCAGCGTGAAGGACGGCAAGGTGGTGCGCGTGGAGTCGCGCGACCAGTACCCCGCGTCGCCCATCTGCGCCAAGGGCGTCTCCAGCCTGCAGGAGCTCTACGACCCGCACCGCATCACGTACCCGATGGCGCGCACGAACGCCAAGGGCACGGGCGCGCCGGAGTGGGAGCCCATCTCGTGGGACGACGCGTACGCGCGCATCGCGAGCGAGTTCAACCGCATCAAGGAGGAAAGCGGCCCGGAGGCCGTGCTGTTCTACTGCGGCGACCCGAAGGAGCCGCGCGGAGCCATGCAGCGCCTGGCCACGCTGTTCGGCTCGCCAACCTACGGCACGGAGAGCTCCACGTGCGCGGCGGCTACTTGGATGTGCTCGCAGCTGGTCACGGGGCAGCTCACCATGGGTTCCGACCCCACGGACGCCACGGCCAGCTGCCTGGTGTGGTCGCTCAATCCGGCCTGGTCGCAGCCGTACCGCTTCGGCGCCATGATGAAGCAGAAGGAGCGCGGCTGCAAGTTCGTCATCGTGGACCCGCGCATCACGCCCACGGTGACCGGCCTCGCCGACATCCACTTGCAGCTGCGTCCCGGCACCGACGGCGCGCTGGCGCTCGGCTTCATCAACATCATGATCCGCGACGGCCTCTACGACAAGGAGTTCGTGGAGCAGTGGACGCACGGCTTCGACGAGCTGGCGGCCTACGCGGCCGAGTTCACGCCGGAGCGCGTGGAGGAGATCACCTGGGTGCCCGCCGCCAAGCTTGAGGAAGCGGTGCATCTGATCTGCGAGAACTCGCCGGCCACGCTGGTGTCCAGCTCGGCGGGCGCATGCCACGCCACCAACGTGGGCAACTTCCAGCGCGCGGTGTACTCCATCATCGCGCTCACGGGCGACATCGATGTAGCCGGCGGCCTGGCCATGGGGCCGGGGCTGCCGTTCGATTACTCGGCGTCCACCGCGGCGTTCCGCCTGGAGAAGATGTACGACGAGAAGGGCCTGCAGGACAAGCGCCTGGACAAGGACGACTTCCCGGTGTGGGCGCACTATTTCAAGATGATCCAGACCGCGCACCTGCCGGAACTGGTGGCCGATGGCAAGATCCGCGCGGGCGTGCTGCTGGGCGTGAACTCGATGATGTGGCCGCAGACGCCCGAGTACCAGAAGGCCATCCAGGACATGGAGTTCACCGTGGCCATCGACTACTACATGCGCCCTTGGACGCACGATCTGGTTGACATGCTGCTGCCGGCCGCCATGTGCTACGAGCGCATGGCCCCGCCCGCCGTCTTCGGCCGCAAGATATGGCATCGCGACCCCGTGGTGGAGCCGGCGGGCCAGTGCCGCGAGGACTGGCGGATCATCCTGGAGATCGGCTGCGCGCTGGGCTTTACGGAGGAGTGCTACGGCGGCAGCGTGGAGGCGGCGCTCGACGACATGTACCAGGGCGCGGGCATCGACATCTCGCTGGAGCTTTTGCGGCAGCATCCCGAGGGCTACGAGGTGCCGGGCGGCGTGAAGGGCGAGCGCAAGTACGCCGAGGGCCTGCTGCGCAAGGACGGCCAGCCCGGCTTCAACACGCCCACGGGCAAGATAGAGTTCGTGTCCGAGATTCTGAAGCAGTACGGCTTCGATGGCCTGCCGGTGTACGAGGAACCGGTGCACAGCCCCGTGAGCACGCCCGATGAGGCGAAGGACTACCCGCTGGTGCTGAACAGCGGCTCGCGCGTGCCGTACTACACGCACTCGAAGCTGCGCGACCTGCCGTGGCTCAACCAGTTCATGCCCGACCCGGTGGTGCGCCTGCACCCGGACGACGCGGAGGCGCGCGGCATCACCGACGGCGCGCAGGTGCGCGTGTTCAACCAGTTCGGCGAGGTGACGATGAAGGCCGAGCTCACGAACCTCGTGCTGCCCGGCGCGGTGGACGTCTTCCACGGCTGGCATCAGGCCGACATCAACCTGCTCACCACGCGCGACTTCGACCCCATCACCGGCTTCCCGCCCTTCCGCTCCGGCCTCTGCGAGGTGGAGCGCACGGGGAAGGGGAAGGTCAACCTGTAGGGATGAGAGGGAGCCTTGGCCGTGCGGCCGAGGCTCCCGTTCGATTCCGCACATCTTCGCTCCAAAAACACGCCTCGTGCGCTGAGGCGTGTTTTTGGAGCGAAGATGAGGCTTGGCAGGTGTGCGGTGACCGGGCGGTTAGGCGAGGTCGGCTTTCGTCATGTCGTCGGGGAGGCCCGCCTTCGGCATGGCGAGGGTGCCGGCCTTCTCGCGGCGGCGGAGGTCCCACAGCATGACGGCCGCCGCCACGATGAAGGCGCTGCCGCCCACGATGCCGGTGGCGAGCGGGCCCACGAAGGGGTTGCCGCCGGTGGCCGAGAAGATCACCACGGCGTTCAGGAAGCCGTTGATCGCGCCATGCCCGATGGCGGCGGCCAGGCAGCTGCCCGTGCGCACGGTGACGTAGGTGAGGAAGATGCCCATCACGATGCAGAAGGCGCACATCGCGAGGATCCCCGTGACGGGCCAGCCGAGATACCCCATGCCGTAGTTGTGGCCGATCACAGTGAGCGGCGCGTGCCACAGGCCCCAGATTACGCCCGTGACCAGCAGCGTCGGCACGATGCGCATCTTGGCGGCCACCTTCGGCACCAGGTAGCCGCGCCAGCCCCACTCCTCGCCGAACGTCGTGACGATGTTGAGCGCAGGCGCCATGAGCACGGCGAACGGCAGCTGCATGAGCAGCATCGAGCGCAGCGCGTCGGCGGTCACCTGCGCGCCGCCCGTCGCTTCCACCTGCTGCTGCGCGGTGGCCAGGATGAGCGACATCGAGGGGTCGAAGTCCTGCGGGAACGCGACGAAGTACACGGCCGCACCCGCGCAGGCCAGCGCCGCCGGCGCGAACCACGCCACGAGGAACCACGGCCACGTGCGCTTGAACCCGCGCGGCTTGATGACGCTGTTCTTGAACCCCTCGCGCGTGACGAGGCGCGTGATGAGCACGCCGATGGCGGGGAAGAGCATGGCTGCGCCGGTGACGAGCTGCGTGGCGACGGGCGGAACGCCGACGATGGCCCCCGACGACACCGGGTACACCACCCCGAACTCGTACGCCCACGTCAGAGCGAACGTCACTGCCAAGAACACCGCGATGCGCTTCATGTCTTCCGCCTCTCTTCCGCTCGATGTTTCACGTGAAACATTTGTTTGTGCATTGGCACTTGCTTTCTTGTTCCATCTGTTATAGCATAAATATAACAAACAGGCAAGGAAAGGAAGTCGCATGGATTCTCCGGTGCTCTCGGTCAACCAGGTAGTGAAGACGTTCGGCGACAAGCGCGCGGTGGACGGGGTGTCGCTCGAGGTCATGCCGGGGGACATCTTCGGCTTCGTCGGGCACAACGGCGCGGGCAAGACCACGCTCATCCGCGCCATCGTGGGCGTGGGCGGCTTCGACGAGGGCGACATCCGCATCGCGGGGCGCTCCGTGCGCACCGATGCGCTCGCGTGCAAGCGGGTCACCGCCTACGTGCCCGACAACCCCGACGTCTACGAGTTCCTCACGGGCATCCAGTACCTGAACTACCTCGCCGACATATTCGAGGTGCCCGCCGACCTGCGTCGCGCGCGCATCGAGGTGCTCGCCGACCGGCTGGGCCTCACCTCCGCGCTGGGCGACCTCATCTCGTCGTACTCCCACGGCATGCGCCAGAAGCTCGTGCTCATCGGCGCGCTCGTGCACGAGCCCGTGCTGCTCGTGCTGGACGAGCCGTTCGTCGGCCTCGACCCGGAGGCGTCGTTCCACGTGAAGGAGATGCTGCGCGAGCTGGCCGACCGCGGCTCGGCCGTGTTCTTCTCCAGCCACGTGCTGGAGGTGGTGGAGAAGCTGTGCGACAAGGTGGCCATCATCAAGCAGGGGCGGCTGCGCGCGTGCGGCCCCACGGCCGAGGTGGTGGGCGATGACAGCCTGGAGGACGTGTTCCTCGACATGATCGAGCAGGACGCGGCCGCCGCCGGCGGGCGGCCGGAAGGCGAGCGAGGGGGCCGGTCGTGAAATCGTTCGTCCTCTTGGTGAAAATCCAGCTGCTGGGCCTGTTCGGCATCAACAAGGCGCTGCACGCGAACGCCGACAAGGCGAGGCGGACGCTGGCGCTGGTCGCCGTGGGCGCGGCGGGCATCGTGGCGCTGGTGGCGCTGTACGTGACGAGCGTCGCCGGCGCGCTGGTGCGGCTGGGGCTGGCGGACGCCATCCCTGCGGTGGCCGTGCTGGTGGGCGCGGTGGCCGGCGGCGTGGCGGCGTTCCTCAAGGCGAACGGCATGCTGTTCGCGTTCAAGGATTACGACCTGGTCATGTCGCTGCCCGTGCCCACGGCCGTGGTGGTGCTGTCGCGCATCGCGTCGCTCTACGCCATGAGCCTGGCGTTCGGCCTGCTGGTGATGGTGCCGGCATTCTGCGTGTACGCGGCCAACGTGGGCGTGACGGCCGTGGGCGTGGCGTTCATGGCGCTCTCCGTCGTGCTGGCCCCGCTGGCCCCGCTGGCTGTGGCCGTGGCGCTGGCGGCGCTCATCGCCGCGTTCTCGTCGCGCTTCAGGCATGCGAACATCGTGATGGTGGTGCTGATGCTGGCCGCGACGCTCGCCGTCATCGCAGGGGCCCTGCTGCTGTCGGGCCAAGGGCAGATGGACGACCTCGACGCGCTCGCGCAGATGGGGGCCGCGAAGTCCGATCTGCTCGTGCAGGCGTACCCGCCGGCCGCCTGGGCCGCCGAGGGCGTCGCGCACGGCGATGCGCTGGCGTTTTGCCTGTTCGCGGTCGTGAACGTGGCGGCGGCGCTCGTGCTGGTGTTTGTGCTGACGCGTCTGTTCGTTCCGGTGAACGCGCTGCTCATGTCCACGCGCTCCCACGCGACGTTCTCGTTCGACGCCGCCGGGAAGGGTGCCCGCGCGGGCGTGCGCACGCCTTTCCGCGCCCTGGTGGCGAAGGAGCTGAGGCTGTTGCTGGCCACCCCGGTGTACCTGCTGAACGGCTGCATGGGCTACGTGCTGGTGGTCGTGGGCGCGGCGGCGGAGGCGGTCGCGCTCGCCACGGGCGCCTTGTCGCTCGACGCGATTCCGGCCGAGCTGGCGCCGATGGTGGGGGCGATGCTGCCGTGGACGGTGGCCTTCTGCGTGGGCATCTCGTCCACCACGGCGCCGTCGGTGTCGCTCGAGGGCTCGGCGCGCTGGCTCATGCAGACGGCCCCGGTGCCCGCGCGCACGGTGCTGGGCGCGAAGGCGGCGGTGAACCTGCTGTTCGCGGTGCCCACGGTGCTGGTGGGCGGCGCGCTGCTGGCCCTTGCCAACCCCCTGGACGCGCCTGCCGTGGCGGCGCTGTTCGCGGTGCCGCTGGCGTTCGCGCTGTTCTCCACGTTTTTGGGCCTGGCGCTTGACGCTCGCTGGCCCCGTTACGACTGGACGACGGTGTACGAGCCGGTGAAGCGCGGCATGCCGGTGTTCGCCGTGGTGTTCGGCGGGATGGTTTTGGCGGGCGTGGGCATGGCGGCGTCGCTGTTCGGCGGCCCTCTGGCGGCGTTCGCCGTGGCGGCCGTGGTGGCTGCGGCGTCGCTTCTGCTGTGGCGCGAGACGCTGCGGAAGGGATATGCTTCGTGATGCGGGGCAGGGAAGGAAGGGTGTCATGAGCAGGAAGAGCATGAGCAGGTACGAGGGCACCGCCCTCGAGGGGCGCTCGGGATTGGCGGTGGCCATCGTTCTCGGTGTGGCCGCGGCGGCGCTTGCTGCGCTACAATGGGTGCTGCTGCCCGACCAGGTGGCCATGCAGTTCGGTCTGAACGGGCAGGTGAACACCTGGGCGCCGAAGTGGGTCCCCGTGCTGGCTACGGCGGGGCTCGGGCTGTTCGGCGCGGTGTGGTTCGGCGCCTCGCGCCAGAAGCTGGCCCTTTTGATAGCCGCCATCGGCATGGCGATAGGCGTGTTCGGCCTCGTGGTGAACGGGGTGCTGTTCTGAGAGGAGAGGAGGCGCGCGCATGATCATCCGCATCGACCAGAAGTCGGAAGAGCCGCTGTACCTGCAGATACGCGGGCAGATCATCGCGGCCATCGCGCGCGGCGAGCTGGCGCCGGGGCACGCGCTGCCCAGCGTGCGCGCGCTCGCGGGCGACCTCGGCATCAACCTGCACACGGTGAACAAGGCCTACGCGGTGCTGCGCGACGAGGGCTACGTGCTCATGCGCGGCCGCAGCGGCGCCTACATCGCCGACCCCTGCGAGGACGACCGCGCCGACCGCGCGCAGATGGAGCTGGCCAAGATGGAGGATTCCCTGTTTGAGCTGGCGCTCGCGCACCGCGCCCGCGGCGGATCGCGCGGCGAGTTCCTGGAGTGCGCGAGCGCCCAGGCGGCCCGCGCGTACGCCGCGCTCGAGCGTGCGGACGTCGACCCGGCGCCTTCTGAGAGCGCGGCTCGCGAGCGCGCGGCGCAGCGGCGCGACGCGCGGGCGGGCACGGGGGCGGCCCCGGTCGGCGCGGGTGCCGAGGGAGGGCTCGCGTGATGGACGAGGCCTTCGGCATGGCGTCGATGATGCTCATGATGGCGCTTTTGCTGCCCGTCATGGGCATCCTTATGGCGGTGACCCCCTACCTGCAGCGCCGCGGCGAGGTGTTCGCCGTCACGGTGCCCGCGTCGGCGCAGCGCGACCCCTACCTGCGCGGACTCAAGCGACGCTACGCCTTCATCATGGGCGCGGTCACGGCCGTGCTCACAGCCGCCGGTTTCGCCGCGGCGCTGGCTGAGGACGAGGCGGCCATCATCGTCGTGCTCGCGGCGGGCACGCTGGCCATCATGCTGGGCGGCTACGCCCTCATGCTGCGCTACCGCGCCAAGACGAAGGCCTACAAGCGCGCGCAGGGTTGGGAGGCGCGGGCCCAGGAGGCCGTGGCCGTGGTGGGCGAGGGCGACGTGCCGCGCGCCATCTCGCTTGCATGGAACCTGCTGTACCTGCCGATCATCCTGATCACGGTGGGCATCGCCATCGTGGGCTACCCGCACATGCCCGACATGATCCCCATGCACGCCAACTTCGACGGCACCGTGAACGACTGGGCGCCGAAGGGCCCGATGGTGGTGGCGTTCCCCGTGCTCGTGCAGCTGTTCCTGGCGGCGACCATGGCGTTCTCGCATTGGACCATCCTCAAGTCGAAGAAGTGGGCCGAGCCGGGCGCGCCGGCCACCTCCGCTTTGGCCTACGGCCTGTTCGCCCGCGCGCAGAGCGTGTTTCTGCTGGTGACAGGTCTTCTGCTGACGGGCGGCATCGGCATCTTGTTCGAGCTTGCGGCGATGGAGGTCGTCTCGCTGGGGCAGGCGGGGCTCGTGATCATGGCGCTGGCAGTGCCCATCGTGGTGGGCTCGCTCGTCCTCGGCGTGGTGTACGGGCAGGCCGGCTCGCGCGTGTTCAAGCGCATGCAGGGCTCCGACACGCTGCTGGCCGACGACGACGAGCACTGGAAGCTCGGCATCTTCTACGTCAACCCCGACGACCCCGCCTTCGTGCTGCCCGAGCGCTTCGGCGTGGGCTGGACGTTCAACTTCGCCCGCCCCGCGACCTGGGCCATCGTGGCAGGCATCCTGGTAGTGACGACCGGCTTCATCGTGGCCGTCATGGCGCTGGTGTAGGGGGCGATGGCGGTCGGCGAAGCCGGTCTGGTATAGTGTGTTCCAACAGGAGGAGGGGGAGGGGATGGCCTGTTGGAAACCGCTTACCTGAAGGAGTACCTGGCGTTCTCGCGCACGCTCAACTATGCCCAGGCGGCGTCAGAGCTGTTCGTGTCGCAGCCCGCGCTGCGCGCCCACATCCGCGCGCTCGAAGACGAGGTGGGCGCGCCGCTCACCGTGAAGCGCAACGGGGCGCTTGCGACCTGGAGGGCTACACGCTGCTGCTGGGCAATTCGCAGAACATGGTGGACGCGGGCCGGACGGTGGCCGACTACTTCGCTCATGCGGGCGTGATGGTGGAGCCGGACAACCAGCCCTGCGCGAACTACCTGGACCTCTACCTGTCGGGGCTGGGCGAGACGTTCGGCGTGGCGCTGGCCGGCTCGCGCTCGGGGCTGCGCGAGAGCCCCGACATCAGGATATTCGAGGTGGAGGACTTCTCGGTGCCCTGCGAGCTGCACGTGTTGAGCGACCCTGCTCGGCTCGATGCCTGCGGGTTCGCGTTTCTGGAGCGCCTGCGCGCGGCGGCCTGCGCGGCGTGAGGCTCGGTGGCGCGAAAAGCCCCGCGCCGGGGAGGGCGACGCGGGGCGGGACGTGCGAGGCGGCGGGGCTGGGCGCCTACTCGCCGATGATGCTGCCGGCTGCCATGTAGCCGCCCACGAACGACAGGCCCACGTCGCCGTAGATGCCGTTGAACGGCTTGCCGGCGATGTTGTTCTCGCCGTTGGAGCCGCCGGCGGTGTGCCAGCCGGCGTACAGTCCGGGGATGACCGCGCCCTCCGTGTCCACGACCTGCATCTTCGGGTTGATGCGCAGGCCGCACTTCGTGGCGAACAGGTTGCCGCCGATCTTCGCGCCGTAGTACGGCGGCTCGCTGATGGGGATGAGCCATTCGGGATCGTACTTGTACGTGGGCACGGGGTCCTCGTCGGCCTCGCAGGCCTTGTTCCAGTCCTCGACGGCCTTCACCAGCACGCCTTCGCGTAGGCCGAGCTCCTGCTCAAGCTCCTCGATGGTGTCGCATTCCTTCACCGCGCCCGCGTCCACCATGAGCTGGAACGCGTTGCGCCAGTCGCGCTGCCACTCGGGCACGCGGTCGATGAGCGGGTCGTCCTCAGGGATGACCTTGCCCACGCGGCACACGGACTGCTTGAAGTAGTTGTCGCCCACCAGCTGCTCGAACTTCGAGTCGAAGCACACGTAGGCGCGCCCGCCCGGCTGGCTCATCTCCATGGCGCCCTGGTCGGTGAGGGCCGTGATCAGGGAGTCGGGGTCGGTGTTCATGAACGGGTAGGACGAGCCGGCCGTGCTGAGGAACGGCACGCGCTGCCCCATGCGGTTGATGAGCAGCCACGGCTGACGCACCGCCTGGTTGCCGTCCTTGTTGACGTGGGCGAACATGGTGGTGGCGAACTCGTCGTAGGGCTCCCACTCCACGCTGCCGTCGAAGCAGGCCACCGACTCGTAGCCGGAGAGGTCGGCGCCCGCGCCCAGGCCCATGCGGATGCACGCGCCGTCGTTGTAGGGCGGTGGCCACGTTCACGATGCCGCGCAGGCAGTTCGGTGTGTACTTCGCCAGCATCGCGCGGTTCATCTCGAAGCCGCCGGCCGTGAGCAGCACGCCCTTCGCTCCGCGGTAGAACTTCTCGCCGTCGGCGGTTTTGGCCTTGATGCCCACCACGGCGCCGCCGTCCATGACCAGCGCGAGCGCCTCGGTGCCCGTGTGGATGTCCACGCCGTGCTTCTTGGCCGTTTCGGTCATCATCTCGAAGGGGTAGTGGTTGATCTCGATGGAGTTCTTGGCCGTGATCTGGCCTTCCCAGTACAGGCTCTTCATGCCGGACGGGCCCTTGCTCGACGGCGCCCAGGGAACCTCCATCGCGTCGGCCATCCAGTCGATGCACTTGGGACCCTCGACGGCCATCGCGTACAGGAGTTCCGGATCGACCGTCATCTGCTGCAGGTCGTTGATGTAGGTCACCACAGCGTTCGGGTCGTAGGGGTAGACGGGGAAGGCCCATTCCGCCTCGTCGGCCATGCGGTGCCCGCCGAGGTTCACGAACATGCCGCCGTACGCCGACGTGCCGCCGGTCTTCTCGTTCTTCTCCAGCAGGATCACCTTGTTGCCGGCGTCCGCGAGGCGCACCGAGCCGGTGAGCCCGCCGCCGCCCGATCCCACAACGATGACGTCGGCCTCGAAATCCCACGTCGCCGGAGGCTCGACGGGATCGATGGGCGCGGCCGCCGCCTCGAACGCGGCTTTGGCCTTGTCGTTCGCGCCGCCGGTTTCCTCTGGCGACTTGGCCGCCGGGGCGCACGCGGCGAGCGCGCTGCCCGCGGCCGTGGCGACGGTGGCCGTGGCGGCCGCTTTGAAGAAGCTGCGGCGACTGAGCGCGTGCTTGGTTTCGTCTTGCATGATGTTCCTCCTTGGTCGGACGGATGCCCCCTCCCTGGGGCGTTGCCTTCATGATACGGGCGCGGCGACCTGGTAGAATGCAGGGAAGACCGCGCCGCGGGCGGAAGGTGCGCGGCGCATGAACGAAAAACGGCGCCCGGTGCGGAATTTCTTTCGGAAGGGCAGCGGGTTGCGCCAAGGGAATGGCTCGAAAGCGCATCGAGTGACGGTTTTGCGCGCGGCCGCAGGGTGCGTTCGCGACGTTTCACCTGGTCGGCATTCCGCATGCATCCATGTGAGTTCTGAGGACGGTCGATATGCGTGGAAAAGGGGCCTCGCCCCACGCAGAACCGTCATTCGATGCAAGAATCACGGATTTCCGTGGCGTGAATCGACGGCCGAACTTCTGGACGGTTCTCATGCAGGGGCAATTACACGGTATCGCGGCCCTCTGGCGCGGCGGTGCGCCTGCGGTTTGCTATCATGGAGCGCGAACGTGCAATCGCGAGGGACGGGATCACATGGCGTTTCTGCTAGGATGCGAGAAGGTGCGGGTGGAATTCCCCACGAAGACGGTGTTCGACAGCGTGTCGCTGGGCGTGGACGAGGGCGACCGCATCGGCATCGTGGGCCGCAACGGCGACGGGAAATCGACGCTGTTGGCCCTGCTCGCGGGAACGCTCGAGCCCGATGACGGACGCGTGCTGAAGAACGGCGCGGTGCGCGTGGGCGTGCTCGGGCAGACCGACGCGCTTCCCGACGACGCCACCGTGCGCGAGGCTGTGGTGGGCGATATGCCGGAGTACCAGTGGGCGGGCGACGCGCGCATCCGCGACATCATCGCGGGGCTTGCGCGCGACATCCCGTGGGACGCGTGGGTGGGCACGCTCTCGGGCGGGCAACGGCGACGGGTGGACCTCGTGCGGCTGCTCATCGGCGACTGGGATGTGCTCGCGCTCGACGAGCCCACCAACCACCTGGACGTGCGCGCCATCACGTGGCTGGCCGAGCACCTGAAGCGCCGCTGGCGCGCGGGGCAGGGCGCGCTTCTGGTGGTCACGCACGACCGCTGGTTCCTCGACGAGGTGTGCACGCGCATGTGGGAGGTGCACGACCGCACGGTGGAGCCGTTCGAAGGCGGCTTCTCGGCCTACATCATGCAGCGCGTGGAGCGCGACCGCTTGGCGGCGCTCGCCGAGCAGAAGCGGCAGAACGCGCTGCGCCGCGAGCTGGCGTGGCTCTCGCGCGGGGCGCGGGCGCGCGCGACGAAGCCGAAGTTCCACGTGGCCGCAGCCCAGGAGCTTATCGCCGACGTGCCGCCCCTGCGCAACGACCTGGAGCTCAAGCGCATGGCCATGGCGCGCCTCGGCAAGCAGGTGGTGGACCTGGAGCACGTGACCGTGCGCTTCGACGGCGAGGACGGCGGCAGCCGCACGGTGCTCGACGACGTGGACTGGATCATCGGCCCGGGCGACCGCTACGGCATCGTCGGCGCGAACGGCGCGGGCAAGACGACGCTCCTGCGCGTGATCCAGGGCTTGCAGAAGCCGAGCGCCGGCCGGGTGAAGATCGGCCAGACCGTGCGCTTCGCCGTGCTCTCGCAGCATCTGGACGACCTGTCCGCGCTTGGCGACGACCGCGTACGCCAGGTGGCGGGCCGCTACAGCCGCCGCACTATGCTGGACGGCAAGGAGATGACGCCGGGGCAGCTGCTCGAGCGCCTGGGCTTCTCGAACGCCGACCTCAACGAGCCGGTGTGCGACCTGTCCGGCGGGCAGAAGCGGCGCCTGGCGCTCATGATGATCCTGCTGGACGAGCCGAACGTGCTCATCCTGGACGAGCCGGGTAACGACCTGGACACCGACATGCTGGCCGCGGTGGAGGACCTGCTGGACGCGTGGCCGGGCACGCTCTTGCTGGTCACGCACGACCGCTACCTCATGGAGCGCGTGACCGACCATCAGTTCGCCGTCCTGGACGGGAAGGTGCGCCACCTGCCAGGCGGGGTGGAGGAATACCTGCGACTCGCGGCCGAGCGCGAGGCGGCGGAGCGGCCGGGAACGGGCGGGGCGGCTCCTGCCGCTGCGGTCGCACCTGCCGACGAGAGCGAAGCGCGCCTATCCGGCGGCGAGATCCGCGCGCTGCGCAAGCTCATGCAATCGAACGAACGCAAGATGGAGACACTGCGCGCGAAGGTGGACGACGTGCGCGCGCAGATGGCCGCCGCCGACCCGACGGATTTCGGCGCCCTCGGCGACTTCCAATCCCAGATCAACGACCTGCAATCCCAGGTTGACACTCTCGAAGAGGAATGGCTCGAAGCCGCCGAGAAGCTGGGGGAGTGACCGCAAGGGTCCTGGACGCCCTGTGGTACAATCCCTGCATGGGACATGGGGAGGAAAGCGAGAGCCGAGCGCGTTCGCTTGCGGTGGACCGGTATCTGCATACCGGTTCGTTCGCGGCGTTCAAGTCCACGTTTCTGTCTGGTCTCATCTTCGCATTCTTCGGCATAGGCATCTATCGCCTGTGGTACCAGTTCAACTTCTACAACCTGCATTTCTCCGCCGACGTGGGCATGGTGACGGTGGGGGCGAATATCGCGCGCGTAGCGGTGATGGCCCTGCTCGTGCTGCTGGTATACAAGGCCGGCTTCTCGCGCGCCACGCGGGGCGTGTTCGTGTGGTCGGGGTTCGTGCTCATGACCGCCTCAAGCGTGCTCTATTTGCTGGACCTGTTCTTCAACACCACCGATTTCGAGGCCATGCGCGTGGTGGTGGGCGGGATAGGCCTGGTGGGCGGCGAGATGATCTGGATATTCTTCCTGGAACGGCTGAAGCCCGGCCAAGCGTTCTTCTACGCGGCGGGAGGCCTGGCCCTGTCGTGCGCGCTTTCGCTGGTGATGGGCTACCTGGACGACGTCGTGGCCGGCATGATCAACCTGTTCGTGCCCGCTCTGTCGGTGTACGCCTACTGGCAGGCCATGACCAGGCTCGACGAGCGAACCGGGCGTAAGGAGCCCTCCACATCCGGGCGCGTCGACGCGGCTGGCAAGGCTCCGGGCGCGGACGCCCTGTACGAGTCGGGCGCGCTGCGAATGGGCGCCTTGCAGGTGGTGGCCGCCTTCTTCCTGTACGCGTTTCTGCTGGGGCTCGCGCTGGGCTACCCTGATGGGCGCCTGCGCGAGCTGTCCCAGACGGTGCGCTCGATCCACCAGGTGCTGGTGGTGGTGCTCATCGCGTTCGTGGTGTGGCTCGTGCTGGTGCGCGGGCGTGCGTTCAAGCTTCCCGGCTACTGGCTCTTCCAAAACGCGCTCATGATGGCCAGCATCTGCTTTCTCATGAGCGGTTGGGAGGGGTCGGAGGAGGCCAGCACGTTCCTGCTGACGAACGCCGTCACCTGCTTCTACATCCCGGTCGTGTTCTTCACCTACCTGATCGCCCGGCACGTGCACTGGCCCACCACGCTCGTGTACGCGGCGGTGTACGGCGGATCGCTGCTGTGCATGGCCGTCGGGCGCATCGTGGTGTACCTGGTGGGTTCGGCGCTCGATCATAGCCTGGGGCTGCTCATCGTCATGGCGCTTCTGGTGCTGGTGGAGGCCACGCTGGTCATGCGGCCGAACTTCATGGGGGACCGCCCCGTGGGGTTCGAGCTGGACGCGCTGCGCGCGGTGCCGCGCGAGGCTGTGTCGGTGCCTGGTGCGGCCCCCTCGGAAGACGCCTTCGCCCGCTGCTACGGCTTGAGCGACACGGAAGCGGCCATCGTGTCGCTGATCGCGCAGGGGCGCAGCCGCAGCTTCATAGCCGAGGCGCTCAACTATTCCGAGAACACCATCAGGAACTACACGCGCATCGTGTACCGCAAGGTTGACGTGCACACCAAACAGGAGCTGCTGGACAAGATGGCCGAAACGCGCGAAGCCTCCGAGTAGCTGCCCCGCCCCAGCCGGAAGGCGCGAGCGCCGGTGCGCAAGATGAAGGCGCGCCGACCGAAGGGAGGGAGTCGGCCGGCGCGTGAGGAAGGGGCGCTCGGACCTGATGATGCGGCCCGAGCGCCGGGAGAGGCGTGTGCGGCTAGGCGAGCGCGTTCTTCGCCGCCTGCGTTCCGGCATCGCGCCCGAACGTGATGCAGTCGGCGATGGCGTTGCCGCCCAGGCGGTTGCTGCCGTGGATGCCGCCGGTGCATTCGCCGCAGGCGTACAGGCCGGGGATGGCCGTGCCGTTCGCGTCGAGCGCCTTGGCCTCGATATCGATGCGGATGCCGCCCATGGTGTGGTGCACGGTGGGTACCTTGCGGCAGGCGTACCAGGGGCCTTCGGTGAGCTGCTGGTCGGCGGTGTTGTTGGCTTCGAACCCGAACGCGTCCTCCGCCTCGCCGGCTACCACCTTGTTGTAGCCGTCGATGGAGGCTTGCAGCTTCGCGGCGTCCATCTCGGTCTGCTTGGCCAGATCCTCCACGGTCTCGCCCTTCACGATATGGCCCAGCGCCAGCATGTTCTCGATGGTGGCGCCGTTCGCATCGGGCTCGGTCTCGGAGGGATAGCGTACCTTGTTAACCACGATCCAGTACGTGGACTCCGGCTGGGCGAAGATGGCCTTGCACAGCTTGTCGCGCTCGGCACCCTCGTTGACGAAGCGCTCGCCGCTCTTGTTGACGAAGATGCGGTTGCGCCCCGACGTGCGGATGTCCTCCATGAGGCCGGTGCCGGGCGTGCCGCACGGGTGCAGCTGGATGTCGGACAGGCCGATGAGCTGTGCGCCTGCATTCTCTGCAAGCTTGAGGCCCTCGCCCTGCGCGCAGGGCTTGATGTTCGTGCAGCCGATGGAATCGTCCAGCTTCACGTCGGCCCATACGCCGTCGTTCACCTGCTGACGGTACTCGACGTTCGCGCCGAAACCGCCCGTGGCGATGACCACCGACTTCGCGTTCACCATGACGTCCTGGCTGCCGCGATGCACGGCCTTCACGCCCGTCACGGCGCCGTTCTCCACCGTCAGCTCCTTTGCCTGCGTCTCGTGCAGCAAGGTGAGCTTGTCGGCGTTCTCCTCGATGAACTTCTGGAACGAGCGGATGTAGGTGTTGCCCGACGGTGTGGCGGGGTAGTGGCTGCGCTCGCCCAGCGACCCGGTTGCGGAGCCCACCTTGTCTTTGAACTCGACTCCCAGCGACTCGAGCCAGTGCACGGAATCAAGCGCGTTGTCGGTGAGGTAGTGGATGAGCTCGGGCGTGCCCTGCTCGTGGCCGCCTTCGTACGTGGTTTGGTAGAACGTTTCGACGGAGTCCTCGATGCCCTGCTTCTGCTGGCGGTCGGGGTCAACCGCGTTGAGCGCGCCCTCGGAGACGTTCGTCGAGCCGCCGGTGATGCCGCACTTCTCCAGCACGACCACCTTGGCACCTTCCTGAACGGCGGTGATTGCGGCAGTCAGGCCCGCGCCGCCTCCGCCGATCACGCACACGTCGGCGTCGTAGGAGGACTCTACGCTGTCCTCAGGGCCGGGGTTCTTCTCAAGCGCTTCCGAGGCGCCCGCCTGGTCGGCGCAGTCCTTTACGCCCTGCAGCAGGCACATGCTGGAAAGCGTGGCACCGGTGACGGAATCCACATCGAGCGTTTGAAGGTCCGTTATCTGCTTCGAAAGGTCCTCGAGCGCCGAAGCGCCCACGCCGAGCGATTCCTGGTTCGTGCTGGTGTCGATGGCGGTGATGGCGCTGTCCGAGAACGTCACGTCGATGGTGAACGGGGCGTTGTGCCCGGTGACCTCGGCGCTGTACGTGCCGGCCTTCCATGCGGAAGCCACCGCGTCGTCCGCCGTGCCGGTGCTGCCCGTGGGCGCCGGCGAGCATCCCGCGAATCCCAGCAGGGCCCCGCTTGCGCCCAGGAACGCCGCGCCCTGCAAGAAGGTGCGGCGGTTCAGGTTCTTCGACTGGAAGAGCGCCGCGCCGCTGGAAGCTCCTGCGCGTGCGACCTCCTCAACCACGTCGCGACCGGTAGTGCGTCCCATATGGATCCCTCCTTCCGCCCGCCGCCGGCGGGCTTCGGTTTCTCCCTACGGGCCGAAACCTTACGTCGGGCGAAGAAGGGAGGCTAGACGCAAAGGGTACTTTTCCCTGTCCAAAAGGTACTTTTCACGGATGCGGAGGGGGGGGGATGGCTCCGCGTGCGGCTACTTCCAGGTTTTGCCGCTGGCGCTGGCCGCTGGGGCGTCAGGGGCCTCCGTGTGTTCGGGGCCGCGGGACCAGGGGTCCTCCTTGGCGTCGGCTTGGGCCACTTTCAGCCAGGCGTCTTCCTGGCGCGCTTCGGCGATCCAGTCGTCCTTCGACTTGGAGAACACGCTGCCCACCATCCACACGATGCCGCACAGGATGCCGCCCACCGCGAACGCGATCCAGCTGATGGCGAACCCGCCCTGGCCGCTGCGGATGGCGTCCTTCAGCGCCCATTTGTCCAGGCCGTCCCAGCCGCCCGTCTGGCTGAGCAGCGGAACGAGGCCCCACACCAGGAACACGATCAGCGCCAGCAGCATGATGCAGCCGCAGATGACGCCCATGATGCGCTCAGCGCGCACCTGCTCGGGCGACTTCACCACGGCGGTGAGCGGCAGGTCGGCACCGAGGTTGCGGCGGTGCGCGATGTAGGTGAGCTCAGACAGGTCGTACTTCGACTTCTGCATCGCCGCCCAGATGAGCGTGCCCACCGCGACGGCCATCACGAACATGAACGGCGCGACAAGGATGTCCTCCAAGCGGACGCCGCGCACGAGATCGAGCGAACTGTCCTCCGGCGATAGCCCCACCAGCATGATGACGTCGAGCAGGATGAGCCCCACGCCGCCCGCGATGAGCACGGGGAAGCGGCGGCTGAAGCGCTCGAGGACGTCGGCGGCGTAACGCGGCTCGATGGCAGGGTTGCGGCGCTTGAACTCGCCGTGGTTGAGGCTGCCCACGATGAGGACGACCACGCCCACCACCACGAGTGACAGGAACGCGACGGTTGAGATGTTGCCCGGCCATCCGAAAGCGTCCAGGAGCACCTGCACGCCCACGCCCGCGAGGATGATCGCCACCCCCAGCGCGATGGACAGGTCGAAGCGGTTCATGTGGCGGTCGTAGCGCTCCGTGTCGTTCGTGTTCGCCACGTGCACGCTGCCGCGCATGAGGTCGTCGAGGTTCGCGTGGAACAGGTCGCACAGTTGCAGCAGCTTGTCCATCTCGGGGTAGTTCGTGCCGGCCTCCCACTTGGACACGGTCTGGCGCGACACGCCCAGCTGCTCGGCAAGGCCCTCCTGCGTCACGCCGTAGTGCTGGCGCAGGTAGACGAGGTTGTCGGCGAAGCTCATGGTGAATCCCTTCTCTGGTTTCAGTTGCATCATACCCGAAACGCCTCCCGGCCGAAGCGGCGCTTCCGATGCCTCCATGATGCGGTTGCCCGCTCGCCCGTTCCACCAACCTGGCCGTGCGTTTGGGTATTTTTCGCGCAACCTGAGCGTGCGGAAGCTGTGAGCTGGGGAAACGTGTGACTCGCAAACAGTCGAAAATTTTCGCGCGCCTTTTTGCGCGAGAGTGACCACCGCGTGTGGTTCGACTTGCTCTGTCTTTCCCGTTAAATCCACAGGCCGCGTCCGCCGTGCATGAAATCCTGCTCGCCTAACACAAAAATCCTCGACGGGGGGTGCGGCGGGATTCTTGGACTTCTCAGGCTGCGAGCCCGAGCCTTCTGCGGCGGCCGTCGATGGTCTCGTAGCGCGCTCTGCCATCGTCCGCCTTGAACGCCTTGAGGCGGCCCCCATTGTACCACGCCATGTACTCCGCGACGGCCTCGGAGAGCTCGGCGACCGAGGCCCCCGCGCGGACGAGCGAGTGGAGCCTCTCCACCTTCGCCCGGCCGAAGAAGCCCTCGCACGCCGCGTTGTCGGGGCTGTGCGCCTTGCGCGACATCGAGCGGACGAGCCCCGCCTCCCCGCACAGCGCGATCCAGCCCTTCCAGCGGTAGTGCGCGCCGCGGTCGGAGTGGATGATCGGATGCTCGCCCTCCTCGAGCGTGGCGACCGCGTCGGCGAGCGTGGAGTCGGCGAGCTCGGCGTTCGGGCTCGTCGAGATCCGCCAGGCGGAGGCCCTGCCGTCGAAGCAGTCCACGATGACGGACAGGTAGAGCCTGCCGTCGCGCCCCTTGACCTCGGTGATGTCGGTGAGCCACTTCTCGTTCGGGGCGCCCGCCGAGAAGTCGTGGCGCCCGCGCGCGCCGAGGAGCAGGTTGTCCGGGGCGTCCGAGATCTCGCCGGCGTAGGAGCTCCACCTCTTCTCCGAGCGGGAGCAGCGGGCGACCAGGCCCTGCCTCTCCATCGACCCGCGCACCTTGAGCTCGGGGGCGCGCACGCCGCGGCCCTCGAGCTCGGCCCTCACGCGCCGGTAGCCGTACGTCCCGCCGCTCTCCGCGAACGCGCCGGCCACGGCCTCGTCGAATCCCGCCGGCGGCGCGCAGGGCTCATCGAGCCTCGCCCGGTGGTAGAGGTAGGTGCTCTTGGGCATCCGGAAGAAAGTCAGCACCCGGGCCAGGGAGAGCCCGCACTCCCGCCTGAGCCTCTCGCCCAACGCGACGAGCCGCCTCTTCGAGAGGCTCGCCGGGCCTTCGGCTTTTGGGTCGCGCACCAGCTCCTTGTAGACGGCGACCTCGAAGAGCGCCTCCTCCAGCTCGGCGCGCAGCCGCGCGGCCTCCTCTTCCGATCCCGACGCCTCGGCCATGTCCCGGGGCTCCCTTCGCCTCGCCTCGCGCGGCGCGCCCTGCGCGCCCGTCTCGGACATGATAGCGCGCTTTCGGTCCCGGGCGACCCAGCTCGTCACGACGCCCGCGTCGGTGATGCCGAGCCGGCGGGCGATGTGGGACCTCTTCTCGCCCAGCTTGTGCAGGCGCACCGCCTCCTCGACGGTCGCCTTGGGGTAGTGGGCGTGGGGCTCGTGGTCGACCCGCCCGACCGTCCTGGGCCTCTCGGCGGGCAGCTCGCCCCGCTCCGCCCGCTTCTCCCATTCCCTGAGCGAGGTCCTGGACGGGGCTCCCCACTTGCGCCACGCGGCGCAGGGCGTGAACCCCTCGGCCCACATCATCTCGACGTATCGGACCTTCTCCCTCTCCGTGTACATGCGGCTCCCTCCTCGCGGCCCCTGCGGGGCCGCTTCGATCGGTCGTGGACCGCCTCGAGGCGGTCCAACTTCCTGCCGCATCCCCGACGTGAAAGGATCGGGGGCGGAAAAGGACGTCTGCGGGCTTCCCTGGGTGGTGGCGCGCCGGCGTTTCCGCAGGTCGCAGAAAGTCGGTACCCGCGCAGCTCGCCGGAATCCTTTCACGAGGGAGGTTTTTGCGCGTATGTGGTCTGGATTCGTGCACAGTGCTCCCCCGAGGGGCCGATTGCGGGTCAAAGGAGGCCAGCCTTTCTGTTCGCGCGTGTTCACCGCATTCGATTGGGTGCGCGAGCTGAACGAGGGTGATTCTATTACCGACATAAAAGGGAATAATGTCGGCAATTATGACGGTAAGTGTCGGTAGGAGGGCAGCGTTGCTCATGCAGCAAGCCCTGTTCGCAAAGTATCAACTTGTTCAAATTCCTGCAAAGTCTTTGTGTGCTGTATATCGGGCGAAGTCGCGCGTATTAGCATGGTGGTGGAAGTATCTGCGAACGCGAAGGAGCATCCCCGCATGATCAAACTCATAGCCAGCGACATGGACGGCACATTCCTCGACGAGAACGAGCGTGTGCCCGCGGGCGCGCACGACCTCATCCTGCGCCTGCGCGAGGCGGGGCTGCGGTTCGTCGCCTCGTCGGGGCGGCGGTTCGACACGCTGTGCGAGCTGTTCGAGCCCGTGGTGGACAGCATGGACTTCGTGGCCTCCAACGGCGCGCAGGTAGTGGTGGCCGGCGAGCTGGTTGACCTGGAGGTATTCTCGCATGCGGCGGTGCGGCGGCTCGCTCGCGTGGTGGGCATGTTCGACACCATGCACCTGGCGCTGTTCGATGAGACGCGCAGCTACCTGCTGGACGACGAGGCGCGCTTCGAGCGCGAGGTGGACAAGAACCTGCCGAACCCGGTGCGCGCCTTTGCCGTGCCCGCGCCGCAGGTGAACATCCTGAAAGCGTCGGTGTACTGCGACGACGCCGTCATGGACATGGCCTACATCCTCACGCGCGAGCTGGACGGCGATTTCGTGTTCGCCCCGTCGGGCCGCAAGTGGATCGACGTCATGCAGCGCGGCGTGACGAAGGCCACCGGCATCGAGCAGGTGCTCGATGCCCACGGCATCGCCGCCAACGAGATGATGGCGTTCGGCGACTCCATGAACGACTACGAGATCCTGCGCATGGCCGGCACGAGCGTGGCCATGGGCAACGCCCGCTCCGCCATCAAGCAGATAGCCGACCAGGTCATAGGCACCAACGCCGAAAACGCCGTGCAGAACGAGCTGCGGAAGCTGTTGGGGGAGCTGGGCTGACCTACATCCCCCCATGCCCGTCGCTGCTCACGCGGGCGGCGGGGTCACGCAGCACGGTGCGGTCGAGGGCGCCGATGGCGTTCGACGCGGTGACGCCGGCCACCATGGAGTCGCTCACGTTGAGCGCGGTGCGGCCCATGTCGATGAGTGGCTCCACCGAGGCCAGAAGCCCCACGATCTCGATGGGCAGCCCCATGGTTCCCAGCACGATGAGCGAGGCGAACGTCGCGCCGCCGCCCACGCCCGCCACGCCGAACGAGCTGATCACCACCACCGCCACGAGCCCCGCCACGAACGTGGGCGAGAGCACGTCGATGCCCACTGTGGGCGCGATGATGGTGGCCAGCATGGCCGGATAGATGCCCGCGCACCCGTTCTGCCCGATGGACATGCCGAAGCTGGCGGCGAAGTTGGCCGTGGCCTCATCCACGCCGAGCGCGTGCGTCTGCGTCTCGATGTTGAGCGGCACCGCGCCCGCGCTCGAGCGCGCCACGAACGCGAAGCTGAGCACGGGGAACGCCTTGCGCACGTAGGCGAGCGGGCTCACGCGGTTCGCAAACAGGATAACGAGGTGCACGAGGAACATGAACGCGAGCGCCCCGTAGGACACGGCCACGAACTTCCCCAGGTCGAGCACGGCGGCGTAATCGCTCGTGGCCATGACGTGGGCGATGAGGGCGAGCACGCCGTAGGGCGTGAGCGCGAGCACCATGGCCACGATGCGCATGACGATGCCGTACAGGCTGTCGATGAGCTGCTTGAAAAAGTCGGCCTGCTCGGAGTCCCTGTCGCGCAGCTTGAGGTACGCGAGCCCCACGATGGCGGCGAAGATGACTACGGCGATGGTGGACGTGGCACGGCTTCCGGCCAGGTCGGCGAACACGTTCACGGGGATGAACGAGAGGATCATCTGCGGCAGCGTGAGGTCGGCCACCTGCTGCTGGCCGGCTTGCAGGGCCTCAAGGCTCGCGGCATTCGCGCTCGCCCCCGCGTCGGTGAAGCTCGCGCCCGCAAGGCCGGAGAGCACGACGGCCGCCCAGCCGGTGAGCGCCGCCACCGCTACGGTGCCCAGGAGCACCGCCAGCACCACGGCCCCGATGCGTCCCAGGTGCTCGGTGGCCTGAGTGCGGGTGAACGCGCCCACGATGGCCACGAACACGAGCGGCATCACGAGCATCTTCAAGAGGGCGATGTAGCCCTGGCCCACGACGGCCATCCAATCGAGCGCCGCCGTGGCCGCCTCGCTTCCGCGGCCGAGCGCGAGCTGGATGCCCACGCCCAGCGCGATTCCCAGCCCCAGCGCCGTGAACACTCTCGGTGTGAACCCGACGCCGCGCCGCTTCAGTAGCCACAGCACCACCAGCAGGCCGACGAACACGGCCAACACGGCGAGGGCGGGAAGCAGGGTGTCGAACGGCATGGGCGATCAGCTTTCTTGACGGAGTCACCGCCCAGTATCCCGCGCGCGAGAATCTGCCCGGCCCTCCGCCCGCAACCGTCTCGCCCCCGTTGCCGAACCGATTGCTCGCCGCCTATTCGATCCCTCCCATGCCTGCGGCACGCTCGACCCGCTCGCAAGGAGCGGAATCTTTGCCCGGTTGCACGCCCTTCGTGCCCTTACAGATTCGCGTCCATGTCGAACGACAGGCGGGAGTCCTCGGCGGCGGCCATCATCAGGTTCTGCGCGAGCGTGCGCGCATCGGCCAGCATCTCTTCCATGAACGCATGGTTCGCGCTGGTCAGGACCTCGGTGAGCGCCTTGCCCTCCAGACCCTCGCAGGCGCGGTCGGTGTCGGCGACGAACGCATGGGCTTTCTGGCGGCACGCCTTCAGCCAGTCGTCCACGTCGCGGGCCGTCTGGGGCCAGCGACTCTCGGCCAGCATGCCGAGCGTGCGCAGCAGCCAGTAGGCGCTCGATGCGTCGGGACGGGTGGCGACGCTTTCCCAGGCGGGGTGCGCGGCCGAGGCGTTCGCGAAGAACGGTACGAACGGCGAGAATGCGGTCGTGGCCAGCGCCACCCAGTGGACGTGGGCGCGCTCGGGCGGCAGACCGGGGCGTATCTGCAGGATGTGGCCCTCCTGCGTGCGCGAGAGCGACACGGCGCGGTAGCGCGTGCGGCTGCGCTCGTCGCCGTCGGATCCCAGCGGGTCGAACGCCGTGCCCTCGAAGTGTGAGCTGAGCAGCTGCGCCACGTCGTCAACGCCGATCAGGCGGTTCGCGCGACGTATGAACGGCAGGTCCAGGTCCTCGGGTTGCTGAACGGCCTCGGGCGTGAACAGGCGCTGCCCGAACCACACGCGCGGCGCGTTGTAGTGCACATCCTGCTGAGTGTACGTGCCGAAGATGCGCCGGAAGTCGAACGTGCCGGGGCAGGGGTTCAGGCGGTTCGCGTCCACGAACTCCCGGATGCCCTCGGAGGTCATGAAGTCGTCGGAGCCGAAGTCGATCTCCTGGATGGAGATGCGGTTCGCGCACACGGCGTAGGCGTCGTCGGGGATGCGCTGCGCCGCCCAGTGGTGCCCGGTGGCCAGCTCCAGGTACCATGCCTCGTCGGCGTCGGCGAACAGGATGGAGTTGCTCTCCGCCGAGCCGTGCGCGGCAACGATCTCGCCCACACGCCGCACGCCTTCGCGCGCCGTGCGAATGAACGGCAGCACGATGCTGACCAGCGCGTCCTCGGCAAGGCCGCCTTCTTCCACGAGCGGGTCGCACGCGAGCGCGCGCTCGTTGGCGTAGGTGGACTCGGTGGCGCTCATAGCCACGCCCGCCTCGTTGATGCCAGCTTCCTCGTAGTTGCCCTCGGCGGGGTCGGCCTCGGGCGTGGAGGTGTGGCGCAGGCGCGCACCCTCAAGCTTCATCGTGAAGCCGTTGTTTGCCGAGACGAACGTCTCGTGCTTGGAGCGCGCGGGCATCACGGTGAAGCGCTTCGGCGCGCAGGCGCTCGAGTTGTCCTCGGTGCGCGCGATGAGGATCGAGCCGTCGATGGTTGCCGCCTTCCCCACAAGGACGGACGTGCAAGCGCAATGGGTGGTGCGGGCCATGGCGGCTCCTCTCGATCGGCGGACTTCCCTCATTGTAGTTGTTCGCCCGCTGCGAGGGGAGGCTGTCGCGCTGCTTTCGCATCCGGTTGACGCGCCCTGCGCGGCGCGGTATGCTGGGCGGCGTTGTTCACCTCATTCGGAGGAACCATGAAACTTTGCAGGGCTGCCGCTCCGCGCGTGATCGCCGATGAAGCATCGCACGGAGCAGGGACGGACATAGTCATCGGCATCGGGAGGCGCGCCGCCTAAGGGCTCGCCTCATCGTCGATGCCGGGATGCCGGAAACCTCAAGCGCCGCGGATGGCTTCGTCCGCGGCGCTTTTTCACGCGCGGGCCCAGGGCGGCTCGCGCGGCCTTCCGTTTCCGCACTCCGATCTTCCGAGGTGAACTTATGGCTTCTTCCGCGTCGACCGTTTCTTTCTCTAAGGGCCCGCTGTTCCGGCAGCTGCTCTCGTTCGCCTTGCCGCTTATGGCGGTGAACATCTTGCAGTACGTGTACCAGGCCGTCGATATGGTGGTGGTCGGCCAGGTGGTGGGCGACGTGGGGCTCGTGTCCATGAGCAATGCGGTGAACGCCGTCTTTTTGGTGAACGCGTTCGTCATCGGCCTCACGGCGGGCGGCGGCGTGGTGGTTGCGCGGGCGGTGGGCGCTCGCGACGTGGCTGCTCAGCGGCGCGCCTACGCGGCCACGCTCGCGGTGGCGCTGCTGGCGTCGGTAGGCATCGCGGTGGCCGGCGTGCTGCTCGCACGGCCCGCGTTCATGGCGAACGCGGTGCCGGCGGCGGCGCTCGACGGGGCCGTGGCCTACACGACAGTTTTGTGCTGCGGGGCGGTGGGGCCGTTCCTCATGAACGCTGCGGCCGCGTTCTTGAAGGCGCAGGGCGACGCCTGGACGCCATTGGTGCTGGTGGGCGCGGCGACGTTCGTGAACGTGGCGCTCGACCTGGTGCTCGTTGGCCCGGCCGGCCTGGGCGTGCCGGGCGCGGCGGTGGCTACGGTGGTTGCGCAGGGGCTCTCGGCGCTGCTCGCGCTCGCGCTGGCGTGGCGGCGCTTCCCGGCGGGGCGCGTGCTCGGGTGCGGCGTGTTCGCGAGCGGTCTTGGCGACGACGTGCGCGCGGTGCTTTCGGTCGGCGTGCCCTCTGCCGTGCAGATGGCGGTGGTGAACCTGTCGTACGCGCTGGTCACCGGCCTGCTCAACCGCTACGGCGTGGACGTAGCCGCAGCTGCTGGCGTGGGGCTGCAGATCAGCACCATCGCGGGGCTGCCGTGCTGGGCCATCGGGCAGGCCATCACCACGGCGGCCGCGCAGTGCGCCGGCGCCGGCGAGCTCGCTCGCGCCCGCGACGTGGCGCGGCTGGGAGCGCGCTTCAACATCGGCGTCACGCTGGGCATCCAGGCGCTCATCCAGCTGTTCGCGCCGGCCATCGCGGCGCTCTACGGACTTGCGCCCGGTGCGCAGCTCGACATCGCGGTGCTCTACCTGCGCATCACATGCAGCGTGAACGGCCTGTTCTACGCGGCCATGTACAGCTTCGACTCGTTCGCGCTCGGGGCCGGCTCGCCGCGCCTCGTGCTGGCGAACTCACTCATCGATGCGTTCGCCGTGCGCTTCGGCCTGGCGTTTCTGCTCTCCGGTGCGCTCGGCTTCGGTTACGTGGGCATCTTTGTGGCGCAGGCCGCCTCTCCGGTGATCCCTGCCCTCATCGGCGGCGCATACCTGCGCCACTGGACGCGCTCGCGCGGGGTGGCGCAGGAAAAGTAGCCGGATTTGGCAAAACGGAACGCATATGCACCCAAAACGACCCTTCTGGAAGCCCGCGAGGCCAACCTTCCGGAAGAAATGCCTGGTGGCGAAATCCAGCGCGCCGAAGAGCGAGTGCATATGCGTTCCAAATTGCCAATCCGGTCGAAAAAACGTGCGTTGGCCCCGCGCGCTCTGACAATAGGGCAGGAACCTCCGCTGCGTCGCCTACGCCTTGGTCACCAGCTCATCCAGGGGGATACGGTCAGTGGCATGGCGATTGGGGCTCTTCCAGTCGCCGGCGGCGTGCCCCACGGCCAGGATGTTCACCGGAATGAGCGAGGCGGGCAGATCGAACGCCTCGCGCACCGTTGCAGGGTCGAAGCCGCAGATCCACAGGCTGCCGAGGCCCAGGTCGGCGGCCGCGAGCATCATGTGGTCACACACGATGGAGGCATCGATGTCGGTGGACACCATGCCGTCGACGGGGCGCTTCCACGCGCGCTCGGCGTCGGCGCACACGATGAACGCGAGCGGCGCGCCGTAGAAGTTGGCGCCGCGCGCGAGCTTCGCCAGCCCGTCTTCGCTCTCCACCTGGATGATGCGCACGGGCTGGCGGTTCGCTGCGGTCGGCGCGACGCGGGCCGCCTCCACGATAGTCGCGATCTCTTCCGGCTTCACGGGCGTGGGCTCGTAGGCGCGGATCGAGCAGCGCTGCTTGGCGAGGTTCAGAAACGACATGGAAGGCTCCTTCTCTCGTGCGGGTTCGCTTCGCCTTCCATGATAAGAAAAGCTATCGAACAAGCAAGTAGGCACCGAACAATAAGTGAGACAGTGATCCGGCGCAAGACCCGGCTTTCGTGCATAGAGACAGTTGTAAAGTTCTGCGCATCGTGCAATACTTGGCAGGGTAAGTTCTGCGCATCGTGCAAAGAGAGGATGCCATGCTGAAGCGAAAGGCGTACGACCGGCTTCTCGAATGGAAGAACGACCGCAACGGGAAGACTGCGTTGCTGGTTGAAGGAGCACGACGCGTGGGAAAGAGCACGCTTGTGGAGGAGTTCGGCCGCAACGAGTATGCCTCCTGCCTGATCATAGATTTTTTCCAGGTGCCCGCCGAAGTGAGGCACTATTTTGAGGACTATCGCACCGACTTCGACACGCTGTTCCTCTACCTGTCCACGTACTATGGAGTTGACCTGCACGAACGCGATACGCTTATCGTTTTCGACGAAGTCCAGATGTTTCCAACGGCTCGAGGCCTGCTCAAATACCTCGTGGCCGACGGACGCTACGACTACATCGAAACCGGGTCGCTGCTGTCCATCAAGCAGAACGTGGACGGCATCGTGGTTCCGTCCGAGGAGGAGTCCATCGAGCTCAATCCGCTGGATTTCGAGGAGTTCCTGTGGGGGATGGGCGAGGAAAAGCTGGCGACCCTTATCCGCAGGCAGTTCGAAGGCTTGAAGCCCCTGCCAGACGGCCTGCATCGCCGCGCTATGGGGCTTCTGAGAGAGTACGTCCTGGTGGGAGGCATGCCCGGCCCGGTGAGCATCTACGTGGAGCAGCGAAAGTTCGAGCCGGTTGATGCGGCGAAGCGCCAGATCCTCGACTTGTACCGCAACGACGTGGCGAGATTCGCGCGCGGCTACGAGTTCAAGGTGGTGTCGGTGCTCGACGGCATTCCGGGCCAGCTGTCAAAGCATGAGAAGAAGTTCACTCTAAGCTCCATCAGCAAGAGCGCGCGCATGAGAACCTATGAGGAGGCGTTCTTCTGGCTGGCCGACGCGCGCATGGCCAACATCTGCTTCGCCTGCTCGGATCCGGGCGTGGGCCTTTCGCTCAACATGACGCAATCTTCCTTGAAGTGCTATCTGGCGGACACGGGGCTGCTCGTTTCGCTTGCCTTCGCCGACAACGCCCGCACGGACGAGAGCGTGTATCGCGCCGTGCTGCGCGGCGAGATAGGGCTCAACGAGGGGATGCTCACGGAGAACGTCGTGGCCCAGATGCTTCATGCGAACGGGCATCGGCTGTTCTTTTATTCCCAGTCGGGGAAGAAGGAGGGCGAGGAGCGCATGGAGGTCGACTTCCTCATCGTGCGCCCTTACGCCGATGCGGCCATGAAACCTCGCGTTTGCCCGCTGGAGGTGAAGTCGCCCCGGCAGTACGGCACGAAGTCGCTCGACCGTTTCAAGAAGAAGTTCGGCAAACGCGTTGGGACCCAGTATGTTTTGCATCCCAAGCAGCTCAAGCTTGACGGCGACCGGGCGTACCTGCCGTTGTACATGGGATTCTGTCTGTGAGCGCAGGCGCGAATCATGAATGAGGAAGGGGCGAGCATGATGGATGCAGCGTCCGGCTTGACCGTGCTCATCGTGGAGGACGATGCGGACATCAGCGGCATCGTGGCCGATCACCTGGGGCATGCGGGATACGCGTGCACGCAGGCGTTCTCGGGCACGGAGGCGCGACTCGTGCTGGAGGCGGCGGCTGCGCGCGGCGAGGGCTTCGACGTGGTGGTGTGCGACCTCATGCTGCCGGGCCTTCCCGGCGAGGACATCGTGCGCCTCATCCGCGCGACCGACGCCGCCACGCCCATCATCGTGACTTCGGCGCGCACGGCCGCCACCGACAAGGTGGACCTGCTGAAGCTGGGGGCCGACGACTACCTGGCAAAGCCCTTCGACCTGGACGAGCTGCTCGCGCGCATCGAGGTGCAGCTGCGCCACCGCGGGCGTGCCCTCGCGCCGCAACCCGGCGGCGACGTGCTGCGCGCGGGCAGGTGGACGGTCGACCGCGCCGCGCGCACGCTGGCGGTGGACGGCGTGGACGTGCCCCTCACGCGCACGGAGTTCAACATCGTGGAGCTTCTGGCGGCGCACCCGAAGAAGGTGTACACGAAGCAGGAGCTCTTCGAGCTGGCCTGGGGCGAGCCCTTCGCCGTCGACGACAGCACCGTGAGCGTGCACGTGTCGAACATCCGCGCGAAGCTCAAGCCCACCGGCACCGACGGCTACATCCAAACGGTGTGGGGCCTCGGCTTCAAACTAGCCGCCGACGTGGGGTGAAGCTTCTTCAAACTTTCTTAAAGGGCGGTTTAACCTTCCTGAAAACCCGTTCCGTATGCTTGCTGGTATCATCGAACGGCAAGGGAAAGGAACGCGATGAACGTGGTTGAGACGCGCGGGCTGGCGAAGGCCTACCGCGGCAGACGCGTGGTGGACGATTTCGGGCTGCACGTGGCGCAGGGTGACATCTACGGGTTCGTCGGGAAGAACGGGGCGGGGAAGTCCACCGTCATGAAGATGATCTGCGGGCTGGTGACGCCCGACGAGGGCGAGATCGAGCTGTTCGGCGGCCGCATGGGCGAGGGCGCGCCGCGCGTGGGGGCGCTCATCGAGGCCCCGGGGCTCGTGCCCAACCTCTCTGCCCACGAGAACCTCATGGCGAAGGCCCTGGCCATGGGCGTGGCGGACGCCCCCGCGCGCTGCCGCGAGACGCTCGCCCTCGTGGGGCTCGAAGGCGTGGGCAGGAAGAAGGCCAAGGGGTTCTCGCTCGGCATGAAGCAGCGGCTGGGCCTTGCGCTCGCGCTGGTGGGCTCGCCCGACCTGCTGCTGCTCGACGAGCCGCTGAACGGCCTGGACCCCGAGGGCACGCGCGCCATGCGCAACCTCCTCGTGCGGCTGAACCAGACGCTCGGCGTGACGGTGGTCATCAGCTCGCACGTGCTCGACCAGCTCGACCGCGTGGCCACGCGCTTCGGCGTCATCGTCGAGGGCCGCATGGTGCGCGAGATGACCTCCGAGCAGATGCAGGCCGAATGCGGCGACAGCCTGCGCGTGCGCACCGCCGACCCGGCCCGCTCGCTCGCGCTGATGGAGGAGGCGTTTCCCCAGGCCACGCTGCGCGCGTTGCCCGACGGGGCCCTCTCCGTCGCGGGCGGTTGCGACGCGGCGGCCGTGTCGCGGCTTCTGCACGACGCCGACCAGACGGTGCTGGAGCTGAGCCCGGTGCGCCGGGACATCGAGGACTACTTCGTCGAGCTTATGGAAGGCGGTGCGCACCATGTTTAACCTGCTGAAATCCGATGTCTACCGGCTTGTGCACGGCAAGATGCTGTGGGTGGGCCTGGCCCTCCTCTCGCTCGTCGTGATGTGCGGCGCCGGCCTTGTATGGTTCGCCACCACCCCCGAGTTCGCCCAGATGGTGAACGATCAGACGTTGGAGGAGGCGCGCCAGAACGGGGCGACCATCACCATCACGTCGCCCAACGGCGCCGACCTCGACACGGCCGAGGTGCAGGCGCTCAACGAGAAAGTCCTCGGCAGCCGCACCTACTCCTACGGGAACACGTTCATGGTGGGCTTCCTCGGGCTGATCGCCGCGGTGCTGGCGGAGCTTCTGGCCTCGTCCGACTTCGAAACGGGGTTCGCGAAGAACGTGCTGGCGGGGCGCGGCGACCGCCGGGCGTACTTCGCGGAGAAGCTCGTGCTGATCGCGCTTCTGTGCGGGTTTCTCCTGCTGGCGGGCATGCTTCTGTCCGATGTGGCGTACGCGGTTCTCGGGTTCTCCTACGAGCGCACGGAGACGGCAGGCGAGTACTGGAGCTGGGCGGGCCTCTCGTGGCTCGTGCTGACGGCGTACGCGTTCCTCGCCGCGCTCATCGCGTGGGCGACGCGCAGCAAGGTGGCCGGCGTCGTGTTCGCGGCGCTCGTGCCCACGGGCTTCGTCGAATCGATGGCGCTGGGGGCGGCCGCCGTGCTCGCGCCGGCCATGCCGCTGGTGGGCGACGCGATGCAGTGGCTGCCGCTGTCCGTGCAGCAGCGGTTGGCGGCGGGAGGCACGGCACTGTTCGAGGCGGGTGGGTCCGCGGTGGCCGGGTTGTCGTCGGCGGCGCAAGGGCTTATCGTGTTCGGAGCGATCGCGGTGGTGTGCGCGGCGCTCGCGCTCACGGCGTGCCGGAGGAGGGACGTGTAGGATGCGGAGGGCGTGCGGATGACGTATGTGCTGGTGGGGATAGCGTGCCTTGCCGTCGGGGCGGGAATTGCGACGCTCTTCTTCCGCCGGGAGCTGCGTCGCATGGCGCGCTTCCTGCGCGAGCGCGAGGCGCGCAGCAACGCGCGCATGACGGTGGAGGCGCCGGGGCGGGCGTTCGCCGAGCTGGCCGAGGCGGTGAACGCCCAGCTGGACGCCGCGCAGCAGGAGCGGCTGGAGGACATCCGTCGCCAGCAGGAGTTCCAGCGCGACCTGGCCAGCCTCTCGCACGACATCCGCACGCCGCTCATGGGCGCGAAGGGGTACCTGCGCCTCGCCCAGGACGAGGGCGATGAGGCCGGGCGCGCCCGCCGGCTGGCCGCCGCCGAGGCGCGGCTCGACGACATGGGCGCGCTCTTGGACCAGCTGTTCGCCTACGCTCAGGCGAACGACCCCGAGCTCGATCTGGACCTCGTGCCCACGGCGGTGCTGCCCGTGCTGGCCGATGTGCTGGTGGGACAGTTCCCCGCGTTCGAGCAGCGCGGTTGGGAGCCGCGCGTGGACTTCGCCGACGAGGGCCTCACGGCCGACGTCGACGCCGAGGCTCTCGCGCGCATCTTCGAGAACCTGGTGGGCAACGCGCTGCGCCACGGCTCGGGGCCGCTCGCGGTAAAGCAGCGGAGCCGCAGCGTGACGTTCGCGAACGAGGTGGCCGACGCCGCCGCGCTCGACCCGGAGCGCCTGTTCGAGCGCTTCTACCGCGCCGACGCCTCCCGCACGGCGCCCGGAAGCGGCCTCGGCCTGGCCGTGTCCGCCAGCCTTGCCGCCGCCATGGACATGCGCATGAGCGCGCGCCTCGAGGGAAACTTGCTGGTCATCGAGCTGGCCCTGCCGGAGTAAATCCTCCCTTGCGCATCGAGGCGAAGTGGCGTACTATACATACCGTTGGTATGTAAGTGGGATCAAGGACACGGCGCGAGTGTTTCACGTGAAACATTCGTTCGCCTGACGAAGCGAGAGGGAGTGGCCATGGCGCGCAACAAGTACCCCGAGGAGACGGTGAGCCGCATCCTCGACGTGGCATTGCGCCTGTTCCGCGAGAAGGGCTTCGAGCACACCACCATCCAGGACATCGTCGATCGGCTCGACGTGACGAAGGGCGCGGTATACCACCACTTCAAGTCGAAGGAGGAGATCCTCGACGCGGCCATCGACCGCGAGAGCGAGCCCCTCATGCGGCTTTTGGTGCAAATCCGCGACGATGCGCGCATGACCGGCCTCGAGAAGATGCAGGCCCTGTTCGAGGCGTCGATGGACGGCCCGCAGCTGCCGCTGAGCGCCGAGGTGGCCGTCGATCCCGACCCGGTGAAGAACAGCCGCATCCTAGGCATGCAGTACCAGTCGATCATCGACGAGGTGGCGCCGCAGTTCGTGGAGCCCATCATTCGCGAGGGCATGGCCGACGGCACCATCCGCACGGAGTACCCGCAGGAGATGGCCGAGGTCATCCTCATACTGGCGAACCTGTGGGTGAGCCCCGCGGTCCGCATGACCGACGCCGAAAGCCTGCGCCGCCGCATGGACTACTACGTGGAGCTGCTGCACCTCATGGGCCTCGACGTGCGGCCCGGCCGCATCACCGGCATGCTCGAGCAGTTCCGCGACGGCTACGAGCGCAAGCTCAAGGAACGCGAGAAAGGGAAGGGGGAGGACTGAATGTTTCACGTGAAACATCTGCGTATTGAGAACGAATGTTTCACATGAAACATTCGAGCTGAAAGGGCAAGCGCCGTTCGCGGAGGCTTGCCGCTCGCCCGCTGCCTCGACGCAGCATCTTTTTTGACCAAGATACATACCAACCGAAGGTATGAAAGAGAGAGGGAGCAAGCATGGGAAGCCTTTTGAACCCATCGTTCGTATCGGTGATCTTCTCGCAGATCGCGTCGCTGTTCGGCAACGCGGTGCTGCGGTTCGCCCTGCCGCTGTACGTGTTGAATGTGACGGGGTCGGCTGCGCTCATGGGGGCGGTGACGGCGGTGGCGTGGCTGCCGTATCTGGTGCTCACGCCCATCGGCGGGGTGGCGGCCGACCGCGTGAACAAGCGCCGCATCATGGCGGTACTCGACGCCATCATGGCTGTGACCTGCGGCGCGTACCTCGCGCTCGACGGCGTGATCGACCTCATCGGCATGTCCATCTGCGCGCTCATCATCCTGTGGGCGGTGCAGAGCATCTACCAGCCCACGGTGCAGTCGGCCGTGCCTTTCATCGTGCCGCGCGAGAGCATCGTGCGCGCCACCGCCATCGTGAGCCAGATCAGCGCGCTGTCAGGCCTCGTGGGCCCCGTGATTGGCGGGCTGGTGTTCGGATTCTTCGGCCTCGAGCCTGTGGTGGCGGTGTCGGGCGTGGCGTTCGCCGTGTCCACCCTGCTCATCGTGGCATTCGTGCGCATCCCGCACACGCGCGTGGAGCGCAGCCAGGGAATCGTGCGCACCGTGGCGGGCGACATCGCCGAGAGCTTCGCCTTCCTGCGCCGCGACCGCCCGGTCATCCTCAAGGTAATCGTGCTGGTGGCGGGCATCAACGTGAGCGTGTCGGCGTTCATCATCATCGGCGCGCCCGTCACCGTGACGCAGATACTCGGGCTGCCGAACCAGTACATGGGCTTCGCGGAGGGAGCGCTCGCGCTCGGCGGCCTGGCGGGCGGCATTCTGGTGGGGGTGCTGGCGAAGCGGCTGAGCCTGCGCCAGGCACCGGTGTTCCTGTTCGTCGCCGGGCTCACCATGCTGCCCGTGGCGCTCGTGCTGGCCGGCGCGCTGCCCACGATGGCGGCCTACGGCGTGCTGGTGGCGAGCCTGTTCGCCTGCATGGCATGCGCCACCATCTTCAGCATCCAGGCCATCTCGTTCATTCAGCTGGAAACGCCTCCGCACCTGGTGGGGAAGGTGATCGCGCTGGCCATGGCGCTGGCGAACTGCGCGCAGCCGGTGGGGCAGCTGGTGTACGGCGGCCTGTTCGACGCGCTGCGCAGCAACCTGGTGCCGGTGGCGCTGGGCACGGGCGCGGTGGCGCTCGTCATCGCCGTGGTGACGTACCGCGTGCTGAAGAAGGGCCTGGCGAACCTGCCCGAGCAGGTGCCCGTCGCAGCTCCCGCGCCCGCCGGCGCGGACGCGGGAGCATGCGAGGCCGACGCCTAGGCCTGCTCGAGCGTGACGGCAGTGCCGGACGCCGTCACCATGAGCATGTTGCCCTGCCCCAGCACCTCGTAGTCGATGTCCACACCCACCACGGCGTGCGCGCCCATGGCGGCGGCGCGCTGCTCGAGCTCGGCGAGGGCCTCGGAGCGGGCCTGCGTGAGCTCGTGCTCGTAGCCCTCGCTGCGCCCGCCCACGATGTTGCGGATGCCCGCGCCGAAGTCGCGCAGGAAGTTAATGCCGGTGATGACCTCGCCGAACACGATGCCGTAGTAGCCGTTCACACGGTAGCCGTCGACGGAGGGGGTGGTGGTGACGATCATGCTGGTTCCTTTCAACAGGTTGCCGTACGGCGAGAAGTATAGCCGCCAACCTCTAAGAAACCGCCCGAATTCGCGTTAAGAAAGTATGAAGAGGGGCGTGACAAAGGGACGGGACGGCGTCCCTTTGTCACGCCCCTCTCACTCCCCGGCCAGGGCGAGCTTCGCCTTCACTATGCGGACGGCGGACTGGTCGATGCGGTCCTCGGAGAGCTCGCCGGCGCTTATGGCGTCGAGGACGCCCTGGTAGGCGGCGGCGAAGTCCTCCGGCATCAGCACGAGGTCCGCGCCGGCCGAAAGCGCCGCGACGCCCGCCCGGTCGGGCGTGCAGAAGTCGCCGACCGCGCCCATGGACAGCGAGTCGGTGATGATCAGGCCCTGAAAGCCCAGTTCGTCGCGCAGAAGGTCGGTGACGATGGTCGGGTTGAGCGAGGCCGGCACGTCGTCGCCCGTGGCGTTCGGCGCGGTGAGGTGGCCCACCATGACCATCGGCACGCCGGCGTCGATGGCCGCCTCGAAGGGCACGAGCTCCCATTCGCGCAGCTCGTCGAGCGTCTTCTCGCTGACGATGGCGCCCTCGTGGCTGTCGCCCATCACGCCGCCGATGCCGGGGAAGTGCTTGGCGGCGCACAGCACGCCCGCCTCCGCGAAGCCTTCCACCTGCGCGGATACCATGCTGCCCACAACCGCGGGGTCGCTTCCGAACGAGCGCAGCGCCATGACGTCGGCGGCCGGGTCGCCGCAGATGTCGGCGTCGGGTGCGAAGTCCAGGTTGAAGCCCAGCTCGCGCAGGTAGCCGCCGATGGTCGCGGCCACGGCCTTCGCCTGCGCCGGGTCGCCCGTCGCACCCACGTCGGCCATGTTCCCCGCGTTGGGCACGGCGAAGCCGGGGTTGCCGCCGATGCGGCTCACGGTGCCGCCCTCCTCGTCCACGCCCACGAGCAGCGGCAGCCCGCACGCCTCCTGCGCGTACGCCTGGGAGTTCGCAATCATCTCGCGCGTCTGGTCGGGGTCGAGCAGGTTCTTCTGGAAGTACACGAGGCCGCCCACCGGATGGGCGGCGAGCGCCTCCTCGGTGACGGGGCCCGCCTGCGTCACGGCGTCCACCCCGGTAAGGGCCTCGGGCGTGACCACGAACAGCTGCGCCACCTTCTGCTCGAGCGTGAGCGAGGCCGTCTTCCGCGCGGCGCGCTCGTCGAGCGTCGGCGCGGGCGCGGGTGCCGGGGGCGACGACGTGCCCGCGCCCTCGTCGCGCACGTTGTCGAACTCGGGCGCGCCCACGTCGGGGGCGTCGGTCGAAGCGGGCGCGGAGCATCCGGCGGCGCAGCAAAGCATCGTCAAAGCCAGGGCCACGACGGCCGTCCTTCCCCATAGCTTTCCCTGTTCGATCAGGCTCATCGCGCCCCTCCTTCGCAATCGGCAAAAGCGCGAACCAGTATAGGCGCGCGACGGGGCCCGCTCGCGCAGAGCCCGTCGCTTCACGTGAAAGTTGAGTGCGCGGCCGCAGACGTCGCTTCCGCTAGCGCCGGTTGAACGGCACGAGGGTGGCGGGGATGCCGCCTTCCATCACCACGCGCGGCTCGCCCTTGATGAGCGGGCGGAAGTAGTCGAGGGCCTCCGGCGCGATGCCCTGGTAGTTCGGCAGGATCCACTCGGCGGGGAAGTGCCGCACGAAGTTCGCGAACTCGGCTGCCGGCGCGGCGAAGAACTTCGCGTTGTAGAAGCCCTCCGCAGCGGCCGCCTCGTCGCGGCGCACGCCCACCACCTGACCGGTGAACGCCGGGTCGGCGCTGCGCATGTGGGCGCTCAGCCCCAGCTCCCAGGCCTCGGTGCGGTCGACGATGCTCTGCGCGAAGTTGCTGGAGCGCGCCGCGCGCGAGAGGTCCTGCACGATGCCGCGCGGCACGATGCCCGCGTCCACGATCATCTGCTTGATGGTGGCCGCGGCACCCCCCAGCACGGCGTGCGCGAACCCGTCGTTGGCCGCGTTGCCGGCGGAGAGATACGTGCCGTCCGCGTAGTGCGCGCCCTCGGACGTGACGATGTAGCACTTGCCCTTCTCGTCGAATTTCTTCTGCACTTCGGCCAGGAACGCCTCGCGGTCGAAGTCCACCTCGGGCAGCACGAGCAGATCCACGTCGCCGGTCATGCAGCAGCTGGCGGCGAGCCACCCCGCGTCGCGGCCCATGGCCTCGAGCACGAACACCTCGGGGCGCGTGTAGGCGGCGTAGTCCAGGTACGTGGCGTGCGTGATCTCGCAGGCCACCTTCGCCGCGCTCGGGAAGCCGGGGCAGTGGTCCACGGGCACGAGGTCGTTGTCCACCGTTTTCGGGATGCCGATGAAGCGCTTGTCCGGCGCGTTGTCGCGCGCCCACTCGGCCAGCGCGTCCACGGTGTCCATGGAGTCGTTGCCGCCGATGTAGAACATCGTCGTGATGTCGTGCGCGTCCATGACCTCGGCCAGGCGGCGGTAGTCGGCGTCGTTGCCGCGCTTGAGCTTGTAGCGGCACGTGCCGAGCGCCGACGACGGCGTCTGCTGCAACAGTTCGATGTCGCGGCCGGTGAGGTCGGTGAGGTCGTAGAGCTGGCCGTCGAGCGTTCCCTCGATGCCGTACAGGCCGCCGTACACGCGGTCGTACACGGGGTTCAGCTGGTTGGCGCGCACGACGCCGGCCAGGCTGGAGTTGATGACGGCTGTGGGGCCACCGGATTGAGCGATGAGGCAGTTGCCCATGACGTGCTCCTGTTCTCTTCGGTAGCTGCAAAGTATCGCGCGACGAGGCCTTTTCGTCAACTTCTTGCGCCCTCGGCCTCGCAAAAGGCCGCTTGAAGTCCGCAATAGGCGGTTACCTCGCTCAGGCGCAACCTGGCCAGGCGCAGGCCAAAGGCGGTTGGGCAAAGCCGGGCCGTCAGAGCGAGAGGAGCTCCCAGGTTGTCATCCTGCACGCTCCGCTCAGACAAAATGGTCTTATGCGTCAGTCCGCGCCGCGCAGTTCAGCGCTCGGCACGAAGGCTTGCAGCTCGGGAAGCAGCGCGCGCAGGTCGTCGGGGTTCCAGGCGTGGAAGCGGCCGGGTCCGGCCAGCACGCCCTCGGCGTCCACGTAGCTTTGCAGGAACCACGCCGGCGCGCCCTCGATCCACCGGGCGAGCGCGCGCAGGTCGTCGGGCTCGTGCAGCTCGCGCACCACCGTGGTGCGGAACTCGAACGGCACGTTGCCGCCCATCAAGAGGTCGATCGACGCGCGCACGGCGGCGAGGTCGAGCCCCTCGATGCCGCACGTCTCCGCGTAGCGCGCGGGCGCGTTCTTCACGTCCATGGCCACGTAGTCCACCAGGCCCGCGTCCAGAAGCGCGCGCAGCCGGTCCGGGAAGCTGCCGTTCGTGTCCAGCTTCATGGCGTAGCCCAGCTCGCGCGCGGAGGCGCAGAACTCGGCGAGGCCCGGCTGCATGAGCGGCTCGCCGCCGGTGACGCACACGCCGTCGAGCAGCCCCTGGCGCTTGCGCAGGAACGCGAGCACCTCCTCGACGGGGATGTCCTGTGCGCCTGCGCCGCCGCCGGTTACGAGATCGGCGTTGTGGCAGAACGGGCAGCGGAAGTCGCAGCCGGGCGTGAACACGGTGGCCGCCGTGCGCCCGGGGAAGTCGAGCAGCGTGAGCTTCTGCAGGCCGGCGATGCGCATGGCTATCTCGCCTCCGTTGCGCTTGCGCTTGCGGGCAGCGGGTTCGCCTTGCCGGTGAGCCTGTCGATGTCGAGTGCCCACACGGCCGTGTTCGGCCCCTCGTTCTCCATCGCGTGCCCGATGTCATGCTTGTGCGCGGGCACGTACTTCATGCACAGCGCCACGAGCGCGTGCTTGAACTCGGCGGGGTCGTTCACCTCGCGCATGCGCCCGTACGCGATGGCCGAGCGGTAGCCCGTGGAGAAGTCGCCGTCTTCGAAGAACGCCTGCACCCCCGTGACCGCCGTCGCGCAGGCACGTGCGTCGCGGCGGAAGCAGTCCGTCTTGAGGCCGCCCTCGCGCGCAGCGTGGAAGTACAGCGCGTCGCCGAGCCGCGCGAACGACAGCGGCACGTTGTAGGGCATGCCGTCCTCGTCGACGGTTGCGACGGCGGCGAACGGGGCGGCGTCGAGCACGCCGAGCGCCTCGTCACGCGAGAGGGCACGATCGGCGCGCCGCATCGGACGATAGGTCATGGCAGGTTCCTTCCTCAGGGCTGGAGCGTTCCCCATCATAGCCCGTCGCGCGCGCAGGGGCAAATGTCCCAAATGGGGACTGTCCCCATTTGGGACATTTGCCCTCGGGGCGCTTGGCGCTCCCGCCCGCCGAAATCCACGGGAAACGGATAGTCGCAGGTGGCTGTTTTCGCGGCCCGCTTGCCGGCCTCGCGAGCGGTTTGTTCTATTCTCGCAGGTCGCTTTTCGTAGAGCTCCGCGAGGCCTGGCGCAAAAGCCCAGATGGCAAAATACACCACCAAATACACCATATCTTGTTATTCCAACGAATTTCATCTTCAACATGTAGATGACAGGCGTTGACGGGGCCGCGCGACGCTGGTAGGGTATGAGCTACCGATTCCCGACCGATCGCCTACCTCAGCAGCGCCGCGCAGGCGCCATGCCGCACGCGATCGACCAATCGAAGAAGAAACGCAGAATCAAGCGAAAAGGAGCGAGCATGTACGAGGTTCAGAAGCGCGACGGAAAGATCGCGGAGTTCGACATCGTCAAGATTTCGGCTGCCATCGCCAAGGCGTTCGACGCGCTGGAGAAGCAGTACCACCCGTCGACCATCGACCTTCTGGCTCTCAACGTCACCGCCCATTTCGAGCCGAAGATCAAGGACGGCATCGTCTCGGTCGAGGACATCCAGGACAGCGTGGAGGAAGTGCTCTCTACCGCCGGGTACGCCGACGTGGCGAAGTCCTACATCCTCTACCGCCGCCAGCGCGAGAAGGTGCGCAACGCCAAAGCCACGCTGCTCGATTACAAGGACCTCGTGGACCAGTACGTCAAGGTGGAGGACTGGCGCGTGAAGGAGAACTCCACGGTCACGTACTCCGTGGGCGGCCTCATCCTGTCGAACTCCGGCGCCATCACGGCCAACTACTGGCTCTCCGAGATCTACGACGACGAGGTGGCCGCCGCGCACCGCAACGCCGACATCCACCTGCACGACCTGTCCATGCTCACCGGCTACTGCGCCGGCTGGTCCTTGAAGCAGCTCATCCAGGAGGGCCTCGGCGGCGTGCCCGGCAAGATCACGTCGAAGCCGGCCAGCCACCTGTCCAGCCTCTGCAACCAGATGGTGAACTTCCTCGGCATCATGCAGAACGAGTGGGCCGGCGCCCAGGCGTTCAGCAGCTTCGACACCTACCTCGCGCCGTTCGTGAAGATCGACGACCTCACCTACGACGAGACGAAACAGTGCGTGGAAAGCTTCGTGTTCGGCGTGAACACCCCCAGCCGCTGGGGCACGCAGGCGCCGTTCTCCAACATCACGCTCGACTGGGTGTGCCCGGCCGACCTGCGCGACCAGCCGGCCATCGTGGGCGGCGAGGAGATGGACTTCACCTACGGCGAGTGCCAGCGCGAGATGGACATGGTGAACAAGGCGTTCATCGAGATCATGATCGAGGGCGACGCGAACGGCCGCGGCTTCCAGTACCCCATCCCCACCTACTCCATCACGAATGACTTCGACTGGTCGGAGACGGAGAACAACCGCCTGCTGTTCGAGATGACCAGCAAGTACGGCACGCCCTACTTCTCGAACTACATCAACTCCGACATGGAGCCCTCCGACGTGCGTTCCATGTGCTGCCGCCTGCGCCTCGACCTGCGCGAGCTGCGCAAGAAGTCCGGCGGGTTCTTCGGAAGCGGCGAGTCCACGGGCTCCATCGGCGTCGTGACCATCAACATGCCGCGCATCGCCTACCAGTCGGTCGACGAGGCCGACTTCTACCGCCGCCTCGACCACCTGATGGACGTGTCGGCGCGCTCGCTCAAGACGAAGCGCGAGGTCATCACGAAGCTGCTGGACGCGGGCCTCTACCCCTACACGAAGCGCTACCTGGGCACGTTCGAGAACCACTTCAGCACCATCGGCCTGGTGGGCATGAACGAGGCGTGCCTGAACGCCAGCTGGCTGCGCGCCGACATGACGCAGCGGGAGGCGCAGGAGTTCACGAAGGGCGTGCTCAACCACATGCGCGACCGTCTGGCCGACTACCAGGAGAAATACGGCGACCTGTACAACCTTGAGGCCACGCCGGCCGAGAGCACCACATACCGCTTCGCCAAGCACGACAAGGAACAGTTCCCGAACATCATCACGGCCAACGACCAGGGCAAGCCGTACTACACGAACTCGTCGCACCTGCCGGTGGGCTTTACCGACGACATCTTCAGCGCGCTCGACGTGCAGGACGAGCTGCAGACGCTCTACACGTCCGGCACGGTGTTCCACGCCTTCCTTGGCGAGAAGCTGCCCGACTGGCAGAGCACGGCCACGCTCGTGCGCAAGATCGCCGAGAACTACAAGCTGCCGTATTACACCATGTCACCCACGTATTCCGTGTGCAAGAACCACGGCTACATCGCCGGTGAGGTGTACGAGTGCCCGTGCTGCCACGAGGAGACCGAGGTGTACTCGCGCATCACCGGCTACTACCGCCCGGTGAAGAACTGGAACGACGGCAAGGCCCAGGAGTTCGCCGACCGCGTGGAGTACGACCTGGCGCATTCGCAGATCCACCCGCATGAGGAGCGCGAGGCCGTCGCCGTCTCCGACGACGTCGCCGCCGCGCTGGGGGAGGCCGCTCCGGTCGCGCCCACGCGCAGCACGCTTCCGGCGGGCCTCTACCTGGTGGCCACGCGCACGTGCCCGAACTGCAAGCACGCCGCGGCGCAGATGGACGAGGCGGGCATTGCCTACGAGGAGCTCCTGGCCGAGGAGAACGTCGAGCTGGCGCAGCGCCATCGCATCATGCAGGCGCCGACGCTGCTGGAGGTGGGCCAGGACGGCTCCGTGGACATCACGGCCGGCGCGGCGCCGGTGTTCCAGAAGATCAATGCGATGCGCGCCCAGGTGCTCGCGTAGGGGCGAGCGCTTGCGAGCGAACTGATGCAAGGGCCGGGTCGATGCGATCCGGCCCTTTTGGGTCCGAATCTTCAACATGAACGAAATTTACGTACGAATGTTCCTTTTTGTGTGCTAGAATAGCTTCAGAAACGAGCCAGTGCAAGCGCGTCCTGCTTTTGTCGGGATGCCCATAGATGGCGGCGGGTTCCGCGCCGTCCGTACCACGCTTGCAAGATCCTCGAAGCCAACGGAATGCCCTTCGCGCCGCCGCGCTTTGCGCGCGCATGCGCGACGCGTGCCCGAAGGGGACGAGAGGAGCGAGGCATGGACGATTCGATGGCACGGAGCGACGCGGCGGTGTACGACTCGGTGCGCGGCACGCTCGAGGCGGCGCGGAGGAGGGCCGCCGTCGCCGTGAACGACGCCATGGTGGAGGCGTACTGGGAGGTCGGCCGCCAGATCGTGGAGGCGCAGGGCGGCCGCGCCGAGTACGGCAAGCATCTCATGGAGTACCTGTCCGAACGACTGACGAAGGAGTTCGGGAAGGGGTTCACCGAGCGTGCGCTTCGACATATGAGGCAGTTTTACATCGCGTTCCCAATTCGGAACACACTGTGTTCCGAATTGAGCTGGTCCCACTATCGCCTGCTCATACGCGTGGAGGACGAGAAGAAGCGCCTGTTCTACATGCGCGAGGCCGTCGACCAGCGCTGGACGGTGCGCCAGCTCGACCGCGAGATCCATTCCTTCTACTACGAGCGCTTGCTTGCGACGCGCGAGGAGGGGCGCGAGTCCGTCCGGCAGGAGGTCAAGGTGCTCGAGCCTCCCACCAAGGCCGACGGCTTGCTCAAGGATCCCTACGTGCTCGACTTCCTCGACATGGGCGGCCGCACCGACTACCGCGAGGACGAGCTCGAGCAGGCGCTCATGGACCGGCTCCAGGAGTTCCTCTTAGAGCTCGGCAAGGGCTTCGCATTCGTCGCGCGCCAGCAGCGCATCGCCACGGAGACGGAGAACTACTACGTCGACCTCGTGTTCTACAACTGCATCCTGAAATGCTACGTGCTCATCGACCTCAAGACGGGCAAGATCACGCCGCAGGACGTCGGCCAGATGGACTTCTACGTGCGCCTGTTCGACGATCGCTGCACGCAGCCGGACGACAACCCCACCATCGGCATCATCCTCTGCGCGACGAAAGACGCCACCGTGGCTCGATACTCGGCGCTTGCCGACGGCAAGGGACTCTTCGCCTCGCGCTACACGCTGTGCCTTCCAACTGAAGAGGAGCTTGCCCGCGCCCTCGAACCCACAAGCGCGCTGTTCCTGGAGTGAGAATCGAGGCCATCCACCGTTTCCTACAGGTTGAGCGTAGGGCAAGGGCAGAGCCCTTGCCGCCACTGAGGCGAAGCCGGCGGCTACTCCTCGTCGAGCTCGACGATGGTGAAGAGCGAGGGCGGCTCGGAACGGTCCGGCGAAGCATAACAGGCGTCCCAATAGGCGTTGATGCGCTGCTCTACGTCGTCGACGGGCACGATGGCGTACGTCTTGGTCTGGGTAGAGCCGTCCTCGAACGTAGCGGTCAGATGGAGGCGGCATTGCGCGAGCGTGCGCGCCGCCTCCAGGTCGAGGGCCTTCCCGCATTCGTAGAAGAGGAGGTGGGCGTCGCCGCCGTTGCCCATGTCGTACCTGGCCTGCTTCGCTGCTTCCGGCACGGGGAATCCCAGGTAGATGCTGTAGATGCGATCGTCTTGGATGCCCCGCTGGTCGTCGTAGTCGAACGTGACGGCCTTGGTGTAGCTGTACGCCGACGTGTTTCCGGCGTCGATCTCCTCCTGCGTTCTGGGCCGCATGCCCTTCTCGAGGTCGATCGTCTCGAAGTAGGCGTGGTCGCCCTCTATCTCGTAGGCGACGCTTGCGACGTTGCGCCCCGAGCATTCCAGGTTGAAGCCGTACTTGAACCCGCTCCACTCGTCGTAGGCGGTGAACTGGCCCGTCTCGGGATCGTAGAAGGCTCCGCTGTTCCCGCCGGTGCCGAGGAAATCGTCGGCGCTCAAAGTGGCGGCCGTCCCCGGCTGGATGCCCGCCCCTTCGGCAGCGTAGGCGGCGAGGAAGAACGTGTTGCCCCCTTCGTCGTCAGGCGAAATGAGGCCGGGCGCGCCCCACACGAGGCCTCCCGCGACGGCGACGGCCGCCAGCGCGAGGCAGGCCGCGGTGGCAAGGCCCTTGGAGAGCGACCGCTGGGTCCTCTTGGCGCGAACCGACGGCCTTGCGGCCTGGGAATTCCTGCGGCGGCTTCGGGCCTCGCTCAGCACGGCCTCACGCAGGGGAGCTGGCGCATGCGTCGCGCCCATCATCGAACGGTAGTCGTCGAGGTTCGGTTTGCGCTCGTTCATCGGTCGGCTCCTTTCCAGGGGTTCGGGGATCGTTCGGTTCGGCGCGGTCCGCCTCCATGGACGTCCGCAGCTGCTCGCGCGCCCGGTGGAGCCGCGTGCGAACGGTGGCCGGTTGGCACCCGACGATGCGCGCGATCTCGTCGGTGGAGTAGCCCTCCACGTAGAACAGGTGCACGGCCGCGCGCAGATGCTCGGGCAGCGTGCCCACCACCTCCCACACGTCCGAGCGGAACGGCTCGGGCGCGGCCGCGCGCGCCTGCTCGGCCCCCAGCCCCTCGGTGCGGCGGTTCCAGCTCGATCGGGCCAGGTCGTGGCAGCGGTTGACGGTGACGCGCAGAAGCCACGCCTTCAGGTGCTCGTCGCTCTCGAACGGCGTGGCGTCTTCGAGCAGCCGCAGGAACACGTCCTGGTACACGTCGTCGGCGTCGCTCGGCGAGCCCGTCTGCGCGAGCGCAACGCGGTACACGGTGTCGCCCCACGCGTCCATGGCGCGGGCGAGGAACGCGTCCGAGCGCAGCGGCTGCGGTTCGTCGCGCCCGGACGCGCGGCTCTTGTTTCGTTGAAATGGCAAGCGCATGCATTCACCTCTCTGGCAACAATACGGCCTGCCGCCCGAGATTGTTCCGGGGAAAGCAAAAAAAAGCCGCCCGTTGCTGCGAGCGGCTTTTTTGGCATAAAAGGGGACAGTCCCCCTTTATGCCATTTTCGAAGGGTGGAGCCGAAGCCTACGCGACTGCGCCCACGCGCACGGCCTTCTCGCGGCCCGCCTCGTCGTCGTAGTACACGAACGCGAGGTCGGGATCGGCCAGCGCCTCGTCGGGCACGACGAAGAGCATTGCGAACTCGCGCGTCTCTCCTGGCTGCATGACCTGGAACAGGAAGTGCGTGTCCCAGCCCGGCTCCTCATGTCCGCTGCGCCAGAGCATCTTATCGCCGGCGGTCGCCAAGCGCGTGAGATAGGCGTCTCCGTCGTCGGCCTTGGCCTCGAGTGTGGCGAAGTACCCCGACCCCAGGTACGCCTCGGCAGCCTGGTCGGACTCGTTCACGACGGTCTGCGTGAGCAGCACGTACGAGAACCCGTCGGTGAGCGTGCCGTCCGCAGCGATGGAGTAGCCGCCCCGCTCGTTGTCGATGTGATCGAGCGTGGGATCGTAGCGGCCGCCCGCCTCGTAGTACCTCAGCATATCAGTGATGGCCGCGCCCTCGGGCAAGGCGTCGAGGCGCTCGATGCGCTCGTAAGTGCGCACGACGTCGGCCCGGTCGAGCCGGTTCCCGTCAGCATCGAGCACGTTGCCGACGCCCGGGAACGGCGTTCCCAGCTCGCCCACGGCGTCCTTGGGCAGATCCGGTCCGCGCGTAGTGTCGATGTCGCCCGCGTCAACCGGTTGCGGCGGGGCCTCGATGACCTGCGGCTTCGTCAGCGGCTCGACCAGCTCGGGATGGGACGCCTCTCCGCAGGGGAAGGCCCCGTCGTTCTCCTCGGCCACCAGCCCGTAAAGCGTGTGGATGAGAGCTGCGTCGCCCTCCCCGCTGGCGGCGAGCGCGCGGTACTCCTCGTCGGACTCGGCCACGATCTGCGGCACGAGCTCGAGCATCTTGTTCATGCCGTTCGCCACCGTGACGAGGTTCGCCTTGAAGTCGGCCGCATGCAGGTCGATCACCTGCGTCTCGCAGCGCCCATCGTGGAACGTCACCGTGACGGTGAGCTGCGCGCCGTCGAGCGTGTCGAGCGCGGCGTCCAGATTTGCATCGGGGTCGACCGCAGGGTCGGACGGGTCGACCGCGTCGAACGGCTCGTTCGTCCACAGCCCGAACGCGTACTCGTCAAGCGTGGCATCGGTTGCGGTACCGGCGTTCGCGTCGGTGTCCACCGTGGCCCCGAGGCGCTGGTAGAGGTTCACCTTGCGCGCCATGCTCGGGTCGCCGCGCAACTTGTCGGCGTTCTCGTCGTCGGGGTTCACCGCCTCGTGGAACAGCACGCCCGCCACGTGGTCGTACGCGCCCAGAAGCTCGCCTTGGCCGCGCTTGGTCGGCTTCCACGAGTCCACCTCCTGCGCGAGCGCGGGGTTGCTCTGCGCGGTGAATTCCTCGCTCGTCACGCGGTACAGCTCGCCGCGCGAGACGTTCGCCTGGATGCGGGCGATGCCCTCGCCCTCCACGCGGAACACGCAGCCGGTGTAGAACCCCTCGTTCGCGTACTCGTCGGGGTTCGGCGAGACGAAGCGCTGCGTCTCGGTCTCGCAGTTGAAGGCGATCATGCCCTGGGAGCCGTCGGGCAGAAGCGCGTCGTCGATGCCGCCGTACGCCTTGAGCGTGAACGAGGACGACGCGTCGGCGCCGCCAAGCGGGCTCAAGGAGGGCCACGCGAGCGTGAGCCCCGTGACCATCAGCGCGGCGGCGAGGCATGCCGCAGCGGCCAGCTTCAGGCGCGACGGACGTTTAGGAGAGCGGCGGGAGCCGGCTTCTCGCGCCACGCGCCGCTCTTGGTTGGCCTGTTCGAGCACACGCTCAAGCAGGGGGTCGGATACATTCACCTGCCGCATTCTCGCAGCATAGTCTTTGCCGGGATCGTAGCTCATGGGAAGCCTCCTTTCCGGGGGAGGTAGAGGGCGGGTTGAGGGGTCGGGGTTCTGCGGGCGCGCTGGGCGGCATCGGGTCGGCGAGTGCCTTCTTGAGCGCTTCGCGGGCACGGTGCAGCCGGGTTCGCACGGTGGCGGGAGGACAGTCGACGATGCGCGCGATCTCCTTGGTGGCGTATCCCTCGACGTAGTGCAGGTGCACGACGGCGCGCAGATCGTCCGGCAGCTGGCCGACGACCTCCCAGACGTCGGACGCGAACAGGTCGGGGGCCTCGATGGTCGTGGCGTTGCCGTCAAGCTGGTCGCAGGCGCGCCGCTTTCCCGATCGTTGCAGATCGTGGCACCGGTTGACGGTGACGCGGAGAAGCCAGGCTTTGAGGTGCTCCTCGTCGCGGAACGCGGTGCGATCCTTCAGCAACCGCAGGAACACGTCTTGGAACACGTCCTCGGCGTCGGCGGGGCTGCGCATCTGGTTGAGCGCGAGGCGCAGCACGGTGGATCCCCAGCGGCGCATCGCCTCCTCGAGGAATTCGTTTGAGCGCAACCCGATCGAGGGGTCTTCCCCTTGGGAGCCGAGAGCCCTCGTGGCGCGGGTTGGTTTGGCACGGGTATGTTCGGGCACGTTTTTCACCTCCTTGACCATAACACGCCCGCCCTGTCGCAAATGTTCACACCGAAGGGGAAACGGCAGAAGCGGCGCCAGAAACGCTCCGGGTTAGGCCGATCTTGATGACGCAGGACGGGGGTAATGTCATCCTGCTGCTGCGTCATTCTGCCAAACGCGTTGCTCGCTGCGGCTCAACCGTGCTTCAAGGCACACCTGCGCCGCGGCCCGAGCGCGTTATACTGCGAGTGGAAGCCGGGACGCGAAAGGGGGCGGGCATGCAGGTGGATGCGGCAAGAAGGACGAGGCTGCTGGTAGCGGCCACCGTCGTAGGGTTCGGGCTGCTGCAGGGTGCGCGGCTGCTCGACCTGGGCACGGGACCGTACTCGCCGGAGCCCTACGCCGTCGTCGGCGTGGCGGCGGGCGGCCTCGCGTATCTGGGCGTCGCCGTTCTCTCCTACCTCGGGCGGCTCGACCGCGCGATGCCGCTGTTCGTCGGCGGATGCTGCGCGCTGGCGGCGCGCGTGGTGCTGGCCGCCTACCCCGAGACGCTCGGTATCGTTCCCTTCACGGCGGCGCTTGCGGGCGGCGTGGGGTGGGCGCTCATCATCCTGTGCTGGATGCAGGTGCTCGCCAGCTACCGTCCCAGCTGGGCGGTGCCCATGATCGCGGCCGGCTACGTGGTGGACACGCTGCTCGTGCCGGCGAGCACGGCTCTGTTCCCGGGCGGGCGTGACGTCGTGTTCATCGTGGCCCTCGCGGCATCGCTCGTCATCTTGGGCATATGTATGCGCGCGGGCGAGTCGGTGGCCAAGGTGATGATGCCCCACGACGCTCCTGCGATGTCGATGGCCGAGCTCGCGGCACGCACGAGGCGGGCCGTGGCGGGCGCGATCGTGTTCTCGGCCTCGTGCGGCTTCGTCGTGCAGTTGGATATCGCGAGCGGCGTCAACTACGCCCAGACCGCGGTCACCTCCATCCTCGGCGTGGCCGTGTCATCCGCGTTGTGCCTGGCGATCGTCCTCGCGCGCCCGAAGAAGGCGAGCATTGACGTGGCGTTCCCCGTGTCCGCGCTCGCGCTCATGTCGGTGCTGCTGTTCCGCAGCGCGAACCCCGCCGACACCGCCTGGACGGGGCCGCTTATGGTGGTGCTGCTCATCACGTTCTTCTGCCTTATCTGGATGGCGTTCACCAGCGAGGCCTACGAGCGCAAGCTGCCCTCGCTCTTCCTGCTGGGGCTGGCGGTGGGTGCCTCGCAGCTCTCCATCGCCGCCGGTCGTGCGCTGGCCGCGACGGGGCTGGGTGAGCTCGCCTCCCAGCACTTCGACCTGGCCCTCACTGCCATCGTCTGGCTGCTCGGCGCGTCGATGGCGGTGCTGCTGCTCAGCTATCTCTGGCTGTTCGCGCGAAGCAGGGAGCGCCGTTACGCGGACGCGCCCGACGAGATGAACGAGCCCACCGGCTCCATCGAGTCGCTCAACGCCGCGGCGCTGGAGCTGCTGCGCGACACCTACGACCTGTCAGCGCGAGAATTCCAGGTGGTCGGCGAGTTCTCGTCCGGCCGCAGCGCGCGCTACATCGCCGACTTCCTCGTGCTGTCGGAGCACACGGTGAAAACCCACCTGCGGCGCGCCTACGCCAAGCTCGGCGTCCATTCCCGCCAGGAGCTGCTCAACCTCATCGACCGCATGGAGGCGCAGATCCATCGGCAAAGGTGACCCTGCACGGCGAAGACCGCCGGATCGCTCCGACGGCCTTCGCGAAGAGAGGGAGAGCGGTGCGGCCTCTTACGCGTCCGCGCTTTCGGCGGCGACGTTCTTGCCGGCGATGCGGCCGAACACGATGGAGCTCATCTGCCAGTTGCCCGAGATAGTGGCGGCGCCCAGCGGCCCGCCCGTGCACATGCCCGCGGCGTACAGGCCGGGGATGACGGCGCCTTCGAGGTCCACGACGCGTGCCTCGGCGTTGGTTTCCAGGCCGCCGTGCGTATACATGTCGCGGCACGTCTCGGCGGGGCCGGCGTAGAACGGCGGCTGATCGATAGGCGTCATGTGGTGCGGATCCTTGCCGAACTCCTCGTCGACGCCGGTCTCGCAGAACCCGTTGTAGCGCTGAATAGTGGCGAGCGTCGCGTCCTGCGGTATGCCGAACGTCCGCTCCATCTCAGCCGCCAGCCCTTCCAGGGTGTCGGACTTCGCCATGTAGCCGGCCTCGACGAAGCCGTCCAGCTTCTCGGCCGGGAATTTGGTGGATCCGGTGCGATCGGGGATGTGCCGCCCGTCGATGACGGGGTAGTACACGTTGCCGGGCAGATCGATGACGTCGAGCGCGATCGCGCTGCGCGATTGGCCCTCGTCGGTGAAGCGCGTGCCCTCGGGCGTGAGCAGTATCTGGTTCACCGCGCGCGTGACGCCGGCCGGAGCCACCTTGTTGGACATGACCTCGGGCACCGAGTAGTACGGGTCGAACATGACGTATTCCATGTGGCGCACCGCTGCTCCCGACCTCTGTGCGGCGCGAATGGCCTCGCCGGTGTAGGGGCCGTAGGGCATGCCGAAGGCGGCCAGCGTCTCGGCGCACGTGCTCACCATCTCGGGCACGGCCCGCATGTGGCGGGGGATGAGCACCTCGTCGTCCGACCACGGGCCCGTGCACAGAACGACGCCCTTGCGCGCCTTGATGCGCGTGCTCTTCTTGTCGGCGCAGGTCACGCCCGTCACGCGCCCGCCCTCGTCACGCACGAGCTCGGCCAGGGGCATCTCGGTGAGGATGGCGCCGCCCGCCGCTTCGATGGCGGGCAGGAGCTTCTGCGTGAGTTCGCCGGCCGTCGCCGCGATGTACTTGCCTTGGCCGTGGCGGCCGTCGGACACGCGCAGCGCGTCCTTGAACTCGCAGCCGTGGTCGATCATCCAATCGAGGGCCTCGGCCGATCCGTTGCAGTAGATCTTCGCCAGCGCCTCGTCGGCGGTGCCGCCCGATACGCGCAGGGCGTCCTCCAGCATGATCTCTGCGCTGTCGGACACATCGTCGAAGTTCTGCGGAAGGTGCAGCTTCGAGTCGTAGGCGCAGTACTGCTCGCACACGCTGGTGATGCCGCCGGCGGCCTTCTGCTTCTCGATTATGACCACCTGGGAGCCGGCCTCGAGCGCTTCCATGGCTGCGGCCACGCCTGCGGCGCCTGTGCCCACCACCACGACGTCGGTCTCCTGGTCCCACGAGCCTTCGGCCGTGCTCGCCGAAGCGCCGCTCGCGCAGGCGCCGAGCGCGGTCGCGCCCAGCAGTCCGGCCGCGCCGATGCCGGCGCCTTTCAGGAAGCTCCTCCTCGACAGTCCCTCGTTGCGTGCGATTGATTTCTCCATGACTTCCTCCTCTTCCCGTTCCCCGTGCTTTGCTTTCGAATCCGGCGCGATCTTCCCCGATCGCCGCCGACGGGACACTATGCGCCTGAGCGGCGGGGCGGTATCGCACGAAAGGGCCGCACGCTGTCGCACGAAAGGTATGAACCGTGCTTTTCCCCTGATGAGGGTTTGGGAAGGACAGGCTCTAACGCGCGCGCTCGCAGTTGGACGCTCGAACCCGAAACGGGTGCTTTTTCGAAAAAAACTCGCGCAATGGACGAATCCGGAGTGCGGAAGCCCCCTTTCGCGAGCCTCAGTCCAGCAACCTCGCGAAAAACCCCAGGTGAATATGGCACTTCGCCAACAGCAATTCATCCATTGCGCGCAAAAATTTCCGAAGCCCCTCCGTTTTCCCGCACGGCTTCGGTTTTGGACAGCCTATCGGCCCCGCCGTCCGAGCGCGCGGGCTGGGTCGCCGCATTCCTCGGTGACACCGCCCCCTGAATGTGGGACAATGGCACGTGAACTATTCGAATCCCCGCATGTGAGGTATGAGCGCCCATGTCTGCCCAGTTCAACATCAAGGCGGCCGATCCTGCCGCCGTCGCGCGGCTCGAGCGCGAGCTCGGGTTGCCGCGCTTCATCGCGGCCACCCTCGTGGCGCGTGGCATCGCCGACGCCGCCCAGGCGCGCCGCTTCCTCTCGCCCTCGCTCGACCGCGACTGGCTCGACCCGTACACCATCCCCGGGCTCTCCGAGGTGGCCGATGCGCTCGAGGCCGCCGTGAAGCGCGGCGACCACATCCTCGTGTTCGGCGACTTCGACCTCGACGGCATCTCGGCCACCACCGTGCTCACGCGCGGTCTGCGCCGGCTCGGAGCCCAGGCCACGCCCTTCATCCCGCTGCGCTTCGACGAGGGTTACGCGCTCTCCGACGCGGCGTTTCTGCGCGCGTGCACGTACGGTCCCGACTTCATCGTCACTGTGGACTGCGGCATCGCCTGCAAGGCGGAGGCGGCGGCCATCGTGGAGGCGGGGCTCGGCCTTGCCATCACCGACCACCACGAGCCGGTCGACCTCGTGCCCGAGGGCGTTCCCGTGGCCGACCCCAAGCTCGACTCCTCCTGCGAGAGCTGCATCCTGGCCGGCGTGGGCGTGGCGCTCAAGCTCGTGCAGGTGCTCGGCGGCCGCTTCGGCCAGCCGCACCTGTGGCGCGAGTACACCGACTTCGCCACGCTCGGCACCGTGGCCGACCTCATGCCCATGCGCGGCGAGAACCGCGCGCTCGTCGCGTGCGGCATCGCGCGCATGAACGAGGCCCCGCGCCCCTGCATCGCTGCGCTCCTCGCCACGAGCGGCGCGGCCGACAAGCCCGTCTCCGCCACCAACCTCAGCTTCTCCGTCATCCCGCGCCTCAACGCCGCCGGCCGCATGGGCGACGCGCAGCTCGCGCTCGACCTGCTCATGACCGACGACCTGGCCGAGGCGCAGCGCCTGGCCGCCCAGCTCGAGCACGTGAACGACCAGCGCCGCGCCATCGAGGCTGAGCTCTCCGAGATAGCGAAGGCCCAGGCCGCCGAGATCTACCACGGCCAGCGCGCGCTCGTGGTGTCGGGCGAGAGCTGGCACGAGGGCGTGAAGGGCATCGTGGCCAGCCGCCTGGTGAACACCTACGGCGTGCCCAGCCTGCTGTTCACCATCGACGGCGACGAGGCGCGCGGCAGCGGGCGCAGCGTGGGCCAGGTGAACCTGTTCAAGGCCGTGGAGAACGCGTCTGACCTGCTCACGCGCTTCGGCGGGCACGAGGCGGCCGTGGGCGTCACCCTGCCGGCCGACAAGCTGCCCGAGTTCGAGCGGCGCCTCATCGCCTCCATGGACGCGCTGCCCGAAGGCGCGTTCCACCCCCTCGTGGAGATCGACGCGTGCGTGGGCCTCGACGAGCTCACGCTCGACAACGTCGCGCAGCTCGATCGCCTCGCGCCGTTCGGCCAGGAGCATCCCGTGCCGGTGTACCTCGCGCGCGACGTCATGCTGGCCAACTGCCGCGCGGTGGGCGCCGAGAAGAACCACTTCTCCTGCGCGCTCTCCGACGGGCGCGCTACCGTGGCCGGCATTATGTTCCACTGCTCGGACATCGAGACGCTCATGCGCACCGACAGCGTGGTGAACGCCGCGTTCGAGGTGCAGATCGACGAATGGCGCGGACGGCGCAGCGTGAAGGCCATGCTGCAGTCGCTCGCGCCCGCGCGCACCTGCGGCGCGCTCGAGGCGTGCCTCAACCCGGAGAACCTCACGTTCGTGGCCGACCTCTACGCCACGAGCGATGCGGAGCTCTGCGCCGACGTGCAGCACCGTCCGGAGGACGTGGAGGCCTACGAGGCCGCGCGCGCCGCGAACCGCGAGGAGTGGGAGCGCCGCGCCGCCGACGACCCCGACGCCATCGAGCGCGCGGTGGTGCGCGCCATCATCGGCGAGCGGCCCCTGCACGACGCGCAGCGCGCCATTCTCGACCACCTGCGGGCCGGCCGCTCGGTGATGGGCGTCATGGCCACGGGCCGCGGCAAGTCCCTCACGTTCCAGGTGCACGCCGCCGTGCGCGCCCTCGCGCGCCACGAGGCCAGCCTCTTCGTCTACCCGTTGCGCGCGCTCATCGCCGACCAGGCCTTCCACCTGCGCGGGGCGCTCGACCGCTTCGGCATCGGGGTGGTCACGCTCACGGGCGAGAGCACGCCGGAGGAGCGCCGCCTGGGCTTCGCGGGCCTGGCCGACGGCACCTACGACATCGCGCTCACCACGCCGGAGTTCCTCGCGTGGCACGCCGACGAGTTCGCTTCCACCGGGCGCGTGCGCTTCGTCGTGGTGGACGAGGCGCACCACGTGGGCCTGGCCAAGGCGGGCCAGCGCGTGGCCTACGCCACCATCGGCGCGGCGGTGGCGAAGCTGGGCGAGCCCGCGCCGGCGGTGCTCGCCCTCACGGCCACGGCCGACGACGGCATCGCCGAGGCCATCAAGCGCGAGCTGCCCCTTGACGCGTGCGTGTTCGATCCTGCCGCGCGCGAGAACCTCGAGTTGGACGACCAGCGCAACCTCAAGAACCGCGACGACTACCTGGCCAACCTCGTGGCGTCCGGCGACAAGACCGTCATCTACGTGAACTCCCGCGAGCAGTCCGTGGCCGTCGCGCGCGCCCTGCGCAAGCGCGTGCCCCAGCTCGCGCCGCTCGTCGGCTTCTACAACGCGGGCCTCTCGCGCTCGGAGCGCAAGCGCATCGAGGAGCTGTTCCGCACCGACGCGCTCAAGGTGCTCGTGGCCACCTCCGCGTTCGGCGAGGGCGTGGACATCCCCAACATCCGCCACGTGGTGCTCTACCATCTGCCGTTCAACGAGGTGGAGTTCAACCAGATGAGCGGCCGCGCGGGGCGCGACGGCAAGCCCGCCGGCATCCATCTTCTGTTCGGCCGCAACGACGCGGGCATCAACGAGCGCATCCTGCGCGACATGACGCCCGACCACGACTGCCTCGCGCAGGTGTACCGCAAGCTGCGCGATATGCAGCGCGCGAGCGACGAGCCCTTCTTCCCACTCGGCAACGCCGATCTGGCGGCTGCTGCCAGCACCCCGTCGTTCCCGGTGAGCGCCGCTTCGGCGGCGTGCGGCGTGGCGGTGTTCCGCGAGCTCGGCCTCATCGAGACGCATACGGCCCGCGGGGCCGACGGCATGGCGCGCTCCATCCACGTGAAGGAGGGCCAGAGCAAGGTGGAGCTCACCGACAGCGTGCGCTATCGTGAAGGTTTGGGGGAGCGCGAGATATTCCACGCGTTTCGGGACTGGGCGCTGGGCAGCGATTCTGCTAGCCTTCATATGCGCGTGTCGCGGCCCATCCTGCCGGCCGAGGCGCACCCGACGGAAGGGGAGGAGGAGCAGGCATGAGCAAGAGCGATCGCGAGGAGCTTCTGGGCAGCGCGCCCGAGGCCGTCTCGGGCAGGCAGACCGTCGAGGACAACCTGCTCGGCCGTCCCCACGTGGCCGAGAAGTCGTTCGCGCCCGACGCCAAGAAGACGGCCCAGCGCGCGAAGACCCCCGAGGATCGCTTCGAGGAGCTGCAGCGCCTCACGTCGGCGTACCTGTCGCCGGCCGACGAGGAGCTCCTGTCCAAGGCCTTCCTCTTCGCGAGCGAGGCGCACGCGGGCCAGTGCCGCAAGTCGGGCGAGCCGTTCGTGGCGCACCCGGTTGAGGTGGCCATCATCCTGGCGGACTTGCGCATGGACGTGGAGACGCTCATCGCGGCGCTTCTGCACGACACCGTGGAGGACACGAAGGTCACGGCCGAGCAGGTGGCCGAACAGTTCAATCCCCAGGTGGCGCAGCTGGTGGAGGGCGTGACGAAGATCACGCGCATCGAGGTGGAGAGTCTCACCGACGAGCAGGCCGCCACCATCCGCAAGATGTTCGTGGCCATGAGCAAGGACATCCGCGTCATCGTCATCAAGCTGGCCGACCGCCTGCACAACATGCGCACGCTCGGCGCCCTCAAGGAGGACCGCCGCATCTTCAAGGCGCGCGAGACGCTGGAGATCTACGCTCCCATCGCGCACCGCCTCGGCATCAACAACATCAAGTGGGAGCTCGAGGACCTGTCGTTCTACTACCTCGAGCCCAACAAGTTCAAGCAGGTGTCCCGCATGGTCACGGAAAGCCGCGCCGAGCGCGAGGGCTACCTCGACCAGATCATCTCCATCCTGCACGACGAGATGGACAAGGTGAATATCCAGGCGCAGATCATGGGCCGCCCGAAGCACCTCTACTCCATCTACCAGAAGATGACGAAGAAGGGCAAGGGCTTCTCCGAGATCTACGACCTCATCGCCGTACGCGTCATCGTGAAGTCGGTGAAGGACTGCTACTCGGCCCTCGGCGCGGTGCACACGCTGTGGCACCCCATGCCCGGCCGCTTCAAAGACTACATCGCCATGCCTAAGTTCAACATGTACCAGAGTCTGCACACCACGGTCATCGGGCCGGCGGGCCGTCCGCTCGAGGTGCAGATCCGCACCGAGGACATGCATCGGCAGAGCGAGTACGGCGTGGCTGCGCACTGGCGTTACAAGGAGAAGGGCGGCAAGGGCGGCGACGCCATCGACCAGCAGCTGGCGTGGCTGCGCCAGATGGTGGACTGGCAGGACGAGACGCAGGACTCCCGCGAGTTCCTCAAAGACCTGAAGGTTGACCTCGCGCCCACCGAGGTGTTCGTGTTCACGCCGAAGGGCGAGGTCATGAGCCTGCGGGCCGGGTCCACGCCGGTGGACTTCGCCTACGCCATCCACACCGAGGTAGGCAACCACTGCGTGGGCGCCAAGGTGAACGGCTCCATCGTGCCCCTCACCTACGAGCTGCAGCTGGGCGACCGCGTGGAGGTGCTCACGCAGAAGAGCGCGAGCCCCTCGCGCGACTGGCTGAACCTGGTGAAGACGCCGAGCGCCCGCAGCAAGATCCGCTCGTACTTCAGCAAGGTGAGCCGCGGCGACGACTTGCAGAACGGCCGCGACAAGCTCACGCGCGAGATGCGCAAGCACGGGCTGGGCATCTCGAGCGCGCAGTCCATGCGCGCGGTGAAGTCGGTGGCCGAGCACATGGGCTACAACGACCCCGACGACATGCTCGTGCACATCGGCACCGGCAAGGAGAGCGCGCAGCACGTGGCCAACCGCCTGCTCAAGATCCTCGTGGACAAGGGCAATGAGGAGGCCGAGACGCCCGGTTTCGGCGCGGGCGACATGTCCACCGGCAAGCTGCCCCCCATGCTGACCAGCGTGAAGCGGCCGAAGAAGCACGAGGCGCACAGCTCCAACGGCGTGGTGGTGAAGGGCATCGACGACGTGCTCGTGCGCCTGTCGCGCTGCTGCAACCCCGTGCCGGGCGACGATATTCTGGGCTTCGTCACGCGCGGACGCGGCGTGAGCGTGCACCGGGCCGACTGCCCCAACGCGCAGGACCTCATGACGTCGCCCGAGCGCATCATCGAGGTGGCGTGGGAGAGCGACCTGCCCAAGAACACGTCGTTCAAGGTGGAGGTGTTCATCGATGCGCTCGACCGCATGAACCTGCTGCGCGACGTGGCGGTGATTCTGTCGGAGGTGGGGGCGAACGTGCTGTCGTCGTCCACCACGTCGCACCGCGACGGCATGGTGGAGATGCGTTTTCTGTTCCAGGTGTCCGACATCAACCACATCGACGTGGTGCTGGCCAAGCTGCGCGGCGTGGAAGGCGTGTTCGACGCCCGCCGCATGGTGCCCAGCGTCGGCAAGAAGAAGTGATTCGCAGGCGCCGCGGCGCCGGGAAAGGACGGCTGATATGGCCCAGACTCGCAAGGCTCAAGGCACGTGCGTGCCCGTCGAGTACCTCGTGCTCGGCATGCTGGAGAACAACGTGTACATCATCTCGGACGGCGAGGCCACCATCGTGGTGGATCCTACGTGCAAGGCCGACGAGATCCTCAAGGCGGCGGGCGGCTCGGTGGACGCCATCGTGCTGACGCATCGCCACTCCGACCACGTGGGCGCCGCCAAGGAGCTGCGCGAGAAGACCGGCGCCACGGTCATCGCCTCGGCTATCGACGCGCCCCTGATCACGGGCGAGAAGAAGCTGCCGCGCGACGACACGCGCTTCACGCCCTGCCCGGTGGACCATACGGTGGCCGACGGCGACATCGTCAAGATCGGCTCCATGCCGTGGAAGGTCATCCTCACGCCGGGGCATACCGAGGGCGGCATCTGCCTGTTCATCGACCCGCGCTTCGGCACCGACCCAACGGGTGCGCCCGTGCTCGTGTCGGGCGACACGCTGTTCTGCGGCTCCATCGGCCGCACGGACTTCCAAGGCGGCGACATGAACGCCATGCGCCGCTCGCTCAAGCGCCTGGCCGTGCTGCCCGACGAGACCGTTGTCCTGCCCGGCCACAATGGCCTCACCACCATCGGCGCCGAGCGCAAGCGCGTCTTCGCCTTCTACGCGTAAAGGCGCCTCAGCCGACATTCGCCCCGCCCGCCGCGTCGCCCCGGCCGGGCCGCCCCGTCGCGCGTGGACAAAATCGGCCTTCGGGACTGATTTTTCGTCCGGAACCTCTGGACTGGCTTCCCGCCACCAGGGGTTTCTCTATTTTCAGCAGTAGCATCATGGAAAAAATCAGTCCCGAAGGGCGATTTTGTCCATGATGCTCTCAGTTATATATCGGCAGGCTTTCTTGCGCGGATCCAGCGCGGATCCAGCAGGAATCCAGCAGAAATCCAGCGCAGATCAAGCAGAAATCCAGCGAGAATCAAGCGCGGATCCAGCAGAAATCAAGCGCGCAAAATATTGATATAAAGCCTGTTCAAAAGCACTTTTATATCAGGTGGAAACATGGTAGTCTTCCCTTTGTGAGCATTCTTCTTTCCAACATATCGGCGATGGAATTCTGGCGTTATGCGGCGCATGTGAATCGGTTGCCACCCGCCTCGGCCCGGCGGTTCCTGGATGCTCCGCTTGAAAAGCCGGGCTATCAGGAATTCTCGTTGTTGGGGGATCGCGGCTTCTCATTCCTCTCGAGTCCTGTCCACGTGCTCGTGCACGACAAAGCATCGCGCAGCCATCGTAGGGCAGTGCAGAGCCATGTCGCGCCCTGCGAACTTCTCTGCCGCAATGTCGTCCGGCTAGGCGAAGGGCTCTACGTCGTTACGCCGGCCGCATGCTTCTTCGAGCTGGCGACGACCCTTCCGCTTCCCAATGCGGTCGAGGCGGGCTACGAGCTGTGCGGTCGCTGCGCCAAGAGCGTGGGGGAGTTCGACGAGCTGGCCAAGCGGGAGCCCCTGGTCAGCGTCGCTGTTCTCGAGCGTTTCCTGCAACGTCTGGAAGGCGTCCGAGGGGCGGCGACGGCGTGCCGGGTCCTGCGCTTCGTGCGGGACGGCTCGCGATCCCCGATGGAGACGGTGACAGTGGTATTTCTGTGCCTTCCCGTGAGGATGGGTGGGTACGGGCTTCCGTATCCCGTGATGAACGCCGTCATCCCCGTGCCGGCGAAGGATCGGCCGTTCGTGGGGAAGAGCTACTACGAGTGCGACCTGTACTGGCCCGAGGCCAAGTTCGCCATCGAGTACGATTCAAACCTTCACCACACCGGCGCAACGCGCATTGCGGAGGATGCGAGCAGACGCGTCGATCTTGCCTACTTGGGGATCGAAGTCGCCACGCTCACCCAGCAGCAAGCCTACGATCCACGCGAGATGGATCGGATCGCCCGCCTGCTGGCCAAGCGGCTGGGCGTTCGCCTTCGCGAGGAGAGGCTCGACCCGTCGGGCGCGCAAGGCGAGCTGCGTAGGCTCCTTCTGGGCGCGTATTGATTCTATGATTCACAGGGTCATGGACAAAAACGCCTTTCGGGACTGATTTTTCGCCGGCGGCTTCGTCGGGAAGCGAAGAAACCCCTGATGGCGGAAACTGGCGCAGTGATTCAGGTAAAGAAATCAGTCCCGAGGGCCGATTTTGTCCACACGGGTTGCTAGGGACGGTGCCGAAGGTGCTATGCGGCAGCTTGACGCTTCCTCATGAGCAGCGAAATTGCCAGGCACGCGAGGGCGAAGGCGGCGAAGGCGGCCAGGCCCGGCACGTTCGAGCCGAACGCGGCCGTCGAGGCGCTCAGCACGAGCGGGGGAAAGAAGCCGCCGAGGCCGCCCCACATGGCCACGAGGCCGTTGGCGGGGCCGGCCTGCTTGGTGAAGTAGGTGGGCACGAGCTTGAACACCACGCCGTTGCCGATGCCGCATGCCAGGCTGACCAGGTAGATTCCCGTCAGGTACACCGGCAGTCCCGGCGCCACGGCCAGCACGACGGCACCCGCGGCGATGGCGGCGAACACGCCCGCGAGCAGCCGGTAGCAGTCGAGGCGGTCGGAAAGCCAGCCGCCGAGCACGCGGATGGCCGCAGCCGCCACGATGAACACGCTGGTGGCGATGCCGGCCGACACGCCGTCCAGGCCGTAGTGCGACGTGAGGAAGTTCGGCAGGTACACGGTGAGCGCCACGAACGCCCCGAACGTCACGAAGTAGAACAGCGACAGGAACCACAGGCGCGCGTCGGGCGCGATGGCCCGCAGCTGCTGCACGATGGGCGTCTTCACGCGCGGCTCGTCGCGGTCGCCCAGCACGAAGTTCAGCACGATGAACGCGCCCAGCAGCACCAGGTACAGCTTCACGGCCCCGCGCCAGCCGATGGCCACCGCCGCCACGGGCGCGAGCCAGGTGGTGAGCGCCGTGCCCATGTTGCCGAACCCGTACACGCCGTTCACGAAGCCGTGCCGCTCGCGCGGGAAATACTTCGGCAGCGAGGTCACGCCCACGGAGAACACCGCGCCCGCGATGCCGAGGAACGTGCCGCCCACCAGCAGCTCCTGGCAGGTGGCAGCCTCGCTCAAAAACCACACCGGCGCGAGCAGCACGATGAAGCTGGCGAGGAACACCTTGCGCGCTCCGTACAGGTTCGCCCAATAGCCGATGGGCACGCGCAGCACCGATCCCAGCACCACGGGGATGGCCGTGACGAGCGCCACCTGGTCGGGCGGGATGAGGATGTCCTGCTTTATATAAGGGAGCAGCGACGACAGTATCACCCACACCATGAAGCCCGCGATCAAATCGGCCGTCTGCAGCGGCAGCTGTCGGCGTCCCTCCATGATGCTCCTCCCCGTCGCCTTCGTCGCGCCCGCTGCGTCCCCGCAGGCACCGGCTCCCGTTTCCCCTAGTGATTTGCTTACTTTATCACGAGTCGATAAGCGGCGCACCCCTGGTTCGGCCGAAGGGGAGGCAAAGGGTCAACTTTTACGGAGATTTTACCCATTCCCCTTCATCCCCACGTGAAAAGGAGCGCCGTCCCCCTTCCGAATTGTCAGATTTACGTTAAACTGATGAGTTGCTGAACCTTTTTGCGGTTTTGTCGAAAGGGAGCCTGTGACCATAGAGTGGGCTACGTTCATCGCGGAGCTCGCCTCCAACCCGGTGCTGGTGGCGGTGACCCTGCTCAATATCGGCGTGATCGTCGTCAACGGCGCCACCGACGCGCCCAACGCGATAGCCACCGTGGTATCGACGCGCGCGATGAAGCCGAAATGGGCCATCCTCATGGCGGCGGCCTGCAACTTCGTCGGCCTCCTCGTGGTGTCGCTCGTCACCTCGGCGGTGGCGCACACCATCTTCAACATGGTCGATTTCGGCGGCGACGCCCATCAATCGCTCATCGCCCTCATGGCCGCCATGGTGGCCATCATCGTGTGGGGCACGGCGGCCTGGTGGTTCGGCATCCCCACGAGCCAGAGCCATTCGCTCATCGCGGGCCTCACCGGCGCGGCCATCGCGCTGCAGGGCGGCTTCGGCGCCATCAACGGCGCGGAGTGGATGAAGGTGGTCTACGGCATCGTGCTGTCCACGCTGCTCGGCTTCTTCCTCGGCTGGCTGAACTCGAAGATCCTCGCGCGGTGCTGCCGCAACATGGACCGCCGCCGCTCCACGAAGTTCTTCCGCTGGGCGCAAGTGGCCTCGGGCGCGGGCGTGGCGTTCATGCACGGCGCGCAGGACGGCCAGAAGTTCATGAGCATCTTCGTGCTGGCCATCACGCTGGCCACCGGCGTGGGCCAGGCCGACCAGATCGTGCTTCCCATCTGGCTCATGTTCTTCTGCGCCCTCAACATGGGCCTCGGCACGGCCGTCGGCGGCGAGCGCATCATCAAGAGCGTCGGCCTCGACATGGTGAAGCTCGAGCCCTTCCAGGGATTCGCCGCCAGCTGCGCGACGTTCTTCTGCCTCATGCTGTCCACATTCGCCGGCCTGCCGGTGTCCACCACGCACACGAACACGACGGCCATCATGGGCGTGGGGGCGGCCAAGCGCAAGAGCGCGGTGAAGTGGGGAATCGCCGTCGACATGGTGAAGACGTGGGTGCTGACGTTTCCGGGCTGCGGGCTGCTCGGCTTCGCGTTCGCCCACCTGTTCCTGATGTTCTCGTAGAGGAGTGCCTGTGAGCAAGAAGGTTAAGTTCGATTATTTCGACGCGTTCGAGAAACAGACCGAGGTGGCTGTCGAAGAGGCCGAGCTTTTGATCGAGGCCATCGAGGGCTTCACGGAGGCCGCGCATCTGAGGGAGGTCATGGAGCGCGCGCACGAGCTGGAGCACAAGGGCGACGAGATCAACCACGCCGTGTTCAAGACGGTGGCCACCGATTTCATCACGCCCATCGAGCGCGAGGATATCATCAACATGACGCAGTACCTCGACAACATCATCGATTACATCGAGGACGTCATGCAGCGCTTCTACATGTACGACGTGCACTTCATGCACCACGACGCGCTTGAGTTCGCCCAGCTCATCAAGAAGAGCTGCCAGGCGCTCGACCGCGCGATGGAGGACTTCCGCAACTTCAAGAAGTCCAAGACGTTCAAGCAGCTCATCGTGGACGTGAACACCTACGAGGAGGAGGCCGACCAGCTGTACATGACGGTCATCCGCAAGCTGCACACGCACGACCGCGAGAACCCCATGCGCGTGCTGGTGTGGTCGCAGATCTTCGACCGCATGGAGAAGTGCTGCGACTCCTGCGAGCACGCCGCCGACACCATGAACTCCATCCTGCTGAAGAACGTGTAGGGGCGCGGGCGCATGGGCAAGAAGAAGCGCGAGAAGGCCGACTACTTCGACCTGTTCGAGAAGCAGGCCGAGGCCGCGGTGGCCGAGGCGCAGCTGCTCGTGGAGGTCATCGACGAGTACGAGTCGCGCGAGCGCGTCCGCGAGCTCATGGAGCGCGCGCACAAGCTGGAGAACGAGAGCGACGAGCACAACCACCTGCTGTACAAGCGCATGGCGCACGACTTCATCACGCCCATCGAGCGCGACGACATCATCGAGCTGGCGCAGGGCCTCGACAACCTCATCGACTACATCGAGGACGTCGTGCTGTGCTTCTACATGTACCGCGTGAACGACATGCACGAGCACGCGCGCGAGTTCGCGCGGCTCATCAAGAAGAGCTGCAAGGCCCTGGAGAAGGCCATGGGGGACTTCCGCAACTTCAAGAAGTCCAAGACGTTCAACCAGCTGGTCATCGACGTGAACGCCTACGAGGAGGAGGCGGATCGGCTGTACATGAAGGTGAACCGCAGCCTCTACGACGAGGGCAACGGGGAGGACGCGCTGCATGTGCTTCGCTGGTCGCAGATCTTCGACCGCATGGAGAAGTGCTGCGACGCCTGCGAGCACGCCGCCGACACGATGAGCGGCATCCTGCTGAAGAACGTGTAGGGGGATGGGGGGCGTGACAAAGGGACGGGGATAATGTCACATTCCTCGACGAGCAACGGCCCCGAAGCTCGTACGAGAATGTGACATTATCCCCGTCCCTTTGTCACGCCCGCGGCTCGAAGGGGTCGCGGGGCGGGTCCTCTTGGAAGGCGGCGCTCGCGTCGAGGAGGCGGTGCAGCTCGTCGCGGTTCACGACGATGCGGTCGCTCGGGTCGTTCGCCTCGGCCTCGGCACCCGCCTCCACGGCCGGCGACGGCGCGGCCTCGGCGGCCTGCTCCAGCTCGCGGCGCTTGCGCGGCGGGGGGATCTCGCCGTTCATGCGCTTCCAGAAGTAGCTGAGCTTCGCGTAGGCCCGGTTGCGCTCCTTCTCGCGCTCCACCTTGCCCTTCGGCGGGCGCACGCGCTTCGCCACCGACTTCACCGGGCGCGCCACGGCGTTGGCCACCACGTCGGAGTAATCCTTCGGCGGCTTCGTGCTCCACCCGAAGAACAGCGACGCGTAGCGCAGGCCCAGCACCAGCACGGCGCAGGTAATGGGCGCGTAGGAGTCGAGGATGTGGTTCTGCGCCATGAGCGCGTAGGCGGCCGAGCCCACGAGCGCGGCCGAGCCGTACAGCGCGCCGGCTTGGAAGGCGTCGGGCTCGCGGTTCATGCAGATGTCGCGCAGGATGCCGCCGCCCACAGCGGTGATGGTGCCCAGGATGACAGCCGGCACCACGTCGAGCCCGGCCGAGAGGCCCTTGCCCACGCTGATCACGGCCCACAGCGCCACCGACAGGTTGTCGAGCAGATCCACCACCGGGTCGAGGTAGGTTGCCAGCTTGCCGAAGTAGAACACCACGACGCCCGCCACCGCGCACGCCACGATGAGGGTGGGGCGTTGGAACGCGTAGATGCCGTAGTTCTGCAGCAGCAGGTCGCGCATGATGCCGCCGGCGAGCCCCGTGATGATGGCGATGCACACCACGCCGAAGATGTCGTAGCGCGCCCGCACCGCGCTCATGGCGCCCGACAGGCCGCCGGTCAGCGTTGCGGCCAGTTCGAGCCAGAACGGTATGGCGAGGACGACTTCCAGCATCGCGCGGGCTTAGGCGTTCGCCGGCGCGTCGTCCTCGACGGCCACGAGGACGGCCACCACGGGCTCGCCCGAGAAGTCCAGCTCGTGCGTGAGGGCGCGGGCGGCCTCGAGGTCGAAGCCGTCTCGGTCGAACGCGGCGATGTTGGCCTGGGCCTTCTCGAGCGCCTCGTCGAAGAGGTCCCAGAACCCGACCGTGCGCTCCTCGCCCGTGAACGGGTTCTCCCACGGCTCGTGCGCGCGGTTGTCGAAGTCGCTCTCGGCGAGCTCGACGGGGCGGTGGCTCATCGACTTGTAGAACGAGAAGGGGCGCGCGAGCTCCTCGATGCGCCCGATCAGCGCGCGCTTGCGGCCGGAGGGCGAGTAGAACAGGCGCTGCGCCACGCGGAAGTCCTTGACGGCGGTCGCGAACATCGTGGCGGGGATGATCTCGCCGTACACGGTGAGGGCGACGTAGGCGTACATCTTCGAGATGACGCTCAGCGCGAAATCGCTCGCGTTGAGGATTTCGGCCGAGGGGTTGAACGTGGCCACGGTCTGCCCGCGCTTCGCGAACAGCACGAGCTCGTCCAGCTCGCTCTCGATGACGCCGTGCACCTCGCTGCCGTCGGCACGCGAAAGGCCTGGCTCGCCGGCGTCGGTGAGCCGGTACTCGTGGAAGAACACGAACGGGTGCATGGTGGAGTCCAGCGTATAGTGGCACAGGAAGCCCAGGGCGTAGGCGCGGCCCACCTCGCGCTCGGCGCTGCCGAGGATGTCCAGCGAGCTCTTGAACGCGGCCAGAAGCTCGCTCGGCTTCTTGTTGTGCATGATGGAGCCCAGGCGGTGGTGCGCGCGCAGCTGCGGGCTGAGCACCATGTAGAACAGGGGATCGGGGCCCTGGTTGCCCAGGAGGAAGGCGTCGGCCTCGTCGCGCGAGCCGCCGATCAGGGTGAACAGACGGTCATAGACGTCGCGGCCGAAGAAATCGTGGGTGATGATCGCGGGCATGGAGAAGGCGCTCCGTTCTGACGGTATTTTTACGGGTGTCGCTCGTCGCTATCATATACAATGAACGGGTGATTGTTAACCGTCGGTTTTCCACTTGTGAAGAATGCTTTACGAAGAGGATGAGAGGCGCATCATGGCGCGAGCGAGGCTGACCAAGCAGGAGAAGAGCTGGATCATCTACGACGTGGGCAACTCGGCGTTCGTGCTGCTGGCTACCGCGCTCATCCCGGTGTACTTCGCCTCCATCGCCGAGGAGGGCTCGTCGGTGGTGGTGGCCTGGGGCTACGCCGAGACGGTGGCGTCGCTGCTGCTGGCGCTGCTCATGCCCATCCTGGGGAGCCTTGCCGATCTCAAGGGCAACAAGAAGAAGTTCTTCATCGGAACCGTGGGCACGGGCGCCATCGCGCTCGCGGCGCTCGGCATCCCCACGGCGGCCATGGCCTTCCTCGTGCTGTACGTGGTGGCCTCCATCATGCTGAACGGCTCCATGGTGTTCTACGACGCGTTTCTGGTGGATGCCACCACCGACGAGCGCTACGACGAGGTGTCGTCGCAGGGCTACGCGTGGGGCTACATCGGCTCGTGCATCCCGTTCATCGCGTGCCTGGCCGTGGTGCTGGGCGGGCCCACCGTGGGCATCCCCATGGACGTGGGGATGAAGATAGCGTTCCTGATCACGGCCGTGTGGTGGGTGGCATTCAGCATCCCGCTCATCAAGAACGTGCACCAGACGCACTACAAGGAGCGCGCCGAGCACCTGATCCGCGACACGTTCGGCGGCCTGTGGCGCACGGTGAAGCGCATCTTCAAGGACAAGCGGCTGCGCCTGTTCATGCTGGCGTTCTTCTGCTACATCGACGGCGTGCACACCATCATCAAGATGTCCACGAGCTACGGCACCGACCTGGGGATCGACGCCACGCAGCTCGTGCTGGCGCTGCTGGTCACGCAGTTCGTGGCGTTCCCGTCGGCCATCGTCTACGGGCGGCTGTCCGGCAAGTTCGGCACGAAGCGCATGCTTCTGGTGGCCATCTTCGCGTATTTCTGCATCACGCTGTTCGCGGCGTTCTTCCTGCGCGAGGCCATCGAGTTCTGGATCCTCGCCATCTGCGTGGGGCTGTTCCAGGGCGGCATCCAGGCGCTCTCGCGCAGCGAGTTCGGCAAGCTCATCCCCAAGGAGCACGCCAACGAGTATTACGGCTTCTTCGATATCTTCGGCAAGTACGCCGCCGTCATGGGCACCTTCCTCGTGAGCGTGTTCACGCAGATCACCGGCAACTCGTCCATGGGCGTGCTATCCATCGCCGCGCTGTTCGTGCTGGGCTTCATCCTTTTGTGGAGGATGCCCGAGAACAAGGGGTAGGCGGCGCTCGCTAGCGGCGGCGCTTGGGGGCGGGGGCGGTGCGGGTGCTTTCGGCGAACACGCACGTCGCCACCACCAGCGCGCCTGCCGCTGCCGCCGCCAACGCGACTTTCGCCGCGGTTCCCAGTATCTTCGCCATGTTCGCTCCTTCGGTCGTTCGTTTCGGATGCCTTCCAGTATGGACGGCCGTCCTTACGGACGGCTTGGGCGCGCCTTACCGGGGGCTTACTTCTTCGTAAGGCGGCCGCGCCTCGCCGGATATTTCCTCCTGCCAGCATACGATTGTCGACCCAAACACACGCCTCAGGCAGCTGTAGCGTGTGTTTGGGTCGACAATCTTTTTCCGAATGCCTCTTGCAATGCCTCGCGTGCTGGTATACTATGTATCACATAGTACAACGTAGACGGAGGTATCACGTGGACGCGCAAATGAAGAGAGGGTTCCTCGAAGCGTGCGTGCTCGCGTCCATCCGCGCCGAGGACTCGTACGGCTACCGCATCCTGCGCGACGTGCCCGAGGTGCTCGGGCTGACGGAATCGACGCTGTATCCGCTGCTCAAACGCTTGGAGGCCAACGGACTTCTGACGGTGAGGTCGGTGGAGCACAACGGGAGGCTGCGCAAGTATTACCGCATCACCCCCGCGGGACGCGAGCGGCTGGACGAGTTCGCGGGCGAGTGGGCGCAGGTGCGCGAGATCTACCGCTACATCCAAGGAGCGGACGAGGAGCAGGCAGAAGGCGTCGAGCAAGGAGCGAAGGCATGAGCGGCATGGGCAAGCAGGAGTTTTTGGAAAGACTGCGGGAGGGGCTCGCGAAGCTGCCCGCCGCGGAGGCGGAGAAGTCGGTGTCGTTCTACGCGGAGATGATCGACGACCGCGTGGAGGACGGCCAGCCCGAGCGCGAGGCCGTCGCGGCGATGGGCGACCCGGAGGAGGTGGCGCGCGCCATCGTGGCCGAGCTGCCCGCCATCCCCAAGGCCATCGCGAAGACGAAGACGAAGAGCCACACGCTGAACTGGATTCTGGCGCTCGTGCTGTCGCCGTTCTGGGTGTCGCTGCTGCTCGTGTTCGCATGCCTGGCCTTCAGCGTGTACATCGTCATCTGGGCGCTCGCCGTGTCGGTGTGGGTGCTGGCCGTCGGCTTTCTGTGCGGCGGGCCGCTGGGGATCGCCGTGGCCGCGTACTGCCTCTTCATCGGCGAGCCGGTGGTGGCCATGTGGCAGCTCGGCTCGGGGCTTTTGCTGTTCGGCTTGGGCGTGTTCTGCCTGACGGGAGCCAAGAGGGCGAGCGAATGGCTGGTGGACGCGTCGCGCCGCTACGCCGACAAGGTGCGCTCGCTGTTCGTGAAGAAGGCGCGTCCTGCCGCCGAGGCGTTCGTCGCCGGGAACGAGGAGGTTGGCAATGCTCGCTGACAAGAAGCTCTGGTTCAAGGTGGCCGGTATCTGCGTGGGCGTGGGCGCCGTGCTGATGATCGCGTCGTTCGTGCTGGTGGGAGGTGATCTGGGGAAGCTTCAGAGCCCGTTGCCGGTGGGCGTGAGCATCGTGCAGGACGGCGTGCGCATCGCGTCCGACGAGCCTCCCGCCGCACCTGCGGCCCCGCAGGCTCCGGCCGCACCCGCAGCGCCCCAGGCCCCGCAAGCGCCCGCGTCCTTCGATGCCGCCGACAAGCTGGATCTCGCGAACCGCGCCCTCGCCCACGTGATCGACCTGCTGATGTAAGCGCGCAACCCCTGAACCACCAGGGACTCCAGCACGAATGTTTCACGTGAAACATTTAATGACCGGTAGCATCATGGACAAAATTGCCCTTCAGGACTGATTTTTCGTCCGGTGCTCTTGGCTCGGCTTCTCGCCACCTGGAGTTTCTCCGTGGTCAGGCGAGATCGGCGCGAAAAAATCAGTCCCGAAGGCCGATTTTGTCCACGTCTTCCCGCAGTGGCGCTCGGCGGCGGCTCGTCGTATGATGGTGCGGTCGATCACTCACGAAGGGAAGGCCCCATGATCACGATCGCGGACATACTGGCGCTGCCGGCGTTCGAGCAGGTGCGTCTCCTCACGCGGCGCGCCGGCGCCGAGGCGCGCGAGGTGCGCAACGTGGGCATTCTCGACTGCCCGCCCGACAAAGACGACGGGTACCTGTCCTACGTCCCCGGCGAGTTCATCGTGTCGAACCTCGGCTTCGCGAACGACGACCCCGACCTGTCCGAGCGGTCGCTGCTCCTGCTCATCGCGCGCGGCGTGGCGGGCATCGCCCTCAAGACGGTATACCGCCCCATCGTGAGCGATCGGGCTATCGCGGCTGCCGAGGAGGCGGGCGTTCCGCTGTACCTCTACGACGGCGCCTACCACGAGGTGGTGGCCTACCAGGCGCTCGACCTCATCCGCCGCGACGCCGAGCAGTCGGACAAGGGCCGCATCATGGACGGCCTGCTGGCCGGGCACGACGCGCACGCCACACGCGCGGCGCTCTTCGAGCTGGCCGGCACCACCGGCTCCACCGTGCAGTGCGCGGCCGTGGCACCCCGCGCGACCGACGAGTGCTCGCTGTACGCCGCGCTCGACGCGGCGGCGAAGGTGCTCGCGGACTTCAAGCGCGACTGGGACGTGGTGGAGGCCGTGTTCGCCTTCCGCTACCACGGGGCGCTGCTCGCGTTCGTGTCGTACGTGCAGCCGCCCGCGGGGGTTCGCACGCGTTCGGAGGCCGACCTGGTCGCACGCCTTCTGGCAACGGGCCCGGTGTCGCTCGGCGTGGGGGAGGAGACGCCGCTCGGCGACGGCGACATGAGCGTGCGCGAGGCGCTTGCCGCGCTCAAGACCGCCCAGATCGAGGGCCAGGACGTGGTGCGTTGGGCCGACCTGCACCACGACGCCTTCCGCGCGGCCGCCAGCGAAGGCCGCCTGTTCTGGCGCACGGCGGCGCTCCATCGCGCGCTGCTCGAGGAGCACGACGACGCGCACGGCACCGAGCTCGCCTCCACGTGCGAGGCGGTGGCGCGCGCCTACGGCGACATCCGGCTTGCGGCCGACGCCCTGTGCCAGCATCCCAACACCGTGCGCTACCGCCTGCGCAAGGCGAAGGACGTGCTCGGGATGCCCGATTCGCCTGATCGCGAGCTCGTGTTCCTGCTGGGCCTCGTCTATCTCGATCACACGAACCCGCTCGTGCGCCCCTGAGCGCCGGTTTGTGCGATCGGCCAAAAACGACCGGCGAGCTTCTCAATTCGTCCAAACGCCCCCTTCCTTCCGGCGCGTAAGCTGGTTCCATCGAAGAGGAAAGGAGCATCACATGTTTGGAAACCTGAACGAGCAAGCCGCGTCCGCCCTGCTGTCGCTGGAGTCCGGCGACCTGTCCTACTGCCTCAAGCTGGCGAAGCGCTTCGAGCACCTGGGCATCGAGCGTGACCAGGCCAGCAAGGCCCTCTGCGCCCTCGTGGAGAACGGCGACCTCGAAACCATCTACCAGGCCGGCTAACGAAAATGGCATAAAAGGGGACAGTCCCCTTTTATGCCATTTATCTCCGACGATTGTTGACTCGAATCTCTATCAAGAGGGGCCGCGGCGATTGTGCTACGGCCCCATAAAATGTCCAAGTGCCGTTTTAAGCAGTCTCTTTGCCGGAAAGCTCGCGACCCAAAAGGTATCCGAAGGTCAAGCATCGTCCGTGGCTCACGCCGTTGATGTGGTGGGGATAGAAGTTCTCGAACATGCTTCCTTGCACATTGCCTATCGCGTACAAGCCGGGAATGGGACGGTGCGTCTCTCCACTTAGAACGCCGCAGCTCTTATCGACGCGAAGCCCGCTGACAGTGACAAGGCTCATCGTCCCCTCGTCGAAACCGTAGAAGGGCGGAGTGCGAACGGGCGTGAGATATTTCGCTTCCTTGCCGAAGTCCTCATCGACTCCGCTATCGCAGAACGAATTGTAGCGATCGATGGTCGCAGTGAGCGCGTCCGCAGGTATGCTGAGCTTCTCCGCGAGTTCTTCTAAGGTGTCGGCTGAAACGCATTGAGCCTTCATCTCTTCGTAGTCGTCTTCGAAGGGAACCGGATAATCGTGAACATCCGCCATCTGATGCATGGCGGCCACCATGTCATCATCCACGATGCAGAAATCGTGCGCACCCATCTGCGAGTTGATGGCATTGGCAAGGCAGTCCCATGGAATATACTCGTTTACAAAGCGTTGGCCTGCGTCGTTGACGCGCAGGAAAGGCTTCATTCCTATTTTCGGACCGTACCCGCCAAAACCTGCACCTGATGGATCGGTCATGACCGTGTGGGGGTACTCGTCTTCCACGCCGCCGACGGCAAGGCCCATGAGGTGACCGTCGCCCGTGTCAGTTGTCGTGGGGTTCATCCACATGCGCGTATCGAGATCCCGAGGCCGACAGCATTCCCTCATTTTGTCGGGGTTGAACTCATAGCTGCCGGTTGCAAGGATAACGCCCTTGGAAGCATTGCATTGGATGTATGATCCATCTTCCTTCTTGGCGATGACCCCAGTTATCGAGCCATTCTGATCTTGAACAAGTTGCACAGCCGGAGTGAGGAAGAGGATCTCGGCACCGCTTTCGATGGCATGATCTAGCAGCCCTTGGACAATCGGACCCATTCCGTTGGAAAACTCGATCTGGGTGGCGAACCAGGTGACTCCTCCGCAATCTTGATTTCCGTCAGCGAACTTGATGACTCCTTTCGCCGCTTCTGGACTCACGGTTTCAAGCATCCAATCGGTTGCCTCGCCGCAACGATACGCCCATTTTCTAATCAGGCTGGCGTCAGCGCGATACCCGCTGCTGAGCAGTAGCTCCCCTACTATCTCCTCGGGTTCGATGTTGACGCCTGCCGCCTTGTGATAGGAATCGCCCACGCAGGCAACGTCGCCTCCGCGAGCCGCTATCGTATCGCCCTTTTCAAGGAGAAGCGTTTTGAGGCCGTTCTCGGCGCACGAGGCAGCTGCTGAAACGCCAGCGATTCCGGCTCCGCATATCACCACGTCGTAGCTTGATGTTTCCGCGATCGAAGTGATCGGCTCCTTTTCGAACGCAACCGTGCCAGCTTCGGGCAGGTACACGTTGAATTCCTGTGACTGGGGCAGTTTGATCGCGGCCTTAGCCTCGTCGAGCGCTTCTTGAGATGCGTTCGCCTCGTGAGGAGTCTTGCTTTCCGGGCTGCATGCGGAAAGTGCTCCGACGGTTGCCAGCGCTCCTGTTGCGGCGAACCCCGCTAGGAAGTTCCTTCGCGTCATTTGTTTCATTTTCTCTCCCCTTTCCTTTGTCTGATGTCGGCAAAGATGCGGTGCTTGCAAAATGAATCGCCAGGCCTTACATTCAAACAATGCGTTTCGCCGACAACCCTATTTTGCAGAAAGGCGGAGATCGAGATATCCCCCAAACAGGACATACTTGCTGGTAAATCGGGTTGTACCATCCTCCAAACAGTACATGCTTTTCGACTGGCCCAGTTTTTCGAGGAGTTCGATCTGCTTCCTCGAAATTTTGGATTCGCGCTTTTCGGGGCATGGAACTTTCTCGTGTTCTTCAGCTCGATAGTCACAGGTGGCTATCAGGAATTCGCTGTATCGAACAATGCTTTCAGCATCACGTCGGGGATCAGCAACGCCTGCGCATTTGCTTTTGTGGCGATGCTTGGAGAGCGCATCGCGCCGTTGTATTCAAAAAGTCGGATCGGTCTTGGACTCGCGCTCTGCGCGGGTGTCGGAACGGTGCTTGCAGGGCTCGGTCCTTCTGCAGGGCTCGCTCATCAGGAGAGCGCGTTGGTTGCGGGAGGGATTCTCACGGGAGTCGGTTCTGCGTGGGTGATCGTTTGCTGGGGCGAGTACTTCAGTACCCTCGGCGGTTTCCGTGTCACCGCCTGCGTTCTCTGCTCGTATGGAATCGCCTTCGTCCTCTATTTCCTCATTGTGTCGTTGCCCCACGTGGCCGGTCTCGTGGCATGTGGTTTTTTGCTCCCTCTCTCATGGCGCTTTGCCCGCGCGAGCGCTCAGACGGCCGAGCCCCTTCCCCTCAAGCGAACTGACTCCGCGAAACAGTTCTTCCGCCAAACTTGGAGGGTGATCTTCGCTTTATTCGTGTTCGGCACTGCATTCTGGCTCTTTGTTGCCACGGCCACTCCGACGGACAACGCATCCTATACGTATCAGTTCAGCATTTCTTTGTTGGGCACTGCCATGCTCGTTGTAGCGTTTTGCGTGGTCACCGTTTTGCTTCGGAAACGTTTTTCTCTTTCTCTGATATATAGGCTTGTGCTCCCTTTGACAATAGTTGGTTTCATGCTCATTTTCGCCCTCGATCCCCAGGCGAACGGCGTAGGCTTCGCTTTTGCCATGTCGGCTTTCACGTGCCTCGATATTTTCCTCATGGTGGTTTTGTGCGACGTTTCCCACACGTCAGGGTTCCTGCCTTCTCGCGCGGTGAGCATAGGCAGGTTCTTCGAGGGTCTTTGCGGTCCAGCTGGAATAGTAATCGGAGCATTCGGGCTGCCCATAGTGGGCGTGGCGAGCAGCGAGATACTCGTTCTTTTGGCAGTGGTGTGCATACTCGTCATTGCTTCGACCGTCGTTTTCGGAAGTGGTGGCATCTTTGTCAAGGATGCAGCAAGCGCTCCTGTTGATGAAGGGCCCCATGCCCCTGTTGCAAGCGCCATGCAGTTTGCTCGGCAATGCGATGCAGCCATAGAGCGCTATGGCCTTTCAGAGCGGGAAAGCGAGATATTGCTCATGGTGTCACGCGGCAGGAGCGTCCCCTATATTTCAGAACGTCTCCATATCGCAACAAGCACCACGAAAACCCACATCAAGTCGACGTATATAAAAATGGGCGTTGCCGGACGTCAGGAGATGCTTGATCTGATCGAGCGGATAGATCCGGTCGCCTAAGCTCGTAGGCGCGCGAAAGCGTTGTGCAAGTCTTCTTTGCTGATTTCGCTTCGTTCGTCTCGAGGTGATCTCAAGCAGGCGCTACGCGTTTTCCGGGCGATTGTCGACCCGAACACACGCCACAGCGCCGTGTGGCGTGTGTTCGGGTCGACAATTCGGTTGGGGGATCGGGCGCGCCCGGCCCGTTTACTTTCCCCGTGGAAAAAGCTCCTGATGGTGGGCTTCCTGTAGGCGGGGCCGCAGGTTGTTTGGTATAGTGGACAGCCGATTGGGAACCCACGGGACGAGAAAGAACGCCATGTCGTTAATCGTATGCAAATTCGGGGGCACGTCCGTCGCTTCTCCTGAGCGCATCCAGATGGTTGCGAAAAAGCTCATCGCGAAGAAGCAGCAGGGCCACGACGTGGTGGCCGTCGTGTCCGCCATGGGCAAGACCACTGACGAGCTGGTGGGACTGGCCGCCTCGCTCAACGACAACCCGCCCGCCCGCGAGATGGACCGTCTGCTGTCCACCGGCGAGCAGGTGTCCATGACGCTTCTGGCCATGGCCATCGAGGCGCGCGGCTACAAGGCCATGAGCTTCACGGGCCGCCAGGCCGGCATCGAGACGGACGGCACGCACGCCAAGGCCAAGATCGTCATGGTGCACAACGAGCGCGTCATGGAGGCGCTCGAAAAGGGCATGATCGCCGTGGTCGCGGGCTTCCAGGGCATCGACGCCAACGGCGACATCACCACGCTCGGCCGCGGCGGCTCCGACACCACGGCGGTGGCGGTGGCGCACGGCCTGGACGCCGACGTGTGCGAGATCTACTCCGACGTGGATGGCGTGTACACGGCCGACCCGCGCGTGTGCCCGCGCGCCAAGAAGTTGGACGTCATCAGCTACGAAGATATGCTGGAGCTCTCGAGCTCGGGCGCGGGCGTGCTGCAGATGCGCGCCGTAGAGTTCGCGCGCAAGTACAACGTGGTCATCCATTCCCGCTCGGCGTTCTCGGAGGCCGAAGGCACCTATATCAAGGAGGAAACCGACATGATGGAGGAAGCCGTCATCACCGGCATCGCCCACGACACGTCCGAGGTGAAGTTCACCATCCGCGGCGTGCCCGACATGACCGGCGTGGCCGCGAAGGTGTTCTCCGCGCTGGCCGGCAACAACGTGAGCGTGGACATGATCATCCAGAACATCTCGCAGGACGGCATCACCGACATCAGCTTCACCTGCCCCGGCGCCGACCAGAAGCGCGCATGCGAGACCGTGGAGCGCATCCTCCCCGACATCAGCGCGCGCGAGTACGACGTGGACGAGGACATCGCGAAGGTGAGTCTCGTGGGCACGGGCATGAAGTCGTCGCCCGGCGTGGCGGCCCGCGCGTTCCAGACGCTGGGGGACAACCAGATCAACATCCTGGCAATCTCCACGTCGCCCATCCGCCTGTCCGTGGTGGTGGACGGCGCGCAGACGGCCCAGGCGGTGCGCTGCCTGCACAAGGCCTTCGGCCTGGACAGCGACAGCGTGTTCGAGGAGACGCAGCTCTCCGCCGAGGAGATAGCCGCGAAGATGAACAAGGGGCGGTAGGAAGCTTGCCGGCTAACGCCGCGCGGGATCCTTCGACTCCGGCGGCTTGCGCCGCCTCCGCTCAGGATGACAAGCGTCGTGTTGTCATCCTGAGCGAGCGAAGCGAGCCGAAGGATCCCGTGCGGGTGCCAACTGGACGTCGACGATGTTTTTGCAAGTTCGGGGTTTCGCGCAGCAAAGGAGCGACAAATGGCTTGGACGAAGGAGATGCCGGCGAATCCGGTGGTGGCGGTTGCGGGGGCCAGGCCACGGGGGCGGTGGGCACCGAGTTTCTGCAGGTGCTGCACGACCTCGATTTCCCGGTATCGGAGGTGCGGGCGCTCGCGTCGGCGCGCTCGGCGGGCAAGAAGCTGCCCTTCGCGGGCTGCGGCCAGGTGCCGGCGGGCGAGCTCACGGTGCAGGAGATGACGCCCGAGTCGTTCGAGGGCGTGGACATCGCGCTCTTCAGCTGCGGCGCGAGCGTGTCGAAGGAGCTGCGCGAGGCCGTGACGTCGGCCGGCGCCGTGATGATCGACAACTCGAGCGCGTTCCGCATGGACGAGGATGTGCCGCTCATCGTGCCCGAAGTGAATCCGGGCGACGCGAGCTGGCACAACGGCGTGATCGCGAACCCGAACTGCTCCACCATCCAGATGGTGGTGGCGTTGAAGCCACTCTACGACCTGTCGCCCATCACGCGCGTCGTGGTGTCCACGTACCAGGCGGCCAGCGGCGGCGGCGCCCCGGCCATGGCCGAGCTCTACGACCAGACGAAGGCGTTCCTCGACGGCACGCCGGAGGACGAGCTGGCCGTGGAGGTGTTCCAGCACCGCATCGCGTTCAACTGCATCCCGCACATTGATAAGTTCCTCGACGACGACTCCACCAAGGAAGAGTGGAAGATGGTGGTCGAGACGAAGAAGATCATGGGCGACGAAGGCATCAAGGTGGCCGCCACCTGCGTGCGCGTGCCCGTGCTGCGCTGCCATGCGGAGGCCGTGTACGTGGAGTTCGCGGGCGACGTGAGCGTGGAGGCCGCGCGCGCCGCCCTCGCGGCGACCGACGGCATCACGGTGATGGACGACCCGGCGAACAACGTGTATCCCATGCCGGGCCTGCTGGCGGGCACGAACGACACCTACGTCGGCCGCCTGCGCCGCGACGATACGGTGGAGCACGGCCTGTCGATGTGGGTGGTGGCCGATCAGATCCGCAAAGGCGCCGCGCTCAACGCCGTGCAGATCGCGCAGCTGCTGCTTCCGTAGGGCTCGCACCCGGGCAAGCGTGTCGCAGCGGCGGCCGTCTTCGGGCGGCCGCCGCCTTTTATGCTACCACGGCGTCTTGAGACTCCACCCGTGTTCCGTCACGTCCACGAACGTCAAAGCGAGCACGAACAGCAACGCGCCCGCGCAACCGGCACCGGCGATGAACGCTAGCACGAATTCGACGACGGCCATGAGATGCTCCTTTCCTCTGCTCAGGGAGGATACCGGCGCGCGCGTTAAGGCGGGGAAAAGAAGCGGCCGCATGCGGTTAAGGAAGCGCAAAGACGCCGCGCTCAGCGCGCCGGGGAAAGTTTCGGCCTCGGATAGGCGCTCGTTTTGCAAGGTCGTCGAGTTATGCACCCTTACGCAGGGGGCTTTTGGTCCGTGTCGCTTGTGACAGTGGCGGGCTTGCTGGCAAAACCCCAGGTCAGATGTTTTCCCGGTGCAACTTTTCACGCGCGGGCGCTCGGGAGGAGGTGCATATCTCGTCGACATTGCAGTTTTCGGCGCTTTTCGGCAACGCGAGGGTGCAAAACTCGACGACATTGCAGAAGCTGGCCGCCCGGCGAACGCGCGCTCATCATTGCTATACTGTCTCCCATGAAGAAAATCAGGCTCGATACGCTGCTCGTGGAGCAGGGCTACTTCCCGGACGCGGGCGCGGCGCTGCGCGCGGTGCTCGCGCACGAGGTGAAGGTGGACGACGTGTACGCCACGAGCGCCGCCGTGCGCGTGGCCCCCGATGCCGACGTCGTGGTGAGGAACCGCAAGCGCTTCGTCTCGCGCGGTGGACACAAGCTGCAAGGGGCCCTCGACGCGTTCGGGCAGCGGGTCGAGGGCCTGCGCTGCCTGGACATCGGCTCGTCCACCGGCGGCTTCACCGATTGCCTTTTGCAGGCGGGCGCGGCCAGCGTCGCGTGCGTGGACGTGAACTACGGCCAGCTCGCGTGGAAGCTGCGCCAGGATCCGCGCGTGGTCGCCTTCGAGCGCACGAACATCAAGCTGGCCGACCCGGCGGAGCTCGGAGCGCCGTTCGACCTGCTCGTGGCCGATCTCAGCTTCATCGGCCTCGCGCAGCTCGCGCCCACCTTCGCGCGATTCTCCCAGCCAGGCACCGTGTTCATCGGCCTGGTGAAGCCGCAGTTCGAGTCGCGCCCGGACGAGACGGAGCGCGGCGTCGTGCGCGACGAGGCCGTGCGCGCCCGCACGGTGGAGGAGGTGCGCGAGGCGCTCGAGGCCACCGGTTTCGAGCCGACCGGCGTGGTCGAGTCGCCCATCACCGGCCCCGAGGGCAACGTGGAGTACCTCGTGCGCGCGGTGTACGAGGGGAGCGGGGTGGCGCTTTGAAGACGGCCGGGCAGCAGCACTCAGGGGATTTCAAAGCGTTCGCCGCGACGTACCTCCCGGGGTTCTCGCTCTCGTTTCTGGGGACGGGCGTCGTGCTCGTATGGATCCAATGCATCCTGTACGCCCGCTACATCTGGGTCGATTCCGGCCTGACTACCATCGCCATCAACTTCGCCCGCTGCGCGTGCATTGTGGTGCTGGGCGCCATCGCGCTGCGCCGCGCGTTCAGCCCGCGGTTCGAGCGCCAGCTGGGCTGGGCGTCCGCGACGCTCATGACGCTGGGCAGTCTGCTGTTCTTCGTGCAATCGCTGTTCCCGCATCTGCCGTTTACGCTTGCGGCCGCCGTGTGCTCGGGCGTGGGGCTCGCGTGGGGCGGCGGCATGTGGATGACGTTCTACATCCGGCTCGAACTGCGCGAGGCATTGCTCGTGGCGTTCTCGTCGCTCGCCTTCTCCACGGTCATCGGCATCTTCATCGGCTACATCGAGGAGAGCACGGCGTTCTTCATCAGCATGCTGCTACCGGCGGTGACGCTGGCCATGTTCGTCCAAGCGCAGAAGACGCTCGACGTTCGCGAGGCGCGCGGCATCGTGGCCAAGCCGCGCGACGACGTGTACGCGGACGAGCCGCGCTCCACGCTGGTGCGGCTGATCGTGGGAATCGCCCTGTTCAGCCTGGTGCTGGGCGCGTCGCGCGGATTCCCGTTCGGCGAGTCCATCAAGCTGACCCCGTTATTCCAGCTTGTGCAGCACCTGGGCGTGACGGCGGCCGGCCTCGGCGTCGTCTGGTGGACCCTCGTGAAGGGCCGCGGCTTCAAATTCGCGGCGCTGTGGCAGGCGCAGTTGGCGGCGCTGGCGGTGGGCGTGATCCTGCTCTCGACGCTCGATCCGCTGCTGGGCCAGGTGGGTGCCGTGCTCATTGCCATCACGAACCTGTTCCAGGTGGGCTTCCTCTGGTTCGTCTCCTACGACGTGGCGCGCCATCGGGCGCTGCCCTCCTACATCGTGCTGGGGTTCTTCTGGTTCCTGCACCTGTTCTTCCGCGAGAGCGGCCGCCTTATCATGTGGTGGCTGGGCGATGCGGGCGGGGCCGAGCAGATGCTCATCATCGCGGCCATGATCTGTCTGCTGGCGGTGAGCGTGGCTTTCCTGCTCACCGACTCCATCCCGCGCACGCGGCCCCTGTTCGCCGAGGTGTGCGGCCGGTGCCGTGTGCGCATGGCGACGCCCACCCAGTTCAGCGAGCCGCTCCCAAGCGCGCCCGTTGCCGCGGCGGTTGCGCCGGCCGACGCGGTGCGCGAGGAGTTCGGCCTGACCAACCGCGAGGCCGAGGTGCTCGCGCTGCTGGCCGAGGGGCGCAGTTCGTCCTACATCGCCGAGTCGCTCGTGCTGTCTGAGAATACCGTGCGCAGCTACGTTAAGAATATCTACCAGAAGCTGGGCGTTCATTCCAAGCAAGATCTCATTGACTTCATGAAGGGCCGCTGAGGGTCTTGCCCCGAGAGCACGGCGAAGGCCCGCCGGGAGGGGGCGGGCCTTCGCGTTCAAAGGAGGGGCGCGTCGCTGCTTACGCGTTCGCGATGGCGCTGCGCGCCGAGATGCGGCCGAAGATGAGGCATTCGGCGATGTTGCCGCCGCCCTGGTACACACCGCTCCAGACGGAGCCGAACTCGCCGGCGGAGTACAGGTGCGGGATGGGCGCGCCGTCAGGGTCGAGGATCTCGCCCTTGGCGCTGCGCACGGGGCCGCCGTCGGTGTTGAGGAACGACGGGCAGCACAGCTGCGCGTAGAACGGAGGTGTGGCCACGGGGGTCAGCGTCTTGGCGGGACGGTGGAAGTACACGTCTTTGCCGGCCTCGCAGCACTCGTTCCACTGGTCGACGGTGGCCTTCAGCTCATCGGCGGGCACGTTCATCTGCGCCGCCAGCTCCTCGATGGTGTCGGCGGAGTAGGCCAGCTTGTCGGCCACGGGATCGCTCGTGGTTTCGGCGGGGATGGCGCCCGCTTCCAGCCCGGCCTGGTCGAACACGAACCACGCCTTGCGCGGCATGGCCAGGTGGGGCCACTCGCCGCCGATCTGCATATGCCCGTGGCGGCTGCCCACGGCCAGTGACACGTCGTCCTTGTAGGCTATGTCGGACTTGTTGCTGTAGCCGTCCCAGTCCATATAGAAGCGCCGGCCGTTCACGGCCACGGTGATGCCGTACTGCTTGGGGCAGGGCGAGATGATCTGGTTGTTCGTGAACTTCGTGTTCTCCAAGTCGCGCCCGGCCATCCAGAAGCCCGCAACGTGCTCCATGTGCCAGAAGTCGGCGCCCACTTTCATGCAAGCCTTGTGGCCGTCGCCGGTGTTGAGGTCCTCCACGGCCGGATGCGCGCCGCCCTGGCCGAAGAAGTCCTGGCGCATGACGGGATTGGCCTCGAAGCCGCCGGTGCACATGATCACGCCGTGCTTCGCCCGCACGTTCTTGCCGCCGATGACCGCGCCGAGGATCTCCTTCGTGGCCGGATCCTGCACGAGCTCTTCCAGCGCCGCGCCCGTGCGGTACTCGATGACGTCCGCATGATCGGCGATGACGCGGTCAAGGAGCTTCGTGATGTGCTTGTCGCCCTTCACCTCCACGTCCTTGTTGCCGGCGACGGTCAGCTTGCCCAGCGAGTAGCAATGCTCGAACTCGGGCCATTCGGGCTTCGGCGCGAGGGGGTCGTCCTTCGTGCCGGGTGCGATGATGGACGCCTCTTCCAGCACGCCGCCCAGTGTGGTGAACACCCAGTCGTAGTTCTCGACCGCCCCCTTGGCGTAGGCGGCCAGCACGTCGTCGGGCGTGGTGCCCTCCTTGCCGCGCATCTCCAGCATGTACTGGTTGAATGCATCCTCGTCCTCGGCGTAGACGACGGTGCCCTTGCAGAAGGGGCTGTTGCCGCCGGGCATGGTTCCCTTCTCAGCCAAAAGGCACGTGGCCCCGTCACCTTCGAGCGCCACTGTGATGGCGGCCGCCTGGCCCGCGCAGCCCGCGCCCACCACCACGACGTCGAACTCCTCGTCCCAGTTCATGTCGGTGCCCGCCGCAGCCGGCGCACCCGCGCTCGCATCCGTCCCGTTCGTTGGCGCGCAGCCTACGATGCCCAGGCCCGCCGCGCCTGCGAGCGCCACGCCCGCCGTCTTCAGAAACGTTCGACGGCTCTGTTGCAGCATGCTCTCGGTTTTCTCCATTGCATTCCTCCTCCTTGCGATCGTCCGCGCAGCCTTGTCTGCGCTCCTCCGAGCCGCCGCGCTCCCTCCCTCGGGTTTCGCCGCTCGGCGTGCTCGGCGTATGCCATGCTAGGCCTCCCGAACGGCGCGCGGCACACCCGAACTGCGGCGTTTTTCGCAGGTTGCCCCCAAACCCCGCAAAACGAGGGGGTTGAGGTGGTATGCTTGTCGAGCTGGGGAAACTTCGGAAAGGCGTCTCATGAGCGTGATCGGCAACATTCTGTGGTTCATCTTCGCCGGACTCTGGCAGGGTCTGAGCTGGATCTTCGTGGGGGCGCTGTGGTGCATCACCATCGTGGGCATCCCGGTGGGCACGCAGTGCTTCAAGATGGCGGGGCTCGCGTTCTTCCCGTTCGGCAAGGAGGTGGAGTACGGCGGCGGCGCGGGGTCGGCTGTGCTCAACGTGCTGTGGTTCATCTTCGGCGGCGTGTTCCTGGCGCTCGAGGCGCTGGTGAACGGCGCGCTGCTCTGCATCACCGTCATCGGCATCCCCTTCGGCCTGCAATGCTTCAAGCAGGCGAAGCTGGCCCTCCTGCCCTTCGGCGCCGTCGTCCGCGGGAAGTAGGGAGCGCAGCCTACGGGATGTTCCCGGTTGGCGGCAAGGGCAGGGCCCTTGCCCTACGTAGAACCAGCGTTTTCCTAGTTCTTCAGCGAGTTGAGCGGCGCGGGCATGCGGCCGCCGCGGTGGGCGAACACGCTGCCGGCGTGCTGGTTGACCGGCATGACGGGCGCGTAACCCAAAAGGCCGCCGAAGTCGAGGCGGTCACCCACGGTCTTGCCGATGGCGGGGATGAGGCGCACGGCGGTGGTCTTGCAGTTGATCATGCCGATGGCGCACTCGTCGGCTATGATGCCGAAGATGGTCTCCACGGAGGTGTCGCCCGGCACGGCGATCATGTCGAGGCCCACCGAGCACACGCAGGTCATGGCCTCGAGCTTCTCCAGCGAAAGCGCGCCGTCCTCGGCCGCGCGGATCATGCCGGCGTCCTCGGACACGGGGATGAACGCGCCGGACAGGCCGCCGACGCTCGAAGACGCCATGACGCCGCCCTTCTTCACCGCGTCGTTGAGCATGGCGAGCGCGGCCGTGGTGCCGGGGCCGCCGCACTGGCCCACGCCGATGGCCTCGAGGATCTCGGCCACCGAGTCGCCCTCAGCCGGCGTCGGCGCCAGCGACAGATCCAGGATGCCCTGCTGCACGCCCAGACGGCGCGATGCCTCGCGCGCCATCAGTTCACCGGCGCGCGTGATCTTGAACGCGGTGGCCTTGATGGCCTCGGCCACGCTCGTGAGGTCGGCGTCCTTCGGCAGGTCGGCCAGCACGGCGCGCACCACGCCGGGGCCCGACACGCCCACGTTCACCACGGCGTCGGCCTCGCCCGAGCCGTGGAAGGCGCCGGCCATGAAGGGGTTGTCCTCCACGGCGTTGCAGAACACCACCAGCTTGCCCGCGCCGATGCACTGGCGGTCGGCCGTGGCCTCGGCCGTCGCCTTGACGATGCCTGCCATCTTGAGCACGGCGTCCATGTTGATGCCCGCGCGGGTGGAGCCCACGTTCACCGACGAGCACACGTTGTCGGTGACGGAGAGCGCATGCGGGATGGAGTCCATGAGCTTGTGGTCGGCCACGGACGCGCCCTTGTGCACGAGCGCGCTGAAGCCGCCCACGAAGTCGACGCCCACTTCCTTGCCGGCGCGGTCCATGGCCACGGCGATGGGCGTGAGGTCGGTCGCGTCGGTGGCGGCGCTGATCTCGGCGATGGGCGTGACGGAGATGCGCTTGTTCACGATGGGGATGCCGTACTCGCGCTCAAGCTGCTCGGCCGTGGGCACGAGGCGCTCGGCGGCGCTGGTCATGCGGTCGTACACCTTGCGCGCCATCGCGTCGATGTCGGAATCCGTGCAGCCGCGCAGGTTGAGCCCCAGCGTGATGGTGCGGATGTCCAGGTGTTGCTTGCTCACCATGGCAAGCGTTTCGGCGATTTCAGCAGGCGTGATCTGCATGGCCCCGTCTTTCTCTCTGCGGTCGTTCGCTGTGCGTATCGGCCAAGGATAGCAAATATCTCGGGCGCGGATGCCGCTGGCCGGCCGTTTCCGGCGTTTCTTCTCAGGGAGCGCGCTGAAAGAAGGATTCCTCCTTTGTCGTGAGAAGGAATTTCGCCTCGGCTGCGACGGGGGAGGGCGAGAGGCGCAGTGGAGACGCGGCCAAAGTCGCGAACGGGTGTTTTACGTGAAACATTTGATGACTTGCAACATCATGGACAAAATCGAGCTTCGGGCGCGTTTTCGGGGGAGGGATCTTTCGTTCGGCTCTTCGTCACCTGGGGTTTTCCCACGTTTGCGGCGGCTGAGCGTGTGAAAAACGCGCACGAGGGGCGATTGTGTCCACGTCTCCTCTCGCGAGCAGCGGGCTGGCGATGAGATCCTTCGACTCCGCGCTTCGCGCTCCGCTCAGGATGACAGAGGGGGTGCGCCGAGCTTCGCGCTCCGCTCAGGATTGCAAGGGGGGTGCGCCGCGGCCGGCGCTCACCTCGCCGTAGGGGAGGGCGAGGCGGGTCTTGTCGGGCAGCTCCACCACCAGCCGGAAGTCGTCGTCGAGGTCCACCGCGCGGGCGCGCACGCGCGAGCCGTCGCGCGCGACGACGACCGGCTGCCCCAGCAGGAAGCAGCGCCGCCGGTACTCCTCGAAGAACCGCCGCTCCTCGATGCGCTCGTAGAGCCGCCAGAACTCCTCCAGGATCGTCGCCGCCAGCTCGGCGCGCACAGCCCCCGCCCCGTCGGCGACGGCTCCGGCCACGTCGGCCAGCTCGGCGGGGAAGCCGGCCGCCGGCATCTTCGCGTTCACCCCGATGCCCATCACGGCATGCTCGAAGCGCCCCGACTCTATGTCCACCATGCCCTCGGTGAGGATGCCGGCCACCTTGCGGCCGTCCATGTAGATGTCGTTCACCCACTTGATCAGGGCCTCGCATCCGCACACGCGCTCGATGGCCCGCGCGCCCGCCACGGCGGCGGCGCAGGTGAGCAGCTGCCCCCGATCGGCGGGGAGCGTCGGACGCAGCACCACGCTCAAATACACGCCCGAACCCGGCGGCGAGTAGAACCGCTTGCCGGGCCGTCCGCGTCCGGCCCGCTGCTCCTCGGCCACGATCACCGTTCCCTCGGCCGCGCCCTCGAGCGCGCGCCGCCGCGCCTCGGCGTTCGTGGAGTCCACGCGCTTGCGCACCACGATGTCGAAGGGGTGCCTCTCCGGCAGGAAGCGCTCGATGCCCGCAGGCGACAGCAAGTCGTTCTCCTGCGCCAGACGGTAGCCGCGGTTCGTGGCGGCATCGATGACGTATCCCTCCTCGCGCAGCGCGCGCACGGCCTTCCACACCGCGTTGCGGCTCACGCCGAGCGTCTCGGCCAGGCGCTCGCCCGACACGAAGCGCTCGCGGTTGCCCTCCAGCAGCCGCAGCAGCCGATCCCTGGTGTTCATGCGCGCCCCTTCCGTCTCGCGGTCCATGGTAGGGAGGGTCGCTCATCACGTCAACCTAGGGCAGCAACAAGGGTGACAATAGGCCGCAGGGGAAATCCCTGCGTTGCGATGAGGCCCGCGACCGGGTATACTGGACGTTATTCGACAAGTTGTTCATTAATGGGCGAGGTGTACAAAAGGGGCCGCATGGCAGTTGCAACGATGCAGAAGGGCGCGAACCCGGCGTGCTGCGAGGATCGCCGCATCACGCGCTCGAAGCGCGCCCTGCGCGACGCGCTCATCGAGCTCATGGAGGAACGCGGCTTCGACGGGTTCAGCGTGAACGACCTGTGCGCCCGCGCCGACCTCAACCGCGGCACGTTCTACAACCACTTCCGCGACAAGGACGCCCTGCTCGCCGCCCTCGAGGCCGAGGTCATGGACGACCTCGAGCGCTTCCAGGCGCAGATGCAGGAGCTCACCGTGCGCAGCCTCATGTCGTACCGCGCGCGCAAGAAGCCGCTGCCCTTCCTCGTGGAGCTGTTCGACTACCTGCGCGAGCAGGGCGACTTCCTGCACGCGGTGCTCGGCCCCGGCGGCGACGTGGGGTTCGGCCCGCGCCTGCGCGACTCCATCTGCACCAACCTCGTGCAGTCCATCCTGCACGAGCGCTACCGCAACGACCCCTCGCCGTTCGTCGGCTACTACGTGGCGTTCTTCGCCTCGGCGTACCTCGGCGTCATCGAGCGGTGGATCGAGACGGGCATGTGCGAAAGCTCCGAGGAGATGGCCCTGGTGGCCATGCGCCTCTTCTTCATCAAGCCGGGCGAATCGATCAGACTGTAAGCGGGGGAGAAGGCAATGGATACGATGAACGTCAACGAAGAGAACGCGAAGGAGAACGTCATGGCGAACGCGAACGCGCCTGAGAATCCCCTGCACATCGGCATCGACGTGGGCTCCACCACGGTGAAGCTGGCCATCCTCGACGACGCGAACGAGGTGCGGTTCTCCGTGTACCGCCGCCACCACGCCGACGTGCGCGCCACCATCGTGGAGGTGCTCGAGGAGGCCGCGGCCGACTTCGGCGACGAGTCCATGACCATCGCCATCACGGGTTCGGGCGGCCTTCTGCTGGCGCAGTGGCTGGGCGTGGAGTTCGTGCAGGAGGTCATCGCGTCCAAGACGGCGGTGGAAACCTTCATCCCCAAAACCGACGTGGCCATCGAGCTGGGCGGCGAGGACGCGAAGATCATCTACTTCGACCAGGGCATCGAGCAGCGCATGAACGGCACGTGCGCCGGCGGCACGGGCGCGTTCATCGACCAGATGGCGGCGCTCCTGAACACCGACGCGGGCGGCCTGAACGAGCTGGCCCAGGGCGCGCAGACCATCTACCCCATCGCCAGCCGCTGCGGCGTGTTCGCCAAGACCGACGTGCAGCCCTTGCTCAACGAAGGCGCGCGCAAAGAGGACATAGCCGCGTCCATCTTCCAGTCCGTGGTCACGCAGACCATCAGCGGCCTGGCGTGCGGACGCCCCATCCGCGGACATGTTGCCTTCCTCGGCGGCCCCTTGCAGTACCTTCCTGAGCTGCGCAAGCGCTTCTACGAGACGCTCAGCCTGGACGACGAGCACATCATCGTGCCCGACGACGCCCATCTGTTCGTGGCCTGCGGCTGCGCGATGGCCGGCGCGGCCAGCGAAACCGTGCGCGCCGAGCGCCTGGCCGACGTGCTCGACCGCCTGAAGAACCTCGGCGACATCCAGGGCTCGGAGGTGGTGCGCCTGGCCCCTCTGTTCGCGAGCGACGAGGAACTCGACGCATTCAAGCGCCGCCACGACGGCGAGCGCGTGCGCCGAGCCGAGCTCCTCGACTACGAGGGCACGGCCTATTTAGGCATCGACGCCGGCTCCACCACGTTCAAGGCCGCGCTCATCGGCGAGGACGGCGCGCTTCTGTGGTCGCACTACGCCAGCAACAAGGGCGACGTGCTGGGCTGTGCGAAGGCCGCGCTCTCCAACCTGTACAACGCCATGCCGGTGGACGCCGACACGGGCGAGCCGCTCGTGCGCATCGGCCACGCCACGGTCACCGGCTACGGCGAGTACCTGCTGCTCGAGGCGCTGCGCGTCGATTCCGGCGAGATCGAGACGGTGGCGCATCTGCGCGGCGCGCAGGAGATGCTGCCGGGCGTGGAGTTCATCCTCGACATCGGCGGCCAGGACATGAAGTGCCTGCGCGTGAAGGACGGCGTGATCGACCACATCATGCTGAACGAGGCGTGCTCTTCGGGCTGCGGCAGCTTCATCGAGAGCTTCGCCACGGGCCTGAACCTCGACGTGTCCGAGTTCGCGCAGACGGCCATCGAGGCCGAGCGCCCCGTCGACCTGGGAAGCCGCTGCACCGTGTTCATGAACAGCCGCGTGAAGCAGGCGCAGAAGGAAGGCGCCACCGTGGGCGACATCGCCGCGGGCCTGGCCATCTCCGTCATCAAGAACGCGCTGTTCAAGGTCATCAAGATCCGCGACCCGCACGACGTGGGCACGAAGGTGATCGTGCAGGGCGGCACGTTTTTGAACGACGCCGTGCTGCGCGCGTTCGAACAGCTCTCCGAGGTGCAGGCCGTGCGCCCCGATATCGCCGGCAACATGGGCGCGTTCGGCGCCGCGCTGCTGGCCCGCGACCGCTACCACGAAGCCGTGAAGCGCGCTTCTTGTCATCCTGAGCGAGCGCAGCGAGTCGAAGGATCCCGTGCGGCGGCAGCCGTGGCGCTTCCCGCTGACGCCAAGGGGGATCCTTCGACTCCGGCGCTGCGCGCCTCCGCTCAGGATGACAACCATGTTGCCTCCTCCCTCCTCTCCCTTGAGCAGATCGAGGCGCTTTCGCCCACGCACAAGACCGTGCGGTGCAAGGGCTGCTCCAACAGCTGCCTGCTCACCGTGAACGACTTCGGCGTGGACGAGCGCACGGGCAAGCACCGCCGCTTCATCACGGGCAACCGCTGCGAGAAGGGCGCGGGCACCTTCGACGAGAGCAAGGCCGTGGTACCCAACCTCTACGAGTACAAGAGCCAGCGCCTGTTCGACGCGTACGAGCCGCTGACGGCCGAGGCCGCCACGCGCGGCAGCGTGGGTATCCCGCGCGCGCTCAACATGTACGAGAACTACCCGTTCTGGTTCACGTTCTTCACGAAGCTGGGCTTCCGCGTGGTGCTGTCCGACCCGTCCACGAAGAAGACCTACGAAGCCGGCATCGAGTCCATGCCGTCCGAATCGGTGTGCTACCCGGCCAAGCTCTCCCACGGCCACATCATGAACCTGCTCGACAAGGACCCGGACTTCATCTGGTTCCCGTGCAGCAAGTGGGAGCGCCAGGAGGACGAGGGCGCCGGCAACCACTTCAACTGCCCCATCGTGGCCAGCTACGCCGAGGCGCTGCGGCTGAACGTCGACGAGCTGCGCACCTCGCGCGCGCAGTTCCTGAACCCGTGGCTGCCCTACGATCAGAAGGACCACCTGAAGAAGCGCCTGTTCGTGGAGCTGGTGGAGGCGCATCCGGAGCTCATGGGGGCCGCCGGCGCGCCGGCGCAAGCCGAGGTGGACGCCGCAGTGGACGCCGCGTGGGACGAGGACGAGGCGTTCAAGCGCGATATCCGCGCCAAGGGCGAGGAGACGCTCGCGTGGATGGAGGCCACCGGTACCCACGGCATCGTGCTGGCGGGGCGCCCCTACCACAACGACCCCGAGATCAACCACGCCATCCCCGAGCTTCTGACCAGCTTCGGCCTGGCGGTGCTCACCGAGGATTCCGTGGCGCACCTCGGCACGCTCGAGCGCCCCATCCGCCTCGTGGACCAGTGGATGTACCACACCCGCCTCTACGCCGCCGCGAAGGTGGCCACCGAGCGCGAGGACCTCGACCTCATCCAGCTCAACAGCTTCGGCTGCGGCTTGGATGCGCTCACCACCGACCAGGTGCAGGAGATCCTCGAGCGCGCGGGCAAGGTGTACACCGTGCTCAAGATCGACGAGGTGTCCAACCTGGGCGCGGCGCGCATCCGCGTGCGCAGCCTGCTGGCCGCGCTCAAGGACCAGGCCGACGACAAGGCCGAGGCCGAGCGCATGCCGCGCGGCTGCCCGGCCCTGAGCTTCGATCCCGAGGCATTCGCCGCCACGCCCGAGGCCGCCGTGGAGGTGAAGACCGGCCAGACCGAGGCCTCCATCGCGCGCGAGCTGACCGGCGCCACGCCCGAGACGTTCACCGAGAAGGCCGCGCCCGAGGTCATCGAGCGTTTCCGCCAGCGCGAAGGCGCTACCACCGAGTTCCCGCGCGCGGTGTTCACGCAGGAGATGAAGGACGCGGGCTACACCATCCTCTGCCCGCAGATGGCGCCCATCCACTTCGAGCTGCTGGTGAAGATCTTCCACCGCAACGGCTACAACCTGGAGCTTCTGCCGTCGGTGGACCACGGCGCGGTGGATGCGGGCCTCAAGTACGTCAACAACGACATCTGCTACCCGTCCATCCTGGTCACCGGTCAGATCATGGAGGCCGTGATGAGCGGCCGCTACGACACCGACAAGCTGGCCGTCATCATCACGCAGACGGGCGGCGGCTGCCGCGCCACCAACTACATCTCGCTCATCCGCAAGGCGCTCGCGGCCGTGGGGCTGCCGCACGTGCCGGTGATCGCGCTGTCGTTCAAGGACCTCGGCGAGAGCAACCCCGGCTTCAAGGTGACGCCGAGCATGCTCCTGCAGGCCGCGTACTCCATCTTCTACGGCGACCTGCTCATGATGGCGCTCTACCGCACGCGTCCCTACGAGGTGGAGCCGGGCAGCGCGAACCGCCTGTTCGACCACTGGATGGCCGCGTGCCAGGAGCAGCTCATGCGCGGCCTCAAGCGCCGCGAGTTCAAGGAGACGGTGCGCCGCATCGTGGAGGATTTCGACTCGCTGCCCCTGCGCGGCGAGGGGACGAAGCCGCGCGTGGGCGTGGTGGGCGAGATCCTCGTGAAGTTCCACCCCACGGCCAACAACCAGATCGTCGACGTCATCGAGCGCGAGGGCTGCGAGGCCGTCGTGCCGGGGCTCGCGGAGTTCTTCCTGTTCGGCATCGCGGGCGGCATCTTCCAGAAGGATCCGCTCGGGCGCTCGGCGAAGGGGGCGCTCGGCAGCCGCATCGGGCTCTGGGCCATCGCGAAGCTGCGTGCGCCGGTGACGAAGGCGCTTGCGGCGTCGAGCCGCTTCGAGCCGCCGGCGGACATCTACGAGCTGGCCGAGTACGCGAGCGAGATCCTGTCCCTGTGCAACTCGATGGGCGAGGGATGGCTGCTCACGGCCGAGATGGTGGAGCTCATCCGCACTGGCGCGCCGAACGTGGTGTGCACGCAGCCGTTCGCCTGCCTGCCGAACCACGTGGTGGGCAAGGCCGTGATCAAGGAGCTGCGCCGCCGCTACCCCGACAGCAACATCGTGGCCGTGGACTACGACCCGGGCGCCTCGGAGGTCAACCAGCTCAACCGCATCAAGCTGATGATCAGCGTGGCGAAGGCGAACCTGGCCGACAAGGAGGCCGAAGCCAAGGCCGCCCGCGACAAGTTCGTCGACGCCGGCAAGCCCCACGCCTCCCAAGAGGAGATGGGCGAGCTTGAGATAGAGACGAAGAAGGCGTAAGCCCCTTCTGTCATCCTGAGCGGAGGCGGCCGAAGCAGCCCCTTCTGTCATCCTGAGCGGAGCGACCGAAGGGAGCGGAGTCGAAGGATCCCGCGCGGCGACAGCAGTGCGAGAAAGGACGAAGCCTTATGCAGAGACTTGAATCGCTGGCTGCACTGGCTGCGTGTGTGTGCCTGTGCGCGGCGCTTGCCGGATGCGCGCAGGAGCCGGTTGTCCCAGAGGAAAATCCGGTCCCGCAGGAGGCGGCCGAGCTGCATCCCGACCTCAAGGAGGCCGAACCTGCCAAGGCCCCGCTCCACCAGGGCAAGGACGAGATCACCGTGCTCGTGCTCAACGGCTGCGGCATCGAGGGCGCCGCCGAGGAAGCCGCCGGGAAGATCCGCGCGCTCGGCTTCGAGAACGTGACGGTCGATAACGCGACGTCATGGAACAATCCTCAGAACAGGGTGTCGTACCACCACGAGGAGCATCGCGCGGAGGTGGACGAAGTCGCGGCGTTGTTCGACTCGCTTCCACCCTTCGATCCCTATTGCTACGAAGACGCTAATAGCGGCGGCTGGAGCATGGATTACGACATCCTCGTCATGGTGGGCTGATCGTCAGCTACGGACGATGCGGTCAACTATTCTCAGGGACAAGAGAACCGTCAGCGTGAAGCGTCACTGCTGTCGCCGCGCGGACGCGCGCAACCGGTGCGGAGGGGCCTTCGCGAATTCGCGGGCTTGCAGTCACATTTTGGCCGCTCTGAAGCTTTTCGGCGGCAGGTAGGGTGCTTTGTGCAATTCGCGACCTGCGCAAACGCGCCGAGGAAGGTCGTCTGGCTGCCGGAATCGGGCTCCGAGCGCACGAAAAGGCTTCAGAGCGGCCAAAACGTGACTTCGGGATCCTCTCTTTTCGCACTACGGCGTTGTCAGTCGCGAATAACCCCGTCTACTAGCCTCATGAACGCGTCGGCCATCGCCTCGGGCGATTCCCTCGCAAGGCGGGCCGGCCCGTATGGAAGGGCACGTGCACGCACTGCATGGCCTGCATCGGCGGCTGCCCGGCCGAAGCCATCGAGTACGGCGAGAAGTCGAAGGGCCGCCGCCGCTACTATTTGGAAGAGGACGCAAGCGCCTAGCCGCCCCCGCGAGAGGAGTCCCCATGCGCTTCCCCCACGAGATAACGATAGACCCCGCGCGCTGCATCGGCTGCGGGCGGTGCGTTGACGATTGCCCGGCGAGCAACCTCGCCCTGGAGGGCAAAAAGGCCGCGCCGCTCACGCAGGCCTGCATCATGTGCGCGCACTGCGTGGCCGTCTGCCCGACGAACGCGATTGCCATCAGCGGCTTCGACGAGGAGCCGCGCCCGCTCGACGGCACGGAGGCGCTCGATCCCGCACGCCTGCTCGCGGCCCTCGGCGCCCGCCGTAGCATGCGGCGCTTCGCCGAGGGCCCCGTGTCCGACGAGGCCCTGGCCGACATCGTGGAAGCCGGCCGCCTCACGCCCACGGGAAGCAACGCCCAGGACGTCTCCTTCATCGTGCTGCGCGAGCGCCTCGCGCGCTGCGAGGAGCTGTCCGTGCGCCTGTTCCGCCGCATCCTGCCCCTCGCGCGCCTCGTGGACGCCACGGCCCGGCGCACCGAGATCGGCGACCGCTTCTTTTTCAAGGGCGCGCCGGCTGCGGTTGTAGTGGTGGCGAAAGACCAGGTGAACGGCGCGCTCGCCGCCTCGAACATGGAGCTTGCGGCGCAGGCGCACGGATTGGGCGTGCTCTACAGCGGCTTCTTCGCGATGGCTGCGAGGCTTTCGCCGGCGCTTCGCCGCGAGCTCGGCCTGGCGCGCGGGCAGAAGGTGGTGACCGCCCTCGTCGTGGGCCATCCCGCCGTGAAATACCGCCGCACCGCCCCGAAAGAGCCTGCGGACGTGCGGTTCCTGTGAGGGCGTGCCGCATGCGGCGGTCCCGTGTCCGTTCCGCAATATGTTATCAACAAAGTATCATTTTGCGGTAGCATAAGCGCGAACACGAAAGCCGCCGTTTGAAAGAAGGAACCCATGGCCTCCCTCTACGATCTCACCGTCAAGAACCAGCAGGGCGAGGACGTCGCGCTCGCGGATTACCAGGGGCGCGTGCTGCTCATCGTGAACACCGCCACCGAGTGCGGTTTCACGCCCACGTACGCCCAGCTCGAGGAGCTGTACCGCAGCCTGCACGAGCGCGGCTTCGACGTCCTCGACTTCCCGTGCGACCAGTTCGGCCACCAGGCGCCGGGCACCAATGAGGAGATCGCCCAGTTCTGCACCTCGCGCTTCGGCGTGACGTTCCCGCAGTTCGCCAAGATCGAGGTCAACGGCGAGGGCGCCGACCCGCTGTTCGCCTACCTGCAAAAGCAGAAGGGCTTCGAGGGCTTCGACGAGGGCCACGAGCTCACGCCCATCCTCGAGGACCTGCTCGCGAAGGGCGACCCGGACTACGCCGCAAAGCCCGACATCAAGTGGAATTTCACCAAGTTCCTCGTCGACCGCGAGGGCAACGTCGTGGACCGCTTCGAGCCCACGGCCAGCATCCCCGACGTCGTCGCCCCCGCCGTGGAAGAGCTGCTGTAGCATCCCCGCCTTACGCGCCCCGCGCGGCTGCGAAAGGCGTCGCGCGGGGCGTCAGTCTAGCTCAAGCAGCGCGTCCACTACGGCGTCCACGTCGAGCACGGGCATGACCCCGGGGTCGAACTCCTGCCGGAAGCGGATCTCCAGCGGGGCGTGCTCGATCTCGTCGAGGTTCACGGCGTAGGGCATGCCGCTGAACCGCAGGCCCAGCAAGTGCCCGCTGCCGCGCACGAGCGCCACATGGGCCGCGTCGCCCTCCGCGCCCGCGCCGCCCGCGTCGACGACGGGCGCCAGCTCGTTGCCGCGATGCAGCACGCCGCAGAACTCGCGCGGCAAAAAGGCCAGGGGCTTCACCTTGTCGGCCGCCACCACCTCTTCGATGGATGCGAAGGCGATGGCCATAGGCCCGCTCACGGTGGGGATGACGAGGGCGTTCGCGCGGGCGGCATCTTGCTGGGAGCCGCCGATGAGCTTCTCGATCCAACGTAGACGCTGGTCACGGTCGCGCATGGCCGCCTCCTCCCTTCAGGGCGGCGCCCGCCAGTAGCCGGGCGCTCACCACCGGGCAGGGCTCGCCGTTTTGCAGCAGGGCGTAGCCGATGCAGCCCGCCTCGCGCGCCTCCCGCCTATCGAGCAGCGCCGGCAGCCGGTTCACCGAAAGGCGCTCGTAGCCATCCACGGCGTCCACGACAAGGGCGCGCTTCGCTCCCGGTGCGTCCAGGAGCAGGGAGAACGTGGGGCTTTCGGCCTCGAACGGCGACGAGCCGCCCGGCTCGCCCAGAAGCGCGTAGCGCGCCCCGTCGTCGCCCACGTAAAACGCGCTTGCGGACACCGTCGCGCTCGAGACCGCGTCCGCCTCCCCGCTCGCCGCGCCCGCGCCCGCCCGCTCCACCCGCTCGGGCCGGTACGCCTCGAAGCGCTCGATCTGCTGCGCGGGCAGGGCGAACCGCGTGCCGCCCGCGCGCAGCACGGCCGCTTCCATCACGGTGAACGGCACGGGGAAGCGCAGGGATATCTCCAGGGTGCCCCGCTCGGTGTTGCGCACCTCGCCGCGCCCGCCCGCGTGCTGCAGCAGCGATCCGACCTCGTTGAACTGGGCGAACATGCTGGACGTGTGACTCGTGCCCGCCGTGACGAACCCCGGCAGCAGCAGAAACGCCCCCAGCTCCTCGTCGGTGTAGGTGCTCAGGGGCCGCGCGAGCAGGCCGCGCTCGACCGCCTGCTCGCCGATGGCGCGGGCGTCGAAGGGCCGCCCGTCGTGCTCGATGCGGCAGATCACGTCGGAGCCGTCGCTTTCCAGGCGCAGGCGCACCGTGGCGCGCGGGGGCTTGCCGGCCGCCGTGCGCGTCTCGGGCTTCTCGATGCCGTCGCGCAGGCACGCCCGCATCACCCGCTTGATGACCCCCTCCATCGACGCGAGCACCGACCGGTCGAGCGCCAGGTGCCCGTCGGCTATCTCCAGATCGGCCAGCACGCCGAAGCGGTAGCCGTAGTCGCTCACCAGCGTGCGCAACGACGGCGCGATGCGGTCGAAGGGCTCGATGCGCGAGCGCATCACGGCCGTGCGCAGCCCGTCCACCACCTGCGCGTGCGAGAATACGATGGCGCTGAGCCCGCGGTCGTTCGGCGCGTCGTCCAGATGCGCCCGCAGCGCGCGGTGCACCTCCTCGAACCGTGCGAGCAGGCCCGTGAGCTCGGCACTGCGGCGTCCCAGCTCGTCGGAGTGCGAGAAGGACGAGGGCAGGGCGAAGGCGGTGTCGCCCTCGCCGTCCGCGTCGGCACCGGCGGCCTCGTAGGCGGGGATGGCGTCGGGATCCTCCACGATGGTGCAGCGATCCACGAAGAACGAGCCCTTGATGGCCAGCAGCACCTGCTCGGGCGTGGCCGAGCTGAAGCGGATGAACAGCCCGTGGTCGCGCAAAAACGAGATGGTGGCGGGGTCGCTCTTCACCGTGCGCGGGTGGCACGACACCGCGTCGCACAGAGGCGTGATCCGGCGCACCACCAGCGAGGCGCGCGTGTTCTCCAAGCCGCAGTTCGGCTTGAGCATGACCTGCACGATCAACTCGTCTCGCTCCATGGCCGCCCTCCGCTAGTCCAGAAGGTCGGGCCGTGCGAACACGCAGCGGTTCTTGCCGGTTTCCTTGCCGTGGTACAGCGCGCGGTCGATGAGCGAGAAGTTCTCCGCGAAGCTGAGGGCGGGGTCGTAGGAGCCCAGCCCGAACGTGAGCGTGCACGAGAACTCGCCCGCGCCGTCGTCGATGCGGTAGGCCGCCACCTCCTCGCGCATGCGGTTGCACAGCCGCAGCGCCTCGTGGTCGGGCGAGGCGAACAGCACCGCGAGCAGCTCCTCGCCGCCCCAGCGGATGACCGGATGGCCGCCTGCCAGGTCGTCGAGGATGTCGGCGATGCACGCGATGGCGATGTCGCCGGACTGGTGCCCGCGCACGTCGTTGATGACCTTGAAGTCATCGATGTCGCACAGGGCCAGCACCGTGTTCGTCTCGCGGCTGGCCTCCTCTATCTCGCGTTCGAGGTAGTCGGTGAGGTAGTGGCGGCTGTACAGCCCGGTGAGCTGGTCGCGGAAGGCCAGGCCGCGCATGAGGTCGAGCTGCTTCTTCAGCTCGGCGTTGGCCGCGCGTAGACGCTCCTCCTCGGCGGGCAGGGCGGCCTGAGCGGCGGATTCGGGCGGGCGCTTCGTCACGATGCGCCGCCGTCCGCGCCCGTCGCCGGCGCCTCGAAGGTAAAGCGGTCGATGAGCTTCTTCAGGACGCGGGCCTGCTCGGCCAGCTCCTCGCCGATGGCGGCGCTCTCCTCGGAGGCGGCCGAGTTCTCCTGCACCACGTCGGAAAGGCTGTCCATGCTCTCCTGTATCTGGGAGACGGCCTCGAGCTGCTGGGCAGACGCCTGCGCGATGGCCGACATCATCTCCTTCACGCCCTCGGTGGCCGCCACGGCCCCTTCCATGTTGTCCGACGTGACCTCGATGAGCGCGCTGCCGCTCTCCACGCTGGCGCTCGCGCGCACGGCCAGCTCGTCGGCGGCGCGCGACGCCTCGCTCACCTGGGTGGCAAGGCGGCGTATCTCCTCGGCCACGATGGCGAATCCGCGCCCGGCGTCGCCCGCGCGAGCCGCCTCCACCGAGGCGTTGAGCGCGAGGATGTTCGTTTGGAACGAGATGTCCTCGATGGCGTTGGCCAGCTGCGAGATGTTGCGCGTGCTGGTCTTGATGTCGCCGATCACCTGCACCGTCTTGGCTATCTGGTCGTTGCTGTGCTCCACGGCGGCCAACACGTCGGCCGTGTTCTCGTTGGCCACGAGCACGCTCTCGTTGTTCACCTCCACCACCTGGGTGATGCCCTGCACGTTGGCGGCCAGCTCCTCGATGGCCATGGCCTGCTCGGCCGAGCCCTGCGCGATGGCCTGCGATCCGTCGGACATCTGCGACGACGAGCGCTCCACCTGCTCGGCCGTGTCGCTCAGGCGCTGCACGGTCATGCGCAGCGTGGCGATGGTCTTGTTGAAAGACGCGGCCAGCACGCCCAGCTCGTTGCCCGAGGTCACGGGGATATCGGCCGTGAGGTCGCCGTCGGCCACGCGCTTGGCGGCCTGCTCGATCTCGTGCACCGGCACGGCGATGGCGCGGGTGATGCGCCGCCACATGAAGATGGCCACCGCGACCATGACGAGCCCGATCGCGGCGATGATGAGGGAGGTGACGTTCTCAAGCTCCTTCGAGCGCGCCACGAAGTCGACGGCCTTCTTCTCGGCCGCCGCCACGATGTCGTCGGCGAGATCCATCGTGATGTCCTTCTGAGGAAGGTAGCTCTGGTCGTACAGGCTCTGCGCGCGTTCGAGATCGCCCGCCTCCGCGGCCTCCATGACGTCGTTGCGCAGCGCTATAAGGCTCTCGTTGGCCAGGTTGAACTGGGCGAGCACGTTCTGGTCGGCGACGAAGTACGTGGAGATGGTCTCTTGCTCGGTCTCGCGCTCGGCGGACAGCTGGTCGATGACCACCTTCACCTCAGTGCGTTCGGCGGCGTCCTCGATGTTCACGTACTGGCCCAGGTAGCCCGACATCTCCTCGACATCGTTGCGCAGCGACACGGCGCTCTTCGCCACCTGGTAGGGCCGTTGGTAGAACTCCTCGGTGACGGCCGCGTTCTGATGCACGGCCACGATGGATACGCAGGTGGACACGACGAACAGCACGGCGACGATGACGTAGGACAGCATGAGGATGCTGCTGATGCTCAGGTCTTTTGCGTTTCGCTTCATGGCAGGGTCGCTTCCGGTAGCTTCTGGTAGATGGAGTTGCCGCGGTACGCGAAGAGCGCCCGGTCGCGGACGATCTCGGCGTGGCCGAGGACGAGGTAGCTGGAAAGGGCCAGGTGGCGATGCAGGGTGTCCAGCACCCGCTCGCGCGTGCGGTCCTCGAAGTAGATGATCACGTTGCGGCAGAGGATGAGGTCGTAGGTGCGGGCGAGCGGCGCCGCGTCGCTCAGGTTCGCGTAGGCGAACGCCACGCGCCGGCGCACGGGCTCGGCCACCGCGTAGTCCTTGCCCTCCCGCACGAAGTAGGAGGACAGCCACCGCGGCGGCACCTTCTCGATGCGCGAGGCGGGATACACCGCGCGGCGCGCCTCGGCGAGCGCCGGCTCCGACACGTCGATCCCCGTGATGCGCACCGGCGGGATGTCGCGGCCGCGCGCGTAGTCCTCGACGAGCATCGAGACGGTGTAGCATTCCTCGCCGGTAGAGCAGCCGGCGCACAGGATGTTCCACGTGCGGCGCGGGCGGGCGCGCTCCAGCTCGGGCAGCGCGACGGTGCGCAGGAAGTCGAACTGCCGGCTCTCGCGCAGGAAGTAGGTGTAGTGGGTGGTGACGAGGTCGATGAAGCGGGCGCGGGCGGCGGGGTTCGCGCCCGACTCCATAAGATCGAGGTAGGCCGAGAACGAGGGCATCCCGAGGCGCTCCCGCTCGCGCGAGAGGCGGCATTCCAGCAGCACGCGCTTCGACCGCATGTCCAGCCCGAAGGAGCGGGCCAGATACGTGCAGGCGCGGTCGAACTCCCTGTCGGTCAAATGGTCCACTGCTCGCCGTCTCCGTCGAAATTGCTATGATCGAACCAGCATAACATGACAGGCGGGGAGCCGCCAGATCGAACCGTTTCAGTGGGATTTGGGTAGGCGGGCGCGCGGGGCGCGCGCATCCGTTTGGCGAGGTGGTATGCGCTGCCCGGCCGCTCGCGTCGGAGGGCCGGGCAGCGGTTTCGCGCGGGCCTAGAACGGGTAGGGGTGGGACACGTGCTGGACGCTCGTCCAGTGGGTGCGCGTCATCTCCTCCAGGATCCAGTCGCCGTTGAAGCGGCCGAGGCCCGAGTTCTTCTCGCCGCCGAAGGGCACGTGCTGCTCGTCGGCCACAGTCATGTCGTTCACGTGGGTCATGCCGGCATCGATCTTCAGGGCGAACGCGGTGGCGCGCTCCACGTCGCGGCCGACCACCGCCGAGGACAGGCCGTAATCGCTCATGTTGGCGAACTTGAGCGCCTCGTCCTCGCCGTGCGCCACGATGATGGGCGCGAGCGGGCCGAAGCTCTCCTGCAGGGCGATGTCCCAGGAGGGGTCCACGCCGCCGAACACCACCGGCGGCATGACCAGGCCGTCCGGCTCGCCGCCCAGGAGCACCTCCGCGCCCTGCTCTTCGGCGCGCTTGGCCTTCTGCAGGATGCCGGTGAGCTGGGCCTCGTTGATGATGGGGCCGATGTCGGTTTTCGGGTCGAGCGGGTCGCCGCACACGAGCTTGCTCGCGCGGTCCACGAAGCGCTCGGTGAACTCGTCGGCCAGGCTCGCGTCCACGATGATGCGGTTCGTGCTCATGCAGATCTGCCCCTGGTGCAAAAAGCGCCCGATGATGGCGATGTCCACGGCCAGCTGGAGGTCGGCGTCGTCGAGCACCACCAGCGGGCAGTTGCCGCCCAGCTCCAGCGCCACGCGCTTGAGCAGTTTGCCGCCGGTCGTTTTCGCGCCGATGCCGCGGCCCACCTCGGTGGACCCGGTGAACGAGATGAGCTTGGGCGTGGGGTGCTCCACGAAGTAGTCGCCTATCTCGCTGCCGCGCCCGATGAGCACCGACAGCAGCCCCTCGGGCAGGCCAGCCTCCTCGTAGATCTTCGCCAGCAGGATGCCGCCGGTGACGGGCGTGTCGCTGGCGGGCTTCAGCACCACGGCGTTTCCGCAGGCCAGCGCCGTGGCAACCGAGCGGTTCGACAGGTTCATGGGGAAGTTCCACGGGCTGATGACGCCCACCACGCCCAGCGGCTGGCGGTACACGCGGTTCTCCTTGTGCGGCGTGTCGGACAGGAAGATGTCGCCGTGCATGCGGTAGGGGAAGCTGGCCGCCTCCTCGGTGATGTTGCGCGAGGCGCCCACCTCGAACTCGGCCTTGGCGCGGATGCTGCCCGACTCGCGCTGCACCCAGTCGATGAGCTCGTCGTGGCGCGCGTCGAAGATGTCCACGGCGCGGCGCAGCACGGCGGCTCGCTCGGCGGGCAGGGTGGCGGCCCACTCGCGCTGGGCCTTTTCGGCGGCGGCGTAGGCCTCGTCCACGTCGGCGCGGTTGGCCAGCACGTGGGTGGCCAGGACGTCCTGGTTGTAGGGGTTCACGTCCTGGGCGGTCTCGCCGCTTGCGCCGTCGCGCCAGGCACCGGCGATGTAGAGCTTGTCCAGGTTGTCGTAGGGCTTGGGAGGGGTGGGGGCGGTGGTCATGGGAGGATCTCCGTTTCTCGCGAGGGGCACGAGCCGACAGCCCGCCGCCTGCGAGGACGCGCAGGGCGGGCCCGGCGATTCCCCCAGTATAGAAGCCCCGCGCCGGATGGCCGTCCGGCGCGGCAAACGGTTGCCGCGCCGTCAAACAGCGAGCGCCGAGCGGCCTCAGCGCCCAGCCAGGCGGTAGCGCGCACGAAAGCTTTTCCGCTCAGACATCCAGCGGCATGTTCGAATGCCCCTGCCCATTGCGTGTCAAAGGGATAGGCAAAACTTGGCAAACTTGGCAAACTTGGCAAACTTGGCAAACTTGGCAAACTTGGCAAACTTGGCAAACAAATCCGTTTCCCAAGTTTGAATCGCGCCGTTTGCCTTCTGGGGCGTCATGGCCGACAATGGCAGGCGACGGAAAACGGCGGGTGAGACGGAAGAGGTAGGCGCATGGGATTCGGAACCGCGGGTTTGGCGTGCACGGGGGACAGCGCGCTGCCGTTCATCATCGCGGGCGTGGTGGTGGTCGCGGTCATCGTGCTGGTGATCGCGTTCGTGCTCATGCGGCGCAACCGCTAGGAGCCTCGACGTGCCTGCATCGGGAAAGCTCGTCGTGTGCCCCACGCCGCTCGGCAACCTGGGCGACATGACCGCGCGCGCCCTCGAGGCGCTGCGCGCGGCCGACGTCGTGTGCGCGGAGGACACGCGCGTGACGGGCAGGCTGCTGGCCGCGTACGGCATCGAGAAGCGGCTCGAGCGCTTGGACGAGGCGCTCATCGGCGAGCGCGCGTCGGTCCTGGTGGAGCGCGTGGCGGCCGGCGAGGTGATCGCGTACTGCTCGGATGCCGGCATGCCCGGCGTGTCCGACCCGGGCCTGCGACTCGTGCGCGCGGCCCGCGAGGCGGGCGCGCCGGTGGAGGTGCTGCCCGGCCCTACGGCTGCGGCCACGGCCTACGTGGCCAGCGGCTGCGACAACCCGCGCTTCTACTTCGGCGGCTTCTTCCCGCGCAAGGACGCCGAGCGCCGCACCGCCTTGGCTCCCCTGCGCGCGCTCGACGCGGCCCTCATCTTCTATGAGAGCCCGAACCGCCTGGCAAGCGCCCTGGAAGTGCTCGCCGACGAGCTGCCGCATCGCGAGGCCGCCGTGTGCCGCGAGCTCACGAAGCTGCACGAGGAGGTGGTGCGCGGCCCGCTGCCCGAGGTGCGTGACGAGTTCGCCGCGCGGGCGGCTGCGGGCGGGCGCGGCATCAAGGGCGAGATCGTCATCGTGGTGGACGGCCCGAGCGCCGCCGAGGGAGCCGCCGCCGAGCACCACGCCGAGGTCTCTGCCCGCGCCCGCGCCGCCGAGCTCAAGGCCCAGGGCATGCGCAACAAGGACATCGCCCGCGCCGTCGCCGAGGAGTTCGGCATCGCGCGCAACGTCGCGTACGGCATCGCGCTCGAGGCGTGAGGCGGCGCATGTCGCACGCGGCCGCAACCACCTCGATGGCGCGCCCGTTCGCGCGCTACGTCTCGCTCAACGTGCTGGGCATGGCGGGCGTGTCCGCCTACATCCTGGCCGACACGTTCTTCATCGCAAACGGCGTGGGGCCGGACGGCCTCGCCGCGCTCAACTTCGCCATCGTGGCCTATACGGTCATGCAGGCCACGGGGCTCATGCTGGGCATCGGCGGCGCCACGGAGTTCCAGGTGCACGCCGCCCGCGGCGATCGGGCCGCGGCGAACCGGGCGTTCACCACGTCGCTTCTGCTGGCGGCTGCAGCGGCCGTGCTGTTCGTGGCGGCGATGGGCGCGTTCGCGGGCCCCTTCTCCCAGGCGCTCGGCGCGCAGGGCCCCACGCTGCCGCTCACGGAGACGTACCTGCGCACCATCTTCTCGTACGCGCCGTTGTTCCTGCTCAACAACGTCCTTCTGCCCTTCGTGCGCAACGACGGCAGCCCGCAGCTGTCCATGGCGGCCATGCTGGTGGGCAGCTTCGGCAACATCCTTCTGGACTGGCTGTTCATCTTCGGGTTCGGCTGGGGCATGTTCGGCGCGGCGTTCGCCACGGGGCTCGCCCCGCTCATGAGCATGGCGGTGCTGTCCGTCCACTTCCTGCGCCGGCGCGCCACGTTTCGCCCCGTGCGCCTGCGCCCGTCCGCGCGGCTCGCGGGGCACGTGTGCGCTCTCGGGTTCTCGTCGTTCATCGTGGAGGTGTCCGGCGGGTTCGTGCTGCTCGTGCTCAATCTCATCATCCTCGCGTTCGAGGGCACCATCGGCGTGGCGGCCTACGGGGTGGTGGCGAACTTCGCGTTCGTGGCGAACGCCCTGTTCGTGGGCATCGCGCAGGGCATCCAGCCGCTGGCAAGCAACGCGTACGCGCGCGGCAGCGCCCGCGACGTGCGCGCCGTGCTGCGCCTGGCGCTCGCGACGTCGCTCGTCATCGCGGCCGTGGCGTACGTGGCGGTGGCCCTCGCTGCCGAGCCGCTTGCGCTCGCGTTCAACCGCGACAACGACCCGCAGCTCACCGCGCTCGCCGTGGACGGCATGCGCGTGTACTTCCTCGGGTATTTCTTCGCGGGCGCGAACATCGTGGCCGCGGCGTTCTTCAGCGCGGTGGAGAAGCCGGGGCGGGGCCTGGCCATCTCCATCGTGCGCGGGCTTCCGGCCATGCTCTCGTTCGCCGTTTTGTTGGCAGCGCTGTTCGGCATGGCGGGCGTGTGGGCGACGTTCCCGGCGGCGGAGGCGGCCACGTTCGTGCTGACGGCGCTGCTCATCGTGCGGTTCGTGCGCGGGCAGGGGGCACGGGCATGAGCGCGCGGCAGGCGGGTGCGCCGGTGGAGCTCGAGGTGGACGGCCTGACGGTGCGCCTCGTGCGCAAGCGCGTGAAGAACCTCAACCTGCGGGTGCGTCGCGGCGGGGGCCTCGTGGAGGTGTCGGCGCCGACGCGCGTGCGCGTGGCTGACGTGGAGCGGTTCGTGCGCGAGAAGCGCCCGTGGATCGAAGCGAAGCTCGCGCAGGTCGCCGCGTCGCCCGCTGCTGCAGCCGCCGAGGCCGCGCCGGAGGAGGTGGCCGCGTGGCGCGCCGTGGTGGAGGCGTGCGTGCCGGCGCTCGTGGAGGCGTGGGAGCCCATCATGGGCGTGAAGGCGGGCAAGCTGGCGTACCGCAACATGACCAGCCGCTGGGGCAGCTGCCAGCCGGCCACGGGGCGCATCTGCATCAACGTGCGCCTCGCGCTCTACCCGCCCGAATGCCTGGAGTACGTGGTGGTGCACGAGCTCTGCCACCTGCTGGAACGCGGCCACGGCCCCCGATTCAAGGCCCTCATGGACGCCTTCATGCCCGACTGGCGCGAGCGCCGAGCGAAATTGCGGTAATTATCCCGCTAGGCGTATCTTTCCCCCAGGCTCATACTGGAGTCGCTTCATCAGAGAGAGAAGGAGAACCCCATGCCCGTACCGGTTATGATTGGAGCGCTGCTTGCGACGACGGCGCTCGTGCTGTATGTCATCGGCATTCTGATGACGGTAATTACAGGGAAGGTGAAGAGGCGCAACGTCATCATGCAGACCGCGGCGGTCGTATGCGACGCGATCGCGACGATCTGCATGATGATCCAGGCCGGCAACATCATCCCGGCCGACTTCCACGGATGGATCGGCTACTCGGCGCTCACGCTGATGGTGATCGACCTCGTGTTCGTCATACGCCACCGCAAGGACGGGAGGGCCTCCGGCGCGATGCGCGTGTACGCGGCGGTCGCGCTCGTGTTCTGGATTGTGTCGTACTCGCTCGGCTTCGTAAAGATGGGCTGATCAAGCGGCGTTTTCGATGAACTGGGCGATGGCGTCTGCGGCCTGCTCCTGCTGCTCGTCGGCGGAGACGGCCGCTTCGCCGTCGCCCTCCTGCGGGCCGTAGTCGCCGAAGCCCGCGTGGTTGCCGCCCTCGATGACGACGGTCTCCGCGTCGGCGGGCAGCTTCACGGCGCCCTCGGCCAGCTTGTCGCGGTTGAGCACCTGGTCGTTGGAGCCGTAGACGACGATGGCGCCCAGGTCGGTGGCGGAAAGGTCGCTCGCCGAGTAGGCTCCCAGCAGCACGACGCCCCCGAGCGCGTCGTCGTCCGCGTGGTTGGCCGCGTACTGGGCCGCCATGGAGCCGCCGAGCGAGTGGCCCCCCACCCACCATATTCCCACCTGGGGATACGCCGCTCGAACGCGGTCGGCGGCGTCGATGCCGAAGAATGCGAAGTTGAACGGCATCTCCACCACCACGGCCAGGTAGCCGCGCTCGGCCAGGTCGCGCATGAGCGGCGCGTACGCGCTGTACTCCACCTTCGCGCCCGGGTAGAGCACGATGCCCGTGCGCGCGGACGCGTCGCCGAACGCCAGGTAGCCGTCGCCTTGCGCCACAGGCAGCGCCGCGGTCGAGGCCAGGCTTTCGCGCGCTGTGTCATCGGCGTGATAGTAGTCGCTCGCATACACGGCGAACGCGGCCGCGCCGGCGAACACGACGACGGCGATGATCGCAAGGGCCAACGCGAGCCGTCGCAGCCATCGCCTGCGCGGCCGGGGAGTGTCGTTTCGGGAATCCATGGGGCACATGATAGCAGAGCCGTGCTCCCGCAACCCCTCCTTGTATTCGCATCGTAGCCTTGTAATCCATGGCGATGCCAAGTATACTTATCACAACGACAAGTAAACTTGTCACCACAGGCGTACGAATGTTTCACGTGAAACATTCGTACAGCAAAGCGGACGGGAGGTGCGCACATGGACAAGAACGAGATCCTGGAGAAGAGCCGCAAGGACAACGGGCTGGTGGACGAGCGCTTCAAACTGCTTGAACAGCGCAAAGGACTCATCACGATGAGTGCGGCGGCGGTGGCGTTCATCCTTCTGTATATGTGGGAACTTTTCCATGGGCGGAACACCGATGGCCTGTACGCCGTGTTCTTCACGGGCCTTTCGACGATGATGTTCTGCCAGGCATATCAGTTGCGCATGAAAAGCCTGCTCTTCTTCGGGCTGTTCACCGCGAGCTTCGTCGTTCATTCTGCCATCCGGTACGTCCTCGCCACGATGTAGGGGCCTCTCATGATAAAGCTGCCTTTCCTCGGCTTCGACGACGTCCACGACAACGACGGCGAGCTGGAACTCAAGAACCGCCTGAAAGCCGCGCGCGCCGAGGCGGACCTGTCGCAGGCCGAGCTCGCGGGCCTGGTGGGCGTGTCGCGCCAAACCATCTCGTCCATCGAAACGGGCCTGTTCAACCCCACCGCCAAGCTGGCCCTCGTGCTGTGCATCGCGCTCGACAAGAAGTTCGAGGACCTCTTCTACTTCGAGTAAGGCCCCCGCGGCGGGCGGCTTCGCAATCCGAGCATATCGTGCTCGCCGACCGGCTTCAGTCGTACAGTTCGTCTATGCCGACGAGATGGAGATTGGCTTCAAGTTCCGCTCGTCGCATGAGGGGGGCCGAAAAACCCGAGCGAGCAAAGAGAAAACGTTCTACTTCGTCGCTGTGAAGAGAGGCCGCTTTGCAGTCAAGCGATTCCAGCACGCTTTCACCTAAAGGACTGTTTCCGAATTTGCATTCTCCAACGAGGGCCGTTAAGCCTTTTCGGCGCATGCCAGCGGCTTTCGAGAAGCTGGCGACGTCTATCTCCACTTGCTTGTTCCAGTATCGCCCGATTTCGCCGAAGCGCGTTGCCAGCTCTCCCCGTTGGTTCTGCCTACGAAGCCACGTTCGGCAGACGTCCTCGAATGTGAGGGAGGAGAAACTCGTCAGCTCGGGCTCCACATCGAACCGGTATACTCCGTCGACATCGAGCATTTCCAGGTCGGATTTGTTAGGAAATATAAAGGCATACCAGAAGCGAAAGAACGCATCGGCCATGCGATATATGCCGCGAGTGCTCTTTGACGTTTCCTTGGGCGAATCGGCAATCGAGAACTCTCTTTTGATAATGCCGAGCTCGATCAGATTTTTTAAGTAGACGCTGGCTTTTTGCGATGGCACCATCGACCGTGCTGCGATTTCGCCCAGGGCAGAGGCTCCCATGGCGACGGCATGGATGATGCCGTTGTAGACGGCGGTTTCTCGAAGTTCCTGGTGAAGAAGGAACTCTATCTCGCTATAGAGGGTGCAGCCCTTGGTGAGCACCCGTCGCTTGATATTCTCTTCGATGCTAAAACCGTCATCGAATTGGGCGAGATAGTGGGGGATGCCTCCGAGAATAGAGAAGGCTGTCACTTGATCGGCGGGTGAGAAGCGTGGGAAGAATTCGGCTGCGGTGCGGTAGTCCATGGGCTCCATTTTGAGAATGCCCGTCGCGCGTCCGTACAACGGGTTCTTCTCGGCAAGCAGTTCGTTTTCGATAGAGCTCATGGCGCTTCCGCAAAGCACGATCATGAGGTTCTCATTGCGCAGGACGGCGTCCCACAGATTTTGCAGGATGGAAGGGAGTGAGGGATCCGCTTTTACGAGATAGGGAAACTCGTCGATGATGACGAGTTTCCTGCCGTCGCCTGGAAGCGAGGTGACTTCGCTTATCGCGTCGTGCCATGTGTCGAATCGGCTCAGGTATTTTCCCGCAGGGGCGCCCGCCTCAAAGAGGCGGCGGGAGAAAAGCGAGAGCTGCTCGGCCCGCGTTGCTTCGGGGGCGGCGAAGAACACGTGCCTTTTGTTTCGAGCGAACTCGAAAAGCGTCTCGGTTTTTCCCACGCGGCGGCGACCGTAAAGAAAGACGAGTTGCGCCTTGGACGACTCGTAGCATTGGTTGAGGAAATCGAGTTCGTGTTGCCGCCCGATGAATCGCATAAGCATCCTTTGACGTTTTGCTGTCGATAATGCTTGAGTATGATTTTCAAATCGCGATTTGTCAAATCGCGATTTGAAAAGGAAACGATTGCCAGGGGCTCTTGCGAAGCCGCTAGTTGCCCGCCTGATGCTGGAAGGGCGGGGTGTCGCGGGTGAGCACGCCGAACGTGTAGCCCTGCGCGCGCAGCCCGTCGATGACGGCCGGGAGGGCCTCCAACGTGGTGCCCTTCGCGTTGGTGTCGTGAGCGAGCACGCATATCCGCTGCATCGATCCGGTGTTGTCGAGGATGTTCGCCACGATGCTCTCGGCGGACAGCGGCGGGTTGGACGCGTCGCCGCTCGACACGTTCCAGTCGAAGTACTGGTAGCCCGCGGCCGGCACGCTCTGCGTGAGCCTGCTCATGATGCCGGAGCTGTAGTTGGCCGACACCGTGTTCGACGTGCCGCCGGGGAATCGCACGATGTCCGACGTGCGCCCGATGCGCGAGGAAACGGCCTCCTGCACGGCGGCGAGGTCGGCGAAGTAGGCGTCGTCGCTGGCGTAGACCTGCGCGTAGTCGTGGCTGTAGGTGTGCAAGCCGATGCCGTGCCCCGCGGCGGCGATGTCCACCACCCGGTCGATCTGCGCGGAGTTGCCCTGGACGAACCACGTGGCCAGCACGCCCTTCTCCTCGAAGACGCGCAGGAACTCCAAGGTGTTGTCGGAGGGTCCGTCGTCCAAGGTGAGGTAGCAGATCTTGGCGGTGGGGTCGCCCTCGGCGATGCGCTGCTCGACGACGACGGCTTCTGCGGCCTCGGGTTTCGGGGCGGCCTCGGACTCGGGCTCCGGCTCGGGCTCCGGCGCGGCTTCGGGTTCAACCTCGAGGGCGGGGTCCTCGATGGCTTCGAGCGAGCCCATGGCCTCCACATCGCTCGCAGGGCGGGCGGCTGCATCGGGCGGCGCGGCTTGCGAGCAGCCGAACAGCGCGGAGGCGGCGAGGGCGCAGCAGAGCGTGGCGACAAGCATGAGCGAGCGCGGTCGGAAGTGCTTCAAGTCGGCTCCTTTTCCAGCTCGTCCACCTCATCGGCAGACGGTGCGGGCGGTTCCTCCCGATAATACCGCACTCCGCGCCCATCACGCACACCAGAAAGGCATCATCCGGCCATCGGCGGCCCCCCGCGCCCGCGTAAATGCAAAGTCGTCGAGTTATGCACCTTTGCGTTGCCGAAAAGGCCCCGAAACTGCAAGGTGCTTGAGTTATGCACCCTTGGGAAGCCCATCTGAAAGAGCACGCATGGGGAGGGCTCAATCTGATCTGCGGTTTCTTGACTGAGTGAACTTAAACCGGCCGCGCAAGAGCCAAAAAAAGGCCTGCGGAAGGGTGCAAAACTCAAGGACATTGCAAAACTCGCGATAGCCGCGCGAGGGGCTCATGCTCCTGTCGGGGCGTCGTCGAGGGCCTGCATCCAGGCTATGTAGGTGTCGGGGTAGTGGGCGCTCAGCGCGGCGGACACGTCCAGGCCGATGAGCGACTGGACGACGCCCACCAACCCGAGCGGGCTGGCCAGATCCTCGGCCGCAGACACGTGCCCGGAGGCGTTCGAGCCGAACGAGTGCAGCGCGGCGAGCGCGTCCAAGTCGCTGCTCAGCGCGAAGCCGGTGTTCTGCCGGTAGGCGGTCTGCACGACGGCGAACGAGTCGTCGAAGCCGTCGCTCGCGACGTCCGGCAGCTCGATGGTAGAGCCGTAGCGGCCGAACCCCCAGGAGGAGAGCGGCAGCTGCGTGACGATGTCCGCCTCGTTCACCACGTTGAAGATGTTGTCGAACGCGGGATCGTGCCGATTGCCAGCGCGCGTGGCGCAGGGCGCGGCGAACGTGTAGGCGAAGATGCCCGAGGAGGGCGCGAGCGCCGCCTCTTGCGCGTCGGGATTGCCGAGGTCGGCGGCCAGCAGGTTCGCGATCGCGCCCCCGCGGCTGTGCCCGGTGATGAGGATGCGCGTGCGGTCGGGGTCGAGGCCCAGCTCGCGCACATAGGCGCGCACGGCGTGCGCCACTTCCTCCTCGGCCGCCTTGAACCCGCGATGGTCGGGCCCGGTTACGCCCTGCCCGAGGATGTTGAAGTTGCTGAGCCACTCGGCACCGTACGTGCCGCGGATGCCCACGAACACGAGCGTTGTCGGCCGGCCGCCGTCCTCCGAGGCGAGCGGCTTGCTGGCAAGCGTGTAGGCGGCCACGTCGGGCGAACCTAGCAGAAGCGAGCTCGCCTCGTCGAGGATGCTGCTGCGCAGCGCGTAGGAGTCGGTACGCACGTTCTCGAACCCGAGCCGCCCCAGCGTCTGCTCGGCGTAGGGCACTGAGCCCGGCACGCCGCTGTAGAACTGCGACTCGGAGTTGCACACCGCCGACAGCACGGCGCAGGCGGTGGCAAGCTCGTGCTGGTAGGCGTGGGAATCGCGAAGCAGCCAGAAGTCGTCGAACGTCAGCTGCGTCGAGGTGCGGCCGGCGGGATTCGCGGGATCGCTCGCGGACACCACCTCGCTGCAGTATTCTGCGACGACGGTGCTGCGCGAAGGGGCGGGCGCTTTCCCATCGGCGGCAGCCGCCTCGGCGCGCGGGATGTCGACGATGCCCGACTCGAAGCCCAGGTAGCGCACCTGGGCCATGAAAAGCCCGACCATCGCGATGCAGGCCAGCAGCGATCCGAGGACCGACATGCATCGCCTGACGGGGTTCGTCTGCACCGGCCCTCCTTCGCCAACGTGTCGGGTGCGTTGCAGCCAGTATACGGCGCGGTGCCCGTTTTCAGGCCTGGTGCGGGAGCACTGCAAGTAAACCATAAGTCTCGTGTAAGGATAACTTAAGGTTTCGCCGCCCGGCAGCCCCGATAAGCGAACGAATGTTTCACGTGAAACATTCGCGGACGCGCGCGGCGGCGCATCGCGGCGGGAAGTTGCGTGCTAAAATAGCTCGGTTATCGCGTTTGCCCATGCGGCCGACGGGGCACCATTCGCCCTGCGGTCCCGATACGTAAGGATGCACCATGTCAAAGGGAACCTACTCGTTCACCACGCCCATCTACTACGTCAACGCCGCCCCGCACCTCGGCACGGCCTACACCACCATCGCCGCCGACACCGTGGCGCGCTACCAGCGCATGAACGGCTACGACGTCGCGTTCGTCACGGGCATGGACGAGCACGGCCAGAAGGTGGCCGACACGGCTGCCGACAAGGGCATGACCCCGCAGGACTGGTGCGACTCCATGGAGCCGGCGTTCCGCGAGGCGTGGGACATGCTCGGCATCACCTACACCGACTTCGTGCGCACCACCGAGCCGCGCCACGCGCGAAGCGTGAAGAAGTTCTGGCAGGATCTCTACGACAAGGGCTGGTGCTACAAAGGCAGCTACGAGGGCTGGTACTGCGTGCACGAGGAAACCTACTACGCCGAGGGCGAGCTGGAGAAGAACGAGGAGGGCCAGCTCGTGTGCCCCGACTGCAAGCGCCCCGTGCAGAAGGCCGGCGGCGAGGAGAACTGGTTCTTCAAGCTCTCCGAGTTCCAAGAGCCGCTGCTGAAATTCTACGACGAGAATCCCGAGTTCATCCGCCCCGAAACGAGGCGCAACGAGATCGTCTCGTTCGTGAAGAGCGGCTTGCACGACCTCTCCATCTCGCGCAGCACGTTCGACTGGGGCGTGCCGCTGCCCTTCGACGAGGGGCACGTGGCCTACGTGTGGGCCGATGCGCTGCTCGCGTATCTCACCGGCATCGGCTACGCCGACGAGGGCGAGCGCGCCGGCGAGTTCGACGCGCGCTGGCCCATGCAGTACCACTTCGTGGGTAAGGACATCACGCGCTTCCACTGCGTCATCTGGCCGGCCATGCTCATGGCGGCGGGGCTGCCCATCACGCACACGGTGTTCGGCCACGGCTTTCTGCTCACCAAGGGCGAGAAGATGTCGAAGTCGAAGGGCAATGCGCTGCGCCCCGCCGACCTCTGCCGCGTGTTCGGCGTGGACGCGTACCGCTACTACTTCATGAGCGACGTGCAATTCGGCTCCGACGGCTCCATCTCCATGGAGCGCATGGTGCAGGTGTACAACGCCGACTTGGCCAACACCTGGGGCAACCTGGTGAGCCGCGTGTTCAACATGACGAAGAAGTACTTCGAGGGCCGCGTGCCCGAGGTGCCGGCCGAGGCGCTGGCCAAGGAGAACCCGCTGCGCGCCATCAGCGACGAGCTGTATGCCGCCTACGACGCCGCTCTGGGTGCCGCCGACTTCACCGGCGCCGCCGCTGCGGTGCAGAAGCTGGCCGGCCGCGTGAACCTCTACGTGGAGGAAAGCGCGCCGTGGAACCTCGCGAAGTCGGAGGAAACGGCGGCTCGTCTGGCCGAGGTCATCTACAACGCCCTCGAGGCCATCCGCATCATCGCTCTGTATATGGCACCGCTCATGCCCAACACGTCGGCCGAGGTGTTCCGCCGCCTGAGCCTGGGCGACGTGTTTGCCGTGACCGACATCGAGGCCGCCACCGCCTGGGGCCAGCTGCCCGCCGGCAACCCGGTGGAGATCGGCGAGCCCCTGTTCCCGCGCCTGGACATGGACGCCATCGACCTCTCGATGGAATAGGGGGCGGGCGATGGCCGACGATCGACGAGTCGAGCAGGTGTTCCACGACGGCCTGTTCCACCGCAGGCGCAAGCACGGCAAGTGGGACACCGTCGACGCGCCCGCACTCGAGGCACCCGTGGCCGATACGCACGCCCATCTGCAGCTTCTGGCCGAGCCGTCGCTCGCGCTCGCGCGCTGCGCCGTGCACCACGTGGACTTCGTCTGCACCATCGTGGACGTGTTCGAGGACGGCTCCACCACGTTCGACCGTTTGAACTCCTGGAAGTTCGAGGCGGCGGCCGATGCGAAGCAGATCGTCGGCTGGAGTTGAAGCGATCCCTTCCCGCGCGTGCCGCGGGTTCGGATCGCCGTGGGGTGCCATCCCCACAACGCGCGGCACTACGGGCCCAGCCTGGAGGCGGAGCTGCTCGAGCGGCTGGCCGACCCGCGCGTGGCGGCGCTCGGCGAGATCGGGCTGGACTACCACTACGACTTCTCGCCGCGCGACGTGCAGCGCGAGGTGTTCCGCCGCCAGGTGCGCCTGGCGAAGGCATGCGGCCTGCCCGTCATCCTGCACGTGCGCGAGGCGCATGACGACGCGCTCGCCATCATGCGCGAGGAGGGCTTCCCCGAGGCGGGCACCCTCCTGCACTGCTTCAACCTGGACTGGGCCACGCTCGAGCCTTGGGTTGAGGCCGGCTGCCACGTGGCCTTCGGCGGGCCGCTCACGTTCAAGAACGCCGACGAGGTGCGCGACGCCGCGGCCCGCGTGCCGGCGGATCGCCTGCTCACCGAGACGGATGCGCCCTACATGACGCCCGAGCCCCTGCGCGGCACCACCTGCGGGCCCGAGCACGTCGTCTTCACGGCGGCTCGTCTGGCCGAGGCGCGCGGCTGCGAGCCGGGGCCCGCGCGCAAGGCGCTGCTCGAACAGCTCATGGATAACGCGCGCGGCCTGCTCGACCGGCCGGCCACGCCGTGGCAGAAGGGCGAGGCGGCGTCGTTCTACGCCGAGGCGTTCGGCGCTTCGGATGCCGCCGAGGCCCGAGGGAAGGAGTGATGGCAATGAACCGCCTGATCATCTGCGGGTCGCCGCGCGCGCGGGGCCGCAGTGCGGGGCTGGCTGAGGCGCTGCGCTTCGCCTGCGAGGACGCCTTCCCCAACGACCGCGTCGACGTCGTGATGCTCTCGGACGTCCGCATCGCGCCCTGCACGGGCTGCGAGGCGTGCGCGGCCAACCTCGGCCGCAACGAGCTGTACTGCGTCATCTCCGACGACATGCTGCGCGTCCGCGCGCTGCTGAACGCCTGCGACGAGCTCCTGCTCGTGTCGCCGGTGTACTTCGCGGGCGCTCCCGCCCAGCTCAAGAGCTTTCTCGACCGGCTTCAGCCCTACTACTACGCCAACTGGCGCGCGAAGCCGAAGCGCCCGGCCAGCCTGTACGTGGTGGGGGAGGGCGGCGATCCGCACGGCTTCGGGCCGCTGGTGGGCGAGGCGCGCTCGGCGCTGTCGGTGGCGGGGTTCGCGCTCGGCGACGTGCACGACTGGGTGGGGCTCATCGGCGCGGACGGCGCGGTGCCGGCGGGCGCCGACCTGTTCCGGGACGGGCGCATCCATCCCGCGTCGGCGTACACGTGCTCGGGGCCGGACGGGACGTTCCCCCGATGAGCAAGCTCTCCCCGCTCGCGAGCGTGTCGGAGACGCGCGCCGTGCTGCAGGCCCACGGCCTTTCGACGAAGTATTCGCTCGGGCAGAACTTCCTCGTGAACGACGGCATCCTGCAGAAGATCGTGGCCTTGGCCGGCCTCGCGCCGGACGACGACGTGCTGGAGGTGGGCCCCGGCATCGGCACGCTCACCATCGCGCTGCTGAAGCACGTGGGGCGCGTGGCGTCGGTGGAGCGCGACCCCGACCTGCCCGCCGTGCTCGCCGAGACGCTCGCGCCGTGGGAGGGCCGGTTCACCCTCATCGAGAAGGACGCGCTCGACCTTGCGGCCGAGGACGTGCCCTTCGCGCCGGCGAAGCTCGTGGCCAACCTGCCCTACGCCGTGGCCGCCACCGTAGTGCTCGATTACTTCGAGCGCTTCGCGTCGCTTGAGTCGGCCACGGTGATGGTGCAGAAAGAGGTGGCCGACCGCATGGCCGCCGAGCCGGGGTCGAAGAACTACGGCGCCTACACGGTGAAGCTGCGCCTGCATGCCCGTCCCGCCGGGCGTTTCGCTGTGGGACCGGGCAACTTCTTCCCGCCGCCGCGCGTGGAGAGCGCCGTGCTGCGCCTGGACCGCCGCCCCGTCTGCGACGATGCGGGCGAGCCGCTCGACGCCGCCGCCGTCAAGGCCGCGGCCACGATGGCCGACGCCGCCTTCGCCACCCGCCGCAAGACCATCGCGAACTCGTGCAAGACCTACTTCGCCGGACGAGGGGAGGAGGGCGTGCGCGCCACCGCCGCGCTCCCGCAGATCTTCGAGGCCGCCGGCATCGACCCCCGCCGCCGCGGCGAGACCCTCGACCTGGCCGAGTTCGTCCGCCTCGCCTGCGCCTACCAGCAGGCCGTGTGAGACGAAGGGACGGGGTAATCGTCTCATCCAGGCGCATCTTCGCTCCAAAAACACGCCTCAGCGCACGAGGCATGTTTTTGGAGCGCGGATTGCGGTGAACGCCTATTCACCCAAGAAGCTTCTTGCGGACGGCCTTGCCCTTGGAGCATTTCGGCTTCGCGAGGGGGCAGTGCTTCTTGCAGCAGGGGCACGTTCGCTCGAGGACGGCCGCCGCTGCCTTCTTCGCCTGCTTCTTTTTCTTCCCCACGGCTGCCACCTGCCTTCGTCCGCTTAAATGTTACATCAATAGTACCATATAAGCATCCGGCCGCTCTGTTCGACCGCCAATCGATTCGGGGAAAGGGCGCGCACGGAGTCCGGCACGTTCCCGCTCGTCAGAATTGTTGTCGAATGAGGGACAATCCGTGCAGATTCTGTAAAGTATTGACCGAGGTGGTATAATCCTTGGCTGTCATTTCTGCACACTGGCACACGCGAGAAAGAGTGAGCATGGATTTAGCGAAACAAGCCAAAATCGTCGACTCCATTCATGATACGTTACACGACTTCGTCGGTCAACGCCTGAAAGTGCGCGCCAACATGGGCCGCTCGAAGATCGTCGAGAGCGAGGGCGTGCTCATGCAGGTGCACCCCCAGCTGTTCATCATGGAGGTCGATCGCAAGCGCGGCCGCACGGCGCGCCAGTCCTACCAGTACGTGGACGTCCTCACCGGCATGGTGGAGCTCTCCCAGAACGGCGAGCCGCTGTTCGAGCCCTTCGTGCCCGAAGCCGACGCCGCGCTCTCCCTGGACGAGGCCGACGAGCTCGACGAGGAGAAGGTGCTCTCCTAAGCCGCAAGGCAGACATGTTCGACCCGCGACGGGCGCTGCGCAAAGCGGCGCCCGTTTCATAAGGGGAAGCGCTGTTCCGCTCCGGCTAGCGGGAGCGGCGAGGAGGGTGCGTCACGCTTCGTGCACGTTCCCGTCCGCGTCCACGAAGTACGCCTTCAGGATGGCGGGATGCGCTCGGGCGAACGCGATGCCGCGCTCGATGCCGAGCGCCACGAGCGTGGTCGAGTAGCCCTCGGCATCGATGGAGCGCCGCGCGACCGCCGTTGCCCCGGCCGCGTCCGTGACGACGGGGAAGCCGGTCGCCGGGTCGAGGATGTGCTGGTAGAGCACGCCGTCGCGCTCGAAGCAGCGCTCGTACACGCCGCTCGTCACAGCCGACGCGTCGCGCACGGCCACCGCCCCCACGATGCCGCCCTTTTCGCGCGGATCCTGCAGCCCGATGCGCCAGGGCGAGCCGTCCGGCTTCGAGCCGCTCGCCATCACGTTGCCGCCCAGGTTCACGATGAACGATTCCAGGCCCTTCGCGCGCATGAGCGCGGTCAGCCGGTCGGCGATCCAGCCCTTCGCGATACCGCCCGCGTCCACGGCCGCCTGCGCGTCGGCGATGCGGGCGAGCCAGCGCGGGCCCGCGGGCGCGCCGGTTTCCTGCCACACCTCGACCTTGCGCCAGTCCACGTGGCGCAGCGCCTCGTCGATGCGCGCCCGATCGGGGATCACTCCTTCGTGGAAGTTCCACAGCCTCACGACGGAGCCCATCGTGATGTCGAAGCGCCCCTCGCTGTCGGCGCAGTAGCGCAGGGCCTCGAGCAGCAGCTCGGCCGTGTCGGCACCGATGGTAACCGGCTGGCCCTCCGCGGCGTTGAGCCGTGCGATATCGGAATGGGGCAGCGTCCGCGAGAGGCTCCGCTCGAAGCTGCGGCAGGCGGTTCGCGCGGCGTCGAACGCGGCGGCGCACCGCTCGGGCTCGCCGAAGGCCTGCAGCGTGATCACGGTGTTGAAGGCGTAGAACAGATGCGTCATCATGCCCGCGTCGTCGGGGCCGCGCGTCTCGCTCACGTCCTCGAGCGGGACCGGATCGTATGAGGAAGGTTCGTCCATGGCCCCAGTATAGGGCATACCGGTCCCGCCCGCGAGGGCGAATAGACGGCGACGGACGCGGGCCCGGCGCGTTAAGGGCGCTCGCCGTGCGACAGCTTGCCGCGCGCCTTCTCCGATTGCTCGGCGATGGCGCGCAGGGCCTCGTCGCGCGCGGTGGGGACGTTCTCCGTCGCGGCCGCGTTCTCGAACAGGGCGCTGACGGCCTTGGAGAGCTCGATGAGCCGGGAGTTCAGTTCTTGATCGGTTGAGATGCCCATGGTTCGTCCCTTTTCTCCTCGTGGCGGATAGGTGCCGGCAGCCCCTGCCTTCAGAGCCTCCACCGGCGGATGCCCGTCGCCATGCCGACCAGGAAATGCTCGACGAGCGGCACGGCATCGTTCTCGGTGTCCTCTTCAAAGGCGAGGCACAGCGGTATGGTCATGAGGTCCTCGGCAACGATGGGCAGCAAGATGGCGTCGGGGTACATCGTCTCGAGCAGCGGATCGTCCGCGACGAAGAAAGCCCCGCGGCCCTCGTTCAGAAACGCGCGGTGGTCCTCGATGTAGGGAGGCAGCGCCGTGTAGTCCGCGTCGAGCCCCTTCGCCTTGAGATGGTCCGTGATGATGGCGTGGCAGTAGCGCAGATCCTCCGGGGCGGCGAGGGGAAAGCCCTGAAGGTCGTCGATTGCGACGCATCGCTGCGACGCCAGCGGGTGATCGCGCGACACCAGCACGCCGAGGGGAAACGACAGCAGGCGCACGCAGTCGATGCCGGGCTTCGTCGTGCGGCCGACGATGATGGCGGCATCCACCACGCCCTCCTCGAGCGCGGCGAGGCACGTGCCGCTGGGATGGTAGGTTATCGTGAGGTTGACGTGGGGATACGCTTTCTTGAACAGCGAGAGGTCTTCGGGATGCACGATGTTCCCGCGGCACGGGGAGCAGGCGACGGCCAGCGAGGCGGCTCCCTCTTCCGCTTGCGCGACGCTCTGGGCCTTCGCGAGCGCCTCGAGCTCGAGCATGCAGGAGAGTATCTCGGAGGCGCGGGCGGAGAACACGCGGCCGAACGGCGTGGGCTTGATGCAATGGCTCGTCTTCACGCACAGGGCGACGTCGAGTTCGCGCTCGAGTTCGTTGACGCCCCTGGAAACGGCTTGCGGCGATACGAAGAGCTCGCGCGCGGCCATGGAGAAGCTGCCGCATCGCATCGTGGCCACGTAGTATTCCAGCTGGCTGATATTCACCGCAACCCACTTTCCTGCCGGACGGCGGCGTTCAAGGAAAATTTCAATGATATCAATTTATCATAAAACATTAAATCCGTAACCCTGGCTTTGAAGAAGGTGAGCGAACATTTTCCCAGATAGGGAAGAAATTCCGAGCGATGTAATCCCTAGGTTACGTTTGCGGTCGCGCTGCTCTGAATTTGGTTTGTTTGCAACGGTTCGTTGAACATCAGCTGCGTTTGTTGAAGTACCATAGGATGATCGTTCGAATAATGCTTGACGGTGCCGCTGCGCGACGAGGAGCCCCCAATGAAATTTGCCGAAGACGTGGTGTCGTTCGACTTCGCCGGAATTCCCATGGTGGGGTCGATGGCCACCGGCTACGCCATCGGGCTCACGGAAGAAGGGGCGGCGGTCTGCGCGCGCCTACACGTCGAGGATGTGGACGAGCGCGAGGTGGCCGCCGTCGACCCCGCGCTTCTCGAGCATCTGACCAAGGGCGGGTTCTTCTCGGAGGCGCCTGACGATAGGCGGGTGATGAGCGCGTATCTGCACGTGACGCAGCGCTGCAACCTCGATTGCGCCGGCTGCTACTCGCTCGATGCGCAGAGAAACGCGCTCGCCGACGCGTCGCTTGCGGACATGGCGCGCGCTGTTGACGAGCTTGCCTCGGCGGGCGTGTCGAACCTGGTGATCTCCGGCGGCGAGCCGTTTTTGCGCGCCGACCTTCCCGACATCGTGGCGCATGCGAAGGCCGCGGGCATCGCCAAGGCGACCGTGCTCTCGAACGGCACCTGCCTGACTGCGGACGCGCTCGCGCGGCTCGCCCCATACGCGGATTGCGTGTCCGTGTCGTTCGACGGGTGCTCGGCCGGCTCGCCCGCCTACATCCGGGGCGAGCAGCGCTTCGACGAGCTGGTGGAGGCGGTGGGGATGATCCGCGCCGCCGGCATCTCCGCGCACATCATCCCCACCGTGCATGCGAAGAACGTCGGCGACCTGCCCGCATATGTGAAGCTTTCACGCGACCTTGGCGCGACGCTCAACTTCAGCCTGCTCACCTGCGAGCCCGAAGACGCGCTGGCGCCGCTGCTTCCCGGCGACGAGGAGCTGCGCGCGCTCGGCCTCGGACTGCTGACGCTCGACGGAGGAAGGCCCCTCGCGCTGCTCGATGCGCCGGTGGGGCTCAACCTCACGGTCAAGCGCAATTGCGGCGCGGGCTATCGCGAGGTGAGCGTCGCGGCGGACGGCACCGTGTATCCGTGCCACATGCTGCAGCGCCCTGAGTTGGCCATGGGCAACGTGTTCACGGGGACTTTGGCCGAGGCGCTCGAGAGCGACGTCAGCCGGCGGTTCCGCGCGCTCGACGCTGCGGAGTTCGAAGGCTGCTCGTCGTGCCGCTACACGCGAATCTGCGGGGGAGGCTGCCGAGCCCGCTCGCTGTTCGCATCGGGCAATCTGGAGTCGCGAGACTCCTATTGCGCGATGACCCAGGCCTTCTACGACGACCTGGGAAGAAGAATGCAAGCATCGTTACAGCAAAGGAGGTGAACAACATGCTGTTCTATAGCGAAGGCGAAACACGCGGCATCTGCACAATAGTCGGCTTTGGCGGGATATGTTTTGCTCCGGGATTCTAAACTGATAACGGAAGGGTCTCTTTCATGAAAAGCGGCCCTTCCTCTTACTATTGAGTTGATGCTACATGCTTGATTTTACTATCGCCGGCGAAGGGGCTGTAAGTGGATTGCAGGAATGATTTAAAAGAAACCGCACAATCGTTGGCAAAGGTTAAAAGCATTTGCTCTTTCATAGCCGTAACGCTAAAAATAGTTTTCCCAATCGTATGTTTGTATTGGGCTTTCACAGTAATCCTCATAATTGGTACGCTTGTGAATCCAGATGCTTTTGATTTTTTTGGAACCTCTGATTTAACGAGCACTTTGCTCTATCTTCTCTACGACATCACGATTGCAGCGATGTTCGTTACTTTCATCAAAATATTTTCAGACGCTTCAAAGGGAGAATCCCCCTTTACTTTGCTGCAAGTTAAAAGACTGCGTGTTCTCGCCCTGTTGCTGCTACTTTGCGGAATTATTGATATATCTGCTACCGCTAGTGCTTCTATCATGCAATACGGAAACGTTGATGCGGGATATTATTCTACGACGGATAATATAGTAATTCCGATAAACTTTGCACCGTTCATTACTGCGGCAGTAATATTTGCTTTCTCATTTGTTTTCAAATACGGCGTTCTCCTGCAAGAGTTCACAGACGAGACATTATAGGCGTTTCCGATGCCTATCGTCCTTCGGCTCGATCAGGTTATGACTGATCGCAAGATGTCCTTAAACGAGCTCGCCGACAAGGTGGGCATCACCAACGTGAACCTGTCGCGCATCAAGACGGGCAAGATTCGCGCGGTCAGGTTCTCGACGCTCGATATGCTGTGCGAGGTGCTCGATTGCCAGCCAGGAGACATTCTCGTGCACGTCTCGCGGGAAGAGGCCGAGAGCGCGGGCCTCCCTGTTTTCCTCCGCGAGCCCGACTCAGATGCCGACGATGCCGACGGCTGACCTATCTGTGAACATTCTGCATTATCGTTTGACAAACTCATCCGCTACGTGCAAAATATCAACTCGCGCGAAAGCGCCAACCCGTGGGGATGTAGCTCAGCTGGGAGAGCATCACGTTCGCAACGTGGGGGTCGTGGGTTCGAATCCCATCATCTCCACCACGGAAACCCGATCGGGGCGAGGCCACAGGCTTCGCCCCGATTTTATCTTCTGCCGCATGGTGGGAATCGTCGGCTTTCGACTTAATTCGGGAATCCGCCCTCAAGCTTCCTTCAATCGGTCCAAGATGTCTTCTACCATTTTGGCATCTTGAATTTTCGTTATTGCGAAGCACTTCTTACCGGCGTCCTTGAGCGATGCCCCGATGTGATATCCGATTGAATCGTCGATAATTAAGAATCGGTCGTGAAAAGCCCGGGTGCGGCGCACTGTCAACGCGGGATACTGGTGGTTGAACGTATCGATGTCGGTTTGCGTCAACCGCGCATTGGGCAATGTATGGATGGTCACAGCCACCCCTGCTGCTTTCTTCGTCAAGATATTGAGTGTCGAAACGTCGACATATCCATCTATGAGCACGATCTTGCACTGGGCTTTCTGAACGAGTTCGACCAAGAGACTGAAAGCATCGAATAGCTGACCATCGAAGAAAATCTTTTGGGTTGTCTCGGGCGCACTTTCTATGTAGGCGAAAACCTGATCGAGCTTTTTATCAGTCTTCTTTTGATATTCAAGCTGCCTCAGCTCTATTTGTCCGATACGCTCGAAAAGAGCCGCATTGTTCGCGAGGAATCGGCGTGTTTCCACAAAGGCATCCATGATACGAATGCTCGTCTCGACTGCGATGTCGCTACGGAGAACGGCCGACAGCATCGCGATCCCCTGTTCGGTGAACACATAGGGAAGATAGCGCCTTCCTCCTCTTCCGTTTGAGGTCACAGTTTGTGACCTCAAACGTTCGTACTCTTCTGACGTAAGCCGGAATCGGAATCTTTCGGGAAAGCGGTTTTCGTTACGTCTCACTGCCTGATTGAAAACCTTGGTTTCCACGTCATACAGCATTGCCAAATCGCTATCCAGCATGACCTGTTGGTTCCGCACAACGTAGATGAGACTTTTGACATCGATGGGGTCGAATGAAGTCAAGGCGATATCGTTGGTCACCTTAGTTCCGCCATTTGTCTCAATGCTGTCGTTTTCCAAGGCTGATCCTTCCAGAAACAAGTAAAACGAGTATGCCTAAAACCAGCAGTGCAATCAAGAACGCTTCGCAATATGAAGATCGTGGTTTCGAATCCTATCGTCTCTACTATAAATAGCGATCGAGTTGGAAAGCGACTCTCGGCTCGATGAAGGGGGCTTGCTTGGAGTCTTGGGGCGCTGCATGGCTCGAGAGTGCCGCACCACTTCATCTGTCCTGGTATAATCAAATTTATCATATATGTCCGGTTAAGGGGGTTTCATGGTCGATCTCTCGAAAATCAGTATTGGCGGTACGAGGTCGCCTCTCGATCCTCGCGATATATACATGGCCTTACCGGACAAAGCCCCGGGGCATGAATACCCAAGAGATGTTCAGACGGACGTATGGAAGCAGTGGTCCTCGTGTCGAGATCAAAAAGATGTAATTGTGAAGATGAACACAGGGAGTGGAAAAACCACTGTTGGTCTCATAATTTTACAAAGCTGTTTAAATGAGAATAAGGGGCCTGCTGTGTATGTCGTGCCCCATTCGTATCTTGTTGATCAGGTTATTTCCGAAGCTCAAAAGTTGGGGATAAAAGTTGTTCAAAACCAAGAAGAGTATTTATTTCGAGAGGGAAAGGCGATTCTTGTAATCAATATTCATAAATTGGTGAATGGAAGAAGCGTTTTTGGCATGCGCCCCGGCGGCAATAATTGTCCAATTGGGAGCATTGTTATTGATGACGTCCATGCATGCATGGACGTCATCGAAGATCAGTTTACGGTACGAATCATCGAAAGTAGCGCTGCTTATAAGCGTGTTGTAAAAATACTAGAAGAATCGCTTAAGGCATACGATGCCCAGAAGTATCTCGAAGTGATTGAAAGTGGGGATCGAAGTAAAAGCATTTTAGTTCCGTTCTGGATTTGGCAAAAAAATTGTCTTGAAGTATTACGATTATTGCAAGATGAAGAATACGCAGATAGTGATTTCATTCTGTTTAATCTGCCACTTTTAAGAGACGATTGGAAAACTTGCAATTGCGTGATAACACCAAATCAGATTGAGGTTTCTCCGAAATGCATTCCGATTTCGGCCATAAGAAGTTTTGAAGATGCCAAGCATCGTGTTTTTATGAGTGCCACTCTGTCCGATGATAGCGTCTTTGTTTCAACTATGGGCGTCGAGGAAGATTCTTTTACAAGGATTGTTGCCCCGGAGAAGGCGAATGATCTTGGTGAGAGAATGATTCTGTATCCACAGCTTTTGAATCCTCAGATAGATGATGATGAAATTAAGGCTCAAATAGTTGAATACTCAAAACACTACAATACTGCTGTCATTGTGCCTTCTAGACAACGATCCCAATATTGGCTCGACGCGGCGGATCAGGTGCTTACAAAAGACAACCTCTCGACAGGTGTCGAAAGAATGCGCTGTTGCCATGTTGGTCTTTCCGTCCTGATAAACCAGTATGATGGTGTCGATCTGCCTGGCGATGCATGTCGCATTCTCGTTATAGATGGTCTTCCGTCGATAAGAAGTGAATTTGAATCAGTATTAGAGAATATAAATTATGAAAGCAATCACATCCGGAGAACTCAAATCCACAAAATTGAACAGGGGATGGGGAGAGGAATTCGTTCGAGCAATGACTACTGTGTCGTTCTGATCATGGGTAAAAAAATCGCGAATATCCTTACGTTCCAGAACGGGACGCAATTCCTCAGCTCAGCCACGAAGGCGCAATATGAGCTCTCAAAACAGCTGTGGGATCAATTAGCGGAGTCCGAACGTCCGCAGATGAACCATTTCGCCGAGTTGATGGATCTATCTCTTTGCCGCGATAAAGAATGGGTCGACATCAGTCGCCAGACTATCTCATCAGTGTTTTACGACCGTAAGCCAAAGCTGGATAGATCAACAATTGCTCAGCGAAAAGCATTTGAGATGTCGCGAGTGGGTGACTATCGTGGAGCTGTTAAAGTACTTGAAGAAGCAAAGAACAAAACAGAAAGCTCATTTGAAAAGGGCTATCTTATGCAGCTAATGGCTGAGTATGAGAATTTTATAAATCGAGAGATCTCTCAACAAATATTGCTATCAGCGAAGCGCGCGAATCGGGCAGTGCTGGCTCCGATATCTGGAATTCAGTATGAAAAGTTGTATAACAATTCTGATTCTCAAGCTGACTCCGTTCTGGAGTATATATCTTCTAGATATCCTACACCGGCAAGCTTTCAATTAAAAGCTGACGACCTGCTAGACTCACTATGCTTTGGAGATGCGAGCTCGAATCGTTTCGAGCAGTCACTTATGGAGATTTTTCAATTGCTGGGTTTTTCTGCTTCTCGTCCTGAGAATGAAAGCAAAATTGGCCCCGATAATTTGGTTGCCTTGGGCGGTATGGAATACCAGGTGATCGAATGCAAAAATCAAACCACTACTGAAACTATATCCGAATCAGATTGCTCGCAATTGAATAATTCCATCGTCTGGTTTCGCAATGAATATCCAGATGAATGCGTATGCTATCCTGTGATGGTTCACAACAGCGACACATTCGACCGTTATTGCTCTCCCGATAGAAACATCAGAATCATCACCCCTGAGTTGCTGAATTCTTTTAAGTGCAACTTCAAACAATTTGTCTCTGAGATTAGTCAGCCAGACACTTGGAGCTGCGCGTCGTCAATTGCTGAGTCGTTGAAAAATAGCCAGTTAGGAAAAGCTGATCTAATAAGCCGCTATTCTAAAAAATTCAGACAGCAAAGATAGCCTTGAATTCAAGCGGGAGGACACACCACCATTTTAGTTACTAAATCAAATGTGATCGTTTACGGATGAGCTGGGAGAGCATCACGTTCGCAACGTGGGGGTCGTGGGTTCGAATCCCATCATCTCCACCACGGAAATTGAGGCAGGTCGGGAAACCGACCTGCTTTTTTGGTATTGCCGGACGATTGTTGGTGTCGTGGTGGCGCGACAGTTTCTGTGGTATCTATTTCCCAATAGTAAAACGAAATCAATTTTGGGAAATAGGAATTAGAGATGAAGCTTATCGAGAGGAAAAGCTATCTGCAGAAGCTGATAGACGTCGAGGGAACTCCCGACATCAAGGTGATCACCGGCGTTCGCCGCAGCGGCAAATCCAAGCTGCTCGAAGCGTTCAAGCACCACGTCGTGAGTTCGGAACCCAGCGCGAACATCATTCACGTCAACTCAACCTGACCGAATTCGAGGGCCTCATGGAATACCACGCCCTGGACGAGTTCGTGCGGGCCGCCTACGTTCCCGGAGCGAGCAACTCCGTCATCATAGACGAGGTCCAGATGTGCGAGGGGTTCGAGAAGGCCATCAACAGCTTCCACGCATCGGAGAACTTCGACATCTACATCACCGGCTCGAACGCCTTTCTGCTCAGTAGCGACCTCGCCACGCTGTTCACGGGCCGCACGTTCGAGATCGAAGTGTTCCCGTTCTCGTTTGCCGAGTACCTTGCCTACTTCGGAGAAGGAGAGGGGGTCGACAGCGCCTTCGATCGCTACGTGCGCGCAGGAGGCATGTCGGGCTCCTACCCCTACAAGAACGAGGTGGACCGCTACGCCTACATAAAGGACGTGTTCGACACCCTCATCATGCGCGACATCCGCCAGAAGTACGACGTGCGCAACCCCGATCTGCTTAACCGCCTGTCCGAATTCCTGATGGATAACGTCTCGAACGTGACATCTGCAAGGAGCGTGGCGTCATCGCTAGAAGGCGACACCGAGGCGAACCACAAGACCGTCGGTTCGTACATCGAGTACCTGTGCAACGCCTACGCGTTCTACAAGGTCCGCAGATATGACATCCGAGGGAAGAAGTATCTGTCCTCGGGCGACAAATACTACCTGAGCGACCACTCTTTCCGGTTCGCGAAGCTTGGCACGCGCAACATGGACTGGGGCCGGGTCTACGAGAACATGGTTGCCATCGAGCTTCTGAGGCGGGGCTTTGAGCTCTATGTCGGAAAGCTGTATCAAAAGGAAGTGGACTTCATCGCCATGCGGGGGAGCGAGAAGATGTACATCCAAGTAAGCGACGACATCTCAGCTCCTGCGACATTCGAGCGGGAGGTCGATCCTCTGCTGAAGATACGCGACGGATACCCGAAGATTCTCATCGCCCGCACAAGGCATGAAACCTACGATCACGAGGGCATCAGGATCCACGACCTTGCCAGGTGGCTGTCTGCCGAATAGCGGCGATGGCCGCTTTGCGAGATGCCGCCCACGTTGCACATCTTGGCGCAGAAGAACAGGCTCTTGTAGTGGCGGCTCTCGTCAACGAACAGGCGGTCGGCGCATAGCTGCTCGAACTCGATTGCGTCATACGATCAGCAAAATGCGTAACTATTGGCTTAGTGATGCGTAGTACCGGAGTTACTAATTGTGATGGCATACGTACCTTCTGGGAGAGCATCGCGTTCGCAACGTGGGGGTCGTGGGTTCGAATCCCACCATCTCCGGAAGCTCGATCGGGCGAGGCGTGCACCGAAATCACGGTTTCGTGGCAGAAAACGGCGATCCGCGTGCGCGCGGACCCGGGGCACTGCCCGGATCGGCGGGCGCAACGCAGGGGAAAACATCCCAGACCCCTGCGCCAACCCCCGCTTGAAACCCTTACCAAAGCCATCATCCCAGGTCGCATGCGATATGCCAATAACCCTCCTGAACTGGGGATAGCCGAGCATCAGGGTTTTTCCCTATGGTCTTGCTGGGAATCCCCGACACGGGCCAAAGCAGCTTGGAACATCCTCCGAAAAAGTGTATATTTCGTGAAGGAGAGATCGTCAGTCGAAGGGAGGAGATTTGCATGACGAAAGTCAAGAGGAACAAACTCGCTCTCTGGACCGCGTCGCTGTGCGCGTTCGGCATGGTTGTGGGGTTAGCTGCTTGCGCACCCCAGAACAACGCCAACGATGCGACGGACCAGAAAGCGGAAGAGAAGCCGGCAGTGCAGGTGGAGACGCCTGAGGCCGATAGCTTCGGTGTGGTCGTGGCGGACTCGTGGAAGGATATCTATCCTGACCAGTACAAATCGTACATGGAGAACGAGGCCAACAAGCCCCTCCAGAACGGTGGCGATAAGCACAACTATCTGGAGCTGTACCCTGCTTTGAACACGATGTACAAGGGTTACGCGTTCGCGCTCGGCTATGACGAGGCCGCGGGCCATCTCTACACGCTGCAGAGCGTGAAGGAGACTCCGCGTACCACCAAGAAGGAGCAGCTCGCGGGCTGCATCACCTGCAAGACCCCTCAGTTCACGAAGATGGTCGAGGACGAGGGCGAGGGTGTGTACAAGGAGAAGTTCAACGACCTGATCGGCGAGTTCGACGAGCCTATCAGCTGCTACAACTGCCACGAGAACGACCCGCAGACGCTCAACGTCACCGGCTCGTACTTCGTGGACTCGCTGGGCAAGGACTACGGCGAGAAGGGCAAGGCCCCGATGAACGCCCAGGTGTGCGGTCAGTGCCACAACGAGTACTACTTCGATGGCGAGACCAAGGCCACGTCGAACCCCTACACGGGCCTCGACGCCATGACGCCCGAGACCATGCTCGCGTTCTATGACGAGAAGGGCTTCAAGGATTGGAACCATGCCGACACGTTCGCCCCGATGCTCAAGGTCCAGCACCCCGAGTTCGAGACGATGTACGGCGGCGAGCAGTCGCCCATGGCCAAGCAGGGCTATGGCTGCGCCGATTGCCACATGGCTCCGGCCGAGGGCGAGAGCGGCGAGTACACCTCCCATAACTGGGTGAGCCCGCTCGAGAACGCCGAACTGATGAAGAACGACTGCAGCAAGTGCCATGCCGACCTCGAGAAGGAAGTCAAGGACATCCAGGCTAACGAGGAGAAGCGCGTGACCGCGATCAGCGAGAAGATCGAGGACATGACCGGCAAGATCGCTGCCAAGTACGCCGACGAGATCGCCGCCATGAAGGCTGCGAACGAGGCTAAGACCGAGATCCCGGCCGCTTCCGAGGACCTGGCGAAGCTGCAGAAGCTGCAGCGCACCGCCCAGTGGTACTGGGACTTCGTGATGGTCGAGAACAGCGAGGGAGCCCATAACTCCAAGCTGACCGAGGAAACCCTCGATAAGGCCGAGGCCGCCGTCGACGAAGCTCTGGCGATGCTCGCATAACGACAGGGACGTTCTCTCCAACGTTTCTGAGAGTGGGGAAAGGGAGCGCATGCTTCCTTTCCCCGTCTCTCCGCCCTTTTCGGCGGCGCACGCCCGAAACGACGGTCAAAAAAGCCGTATCACACGAAAAACGGGGGTGATTCGGGCTAATTCCCCCCAAATGGGTGATAGGTTTTTTGTCGGTTGAACGATAGTATGCATGTGGTAAAGTGCTTGTGTTTCCGTTTGGAACCTGACTCGTTACGAAGGTGTTGCGGAAACGGATGGAAATACGAGCCGAGTAAATCAGAAAGGGGGTTAGAAGAGCATGAGCGAAGAGGAAACCAAAGTGGAAGCCGCCACCGAGGCAGCCGTGACCGATGATGCTTCGACGACCGAGGAAGCCGCTCCCAAGAAGTCTGGGAAGAAGAAGTGGCCGATCGTCGTGGGCGTCGTCGCGGTTGTTTTGATTGCAGCCGGTGCCGGCTTCTGGGTTTGGCACGAGCAGCCGAGCTTCTGCAACGCCATCTGCCACACGCCGATGGATCCGTATCTGCCGACGTATGAGGCGGAGCCGGGCCAGCCGGCCGTGGACAAGTGGGGCAACGAGGTTGCGGACGCGTCCAGCATGATGGCCGCGGTGCACCGCGCGGACCAGGGCACGACCTGCATGGGCTGCCACGTTCCGTCCATCGGCGAGCAGATCTCCGAGGGCATGAGCTGGGTCACGGGCAACTACGTGGCACCGCTCGAGGAGCGCGATCTCGAGCAGCTCGTCGAGGCGCGCGGCATCGAGGAAGACCAGTTCTGCCTGAACGAGGCCTGCCACAACCTGACGCGCGAGGACCTGATCAAGGCCACGAGCGGCATGGAGTTCAACCCGCATGTGGCGCAGCACGGCGAGATCGCCTGCAGCGAGTGCCACAAGGCGCACCGCGCCTCCGTTGTGTACTGCACGCAGTGCCACAGCGAGGCCGAGGTGCCCGAGGGCTGGCTGACGGTCGCCGAGGCCAACAAGCTGGCGGCGTAACGGCCGACCTTGCGCCCCTCGGGGCGCGCACAACCGAATAGCGAGAGGGAGCCCGCCTCGAGTGCGCATGCGCTCGGACGGGCTCCCTTGTCAAAGGTCCGAAGAACGAAATGGCCGCTTCGCGGCACACGCAGATGAATGCCCGACGATCTCGTCTCGCACGCGCGGCGCGCCACGCATGGTGAATCTTTGAATTCCGCGCCATTGCGCTCTTCGGAACTTTGAGGTACGTGAAAATTACCGTGAGAGAGAACCATTCGAGGAGGCGAACGTGAACACGAAAACGAAGCGCCGCATGGTCGTGGTGACCGGCATCATCGTCATCGTGCTGGTGGTCATCCTGGCCGTGGTCGGCGGCACCAGCTCGGCGAAGAGCGTGACGATAGCCGATGCGGCGGCCGGCTCGCTCGGCGACCAGAAGATCCAGGTGAGCGGCAATGTCGTCGAGAACTCCTTCGAGACGAAGGACAACGTGCTGACCTTCGCCATCTACGATCCGCAGGGCGATCCCGCCCAGCAGCTCGACGTCCGCTACGACGGGGGCGTGTCCGCCACGTTCGGCAACGACGTGACGGCCATCTGCACGGGCAAGATCGGCGAGGACGGCGTGCTCCACGCCACCGAGCTCGTCACCAAGTGCCCCTCGAAGTACGAGAACGCCTTGGATGCCCTCACGGTGGCCCAGCTCGTCGGCTACGGCCAGGAGGTCGTCGACAAGCCCGTGAAGGTGGCGGGCGAGGTCAAGGCCGGCACGCTCGCGGCCGCGGGCGCGGGCGACCGCCTCGTGGTGGTCGACCCCGACAGCGGGGAGGAGCTCGCCGTGCTCTACGACGGCGCGATCGCCGATGCGATCGCCGACGGCTCGAAGCTCGTGCTGACGGGCTCACTGAACGCGCAGGGCAAGTTCGCCGCGACCGACGTGGCCCTCGAGGGCTAGGTCCGGCCGCACTGGAATTCGACAGGCGGCGGCAACGGCCCGCCGCTTCGGAAGGATAGTACATGTCAACATTCGGATTGATCGGACTGCTCGTCGCGTTTGCCGGCGTGATCGTGTCCGTGGCGTGCCTCGTCGCGGGCGCGGTGCTGCGCAAGCGCAAGCGCGGCCTCGGCGACACGCTCACCTGGGCGGGCCACATAGCCGTCCTGCTGTCCGTCGTGGGGCTCACGGTATGCTGCGGCATCCTCGTGTACTGCTTCATGGCGGGCGACATGACCATCGACTACGTGCTCAAGTACCACAGCGACGCCTCGGGCGACATGGCCTGGCTCTACAAGCTCTCCGGCCTGTGGGCCGGCCGCCAGGGCTCGCTGCTGTTCTGGGCGTGGCTCATCGCCGCGTTCAACTCCGTCATCGCGGTGCGCAACCTCAAGAAGACCGCGCGCCTCGACTCCATGGCGCTGCTCGTGGCCCAGCTCGTGCTGGCCGCCTTCGTGTGCGTGCTGCTGTTCTCCGAGAGCAACATGCCCTTCACGGCCACCGACGCGCGCTACTTCGACGCGTCGGGCAACCTGACGGCCGCCGCCTCGTCGTTCGGCATGAACACGCTTTTGGAGCACTGGGCCATGGCCATCCATCCGCCCACCCTGTTCGTGGGCTACGCGGGCCTCACCATCCCGTTCGCGTACGCCATCGCGGCGCTCATCGTGAACGACTCTTCCAAGGAGTGGGTCATCCGCTCGCAGCGCTACGCGCTGTTCTCGTGGCTGTTTTTGGGCGTCGGCATCGGCCTGGGCGCCGTGTGGGCCTACGTGGTGCTCGGCTGGGGCGGCTACTGGGGCTGGGATCCGGTGGAGAACGCGAGCCTGCTTTCGTGGCTCGTGGGCGTGGCGCTCATCCACAGCTTCACGGTGTACCGCCAGCGCGGCGCGTTCAAGCGCTGGAGCGTGATGTGCGCGTGCCTCACGTTCGCGTTCGTCATCGTGGGCACGTTCATCTCGCGTTCGGGCCTCGTGCAGTCCGTGCACGCCTTCGAGGGCGACCCGGTGTCGCTCGTGCTGTTCGGCGCGCTCATCGCGGTGTCCATCCTCGCGGGCATCGTGGGCCTCATCGTGCGTTGGAAGAGCTTCGGTCCGGCCAACGTCGGCCAGGACGACGTGGAGAGCATGGTGTCCAAGGACGCCGCCTACTACTTCAACAACGTCATCATGGTGGTGTTCACGCTGCTGCTGACGTACCTCACCGTGGCCTCGGCCCTGCCGTCGTGGCTGCCGCTGGGCGGCCAGACCGTGTCCACCGGCACGTTCGACGCCATCGCGCGCCCGCTCGGCGTGGTGTACCTCGCCATCCTCGCGGTGTGCCCGCTGCTGTCGTGGGGCCGCACGGAGGGCAAGCTGTTTTGGAAGCGGGCCCGCATCCCGGGCGCGCTCGCGCTCGTGCTGTTCGCCGTGCTCATGTTCTACTTCGCGACGTACCTGCTTCCCAGCTACGACGCCAACGTGGCGTACTACACCGCGCAGTCGCTCGGCGGCGACGCCTCGGCCACCGAGATGCTGTCCACGCTCACTCCGGGCTGGTACTACAACGGCCTGGCCGTCGTGGGCTTCCTGGTGGCGAGCCTGCTGTTCTTCAACTCGCTGTTCATGCTCGGCCGCGCCATCCGCGGCTACAAGAAGGGCCATGGCGGCAACGTGGTCGCCGCGGCGTGGGGCATGCTGGTGAACCGCGCCTCCACGTTCGGCGGGTTCGTCGCGCACCTCGGCATGGCCGTCATCCTCGTGGGCCTCATCGGCTCTTCGATGTACGTGACGGAGCGCGTGGGCTACGTCGACTACGACGAGGCCACCGACACGGCGGCGCAGCCCTACCTCATCCAGGATTTCGTGCTCACCTACACGGGCAACGAGGTGGTGCCGCAGGAGAACGATGACGACATCCTCTACACCGTGTTCTTCGACGTGACCAAGGACGGCCAGCCGGTGGGCTCGGTGAACCCGACCGTGCAGTTCGTCCAGTCCACGCAGCAGCAGAAGCTCGTGGCCAGCGTCATCGGGTTCCCCACGGAGGACCTGTTCGTGGTGTACCGCGGCGTGAGCACCGAGGGCGACTTCTCGATGGACGTGCGCGTCAACCCGCTCATCTCGCTCGTGTGGGCCGGCTTCGCCCTGCTCATGGCGGGCATCGTGGTGGCCACCTTCGGCCGCCGCGGCGCGAGCCGCAAGCTCACCGGCATCGAGGACGAGGAGGAGCGCCTGGAGGCCCTGGCCAAGAAGGCCTCCGACAAGGGCGCTGCCGTCGTCGCGGCGGCGTACGAGGCGGTCGCGGTGAGCGACGGCGAGAAGGTCGTGGTGGAGGAGAAGGCCGTGGTCGTGGAGGCCGCGCCTGCCGCCGACGCCGCGGCCGACGAGGAGAAGAAGGACTGACGTGGCCGAAGTGGGCGCCGCCATCAAAACGAAGAAGCTCTCGAAGGTGTTCGGCAACCGCCGTGCGGTGGACAACGTGACCATCGAGGTGCCCCAAGGCGCGTTCCTGTCCATCTTCGGCCCGAACGGGGCGGGGAAGACCACGCTTCTGCGCGTGCTGTCGACCCTGTCCCGCGCCACCTCCGGCACGGCCACGCTCATGGGGGTGGACCTGAAGGACGAGCCCGACAAGGCGCGCGACCACATCGGCCTCATCTCGCATAACTCCATGCTCTACCCCGACCTCACAGCCGAGCAGAACCTCATGATATACGCGCGCCTCTACGGGGTGGTGGACCCCGAGGCGCGCGTCATGGAGCTCTTGGAGGCGGTGGAGCTCAAGCACCGCCGGCTCGACGTGGTGCGCACGTTCTCGCGCGGCATGACGCAGCGCCTCTCCATCGCCCGCGCGCTCATCCACGACCCCGACGTGGTGTTTTTGGACGAGCCGTACTCGGGCCTCGACCCGCATGCGGTGGAGATATTCGACGAGCTCATCGAGCGGCAGCGCGAGGGCCGCACGTTCGTCATGGTGAGCCACGATTTGCAGAAGGGCTTCGCCATGTGCACGCACGCGCTCGTGCTGGCGCGCGGCCGCGTGGTGGCGTTCGACCAGAAGGACGCGTTCGACTTCGACGAGTTCGCGGCGATGTACCGTGAGACGGTCGGCATGGGGGTGGCCTAGATGGCGGCGCAAAAGGAGGCCGCCGTGCGCACGGCCGGCGGCGTGGAGCTGAGGAAGCCCTCGACGTTCCAGCAGTACAAGACGCTGCTGCGCAAGGACCTGGAGCAGGAGTTCCGCACCAAGGAGATGCTCACGTCCATGGGCATCTACGCCCTTTTGGTCATCATCGTGTACGGGGCGGCGCTCGCGCAGACGTCGCAGACCACCGACGTGCTGCAGATGTCGGGCGGCCTTCTGTGGGCGCTCATCGTGTTCACGTCGCTTCTGGGCCTGAACCGCTCGTTCGCGCACGAGAAGGAGCAGGGCTGTTTGGAGGGCATCCTGCTGGTGCCCATGGACCGCTCGGTGGTGTTTTTGGCGAAGTCCACGTCCAACCTGCTGTTTTTGCTGGTGGTGGAAGTGCTCGCCGTGCCGCTGTTCTACTTCTTCTTCCTGACCACCACCACGCCCGCCGACAGCTTCTGGCTGCTGGTGGTGCCGCTCGTGGTGGGCACCATCGGCGTGGCGGGCATCGGCACGCTGCTGTCCACCATCACCATCAACACGCGCGGCAAGGACGTCATGCTGGCCGTGCTGTTCATCCCGCTCGTGTTTCCGCTGCTGTACTCGTGCGTGTCCGCCACCACGGCGGTCATCGTGGGCGCGGAGGGCTACGCCGACGTGATGCTGACCTCGTTGGCGCTCGCCGGCGGCTACGACGTCATCATGATCCTGGCGTCGTGGGTACTGTACGATTTTGTGATTAGCGCTTGATGTCATCCTGAGCGAAGGCGGCGAAGCCGCCGCAGTCGAAGGATCCCGCGCGGACGCACGTCCGGCGGGTTTGAGAGAGAAGGAGCCGTATGACCGAGGAAACGAAAAAGTCGCTGAAGCTTCCGGAGGCGGGGCAGTGGCCCGACCGGATCGCGCCGGGGGTGCTCATCGCGGGCATCGTGCTGTCGACGATCGGCTTTCTGCTGGCGTTCCTGTGGGCCTCGCCGGTGAATGGCGCCGCAGTGAACGGCGCGGAAATGATCGGCGGCCAGATGGTGACCAGCGTGCTTTTGCTGTCGCAGAAGATCTTCTACTTCCACATGCCGGTGGCCATCACGTCGTTCGTGGCGCTCGCGTTCGCGGGCTACTACGCGGTGCGCTTCCTCATGACGAAGAACCGCCGCTTCGACACGTGCTCGAAGATCGCCATGGAAATCGCGCTTTTGTTCGTGGCGTGCACCATGATCACGGGCGACTTGTGGACGCGCTTCGAGTGGGGCGTGTGGTGGACGTGGGATCCGCGCCTGACCACGTACCTCATCCTCATGCTCATCATCATCGCGTACTTCATCCTGCGCAACGCCATCGACGAGCCCGAGCGCCGCGCCACCTACGGCGCCGTGCTGGCCATCATCGCGCTCATCGACGTGCCCATCTGCTTCATGGTGACGCGCCTCATCCCCTCGAGCATCCATCCCGTGGTGGTGCGCGAAGGCGGCATGTCGGGCGACATGGGCATCACGCTCATGTTCTGCCTGTTGGGCATCGCGATGGTGGGCTTCGCGCTGTACCGTCTGCGCTTCCGCCAGGTTCGCCTGACCGAGCGCGTGGAGGCGCTGAAAGAGCAGCTGGAGGACTAGGGGTTCCGCCCCGAGCGAAGCGGGCCGAAGGAATCCGCCCCCGCGTCATCCTGAGCGAGCGAAGCGAGTCGAAGGATCCCACCAAGGATCCTCACTGAATGAGAAGGAGAGCAAACCATGAATCCGATTCTTGTCGAGATATACAGCACCGTCGCGCCGTCCATGCCGTTCATCATCGGGGCCTACGCCCTCATGTGGGTGGCCATCCTGGTGTACGTGCTCATCATCACGCTTGGCTTCAAGAAGGCCGAGAAGCAGATGGCCGTCCTGGAAGAGGCCCTCGCCGAGCAGCAGGCCAAGTAGCGCCCCCTGTCATCCTGTGCGCAGCGGCGCAGCGCTTCCCCCTCGCGTCATCCTGAGCGCAGCGGCGCAGCCGCGAAGTCGAAGGATCCGTTACAAGGAGCGCGAAGCGCGACACTGCATTTCCCTGCCGTGCTACAATAACGAAACGCAACGAACGAGGCGCCGCTTCTGCGGCGCTTCGCGCACGTTTACGAGAAAGGTGCATCCATGAAGGCTCTCATTCCCGCGGCCGGCCTCGGCACGCGCTTCCTGCCCGCCACGAAGGCCCAGCCCAAGGAGATGCTGCTGGTGGTGGACCGTCCGGCCATCCAGTACGTGGTGGAGGAGGGCCTGGCGTCGGCGGCCGACGAGGTGGTCATCATCAACAGTCGCGAGAAGAAGGCCATCGAGGAGCACTTCAGCCCGAACCCGGAGCTCGTGGCCCTGCTGCGCGCCCGTGGCAAGGACAAGTACGCCGACCTCGTGGAGCAGGTGGGCGCCTACAACGTGAGCTACGTGTACCAGGATGAGGCGCTCGGCCTGGGGCATGCCGTGCGCTGCGCTGCGGGGAAAACGGGTGACGAGGCGTTCTACGTGCTGCTGGGCGACGTGCTCGTGCCCGACAACAAGATGCTTCCCCGCATGCAGGAGGTGTCCGACGCGCACGGCGGCGCGAGCGTGATCGCCGTGATGCCCGTGCCGGACGATGAGGTGAGCCGCTTCGGCGTCATCGCGGGCGCGGCCGTGGAGGGCGAGGGCGACGTGTGGAAGGTGGACGCCCTGGTGGAGAAGCCGGCGCTTGAGGACGCGCCGTCGAACTTGGCCGTGTTCGGCCGCTACCTGCTCTCGCCGCGCGTGATGGAGCTTCTAGCCGACGTGGAACCCGGCGTGGGCGGCGAGATCCAGCTCACCGACGCCCTCGACGCGGTGCTCCGCGAGGAGGAGATGTACGCGCTCGTCATCGACCCCGCCGACGGCTTCGATACCGGCACCGTGGAAAGCTGGCTCGAGACGAACAACGTTTTGTTCGCAAGGAAGAACGGGTAGGGGAGAAAGCGAGCCGATTCTTCACGTGAAGCATCGGTGACGGGCGGACGGCGGCGCTTGCCATTTGGGTAGCCGCACATTAGAATACGGATTGACAGCAGCGCCCGCGCAACCGGGTGGTGCCGGTCAAGTGTTAAGCCGGGTTACTTGTCGAGGGCAGCCCGGCTTTTTCCTTTCTCCAGCACTATTCGCCTCATCCGGTTGATTCTACCATGCTATACGCATGATGATTGCATCAATTAACGACGTTCTGCGGCTTTCCCTCCGCGAAGGCGCCTACGTTGGCGGCCACGACGGACAGCAGGCGGGCGCGGGCTTCGTGGGTGGCCCAGGCGATGTGGGGCGTCACGACGATGTTCGCGCCCTTCGCCTGCAAAAGCGGGTTGTCGGGGCGCATAGGCTCCGTGGACACGACGTCGGCGCCGAAGCCGGCCAGCTTGCCGGAGCGCAGCGCGTCAACCACGGCCCGCTCGTCCACCAGGGAGCCGCGCGCGGTGTTCAGCAGGTAGGCGCCGTCCTTCATCTTCGCAAGGGCCGTGGCGTCCATCATGCGATCGGTCTCAGGCGTGGCCGGCACGTGCAGCGACACCACGTCGGCGGCGGCCAGAAGCTCGTCCAGCTCCACCTGCCGCACGCCGTCGCCCACAAGCTCGGGCTTGGGCGAGCGGTTCTCGAACATCACCTGCATGCCGAAGGCGCGCGCGACGCGGCACACGGCCTGCCCGATGCTGCCCATCCCCACGATGCCGAACGTCTTGCCCGCCAGCTCCACCAGCGGCGTCTCCCAGAACGAGAAGTCCTTCGCGCGCGTCCATGCGCCGTCCATGACCAGGCGGGAGTGCTCGCCCACGTGCAGGCACAGCTCCAGCAAGAGCGCGAACGTCATCTGCGCCACATCGGGCGTCGAATAGGCTGGCACGTTGGACACCACGATGCCGCGTTCGCGCGCCGCGTCGAGGTCCACCACGTTGAACCCGGTGGATGTGAGCGCGATCATCTTGAGGCGCGGCGCCCAGCCGAGGGCCTCGGCGTCCCACGCCACCTTGCTCGATACGGCGATGTCGGCGTCGGCCACGCGCGCGGCCAGCTGATCGCGCGGCGTGCGGTCGTACACGGTCACGGCGCCGTACTGCTTGAGCGCGTCCCAGCTGAGGTCGCCGGGGTTGTTCACGTATCCTTCGAGGACGACGATGTTCATAGGATCCTCCTGACGTAACGGGTGCGAGGCCCCCGATTCTAGCACGGGCCCGGCGAGCGGCGCACGCCGCGGCGAACGGGTTGCCGTCGCGTGTCGAAGGCGTGTCGAACGGCTGAGATGCCGCCGCAGAAAAAGGATCGGCCCGGTGAGAGGGGAGCTCACCGGGCCACAAGGAGGGGATGATGCGGTGCCTATTGGGCACCGACTCTGCTTTTAGGGATAAAGCAGATGCAAACTGAAAAGGAGGGGAGCCTTTCGTTTGCTGAAGCCATTATAAAAGTTGAGGTTGAAAATCATATGTGGCACACGTGCGTGTTTTGTGAATTGGTGTCTGCGAAAGTAACAAATAGGTAAATTCTTCCCGCTCATAAGGGAAAACCCCTGAGGTGAAACGCGCTGAAATCGGGAAAGCATTCGCGAAGTAAGCCGCTTCTAATTGTGCATCTGCACAAAAATAGGAGAGGCGTGGGAGCGGCTGACCGAGGGCGGCTCGGGCGGCGTCGGGGGTCCGAGAAAAGGATCGGCCCGGTGAGAGGGGAGCTCACCGGGCCACAAGGAGGGGATGATGCGGTGCCTTCGCACCGCCACTGCTTTGTAAGGGGTAAAAGCAGTACAAACTGAAAGGAGGGGAATCTTTCGTTTGCAGGGCCTAGTATAAAAGTCGGCCTTGAAAAACGTGTGGTCGGGTCGTGTTGGTCTTGTGCAGCGGCGCTGAACGGTCGGTGAACGAGCAGGTCGCGCGCTTAAAGGCGTGAAAACGTCGAGCAGCGGGGCCTCCCGGGGCGCCGTTCGCGGGCGGAGCGGAGCCGTTCGTCTGCCAGAGCGCTCTGCCCAGGCGGGCCCGAAGCTTACGCAGGGCGCCCCGTGCGCGGGAACGTCCGCGCCCGCACGTCGCCGCGAGCGCCGCGTTTTGGTATCATGCAAAGCCGACGAAAGGATTCCCCATGCCCGATATCGCCCTGCGCTTCCACAAGGACATGCTCGTGCTGTCCGCCCCCGTCGCTCCCGTGCTCGCCCGCCAGGGCTTCGACGCGGAGCGCGACCTCGAGTACGCGTGCCTCGTTGAGCCGGAGGCCGTTCGCGACGCCCTGCGGCTGAGCCAGGTGGCGGGCGCCCAGTGCCTCGTGGCCTGCACGGAGGGGATCACGCCGGCGCGCCTCGCCCATCGCGGCATGGAGGATCGGGGGGGCGAGGTGGCCCGCGCCGCGCTGACGGCGGTCGCGCAGCTTTCGCCGCAGCACGTCCTGGTCGAGGTCGGCCCGTGCGGGCTGCCCCTCGACCCCTCGAGCAAGTCGTCGCTCAACGAGAGCCGCGACCAGTACGCCCGCGCGGCGCGCACGCTCTCGGGGCTCGCCTTCGACGCCCTCTTCCTGAACGGCTTCGCGAGCGCGACCGATCTCAAGTGCGCGCTCATGGGCCTGCGCCAGGTGTACGACGGCCCGGTGCTCGCGTCGGTGGACGTGGACGCGGACGGCATGCTGGACGGCGGCCGCGACTCGTTCGAGGACGCCCTCGGGGTCATGCTCGACTGCGGCGCGTCGGTTGCCGGCTTCGCCACGGCGGCGCCGCTCGACGTGGCCGAGACGCTCGCCCGGCGCGCGGCGGGGGCGGGCGGGCTGCCCGTGCTCGCGCAGCTCCTCGTGGGGGAGAACGCCCCGAAGCAGGGCGCGCCGACGCCTGAGAACCCCTACTACTGCCCCGATGTCCTCGTCGAGGCGGGCGTGCGCCTCCGCACGGCGGGCGCGCAGTTCCTCCGCGCCGCCGGCAACGCCACCCCGGCCTTCGCAGGCGCGCTCGTAGCCGCGAGCGAGGGCTTCGACGTCATCCGCCCGGACGTGGAGGAGTAGCGCCGTGCCCGCGCGCCAGAGCGGCAACACCGTGCGCAGCCCGCATCATGGCGCGCTGCAGAACGTGGTGGACTCCGTTTTCGCCGATCGGGCCCCGAAGGAGGCCGTGCGCCGCCTCGAGGTGGTCGTGATCGCCGAGGCGGCCGACCTGCCGGACGACCTCATGGAGATCGTCAACCTCCTGCCGCCGGGCAGCTACACGCGCCAGCGGCTCTGCGACCAGCTGAACTCCGCCATCGGAGGGCATGCCTGGGGCCAGGTGTACGGCACGGTCGAATAGCCGCGATCCCACGCCTCGGCGGCAACGCCAGCGCGACGGCGGCGTGACGCGCCGATGCCGGGAGCGTGGATAATCTGTGAATCGAGCATCGCTTCCTGTGTGGGGCGCCCTTCGCCGCGAATTGCCCCCTTGCGCGTCGTGGAGCGCGCGGGTACCATATGTTCACGTTCTAACCGACTACCACCACTACATGTTGTGGAAAACCTGGCGCAGAGCTGGTGGAAAGCCTGCGCATAAACGCGCGAGGCAGCTGATCGCGACGGAAAAAGCCAAGCAAACGCACAACGAAGAGAAAAGGACGGCAAGCATGGTCGAGTCCATTATCAAGCGCGACGGCCGCATGACCGAGTTCAGGCAGGACAAGATCGCCGAGGCGGTGGAGAAGGCCTTCCAGGCGTGCGGCGCCATGCAGGACCGCACGGCCGCCGAGGACATCGCGCAGAAGGTGGTGGACAAGCTCGAGGCCGGCGCCATCGAGGGCGTGCCCACGGTGGAGGGCGTGCAGGACCTCGTGGAGGAGACGCTCATCGAGTCCGGCTTCGTGCAGACCGCCAAGTCCTACATCCTCTACCGCGCCGAGCGCAGCCGCGCCCGCGACGTGAACAGCCGTCTCATCCAGACGCTCAAGGACATCACGTTCTCCAAGGCGAGCGAATCGGACATGAAGCGCGAGAACGCCAACATCGACGCCGACACCGCCATGGGCACCATGCTCAAGTACGGCTCCGAGTCGGCCAAGCAGTTCTACGAGATGTGCGTCATCGAGCCGAAGTTCGCGCGCGCCCATCGCGAGGGCGACATCCACATCCACGACATGGACTTCTACACGCTCACCACCACGTGCTGCCAGATCGAGCTGTCGAAGCTGTTCAAAGGCGGCTTCTCCACGGGCCACGGCGTGCTGCGCGAGCCCAACGACATCGCCAGCTACGCGGCGCTCGCTTGCATCGCCATCCAGTCCAACCAGAACGACCAACACGGCGGGCAGGCCATCTGCGACTTCGACTACGGCCTGGCCGAGGGCGTGAAGAAAACGTACCGCCGCCTGTACAAGAAGCACCTGGCCGAGGCGCTCGACCTGCTGGCCGACGGCGTGGTGGACGACGCCCGCGCGTTCGCCCAGGACACGCTGGCCGCGGTTGAGGAGCGCACCGGGCTCTGGGCCAGCCTCAAGATGGACGAGAGCTTCGAGGCCGCCGTGCGCGAAGCGCTCGTCGCGGCCGGCATGGATGAGGCTCTCGCCGACAAGGCGCTCGCCTACGCCGCCAAGAACGCGCTCGGCGACACCGACCGCACGACGTTCCAGGCCATGGAGGCGCTCGTGCACAACCTGAACACCATGCACTCCCGCGCCGGCGCGCAGACGCCGTTCAGTTCGGTGAACTACGGCATGGACACCACGCCGGAGGGCCGCATGGTGGTGAAGAACATGCTGCTGGCCACGGAAGAGGGCCTGGGCTCCGGCGAGACGCCCATCTTCCCCGTGCAGATCTTCCGCGTGAAGGAGGGCGTGAACTACAATCCGGGCGACCCGAACTACGACCTGTTCAAGCTGGCCATGCACTGCTCGGCGAAGCGCCTGTTCCCCAACTTCAGCTTCATCGACGCGCCGTTCAACGCGCAGTATTACAAGGGCACGCCCGAGACGGAGATCGCCTACATGGGCTGCCGCACGCGCGTGATGGGCAACGTGTTCGATCCCGACCGCGAGATCGCTCCCGGCCGCGGCAACCTGTCGTTCACGTCCATCAACCTGCCGCGCCTGGCCATCCGCTCGAAGGGCGACCTCGACCTGTTCTTCGACCTTCTGGACGCGAAGCTGGCGCTCGCGGTGGGGCAGCTCGACGAGCGCTTCGAGATCCAGGCGCGCAAGAAGGTGTACAACGCGCCGTTCCTCATGGGGCAGGGCGTGTGGATCGACTCCGAGAAGCTCGCGCCCGGCGATGAGCAGCGCGAGGTGCTCAAGCACGGCACGCTCTCGCTCGGGTTCATCGGCCTGGCCGAGACGCTCGTGGCGCTCACGGGCAAGCATCACGGCGAGTCGAAGGCGTCGCAGAACCTCGGGCTCGAGATCATCGGCCACATGCGCAGCTACCTCGACCGCCTGTCGGCCGAGCGCGGCATGAACTACGGCCTGATCGCGACGCCCGCCGAGGGCCTGTCCGGCCGCTTCGTGCGCATGGACCGCGCGCGCTACGGCTCCATCCCCGGCGTCACCGACCGCGACTACTACACCAACGGCTTCCACGTGCCGGTGTACTACGACATCAGCGCGTTCGAGAAGATCGAGATCGAGGCGCCCTACCACGCGCTCACGAACGCGGGCCACATCTCCTACGTGGAGCTCGACGGCGACCCGACGGACAACCTCGAGGCGTTCGAGGCCGTCATCCGCCACATGAAGGAGAGCGGCATCGGCTACGGCTCGGTGAACCATCCGGTCGACCGCGACCCGGTATGCGGCTACAACGGCATCATCGGCGACGTGTGCCCCAAGTGCGGCCGCACCGAGGAGGAGCACGGCATGGCCTTCGAGCGCATCCGCCGCATCACCGGCTACCTGGTGGGCACCCTCGACCGCTTCAACGACGCCAAGCGCGCCGAAGAAGCCGACCGCGTGAAGCACCAGATGTAACCGATTTTGGCATAAAAGGGGACAGTCCCCTTTTATGCCATTTTGAAAGGCCCCTATGTTGACTGCTCCCGCTTCCATACGCCTGTACGGCACGGCCCCGGACTCCATCGTCGATGGGCCGGGGCTGCGCTTCGCCGTGTTCGTGCAGGGGTGCTCGCATGGCTGCCCCGGGTGCCACAACCCCGAGAGCCAGCCGTGCGCGGGCGGGGAGGTGCGCGCCCTCGATGACCTCGTGGCCGAGATCGCCGCGAACAAGCTGGCGCAGGGCGTCACCATTTCCGGTGGGGAGCCCTTCGAACAGGCCGCCGCGTGCGCCGAGCTCGCCCGCCGCTGCCGTGCGCTCGGGCTGGACGTGTGGACGTACTCGGGCTACACCTACGAGCAGCTGGCCGCGGGCGTGCCCGACCCGGCGGCGCGCGACCTCCTCGAGCAGACCGACGTGCTGGTGGACGGCCCCTTCGTGCAGGCGCGCCACTCTTTCAGCCTCAAGTGGCGCGGCTCGTCCAACCAGCGGCTCATCGACGTCTCCGCCACGCGCCGCGAGGGCCGCGTCGTTTTGTGGCAGCCGCAGGAGGACATCCCGCTCAAACCGCCGTCGTGGTGAAGCGCGAGATGGGCGGCTTGGCTTCCGTGTATGATGTGTCAGCCAGCCTCCTCCCTTGCCTTGTGGACAAAATCGGGCTTCGGGACTGATTTCTCATTCGGAACTCCTGTATTGGCTTCTCGCCACCAGGGGTTTCTTTGTTCTTTGGCGGAATTGACGCGAAAAATTCAGTCCCGAAGGCCGATTTTGTCCACGATGCTATGAGTCATATATAAGAAGCACGGTTCGGGAATCGCAGAAGCTCGGGCTTCTGCGGGTGTCGTCGACGCGTCCCGCCGATGCCGCACGGGACTCATCGAACCCATCGCCGCAACGATTTGTAGTGACAATGTTCCAATCATATGATATATTAGAGCCAATCATTCGATTGAAAGGACGGCTCATGGGCGCAGACATCACTCCGGCGGAGATCAAGCGGATCCGCAGCAAGTACGGCCTCTCGCAGCAGGCGTTCGCGCGGCTGCTCGGCATCGGCGAGGCGAGCATGGTGCGCTACGAGAACGGCCAGCCCCCCAGCAAGGCGAACGCGAACCTCATCCGCGCCGCCGACCATACCGCCTTCATGCACGAGTGCCTCGAGCGCGATGGGGACTCCATCCCGCCCGCGCAGCGCGAGCGGGTGGAGAAAGTGGTGTACGCGATGGTCACGTTCGACGACGAAGGGGAGATCATGGATATCAACGAGATGTACATGCTCACGCTTGAGCAGGAGATACTCAACGAGAAGGCCGCCGAGATCCTTTCTGAGGTATCGCGGCTGTACCTTGAGGCGAAAGAGGATGGCGACGAAGCGAGCATGATGGTATACGACGATGTGATGTCGATGATCGCCGAAAGGAAGGGGCAGATCATCAGGGAAGTGGACGGGAGTGCGAAAAAGCTGGCGGAGATCCGCGGGGCTATCGACGGCCTCGCGCATTTCGCGCGGCTCCATGCGGCGAAGGCCGCATGATGAAAGACGATCCCGGTGCTTTCAGCGAGGAGGAGTTCGTCCGCGAGTTCCAATCGATAACGAAGCGTCTCGTGCTCGAATCGCGCTGTGCGCCGTCCGCGCATCCTCAGGCGGTTCTGCTCGGAGGGCAAAGCGGCGCGGGGAAGACGGCGCTTCACGAGCTCTGCGTTAAGGGCTTCAAAGGCGGCGGCATCGTCATCAACGGCGACGAGTACCGCTCGCGCCATCCTCGGTTCGCCGAGCTGGACGCGCGATACGGGCCCGAGGCGGTGGCGCACACGGCCGCGTGGGCGGGGCAGATGGTGGAGGCGCTGGTCAAATCCCTTTCGACCATCCGCTACAACCTGGTCGTCGAAGGGACGCTGCGCACGTCGCAGGTGCCGTTGCAAACGGCCGCGCTCTTGCGGGGCAAAGGCTACCGCGTGTCGCTCGCGCTCATGGCGGTGAAGCCGGAGATATCGCTTCTCAGCTGCCAGCTGCGCTATGAGCTTATGCGCCTGGCGGGCACCACGCCCCGCGCGACCGACCCGGCGCACCACAACAAGATAGTCGCCGACATCGTGGAGAACCTGGGCGTGCTGGAGGCATCAGGGCTGTTCGACGAGATCCGGCTCTACTCGCGCGAGAAGGAGCTGCTGTTCCCGGTGGAAGGGGAGGGACGGGCCGCCGCCGAGGCGCTCGCCGACGTGCTCTTCGGCCCCTGGACTTCGGAGGAGCTGGAACATCGCGCGTTCCTCCAGGCCAAGCTCGACGCGCTGCGGCCGCCCACGCCGTCTTCGGAGCGATAGGCGGCGCCCCTCTCGGTAACGAGGCCGTCAGGTTCGCTGCGGCCGTTTCATGGTAGGATGTTCTCATGGATCAGCTTCTGCACAACATCGACAGCCTTGTGCGCGCGGACTGGCTGAACACGGCCCTCTCCGTGGTGGTCATCCTCGTCCTCACCGCGTTCGTCGCGCGGTTCGTCACGCACTTCCTGCGGCGCGTGCTCAACTTCAACGAGGAGAAGGATCTGCCCTCTAGCTCCATCTTCGTCAACATCGCCCGCGGCGCCGTGTGGCTGCTCGGCATCTGCATCATGCTCGACACCAGCTTCAACGTGAACGTAAGCGCCGTCATCGCCGCGCTCGGCGTGGGAGGCATCGCCATCTCGCTCGGTTTCCAGGACACCATATCGAACCTGATCGGCGGCTTGCAGGTGAGCCTTCTGCGCATCATCAAGCCGGGCGACAACATCGAGGTGGGCTCCTCGCGCGGCGTGGTGAAGGACGTCACCTGGCGCCACACCACCATCAAGAACTCGGATGGCGAAGAGGTCATCATACCCAACTCCATCATCAACAAGACGGCGCTCACGCATCTGCCGCCCACGAACCAGGCGAGCGTTCCCATCGTCGTGGTCACGGACGGCGCGCAGCTGGACGAGCGGGCGCACCTGATAGAGCAGGCGGCATGCGCGGCGGCGCAGTCGGCGGGCAAGACGACGAAGGATCCGGCCGTGGCGTTCAGCGCGGTGGACGACTCCGGCTTCGTGGGATCCATCACGTTCCGCATGGCGGATAGCCGCGACAAGGCGAGCGCCGTAGACGCCGTCGTACGCGCGGTGGCGCCGCTCACGCGCACCGCGCGCACGACGGCAGGCGAGTCCGAGGCACACGAGGGGAAGGACGCATGATGGGATCCGAGACGCGTTTGACCGAAGGCCCGTTGCACGATGGGAAAGGCGCGCTTGCGCAGTGCGGCTGGGCCACCGGCCTGGTGCGCACGTACAGCCGCGACCGCGTCAAGGCCCCGAAATGGCGGCTCAAGGAATGGGACTACTACCTGGTGAACGACGGGGAGTTCGCCGTGGCGCTCACTATCGGCGACATGGGCTACGTCGGGCTCATCTCGGTCTCGCTCATGGACTTCGCGCAGGCGGCCTCGCACACCGCGAGCGTCGTCACGCCGTTTCCGCTCGGGCGCTTCAAGCTGCCCGCCGACTCGTCGGCCGGCACGTCGGCGTTCGAGAACGGCCGCGTGTCGCTGCGCTTCGACGTGGCCGACGGCACGCGCCGCCTCAAGGCGCGTTTCGCGCGCTTCGACGGAGACGACGACCTCGTCTTCGAGGCCGTGCTCGATGAGGAGCCGCGTGACACCATGGTCATCGCCACGCCGTGGGCGGAGGACCCCCTCGCGTTCTACTACAACCAGAAGATCGTTGCCATGCGCGCGCGGGGCAGCTTCAAGAAGGGTCTGCTCGTGCACGGCTTCGATCCGGACGAATCGTTCGGCCTCCTGGACTGGGGGCGCGGGGTGTGGACGCGCGACAACACGTGGTTCTGGGCCGTCGCGCAGGGCTGGCAGGATGGCTGCCGGTTCGGCCTCAACCTGGGCTACGGGTTCGGCGACACGTCGGCCGCCTCCGAGAACATGGCCTTCGTCGACGGCGTGGCGCACAAGCTGCACCGGGTGGACTTCGGCATCCCTGAGAAGTCGGGCGGATCGCAGGCCAAGCGCACGGCCGACCGCTACCGCCTCATGGAGCCCTGGCACATGACCGACGACGAGGGGCGGCTCGACCTCGTGTTCACGCCGCTGCTCGACCGCGTCGACTGGATGGACTACAAGCTCATCCGCTCCGACCAGCACCAGGTGTTCGGCCGCTTCGACGGCACGGTGGTCCTCGACGACGGCACGAGGTTCCCCGTGGAGAACCTGATGGGCTCCGCCGAGGTCATCCACAACGTGTATTAGGTTCCATCGGCCTGAGCGGCTACCCTCGCGCTCTACATCCCTTCGGCTTCGAAGCGCTTCTTCAGGGCCTCTTGGTGGATGCTGTACTGCAGTGCCATCTCCTTGGCCACGCGGCCGCTCTTCACCAGGTCGAACAGGCTCTGGTCCATCGTGCGCATGCCCTCGGAGGCGCCGGCGGCTATCACGCTGTCTATCTGGTGGGTCTTCTCTTCGCGGATGAGGTTGCGGATGGCCGTGTTCGTGACCATGATCTCGAAGGCGGGCACCACCTCGCCGTCCACGGTGGGCACGAGCTGCTGCGACACGATGGCCTCGAGCACCATGGACAGCTGCATGCGGATCTGGCGCTGCTGCGAGGCGGGGAAGGCGTCGATGATGCGGTCCACCGTGCCGGCCGCGCCCGTAGTGTGCAGCGTGCTGAATAGCAGCTGCGCCATCTCGGCGGCGGTCACCGCAGTGCCGATGGTCTCGTAGTCGCGCATCTCGCCCAGCAGGATGACGTCGGGCGATTCGCGCATGGCCGAGCGCAGCGCCTCGCCGTAGGTGGCGATGTCGGTGGGCACCTCGCGCTGCGTGACGATGCAGCTGCCGTGCTTGTGCACGTACTCGATGGGGTCCTCCATGGTGATGATGTGCCCCGCGCGCTCGTGGTTCAGCTTGTCGATGATGCAGGCGAGCGTGGTGGACTTGCCCGCGCCCGCCGGGCCGGTGACCAGCACCAACCCCTTCTGCAGGCCGGCCAGGCGCAGCACCTCGGGCGGGATGTGGTACTCAGCTGGGTCGGGCAGGCCGAACGGGATGACGCGGATGACCGCGCCGAACGACCCGCGCTGGCGGAAGATGTTCGCGCGGAAGCGCCCCACGCCCGCGATGGCGAACGAGAAGTCGTCGTCGTGGTTGCCGTTCTCCTCGAACCGCTGCATGCTGCGGCCGGACACTTCGTAGATGGCATGCACGAACGTCTGGGTGTCGGCCGGCATGAGCGGCGCGGTGTCCAGGCGGATCTGCCGCCCGCTCACCTCGTAGGCAAGCGGCAGGCCGGCGATGATGAAGATGTCGGACGCCTTCACGCCCACCATCTCGCGCAGCAGCTCTTCAAGTTTCATCTCATGGCTCCTATCGTGTTTGCGCTGCGCCCGACCACAGCGTCTCTCCCGCGCCGTCGTCCGTCCACAGCGTGGTCGCCTTCCATGCGGTTACCTTGTACGTCGCGTCCGCCTGTATCTCCAGCTCGATGTCGAGCGAACGACCGCTTTCCGTCGTGAAATGCGCGCTCACGGTCCGCCCGTCGAGGGACGCGCCCGCGGGGAGCGCGCCTTTCAGGGCCGAGAGCGCGTCGTCCAGGCCGCCGCCCTTCGCGCGCACGCCGGCGAGCGTCGCGTCCACCTCGGACGCGAGCTCCTGCGCCGCGCGCTCGTTGGCGTAGGTGTCGGCGGTGAACGACGCCTGGCGCTCAGCCGCCGCGTAGGTGGCCTGCGCCGTCGTCACCGCGAGCACGGCCATCACGGCCAGGCACAGGATGATGACGAGGGCGAACAGGCTGATGGGCCCGATGCGCACCGACCCTCTTCCGCTCGCGGTCATGCCGCATCGCCCCCTCGCGTCCGGGCCGCTCCGTCGCTCGCGTAGCGCGACGTCTCCAGCCGGTACACCTCGTCGCCGTCCCGCCGCACGGTGATGATGGCCTCGTACAGCGTGCCGCCCGCCATCTTCTCGCCCGTGACCTCGCGCTCCACCACAAGGCCGTCTTCGCCCTCGGCGGTCTGCGCGCCCTCGGCGGGCGCGGCCGCGAACTCCTCGGCGCTGTTGGTGGCCAGAAGCACGGCCTGCGTGAGCGCGCGCTCCTCCACGCCGCGGGCGTGGGCGGCGCCGAACAGCTGCATGAACATCGCCAGCGCGAACGCCAGGAACAGCAGCAGCACGAGCGCCTCCACCACGAAGGCGGTGCCGTGCCAGGCGGTGTCGGCCCGCCGGCGCGCGGCCAGCAGCGATTCGCGGGGCTTCGCCATGTCAGGCACCTCCCTTCACGCTGCGCAGCGCGATGCTGGCGTCGCCGTCGTCGGTCTGCACGACCAGCAGGCCGTTCTCGTAGGAGAACGCGAAGCGCTCGGACGCCACGATGCGCGTGGCCTTCTCGGGCGTGTAGGGCGCGTCGTCGAGCGCGTACTCCTCCACGATGAAGCCCTGGTAGGCGTAGATGCGGGTTTCGAACGTGCCGCTGTCCAGCCGCTCGGTGAGCACGAGCGAGCGGCCCTCGGGGCCCTGTCCCGCGCCCACCGCGTCCACGGCGTCGGCCGCGCGCACGCTGTTGGCGATGAGGCCGGTGGCCAGGCGCGAGGAGTCGGCCGCGTCGCGCACGTCCACGAGCGCGCGGTACAGGCCGGTGCCCGCCATGATGGCGATGAGCAGCGCAACCACGAACAGCGCGAACAGAAGCACCGTGAACAGGCGGCCGAAGCCCTGCCCGCCCTCGGCGCGCCGCGCGATGCCCCTGCTGGTCAATGCCTCCATAACCGCGTCCTCGCTCTGCTCGTCCGTCATCGCGGCACCACCACCACGCTCGGCATCACGTTGTCGGCGAACACCTCGTAGGTGATCACGTAGTCGCTGCGGTTCACGCGCAGCCCGTAGCCCTGCTCGAGGTGCTCGAGCGAGGCGGGGTAGGCGCCCTCGATGGCGCAGCACTGCTTCGCGCTGTCCAGGATGGCGTCGCGCACGGAGGCCGCTCCCTGCTCGCGCAGGTTCTGGCCGATGGCGCCCGCCGCGAACCATCCGCCCACGGCCAGCGCCAGCACGAGCGCGAGCGCCGCCCACCGGACGTTCCGGCGGCGTTTGCGCTGCTGTGCCGTTCGCTCGCGGTACACGGCCGTCCTCCTAGCCTATCGATCCCATGATGCCGATGAGCGGCAGCATGACCGACACCAGCGTGGCGCCCACGGCCACGGTGAGGAACGCCGCCAGCACCGGCTCCACGCCGTCCACCAGGCGGTCCATCCGCACGATGGCGTCGTCGAAGAACGTGAGCGAGAGGCGCCCCAGCACGTCCTCGGTGCTGCCGGAGCGCGCGCCGATGGTGAGCATGCGCGCGTACACGGGCTCGAACACATCGCCCTCGGAGATGGCCTGGGCCAGGCTCTTCGGCGCGGCCACATCGAGCATGGTGCCGCGCGCGGCCTCCAGCTTGGCGCGCAGCGCGCGGTGGTCCACCATGGCCACGGCCTCCTTCATGGCCGTGTCGGTATCGATTCCCGAGGCCACGTAGGTGGCGAGCGCCGACGTGAAGCGACTCAAGGCCAGCTGGTACATGGTGCTGCGCGTGAAGGGCAGCTTCTCGGCAAGCGACATGAGGCCGCGCCGCCCGCCTTCGCTGCGCATGGCCACGGCCGCCGCCAGCACGGCCACGGTGCACGCGAGCGTGATGGCGAGCGCCGCCCAGCCTATGCCGATGGCCGCGCTCACCGCGTTGAACGATCCGGCCACGAGGCCGCCCGCCAGGCTCTCGTACACGTCCACGAACACCGGCAGGATGACGGCCACGGTGAACGCCAGGATCACCGACATCACGCACAGGAGCGCCGCCGGGTAGACCACGCTCGAGCGCATCTTCGAGAACAGGCGCCCCTCCTCGTCGTAGTACACGGCCAGCGTGCGCAGCGTGGGCTCCAAGCGGCCCGACACCTCGCCCACGCCCACCATGTCCACCACATGGCGGGGGAAGGCGCCCGAGCGCTCCATCGCCACGGCGAGCGAGTCGCCGCCGATGAGCCGGGCGTACACCGCGTCGCAGGCGCGCTTGAACGGGCCGCCCGCCATGTTGTCGCCCAGCAGGCTCACCGCTTCGTCGGTTTGGATGCCGGCGGCCAGCATGATGGCGGCGCTTTCGCAGAACGCGCTCACGGCGCTGCTCTCAAGCACGGTTTCGGCCATAATCTCACTCGCTCCTTGTCGTCAAAGCACCCTCGGTCCCGCCTGCCCGCAGCCGCGCGCGTCAGTAGGTGAAGCGATCGGTGTACTCCTTCGCGTCACCCACGTACTGCGTCGCGCCGCCGGCGGCGAACGTGAGGTCGATGCGCGTCCACGTGTTCGCCTCGACGTCCACCTGCACGCTCTTCCAGCTTCCATCAAGATATACTAAATTCCAGGCGTGGTAAACCTCATCGGGGGAAACGTAACCGGTTATGATTTTCGTCGGAATGCCCTGGCTGCGCAGCATGGCGGCCCCCAGGCTCACGTAATCGAAGCAGACCCCCGTGCCGGCAAAGAGCGTGGCGTCGGGGTCGGGCACGTAGCCGGTGGCGTCGGCCAGCTGCTGGGCCTTGGCCGTGTCGTAGGAGATGTTGGCGGTTATCCAGTCGTAGATGGCGCGCAGGACATCGCCCTGGTTCTGGGCGCCGGCGGCCAGCTCGTCGGCCTTGGCCACACAGGCGCTGTCCTCGTCGTAGTCGCAGAACACGTTGGGGCGCAGGAAGGGCTCGAACTCGCTGTCCATGGCGACGTCCACCGTCACGCTGTTCACGGCCACGTAGCTGTTTCCGCTGGTGTTCTGCATGACGCTCACCTCGTAGGCGCCGTCGCCCATGTTGAGGGGGGCCGCCAGGGGCGTGCCGTCGCCGGGCAGGTCGTAGTTGTACTGCTGGCCGTCCTTGGAAACCAGGAGCTTCATGCGGTTCTCGTTTTGCGCGGAGGCGGCCACGTAGCCCTGCGCGGCGTGCGAGACGTCGATGAGGCTGTCGTGGTCGGCGGTGGCGGCGTCGGCGTCGAGCTCGGAGGCGGCCAGGGGCGGGCGCTCGAAGGTGGGACCGCTCGTGGTGCCCTCGTCGTTCGCGGCTCCGGGGCGGGTTTCTCCTGCCGCCGTGCCGCCGCCGGCTCCCGCGCAGCCCGCGAGCGACGTGAGCGCGAGCGCGAACGCGAGCGCGACGACAGAGGCGCGGCGCGTCGCCGTCGCCAGGCGATATCTGCGCGCGCCAAGGCGTTTCACGGGCGGATCCTTCGGTCGGTCGGGCGGTCCCCGCATGCGGCGGCCGATGCTGGCTCCTCATTATACCGCGTCCCCCGCAAAGCCCCCCGCACGTCCTCCCGCCGTCTCTTATACACATCCGACGCCTCCGACGCCCCCGTCGTTCTGCGACGGCCGCCCCCCCTCCTTGTCATCCTGAGCGGAGGCGGCGTAGCCGCCGGAGTCGAAGGATCTCCCGCGGCGCCAGCCGGCAAATGTACGGTTGAAACGGGTCGAGCGGCCCGCAGGCCTCAACTTTCAGATGAGGGGAGGAGAAGATTTTCCGCCCTTCTCCACATTTGCGGGCGTCTGGACAGCAATTATGGAAGAGCCTGCATAAAAGGGCTGTTCGGCAAGCTTAAAAGGCCTCCGAAAAAGCCGCTCATATGGTAAAATAATACTTGGATTTTACCCTGTCTCAAACCAGGGTGGATCTACCACGTGAAAACGCGTACCCCGGCATGTGCACCAACGTATGAGCGAATCGTGATGTAAGCGGAGCCCCGCGAGGGCGGCGAAAGCCCCATAGGCTGAGCCAAAAGGATTCGGTGATACGGATGAGCATGCTGGAAAAATTCTGCGACGCGCGGAACACCTTCGAGGGCAAGGCCCTGGCCGTCTTCATGGCCGTGGTCATGGTGCTCTCGTTCTCGAACCTGACCTCCTTCGCGATCGCCGCCGAAGGCGACGCGCCCAGCGACGAGCCCGCGCTGCTCTCCGAAGAGACGCCGCAAGTCATCGACGAGCCCGTTGTGGAAACCGAGCCCGTGGAGCCTGCGGTCACCGAGGAGCCGAGCGCGACCGTCACCGAGACGCCCGCCGTCACCGAAACGCCCAGCGCGCCTTCCAGCAACGAGCCGGCCGTCGATGAGCCTGCCCCTGTCGAGCCCGCCGAACCCGGCGTGGCCGTGGTGGGCCTGGACTTCGAGCACGCCTACATAACGTATCTGGGCCAGGACATTGCGCTGCCTGCCGAAACGTTCAACTTCCCCCTGAACAAGGAGCTCGCGTTCTTCGTCCACGCCGACGAGGGCTTTGAGATCGACGCGGTGAAAACCGTCATCGAGGGCGTGGAGGCCGAGCTGACCGCCGATGAGCAGACCGGCGAGTACAAGGTGCCCGCCGACCAGGTGACCAGCAAGCTCACCGTCAAGGTGGAGGCCAAGGCGAAGGAATCCGAATCCCCGGAGCCTGAAACCGACACCCCCAAGGCCGACCCCATCACCAACGACACCAAGATCGAAGCCGACAGCACCGACGCCGCCACAGAGGCCGCCGCGCCCGAGGTGGCCGCCGCGCCCTCCAATTCCGCGTTGCGCTCTGTCACGACGGGCTCTGTTCCGGTGACGTTCGTGTACACGGACGAGAACGGCCAGACGGTGAGCACGGAGCAAGGCATGCTCCCCGGCGGCGTTATTGCCGATAACGTCCCGGCGAAGGACGGCTATTCGTTCAAGAATGCCTTTGTGGACAACAATCCTATCGTGTTTGCCGGCGAGATGGGCGGCTCGGTGTTCTACACGGCGGAGGGTGACCTGGATTCCGGCGTTGCCATGCGCCTTGAAGACGGCAAGTCCATTCAGCTTGTGTATGGTCCGTATGTTCAGAAATATCAGATAACCTACAGCGAATCGGGCGCGAGCGGTATCGCGGGCAATTCCGTCGACGGCCCCGCTTCCCTCAATGCGGGCGAACAGCTCAACTTCCGCGTTGACGTGGCTTACGGTTACCACGCAAACGTATCCTGCAACGGAGCGCCTGTCTCATCGAACGGCTATCTCTACCAGGTTGATGGCATTGACGGCGATGCGGTCATCAACGTCGAGTACGTGCAAAACGATTCTCTGGCATTCAGCGTTGCCGATCGCGGACTGCAAAACTTCCATTCGGCAAGTTTCAGCCCGAATCAAACGTTCCCGGTGCCTTCCGATGGCGTGACGTTCACGGTAAACATGACCTCGGCGCCGAGTATGGTGTATGAGTACGACTGGCGGCTGGACGCCCTGTCTATCAACGGCGAGACCCTCAACGTTCCTACGGCGTTTAGCGTGGGGGCAAGGGCCGAAACCACGCTTTCGACGGGTGTGCGCGTTGGCATCGAGCTGAAATCCATTTCGGGCTGGGATGATTCTTCGCGCCAGTTCTCCTACGATATCGTCGTGCAAGGCGCGAAAGACGATATCGTTATCACCTCGGGCAACTTCCGTGCGTCTACCTGGCAAGAAGTCATCCCGCGCTACACTTCGGGGGTCGTTCTCGAGAAGAGCCCCATCGATGGAGGCGGTTTCGAGAGTGTTGCCAACTACTTGCCCGTCCAGACTAATTACTTCCCCATTTTCAGGGTGAAGCTTGAGGCGGGCTATGAGAACCTGCAGATCCTGCTCAATGGCGAAAAACCTTCGTTGAAGGAAAGGGACGGCTGGCTTTACTGCATGGTGCCTCCTCTGGGATCGGGTAATCCGCTGCAGACACTCGATATCAGCGCCTCGCTCATTCAGTACCAGGTGAAGTACGATGCGAACGGCGGGACAAACGCTCCGACGGATTCCGCTACCTACGATTTTGTCAGCAACAAGCAGCTCATGGTTGCCGGCGCGATGCCTTCGAAGGACGGCGAGGTATTTCTCGGCTGGAAGCTGCAGGGCGGCAACGATACCTACTATCCGGGCTCTGTGCTGAATATCGAAGAAGTTGCCGCGCATGCGTCTGAGGGCAACGAGCTGGTGTTCGTTGCGCAGTGGGCCAAGAAAGTCGAGCCCGGGACGCCCATCCCTGTGCAGGTGCACTATTACTATCAGAAGGCCGACGGCACTTTCTCGAGCACCCCTGATCGTCTATCGAGCGTGTCGGGATTCGCCAACACAGAGATAGTGAAGTGGAACGGTGCCGAGGAGGCTCCCGAGGGATACCTCTACAACGAGAATCTTTCTGTAGCGAGCGCGCTGGTCTCGGCCGATGCGTCTAACCCGACGGTGCTCAAGCTGTACTACGACATCGCCCGCGACGTCTCCTACACCGTGCACTACTACCTTGAGGGAACGACGACCCCGGTGGCCGACGACAAGGTGGTGGAGAATCAGACCTTCGGAACGGAGATCCAGGAGAGCGCGGCCGACATCCGCGGATACCAAGTGGTGGGCGAGAGCACCCAGAGCATCACGCTGGACGCCTACGGCAAGGAGCTCACGTTCTACTACGTCTCCGCTGCGGCCGACTACACCGTGAGGCACTGGTTCCAGAACATCGACAACGACGAGTACAGCCAGGATCTTCCGTTGCTGCCCGATCAGACAGTGGAAGGCATCGCCGGCGAGCTGACTGCGGCCGTCGCGACGGCTCCGGAGGGCTTTACGGCGCAGGCAGTCGAGCAGAAGACCATCGCCGCCGACGGCAGCACGGTTGTCAACGTGTACTACGAGCGGAACAGCTACGAGGTAACGTACGCGTTCGATCGTACGCCCGAAGGCGCCAGCGAGGTTCCTGCGCCTTCCTATCATAAGTACGGCGCGGCGGTCGACGTTGCGCCCGGCGCTACGGCCCCCGGCTACACGTTCGCCGGTTGGACCACGAGCGATGCGGCCGTCGAGGACGGCTCCTTCACCATGCCCGCCGGGAACGTGGCCTTCACGGGCACCTGGACGGCCAACCAGGCCACGGTGGAGGTGTGGTTCTATGATTTGAACGGCACTGCCTACGTGCTGACTGAAGCGGGCGCGTTGTCCACGGCGGGTGCCGAGAGCGCTCACGCGAAAACGATCACCTCCGACAGCAAATCGGGCTATAGCGAAGACGAGCTGAAGCAGCTTGCCGCCACGGCGTACGATCTCACGCCGGAGAAGGACAAGTACGCGGACTACGGGATGGAAGTGTCCGACGGCGCGGGCGGCTGGGAGCCTCTTGCCAGCTTGGATTCCCACGTCATTCAGGGCGGGGAGACCATCCGCTACCACGTGTCTCCTGAAGGCGCCCGCACCGTCACCTACAGGGCGGGCGACCAGGGCGAGGGCGCGGATTTCGTCGACGGCAGCTATTTCAAGGGCGATACGGTAGCGCAGAAGAGCCTCGCGGACACGGGCATCGTCGCCAAGCCGGGCTACTCGTTTGCGGGCTGGACGACTGAAGATGTGGCCGTCGAAGCCGACGGCTCCTTCGCCATGCCGGGCCGCAGCGTGGTGTTCACGGCCCAGTGGGCGCCCAACGACGGAACCGCCTATACGGTGGAGCACTACAAGGTAAGCGCCGACGGCTCGACTGCGACGCTGGTGGGCCAGCCGCTGCAGCTTGCGGCGACCACGGGCACGACGGTGCAGGCCGAGGCGCTGAGCATCCCCGGCTACACCTACCAGCCTAACTTCAACGAAAACGGCATGACCACGGTGGCGTCCGGCACGGTGGCGGGCAACGGCTCGCTCGTGCTGAAGCTGTACTATACGCCCGACGCCGACGCGCTGGTCTACGATGCCAATCACGGCACAGGCGCGATGACTCCCACCGCAGGCGTCACCGACGGAGATGTTTCGGTGGCCGAGAACGGCTTCACGCGCACGGACTTCAAGTTCACCGGCTGGAACACCAAGGCCGACGGCGCGGGCGTGCCCTATGCCCCCGGCGCGACGTATCGGCTGACGGCTGAGGACGACGTGCTGTACGCCCAGTGGACCGAGCAGGCCACGCTCACGTACGACCTGAACGGCGGCCGCGGCATAAAGCCGGCCGACCAGCAGGTGGACAAGGGCACGACCATCACCGAATTCGCCGCGGGCGACGGCCTCTCCAACGGCGGCGCCACGTTCAAGGGCTGGTCTGCCGACCCGAATTCCCTCGAGCCGCTTACCGAGCTCACGATGGACGAGAGCAAAACCGTCTACGCCATCTGGGTCGACGTGTACGAGGCGATCTATCTTGCGCAGCAGTACGCCGACCCCGATAACCCTTCGACGGTCGAGTTCATCCGGGTGCATCCGGAGGGCGTTCCGTCGAAGTTCGAGGTGAAGGCCGGCGATAACTTCCTGGGTGACAAAAACGATACGACTCAGCGCCTCGATTGGATGCCCGAATCCATAACGACTACGGAGAAGGGCATCGACGGCGCCTCGCAATCCACCACGCAGAACTTCTATTATTGGGATAGGACCAACAGCGAAGCCGCGGAGAAGCGCGTAAGCGTGTACTACACGACTACCGTGGAGTCCGGATCGCTTTCCGATGGCGACGTGTCGGTGAACAACGCCAGTCGCGAGAATTACTCGGCTATCCGCCAGGGTATGGTGACGGTGCGTACGCACTACCTTGATGCTGCCGGAAACGTCGAGCACGCGCAGCTGACGGGCAACGCGATCACCCGCTATCAGGGTACGTCGCGCAGCGTGACCGAGCAGCTGTACTTCGCGTGGCAGGCGGAGAACTTCGTGTCGCTCGCGGTGCAGAACAGCAGCGCCGACTGGGTGCTGAACAAGGTCGTGCGCTCCGACGGCGGCGACGCCGTGGCTGGAGGCTCCGGCGCAACGCTGTCCAACGTGGCCGGCAACAGCACGGTGGACATCTACCTCACGCCCAAGTACACGGTGAGCTACTTCGACGTGACCGGCGGAACCGAGCAGGCGCTGCCGGAGCTCGCCCAGGTGGGTACCGTTCCCGTCGCGAACGTCGACGGCGGCACGAGCCTGCTGCCCGCCGGCATGGGCCTCATCTCCGACCTTTCCGCGCAGGCCCTGCCCACGCCGGAAGGCTATACCTACGAGGCTTCGTGGAACACGGCGGCCGCCTTCGACGGCACCGCTGTGACGCCTGGCGATGGACTGGATCTTGCGCTCTTCGGCGAGGGCCGCGCGCTGTCGCTGTACGCCAAGGGCACGCTGAACTCCTATGAGGTCGCGTATCAGTGGAACGCCGATCAGGCACCCGCCGACGCGGTGCTGCCCACCGGCGGCACGTTCGACCATGGCGACGCTTTCACCGTGGACACGGAGTATACGGCGGACACGCGCGTCGAGCTGACGGATGAATTCGGCAACGTGACCGACGTCTACACCTTCAGCGGTTGGGACACGGGCGACTTCACGGTGACGGGCTCGCGCACCATCACGGGCACGTGGACGCATACGGAGAACACCATCCCCCAGGCGCGCGTGACCTACGAGTGGGACGGCCCGGTGCCGGCCGGCGAGACGCTGCCGGTGAACGATACGTACTACACGTTGAACCAGGACTATCGGGCTGACATCGATACCGCCTACACGAGCGAAACCGTCATCGAGACGCATGACGCTTACAACAACGTGAACGGCCGCTACACGTTCAGCGGTTGGACCGATGAGAACACGAGCGGCACGATGGTCGAAGGCGGCGTGGTCATCAAGGGCACGTGGACATTCGAGTCCGTGGTGGTCGCCCAGCACAAGGTGACTTACGAGTGGACGGGCGACGTGCCCGAGGGCGATTACGCACAGACGCTTCCGCAACCCATAACGGGCCTGGTGAACGGCCAGGACTACAACGTGGACGCGCAGTTCACGAGCGAGACGAGCATTCCTCATCTCGATCAATACGGCAACGTGGACGGCCATTACACATTCGGCGGCTGGAGCCAGACCGGCACGCAGACGATGGGCGATGCCGACGTGACCATCACCGGCACCTGGACGCTCGTGCCTCAGGACGTGCCCGCTTACGGCGTCACCTACGAGTGGACGAACGCGCCTGATGGCGATTACGAGCAGACGCTGCCCACCGATCCCAATACGTATGTGAAGGGCCAGGGCTACCCGGTTGATGCCACGTTCGTGGCGGGCGACACCGTGGATCACCTCGACCAGTACGGCAACGTGGACGGCACCTGGACGTTCCTCGGCTGGCATGACGCGCATGCGGGCGTCATGGTGGAAGGCGGCGCGACCATCGAGGGCGCGTGGAGCTACGCCTCTCAGGACGTGGACGCCCACAACGTCTCCTACGAGTGGACGGGAGCACCCACGGGCCAGAACGCCCCGGTGCTGCCCATCGACGCGAACGCCTACGTGCCCGGCCAGACGTATCCGGTGGACACTACGTTCACGAACGCCTCCACCATCAACGACCTCGACGCCTACGGCAACGTGAAGGGCGTCTGGACGTTCGGCGGCTGGAACGATCCGAACGCCGGCACGATGGGCGACGGAGACGTCGTCATCACGGGCGAGTGGATCTACGCCGCCACGCCGGTTCAGAAGCACGGCGTCGCCTACGACTGGGGGACGGAGAACATCCCCGCGGGCGTGACGTTGCCGCAGGACTTCGACCAGTACGTGCCGGGTCAGACCTATCCGGTTGACGCCGAGTACGCCGCCGGCACGCGCATCGATGCGTTCGATGCCTACCATAACCTGAACGGTTACTACACGTTCAGCGGCTGGAACGATCCGGGCGTGGGCGTCATGGGCACGTCCGACGTGACCATCACCGGTTCGTGGAGCTTCACGCCGGTCGAGGTGCCCGCTTACGGCGTCACCTACGACTGGGGCGATGTGGCCGTCGAAGTGGCCGCCGTCTACCAGCTGCCCGTGGACAGCGGAACCTACGTGCGCGGCCAGAACTACCCGCTGGACGCCACGGAGTACCAGCCTGTGAACACCTACGACGCGTACGGCAACGTGAACGGCACCTGGACGTTCGGCGGCTGGAACGACGCGCACGGCGGCGTCATGGTGGAGGGCGGCGTGACCGTTACGGGCTCGTGGACCTACGCGCCGGTGGACGTGGCCAAGCGCACGGTGAGCTACGACTGGGGCACTCAGGACGTGCCGGCCGACGCGCAGCTGCCCGCTTCCGTGAGCGGCCTGGTGAAGGGCCAGGGCTACGAGGTGGACGGCACCTATACTAATGAGACCGTCATCGAGACGCATGACGAGTTCGGCAACGTGAACGGCCGCTACACGTTCAGCGGTTGGAACGATCCCGCTGGCGGCACCGTGGGCGACACCGACGTGGTCATCACCGGCTCGTGGAGCTACAGCGACGTGGCGGTGCCTGCGCATGGCGTTGCCTACGTCTGGGTGAACGCGCCCGACGGCGAATACGAGCAGACCCTGCCGGTGGATGGCGCGCAGTATGTGAAGGGCCAGGGCTACGCGGTTGACGCCACCTATGCCGCGGGCTACACCGTGGATCATAAGGACGCCTACGGCAACGTGGACGGCACCTGGACGTTCGAGGGTTGGACCGACCCGAACAACGGAATCATGGGCGAGGCCGATGTGACGGTTTCCGGCTCGTGGAGCTACGAGGCGGCCGAGGTGGCGAAGCATCAGGTGAACTACGAGTGGACGGGCGACGTTCCGGGCGGCGCCTACGCCCCAACGCTCCCCGCCGCCATCCGCGACCTGGTGAAGAATCAGCCCTACGACATCGACACCGCCTACGCCCCCGGCATGACGGTGGACCATCTCGACCAGTACGGCAACGTGGACGGCACCTGGACGTTCCAGGGCTGGAGCGATCCGAACGCTGGCACCATGGGCGAAGCCGACGTCACGGTGACGGGCGCGTGGGCCTATGAGGAGATAGCGGTTCCGACGCATCAGGTGAAATACGACTGGGGCCAGGCCGCTCCCGAGATCTTGGCTGCGTACTCGCTGCCCGCAGGCGTCGAGGGCCTGGTGAAGGGTCAGCCGTACACGGTCGATCCCACCGTCTACCAGCCGGTGAACACGGTCGACCAGTACGGCAACGTGACGGGTACGTATACCTTCAACGGGTGGATCGACCCGAACAACGGAACCATGGGCGACGCTGACGTGACGATCACCGGCACGTGGACGTATCAAAGCGAGGACGTGCAAACCTACGGCGTGAGGTACGAATGGACGGGTGCGCCCACGGGTGCCTACGTCCAGTCGCTGCCCACGAACCCCAACGCTTACGTCAAGGGCGAGGGCTATCCGGTTGATACGACCTTCGCCCAGGGGACGACGGTGGAGAGCACCGACGCGTACGGCAACGTGAACGGCCGCTGGACGTTCAGCGGCTGGAACGATCCGGGCGCGGGCGTCATGCTCGAAGGCGGCGTGACCCTGACCGGCTCGTGGGCTTACGAGTCGGTTGCGGTGGCCCAGCATCAGGTGAGCTACGAGTGGACGGGCGACGTGCCCGCCGGCGCGGAGCTTCCCGCTGCTGTGGACGGCCTGGTGAAGGGCCAGACCTATACGGTGGACGCGAAGTTCACGAGTGAGACGAGCGTTCCGCACTACGATCAGTACGGCAACGTGGATGGCATCTACACCTTCAGCGGCTGGAGCCAGACGGGCCAGCAGGCGATGGGCGATGCCGACGTGGTCATCACCGGCGCTTGGACGCTCGTGCCTCAGGACGTGCCCGCTTACGGCGTGACGTACGTGTGGACGAACGCCCCCGACGGCGACTACGAGCGGGCTCTGCCGACGGATTCCGCCACCTATGTAAAGGGCCAGGGGTATACCGTCGACACCACGTTCGTGGCGGGCGAGACGAAGGTGGACCACCTCGACCAGTACGGCAACGTGGACGGCACCTGGACGTTCCAGGGCTGGAACGATCCCCATGAGGGCACGATGGCGGAAGGCGGCGTGACCGTCTCCGGTTCGTGGACGTACGAGTCGGTGGACGTGGTGAAGCGCAACGTGAACTACGTATGGACGGGCGACGTGCCTGACGGCGCGTATGAGCAAGCGCTTCCGGCCGCAATCAGCAACCTGGTGAAGGGCCAGTCGTACCAGATCGATACCGCCTATGCCCCCGGCATGACGGTGGATCACCTCGATCAGTACGGCAACGTGGACGGCATCTGGACGTTCCAGGGCTGGACCGACCCGAACAATGGAACCATGGGCGACGTCGATGTCACGGTGGCCGGCGCGTGGAGCTACGCGCAGGTTGATGTGGCAAAGCATGCGGTCGGCTACGATTGGGGCACCCGGAACGTTCCTGCTGGCGTGCAGCTTCCCAGCGGCATCGAGGGCCTGGTGAAGGGCCAGACCTATACGGTTGACAACGCGTTCGCCGCGGGCATGACGGTTGACCATACCGACGCCTTCGGCAACGTGGACGGTCGCTATATCTTCAGCGGCTGGAGCCAGACGGGCCAGCAGACGATGGGCGACGCCGACGTGACCATCACCGGCGCTTGGAGCTACGAGCCGGTGGCGGTGGCGCAGCATCAGGTGAGCTACGAGTGGACGGGCACCGTGCCTGCGGGCGCGCAGCTTCCCGCTTCGCTGGGCGGCCTGGTGAAGGGTCAGCCCTACGCGGCCGACGCCGCCTATTACAACGGCTACCAGGTGACGGATGCCACCGGCGTCTACACCTTCAGCGGGTGGACCGACCCGAACGCCGGCGTCATGGGCGATGCCGACGTGGTGCTGACCGGCGGCTGGACGTACGAGGCTGCCGAGTACACGGTGGTGTACAACTGGACGAACCCGCCCGCGACGGCGGTCATCCCGGTCGGCGGCACGTTCGCCTACGGCGACGCGTTCACGGTTGACACCCAGTTCGCCGCCGGCACGCAGGTGAGCGACGCCACGGGCACCTGGACGTTCGGCGGCTGGAGTACGGGCGACTTCACGGTGGAGGGCAACGTCACCATCACGGGCGACTGGACATTCGAGGCCGCCGAGTACGTGGTGCGCTTCGTGGACTACAACGATACCGAGCTCGGCACGGGCACGTACGGCTACGGCGATGCGGTGAACGCTCCCGCCGATCCGACGCGCGCCGACGAGGACGGCCTGCGCTACACGTTCGCCGGATGGCGCGCCGAGGACGGCACCGTGTACGCCGGCACTGCGGTTCCTACGGTGACCGGTAATGCGGTGTACACGGCGGTGTACACGTCTGCGGCCGTGCCGGCAACACCGGTGACGCCGCCGACGCCCACGACCCCGCCGGCAACCCCGACGCCTGCGACGCCGACGACGCCGACGACGCCGACGCCTCCTGGGGTGATTCCGGAGGCCACGCCTCCGGTGGTGGCGGACGTCATCAACGCGCTTGAGGACGCCGTGACGCCGCTGGCCGGCCCCGAGGCCGCGCCCGAGGAGCAGGTCATCGACGACAACGGCAACCCGCTCGCGGGCTACGACCGGGTGAACTGCTGGGTGCACTGGTACCTCATCCTGGGCATCATCGTCACGCTGGTCTACGGCGCGGCAGTGCTCGTGCGCCGCATGAACTTCACGCACAAGCTGAAGGGCTTCGAGAACGACGTACTGGGCATCGAGGACGAAACCGCCGACGCGGCGGCTCCCGCCGCGCCCTTCGCGACGGAAGGGAAGGAGGCCTAGCATGAAGAAGAGCAACTGGATCATCATGGCGGTGCTGGCCGTTGCCGCGGGCGCGTTCCTCTGGCTGTGGTACTACCTGGGGTTCAACTTCGTGGACGACCCCTTCGACCTGGTGCTTGCCATCGTGTACTGGGCCCTGGTCATCGGCCTTTCGACGGGCATCCACTTCGCCGAGAAGAAGCGTCGGCAGCGCGTGCGCACGGTGTACGTGTCCGACCGCGCGCTGTTCAACTCCGAGGCGGGGCTGCTGGCCTTCCAAGGCGAGGAGCCCACGCAGGACGACATCGCCGCCGTGCTGTACAACCTGAAGTACGATTTCACGCGTGCCGACGAGCCCGACTTGGATGAGTTCGACGTGAAGTACCTCGTGCGCACCGAGAAGTTCGATGCCGAGCAGCGCGACGAGGAGGCGCAGCTCGAAGCCCCGGCTGAGAGCCAGGCGCCCGACGTCTCCGAGGCGGCGCCTACGACGCCCCTGGCCGCAGCCGAGACCGTCCCTCTGACGGAGACGGCGGCCGAGCCGGCCGATGGCGAGGAGCCCCCCGTGGAGCCCAAGGAGTGGAAGGGCGAAGTGGTGGTGGTGAAGACGAAGGAGGAGCACGCCTTCGAGACGCCGGAGGAGCTGGCCGCCATTCTGGCCCGGCTCCAGCAAGCCGCCGCATAGCAGCAAAGGAAACGGGGGCGCGTCGCGCCCCCGTTTTCACGTAGGGCGAGGGCTCTGCCCTCGCCGCCGCCCGGCTCCCCTAATCGTCCACGCCGATGATGACGCTCGAGGCCTTGAACACGGCGTAGGCCTCCTTGCCCACCTCCAGCTGCAGCTCCTTGAGCGAGCCCATCGAGATGGTAGACGTGATGGTCTGGCCGCCTTCGATCTCCATGATGACGATGGCGTTCACCGCGCCCGGATGGATGGCGGTGATGGTCCCCTTCAGCAGATTGCGTGCGGAAAGCTTCATGATGACGTGACGTCCTTTCGCGATCTCCCCTGATCCTCCCCAGCCCGCGCGTTCGCCGGGCTTTTCTGCGCCCAGTATTGTACCGCGAAAGCCCCTTCAAATGGTGGAGGCGGCTGATAGTTGAACGAACAGGGGAAACGCCAGAATTTACCCAGTTTTGACCAGCATCCGACACTTCTTTGATGGTTGTTGCCCATCATGTTCCTGCAACGGGCTTGCGGCCCGTCCTTCGGATAAGGCATGCGCCTGATGCGCGCATACGGGAAAGGTGGATCATGAAGAAGCGTTTGACGATGGCGGCGGGGGCGACGGTGCTCGCTCTCGGTTTGTTCGGCATGTTCGGCTGCGCCTCGGGCGGTGCCGCCTCCGCGAGCGACGGCGGGGCGGGGGTCGCATCGCCCTCCGGCGAGGTGTCGGTGTATTCGCGCGAGGACGGCTCCGGTACGCGCGGCGCGTTCGTCGAGCTGTTCGGCATCGAGGAGAAGGATGCCAGCGGTGAGAAGGTGGACATGACTACCATGTCGGCCGCCATCACGAACTCGACGTCGGTGATGATGACCAGCGTGGCGAGCGATGAGAACGCCATCGGCTACATCTCGCTCGGCTCGCTCAACGACACGGTGAAGGCGCTCGACATCGACGGCGTGCAGCCCACAGCCGACAATGTGAAGAGCGGCGAGTACAAGATCGCGCGCCCGTTCAACATCGTGACGAAGGACGGCCTGTCCGAGGTGGCGCAGGACTTCGTAAGCTTCATCATGAGCGCCGACGGCCAGAAGATCGTCGAGGAGAACGGCTACATCGCCGTTGGGGAAGGCGCCGCCTACGCGGCTTCCGGCAAGAGCGGCAAGATCGTGGCGGCCGGCTCGTCGTCGGTGACTCCCGTCATGGAGAAGCTGGCCGAGGCGTACAAGGCCCTCAACCCCGACGTAGCCATCGAGGTCAACCAGTCCGACTCCACCACCGGCGTGAACATGGCCGTCGAGGGCACCTGCGACATCGGCATGGCGTCGCGCGAGCTCAAGGACTCCGAGACGGCCGCCGGCGTGAAGCCCACGGTCATCGCCCAGGACGGCATCGCGGTTATCGTGAACGCGGCCGCGAGCGTGGACGGACTCACGAGCGACCAGGTGAAGGCCATCTACACCGGCGAGCTCGTCACCTGGGAAGACGCGCTGGCGTAAAAGGCAGTTTCGCGGCTGCGCTCGCTCAGGATAACGCAGAGCAGATCGTCATCCTGAGCAGCGACCGTAAGGGAGCGTTGCCGAAGGATCCTTCCAAGGCGCGCGAAGCGCGACACCATTCTTATCAGGAAAGGCATCATGACCAAAGTACACATCAAAGAAGGCCTCGCGCGGGCGCTGTTCGCGGGTGCCGCGGGGATATCCATCCTCGCGGTGGCGCTTATCTGCGTGTTCCTGTTCGCGAACGGCGTGCCGGCTATGGCGCAGATCGGGCTGCCCGACTTCCTGTTCGGCACCACATGGCGCCCGGCCAACGACCTGTACGGCATCTTCCCCATGATCATCGGCAGCATCTACGTCACGGCCGGCGCCATCGTGGTGGGCGTGCCTACGGGGCTGCTCACCGCCATCTTTCTGTCGCGGTTCGCGAGCGGTCGCGTGGCGGCGGTGCTCAAGCCCGGCGTGGAACTTCTGGCGGGCATCCCGTCGGTGGTGTACGGCTTTTTCGGCCTGGTGGTCATGGTGCCCCTCATCCGCGATACCATGCCCGGACGCGGCCAGTCGCTTCTGGCGGCAGCTGTGCTTCTGGGCATCATGATCCTACCCACCATCATCACGGTGGCGCAGAGCGCGCTCGACGCCGTGCCGAAGAAATACTACGAGGGTGCGTTGGCGCTCGGTGCCGACCACGAGCGCTCGGTGTTCCGCGTCATCGTGCCCGCCGCCGCCAGCGGCATCATGGCGGGCGTCGTTCTGGGCGTGGGGCGTGCCATCGGCGAGACCATGGCCGTGATCATGGTAGCCGGCAACCAGCCCGTCATCCCCGAGAGCATCTTCGCCGGCGTGCGCACCATGACGGCGAACATCGTGATGGAGATGGGCTACGCCGCCGACCTGCACCGCGGCGCGCTCGTGGCCACCGGTGTGGTGCTGTTCGTGTTCATCCTCGGCATCACCATGCTGTTCAACCAGATAAAGAAGCGGGGTGAGGCGAAATGACAACGCCGCCCTCTGTCATCCTGGCCGAAGGCCGAAGGCCGAAGTCGAAGGACTCCGTGCGGCACCAGCCCTGCGCCTTGCCGCCCGCGCGCAGCTTCGCGTCCAGATCGCTGCGCGCGCTCGTGTACGCAGGTGCCGCGCTCACATCGGCCGTGCTCGCGTTCATTGTGGGCTACATCCTGGTGAACGGCGTGCCCTACCTTACGCCGAGCCTCTTTGCCTGGGAGTACACCTCCGACAACGTCTCGCTCACCCCGGCGCTGGTGAACACGCTTGTCATGGCCGGGCTCTCGCTTGCCATGGCGGTGCCGGTAGGCGCGGGATCGGCCATCTACCTGGTGGAATACGCCCCGCGCGGCAGCCGGTTCGTGCAGGCGGTGCGCACTACCACCGAGACGCTGCAGGGCATCCCCTCCATCATCTACGGCCTCTTCGGCATGCTGTTCTTCGTCACGGCGCTGCACTGGAACCTGTCGCTTCTGGCGGGCGCGTGCACGCTGGCCATCATGGTGCTGCCGGTGGTCATGCGCACCACGGAGGAGGCGCTCCTGTCCGTGCCCGACGCCTACCGCGAGGGCGGCTTCGGCCTGGGGGCGGGCCGTTTGCGCACGGTGTTTCGCTGCGTGCTGCCCTCGGCGGTTCCCGGCATCCTGGGCGGCGTGATCCTCGCGCTCGGCCGCTGCGTGGGCGAGGTGGCCGCGCTCATTTTCACGGCCGGCTCCATCGCGCAGATCCCCAACTTCGCCGAGGGCGCCGCGGCGCTCTTCGATTCCACCCGCACGCTTGCCGTGCACATGTACGTGCTGGCCAGCGAAGCCCTGCACGTGAACGAGACCTACGCCACGGCGGTGGTGCTGCTGGTGATGGTGGTTCTGCTGAACCTGCTGGCCACGTTCGCCGCCAAGAAAATGAACAAGGGAGGCATCCATGACTAACGCAACGCTCGAACGGACGGCCCCGCGCGCAGCGGCCACCGAAACCTATCTGCCCCACGCGCACGGCCGCACGGCTCCCTCCAACGCTCCCGCCAAGATGGCCGTGCGCGACCTGGACCTGTACTACCAGGACTTCCATGCGCTCAAGGGCATCAACCTGGACTTCCCGCAAAACCAGGTGACGGCGCTCATCGGCCCGTCGGGCTGCGGCAAGTCCACGCTGCTGAAGTCGCTCAACCGCATGAACGACCTGGTGGCGGGTTGCCGCATCGAGGGCGACATCACGCTGGACGGCGAGGACGCCTACCGCTCGGTGGACGTGAACAGCCTGCGCCGCCGCGTGGGCATGGTGTTCCAGCAGCCCAACCCCTTCCCCATGAGCGTGTACGACAACGTGGCGTTCGGCCCGCGCACCCACGGCATCAAGCGCCGCGAGGACCTGGACGCCATCGTGGAGCAGAGCCTGCGCGACGCCGCCATCTGGGACGAGATGAAGGACCGCCTGAAGAAGAACGCGCTCGGCCTGTCCGGCGGCCAGCAGCAGCGCCTGTGCATCGCCCGCGCGCTGGCCGTGCGCCCCGAGGTGCTGCTCATGGACGAGTCCACGAGCGCGCTCGACCCCATCTCCACCGCCAAGATCGAGGACCTGGTGGGCGAGCTCAAGCAGAAGTACACCGTCATCATGGTGACGCACAACATGCTGCAAGCGCTGCGCGTGTCCGACAAGACGGCGTTCTTCCTGCTGGGCGAGATGGTGGAGGCCGGCGACACCGACGACATCTTCACCAGCCCCTCCGACCCTCGCACCGCCGACTACGTAGCCGGCAGGTTTGGGTAGGGCTTCCGCGAGCCGAACGGCATGCGCGCTTTGCCATCCCCAGCGAGCGAAAATAGGGGGGGCTTGATGACATCACCGTGCGCTGAACAAGCCTGCCGGCCACGCAGCCGGGCAGTTCGAGTAGAATAGGGGCGTCAGCCCGGGCTCGCGGATGCGGAGGTACGCCAATGGAAGAGGGTCGCGCCAAGCAGGTGTCGATGCGCAACAGCACGGCCGACTTCCTCACGTTCGCCCTGCAGGACGGGGCCGAGGGCATCCAGGTGTACGTGCAGGACGAGGACGTGTGGCTGACCCAGAAGGCCATGGCTACGCTGTTCGATTGCGCGGTGCCAAATATCAACTATCACTTGAGGTCAATTTTCGAGGCGGGTGAGCTAGAAGAGGCGGCAGTTGTTAAAGAATTTTTAATAACTGCCGCAGATGGCAAGCGCTACAAAACCAAGCACTACAACCTGGACGCCGTCATCTCCGTCGGATGTTTCACGTGAAACATCTGTGCTGAAGACCGGTCGTTCCGTCCAGTGCGCGGCCTGCCGATCTTGGTTTGACTGCGGATATCGGAATCCGGGTGCTCAAATCACAGTTTTGGCTGGTTTGAAGCGATTGAGGGTGTTCGAATAGCGGCTTTGCCTGTTTGATTGCGTGTTGGCGAGCATTTGCCTAGGTGGGCGATAGCGGTGTACCATGCGCGATCGCCGGGCAGCTTCAGAGCGGCCTAACTGTGACTTAGGGCTGTCGCTTTCGCAATGTGCCCGGTTGGCGAACTCTAACTGCATGAGCGGGAGGGGGCTTGCGGGCATTGTCGACCGAAACACACGCCACAGCACTCTGAAGCGTGTGTTTCGGTCGACAATCCCTCGCGCACTTTACGCAAATTTGACTTGCTCGTTGGCCCGTCTGCGCGTCGGCTGCTTTACAATGGGCCGAAACGACCGAAGCTGCCATGTGGGAGCGATCCATGATCTACTACGTTGAAGACGACACCAACATCCGCGACCTCACCGTGTACGCGCTGCGCCAGGCGGGATTCGAGGCGCAGGGCTTCCCGGCGGCCGGCGAGTTCTTCGCCGCGTGCAGGGAGCGCCTGCCCGAGCTCGTGCTGCTCGACATCATGCTGCCCGAGATCGACGGCCTCGAGATCCTCCATATGCTGCGCGCCGAGCCGGCCACGAAGCACGTGCCGGTGATGATGCTCACGGCCAAGGGCACCGAGTTCGACACCGTGTGCGGCCTCGACGCCGGCGCCGACGACTACCTGGCCAAGCCCTTCGGCATGATGGAGCTGGTCAGCCGCGTGAACGCGCTTCTGCGCCGCGCCAGCGCGCCGGCGGTCGCGCCCGACGACGAGCTTGCGTGCGGCCCGATATCGCTCGTCGTGTCGGCTCACACGGTGACGGTGGAGGGCGAGCCGGCCACGCTCACGCTCAAGGAGTTCGACCTCCTGCGCGCCCTCATGCAGAACGAGGGCCACGTGCTCTCGCGCCGCCAGCTGCTCGAGGACGTATGGGGCGTCACCTACGTCGGCGAGACGCGCACGGTGGACGTGCACGTGCAGACGCTGCGCCAGAAGCTGGCCGCGGCAGGGGAGGGGGCCGACGCCCTCATCCAGACGGTGCGCGGCGTGGGCTACTGCCTGAAGAGCCCCTCGTGACGCGGGCGCACCGCATGAGCCCCACGCATCTCAAGGTGAAGAGCCTCGCCGGCAAGATATTCACGAGCGTGCTCGCGTTCACGCTCGGCATCATCGTGCTTCTGGCCGTGGCCATGACCACCATCTACTATATGTCCTACGAGCACGACGCCGAGGCGGAGCTTGCCGCGAGCGCCCAGGATGCCGCGCGCTACCTGAACGCAACGCCCTCGGCCGAGAACGCGCCTGCCCTCGAAGCCCAGTTCAGCGGCCTGACCCGCTACACGCTCATCGCGCCCGACGGCACCGTGCTCTTCGACAGCGCCGCCGACACCGGCACCATGGACAACCATGCCGACCGCCCCGAGGTGCAAAAGGCCGCCGACGCGGGCGAGGCCGTGACCATGCGCTACTCCGAGACGCTCGGCACCGATACCGTGTACGCGGCCGTCAAGCTCGACGACGGCAGCATCGTGCGCCTGTCCGAGACGCGTCATTCGCTGCTGTCGTTCCTCGGCGACATGCTCATGCCGGTGCTCGTGGCCCTGGCCGTGGCGGTGGTGCTCGTGTTCCTCCTGTCGAAGGTGCTCACGGGGCGCATCATGAAGCCCATCGACGCGCTCGACTTCGCCAACCCGCTCGACAACGAGATCTACGAGGAGATGGATCCGCTGCTCATCCGCATCGACGAGCAGCAGCGCCAGCTCAAGCAGCAGAACACCGAGCTGGCCGAGGCCGAGAACATGCGGCGGGACTTCTCCAGCAACGTGAGCCACGAGATGAAGACGCCCCTGCAGGTGATCAGCGGATACGCCGAGCTCATGAAGAACGACATGGTGCAGCCCGCCGACCGCCAGAAGTTCGCGGCGCTCATCTACGACGAGGCGCAGACCATGCGCTCGCTCATCAACGACGTGCTCACGCTGTCGAAGCTCGACGAGTCGGCGTTCGATGGCGAGGGCTCGGCCGCCATCGACCTGCTCGCCGTAGCCGAGCGCGTGGCGGGCCGTCTATCCAGCTTCGCGTCCGATCAGGGCGTCGACGTGCAGGTGGAGGGGCAGCCGACCGTCGTGGCCGGCAGCGCGACGCTGGCGGAGGAGATGCTGTACAACCTCATCGAGAACGGCATCCGCTACAACCACGAGGGCGGGCGCGTGGTCATGCATGTGGACGGCGCAGGCGGCGAAGCCGTGGTGCGCGTGAGCGACACGGGCCCCGGCATTCCCGAGGAGCTGCACGACAAGGTGTTCGAGCGCTTCTTCCGCGTGGACAAGAGCCGCTCGAAGGAGACGGGCGGCACGGGCCTCGGCCTGGCCATCGTCAAGCACGCGGTGCTCTATCATCGGGGGACCATCGAGGTGCAGAGCGCTCCGGGCGCGGGCACCACGTTCATTCTGCGCTTCCCGCTCTCCGATTGAGGCGGCCCCGTCGCAAGGAAAAAGCCCCACCCCCGGCCAGAAGGATGAACCCACCTCAAAAGGTGGGTGCTCGCAGCCCGCTTCCTGGCTTTCGCATCGACAGATGCGAATCTCCATTTCACGCGCTATCTTGAGCTCCCTCATGTATTAGCATCGGTCCATCGCAAAGTATGGCTTCGAGGGCAGGACCTGATTCGAGTATATGTGCCCCGCAGCCAAAATAAAGACTTGACTTCCATTTTGTTTGCCGGTTCACACAACCTGAGTGTGGCAGGGGGACGGGTGTGACAGGGGTGTGACAGGGGGACAGGGAGGTGTCCTCTTTCCGCATTTTCGCCGAGAAAGCGATATACAAACAGGCGTTCGCATGATACCATACAGACTATGGATACCTTATTCACAGACATGGAGAACGAGCGGAAGTCGGAGGTCGCCCCGCTCGCGGTGCGCATGCGGCCGCGCACGCTCGAGGAGATCGTCGGCCAGTCGGAGGCGGTGGGCCCCGGAAGCTGGCTGCGCAACGCCATCGAGCAGGACCGGCTGAGCTCGGTCATCCTGTTCGGCCCGGCGGGCACCGGCAAGACCTCGCTTGCCCACGTGATCGCCGAGACGACGAAGGCCACGTTCGTGGAGGTGTCCGCCATCGGCGGCACCGTGTCCGACCTGCGCCGCGAGATAGACGCGGCCGAGAAGCGCCTCTCCGCGTTCGGCCTGCGCACCATCCTGTTCGTCGACGAGATCCACCGCTTCAACCGCAGCCAGCAGGACACGCTCCTGCACGCGGTGGAGGACCGCGTGGTGGTGCTGGTGGGCGCCACCACGGAGAACCCGTTCTTCGAGGTGAATTCCGCCCTCATCAGCCGCTCGCGCGTGGTGGAGCTGCACGGTTTGTCGGACGCTGAGATAGCGGAGCTCGTCGGGCGGGCGCTCGCCGACGAGCGGGGCCTGGGCGGGCTCTACCGGCTGGATGAGAAGGCGCGCGACGCCATCGTGCTGCTCGCAGGCGGGGACGGGCGCACGGCGCTCACCACGCTCGAGCTGGCGGCCGGCATGACAGAGCCCGGCACGCGCAAGAAGCCCGCGCGCATCACCGAGGACAACGTGCGCGCCGCCACGCCGCACCGCGTGCTGCCCTACGACAAGAACAAGGACATGCACTACGACGTGATCTCCGCGTTCATCAAGTCGATGCGCGGCAGCGACCCGGACGCGGCGCTCTACTGGCTCGCCCGCATGATCGAAGGGGGAGAGGACCCGAAGTTCATCGCGCGCCGCATGTTCATCGCCGCGTCGGAGGACATCGGCAACGCGGATCCGCAGGCGCTGCTCGTGGCCGAGGCGGCTTTCAAGTCGGCCGAGGTCATCGGCTATCCCGAGTGCCGCATCAACCTGGCGCAGGCCGCCATCTACCTGGCGCTCGCGCCCAAGAGCAACGCGGCCGAGGCCGGCATCGACGCGGCGCTCGCCGAGGTGCGCAGCGGTCCCGCCCGAAGCGTCCCCGACCACCTGCGCGATAGGCACCGCCCCGGCTCGGAGAACTACGGCGCCTACCGCTACCCCCACAGCTACCCCGGCGGCTGGGTGGACCAGCGCTACCTGCCCGACGGCCTGGAGCGCGGGTGCTTCTATCGGTCGAGCGACCGGGGCTGGGAGGCCTACCGCGCCGACGCGTCCGCGCGCGATAGGGCCGAGGCGCGAAGGCGGCCGCCGCAGGGATGACGCCCCGGCGCGCTTGCGGCTGCGGCGACGTCGAAAACCCCACGTCGCGCGGAAGGTAACCAATTCCCTACTCCTATGGAAGCAGGGTGGAAACGTGACCCGGCACCTATAGAATCGAAGGGGTGTCGTGCTATAGTAGTGGCTTCGGGAAACAGGAGGCGCATCGTGGATATCAGCGAAGTTGTCAGCATAGCCTTGCCCTTGGTGTACGTCGTCGTCGGCGCGGGGCTCATCTGGCTCGTCATCGAGCTCGTCATGACCGTGCGCAAGACGCGCCAGACGGTGGACGACCTGCAGAAGCAGGTCACGCCCACGCTCGCCAGCGTGGAGCGCATCACGGCCTCGCTCGAGCCCGTCGCCGCCAAGGTGGACCCGCTCGTCGAGCGCGTGTCGCTTACGGTGGACGCGGCCAACCTGGAGATCATGCGCGTCGATCAGATCCTCGAGGACGTGAACGAGATCACCGACTCCGTCTCGTCGGCCGTCGAGGCCGTCGACACGGTGACGAGCGCCCCGATGGAGCTGGTCACCAGCGTCACGTCGCGCGTGCGCAACGCCTTCAAGCCGCGCCGCGCGAGCGAGGAGTCGGTCGCGCTCGGCCAGGCTAAGGCGGAGGGCGAGGACAGGGCGCCCGTCGTCGGCCAGCATGCCGCCCCCGTCGAGGAGGCCCCCCGCCAGGCGGAGGCGCCCTCGACCACGGACGTTCCCGTCGCAGCTGTCCACCTGGTGAAGGACGTCATGTCCACCTCGGTGAAGGCCGCGAAGGAAGCGGTAAGCGAGCAGCGTGCGCAGCGGGCCGAAGAGCGCGCCGAGCGCGAGGAGAAGGCCGCCGCGAAGCAGGCTGCGGCCGAGAAGACCTCGGAGGCGGCGGCCACGATCGCCGACGTCGTCGCGAGCACCGCTGCGGCGGACGCCGGGGCGGCCTCGCAGAAGTATTTCACGTACGACGACAAGAATCCGTCGGCCTAAGGGCCGCGGCAGGAACGGCGCCCGCGCCCGGCAGCTCGCCGGGCGCGGGCGCTTGGGCGAAAGAGCAGCGGAAGGACGGGCTTGGTGGAGGAGACGACCAGCTCCGCAATCGAGAAAACCGAGAAGGCGAAACGCGGGTTCCTCACGGTGTGGACCATCGTGGGGGCCATCCTTCTCACGGGCGTGTTCGTGTACCTCGTCAACATCCTGAGCGTTCCGGTGGGCATCGTCATCTGGTCGGTCGTCATCGTGTTCTGCCTGCGCGGCCCGGTCAACAAGCTTGAGAAGGTCGGCGTCCCGCGCCTGGCGGGCACCGCCATCGCCTACGTGCTCATGTTCGTCGCGCTCGCGCTCGTCGGGCTGCTCATGTTCTCGCCGGTGTTCGGCGTGGGTGATCAGTTCGCCAACCTCATCCAGAGCATCCCCTCCTACGTGCAGACCATCGCCGGCTGGGGCAACGACCTGTACGCCCGCTACGCCGACGTGCTGTCCAACGACGCGGTGCAGAAGTGGCTCAACGACGCGCTCGATGCGGTGATGGCCTGGGCCACGACGTTCGCGCGCGACGGCGCCACCGGCGTGGTGGCCATCGGCGCGGGCGTGATGAACAGCTTCGTCGCCATCGGCTTCGCGCTCGTGGTGGCGTTCTGGGTCCTCATGGAGCTGCCGGCGCTCGGCCCGGAATGCAAGCGCCTCGTCGGCCCCAAGCGCCATGACGACCTGGAGATGCTGCACGTCACGTTCACGCGCGTCATGGGCGGCTACATCAAGGGCACGCTTCTGCAATGCGCGATCATCGGCGTGGGGTGCGCCGTCCTGTTCGGCATCATCGGCGTGCCCAACTACGCCGCGCTCGGCGGCATCGCGGGCCTGCTCAACATCATCCCCATCGTGGGCCCGTGGCTCGGCGGGGCGCTCGCGGCCATCGTGGGCGTGTTCGTGAACCCCGTGGTCGCCATCCTGGCGCTCGGCGGCACCATCGCCATCCAGCAGGTCGTCTACACGTTCGTCTCGCCCAAGATCATGGCGAACTCGGTGGACGTGCATCCGGCGCTCACCATCATCGCCCTCATGGCGGGCTCGGCCATCGGCGGGGCGATGAGCGGGTTCATGGGCTCGCTTGTGGGCATGCTGGCCTCCATCCCCGCCGTCGCCGTCGCGAAGGCGGTTTTCGTGTATTATTTCGAGAAGCGCACGGGGCGGCAGCTCGTGTCGCAGGACGGCGTGTTCTTCCAGGGCACTCCCTCCTCCGACGGGATGGTCGATCCCATCGCGGACGCGACGTCGCCGCACCCCAACATAACGGCCGCTTTCGAGCGCGTCGAGCAGCGAAAAGCCGAGGCCGAGCGCAAAGCTCGCCGCAACGACAAGAAGTAGAAAGACAAAAACATGAAGTACCTGACCAGCGCGGAGATCCGCGAGAAGTACCTGAGCTTTTTCGAGGAGAAGGGCTGCAAGCGGTGGCCCTCGTCCTCGCTCATCCCCGACGACCCGTCGCTTCTGCTGACGAGCGCCGGCATGGTGCAGTTCAAGCCCTACTTCCTGCAGCAGAAGCACCTCGAGGCGCCCTACATCGGCACCACCACGGTGCAGAAGTGCGTGCGCACCAACGACATCGACATCATCGGCACCACGGGCCGCCACCAGAGCTTCTTCGAGATGCTGGGCAACTTCAGCTTCGGCGCGTACTTCAAGAAGGAGATGTGCGCCTGGGCCTACGAGTTCTCCACCGAGGTGCTGGGGCTGCCGGCGGATCGCCTGTACTTCACCGTGTTCCTGGATGACGACGAGACCATCGAGATATGGAAGGGCCTGGGCGTGCCCGACGACCACATCTCGCGCCTCGGCGAGGAGGACAACTTCTGGCGCGCCGGACCCACCGGCCCGTGCGGCCCGTGCTCCGAGATCTACTACGACCAGGGCCCCGAGTTCGGCTGCGGCAAGCCCGACTGCGCGCCGGGCTGTGACTGCGACCGCTACCTGGAATACTGGAACCTCGTGTTCACCCAGTTCGACGGCCAGGAGGACGGCAGTTTCGTGCCGCTGCCCAAGAAGAACATCGACACCGGCATGGGCCTGGAGCGCATCGCGGCCATCCTGCAGGGCGTGCAGTCCAACTACGAGACCGACGTGCTGCGAAGCCTCGTGGCCGTGGGCGAGAAGCTCACCGGCCGCACGTACGGCGACGACCCGGCCATCGACCTGTCCCTGCGCATCATGGCCGATCACAGCCGCGCCGTGGCGTTCATGATTGCCGACGGCATCCTGCCCTCCAACGAGGGCCGCGGCTACGTGCTGCGCCGCCTTTTGCGCCGCGCCGTGATGAAGGGCCACCTGCTGGGCCTGGACAAGCCGTTCCTCAACGACTACGTGGACGAGATCGTGAACCTCATGGGGCACGTGTACCCCGAGATCGTGGAGAACCGCGAGCTCATGCGCCGCGTGATACTCTCCGAGGAGGAGCGCTTCGGCGCGAACCTGCGCCAGGGCCGTGCGTACCTCGACGAGGCGCTGGCCGGGCTGGACGGCCAGGTGCTGCCCGGCGACCGGGCGTTCACGCTGCACGACACCTACGGCTTCCCCGTGGAGGTGACCCGCGAGATGTGCGCCGAGCGCGGCATCGAGGTGGACATGGAGGGCTTCGAGCGCTGCATGGACGAGCAGCGCGAGCGCGCCCGCGCCGCCAACACGAAGGACGCCGAGGCCGCGTGGTCCACCTACGGCGGCGTGATGAGCGAGATATTGGACGCGGTGGGCCCCACCTCGTTCGTGGGCTACACCGAGAACGTGCACGACGCGCGCGTGCTGGCGCTGGTGCGCGACGGCGTGCAGGTGGACGCGCTCGAGGCCGGCGAGGAGGGCCGCGTGGTGCTCGACGCCACGCCGTTCTACGCCGAGAAGGGCGGCCAGGTGGGCGACGCGGGCGTGCTCGCCAAAGACGACGCGGTCGCTGCCGTGCTCGACACGCAGGAGCCCGAGAAGGGCCTTATCGCCCACACCGTGAAGGTGATGGAGGAGCTGGGCGGGCGCATCCAGGTGGGCGATACCGTGCGCGCCGCCATCGACGTGCCGCGCCGCGAGCGCATCCGCCGCAACCACACGGCCACCCACATCCTGCACTGGGCGCTGCGCGAGGTGCTGGGCGACCACGTGAAGCAGGCCGGCAGCTACGTGGCCGAGAACCGCCTGCGCTTCGACTTCACGCACTTCGAGGCCATGACGGCCGAGCAGATTTCCGAGGTGGAGCGCCTGGCCAACCAGAAGATCATGGAGAACCACCCCGTGCGCGCCTACGAGACGTCGCTTGCCGAGGCCCGCGAGGCCGGTGTGATGGCGCTCTTCGGCGAGAAGTACGGCGAAGTGGTGCGCGTGCTGGACATCGAGGGCTTCTCGCGCGAGCTCTGCGGCGGCACGCATGTGTCGGCCACGAGCGAGATCGGGTTCGTGAAGATAGCGGCTGAGACGAGCGTGGGTGCGAACCTGCGCCGCATCGAGGCCGTGACCAGCTTCGACGCGCTCGCGTTCATGAACCGCATGGAGGCCGAGCTGAAGGAGACGGCAGGCGAGCTGCGCGTGCCGCTCTTCGACGTGAGCGAGCGCACGGCCGCCAACGTCAAGCAGCTCAAAGAGCTCCAGGCCAAGATGAAGCGCAACCGCCAGACGGTGGCCGACGACGGTATCTCGGCGCTGCTGGCGGGCGCGGTGGAGAGCGCGGCGGGCTACCCGGTGGTGTTCGGGCGGCTGCCCGAGGCCGACGCGGGGCAGATGCGCAACGCCTGGGACGTGCTGCGCGCACGCCTCGGCAAGCCCGGCGCCGCGGTGCTCGCCACCGAGAAGGACGGCAAGCCCACGCTTCTGGCTGCCGGGTCGCCGGAGGCCGTGGAGGCGGGCTTCGACGCCGGCGCGGTGATCAAGGCAATCTCCGGGAACATCAAGGGCGGCGGCGGCGGCAAGGCCGCCATGGCGCAGGCCGGCGGCAAAGACGCCTCCGGCATCGACGCGGCCCTGGACGCCGCTCGGGAGATGCTGCTGTAAGGTTGCCATTGGGGGCCGGCCGAGGGGCTTGAATGCTCAAACAGTCCTCGCTTCGCTGCGGAACTGCGCTTCAAGCCCCTCGGCCGGCCCCTTCGCATATCCGCCGTGCTCGCGTGACAAAGGGACGGGGTAATTGTCACGTTTTGTCATCCTGAGCGGAGCGACCGGAGGGAGCGGAGTCGAAGGATCCCGTGCGGCGCCAGCGGGGCGTGAGAGGAGCGCGCATGCGCATCATGGCTTTGGACATCGGGGAGACGCGGGTGGGCGTCGCGGTGAGCGACCCGGGGGAGCGGGTTGCCTCGCCGGTGTGCGTGCTGCCGGCGGCCGACGTGCTGGCGGGCGCGAAGCCGTTCAAGCGCGTGCTCGAGGACTGGGAGCCGGAGCTTCTCCTGTGCGGGCTGCCCTATACGATGGCGGGCGAGGAGGGGCCGCAGGCGGCTCGCATCCGCGCGGTGGCCGAGCGCATCGGACACGCGTGCGACCTGCCCGTTCAGTTCGCTGACGAGCGTCTGAGCTCCCAGGAGGCCAAACGGAGTTTGCGTGAAAAGGGCCTCGGGGAACGGGAGATGCGAGGCAAAATAGATATGATAGCGGCGAGTTTGTTTCTGCAGGCGTGGCTCGATGCCCGCCGCGAGCGGGAGAGGTAAAGGACGCGCCATGCCCTCACGGAGAAAGCAAGTCACGTATTCCCAACGGCCGAACCACGCCGCCCGGTCCGCGCACGCGCGCGGCGAGCGGCAGTTCCGCACGTACGACACCAGCTACATCCGCCCGAAGTCGAGCAAGGCCCCCATCGTCTTCTCGATCGTGCTCATCGTCATCGTCCTCGGCGTCTTGGCCTGGGGCGGTTTCACGCTGTTCAACAGCTGCTCGGCCTCGCAGGTGGAGCTCCTCGCCGAGGGCGAGCAGGCTACCGTCGTCGTGGCCGAGGGCGAGGGCGCCCAGGCCATCGGCCAGAAGCTCGTCGAGGCGCGCCTGGTGGGCGGCAAGACGGAGTTCACGCGCCGCGTGGACGAGCTGGGCGTGGCGAGCCAGCTCAAGCCCGGCACCTACACGTTCGCCGGCGGCACGGGCCTCGACGACATCATCCACGCGCTGCAGGCCGGGCCCGACATGGGCGACGCGGTCACCATCCCCGAGGGGTACAAGCTCGCGGACATCGCGGCTGCGGTGGCCGATGCCAGCGGCGGGCGCATCTCGGCCGAGGACTTCACGGCGGCCGCCTCCGACGCGAGCGCCTATGCGGCCGACTACGGCTTCCTCGCCGACGCGGGCTCGAACAGCCTCGAGGGCTTCCTGTTCCCCAAAACCTATGCGATCGGCGACGACGCCACGGCCGACTCGGTCATCCGCATGATGCTCGACCAGTTCAAGACGGAGACGGCGGGCCTCGACTGGTCGTATCCGGAATCGCAGGGCCTGTCCATCTACGACGCCGTGAACTTGGCCTCCATCGTGGAGAAGGAGTCGAGCGGCGACGCGCAGATCCGCGCGCAGGTGGCCGCCGTGTTCTACAACCGCCTGGAGTACACCGAGGGGCCGACCGTCGGCTACCTGCAAAGCGATGCGACCACCGCCTACGAGGTGGGCCACGATCCCACTCCCGAGGAGGTGCACGCCGACACGCCGTACAGCACGTACACGTACAAAGGCCTGCCGCCCACGCCCATCTGCTCGCCGAGCCTCGACTGCCTGAAGGCCGTGTGTGCGCCCGACCAGGAGTCGCTCGGGAAATACTTCTTCTTCTACTTCGAGGGCGACAGCTACTATTTCACGGAGACGTACGACGAGCACATGGACACGTTCTCGTAGGCCGGGCGACCGAACATGCCGTTCCTTGAACCCGACCGCTACTTCGCGCGCCTCTCGCGCGTCGACATCGAGCGCGACCTGCTCGCGAAGGGGCTCCGCAACGTCCTTCTGGACGTGGACAACACCATCCTCACGCGCGACACCCACGAGGTGCCGCGCGACGCCGGCATGTGGCTCGCGAAGGCGCGCGACGCCGGCATCTCGTTCTGCCTCGTGTCGAACAACTGGCATGAGGGCGTGCGCCATCTGGCCAACCGCCTGTCGCTGCCCATCGTGGCCAAGGCCGTGAAGCCGCTGCCGCCGGCGTTTCTCATGGCCCTCAAGAAGATCGACGCCAAGCGCGCCGAGACGGTGGTCATCGGCGACCAGCTGGTCACCGACGTCATGGGCGCGCATTTCCTCGGCATGAAGGCGTACCTGCTCGCGCCGCTCGTCGAGCAGGACCTGCCCCACACGCTGCTTCTGCGCAACTTCGAGCGCGCCGTCATGGGCGGCCGCCAGCCCGAAGGCGTGGGCGCGCCCTCGGCCTACCAGTCTGCGGAAACAGCCGAAGCGGCGGAGGGCCGCGCCGACGCCAAGGCCGCCGCGAACACGGAAGGAACCTCATGACCGAGCGCCTCTACCTGCTGGGACATCCCGTCGCGCACTCGAAGTCCCCGGCGATGTACAACGCCGCGTATGAGCGGATCGGCCTGCCCTGGCGCTACGACCTGGCCGATTTCGCCGCAGCCGACGAGGCGCGTGCGTTTTTGGAGGGCGAGGGCTTCCTGTCCGTCAACATCACGACGCCCTACAAGCCGCTCGCCTTCGAGTCCGCCGACGCCACGGCCGCCTCGGCGAAGCTCGCGCAGGGGGCGAACCTGCTCGTGCGCAAAAGCGGCAAGCTCATCGGCTTCAACACCGACGGCCAGGGCTGCGTGGCCTACCTCGAGCGCACGGGCCTCGTCTTCGCCGGCAAGCGCGTGGCCGTGTGCGGTACGGGCCCCACGGCGCTCTCCATCATGCACGCCTGCTCGGTGGCGGGTGCCGACGTGTGCCTGCTCGTGGGCCGCGATAAGGAGCGGACGCGCGGCGTGCTCGAGTCGTTCGTGGAGCGCTTCGGGCTTCTGGCCAACGCCACCATCGACCTGCCGGCGGCGCATCCGCACCACCGCAGCTTCCGCACCGCCTACGAGCGCACCACGTTCAAGTTCGGCAGCTATGCGACGTCGGAGAAGGCGCTCGCGTCGGTCGGCCTCGTGGTGAACGCCACGCCCCTCGGCATGCATGCAGGCGACTCCGCGCCGTTCGACACGGCAATCCTGCGGCCGGGGCAGACCGTGTTCGATGCGGTGTACGGCCACGGCGAGACGGCGCTCTTGCGCGGCGCGCGCGAAGCCGGCTGCACGGTGCTCGACGGCTCGGGCATGCTGGTCGGCCAGGCCGTGGCCACGGTGAACATCCTGTGCGACCTCGCCGAAGCCGAACAGCCCCTCGCAGACGACGAGCTGTTCGCGCTCATGGCCGAAGCCGCAGCGTTCGACCTGTAGCAGCGGCGGGGGCCGTGACAAAGGGACGGGGTAATCGTCACTGATGACGCAGGACGGGGATAATGTCATCAAATCAAAGGATCGGATTTGATGACATTATCCCCGTCCTGCGTCATCAGTGACGATTACCCCGTCCCTTTGTCACGTCCCCCCAATCGCGGGAAGTTGACCGCTTTTTCCTGATTGGCCGTGACGGCTGCGGTACAATGCCAGACGAACGTACTCGGAGATGCGCGGAAAGCGAACGACTATGCGATACCTCACAGCGGGCGAGAGCCACGGGCCGTGCCTCACGGCCATCGTGGAGGGCGTGCCCGCGGGCCTCAAGATCAGCGAATCCCAGATCAACTCCGACCTCGCGCGCCGGCAGTCCGGCTACGGACGCGGCGGCCGGCAGTCCATCGAGCGCGACACGGTGGAGGTGACCTCCGGCGTGCGCTTCGGCCGGACGCTGGGAACCCCCATCGCGCTCGCCGTGCGCAACCGCGATTGGCAGAACTGGACCGATCGCATGGCGCCCTTCGGCGACGCCCCGTCCGACCTCGTGCGCGAGGTGCGCCCGCGCCCCGGCCATGCCGACCTCGTGGGCGCGCTCAAAACCGACACCGACGACTGCCGCAACATCCTCGAGCGCGCGAGCGCCCGCGAGACGGCCGCGCGCGTGGCGGCGGCCGGCATCGCGCGCGAGTTTCTGGCCGAGCTGGGCGTGGAGGTGTTCTCCTACGTCACCTCCATCGGCGGCGCGCGCTACGAGGAGGACGATCCCCTCATGCGCGCGCCCGACTACAAGCCGCTCGCCATCGAGATGAGCGAGGTGCGCTGCCCCGACGGGGCGGCCACCGAGGCCATGAAGGCCGAGATAGACCGCGCGAAGGCAGCGGGGGAGAGCCTGGGCGGCACGTTCCGCATCGTGGCCACGGGGCTCGTGCCCGGCGTGGGCGGCTACGCCACGGCGGCCGACCGCCTCACCGCGCGCATCGGCGGCGCGCTCTTCTCCATCCCGGCCCTCAAGGGCGTCGAGTTCGGCCTGGGCTTCGAGGCGGCGCGCCGTCCCGGCTCCGAGGTGCACGACCCCATCGAGGTCGACCGCACGGCCGGCTTCGTGCGCACGTCGAACAACGCGGGCGGCCTCGAGGGCGGCATGACCACGGGCATGCCGCTCATCGTCACGGCGGCTATGAAGCCCATCCCCACGCTCATGACGCCGCTTTCCACCGTGAACCTCGACACGCTCGAGCCCGAGGAGGCGTCCAAGGAGCGCAGCGACACGTGCGCCGTTCCCGCCTGCGCCGTCGTGGCCGAGAGCGAGGTGGCGTTCGCGCTGGCCGGGGCGTACCTCGAGAAGTTCGGGCGCGACAACATGGCCGATATCAAGGCCGCCTTCAAAGCATACCAGCAGCGGCTTCGGACGATGTCGCGATGACCCAGGGAGACAGCATGAGCCAGACAGAGGAAGCGCCTGATCAGGGGATCGGTGCGAACGCGGACATCGATCCGTCCGCCTACACCCTTTCGATAGCGGAGCCGAGCGAGCTCCCGTCGGTCGTGGGCTCCCCCTACCTCTCGCAGCAGCCCCGGCCCCAGTACGAGCTTTCGCGCCCGGTGTTCTTCGTCGGCTTCATGGTAGCCGGGAAGACCTCGGTGGCGCGCAAGCTGGCGCGCAGCTGCGGCGTGGCGTCGGTCGACCTCGACGCGTACCTCGAGCGTCGCGAGGGCAAGACCGTCAACCAGATGTTCGCCGAGGCGGGGGAGGAGGGCTTCCGCGCGCTCGAGACCGACGTGCTGCGAGAGTTCTCCCAGAAGGATCCCCTGCTCATCTCGTGCGGCGGCGGCGTGGTGCTGAAGCCCGAGAACCGCGAGATCCTGAAGTCGTCCGGGTTCGTGGTGTACTTGCAGGTGACGGCCGAGCAGGCGTACGCGCGCGTCAAGGACGTGTCGTCGCGGCCGCTGTTCCGCGACCTCGAGACCGCGCGCAGGACCATCGCCGGGCGCCTTCCCATGTACGAGGAGGTCGCCGACGCCATGGTGGACACCGTCGACAAGAACGTCCCCCAGATCGCGCGCGAGGTGCGCGAGATCCTGAAGCGGGAGGGCGTGCTATGTCCGCGAAAGTAGTGGTGAACATCCCCGGCGAGGCGGCCTACGACGTGCGCATCGGCGGCGGCGTGCTCGCGCGGCTCGGTGCGCACCTGCGCGCGCTGCCCGCCCTCGAGGCCGCGGAGCGCGCGCTCGTCGTAACCGACGGCAACGTCGGCCCCCTGTACCGCGACCAGGCGAAAGCCTCGCTTGCGGAGGCGGGTTTCCGGGTGAGCGACATCGCCGTGCCGGCGGGCGAGGACGCGAAGTCCATCGCCGTGGCGGGCGAGATCTGGGAGGCCATGGCGGGACTGGGCCTCGGGCGCGACTGCGCGGTGGTGGCGCTCGGCGGCGGCGTGGTGGGCGACCTCGCGGGGTTCGTCGCCTCCACGTACATGCGCGGCGTGCCCGTGGCGCAGGTTCCCACGACGCTTCTGGCCATGGTGGACTCGTCGGTGGGCGGCAAGACCGGCGTGAACCTGGCGGCGGGAAAGAACCTGGTGGGCACGTTCAAGCAGCCGCTCTACGTGTGTGCCGACACCGACACGCTCGCCACGCTCGATGACCGCGAGTGGGCGTGCGGGTGCGCCGAGATCGCGAAGGCGGCGCTCATCGACTCCGACGAGTTCTTCTTCTGGCTGGCTGACGCGGCCGGCGCGCTCGCGGCGCGCGACGAGGCCGTGGTGGCCGAGGCCATCGCGCGCTCGGTGGTGTTCAAGGCCGACGTGGTGGCCGCCGACAAGACCGAGAGCAAGGGCGTGCGCGAGTGCCTGAACTACGGGCATACGCTCGGCCACGCCGTCGAGGCGCTGGCGGGCTACGGCACGTTCTCGCACGGCGCGGCCGTGGCCGAGGGCATGCGTTTCTCCGCGCGTCTGGGGGCGGCGCTCGTCGGCACGCCGATGGCGCTCGTGGAGTCGCAGGACGCGCTGCTCGACGCGCTCGGGCTGCCGGCGCTTTCCTGGTCGGCCGAGCCGGCCGCGCTGCTCGACGCCATGAAGCGCGACAAGAAGGCCCGCCACGGCCAGGTGCGTTTCGTGCTGCCACGCGACGTGGGCGATTGGGAGCTTGCGGATGTGGACGACGGGACGCTGCTCGAGCACCTGGGTGCCTGGGCGCGGTCGAAGGAGCGGTGACATGAAGAAGCTTTTGCTGATGAACGGCCCGAACCTCAACCTGCTCGGCGTGCGCGAGCCTGCCGTGTACGGAACCACCACGCTCGCCGACGTGGAGGAGCGGGTGCGGGCCTACGCGGCCGAGCGCGGCACCGAGGTGGACTGCTTCCAGTCCAACCACGAAGGCGCGCTCATCGACCGGCTGCACGCGGCGCGCGGCGTCTACGACGGCATCGTGTACAACCCCGGCGCGCACACGCACTACTCCTACGCGCTGCGCGATGCGGTGTCGTCCATCGACGTGCCCTGCGTGGAGGTTCATATCTCCGACATCGACACGCGCGAGGAGTTCCGCCGCGTGTCCGTCATCGCGCCGGTGTGCGTCGCCCAGATCAAGGGCAAGGGAGTCGCCGGGTACGAGGAGGCCGTGGATGTCTTGCTCGGCCTCTAGCGAGCGCCTTGCGCGGATGCGCGCCGCCTGCGCGGAGGCGGGCCTGGGCGCGTTCCTTGTGCGCGACACGTCCAATATCGCATGGCTCACGGCCTTCGACGGCGTGTTCGACGACGAGGACGCCCACGCGCTCCTCGTCGGCCCCGACGCCGCTGTGCTCCACACCGACTCCCGCTACGCCGAAGCCGCCCGCGCCGCCGCAGCCGCCGAACGAGCCGTGGAAGTGGACGCCGAACGCAAGACGCATGCGAAGTTCGCCGCGAATGTCATCCTGAGCGGAGGCGGCGCAGCCGCCGGAGTCGAAGGATCCCCTGCGGCGCCAGCCGAGGATGCCGCCACTTTCTCCCTCGGCATAGAGGACTCCATAACCCTCGCCGAGTACCGCGCGCTCGAGGCTGCCTTCGCCGACGCGCCCGCGCGCCCGGAGCTGCGCGAGACCTCCGGCTTCGTCCGCAGCCTGCGCGCCGTGAAGGACCAGGCGGAGATCGCCCGCATGAAGCAGGCGCAGGCCGTCACCGACGCGGCGTTCGCGCACATCGTCGGCTTCATGCGCCCGGGCCTCACGGAGCTCGAGGTGCAGATCGAGCTCGAGGACTTCATGCGCCGCCACGGCGCGGAGGGGCTTGCGTTCCCCTCCATCGTGGCGACCGGTGCCAACGGCGCGAGCCCGCATGCCGTCCCCGGCGAAACGCCGCTTGAGGCGGGGCAGTGCGTCGTGCTCGACTTCGGCGCGCGGGCGCGCGGGTACTGCTCGGACATGACGCGCACGGTGTTCCTCGGCGAGCCCGACGAGCGCATGCGCGCCGCCTACGGGGCCATCCGCGAGGCCAACGAGCGCGTCGAGGCCCTCCTGCGTCCCGGCATTACCGGCAAGGAGGCCCACGAGCTGGCCGAGCGCGTGCTTGAAGAGCACGGCTTCGGCGGGACGATGGGCCACAGCCTGGGCCACGGCGTGGGTATCGACATCCACGAGGAGCCTAACCTCTCGCCGCGCAACGAGGAGCCGCTCGCCGTAGGCAACGTGGTCACCGTGGAGCCCGGCATCTATTTGCCCGGCGAGTTCGGCATGCGCCTGGAGGATTTCGGCGCGATCACGGAGTCCGGTTTCGATATTTTCACGCAATCCCCCCACGACATGGTGATTTTGTAGCCGCTTGCGTCTATACTGTTCCAGTTTGCATGACGAGCGGGGCCGCGCCATTTGCGACGCCCGCGAGCGAAAGGATCACCGACCATGGCAATTTCCACCGCCGACTTCAAGAACGGCATGTGCATCGAGTACAACGGCAAGCTCTGCACGATCGTCGAGTTCCAGCACGTCAAGCCCGGCAAGGGCGGCGCGTTCGTCCGCACGAAGCTGCGCGACATCCGCTCCGGCCGCGTCGTGGACTACACGTTCAACGCCGGCACGAAGTTCGACGCCGTGCGCCTCGAGACGCGCAAGCTGCAGTACCTGTACAACGACGGCGCCGACTTCAACTTCATGGACAACGACACGTTCGAGCAGATGGCCATCCCGGTCGACACCGTGGGCGACGCCGCCAAGTGGCTCAAGGAGAACGACGAGGCCAGCCTGCTGTACGCCGGCGACGAGCTGATCAGCATCGAACCCCAGATGTTCGTGGAGCTCGAGGTGACCGAGACCGACCCCGGCTTCAAGGGCGACACCGTCCAGGGCACCACGAAGCCCGCTACGCTTGAGACGGGCGCGGTGGTGCAGGTTCCCATGTTCGTCGAGCCCGGCGACATCCTGCAGATCGATACCCGCGACGGCCGCTTCATCAAGCGCGTCTAGCCAACCCCGTCGGCTTGCCGACTTTCAGTCGAACAAGAACGCCGCCCCAAGAGGCGGCGTTCTTGTTTGCAGGGATGGCTGGGGGAGGAGCTGATGACGCAGGACGGGGGTAATGTCATCAAATCCGGTCGGATTTGATGACATTACCCCCGTCCTGCGTCATCAGCGCCCTTTGTCGCGCTCCCCGTCAGTACCGCTGGGCGATCTTGAGGGCTTTGCGGTAGTCCTCGTAGTCGGCGACGCAGTGGGCGTCGGAGGCGATGTAGTCCACCAGGTCGTTCTCGAGCAGCTTGAGGGCCGTCTTCTTGCTGCCGCTGCGGAAGCCCCCGGAAGCGAAGTTCCCCGACAGCTGCAAGAGGCATCCGAGATCCTTCATCTCCACGGCGAGGTCGAGGTCGTTCTGCACCGGGCGGTAGCGCTCGGGGTGGGCGATGATGGGCTGGATGCCCTGCCCACGCAGGTTGTAGATGATGCGCTGCCAGTTGGGCGGCAGGCTGCCCACGCCGAACTCGAGCAGCAGCAGGTCCGTGCCCTCGAAGCACAGCTTCGGCGCGTTCTCCAACCCGATGCTCACCAGGTTCTCCCAGAACACCTCGAAGCCCAGCGTCATCTCGAACCCCTGGGAACGGGCGTAGGCGCTCAGCACCTCGAAGTGGTCGACGATGCGCTGGTAGTCGAAATGCGAGCCGCGGCAATGCGGCGTGCACACGATGGTGTCGATACCCGAGGCGCGCGCGGCGTTGAGCATGGCCTGCGATTCGGCGAGGTCCTTCGACCCGTCGTCGACGTCGAACAGGATATGGCAATGGAGGTCGAACATGTCCCGGCGACCCGAAGCCTACGAACGCGGCTTGTTCTTGTGGCGGGGGGCCTTCGCGCCGCCCGTCGTGATGGACTTGAACGCGTTGGGCGCGTAGGGGTTGCCCGCACCAGCGCCGGCGCCAGCAGCACCGGCAGCACCGCCCCTCGCATCGCCCGCGCCCGCGCCCGCGCCCGCGCGCGGCTGCGCGGCCGAACGCGCGGCCGCCGCCTGGCGACGCGGCGAGGGCTGCACGTCCTGCTCCCACTCCACCGGGGCGCTCATGCCCTCCGCGAAAGCGGTCTTGTCCGAATCGCCCTTTTCCACGCGCTTGCCGTCCTGCGTGTAGTAGGCGTAGTAGTAGTTGCTCTCGTCGTCGGTGCAGAACGTCATCACCGTGCCCAGGACGCGGGCGTCGGCCACGCGCAGCTGCTGCGCGCACTTCACCACCACCGAGCGCTTCGTCTGGTTCTGGCGCACTACCAAAAGCGTGCCGTCGACGAGGCTGCTCAGCACGGCGGCATCGACGAACAGCGACACCGGCGGCGTGTCGAAGATCACATAGTCGAACGAGTCGCGCAGCTTGTCCACGAGCGAGGCGAACCGCTTCGTGCTGAGGATGTCGGCGGGGCTCGGGATGCTCGGCTCGGCGTCCATGAAGTAGAGGTTCGGGATGTTCGTCGGCTGGATGGTCTCGTTGAGCGACGCGGTGCCCGAGAGGGCGGCGTAAATTCCGTGAGCCGGGTGGATGTCCAGCAGCTTGCCGAGCGAGCGGCGGCGCATGTCGGCCTCCACGATGAGCACCTTCTTGCCCGAGGTGGCGATGGCGTTGGCCAGGTTCGTCGACACGATGGTCTTGCCCTCGTTCTGCTCCGACGAGGTGACCACGAGGGTCTTCACCTTCTCGTCCACCGAGGCGAAGCGGATGTTCGCGAGCAGCGTCTTGGAGGCGTTGGACAGCTGCGGGTGCACGAAGCGCGCGAGGATCTTCTTGCTCTTCTTAGCCATGGTTAGTTCCCCTTACCCTTCAGCGCGGGCATGCGGCCCAGAACGGGCAGCCCCAGCAGCTCCTCGGCCTCTTCCGGGCTCTTCACCGTCACGTCGATCAGATCGAGCAGCACGATGAGCGCCACGGCGAAGAACAGGCCCGCCAAAAAGGCGACGGCGGTGTACATGATGCGGTTCGGGCCCGACGGCGCGGTGGGCACCTGGGCGGCGTCGACGACGTTGATGGCCTGCAGCTCCATGGTGTCCACGGCCACCGTGGCCGTCTGCTTGGCAAGCTCGTCGGCGATCTGCGCCACGGCCTCGGGCTTCTTGCCCGTCACGCTCAGCGTGATGACGCGGTTGGTGGTGGCCGAGGTCACCTCGATGTCGTAGCCTTCGAGCGAGCTCATGCCGAGCGCCTGCGCGGTGGCGTCGAGCACGCGGTTGGTCTGCGTGAACACGGCGATGTCGTTGGCGAGCTGCTGGCTGGCGGTGGTGTCGCTGCTCGTGACGCCCGTCCCCTGGTCGGAGGTCTTGTTGAGCACGTACAGCGACACGCTGGAAGTGTAGTCGTTCGACATGAAGCCCCAGCAGTACGCGGCGGTCGCGCCGGCGAACACGAGCGGGAACAGCACGACGAGGAACCACTTCTTCCGAAGCAGGTGGAGCAATTCTAACAGGGTCACGGGGTATCTCTCCTTATAAAGCCCGGGGTCACCTAAGGCCGGACGACGCTAGTCGACCTGGCGGTAGTACACGTCCAACACCGTCTGGTACACGGCGTCCTTGTCGAGGTAGAACTCGGCGTACTTCTCGCCCTGCTGCATCTCGCCCGAGAGCGTGACCACGTCGAGGCTCGTGATGCCGCTCGAGAGCACCGAGGTGGCCAGGTAGCTGAACTCGTTCACGCCGAGGTTGGTGATGGAATACTCGCTTGCCGTGTTGAACAGGTCGAGCAGAGTGCCCACGTTGCCCTGCGCCATCCCGAGCGCCTGGGCGGCGAAGGCCTTGATGTACTGCACCTGGCGCTCCTGGCGGTCGAGCGAGGAGGTGAGCACCGAGGTGTCGCGCCACTGCACGTAGCGCAGCGCGTTGTCGCCGAACAGCACCGTGTCCTGGCCCTCCACGATGTTCGTGTTGGGGATGGTCTGCAAAGGAGTGAGCGCCACGCCGCCGATGGAGTCGTTCAGCGGGCCCACGCCGCTCAGGTCGAGTGCGAAGTAGTAGGAGATGGGCATGTTGTACAGCACGCGGGAAGCCACGGTGGTGGTGTAGTCGCAGCTGGTCTCGCGGCCGTCGCCGTAGCTGTAGGCCAGGCACAGCTGCATCTGGTCGAGGCCGATGAAGGCGTCGCCCACGAACTCGCCCACCTCCACCATGGAGTCGCGCGGCAGCCCGATGGCGGTCACCGAGCCCGTCTCCGTGTCGAACGCCATCACCATGACGGCGTCGGCCTGGCCGGCCTTCTCTCCGGCGTCGGCCGGCGCGGTGCGGTCGTAGCCGATGATGCAGAGGGACACCATGTTCTCGTTGAGGGCGTAGGTGTGGCCGTTGTACTTGACCGTCTTGCCCTCGTCGTAGGTGACGGCCTCCTCGGCGGTCTGGATGTCCGCGGCCTGCGCCACCTCGTGGACGGCGTTCTCGCCCGCCTTGATGCTGCTCATGACGCCCCAGGCGATGCCGCCGCCCACCAGCGCGATGGCGGCAACCACGATGAGCGCCGTGCGGATGCGCTTGTTGCGCTTCTTATGGCTGCGCTTGCGCTTGCGGATGAGGACCTCCTGGTTCTGGGAGGCCGCCTGCGAGGCGAAGAAGTCCGATGCCTCGTTGCGGTTCGCAGAGGGCATGCCCGATGCGGAGGTCGGCCTGGCCTCGCGCGGGCGCGGGGGCTGTGCCGGTCTGTTAGTAGGTCGGTTGGTCATCGATCAACACTCCAGTGACGATATAACGGCTGGTCGTATGGCTTGTATCGCTCATGCATGTGCTCAACTGCACTATTCTATCATCAATTGACAATTCGGTGTCGGATCGCACGTTAACCAGCAGAGAATCCGGATTCATCACAGAATCAAGGTAGCCCTGCAGCACGTCGGGATCTGAGAAGTCGTAGGAGTTCAGGATGTGGCGGTCGTCGTAGAGGTACGCCGAGACGATGCGGTAGGTGAGCACGTGCCCCGGCGTGTAGATGAGCAGGTCCTCGTGCTCGGCGAAGAACTCCTCGTTCTCGAAGTAGTGCAGCGTGGAGAACATCGTGCCGTTCTGCAGGTTGTGGCCGTAGATCAGCGTCACCGGGTCGGTGAAATCGGTGCTGTTGGCCATCTCGGTGTAGATGGCGCCTTCGACCGCGTACTCGCCGTCCTTGTTGTGGTCGAGGTAGAGGAAGTCGTTCGTGGCGCTTTGCAGCACGGGCAGGTTCACATCGGTGCCGGGAACGTAGATCCACGCGTAGATGTCGGGGTTCTCCAGCTTGAGCGAGGCGAAGTCGATGGGGTTCTCCACCCGGTCGTCGGCGGGGGCTTCCTCGGCGGGGCCCTCGGCCGGTTTGTCGACGGGCTCGGGCACCGGGGTGTTGCGCATCTCCTCGGCCACGCGGTTGAGCTCGCTTTGCTGCCAGAGCATATAGCCGACGCCGGCCGCGACGCCGCAGAGGAGGAGCGCTAGGATCACCGAGAGGATCACGATGGAGCGCTTCCTGCCCTTGTCCTGCTGGGCGGGCGTTTTCGCGTGCCGGGGCTCGAGATTGGCGTGGCGCTGGTTTTGAGGTGCGTTTGACATGGGGGAACTGCTCGCTTTCGCGGAAGAGTGCTAAATGATCGAACTATAGTAGCAAATCGGTTGCGCATATAAGAAGAGACCTGTCGCAAAACAGGTCTCTTCGATAGAAGCTCTATAAGAGGTGCCGAAGGGTTATTCGGTGACCTTCTTGCGCAGGGCCACGAACACGACGCCAGCGGCCACGGCAGCGACGGCCGTCGCACCGGCGACCATGCCGAAGTCAACGCCGGTCTGCGGGGACTTCGCGCCCGTGTTGGAGGCGGAGGAGTCGGCCACCTTGTCGCCGATGGCGATCGAGAAGATCGACAGCTTGTCGACGTTGACGGTGATGGTGCCGTCGGCGGCGACGGTGCCGGACTTGGCCTCGGTCGTGCCGTCGTTGTGCTGGATGTACACCGTGTAGGCGTAGCCGGCGTACTTGGCGCCGACGTTGAACGTCATCGTGACGTTGGTGGCGTCGCCCTTCACCTCAAAGGAGGCGATGACGTTGCCCTGGGCGTTGCTGGCAGCCTTCGGGGACACCTGGATGCCCTCGATCGTGCCGCTCTCGGCCTTCACGGTGGCGCTCACGCCGTTGCTGTCCTTGACGGTGTTGCCGCTGGGGCTGGGGGCAGCCCAAGCCAGCGTCGGCATCGCGAGCATCAGCGCTGCAGCGCAGGCGATTGCAACAATCCTCTTCTTCATTAAGATCCTTCTTTCCTCTGGTGCTCGATGTCGAACACGGCTTTCCAACTTCAGTCTTAGGGAATCATAGCTTCCGTTCTACGCGTTTGTCAATGAGAAATCGCTTTTCCGCTTCATAAACGTCAATTTCGGTAACGAACGGTAGTCGCAGGTGAAGACCCATGGAGAACCATGCGAAAACTTGATACGCAAGGGTTGAAAAGGCCTTTGACAAAAAGCCCATAAGTAATTCATATACGTCAAATAACGTACAAGCGTGCTAAAGCTTTTGGTTGGGAAAAGGCGGGGGGGGGGGGGATCTTAAATGAGAAAAGGGCCGCTTGGAAAAAATTATCTCCACATTCGGCGTTGCTAAACCGTTAACCCGGCCCTATGATTTATACTGTATCCGCCAAACCCACCAGGCAATACGCACTCGATTGCTGTGCTTTTGAGGTTGTATCGCCTACGGTCTGGCGAAAAAGGGCCGATACGCTGGGACGAAGAGCAGTGTGTGGACTATGTGAAGGACTGCATGGGAGCGCTTTGATCGTGCAGGCCTTCACCCTTCTTCGGAGCAGGTTCGGCCGAGGGCGGTGAGAGCCGCCGAGCATATCTTATGAGCGAAGGATCGTCGCTGGGTGCGCGTCTCTGAGCGAGTAAGAGGATGAATACCGTTGTCGTTTCCCATTGCCCTTGGGGCGGTGGCGAAGCCATGTTTTCTGTCTGGCGCTCGTCGGGAGGCCGTGTATGTGGTACGTCGTGCAAGTGATGGGCGGCCGTGAGCGCCGCGTCCTGCATTTGGTGGAGCGCCTCGTGGACGGAGACGTCCTCGAGGAGTGCTTCATCCCCCAGTACGAGATCATGAAGAAGGTCGGGGGCGAGTGGAAGCTGCGCACCGAGATCCTGCTGCCCGGATACCTCTTCCTTATCACTAATAAGGTGGATCGGGTTGCCGAGGAGCTGAGGCGGGTTCCCGCGTTCACGAAGCTCCTGGGAAACGACAACGCGTTCATCCCTCTTAACGCGGACGAGATCGCGTTCATCGATTCCTTCACGACGCAGGACCACCGGGTGGTCGAGATGTCGGAAGGGGTGATCGAGGGCGATGAGATATGCATCACGAAGGGCCCGCTCGTGCATCAGAGCGGCCTGGTGAAGAGGATTGACCGCCACAAGCGCCTGGCGTACGTGGAGACGACGATGTTCGGCCGGACGCTGAACCTCAAAGTCGGACTAGAGATTGTCAGAAAACATAGGGGCATATCAACTTGACGAAGACGCCATCATTGGCGACGACGATGTTCGTCGCCCTGAGCGAGCGGTCGGTGCTCCCTCTTGTCATCCTGAGCGGGCGGTAGGCGCTCCCTCCTGTCATCCTGAGCGCAGCGCGCAGCGCGGAGTCGAAGGATCCCCCGCGGCGTCAGCCGAAGAAGCGGGCGAGTGGGACCGCATGGCCGCCCGCCTGCATCCCGGCGTGTCCGTGCGGCTCCCCCTCTCGCGCATCCCGAGCAAGTCCTACGCCCACGCGAAGCGCGTGTTCGACATAGCCTGCGCGGCGCTCGCCATCGTCGCGCTCTCGCCGGCGCTCCTGGCGTGCGCGGTCGCGGTGAAGGCCACCTCGCCGGGGCCCGTGCTCTTCCGCCAGGAGCGGTGGGGGCGCGCCGGGGGCCGCTTCGAGTGCTGGAAGTTCCGCACCATGCTCGTGGAGACCCCGCCGGACATGCCCGCCCAGGACTTCGAGGACAAGGACGCCTTCATGACGCCGGTGGGCGACTTCCTGCGCCGCTGGTCGCTCGACGAGCTGCCGCAGCTCGCGAACATCCTCAAGGGCGACATGTCGGTTGTCGGCCCGCGCCCCGTCATCATCCGCGAGCGGCGCCTGATCGATCTGCGCATCCCCCTGAACGCCGAGGCCGTGCGCCCGGGCCTCACCGGCTGGGCGCAGGTGAACGGCCGCAACCTCGTCACCGACGAGGAGAAGGCCTTCCTCGACGGCGAGTACGTGGCCAACATGAGCCTGGCCTTCGATGCGCGCGTGTTCTTCAAGACGCTTTCGGTCGTGGTGAGCCGGCGGGGCGTGGACCGGGACGCACGCGCGGAAGCGGGGAAATGAGCGAGGTGTCTCAAGCCGGGGCCGATTCGCTGGGCAGGGGATCGTCCCGCATTCGCATCCTCATTTTGTGCGAACATTTTTATCCCAACGTCGATGCTTGCGCCAAGCGCATGAGGGTTATGGCGGACGAACTCGCTGCCTGCGGGCATGACGTACAGGTCCTCGCTTCGGAGACGAGTTTATCTGATGCGGACGAAAGCTACGAGACTCCCGATAACGTGCATTTTTATCCGGCATTCAAGATAGGCACCAAGACGGTGCTCAATCGGCTGCGTAATAACTGGAGCGAGAAGGCCGGCTCTGAGCGCGTCGCAAGGGGGCTCGGTCGGTTCGACATTGTGGTCGTGACGTCACCTCCGCTTATGCTCACTATGAGCGGGATCAGGATCGCGAGGAAGGCGGGCGCTAAGCTCGTGTTCGACGTGCGGGATATCTGGCCCGATGTGGCTTATGAAATGGGGAGCTTCAAGCCGTGCAGCTTGTACGGCGTGGTGTTCTCGCGTCTTGCAAAGCGGGCCTACAAGGAAGCTGCCTTGATCACGACGGTCACCGAAGGAAAGACAGAGAAGCTTTCCGGGCAGCTCCCTCCAAGAGATGCTGCCAAGGTGCATCTCGTGCCAAACGGTCTTGACGTGGGCTTTCTAGAAGCAGAGGAGCGATCCGACGTTGTCGAGCGTTATAAGCTCGACGAGAATCCTCCTTGCGTCTACATCGGGAACCTCGGATTGGCGCAGGGTTTGACATCGCTACTCGATATCGCGGAAGAGAGGCCGGCAAAAAGGTTCCTTCTGTTCGGGAGTGGTGCCGAGGAGCGGCTTCTGGTTGACGAAGTTGCGCGTCGTTCACTCCCTAATGTGGAGCTTTGCGGGCGCATCGATGCTCGGGGTGCCTTCACCCTGCTAAAGCATGCCGCATGCGCTTACGTGTCTTTGAAGAGCTCCTGCATGACTGACAGCGTCCCGACCAAGCTCTACGAGGCGCTTGGCTGCGGTTGCCCCGTGCTTCTGGCTGCACAGGGCGACTCGGCGGTAATCGTCGAGGAGTGTGGCTTGGGGGTTGTAGCTCCACCCGAAGATCACAAAGCCTTGCTCCGAGCCTTCGACGAGGTTACCGACTCTGACTGGACCGAGGAACGGAAGGCTACTGCGGGCAGGAGCATCGTGGCAAACCATTCTCGTCAAGCCGCTGCTCGAAAGTTCGCACAGATCGTTGAGACACTATACGGCGGGCATGGCTGACGTGATGAAAAAAGCTGGACTCTATCTGCGAACGATCTCCCGGATGAAGCCGGGCATGGTTGTTTCGCGTTTGCGAGGAATCCGTCGGATCGATCCAGGCGAATTGCCGCTTGCGTCGTTTCAATCCTCAAGCATACTCCTCCCCGAGACGGATCTCGCTCTTGATTATCTTGCCCGCTTCGACGTAGGTGCTTTGATGGAGGGGGAGGTTCTTCTTTTGGGCGAGCGCCATCGCCCGGATTTTGGTACCTGGAACGTTCCTGAAGCAAGTCACCTGTGGAACTTCAACCTTCATTATTTCGAGTACTGCATTCCACTTGCGGCGCGCTGGCGCGACGACCGAGACGGGAAATGTCTAAGCAAGCTTAAGGGGTTCATCAATGGCTGGATGGGAGCTTGCAGCTACCCTCAAGGGGATGCGTGGCACCCCTACACCATAAGCCTTCGGCTCGTGAACTGGCTGGTATGTCGCGATCTAATTTCCGACGCGCTTGTTGCCGATCCTGAATTTGACGAGGCTATGCGTCTTAGCATGTACGTGCAGTACCGCCATCTGCTGGTCAATCAGGAGACTCATCTTCTGGCCAACCACTACTTAGAGAACCTCAAGACGCTGGTCATCTTCTCAAAGCTTTTCGGGGAAGATGACGTGTTCCGGAAAGTATGGCGTGACTTTGAAGGGCAGTTGGAGGAGCAGATCCTGCCTGACGGAGTCCATTTCGAGCGCAGCCTTATGTACCACAAGCTTGTCTTCGAAGGGCTTTTGCGTGTATGTAAGGTGATGGAGGGTTTGGGCGATCCTGTTCCCGGGATTCTTGTCGAAAAGACGCAGGCCATGCTCGACGCGATGGCGTCCCTGGAGAAGGGGATGGGCAAGACCCCGTTCTTCAACGATTCCGCTGACGGCGTCGCCAAGGAGTGCGATCAGCTGATCGCAGCGTGCGGGGCGGTTTTGGGACTGCGGTCTGACGGGTCCAGAAAGGATTTCCTCGATGCCGGCTACTATAAGCTGTACTCCGAGGATGGACGCATCGCCATCATGATGGATGCCGGCATGCCGGGGCCGCCGTATATGCTCGGTCACGCGCATTGCGATTGTCTGTCATATGAGCTTTCGATCGATGGTAGGCCGGTGATAGCCAACTGCGGCACCTACGCCTACCAAAGCGATCTACGCACCTATTTTCGCAGCACCGCCGCGCACAACACTATGGTAGTCAACGGCAACGAGCAGCTGGAGTGCTGGGGCGAGCACAGAGTGGCGAGGGGATATAAGGATGTGAAGCTTTGCGAGAGGGAAAGCAATCGGCTCGTTGCCAGGCTTGAGCTTTCAAACGGCTTTGTAATAAGGAGGGTTTTAAGCCTTTCGAGAAGGAGCCTCACCATTGAGGATTCGGTTGAAGAAGGCGAAGGCATGCCCCTGTCTTCTTGGGTCCACTTGCGCAATGGGAAAGGAGTTCGGATCGAATGCGAAAGCGGCGTGCCTGAGTTTAACCGAGTCTCTTTTTCGCCACGCTTCGGCGTCATCAAGGAGATCGATGCTTGGATGGTATCCGGCTGTGGCTCCGTGTCCTATCGTCTCCTTTTCGAGGAGATGGAATGAGTGGGATAACGTACATTGGAAGCTTCCCGCCTCCCTATGGCGGCGTCACAGTGAAAAACTCCCTTCTTTACAAAAACCTTTTGCGTCGATTTGACGTCGACAAGATCAACCTTGTCGACGTCAAATCCCATAAGTTTTCGGTGATGATCGGGTTGGCATCCGCTCTCGTGTCGAAGAGCGGGACTCTTGTCGTGGGAGCGAGCGCAGAATGGCGAAGGCGAATCACCTGTTTTCTCTACCTTTTCAATCGCAAAAAGATGGCCAGGTCGTTGCTTTTTTTCATGGGTGGGAAAGTGCCCGAGGATAAAAACTATGTCTCCAAGCTAGGGTGTTTCAAAAGGGTGTACGTGGAGACGGAAGGCATGCGCAAGGTGCTCGAAAGGACGGGTGCGCAAAATGTTTCTGTTTACCCGAATTGCCGCGAACGGGCGGATGCGTCTTGCGAGGTAGGGGATATCGCTACGAGGCGGTCAGATCGAAAATCGGAGACCCTCAGCTGTGTCTACTTCTCGCAAATTAGCGCTATCAAAGGAGCTGCCGAAGTGATAGGCGCTGCCCGAATGCTTCCTGATGTGGCTTTTCATTTCTATGGGATGGTGGATGACGAATTCTCAGACACTTTCTTCTCGGCAGTGCAAGACCTTTCTAACGTCAAATATCACGGGGTGTTCGATTCGGCAAAAGGAGATGTGATCGGTGAGCTTAGCCTTTACGATCTTCATCTTTTTCCTACCTCCTGGCCTCACGAAGGCGTTCCCGGAGTTCTGGTTGAAACCAAGATGGCTGCGGTTCCCTCCATTGTGAGTGATTGTTGCTACAACAAAGAGCTTGTGTTGGACGGTGTAGATGGGGTCGTTTTGACGAAGACAACAACTGAGAATCTTGCAAAAGCTATTCGGTTTCTGCAGATCGACAGGGATTTTTTGGATCGGATGAAGGCTGCGGCATATGAATCTGCCAACAACTTCTATATCGACCACTACCTCGATCGGATCATGCAAGATCTCGAGGGGGGAGTGTGTCGATGGGCATGATGGAGATCTATGGCAAGCTTCCTGTCTTCGCACAAAACATGGCGTTCTCATTCATGGGAAGCAGAATACAGAAGACTCGGTACGGCAGGGGATTCGAGGTGATGCTTAATGAATTCGAATCCCATGACGATTGGAGCGCTGATCGAGTTGCTGAATGGCGAAATGGGAAACTAAAGAATATTGTGGCCCATGCATATAGAACGGTTCCCTTCTATAGGGAGAGTATGGACGAGGCGGGCGTAAATCCGGCATCGATAAAGACGGCCGAAGATTTGAAGCGTCTTCCCGTTATCGATAAATCGACCGTGCGGTCACAGCCTAGGCGCTTTGTATCGTCGGAGGCTGGCAAGATGAACCTGCTACGCGTTCATACGAGCGGAACTACGGGATCAAGTTTCATGTTCGATAGCACCGTCGAGTGTCAGCAGGCGCAATTTGCTTGCTTTTGGCGCTGCTATCGCAAGCACGGCCTTTCGTTCGACACATGGCAGGCCCAGTTCTCTTCCAAGAATATCGTCCCCGTCGATTCCACAAAGCCGCCCTTTTGGAGGGTGGACAGGTCTGGCCGACGGTTCTATATGAGCGCTTTCCATGAGAGTCCAGGTAACCTAGGCGCATACTTCCAGCTTGTCAACGAAAAGCGTTTCAAGTGGATCAGCGGCTATCCCTCCCTTATGTCATTGCTCGCACAATGGATGAACGAGAGGGGCTTGCAATTCGACTTCGTGAAAACGGTTACTTGCGGCGCGGAAAGCCTATTGGATCATCAAAGCGCCGCCATGGAAAAGGCTTTCGGCGTAAAGCCTATTCAGACGTATGGACAGACTGAGAACGTGGCGATTTTCTCCACTCGCCCCGACGGTCGAATCCTCGTAGATGAAGATTTCTCCATTGTCGAGTTCGAGCAAGCTGAGGGCGGAGGATGCTCGATTCTCGGAACTTGTCTTTTTAATTATGCTACGCCTCTTATTCGATACAGAACAGGCGATGCCGCCCATCTCGGCACCTCGAATGGTTTCTGGCGCGAGATTATGAGTATCGACGGACGTAGGGAGGACTACCTCGTGCTTCCGGATGGCACAAGGGTTGGAAAATTGGATCATGTCTTCAAAGATACTTTGCACTTTCAGGAGGCGCAGGTGTATCAACGCGCGGATTATTCCATTGTGTTGCGCGTGGTCGGGAAGCAGGAGTTTTGTGCGGAAGATGAAAAGATCGCTCTTGATCGATTGCGAAAATCTGTCGGAAACTCGCTTCCGGTCAACTTCGAATATCTGTCGAGAATACCGCGTCAGCCGTCGGGCAAGCTGCGATTCGTCCTGTCGGAAGTGCCGGGGGCGAGGCCTTTCGAACCCGAAATGCCACTGACGCCTACTGAGAGAGGCAAGGAGCAGAGATAAGATGATAAACGTAATAGGCCTCGGCTACATCGGGCTCCCCACAGCGCTCATGTTCGCTGCGCACGGGGTGGAGGTCGTCGGCACCGACTGCGACGCGGAGCTCGTGGCCACCTTGAACGCCGGGAGGACCACGTTCAAGGAGGAGGGGCTCGACGAGCTCTTCGACAGGGCCGTCGCGGCCGGCGCAAGGTTCGCGACCGAGTACCAGGAGTGCGGCGTCTACGTCGTGAGCGTGCCCACTCCCTACGACAAGGCGACCAAGAGGATAGACCCCTCCTTCGTCGCCGGCGCGGTGGGATCGATCTTGGACGTGGCCCCGGAGGGCGCTGTCGTGGTGATCGAGTCGACGGTGTCGCCCGGCACGATCGACCGCTTCGTGCGGCCCGTCCTCGCGGAGCGAGGACGCGGCGACGTGAGGCTCGCCCACGCCCCCGAGCGCATCATCCCGGGCGACATGGTGGGGGAGCTCCTTCGCAACAACCGCACCGTCGGCGCTGACGACCCGGAGACGGGCGAATTCGTGAAGTCGCTCTACGCCTCGTTCTGCCAGGGGGAGATCGCCGTCACCGACATACGCACCGCCGAGATGACCAAGGTGGTCGAGAACACCTTCCGCGACGTGAACATCGCCTTCGCCAACGAGCTCGCCAAGATCTGCCGCTCCGACGGCATGGACGTGCGCGAGATCATCCGCATCGCCAACAAGCACCCGAGAGTCGACATCCTCTCGCCGGGACCGGGGGTCGGCGGCCACTGCATCAGCGTGGACCCCTGGTTCCTCGTGGGCGACTACCCGGAGCTCGCCCGGCTTATCAGGAACGCCCGCGAGACGAACGACTCCATGCCGGAGTTCGTCCTCGCCCGCGCCTCGGAGGTCATGCGCGAGCACGGCATCGCCGACCCTTCCAAGGTGGGGATCTACGGCCTCTCCTACAAGGAGGACGTCGACGACGTGCGCGAGTCCCCGACCCTGCAGATGCTCGAGAGCATGGGCAGACACCTCGCGGGCGCGCCCTGCAAGGTCTACGACCCCTGGGTCGAGCGCGACGTGGTGCCGAACCAGGTCCACTCCATGGAGGAGTTCCTCGAGGGCCTCGAGATGGCGATCGTCATGGTGGGGCACTCCGAGGTGAAGGGCAGGCCAGAGGCGTTCGGAGGCTGCGTCCTCCTCGACACGCGCGACGTGCTTGGGTCTGGCGAGAATGTGTACAAGCTTTGATCACCCATGAAGGCCCGCCTGATCCTTGAAAAGAGAAAATCAATCATGAAGAAGGTCATGCTCGTCTTCGGCACGCGCCCGGAAGCCATCAAGATGTGCCCGCTCGTCAATGAGCTCAAGTCGCGCTTGGAGGACTTCCAAGTTGTCGTGTGCGTCACCGGCCAACATCGCGAGATGCTCGACCAGGTGCTCGGCACATTCGGCGTGGTGCCCGACCACGACCTCGACATCATGAGGCCGGACCAAACACTTTTCGACGTCACCTGCGACGTGCTGCTCAAGATAAAAGCGATCCTCGAGGCAGAGAGACCCGACGCGGTGCTTGTTCATGGCGACACCACCACGTCCTTCGCGGCGGCGCTGGCGAGCTTCTACCTGCGGATCCCGGTGGGGCACGTGGAGGCGGGCCTGCGTACCCGCGACTTGTACAGCCCCTGGCCCGAGGAGTTCAACCGTCAGGCTGTGGACGTCCTAACCGAGCATTATTTCGCTCCGACAGAAGCTTCAAAGCGTAATCTTGCCTCAGAAGGAAAGCCCATCTCTTCGATTTTCGTTACGGGTAATACTGGCATTGACGCGCTGCGCACAACGGTGCAGGAAAATTATTCTCATCCGGTGCTTGATTGGGCCGAAGGAAGCAGGCTTATTCTAATCACTGCGCATCGCCGTGAAAATTTGGGTGAACCAATGCATTCCATGTTTCGGGCTATCCGTCGCGTAATGGAGGAGCATCAGGACGTGAAAGCCGTCTACCCTATCCACATGAATCCTGCAGTAAGGGATGCTGCCCATTATGAGCTCGATGGGTTCGATCGGCTCCGTATTGTCGAACCTCTCGAAGTGCTCGACTTTCATAACGTGCTCGCTCGCTGCCATCTCGTCCTCACGGATTCGGGCGGTATTCAAGAGGAAGCTCCTAGCTTGGGCAAGCCTGTTTTGGTCATGCGCGATACAACCGAACGTCCTGAAGGCGTTGCCGCAGGCACTTTGAAGCTTGTGGGAACAAATGAGGCAAGCATATACCGCGCCTTTACGGAGTTGCTCGTCGATCCCTTGGCTTACGAGGCGATGTCTTGCATGAGCAATCCCTATGGAGATGGAAGGGCGAGTGAGAGGATTGCCGATGTGCTTGCCGGGAAGGAGATCGAGCAATGGCGAACCTCATGAACGCAGTCAACAAGTATCGGAGAGCCCGCTGGTGCTATACGCATGGGCTTAAGCCGCTTGCTAGACTGATTGAAATGGAGATATACCTTGTTCATAACTCCTTTATCCCTTCTTCGTGCGAGTTGGGTGAGGGCACTGTGTTTGGGTATAAAGGTATCGGTGTCGTGATTCATAAGCGAGCAAAAGTTGGCCGTGATTGCCTTATCGGGCAACAGGTGACCATAGGGGGGCGCTCGGGCCATCAAAGCGTACCTGTTATAGGAGACAAATGCGAAATATGCGCTGGGGCAAAGGTGTTGGGGCCCATCACTTTAGGAAATAGTGTGGTCATCGGCGCAAATGCCGTCATGCTGTCAGATGCTCCTGACGGCACGGTATGGGCGGGCGTGCCGGCAAGGTGCATAAGCTCGGCAAAACCAAACAAGTCTATGCATGCAAGCAGTTGAAGGTCGCTTTTCGGCTAATAGAAGCCGAATGGTCTTCCCTGGCGATGAATGTACAAGTGCGATTTAACGTGTAGCGAAAGGCATTTCCCCATGATCCCCAAGGTTATTCATTACTGCTGGTTTGGACGCGGAGAGCTTCCGGATTTGGCGATAAAGTGCATTGAGAGCTGGAAAAGGATTCTTCCCGAGTACGAGATTCGAAGATGGGATGAAGATACATTTGATTTCTCCCAATGCGAATACGCCAGGCAAGCGTATGAAGCAAAAAAATATGCGTTTGTTTCTGATTTTGCTCGGCTTGATGTTCTTTATCGTTTTGGCGGAATCTACATGGACACGGACGTGGAGATTCTCAAGCCTCTCGACAAATTCCTTGTTCATAAGGCGTTTTCTGGTTTTGAGAATGTGTGCTCTATTCCGACGGGGATAATGGGTTCAGAAAAGGGTTTTGAGGGATTTAGAAATCTACTCGCCTTGTTTGATGGCCGTCGCTTCACCCTCGAGGACGGCCGGCTCGATATGACCTCCAATGTGAAGACGATAACCGAATACTACTCGCAGAGGGGTTTGGTACGAAACAACTCCTTTCAGGTTGTTGAAGGATTTACTCTGTATCCGAACATAGTTTTTTGTCCGTACAAACATGAAATCGGATCTAGATACTTCAATGAAACGGTCACCATCCATCACAAATACGGATCTTGGATTCCCTCGGAGGAATACAAGAGCTTTAAAGGGGGAAGGAGCAGGGGAATGAAGGAGCTGGTCAAAAGAATGCTCCTCACCATATTGGGAAAGAGGATTTTTGACAAGCTGCTCATCGGCCTGTACATGAAGGCGGAAAAAAGGAATCGTGTTGAAATCTAGGGTTTTGGGTCAGGGTCTTTACCCAATACTGTTGGGAATTGCGTGCGTGATCCCTCTTTTGGGAGCCATGCCGGGCGTCTCTCAGTTAAGAATAAGTTTGCTTGGCTATTTATTGCCGTCGCAAATTCTTTTTATCATCTTCGGTGCGATTGCGTTAAACGCCGTACTACTTGGCGTCAAAGGTTTTCTGCCATCCTCTTATCTTCTTCAGCTTAAACTTTTTTCGACATTCCTATTCTTTTCCCTCCTTATCGGCCTCGTGATTGGTTTCAAGGCTGCCCTTGTGGATAGGGTGATCGTTCAATGGCTGTGGATTGCTATGCCATACTATTATGCCAACGCAATTATCGGGATCGCGTTGAAGGGATCGATCGACTTTAAAAAATTGTCATTCAATATCTTGCGCGCAGCGGCTTTTGTCACTCTGCTTGTCGTTCTGTACAACTTGATTGTTTATAACAGCCTGTATTCTAAAACAAGACTTCAATTTCCTGGGCTTGGTTCAGTTGTTTTTGGTTACACCGCGGTTCTGCTGATATCGCTTGCCTGCGTGCTGAAATATCTCAAAGTAAAGAAAAGCTGGTTGATTCTTGCCGTTTCAATTTTTTTGTTAGCGGCGTTGCTCACTCAATCAAGGGCGGCTGTTTACCCGGCTTTATTTATGAGCTGCATTTTCTTTTTCCCGGAAAAGCATGCGGGTTTGAAAGTGCTGTATTGTCTTGGAGTTGCGCTTTTGATCATGATGATTGATCCTATTGGGCAATTGAGTAATTATTCTTCTCGAATACTCAGTTTCGATTCCGGCAGGTTTGCTACATGGAGGGGTATCGCCGAATGCCTTAAAGCATCCGATGGCTTTAATGCACTGTTCGGATATGGTTTGGGAAACGTGTTTCCTTATCAGGATTGGTACACTGGCCTGTATTCGGGGTATATTGATCGGGGAAGTACCGACGGCGTGTGGAATTCTTTCATTTTCATGGGCCAAACGCTCTTGGTGGAGCCGCATAATTTCTATTTATGGGTAATGCTTGAGACGGGGATAGCCGGCTTCTTGCTAATTGCTGGCTATTTTGTCCTCTTGATAAGAGAGACTCTTTCAGGGTTGCGTCGTTCTAGTATCAACTTGAAACTCGCGTGTCTTTTGATGATCGCCGCAGTTCTTGTCCTCAACTTGTTTGATGCGGTTCTGTTCGTCAGTTCTGCGGCGACTCTATGGTGGGTTTTGCTACTCATCCCGCTTGGCCTCGGAGGGGGCTGCGAGCGAACGGAAGAGCCTCGTGAGGATTAGCCTTTCATCAAAAGACTTGACCTGGAACTACTTCGGCACTGTGTTCAGACTTGGTGTCAATTTTCTAACCCTTCCGCTGCTTCTATTTTTTCTTCCCGGCGACCAGTTGGGTCTTTGGTATGCCTTTGTTTCCATATCGGGCTTTGCCTTCTTATTGCAGTTCGGATTTGCGCCTGCGCTTGCCAGAAATCTTGCATATTGTTTAGCCGGGGCCGACGATCTTTTGCGAACGGGTGTAGTTTATGGCAATGTTCCGGGTTTTGTTAATTGGACTTTGTTCGCGAACGTCTTCATTGTTTCAAGGAAACTGTATCGAGCGATATCGTGCATAGCGATCATGCTGCTTTTAACGGCCGGTACCGCATATGTCACGTACATTTATCCAACAGATAACATGTTGACAATCCCTACTTGGTTCTTGTACAGCTTGGGAATTTTCTTAAACCTTTACTACGCTTATTTCGAATCTGCGTTAAGAGGGATCGGATCACTTGTTTCAGTCAACAAAGCTTCGATTCTTTCAGTCATCATTCAGATCGCTGTTTGCGCAGTTTTGTTTCTTTTGGGTTTCGGATTGCTTTCGCCAGTGATTGGCTATGTGGCCCAAGGTCTGGTGTTTCGAATACTATGCAGTCATTATTTTTGGCACGATGAAACGATTGAGCCTCATTTGAAGCCTGCGCACATTAGGGAATTGAAAGACGGCAAGAGGCAGAAAGAGCTGTACTCTTCGATGTCGGTTAACGCGTACAAAGACGGGGCTGTATTACTGTCGAATTACCTCGTGACTCAATCGGGTACAGTGGTTTGCTCTCTTTTTATCAGCTTGGAAGAAACGGGTTTCTATTCTCTGACAATTCAGTTGGTGAATGCTGTTGCGAGCATAGCTGCCGTAATGGCCAATTCTTATCATCCTGCGCTGCAGTCTGCTTTTGCGGAACGGGATATCGGCAGGGAAAAAGAGTTGATAGGCAGGTCTTCCGCCGGCTTCGTCTTCGTTTTCTTCGTAGGGGCAATCGTGATATCCGTGTTCGTCGTGCCGCTTGTTGCGATGTTCAAAAGCTCCTACAGCTTGCCGACGGGCTTCCTTGCTTTGACTCTTCTGTACTATTTCCTTTGGAGACAACAATCAAATTTTGCTGCCTACATTTCGAATACAAACGAGGTTCCTTATGCGCTCGCTTTCGTTTCATCTTCTATCTGCGGAGTCTGTCTTTCTGTTTTTTTGGTCTCAATCTTCCATCTTGGCATATGGGGGTTGGTGCTAGGCCAAATGGCCGCGCAGGCTGCTTTTAACAACTGGTACTGGATCAAATATGTTTGCGTGCGGCTGGACACCAGCTATACTCTTCTACTGAGCGAGGGATTCGCATCGCTTCTCAAAGCTATCGCTCGTCGCTAATCGCCGATCGTCCCTGATGGCGCTCCTTACCTCCTCCCTGCACTCATCCGTCCGTAGAAATCGTTGGGGATGCGGCGGTGGCCGAAGCCTTTGACTTCGATCCCGCCGTCCGCCTCTTTGAACATGATGCGGCAGAGCGCGCGCACGCCTTGGCCGACGCGGTGCTGGTAATGGTAGGAGTGCCAGCCTTCGAACTCGTATTTCAAATCCCCCGACTTCACGCGGCCCTCCACGAGAAAGGCCATCGCCCTGCAGGTGCTCGCGACGGCGGCTTTGAAGTCCTCTTCTTCGGGGAAGGCGCAGGCTAGTAGGAACACGTCCTCGACGAGGTCGTTCTCATCCATGGCCAACCCCTCGACCCTCGCTACAGCCCTTACGGCTTCTTGGAGCAGCTCGTCGCTAATCGCCATCGATGACGCTCCTCAGCTCCTTCTTGCGTGCGGCGAAAACGTCCATGGCGGCAGCTTCGAGCTCTGCGCCCGATTTGGCGACGGAGCCTTCCCTGGCCTTGAACATCGCGGCGATCTGGGCGCGCTCGAGCTCTTCCTCGAGATAGGTGTAGCCGTCGAGAATGGCCCTCATATCCTCGTCGGAAAGCAGCCATGCGGCGGTGTCGCCCCTGTCGGTCACTTCCATCACGCCGGCTTCGGGTAACTGGGCGCGCCAGTCCTTGCTGCGCGAAAGGTCGGTGACGCTGATCCTCGGCCGGCCTGAAACCAAATCGCGCACGTTGCTCGCTCTGTTCAGTATCTCCTGGGGCGCCATGTTTGCCTCCCTATAGTCGCACTTTAAGATGCATAGATAATAGCACAACTAAATGTGCATTTAAAGTAGCACTCAGTCGGCATCGTCCGCCCCTCCTCCCTCCCCTCATCCCCCTAATCTGTTCCTTACCGGTGAATTTCCGGACGCATCGTCGCGCTTGCGCTCCCTTCATCTATAATTCATGTTTCGATCTTTGACTAACTGCAAACCTAAGGGGGTGTGAGTTCATGCCAAGGCTTCAAATCATGGATACCACCATCCGTGACGGCCAGCAAAGCCTTTGGGCCACGCGCATGCAGATCGGCGACATGCTGCCGATCCTGCCGAAAATGGACCGTGTCGGGTACTGGGCCATCGAGGCGTGGGGCGGTGCGACGTTCGACACGTGCCTGCGCTTCCTCGACGAGAACCCGTGGGAGCGCCTGCGCTCCATCAAGGCCCAGACGCCGAACACGCCGCTCGCCATGCTGTCCCGCGGCCAGAACCTCGTGGGCTACAAGCATTACTCGCGCGAGATCTGCAACCGCTTCATCAAGGCGGCCAAGCGCAACGGCGTGCACGTCTTCCGCGTGTTCGACGCGCTCAACGACATCCGCAACATCGTGGACAACGCCGAGGCCATCAACGAGTGCGGCGGCCACTTCGAGCCCGCCATCTCCTACACCATGTCGCCGGTCCACACGCTGGACAGCTACCTGGAGTACGGCCAGAAGCTCAAGGACCTCGGCGCGGACTCCATCTGCATCAAGGACATGGCCGGCATGCTCACGCCCTACCGTACCGAGCGCATGGTGAAGGCGTTCAACGCGGAGATCGGCCTGCCGCTGCACATCCACTGCCACTACGTGGGCGGCATGGCCCCCGCCAACATCATCAAGGCCGCCGAGGCCGGCGCCGCCATCGCGGACACGGCCCACGCGCCGCTCGCCTTCGGCAACTCGCACCCCGCCGTGGAGATGATCGTGGCCGCCCTGCAGGAGAGCCGCTACGACACGGGCCTCGACCTGGACCTCCTCTTCGAGATCGCGGAATACTGGGAGGAGGTGCGCAAGCGCGGCCACTACAAGCGCGGCGTGTCCTCGCTCACGCACATGCAGGTGTACTCGCACCAGGTGCCCGGCGGCATGATGTCGAACCTCGTGTCGCAGCTGGAGATCCAGAACGCGGGCGACCGTCTACCCGAGGTGATGAAGGAGATCCCCAAGGTGCGCGCCGAGGTGGGCTATCCGCCGCTCGTCACGCCGATGTCGCAGATCGTGGGCACGCAGGCCGTGTTCAACGTGCTCACCGGCAAGCGCTGGAGCGTCGTGTCCAAGGAGATGAAGGACTACATCTGCGGTTATTACGGCAAGGCGCCGGGCCGCATGGACAAGGACATCGTGGCGAAGGTGGTGGGCAACTCCGAGATGCTGCCGCCCGACGTCGCGCCGGGCTCGCTCGTCACCACGACGTACGCCCAGGTTGAAGAGGAGATCGGCGACCTCGCGAAGAGCGAGGAGGACGTGCTCATGTACGCCCTCTTCCCCAACGAGGCGCGCACGTACCTGAGCAAGCACCGCACATCGGAGAAGGTCGACTTCCTCTTGGAGCAGGAGTCGAGCCACACCAAGGAGGACGATTACGTGGACATCAATCAGATTCGCGAGCTGGTTCGCGTCGCCGAGGAAAGCGGCGTCGGCGAGATCGTAGTCGAGGAGGAGGGCACCCGCATCGCCGTGCGCATGCCGGGCACGCTGTCCTCCGACGCCATGGCCGTCGCGGCAGCCGCCGCCCCCGTGGCCGCCGTGGCCCCCGCGCCCGCGGCCGAGGCCCCTGCCGCCGCTGCCGCCGACGCTGCGGAGCGCCCCTCCAACTGGTACTGCGTGACGGCCCCCATGGTGGGCACGTTCTACGCGTCGCCCGCGCCCGGCGAGCCGGCATTCGTCCAGGTGGGCGACGAAGTGGCCGCCAACCAGACGCTGTGCATCGTGGAGGCTATGAAGCTCATGAACGAGATCACGGCCGAGGAGATGGGCACGGTGCGCGAGATCTGCCTCGAAGATGCCTCGCCCGTCGAGTACGGCACGCCGCTGTTCTACGTCGAACCGCACGGCGCCCCCGCCCCGGCCCCGGAGACGGCATAATGTTTAGCAAGATACTGGTGGCCAATCGCGGCGAGGTGGCGCTGCGCGTCATGCGCGCCTGCCGCGAGCTGGGCGTGAAGACGGTGGCGGTGCACTCCGTCGAGGACGCGGACACCTACCCGGTGCGCTACGCCGACGAGGCCGTGTGCATCGGACCTGCCCAGGCGGCGAAAAGCTACCTCGTCATGTCCAACATCATCGCGGCGGCCAAGACCACCGGGGCGGAGGCCATCCATCCCGGCTACGGCTTCCTGGCCGAGAACGCCGACTTCGCGCGCGCCTGCGCCGACAACGACCTCGTGTTCATCGGCCCCTCGGCCGAGTGCATCGAGCGCATGGGCGACAAGAGCATGGCCCGCGAGACCATGAAGGCCTGCGGCGTGCCCACGGTGCCGGGCTCGGACGGCTGCATCGACACGGCCGCCGAGGCCAAGGCCTTCGCCGACTCCGTGGGCTACCCCGTGCTCATCAAGGCCACGGCGGGCGGCGGTGGCAAGGGCATGCGCGAGGTGCACGACCCGGCCGACCTCGAGGCCCAGTACCAGGCCGCGCGCACCGAGGCCGGCGCAGCGTTCGGCAACGACGGCGTGTACCTGGAGAAGCTCGTCCTGCGCCCGCGCCATGTGGAGCTGCAGGTGCTGGCCGACGACTTCGGCAACAACGTGGTGCTGTGCGAGCGCGACTGCTCGGTGCAGCGCCGCCACCAGAAGCTCATCGAGGAGGCGCCTTCGCCGGCCCTCGATGAGGAGCTGCGCCGCGCCATGGGCGTGGCCGCCATCAAGGCCGTGCGCGCGGTGGACTACCGAAACGCCGGCACCATTGAGTTCCTCCTCGACGAGCGCGGGCACTTCTACTTCATGGAGATGAACACGCGCGTGCAGGTGGAGCACCCGGTGACCGAGCAGATCACCGGCACCGACATCATCAAGGAGCAGCTGCGCATCGCCTCCGGCGAGCCGATGAGCTGCGCCGAGCGCGCGCCGTTCGCGCCGTTCGGCCACGCGATGGAGTTCCGCATCAACGCGGAGGATCCCGCGCACGGCTTCCGCCCGTGCCCGGGCACCATCACGCGCTTCGAGCCTCCGGCGGGACCCGGCGTGCGCGTGGAGAGCTACGTGCGCACGGGCTCGCGCATCTCGCCGTACTACGATTCCCTGGTGGCGAAGCTCATCGTGTACGGGCAGGATCGTGAGGAGGCGCTCGCCCGCGGCCGCCGCGCGCTCGACGAGTTCGTGATCGAGGGCATCGCCACCACTATCTCGTTCCATCGCCGCGTGCTGGACAATGCCGTGTTCTGCGCGGGCGACGCGACGACCGACTTCATCGAGACCCAGATGGGAGACGTACTGTGACCGATTTGAACATCGACGGCATGGCGCTCGCGCCCGGCGTCGTCGAAACCATCGTGTCCATCGCCGTGGGCGAGGTGGAGGGCGTGGCCTCGGTGGGCCCCTCCTCCACGAGCAGCCTGCGCGCGGTGTTCGCCAGCAAGCCCGCCACCCAGGGCATCGACATCGCGCTCGACGAGGAGGACAAGCTGCACGTGTCGGTGCGCGTGGACGTGTACTACGGCTACGCGCTGCCCGAGCTCGCCGCCAAGGTGCGCCAGGCCGTCGTGGACGCGGTGGCCAGCCAGGTGGGCATCCCGGTGGGCGCGGTGGACGTGTACATCGACGGCATCCAGTTCGCCCGCTAAGAAACCCGAGGTTGGAAAGACATCCATGGCTGCAAAACGACACGAACGAACGCGCGCCCGACGCGAGGCGCTCCAGGTGCTCTACTCGAGCGAGATAACCGACGAATCGCCTGCGGCCATCGCCGAGGGCGCCAACCGGCTCGCCGAGGACGGGCCGCTGCCGCCCTACGCGCTTGCGCTCGTGCGCGGCGTCGAGGCGCACCGCTGCGCCATCGACGAGCACCTTGCGGCCACGTCTGAGAACTGGTCGCTCATGCGCATGCCCATCGTCGACCGCTCCATCCTGCGCCTGGCCACCTACGAGATGATGTACGTGGACGACGTGCCCACCTCGGTGGCCATCAACGAGGCCGTCGAGCTGGCGAAGGACTTCGGCGGCGAGGACGAGTCTCCGCGGTTCGTGAACGGCGTGCTCGGCCGCATCGCCAAGCGGCTGGAGGAGGGGGCCGAGGCCCCGGCAGCGGCTGCGGCTGCGGCCCCGGTCGCGGCGCCGGCGGGGGAGGCGTCCTGATGGCTTCCGGAACCTATGATACGTTCGAAGCGGTGAAGGGCCGCCTCGACGAGATCGTCGACGCGGTGAACGACGACGGCCTGCCCCTTGACGACGCGCTCGCCCTGTACGAGGAGGCGGTGGCGCTCGGCTTGCGGGCGAGCGACCTGCTCGAGGAGAACATCGAGGCGCAGCGGGCCGCCGACGAGGCGGACGGCGCGCCTGCGGGCGAGGACGCCGAGGGCGATGGGGAAGGCGAGGCAAAACCCGAGGACGCGCAGGAGCGGCGCCCGCAGGCGACGGCCTAGGCACGGAAAGGCACGAGCATGAATGAAAACCGCATCCTCGACATGGTGTCGTCCCCCGCCGACCTCAAGGTGCTCTCCGACGAGGAGCTTTCCATCCTCGCCCGGGAGATCCGCGAGGAGATCGTCACGGTGGCCTCCGAGACGGGCGGCCATGTGGCCTCCTCGCTCGGCGCCGTGGAGATCATCCTGGCCGTGCACAGCATGATGGACTGCCCGCACGACAGGTTCGTGTTCGACGTGGGGCACCAGGCCTACGCGCACAAGCTGCTCACGGGCCGGCTCGACGAGTTCAAGACGCTGCGCACCTACGGCGGCCTCTCCGGCTTCCCGAAGCCCGACGAGAACCCCAGCGACGTGCACCCGTCCGGCCATGCGTCGGACTCGCTCTCGGTGGCGCTCGGCCTGGCCGAGGCCCGCAAGCTGCGCGGCGGCGACGAGAAGATCGTGGCCCTCATCGGCGACGCGGCGCTCTCCGGCGGCATGGCGTTCGAGGCGCTCAACCACATCGGCCAGGCGCAGACGCCGTTCGTCATCATCCTCAACGACAACGAGATGTCCATCTCGCGCAACGTGGGCGCGCTCATGAAGCACCTCGGCTACATGCGCGCCTCCACCCAGTACCGCGAGACGCGCGACTTCGTGCAGGAGAAGATGGAGAAGAGCGGGCCCCTTGGCAGCGCGCTCATGAACTTCGGGCGCAACATGAAGGAGTCGATGAAGCAGTTCGTCATCCCGCGCACGATGATCTTCGAGCAGCTGGGCATCCTGTGCACCGCGCCCATCGACGGCCACGACATCGGACAGCTGCGCGAGACGCTGGCCACCGTGCTCAACACCGACGTGCCCGTGCTCATGCACGTGGTCACGCGCAAGGGCGCCGGCTACGCGCCGGCCGAGCGCGACCCCGAGAAGTTCCACGGCATCGCGCCGTTCGACATCGCCACGGGCGAGGTGAAGAAGAAGCCCGCGTCAGCGCCGTCGTACACGAGCGTGTTCGGCGGGGCGCTCGCGGCCGAGGCGCGCCGCGACGAGCGCATCGTGGCCATCACGGCCGCCATGAGGGGCGGCACCGGGCTCGACGCGTTCTCCGAGGAGTTCCCCGACCGCTTCGTGGACGCCGGCATCGCCGAGGAGCACGCGGTGGGGCTGGCCAGCGGCCTCGCGCTCGGCGGGATGAAGCCGGTCGTGGCCATCTACTCCACGTTCATGCAGCGCGCCATCGACCAGATGATCATCAACAACGCGCTGCCCGACCTGGACGTGGTGTTCGCCATCGACCGCGCCGGCGTGGTGGGCGAGGACGGCCCCACGCACCACGGCATGTTCGATCTGGCCTTCACGCGGATGGTGCCGAACATGCGCGTGCTCGCGCCCTCCGACGAGGCCGAGCTCGTGCACGCGCTGCACACGGCGCTCGCGCTGGGCGGCCCGTTCGCCATCCGCTACCCGCGCGGGGCGGCAGAAGGAGTGCCGCTGCCCGAGGAGCCCTGCGTGCTGGAGGAGGGGCGCGCGCGCGTGGTCCGCGAGGGCGACGACGTGGCCATCCTCGCGTTCGGGCGCATGGTGTCGCGGGCGAAGGGCGCGGCGGAGCTTCTGGCCGCGCGGGGGATCGAGGCGCGCGTGGTGGACATGCGCTGGGCGAAGCCGCTCGATGCGGCCGAGATCGCGCGCGCGGCCGAGACGAAGCTCGTGGCTACCGTGGAAGGCGGCGTGATCGCCGGTGGCGCGGGCGAGGGCGTGCTCGGCGAGATGGCGCGCGCGGGCCTCTTGACGCCGGTGCTCAACCTGGGCATCCCCGACTGCTACGTGCCCCAGGGCAAGACCGACCTGCTCCTGCGCGACCTGGGCCTCGATGCCGAAGGCATCGCCCGCTCCATCGAGGAGCGCCTGGAGAAGTAACCTGCAGGGGGCGTGACAAAGGGACGGGGATATTGTCACGCTTCCAAAAGCCTCACGGAGTCCTAACGCTTCGGAGAGCGTGACAATATCCCCGTCCCTTTGTCACGCCCCCCGGCCAGCGGATTTTACGAAAACTTGATCTTTCCGTTGCCTCGATTTGACAGAGCGCGCCTATCATTGCCCGGAGTGTCTTTTTTCATGACTCGAAGGGGGATGGACCGTGGGATATGAGCTGGCGGCGTTTGTGACGGCTTTCCTCAGCGATCCTGTGCTCGCGATCATCGTCGTGCTGACGCTCGGGGCCACGGTGGTCAACGGCGCCACCGACGCGCCCAACGCCATCGCCACGGTAGTGGGAACGAAGGCCATGAAGCCGGGGCCCGCCATCGCCATGGCTGCGGTGTGTAACTTCATAGGCCTCGCGGGCATCACGATGGTGTCGTCGGCTGTGGCGCTCACCATCTTCAAGATGGTCGATTTCGGCGGCGACAACCATGCCGCGCTTATCGCCCTGGCCGCCGCCATGGTGGCCATCATCGTCTGGGGCGTGGCGGCGTGGTACTTCGGCATCCCCACCTCGCAGAGCCACTCGCTCATCGCCGGCATCACCGGCGCGGCCATCGCGCTGCAGGGAGGCCTGGCCGGCGTCAACGGCGACGAGTGGGTGAAGGTCATCTACGGCCTGGTTATCTCCACGTTCCTGGGCTTCGGCACGGGGTGGCTGTTCACGCGCCTCATAAAGAAGGTGTGCTTGCATCTGCACCGCGGGCGCGCCAACACGTTCTTCAAGTGGGCGCAGATCGTCTCGGGCGCGGGCGTGGCGGTGCTGCACGGCGCGCAGGACGGGCAGAAGTTCCTGTCGCTGTGCATGCTGGGCATCATGATAGCCATGTCGGGCACGGTGGACGCCGACGTGACGTTCCCGTTCTGGCTGATCGTCCTCGTGTCGGCCGTCATGGCGCTCGGCACGGCGGTGGGCGGCAAGAAGATCATCAAGTCTGTGGGCATGAACATGGTGAAGATGGAGCAGTACCAGGGATTCGCCGCGTGCCTGTCGGCGTGCTTCTGCATCGGCCTGGCCACGTTCACCGGCATGCCGGTGTCCACGACGCACACCAAGACCACCGCCATCATGGGCGTCGGCGCTGAGAAGAGCCTGCGCAACGTGAAATGGGGCCTCGCCGGCCGCATGGTGGGCACCTGGGTGCTGACGTTCCCCGGCTGCGGCCTTCTGGCCTTCGCCTTCACCCACCTGTTCCTGATGCTGTTCTAGGAACGCCCCAAAGGGCGGGCTCCTTCGGGGCGTTCCGGGCGGTTGCTAGTCCTCTTCCACGACCTCGGCGTCGGGGGCGTTCTTCTTCACGCTTTCGATGCCGCCTTTGCAGGACTCCTTCGACTGGTACGTCTCGGACGTGGCGATGATCTCGCCGTTGCCGGCCTTCAGCACGAAGTGGTATCCCGCGTCGGTCTTCCTGATGACGAACTTGCCCATGCGGCTCCCTTTCTCTCGGTGGATAGCGCGATCATACACCGGCCTTGCGGCATCGTCTCCCCATCGTCTGCGCTTGAACCAAGAGTTGAAGCGCAGACTCAGCGCCCGGCGCGCGCCTCGGTCACCAGGGCGTCGGTCTCGCGGGCGATGCGCATCTCCTCGTCGGTGGTCACGACGCATATCTTGATGGGGGAGTCGTCGATGGACACGATGCGGTTCGTGCCGATAGCGCCCACCACCTGGTTCTTCTCCTTGTCCAGGATCATCCCCATGTGCGCGAGCCCGCTGAAGATGCGCTCGCGCAGCTCCGCCGAGTTCTCGCCGATGCCGGCCGTCATCACCACGGCGTCGGTGCGGGTCATGGCGGCGTAGAGCGAGCCGATGGCCTTCTGGATGGTGTAGGTGTACATCTGGATGGCCAGCTCGGCGTCCGCGTTGCCCGCGTCGGCCGCCTCCAGCACCTCGCGCATGTCGCCGGACACGCCCGAGACGCCCAAGATGCCAGAATCCTTGTTGAGGATGCGGTCCATCTCGTCGAAGCTTATGCCGTCGCGGCGCATGATATAGGTGACGATGGCGGGGTCGATCGAGCCGCTGCGCGTGCCCATCATCAGGCCCTCGAGCGGCGTGAACCCCATGGTGGTGTCGATGGACTCGCCGCCGCTCACCGCGGCCAGGCTGCCCCCGCTTCCCAGATGGCACGTGATGACGCCCAGGTCGCGCAGGGGCCGCCCCAGCAGGTTGGCGGCCTGCTGCGCAGCGTAGCGATGCGAGGTGCCGTGCGCGCCGTAGCGGCGGATGCGGTAGTCGTCGTAGTAGCGCTTCGGCAGCGGGTAGCGATAGGCCTTCGGCGGCATGGTCTGGTGAAACGCCGTGTCGAACACGGCCACCTGCGGGATCTCGGGCAGGCGGGTCCGCAGAAGCTCGATGCAGGCGTCGGCGGGCGGGTTGTGCAGAGGCGCCAGCGTCTCGCAGCGTTTGATCTTGTCGAAGGCGTCGTCATCGATGATGGTGGCCTCGGAGAAGTACTCGCCGCCCGACACGATGCGGTTGCCCACGGCCTCGATCTCGGCGAGCGAGCGGATGGGGGAGGCGGTCTGCTGCGCGAGCGCGTCGAGGAGCTTCGCCAGGCAGCCGGCCACGTCGAGGCCGGCGATGTCCACGGCGCGCTTCTCGGCGTCCGGCGGGAACGACACGCGCATGGCCGCGCCCTCCTGGCCGATCTTCTCGGCCAGCGCCTTCATGAGGCAGATCTTGCCGTCGGTTTGGATGAGCTGGCTTTTCAGGGTGGAGCTTCCGGCGTTCACCACGAGCACGATCATAGGGGATCCTCTCCTTTCGGCGGCTCGGCGCGTCAATCCGGCCGGCCTGCGACGTTCTTCCGCTCGCAGAGGTCGGCGAACCCCTGCCACTGCCCTTCCGCCAGGTGCGCGGCCCGCCCCGCCTTCTCCCTCGTTTGCGTTCTCGTCCATGGTACTCCAAAACCTTGCGCCGCGTCGGACGGGCGCGAGGCGGCGCGGTTGGTGCTGCTCGACGCGCATGCAGGCGGCCGACCGCGTCTCCCTGCACGCGAATCGTGTCGAGAGGGCTCGATTCGCGTGCATCCCCCTTTGGCGCTCCCCCAGGCTCTCTGTTAAACCACCATTGACATATGCCTGGTCAGGCTGTCATCCTGAGCGGAGCGCGCAGCGCGGAGTCGAAGGATCCCGTGCGGTGCCAACTGGGGGTATTCCGGCTGACGCCGCGCGGGATCCTTCGACTCGCTTCGCTCGCTCAGGATGACAACACGCATATTGACCTGCGAAATGTCAATGGTGGTTTAACATAGAGGCCCCAGGCGCATGGACAAAAACGGAGGCTATGGTAACGGAAAGGGCCTTCAACGCCGTTCCCGCTGCGAGGCGGCTCGCATATCCCCAGTTCGCGCTATGCCGAGCTCTCTTGTGCGGAAGCGTGCGTTACCACGGTCTTCATTTTTGTCCATGATCATATTGGTCATTGTTGCGAACGACGACCTTCTTCTCCATGATGTAGTCGTCCATGATGAAGCCGTCGCCGATGTCGGTCTCCACGGCGTCTATGGTTTGAAAGCCCTTGCCCCGGTAAGCTCGTATGGCCAGGTCGTTGTGCTTGTTCACCGTGAGGTACATCGCCGAGAGGCCGCGCTCGCGGCACAGGTCCTCGTAGAACGCGATCGTCTGCGAGGCGAAGCCGCGCCCGCGCTCCTCGGCGCGCAGGTAGATCTTCGAGATGAAGAAGCGGTTCGTCTCGGCTTCGACGCGCCCGCCCGTGTAGCCTGCGAGGCGCTCGTCCTCCTCGTCGCGCAAGAACCAGTACTCGTAGCCGTGCTCGGCCATGTCGCGCTCGATGGCGGGCAGGCTTTGGAAGCGCTCGACCATGTAGTCGGTCTGCGCCTTGCCGATCAGCGCCGGCCAGTACTCGTGCCAGATCTCGTCGGCCAGCGCGGCGAGGCGCGCGCGGTCGTCGGCGGTCTCGACGGAGATGAATGCGATGCCCATGGCAAAAAACCCTTCCTTCTCGTGTGTTTCCTTATTGTAACGCTCGCGCTTCCTGCTTGTTACAAGCTGTTTCCCAGCGTGTAAACTCCTTCGAATCAGGCGTCGCGCCTGGTGAAAGCCTGCCATTATCGAATACGTCACAGAGTGCTCCAACAAAACGAGAGAAGGAGGTAGGCACATGTTTGACGCAGGTTCGACGGGCTTCATGATTATATGCGCGATGCTCGTCCTTCTGATGACGCCAGGTCTGGCGTTCTTCTACGGAGGGCTCAGCCGCCGCAAGAACGTGGTGAACACCATGATCATGTCGTTCGCGGTGCTGGGCATCGTAGGCATCACGTGGGTCGTCTGCGGATGGTCGTTCGCATACGGCGGCGACGGGTCCATTCCGTTCTTCGGAGGCTTCGACCAGATTGGACTCCAAGGGCTCGTGGCCAACATCACGAGCGAGGCTCCCGAAGCGCTGAGCCACGACACGTACCCCGCGATGGCCGATGTGGTGTTCCAGCTGGCGTTCTGCATGATCACCACGGCTATCATCACGGGCGCGGTGGCTGGGCGCGTCAAGTTCGGCGCCGTGTGCGCGTTCGTGGCCATCTGGACCATCGTGGTGTACCCGCCGCTGGCCCACATGGTGTGGGGCGGCGAGGGCAGCCTGGTGGGCGACATGATCGGTGCGCTCGACTTCGCCGGTGGCGACGTGGTGCACATCTCGTCCGGCCTCACGGGCCTCATCCTGTGCCTCATCGCGGGCAAGCGCAAGGGCTTCGGCATGATGAGCTACCGTCCGCACAACGTGCCGTTCGTGGCGCTGGGCGCGACGCTTCTGTGGTTCGGCTGGTTCGGCTTCAACGCGGGCTCCGAGTTCGCGGCTGACGGCGTGGCGGCGCTCGCCCTCACGAACACCGTGGTGGCCTCGGGCGCGGCGCTGGTGTGCTGGATGATCATCGAGCGCGCGAAGGTGGGCAAGCCCACGCTGGTGGGCGCCTGCTCCGGTTTGGTGGCGGGCCTCGTGGTCATCACCCCGGCCGCCGGCTTCGTGGAGCCGTGGGCTGCGGTGGTCATGGGCTTCATCGTGTCGCCCATCTGCTACTTCGCCATCTCGTTCCTCAAGAAGAAGCTCGGTTACGACGACGCTCTGGACGCCTTCGGCGTCCACGCGGTCGGCGGCGTGACGGGCGGCATCCTGACCGGCCTGTTCTGCGTGCCGGAGCTCTCCTGGACCGACTTCGGCGGCCTATTCTACACCGGCGACCCCACGCTTCTGGGCGCGCAGGTGCTCGGCATCCTGGTGACGATCGTGTTCGTGGGCGTGCTGGACGTGATCATCGGCTTCATCATCAAGCTGGTGTTCAAGGGCAGCCTGCGCGTGAGCGAGGCCGACGAGGCGCAGGGCCTCGACGTGGCCGCCCACGGCGAGAGCGCGTATCCGGCCTACGTGGGCCTGGACTAACCCCGAGCAGCTGAAAGGAGTGAGACTATGAAGAAGATCACCGCCATCGTGCGGCCGGAGAAGCTGGAACCGCTGAAAGAAGCGCTCTTCGCCGCGAAGGTGAACGGCATGACCATCAGCCAGGTGCAGGGTTGCGGCAGCCAGCACGGCTGGAAGGAGTACTACCGCGGCACCGAGGTCATGCTCAACATGATCCCCAAGGTGAAGTTCGAGCTGGTGGTGGACGACGCGCAGGTTCAGCCGCTGGTCGACCTCATCCGCGCCACGGCCCGCACGGGCGAAGTGGGCGACGGCAAGATATTCATCTTCCCGGTCGACGAGGTGGTGCGCATCCGCACCGGCGAGACGGGGGATACCGCCGTGTAGCCCTCGGCTGCACGCAAACTCGGAGCGAGGGGCCGTCCGGACGCCGGGCGGCCCCTCCGCTTGCTCACTGCGCTAGTTCACAAAATGTGGTTTCTCTTCCGCGTTTGACGAGGTCGAAGAAGCGAGGCGTGGCCTCGAAGACGAACGCGCGTCCTTGCTTGAATTGCGAGAGAAAACCCATGTCGGTCAGATCGACAAGATCTTGCCGCGCGGTCGCATAGGCTACTTTGTACAAATCCATGCAGTTGGATATCGTGTGGCGGCAATGGGGGTTCCTTGCAGAAAACAGCAAGATGTCGCGTTGCCGTGCATTCAGGTAACGCTCGTTTTCCAGCGCGGACCGGATGCTCATGTCCTCTCGATGGATGGTGAGAAGCCGCTTCTCCAGGTATCCGAGTTCTTTGAGCATAAGCTGGAGTTCGGTGGCGAAGTGGCTCGTGGCGTCGAAGCCTTCGCCGCAATCGGGGAAGGGCTCGAGGTAGCCCCATGAGATATCAGGATCGTTGAGCATGCCCTGTTCCCAGAGCTCGGATGTTCGGGAGAACGAGACCCAGCCGAGGAGCGGGAGCCCTTCTTTGGCATACAGGATGTTGCGAACAGCGAGCTCAAGGATCGCGTTTGCCGTTGGGAAGGGGAAGAATTCCCAGAACACGCCGCTGATGAGCATGGAGCGAAAAATCGGATGTATGCTTTCGGCGCATCCCTTCCCTTGCGCGATATCGAGGATAGCATCGAGTGCGCGATCGGGATCGTCGAGCTGGGACGGTTTCCTGCTCTGTATTCTTGAACGTCCTTTGGGAACCGCTTCGCCGAAATGGACCCCGTTCATAAGCGCATCGTAGAGGTCTTCGAGCAATCGGAAAGTGAAAGGGCGTTTCCGGTATCGATCGATATGGAGCATAAGATGTGAAAAGTTGCGCGCGAGCTTGTCTTCCGGCGAGCGAGGCTCTCGCGATTCAGTCCAAAGAGAGCGGACGTCGTGTGCGCGAGCCGCAATGCCATCGCGCCGTGCAAGCGAAAGATACTCGTCCAAGAGAAGGAGTATGCGCGACCTGCTGCTCACGCATTCGCTCAAGTAGGAATCAAGGGTCGAGCCCTTTTTGCCGAGTGCAACCAAATCGGTGAGGCGCTCGTGCATGTCCTCCGTCACGAAGAACCAGTTGTACGGCTCACTGATGCCCGCGATGTAGTTGTCGAATGGCAGCGGCAGCGAAAGTCCCCTGCGTAGGGCGGTGACGACGGCATACGCCTCTTCGATGGTGCATCCTTCAGGAGGCTTCTCTTGTGAGAACGCCTGCCAGGTCATGGCCCGTTCGCAACTTCCGCGCCATAGTTTCGAGAATCTTTCGTCGTGAATGAATTCAAGCACGCCTTCTACGCGAGCGCCCATGACCGCCCCTCCCGCCGTCATGTTGACGAGCGCTTTTCACAATGCGCAGCGTATCGAAACACGATACATCGGCCGCGCACGCCGCGCTCGTTTAAGAGGATCCCTTCCTACGAGGGATTTTACCTCACCCCAACTATCAATTGCCGTGATTTAACTCTTGCAAACTGCGATATTGACAAAGGGCTCTGTGCTTCGTATTTTGTGCCGCGGGGCCCCTGAACTGCGCAGTTACGCGACATTAACATCAGGAGGGATGAGTTATGGAAAACTATACGAGACGAAGCTTCCTCAAGGGCATCGCGGTTGCGGGAACCTCGATGGCGGCTTTGACTGCGTTCGGCTGCTCTTCGCAAGAGACATCCGAGGTATCGCAGGCGGCTGCGAACCAAGGCGTGTTCCTTCCCGAGAAGTGGGACGAGGAGCACGATGTCGTCATCGTGGGAGCAGGGGGCGCCGGATGCGCCGCAGCCTACGGGGCGGCGAAAGAGGGGGCCGATGTGCTCGTCATCGATAGCCAAGGGAGCAACAATTTCACTTCGACCGCCATTTGCGGCGGCTACACGTATTTCGTATGCAGCGGGCTGCAAGAAGAACAAGGGATCGAGGACTCTATCGACCTGTTCGTGAAAGACACGATGGCATACGGCGAGAGTTGCAAGGAGGATGTGTTGCGCGTTTTCGCCGAGAGGAGTCCCGACTACTATCGCCTCGTTACCGACGAGCTTGGCCTCGCATGGACAGGTACTGTGAACCTTTCCCCGGGCTGCAGCGTTCCCCGCACGCTTATCTGCGACCCGGCTCAGCATCAGCAGCTCATCTTCAAAGCGGCCCAGGATGCGGGCGCGGCATTCATGTTCGACACGACGGGTTCCCGGCTGTTCGTCGATGGAGCCGGCGTGGTCGTGGGCGTGCTGGCCGGTGATTCGAAAGGGGGAGAGCTCGCTCTCCGGGCGAAGAAGGCGGTTGTCCTCGCCACCGGCGGTGTAACTCAGTCCCCCGAGTTCCTTGAGGAGTGCATGCCGGGAGCAAGCGCGATTCCCGCGCATTCGTGTGCTGGTCATACGGCCCTCATGCACGATGCGGCTATGCAGGTGGGATGCCAGCTGTACGGCCGTCCCTGGATTTACGCCACCGAGGCGAAGTATCCCGGGTACACGTCAATGGCCCAATACGCCGAGCTTTATATCTACGGTGCCGTCGAGGTAAACGTCGAGGGAGAGCGCTACATCGATGAGTCGTTGTACTGGTGCAACGAGCGCACGCGTGCCTTGCTCTCTCAGCCCACCGACCCCGTGGATGGGATATGCAGCTGGGAAATCATCGATCAGACGGCTTATGATGCCGCCGTTGAGGCAGGCCCTCCTATCGGGCTCCAAGATTCCACTATCGAGCTTCTCGTTTCAGCCGACACCTTCGAAGAGCTTGGCGAGAAGATAGGAGCTCCCGCTCTCGCAGCGACGATGGCCCGTTACAACGAGGATATTGCGAGAACCGGCAAGGATGAGCTGTTCGGTCGCGAGACGGTATTGGGCGTCGGCACCGACCCGGTCCGGCCGCTCGATGCTCCTCCGTTCTATGCGTTCAAGAACGCTCCGCACTTCGATTACGATCCCGCTACTTCGTTCTATGTCGATACCGAGTGCCGTGCGCTCAACTCGTTCGACGAACCTGTTGAGGGCCTGTACATGGTGGGCGAGATCATGTTGCGTACTGTGGTCGGGAACCACTATCAGTATGGGTTGGCAACGGGTGCGGGCGGAACCTTGGGTCTGTACTGCGGTCAGCTTGTCGCCGGGCTGGAGAGCAGAGAATAAGCTTTCAGCACCCCGACTCCGCGCACGCTCATGAATTTTACGGTTGGGAGCTGATAGGTACGCGTTTCTGGCTTGGCGCGATTTTAAAAAGGGCGATGTTGTCGTGAGAGTCGAAGGATCCCGATATGATGCCAACTGGAGATATCCGGGTTGTCGTCGTCAGGGATCCTTTGGCTTGCTCGTATGATCATGCGGCCTGAGGTATGCCGTCGAGATCCGCTTGCTTCCCGTGGCTGAGTTGTGGACGTTCGCCGCAGATGCGGGGCCGGTGGCCGCAACGCTCGCTTATTCGCCGTTAATGAGATATAATCCTATTTAATTTATTATACGGTTAGCAATACGAGCGACAGGAATCATCATGGCTACGGCGACTGCGGACAAGCACGACCGCGCGGCGACGCGCAACACCATCCAGAGGGCCCTCGTGCTGGAGGCGGTGCGGTCGCTGCACAACCATCCCACCTCGGCCGACGTGTACGAGGTGGTGCGCGAGAAGCACCCGAACATCTCGCGGGCCACGGTGTACCGCAATCTCGGCGTGCTGGCCAGCCGCGGCGAGGTGCTGCGCGTGGAGGTGCCCAACGGCGCCGACCGCTACGACTTCCTCAACAAGCCGCACTACCACGCGAAGTGCCGGGTGTGCGGCGGCGTGTTCGACATCGACATGCCCTATCAGGACGATATCCTCGCGAAGGTGTCCGACGCGCACGGGTTCGCCATCGAGGAGCACGAGATCATCTTCAACGGCGTCTGCGCCGACTGCGCCGCCCGCTCGTAGCCCACTCCAGTTGTCATCCTGAGCGAGCGCAGCGAGTCGAAGGATCTTCAGCCACGGATGGCTATCGTTATTGAAGATCCTTCGACTCGCTGCGCTCGCTCAGGATGACAAGGGGAGGGGCTTCGCTCGCTCAGGATGACAGGGGGCATTCGGGGCCGGGCGCGATTCCCTTGGGTGCATTTCTCCTCCGGAAAGGATATCATTAGGGGACTATCGGGTCTTGCGTTCCCGTGCGCTCACGGGGCTGGAGGCGGCGTTTATGCTCGAATACCTGGATAACCTATCCGAGATCGTATACGTTGCCGACCTCGAGACGCACGAGTTGCTCTACCTCAACGAGGCCGGCAAGCGCCACTACGGCGTCGACGACGTGCGGGGCCGGAAATGCTACGAGGCGCTCCAGGGGGAGGAGGCGCCCTGCCCCTATTGCACCAATGAAAGGCTCTCGTTCGACGAGCCGTACACCTGGGAGTACGCGAGCCCTTCCTCGAAGCGCCGCTATCTGGTGAAAGACCTGATCATCGATTGGCACGGGCGTCCGGCGCGCCTTGAGGTGGCGCTCGATTCCGTGCCCACCGACGTGCGGGGCGATGCGCTGGAAAACGCGCTGCAGGCGGAGGGCTCGGCGCTGCGCTGCGTGCGCGAGCTGTACCGCGCCCGCGATGCGCAGGACGCCGCGACCCTCCTGCTCGATCAGGTGGGAGCGTTCATGGAGGCCGACCGTGCCTTCTTGTACGACTCCTCGGCGGAAGACTGCGTGGTGCGCGAATGGACCGCCCCGGGCAAGGAGCCGCTCTACGGCGGGCTCGACGAAGAGGTCCTCCAAGAGCTGCTGCAGCGCTGGACGCGCCACTTCGCCGACAGCGAGGGCGTGGTGGTGAGCGACGTGCGGACGCTGCGCGGGCGCCACCCGGATGCATACGCCGATTTCGTGCGGCGCGGCGTGCGCAGCGTCGCCGTGGCCCCGCTCGAGCACGAGGGCGGCGTCGTGGGCTTCCTCGGCGTGGAGAACGCGCCGACGGCGAAGCTGCGCAGCGCCGCCTCCCTGCTCAACACGCTGGGCTACTTCTTCCTCATGACCGAGCAGCGCATCGCCACCGAGCGCAAGCTCACGCGCCTGAGCTTCCACGACTCGCTCACCGGCCTGTGCAACCGCAATCGCTACATGGCCGATGTCGAGCGCCTCGAGAAGCAGGGCGGCGCCCCCTCGCTCGGCGCGGTGTTCCTGGATCTCAACGACCTCAAGGACGTCAACGACCTGTACGGCCACGACTGCGGCGACGAGCTTCTGCGTGAGAGCGCCGGGGCCATGAAGCGCGCGCTCGTCGGCTTCGACGTGTACCGCATCGGCGGCGACGAGTTCGTGGCGCTTGCCCCCGGCATGTCGCGCGAGCGCTTCGACGAGCTGGTGGGACGGTTGGAGGAGGCCCTCGGCGGAGAGGACGGCCGCTGGCAGCGCCACGTGTCGCTCGGCGCGCAGTGGGCCCCCGAATGCGCCGACGTGAACGCGCTTCTGCAGGCCGCCGACGCGCAGATGTACGAGCAGAAACGCTCGTTCCATCGCGAGAAGGCGTTCGCCGGCCTTACCCCGGCCGAGCCCGACGTCTCGCGCAGCTCCGGGCCCATCGCCCTGGATTCGGGCTCGCTTCTACGCGAGTACAACATGCTCATGAGCGCTTTGCGCGTGAGCGTGAGCAAGCACCTCATGACCGAGCGGTTCGAGGTGGTGTGGGCCAACGACTTCTACTACCAGCTGACGGGCTACACGCGCCAGGAGTACGAGGGGCTGTTCAACAACAACGTGGCCGACTACTTCGCCGACTACCCCGACGAGTTCTCCGATCTCGCCCGCATAGTCATGGAGGCCGTGGCGGCGGGCGAGCCCGGCTACGAGTGTTTGCTGCACATGCCGGTGAAGGGCGGCAACCGCATGTGGATCCGCGTGGTGGGGCTGTTCACCAACGAGCAGGTGGACGGCATCCCGGTGATCTATGCGACGTTCACCGGCGTGGACGACGTCGTGCAGATGCAGCGGGAGCGCTCCATGACCTTCGAGAACCTGCCGGGCTTCGTCGCGCGCTACCGCGTGACTCCGGGCGGCATCAAGCTCATGTGGGGCAACCACCGGTTCGAGGAGTTCTTCGGCACCATCGGCGAGGATGTCACCCAGCGGCTGTTCGAAGAGAACCTGGCCTACAACGCGGAGGCCATCGGCGCGCGCTACGAGGCGTTCCGCCAGGGCCTGCCCGCAACGTTCGAGGTGGAGGCCAAGAGCTGCACGGGCCGCAAGGCGTTCTTCACGGTGGTGGCCGAATGCATCGACTGGAAGGACGGCGATCCGGTCTACCTCGTGCTGTACCTGGACACTACCGAGGTGGTCGAACAGCGCCACCGCGCGGAGGTGGCCAACGAGCGTCTGCGCACCCTCGCGTTCGTGGACCCGGTGACGGGCGGGCGCAACCGCACGAGCTTCGACATGGACGCGACCGCCGCCGTGCAGGCCGCGCCGCCCGGCGCCTTCGCCCTCGTGGCCGTGGACATCGAGAAGTTCAAGGTGATCAACGACCAGTTCGGCCTCGAGCAGGGAGACGCGGTGCTGGGGCTCGTGAACGAGTGCTTCGCCAGCCACCTGGGGAAAGGCGAGCTTGTTGGGCGCATCTCGGCAGACGTGTTCAACCTGCTTATGCGCAACGACGAGCCCCGTGCGCTCGCGAGCCGCATCGAGCGCATGGCGGTGGACGCGAACAAGCGCCTCGCCATCGACGGCGTGCCCACCTACGTGCTCACCTTCACGGCCGGCGTGTATGCGGTGGACGATCCGGCGCTTCCCATGATGCGCATCCAGGACCGCGCCAACGTGGCCCGCAAGAAGAAGGACGGCTCGTCGCGCGGCGAGCGGCTGTGCGTCTGCCGCTTCTACAGCAACGAGGACCGCGTGCGGCTGTCCACGGAGAAGGACATCGAGAACCGCATGCGCGACGCGCTGGCCGCCGGCGAGTTCGAGGTGCACCTGCAGCCGAAGCTCGACGTGCGCGCGAACGCGGTGGCGGGCGCCGAGGCGCTCGTGCGCTGGAGGGACCCCGTGCGCGGCCTCGTCATGCCGGGCGACTTCATCCCGCTGTTCGAGCGCAACGGGTTCGTGGTCGAGCTCGACCTGCACATATTCGAGCAGGTGTGCGCTCTTCTGCGCGCGTGGATCCGCGCGGGCGAGCGCCCCGTGCCGGTGTCGGTGAACCTGTCGCGCAGGCACTTGACCGACCTGCGCTTCCTCGAGGCCTTCGAGCGCATCCGCGCGCGCTTCGACGTGCCGGCCTCGCTGCTGGAGTTCGAGATCACCGAGACGCTCGTGTTCGAGGACCCCGAGCTGCTCTCGAGCGTCATCGACGCCATCCACCGCGCGGGGTACCGCTGCTCCATGGACGACTTCGGCAGCGGCTACTCGTCGCTCAACGTGCTGAAGAACCTCGAGGTGGACGTGCTCAAGCTGGACCGCGCGTTCTTCGGCGACCCCAACTGCGACGAGGCGCGCGGGGCGGCCATCATCGACGCCGTCATCGCGATGGCGCGCCAGCTGGGCATGGACACGGTGGCCGAGGGCGTGGAAACCGAGGCGCAGCTGGGCTTTTTGGCGAAGGCGGGCTGCGACTACATCCAGGGCTACCTGTTCTCGCGGCCGGTGGACGCGGCGGCGTTCGAGCGCCTCGTGTTCGGGGCCGAGGTGCCGGGCGGCGCGCGCGAGCTGGGCTGCGTGGGCGGCGCGTGCCGGCTGGACCGCAAGCAGGCGGGCTCGGCGGGGCGCGGGGGCGAGAGCGGTTGAGAATATCGTGTCGCTCGCAAAAATAGATGCGCGGCCTCAAACGAGCCGTGGTATACTAATGCGGCTTATCGGGAATAGGCCCGTAAGCGAGGAAACTGTAGGCCCCCGAGACATGTTTTTGTTGCACAGCTGAGCGAGCAAGCTTTTGCAGAGCGAACATGGTGTAAGCATCAATCATGACGAAGGGTCCCCGAGAAAGTTTGAAAGGGGTCCGTTTTGACCGACATCAAGAACACGTCCGTCATCGACTTCGAGGACATCTCCGATGCGGAAATGAACGCGATGATCGACGGCACGCTGACCGAGTTCGACGAGGGCGACCTGGTCGACGGCACGGTCGTCAAGATCGAGCACGACGAGGTGCTCGTGGACATCGGGTTCAAGAGCGAGGGCGTCATCCCGTCGCGCGAGCTGTCCATCCGCAAGGACGCCGACCCGTCCGACATCGTGGAGCTGGGCGAGAAGATCGAAGCCCTCGTGCTCCAGAAGGAGGACAAGGACGGCCGCCTGATCCTCTCCAAGAAGCGCGCCGAGTACGAGCGTGCCTGGATCCGCGTCGAAGAGAAGTTCAAGGCCGGCGAAGTGGTCACGGGCGAGGTCATCGAAGTGGTCAAGGGCGGCCTCATCCTGGACATCGGCCTGCGCGGCTTCCTGCCGGCGTCGCTGGTCGACCTCCGTCGCGTCAAGGATCTCGACATGTACCTGGGCACCGAGATCGAGGCCCGCGTCATCGAGATGGACCGCAACCGCAACAACGTCGTGCTGTCCCGCCGCGTGCTGCTTGAGGAGGGCCGCAAGAACGAGCGCGCCGAGATCCTCGCGAAGCTCACGAAGGGCATGCGCCTCAAGGGCACCGTCTCCTCGATCGTCGACTTCGGCGCGTTCGTCGACCTCGGCGGCATCGACGGCCTGGTGCACATCTCCGAGCTGTCCTGGAACCACGTCAACCATCCCTCCGAGGTCGTCAAGGTGGGCGACGAGGTCGAGGTGGAGGTCCTGGACGTCGATCTGCAGCGCGAGCGCATCTCGCTCGGCCTCAAGCAGACGACGGAGGATCCGTGGATCAAGCTCGTCGAGAGCTATCCGGTGGGCACCATCGTCGACGGCAAGGTGACCAAGATCGTGCCGTTTGGCGCGTTCATCGAGCTCGGCCAGTCCATCGAGGGCCTCGTGCACATCTCCGAGATGGCTATGAAGCACATCGACACCCCCGCGCAGGTCGTGAAGGCCGGCGACGAGGTGAAGGTGAAGGTCATGGAGATCAACCCCGAGCGCCGTCGTATCTCCCTGTCCATGAAGGCCGCCGCGGCTGACCTGGGCTTCGAGATCGAGGTCGACGAGACCATCCAGGCCGAGGAGAAGCCGGCCAAGAAGAAGGCCGAGAAGAAGGAAGAGGCTGCTCCGGTCGCCGAGGAGCCCGCCGCCGAGTAACGGCGACGCCCTCAAGCTGAACCTATGAAGAGGGGCCGGTCATCGCGACCGGCCCCTCTTTTGCTTTTTGTCATCCCGAGCGGAGCGCGGTGGGACCCCCTCTGTCATCCTGAGCGGAGCGACCGAAGGGAGCGGAGTCGAAGGATCCCCCGCGGCGCCAGCAGTAAGCGTCACTGCTGGCGCCGCGGGGGATCCTTCGACTTGCTTCGCTCGCTCAGGATGACAAGATGAGAGGGCCTTGCTCCGCTCAGGATGACAACAGGCGGCGTCATATCGCCTGCGGCACCCGTTCGATGAGCGCCTTCGCGGCCTCTTGGGCGCTTTCGACGGCCAGTTCGGCGGGGGACTTGAGGCGTGCGGCCTCGTCGTCCTCCTCGTGCGAGGGCAGGTAGGGCGCCACCGCTTCGTGGACGAGGTCGATGTAGGCCTGCGCGCCCTCCTCGGTGAGGTGCGTGCCGTCGCCGTCGAAGTAGGCGTCCTGTCCGGCGCTCGCGTCGTGCCAATCGATCACGCTCGCGTTGCCGTAACGCTCGGCGGCGCGCGCCAGGGCGTCGTTCGTCTCGCCCACCCACGGCTGCGGGCTGCGCGTGTTCACGAAGAACACCTGCTTGTCGGTTCCGACGGCGGCCATCAGCTCGTCGATCTCCTCGTCGTTCGCGGGCCCGTTCGTGCCCAGCGCGAACACGACGGCGCCGCCGACGATGGCCTGCTCCGCGTACGGCTGGTACACCTCCGCGCCCGCATAGATCTGGCGGTTCACGGCGGCGTCGATGGCGCCGTAGGGGAACGCCTCCTCGAAGTAGGGGATGGCGCGCACCGAGACGGAGTCGCCGATCATGAGCACATCGAGCACGGGCTGCACGGCCGGCGCCTCGCCGTCGGCCGGGGTTTCGGGCGGCACCTCGGGGATGCCGGCGACGTGCGCCTCCTCGTCTTTGAGCAGGTCGCCGCCCTCAAGCGCCGAGGTGGGCGGCACGAAGACGAGCCCGCCCACGGCCACAGCGACCACGACGGCGCCCGCGCAGACGGGGACGGCGCGCTTCCCCAGCCAGGCGGGAACGTCCACCTCGCGCGCGCGGACGCGCTTGGCGAACGCGCCGATGGCCCCCTTGCGGATGGGGTCCTCCACGAAGCGGTACGAGAAGGCGGCGCACGCGAACACGACCGCCAGCTGCACGAGGTAGAGCCACCAGGGCGTCTCGCCGGTGAACGTGCGCGGGTTCATGAGCAGAAGCAGCGGGTAGTGCCACAGGTAGATGCCGTACGAGCGCAGGCCCACCCACACGAGCGGCTTCGCGCCGGCAGCGCGCCCGAGCAGGCTGGCGGGGTGCACCATGACGGCGATGAGCACCGCGGTGAGTACCGAGGCCAGCAGCGTGCCGCCGTAGTACCAGAACGGCGAGAACCCGTCCACGAGCACGGCCATGGCAACCAGGCCCGCGAACGCGGCGATGCCGACGCCGTCGAAGGCCGCCCGCACGTTCTTCGTCAGGTGCACGGAGCTTTTCGCGCCCAGCAGGTGCGAGGGCCAGACGAACGCGAGCCATGCGCCGATGAGCAGCGAGAACGCGCGCGTGTCCGTGCCGTAGTACACGCGGCTCGGGTCGGCGGCGGGATCGAAGAGCAGCGCCATCTCGGCGGCCGAGAGCAGCGCCAGCGCCAGGGTGGCGTTGCGCATCGTCGTGCGCTTGGCGCCGAGCTTGTGCGCGAGGAAGAGCACGACCGGCCACACGAGGTAGAACTGCTCCTCGATGGCGAGCGACCAGAAGTGCGTGAGCGGCGAGGGCGCGCCGAGCGCCTCGAAGTACGACACGTCGTGGAAGATGTACCACCAGTTGGTCACCCAGAGAAGCGCGGCCCACATGTCGTCGCGCAGCTTGGTGAGCAGGCTGTGGTCGAGGAGGGTGCAGAGCGCCGCCGTGCACAGGATGACCAGCACGATGGCGGGGAACAGGCGCCGCACGCGGCGCAGCCAGAAACGCGGCAGGTCGATCTTCCCCGTGTCGTCCCATTCGATGAGAAGCAGGCTGGTGATGAGGTAGCCCGACAGCACGAAGAACACCGTGACGCCCAGAAGGCCGCCCGGCGCCCATGCGAGGCCCATGTGGTAGGCGATGACCGCGAGGACGGCGAACGCGCGCAGGCCGTCGAGCGCGGGGATGTAGCGTGATTTCTTCGTGCCCGGCACAGAGCCTCCTCCCGTTCTCCTCCCGTCCCGAAGCGCAAGGCCACAGTATAGCGCTCTCCGCTTCGTCCGCACCTCTTTATGGTACGGCGAGGCGCTTCAACGGAGGATTTTCACGAACGGTTGAACGCGGGAAGCGGTGTCGCTGCGAGGGGCGGGGGTTGGACCGACCCGCGTGCTTCGGTTTTGGTGTAGGCATCGATTGCACAGGCTCCTCTCGGCCGAAGAAGGGGCGCGAAGCCCTATAATCACTCACGAAAGAGACGTGGGTCGAGCGAAGGAGAGCGGGCATGACGACGGCAGGGCGCATCGCGCTGGGGATGAGCGGGGGGGTGGACAGCGCGGTTTCGGCGGCGCTGCTTCTGCGCGCGGGCTTCCAGGTGGTGGGCGTGACGTGCCGCTTCCATGACGACGCGGCCTCCGACGCGGCCGTGGCCGATGCGGCGGCGGTGTGCGCGCGGCTGGGGATTGAGCACGTGGAGCATGCGTGCACGGGGCTGTTCGAGCGCTGCGTGGTGGAGCCGTTCGCGCGCGCCTACGCCGAGGGACTCACGCCGAGCCCGTGCGTGGGCTGCAACGCGCGCTGCAAGATGCCGGCGCTTGCGGAGGCGGCCGACGCGCACGGCTGCGAGCGCATCGCCACCGGGCATTACGCCCGCATCGCGCAGCTTTCCGCCAGCGAGCGCTTCGTGGTGAAGACCGCGCTCGACGCGCGCAAGGACCAGAGCTACATGCTGGCGCTGCTCGCGCAGGATCAGCTTGCGCGCCTCGTGCTGCCGCTCGGCGCCATGACGAAGGCGGAGGTGCGCGTGATCGCGGCCGACCTGGGGCTTCCCGTGGCCGAGAAGCCGGAGAGCCAGGACAATTGCTTCGTGGAGGGCGACTACCGCGACTTTTTGCGCGAGCGCGGCGTGGCGGGCGAGCCGGGCGAGGTGGTGGACCGCGCGGGACGCGTGCTCGGGCGCCACTCGGGGCTGCCGAGCTACACGGTGGGCCAGCGCAAAGGCATCGGCATCGCCGCGGCCGAGCCGTACTACGTGGTGGGCAAGGACGTTGCGCGCAACCGGCTGGTGGTGGGGTTCGCCGACGAGGCGCGCGTGGCGGCCGCGGTCGCGTGCCCCATGAACTGGCAGGCGTTCGACGCGCTGGCCGAGCAGCGCGAGGCGATGGTGAAACTGCGGTACCGCAGCCGGGCGGTTCCGTGTATCATAGAGCCCGAAGATGGCCAGCGCGTGCGGATCGCGCTGCACGAGCCCCAGCCGACGACGGCGCCGGGCCAGTACGCCGTCCTGTACGAGGGCGACACCGTGCTCGGAGGCGGCATGATCGAGGAGGTAGCATCGGTATGAAGAAGCTGTTCATCATCGGCGGCATGGGCGCCGGCAAGTCGACGGCCCGCAAGGCCCTTGTGGACGCGGGCCTGCCGTTCATCGACCTCGACAAGGTGGGCCACGACGTGCTCACCTGGGACACCGTGAAGGAGGAGCTGGTGGACACCTTCGGCGCCGACATCATGGACGGCGACGAGGTGAACCGCAAGGCGCTTGCGCACAAGGCGTTCGTGAGCCCCGCCGAGACGCGCAAGCTCAACCGCATCACCGTGCCGCGTATCGAGGACGCCTACCGCGATAAGGTGGCCGAGCTCGAAGCCGCTGGCAACAAGGCCGTGGTGGTGGAGCATTCCGTGTTCAAGAACCGCACGTCGTCGCTCGCCCATGACGCCGACGTGGTCATCGCCGTGCTCGCGCCGCTCGACGTGCGCATCGAGCGCGCCGTGGCGTCGGGCTTCGGCGAGGCCGACGTACGCCGCCGCATCGCCCGCCAGATCACCGACGCCGACCGCATCGAGGCCTCCGACGTGGTGTTCAACAACGACGGCACCCCCGACGAGCTGCGCAATCAGGTGCTCGCCTGGTGGGGAGAGTACGAGAAGGAGCTGTAAGGGCTTCGCGCGATTCATCCGTCTAAAACGAAGCCCCCGGCGTTGCGCGTCGGGGGCTTCTTGTTCAAGGGCTACCACAAGCCCAGCAGGTGCTGCATCCCTAAGCTGACGGCGGCGATGGCCACCCAGCAGCACAGGCCCATGAGGATGGGCTTGCCGCCGGACTTCACCAGGTGCACGACGTCGGTGTTCAGGCCGATGGCGGCCATGGCCATGACGATGAAGAACTTCGACAGCGTCTTGAGCGGCTCGAACGCGGCGGCGTCGATGCCGACGGCCACCGCCGCCGTGGTGACGACGGACGCGAGCAGGAACAGCACGATGAACACGGGCAGCGCGCGGCGCAGGTTGAACCCGCCCAGCTTGCCGGCGGGCTTCACCACGCTGTGCGCCTGCGCTTCGAGCGCGGCGGGGTCGTGGCTGTCGCGGCGCGCGATCCAGATGCCCAGCACGAGCGTGATGGGGATGATGGCCAGCGTCCGCGTGAGCTTGACGATGGTGGCCTGATCAAGGGCGTTCGAGCCCGGGTGCATGCCGTCCCAGGCTGCGGCGGCGGCCGTCACCGAGGACGTGTCGTTCACAGCGGTGCCGGCGAACAGGCCGAATCCCTCGTTGGACATGCCGAGCACGCTGCCCAGCGTGGGGAAGATGAGCGCGGCCAGCACGTTGAACAGGAAGATGACCGAGATGGCCTGGGCCACGTCCTTGTCGTCGGCCTTGATGACGGGCGCGGTGGCCGCGATGGCCGAGCCGCCGCAGATGGACGATCCGACGCCGATGAGCGTCGAGATCTCAGAGGGCATGCGCAAGATCTTGTGCAGCAGGTACGCCGTGATGAGGGCGGTGGCGATGGTGGAGGCGATGATGGGCAGCGACATCATGCCCACCTGGGCGATCTGCGCGAGGTTCAGCCCGAATCCCAATAGCACGACGGCCGCCTGCAGCACCTTCTTGCCGGTGAACGCGATGCCCGACTGGGCGCGTCCGCGTCGGGGCAGCTTCCAGAAGACGGCGATGGCCATGCCGGCCAGGATAGCGAACACGGGCCCTCCGATGAGGGGGAAGGCCTGCCCGATGAACCAGCACGGCACGGCGATGGCCAGGCATACGGCCACCCCAGGTAGATGCTTCATAATAGCGCCCATGCTCGATCCTTTGCTTCCCGTCCCTCGCAGATGGCGAGAGAGTATACCACCGCCGGCGTCGCCGCATGCAAAGGGGTCGATTTCGAGCCCTTTGCGAGGGACGGCGAATCGGCGTGCGGTAAAAATAAGTGAACAAAAGTTCTGACTCTCCTTTGGCGCGCAATCGAGCACCTCGGGGGGGGGTGCACGCGAATCGGGGCTGCCTGACACAAAAAACCTCGACGTGAAAGGACCTCGGCGATCCGCGCGAGCGTCGGGGTTTCGCGACCTGGGAAAATGCCGAGGGATACTGCTCGGGGGAGCCGGCGGCCGCCCTTTTCCGCCTCTGAACCTTTCACGTCGAGGATTTTCGTGTCAGGCAGCCCCGATTCGCGTGCAGGAGGACGCGGTCGCAGGATTAAGCAAGAAGTCAGAACAAAAGTTCGTAAACTATGCTATATTGGCATCAATCGAAAAACAGAGCCAGTGCAAGCGCTTCTGATCGGTGCCCGGTCGGATGCCCATAGAGACGGCGAACATTCCGCGCCCGCCCGTACCACGCTTGCAAGATCCTCTCAGCCACGGAATGGTTGGAGGGGTGATGCTCTATGCCAAGTCGCGACACGATGGAAATCCAAGGCGTCGAGGTGGCCTACTACGAGGGCGAAGTCCGTGGCGACTATATCTCGCTGCATAACGAGGAATGTAAACTCCTCGAATTCGAGGAGTTTACATCGGGGGCGAGATCGACTCCCTCACTCCGCCCCTTTATCAATGGGTAAAGCGCACAGTGTGAGCGGTCTTCAGCTGTTTGACTTTAGAAAAATTTCGTTTTACAATTACGTTTAACAAAAGGCTAGGTGACGGTTGCAATGGACGTTGTGATTCACCCGCATGCCCTCAAGCATGGTCTAACGGAGTCTGAGATTGCTTTTGCTTGGCAGAATTACGTGCGAAAAAGGCATCGTGAAGCGCCGAACGATCATCAGATACTGGCCGTTGGCTCTGATAGAGCAGGGCGGTTTATTCAGATGGTCGGCGTAGCGAAGCCGTTTGGAACCCTTGTCTATCATGCGCTTACGCCGCCGACTGTCAAGGCACTTCGGGAACTCGGTTTAGTGAGGAGGTAAAAGTGAAAACAGCGGAAGAGCTCGAAAAGATGTTTGGGGTAACGAGCAAACAGCTTGATGAGTGGGAAGAGGCAGCCACGCGCGGGGAGTTTCCGGGCAAGCCCGTGGGTGAGATCATCGTGGGGCGGCCCCTCAAGTTCGGAGAGAAGCTGAAGTTCGTCGGGTTCAAGGACACGCCGCAGGAGGTGGCGGCCATGGACAAGCGGGCGGCGGAGCTGGGCATGAGCCGCTCGGATTACCTGCGCAGCTTGGTGCGGAAGGACTTGGCGGCTTCCTGAGCGTTTGGCAACGGTTTTCTCACGAACATCTGTTCATGTTGCGAGAGCTGTGCTACACTGGGTGCCTTATGTGTGCGGGAAGGAGCTAGCGTGGCGCATCTTTCGAACATCGAGGGCATGGAGATGGAGGGCAAGCTGCCGGAGGTGCGGCTGGCGGCCACGCCGTTTGAAGTGGTGTCGCCCTACGAGCCGGCGGGCGACCAGCCGCAGGCCATCGAGAAGCTGGCCGAGGGCGTGGAGCGCGGCCTGCGCTACCAGAACCTGCTGGGCGTGACGGGCTCGGGCAAGACGTTCACCATGGCCAAGGTCATCGAGGCCACGCAGAAGCCCACGCTGGTCATGGCGCCGAACAAGACGCTCGCGGCCCAGCTGGCGAGCGAGCTCAAGGAGTTCTTCCCCAACAACTCGGTGGTGTACTTCGTCTCGTACTACGACTACTACCAGCCGGAAGCCTACGTACCCGCATCGGACACGTTCATCGAGAAGGACGCCTCCATCAACGAGGAGGTGGAGAAGCTGCGCCATGCGGCCACATCGGCCCTGCTCTCGCGGCGCGACTGCATCGTGGTGGCGTCGGTGAGCTGCATCTACGGCATCGGCAGCCCCATGGACTACGCGGGCATGGCTGTGTTCGTGGACAAGCAGAAGGAGATGGATCGCGACGACGTCATCCACGAGCTCATCGACATCCAGTACGACCGCAACGACTACGAGCTGAAGCGCGGCACGTTCCGCGTGCGCGGCGACTCGCTCGACGTGTTCCCGCCCTACGCCGACAACCCGGTGCGCATCGACTTCTGGGGCGACGAGATAGAGGGCATCACCGAAATCGACCATGTCACCGGCGAGGTGCTGAACACCTACGAGGCGCTGCCCATCTGGCCCGCGTCGCACTACGTAGCCACGCGCCCGAAAATGGACCGCGCCCTCACCACCATCCGCGACGAACTGCGCGAGCGCCTGCAGCAGTTCAAGGAGGAGGGCAAGCTGCTGGAGGCGCAGCGCCTGGAGATGCGCACGAACTACGACCTGGAGATGATGGAGACGATGGGCTTCTGCTCCGGCATCGAGAACTACTCGCGTCACATCGACGGCCGCCAGCCGGGCGAGCCGCCTTACACGCTCATCGACTACTTCCCGAAGGACTTCCTCTGCATCATCGACGAGAGCCATGTCACCGTGCCGCAGATCCGCGGCATGCACGAGGGCGACCGCTCGCGCAAGATCACGCTGGCCGAGCACGGCTTCCGTCTGCCCAGCTGCCTGGACAACCGCCCGCTGCGCTTCGACGAGTTCGAAGATCGCATCCCGCAGTTCGTATACGTGTCGGCCACGCCCGGCGACTACGAGGAGAAGGTCACCCAGCAGCAGGTGGAGCAGATCATCCGCCCCACGGGCCTGCTGGACCCCGAGATCATCGTGCGCAGCAGCGCCTCGCAGATCGACGACATCATCGACGAGGCGAAGGACCGCGCGGCCCGCAACGAGCGCGTGCTCATCACCACGCTCACGAAGAAGATGGCCGAGGACTTGACCGACCACCTGCTCGACCAGGGCGTGAAGGCGCGCTACATGCACTCGGACATCGCCACGCTCGAGCGCGTGGAGATACTGCGCGAGCTGCGCCAGGGCAAGTTCGACGTGCTGGTGGGCATCAACCTTCTGCGCGAGGGCCTGGACTTGCCGGAGGTGTCGCTCGTGGCCATCCTGGACGCCGACAAGGAGGGCTTCCTGCGCAACCACCGCTCGCTCATCCAGACCATCGGCCGCGCGGCCCGCAACGTATCGGGCCAGGTTATCATGTACGCCGACAAGACCACCGACTCCATGGCGCTCGCCATCGACGAGACGCGACGGCGCCGCGCCATCCAGCAGCGGTTCAACGAGGAGCACGGCATAGAGCCGCAGACCATCCGCAAGGCCATCAACGACATCATGGACTACGTCACCGACGAGGTGGGCAACACCACGGCCGAGCAGGTGAACAAGGAGCTCGCGGCGCTCTCGCGCGAGGAGGTGCTGCGCATCATCCAGTCGATGGAGGACGAGATGGCCGCGGCCTCGGCCAGCATGGACTTCGAGGAGGCCGCGCGCCTGCGCGACCAGGTGGTGAAGCTGCGCGTGCAGGTGGAGGGCTCAAGCGAGGAGGACGTGCTGAAGGACCTCAAGAAGGGCGCCCGCAAGGGCAGCGCCTTCGGCAACCGCAAGAACGCCGCCTACGGAAGCAGCCGCCGGTCGTAGGAGGGGGTCCTGCTGGCGCCGCGGGGGATCCTTCGACTCCGCGCCTGTCGGCGCTCCGCTCAGGATGACAAAGAGGGGGGCTGCGCGCTCCGCTCAGGATGACAAAATGATACGGGGAGCCTCGCTTGTTGGGGATGGGGGCTTGGCTGGGGGCCTTTCAGGGGCCCCACCTTTCCTTTGCCCTCGACATCGGGTCTTTTTGATGTGATACTGGTGTTGGTGGAGGGGTACTCTCTTCCCAATGCCCTTGCACAGGGGTCGCAGTCGCATCGAGCCTGCTGAGCGTCAGCACCATGCGCCGCCCTTCGGCTGCCATGGGAGCGTGTCGGCACTGAAAAGCGTAGGCATGTTGGGGCGTTCCGTCGAAGGGGTTTCATATGAGGTCACGTCGTTGGAAGCTGGGGACCGTTCTCCTTTCGTTCGTTCTGGCCGTGTCGATGTCGATTCCGCCGACCGCGCTTGCCGAGATGGCCGCGCCGCCTGCGGAGCCGCAAGGGCAGCAGGACGAAACGTCGGACGGCACGCCGTCCGACCCTGACGGCGGTACGGACGGCCCTTCGATCACCGTCGAGCCGACCGCCCCCGAAGGCGACGCCGAAGGCCCCTCGATCGACATCGCGCCGGCCGATCCCGAGGGCGGCCCCTCCATCACGGTGGGTCCGGCCGACACCGCGAGCGGCGGCGACGCCACCTCCGATGACGCCGCCACCCAGGACGCCGCCGACCCGTCGGCGACCCCCGAGCTCCTCTCCGCGTCGCCCGACACCCAGACGGAAGACGCCGCCCCCGCATCCGAAGAATCGCACGGCCTGTACTTCGGGCCGGAGAACAGGGATGCGACCAACCCCTGGAACCTGTTCACCGATGACAATCTCAGGGTTCCCTACGAGAGGAACAAGGGCGCTTGGCGGGTGGAGGACCATACCCTCTTCCTGAACGGCTTCCACAACGTGGTGACAGAGTCCTGGTGCGGGTTGAGGATCTTCAACTTCGGCCCCGTCGAGATAGTCCTGGAGGCGGGATCCGAGAACAGCATCGACGCGTCACACGGGGGGTTCGACGAAGGCCTGAACGAGCTGGACGGCTCCTTCGGCATCTATTCCGAGGCGCATCTTACCATCGGCGGCGAAGGGTCGCTTTCGGTGAAGTCGGCAAACGTGTCGCACAGGGTCGGCGCATACGACTCGAGCGGCGTGTACGCTCGCAGCGGGCTCACCGTGCAGGGCTCCTCGATCACGGCCGAGGCCGGCGAGCGGGTGACGGGCATCAGCACGGGTCTGCGCGTCGAGAACGGGCTCAGCTTGAAGGACGCCACGATCAAGGCCGAGGGCTTCGAGACGGAGGGCGTCGACCCGGCGCGAAAAGGCTCCTACGGCTTGTACGTGCAGGGTGCGACCACGCTGGAGAAGACGTCCAACGAGTGCGGCATCGACGCGCGCGGCTACGACGCTGGCGTGTTTTTGGCTTCTGAGCCCCAGTTCGCGGGCGGCGACAAGCTTCTCAAGGGCGGCCGCGAGCACAACGACCCCATCACCCGGCCCGTCGTCTTCGATGCCGGGCGCAAAACCTACCGGCTCGATGACGGCGCCACGGCAAAGCACGTGTATCTGGGCGTTACGAACAACAAGCAGGGAACCCTCTACTATGCCGAGAAAAACGGCACGCCCGGCCTCTACGTCGATGCGAGCCTTCAGACCCCCTACACGGAAGGGCGGGGCACCACCTGGGACTTCGACTCGTCGGGAGACCTGAGGCTCAACGGTTTCGAGTACGTCACGGAGGCTGAGGTGGCGATCATGTTCCTGGATCCCGCCTCGATATTCCTGGAAGATCAGACGAGTCGCGTCACCAGCCTTGCGAAGTCCGCCCACCGGACGGCGGGCCTTTATGCCAAGAAGAGCCTGGAGATAACCGGCACCGGATCCTTGGTGGCGACGGGCGGGTCCTTGCTGTCGAGCGGCGAGGCCTCCGGCGAGGGCGATCCCTCGGTGGAAACCGCCGGAATCGCCTGCGACGAGGAGCTGAAGATCTTGAACTCGGTGCATGCCAGCGGGGGCGACGGCGTGCATTCGTACGGCATCCGGGCGAAGTCGCTCGTGCGGCACAGCAACAGCGCCGGAGAGTTGGTGGCCGAAGGGGAGATCGCCGGCCTGCTCGTGAACGAGGTGGACGTGGGGGACCTGTCCGCCTGGGGATGCGTCCTTCGCGACGGCGCCGAGCTCTTGCCGGCAACCTTTTCGCCCGCCGAGTCCCGCTACAAGGTGGACGGCGACAAGAACGCGCGCTATGTGGTGCTGAACAGGAAGGCGCTCGCTTCGACGCCGCTCTACTTCGGCCCGCAGAACGGCAACCCCGCCAACGACTGGTCGCTCTACACCGACGACAGGTTCAGCGTCCCGTACACGGACAACACCGCCACGTGGAGCGTGGCGCCGGGCACGCGCGAGCTTCGTCTTTCGAACTTCTTCTACGCCACGAGCGCCCCGGTGGGCTTGCAGGTGTGGGAAGGGGCGGCCGACGACGTGTCCATCAAGCTGGACGAAGCCACGGACAGCTTTATCACCGCCACGGGCGCGAGCTCCGATGCCTACGGCATCAACGCGCCGCGGCGGAACCTGACCGTCTCCGGCTTCGGCGTGCTTACGGTTTCCGTCGGAAGCGGCAGCGCGCCCGGGGTTGCGTGGGGCGTGAGGGCGAAGGCGCTCAACCTGGCCGACGACGCGACCCTGTACTGCTCGTCCCATAACGGAACGGACTCCTGGGGCGTGCACGTTACCGACGACGGCTCCATCACCGACGGCATGCTCTACGCGGAAGGCGCCACGGGCGCCGTCTGGGCGGGCAGGGCCGCGTTCGCCCCCTACGACCTGCACGCCATGGGGCTTGAGAAGCGCGAGGACGTGGGCGTCAAGGACCCGACCGCGGTCACGTACAACCCCACCTACAACTATTACCAGGTGGGCTCGGGCGTGGGCAAGCCGAAGGCCCAGTACGTGGAACTGGGAACCGATGTCTTCAAGGGAAGCCTCTACTTCGCGCCGAAGGATCGCGCCAACGTGGGCGGCGCTTGGACGCTCTACACCGACGCGGCGTTCACCACCGAGTATCCGGCAAGCGAGCGGTGGGAGGCCGAGGGCAGCAAGCTCACGCTCGTGGGCTTCACCTACCGCTCCGACGACCCGGTGGCGCTGTACGTGTACGACGCGGCTGCGCAGATCGAGCTCATCGACCGCAACACGCTTACGGGCTCGGCCGACGGCCTGTCCGATAGCGCGGCCGTCAAAGCCACGGCCCCGCTCGTCATATCGGGCGCGAGCGGCAGCCTGAGCGCGCGGGCCACGACGGGCTCCAACGAGGGGAAGCCGAGCGTGGGCATAGACGCGGGGCAGCTTGTCATCAAGCAGGCGACCGTGGAGGCCCGTGGCGGCAGCAGGGCCGCCGGCGCGCCCTCCTACGGCGTGAAGGCCTTCTCGGTGGCGCTCGAGCAGGGCGCCTCGCTCGACGCCGCGGGCGGCGCCACAAGCGACTCCCAGTCGTTCGGCGTGCACGCGAGCCTGACGACCGAGGGCACGGGCGGCACCGTGAACGTGAGCGACGCCACCCTGAAGGCCGCAGGCGACACGGGCGCCGTGTACGCCGAGGGCGGCTCGCAGACGGGCGGCCTCAAGGTCAAGGGCTCCGTCGAGCGCGCAAGCGACGAGCTCCAAGACGCGGCCTACGACGCGAACACCAAGTTCTACCAGGTGGGATCCAACGTCGCGCGACAGCTGAGGATCTACGACGAGATGGGGTCCACTACGCTCTACCTCGGTCCCAAAGACGGGAACGAGGCCAACGCGTGGTCGCTCTTCGTGGACGAGGGCTACTCGCAGCCCTACACGGCCCAGTCGGGCCATTGGAGCGTGGAGGGCCGCACGCTCAAGCTGAACGGCTTCACCCAGCGCAGCTCCGCCCCGGCCGTGCTCGAGGTGTTCGCCACCATCCATCCGGTGGGGCTCGAGGTGCAGGGCGACAACGTCCTTTCGGGCTCGGGGCATGCCGATGCTTCGGGCGGCCGGACAGGCATCCACTCGAACGCGGCCCACCTCACCATCTCGGGCACGGGCACGCTCGACGTCTCGGCGGCCACGAGCGGCGGCGCGAACGCCGAGAGCTCCGCTATCGTCGCGAGAGATCTGATCGTCGAGGGCGAGCGGCTCAAGCTGCAAGCCGCCGGCGGCGAGTCGCTCCACGGCACGTCGTACGGCATCCACGCCAAGCGCTTCACCATGAACGACGGCGAGCTCAGGGCAACGGGCGACACGGCGGGCGTGTACTCGGAGCAGGAGCCCGCGGTGGCGACCCTCATCGTCACCGGCAACGTCGACCGCTACAACACGAACAACCTCAAGTCCGCCTCCTACGGGTTCGGAAGCAAGTGCTACGAGGTGGACGGCAAGCGCGCCGGGCTGGTGCGCATCGCGGCCTCCACGGACGGCACGCTCTACTTCGGGCCCCGAGCCGGCGCGTTCGACGCTCCCTGGTCGCTGTACTCCAACGAGGCGATGACCATTCCCTACGTGGGCAACGAAGGCGCGTGGAAGGTGAACGACAAGACGCTCGAGCTCACCAACTTCAACTACGTGGCGAACGCGTCGGTGGCGCTCGTCGTGGCCGAGGACAACTACGCGAAGATCAAGGTCAAGGGCGGCACCAGCACCATCGCGTCCCAGATGGGGCAGGTGACGGGCTCCTCGTTCGGCATCGACGTGCGCGGCTGGCTCGGCATCGAGGGCGACGGCGTGCTCAATGTGCGCGCAAGCAAATCGGCCACGGAGGAGAGCGCGGGCATGCGCGTGCGCAATGCGCTCGTGACGCGAGGCGCCACGCTCAACGCCGTGGCCGGCGCCGGCCAGGAGGCCTCGACAGGCATCATCGTGGGCGGTTCGATACGCATGGAGAGCGGCACGGTGGTGGCGACGGGCGATGCCCTCACGGAGTCGTCCGCCGGCGTGGTGTGCGACGAGTTGGAGATCAGGCCGCCGAGCGCGCTTACCGCAGTGGGTACCGACATCGGGGCCAAAACAAGGAAGAGCCAGGCCAACCCGATGAAGGACGGCTTGGAGGCGACGGGCAGCCCCACCCGCACGGGCGAGGACGCCGCCGCCGCGACATGGGGCGGAACCTACTTCGTCACGACCAACGAAACGCCCTGCCGCTTCGTGAGCGTCGCGCCTCCGGGCAACGGCACGCTCTACTTCGGCCCGCAGGGCAAGAACCCCTCCGCTGAATGGTCGCTCTTCACCGACTACTCCCACCTGGTGAAGTACGTGGGGCAGCAGGGAACGTGGAGGGTGGAGGGCCACACGCTCATCCTCAACGGCTTCAAGTACCAAACCGAGCACACCGAGGCGCTGCGCATCGCGCAGGCGAACGACGCAGCCATCGTGCTGGAGCCCGGATCGGAGAGCAGCGTCAAGAGCACGGCCAGCGGCGAAGGGTCGACCTACGGCATCGTGACCGACGGCGCGCTGTCCGTGTCGGGGCAGGGCGCGCTCACCGCCACGGCCGGCTCGCCCAGCTTCGGGAAGGACTCCAACGGCGTGAAGGCCGCGCTGCTCAAGGTGTCCGACACCACGCTCATCGGCGTGGGAGGCACGGGCGGCGTGTCGGCGTTCGCCGAACCCGACCGCGGATCGCTGCTGGTGAGGGGTACGACCAACCGCGCGGGCACCGGCATGCGGGAAGTGCTGTGGGATAGCGGCCGCTATTACGCGGACGGGCTGATCGCCGAGTACGTGAAGTTCGCCTCGACCGACCCCTACGGCACGCTCTACTTCGGGCCCCAGGGCAACGTGGCGGGCAACGAGTGGTCGCTGTTCATCGACTCCACCATGACGAAGAAGCACGAGGGCGAGGGCCGCACCTGGTACGTGGAGGGCAAGGACCTGCGCCTCATGGACTTCTTCTACCACACCGACGGCCTGGTGGGCCTCGTGGTGAAGAGCGATCCGGCCGCCGCCATCACCGCGGTTTCGGGTACGCACAACACCATCGAATGCGAAGCGTGGATGGACACGAGCGCCAGCACCGTGGTGGCCGTGCGCGCCGAAGGGGCGCTTGCGGTGCGCGGCGAGGGCGAGCTGAACGTGACCGCCCAGGGCGCGCCGACAACGGGGCCGCGCTACGGACTTGAGGCAGCCAGCCTCCAGGTGACGGCCGGCTCGTTCACCGCCGTGGGCGGCACGGCCGGCCTACGCGCGAACGCCGAGCCCACGCATCCGAACACCCTGGTCCGGGGCTCGCAAGACCGCTACGGCTCCAACCTGAAGCCCGTCGCCTGGGCGACCGACCGCTACCTGGTGGACGGCAAGGCGGCGCTCTGCGTCGACTTCGAGAGCAACCCGATCGACGGCACCCTGTACTTCGGCGCCGGCGACAGCGACGCGGAATGGTCGCTGTACCAGGATCAGGCGATGACCCAGGAGTACCCGGGCAAGGACGTCACCTGGCGCGCGGCCGGGCACACGCTCACGCTCATGGGCCTTCAATATGAGACGAAGGCCGCCACGGCGCTGCGCGTGGAGCCTGCGGCCGACGCCGCCCTCTTCCTGGCGCCCGATTCGGTGAGCTCGTTCAAGAGCATGTCGGATGGCGAAGTGGCCACCTACGGCGTCTACGCGGCGGGCGCCCTCTCCATCAACGGCTCCGGCACCCTCCTCGCCGCCGGCGGCGACGCGACCGACGGAGGCGTGTCGGCGGGGCTCTTCATGATGGGCATCCTCACGGTGGGCGGCGGGCAGCTCTCGCTCGAGAGCGGCGCGGGCGGCATCTCCACCGGCTTGTCCGCCCTTCTGGGAGGAACGATCAAGGGCGGCATCGTGGATGCCAAGGGCAACACGGGCGGCGCGCGGAGCTTCAGCGAGCACGGGCTGACCCTCGAGGGCGGCGTGGCGGTCGAAGGCGCGGTGAACCGCGATGACGAGGCGCTCAAGCCCGCCGTGTTCGACGAGCCTTCGAGCTACTACCGGGTGGACGGCCAGAACGCGCGGCATACGCGCTTCGCGGCCCCGCCCAACCCCGCCATCGTGGCCGATCCGAGCCTCATCGACTTCGGCGCGCAGGCGACGGGCACCACGAGCGCCGAGCAGGTGGTCAACGTGACGGCGACCGACCTTCTGGCCGACATGGCCATCGAGGCGCCCGCAGGCTTCACGGTCACGCCCGCGCAAGGGTGGGACCCGCGCTTCGGCGGGCAGCTGCGCGTGACATTCAGCCCCACCGAGACCAGGCCCTACGGGGACCTCGTCTTCATCCGCTCCGAGGGCGCGCCCTCCGAGGCGGTGGCCGTGGAGGGCTACGGGATCGAGTCGGCCATCGAGGTCGACCCCGGCATCCTCTCGTTCGGCTATCAGGCAGTGGCCACCAAGAGCGCCGAGAAGCGCGTGCGGGTGCAGGCGTCCAACCTGGCCGGCGACCTGGAGATCGAGGTGCCCGCGGGCTTCACGGCGGTCCCCGCCGAGGGGTGGAACGCGCGCACGGGTGGTGAAATGCGCGTGACGTTCGATCCCACCGAGGCGAAGACCTACGGCGGCATACTCTGGTTCCGCGCGAAGGGCCTCACCAAAGACGTGAGCGCGCAGGTGGCCGTGAACGGCGAGGGGCGCACCTCCGCGGTGACGGCCTCGACGGGGCACCTGGCGTTCGGCCGCCAGCCGGTGGCCACCAAGAGCGCCGAGCAGCGCGTGCGGATAAGCGCCGTCGGGCTTGAAGGCGACATGGGATTCGACGTGCCGGAGGGCTTCACGGTCACGCCCGCCGAGGATTGGAACGCGCGCACGGGCGGCGAGCTGCGCATCACGTTCGACCCCACCGAGGCGAAGCCGTACGGCGCGGTGCTCATGATCGGGGCCGACGGAACCGACGCGGCGAGCGTGGCGCTCACCGGCGAGGGCCGCGAGGTGGCGGTGGCGGCCGACCCCGGGCTTCTGGCGTTCGGCATGCAGGGCGTGGGCACCGAGAGCGAGACGATGACCATAACGGTCTCGGCCTCGGGCCTGACCTCGAACATGGCCTACGATGCCCCCGAGGGCTTCAAGGTGGTGCCGGGCGATAACTGGGATCCGCGCCGCGGCGGGCAGCTGTACGTGACGTTCGCGCCCACCGAGGCGGCAAGCTACGCGGGCATTCTGTGGATAGGCGCCGACGGGGCCGACGCCGCGCCGGTCGCGCTCACCGGCGAGGGCGTGAAGGTCTCGATCAAGGTCTCGCCCCAGCGCTTGGATTTCGGTGACCAGACGGTGAACACTAAGAGCGTCGAGAAGCGCGTGACGGTGAAGGCCGTCGGCCTCTCGGACGGCATGACCTTCGAGACGCCGGAGGGCTTCGAGATCAAGCCCGCCGACAACTGGAATCCGCTCACGGGCGGCGAGCTGCGCGTGACGTTCAGCCCCACGAGCGAGAAGATGTACGACGGCGTGCTTTCCATCGTCTCCGGCACTGCGAAGGCGACGCCGATCGCACTCGAGGGCACGGGAACCACGCCGACCATCGTCATACTGCCGGTCTTCAACGACTTCGGCACCCAGCCGATCGGCACCGAGAGCGCCGAGCAGCGCATCCACGTGTCCGCGTACAACGCCCAGGCCGATCTCGAGATAGCCGTGCCCGCGGGCTTCAAGGTGATGAAGGCTGCCAACTGGAACGCCCGGACCGGCGGCGACCTGATCGCGAAGTTCGCGCCGACCGAGGCCAAATCCTATTACGAAGAGCTCAAGGTGGGCAGCCAGGGTAGCTGGTCCACCGCGTTTCTGACGGGTCAGGGGCGGCAGTCGATCATCAGGCTGACGCCCGAGAAGGTGGACTTCGGCACCCAGGCCGTCGGTACGAGAAGCGGGGCGCGCATCGTGGAGGTGGCGGCCTCCGATCTGGCCGCCGACATGACCTTCAACGTGCCCGAGGGCTTTACCGTGGAGCCGGCGCCCGGCTGGAACGCGCGCACGGGCGGCAAGCTGCGCGTGACGTTCGAGCCCGCGAAGGCCGCGAACTACCACGGCATCCTGTCGGTGAAGGCCGGCTCGGCGGCTGGCACGGCATCGCTTTCAGGCGAGGGGAAGGTGTCGAGCATCGCCGCTACCCCCGGCAAGCTGGCCTTCGGGCCGCAGCCGGTGGCCACCAAGAGCGCTGAGCAGCTGGTGAGCGTGAAGGCGGTCGCGCTCGGCGAGGACATGACCTGGACGGTGCCGGACGGCTTCACCGTCACGCCCGCCGATAACTGGAATGCCCGCACCGGCGGCGATGTGCGCGTGACGTTCGACCCCACCGAGGCCAAGGCCTATCGCGGCGTCCTGCGCATCGAGGCGGAGGGCCTCGCGGCCACGGTGGCGCTTTCCGGCGAGGGCCGCGCTGCGATGATCGCCGCCACGCCGGACCATGTGGACTTCGGGTCCCAGGCGGTGGCCACTAAGAGCGTCGAGCGGGACGTTGTGGTGACAGCCTCGGGACTGACGGGCGACTTGACCGTCGACGAGCCCGCGGGCTTCACCGTCGTGACCGCCGAGGGGTGGAACGCGCGCACGGGAGGCACCCTGCGCGTGACGTTCGATCCCACCGAGGCCAAGGCCTATGCCGGTCACGTGCGCATCAGCGCCGACGGGGCCGACGAGGCTCTCGTGGCCGTGTCGGGCGAGGGGCGCACCGCCACCATCACGGTCGCGCCCGAGCGCCTCGCGTTCGGCTCGCAGGCCGTGGGCACGAAGAGCTCCGAGAAGCTGGTGCAGGTGGATGCCGTGGGTCTGACCGACGACCTGGAGCTCAGCACCCTGACGGGCTTCACGGCGACTCCTGGTGCCGACTGGAACGCGCGCACGGGCGGCACGCTGCGCGTGACGTTCGACCCGACCGATGAGAAACACTACACCGAGCTCTTGCAGATCGACGCCGACGGCGCGGATGCGGCGACGGTCGTCCTCGACGGCACGGGCACGCGCTCGTCCATCAAGGTGGACCCGCAGACGGTGGCGTTCGGCGCCCAGCAGGTGGGCACGAAGAGCGCCGAGCGCGTGGTGGAGGTGAGGGGCACGAACCTCGCCCAGGACATGTCCTTCACGGCGCCCGACGGCTACACGGTGGTTCCCGACGCGGGCTTCAACGCGAAGACGGGCGGCAAGCTGCATATCACGTTCGATCCGGCCGAGGAGAGGTCTTACGGCGCGGTCATGTGGATCGAGGCCGACGGGGCCGACGCGGAGCCGCTCACGCTCACCGGCGAGGGCGTGGTGCCCGACATCGAGGCGAGCCCGAAGCTTCTGTCCTTCGGCGTGCAACCCCTCGCCACGAAGAGCGCGGAGCAGCTCGTCGAGGTGAAGGCCAACGACCTCGCCGAGGATATGCGCATCATCGAGCCCGACGAAGGCTTCACGGTGACGCCCGCCGAGGGGTGGAGCCCCCGCACGGGCGGCACGCTGCGCGTGACATTCGACCCGACGGAGGAGAAGGACTACGGCCAGACGCTGCGCATCGAGTCCGACGGGGCCGATGGGGCGTCGGTGTCGCTCACGGGCACCGGCCGCGCCGCGGCCATCGCGGCGAGCCGCGGGCTGGTCGCGTTCGGCAAGCAGCCGGTGGGCCATGAGAGCGCCTCCCTGGAGGTCGAGGTGACTGCGAGCGGGCTGACGCAGGATATGCGGTTCGCAGACGTGCCCGCGGGCTTCATGGTCGCGACCGCCGACGGGTGGGACGCGCGCACGGGCGGCACGCTGCGCATCTCGTTCAGTCCCGCCGAGTTCAAACCATACAGCGGGGTCATGCAGATCGAGTCGGACGGCGTCGACGCGGTGCCCATCGTGCTCACCGGCGAGGGGTGCGCGAACATCATCGCCGTCGACCGGGGCCTCCTGTCGTTCGGGTACGTGGAGGCGGGGCAGGAGAGCGCCGCCATGACGGTCAAGGTGAAGGCCGACCTGCCTGCAACGAGCAGCCTCGCCTTCACGGCTCCCGCCGGCTTCAAGGTGGAGAAGGGCGCGGGGTGGGACGACCGTGCGGGCGGCGAGCTTCAGATCAAGTTCGCCCCCGATCAGGCGAGGGTGTACGGCGAGGTCATGTGGATCAGCGCCGACGGGGCCGATTCCGTGCCCGTGACGCTCACCGGCCAGGGGTTCAGGTCGACGGTGACCGCGACCCCCGAGCGCCTCTCCTTCGGCTCGCAGCTGGTGGGCACGAAGAGCGCCGAGCAGCTGGTGAAGATCGAGGCGAGCGATGGGCCGGGAAGCCTGGCCTACACGGTGCCGGACGGCTTCACCGTCACGCCGCATGAGGATTGGGATCCGAATGCGGGCGGGCATCTGCGCGTGACCTTCGATCCCACCCTGGAGAAGGAGTACGCCGACTTCCTGCGGGTGCAGCGAGGCGGCGCGGAGGCGTGCGCGGTCGCGCTCGGGGGAACGGGTTGCGCGGCGAAGATCGACGTCGCGCCGACCCAGCTCGACTTCGGCAAGCAGGCCGTGGGATCGAAGAGCTTCGAGAGGCTCATCGAGGTGCGCGCGACCAACGTCGAGAGCGACATCAGCTACAGCGATCTCATTGGGACCGGCTTCACCGTGCAGCCCGCCGTCGACGATTGGAACGCGCGCACGGGCGGAACCCTGCGCGTGACCTTCGACCCGCTTGCGGAGAAGGCGTATGGAAGCGTACTCGAGATATCCGCCGACGGGGCCGATGCGGTTGCCGTGCCGCTGCGCGGCATGGGCGTGACCCAATCCGTCGAGGTTTCGCCGGGACTCGTGGCTTTCGGGTTCCAGACCATCGGTACGGTGAGCGCCGAGCAGCGGGTGGAGGTGCGGGGTCACAACCTCGGCGAGGACATCACCTATAACGAGCCGGACGGGTACGTCGTCACGCCTGCCGACGGGTGGGACGGCAGGCAGGGTGGCACCCTGAGGGTGGCGTTCAATCCCACCGAGAAGAAGCCCTACGGCGCGGTCATGTGGGTCGATGCCGGCGACGGCGTCGATGCGGCCCCGGTGGTGCTGACCGGCGAGGGCCGGATGGCGAACATCGAGGTCACGCCCGCGCGCCTCGATTTCGCCAAGCAGGCCGTGGCCACCAAGAGCGTCGAGCAGCTGGTGAAGGTGACGGCGTATGCGCTCGAGGACGACCTGGTCGTCGACATGCCCGAGGGCTTCACGGCGACGCCGGCTGCAGGGTGGAGCGCGCGCGAGGGCGGCACGCTGCGCGTGACGTTCGACCCGACCGAGGCGAAGCTCTACGGCGGCGTCATGGAGGTGTCGGCCGACGGGGCCGACGCGAAATCGGTGACGCTGACCGGGCGGGGCGTGGCCGCGTCCATCGGCGCCTCGCCGGGGCTCGTGGCGTTCGGCTTCCAGCCGGTGGGCACCAAGAGCGCCGAGCGGACGGTGCGCGTGGAGGCGCACGGCCTGACCGGGGACATGACCTATTCTGCCCCGCAGGGCTTCACCGTCACGCCCGCCGACAATTGGAACGCGCGTACCGGCGGGACCTTGCGCGTGACCTTCGACCCCACCGAGGCCAAGGCCTACGGGGCGGTCATGTGGATCGAGGCCAACGGAGCCGATAGCGCGCCGGTCACGTTCACCGGCGAGGGCCGCGACTTGTCCATCAAGGCCGTGCCCGGGCATCTGTCGTTCGGCAACCAGGCCGTGGGCACGAAGAGCGCCGAGCAGCGCATCCGGGTGAGCGCTTCGGGGCTCACCGACGATCTGTCGTTCGCGGCCCCCGACGGTTTCACCGTCACGCCTGATGAGGGGTGGAACGCCCGCACGGGCGGCGAGCTGCGCGTGACGTTCGACCCCACCGAGGCCAAATCCTACGGCGCCGTCATGCGCATCGAGGCCAACGGGGCCGACGGGGCCGCAGTGTCGCTTGCGGGCACCGGCCGCGCCTCGGCCATCGAGGCCGCGCCCGATCTGGTGGCGTTCGGCTACCAGCCCCTGGGCACCAAGAGCGCCGAGCAGCTGGTGGAGGTCCGCGCAACCGGGCTCGAGCACGACATGGCCTTCACGGCACCCGCCGGCTTCACCGTGGTTCCCGCCGAGGGGTGGGACCCGCTTGCCGGCGGAACCCTGCGCGTCACGTTCGACCCGACCGAGGCCAGAACCTACGGCGAGGTCATGTGGATAGAGGCCGAAGGGGCCGATGGCGTGCCCGTCACGCTCACGGGCGAAGGGCGCGCGACGGCGATCAAGGCCGCCCCCGACTTCCTGGCGTTCGGCTACCAGCCCGTGGGCACGAAGTCCGTCGAGCAGCGCGTGCGCGTGGCGGCCTCGGGGCTCACCGGCGACATGAGCTTCCAGGCGCCCGAGGGCTTCACCGTCACGCCCGCCGAGGGCTGGGACGTGCGCCAAGGCGGCGAGCTGCGCATCACGTTCGACCCCGCCGAGGCGAAGGTCTACGGCGATCTGCTGCGCATCGAGGCCGACGGGACCGATGCCGTGTACGTGGCGCTCACCGGCGAGGGCCGGGACGCGGCCGTCAAGGCCGTTCCCGGGCAGCTTCTGTTCGATGCCCAGGTGACGGGCACCAAGAGCGCCGAGCAGCGCGTGCAGGTGGCGGCCGCGGGGCTGACGTCCGACATGGCCTTCGACGTGCCGGCGGGCTTCACCGTCGTGCCGGCCGAGGGATGGAACGCCCGCACCGGCGGCGAGCTGCGGGTGACGTTCGACCCGACCGAGGTCAAATCGTATGCCGCACCCTTGTGGATACGCTCGGATGGATCGGACGGGGCGGCCGTCGCGCTCATCGGCGAGGGCATCGCCTCCGAGATCGCCGTTTCCCGCGATCTCGTCGCGTTCGGCTTCCAGCCCGTGGGCACCAAGAGCGCGGAAGAGCGCGTGCGGGTGACGGCCGCAGGGTTGACGAACGATCTCGCCTTCCAAGCGCCCGAGGGATTCACCGTCACGCCCGCCGAGGGTTGGAACCCGCGCACCGGCGGCGAGCTGCGCATCACGTTCGACCCGACCGAGGCGAAGGACTACGGGGCCGTGATGTGGATCGGCGCCGACGGGGCCGATGCCGCGCCGATCGTGCTTGCCGGCGAGGGCAGGGAGTCGGCCGTGAAGGCCACGCCGCCGGCGCTCGCGTTCGGCGACCAGCCGGTGGGCACGAAGTCCGCCGAGCAGCGCGTGCAGGTGGCTGCCTCGGGGCTCACCGGCGACATGAGCTTCCAGGCACCCGAGGGCTTCACCGTCACGCCCGCTGAGGGTTGGGACCCGCGCGCCGGCGGGACCTTGCGCGTCACGTTCGACCCCGCCGAGGCCAAGGAATACGGGGCGGTCCTGTCCATCGAGGCCGAAGGGGCCGACGCCGCGTCGGTCGTGCTCACCGGCGAGGGCCGGGAGCAGGCTATCGCGGTTGATCCGGGACTCGTGGCGTTCGGCTTCCAGCCGGTGGCCACCAAGAGCGCCGAGCAGCGCGTCAAGGTGGCGGCTTCGGGGCTGACGTCGGATATGGCCTTCGTCGAGCCGGACGGCTTCACGGTCGTGCCGGCCGAGGGCTGGGACCCGCGCACGGGCGGCGAGCTTCGCGTCACGTTCGACCCGACCGAGGCCAAGTCCTACGGCGAGGTCATGTGGATCGAGTCCGACGGCGCCGACGCCGCTCCGGTGGCGCTTACCGGTGAGGGCCGCGACATGGCCGTGAAGACGAGCGAGGGCCTGCTGGCGTTCGGCTCGCAGCCGGTGGCCACCAAGAGCGTCGAGAAGCAGGTGCGCGTGGAGGCCTCGGGGCTTCAGAGCGATCTTGCCTTCTCGGCTCCGGCGGGCTTCACCGTGACGCCCGCCGAGGGCTGGGATTCGCGCACGGGCGGGACTTTGCGCGTCACGTTCGACCCGACCGAGCCCAAGAGCTACGGGGCCGTCATGTGGATAGAGTCCGACGGCGCCGACGCCGCTCCGGTGGCGCTCACGGGCGAGGGCCGCGACCTCATGATCGCGGCCACGCCGAAGAGCCTTGCGTTCGGCAAGCAGGAGGTGGGAACCGAAAGCGCCGCGCAGACGGTGGAGGTGGCCGCTTCGGGGCTTGAGGGCGAGATGACGCTTACGGCGCCCGAAGGCTTCACGGTCACGCCCGACCAGGGATGGAGCGCCTACACGGGCGGCAGGCTCAAGGTGACCTTCAACCCGGCCGAGGCCAAAGCCTACGGCGGCGTGCTGTGGATCGAGTCTGAGGGGACCGACGCGGTTGCGGTGGCGCTCACCGGCGAGGGCGTGAAGCCCGCGCCGCCGGTGCCGCCGAAGCCCAAGCCGGTTCCGCCGACGCCCACGCCCAAGCCGCCCACCCCCATCACGGGCGACTCCCTGCCCGTTGCGGGTCTCGCGGCCGTGGCCCTGCTGGCGGCCGTGATCGCAGGCGCCAGCTGGCTCCATCGCAAGCGGAAGGGAAGCTGGTAGGCGACGAAGTGCAAGTTCGCCCTGGGACCGTCCCGCAACCTGCGGGACGGTCCTACTTTTGATACAGGTTGTCATCCTGAGCGAGCGAAGCGGCCCCCTTTGTCATCCTGAGCGAGCGTAGCGAGTCGAAGGATCCCGTGCGGCGCCAGCAGGGAGCGTCACGGCTATCGCCGCACGGGATCCTTCGACTTCGCGCTGCGCGCTCCGCTCAGGATGACAACAGGGGGGGGCTTCGTTTGCTCCGGCGGCCTTTCGGGGGGCATGGCTTCCTTTCGTCTCCGATAGAGGGCCTTATAGGTGCGGTTTTGGTGTAGGTGGAGGGGTACTCTTTTGAGATACCCTCGCACGAGGGCTGCACTCGCATAAGAGGGGGGGGCCTGATATGAAGTCGCGCCGAACCAAGCTGGGGAAATCTCTGCTCGCGTTTGTTCTGGCCGTGTCGCTGGCGGTGCCGTCGCAGGCGTTCGCCGAGATAGGCTCGCTGGCTACGGCAGCCCAGGAGCAGGATGCGGGCGCGAACGACGCTCCGCAGGTTACCGCCCCGCCCGCGGAGGGCGAGGATCCCGGTCCCTCGATTTCAGTGGAGCCGGCAGACCCCGAGGCTCCGGACGATGGCGCCGTCCAGGATCCCGTCGATCCCGTCGATCCCAACGCGCCCGAAGCGCCGAGCGACGACGCCCTCGATCCCGGCCAGGATCCCGCGACGGCCGACGAGCACGCCGAGCCGCCCGCGGGCGATGACCCCGCCCTGCTCGCCGCATCGCCCGCCCCCGACGCCGACTCCGAGGCCGAGAACGCCGACGTCGACCCCTCAACCTACACCGGCACGCTCTACTTCGGCCCGCGCAACAACGAAGAGGGCAACGAGTGGTCGCTGTTCATCGACTGGGCGTGCAAGACCCCCTACACCGGGCAGCCCGGCACCTGGGAGGTGTCCGGCACCACGCTCAAGCTGAACGGCTTCCACTATACGGCCGTGAAGTGCGGCATCGGCCTGCTCGCCAATTTCTTCTCGAAGGGCGCGCGCATCGAGCTGGCATCGGGCAGCACGAACAGCATCACCCTCGACCCCCAGGATGCCTCCTTCGAGGATCACAGCGCCGCCCTCCGCGTCGAGAAGGACCTTGCCATCGTGGGCGAGGGCACGCTGCGGCTGTCGGCGGGAACCTCGGGGGGGCCGGCCGCCGACGGCGTGCCGCGGGATTGCGTCGGCCTGTACGCGGATTCCCTTACCGTGACGCAGTCCGAGGTGTGGGCGCAGGGAGGCAGGGCGGGAACCGGCTCCAAGACGGGCGTCGAGGTTCTCCACTCCGTCGTTTTGGACAGCGCCACCCTGCATGCCGAAGACGGCTCCGGCGGCTACGGCTTCAGGTGCCAAACGCTGGAGATGCGCTCGGCCTACACGGCCCCCGCCGAGCTGGATGCGCGCGGAAGCGAAGGCATCGAGATCAGCCGTGAACCCAAAATTGCGGGCAGCTCGATTCCCTTGGGCAACCCCAACCGCGACGGCGAGGCCGATCAGCGCTTGAAGTATTCCGGGAACATGTACTTGATGGCCAGCACGAGCGAACTCGCCAAGCACGTGAACATCGTCTCGTCACCTATCGCGAACCACTCGCTCTACATGGGCAGGGTGAACGGCAAGATCGGCCTGTACTGCGACCGCAACCTCACGGTGCCCTACAACCCGCCGAGGAAATGCTGGGGCCACGACAACTACGGGAACCTCTATCTGAGCAACCTCAATTTCGTCACCACGGCGCCCGTCGCACTGGAATGCCTCGAAGACGACTGCCTCATCACCGTCTTTCCCGATACCGTCAACAGCTTGATGAGCGTTGCGGAGGGCGCCAGCCGAACTGCGGGCATCCGCAGCGACCATCGGGTGACCATTCGGGCCTGGGGCGACGCAGTGTTCACCGCGCAGGGCGGCAACGCGCTGTCATCTGGTACGACTGCGGGCATCGAGGCGGACGAAGTGGTCGTCGAGCGCATCAACAATCAGACCGTCATCGCGCGCGGAGGCGACGGTGGCACATCGCTTGGCATCAAGGCTCGCAACGTCACGGTCCCCCGCGGGTTCATAGCCGAAGGAGGTACGGCGGGCTTGAGCGTGCGCGATACGCTCAAGACGGAAAACGACGAAGTGGCCGTGCTGGGCCGCGAAGATGTGGCGGGCGACGAGCTGGCCGTGGCGCAGCACGACCGGTCGAGCACGTACTTTCAGGTGAACGGCAAAGCCGCGCGCCACATCGAAACCGGTCCCAAGAGCGCCTCGCGCCTCTACTTCGGACCTGAAAGGAAGGACGCCTCCAACGACTGGGGCCTGTTCGTGAACAAGGAGCTTACGCAAACATACGACGGCAACCGAAACCGCTGGAGCGTGGGCAAGCGTACCGACGGCACGCCCGAGCTGAGGCTCAAAGGCTTCACCTACCTCTCAAGCGACGAGGTGGCCCTGGAGGTGTGGAGCGATACCGCCTCGCCCAGCGGCAAGGTGGTCATTGCGCTCGCGGAGGGCACTCAGAACCTGATTGCCGTCGAGCGCTCTACCGACGATGCTACCACGGCCATCGACGCCGGGCTGGAGAACCGGCTGGTCTTCGATGGCCCCGGCAGCCTCGAGGCGTCGTCGCGGACGGTCGGTCAGGGTACGGCTTCGACAGGTATCCGCGCCGAGGCGATCGATGTCGAGGGCGGCGCGACGGTGCACGCCCAAGCGTGGCACGGCGGTGCGTCGTCAGGCGACATCTGCGTCGGCGTGAGGTCGGCGGTTGGCGGCGATATCTCCGACGGCACCCTGCATGCGACGGGCGACTCGTCGAGCATGCAGACAGGCAGGGCGTTCGGCCCGACGTCGCTCGTGAAGGCGCAAGGCCGCGCCGACCGCACGAGCGGCGACCTCACGGAGGCGCACTTCAACAAAAGCTTACGTGCTTACGAAGGCGAGGGCGGGACGAACAGGGAAACCTATATCAGCTCCCTCGTGCCCGAAGGCCCTCTCTACTTCGCGCCGAAGGACCGAGCGCACCCGGAGGGCGACTGGACACTCTACACCGACGCGGCGTACGCGAGCGAGTACCCCGCAAGCGCGCGGTGGAGCGCCCGGGGCAACACGCTTCGCCTCAACGGCTTCACGTACCGGACCGAGGGCACCACGGCCCTGAGCGTGTACGACGCGCCGGCCGAGATAGCCTTCGAGGGGCAGAACGCCCTCGCGGCCAGCGGTCCCGCCGACAGGGAGGATGCAGCTGCCATCAAGGCGACCGCGCCCCTCGTCATCACGGGAAGCGAGGGCGCCACGCTCAAGGCCGTCGGCACGGCGGGGAATCTCACAAGGCGGAAGAGTTCGGGCATTGCCGCAGGCGAGCTGACGCTGCGCAACGCGAACGTCGAGGCGCTCGGAGCGCGCTCCTCCGAGCACGGCACCGGCTACGGCATCCAAGCGACGGGGCTCACCGTCTCCCGCAGTACGGTGGACGCGCGCGATGCCGCCGAGCAGGGCCAAGCGATGCTCGGCTTCGGACTGCACGTGAGCAAGACGGCGCAGGGCAAGGGCGGGCTTCTGAAGGTAGAGAGGTCGAAGATCTACGCGCAGGGCCGTTCGGGGGCCGTGTACGCGGAAGTCGCGCCCGATATCCCCTATCAGCAGACCGTCGGTACCAAGGAGCTTGGCAGCGATGATTTCATACACGCCATATACAGCCCGGAGCATATGCGCTACCTGGCGCAAGATGCGTACGCGCGACGGCTGAGGATAGGCGATACGGCATCCGACACGCTGTATTTCGGTCCGTTAAACCGCAATCCCGACAATGAATGGTCGCTTTTTACCGATGCGCAGTGCACGAAGCCCTACGACGGCAAGAACTGGAAGGCGAACGGCAAAACGCTCGAACTGTCGTATTTCAGCTACTACACCACCGCCAACACCGCGCTCTACCTCTACGACGGAGCCACCGTCGGCTCGTTCAACAGCGTAGTGGCGAGCGTGGGCGCGGGCCCAGGGCAGAAGCGGGGCATCAAGGCAGAATCCGATTTTACCTTCTCGGGCAACGCGACCCTCGAGGCGTTTGCGGCCCCCACGTCGATGGAGGGCGACTCCATCGGCATCGAGGCTCATAACATCCTGCAGACCGGCGGCTACCTGCGCGCCGAGGCGCAACAGGCTGAGGGCGGCTCGTCATACGGCTTCCGCGTTAACAAGTACCAGCTGGTAGGCGGCGGCGGGGTCGAAGCGCTGGGCAACACGGCGGGCTTCTATTCGAACGAGGAATCGGAGTTCCGCAACCTCATCGTGAGGGGGCATGTCCACCGCGACAAAGAGGAGGCCATGCAGGAGGCCTCCTACAACGCGAGGACCAAATGCTACATGGTGAACGGCTATCGCGCGCAGGTCGTAAACGTCACGGAGCATACGCCCGGGCCCACCGGTCCCCTCTACTTCGGAAGCATCGAGGGCGTCTGGTCGCTCTACACCGATGCCGAGCGCAAGCATCCCTACACCGGTAGCGGCTGGAGCGTTGACGGCAATGCGCTCGTACTGTCCAACTTCGAATACACCTCGCAGCAGACCACCGCGCTCGTCATCCAGGGCAATGCGACGATCCGCCTGAAGGAGGGTACGAGCACCATCGAGTGCCGCAACTCGGTGAGCGACTTTCCTACCCACGCCATCGAAGCCCCCGACGGCCTGACCATCGAGGGCGATGATCGCGCGGTGCTGGAAGTGAAGGCGGAGACCCGACTCGACGGCACCGATGCAGCCGGCGAGGGCACTGCGAGCGCCCAGGACGATCCGGGCAGCTATGACGATGATTACCGCGCTGATGATGATTACAACGCGGCCGTGAGCGTGGCGGGCAGGGGGGACGGCAAGAACCTCGTGCTCAAGGGCGGCATGCTGAAGGTCACGGCAAAGGGGGGACGGGACCGCCAGCTGATGCACGGTGTGGTGAGCAGCGGCAAGACGACGTTCGCCGGCGGCTCGCTGTCGGTCTCCATCGAAGGCAAGTTCGCGGGCAACGGCTTGCGGGCCGGGAGCCTGTCCTACGAGAAGGGCTCCTTCGAGGGCACCTCCTCGGGCCGGGGCGCCTTCTGGGTGAACACCGAGACGACCCCGTTCAAGGACAACGTGGACATACTGGGAGGCGACTCCCGCGACTCGCAGCTGGAGACTCCCCGATGGGACCAGTACACCCACGCGATCGTCATAAACGGCAATCCCTGCCCGTACGTGCGCATCACCTCCCATGACACGCCGCTGTACTTCGGGCCGCGCGACGACTCGCAGTTCAATAAGTGGTCGCTGTTCACCGACCCGCACTACGCCATCGAGTACGCGGGCCAACGCGACGCATGGGCGGTGTACGGCACTATGCTCGTGCTGGAGAACTTCAACCTCACCACGAGTCACAACACGGCGCTCGAGGTGAAGAACGACGACGATGCCACCGTGGCGGCGGCGGTCGGCTCGACGAATACCCTCAAGAGCACGGCCAACGAAGGGGAGGAATCCTACGGCATCCATGCCTGGGGTCCGCTGGAGATCAGCGGGAGGGGCGCCCTCAACGCCACGGGCGGCTCCCCGGGCCTTGGGGGAGAGTCCTTTGGCGTGAAGGCCGACCAGCTCAAGGTGGTCGACACCCTTCTCATCGCCTCGGGCAGGACGGCCGGCGTGTCGGCGTCCTCCGAGCCCGCGCACAACACGCTGGTGTGGGGCAGCGCGGATAAGAGCGGCGGGCAGCTCAAGGAGGCCGTGTGGAAGGACGGCCGCTACCTCGCCGATGGAATCGACGCCCGCTACGTGCGGTTCTCGCAGTTCGACCCGCGGGGCGCGCTGTACTTCGGGCCCGAGGGCAACGTGCCCGGCAACCCGTGGTCGCTGTTCGCCAACCCCTCGCGCACCAGCAAGTACGATGGCGAGGGTACCACGTGGAGCGTGGAGGGCAAGAACCTCAAGCTGAACAACTTCACCTACCAGACCGACGGCTTGGTGGGGCTCTCGGTGTCGCCCGATCCCGATGCTGCCATCACCCTGCAGCCCGGCACTAAGAACACCATCAGAGGCGACGCGTGGATGGACATGAGCAACGACACCGCGGCCGCCCTGCAATCGGACGGACCCCTTACCATAGCGGGCGAGGGCTCGCTTTTGGTTACTGCCGGCGGGTCGTGGACGCGCGGCAACCGCTACGGCATCGACGCGCCCTTGCTCACGGTCACGGCCAACGACGTCACCGCCATCGGCGACACGGCCGGCGTGCACGCCAACGAGGAGCCGGCGCACCCCAACCTCACGGTGACGGGATCGGTGGACCGCTACGGTTCCAACGCGAAGGACGTGACGTGGAGCGAGGGGTGCTATCTGGTAGGCAAGACGCCGGCCCGCTTCGTCGAGTTCGAGAACAACCTGGCTGCCGCAGGCCTGTACTTCGGCGGCGTGGGCGCGGAATGGTCGCTGTACACCGACTCGCTCAAAACCCAGGAGTACCCGGGCAAGGGCGTGACGTGGAGCGCAGCTGGGCACACGCTCACGCTCAAAGGGGTGCAGTTCGAGACGTGGGGCGAGACGGCCCTGACCGTGAGCGCCGCCGATGACGCCGCCATCGTCTTGGCGCCCGAGTCCGTGAGCGCCTTCAAGAGCACGGCGAAGGACGCCGCGGCAACCTACGGCGTGTACGCGGAGGGCAGCCTGACCATCGGCGGCTCGGGGTCGCTCATCGCCTCGGGCGGCGAAGCCTCGGACGGCGGCACGTCGACCGGCCTCTTCTCCCTGGGGGCGCTGACGGTGAACGGCGGACACCTCTTGCTCGAGGGCGGCCCCGGCGACCTGTCGGTGGGCCTGAGCGCCCTCATCAAGGGCACCGTTCGCGGCGGCATCGTCGATGCGAAGGGCAATACGGGCGGCGTGCGGACGTTCCACTCCAGCGGCCTCGTGCTGGAGAACGGCGTGAAGGCAGAAGGCGCCGTCGAGCGCGACGGCGAGGAGCTGAAGCCTGCGGTGTATAACGAGCCATCCGGATACTACCAGGTGGACGGCGCGAACGCGCGGCATACGCGCGTGGCGGCCCCGCCCAACCCCCTCATAGCGGCCGATCCGGGGCTTCTGGCCTTCGGCGTGCAGCCGGTGAACGCCAAGAGCGCCGAGCAGCGCCTGCGCGTGAGCGCCAGCGAGCTTACGGCCGATATGACCATCGAGGCCCCCGAGGGCTTCACCGTGACGCCCGCCGAAGGGTGGAGCGGGCTTTTCGGCGGCGAGCTGCGCGTGACGTTCGATCCCACCGAGAACAAGAGCTACGGCGGGGTGCTGTGGCTGCGCTCGGAAGGCGCCCCCGACGTGCCCGTGGTGCTCACGGGCGAGGGGCGCGCTTCGGTTATCGTGGCCGATCCGGGGCTTCTGGCCTTCGGCTACCAGGCCGTGGCCACGAAGAGCGCCGAGCAGCGCGTGAAGGTGGCGGCTTCGGGCCTCAAGAGCGATATGGCCATCGAGGCGCCCGACGGCTTCACCGTGGTTCCCGCCGAGGGCTGGAACCCGCGCACGGGCGGGATCTTGCGCGTCACGTTCGACCCCCTCGAGGCCAAGAGTTACGGCGGCATGCTGTGGCTGAAGGCCGAGGGAACATCGGGTGCCGTCGTGGCGCCCGTGACGCTGACGGGCGAAGGGCGCGAGACGACGGTGGACGTGTCGGCGAAGCGCCTGTCATTCGGCCTCCAGCCGGTGGCCACGAAGAGCGCCGAGCAGCGCGTGCAGGTGAAGGCCTCCGGGTTGGAGAGCGACCTCGAGGTCAGCGCGCCCGAGGGATTCACCGTGGTTCCCGCCGATGGGTGGGACGCGCGCGAGGGAGGCACCCTGCGCGTGACGTTCGATCCTGTGCAGGCCAAGCCCTACGGCGAGATGCTCACGGTGGAGGCCGACGGCGCCGACGCCACGATGGTGGCGCTCGCAGGCGAGGGCCGCGAGGTGGCCGTGGCTGCCGACCCCGGGCTTCTGGCGTTCGGCATGCAGGGCGTGGGCACCGAGAGCGAGACGCTCACCATAACGGTGGCGGCGTCGGGCCTTGACTCGAACATCGCGTTCGAGGCGCCCGAGGGCTTCAAAGTGGTGCCGGGCGACGACTGGAATCCGCGAAGCGGCGGCCAGCTGTACGTGACGTTCGCGCCCGCTGAGGTCAAAAGCTATGCCGACGTGCTGTGGATTGGCGCTGACGGTGCCGACGCCGCGCCGGTGGCGCTCACGGGAGAGGGCGTGACGGCGAAGATCGAGGTCGCGCCCCATCGCTTGGATTTCGGCCACCAGACGGTGAACACGAAGAGCGCCGAGAAGCGCGTGACGGTGAAGGCCGTCGGCCTCTCGAACGACATGACCTTCGAGACGCCGGAGGGTTTCGAGATCAAGCCCGCCGACAACTGGAACCCGCGCACGGGCGGCGATCTGCGCGTGACGTTCAGCCCCGCGAGCGAGAAGATGTACGACGGCGTGCTTTCCATCGTCTCCGGCACTACGAAGGCGACGCCGATCGCGCTCGAGGGCACGGGAAGCATGCCGACCATCGTCATACTGCCGGTCTTCAACGAATTCGGCAGCCAGCCCGTGGGCACCGAAAGCGCCGAGCAGCGCATCCACGTGTCCGCGTACAACGCCCAGGCCGACCTCGAGATAGCCGTGCCTGCGGGCTTCAAGGTGACGAAGGCTCTCAACTGGAACGCCCGGACCGGCGGCGACCTGATCGCGAGGTTCGCGCCGACCGAGGCCAAGTCCTATTACGAAGAGCTCGAGGTGGGCAGCCAGGGTAGCTGGTCCACCGCGTTTCTGACGGGTCAGGGGCGGCAGTCGATCATCAAGGCGACGCCCGAGAAGCTGGACTTCGGCGGCCAGCCCGTGGGATCGGCGAGCGCGGCGAAGCTGGTGGAGGTGAGCGCCTCCAGCTTGGGCGGCGATTTGACCTGGAACGTGCCTGACGGCTTCAAGGCGGAGCCCGCGGCGGGGTGGAACCCGCGCACAGGCGGCACGCTGCGCGTGACGTTCGCGCCCGATCGGGCGACGACGTACGGCGGCATGCTGCAGATTGGCGCCCCCGATTCCGGCGGAGCGGCCGCGTCCGTGGCGCTTGCCGGCGAGGGGGTTTCGGCCAGCATCAAGGCCGACCCGGGCAAGCTGGCCTTCGGGCCGCAGCCGGTGGGCGCCAAGAGCGCCGAGCAGCGCGTGCGCGTGAGCGCGAGCGGGCTTGGCGCGGATATGACGGCGACGGCGCCTGACGGCTTCACGGTCGTGCCGGCCGAGGGGTGGAACCCCCGCACGGGCGGCGAGTTGCGCGTCACGTTCGATCCGACCGAGGCCAAGGCCTACGGCGGTATGCTGCGCATCGAGGCCGGAGGCGCGGCCGCCCTGGTCGCGCTCGCGGGCGAGGGGCGCGAGGCGATGGTGCGGGCGACGCCCGACCATCTGGACTTCGGCAACCAGGCCGTGGGCACCATGAGCGCCGAGCAGCGCGTGCGCGTGACGGCCTCGGGCCTGACGGGCGACCTCGAGGTCACGGCGCCGGCCGGCTTCACGGCGGTGCCTGCCGAGGGCTGGAACGACCGCACGGGCGGCGAGCTGCGCGTGACGTTCAATCCGACTGAGGCGCGCGCGTACGCCGCCGATCTGCTGGTGAGCGCCGACGGCGCCGACGGGGCCGCGGTGGCCCTTTCGGGCACGGGCCGCACGGCCGCTATCGCGGCGATGCCCGGTAAGCTCGACTTCGGGCGGCAGATCGTGGGAACGAAGAGCGCCGAGCAGCTGGTGGAGGTGAAGGCCGAGGGGCTCGACGCGGACATGGTCGTCGCTGCGCCGGACGGCTTCACGGTCGTGCCGGCCGACGGGTGGAGCGCGCGCACGGGCGGAACCCTGCGCGTGACGTTCGACCCGACCGAGGCGAGGAATTACGGCGGCGTGCTGAGCATCGACGCCGACGGGGCCGATGCGGCGCAGGTGGCGCTCACCGGCAAGGGCGAGGCGCCGAGCATCGCGGCGAGCCCGGGCCGCCTGGCCTTCGGCAAGCAGCCGGTGGCCACCAAGAGCGCCGAGCAGCGCGTGCGCGTGACGGCCTCGGGCCTCACGGGCGACCTGTCGTATACGGCGCCGGGCGGCTTCACGGTCGTGCCCGCCGAGGGCTGGGACGCGCGTGCCGGCGGCGAGCTGCGGGTGACGTTCGACCCGACCGAAGCCAAGGTCTACGGCGGCGTGCTGCTCATCGAGGCCGACGGCGGCGACGCCGCGAGCGTGACGCTTACGGGTACGGGCCTGACCACGGCCATCGCCGTGAGCCCGGGCCGCTTGGACTTCGGGGGGCAGGCCGTGGCCACCAAGAGCGCCGAGCAGCTCGTGCGCGTGAGCGCGAGCGGGCTCGCGTCCGACCTGCGCATCGACGTGCCGGACGGCTTCACGGTGATGGAGGCCGACGGCTGGGACGCGCGCACGGGCGGCACCCTGCGCGTGACGTTCGACCCGATCGAGGCGAAGGCCTACACCGGCGATCTGCTGGTGAGCGCCGACGGTGCCGACGGGGCCGCGGTGGCCCTGGCCGGCGAGGGGCGCTCGGTGTCCATAGCGGCGACGCCGAGCCTGGTGGACTTCGGCAACCAGGCCGTGGCCACCAAGAGCGCCGAGCAGCTGGTGCAGGTGACGGCCACGGGGCTCACGGGCGGCATGGCCTACGCCGTGCCGGAAGGCTTCACGGTCGTTCCGGCCGAGGGGTGGAGCGCGCTCACGGGCGGCACCCTGCGCGTGACGTTCGACCCCACCGAGGCCAAGGCCTACGGCGGCGTGCTGCGCCTGTCGGCCGACGGTGCCGACGGAGCTGCGGTAACGCTCACGGGCGTGGGCCGCAGCGCCGCCATCGCGGTTGATCCGGGCCGCGTGGCCTTCGGCAAGCAGCCGGTGGGCACCAAGAGCGCCGAGCAGCTGGTGGAGGTGCGGGCGAGCGGGCTCGACCAGAATATGACTTACAACGTGCCCGACGGCTTCACGGTGACGGAGGCCGACGGGTGGAGCGCGCTCACGGGCGGCACCCTGCGCATCACCTTCGACCCCACGGCGGCCCAGAGCTACAGCGCCGTGATGTGGATAGAGGCCGAGGGGGCCGACGCCGCGCCGGTCGCCCTCACGGGCGAGGGCGTCGACGCCGCCATCGCCGCCGATCCGGGGCTTCTGGCCTTCGGCTACGTGCCGGTGGACGACCATAGCGCCGAGCAGACGCTGCGGGTGTCGGCTGCGGGCCTCTCGGGCGACTTGACCTATCATGCGCCCGACGGCTTCACGGTGAATCCGGCCGACGGCTGGGGCGCGCGCACGGGCGGGACCCTGCGCGTGACGTTCGACCCCACCGAAGCCAAGAGCTACGGAGCCGTCATGTGGATCGAGGCTAACGGCGCCGATTCCGTGCCGGTCACGCTCACGGGCCAGGGACATCGCTCCTCGGTGACCGTGGATCCGAAGCTGCTGGAGTTCGACCCTCAGCAGGTGGGCACGAAGAGCGCTGAGAAGCTCGTGCGCGTGACGGCGACCGACGCGACGAGCGATCTTTCGCTCGGCGACGTTCCGCAGGGCTTCACGGTGACGAAGGCCGGCGGATGGAGCGACCAGACCGGCGGCACCCTGCGCATCACGTTCGATCCGACCGACGAGAAGACCTACGCCGCGGTCCTGTGGGTGAAGGCCGGCGGCGCCGACGCGGCCGGCATCGCCCTTGTGGGCGAGGGCTGCGCGGCGAAGGTGGCTGCCACGCCCGACAGGCTCGCCTTCGGCAGCCAGGCCGTGGGCACCAAGAGCGCCGAGCGACTGGTGCAGGTGGATGCGAGCGGCCTGACGGACGACCTGGCGGTAAGCGCGCCGGACGGCTTCACGGTCGTTCCGGCCGACGGGTGGGATGCGCGCGAGGGCGGCGAGCTGCGCGTGACGTTCGATCCGACCGACGAGACGAACTATGGCGGCGTCCTGCGCATCGAGGCTGGCGGCGCCGACGCGGCCGAGGTGGCGCTCACGGGCCGGGGCAGCGCCTCGTCCATCGCGGCCACGCCCGGCCTGGCGGCCTTCGGCTTCCAGCCGGTGGGCACCAAGAGCGCCGAGCAGCTGGTGCAGGTGAGCGCGAGCGGGCTCACGTCCGACCTCGCCTTCACGGCGCCGGACGGCTTCACGGTCGTGCCGGCCGCAGGGTGGAGCGCGCGCGAGGGCGGAACCCTGCGCATCACGTTCGACCCGACCGAGGCCAAGAGCTACGGGGCCGTCATGTGGATAGAGGCCGACGGCGCCGACGGCGTGCCGGTCACCCTCACGGGCGAGGGGCGCGACGCGGCGGTGAAGGCCGTGCCCGGAAGCCTGTCGTTCGGCGGACAGGCCGTGGGAACGAAGAGCGCCGAGCAGCTGGTGCGCGTGGATGCCTCGGGGCTTGCGGGCGACCTCGCCCTCGACGTGCCGCAGGGCTTCACCGCGGTGCCGGCCGAGGGGTGGAACGCCCGCACCGGCGGCACGCTGCGCGTGACGTTCGACCCGACTGTGGCCAAGGCCTACCGCGCCGTCATGCGCATCGAGGCCGACGGCACCGACGGCGCCTCGGTCGCGCTCTCGGGCGAAGGCCGTGCGGCCGCCATCTCGGCCGATCCGGACCTGGTGGCCTTCGGCAGCCAGGCCGTGGGAACCAAGAGCGCCGAGCGGCTCGTGCGCGTGAGCGCGAGCGGACTCGGCCATGATCTGAGCTTCGCCGCGCCGGATGGCTTCACGGTCGTTCCGGCCGACGGCTGGGACGCCCGCGCGGGCGGCACCCTGCGCATCACGTTCGACCCCACCGAGGCCAAGGCCTACGGCGCGGTCATGTGGATAGAGGCCGACGGCGCCGACGGCGTGCCGGTCACCCTTACGGGCGAGGGCGAGGTGCCGAGCATCGCGGCGAGCCCGACGAGCCTGCGCTTCGGCAAGCAGCCGGTAGGCACCAAGAGCGCCGAGCAGCTCGTGAAGGTTACGGCCTCGGGGCTCACGGGCGATCTCGCCTTCGATGCGCCGGAGGGCTTCACGGTCACTCCGGCCGAGGGCTGGGATGCCCGCGTGGGCGGCACCCTGCGCGTGACGTTCGACCCGACCGAGGCCAGGGCCTACGGCGGCGTGCTGCGCCTGTCGGCCGACGGCGGCGACGCGGTGGACGTGGCGCTCGCCGGCGAGGGCCGGGAATCGGCCATCGCGGTGGACCCGGGCCTTGTGGCATTCGGGAACCAGCCGGTGAACACCGCGAGCGTCGAGCGCACGGTGAAGGTGGCGGCGAGCGGCCTGGCGGGCGATCTAGCTTACACGGCGCCTGCGGGCTTCACCGTCACCCCCGATGCCGGATGGGATAATCGCACGGGCGGCACGCTGCGCATCACGTTCTCCCCGACCGAGGCCAAGAGCTACGGCGCGGTCATGTGGGTGGAGGCCGACGGGGCCGATGCCGCGCCGGTCACGCTCACGGGCGAGGGCCGCGCGAAGGCCATCGCGGCCGATCCGGGGCTTCTGGCCTTCGGCTACGTGCCGGTGGGCGAGCACAGCGCCGAGCAGACGCTGCATGTGTCCGCCTCGGGGCTTTCGGGGCAGCTCAAGTGGCAGGCTCCCGACGGCTTCACGGTGAATCCGGCTGACGGCTGGAACGACCGCACGGGCGGCACCCTGCGCGTGACGTTCGATCCGACGGAGTCGAAGTCCTACGGCGCGGTCATGTGGATAGAGGCCGAGGGCGCCGACAGCGCTCCGGTCACCCTCACGGGCCAGGGGCATGAGACGTCGATCGTGGCGAGCCCCACGCTGCTGGAGTTCGACGCCCAGCAGGTGGGCACCAAGAGCGCCGAGAAGCTGGTGCGGGTGACGGCCTCCGACACGACGAGCGATCTTGTGCTCGAGGCTCCGCAGGGCTTCACGGTGACGCCGGCCGAGGGATGGGACGACCAGACCGGCGGCACGCTGCGCGTGACGTTCGATCCGACCGACGAGAAGACCTACGGCGAGGTGCTGTGGGTGCGCTCCGGCAACGATGCGGCCGGCGTCGCCCTCGTGGGCGAGGGCTGCGCTGCGAGGATAGGCGCCGAGCCCGGTCGGCTCGCCTTCGGCAGCCAGGCCGTGGGCACCAAGAGCGCCGAGCAGCTCGTGCGCGTGACGGCGAGCGGGCTCACGTCCGATCTGGTGCTGAGCGCGCCGGACGGCTTCACGGCCGTGCCGGCCGACGGGTGGGACGTGCGCGAGGGAGGCACCCTGCGCGTGACGTTCGATCCGACCGACGAGAAGAATTACGGCGGCATGCTGCGCATCGAGGCCGCCGGCGCCGACGCGGCCGAGGTCTCGCTCACGGGCCGGGGCAGCGCCTCGTCCATCGCGGCCTCGCCCGATCTGGCGGCCTTCGGCAGCCAGGCTGTGGGCACGAAGAGCGCCGAGCGGCTCGTGCGCGTAAATGCGAGCGGACTCGACCATGATATGAGCTTCACGGCGCCGGACGGCTTCACGGTCGCTCCGGCCGACGGATGGGACGCGCGCACGGGCGGAACCCTGCGCATCACGTTCGACCCGACCGAGGCGAAGAGCTACGGCGCGACCATGTGGATCGAGGCCGACGGCGCCGACGGCGCGCCGGTCACCCTCACGGGCGAGGGATACGCGGCTTCCATCGTCACCTCGCCCGATCTGGCGGCCTTCGGCTTCCAGCCGGTGGGCACCAAGAGTGCCGAGCGTACGGTGGAGGTGCGGGCGAGCGGGCTCACGTCCGATCTCGCCTTCACGGCGCCGGACGGCTTCACGGTGACTCCTGCCGACGGGTGGAGCGCGCGCGAGGGCGGCACCCTGCGCATCACGTTCGACCCGACCGAGGCCAAGAGCTACGGGTCGGTCATGTGGATAGAGGCCGACGGCGCCGACGGCGTGCCGCTCACCCTCACGGGCGAGGGACGCGACGCGGCGGTGAAGGCCGTGCCCGGGAGCCTGTCGTTCGGCGGCCAGGCCGTGGGCACGAAGAGCGCCGAGCAGCTAGTGAAGGTTGACGCCTCGGGGCTCACGGACGACCTCTCCTTCGACGTGCCGCGGGGCTTCACCGCGGTGCCGGCCGAGGGCTGGGACGCGCGCACCGGCGGCACGCTGCGCGTGACGTTCGACCCCACCGAGGCCAAGGCCTACCGTGCCGTCATGCGCATCGAGGCCGACGGCGCCGATGGGGCGCTCGTGCAGCTTGCAGGCGAGGGCCGTGCGGCCGCCATTTCCGCGTCGCCCGATCTGGTGGCCTTCGGCTTCCAGCCGGTGGGCACGAAGAGCGCCGAGCAGCTGGTGCAGGTGAGCGCGAGCGGGCTCGACCATGATATGAACTTCACGGCACCCGATGGCTTCACAGTCACCCCGGCCGAGGGCTGGGATCCGCTCACGGGCGGCACCCTGCGCATCACGTTCGACCCGACCGAGGCCAAGAGCTACGGCGCGGTCATGTGGGTGGAGGCCGACGGCGCCGACGGCATGCCGATCTCCCTCACCGGCGAAGGCCGCGAGTCGGCCGTGAAGGCGACGCCCGACCGGCTCTCCTTCGGCGATCAGCCGGTGGGTACCAAGAGCGCCGAGCAGCTCGTGCAGGTGGCGGCGAGCGGGCTCACATCTGACCTCAGCTTCGGCGCGCCGGAGGGCTTCACCGTGACTCCGGCCGAGGGCTGGAACGTCCGCACGGGCGGGACCCTGCGCGTGACGTTCGACCCGACTGCGGCCAAGGCGTACAGCGGCATGCTGTGGATCGACTCCGATGGCGCGGACGCCGCGTTCGTGGCGCTTACCGGCCAGGGCCGCACGTCGGCCATCAAGGCCGTTCCCGACCGGCTCTTGTTCGACGACCAGGTGGTGGGCACCAAGAGCGCCGAGCAGCTCGTGCGTGTGGACGCCTCGGGGCTCGCGGGCGACATGGCCTTCGACGTTCCGCAGGGCTTCACCGTGGTTCCGGCCGAGGGCTGGGACACCCGTACGGGCGGCGAGCTGCGCGTGACGTTCGACCCGACCGAGGCGAAGGCCTACAGCGAGGTGCTGTGGATCAACGCCGACGGGGCCGACGGCGCGCCGGTGGCGCTTTCGGGCACGGGGAAGACCTCCGAGATAACGGCATCGCCCACGAAGCTCTCCTTCGGCTTCCAGCCGGTGGGCACCAAGAGCGACGAGCAGCGCATTCTTGTGAAGGCCGCGGGGCTCGCGGCCGACCTCTCCTTCGAGGCGCCCGCGGGCTTCACCGTGGTTCCCGCCGAGGGCTGGGACGCCCGCGAGGGCGGCGAGCTGCGGGTGACGTTCGACCCGACCGAGGCGAAGGACTACGGGGCCGTGATGTGGATCGGGGCCGACGGGGCCGATGCCGCGCCGGTCGTGCTCGCGGGCGAGGGGCGCGAGACGGCCGTGAAGGCCACGCCGCCGGCGCTCGCGTTCGGCGGGCAGCCCGTGGGCACCAAGAGCGCCGAGCAGCGCGTGCGGGTGGTCGCGAGCGGGCTCACGTCCGATCTGGCCCTCGACGTGCCCGACGGCTTCACCGTGGTGCCGGCCGAGGGCTGGGACGCCCGCACGGGCGGCGAGCTGCGCGTGACGTTCGACCCGACGGAGGTCAAGGAGTACGGGGCCGTCCTGTCGATCGAGTCCGACGGGGCCGACGCCGCGTCGGTGGTGCTCACCGGCGAGGGCCGGGAGCAGGGCATCGTGGCCTCGCCGGATCTTCTGGCATTCGGCTTTCAGCCGGTGGCCTCCAAGAGCGCCGAGCAGCGCGTGCGCGTGCAGGCTTCGGGGCTGACGTCCGATATGTCCTTCGAAGAGCCGGAGGGCTTCACCGTGGTGCCGGCCGAGGGTTGGGATCCGCGTACGGGCGGCGAGCTGCGCATCACGTTCGATCCGCTGGAAGCCAAAGCCTACGGCGCGGTCATGTGGATCGAATCCGACGGCGCCGACGCCGCGTCGGTGGCGCTCACCGGCGAAGGCCGCGATCTGGCGGTGAAGGTGAGCGAGGGCCTGCTGGCGTTCGGCTCGCAGCCGGTGGCCACGAAGAGCGTCGAGAAGCGCGTGCACGTCGAGGCGTCGGGGCTTGAAGGCGACCTCGCCTTCTCGGCTCCGGCGGGCTTCACCGTGACGCCGGCTGAGGGCTGGGACGCGCGCACGGGCGGCGAGCTGCGGGTGACGTTCGACCCGACGGAGGCCAAGTCCTACGGCGAGGTCATGTGGATCGAATCCGACGGCGCCGATGCCGCGCCTGTGGCGCTTACCGGCGAGGGCCGCGAGGCGGGCGTCAAGGCGGCGCCCGAGCTGCTGGCGTTCGGCAAGCAGGAGGTGGGCACGAAGTCTGCCGGTCAGCGCGTGCATGTGCAGGCCTCGGGGCTTTCGGCCGACCTCGCGTTTGACGTGCCGGCGGGCTTCACCGTGGTGCCGGCCGAAGGATGGGATCCGCGCGCGGGCGGCGAGCTGCTCGTGACGTTCGACCCCACCGAGGTGAAGACGTACGGCGGGGTGCTGTGGATCGGGGCCGACGGCGCCGACGCCGCGCCCGTGGCGCTCACCGGCGAGGGCGTGAAGCCTGCGCCGCCGGTGCCGCCGAAGCCCAAGCCCACGCCCACGCCGACGCCCACGCCCAAGCCGCCCACGCCCATCACGGGCGACGGCGTGCCGGTGACGGGGCTTGCGGCCGTGGCCCTGCTGGCGGCCGTGGTGGCCGCGGCCAGCTGGCTGCGGTGGAGGCGCCGCCCCCGCTAGAGCGCGACGGGCCTTGCCGCGTATGAGATACCGCCCCGGACGACGCGTTCGTCCGGGGCGTCCGGCCTGTGATAAAATTCCGATTGTCTGAGCGAGCGCAGCCTCCGGTTGTCATCCTGAGCGGAGCGAACGAAGTGCGCGAAGTCGAAGGATCCCCCGCGGCGCCAGCAGGGAGCGTCACGGCTGACGCCGCACGGGATCCTTCGACTACGCGGCTTCGCCGCTCCGCTCAGGATGACAAAAGGGGCGGCTACGCTCGCTCAGATGACAAAGGGAGCGGCTTCGGGGGAAGGGGCGCCATGGGCGGGATATCGGTGATGGTGATGCTCTCGGTGATGGGCGCGCTCGCGTTCGTCATCCTGGGCGCGGTGGCCATCGCGCTCGCGGCCTTCATCGCCGCCACGGCGGTGAGCATCGTGTTCGCCTGCCGTACAAAGTCCCGTCACGAGCAGGGAAAGAAGCTCAAGGGACTCCTCGCCATCCCCATCGTGCTCTACGCCATCAGCATCCCCGTGCTCGTGTGGTTCGCCGTGGCGTGGGTGATCCCGCTGGCCACCGATGTGGAGGGCGACGAATTCCCCGACTTCACCCGGGCCGTCTCGCAGCATGACCCCGAGGCGCTGCAGGGCTGCTTCGACGCGCATGCGTTCGAATTCCCCGCCGAGGGCGACGAGTCGCTGCCCTCGTTGCTGGAGGCGGCCATAACCTACGACGACGCCGCCTGCGCCCAGCTGGTGCTGGAGGTGGCGGGGGCGCGCGGCATGCCCATCGACGTGAACGAGCCGCTGCCGTCGTACACGCTGAAGGGCGAGCCCTACGCCGCCGAGTACGCCCTCGTGCGCGCCGCGGGCCCCGATTTCCGCTCGGCGCGCATGATCGAGGTGCTGCTGGAGGCGGGCGCCGACCCGAACGCGTCGTCGCTGCGCGACCTCGAGGGCAGCCATCCGCTCCACCTGGTGTGCGGCGGGGCGTCGCTCTTCGGCATGACCGAAGATACGGCCGAACGGGTGCTGGGAGAGGTCGACGGGGCCATCGATGCGCTGCTCGCGCACGGCGCCGATCCTGCGGCGCTCAACGCCGAGGGCCGCACGCCGGGGGAGTGCTACCGCGCCTGGATCGACGGACTCGTGGACGACGGCCTGATCACCTGCGACCGCGCCGACCAGGCCATAGCCGCGCATCCCGGCCTACTCTGAGCGGGTGAAGCCCCCCCTTTTGTCATCCTGAGCGAGCGACGTGCCCCCCTGTCATTCTGAGCGGGCGAAGCGCCCCCCCTGTCATCCTGAGCGAGCGAAGCGAGTCGAAGGATCCCGCGCGGCGACAGCAGGGAGCGTCGCGTCTTCGGCGGCAGAGAATCGGAGGTTCTGACTCCACTTATGGCGCATAATCCCAGGGGGTGCCCTTTCCGATGTGAACAGGTCCCGGGGTCGGCCGGACCCTCTTCGGGTTTTCACCCGCTCTCGTGCACAGTTTTCGCCGCTCTGAAGGGTTTTCGGGGGTCCAGAGGCTCGCACGCGTGCCGGGCGGCGCGACTCGGATACGTTTCCCCTGGTCGCGGAAGGCGAGCTCCCGCCATATTGCCCGGCCGGGCTTCAGAGCGGCGAAAACCGTGCATCGGAGGGGCCGAAAAACCGAACGATCCGCTCGCCTCCCTCTCGACTCGCTTCGCTCGCTCGGGATGACAGGAGGGAGCGCTCACTGCGTTCGCTTCGCTCAGGATGACAATGTGCGCTTCCTGCCCACGCGGGCGAGCAGGCGGTCGAGGGCCACGTACGCGTACCCCAGCGCGATGAACGCCGCCACCAGTGCGACGACGGTCACGGCCACGCCTCCCACGCCGTTCGCGTCCACGTCGATGAAGGGGTAGGGGTAGCGCGACCCGGCCTTCGGCCCCATGTTCACGCCGAGCAGCCCCACCATGCCGAGCGCGTAGGCCAGATACGCCAGCGGAAACGCCATCCACACGAGGGGCCCCGCCAGGCTCATGCGGCCCTTCTCGTCGAACAGCAGCCAGTCGAGGATGCAGGCGATGGGCACGAGGTAATGCAGCGCCAGCACCGAGAAGCTGAACGTTCCATCGGGCATGATGAGCCCGCCGCCCAGCAGGAAGTGCGCCACCAGCCACGTGACGGTGACGGCCATCATGGCGGCGTACTTGAACGCGGGCGCCCACACCGCGTCGTCGCCGCGGTTGCGCGCGAGGTGCACGAGGGCGGCTGCGAAGTATGCCACGGCCGCCACGTTGCTCAGGTTCGTGAAGTAGAAGAAGAACCGCGGCTTGAACGCGCCCGCGAACAACCCCAGCTGCTCGAGCAGGGCCAGGCCGCCCACGACGACGATGAGGCACTTGAACGCGATGGATGCCGTGCGATTCCGAATTCTCATGAGGCCGCTTCCCGTCGATGCGATGATTCCACCCCTATGATGCCACAGCGGCAGGGTGGCTCGCGGGCGCGCGCGGCTCCTTCGTCCGTCGGTTGAGTCCCGCCCCGCTCCCGCTCGTCGCGGGAATCGCGCCGCTAACGTTGTGCGTTTGATGGAGGGCAGCCGCTTGCCGAACGGGGGCCGTCTCCCTCGGAGGCGAGCCGCCGGGCATCGGGCGCGCCACGATACCATACATGCCAGGGGCCGCTTCCATCCGGTGCGGCTCGCGCGGCTGCAAAGTGCGCTGACCAGGCGCCCAAAGCGGCGCTATGCAGGGACTGTTGGCTTCAAACGAGCGAAGGAGACGGCATGGACAGAGGTTTGAAAGGCAAAGTGGTGTTGATCACCGGCGGCGGCGGCGGCATCGCGCGCGGCATCGAGCGGGCGTTCGCGGCCGAGGGCACGAAGTTCATCCTCACCGACCTGTTCCCCGGCGGCATGGCCGAGGCTAAGGAGGAGCTCGAGCGCGAGTTCGGCGCCGAGGTGTTCACCTACCTGGCCAACGGATCGGTCGAGTCCGAGGTGAAGGAAGCCGTCGACGCGGGCGCCGCGCACTTCGGCGGGCAGATCGACGTGCTGATCAACAACGCGCAGGCCTCGGCCTCGGGCCTCACCCTCATCGAGCACACCGAGGAGGACTTCGACCTGGCCGTGCGCTCGGGCCTGTACGCGACGTTCTTCTACATGAAGCACTGCTACCCCTACCTCAAGAAGACGGCGGGCTCGGTGATCAACTTCGCCTCCGGCGCCGGCATCGGCGGCAACCCGGGGCAGAGCTCCTACGCCGCTGCGAAAGAGGGCATCCGCGGCATGAGCCGCGTGGCCGCCTCCGAGTGGGGCGAGGACGACATCAACGTCAACATCGTGTGCCCGCTCGTCATGACGAAGATCCTCGAGGAGTGGCGCGATAACAACCCCGAGATGTACGAGAAGAACATCAAGGGCATCCCGCTGGGCCGCTTCGGCGACGCGGAGAAGGACGTGGGACGCGTGTGCGTGTTCCTGGCCAGCGACGACGCGTCGTTCGTGACCGGCGACACCATCATCGTGCAGGGCGGCTCGGGCATGAAGCCGTAGGCTTTTTCCTGATCTTCTCTGCGAAGGGCCCGGCCGGGCGCGGCGTGAGCGCGCGAGGCCGGGCCCTTCGTCGTGTCATCGGTCGAGGGCGCGCACGCTCTTCGGCAGGTAGAGCACAGCGCCCAGCGCCAGGCACGCAAGGCCGTCCACCACGAAGAACGGCGCGATGCCGATGGCCTCGGCCAGTACGCCGCCCAGAGCGATGCCCACCGGGGAGGCCAGCCCGAACGCCGCCATGGCGAATCCGAGCGCGCGACCGTTCTTCTCGGGCGCCACGTTCTTCTGGATGAGCGTGATGAACGGCCCGTTGAACCAGGCGCACGCCATGGCCATGACGGCGCACAGCACGGCGAACGCGGGGAACATGTCGGGCGCGAGCAGCCCGCACGCCGTGGTGGTGGCTCCCACGATGAGCAGCGCCACCGCCATGAGTCCGGCCAGGCGCTTTCCGCCGCCCCATGCCATAAGCACGCCCGAGCCTGCGATCATGCCGATGCCCCAGGTGGCTTCCACGATGGACGCCGCGTAGCCGTCGCCGTTGAAGTGGTCGTAGGTCATGAGCGGGAACACCGCGCTGAGCGGCGCGAACGCGATCATCCCCACGGTGATGCCGGCCAGCAGCACCACGAGCCCGCGCGTGGCGGCAAGCGCCCGCCATCCGTCGCGCAGGTTCGCCAGCACGTGCTGGTCGTCGGTGGAGGTGTCGTGCATGGTGGGAATCTTGGCCAGCGCCAGGCCGCCCACGGCCATGAGCGCCCCGAAGAAGTCCAGGAACATGACCGCATGGAAGCCGATGGTGGTGTACAGGAAGATGCCGAACGCCGGCGCGGCGATGGAAGCCACCGACATGAGCAGCTGGTCGAGCGTGTTGATGCGCAGCAGGTGCTTCTCGGGCACGAGCAGCGGCATGGCGGCCATCATGGCGGGCCCGTGGAACGCCTGCCCGATGCTGCGCACCACCACCATCACCAGGATGAGGCCGAATGTCACGTGCCCCATGAGGATGATGATGCCCAGTGCGAGCGACACCAGGCCTATTCCCAGGTCGGCCGCTATCATGACGGCTTTGCGGTTGTACTTGTCGGCCACCACGCCGCCGAAGGGGGAGAGCAGCCCCTGGGGCAGGTACGCGCAGATGGTGGCGGCGGACAGCATGAGCGCGCTGCCGGTGGTCTCGGTGACGTACCACACGGCGGCGAATCCGGCGGCGTAGCTGGTGACCATGGAAACGGCCTGGCCGGCCCAGATGGTGACGATGATGGCGAGCCAGCGCTTGGGCAGCGGCAGGCCGGCGGCGCTCAGAGGCGCGGTTGATTCGGTCATGGAAGACTCCTCGATGAGATGGCTGGTTGGCGGCTTCCAGCATGCGGTAGCGAACGCGGTTGCGCCACCTATTCCAGATGGAACGTGTGCTGAAAGGGGAAACTACACGTTGCGGCGAACTAGCGGCAGCGGCGACCGGCCATCGAGATCAGAGCTCCTTGCAGGATCGAGCGGAAATGCGCCGCCCAGTGTATCATGCGCCGGCCTTCTCGCCAAGCAGCAGCAGGTTGAGGTCGACGCTCGCGGAGATGCCCGCCACGGATCCGGCGTTGGTGTACTGCCATACGGCGAAGTCGAACTGCGCGGTGGGCTGCTCCGCATCGTACTCCGCGAACCACACGGGGCGGTCGCCGAGCGCCGCGCGGTCGTAGCGGGCCATGTCGCCCTTGTTGCCATAGACGGCGGTGGCGTAGCCGGCGGCTTCGAAGCGCTCGCAGAACGCGAGGGCGCAGGCCGTGAGCGTCTCGCGGTCGATGCCGTTCGCGCGGCCGGCCGCGTCGGACACGGGCTCGTGGTCGTACGCGACGGGCAGCGCGAGGGCGCGGCCGTCCAGCAGCTTGAGCGCGAACTCGGCCTCTTCGGCGGCCTCCTCCTCGCTCGTGGCCTGCGAGAAGAAGTACGCGCCCACGTCGAGCCCGGCCGCCGTCGCGCCGTCGATGTTCTCGGTGCCGCGCGCGTCGGCGTAGAGCGCGCCCTCGGTGTAGCCGCGGTTGCCGATGCGCACGAAGACGAAGTCGACGCCGTCTGCGGCCACGGCCTGCCAGTCGATGTACCCCTGATGGTCGGACACGTCCACGCCCAGCTGGGAGCGCAGGGTCCCGTCCTCGTAGTAGGCCAGGCGGTCGCCGTCGCGCTCCAGGCCCGCCTCCCAGTCGTAGGGGCTCGCGTAGGGCGCGGTAGGCGCGCTTGTCGCAGGCGCGTCGCAGCGCCCGAGCATCAGGCCGGCGGCGAGGATGATGAGCGCCGCCGCGGCGAGTGCGCCCACGATGAGCGCGGGGGACGGCGGGGCGGGAGGGACGGTGCGCCTTCGCAGGCGCTTATGCGTGCGCTGTTCCATGCCGGCTATCCTACCAAAGCCCCCCGCATGCACGGCCTGCCATCCCCTCGATTCCAGAATCCCGTCATCCCCCCTTGTCATCCTGAGCGAGCGAAGCGAGTCGAAGGATCCCCCCGCGGCGCCAGCCGTGACGCTCCCTGTTGGCACCGCACGGGATCCTTCGACTCGCTGCGCTCGCTCAGGATGACAAAGCGCACGCTGACCTGCGATATGTCAATCTTGGTTTAACAGAGAGCCTCTCGGTTGCCATTGCGTTTGCCTAGGCTGCCAGGATGACGGCAACCTCGCGGGAGCTCAGGTAGTCGTAGCGCATCATCTTCTCCAGCACGTGCTCCTGGCGTCTGCGGGCCAGATCGAGGTTCTCGCCCAGCGCGTAGGCGCTCGGGGCGTTCGGGATGCCGGCCAGCAGGGTGCACTCGTCGTCGGTGAGCTCGGCGGGGCGCTTGTCGAAGTAGCCCTCGCTCGCCGGGCCGATGCCGGTGAACCCGTCGCCGAAGTAGATGGAGTTCACGTACAGCTCCAGGATCTCGCGCTTCGAGAAGTGCTGCTCCATCGTGAAGGCCATGAACACCTCGGCCACCTTGCGCTCGACGGTCTGTTCCTGCGTGAAGTATTGGTTCTTCGCCAGCTGCTGGGTGATGGTGCTGCCGCCCTCCACGATGGCACCGGCCTTGAGGTCGTTCACGAGGGCGCGCCCCGTGGCGATGATGTCGAAGCCGGGGTGCGCGTAGAAGCGGTGGTCCTCCACGGCGATGACCGCCTGCAGGTACAGATCGGGCAGCTCGTCGATGGGCGTGAAGCCCTTCTCCTGCCGGATGCTCGCCGCCATGTCGTCGAGGCTCGTCCGTTCAAGCGCCTCCTGATACAGGTTGAATCCGCGTGCGACGAAGAAGGCGGCGATCACCGCGACCAGGATGAGGACCATGACGAACGCCCCTCCGATAAAGAGGGCGACGGTCTCCCTGGTCGTGCGATGCCTCGCTTTTGCCATGGGCTCCTCCTTTGCTGCGGTCGGCTCGCGGTTTTTCCGTACTTGCCAGTAAACCAGACGCTCCTTAACGCTGCCTTACCGACCGCTTGCCACAGCCTTACATTCCTGCAAGGAGCTGCGAACTTGATCGCGCGGCAGCTGCGGTATACTGAGACAAGCGCACGCGCGCGGGGCCCAGCGCCAAAAGGGCCGGGACCCGGTGCCGTGCACGAAGGCGAGAGGACGGTGCGTCATGATGATTTCCACGCGGGGCCGCTACGCGTTGCGGCTCGCCATCGACGTCGCGAAGCAGGGCGAAGGCGGCGCCCTCGTGACGATGCGGCAGGTCGCCGAGCAGGAGGGCCTGTCGGTGAAGTACCTCGAGCAGCTGGGCGCGGCCCTCGTGAAGGCGGGCGTGCTCAAGAGCATCCGCGGCGTGAGCGGGGGCTACCTGCTGGCGCGGCCGGCGGGGGAGATCACGGCGGGCGACGTCCTGCGCGCCACGGAGGGAAGCTGCGCGCCGGTGTCGTGCGTGGACGACGCCTCCGCGTGCCCGCGCAGCGACGAGTGCGTCGCGCGCACGTTCTGGCACGGCCTGGACAAGACCATCGAGGACTACGTGGACGGCGTCTCCCTGGAGGACCTCGTGAAGATGAAGTAGGGAGCGGGCGTGACAAAGGCGTGACAAAGGGACGGGACGGCCACCCGTCAGAAGCCCCGCTTCCGGCACAGGCGGTAGGTGAGCCAGGCGGAGGCGGCGTAGAGGGCGCACGCCACAACCAGCAGCCCGGCCGTTACCACGACGGCGCCTTCGGGCGTGGTGGCGAACGCCATGAACGCGCTCGCGTCGAAGCCGCTTCCCGGGCGCAGGAGGACGGGTGCCAGCGGGAACACCATCATGAACAGCACCGGCACGAACTGCACCGTCCGCGTGTACCCCAGGCGCATGGCCAGGGGCAGCGACACGCCCGCCATCACGAGCGGGATGAACAGGGACGCGGCGATGGACAGCGCCATTATCGATCCGTCGAACAGGTACGGGTAGCGCATGGCCGCGGTGAGCGCGGGTGCCCAGAGCACGCACGCCTCGGCCACCAGGCACCCCGCCACGCCCACGGCTACGCCCGCCGCCGACATCGCGGCCAGCACCGCGTAGCGGCCGAGCACCGCGTCGCGTCGCGTGAAGGGCATGGCCAGGCGAAACCCCTGCCAGCCGTTACGCTCGTCGTTCATCAGGAGTATCTGCATGGCCATGAGGGGGACGAGCAGCCCGGTATAGAGGGTGATCCACGGCAGGGGCCCCATGACGGCCATGCACACGACGGTTATCACCGCCAGGATGGCCAGGTACTTCGCCGTCCTGCGCTTCACCACGGCGAAGTCGACCAGGAAGGCGGCCTTCACGGAGCCCCCGCCCGCGCCCACGCTAGAACTCCCGCTTTTGGTACAGCTTCACGGACAGAACGCACGACGCCGCGGCCAGCACGGCCACTGCGGCAACCACCGCCGCGGAGAGCCCGATCGTGCCGGCAGGTGTGACGGCCCAGGTGATGAGGTCGACGAGGAACTGCGGCGCCGGGCCCGCGTTCTGGAGCAGCGGCCCGACGAAGAGCATTCCCAAGATGAACACGAGCGGGAGGAAGCGCACGGCCTTCGTCATGCCGAAGCGCGCCACCAGCGGAAGCGCGATGAGCCATAGGACGAGCGAACCCGCGATGGAGGCCACCGACACGCCCACCACCAGCTGCCAGTCCAGCCCCACAACCAGGGTGGCCAGCAGCGGCACAGTCGGCATGAGCTGAGCCAGCGCGAACACGATACCCATGAGAACCAGGCCGAACACCAGGCCGATGAACGTCATGATGAGGAAGGTGGCGTAGCGCCCGCAGATGATGCTCGCGCGCGAGAGCGGCAGCGTGAGGCGGAACTCATCCCAGTTGTTGCGCTCGTCGAAGGCCACCAGCGTGAAGCCCACCGAGTAGGACATCATGAGGGTGGCGATGGGCACGATGGCCAAAGCGGTTTGCGTGGACACGGCGAGGACGACGGACACCACCACGCCCAGCACCAGCTGGGACACCGCGAGCTTCTTGGCGGTGAGCAGGTCGAACATAAGCATGGACTTCATCGCGCCTCTCCCTTCAGCATGAGCGACATGTACGAGTCGATGTCGGCGCGCTCAAGCGCCACCTGGGGGAAGCGCGCGGCGAACGCCTGGCGGTCGGGCACGAGCACCGCGGTGCCGTAGACGCTGCGCTCGAAGCGCATGGTGCCGCGCGCGAAGATGCCGCTGTCCACGATGGCGTCGAACTCGGCCGCGCGGCACTGCGCCACGCCGGCCACGTCGGTGATGGCGTCCTTCTCAAGGGCGAACACGATGCGTCCCTCGTCGATGCACACGATGTAGTCGGCTATCTTCTCCAAATCGCTCGTGATGTGGCTGGACATGAGGATGCCGCGATGCTCGTTCATGAACAAGCGCAGCGTGTCTAAGGCCTCGTCGCGGGCCAGGGGGTCGAGGCCTGCCGTGGCCTCGTCGAGCACCAGCAGGTCGGGGTCGTGCGCCAGCGCGCAGGCCAGCGACAGCTTCATGCCCATGCCGCGCGACAGGTCCTTCACCGTCTTGCCCGCGGGCAGGCCCAGCTGCTGGACGAGCGTGCGGAACTTCCCGGGATTCCAGTTCTTGTAGCAGTGCCTCATCAGCTTGCCCACCGCCTCCACGGTGAGCTCTTCCGGAAACGAGCAGGTGTCGAACACCACGCCGATGCGCTGCTTGAGCTCGGCCAGGCGCTTCTCGGGCGCGCTGGTCACCTCCTCGCCGAACAGCGAGATAGAGCCGCCGTCGGGGAAGATGAGGCCCAGGATGGCCTTGATGGTGGTGGTCTTGCCGGCGCCGTTGGAGCCGATGAAGCCCACCACGCTGCCGGCGGGCACGCTGAAGGAGACGCCCTCGAGGTCGAAGCCCTCGTAGTGCTTCTCCAGGTTCTGTATGCGAAGCAGATCGCCCATAAGTCGTCACTTTCTTTCCGTGGCCGCGCGCGGCCCGAGGGCGGTGCGGCGCGGTATACGTTCCTAGTCTTCCGTCAAAAGGTCGAGCATGTCGTGGAGCACGGCCGGTGCGACGCCGGCCGTGCGGGCCTCGTCCACCGCGCGGGTGAGCAGCTCCTCGATGTGGCGCAGACGCTCCTCGCGCAGAAGCTCCATGTTGCCGCCGGCGACGAAGCTGCCCTTGCCCTGCACCGTCTCGATGAACCCTTGGGCCTCGAGGTCGGCGTAGGCGCGCTTGGTGGTGATCACGCTGATGCGCAAATCGTTCGCCAGCGCGCGCATCGAGGGAAGCTGGGCGCCCTCCGCGAGCGTGCCGCCGAGGATGAGGCTTTTCATCTGGGCGGTTATCTGCTCGTAGATGGGCTTGTCGCTTGCGTTCGAGATGATGATGTCCACGGTGCTCCTGTTCCAGTCTCCCGCTTGCTCGGCGGGGCAGTGCGCAGGTGCAGGGGCGTCCCCGCCGCACCCGGGTGGCACGTCGCGGCGTCCCGCTTCGTGCCGGAAGGCGCGCGGGCACGTTCCCCGTTTGCCTTCCCTCGGGTCGCCATGCGCGAACATGCCGTGCATGGTGTATATACCCGATATGCACACTATAAACACCGTGCGCACGAGCTGTCAAGACGTTCCCGAAGTTTTTCATGGCAGGCATTGCTTGTAATACGGTATTACTCTATAGTGGGAAAGAAAGGAAGCGAGGTGCGGTATGGATGCCGTGATGGACAAAGGCACTGCAAAGAAGGTTCCGAAGAAAGCGGGCGGCAGCGCTTCGGCGATGCCCGGTCGCACAGATCCCGTCGTCACCGCACGCGTGCCTGCGGAGATCAGGGACCAGGGGAACAAGGTGCTGAAGAAGATCGGTTCCACGCCAACGGAGCTGGTCAATGCCGCTTACCAGTACGTTATCGATCATGAGGCGCTTCCGACGTCCGCACCCTCGCTCGAAGATTTGAAGAACAAGCGCCGCACGCTCACTCCTGAACAGAAGGAGAAGGTACAAAAGCGCATGCGGGAGACGAGGCTCAACGCGCCTGAGGAGTGGGAGGCCAAATCGTTCAAGGAGCTGCTCGACGAGGCACGGGAGGAACGCTATGCGCGCTTTGCTTGACACCAACGTCATTATCGATCTTTTCACCGGTCGCCCGCCAGAAGGCGATGCAGCTGCGAAGCTCCAGGTCATGCAGGTGCTCGGGGATATAGAGCTATGGGTTTCCGCCAAGTCTTTCACCGACGTATTCTATGTGATGCGCAAAGAGAACGAGAGTGCGAACGTCCAGCAGACATTCATCAAAAGCTTGGAGTACCTCAAGGTGTGCGCCGTGGACGCGGATGATATCCGGCAGACTGCGGAGCGGTGCTGGCTCGATTTCGAGGACTGCCTCATCGATGTATGTGCGGAGAAAGTGAAGGCCGACGTGCTTTTGACGCGCGATGAGAAGGGGTTCGCGCGGTCGAGCATTGCCTGTTGCTCTCCGAAGGCCTTTTTCGATCGTCTCGAGCATGAACACGGCATCGTCTACGAAGAGGTGGAGTGGTAGGCGTCACACGCCCTTCGCGGTGGCGAGGACGGGGTTCACGTAGCGGCCGCGCGTCTCGGTGGCCTTGCCGTACTGGATGGAGTTCGTGGGGCAGCGGTGCAGGCAGGCGAGGCATTGCGTGCAGCCCAGCTCCGTCCAGCGCGGCGCGCCCTCGATCATGGTGATGGTGTTGGTGGGGCAGAGCTCGGCGCAGCGGCCGCAGTGGATGCAGGTGGGCAGCGTGTAGAACTCGGAGGTGGAGCGCGGCTTCTCGTCTTTCTCGTTGAACGCGCTCATGAGCACGCCGAAGGGGTTGCGGCGCTCGGCATGCACGCGCTCGCGCGCGGCGATGCGCTCGGACGCCTTGCGCGCCTCCAGCTCGGCGTGGGCGAGCAGCTGCTCGCGCCTCTTCCCCTCGGCCGGCGCGTACAGAAACGTGCAGTTGCCCACCGAGCGAATGCTGAACGACGCGTCCAGGTTGATGCCCTGGGCGGCTAGCAGACGCTTGCCGAAGATGCGCGCCGTGTTGCCGATGAAGCCGCCGCCGCAGGTGACCACGGCGAAGCAGTAGCCGGGGGCGAACGTCTCCTTGTTGCCGGTGCGGAACTGCGCGCGCTCGATGAACGCGTCCACGATGGGCGGCGTCGTCCAGTTGTAGGTGGGGAAGACGAAGCCCAGCTGCTCGCCCTGCTCGAGCGTGAAGTCGAAGTCCTTGTACTTGTAGGACGCGCCGATGTCCACGAGCATATCGTCGGTTGCCTTGGCGATGGCCATCGCGGCCGCGAGCGAGTTGCCGGTTCCGCTGAAGTAGAAGATCATGGCGCGTCCTTTCCGCGTTCGTTCGCCTTCCAGTATAGCAAACGACCTGCGCGCGGTGCCCGACGGCGCGGCCGTTTGCTATCATGAGCCGCGAGAGAAAGGAGGCCGTCATGGCCGACGTGCTGTTCATCGAGTATCCGAAGTGCTCCACCTGCAAGAAGGCGAAGGCGTGGCTCGACGCGCACGGCGTGGCGTATGCGGACCGCCACATCGTGGAGGACAACCCGACCGCCGAGGAGCTGGCGGCGTGGCACGAGAAGAGCGGACTGCCGCTGCGCCGCTTCTTCAACACCAGCGGCATACTCTACCGCGAGCGCAACGTGAAGGCGCTGCTCGATGCGGGGATGTCCGACGAGGAGGCCTACGCGCTGCTCGCCGAGAACGGCATGCTGGTGAAGCGCCCGCTCGTGGTGGGCGAGGATTTCGTGCTGGTGGGCTTCAAGGAAGCCGAGTGGGAGGCCGCGCTGCTATAGCTCGTCGGTGTCCAGCCACAGCGTGAAGGGACCGTCGTTCACCAGGCGCAAGTCCATGTACGCGCCGAAGCGGCCGGTTTCCACGCGGGGGACGTCGCGGCGGGCGCGTTCGACGAACCATTCGTAGAGGCGGTTGGCCTCGTCGGGCGCGCCGGCGCCGGTGAACGAGGGACGGTTTCCCTTCTTGCAGCTGGCGAACAGCGTGAACTGCGACACGACCAGGACCTCGCCGCCCACGTCGGCGAGTGAGAGGTTGGTCTTGCCGGCCTCGTCCTCGAAGATGCGCAGGCGGCCGATCTTGCTCCACAGGCGCTCGGCCTGCTCTTCGCCGTCGTCGTGGCCGACGCCGAGCAGGATGACGAGGCCCCGCCCGATGCTGCCCGCCGTGACGCCTTCGATGTCCACCTGCGCGCTCGAGACGCGTTGCACCACTGCCCGCATGAAATTCCCTTCTCTGCGTTGTCGTTGGGCTATAGTATAGCGGGGCTGCTTGAATATCCGAGAGGAGCGCACATGGATTACGTCATCGTCTACGACAGCCGCACCGGCAACACCGAAGCGCTCGCGCGCGCCGTGGCCGCGGCGCTGCCTGAGGAGGGGCGGCTCGCGTTCGGGCGCGTCGGGGAGGTGGATGCGCGGCCGGTCGCGGCGGCCGATCGCGTGTACGCGGGCTTCTGGACGAACCGCGGCGACTGCACCGACGAGATGGCCGAGCTTTTGGCCTCCCTTGCGGGCCGGGAAGCGTTTCTGTTCGGCACCTGCGGCTTCGGCGCCGACGCGACGTACTTCGCCGGCGTCGCGGCGCGCGTTGCCGTGCACCTGCCCGAGTCGGCGCGGATCGTCGGCACCTTCCTGTGCCAGGGCCGCATGCCGGCGAGCGTGCGGGAGCGCTACGAGCGGCAGGCCGAGGCCAACCCCGCGCAGGCCCCGCGGATGCGCCAGCTCATCGAGAACTTCGACGAGGCGCTCGACCATCCAAACGACGACGACCTCGCGCGCCTCGCGGCCGCGATCGAGGAGGCGAACTGACATGGCGAAGCTCACCGACCTTCCCAACATCGGCGCGCATGCCGCCGAGCAGCTCTCCCAAGTGGGGATCGAGACGCCCGAGGACCTGCTGGCCCTCGGCGCCGAGCGGTCCTGGCTCAAGATGCAGACCGTCGACCCCGGCGTGTGCCTGCACCAGCTCTACGCGCTCGAAGGGGCGGTGCAGGGCATCCCGAAGAAGGAGCTCGCTCCCGCCCGCAAGAAGGAACTCAAGGCGTTCGCGAAGGCGAACCAGCCCGCGTGAGGCAGCACCCCGGATGTTTCACGTGAAACATCCGTGCTAAAATCGCCGATTGTTTCACGTGAAACAATCGGCGACCATCTGCGGCTCCTCGCTCGCCCCCGCGCCGCGTCCTTGCCCCCCTTGCGCTCCGGTTTCGCCTAGTGTATATTACATCCGTAATATAACGAGTGTTATTCGAGAAGGAGGGGACGGCATGCCGGAGCAGCGGGTGACCAGGGAGGCGGTGCTCGACGCGGCGCTTGCCATCGTGCGCGAGCAGGGGGAGCCGGCGTTGAGCGCGCGGGCGGTGGCGCAGCGGGCGGGGTGCTCGGTGCAGCCGATCTACAGCCTTTTCGGCGACATGGAGGGGCTCGTGCGCGAGCTGTACGACCACGCGCGCGCGTGGACGGAGGCGTACCATCGCGCGCATGCGGGCGATGGGCGCAACCCCTTCGAGTCCAACGGCCTGTCGCATCTGCGTCTCGCGCGTGAGGAGCGGCCGCTGTTCCACTTCCTGTACCTGTCGCCGCACATGGAGGCGACGGGCTTCGAGGAGGTGTACGAGAGCGTTGCGGTGGACGGCGTGCAGCGGTGCATCGAGGAGCTGGGGCACCTTTCGCCCGAGGCGGCGCGCAAGCTCTACCTGCACATGATCGTGTACGCGCACGGCATGGCCGCCATGCTGGCCACGGGCGCGCAGTTCACCGACGAGGAGCTGCGCGAGCGCATGGACGAGGCGTTCCGCGGCCTGCTCACCGCGGTGCGCTCATGAGCGCCCGGCGAGCGCCCGCGATGCGGCAGCGGGTGCGGCGGCTCGCGTTGCTCACGACGTTTCTGCTGTTCCCGATCATCATCTTCTACTTCTCGCCGGTGCTCATCATCGAGGGCGCGCTGGCAGGCGTGGTGACGGCCAGCGTGCTCGTGTTCGCCATCCAGTTCGTGCTGGCCCTGGTGCTGCGTCGGGCGTGGTGCGGGTGGCTGTGCGCGGCGGGCGGGCTGCAGGAGCTTGCGGCCGATGCGGTGGGCAAGCCGTCGCGGCCGGCGTGGCTCAAGCGCGTGAAGTACGTCATCTGGGTGCCGTGGCTCATCTCGATAGCCGTGTGCGCGTGGTTTGCGGGCGGCTTCACGGTGGTTGATCCCTTGTACGGTATCCCCGGCGGCGTGTCGATGAACAGCCCGGTCGGCCTGATGGTGTACGTCATCGTCGTGGCGGCGTTCTTCGTCCCCAACCTATTTTTGGGCCGGCGCGCCATGTGCCACTGCATCTGCTGGATGGCGCCGTTCATGGTACTGGGCGAGAAGCTGGGCCGCGCGCTGCGCCTGCCGCAACTGCGTGTGGAAGCCGAACCGGAGCTCTGCGTGAGCTGCGGAAAGTGCGAGCGCGCCTGTCCCATGAGCCTGCCGGTGGAACGCCTGCTGCGCGACGGCGCCATCCTGGATGCCGAATGCATCCAGTGCGCCGCCTGCGCCGACACGTGCCCCAAGGACGTCCTCAAGCTGCGGGTGGGTCGCTAGTCAAGTCTCTGTCGCGCTAAGCTAGCTTGTGGGCAGCTCGCTGACTCGCCTTGTGCCGTGCAGCGAACTGTGCGCAACTTCACGTTCTCGTACATGTTTCACGTGAAACACCCGTTCGTGTACTACAGTACATTTCTTTGACGAAAGTCCTTGACCCTCACGTTACGTGAGGGTGTACGCTGGCGATGCGATCGCAGAAGAAAGGAGACCGCTTGTGAAGCATGGCGGCTACACGGTGCATGAGCTGGCGGCGCTGTCGGGCGTGACCGTGCGCACGCTGCACCACTACGACGAGCTGGGCCTGGTGCGGGCGCGGCGCGCGGCGAACGGATACCGGCGCTACGGGCCGGACGAGGTGGACCGGCTGCAGCAGGTGCTCTTGTACCGCGAGGCCGAGATGCCGCTGGCGGACATCAAGCGGCTGCTGGACGACCCGGCGTTCGACCCGCGGGAGGCGCTGGCCGGCCACCTGCGCGAGCTGCGGGGACGCAAGCGACGCATCGAAGGATTGATTGCGAGCGTAGAGAAGACGCTCGCCTGCATGGAAGGAAGCGAACCGATGAAAGACGACGAGAAGTTCGAGGCGTTCAAGCGCGGCCTCGTGGACGAGAACGAAGCGAAGTACGGTGCGGAGGTGCGCGAGCGCTGGGGCGACGAGGCCGCCGACGCGAGCAACGCCAAGCTCATGGGCATGACCGAGGAGCAGTACCGCAGCACGCAGGAGCTTTCGGAGCAGATCAGGGAGGCCGTGCTGGCCGGCATGGCCGTAGGCGATCCGGCGGGCGAGGACGGCCTGCGCGCCGCCGACCTGCACCGCCAGTGGCTCTGCGCCTTCTGGAAGGACGGCACGTACACGAAGGCCGCGCACGCCGGCCTCGCCGAGATGTACGTGGCCGACGAGCGCTTCAAAGCCTACTACGAAGCCTGGGCCCCCGGTGCCGCCGAATTCCTCCGCGACGCCATCAAAGCCTACTGCGCGTAACGATGTTTCACGTGAAACATTCGTGCTAAAACCGCCGGTGTTTCACGTGAGACAATTAGGCATATCCCCCTGTCATCCTGAGCGAGCGAAGCGAGTCGAAGGATCCCCTGCGGCGCCAGCTGGAAGCGTCACGGCTGGCGCCGCAGGGGATCCTTCGACTACGGCGCTGCGCGCCTCCGCTCAGGATGACAAGAGGGGCTTATGACAAAAAGGGGACGGTTCTTTTTTGTCCGCCAGCCCTCGTGCTCGCGAGCTCAACCCTCACCTTCGCTTGCAAGCAGGCAGGTTGCCTCGAGAGCTTGCGACAGCTCCTCTTCGGTTGGCAGGCAGAGCACGTACTGCGAGGCGAATAGCCCTTTCCCGTCGGCAAGCGCCGAATACTTGGCCACTGCTTCGTTGCGATTAGCGCAGAGGACGATGCCGATAGTGGGGTTGTCGTCGGGCTGGGTGCACTGGTCGTCGAACAGGCGAACGTAGAAGTCCATCTGACCGACGTCTTGCGGCGTGAGCTTTCCGGTTTTCAAATCGATCAGCACGAAGCATTTGAGAATGTAGTGGTAGAACACGAGGTCGATGTAGTAGTGGTCGCCGTCGGCATCGATGCGCTGCTGCCGTGCCACGAACGAGAACCCCTTTCCAAGCTCCAGCAGGAATTGTTGGAGCTTGTCCATGAGCGCTTGCTCCAAAGCCGTTTCCAGATAGTCTGAATTTCCGTTCAGGTCGAGGAAATCGAGCACGTATGGGTCTTTGAGGATGCCGTCTGCCCTGGTTGGAGGTTCGAGTTGCCGAATCTCCTGTCGAACTTTGTCTTTTCCCTCTGCGCGGGTAGGTAGAAGCCGTTCATAGTAGAACGAATGGATCTGTCGATCAAGCTGTCGTACCGTCCAGCGTTCTTCGATGGCAGAACGGACGCAGAAGTCGCGCCGAATAGGGTATTCTATGCGAATGATCAGGCGATAATGAGACCAACTCAATTCGGCACACAGCGTGTGCCGAATTGGATATGCAAGATACAGCTGGCGCATAGCACGAAGGTTGCGTTCCGTAAACCCCTTGCCGAACTCGGTTGTCAGCCGCTCGGACAAATATTCCATCAGATGCTTGCCGTATTCGGCGCGGTCTCCCTGCGCCTCGGCTATTTGCCGGCCGATCTCCCAGTAGGCGGAAACCATCGCGTCGTTCACCGCTGCTGCGGCTTTCGTGCGCGCGAATTCGAGCGTGGCGCGAACGGATTGATAGACCGCTTCGTCCGGTGCGGGGTCATAAAGCTGTTCCATGGACAGCCTCCTTTCAAAAAGGCGGCTGTCCTTTGCGAGAAAGTTAGGGTAGCACCCAGCCAACGTATATGATGTCTTGCATTATACAGAACATAAGTTCGTATTTCAAGCGTTTTCTTCCGTTAAATCCAGTTGGTTGATGCGGTCGGCGAGGTCGGTGCCGCGCTCGTGGAAGAGCAGGGCCTCGTTGTGCTTGAAGTAGCGCTCGCAGCCGTGGTCGTTGATGAAGGACATGCCGTGGCGATTGACCGATAGGTCGGTGACCAGCAGCAGCATCTCCTGGCCCTCGCCGAAGGCGTCCTCCACGAAGCGGAAGGCGTTGTCGAGCGCCGCCGACGTGGCGGCGATGCGCGCGTCGAGCGCGTCAACCAGTTCGCCGAACAGCTCCTTCACCTGCGCGAACGGCACGCCTTCGCCCGTGCCCGCCGCGTCGGCGCGCATCGCGCGGTCGAGCAGCGCGAGCGTGCGCTCGTATGACACGTACTTCTCGTCCGAGAGCAACCCTGCCTTGCGCTCGGTCTCCAAGCGGCGCTGGATGGCGGCCGCCTCGTCGCGCAGCTGGGGCAGGACGTTCGCGGCGTCGTCGCCGGCCACGGCATCGCGCATCTCGGCCAGACGTCCATGGGCGAACGCGACCGCGCGCTCTTCCAGCACCGCGTCGCGCAGGCGGCCGCCGAGGGCGTCGGTGACCAGGCCCATCAACGACACGCGCTCGTCGAAGCCCGCCTCCCGCGCGCGCTCAACCACGGCCGCATCGGCCTCGCCCGCCAGGATGCGGTCTATCTGGTAGTCGGCGCGGTACTTCGTGAACAGGTCGTAGTACACGCTGAAGCGCTTCGCGATCTCAGCGTTCTGCACGTACTGGCCGATCAAGAGCTCGTCGATCGGCATGCCCTGCTCCTCGTACAATTTCATCATGGCCGAGAGGTCGTCCCAGCCGCGCGCCGTGACGAACGACTTGCCGTCCACGGTGGTCTCCACGCGGTAGAAGTGGTCGCGCTCGATGTCGAGGTACGTGAGCACGGCGGGGTGCACGCCGGTCTGCACGGCGAACTCGCGCCAGGCGGCGAAGTCGGGCTCCACGTCGATGCGCTTGAGGCGGTCCCACGTGGCGATGTCGAAGTCGTGCGCCACTCTGTTGTACTCGGTGGGGTTGCCGGCCGTCACCACGATCCAGCCGTCGGGCACGCGATGGCGCCCGAACACCTTGTACTGCAGGAACTGCAGCATCGCGGGCGTGAGCGTCTCGGATACGCAGTTGATCTCGTCGAGGAAGAGAATCCCCTCGCGCCGCCCGGTGGCCTCCATGGCGTCGTACACCGCGGCGATGATCTCGCTCATCGTGTACTCCGACACATCGTACTCCACGCCGTCGTAGGTCTTCTTCGCGATGAACGGCAGGCCGAGCGCGCTTTGGCGCGTGTGGTGCGTCATCGAGTACGACACGAAGCCCACGTCGAGGTCCTGCGCGATCTGCTCCATGATGGCCGTCTTGCCGATGCCGGGCGCGCCCAGCAGGAATACGGGCCGCTGTCGTTCGGTGGGCAGGCGGTAGTTGCCGAACTCGTCCTTCGAGAAGTACGCCACCATCGCGTTCTTGATCTGCTGCTTCGCTTGCTGGATGTCCACGGTGAGCTTCCTTTCCAAAATGGCATAAAAGGGGACTGTCCCCTTTTATGCCATTTCCCTCGTGATCGTCTCGTCGAGGGCCACTTTCATGGCCCAGGTGGGTACGGGCGGGCTGGCGGCGGCGGTCGCGTCGTCGACGAAGATGAACGCCGCGTCGTAGTCGGGCTTGCGGGCGGGGTAGGTGCCCTGGCCGTCGGTGAAGTAGATGAGGCCGCCGAGGTTCGTGAGCTCGCCGCGCTCCACGGCATCGTCCACGTAGGCGAACACGGGGCGGAAGTCGGTGCCTCCCAGGCCCTTGACCTCGAGGTTCTCCAGGTAGTCGTCCAAGTCATGCAGGTTCGCGATGCGCGTCACGTCGGCGATGGCGGCGTCGCACTGCACGATGAGCACGTTCATGTCGGCGAAGAAGCTCGTCTCGTCGGCCAGGATGGAATACGTCTTCTCGATGAAGCGGCGCACGAGGCCGTCCTTCGTGGAAGCCGACGTGTCGATGGCGATGACGAAGTCGCGGATGCGCTTCTCCTCCACGTACTCGAGCGGCTCGATGAGCGGCAGGTTGCCGTAGCGCTCCAGGCCGCAACAATAGTATACGTAGTCGAACTCGTCGTCGTTCACGCGAATCTGCTCGCCCATCCGCGCGAACTTGCGCAAAAACTCGCGGTAGTCCTGCTTCTCGCGCGTGACGGCGCGCAGGTTCATAGCGAGGTTCGCGCCCTTCGTGCCCCAGAGCTTCACGTAGGAGTCCAGCTGCACGCCCATTTCAAGCGCGGCGTTCTTCCACTGCTCGCGCGAGCGATCGAGGTTAATGGTGTCGGCAAAGCGCTCGCCGATCGAGCGCGCGGCGTTCTCGGGGGCCTCCTTCTGCACGATGTCGTCCGGGTCCATGCCGCGCTCCGACGCGTGGCTGCGTTTGGCGGGTGCGGCGTCGGGAGGCAGCTCCATGTCGGTGCCGTCCTCGCCGGCGCCGGACGCGGGGCCGTGCGCCTCGCCGTCATCCTGCTCCTCGGCGCGCCGGCCCTCCTCGGCCGCGTCGTCCTCGCCTTCCGCGACGCGCATGCGGTGCCAGGGCCCGTGGTCGTCCACGTAGAAGGGCGCGCGCAGCTCGGCCAGCTCATCTGCAGAAAGTCCCTCGTCCGCGAGGTAGCGGTAGACGGTCTCGGCGGTGACCACGGGCAGCGCGGCGCCGATGCGCGCGAGGGCGGCCTTCTGGCGCGATGCACGCGCGGTGCGCGTGGCGGGCAGGTCGAGCTCGGCGATGACGTGCTCTACCGCCAGGTCGCAGGCGACGTCCCAGCGCGCGGCGTCCACGTCCGCGCCGGCAAAGGGGTGCAGGAACACGTTGTGCAGCACGAGGTGCAGGTAGGCGCGAGCGAGCGAGGCGGGCTCGTCGGCGTAGAGGCGCGCGAGCGAGGCGGGGTCGTAGCGCACGTGCGCACCGTCGGTGGCGAGCGTCGCGCCGGGTACGGGAAGGGGCGTGAGGCGCGCGAACGCGGCGTTCATGAACCGCAGGCTCACGAGCAGCTCGTTCTTCGCGAGGTCGAGCGCCTGACGGGCAAGCGGCTCGGCGGCGGCAGATGCCATTGCGCTCCCTTCGGGACGTTGACGCTTGCCAGTGCCATCACGCGCAGTGTAGCATGGGGGATGCACGCGGTAAACCGCTCAGGCAAAATGTGAGTTTTGGGAGGTCGCACAAATCTATGACTGGGAACAAACTGGTGTTTCACGATGTGTCGACCGATCTTGACACGCTTGTTGAGCAGTTGAGCAAGAATCCTCCGAGCCTCGATGCCCGCGACGTGGAAGTGGTGCGGGCGGCGCGGGCCGTCGACGGAGAGGTGTGGTCGCCGCAGCTTCTGCCCTATGAGTCGTGGGCGGCGCACACGGCGGAGGCGGACGCGGGCGGCACTGACGGCGACTTGCTGGTGGTGGGCTCGCTCGGCATGGGCATCTCCGACGAGGAGCGCGAGGAGCTGCTCGCTCAGGCCGCACAGCGGGCGGCTGCAGAGGCGGCGGAGGCGGACGCGGGCGGCCGCAAGCGCATGGAGGGCGGCCTACGCGGCGCGATCGAGGTGCGCGAGGACGTGGACGGCTACGCGCTCGTTGGCTTCGACCTGCGCCGATTCGCGGAAGCGGCCGGCTGCGACGACGGTCTGGCGGTTGCGGTGCCCGCTGCGGTGGACGGCGTGCCCGTGGTGCGCATAGCGGCGGAGGCCTTCGCCCGACGGCGCGTGCAGGGCGTGGGCGTGCGCCTGCTCGTGGTGCCCGACACCGTGCGGGTGATCGCGGCGAATGCGTTTCTGGCGCTGTCGGCGCAGCGCATCCATCTGGGCTGCGGCGTGCGCGTGCTCGGCGAGCAGCCGTGCGATCTGGCGGGCGTGTCGCCGCGTCTGCAGCGGCGGTGCTTCTCCGTCGACGCGGGCAACGAGCGGTTCTCGGCGCGCGAGGGGAGCCTGTTCGCGGATGAGGGGAGGACGCTCGTGTTCCTCGCGTCGCCGTATCCTGCGCGGGTGGATCTGCCGGCGGATGTCGAGCGCGTGGGGGCGTCGGCGTTCGCGCAGGGATGCGAGCCGCCGAGCGTAGTGTCGTGCGGAAGCGGGCTCGCGCATGTTGAGGCGAAGACGTGGGACGACGCCGTGTGGCTGTGCCCGGCCGCCGCTCCCGCATATCGCGCGCTCGCGCGGCGCGGCGTGCGCCTGGCGGGGCCGCACGCGGTGGAGCAGGGCGGCTGCTGGTACGACTTCGACGAGGCGGGCGGTGCGCACCTCGTGGCCGGGCCGCCGCCCCCGACGTCGGTGTCGCGGCATTTCGCGTCGGCCGCGGCCGAGCGCGCTGCGGCGCTGCGCGGGCAGGGCGAGCGCGCCGACATCCCTTCTCCCGGCGAGGTGGCCGCCCAGGCGGCCGGCGCCGCCGCTGCGGCCGACACGGGCGACCTGCTCGCCCTGCCGCGCGCCGTGGAGGGCCGTCCGCTTGAGCGCATCGGCGTGCGCGCCCTGCCGTACGCGCCCGCCGCGCTCGTGGTGCCCGACACCGTGCGCGTCATCGAGCGAGACAACGCCTGCCGCGGCACGCGCCGCCTTGTGCTGCCCGAGGGCCTCGAGCGCATCGGTGCGCACAGCTTCTGCTCGCGCATCTTGGAGGGGCCGGTTCCCATCCCCGCGAGCGTGCGCTCGGTGGGCGAGGGGTGCTTCGAGTATGCGGTCTGCCGCCTCGAGCGCACGGGCGCGGTGGTGCACGTGTCCGCCGACCAGCTGCTCAGCTGCTTTCTGGACGACCCGGCCGACGGCATCCCCTTCGACTTCGCGCGCTACGATGGGCTGCTGCTTTCGGGGAAGAACCTGCCCGACCGCCTGGGCGCGCTGCTGCACCGGCTGGCCGTGCCGTTTTGCCTGGCGGACGAGGCGCGCGCGACGCTCGTTGCGCGTCTGCGCGAGCAGGAGGCCGAGGCCATGCGGCGCGTGGCGCGCGAGGGCGACCGGCAGATGGTGGAGGCGCTTGTGGACGCGGGCTTCATCGACGAGCGCACCTTCGACCGTCAGATCGAGCTCCTGCGCGCCTGCAACCGCACCGACTGCGTGCTCTACCTCATGGAATGGCACCGCGATCAGGGAGGACCCACGAAGCCTCCCTCCGCCCGCGAGCGGTTCGCGCTGTGAGAGCTTCGTGCGGCGCTTCTCCTCCTGTCCGAGCGCGCGAAGCGACCCGAAGGATTCCCTCGCAGCCCAAGCCGCGGCTTCTTCGCGTTTTCTGGACCTCCGATGCAGCAAAATCACCGCTCTGAAGCCCGATGGGGGCCGCCGGCGAAAACCCGCTTTGCGCGACCAGGGGAAACGTCCTTCCTTGTCGAGACGTTTCTCCTGCGAGAGCCCGAAAGCACGTTGGAACCCTTCAGAGCGGTGATTTTGCTGCATCGGAAGGGCCTGTTTGGCGCATGCATGGGCATGTCGTCGTTCTGCACGGAGCGCCCGGTTCATTCCCCGCTGCCTGAGCGCGCGAAAGTTCGACCTTGATTTGCGCAGACGCTGTCTGCACAAATCAGTTGATCCCATGCGATAGCCCTCGCGGGCGGCTGGTATACTTGCCCTTTGAGGAAATCGACAGGTAAGAGGTGCGCGATGATCGATGAGATACAGGTTGAGAACCTTGCGCTGATCCGCGCTGCGGCGCTTGAGCCGGCGCGGGGGCTCACCGTGCTCACGGGCGAGACGGGCGCGGGCAAGACGGCGCTGCTCTCGGCGTTGAAGCTGCTCATGGGCGCGCGCGCTGACAAGGACGCCGTGCGCGACGGGCAGGAGGCGCTCTGCGTGTCGGGGCGGTTCTTCGGCATCGAGGGGCCGGGGGAGGACGGCCTCGGCGCGTCGGACGAACTGGTCGTGACGCGTCGGGTGACCGCCGACGGCCGCTCGCGCGCGAGCGTCGACGGGCGCATGGCCAGCGTGGGCGAGCTCGCGCGCATCGTCGCTCCCGCCATCGACCTGTGCGGCCAGCACGAGCACCAGCAGCTCATGAAGCCGGCCGTCCACGTACGCATGCTCGACGCCTGGGCGGGGGAGGCCGTGGCCGAGGCGCGCGCTGCCTACGAGGCCGCGTTCGCGCAGGCCGGGGAGGCGGCGGCCGAGCTCGCGCGCGTGCGCGAGGCGGGCGAGCTGTCGTCGGCGAAGCTCGATGAGGCGCGTTTCGTGCTCTCGCGCATCGACGCGGTTGACCCCCGCGAGGGAGAGTACGACGAGCTGGCGGCCGACCTGGCGCGCGTGGAGCACGCCGAGGCGCTGGCCACGGCGACGAATGCCGCGCACGAGGCGCTCGCGGGCGAAGACGGCGCTATCGACGGCTTGAACGCCGCCATCTCGGCCCTCGACGGCGGCGCGCGCTTCGACGGCAAGCTCGGCGAGCTCGCAGGCGCGCTGCGCGAGGCGGGCTACGTGCTGGAAGACGTCGCCCGCGAGTCGCGCGACTACCGCGACGAGGTGGAGTTCGACCCCGAGGCGCTCGCGCAGCAGCAGGAGCGCATGGCAGCGTTGCAGGGGCTTCTGCGCGCGTACGGCCCGCGCATGGAGGACGTGCTGGCGCGCCGCGCCGAGGCGGCCGACCTCGTGTCGCTCGTAGACGACGCCGCCGAGCGCGAGCGCGCCGCGCAGCGGGCCGTGGACGACGCCGAGGCCGCGCTCGCGGAGGCGGCCGGCGCATTGGCCGACGCACGCGCCGAGGCGGCCCCGCGGTTCGCCGAGGCCGTCACGCAGCAGATGGCGCGCCTCGAGATGGGCGGCGCCGAACTCGTGTGCGACGTGCGGCCGCTCGAGCGCGAGGCCTGGACGCGCACGGGCTCGCAGGCCGTGGAGTTCCTCTTCCGTCCCGGTGCCGGCATGCAGGCGCGACCGCTCGCGCGCATCGCCTCGGGCGGCGAGGTGAGCCGCGTCATGCTGGCCGCGAAGGTGGTGCTGGGTGCGAGCGACGACGTTGACACCCTCGTGTTCGACGAGGTGGACGCCGGCGTGGGCGGCTCCACCGCCGTGGCGCTCGCCGAGGTGTTGGCCGACCTCGCGCGCACGCACCAGGTGATCGTGGTCACGCACCTGGCCCAGGTGGCCGTGCGCGGCGAGGCCCACTACGTCGTGCGCAAGCAGGAAGGCGAGGGCGGCATGCCCGAGACCGACCTGCGCCGTCTGCTCGCAGACGAGCGCCCGGCCGAGATAGCCCGCATGCTCTCCGGCGACGCCACCGAAGCCTCCCTCGCCCACGCCCGCGAGATGCTCGCCGGGGCGGCTTGCGCGTAAGTGGGCTTCTGGCCGAAAATGGGTTCTCGCTAGGGGCATGGGTAGGTTGTGGCGGATGAGAAATTGAAGGCGGGGAGGGGCGCATGTCTCAGCAGGCGGGGACGCCGCATCGCATCATCGAGAAGTGCGGGCGCTTCTGCGCGCTCGGCTTCATCTGGGCCTGGGTGTACTGCTCGTGGAAGACGGAGCTGCTGTTCCCCGGTTTCACGCGCAGCAACATCATGTCGGATCCTTCGTGGCTTGCCAACGTGTCGCTGGTCATCGTCGCGCTGGCCGCCACGCCGAGCGTCGCGAAGCGGCTTGGCACGCGCGGGCGGCGCGCGCTCACGGCCGGGGCCACCGTCGCGATGGTCGTCGGCGTGTTCGCGTCGGCGGGATTCGCGGGCAGCTCCGGCGGCTCGGTTGTCTTCTCGTACCTCGCCGGCAGCCTGACGGGGTTCGGTTCAGGCGTGCTGCTCTCGGTGTGCGGCGCGCAGCTCACACGGCTCTCCGTTGAGGAGCTGGAATGGGTCGTCCCCCTGAACGTGCTGATCACGCCTCTGTGCTCGCTGTTCGTCCCGGCTCTCACGGGCTCGATCGCCGGCGTGACGTTCGTGGCGGCGCTTCCCCTGGCGGCCGGGCTCTTGCTGCTCGCGTCCCCCGATGTGGATCCCCGGAAGGCGGAGCCTGCCGCCGACCGCACGGCGCTCCCCGCTCCGAGCCGCGCCGATCTGGCCGGCATCCTCGCGTGCACCGCCCTGTTCCACACGGCGGGCGCGGCGATGATCTTCACCCGGTCGGCGGAGACGCTTCCCTCGCGCTTCGACACGCTGGCCGGATTCTTCCAGGCGTCGATGGCCTTCGGGACTGTCGCGACGCTCGCGGTCTGCCTCCTCCTCATGTCGCGGACGCGCTTCCTGGATTTCCAAAGCGCGTGCCGCTGGTCGATTCCGACGTACGTGGCGGGCGCGGTCCTCCTTCCCTTCGCCTCCTTCCCGGCGATCGCCACGGCGAGCTCGTTCCTCGTCTCCTTCTCCTCCACCTACCTGTCGATCGTGAGCTACGTCATCTTCGTGCGCTTCGCCAAGGAGGGGCTGCTGGGCCCCTACGCTGCCATCGGGTATTTCATGGCGGCGTACGAGGTGGGGGTGCTCTCGGGCAATCTGCTCGGCGTGGCTTCGCTGCACATGCCTCCGGGCGTGGACCCCCTTCAAGCGCAGGTGGCTATCATCGTGGTGGCCGCGTCCCTCGCGATGCTGGTCGTGCCCGCCCGGCCCGTGCGCGGCCAGATGGAAGCCGGCGGGCCCGAACGGTTCGCCGCCCCTTCGCAAGATGAGGGTACCCGCCGCGCGGCGACGGCACGGGCCATGCGGGGTCTCGCCGAGCGCCACGGCCTGACGGCGCGCGAGGAGGAGGTGTGTTCGCTTCTGGCGTCCGGCCGTTCACGCCCCTACATCCGCGAGCTTCTGTGCGTGTCTAAAAACACGGTGGACTCCCATGTGAAGCACGCCTACGCCAAGCTGGGCGTCCATTCCAACCAGGAGCTCGTCGACCTGTTGGAAGCCGAGGAGGGGTTCGTCGCGGTCGCGCCTCCGAACGGCCTCTAACCTCCTCACCGCATTCCGGTGATTCGCTCCCCTCTGGGCATTCTCACTGACAAGAAGTGAATACGCGCGCCGCCATCCCCGGTACCCTTCATCCTGTTCGACCCGCCGCCTCGCGAAGCGCGGCGGGAGGCAGTGAGGATGAAAGAGGAGGATAGGATGCAAGAAGCAGGGATATCGCGCCGCTCGTTCCTGAGGACGGCGGGCCTGGCCGGCTTGGCCGCCGGGGCGCTGGGAGCCGTCGGGACGCTCGGCGCGCCGCAGCCCGCGCTGGCCGACGAGGCCGCCGGCGCGCAAGGAGCCGAGGGTGCGGCCAACGCGTATCTGAACGTGTTCGGCGAGGACACGGCCTACATTCCGGTGAAGAAGGCCAAGTGGTCGCAGCTCTCCGGGCCCATCGCGTTCGAGGATCGCGCCATCGACGCCGCAGAGATCGCCCGCGAGGAGCAGTGCGACTTCCTCGTGGTCGGCTGCGGCCTGAGCGGCATGGCCGCCATGCTGAAGGCGGCCTCGGAGGGCGCGAGCGTCATCGGCATCGAGAAGATGTCGCAGGGCCGCCACATGTGGGAGAGCGTCGGTGGCTACAACACCTCGATGCAGCGCGAGCTGGGCAACGTGCCCGACCCGGCCGAGTACGTCGAGGCCATCCTGCGCGCGTCGCAGTGGCGCGCCCGCCCGGACGTGGTGTGGTCGTTCGTCAACAACTCCGGCGAGGCCGTTGACTTCCTGAACGAGCAGATCAAGGCCGCGGGCAAGGGCGTCGAGCTGTACGGCACCATCCAGAAGCCGGCACCGTACGGCATGGAGACCATCCAGGCCGAGCACAAGATCAAGATCCCCGAGGGCGTTGAGTGGAAGAGCTGGTTCACGGGCTCGCTCGCGTGGGACTCGCTCGTGACCACGGCCGCCACCTACGATAACCTGGACATCCGCTACAACACGGCGGGCGTGCAGCTCACGCGCGACGGCTCGGGGCGCGTGGACGGCATCGTGGCGAAGGACGCCGACGGCTACTACGCCATCAAGGCCGCGAAGGGCGTGCTGCTTTCCACCGGCGGCTACGAAGCGAACCCCGGCATGGTGGAGGCGTTCATCAAGCCCGAGGAGTACCAGAATGCCTGCGTCTACGCGCCGTGCCTCGGCCCCACCGGCGACGGCCACATGATGGGCCTTTCGGTGGGCGCGCAGATGGACGCGCCGCCGCACACGCTCATGTCGTTTCGCAGCGGGCTTCCGGACCGCGTGCTCGACTCCACGAAGGTGTCCTCGGTGTTCGGCTCCAGCATCTGGATCAACCATCAAGCGCGCCGCTTCGCCAACGAGGCGCTGCCGCACAACTTCGCCGCGAACGTCATCAACGCGCAGACGGCGGGCGGCAAGAGCGTGTGGTTCATGTTCGACCAGGGCATCGTCGACCGCACGCTGGAGAAGGTGCCCGAGCTGCCCCAGGCCATCGAGGAGCTCAAGGCCGACGGGCTGCTGGTGGAAGGCGAGACGGTGGCCGATCTGGCGAAGGCGATGGGCGTGGACGCCGACGAGCTGCAGAAGACGGTTGACACGTTCAACAGCTACTTCGAGGCCGACGAGCCCGCCGACCTCATGTTCCGCCGCGACATCGGCAAGCTGGCCCCGTTGGCGACGGGCCCCTACTACGCGTGCGTGCACGTGAGCAAGGTGCTCGTGTCGGCGAACGGGCTGATCATCAACGAGAACGCCCAGGTGCTCGACGAGGACGAGCAGGTCATCCCCGGCCTGTACGCCGCGGGCAACACCACGGGCGGCATGTTCATTGGCATGTACCCGCGCCACCTTCCCTCGACGTCGACCGGCCGCTGCGCCACGATGGGCTTCGTCGCCGCCCGCCACGCGATCAAAGGAGAGTAGACCATGAAGAAGAAGCTTGTGACGACGACGCTGCTGGCCGTGGCGCTGTGCGCGGGCCTGGCCGCCTGCGCGACGGGCGAGCCCGCTGCGCAGAACGGCGGCGAGGACGGGGCCGACGCTCCGGCCTCGCAGGCTGCGGAGGGGCTGACGGCTTACGGCGCGACCGAGCCCGTGGCCAACATGTTCGGCAACGAGATCCCCGAGTTCGACCAACAGTGCCTCTCGTGCCACGGCTCGTACGAGGAGGTGGCCGCGCGAACCGCCGACTACGGCGACTCGAATCCGCACGATTCCGTGCACGGCGGCTACGCCACCTGCCAGAACTGCCATGAGGCCGACAAGGTGGTCAACGAGGACCACGACTGCAAGAGCTGCCACGACTGGCCGCGCGCCGAGGACGGCCACCTGTAGGAGGCTCCTCGATAACGCGCTTGACCGCGACGCCGTCTCGCCCTCCGGGCGGGGCGGCGTCGTTTGTTTGGAGGCCCCAGGGCGATGATTTTCGCTCCGAAAACACGCCTCAGCGCACGAGGCGTGTTCTCGGAGCGAAAATGCGCCCGTGTCAGCGATCTGCGCGGGCCTCGGGGCTGCCGTTCATGAGGCGTGCGGACTCGACGAGGGCCGCGCGTCCGGTTTCGTTCATCGCGTCGAAATAGCCGCCGAGCGCCACCCGCTGACCATCTGCGGAGGCGGGGCGCTCGGTGATCCCTCACCTGTACGCCGCGGGCAAGCTGGGCAATGCGCCGCGCTGCACCGGTCTTTTCGTCTCGCGATCCGAATGGGTTTTGCAATGTCGTCGAGTTATGCACCCCTCGGTTGCGGGATAAGGCGCTCATTCGGCGAATGCAGCCATCGTAATTGGAAGAAACCCCAGGTCGGATTTCTTCTTGCCTCGATGGCCGTTCGCGCGCGGGCGTTAAAAGGGTGCATAACTCGACGACATTGCAGATTTCGACCCGTTTCAGAAACGCAAGGGTGCAAAACTCGAGGACATTGCAGCGCCGACGGCTTCCGCCCTAGATCGACGAAGCTACGGCCTCGTCGTCGGGGAGGGCGGCAGCTTCCTCGGCGCGCTCGAGTTTCGTCGGCCCCTGGCCGTCGCCGCTGCCGGCCAGCGTTTCCTCGCCGCGCTCGGCCAGGTACTTCTCCATGGAGTAGTGCGTGATGTCGGAGCGGTTGATCACGCCCACGATCTGGCCCTCGTCGAGCACCGGCACCTTCTTCAGGTGGTTCTCGCCCAGCACGCGGCACACTTCGGGCAGGTCGGCGTGCACGTCCACGCCGATGATGCCCTTCGCGCCCAGGCTTCGCGCCGGCATGGACATGAGCTCGTCCAGCTTGCGGGCGAAGTCCTTGTTGTCCACGTCGGCGTCCACCGTCTGCATGATCATGACGATGGGGTCCATCATCATGGTCGAGCGCTTCGACAGGTAGCGCATGATGTCGCCGTCGCTCACGAAGCCCACGGCCTTGCCCTCGGCGTTCACCAGCGGCGCGGCCGAGATGTGCTTGTCCACCAGCAGTTTCATGGCCTCGGCCACGGTGGCGTTCTCGGGCAGGGTGAACACGTCGCGCTTCATGATGGACTCCAGCACCGTGCGGCGCGCATTGTCCGGGTCCTTCGCCGCGGTCTCGCCCGGGCGGTTCTTCACGAGCGCCACCACCATGACGAATCCGATGAGGCAGAGCACCCCTGCCAGCGCGAACGCCGCGTCGATGCCGAGGATGCTGGCCTGCGTGGGCGTCATGACACCCGAGTTCGCGTTGGTGACGATGGTGGACGCCGACACGATGATAGCGGTGCCCAGCGAGCCCGCCACCTGGCGGAATGTGTTGTTCACCGAGGTGCCGTGGTTCACCAGCTCGTTATCGAGCGCATTCATGCCCCAGGTGGTGATGGGCATGTTCACCAGCGACAGCGAGAACAGGCGCACCGTGTAGAGCACCGTGAGCGTGATGAGGCCCGTCTCGGTGCCGAGGAATGCGAAGCAGAACGTGGTGAGCGTGAGCACGCCCATGCCGATGAGCGCCAGCAGGCGCGGCCCGTGCTTGTCGAACAGGCGGCCGGCCACAGGGCCCATGGCGCCCATGACGATGGCGCCGGGCAGCAGCACCAGGCCGGAAACCGTGGCCGAGTATCCCATGAGCGATTGCAGGTAGATGGGCACCAGGATGCCGGCGGCCAGCAGCGCGCCCTGCACGAGCATGCCGATGATGGTGGAAATGAGGAACTTGCGGTTGGTCAGCACGCGCACCTGCAGCATGGGCTTTTCCATACGCAGCTGGCGGCGGAAGAAGAACACGAGCGCCACCACGCCCACCAGCGTGCCCGCGATGGCGTCGGCGCGCAGGCCGAAGGAGCCGATGGTGGACAGGCCGTACAAGAGGCCGCCGAAGCCCAGCGACGACAGGATGACGGAGGGCACGTCCAGCGTGACGTCCTTGTTCGTGTCGCCGCCGCGCTCCAGCACGAACGCGCCGATGAGCACCACCAGCACGGAGAGCGCCGTGATGATGTAGAACATGTCGTGCCAGGTGTAGCGGTCGATGATGACGCCCGCCACCGTGGGGCCGATGGCCGGCCCGAACGCGATGACGATGCCGAACAGCCCCATGGCCGTGCCGCGCTTCTCCACGGGGAACGTCCACATGAGCACGGTCATCACGAGCGGCATGAGGATGCCGGCGCCGGCGGCCTGCACGAGGCGACCCAAAAGCAGCACGGGGAAGCTGGGCCCCCAGCCGGCCAGCGCGCTGCCGGCGGTGAACACCACCATGGACACCAGGAACAGGCGCTTGGTGGTGAAGCGGTCGGTGAGGAACGCCGTGATGGGAATCATGATGGCGTTGACCAGGGTGAAGCCGGTGGTGAGCCACTGGGCCGTGGACGCGTCCACGCTCATCTCGGCCATGACCGAGGGCAGGGCGGGGGCCACCACCGTCTGGTTGAGAACGGTGACGAACGTGCCGAACACGAGCACCGCCAACATGATCACTTGCTTGCGCGACAAACCCATAAAGCTGCTTCCTTCCGCCGAGAGACATGCTGCCGCGAACAAAAACGCCTCCGGAGCAGGCGGCCCATGCCGGCAGCCTGTGTTCGGAGACGTCCGTCGTTCGCGATTGACGTGATTTACACCCAGTATAAGTATTCATTCGGTAGATGAAAAGAGCCCGAAACGCAGGATATGGTACGCTGCACTGAAAGCACATCATGGCGGACGGAAGGATATGCGCATCGTGGGGCAGGAGTCGACGGAAGGGCTGCGCTACCGCAAGAAGCTCAAGGCGCGGCTGGCGGTGGAGCGGACGGCGCTCGAGCTGGTCATCGAGCGGGGATACGACGGCGTGACCGTGGAGGACATCTGCGCGCGGGCCGAGATATCCAAGAAGACGTTCTTCAACTACTTCTCGTCGAAGGCCTCGGCCATCATGGGGCGCATGGACGCGTTCCCGGACGAGGTGCGCCTGGCGGAGATACTGGAGGAGCACGCCGACGCGTGCTACCTGGACGTGCTGGTGGGCGTCGTGGGCACGGGCGCGGCCTCGGGGGTGGACGAGGAGGTGGTGAACCTGCGGCGCGAGGCGCTGCGGTCGATGCCGCAGCTGTTCTTTCAGGGGCAGCGCGACCTGCTGAACGTGCAGGGCTCCATCGCCGCCGCACTGCGGGCCTACCTGGGCGAACATCCCGAGCGACGCCTGCTGGCGGGCCGTCCCGTGGAGGAGGAGGCGCTGGTGGCGTCGTCCACCGCCATCGGGCTGGCGCGCACGCGCTCCATGCTGCACGTCTGCGGCGACGAGGAGCCCTCGGCAGCCGACACGCGCCACCTGGTAGCGGCGTACCTCACCGCCGGCGGCGAGTAGGATGCGCGCCCGATGTCATCCTGAGCGGAGCGGCGCAGCCGCGGAGTCGAAGGATTCTACGGGGATTTTTCTCTATAATCCTGCCCCGGGAGGGCGAAGGGCCCTCCCGGCCGGCTCTCCCGGATCCGGACATGGCTCAGATCGAAGGTGCTTCTCTTGCTAGGGCTTCGGGATCATGCCACCGGATCCGCGGGCTTGCGCTTATCGCTGATAGGTTGTTGCTGCCGCACGCGCGGCGTTCGTAGAATCCTGCTGGAGCGGAGCCTAGGAGCCTTCAAGCCGGCTCGGTTCTCGCTTTCAGGAGGTGGTGCGCATGGATGCCCGGGATATGGACTACGAGGTCTTCTGCGGCATCGACGTGGGCAAGTCGGGGCACTTCGCGGTGAGCTTCAGGCGCGATTCCCTCGAGCCCGAGATGAGGAGGGCGATCGCTGCGGACGAGGCTGATATCAGGCGCGCGCTCGCCGACGCGTCGGGCGGCTCGCGCATGCTCGTGGTGGTCGACCAGCCCGGCGGCTTCGGGGAGCTTCCCGTGGCGGTGGCGCGCGACATGGGCTTCGACGCCGCCTTCATATCGCCCAAGGACTTCCACGACCTCGCCGTGCTCTACTCGGAGGGGAAGAGCGATGCGGCCGACGCGCTCGTGATAGCCGACGCGCCGCGCAGGCACCCGAGGCTCGTCCGCCTCGTCGCCGAGCGCGAGGAGGCCCTTTCGGAGCTTCGAGTCCTCACCCGCGCCCGCGCCGACGCGGTGCGCGAGCGCACCCGCGCCTACAACCGCCTCCACGACTGCCTGGAGAGGGGGTGCCCGCCGCTCGAGGAGCTCTTCGCGGGCGACGCCCTCCACACCTCGCTCGCTCGCGCCGTCATCGCGCGCTACGGGGGCCCCGCGGGCCTGCGCCGGGCGGGCGAGAAGCGGGCGGCGCAGTGGGCGTCGAAGCTCAAGGGCCAGGCGAACCGGGGCCCCGAGAAGATCCGCGAGGCGTTCGAGGCTATCGGGCGGATGGGGGTGGCGCTTCCCGCGGCGGGCGCCGTCGAGGCGCAGGCGGAGAGGCTCGCCCCGCGCCTCGACCAGCTCGAGGAGGAGGTCGCGGCCGCCGAGCGGGAGATAGCGCGCATCGCGGACTCGCTGCCCGAGATCGCCCTGCTCCAGAGCATGCCGGGGATCGGGCCCGTCTACGCGAGCGTCATCGTCGCCGAGATCGGCGGCATCGGGCGGTTCGCGGACGGGAACCGCCTGGCCTCCTACGCGGGCATCGCCCCCGTCAAGGACCAGTCGGGCAAGAGGGACTCCTCGAAGAAGTCCAAGAAGGGCAACCGCAGGCTCAAGGCCGCCTTCCTGGGCTCGGCGGACGCGGCGCTCGACTGCGACGGGGCGTCCAGGGCCTACTACGACAGGAAGCGCGCCGAGGGCAAGCTGCATAGGCAGGCGCTGCGCGCCCTGGCGCGCCGTCGCGCGGACGTCATCTACGCCATCCTGTCGAGCGGGCGCCCCTACAGGCAGCCCGCGCCCGCGGCCTAGAGAAAGCGGCGGGGTTTTCGCCGAACCCGCGCCGCGCATACCGGGCCGCCGCCCCCTCATTGTAGCAGGGGGCCGGGTCCTCGCGCCCTCGATCCGCTACCTGAAAACGCGATACGGGCAAAGTTTTTGAAAGAAAAAATCCCCATAGGTTGATCCCGTGCGGCGACAGCCGTGACGCTTACTGCTGTCGCCGCACGGGATCCTTCGACTCCGCTGCGCTCCGCTCAGGATGACAGGCGCACGCTTTGCACTTCCGCGCTCTATTTCCAGCAAATTACTTCTTGACAGCTTTCCCCACCTTTGTGCTATAGTTCGCGCTACAACTTAATAGCTGAAACCGATGAGGCGAAAGTCAAGCCATCATGAGCACTCACAGAGAGCGGGCGCAGCTGGGATTCCCGCAGTAAGCTGGATGGTAAATGGTTCGCCGAGGGAAAGGGGAAAGGAAGCCGCGCGGCGGCGACCGAGTATCTGGACCGTGAGCCTGCGTTAAGGGCAGAACATGTGTTGGCATGTTCGTGAGAGGGTTCCGCAGCGCGGAATCAACTGTGAAGGTGGCACCGCAGGTTGCAAGACCTGTCCTTCGATGAGAAGGACAGGTCTTTTTCATTGCGGGGGCGAATCGCCGAAGCCAGGCAGTTGAGTGCGTGAGGCGCATCCTCAAGCGGAGTTCGTGCCGGCAGACCAAGAGCCCCGGGAGGGGCACATGACCGGCGGGGATACCGCCAGAAGGAGAACGAGAACCATGGAACAGCAGATCAAGCGCGAGGTTGCGACGCAGGCGGCAGCGGCGGCGGCAGAGGCGGCCGCGCCCCGCAAGCGCGAGGTGGCGGCGGCGCCGAAGAAGGCGGGCCTCTCCACGCAGGACCTCATCCTCATCGCCGTGTTGCTGGCGGCGGGCGCCGTGCTCAAGCTCACGGTGGGGTCGCTTTTGTCGTCGATGGGCATGAAGCCGAACTTCATCATCGCCATGTACTGCCTGGCCATCATCCTCACGCGCCCGAAGCTGGGGCAGACCCTGATCATCGGCCTTTTGGCGGGCCTCATCTGCCAGATCCCGCTGCTGAACGCCACGCCTTTGCTGAACATCCCATCTGAGATTCTGGGCGCGCTCGCGTGCGGCCTGCTCATCAAGGTGCCCATGAGCATCGGTGGCAAGCTCGACCTGAACCCGCTCGTGAACACGTTCATCTCCACCGTGGTGTCCGGCGGCACGTTCGCGCTCCTGTCCATCTACATCAACGTGGTGTCCACCGGCGGCGACGTCATGGTGGCGCTCGCAACCTACGCCGCCATCGTCTTCGGCACGGCGACGTTCAACTGCATCCTCGTGCAGGTGCTGGCGATGCCCCTGAAGAAGGTCCTCAAGCGTTAGCGAACGCCTAGGTTGAACGTAGGGCAAGGGCTCTGCCCTTGCCGCAACCTACGGAGCGATCGCGGCCGACGGCAAGGGCAGAGCCCTTGCCCTACAGGACGAACGCCATCCGCCACGATTCCGAAAGATTTCATCATGATAGAGATACGCGATTTCACCTTCCAGTACCGCGAGAGCGACCGGCCGGTGGTGCAGGGCATCGACCTGGCCATACCCGACGGCGCGTTCGTGGGCATCACGGGCGCAGCGGGGTCGGGCAAGTCCACGCTCACCTACGCGCTCAACGGCATCGTGCCGCATTGCTACCCGGGCGACTTCTACGGCTCGGTGGTGGTGGAGGGCCTGGACACATGCGAGACGGAGCTCACCGACCTCTCGCGGGTGGTGGGCAGCGTCTGCCAGGACGTGGACAGCCAGTTCGTCACCTCGGTGGTGGAGGACGAGGTGCTCTACGGCCTTGAGAACTTCGGCGTGCCGCGCGACCAGATGGAGGCGCGCGTGGCCCAGGCGCTCGCCGACATGGGCATCGCCGATCTGCGCGACCGCGTGATCTCGTCGCTCTCCGGCGGGCAGAAGCAGAAGGTGGCCATTGCGTCCATCCTGGCCCTGCAGCCGCGCGTGCTCGTGCTGGACGAGCCCACGGCCGAGCTCGATCCGGCCAGCTCGCGCGCCGTGTTCGACCTCTTGGCCACCTACGCGCGCGAGCACGGTACCACGGTCGTGGTGGTGGAGCAGAAGATAGCGCTCTTGTCCCAGTACGCCACCATGCTGGTCATCGTGGACGAGGGGTGCATCCGCTTCGCCGACGGGCCCGCGCGCGTGATGGAGCACACCGACGAGCTCAAGGGCATCGGCGTGAACTGCCCGCGCGCCACCACGCTCATGAACCGCCTGCGCGACCAGGGACTCTACGACGGGCCGGCCGTGCGCAACGTGGGCGAGGCCTGCCGCGTGCTGGAAGGGGTGCTCGCATGATCGAATTCGAGCACGTGAGTGCCTCCTACGAGGCGACGCTGCCCATCCTGCAGGACGTGAGCTTCACGGTGGAAGACGGCGAGTTCGTGGCGTTCGTGGGCACGAACGGCGCGGGCAAGTCCACCACGATGCGCCTGGTGAACGGCCTGTTGAAGCCGAGCGCGGGGCGCGTGCTCATCGACGGCGTGCCCACAACCGAGCTGCGCACGAGCGAGCTCGCGCGGCGCGTAGGGTTCCTGTTCCAGAATCCCGACAGCCAGATCTGCTGCAACACCGTGCGCGAGGAGCTGCTGTTCGGCTTCCGCGCTTTGGGGCAGGACGGCCCCGAGGCCGAGGCGCGGGTGGACGCCCTCATGGGCGAATTCGGCTTCAATGCCGACGACGACCCGTTCCTTTTGAACCGCGGCGCGCGGCAGCTGCTCGCGCTCGCGTCCATCGTGGTGCTCGCGCCACCGGTGGTGGTGCTCGACGAGCCCACGACGGGCCTCGACTTCCGCGAGTGCGAGAAGGTGATGGACATCATCCGGCGGCTGCACGAGGGCGGCACGACGGTGATCATGGTGTGCCACGACATGGAGGTGGTGGCCGACCACGCCGCGCGCTGCATCGTGATGAGCGAGGGCCGGGTGGTGGACGACGGCCCCACGTTCGACGTGCTGCGCAACCACGACACGATGGCGCGGGCTTCGCTCGAGCCGCCGCAGATCGTGGGCATCTCGCTCGCGCTCGCGCAGGCGATGCCGCAGATGGTGGGCACGGCTGTGGCGCGGGCGAACGACCTGGACGAGATGACGGCGGCCGTGGCCGAGGCGGCCGCGTGCGGGAAGGGAGGCTCCCGATGAGCCAGTTCTTGGAGTACGTTCCCGGCACGAGCCCGCTGCATCGCATGAACCCGGTGGCGAAGCTGGCCGGCGCCGTGCTGTTCGCGCTCGCGTGCTTCTGCACGAGCAACCTGGCGTTCCTGGCCGTGCTGCTGGCCGGCGCGCTCGCGCTTGCGGCCTCGTGCGGCATGATACGCCCGACCGTCGGCCTGATGAAGGCGGTGCTCGCGTTCTCGCTCATCCTAGCGGTGGTGCAGGTGCTCACCACGCCCGTGGGTACGCCGCTCGTCGTGCTGCCGTGGGGCTTCATCGGCACCGGCAGCCTACTGGCGGCGCTCACCACGGTGGTGCGTCTCACGGCGGCGGCCATCCCGCTCTTCCTCGTGTTCTACGTGACGAAGATGAACGACATCACGAACGCCGTGGTGAAGGTGCTGCACGTGCCGTACAAGTACGCGTTCACGTTTACGTCCACCATCCATTTCATCCCCGTGTTCATGAACGACATGCAGGGCATCATGGAGGCGCAGACCGCGCGCGGCGTGGAGTTCGACCAGGGCGGCATCGTGAAGAAGGCGCGCCTGATGGTGCCGCTGTGCGTGCCGCTGCTGGTGAGCAGCGTGCGCAAGACCAACAGCGCCGCCATCGCCGCTGAGGTACGCGGCTTCAACCTGCGCACTTCGGCGAGCGGCTTCAAGGAGTACCCGTTCGCGGCCCTCGACGTGGCCGCGATCGCGGCCACGCTCGCGCTGGTCGCCTGCGCCGTGGTGTTGGGGATCGTGCTGTAGCGGTTGCGGGAAGCGGGGGCGTCGGACGAGGAAATGGGGTTACAGAAAAGAAGTGGCGGAAAGAACCCCTGCCTTCCTGCCAGGCCCGGGTTTTTCGATCGGCTCTCATACGTCAATGATGCAACGTCGGATCGGTACCAAAAAACGAACTACGTAGTGATCGAAGTGCTTTTTTCGCGTTCGATTCCCCTAAAAAGAAGCTGCTTCGCGCTCGATGATGTCGACGAGCTTTTGCAGTTCGGGTCTCGAGTCGTCGATGCGAACGTACGCGTTCACCGTTTCGGGGCGGCCCGTGTCTATTTCTTTAATGAGGTAACCGTCCATTTCGACGCTATCTTGGGGGATGATGCATATGGCATCCTCTTTGCAGAGGGATATTCTGAATTCGTCGACGTTGTCCCCCGATTTCAAGACGACTCGCGGAGTGAAATCCAGGTATTTGAAGAACTCTCCGAGTGCGACGCGTGCCGACTCAAGACCAGGGCTTGCCGGTAGGCCGAATGTCGCTCCACGCAGATCCTCCAGTCCAATTGTCTGCATGCGGGCCAGCTCTGAATCGGCCCGCACTCTGACCTTGTGTGTCGGATACTGCTTCAACTCGACTTTTTTGACGCGTATCGTGGGATAGCTTTCGCTCAGGTATTCCTCGACGCACGCATTGCAAGCGAAGCAGTCGATTTCTCCCGCCTCGAACGCGGCGAATACGCTTTTGCTTGATACGTCCTTCATGGAAACGTCAACAGAGTCGCTTTCGCGGGAGAGTTGAGACGAAATGCGCAAGAAAAATGAGAGAGTATCGCGGGTGAAAGGTCGCGCTAAAGTAATCTCCCTGGTAGAGGACGCGTCGCGCAACGCTTCGATGGCTTTGTCGTGCAGCTCGATCAATTCGCATGCGTATTCGACGAGCATTTTGCCTTGGAGGCTCAGCCTCGCCTCTCCTCTGTCCCGAACGAAGAGGGGAGATCCTATTTCCTGCTCCAGTTTTGCAATGTGGGAGCTAAGAGCCGATTGGCTCATATGCAGCCTCTTTGCCGCAGCACGATACCTAAGGGACGATGAAAGCTCGAGAAATTCTCGGAGAACCTCGATTTGCATGGTGCCTCCCCTCGCACATTGCGTACCAGTATACACGTTTTCCCCATGCCCCCGTCCGCATCTTGGGATCCCCTAATCGTAAAACGCGAACACGCTCTCGCAAGATGTGTTGTACGACGTAAGAGAACGGATCAAAACCGACCGAAGAGCGCATTAGACTGGCCGATGACGGGCTTCGTTTGAATGAGGCTGAACGGCAAGGAAAGGGAGAATCATGAGCAAAAGGCAAAATCCGGTCATGCGGGACGGAATATCGCGGCGCAGCTTCCTCGGAGGAGCTGCCCTCGCAGTCTTGGGAGCGTCGTCGCTCACCCTCGGGGGATGCGGATCGCAAGGATCGGGGTCGGCGTCGCATCTTCCCGAATCTTGGGACGAAGAATGCGACATCCTGGTCGTTGGGTACGGCGGGGCCGGAGCCGCAGCGGCCATCACGGCAACCCAAGAAGATCTTGGCAAGGTTTTGGTGCTTGAAGCGGGGCCCGAGGGAACGGAGGGCGGCAATACCCGTGTTTCCGGGAATCTCATGTTCATACCCGACAACGCCTCCGATGCCGTCACGTATCAGAAAGCTCTCAACGGGCCGTATGAAGTAGAAGACGAACTCCTGCAGGCGTGGGCGGACGAGCTCGTGAAGAATGTCGAGTGGCTTAAGGATCTCGGAGCGACGATGAAGAGCATGCCCCTTTTCGCACCTGAGTTTCCCGAGGTCGAGGGGTCGAAAGGCGCTAAAACGTACTGTGTGGACGGAAAGTTCAACATGCCCTCGCTTTGGGAGGCCCTCAAGGAGCAGGAGGAGGCCCTTGGCTTCGCGGTGCGGTATGGGCACCGTGCAACAAGACTCATCCACGACCCCGAGACCCGCGAAGTGTTCGGCGTTTCGGTGCAAACCGAAGAAGGAGCCGAGAAAAAGATTAAGGCCAGCAAGGGCGTGGTTCTTGCGTGCGGAGGTTTTGAGAACAATCTCGAAATGATGAAAACGTATTACGAGCTTGGCTGCTCAGAAGTTCGCCCTGTCGGTACGCCTTACAACAGGGGCGACGGTTTCAGCATGATCGAGCCGCTCGGAGCGAAGCTCTGGCACATGAACAACACGGCTGGAAATGGCTATTACGTCCGTTCCGGTGGAGCTGAGGTAGAGAATGTCGGGCCTTTCGCCTTCTCGGGGAAGGACTACATCTATGTCGGCCCCGATGGAAAACGTTTCATGTATGAAGAGAAGACAGGACTTGCGCGCCATGGCAAGATATACGAGCGCGGTACCTGGATCACCATGCCCACGCCGACGCCTGCCTATGCGATATTCGGTCAGAAGAGCTTCGACGCGGCCCCTGTGGTCACGACCAACGTCCAGGCCTCGTTCATGTGTGCCAACAAGCTGTATTTGGCAGAGGACAACCAGAGCTTCGTGGACAAAGGGGTCATCTCGAAGGCCGACACCATCGAGGATCTAGCAGAGGCCATCGGGTACGACCCGCAGGTGCTCAAAGACACCCTCGAAGCGTACAACGCATCGGCCGCTTCGGGTACGGACGGGGAGTTCGGCAGAGGGGAAGCCGTGTACGACAGCTTTTCGATGGCGAATAACGTTGCGGGCGGCGACGGCGGCGACGGCGATGGGGTTTTTGTCGCTATCGAGCCTTTTACGCTTGAGGCCATCGAGGGCCCCTTCTATGCAATCGAGCTTGTCCCTCGCGTCCTCAATACGCAAGGTGGGCCCAAGCGCACAGCGAAAGGCGAAGTGACCGACACCGAAGGACGCCCCATCCCCCGCTTGTGCGCAGCGGGAGAGTTCGGTTGCGTCTACTCGTACATGTACAATGGCGGAGGAAATGTTTCCGAAGCGCTTTCGTCGGGTCGTACAGCCGTTCGCACCATTGGCTCTCTTGAGCCATGGGATTCCACCGAGTCTGGGAAATAGGCCATGAAGAAGATCATAACCCTTTCGGCCTGTATGTTGATAGCTGCGGCGCTTGCCGTGACGGCGGGCTGCCAGCCAAAAGAGCAGGAGGGCGTGGTGAAACAGGCTGATGCTGGAAACGGTTCCTCCGGGATCGAGGTCGCCTGGAGCGCGGACATGGATTGCTTGATGTGTCATCAGGCTCAGCACGATTCGTTGACGGCTGCCCACGTTGGTCAGACGTGCTTGGACTGTCATGTGGATACCTCGGGCCTCGGCGCGATCCATGAAGGCAAAACGGCCGAAGACAAAGCACCGACGCGCCTGAAGAAAACCGATATCGCCGATGCCGCATGCGAGGCTTGCCACGATTCCTATGCCGTGCTCGCCGAGAAAACCGTCGACAGCACTATTCTCACCGATTCCCAAGGAACCGTCGTCAACCCGCATGAGGCGAGGGATCTGGGTCCGGAAGAGCACCTCGATCTTACGTGTGCCGAGTGTCACGCAGAGCACGGCGACCAAACCGTCGAAGAGATGGCACGTGAGGTGTGTCTAAACTGCCACCACGACGATGTCTACGAATGCGGTACCTGTCACACGATTTAGTTTGACCAACGCGTGGGCATTCGGTTCGCGACGCGGCGGCGCGAGTGCCCATCAACGGGGATTTTGTGCCGGCGTACCCTCCCGCTTTCTCTGGCAATGGCGCATGCGGCCATTGCCAGAGCCGCTTCTCTCGTACCCTTGCTCAGGCTGAGCAAACTCTTGCGCATCGAGACGGCCCCAGTAGGATGACGCAGGGCGAGGATAATGTCATCCTGCAATCAGGGTTAGCGGTTTGCAGATGATGACAATTTCCCGTCCTGCGTCATCTCGCAGGTTGAACGTAGGGGCGTGGCTCTGCCGCGCCCGCGACTAAGGTTGTCTGCAGGGTGGGGCACAGCGGAGCTACGCCCCCACGGAAAGCCTCCCCCACCTTCGGCAGGACGCTTCTACTGGATCGCAGGCTGCTCGTCCGTTGCGGGCTTCTTGCACCCTGGCAGCAAAGGCGCGAGAGCCAAAACGGCCAGGCCGACGATGCCGTAGACGGCGAGCGGGCCGGCGGAGGTGTTCCAAACGCTGCCGCCCAGGTAGAACAGGCTGCGTGCGCCCTCGGCGATGAAGCGCTGGGGAACCCAGGGGTAGAGCCACTCCTGCCAGAACGCCGGCAGGAACTCGTAGGGCAGGTTGCCGGTTGCCAGGCCGCAGGCGAACACGGCTACGATGACGAACGCTCCCAGCCCCACGGCCACGTCGAGGCATCCCACGAAGAGCGCCATCAGGCAGAAGCTGGCCAACCACAGAAACAGGCCCGTTTCCACCACGGGGATGGCGAGCCCCGCGATGCCGCCGACGATGCCCGCCACGCCGAACCCGACGCAGCAGGAGAGCACCGCTATCGCCGCCAGCTGAACGCCCGCCATGCGCAGGCGCTGCGCGCGGGTCGCGCCTTTCTTCGCGCGGGTGACGGCGAACAGCGACACCGAGCAGACGAGCGTGATGATGAAGGCCGGCAGCACGGTGAACTGCACCGCCATGTTGAGAGAGCCGCCGCCCAAGTCGCCCGCGTTATGGCGCTCCACCTGCGCTTCCAGGCCGGCGTCGGCTATCTGGGATTTGATCGTGGACTCCACGGAAGCGGCCGCCATCGGGTTCTTGCCCGCGTCGACGATGACCGAGAGCGGCGCGGGCGCGGGGGTCTCGGCCTGCTGTGCCGCCGCCATCTTGGCTTGCAGCTGGGCGGCGGTGTACCCCTCGGGCACGACGACGGCCGCGTACAGCTCGTGCGCTTCAAGCGCCGCATCCAGCTCGGCCTGGCTCTCGTAGCGCGTCCACAAGACGGCGCCCTCGCCAGCGGCGCCCGTCATCTTCTCGACTATCTGATCGCCCACGTTTACGGCTCCCTGGGGCGTTTCGGCGCCCTCGTCGAGCGAGAGCACCCCGAGCGGCAGGTTCTTCGGCTCGGCCGTTACCATGGGATACACGGTCATCGCCATCACGAATCCTGCCACGACCAGCGCGACGAACGGCAGCAGCAGCCGCTTCGCCCCCAGCTTCTCCATCATGTGAAACCACCTCCTGCGTCTTGGAAATACAACACTCTGTCCAATTCGCAAGTTTATTAGACGCCCCGTTGTATTAAAATGAGCAAGAAGGCGGGTTTGTCGCATTACGAAAGGGGTCGCGATGGCGCGTCCGAAGTACGAGGCGGGGCAGCGCACGGCGCGCGAGCGACTGGAGGACGCGTTCTGGGAGCTGCTCGAGCGCCATCCGGTGAGCGAGATCACCGTCGGCATGCTGTGCGCGCGTGCCGGATGCAACCGCGGTACGTTCTACTACCATTTCGACGGCATCGAGGATATGGCCGAGCAGGTGGCGGCCGAAAATCTACCGAAGCAATGCCCGGCGCTCGTGCGCGGCTATCTGCGCGGCGCGGCGCCCTCGGTGGCCTTCGACGAGGGGGAGAGGCGTGACATCGAGCGTTTGTGCCTGCTAGTGGGGAGCCACAGCACGCCGGAGGTCGTACGCGCCGCCAAGGCCGCGCTCGTCGCGGCGCGCCTCGACGATTTGGGGCTTTCGTGGGACGAGCTCGACATGCCCGCGAAAACCGTCGTCACGTTCATGGCCGACGGCATCCTCGGCGCGCTCGCGTGGCATGCCGAGGACGCCGCGACGTCGGAAAGCGCGGACCTCAACCAGGTGTTCGCAACCGTCTTCGACACCTTCACGAAGCCCGCCCTCGACCGGCTGCGCGCGAGCCTGCCCAACGACGCGCGCGATGCATGAACCTGCCGACGGCCGGCCGCCTCCGCTTGCCGGCGCGAAAATGCTTCTTATTCGATAGGATTTACGTGCCGGCCGGCCCCGCTTCCCGCTTGCCCTATACTGGGCGCAAAACGAGAGCGAGAGGAGCGCGCATGCTGCATGCGGTCGAGGTGAAGCCGGACGTGTACTGGGTCGGCGGCGTTGATTGGAACGAGCGGAACTTCCACGGCTACACGACGGACCGGGGGTCGACGTACAACGCCTACCTTATCATGGACGAGCAGCCCACGCTCATCGACACGTGCAAGCCGGCGTTCGCGGGCGAGCTCATCGAGCGCGTGCGCGAGGTGGTGGATCCCGCGCGCATCGAGCACATCGTCGCGAACCATGTGGAGCAGGACCACTCCGGCGCCCTTCCCGCCCTCTGCGAGCTCGCGCCGAACGCGCGCGTCTACGCGAGCGCGCCCTACGGGGTGAGCGGCCTGGCCGCCCATTACGGCGATCGCGGCTACGTGCCCGTGAAGACCGGCGACACGCTCAGCATCGGCAGGCGCACGCTCACGTTCACGCAGACCATGATGGTTCACTGGCCCGACAACATGGCCGCGTACTCCGACGTCGACCGCATCCTGTTCTCCAACGACGCGTTCGGCCAGCACTACGCCTCGTCCAAGCACTTCGACGACGAGGTGGGCCTGCCCGAGGTGCTCGCCCAGGCCAAGAAGTACTACGCGAACATCGTCATGCCGTACTCGCGGCACGTGCAGCGCGCGCTGGGGGCGCTCGAGGGCCTCGACATCAACATGATCGCGCCGAGCCACGGCGTGATCTGGCGCAGCCACGTGCCCGAGATCCTCGAGACGTACGCGCGTTGGAGCTCGCTTGCGCCCGACGACTACGCGGTGGTCGTCTACGATTCCATGTGGCATGCCACCGAGGCCATGGCGCACGAGATCCTCGAGGCGTTCATCGAGTGCGGCGTGCCCGCGCGCCTGTTCGACCTCAAGGCCAACCACATCTCCGACATCATGACCGAGGTGCTGTCGGCGAAGTACGTGGCCGTGGGCTCGCCCACGCTCAACAACGGCATGATGCCCACGGTGGCGGCGTTCCTCTGCTACCTCAAGGGCCTCTCGCCGAAGACGGGGTGGGAGGGCCGTGCGGGCATCCCGTTCGGCTCATACGGCTGGGGGACGAACGGCCCCGACGAGGTGGCCGAGGTGCTGGAGAAATGTGGCTTCGACCTGCCGCTCGGCACGCTCTCGCATCAATGGGTCCACGACGCCGCCAGCTTGGAGGAGCTTCAGGAGGCCATCGTCGCGACGCTGGGGAAGTAGGCGGCTCGCCTCCGCCCGTTTCCGCTCGATGAGCCTTTCGTGCGGACGCGGCAACGGCGGGCGTTTCGCATGCTGCCGGTCGGGCGGGTCTGCTACGATGGCTTCCGATAAATTGTGACTTGGAAGGATGCATATATGTTCACCATCGGATGCCACCTGTCGAGCGCCAAAGGCTACCTCCACATGGCGAAGGCGGCCGTGTCCATCGATGCCAACACGTTCCAGTTCTTCACGCGCAACCCGCGCGGCGGGCGCGCAAAGGCCATCGACCCTGCGGACGTGGCGGCCTTCGCCGCGTACGCGCCCGAGCACGGCATCGAGCGCATCCTGGCGCACGCGCCCTACACGCTGAACCCCGCTTCCGACAAGCAGCAGACGCGCGACTTCGCGCTCATGGTGCTGGCCGAGGACCTGGGGCGCATGGAGGAGACGCCGCACCAGCTGTACAACATGCATCCGGGCAGCGCCACCGGCCAGACGCACGAAGAGGCCATCGCGAAGATCGCCGATGCGCTCAACCAGTCGCTTCTGCCGCATCAGACCACCACGTTGCTCTTGGAGACGATGGCGGGGAAGGGCAGCGAGGTCGGCGGCACGTTCGAGGAGCTGGCGGCCATCATCGCGCAGGTGGAGCTGGCCGACCACGTGGGCGTGTGCCTGGACACGTGCCATGTGTGGGACGCCGGCTACGACATCGTGGGCGACCTGGACGGCGTGTTGGACGAGTTCGACCGCGTGATCGGCCTTGAGCGTCTGCGCGCCATCCACCTCAACGACTCCCTCAACGCGCGCGGCGCGCGCAAGGACCGCCACGCGCGCATCGGCGAGGGCCAGATCGGCTTCGAGGCGCTCGCCGCCGTCACGAACAACCCGCGGCTGCGCGACCTGCCGTTCTACCTGGAGACGCCCAACCCCGAGCTCTCCGGCTACGCCGAGGAGATCGCCGCCTTGCGCGCCGCGCACGAGGGGTAGGGGGCGACGCTTCCTTTGCTATCATGGGGAAGAAGCGTTCGTGCGGGCGGCGGCGAAAGGGCGAGGCGATGCGGTATCTCATAGACGGCTACAACGTGACGAGGCGCGACCCCGCCACGCGCGACTTGCCGTTGGAGGAGCAGCGCTCGGCGCTCGAGCGCCGTTTGAAGCTGCACGCGCGGGGCGCGCTGGGCAAGGCGTCGTACCTGGTGGTGTGGGACGCGGCGCGGGGCGCGGGCCTCGAGCGTCCCTTCGATGCGCCGGTGGAGTACACGCGCCAACCCACCGCCGACGACGCCATCGTGGAGAAGGTGCGCGCAGCCTCGGAGCGCGTCGGGGTGGTCACCTCCGACCGCGAGCTGGCCGACCGGTGCCGTGCGGCCGCGTCCTGCGGCGTGGAGGTGCTGCCCGCCGAGCGCCTGTTCGCCGCCGCCATGGGCAAGCCCTCGGCCAAGCGTCGGCCGGGGCGCATCGTCGACGAGGGCATCCCCGCCAACGCGCACGCCATCAACCGCGAGCTCAAAGAGCTCTGGGGCATCGACGACGATTGACGGCCGGGACTGCGGAATCCGTGAAATCATGCTTGACATACGAACATAAGTTCGCTAAACTGTGCTTGTAGCGGCTGGACATCCATCCTAACCGCAGGCTCGCCTGCGGGACAGCCGCCTTCCCTTACCGGTAGGCAGCTGCGAGAAAGGATGGCGCCATGGCTGCTTTTCTTCTTTCATCCATACGTTTCATTCAATCCAGGGCTTGTATCTTACTACATATATATAGTAAGATACTGATCCGGAGGTCCATACCATGAAAGTGGAATGGTATGAGCTTCCAAGTGGCGAGGTTCCGGCCCGGTCGTACTTAGATTCTCTCGACAAGAAGTTAAGAAGCAAAACCTTGCGCACAATCTCGTTTCTTGAGGCCAAAGGGCATCTGATCGGCGAGCCGGAATCGAAGCATCTGGAAGACGGCATATTCGAGCTTCGGACGACGATGGGCGACAACACAGGAAGGGTCCTGTACTTCTTCTGCGTCGGCGGAAAGGCGGTTCTCACTCACGGCTTCAAAAAGAAGACGCAGAGGACGCCTCGTCGGGAGATAGAGAGGGCCAAGCGCTATCGTGCCGACTATTTGGCTCGAAGATGAAAGGAGGGCTTGCATGGATGACGCACCCGAAGAGAAGGACGACTTCACCCGCTATCTGGAAGAGCAGCTCAAAGACCCCGAGTTCCGGAAGTATTGGGAGGAAGACGAGGCGGAGTTCCAGCTGCGGCTCGCCATCATCGACGCGCGCAACGAGACGGGCATGACGCAGGAGCAGCTCGCGAAGGCGTCGGGGCTCAACCAGCGCGTGATCAGCCGCATCCAGACGGGCAACGCGAATCCCACGTTGCGCACCGTCAGCAAACTCGCGCGCGGCTTCGGCAAGAAGGTGGAGATTCGGTTCGTGTGAGCAGGCGGCGCTCGCTCGGTCACCCGATCGCGACGGCCTGGGCGCCTATCTGGTAGTAGCGCGTGACGAACGCCTCGAGGTCGTAGGATACCTGGCCTGCGAGCGAGTCGCTGACCAGCACGATACCGGCTTCCAGGTCGTAGCCGTGCACGACCACGCAGTGGCTGTTCACGTACAGGCGGTACGTGCGGTCGCCGTCGCTCGCGATCCGGTAGGCCTCCCCGGGCTCCTCGAGCCCGATGGTGCACCACGCCACGACGGGATTGCCTGCAGCGACTTCGCCGAGCAGGGCTTTGAAGGACGATCCCGTGAGGTCTTCGACCTCGAGGTTCGATCCATGGGCTGCCAGGTACGCCTCGGCCGTGCGCACGATGGCCGGTGCCATGCAGCTGTGCCCGTCGACGGAGTGCGGGTCGCCGAGGAACGCCGTGACGAAGTCGCTGTCGCTTTGGGGCAGCCAGGCTTCGGCGATCTCGGTTTTGCCCAGGTCGAAGCCGAGCGCGAGGAGCGCGTTCGTGAGTGCGACCGACTCGCAGCCGGTCGGCAGCTCGGGATATTGTGAGAGGGAGGGCACGTCGAACGAGACGGCGCGCGGCAATCCGCTCTCTTCGCGGAGGGCTGCCGCTTCGGCGGCGGCGCGCTCCGGCGCCTCGACGTCGGCTGCGGCCGAATGCGACCCGGCTAGCGGTACGGCCACGGCCGTCGCCAGCAGTACGGCGGCCGAAAGGAAGCAGAGCGCCGTCGGAACCCAGCGTCTGCGGGAGGCTCCGAAGAGGCGCGGTCGACGCCGGGCGAACAAACGACGTCCGAACAAGCGGCGGCGAAACGTGGGGACCACGACTTCCCCCGTGCGACGTGCTGTCTGCCTGCCCATGGCGCTCCCTCCGTCGAGACTTCGATTCATAGGGTAGGGAATCCGGTTGAAAACAACCTGAAAGAACGCGGTGCCGCGTGTCGATCGCCGCCGCAACCACAAGGTTTCAAGGCCGTTTCCCTGAACACGTGCCCGGCCGCCGTTTCGTTTCGCCCGCCGCAAAACCTTCGCATTTCCAATCGCGCCGCCGCGCGGTATCGCAGGGTGCGCTACCCTTGTTCTGCCAAGCGGAGGCACCCGCCGATGTTCGGTGAAAGTTCAGAAAAAGTCCTTGACCCTCCTCTTGCAGGAGGCTGTTGAATGGGTCTGGTAAGGAGGTGGACGGCTATGTACTACATCGGCGAGTTCTCGAAGATGGGCCAGACCACGGTGAAGACGCTGCACTACTATGATCGCATCGGCCTCTTGCGTCCGGAAGCGGTGGACCATGCGACGGGGTATCGGCTCTACACCACGCGCCAACTGGTGGCCCTGCATCGCATCCAGGCGCTGCGCCAGGCGGGGCTTTCCGTCGACGAGGTGTCGACCATCGTCGGCGGCGCGGACGCGCGCCCCGTACTTGAGCGGCGCCAGACCGAACTCGTGCGCGAACGGGCGGAACGCGAGAGCATGCTGAACCGCATAGCGTTCATCTTGGCAAACGAGAGCAAGGAGCTTTCCATGGACTATCAGGCCACCATCAAGGATATCCCCGGCTGCATCGTGTACACAAAGCGCCTCACGGTGCCGGACTACTCGGCGTACTTCCAGGTGATCCCGGCTATCGGCCGCGCCGTGGCCGAGGCCAACCCCGGCCTTGAATGCGCGAAGCCCGAGTACTGCTTCATCAGCTACTTGGACGGCGAGTACAAGGAGCACGACATCAGCATCGAGTACAACGAGGCCGTGACCTCGCTCGGCAACGAGGTGGACGGCATCTTCTTCCGCGAGCTGCCGGGCGTGCGGGTGGCGTCGGTGATGCATCAGGGCGCCTACGCCGATCTGCCGAAAGCCTACGCGTTCATCATGGAATGGATCGAGCAGAACGGCTACCGCGTGACGGAAAGTCCGCGCGAAAGCTACATCGACGGCATCTGGAACTGCGAAGACGAGTCCCAGTGGCTCACCGAGATCCAAGTGCCGGTGGAGAAGCGGTAGCAAGTGTCCCAAATGGGGACAGTCCCCATTTGGGACACTCTTCCTACTTCATGAGCATCTTCAGCAGCTTCATCTTCGTGTCGTCGAACGGGGGGTTGCGGATGGGCAGCTCGAGCCACGTGCCCTTCTTGAGCGTGGACTTGTAGTGCGTGAAGCAGTCGAAGCCCACTTTGCCGTGGTAGGCGCCCATGCCGGAGTTACCCACGCCGCCGAAGCCCATGTGGTTGTTGGCCAGGTGGATCACCACGTCGTTCACCGTGGCACCGCCGAACGGCAGCTCGCGGATGACGCGCTGCTGCACGGCCGCGTCGTCGGAGAAGATGTAGGTGGCCAGCGGCTTCTCGAACGTGCGCACGATGGCGAACGCTTCGTCGAGCGTGCGATACGTGATGACGGGCAGCACAGGGCCGAAAATCTCCTCGTTCATGACGGGGTCGTCCAGCGTCACGCCCCGCAGGCACGTGGGCTCGATGCGCAGCGTCTCCGCATCGCCGTGCCCGCCAAAGGCCACGGTGGCGTCCGGGTTGCGGTTCTCGATGAGGCCCATCACGCGGGCGAAGTGCTTCTCCGATATCATATGCGGCCACTGCTCGCATGCCAGGATGTCCTCGCCGTAATACTGGTGGAAGCACGCGTCCAGCTGCGCCACGAAGTCGTCCGCCACGCGCTCGTGCACCAAAAAGTAGTCGGGCGCCACGCACGTCTGCCCGCAGTTGATGCCCTTTCCCCAGGCCACGCGCTGGGCGGCGCGCTTCACGTTGGCGGTCTCGTCCACGATGCAGGGGCTCTTGCCGCCCAGCTCCAGCGTGACCGGCGTGAGGAATTTCGCCGCTGCCTCCATGATGGTGTGGCCCACGTTGGGGCTGCCGGTGAAGAAGATCTGGTCCCAGCGCACCTCAAGCAGCCAGTCGTTCATCGCGCCCGAACCGGGGAAGCCGCACACGAACTCGGGCGGGAACACGTTCGCCAGGATGTCGATGAGCAGCGCACTCGTGGCCCTCGACGTGCGCGAGGGCTTGAGCGCCACGCAGTTGCCGGCCGCGATGGCGTCCACCATCGGCACGAGCGCAAGCTGCACGGGGTAGTTCCACGGCGAGAGCACCAGCACCACGCCCATCGGGCTCGGGTACACCTTCGATGAGCTGTGGAAATGCACGAGCGGCGTGGGCACCCGGCGCGGGCGCGCCCACTTGGAGAGGTGCTTCACGCACGTGTTGATCTCGTCGTAAACCAGGCCGAGCTCGGTGGCGTATCCTTCGAACTCGGATTTCCCCAGGTCGGCGTGGAGAGCTTCCAAGATGCGCGGCTCGTTGGCCTTGAGGTAGGCCTTCAGCTCCACGAGCGCCTGGCGGCGGTACTCCACGTCCAGCGTGGCGCCCGCGAGGAAGAAGTCGCGCATCCGCTGCGTCTGCGCCTCGACGTCAGCGACGGATTCGAAGACGGGCTGCTCACTCATAGACGGCCTCCAGAATCTCCATGGCGTCCTCCAGCGTGATCTCGGTGGCGTTATACAGCGCGGCGCCATCGTAGCGGGCCTGCTTGGCTACGACGGGCAGCTGGTCGCGCGAAACGCCCAGCTCGGACAGCGTGAGCGGCACGCCGTAGCGTTCGTGGTAGAACTCGTTCATGGCGAAGAGCTCGTCGCAGAACACGAGGTCGCGGTCGGCCGGGGTGGCGAGGCTCGCGAACCCTTCGCGCGTGTGCAGCGCGCCCGCAGGCGCCAGGCACGGCAGCAGTTCGCCGTAGAGTCCGGCGTGGATGCCGCGAGCCAGGTTGAAGCGCACGCAGTGGGGGAGGAGCATCATCATGGCCTGGCCGTGCGGGATGTGGCAGAGGCCGCCGAGCGAATGCCCGAGCGCGTGCACGATGCCCACCATGGCGTTGGAGAACGCCGCGCCCGCCATGAGCGACCCCAGGGCCAGGCTCGTGCGCGCGTCCACGTTGCCGCCGTCGCGGCAGGCCACAGGCAGGTTGGCCGCGATGAGTTCGATGGCCTTCACGGCGAACGCGTCCGACACGGGGTTCTTCTGGATGGACGTGTAGGCCTCCACGGCGTGCGTGAGCGCGTCCATGCCGGTGGTGGCCGTGAGCTTGGGCGGCAGCGACGCCGTGAGCGCGGGGTCGAGGATGGCCGCGTGCGGCACCAGCTTGTAGGAGGTGAACGAGAGCTTCGCGTGCTTCTGCGTGTCGGCCACTACCGCCACCAGGGTCACCTCGCTGCCGGTGCCGGCCGTGGTGGGCACGGCGATGAACGGCGGCAGGTCGGCATGGAGTATCTCCGAGCCCTGCAGCGTGGCGAAGTCCACCCCCTCGCAGGCGAGCGACGCGGCCGCGCCCTTCGTGGTGTCGATGACCGAGCCGCCGCCGATGGCCACGAACCCGTCGCAGCCGCGCTCGGCGTACAAGCGCGCCACCTCGTTCACCACGTCCATCGAAGAGTCGGGCGGCACCTGGTCGAACACGTCGTAGGCGATGCCCGCCGCATCCAGCACGTTCGTGAGCTTGGCGGCCACGCCCAGCTTCACCAGGCCCGCATCCGTCATGACCAGCGGGTGCGCCACGTGCCGGCCGGCCAGCTCGCCGGGCAGCTTGTCCAGCGCGTGCGCCCCGCACACGATCTTGGTGGGGCAGGCGAATTCGAATCCGTTCATGCAAGCTCCTTCGGGACGGCCCCTGCGGGCGAGCGGTACGCGGCGCGCCAGCCGAAGAACATCTTCAGCAGCGCGGTGAACATATAGGTGAGGGCGACGCCCGTGTCGTTGGGCCCGCGCGTGGAGAACGCGCGCTCGGCGAGGGCTCCCTTGAGCGTCGTGCCGCCCGTGAAGCACGCGAACGCGTAGGGCAGCGACCGGAACGCGATGACGTAGTCCACGGTGACGGCGTTCGCATCGGCGCCGGCCAGGCCGCTGCCCGGCTCCACATCGCGGGCGATGCGCGCGGGCGGGATGCGCTCGAACGTGCCTTTGGTAGTGCGGCGGCACGTGCCGGCGAGATCGGTGCCGCCCACCGACAGCATGAATGTGTAGCCCGGCTCTAGGTAGCCGATCTCGGCGCGGATCTTCGCCGAGGCGTGTCGGAACACATTCAGCAAAAGCGGCAGCAGCCGCAGCAGCACGCGCACGTACAGCGTTTGGACACGCGCGCCAAGGCTGCGGCGCGGAGGCGTTCGGTCGGTCATAGGCGCTCCCCTCGGGCATTCATCGTCGACGATGTCCGTATGATACTCCTGCCGGGCGCGCGAAGGGGATCCCCGCGAAGCGAACGGCACGAGAATCGCGCGATCGCCGCAACACGGTTCCGACGTTCTTCTTGAGAGCTCCCGCATCAAATGTTAGAATTACTTTTGATTTTAATACCTATTAATTTCGAAAGAAATTCTAAACATGAAGTACGAGTTGACGGAAAAGAAAGCGGCGCACGCTCTCGGAGTGTCGCTGAGTCGCGTTTCGCAGCTGGTCGGCGACAAGCAGTTGGACGCAATCACGATCAACGGCAAGGTGCGCATCTCGCAAGAATCCGTCACCCGCTATCTTGAGGAATCGAAAAGGCCAGGTCGACCGCCCCGCACCTCATATGCGACGGCATCGCGGCATACGCTTATGAACGCCGATTACGAAGTGGCGTCGACGGTGTACGACACTGCCCTTGACGATCCGCTTTCGGTCGAGGAGGTCATCGACCCGTCCCGCGCCCCTCTCGGAGTGCTCACTACGGGCGGAAGGCCCAAGAAGCGCGAGCTGAACGACTGGTGGCGCCATCGCTCCATTCCGGGGTCGCGGCCGGGCCTCGATGCGAAGCTCCTGAGTCTGGGTATCGATTCGCCGAGCAACTTGGCGGTTCGCAGCATGGGCCTGTCCCTTTCGGACTGCTACTGGCTGCGCCCCTCAGATTCACCCGACCTTGCCTGGGCCGACGTGAATTTTTTCGACAACCCCTTCGTCGAGTCATCCCCCGATGGTTGGGACGGCTGGCTTTCCGGCGTGGGGCTCAGCTCTCCGGACAACACGTCGGAAGGCGAGCTTCCCAAGAAATGGGTCGCAGACGAATCAGGTCGGCGCCTTCTGCTCAAGGGATGCCGTGCCGACGACCAGCGCCCTTACAACGAGGCGGTGGCGACCGCTCTTTACCGGCGTTTGCTGCTGCCGGAGGATTTCGTGGCCTACGACGTTGTGGAGACCATCGACGGACCTGCCTCTCGCTGTGCCAATTTCCTCAAGCCGCGTGAAGAGTACGTGCCTGCCATTTATGTGAAGGACTTGGGTGGGCGTATTCGCGCTGCCAATAACTACGACCGGTTTTGCCGTACCGTCGCGGCTTTGGGCGCGAACGAGGCCGCTGTGCGATCGTCCCTCTCGAAGATGATCCTATGCGACGTCATCCTGGCCAATTCCGATAGGCACTGGCGCAACTTTGGGTTCGTTCGCGATATCGACGCACTTGAATTACGAGTCGCCCCGCTGTTCGATTCGGGGAACAGCCTTTGGTTCGACAAAAACGATCGCGAAATCAACGCAAGGGATTGGGCCTTCATGGCGCGCCCTTTCGCCCAGGACGCCGCATCGGCGCTCGCGTGCGTGGACGATCTCAGCTGGTTCAATCCGTCCGCGCTCGACGGATTCGCCGACGAAGCGTGCGACATCCTCTCGGCAAGCCGGCATGCCGCCCAGCCGGGACGCCTCGACTTCATACGGGAGGGCCTCGAACGCACCATCGCCCAGGTACGGGACGCCGCGAAAGTGCTCGTCCCCAGGATCGAGCGCGGAAGGTAGGGGAGCGGCCCGCTCCTTGCGTCGGCCGGTGTACGCGGGGCTTTCGGCGCGTACACCGATTGGTGTAATTCCGTGACGCGAAGATGACAATTGCGCGCAGGGACCGCAGATCAAAAGGCCATCGTGATAAGGTGACCGCATCACATCGCTGAGCACTGCGAACTCAAGACCGCCACGAACCCAAGGAGCGTGAAGCATATGACCGATACGCATGGCACCACCCCCGACGGCGCCTCCCAGCCGCCGAGACCGGGCGAGGACCACGCCCAGCATACGGCCCCCATGGGCCAGCAGCCTTATTACCAGCAAACCTACCAGCAGCAGCCTTACCAGGCCGCGCACACGCCGGGCTCCGTCACCGTCGAGAAGAAGTCGCACGGCCTGCGCACGTTCCTGCTCGGCTTCGCCGGCGCGGCGCTGGCCTGCGTCATCGGCCTGGGCGGCTTCGGCGTCTGGCAGTCGATGAACGGCGGCTCCTCCAACGGCGGCGGCAGCGGCAGCGACAACAGCGGCTCGCAGACGCAGCTCGGCGCGACCAGCTCGGATTCCAGCAACACGGCCGCCAAGAACGAGGACCTTACGCTTCCCGAGACGGTGGCTAAGAAGTCCCTGCCCTCCGTGGTGGCCATCGACGTGTACACGAACCAGTCGGCCGGTGCCATGTACGGCTACGGGTTCGGCTCCGGCGCGAACAGCGGCACCGACGCCAACACGCTCACGCAGTCGTCGCTCGGCAGCGGCGTGGTGCTCACCCAGGACGGCTACATCATCACGAACAACCACGTGGTGGAGGGCGGCGACGCCTTCAAGGTGACCATCGAAGGCGAGCAGTACGACGCCGAGGTCGTGGGTACCGATCCCTCGTCCGACCTGGCCGTCATCAAGGCCAAGGACGCTAGCGGCCTCACGCCCATCGAGGTGGGCGACTCCGACAGCCTCATCATCGGCGAGTGGGTCATGACCATCGGAAGCCCGTTCGGCCTGGAGCAGTCCGTGGCCACCGGCATCGTGTCGGCCACCAGCCGCTCGCAGATCATGGACAGCGGCACCGACCCCTACAGCGGCCAGAGCACCGGCGAGCCCACCATCTACGCGAACCTCATCCAGACAGACGCCGCCATCAACCCCGGCAACTCCGGCGGCGCGCTCGTGGACGCCGACGGCAAGCTCATCGGCATCAACACGCTCATCACGTCGTACTCGGGCAACTACTCCGGCGTCGGTTTCGCCATCCCGGTGAACTACGCGGTGAACATCGCCCAGCAGATCATCGACGGCAAGACGCCCACCCACGCCCAGCTCGGCGTGTCCCTGTCCACGGTGAACGCGCAGAACGCCCAGCGCTACGGCCTGTCCGCCGACACCGGCGCGTACGTGGCCAGCGTGAACGAGGGCTCCGGCGCGGCCGAGGCCGGCATCGAGCCCGGCGACATCATCACCAAGTTCGACGGCCAGAACGTGGAATCGGCGAGCGACCTCATGCTGGACATCCGCGCCAAGAACCCCGGCGACAAGGTGACGCTGGAGATCAACCGCAACGGCGAGACGAAGCAGGTCGAGGTGACGCTGGGCTCCGACGAGGCCTCGCAGAGCGCCTCTTCCCAGCAGCAAAGCGAAAGCTCGCAGGAGTCCATGCTCGAGCGCCTCTTCGGCGGCGGCAGCTCCCAGAAGGACGCCGCGTAAGCTCTGACAAACGCGCCATCCCTCTCCTCGGAAGCCCCCGGCCTCGGCCGGGGGCTTCCGCATGGGCCGGCCCGTGCCACCGAATCCCTTCGAAATTGCAAGTTGTGCCGGTTCTGCGCAGGGTCGCAGGAGCGGCCGCCGGCGTTTGCCCAGGTCGCGCTTTCTCGCGCTCCCGTCCAACCCCTTCCAGTCCTTCACAGGAAGCCGAAACGCTCCCGAATCCCGCGCAAAACCGTCACAAGGTGCATCGCCGGGCGCTTTTCGCGGCGCGTTGGGACCTCCTCGCGTATCTGAGCGGCCCGGTCGGCGTGTCTGTCCTTTGCGTGAAATGGCGGGAAACGGACCTGCGGCCTCGACGGGCGTTTTCGTTTTCGGGTAAGATAGCAGCCGATACGAGACGGAACGACCATCGAGAGGACAGGGCTTATGTCTGAAGGATACCGATACGACCGCGTGCTGCTCAAGCTTTCCGGAGAGGCGCTGGCGGGGGATATGGGCTACGGTATCGATCCGAAGGTCGTCGACGACTTGGCCGACGAGATCGCCGAGGTCGTGCATGACGGCGTGCAGCTGGCCATCGTGGTGGGCGGCGGCAACATCTTCCGCGGCCTGGCCGGAAGCGCCGAGGGCATGGACCGCGCCCAGGCCGACTACATCGGCATGCTGGCCACGGTCATGAACGCGCTCGCGCTGCAGGACGCCTTCGAGCGCCACGGCATCTTCTCCCGCGTGCAGAGCGCCATCACCATGCAGGAGGTGTCCGAGCCCTACATCCGCCGCCGCGCCATCCGCCACATGGAGAAGGGCCGCGTGGTCATCCTGGCCGCCGGCACGGGCAACCCCTACTTCACCACCGACACCACGGCCGCCCTGCGCGCTTGCGAGCTGGACGTGGACGTGCTGATGAAGGCCACCAAGGTGGACGGCGTCTACGACAGCGACCCCAAGAAGAACCCCGACGCCAAGCGCTTCGACCGCATCAGCTACATGGACGTGCTGTCGCGGGGCCTGAACGTGATGGACTCCACGGCCACGTCGCTGTGCATGGACAACGACGTGCCCATGATCGTGTTCGATCTCACCGTGAAGGGCAACATTTCGCGTGCTTTGAAGGGCGAAAACGTCGGAACCACGGTAGAATAAGCGAAACGCCTCAAGCGGCGCGGCGTGCGGCCGCGTTCGGCCGGGTTGGATGAAAGGAATCGGGATGATCGACGACATTATGCTGCAGGCAGAGGAGCGCATGCAGAAGGCCCTGACCTCGCTCGGCGACGCGTTCGCCTCCGTGCGCACGGGGCGCGCGAACGCCATGCTGCTCGACCGCATCAAGGTGGACTACTACGGCGTGCCCACGCCGGTGAACCAGATGGCCGGCATCAAGACGCCCGACGCGCACATGCTGGTCATCGAGCCGTGGGACAAGGGCATGCTCGGGGCCATCGAACACGCCATCCTGCAGAGCGACCTGGGCGTGACCCCGTCCAACGACGGCTCGGTCATCCGCCTGCCGTTCCCCGCGCTCACCGAGGAGCGCCGCCGCGAGCTGGTGAAGCAGTGCAAGGGCTACGCCGAGGAGGCCCGCGTGGCCGTGCGCAACGCCCGCCGCGACGCCAACGCCGCCATCGACCGCTCCGTCAAGGAGGACAGCCTCCCCGAGGACGATCAGCGCCGCGCCGAGGCCGACATCCAGAAGATGACCGACAAGTTCGTGGCCGAGGTGGATGAGGCCTTCAAGAAGAAGGAAGCCGAGGTCATGGAGATCTAGCGTTCCGGCGGCCTGTCGGCCGCCGGAACTGCTCGACGCTGCGAAGCGTTGGGGCACCCCATCTCGCGGCGATGCCGATGGCTCACGTACCGAAGTACGCTTCGCCATCGCCATTCCCACGATCTGGGGCACCGCAACGCTTCTCGCTGACTCACTACGCCAACCCGGGCGTTTTCTAGGCTTCAACCTGAAAGCAGTACTGCCGTGAACAAGCCGCTCGACTACATATTCCCGAACCCGCCGGCGGACCTCGATCCGACGCGGCTCGACCCCGCCGCCGTGCCGAGCCACGTGGCCGTCATCATGGACGGCAACGGCCGCTGGGCCAAGGAACGCGGCAAGAACCGCCTGTTCGGCCACAAGGCCGGCATCGAGTCGGTGCGCGAGACCATCCGCTGCGCGTCGGACGTGGGCGTGCGCTATCTCACCATCTACTCGTTCTCGTCCGAGAACTGGAAACGACCCCAAGACGAGGTCATCGGCCTCATGAACCTGTTCGCCACCACCATGCTCGCCGAGGTGGACGGCTTGCATGAGGAGGGCGTGCGCGTGATGACCATCGGGCGCACGGACGAGCTGCCCAAGAAGACGCGCGACGCGTTCGCCGCCGCCTGGGAGAAGACGAAGGACAACGACGGCATGACGCTGGTGGTGGCCGTGAACTACGGCGGCCGCGTGGAGCTGCTCGATGCCATCCAGTCCTACATGGACGGGGCGCACGCCGCGCTCAAGGAGGGCCGCGCGCCCGAGCCGCTTTCGGAGGAGGCGCTGTCGCGGCACCTCTACACGGCCGACATCCCCGATCCCGACCTGCTCATCCGCACGAGCGGCGAGATGCGCGTGTCGAACTTCCTCCTGTGGCAGATCGCGTACGCGGAGTTCGTGTGCACCGAGACGCTCTGGCCCGACTTCGACCGTTACGAGTTTTTGCGGGCGCTCTTGGAGTACCAGGGGCGCGACCGCCGCTTCGGGGCGGTGAAGTAGGGTGGAGAGCGGGCGCGACGAGCGCGAGCCGGCCGAGGAGCGCTCGCGCGGCGAGAAGCTCAAGGAGTTCGCGCACGAGAAGACCCCGAAGAAGCTGCAGAACCCCACCGACCTGCAGGTGAGGTTCCGCACCGGGTTCGTGTACGTGGCGGGCTCGATCCTCTGCGTGCTGATCAGCGAATGGACCACGCTCGCGCTGCTCGTGGCCACGGCCGGCATCACGGCGGGCGAGTTCTACTACATGCTGCGCTCGGATGCGAAGCTGCCCAACGAGATGCTCGGCATCGTCGCGGCCATGCTCTATCCGGTGAGCGTGTTCTTCCTCGGGCTGAACGGGGCGCTGTTCGTGAGCCTGGCGCTGCTGCTCGCGCTCATCGTGTGGTACGTGTTCTGGATGCGGGCGCGCGTGCCCGACGTGGGCGTGAGCTTCTTCGGCGCGGCGTACTGCGGCATGCTGCTCTCGGGCATCATCGTGGTGCGCCAGGCGCTGCCGGCGCCGTGGGGCGGCGTGCTGGTGCTGGGCATCTTCCTGAGCGTGTGGGCGAACGACTCGTTCGCCTACCTGGTGGGCAGCAAGTTCGGCAAGCACAAGCTGGCGCCGCGCACCAGCCCGAAGAAGAGCTGGGAGGGCTTTTTGGCGGGACTCGCGGGCTCTGCCGTGTTCTGGTGCCTCATGTCGTTCGTGCCCGGCGTGACGATGTCCATTCCGCAGGCGCTTGTGTTCGGGCTGATCAGCGGGTTGATGGGCGTGCTGGGAGATCTGGCCGAGAGCCGCATCAAGCGCAATTCGGGCTTCAAGGACTCCGGTACCATCATGCCAGGGCACGGCGGGCTGCTCGACCGCTGCGACTCGCTGTTCCTGGTGGCCGTGACCTCGGCCATCCTGCTCGTCGGAGGGGGCTGCATCCCGTATGGCATCTAGAAAGCGCATCGTCGTTCTGGGGTCGACCGGCTCCATCGGTACGCAGACGCTCGACGTGGCGCGCCGGCATCCCGACAAGCTGGAGGTGGTGGCGCTCGCCGCGGGCACGCGCGCAAGCGAGCTCTTGGCGCAGGCGCGCGAGTTCGGCGTGCGGCATCTGGCCGTGGGCGACGAACGCCTGGCGCGCGAGCCCGTTGCCGGCGAGCTGCGGGATGTCATCCTGAGCGAAGGCCGCGAAGCGGCCGCAGTCGAAGGATCCCGCGCGGCGTCAGCCGACGAGCGCTCCGAGCCCTCCCTCGGCTTCGGCCCGCAGGCGGTGGCCGACCTCGTGCAACTGCCCGAAGCCGACATCGTGGTGAACGCGCTCGTGGGCGCGGCTGGCCTGCGCGCGAGCTACGAGACGCTGCGCGCGGGCAAGGTGCTCGCGCTGGCCAACAAGGAGTCGCTCGTGGTGGGCGGCGACCTCATCATGCCGCTGGCCGCCGAGCCGGGGCGGCTCATGCCCATCGACTCGGAGCACGGCGCCATCTACCAGTGCCTTCTGGGCGAGGATCCGCGCGAGGTGACGCGGCTGTGGGTGACGGCGTCGGGCGGCCCGTTCCGCGGCCGCACGCGCGAGGAGCTCGCGCACATCACGCCCGCCCAGGCGCTCGCGCATCCCACGTGGAACATGGGCGCGAAGATCTCCATCGACTCGTCCACGCTCATGAACAAGGGCCTCGAGGTCATCGAGGCGCACCATCTGTTCGCCATGCCCTACGACAGGATTGCCGTGGTCGTGCAGCCGCAGAGCGCCATCCACTCGATGGTGGAGTTCTCCGACGGCAGCGTGAAGGCGCACCTCGGCACCACCGACATGCGCATCCCCATCCAGTTCGCGCTGAGCTACCCCGAGCGCTGGGACGCGCCGGTGGAGCCGCTCGACTTCCGCCAGCTGGGCTCGCTCGAGTTCGCCGCGCCCGACGAGGACACGTTCCGCTGCCTCGCGCTGGCGCGCCATGCGGGTGATGTGGGCGGCACGCTGCCCTGCGTCATGAACGCCGCGAACGAGGTGGCCGTGGCGGCGTTTTTGGCCGAGGAAGGCACCTACTTGGGGATCGCCGAATGCGTGGAGGCCGTCATGGACGCCCACGAGCGCGACGGCGTCCAGCCGGTCGAGAGTCTCGAGCAGCTCGAGCACCTCGATGCCTGGTCCCGCGCCGAGGCCCGCACGTGGATCGAGACAAAGGGATGGGGGTAACGTCTCATAGCTTCATCCCGAAGTCAGCCCGCGTGCTTCGCGCGCTCCTGCTCGATGCGCTCGGCGAGCCAGAACTTGATCACGGCCTGGCGGTTCACCGAGAGCCGGTCGGCCTCCTCGTCGAGCGCCTCGATCATCCATTCGGGCATGTCGACGTTAACCTTGCGGGCCCTGTTCGGACGCACGGCCTTCTCGAAGTCGAAGTACTCCTCCATGTCCCCGCCCTCGTCGAACCGCTTGAGCAGGGCGTCATCGGTCGCGGTGCCCATACTGCTTCGCCTCCTTCTTGCTTGCGCGTCGAGCTGAAATGATCCTGACGGCGTTGCCGCGGTTCGTTGCGACCGCCGTGAGGCATCTTCCATCCACCATGCCGATGGCGAGAAAGCGCTTCTCGCCGCTCTTCTTCGCCGGCACCTTCAGGTAATCGGGGTCGAGCCAGATGCCCTTGGCTTCCTCGAAGCTCACCCCGTGCTTCTCGATGTTCGCCTCGTTTTTGCGATAGTCGAAGAAAAATATTGGCAACGGTATATCATGGGTATTCATTGTATACCTTACAAGAAAAAGCGCAAGCATGAAATTGATCGACTGGATCCCGCTGCCTCCATGATAGCAGCGGGATCCAGCCGATCCATGGCGTGCGTCAAGCGGATGGCCGCCGCGATCAAGCGCGGATCCAGCGCTTTCCTGGCGGTTTCCTTGCAAGAATCCAGCGAGTTTCCAGCGCCGATCCAGCGCGTTTCAAGCGCGAATACAGCATGCCTGGTCGCATGCGCCCACACGATGCGATCTTCGCTCCGAAAACACGCTCAAACGCTGAGGCGCGTGAGGCGGTTTCCTTGTCGCAGCTTCCGGCGCGCGCAGAGGTCCGGGTGCGCAATCCTTGCGAAATCCTGGTGAGTATGCGAAGCGCGGAAGGACGACGCTGCTTGCGACGCCCTTCCGCGCTGAAAAGTCAGACGATTCCGCTATCGCGTGGCCGCGCTCTCGCCGGCCACGTAGGCGTGCGTCGCGGCGAGGCCGTTCGAGCCGCCGTGCAGCAGCGACTCGTAGCTGGCACCGAAGCGGTAGCCTACGGTGTTGCCGCCGGCGTACAGGCCGGGAATGGGGTTCCAATCGGCATCGAGCACTTGCAGCTTCTCGTTGCAGCGCACGCCGGCCAGCGTGCAGTAGAACAGGTACTGCATCTTCCATGCCTGGTAAGGACCGTCGTCGATAGGATCGAGGTAGCGCTTCGCCTTGCGGTAATCGACGTCCTCGCCCTTCTCGCACAGCTCGTTGTAGCGTTCCACCGTCGCCTTCAGCGCGGCGGGATCGACATCGATGAGCTCGGCCAGCTCCTCGATGGTGTCGGCTTCGTAGTGCTCGGTCTTCTCGATGTCGAACATCTTGGCTGCCGCCTCTTTGTCGTAGCCGAACGACGAGGGCATCTCGAAGTCGTTGGTGGGGATGATCTGCCAGACGTAGCCGTCGTGCCCGGGGAGGTCCGCCACGATGTGGGCCGAGGTCAGAAGCGAGGTGCACTCGTTCATGAACCGCTCGCCCTTCGTGCTGACAAGCAGGTAGGGGAAGGAGCGCCATGCGGTGGTCTGCCAGGCGGCGTATCCGCAGATCTCTTCCATCTCCGCTCCGGCCCAGCACAGCATCTTGTGGCCGCGGCCGTCGTCCATGCTGTTGTCGGTCACCGGGTCGTCGCCCATGTACGCCTCGTACGCGTTGTTCTTCAGCGCCCATTCCGCAAAGTGCGTCGTGTAGAAGCGCTTCATCATGGCCTCGTCGCCGCCGAACGAACCCGTGCACATGACCACGCCCTTCGACGCGCGGAAGTACACATGCTCGCCGTCTTCGTTGGTGGCGATGGCTCCCAAGACCGCACCGTTCTCGTCCTGCACCAGCACTTCCGCGCAGGTGCTGTAGCGCGTCTCCACGCCTTCGTCTTCCAGGTATCGATGGATGTTGTGCGTGAAGTCGGTGAGGATATCGGTTTCCGAGAACGCGACACCGGTGCTGATGTAGGAGGTGATCTCCTGGCTGGGATCGGGGAAGATGCCTTCCAGGCTGAGCGGCTGGCAGTATTGTCCGTACGGCTCCAGGAAATCGGCCTTCAGGTTATCTAGAAGCTCGCCGGAGCGCTCGCACCACAGGGTGTTCAGCTTCATGTCCGATCGGTACTGCGTCAGGTTGAACATGTCGTTCGCGGTTTTCACCGGATCGTATTCGGGCAGACCGGCGTCAAGCTGCGTCTGGGAGTTGAGGAACGAGATGGTCATGCCGCCGATGTGCGGGGCCGCGTTGCGTTCGAGCACAGTGACCTTCGCGCCGTTCTTCAGCGCCCCGTATGCCGCCATCGAGCCTGCCAGGGCGGATCCGACGACCAAGACGTCGGTTTCCACGGTCTCTGCGCAATCGTCGATGGAGAGCGCGGGCGCGGAACCCAGCCAGTCGCCGTCGGCCGACGCGTTCGCCGTGTCGGCTCTGGCTGCGACGGTGGGGGCGCATCCGGCCAGTCCGGCCAAGCCCGCAGCTGCCGCGCCCGCGGCTCCGAGGCGTATGAAGTTGCGGCGTGAGATGTCCATGGTGCTCCTCCTTGCGAGTCGTCTTTCCGCCGGCCCTCTTCGGGCGATTCTTCGAATCCCTTGTTCGAACGGCGGCATGGCTCTATTATTCGTCGGTTCGGCGGTGCGGGGAATCAACGGCTTGTTGGCTTTTCTCAACAAAACGAGAAGGGGGATCCTGGCCGCAGGCAGTCCTGTTCGCTACAATGGCGAGGGGCGAAAGGGGGGGGGCGCTTGTGGATTCAAAAGTGTTCAAGTACGTCGTCGCGCTGGCCGACACCGGCAGCTACGCGCGCGCCGCGAAGGAGCTCTTCATCACGCCGCAGGGGCTTTCGAGCTCCATCAAGCGACTTGAGTCGGCGATGGGCGTGCCGTTGTTCAAAGGGGATCACGATGGCACCGTCCTCACGGATTTCGGGCGGGTTCTTTACCGGTTCTCGCTGTCTTTCGAGTGCGACTACGCCGAGATGATGGACGAGATGGAGAAGCTGCGCCGCAGGCAATCGAGGTCGATCTCGCTTTCGGTGTCGACGGGTTTGTTCAACGTGATGTCCCGCGAGACCATCCTCTCGTTCAACGAGCGATCGGAAACGGGCGCGCGCGTCGAGATCATGCGCACCATGGTCGACTATGATTGCGAGGAGGCCCTCCGGGACAAGGCGTGCGACTTCGCGCTGCTCAACAACCCTATCAACCACCGCTCGCTGCTCTCCGTGCCGCTGCATAAGGACATGCTGTTCCTCTGGACGTCTGCGGATTCTCCTCTGGCGCGCAAGGCGACGGTGCGGTCGACCGACCTGGCCGGAATGGACTTGGTGTGCCTTGCGCCGAACGAGTACGTGACCTCGAGGGGCTATGCGAGTAGGCTTCTCGAGCCGCCTCTGTCGTGCTCGCTGTACTACGTCGACGAGATGATCGAGGTCTTGGAGATGGCTATGAGGCGCGGGGTCTCCTCTATCACACCTCGCTCCCATGTGGGCTCGTTTCCCCACGAGGGGTATGTGGGCGTTCCTATCGAGGATATCACCTGGGGATTTTCAGTCGCATACCGTCAAGATAGGGATTTGAGCCCGTGGGATGAGGAGTTCCTCGCCTTTCTCGGCTCGCACGCGACGTTCTACTGCTGAGGTTTCTTTCGGAGCGCGCCGGATGCGGAATCAGGAGACGCTCGCGAGGTCTTGGCGGACGAGGTGGCGCAGGTAGTCCGAGCCTCGTGCACGTTTCCTTCGTTTTGCGGTAGTCGACGGGTCCCTTCGAGATGATGACTTGCAGGTCTATGAGGTCGTGCGCGCGCTCGCTTCCCGGCTCGCTTGCGCCGTGCAGCTTCTGGGCTATCTGGTGGTGCAGAGGCATGAGGGGTATAGGGCTCGGTGGTGGAAAGCCGAGACTCGTGAACAGTGAGACTATGTCTGGAGCGATGCTGTATTCGGGCTCGCTTGCGTCCCCGATCTCGTTATGGCCGATCTCGAGAGGCACGGTCAGCCAGGATTTCAGGTTGTAGGACAGCTTGACGTCGAAGGGCTTCATCACGTACTGGCCGGGCACGCCTGCGGGTTTCGCCGGCTCACGCCTGACGACTATGCCCGTGAATCCGTTCCACCCGGCTTGAAGTCTCTCTCGCAGTCGGGAGATAAAGGATTCCAGGTCGGCGTCGCGCGCGGCGTCCAGGTCCCGCGTGAATCGGGTCGCGTCGCTTCCGTAGCGCAACTTGAGCGCGCTTCCTCCTTTGACCACGCCCTCGGGAAGCATCTGGCCGACTATCGTGTTTGCCATGATTAGGCGGATGCGGCGTACGTCCTCGTCCTCTCGCGCGAGCCGGCGTATCGCTAGGTCGAGATTTCTCCTGCTGTTCGGTTGTTTGGCCATTGCCGCAGCTCCAGCTCCTCTTCGAGCGAACGCTTTTCCTCTTCGCTGATCAACCCTGCTCGAAGGGCGTCATGGACTGCGTCGACCAGACGCTCCTTCATTACGCGACCTCGACAGAAGCGCAGGGCTTCGGCTACGCTCTGGCTTGGAATGCCTTCGTAGCTCGTTACTCCGTCGCCGCTGTTTCCTGTGACGAGGCGTATCCATCCCGGAAGCTTCTTCCTCGTGCGCTTCACGATGGCGACGTTCGTTTTTTCAGGGTTCGCCAACCCTAGGTTGTGCATGGCAAGAACCGATTCGCCGTGAATATAGGAACCTGGGCCGACGAGCGCCGTCGCCTCGGCATAGTGATCGAGCGGCGTTGGTATGTAGCGCGTGATTTTGTAAACGCCGTGTCCGAGGCGCTCAAGGCGGCCATCCTTCACAAAGCGGCGCAGCTCCACGCTGGTGACGCCGACCTCCTGCGCCTCGGCGAAAGTCACCAAGCCGTAGTTGTCGGCCGCTATCTCATAAATGTCATCGAAACGAGGCATGTCAATACTCTAACACTTTTGTTAGAGTATTGACCGAAATTATGGAAGCCTGCAGTATTCGGCATCCTGTTTTCCTCCTTCCGGCAGCTTGCCGTTGTTTGCGTTGTGCGGATCCGCTCTTCCATCTTAGCAGCCGCTTCCAGCGCGTAGATGGCGTGCGTCCAGCGGAAAGTCCTCCCGATCTAGCGCGGAACTCGCGCAAGTCAAGCGCGTCTCCATCCGTTTTCCAGCGCGGATCAAGCGGAAATCCAGCGCGGATCAAGCGGATTCCCAGCATCCCAGGTCAGGCGGCCGACCTCCGTGCGCAGGAAACGGCCTCGCGAAGATTTCGCGGCAGGTTCGTGGGTTTCTCGTTCGGCAGCGCCTCCCGTGCCCGCTCGCTTTATACTGGTTCATGAAACATTTGTCGGCCCCGACGACGAGGGCCGTTTGACGCAGAGGAGTTTGCGCCTATGGATATCGTTTTGATGATCGTGTACGCCACGCTCATCCTGGGCTTCCTCGTGTTCATCCACGAGGGCGGCCACTACCTGGCCTCGCGTGCGTTCGGCGTGCGCGTGACCGAGTTCATGCTGGGGCTTCCCGGACCCAGCATCGGCTTCACGAAGTGGGGCACCAAGTTCGGCGTCACGCCGTTTCTGCTGGGCGGCTACGCGAAAGTGTGCGGCATGGAGCCGGGCGAGATGAGCCCGCACCTCGAGGCCGCGCTCGCGTCGCTCTACCGCCGCGGCACCGCCAACATGGAGGACGTCGCGCGCGACTGCGGCATCTCCGACGACGAGGCCTACGAGGCGCTCGAGGAGCTCGTCGAGTGGGGCAGCGCGAAGGGCCCCACGAAGCAGGACCAGTACAACACCTACCGCGCCCCCGAGGTGCAGCCCAGCCGCAAGCAGCGCGAGCGCGGCATGGTCGCCTACGACCTGGGCCAGGCGCGCCCGGTGGGCGACGCGCACGCGCTTTTCGAGAGCGAGTACAAGCAGCAGTACCGCAGCCTGCCGTTCTGGAAGCGCTCGGTCATCCTCGTGGCCGGCGTGGCGGTGAACCTGCTGTTCGCCGTGCTGCTGTTCGTGGTGCTCTACTCGATCATCGGCGTCGACGCGCCGAACCGCGCGGGTGACATCGTGCATGTGAACCTCAATCCGCTGCAGTCCATCGAGATGGGCTTCGTGTACATCGGCATGACGGCGCAGATGGTGGCGGGGCTGTTCAATCCGGCGACGGCGGGCGAGGTGGTGCAGAATTCCACCTCGGTCATCGGCATCGCGGCTATGTCGAAGACGATGATCGACGCGGGGCTGGCGAACGCCATCCTGTTCGTCGCGGTGATCTCCGTCTCGCTCGGCATCATGAACCTGCTGCCCATCCCGCCGCTCGACGGCGGCCGCTTCGTCATCGAGGTGTTCCAGAAGGTATCGCGCAAGGCGGTGTCCATGCGCGCGCTCAACTACCTGTCGCTGGCCGGCATGGCGCTGTTCGTGTGCTTCTTCCTGTTCATGGCGAACCAGGACATCCAACGCATCATCTCCGGCGTCGGCTTCGGCGGCTAACCGATCGAACTGTCCCAAGGGGGGGCGTGACAATGTCCCCATTTGTCACGCCCCCTCCGCGCTTTTTGGGGAAGAGTTCGTGGAGGCTGGCCGGGCTTCGCGCATTCGGCGGTACAATAGCCCGATATGCGGCGAAACGCGCGTGGGGAACGGAGGCACGGATGCCCGGACAAGCTGAACCGAACAAGGCCACCCGCCGGGTCATGGTGGGCGGCGTGCCGCTGGGCGGCGGCGCACCGGTCGTCGTGCAGTCCATGCTGAACGCCCCGGCCGACGACGCGGCCGCCAACCTCGCGCAGATCGACGCGCTGGCGCAGGCCGGCTGCGAGGTCGTGCGCATGGCCATCCCGCACCGCGCTAACCTCGACGTGTTCGAGGCCGTGTGCGAGCAGTCGCCGCTGCCGGTGATCGCCGACATCCACTTCGATCCGCAGATCGCCATCGAGGCCGCCCGACGCGGCGCGGCCAAGCTGCGCATCAACCCCGGCAACATCGGCGGCCTGGCCAAGACCGACGCCGTGCTCGACGCGGCGGGCGAGGCCGGCATCCCCATCCGCATCGGGGTGAACGCGGGCTCGCTCGACCAGGAGCTGGCCGCGCGCGACGACCTCACGCTACCCGAGAAGCTGGCCCGCTCGGCCGCCGACTACGTGCGCTACTGCGAGGGCCGCGGCTTCCAGGACCTGGTGGTCAGCGCGAAGGCCCACGACGTCATGACCACGGTGCGCACGTACCGCCTGCTCAGCGAGGAGCTTCCGCATGTGCCGCTGCACATCGGCGTCACCGAGGCCGGCACGACGTTCCAAGGCGCCATCAAGAGCGCGGCGGGCCTCGGCATCCTGCTCGCGGAGGGCATCGGCGACACGCTGCGCATCTCGCTCACCGACGACCCGGTGCAGGAGGTCCGCGCCTGTTGGACGCTGCTCGCGGCGCTCGATCTGCGCCGCCGCGCGCCCGAGCTCATCAGCTGCCCCACGTGCGGGCGCTGCCAGGTGGACCTCATCGGCCTGGCCCGCGAGGTGGAGGAGCGCATCGCCGACCTCGACAAGCCGCTCAAGGTGGCGGTCATGGGCTGCGTGGTGAACGGCCCGGGCGAGGCCGCGGACGCCGACATCGGCGTGGCGTGCGGCGCGGGCTCGGGCGTGGTGTTTTCGAAGGGAGACGTCGTCCGCAAGGTGGAGGAGAGCGCCATCGTGGACGCTTTGATGGAGGAGATAGGAAGGCTATGACGAACATGAACATCCTGCGCATGAGCCAGCTGTACGCGCCCACGCTCAAGGAGGACCCCGCCGACGCGGAGATCGCCAGCCATCGGCTGCTCCTGCGCGCGGGCTTCATCCGCAAGACGGCCTCGGGCGTGTACACCTTCCTGCCGCTCGGTAAGAAGGTGCTGGCCAAGGTGGAGGACATCGTGCGCGAGGAGATGGACGCCATCGGCGCGCAGGAGATCATGATGCCCGCGCTGCAGCCGGCCGAGCTCTGGCACGAGTCCGGCCGCTGGAACGACTACGGCCCCGAGCTCATGCGCCTCAAGGACCGCCACGACCACGACTTCTGCCTCGGGCCCACCCACGAGGAGCTGCTCACCTCGCTCGTGCGCAACGAGCTGCGCTCCTACAAGGAGCTGCCCGTGTCGCTCTACCAGATCCAGGTGAAGTTCCGCGACGAGATCCGCCCGCGCTTCGGCCTTCTGCGCAGCCGCGAGTTCATCATGAAGGACGCCTACAGCTTCCACGACACGCAGGAGTCGCTGCAGAAGACCTACGACGAGATGAGCGAGGCGTACGGCCGCATCTGCGACCGCATGGACATGGACTACCGCCCCGTCGAGGCCGACCCCGGCCAGATCGGCGGCAGCGTGACCTGCGAGTTCATGGCGCTCGCCGACGCGGGCGAGGCGGAACTCGTGCACTGCTCGTGCGGGTACGCCGCCAACGCCGAGGCCGGCGACTGCCTGGCGCGCCCCACGGTCTACGACGTTCCCAAGATGGAGAAGGTGGCCACGCCGGACGTGCACACCATCGCCCAGCTGGCGGCGTTCTTCGACATCCCCGAGTCGTCCACGGTCAAGGCGCTCTCCGGCAAGAACGACGCGGGCGAGCTGGTGGTCATGTTCATCCCCGGCGACCACGAGCTCAACGAGCTCAAGGCCGTGCGCGCCGCCGGCGGATTCACGCTGCTCACCGACGAGGACATGGAGGCGTTCGGCCTGCACAAGGGCTCGATGGGCCCGGTGGGGCTGCCCGAGGAGGCGCACGTCATCGCGGCGCGCAGCCTGCAGGCGGTGCCGAAGTGGGTCGTGGGCGCCAACGAGGACGGCTACCATTACGTGGGCGCCCAGCTGGGCGTCGACTTCCAGGTGGACGAGTGGGCCGACCTCTGCATCGTGAAGCCGGGCGACAGCTGCCCCGAATGCGGGCTTCCGCTCGAGGGCGCGCGCGGCATCGAGGTGTCGCAGGTGTTCCAGCTCGGCGACAAGTACTCGCGCGCGATGGGCGCCACGTTCATGGCGGAGGACGGCAGCGAGCAGCCGTTCATCATGGGCTGCTACGGCGTGGGCATCTCGCGCACCATGGCCGCCATCGTCGAACAGCACAACGACGAGCACGGCATCATGTGGCCGCTTTCCGTGGCGCCGGCGCACGTGTGCGTCATCCCGCTTACGGTGGGCGACGACGAGGTGCAGCCCGCCGCCGAGAAGCTGGCCTGCGACCTGGCGAAACTCGGGTTCGAGGTGGCCATCGACGACCGCAAGGAGCGCGCGGGCGTGAAGTTCGCCGACGCCGACCTCATCGGCTGGCCTTTGCAGGTGGTCGTGGGCAAGCGAGGCCTCGCCGAGGGCAAGGTGGAGATCAAGCGCCGCAGCACCGGCGCGCGCCGCGACATCCCGCTGGTCGCGCTCACCGACGCGCTCGCGTTCGCCCAGCGCAACACGAAGGTGTGGGGCAGCGAGGTCGGCCTGTTCGGCGCGCTGTTCGAGTAGGGCCCGCATGCGCAACGACATCCAAGCGGTGCTGTTCGACCTGGACGGCACGCTGCTCGACACGTACGACCTCATCCTCGAGACCTTCCGCTACACGGTGCGGAAGGTGCTCGGGCGCTCCATTCCCGACGAGCTGCTCATGGCGAAGGTGGGCCAGCCCCTCAACACGCAGATGTGGGACTTCGCCGCGGACGCGGCCGTGCACGAGGAGCTCTGCCGCGTCTACCGCGAGCGCAACGCCGTGGTGCATGACGACCTGGTGCGCGTGTTCCCCGGCACCGTGCCCATGCTCGAGCGGCTGAAGGACGCGGGCGTGCCTTTGGGCGTGGTCACCTCGAAACGCCACGAGCCGGCGGCGCGCGGGCTCGCGTCCTTCGACCTTGAGGGGTACTTCGACTTCATCGTGGGCTCCGACGACCATCCCGAGCACAAGCCCGCCCCCGGCCCCGTCGCGCACGGCTGCGACCTTCTGGGCCTGGCCAGCGCGGCGTGCCTGTACGTGGGGGACAGCCCCTTCGACATCCATGCGGGCAACGGCGCGGGCTGCCCCACGGCCGCCGCCCTCTGGGGCATGTTCCCGCGAGAAGCCCTCGTGGCCGAGCGCCCCAGCTTCATCTGCGCCGACGGCACCGAGGTGCCGGAGCTTTTTTTGTCATCCTGAACGAGCGAAGCCCCCCTGTTGTCATCCTGAGCGAGCGAAGCGAGTCGAAGGATCCCCCGCGGCGCCAGCAGGAAGCGCCACGGCTGACGCCGCGGGGGATCCTTCGACTGCGCTCCCTTCGGTCGCTCCGCTCAGGATGGCAAAGACTGCGGCCTTCGGCCTCCGCTCAGGATGACAAAGACTGCGGCCTTCGGCCTCCGCTCAGACAAAAGCCTCGTCTCACCCGTACGTCTCGGCTATCCACTCCTGGGCGTGCTCGACGAAGGCCCGGGTCGCGGTGGAGGCCGTCTCCATCGAGCGCACGGCGATGGCTATCTCGCGGGTCGTCTCCTTCTCGGGCGGCACCACGGCCAGCGGAAACGGCGCGTCGCGCAGGATGAGGCCCGACAGCACGCTGAACCCGAGCCCCGCGCTCACCATGCTCATGACCGCGTAGTCGCTGTCGATGGTGAACCGCACGCTCGGCTCCACCTCGTTGTTGCGGAACAGGCCCTCCATCTCCGTCGACGTACCGCTCTTCAGCCGGATGTAGGGCTCCGTCGCCAGCGTCTCGCGCGGCACGAACGGCGCGTCGGCCAGTGGATGGTCGGGCGGCAGCACCACGAGCAAGGGGTCGTGCCGCAGCGAGACGGCGTGCAGGTCGTGCCTGATGGGGTAGACGAAGAACCCGCAGTCGGCATCGCCGCGCCACACGGCCTCCTCCAGCTCGTCCTGGTCGTCGACGCAGATGAGCTGCAAGTCGATGCCGGGCCGCTGCGCCAGAAACGACTTCGCCATGCCGGGGAACCACTGGATGGCCGTGCTCGTGAACGCGGCCACGCGCACGATGCCGCTGGCGAGGTGCTTGAGCTCGGCCACGCGCGTCTCCAGCTGGCGCTCGTCGTTGCACACCTTCTGCACCCGGGGCAGCAGGTCGGCGCCCTCGGCCGTCAGGCGCGCGCCGCCGTAGTCGCGCACGAACAGCGGCAGCTCGAGCTCGCGTTCAAGCGTGCCCACGAGGTAGCTCACGCCCGCCTGCGTGTACCCGAGCTCGCGGGCGGCCTGCTTGAAGCTGCCCGTCTCGGCCACTTTGAGGAACGCCTCGTACTTCTGGTTCGCCACTTCCGCCTCCGATTCCGCTGCCTCCGCACGCATTTCCTCCATATTCGCTCACCTGACGAGGGATGACAAGACTTTCTTTAAATCTCAAAAAGATACTCGCGTTTTACTTTTACATGCCGAAGCCATACCATGGTCAGCGAACCCGAACTCAGAGTGAACGCGACACGCCCGCGCAGGGCGCGATCGTCCTGCGCTGTCTGCGCGGAAGGAGGCATCATGGCACGTGAAACGAGCGCTCGCTGGCCCTTCGTGGCCTGCGTCGTGCTGCAGACCGTCATCTTCGGCCTGGGAAACGCCATCACGAAGATGGCCTACGAGAGCATCACGCCGCTGTGGTGCCTCGCCATCCGCTTCGGGCTGGCCGCCGCCGTGTTCGCCGTCTTCTTCGGGCCGCGCATCGTGCGCCAGCTGCGCGAGGTGCGCGTGCGCGACTGGCTGCCGGCGGCCGTATGCATGGCGCTCGCGTACCTCACCTGCAACGTCGCGCTCGACCTGACCACCGCCACCAACGTGGGCTTCCTCGTGGCGCTGCCCGTGGTGTTCGCGCCGCTGCTGTCCTCGCTGGCCAACCGGCGGCGCTACCCGCTCGCGTTCTTGCCGTTCCAGGCCGCGGTGGTCGTCGGGCTCTACCTTCTGTGCAACAACGGCGGCGCGCTCTCGTTCGGCTGGGGCGAGGCCCTCGCGCTCCTATCGTCGGTCGCGCTGGCCGGGGCGCTCGTGTTCGGCGAGCAGGGCCTTCAAAAGCTCGACGCCGCCACGGTGGCCGGCACGCAGATAGGCGTCTCGTTCGCGGTGGCGCTCGCCTGCGCGCTCGCGTTCGAGCCGCCGGTGGACCTTACGGCCGTGCAGCCGGTGGCGTGGGGGACGGTGGCGTTCTTGGCGCTGCTCAGCACCTGCCTCACGTTCATGCTGCAGAACGTCTCGCTCACCGGGCTGCCTTCTTCCACGGTGTCGCTCCTGCTCACCGGCGAGCCCGTGTTCACCGCCGCGTTCTCGTTCGTGCTTCTGGGCGAGGCGCTGTCCGTGGCGGGGTTCGCGGGGGCGGCGCTCATCGTGGCCAGCGTCGCCGCCGCCACATGGGTGGAGGGCAGGCAGGCCGCGCCCCCCGTCCAGGCGCCCGCCTCGCAGCTCCAGGCCGTGCCGCATCCCTTCGAGTGGGCGGAGGGCACCGGCAGGGAGCTGCCGCAGGCGGTGCTTGCCGAACGCCGCGTCCTCGCCTCCGATCGCGCGGCGTAACGGGCGGCCGTTTCTCCTGTTTCGATGCGCCGGCGGGCGGCGGGCGGCCCTTTCCGCTCGCCGCTTCGTTTCTGCCGCTCAATCCGGCCGTCTTCCGCCGCCGCTCCATTCGCCGGGTCGCGTTCGCCCGGTTATTGGTTTGTGCGCCCGCTCGCCCCGAAACCTCCGTATAGTAAGGGCATCCTGCAGACCGGACGAGAGCCGTATCGGGCGAGGAGGCGAGCTGCGCGCACGTTGTCGACGCATCCCCCCGCCCGCCAGCACAACAGCCGACATCGCACTGCCGCGAGGCATCCCGACGTGCGCGCCGCGAAGGGCCGAGCCGTCCGCGCGGGCGGCGAGGCAAGGCTCCTTTCGTCCGATGCGAAGAGGAAGGTCGACGCGCCGTTCCCGCCGATTGCGGGCGAGCGTCGAGAGGGAGGTGCAGCGCGATGGTGAAATCGGCCCCGTTGTCCAACGAGGAGGCGCGGGATCTGCTGAGGTCGCTCGGCATACCCGAGCTGCCGAAGGCGAGGAAGGGTCGCGACGAGCGCGAAGGCGGCGACGAGGAGCACGACGAGAGCATCACGGCCCTGCTCAAGGAGCTGAGCCGCTCCGATCTGGGGCGCCGGCCCCCGCGCGGCAACCTGAACAGGTGGCCCTGAGGCCTGCCGAGCCGCGCCCGCCGCGCGCGGCGCGGTTGTGACGGGGCGTTGAAGGCCCGCCGTCCTTTCTCCGTCATGGCGCGTCGCGGCGTTGCCCTTTTTCCCGATTTGGTGCATCATGGTTGGAAGCCGTTCGCAGTGCGGACGGGCAACCGCAAGCAAAGGAGGCTTCCATGGCTAACCTCAGCGACGGATTCAAGGATATCTTCCTGGCCGGCATCGGCGCGATGGCCATCACGGGCGAGAAGACCAAGGAGCTGGTGGATCAGTTCATCTCCCGGGGCGAGCTCACGGTAGACCAGGGCAAGCAGATCAACACCGAGCTCAAGCACAAGGCCGAGCAAGCGGTCGCCACGGTGCGCTACGACGCGCTCGAGGCCCGCATGGCCGTCATGACGCCCGAGGAGCGCGCCGAGTTCGCCGCCAAGGCGGCCGAGTTCGCGGCGAAGGCCAATGCGAAGGCGGCCGACGAGGCGGAAGTGGGCGACGCGTCCGACGTGCAGACCGCCGACGACGCCGCCGACGAGCCCGAGGATCCCGCGCAGCCGTGCGGCTGAGGGGCGCCTACCGTCGCGTGACGACGGGGCCCGTGCGATAGCCCATGGCCGAGAACACGCTGCTCAAATACTTTTTCAGCTCCGGAGCTGAAATCGATCCCGAAGGACGGTTCGATCTGAGCCGCAAGGCCCGCATGCGCCGCCTTCGGGAGATATACGCCATTTTGCAGAAGCACCACTTCCTCAAGGGCTTCTCGCCCGAGGAGTTCCGCACCATGCTGGAGGACCTGGGCCCGAGCTTCGTCAAGATCGGCCAGACGCTGTCCACCCGATCCGAGATCCTGCCGAAGGCCTACTGCGACGAGCTGGCGAAGCTCCAGGCCGAGTGCGACCCGCTGCCCTTCGAGGACATCCTCGCGGCGCTCGACGACATCTACGGCGACGCGCAGGGCGACGTGTTCGACGCCATCGACCCCACGCCGCTCGGCAGCGCGTCGCTCGCGCAGGTGCACAAGGCGCGCCTGGTCACCGGCGAGACGGTGGCGGTGAAGATCCAGCGCCCCGGCGTGAAGGCCGTCATGGCGCAGGACATCGACATCATGCGCATGGTGGCGCGCCAGGCCGCGCGCTTCATGAAGGACGAGCAGATGCTCGACCTGCGCGACGTGGTGGAGGAGCTGTGGGCCACCTTCCTCGAGGAGACGGACTTCGCGCGCGAGGCCGCCAACCTCGAGGAGTTCGCGCGCCTGAACGAGAACGTGGCGTTCATCGACTGCCCGAAGGTGTACCCGGAGCTCTGCGGCGAGTTCGTGTTGGTGATGGAGTACGTCGACGGCATCCCCATCCTGGCCGTCGACCGGCTGCGCGAGTCCGGCTACGACCTGGAGGAGATCGGCGAGAAGATCCTCGACAACTACGCCGAGCAGATCCTCGACCACGGGTTCTTCCACGCCGACCCGCATCCGGGCAACATCCTCGTGCGCGACGGCAAGATCGTCTACATCGACCTGGGGATCATGGGCCGCCTGTCGCCGCGCGACCGCGCCGGGTTCGGCAGCATCATCCAGGCCGTGGGCATGGAGAACGCCACCGAGCTCAAAGACGCCCTCATGTCGTTCGCCATCTCGAAGGACAACGCGGCCATCGACCACACGCGCTTTTTGGCCGACCTCGACCTGTTGCTCGAGGACTACGGCTCGTGCGACGTGGCCGACATCGACATCGGCATGTTCCTCAACGACATCCTGTCGCTCACGCGCTCATGCAAGGTGACGCTGCCGGCGTCCATCACCAGCGTGTCGCGCGGCATCGTGACGCTCGAGGGCACCATCGCGCCGTTCATCCCCAACGAGAACGTCGTGGGCATCATCAACGCGCACATCCAGCGCTCCAAGAGCAAGCGCGACGAGCTGGCGCGCGCCATGGAGGACCTCGCGCGGGCGCTGCGCTCGTCGACGAAGGGCATGATGGACTCCGCGCAGTTCTCGGGCGAGGCGCTCAAGATGCTCACGCGCGGCCAGCTGAAGATGAACATGGAGGTGCTGGGGTCGGAGGCGCCGCTGTCGAAGCTGGCGAAGATCATCAACCGGCTGACCATCGGTATCATCATCGCCGGCCTGTTCGTGGGCTCGAGCCTGCTGGCCAACTCCACCATGGAGCCGCGCCTGCTCGGCGTGCCGGTGCTCTCGTTCTTCGGCTACCTGGGCGCCGCCATCCTGAGCGTCTGGGTGGTCCTCGACATCAGCCGCCGCAAGCTGTAGGCGAGCGCGCTGTCATCCTGAGCGAGCGCAGCCCTTCCCATTGTCGTCCTGAGCGAGCGCAGCCTCCCCATTGTCATCCTGAGCGAGCGCAGCGAATCGAAGGATCCCCTGCGGCGCCAGCCGTGAGTCTTCCAGCTGGCGCCGAGCGGGATCCTTCGACTCCGTGCTGCGCGCTCCGCTCAGGATGACAGCGCGCTCCCATTTCCCCAGCTCATAGCTCCCGCAACCAATAATTGCGGAAAATTCCAACTGGAAGCGGTCGCGCCGAGATTCCCGCAACCGTAGTGTTGGCGGTGAGCTAAGATGGACGAAACGAGAAAGGGTGCGGAACTATGAACGTGGAGATCGCAGAGCGCTTGGCGGCGCGGCGCAAGCAGGCGGGGCTGTCGCAGGAGGCGCTTGCCGAGCAGCTGGGCGTGTCGCGGCAGGCGGTGTCGAAGTGGGAGCGCTCGGAGTCCTCGCCCGACACCGACAACCTCATCGCGCTCGCGCAGCTCTACGGCGTGTCGCTGGACGACTTGCTGTACGTGGACGACGCCATCAAAGACGACGTGGCGTTCGAGGCGAGCGATCGCGCGGCCGAGCGCGGCGCCGCTCCGGCCGAGCCCGCCGACGCAGGCGAGCCCGCGTGCGAGCCCGAGTCCTCCGACAAGAAGGGCAAGGTGCGCATCGGCTTCGGCGGCATCCACGTGGAGGACGGCGACGAGTACGTGCACGTGTCGTGGCGCGACGGCGTGCACGTGAAGGACGCCAAGAAGGGCGAGGAGGTGCACGTCGGCTGGGACGGCGTGCACGTGAAGAGCCCTGGCAACGGCTTCGGCGACGACGAGGTGCTCATCGACGGCGACGACGTCATCATCAACGGTGAGCACTTCGACAGCTGGCAGGACGCGCATGCGAAGTACCATCACGGCTGGGAGGACGAGGGCCGCTGGAACGAGCCGTGCGGCTACACGGTGCAGGGCGAGCGCTTCGACACGCTCGACGACGCTCGCGCCAAGTACGGCGACGAGGTGGGCCGCACCATCCCCGTGCGCAAGCACTACCTGCGCGCGTTCGAGAAGTCGTGGGTGAAGTTCCCGTACCCGCTCGTGGTGATCGTGGTGTACCTGCTGCTCGGCATCCTGAACGGCGCGTGGGCGATGGGGCTGTTCCTGTTCCTCACCATCCCGCTGTACTACATGGTGGGCCACGCCATCGGCCGCAAGCGCATCGCGCCGCTCGTGTCGGGCGCGTATCCCATCGGCGTGGTGGCCTGGTTCTGCTGGATGGCGTTCGTCGACAACGCGCCGCATCCCGCGTGGGTGGCGTTCCTCACCATCCCGCTCGTGGAATGGCTGGTGTGGAGCCTGTCGCACTGGCGCCGCGACCGCAAGCGCGCGAAGGCCGCCGCCAAGAACGCCCCGATCGACGTGGAGGGCAGCGTGGAAGGGCGGTAGGAGGTCGGCGGAAGCGCCGGGCTCGACCTCACGGCAGGAATTTGCGGCTGTGGCACGCGCGGCGAGTTCGCGAAATCGGCGACCTGGGCAAACGCTGGGCACGCGGCGTCTCGGGAGCCCGAAACCCGCCCGATCCGTGCCACAGCCGCAAATTCTCGCCACGACCGAGAACAAAAAGGACGGACTGCCTCGGCGGTCCGTCCTTTTTGTCAAGCTGCTTCGTTAGCGCTTTACGCGGAGCGGTCGGCTTTGGCGAAGCGGCTGTAGTCGTAGGTGTTCGGGCGGTTGGAGCGCTTCTTGGCGCCGGACTGCGCGGGCGCGCCCTTCTTGGAGGAGGTCACGCGCTTGGCGGCGTTCGAGTAGTTCTTCGACGGGCCCTCGCTGCGCGTCGCGCGACCGGGGCGGCTGTCCTGCGAGCGCTCGGGGCGCGGCCCCTTGTGCGCGGAAGGGCGGTTGTCGCGCGAGCCCTGGTAGGCGGCCTTGGGCTTCGAACCCTTGTAGCCGCCGCTCTTGCGCGGGCCGCCCTTGCCCTTGGCGCCGCCCTTCAGCAGCGAGGGGTCCAGGTTGTAGCTCTCGAGATCCATCAGCGGCAGCTCCTTGCCGATGAGCTTCTCGATGTCCTTGAGCGTGCGGTTGGACTCGCGGGTGACGAACGAGATGGCGTAGCCTTCCTCGCCCGCGCGGCCCGTGCGGCCGATGCGGTGCACGTAGTCCTCGGGCATGTCGGGCAGGTCGAAGTTGATCACATGGTCGACGTCGGGCACGTCGATGCCGCGCGCCAGCACGTCGGTGGCCACGAGGATGGACGTCTTGCCGCGGCGGAAGTTCTCCAGCGCGCGCTTGCGCTGGCCCTGCGACTTGTCGGAGTGGATGGACTCGGCGCTGAAGCCGGCGCGGCACAGCGTCTCGGCGCACTCCTCGGTGCGGAACTTCGTGCGCGCGAACACGATGATGCGCTCGGAGCCCTTCTCGCGCAGAACGGCCTCCAGAAGTTCGGGCTTGTTGAAGTTCTTGATGGGCATGATGTACTGGGCCACCGTCTTGGCCGTCTCGCCCTTGCGCGCGATCTCGACCACCGCGGGGTCCTTCAGCAGCGAGCCGAGGTTCTTCTCGATGGACTGGTCGATGGTGGCGGAGAACAGCAGCGTCTGGCGGTTGTCCGGCGTGGCGTCCACGATGGTGGTGACGGCGGGGAGGAAGCCCATGTCCAGCATGCGGTCGGCCTCGTCGAGCACGAGCGTGGTGATGCTGCTGAGGTCGACGACGCCCTTCTCCATGAGGTCGTTCAGGCGGCCGGGGGTGGCGATGAGCACGTCGGTGCCGCGGCGGATCTCGTTGATCTGCGGGCCGTAGGGCGTGCCGCCGAAGACGGTGGTCACGAAGTGGCCGGTCTTGCGCGAGATCTGCATGGCGGTCTTGGCGATCTGCTGGGCGAGCTCGCGGGTGGGGCTCACCACCAGCACGCGCGGGGCGCGCTTGCCGCGCTTGCCGCGGGGCAGGGTGGAGAGGGTGGGCAGCAGGAACGCGGCGGTCTTGCCGGTGCCGGTGGAGGCGGCGGCGATGAGGTCGCGGCCCTCGAGGACCAGCGGGATGGCCTGCTCCTGCACGGGGGTGGGGGCATCGTAGCCCAGACGCTCGACGGCCGCGAGCGCGGCCTCGGACAAGCCGAGTTCGGCAAAGTTGGACATATTCGTTTCCATTCTCTTCGTGCGCGCCCTGCGCGCTTCCGTTCGCACCCGCACCTTGCGGCGTGCATTGCGCTTAACTCGAGCCGCTTTCTGCCATCTATCTGCGAACGCGCGAAGAGAAGAGAAAGAATTTCGTGTGAAGCGACTGCCCAGTATGACCGTTCGTCCGCGCCCGGCGGGCCGGCGGCGGCGAAAAAGCGCCGAATGTGTGGGAATCTCCATGGAGCGAGGGTTCCAAGAGGGCGACAATGCGTTCAGCGGGAGCGTCCGGTGCCGTTGTCGACAGGGTGCCTTGCCGCTATGCCTCGGGTGGCGGGCGTGTTAGAATTATCCTATGATTTTCGCTGGCGAAGCGGCGGGCGAAGGCGAAGGGGGACGGATGCTGAGCGACTTGGCCGTGGGGTACCTGTTCCTCGGCGGCGCGGGCGCGGGGGCGTGCCTCGTGCTGGCCGCGATGGGACTCTTCGTGCCGCGCGCCGCCGCGTTCGCGCCCGTCGGCGCGCGCGAGCGGCTGCGACCGTCCCCGGCGCATCGCAGGCTGCTCGCGCCCGGGTTCGCCGCGGCCCTCGTCGCCCTCGCAGGCGGCGTGGCGTGCCTGGTCGCGGACGTGGGCAGCATCGACCGGGCCGTGCTCCTGTTCGCCCAGCCCGCGTGGACGCATCTGGCCGTGGGCGCCTGGTCGCTCGCGGCGTGCCTCGCGTTGGGGTGCGCGCTGGGGCTGGCCTGGGCGGGCGCGGGCTCGTGGAGTGTCGTGACGTTCCGCGTGCTCTGCGCCGTCGAGGCGGCAGCGGCCCTCGTGGCGATGGCCTACACGGGGCTGCTGCTGCAGAGCCTCGCAGCCGTGCCCCTGTGGACGCCGCTGCTCGTGCCCGTGCTGTTCGTGCTTTCGGCGGCCTCGTGCGGCATCGCGCTCGTGCTGGGGTCGGCGCAGCTCTCGGGTGCTGCGATGGTGTTCCGCTCGACGATGCGGCGGCTTGTCGCGGTCGATGCGGGGATCGTCGTCGTCGAGGCCCTCGTTGCGGCGGCGTTCGTGCTGGCGGCGCGGGCGGGGTCGGGCTTCCCGGCCGACACGCCGTCGGCCTTCGCGGCATCGGCCTCGGCGGCGACGCTCGTGTCGGGCGAGCTGGCGTGGCTGTTCTGGGGCGGGTTCGCGGCTGCGGGGCTGGCGGTTCCGTTCGCGCTCGACGTGCTGCTCGCCCGCGCGCGCCGGCCGATGCCGGGGATTGCGCTCGCGGCCGCGGCCTGCGTGCTGGTCGGCGGGCTGATTATGCGGTACTGCGTGGTGGAGGCGGGCATGCGGCCGCTGCTCGCGTTCGCGGGCGGCTGATGCAGGGCGGGGAAGTGGACGAGACGACGCGCGAGGATGCGAAGAGAGATGCAAGGTGAGACGATGTTTCCGTTCGAAGTAGACACCACGACCGACGTGCCCCTGTGGGTGCAGCTGCGCCAGCGGCTCATCTATCTCATCACCACCGGCTACTTCAAGCCCGGCGACCAGCTGCCCACGGTGCGCGGCCTCGCGTCCGAGATCTCCATCAACTACAACACGGTGAACAAGGCCTACCTGAGCCTCGTCTCGGACGGGTACCTGGAGTCCACGCGCGGCCGCGGCGTGTTCGTGCGCGATCTGGACGCCGAGGTGGACGAGGAGTTCGCGAAGGAGGTTGACGGCATCATGGAGGACTGCGTGGCGGCCTGCCGCGACCTGGGGATGTCTCTCGACGACGTGCAGCGCTGCATGGCGCTCAAGGTGAAGCAGATCAAGGTGCACGAGGGCCTCGATGCGGGCGAGGCGGCCGAGGCGGGCAAGGGGCGCATCGTGACGGTTGACGTCGGGTCGAAGGCGCGTTCGGCGCGGACGGGAGCGTGAGGGCATGGCGAAGAAGCGCAACGCAGGATCGGCCTCGGCGGGCGAGTGCGAGGCGGCAGCCCGGGGAAGCCGCCTCGCCGTGGTTCCGGACGCGGGCACCGAGGTGGTGGGGGAGCGGGCCTCAAGCACGGGCGTCGTGCTGTTCTCGGCCGTGGTGTTCCTCGTGTCGTTTTGCCTGGTGCTCGCCGCGTGGCAGCTGGTCGCGGGCTCCCTGGGCGCAGTCGGCATCGTCTGCGCGCTCGTGGTGGCGGCGCTCGCCACCATGTCGGTGCACATCGCGCAGCAGTGGGAGCGCGTGGTGGTGCTGCGGTTCGGCAAGTTCGACCGCGTGTCGGGGCCGGGGCTGTTCTGGACGTGGCCCATCGTGGAGCAGAACACCATGCGCGTGGACGGCCGCGTGCGCGTGACCACGTTCGGCGCCGAGGAGACGCTCACGGCCGACCTCGTGCCGCTCGACGTGAACGCCGTCCTGTTCTGGCACGTGTGGGATGCAAAGGCCGCCTGCACCGAGGTGGGCGACTTCACGCGCGCCGTGGAGCTGGCCGCCCAGACCGCGCTGCGCGACGCCATCGGACGCGGCGGGGCGGCCGAGGTGGCTATCCGGCGCCAGCAGCTCGACCGCGAGCTCAAGCGCGCGCTCGAGGAGAAGGTGGCGCCCTGGGGCATCACCGTCCTGTCGGTCGAGATCCGCGACATCCTGCTGCCCAAGGAGCTGCAGGACGTGATGTCGCTCGAGGCTCAGGCCGAGCAGCGCAAGAAGGCCCGCATCATCCTCATGGAGGCCGAGCAGGACATCTGCGAGATGATGGGCGAGATGGGCGACGCCTACGCAAAGAACGACGCCGCGCTGCGCCTGCGCGCGATGCACCTGCTCTACGAGAGCGTGCGCGAGACCGGCGGCACCGTGGTGGTGCCGAGCTCCTTCAGCGAGGGCTTCGGCGATGTGCTCGGCGACGCCGCCAAGGACGCCCTCAAGCGCGCTCCCGGGGCGTAGGGCTTCGGGCAACGGTTGGTCATCGCGAGGCCTATTCGAGTTGTCCCGCTGCATAGGTTCGGCTAAAATACACCCAACGTGTAAAATAGCCGAAGGGAGCGACCGTGGAGTACATCCCTCGTGAGATGGAGCCTCTGGTTGGCAGCGTTGCGGACGAGTACGCCGCCCTGCTGGTGACCGGCCCGCGTCAGGTGGGCAAATCGACGCTGCTCGACCATATCGTCAAGGCTCGCGGCCTCACTCTCGAAGCGGTCACGCTCGACGACCTTGCGACGCGCCAGCTTGCCGTGAACGACCCCGCGATGTTCTTCCAGCTCCACGAGCCGCCGGTGCTCATCGACGAGGTGCAGTACGCCCCCGGCCTCTTCATCGAGATGAAGAAGATGATCGACGCCGGCTGCGAGCCCGGCTCGTTCTGGCTGACGGGCTCGCAGCAGTTCCGCCTCATGGAGCTTGCGGGAGAGTCGTTGGCGGGGCGCATCGCCATTTTGCCGCTCTCGTCGCTTTCGCAGCGCGAGGTGGAGCGGCAACCCGGCGGCCCGTTCACGCTCGACCTGCCGACGCTGAAGGAGCGCGCGAAGGAGATGCCGCCGAGGACGCCGCGCGAGCTTTTCACCGCGATGCACCAGGGAGCCATGCCCGGCGTGCTCTCGGGGAAGTACACGAATCTGAACATCTTCTACAGCAGCTACATCCAAACCTACATAGAGCGGGACGTGCGCAAGCTGCTGGGCGACGTCGACGCCTTGCAGTTCATGGATTTCATGAGGGCCGTCGCCGCCCGCTGCTCGCAGATGCTCAATGTGTCGGCCATCGCTGAGGACGTGGGCATACGTTCGGAGAAGGCGAAGGCGTGGCTTGGCGTGCTCGAGAAGTCGGGCATCGTATTCTCCTTGCATCCCTATTCGAACAACCAGCTCAAGCGCACGGTGAAAGCCTCCAAGCTGTATTTCCACGATTGCGGGCTCGTGGCTCACCTGGCGCGCTGGCTCACACCCGAGACCCTCGAGGCGGGGGCGATGAGCGGCGCCTTCATGGAGAACTTCGTCGTGTCGGAGATTCGCAAGAGCTTCCTCAACGCGGGGCTCGACACGCCGCTGTACTACTATCGCGACAAGGATGGCAAGGAGATCGACCTCGTGCTGGAGTCCGATGGCGAGCTGCATCCTATCGAGATCAAGAAGACGGCCTCGCCCAACCTGGGGATGGCGCGCTCGTTCGCGACGCTGGACAAGAGCCCGGTTCCACGTGGGCGAGGGGCGATCGTCTGCATGGCCGAAGCGTTCGGCGCCCTCGATGCGGACACGCTCATCGTGCCGGCTTGGATGGTCTGACCAAGGACTCGATAGCGATAAAGCCCAGTTCAGTCGCTTATGCAAAAGTTGCAAAAGTTTGCAAAAAACGAAAAAGTTTGCAAAAGTTAGTAAAAGGCCGGTACTTCGACATGCCGGCGATGCGCGAGTTTTTGGAGGAGCGCCTTGAGGGGTAGGGGAGCGTTGCGGTGTTTCATATGAAACATCTGTGCTAGGATACCTGATTGTTTCACGTGAAACAGGTGCCGGCGAATGCATCGTAACAGGGGCGGGCGATGAACTATCCGCAAAGTAGCATAATGCAGCGGAAAATTATCCTATGACAATCCTTGATTGTCATAGGATAATTTTGTATAGTGAAGCCAGTGGAATTGGCCGATTCTCACGGGGAAACAGGGGGTGTCCTCGTACGAGGCATGCCGATCGAGCGGTGTGAGGACCGCGCGGCCGGCGCAACGGGGATAACCTGACGACATCTTTGAGGAGGATTCATGTCAGGAACCAGCAACCCGCACGGCGGGCTCACGAGAAGGGGCTTTCTCAAGGCGACGGGCGCTGCAGCAGGCGCGCTCGGCCTCGCCGGCGCCGCCGGCATGACCGCGGCCGACACCTGGCTCGCGCCAACGGAGGCGCACGCCGAGCCGGAGGAGACGGTTGGCTACACGTTCCACCAGAACCACTGCACCGGGCACTGCTCGCTGAAGTGTACGGTGAGGGACGGGCGGCTCGCGCTCATCGAGCCCAACGATGCAGAGTCGTACGACAAGCGCTATCGCATCGCCTGCGTGCGCGGCATATCGGAAATCGAGCACGTGTACAGTGAGGCGCGCATCCAGACCCCGCTCAAGCGCGTTGGCGAACGCGGTTCGGGCGAATTCGTTGCAATCAGCTGGGACGAAGCGCTGGAGGAAATAAAGAAGAACCTCGGTGACGTCTGGAGCAAATACGGCAAAGAGGCGGTGGTTGTCGCTGGCACCTCCGATGTTAAGGTTCGCTATCCGCATCTGAAGCAGATCTTTAACGCGCAGCAGGATGGCAGGACGGGCATCGATATCGGTGTGGGTAACGGGCTGGGGCCGATGATCGGGGATTCATCTTCGTTCGTCATCTGTACGAGTGAGTCGCGCGATTGGTGCCGCGCTAAGACGATCATCCTTGCCAGCACGAACTTCCTCGAGTCGAGCGTCCCTTCGGCGAAGAACTTCTTCGAAGCTCAGGAAGCGGGCGCGACCATCATTTCCGTGGACACGCATTTCACCACCACGGCCGGGAAGGCCGACCAGTGGGTTCCCATCGAGCCCGGTACAGACGGGGCCCTGTTCCAGGGGATGATCAGCTGCATTCTGGACAACGAGTGGTACGATGAGGCTTCGATGAAGACGGGTACGTCCTTCCCGTTCTTGGTGAACACAAAAACGGGCAAGCTGCTCCGCGCGCAGGGCGATTCGGCGGGCGAAGAAGGTCAGACGGCTTGGGTGGCCTACGGCGATACGGTTTCCGGCGCGAATACCGATGAGAAGAAGTCACCCGGCTTCATGGTGTGGGATACGGTGTCCGGCTCCGCTGTCCTGTTCGAATCCGAAACAGCAGTCCCGGCGCTGACCGGGCAGTACGAGATCGATGGGTCTACGTATACAACGGTGTTCGAACTGTTGAAGAAAAGCCAGAAGGACAACGGCTTCACCGTGGAGTGGGCATCGCAGAAAACGTCCATCCCTGTCGAGACGATCGAGGACCTCGCGCGCCGCTACGCGCTCGAAACGCCCGCGACCATCTCGCTTGGTTGGGGCGGGTCGGACAAGTACATGAACTCCGACATTTGCGGCCATGCGGCAGGTGTGCTTGCAGCGCTGACGGGCAACTACGGTAAGCCGGGCGCGAGTGTCGGTGTCCATGTGGGCGGCAACTACAGCGGCTGGTCGGCCAAGCTGGCGGCCTGGAAACTGCCCAAGGAATACAAGGTCGCGAAGCAGGAAATGGCCTCCTACAGGATGCGATACGAAGACAACGGCGTGCATGCCTATGTCGCACTGGGTGATATGTTCCAGCAGCACTACGCGAACATGAACGTCACCAAAGAATGGCTCAACACCCTCGACTTCATCCTGTACATCGACATCTACCATACGACAAGTGCCGACTGGGCCGACATTGTCCTACCGGCGTGCTCCAAGTTCGAGACCTCCGAGGAGGTCGAGTCGCTCAAAGTGGCGTACGGCCATGTGCTCGCGCAGGGTAAAGTGCTAGACCCGCTGTTCGAAAGCAAGCCCGACCTGGAAATAGAGCGCCTGCTGGCCAAGACGATGGGCATTCCCGAGAGCGTCCTGCCGAAGAGCTCCTACGAGTTCTGCGAGTACCAACTGGCCCAATCGACGGATCCGAAGCTCAAGGGCATGACGCTGCGCAGCCTTCTGGACAATCAAGGCGTACTCCCGCTTCCTGGCATCGACGAGATCCGCGAGACGTATGCATCCCAGGTTGCGAAGACTGATTCAGGGAGATTCGACGTGTACCTGGAAAAGCGCCTGGAAGCAGGGCAAGCGCTCCCGGTTTACGAAGACCCGCAAGAAGTGCATTCAGGAAACGCTCTGCGCCAGAAGTACCCGCTGCAATTCTACCAGGCCAGAACCAAGTTCCAGATTCACAGCATGTTCTGTGACGCGGCCTGGATCAAGCAATTCTACGAGCCCCATATCGAAATGAACCCCGTCGACATGGAAGCGCGCGGTCTTTCTGCAGGCGACGTGGTTGAGGTGTTCAACGATCGCGGGTCGATGCAGGTGAAGGTGGCGGCGAACGAGATCGTCCGTCCTGGATGCACGAGGATATTCGAGGGCCTTTGGACGAGGCACATGATCAAGGGCAACCTCCAAGAGCTGACGAACGACGATCTATCTCCCCGGGAGGACATCCTCCAGGCGGGCACCTGCATCGCGTTCCAAGACACCCTCGTCGAAGTGCGAAAGGCATAGGTGATCGACTATGACTCGTTTGGGAATAGCCATCAACACAAGGCGCTGCATCGGATGCCAAACCTGCGCGCTTTCGTGCAAGATGCAGAACAGGGTCCCCGATGGCATGATGTGGAACCGCGTCATCACCGAAGGCGCCGATGTGCTCGACGGGGCGGTGGGGACGTATCCGCGCCTGTCACGAACCTATCTTCCGATAGCCTGCCAGCACTGCGAGAACCCCGCATGCCTGCGCGTGTGCCCCACCGGAGCCACGTATAAGGACGACAAGGGACGCGTGGAGGTCGATTACGAGAAGTGCATCGGCTGCCGTATGTGTATGGCGGCGTGCCCGTACAACGCGCGCGTATTCAATTGGAACGACCCGGCGTTCAAGCCCGATTTCGCGTATGGGGACGATTCCGTGCCGGTTCGAACTAAGGGTGTGGTGGAGAAGTGCACGCTTTGCAAAGAGCGCACCGACCGCGACGAGGAGCCGATGTGCGTGCAGAACTGCCCGTACGAAGCCCGCATCTTCGGCGACCTCGACGATCCGAACAGCGAGATCTCGCGCGTCGTGCGCGAGAAGGAAGCCGACATCCTGCTTCCCGAGCAGGGAACCCGTCCGCAAATCTACTATTTCAACTAAGGAGGAGGTGCGTATTATGGGAACCTCTGCGAAATTCAAGACCGCGGCCGGCGTGCTCGGCGCGCTCACGGCGGCGGGGATCGCCGCTTGGATCTACCAGCTGGCGAACGGCCTGGGCGTCACCGGCATGTCGAACGGCACGTCGTGGGGCCTCTACATCACCATGTTCATGTTCTTCGTGGGCCTGTCGGCCGGCGGCCTGATCGTGGCCTCGTCCGCCTCGGTGTTCCATGTGGCCGATTACAAGAAGGTGGCGCTGCCCGCGGTCATCCTGTCCACCGTGTGCATCTGCGTGGCGGGCATGTTCGTGCTCATCGACCTCGGCGGCATCCAGCGCGTGTGGCGCATCGTCACGGGGCCGAGCCCGGCATCGCCGCTGTTCTGGGACATCTGCGTCATCATGCTCTACCTGGTTATCAACATCGTTTACCTGCGCTTCATGACCTCGAAGAAGCCGGGCGCGGCCGACAAGGTGGCCGTCGTGAGCCGCTTCGCGCTGCCGGTGGCCATCCTCGTGCACTCGGTGACCGCATGGATCTTCGGCCTGGAGATGGCGCGCGAGGGCTGGTACTCGGCCATCATGGCGCCGCTGTTCGTGGTGAGCGCCATGGACTCCGGCCTGGCGCTGCTCATCTTGTCGCTCATGGGCCTGGACAAAGCCGGTTGGTTCAAGGTGGAGAAAGGGCTCCTGTCCAAGCTGGCCGGACTGCTTGCCGCCTGCATCGCCATCGACGCCTTCTTCATCGGGTGCGAGGTGCTGACCATGGCTTATCCCGGCGCCGCCGGTGCGGAGACGCTTGCCATCATGGCGACGGGCGCCACGGCCCCGTTCTTCTGGTTCGAGATCGTCGCCGGGCTGCTCGTGCCGTTCTGCATCCTCGTGTTCTCGAAGAACCGCGCGCGCATGGGGCTGGTGGCCGCGGCGAGCGTGCTCGTGGTGGCGGGCGTGTTCTTCAAGCGCGTGTGGCTCTTGCTCACCTCGTTCGTCGAGTTCAACGTGGCAGGCGCGCCGGGCGTGTCGCTGGGCACGACGGCTGCGCAGCAGGGCGGGACGGGCATGTGGGCGATGCTCGGCACGTACGCTCCCACCTGGGTGGAGATCGTGGTGGCCGTGGGCGTGGTGTCGCTTGGGGCGCTCGCGTTCATCGTGTTGGCGCGCCGGCTGCTTGTCGGCCGTGACGCGACGCGCGCCGTTCCCTCGCCGGCTGCAGGCGAGGCCGCGTAGCGCCGCTACGCCGTCCGGTGGCGCCCGTCGCGCGGTTCTCCGCCGCGTGGCGGGCGCCGGGCGCTCGGTGCGGTATGCTATGCGCCAAACGTTTTCAAGCAAGGCTCGCATCCGCGAAGAAAGGAGCTCGTCCCATGGCGGAAGAGATCCCCTGGAAGACCCTGTCCGAAGCCTACGCGTTCATCGGGAACTCCCTGTTGAAGCCCATGACGCAGACGCCGACGGTGGGCTTGGACCCCGCGTTCTGGGAAGGGTTCCCCACCTTCGACGAGGGCATAGCCGAAGCCGTCGCCGGGTGCCTGCGCTACGCGGAGGCCGCGGCCGAGCGCGCCGAGGCCGGCGGCGACGAGGCCCAGCGCTGCGCGGTGGAGTTCACCCGCCTGTTCGTCGGCCCGCCGAAGCCCGCCGCCGCCCCGTGGGAGACGATGCACCGCGGCCAGGATGTGACCGTGGGGTTCGGCCAGCCCACCTTCGAGATGCGCCAGCTTCTGCGCGAGGCGGGCCTCGAGGTGAAGAACGAGAACAACCAGTACGAGGACCACATGGGCATCGAGCTGCTGCTGCTGTCCACCCTGTGTGCCCGCCAAGACGCGGAGCCCGACGCCGAGGGCGCGCGGAAGATCGCGGAGTTCATCGATGCGCATCCGCTCGCCTGGGTGGGGAAGCTGCACGCCCGCGTGGCCGAGGAAGCGCCGGAAGGCTACTTCGCCGCGCTGCTCGCCCTCGAGGAGGTTCTGCTCCGCTGGCACCGCGCGCAGCTGGGATAGCCCTCCGGCTCCGAGCAATCCTCGCGCGCCGCAATCTTCGCTCCGAAAACACGCCTCACGCGCTGAGCCGTGTTTTCGGAGCGAAGATCCTGCTTTAGTTGGCGATTGTCGTTCGGTCGTGCTAGGATGCGTTTTGAATAAAAAGCGGCAACGCTTTTAACGCTTCGGGGCGCTTGCGTTCCGGAGCGTTTTTTCTATAGGGGGTGTATGACGGGATGACCGGGAAGCGCGAAAAGAAGCTGCCGGTCGCCGATTCGGGACGGGCCGTTTCTCTCGCCGCGCTCGATTTTTCTTGTTTGCACGGAATTTGCGGCTGTGCGAGCTGTTTACCATGGTTAACTGCTGCGGGAGGCGCGTTCGGTTGAAGAAACCCCTGGTCGCGCGTTTTGTTGGAGGGGATGAATCGGGTTAGCTTAGGCTAACAGCTCGCACAGCCGCAAATTCCGTGCAGCGAGGAGCCTCCCGAGCGTCGACGCGGACAAAAAAGCGAGTTTTCATTATCCTGAAAATGGTGCAACCAATTTTGCAAAGACTCTATCAGGGGTGATACGTTGACACCATTTCTTCGCACCACAACGCAGCCCAATATCTAGGGAATGCTCGCGATTTTGTCCATGATCATGCAAGTCATATATGAATTGCGGCGCGACGGGAGGGCCGCCAACGGGTATAATGCCCCTGCCCGCGCACAACCTTTCCGAGGAGCCCATGGACGCCACCGCCTTGCAGCAGCTGTTCGCCGACACCGACGTGCTCACGGTGCCGTGGAGCATCGACTACTTCTCCGTCATCGTCGGCGTGCTCACGGGCGCGCTGTTCGCGTGCGACCGCAAGCTCGACATCGTGGGCACGGTGGTGCTCGGCCTGGTCGCGGGGTACGGCGGCGGCGTCATCCGCGACATGCTCATGCAGGACAAGGGCGTGTACTTCACCTCGCATCCCGACCTCATCCTCATCTGCATCGCCATCTGCGCGTTCGTGTTCTACTTCCGCGGGCTGTTCCGCCACCTCGATGCCACGGTGTTCTTCGCCGACGCGCTGTCGGTGGGCCTGTTCGCGCTCGCCGGCGCATCCAAGGCGTTCTCGTTCGGCGAGGGCTTCGTGCTGTCGGTGATCCTCGGTGCCATCACGGCCGTGGGCGGCGGCGCGGTGCGCGACATCTGCGTGGGCGAGACCCCCGGCATCTTCCAGCAGTCGAACTTCTACGCGGTGGCGGGCCTGGGCGGGTCGCTCGTGTTCGTCGCCATGGCCTACGCGGGCGCGCCGCTTCCCCTGGCGGGCGTGGCCTGCGTCTTCGCCGTCGTATTCCTGCGCTACTGGAGCGTGTACTTCGACTGGAGGACGCGCGACGAGGCCGACCTCACACCGCATGTGGCGCGCGGGCTGGGCAAGGCGAAGCGCATCGCGGCCGGCGTGTTCCTGCACGGCGGCGACGCTACGGCCGCGCAGAAGGAGCGCCGCCGCCGGGGCCGCTGGCGCCGCAACCGCGACAAGCGCGACTGAGGCCGCCCGCATGGCGATACGCTGAAGAAACCCGCGCTGATGCCCTCGCCCGCGTCCCCATCTGGCATACTGGCTGCAACAACAACGCACCGTGCGATGCCTTCCAGGGTCGACGCGGGCAGGCGAAGAAAGATCGGGGAACATGGCTGATTTCATCGAGGGCAAGCGCCCCGTCATCGAGGCGCTGCGCACGGGCGTGCCCATCAAGAGCATCCTCATGGCCGACAACGTGCAGAAGGACGGCCTCATCGAGGACATCCTGCGCAAGGCGAAGCGCGCCGGCGTGGACGTGGAGAAGGTGCCGCGCAAGATCCTGGACGCCAAGTCCGACCGCGGCAGCCACCAGGGCGTCATGGCGAAGGCCGCGCCGTTTCCCTACGTGGGCATCGGCGACATCATCGACGCGGCGGCCAAGTCGGCCGAGCGCGACGAGGGCCGCGCGCTCGTGGTCATCCTCGACCACATCACCGACGCGGGCAACCTGGGCGCCGTCGCGCGCAGCGCCGAGGCCGTGGGCGCGTGCGGCATCGTGATCCCCAACAAGCGCAGCGCGCACGTGGAGGCGTCCACCTACAAGAGCTCGGCCGGCGCCATCGCGCACGTGCCCGTGGCGCAGGTGTCGAACCTCGTGCAGACGATGGGCCGCCTCAAGGACGAGGGCTTCTGGATCGCCGGCGCCACCGAGCACGCCTCGGACCTCATGTGGGACGTGAACCTCAAGGGCAAGATCGCGCTCGTGATGGGCAACGAGCAAGAGGGCATCTCGCGCCTCGTGATGGAGCACTGCGACTTTTTGGCGAAGCTGCCGCTCGAGGGCGAGGTGGCCTCCCTCAACGTGGCCCAGGCCTCCACCGCCTGCATGTACGAGTGGCTGCGCCAGAACCGCGCGGGCCGCTAAGGCGCGACGGACGGGCACCGTGGCCAGGCAACGCAAGAAGCTTTTGCTCGTGGACGGGTACAACGTGCTGCGCTCCGGCAGCCGCTACCGCGTCGCGCCCGAGGAGGACTACACCGACGACACGTTCAACGCGGCGCGCGAGATGCTCATCAACGACGTGGTGAACTACGCCGGGCGCGACTTCCGGGCCATCATCGTGTTCGACGGCGCGCGAAACGCGTTCTCGAACGGGGAGGCCGAGAAGGTGGGCGGCGTGAGCATCGTGTTCTCGCCGGCGGGCCAGTCGGCCGACAAGGTGATCGAGAAGCTGGCGCACGATGCGCGCGAGCGGCAGGTGGAGACGCTCGTGGTGACGAGCGACGCCACCATCCAGGACACCACCTTCGGGTTCGGCGTGGACCGCATGAGCGCCGACGGGTTCTCGCGCGAGGTGGACCGGTGCTACGAGGAGGCCCGCCTCGACGACACCCCGAAGGCGGCCGTGAAGAACACGGTGGCCGACCGCATCGACGCCGCCACCCTCGCAGCCCTCAAAGCCCTGCGCGACGGCGCGTGAGACAGCGCGTGACAGGGGGACGGGACGGCGTCAAGCGCTCGCCCAGGACAACAACCCGGAAGCATTTGACGATTCGGTGAATGTCCGACACTTCGGCTGCGGGGTGTTGGGATACGGGCATATCAGCTGCCGCTTGTCGGTTGTTTCGCTACACGGTGTTGGTTATCATGCATGATGTAGGGTAATCGAGCGAACAGGCGGTGGGCATGGACCGCATCATCAACGGCATCATCGCGCAGCGCAAGGCCGTCGTGGCGACGTTCTTGGCCGTCGCCGTCGTGTGCGCGGCCATGATCCCGTTCGTGGGCGTCAACTACGACATGGTGGACTACCTGCCCGACGAGGCGCAGTCAACCACGGCCGTCGCTCTCATGAACGACGAGTTCACCCAGGCCGTTCCCAACGCCAACGTGCTCGTTCACGACGTGGGCCTGGCCGAGGCGCTCGCGCTCAAGGAGAAGATCGCCGCGGTGGAGGGCGTGGAGGGCGTCATGTGGCTCGACGACGTCATGGATACCACCGTGCCCCTCGAGATGGCCGACGCGTCCACCGTGGAGGCATACTACCGCGACGGCTCGGCATTGTTCCAGGTCACGGTGGCCGAAGGTGCCGAAAGCTCCGTCGTCCCCGCCCTGCGCGCGCTCGTCGATGCGGCGGGCCCGGGCAACGCCGTCTCCGGCGAGGCGTCGGACACGGCGCAGGTCACGGCCAGCACGGCGCAGGAGGCGGGCGGCGCGGCGCTCATCCTCGTGCCCATCATCCTGCTGCTGCTCGTGCTGTCCACCACCTCGTGGATCGAGCCGGTGCTGTTCATCGCCGCCATCGGCGTGTCCATCCTCATCAACATGGGCACGAACATCGTGCTCGGCCAGGTGTCGTTCATCACGTTCTCGGTGAGCCCTATCCTGCAGCTGGCCGTGTCGCTGGACTACGCCATCTTCCTGCTGCACGCGTTCGCGGACGAGCGCCGGCTCACGGCGGACGTGGACCAGGCCATGGCCCGGGCCATGCGCCGCTCGCTCTCCACCGTGGCCGCCAGCGCGGTCACCACGCTGTTCGGCTTCGCCGCGCTCGCGTTCATGCAGTTCCAGATCGGCGCTGACCTGGGCATCAACCTGGTGAAGGGCATCGTGTTCAGCTTCTTCACGGTCATGGTGTTCCTGCCGGCGGTCACGCTCACGCTGTACAAGCTCATCGACAAGACGCGGCATCGCCCGCTCATGCCCTCGTTCGAGAACGTGGGCGCGGTGCTCGCGAAGGTGCGGGTGCCGGCGCTCGTGCTGGTGCTCGCCCTCGTGGTGCCCGCGTTCCTCGGGCAGGCCCACACCGTGTTCACCTACCAGAACAGCGAGCCCGACCCCAATCTGCGCGCCGGCGCCGACACGCTCATGATCCAGGACGAGTTCGGCCAGCAGAACGCCGTGGCGGTGCTCGTGCCGCGCGGCGACATCGCGGCCGAGGCGGCCCTGTCGGCCGATCTGGCCGAGGTCGACCACGTGACGAGCGTCATCTCGTATGCCTCCGCGGTGGGGGCCGCCATCCCGCAGGGCTTCCTCGACCAGGCCGTCGTCGACCAGTTCTACTCGCCGAACTACGCGCGCATCATCGCCTACACCGACACGGACACCGAAAGCGACGAGGCGTTCGCCACGGTGGAGGCCATCCAGCAGACCGCGGCGCGCCACTACGGCACGTACTACACGGCCGGCCAGTCGGCGAACCTCTACGACATGAAGAACATCGTGGCGGTGGACAACGTGGTGGTGGCTGCGGTGGCCGTCGTGGCCATCCTGCTGGTGCTGCTGGCGACGTTCCGCTCGCTCACGCTGCCGCTCGTGCTGCTGCTGGCCATCGAGTCGGGCATCTGGATCAACCTGTCCATCCCGTATTTCATGGGCGAGTCGGTGAACTTCATCGGCTATTTGGTCATCAACACCGTGCAGCTGGGCGCCACTATCGACTACGGCATCCTGCTGACCACGCATTACCTGCGCCAGCGCAAGCGGGTGCCGGCACGGGAGGCCGCGCGCCTCGCGCTCGGCGAGACGTTCAAGTCGCTGCTCGTGTCGGCCAGCATCCTGGCCACCGCGGGCTTCGCGCTGGGCTTCGCGTCCAGCATGTCGGCCGTGTCCAGCCTGGGGCTTCTGCTCGCGCGCGGCGCTCTCTTGTCGCTCGCGCTGGTCACGTGCTTCCTGCCGGCGCTGCTCGTGCTGCTCGACCCCGTCATCCGCCGCACTACCTGGCACGCGGGCTTCGCGCCCGCAGCTCCCGCGCCGCTCCCCGAGCCCGAAGGAGGAGAATCGTGAAAACGTCCCCCCGCATCCGCACCAGCATCAGCATCCGCAGGGCGCTGGCCGCCTGCCTAGCCGTCGTCCTCGCGACCGCCGGCGTTCCCGCCCTGGCCTTCGCCGCTCCGTCGTCGACCGCGAAGTACGAGAAGTCCGAGGTGGTGTACGCGACGCTCGCCGCCGACGGCGCGCCAGAGGCCGTGTACGTGGTGAACCGCTTCGACGTGGAAGGCGCGGGCACCGTCGTCGACCACGGCGGCTATACGGCCGTGCAGAACCTCACGAACGAGGCCGAGCTCGCGCGCGAAGGCGATGCGACCGTGTTCGAGGCTGAGAAGGGCACGCTGTACTACCAGGGCGACGCCGCCGGCACCGCGCTGCCGTGGAAGGTGGCGCTTGCCTACGAGCTGGACGGCAAGAAGGTGAAGGCCGATCAGCTGGCCGGCGCGACGGGTGACCTGGCCATCCATGTGACGACCGCGTGCAACGAGGCGATCGACCCGGCGTTCTACGACAGCTTCATGCTGCAGATCACGTTCACGCTGCCCGGCGATGTGGCGTCCGACGTGAGGGGCGAGGGCGCCACCGTGGCCCTCGCCGGCGAGGACGCGACGGCGGCGTTCACCGTGCTGCCCGGCCAGGACGGCGACTTCACGCTCACGGCCAAGGTGCGCGACTTCGAGATGGCGGGCGCGCAGATCGCAGCGCTGCCGTACTCGTCGGTCATCGAGATGCCCGACACCGACGGCATGGTGGACGGCATGTCCGACCTGTCCGACGCGGTGAGCGCGCTGGCCGACGGCACCTCGTCGCTGGCGGCGGGCGTCGACGAGCTGACGAGCGGGGCGCAGAGCCTCTCGTCCGGCTCCGCGGCGTTCGCGGCGGGGCTCAACCAGCTGAACGGCTCGTCGGGCCAGCTGGTGAACGCGTCGTGCCAGATCAAGGATGCGCTCGCATCCATCTCCGGCGGCCTTGCGGGCGCGGACCTCTCGCAGCTCAATCAGCTCGCGCAGCTGCCCGGCGGGTTGAACGCGCTCGCGGACGGGCTCGCGCAGCTGCGGGAGAACGCAGGCCTCGTGCAGCAGGGGTACGCGGCCTCGCTGACGGCGCTCGATGGGGCGATCGCGGGGATTCCCGAGGGAACGCTCACCGAGCAGCAGATCGGCAAGATGATGGCCGCGCTGACCGACCCCGGCGATCTCGCCACGGCCCAGCAGCTCGCTGCGAACTACCAGGCCGCCCAGACCGTCAAGGGCACCTACGCCGCCACGAAGCCCGCCTTCGACGGCGCGGGCCAGCTGCTCGGATCCCTCCCGGATGCCCTCGACCAGCAGGAGGCCGCCCTGCGCACCATGGCGTCCTCGCTTGAGAAGGCCGTCGGCGGCGGGCAGCTCGACCAGCTTTCGCAGCTAGCCGACGGCATCGCGCAGCTCTCCGGCGAGTACGGCCAGTTCCACGAGGGGCTCGCCCAGTACGCCTCGGGCCTGTCGACGCTCGCCGGCAACTACGGCCAGCTGGCGTCGGGTGCGAGCCAGCTTGCGGGCGGCACGGGGCAGCTGGCGGGCGGCGCGGGCGAGCTGAGCAGCGGCATGGGCCAGCTCAACGAGTCCGTCATCGTCCTGCCCGACACCATGAAGCAGCAGATCGCTGAGATGACGGCCGACTTCGACTTCCCGGAGTTCGAGCCCGTCTCGTTCATGTCGCCCGAGAACACGGGCGTGACGGCGGTCCAGTTCGTCATGACCACGGCCGCCATCGAGAAGCCCGAGCCTCCCGAGCAGGAGGAGCCCGAGCAGGAGCAGACCATCTGGGACCGCTTCGTCGCCCTCTTCCGGGGGTAGCGCCTGTTGTCTGAGCGGTCGCCTGCGCTCGGGCGCCGTCCTTACGCGCGTTCCTCGATGCCGTGTTGGATCATGCGCAGCAGCAGCTCCGACATCTCGGCGGGGGACTGCGGCGTGCCCTTCTTCAGCCAGTGCGACAGCATGCCGAGCGCGCCCGACACGGCGAACAGGTACATGTACTCCAGATCGTCGGCGTCGACGGCCTTCTCCTGGTCGGACAGCTGGATGTCCACGAGGTGCGCCAGCTCCATGATCTGGCGCTGGAAGCCGCCGTCGCTCTCGTCGAGCAGCATGAGGAACACGTCGGCGTTCTCCTTCGCGTACTCGAGGATCTTCACCACGTTGCGCCCGCGCGGCTCGTCGTCGGCCAGAAGGCGCGCCTTGAGGTCGCCGAGCGCCTCGGCCTCGATGTGCGCCAGCAGGTCGTACTGGTTGCGGAAGTGGGCGTAGAAGGTGCTGCGGTTCACGTCGGCCGCCTCGCAGAGCGCCTTCACGGAGATCTTCGAGATGTGGTTCTCGCTCATGAGCTCGATGAGAGCGCCGGTGAGCGCGCGCTTCGTGTACTGCACGCGCCGGTCGGTCCTGCTGGTGTCCATGGCTGCGCCCCCTTCGATTCGCTCGCTTCATTATAAAGCATGCCTGCCGTCGTGCGAGCGTGCCAAAAGCCCGAGGACAAGGGCACGCACGGTCCCCTGTTGACGAGGAGGGTGCGGGCCTTTTACCAAGAATCTGACCCTCCGCTTAACACATAATCCGGCGACTGCATCCTCCTGCACGCGAATCGAGCCTGCCCGACACGAAAACCCTCGACGTGAAAGGCTCGGAGGCGAAAAATGGGCGGCTATCGTCTCCCCAGAGCAATAGCCCTCGACGTTTTCCCAGGTCGCGGAACCTCGACGCTCGCGTGGATCGCCGAAACCCTTTCACGTCGAGGGTTTTCGTGTCGGGCAGGCTCGATTCGCGTGCACACCCTTTCTCGAGGTGCTCGATTGTGCGTCAAAGGGGGAGTCAGAACCAAGAATTTGCGACTGTGGCAATCGCAGAGTTCGCGCTCTATCAGCGACCTGGGAAAGCGCATTGCGGAACCAGCCGAGTCGTTCCGAAAGCCCGCGTTTTTCTGCCGCAGCGGGGAGTGCGCCCGGATCGCTGCACTGGCGCGGGGGGGGGGTGCGGTAGGACAAGCGATGAGACAATTACCCGGTCCCTTCGTCACGCCGTCCCTTTGTCACGCCCGCTCCTCCTCGCCGTGCACGCGGCATTGGGACTTGCCGAGGCGCTTGGCGCGGTAGAGGGCCTCGTCGCTTCGGCGCATGAGCTCGTCGATGGACAGGCTGGCATCGTCGGTGACGGCGATGCCGATGCTGCCGCTCACCGCCTGGGGCGCGCCGTCGGCTTGCGACTCGGCCACGAGGCGCGCGAGCAGCCGCTCCGATCGCGCGCGCAGGTCGGCCAGGCTGCGCTCGCCGAACGCGGCCACCACGAACTCGTCGCCTCCCCAGCGGATGACCGTGTCGTCGGGGAACGTCTCGCGCAGAAGCGTTCCCGCCTTGAGCAGCGCCTCGTCGCCCACATCGTGGCCGAAGCGGTCGTTGATGCCCTTGAAGTCGTCCAAATCGAGCGCGACGATGGCCAGGGGCTCGTCGCGGCCGCGCTCCTCGAGGTACTCGTAGAAGTAGCGGCGGTTGAACAGGCCCGTCAGGTAGTCGGTGCGGGCGTTCTCGATCGCGCGCCGCTCGAGCTCGCGCTCCACGGTCACGTCGCGGTAGATGCGCAGATGGCCGGTCTCGTTGCCGAACACGTCGAGGATGGCGCGATCGTTGATCTCGAACACCTTGTCGACGCCCGCGATGCGCGCCGAGAACGAGCTGTCGTCGGCGAAGTCGTTCGCGTCCACCACGTCGTCGCCGAGCACGCGCCGCCGCCACAGGTCGAAGTTGCCGCCGAGCACCTCCGCGCGCTTCACGGCGAAATACTCCTCGGTCTTGTCGTTGATGTTGATGATGCTGTCGTCGGTATCGAGCACGACGATGGCGAAGGGCATGCTGTTGATGAACACCTCCAGCTCGGTGGCGATGTTGTGCAGGTCGGTGACATCGTGGGCGATGCCCACCGTGCCCATGGTGCGGCCGTCCTCGTCGAACAGGGGCGACTTGTACGTCTTGAACTGCCGCATGCCGCGCTTGGTCTTCACCTGCTCGTCGAACAGGCACGTGCGGCCGGCGGCCATCGTCTCGTCCTCGGATTCCAGGCACACGTACTCGCCCTGCGCGTACTCGTCGGGCGTGATGTCCCAGATGTAGTAGTGGCCGCGGCCCTCCACCTGCTCCTTCGTCTTCTCGACGGTGGCGCAGAAGGCGTCGTTCACCTTGAGGTGCGCGCCACGGGCATCCTTGAACCAGATGAGCTCGGGCGTCGAGTCGATGGCGGTGTTCAGGCAGGTGCGGACAAAGCGCAGATCGGCCTCCTGCTTGGCCGCGCGCAGGAGGCGTTCCAGCTCGAAGGCCGCGCGGGCGGGCTCGAGCGGGGAGGGCCACACGGCGTCGACGAGCGCGAGGTCGTCGGCCTTCCAGCCTGCGACGGCGTCCTGCGGCGCGACGACGGCGAGGGCGCCGAAGCGGCCCGGGCGCTCCTCGCGGCGCCGCGCGGCGAGCGGTGCGAGATCGCGGACGGAGGCGTGCGGAAGGCGTGCGAGGTCCACCACGGCGATGTCGCACGTCGCGAGTGCCTCGGCGTCGAAGGCGTCGATGCGGCGCAGGTCGTGCTCGAAGCGGTCGAGCGGCTCGACGGCCGCCAGCGCGTCGAGCGCGCGCTGCTCCAGGCCGAGCGAGGCGATGCTGAGCTTTTTGCGGTACATGGCACTCTCTCCTGTTCGCACGCATAGAAGTGCCTCGAATCGTACCACATCGGATGCACATCATCCACCATTGTTCGCGCCCTTGCGCGGCGTCGGTTGGTTGCAAAAGTAGCTGCAACACTGCATGAGTTATCGCAACAGTTGCGGTTTCACGTGCAAAACAGGGGGAATCGCGTTGCGCTTGCCCTTGCAATCGGCGCCGATCCGCCTCAGACCGCCCTTTGCCCCACAGCATCTCGAGAGGATTCGGGCGCGCTCGCGCAGGCCCCCGCCTCGGAAAGTGCAGAGGAAAGCGCAACGCGCGGGGCCTTGGAATCTAGGATATGTTTACGCGCACTGCTTCCCGGGCTTTATCGAAGCGCGGCGGGCTACTGCTCCACCGCGTGGGCCATCAGATACGGTTTCAGCACGACCTCGTCGGCGGGCACCCGCTCGTAGCCCAGCTCGTCGAAAAGCACCCTGGGGATCAGCCCCTCGGCGACCTCGAAGGGGCACTTGCCCGACGCGCGGGCGAGCGGGTAGGAGTTCACGTGGCTCGCGCACACCGCCACGTCCCACACGCTGAGCGCGTCGAAGTCGCTGCGGTGCTTGGGCAGGATTCGCCTGAGGCGCTCGTGGTTGCGCTCCGCCTGGGCCTTCTGGTTGGACTGCATCGCGTCGCAGTAGAACACCCGGGCCCGGCGCGCGCCCTCCACCAGGCACGAGCGCTCCACGCCGGCCCAGTCGTCGAACTCGACCCCTCGGTCGAAGAGGAGGATTCCGAAGATCTCCTCGAAAGCCGCAGGCGAGCCCAAGGCGCGCTCTATGACGTCGAGCCATGCGACGACCGCCGCGGGGTCGCCATGGCGCTTCTTCAGGTAGAATTGGAAGGAGCGGGCGACGACGTGCAGGCTCAAAATATCCGTGGCGTTTCCCTGATACCCCTCCACCGAGTCGCCCTGCACGACGCGGACGCGCTCGGCGAGGGCGAGCTCGAGGAAGTCGGCGTAGGCGCGCCCCGCGCGGTCCACCCTCTCGCGGGGCGCGTCGGCGTCCCCGCCCTTCCCATTCGGCTTCCGGCGCGGGAGCAGGCGCGCCTTGCGCGGCATGTCGAGGCTCGTCAGGCCGACCTCTCCTTTCGCCTGGTAGTTGTAGGCGCTGCGCACGCACACCGGCAGCTCGGCCGCATGCGCGGCCCAGATCGCCTCGAAGCTCTGCCCCTGCTTGGAGAGGGGGACGACGATGGCGTTCATCGCGTCGAGCTCCTCTTGCGAGATGCAGATGCCGCTCCTCGACGCGCTCAGCGTCCCGCGGTACGCCGCGTGGGCGTCGCCCGCGTCGTAGGAGCACTTGGGGTAGGCGCACCACCCGCGCTTCGGGCAGCCCTCGGGGCAGACGTAGGGCCACTTCTGCGTGGTCGGGCACATCTTGGGCTCGAAGTCCGGGCACGCAAGGACGCACGGGCGCGTCTTGCACCTCTTGCATGCCGTGAGCGCGGTCGAGCACCTCTTGCAGGCGGTGCCGCTCGCCTGGCACGACTGGCTTTTGGCGCACCTCGCGGAGGCGTTCTCGCCCCTCGACATCTTCCTCTGCCTCACGGTCCTGTGCGCCCTGGCCTCGCGGGTCACGGTCGAGGGGCTGACGTCGATCCTCTTGGCGATAGCCCTCGCCGAGTCGCGGCTGCGGATCCCCTCCTCGATCACCTCCCTGTTCTCCTTCGTGAGATGCCTTCCCTTCGATTCAGGCATCGCCTCCTCCTTCCCGCCCGGGAAACCTGCACGGGAAAGATTGTAGAAGAGAAGGGAAAAGCCCCTTTCAGCGGCAGGCCTTACGACCTACGCGCTGAAAGGGGCTCCAGGCTTCGCCTGCAAGAGCAAGCGCAACAGCGTTGCGTTTAAAAATTCAACCTACCCTTGCGCGGCGTCTGCTATACTGCGATTGTCTTGAAACGTTGCAACATTGCGACAATGGGGCGAGCGCGGGCGGCGGGAGTCCTGCGCGGGACGGGGAGCGCGTGTTCGATTCGCTCATAACCTGCTATCTCTTCCTGGGCGGGGCCGGCGGCGGCGCGCTTGCGATCCTCGCCGTGCTCGAGGCCGTGCGGGCCGCTTGGCCGCGACGCACGGGGCTGCCCGACGAGCTTTTCCAGCGCGCCTGGCCCCTGTGCGCCGTGACGCTGGGCGCAGGCATCGTATGCCTGGCGGCCGACCTGGGGCGGTTCGACCGGGTGCTCGCCTTCGTCGTCACGCCGCGACCCACGCCGCTTGTGGTGGGCGCCTACGCGCTTGCGGTCGCGCTCGTCTGCGCGCTCGCGTTCTCGGGCCTCGCGCTCCTCGACAACGCGCGGCCGCCCCGCTGGGCGCGCCTCGCGCTCGCGGCGCTCGGGCTGGCGGCGGGCCTCGTCACGGCCGCGTATACGGGCGTGCTCTTGCAGGGGCTCGCCTCGGTGCTGTTCTGGCAGACGCCGCTTCTGCCGGTTGTGTTCACGCTCTCGTCGCTGTCGTGCGGGGTGGCGCTCGCGCTTCTGGCGGCGGCGTTCGTGGAGGCGCGCCGGCCGTTCGTGCGCCCGCTTTCCCGGCTCGTGCGGGCGGACGGGGCGCTCATCGCGCTCGAGGCCGCGTGCCTGGCCGGCTACCTCGCGCTCGCGGCGATGGACGGCGGCACGGCTCCGGCCGCCTTCGCGCTCCTGGCGGGCGAGCTGGCCGCGCCGTTCTGGGGAGGCGTGGCGGTGGCGGGGCTCGCCGTCCCCTTCGCCATGGAGCGCCTCCTCACGCACGGCAACCACCGCTCGCAGCTTCTGTGGATCGCCGCATTCGTGCTGGCGGGCGGGTTCGCGCTTCGGCTCTGCTTCGTGCAGGCCGGGCTGTTCGATGTGACGCAGATGCCGGAGGCCCTGTTCGGGCTTGCGGCGGGATAGGGAAGGGGTGCGCGGGATGGCACGACGCTCGAAGGACCGCATCATGAAGGACGCGCCGTACGACGTGCGCGACAAGGACGCCGAGATCCGCGCGGCCACCTCCTACGTGCCGCGCAAATCGTCGCGCAACGGGGCGGTTATCTTCAATATCGCCGTGTTCGCGGTGTCGTGCGCGGCGGTGCTCGGCGCGGGATTCGCGCTCACGGGCCGCATCGGCGTGGAGACGGTGGCGCTCATGCTGCTGGTGGGCGCGCTCGCGCTGTCGTCGGTGCACATCGCCTTGAGCTGGGAAAAGGTGGTGGTGCTGCGCTTCGGCAAGCTGAATCGCGTGGTGGGGCCGGGGCTCTACCTCACCGTCCCCATCGTGGAGCACGGCACCATCCGCGTGGATCAGCGTACCATCGCCACGCCCTTCTACGCCGAGAAGACGCTCACGGCCGACCTGGTGCCGGTGACGGTGGACGCGGTGCTGTTCTGGGTGGTGTGGGACGCCGAGAAGGCGTGCACCGAGGTGGAGGACTACTACGCGGCCGTGTCGTTTCTCGCGCAGACGGCCATGCGCGAGGCCGTGGGCCGCTCGACGGTGGCCGAGGTGGCGCTGAGGCGCGACCAGCTGGACGTGGAGATCAAGGAGGACATCGAGAAGGAGGCCGCCGGCTGGGGCGTGGACATCATCTCGGTGAAGGTGCGCGACATCGTCATTCCCGACGAGCTGCAGGAGGTCATGAGCCTGGAGGCCCAGGCCGACCGTGAGAAGAACGCGCGCATGACCGTGGCCGGCGTGGAGGTGGAGCTGGCCGAGATGCTGGCCGAGGCCGCGCGCGTCTACGGCGACCCCGAGGCGGCGCTGCGCCTGCGCACCCTGCTCATGCAGTACGACACGGTGAAGAAGTCGAAGGGCGCCGTGGTCACGCTGCCGAGCGCCATGAGCGACGGCTTCACGGATAGTGCTATGATGAACGGTAACCGTCCGACTGAGAGATAGGCCTCCCATGAACCCGCTCGCCTCCTTCGAGATCGACTACAACAGCGGCCTGCCCGTGTGGATCCAAGTGAAGAACCGCATCGCCTACCTCATAGGGGCGGGGGAGTTCGGGGTGGGCGACCAGCTGCCCACGGTGCGCTCGCTGGCCATCGACCTGGACATCAGCTACAACACCGTGAACCGCGCCTACATGGACCTGGAGCGCGAGGGCTACATCTCCACGCGCAAGGGCAGGGGCACGTTCGTGACCGAGCGCCACGACGTGGGCGCTGCGCGCGCCACCGACACCGCCGTGGAGCTTCTGGTGGACGACCTCATCCGCACGTGCGCCAACGCCGGCATGGCCGACGACGACATCTTAGCGCTCGTGGAGGCCCGCCTCGCCCAGAAGAAGCTCGTAGCCGGGAGGGCGTGAACAGGCGGCGTTCCCGATCGGTAACGAAAACGCTGCGATCCCTTGACTATTCCCGATCGGTAATAGTATTCTGCAATCGCCAAAGATATTACCGATCGGGAATAAGGTGCATATGAAACGAGTGCTTTCGGCCTGCGACTTCGGAGCAACGGTGCGTGCGCGTCGCAAGGAGCTCGGCTATTCCCAGCAGCAGCTTGCGGCGTTCTGCGGATGCGGCGCGCGCTTCATCTCCGACCTGGAGAACGGGAAGGACACCATCCAGCTGGGGAAGGCGATGGACGTGGCCTCCATGTTGGGCCTCAACATGCACGTAGAGGAAAGGGAGGCGCTCGATGGCGCAAGGCGAGACGCTTAACGTGTACCGAGGCGCTCGCCTGATCGGCGTTCTGGACAGGGAGGAGGGGGAGCCGTTCTACGGTTTCTCCTACTTCGAGTCGTACGTTCGGTCGCCCGAGGCGCTGCCCTTGTCGGCGAGCCTTCCTCTTGCGCCGGGCCGCTATCCGGGCGCGCAGACCCTGCCGTTCTTCGAGGGATTGCTGCCCGAAGGAGATGCCCGGAGCGTCGTCGCGCGGCAATTCCACGTGTCCCCGCGCAACCCGGCGCAGCTCATCCGCGCGCTCGGGCGAGACTGCGCCGGCGATGTGATGGTGGTCGAGGCGGGAGATCCCGTCCAGCCCCCTTCTCGGGGAGAGTATCTCCGGCTGCCGCGGGGCCTAGAGGATCTCGCGCGCGATCCCCTGCGGGAAGTGGCCGAGCTTCGCGCGGAGCATAGGCTGTCGCTGGCCGGCGCGCAGGAGAAGATCGCGCTGTACCACGACGATCGCGAGCCGCTCGACGACGGATGGTACGTCCCCGCGAACGGCTCGCCTTCGAGCCATATCGTGAAGCCCCAGGTGTCTGGTCGGTTTCCCCATTTGGCGCTCAACGAGTACCTGTGCATGACGGCTGCCTCCTTGGCGGGAATCGAGGCGGCGAAGGCGTCCTTGCTGTATCCGGAGAGCCCGCTGCTCGTGGTCGAGCGCTTCGACAGGATCGATTCGGGAGAAAGGACCGAGCAGGGCCTGCGACTGTTGACGCGCGTCCATCAGGAGGATGCGTGCCAGGCGCTCGGGTACTGCTCGGACGATAAGTACGAAGGGGCGTCGAGCGCGTACGTGTCGGAAGCGGTCGAGCTTCTGATGGCGTGCGCCGAGCGTCCTGCGGAGGCTTTGCGCGAGCTGCATCGCCTCATGTTGTTCAACTACCTGATCGGCAATTGCGACGCTCATCTGAAGAATTACTCCCTGATCTGGAGCGGGCCTGCCTCCGTGCGCCTCGCTCCTGCCTACGACCTTGTCTCGACGGCGGTGTACGACGGCCGCTTCGGCGCCAAGCTCGATCGCGGCATGGGCTTGCGGCTGGGGAGGCACCTCAACATCGACAAAGTCGACGCGGACGATCTGAACACGCTGGCGAAAGAGCTCCGGCAGCCTCCCAAAGCCGCGTGGGAGGAGAGGGCGCGCCTGTGCGACGTCTTGGAAGAGGCGTTTCGGCAGGCGGCTGAGCGCGCGGCGGGCCTCGGATTCGGCGAGGCCGCCCCCGATCTGGCCCGCCGCATCCTCTTCGGTGCCAAAATCCGCATGAAGGTTTTGAATTCGTAAACGAGTACAAATGTTTCACGTGAAACATTTGTACTCGTTTACGAGTGTTTCATGTGAAACACTCTGGCGGCGCGCGCCTTGCCCGGCCCGGCTCCCGCGTGCCGATGTCCATAGGGTTCGATTTCACAGTGAAGGCCGTGCGCCTGGAAGCGCGCCGTTGCGGTAGACCATCGCTCGACCTTTTCATGGAAGGCACGCTCTGGGAGTTGGAATGCCCGGCAGATGGGGAACGCCGAGCCACGCAGCGACTCGGCGAGCATCGTTCTAAGCGCGCTTTCGACGCCGCTTCTCGCCGACAACGTGCTGTTCCACGCGCGCCAAGCATGGCGAAGGGCCTGGTGGACAACCTGTTGGTGATTGCGGGCGAGACGCGCCGTACGCATGAGAAGCGGAGATTTCCCTTGCCCTTCTTTAGCAGATGGGGAGTGTCTCCGCATCAAGAACGATAGCACACGGACCGCCCTTAGCAAGGTTATTTATTCACAATTTGGGATAGTCTGATCTATTGAATGTCGCAAGACATTGTGATAATGTGACAATCAAGGATTTGGCCAATTCTTATCTGGAGCGTATCGGGGGATATCCAGAGAGGTTGCGCTTGGCGAGGGGCAGGTTGCCTCTCGACCCAATCCGCAAGGGGATATCCTGACACGACCTTTGGAGGAGGAGAAATGTCAGGAGCACCAAGCCCGCACGCCGGGCTCACACGCAGGAGCTTCCTCAAGACGACGGCCGCAGTAGCGGGCGCGGCAGCCGCGGTGGGCGGCGGAACCTCGCTCGCAGCTTACGCTGAAGATGGCGTAGACGCGGCAGGTGAGACAAAGCTTTTTTCTGGAGCGTGCCGAGCAGCCTGCTTCGCAACGTGCTATATCGGAGTGAAGGTGCGGGATGGAAAAGTGGTGGGCTGTGTGGCGGGGGAAGCGGCCGACCCGGACTATAACCGCATTTGCGCAAAGGGGATGAGTCATCCTCTGCGTATATACGATCCGGAGCGCATCAAATACCCCATACGCCGAGTCGGCGAACGGGGAGGAGGCGAATGGGAGAGGATATCGTGGGATGAGGCGATAGAAACCATCACCTCGAAATGGAAAGAAGTGCGAGAGAGGTATGGCGAGGGGAGCTTGCTTTTCTGCTGCACTTCGTCGAGCATGCAAGGCAGCGCCGCATATGGCCGCTTAGCTGGCGTGCTCCATGCTTCGACTGTTCCCGCCACTTATGATCATGCGTTTCAGTATGCTGGCGCGACGATGGCTGGGGGCACCGATTCTGGTGAGGGGAAGAGCATCCGGTATGCAAAAGTTGTTTTCATATGGGCTTCTAATGTGACGGAAGCTCAATTGCAGAACTGGCACTTCCTTATAGAGGCAAAACTGGACAACGGCGCGAAGCTCGTCGTCATCGATCCGAATTACACTGTGGCTGCAAGCAAAGCGGACATATACGTGCCGATTCGCCCCGGTACTGACGGAGCTCTGGCTATGGCGATGACCAAAATGGTTATCGACGAAGGCTGGGAGGACGTCGACTATTTGACGAACTGCACGGTGGCACCGTTCCTGGTTCGCAAAGACAACGGCAAGTACCTTCGCATGAGCGATTTGGGCGTGGAGCCACAAGAAGGTCCGGTAAGTCCGACGACAGGAAAGCCGACTATCGTGAATCCGATCGTTGTCATGGGTGCCGACGGTGTTCCCGGCTCTGTTGAGGATGTTTTCGAGCCCGTCATACAAGGAACGTTCGAGGTGGCTGGGCAGGAGGTGACTACCGCATACGATTTGCTTGTGGAAGCCGTCAGCCCTTACACGGTGTCCAAAGCTTCTTCAATCTGCGACATACCTGAGGATACGATTCGCGAATTGACACGGCTTTATGCGACAAGCGGTCCGGCTGTGCTCTATCATTCGTTCGGTGCGGATCGCTATTACAACGGCCATTCGTGCTATACCGCCACCCTCGCTTTGGCTATGGTCACTGGCCAAATCGGGCAAAAGGGCGCTTCCTGGGGCACTGGCTCATTTGCCGGCAACCAAGCGAATTTTGTTGGCATGAACTATCCCGAAGGAGACATGCCGAGCAATAGCGTTTCGGCAATGGTGCTGCCGGAAGTTCTGAGCACCGGGAAATTCTTAGGGAAGGATCTGCAGATCAAGGCGATGTTCTTCGCAGGCAATAACCTTCTCGGCAATTGTCCGATACGCGCTCAGCTCATACCTGCTCTCGACAATGTCGAGCTGATCGTCCAGGCGGATATGACTTTGAACGACAATTCGAAGTACGCCGATATCGTGTTGCCGGTTCCGCACTGGTTCGAAGTCGAAGACATCGTCAATTTCGGCGGGCAGAATCCCCATGCCATCTTCAACGATCAGGCTATTGAGCCGCTTTATGAAAGCAAGTGCGACTTTGATATCGCCAAACTATTGGCAGAGAGCATGGGCGTCGGGCGTTTCTACACCACAAAGGAGGACATGCTTCGGACGTCTCTCGACGTTCCTGCTTTGAAGGAGCTTGGCATCGACTTCGACACTTTGAAGAAAAACAAGGTGATGCGCAATCTGCCCGAAGGCCTCTACCTTCAAAACAACAAAGACCGGCCGTACGCCACCGCTACGGGGCGCGGACAATTCTATCTTGAGGATGCAGTGCCTCGCGTGAATTGTGGTCAGGAGTTCGATCCGGCCGACGAGCGTCTGCCCCATTGGTTCGAGCCAGCGGAAATCGGACAGGACAACGAACTACGGGCGAAGTATCCCCTGCAATTTATTCAGGAACACGCCAAATGGCGTATTCACACGCAATGGAACCGAGTGCCCTGGTTGAGGGAGCTGGATCCTGAGCCTATCTTGAAGATGAACGAAAAAGATGCAAGCGAACGTGGCATCGAAGAGGGGGATATCGTAAAGGTTTACAATGATCGCGGCTACGTGGTCGTCAAAGCCTCTATCCATCATGGCTTGCGACCAGGCATCGTAAACCTTCCTCATGGGTGGCAAGATGGGCAGTTCATAGAGGGGCATTACGCCGAGCTCTGCACCCCGAAAATACACCCGTATGTCGTGAACACCATTCAATTCGATGCGCTTGTCGAAGTTGAGAAAGTCTAAGGGGGGGGGATGGATATGCGCTACGGAATGGTCATAGATACAAGGAGATGCGTCGGATGCCAAGCCTGCGCGATCGCCTGTAAAAGCGCCAACAATCTTCCAAACGGCACTTGGTGGAATCGCGTTTTGACCGACGGGGGTAATTCGATTGACAGCCCGGCGGGGGAATATCCGTACAATAGCATCACGTTCTACCCTTTGAGCTGCCAACATTGCGAGAATCCTTCTTGCGTGAAGGTATGCCCTGTGGGAGCAACGTATAAAGACCCTGAAACGGGCGTCGTGCGGCAGGACTACGACAAATGCATAGGGTGCCGCATGTGCATGGCGGCTTGTCCTTACACCGGAGTGCGCTCGTTCAATTGGGAGGAGCCGAAGTACGCCGTTGATTTCTCGCTCGGCGATGTCGATGCGCCTATGCACCAGAAGCATGTTGTCGAAAAATGCACCTTTTGCTACCAAAGGATAGCTAGAGGAGAAACGCCTGCTTGTATGGAGTTCTGTCCCTCGCGCGCGCGTCATTTCGGCGATCTAGATGATCCGGAAAGCGATGTCTCGAAACTCATTAGGGAAAACGAGTACCGACAGTTTCTTTTTGATCGCGGGACGAACCCCTCCGTCTATTACCTCATCTAGGGAGATAAGGAGAACGACTATGTCTGAGACAAGCAAGGCTCCCGCCTCCCGGTTCGGGGGCAGGGGGATGAACGTCGCCATCGCCGTGGCGGCCCTGGCGACCGTCGTCGGTCTGGCGCTCTGGCTCGTGCAGCTCTCCGGCGGCATGGTGCAGACCGGGATGCGCAACCTCGACTCGTGGGGGCTCTACATCACGATGTTCATGTTCCTGGTGGGGCTGTCGGCAGGCGGGCTCATCATCAGCTCCGTGCCGCGCGCGTTCGGGATGGCGGGCTTCGGAGGCATCAGCAAGGTGGCCGTGTGGACGTCCATCTGCTGCACGGTGCTGGCCATCGGGTTCGTGGTGGTGGACCTGGGCCAGCCGCTGAGGCTCTGGGAGCTGTTCGCGTACTCCAACCTGGGGTCGCCTCTCATGTGGGACATCGCCGTGCTGGCGGTGTACCTGATACTCTCGATCGTGTACCTGTGGGCGACGCTCAGGGCCGAGGCGGGCAAGGTGTCGCAGCTGGCCCTGCGCATCGTGAGCGTCGTCGCGCTCGTGTGCGCCGTGCTCGTGCACTCGGTGACCGCCTGGATCTTCGGGCTGCAGCAGGCCCATGAGCTCTGGCACACGGCGCTGCTGGCCCCGTGGTTCGTGTCCTCGGCGCTCGTCTGCGGCACCGCCATCGTGCTGGTCGTGGTGATCGCCCTGCGCAAGGCCGGCTACCTCGACGTCGCGCAGGACAACGTCGTCAAGATGCTGAAGATGCTCGGCGCGTTCGTGGCGGTGGACCTGTACTTCTTCGGATGCGACCTCTTGACCTCCGCGTTCCCGCAGGCCTCCGGCGCCGAGGTCGTGTCCATGCTCGTGGCGGGTCCGCTCGCCCCGTTCTTCTGGGCCGAGATCGTCCTCAGCGCCTTCGCGGCCCTCGTCGCCTTCGTGCCGGCGCTGCGCCGCAGCGGGCTGGTCGTGGCCGCCTCGCTCGCCGCCATCGTCGCCATCCTCTGCAAGCGCGTGCAGCTGCTCGTCGGCGGGTTCCAGATCCCGAACCTCGATCTGCCCGGCCCCATGACGCCCTACGCCGTCACGGGCTGGGAGTCCGGCATGGCCGGCGCCTACCAGGGGCTCGTGTACTGGCCGACGCCCCTCGAGCTCGGCGTGGCGCTCGGAGTGGTGGGGCTCGGCGCCCTCATGCTGCTCCTGGGCCTCAAGTACCTGCCGCTCAGGCCGGCCGAGGCCTAGGCTCCAGGGGAGGAGGGTGAGTCATGGTTCGGAAGCTGCTCATCACCCTGGCCGCCTTCCTCCTCGCCGGCGCGGCCGTGCTCGCCGCGGGCGTCGCGGCCGAGCCGGCGACGGGGGTCCTGCCGATATCGGCGGACTCCCCCTGCCCGGCGGCCGGCTGCGCGTCGGGGGAGTGCCACGGGTTCGACGACGTGCCGGAGCCCGACGGGGTGCACGAGATGAGCTGCCCCGAGGCCTCGTGCGCCTCGGTCGAGTGCCACGCGTGGGACTCGCTCGTCACGCGCTACCATCAGGCGAGCGACGCCAGCCTGAACCTCTGGCTGCTCGCGCCGGTGGCGCTGGTGGTTGGGCTCGTGCTGATCGTTCGGAAGGCGGGGTGACATGGACAAGAGGAACCTCGCGATCGACCTCGCGGCGCTGGCGGTCTACCTGGTCGTCGCGAACCCCGCTATCACCGGGATCGGCCTTCACGAGTGGCTGGGCCTGGGGGTCTTCCTGGCGTTCTTCGTCCATGCGCTGCTGCACGCGGACTGGGCGGTGGAGGCCGTGAGGGGATCGCTCGCGCATCCCTCGTGGGGCCGCACGGGCAACCTCGTGCTGGATGCCTTGATCGTGCTGGCCTTCGCGGCATGCACGGTGTCGGGTATCATGGTCTCCGGCACTGTGCTGCCGGCATTGGGGCTCTACGCGGAGGGCTACTACCTCTGGGACCCGCTGCACGCGATGTCGGCCAAGGCCCTGCTCGCGCTCTTGCTCGTGCACGTCGTCGTCCACTGGAGGTGGCTCGCCGCCTGGTTCAGGAAAGGAAGGGATCATGAGCAATGACTGGCAGGTATCGGCCGCCGCATGGGAGCTGGCCGCGCTCTCGTTCCGCTACCCGGGAGCCGAGCTGGCGGACGCCGTGTCCTCCGGCGAGTGGGCCGACGCGGCCCGCGAGATAGCGGCCGCGCTCGGGCTCGCGCTCCCGGAGGGCTTCGGGGCTCACGCCTCCGCCGACGGCCTGCGCCCCGAGGCCACGCGCCTCTTCGTCGGCGCTCCCGAGCCGGCCGTCTCGCCCTACGAGGGCGTGTGGCGCGCGGCCGACGACGGGGTGCAGGCGCTCCTGTTCGTGAACCCGCACTCCATGGCCGTCGAGCGCTTCATGCGCGAGTGCGGCCTGGGCCGCCCCGAGGGCGCCAACGAGCCCCTCGACCACGCGGCCACCGAGTGCGAGCTTTTGGAGCGCCTCGCCCTGCGCGCGGCCGCCCCCGCTGATGCGGACGACGCCCTCCCCGGAGGCTCGCCCGAGGCGGCCTACGACCTTTTTCTCGCAGAACACGTCCGAGCGTGGATGCCCCGCTTCGCGGAGCGCACGGCCGAGGAGTCCCGCCACCCCTTCTACCGCGACGCCGCCGCGTTCCTCGCCGCGCTCGTCGGCTAGGGCCTTTCACGAGGCCGCTTTTCGTGCAGAACGAAACAGGCCGTCTGACCAGGTAAAGCGCATTGTTTTACCTGGTCAGGCGTTTGCACAAAAAACCGCTTCGTGTTATGCGCTTGAGGTTGTCGGGCAGCGGCGGCGAGCTTGCACATCGCAGTCGTGCCGCATAGGCCTTTTATCGCGATGCCGTCACGTTGCCGATCGCTGATCGTTGGCGAACATGCAAGAGTTTCATCGGCCAATTTGCAAACGCATCATTGGCGAGTTTGCAAACGATAGAGGCGAGGACGCGAGCGTTCGACAGTGGTCACGCAGGGCCTGCCTTTTCTTATTTCCGGCGTTTAGCTACAGTTATTTCCGGTATTTGGACGAAGTTGTTTCCGGTATTTGGCATCGATCTTTCAGCCGGGTTCACCCGTTTCCTCCGTATATGACACGTTGTCATATACGAGGGCCGCGTTTTGTGGGATACTGGCACGAGCAACGTGGGGCGCGCGATCGGGAGGAGGGGGAATGCTCGGCGAATTGGCGGTGGGCTACCTGTTCCTCGGCGGCGCGGGCGCGGGCGCCATCGCGCTGTGCTCGCTAGTGGATCTCGCGTGGGTACGCGCATCGTTCGGAACCTCGGCGCGCGTGTCCGTCGACGAGGCACCGCCCACGGAGCGCGCGCTTGCATTCGGCCTGTTGGCCGGGTTCGCAGCGCTCGTGCTGGGCATCCTGTGCCTGCTGTTCGACCTGGGGCGCATCGACCGGGTGCTCGCGCTGTTCACGAGCCCCTCGGCGACGTTCCTCACCGTGGGGGCCTTTGCGCTCGCGGCGCTTGCCGCGTGCGGGGCGTTCCTTGCGGCGGTGCGGTTTGCGTACCTGCCCGACATCCCGCGCGCGGCGGTCGCGGCCGTCGAGGTGCTCGCCACAGTCGCCGGGCTCGCGGTCATGCTGTACACGGGCCTGTTGCTGCAGGATGTGGGAGGCGTGGCGTTTTGGCGCACTCCGTTCGTGCCGGCGCTGTTCACGCTGTCGTCGCTCTCGTGCGGGGCGGCGTTGCTGCTGATCGCGGCGTTCTTCGGCGAAGCGGATACGTCGCTTGCGCGGCTCGTCAGCGCGCTCGCGAGGTTCGACCTGGCGATCATCGCGCTCGAGGCGCTCGCGGCGGCTGCGCTCGTGGGCTTCGCGCTCGCAGGCGACCACCCGGCGGCAGCTGCATCCGCGGAGCGCCTGGCAACCGGCGACCTGGCCCTGCGCTGGTGGGTGGGCTTCGGCCTGTGCGGCCTCGTGGCACCGCTCGCGGTGGAGGCGGTCGCGGCCCTGCGCCGCACGACCGCACCCGCCCTGCGCGCCGCCCTCGCCGTGGCGGCGGTGCTCGTGCTGATGGGCGGGTTCAGCATGCGCAGCGCCATCGTGGATGCGGGCATGCACCGCGACCTCGCATTGGAAGAGCCGAGCGCGCAAGCGCTCCGATTGGAATAGAAATGGCGGACGACGTGGCCCTGTTCGAGATCAACGAGAAGAGCAGCATCCCCATCTGGCTGCAGCTGAAGAACCGGTTCATCTACCTCATCACCTCGGGGTACTACAAGCCGGGCGACCAGCTGCCCACGGTGCGCGGCCTGGCTGCTGACGTCGAGGTGAACTACAACACTGTGAACAAGGTATACATGAGCCTTGAACAGGACGGATACATCCAGTCGAAGCGCCGCCAGGGCGCGTTCGTGCTGGACGTGAGCGGCAAGCCGGGCGTGAGCATCTCCACCACGGCCGAGATCGTGACGCAGGAATACCTCAAGCGCTGCTTCGAGCTGGGCATGTCGCTGGAGGACATCGAGGAGCAGTTCGCGCAGAGCATGCATGGCGAGAAGAGCAAGCGGGACGCGGCCATGGGAGCGCGGGCCTGAGAGCGGAAGGGGAGCGGCATGGGATGCAACAAGCGAGGAAGCGCGGCGCTCGAAGGGATTCAGGAGGCGTCGGGCGCGCAGTTCTCCACGGCGGGGCATATCGACACGGGAAGGCGGCGCGCTTCGCGCAACGGCGCCGTCGTGTTCGCCATCGTGGTGTTCGTGGTGGCGTTCTGCGTGGTGCTGGCCGCAGCGCAGGCTCTGTCGGGCGGCATAGGCCTGGGCGCGCTTATCGTGGCGGCCGTGGCGGGGTGGCTCGCGTCGTCGTCCATCCACATCGTGCTGGAATGGGAGAAGGCGGTGGTGCTGCGCCTGGGCAAGTTCAACCGCGTGGCGGGACCGGGCGTCGTGTTCACCTGGCCCATCGTGGAGTTCTACACGCTGCGCGTGGATCAGCGCGTGTCGGCCACGTACTTCGGCGCCGAGGAGACGCTCACGAGCGATCTTGTGCCTATCAACGTGGACGCCGTCGTGTTCTGGATGGTGTGGAGCGCGAAGAACGCCACGGTGGAGGTGGAGGACTACGCGTCGGCCGTGTCGTGGATTGCGCAGACGGCCATGCGCAAGGCCATCGGGCGCGCGACGGTCGCCGAGGTGGCCACGCGCCGCGACCAGCTGGACGAGGAGCTGAAAGACACCATCGAGGCGAAGCTCAACCCGTGGGGCATCACCATCATCGACGTGGAGATTCGCGACATCGTGCTGCCGAAGGAGCTGCAGGAGGCCATGGCGCAGGAGGCCGTGGCCGAGCGCAAGAAGAACGCCCGCATGGTGCTGGCCGAGGCCGAGAAGGATATCTCCGAGATGCTCATGGACGCCTCGGAGGTGTACGCCGGCGACGCCGACGCCATGAAGCTGCGCACGATGCACCTGGCCTACGAGAGCGTCGAGCAGTCCGGCGGCACGCTCGTGGTGCCGAGCGCCTTCAGCGAGGGCTTCGTGCCCGACGCTCCAGGCGGGGAAGGGGCGAGCGCGAAGTAGCCGGCGAACTATCTTCTGAAAAATGCCGTAAATCACACTTTTTGGAACCAAAAAATGTAATCCATTGCACTTTTCGGCACGTATGCTACCATTCTTCTATCGAGCGAAGGAGATGGCAGCATGGAACGCAACGCCCTCGGCGATCTTGAGGCATGGAAGCGGAGCCCGCGTCGGAAGCCGTTGCTTATGTACGGCGCTCGTCAAGTGGGAAAAACCTACCTGCTGAAAGAATTCGCCGCGCGCAACTTCGAGGAAGTGGCCTACTTCGATCTGGAGAAGCAGGCGGACGCTCGCGCAGCCTTCCAGGGGAACCTCTCGCCTGAAACCATCGTGTCGAACCTTTCGCAGGTGACCGGACGGCCTATCGATGCGTCGAGGACGCTCATAGTGTTCGATGAAGTGCAGGCATCGAATCGCGCGCTCGCCTCGCTGAAGTACTTCTACGAGGATATGCCGGAAGCGTGCGTCGTGGCGGCCGGAAGCCTTTTGGGCGTTGCGGTGAATCGCGAAGGCTACTCCGCGCCTGTCGGCAAGGTGGACACCTATACCCTGCGCCCTATGACATTCGACGAGTTCCTGCGTGCGATCGGCCAGGGGGCCCTTGTCGAAGGGATCCGGAGCAGCTTCGAGCGCGACGAGCCGTATTTCCTCCATGAACGAGCGCTTGATCTGTATCGCACGTACGTGCTGGTCGGAGGGATGCCCGAAGCCGTGCTCGTGTACAACGAGACAAAGGATTTCAACGAGGTAGCGGCCGTGCAGAACACCATCCTCGACCTCTACGTGGCGGATATGGCCAAATACGCCCAACCTTTCGAGGCGGCACGCATCGTGGAGGCGTGGCGAAGCGTGCCCGCCCAGCTGGCGAAGGAGAACAAAAAATTCCAGTACAAAACGGTGCGCTCGGGCGGTCGTGCCAGCCAGTACGAGACGGCCCTCGCCTGGTTGGAGACGGCGGGCTTGGTGAACCGCTGTGTGCAGATCACCTCCGGGCAGCTGCCTCTCTCGCTTCGCGAGAACCGGGACGCATTCAAGATGTACCTTGCCGACACGGGCTTGCTTTCCGCCCGCATGCAAGTGCGCGCCGCCGTGCTCTTCGATGAGGAGGGGAGGAAAGAGCTCGATGCGGGAGCGCTCGCCGAGAACTACGTCGCCCAGGTTTTGACGGCGCTGGGGTTCGACCTTTTGTATTGGGTGAGCCAGGGCAAGGCTGAAGTTGATTTCGTCATCGACGTCGGTATGCCGAAGGCCGTGCCCATCGAGGTGAAGTCGTCGCGCAACGTGCGGTCGAAGAGCCTGTCGGTATACCGCGAGAAATACGAGCCCCCATACGCCATCCGGCTGTCCACCAAGAATTTCGGTTTCGAGGGAGGCGTGAAGAGCGTCCCCCTTTACGCAGCGTTCTGCCTTCGGCGTAGCGTGTAGGCGGGTGCCGGCGCGAAGACCGGTTTTGCCGAGCGCGTGTTTGCGCTGTGCTAGACGAGTTGTGCAGACCGCTGCGTTTTTTACGGCTGTAACGACAACTCGTAGGCAATCGTAACACCAGTTCAACCACAATTGTCTATAAAATAGAATAATCTCTTGTCATACTCTGTCATAGTTCATACTTGATAATCATAGTGACGTATGGCAGACTATGACAAGAAGGATCGGCCGATTCTGACATTGCGGGATTTTCGGGGGTGGGGCTCGCCGTTTGAAGGCGACGAGCCGAAGGGTTGCAGCCGTTCGCGGAATCCGCACCTAGCCCTCGATATCCCAAGGCATTCTTGCATCAAGGATGGAGGAGGAGACATGTCGGAAACCAAGAGTCCGCGCAAAGGGCTCACTCGAAGGGGCTTCCTGAAAACGACCGGCGCCGTCGCGGGCGTCGCAGCCGTCGCCGGTACCGGTACTGCCCTGGCCGAGCTCGCGCCCGCGCAAGCGCATGCCGAGGGCGCTGCCGCCGTCGAAGGCGAGCAGACGGTCTACAGCTCATGTCGCGGCAACTGCGGCAGCAAATGTCCCACAGAGGTGGTCGTGCGCGAGGGCAAGGTCGTGCGCGTCGCGGCCGCCGAGCTTCCCGGCGATGACAACGTGCGCCGCCGCTTCTGCGTTAAAGGCTACACGCAGCCGCAGCGCATCTACGACCCCGACCGCCTCAAGTACCCGCTCAAGCGCGTCGGCGAGCGCGGCGCGGGCGAGTGGGAACGCATCGAGTGGGACGAGGCCATCGAGACCATCGCCGGCAAGATCGGGGCCGCCATGCAGGAGTACGGCGGATCCTCCATCGGTGTGTGGACGTCGTACGGCTCCTACGGCGTGCTCAACGGCGCCATGGCCGGCTTCATGTCCGTGGGCTACGGCCGCTTCATCACCGTGCTCGGGGCCACCATCATGGGCGCCGGCGCCGACTACGCGCAGATCTACGAGCAGTCCACCCTGCTCGGCGTGTCCGGCAACGACGCGACCGACATCGTGAACGCGAAGACCATCATGGCCTGGGGCGGCAACCCCGCCGAAGCGTACGTCCATGACTGGCAGTTCGTGTGCGCGGCGCGTGAGAAGGGCGCGAAGCTCATCACCATCGATCCGCAGTTCACCGCGTCGGCCATGCATTCGGATACGTACGTGCCCATCCGCCCCGGCACCGACGGCGCGCTCATGCTGGCGATGGCGAATTGGATCATCGACAATGACCTGGTCGATGAGGCGTTCATGAAGCAGAAGACGGTTTCGCCTTTGCTCATCAAGGAGGACGGCACCTACGTGCGCATGAGCGACCTGGGCGTCGAACCCACGCAGGGTCCCATCAACCCGCAAACGGGCCAGCCCACCGTCATCGACCTCAACGTCGTGTGGGACGCATCCACGGGAGCGCCCGCGCCCGCCGTAACGGCAGCCGATCCCGAATTACTCGGCGAGTTCGAGGTGGCGGGCCAGAAGGTGCAGACGGTCTATCAGAAGGTCAAGGACAGCATCGGCGAGTACACGGTCGAGAAGGCTGCGGACATCTGCGACATCCCGGCAGAGATCATCGAGGAGCTCGCGCGCGTCTACGCCACCGAGGGCCCGGTGGCCGTGCTTACGTTCCAGGGCCTCGGCCATCACGTGAACTCGCATCACAATTTTAAGAACCTCTCCTTCATCGCCGCCCTTACCGGCAACGCCGGTAAGCCGGGCGCTATGCTCACTCGCGGCGGCTGCGGCATGTACCCCGTCAACTCGCAGGCCTATTTCATGGGCAAGCCCGGTCCCAACATCACCGGCATGTATCTGCCGCAGATCATGGAGACGGGGAAGTGGGGTGATCAGGATCTCACCATCCGCGTGCTGTGGTGCTGCAACGGCAACGTGCTGTCGTGCGAGTCGGGTCGTCAAGAGCTCATCGAAGCTGTAAAGAAAGTGGATTTCGTGGTATGCGCCGATGTGAGCATGACCGATACTGCGCAGTGGGCCGACATCGTCCTGCCCATTCCCCATGCCTACGAGACGGAGGATTTCGATCCTATCTGCCCGACGCCTTACCCGACGTTCTACCATAAAGCCATCGATCCGCTTTATGAATCCAAGACCGATATCGACATCTTGCGCGCCATTGCCGGTAAGCTGGGCATGGAGAAGATATTCGCTCAGTCCGATGAAGAGCTGCTGCATCTCGTATTGGACACGGAGGCAAGCATCAAGGCAGGGGGCGGCTATGAAGCGTTTCAGGGCGGCAAGCTCGGGCGCAATTTCGCCTTCACTGAAGAGTCGAAGATAGATTCATTCAAGAACACGGCCGCTCAGCGTTTGCAGTACTACATCGAAAAGCCCATGCCGCGCAACAACTTCGGCCAAAAGGTCGCTGATTGCGAGCGCATCCCATACTACGAGAACGCCAATGAGGCGTACTGGGACAATCCTTTGCGCGAGAAGTACCCGCTCATGGGTTGCAGCCAGCATGCGAAATATCACGTGCACTCGCAGTGCGCCTACACGCCGTGGCTGCGCGAACTCGAGCCCGAGCCGCTGTTGAAGGTGAACGCCTCCGACGCCGCCGAGCGCGGCATAGCACAGGGCGACTACGTGCGCGTGTACAACGACCACGGCTACGCGGTGCTGAAAGCGCTTGTCACCGAAGGCATCAAGCCCGGCGTCGTGTCCATTCCGCACGGCTTCCAGGCCGACCAGTTCGTCGAGGGCCACACGCAGGATCTCACGAGCGCGGTCATGAACGATTTCTGCTCGAACAGCGCGTTCTACGACTTCCTCTGCGAAGTCGAGAAGTACGAAGGGGGTGAGCGGTAATGGCTCGCTTTGGCATGGCCATCGACACGAAAAGGTGCGTGGGATGCAACGCCTGCTCCGTGGCGTGCAAGATGGCGAATAACCTGCCCGATACGAACTGGTGGAACCGCGTGCTCACCGAGGGCGGCGACGAGATCGACACGCCGGCCGGCGTCTTCCCCGACGTTTCCATGCGCTATCTGCCCGTTTCCTGCCAGCATTGCGAGAACCCCGCCTGTGTGAAGGTGTGCCCCGTGGGCGCCACCTACAAGGATCCTGAGACGGGCGTGGTGCGCCAAGACTATGACAAGTGCATCGGCTGCCGCATGTGCATGGCGGCCTGCCCCTACACGGGCGTGCGCAGCTTCAATTGGGACGAGCCCCGATATGCGCTCGACCATGCCGTGGGCGATGTGGACGCCGCACCGCATCAGAAGCACGTCGTGGAGAAGTGCACGTTCTGCTACCAGCGTCTTGCGCGCGGCGAAGTGCCCGCCTGCATGGACCTGTGCCCGGCGCGCGCACGCCATTTCGGCGACCTCGACGATCCGGAATCGGAGGTGTCGAAGCTCGTCAAGGAGCGCTCTTTCGAGCAGCTGCTGGCGAGCGAGGGCACGCAACCGTCCGTGTACTACCTCGTGTAAGGGGGAGAGATCATGACTGAGAACGTTTCGGCGGCTTCGTCGCCTCAAGCTCCTGCGGCCCGATTCGGAGGCAAGGGCCTCAATATCGGGATCGCGGTTGCGGCGGTGCTCACCGTCGCGGGCCTTGCGCTCTGGATGTTCCAGCTGACAGGCGGTATGGTGAACACCAACATGCGCAACCTCGACTCGTGGGGCCTGTACATCACGATGTTCATGTTCCTCGTTGGCCTCTCGGCCGGTGGCCTCATCATCTCGAGCGCGCCGCGCGTGTTCGGGGTGGAGGGCTTCGGCGGCATCTCGAAGATCGCCGTGTGGACGTCCATCTGCTGCACGGTGCTGGCCATCGGCTTCGTGGTGGTCGACCTCGGGCAGCCGCTGCGCCTGTGGGAGCTGTTCGCCTATTCGAACCTGGGATCGCCTTTGATGTGGGACATCATCGTGCTGGGTACGTACCTCATCCTTTCCGTCGTGTACCTGTGGGCGATGCTGCGCCACGAGGCGGGGAAAAGCTCGGCCGCCGGTCTGCGCGTCGTGTCGGCCATCGCGCTCGTCTGCGCCGTGCTCGTCCATTCGGTGACGGCTTGGATTTTCGGCCTTCAGCAGGGGCGCGAGATGTGGCACACCGCGCTTCTGGGGCCCTGGTTCGTGTCGAGCGCGCTTGTGTGCGGCGTTGCGCTCGTGCTCCTGGTGGTTATCGCGTTGCGCCGCGCGGGCTATCTTCAGCTCGATCAGAGATACGTGGTGAAGATGCTCAAGCTGCTGGGCGTGTTCGTGCTCGTCGACCTGTACTTCTTCGGCTGCGACCTTCTGACAGAGGCCTTCCCTGCGGCGTCCGGTGCCGAGATCGTGGCCATGCTGACCACGGGCGCGCTCGCTCCGTTCTTCTGGATCGAGGTCGTGGGCTGCGCCGCCACTGCGGTGATCGCCTTCGTGCCGAAGCTGCGCACGAACCCGCTCATCGTGCTGGCCGCCGTGCTGGCAATCGTGGGCATCTTCTGCAAGCGCGTGCAGCTCTTGGTGGGCGGGTTTCAGATCCCGAACCTCGATCTGCCGGCCGTGGCATCGGGTCAGGCGCTGAGCGATGCGGGTTCCACGCTCGCGGGCATGGGCGGCGCGATGGTGTACTTTCCCTCGCCGCTTGAGATCGGCGTCATGGCCGGCGTCGTGGGACTAGGTGCGCTTCTGCTTCTGCTCGGCGTAAAGTTCCTGCCGCTCAAGCCGACTGAGCGCTCGCACTGAGCTTCCTCGCCGTGAGCGCCGGATCCGGATCCCTCTCGGATTCGGCCCTCAGGGCGGTTTCGACGGAGCGCCCGCGCCCGCCCGATGGATGCGGCGGACGCCGAAGGAGGAGTCGACATGGATGAGTTGCTGGCAACGCGGCCCACGCTCCGCGTTTGGCTCGACGAGTACGCCGCCATTGAGCGGGAGTACCGCGATGCGCTTGCGGCACGCGGCATCGCGTTCGCCCCGCATGGCCGGAATGCGTGCACAGCAGCTGAGCTGCGCGGGCGTCTGCACGAGCACGGAGCGCGGTTCCTCAACGGCAGTGCGAGCGTGTCGACGGGCTTCTTGTCCAGCGCCTGCGCCGCGTGCGTTGGTGACTGCGGAAGCCGGACGTTCTTCATCAGCCTGCGCTGCAACCGCGACTGCTACTTTTGCTTCAATCCCAACCAGGCCGACTTCGAAGAGTTCTGCGCGCACGATACTCCATGGCGCGACGACCTGGACGCATTCGCACGCTCGTGCGAGCAGGTGACGCACGTGGGGTTGACGGGCGGCGAGCCCCTGCTCTGCCGCGACGAAGCGCTCGCTTTCTTTGAGTGCGCGCATGAATTGGCGCCTGGCGCGCATCTGCGGCTCTACACGTCCGGCGCGGGCATCGACGAGGCGTTCTGTGCAGCCGCGGTTGCGCGGGGTTTGTCCGAGGTGCGTTTCAGCGTGAAGCTTGAGGACGGCGAGGCGTCGATAGCCCGGGCGCTTGCCGACATCGAACTGGCCCGGCGATTCGATATGGATGTCATGGTGGAGATGCCGGTGGTGCCCGGCACGCTCGAGCGTATGGAGCGCCTGCTGGTGGAGTTGGACGCGCGAGGCGTGCGCGGCATAAACCTGCTGGAGTTCTGTTTCCCGCTGCGCAACTGGCCGGAGTTTGAGCGGAGGGGCTTCCAGGTGAAGGATCCGCCGTTCGAGGTGCTGTACAACTACGGTTACGCCGGGGGACTGCCCATCGCCGGAAGCGAGGAGGCTTCTTTGGCGCTCGTGGAGTTCGCGCTTGACGAGGGACTGGCTTTGGGCGTGCACTACTGCTCGCTTGAGAACAAGAATCGCGACCAGGTGCTGCAGATGAACCGCGCCGTTACCCTCGATCAGTCGCTCTACGAGCTGGGAGAGGATTGCTTCTACCATGTCGCCAAAGCGTTCGATGGCGATGTGCCCGCAGTGCGCCGCATGCTGGATGAGCGTGCGGCTCCATGCAATGTGGAAGAGGCCGGCCGGTGCGTGGCCTTCCATCCGCGATGGGCCGAAGAGGCGATCGCGCTGGGGACGGCGGTGGCGGACTCGTGGAATGTGGTGGAGCGTCATGACGGCGAGCCGGTGGTGCGCGAACTCAAGCTGCGGGTTCGCGAGGGCGTGCGGCTGCGGTGAGGAGGCTTTTCGTAACGCTGACGGCATTCGCGCTGGCGGGCGGGCTGGTGCTCGCCGCGGGGCTCGCGGCCGAGCCGGCGACGGGGGTGCGCGCCATAACGGCGGAGTCCCCCTGCCCGGCGGCCGGCTGCGCGTCGGGGGAGTGCCACGGGTTCGACGACGTGCCGGAGCCGGACGGGGTGCACGAGATGAGCTGCCCCGAGGCCTCGTGCGCGAGCGTGGAGTGCCACGCGTGGGACTCGCTCGTCACGCGCTACCGCCAGGCGAGCGACGCCAGCCTCAACCTCTGGCTGCTCGCGCCCGTGGCGCTCGTGGTGGGGCTCGTGCTGATCGTTCGGAAGGCGGGGTGACATGGACAAGAGGAACCTCGCGATCGACCTCGTCGCCCTCGCGGTCTACCTGGTCGTGGCGAACCCCGCTATCACCGGGATCGGCCTTCACGAGTGGCTGGGGCTGGGCGTGCTCGCCGCTTTCTTCGTCCATCTGCTCGTCCATGCGGACTGGTCGGTCGAGGCTTTGCGCGGATCGCTCTCGCGCCCCTCGTGGGGCCGCACGGGCAACCTCGTGCTCGACGTTTTGATCGTCCTCGCCTTCATGGCAACGACGGTGTCCGGTATTATGGTGTCCGGAGCGGTGCTGCCGGCGCTGGGGCTGTACGCGGAGGGCTACCGCTTCTGGGATCCGCTGCACGCGATGAGCGCCAAGGCCCTGCTCGCGCTGCTGCTCGTGCATGTCGTGGTTCACTGGAGGTGGATCGCCGCCTGGTTCAGGAAGGGAAGGGATCATGAGTAAAGACTGGCAGGTGTTGGCCGCTGCCTGGGAGCTGGCCGCCTTCTCCTTCCGCTACCCGGGGGCCGAGCTCGCCGAGGCCGTATCCTCCGGCGAATGGGCCGACGCGGCCCGCGAGATCGCCGGGGCGCTCGGCCTCGCGCTCCCGGAGGGCTTCGGCGCGGACGCCTCCGCCGACGGCCTGCGCCCCGAGGCCACGCGCCTGTTCGTCGGCGCGCCCGAGCCGGCGTGCAGCCCCTACGAGGGCGTGTGGCGCGCGGCCGACGACGGGGTGCAGGCGCTCCTGTTCGTGAACCCGCACTCCATGGCCGTCGAGCGCTTCATGCGCGGGTGCGGCCTGGGGAGGCCCGAGGGCACCAACGAGCCCCTCGACCACGTGGCCACCGAGTGCGAGCTTTTGGAACGCCTCGCCCTTCGCGCGGCCGCCCCCGCCGACGCGGACGCCGATCTCCCCGGAGGCTCGCCCGAGGCCGCCTACGACGCTTTCCTCCAGGAGCACGCCCGCGCCTGGATGCCCCGCTTCGCGTCCGCCGCCGCCGAGTCCCGCCACCCCTTCTACCGCGACGCCGCCGCGTTCCTCGCCGCTCTCGTCGGCTGAAATCGCGCACGAAGGCGCTTTTTGTCCATGTTCCAACAAGCAGCTGACCAGGTGAAACAACCTGTTTCACCTGGTCAGCGGCGTGGACAAAATCGGGCTTCGTGCGCGATTCGCACCCGTGCCTGCGCTAGAACAAGAACGCCCCGTCGACGGTCATGGAGATGCAGTTGCCGTTGGGTTCGCAGATCAGGCGCACGTTCGCGGTGGTCGTGCTGCCGGCGCCGTCGAGGATGCTCACATCGTTGACGTACTCGTAGCCGCCGCCCTCCTGGGGGGTCACGGTCGCGGTCGCGGGATCGACGCTCTGGTACGTGTAGAGCGTGTTGTTGGCGAAGAGCGAGGGGATCTCGGCCTCGAGCGCGGCGATGGCCGTCTTCTGCTCCTCGCTCACCTCGTCCTTCTTCGGCTCCTCGGGCTTGGCGGCCTCGGGCTCCTCGGCGCCCTGCTGCTGCCCGGTCTGGCCGGCCTGCACGGCCGGCAGCGTCAAATCCCACGTGGCCTCGGTGGCGCCGTCGTTCCAGAATAGCCGCTCGGAGCCGTACTGGTCGTCGAACGTGAGCGTGCCCGAGGCGGTTCCGTCGGCCGCCACCTCGATCACGCCACCGTCGAACGACGACTCCGCGGGCGGCATACCGAACGACAGCAGGCAGCCGGTTTCAAGCGTCTGCGGCAGCCCATGGCTCTTCACCTGTAGGTTCACGACCAGCCGGCCGTCCGCGCGCTCGATCGAGGCCACCGTCGCCTCGTAATCGCGCCACACGGCCGTCTCGCCCACGGCGAGCGCCTGCAGCTTGCTCTCGTCGGTGACCGTGTATCCGCCGACAAGGGCCGTGTCGGAATCGATATCGCTCGCGACGCTCGGAACCTCGGGCTCGGAGCCGCATCCGAACAGCGTGCAGGATGCGAACACGGCGCAGGCGGCGGTGGCGAGGGCGATTCTTCTGTTCACGGCGGTCCCTTTCTCGGTTGATCGTGGCAGTGCCGAAGCGCGCGATCGAGCCGCGCGCGTTGTCTGTCGCGGCATATCATACCAGCTCGCCGCGCTTTCGTGCGCTCGTCATCGAAAGCGCACGGCCTCGGTGTCATCTTGGTGCTGACCCTGCGGCATGGCGCGCCGCCGTCGGGTATAATGGGCGCGACGAAGGCGAGCGAAGGGAGGCGGCATGAACGAAAGCGGCGCGCGGCCCGTGTACCGCGTGGGCGAGCCCGTCCCGTTCTCCGGCTACGTCGACGACTTCGACCAGGGCATCGCCGCCATCCAGTTCTCGCTCGACGACGGGGCCACCTGGACCACCTACGAGACGCAAGGAACCGTCACCGATAAGGGCGTGAACTGGCGCTTCGAATACGTGCCCGCGCGTCCCGGCCGCTACTTGCTGAAGGCCCGCGCCCTCGACAAGCAGGGGAGCGCCTCAGCCCTCGTGTCGCGCTTCGCCTTCGAGGTGCTGCCGTGAGCGCCGCCCCCGCGCGGGCCCCCGTGGAGGTGTTCGGTGCCGCGCGCGTGCGCGCCATCGGCGGCGGGCCGCTTGCGGGCGCGCGGCTGTTCCGCTCCTGCGAGCTCGTGGGCATCGGACCCGAGGAGGCGTCCCTCATCGTGGGCGCGCTCGGCGTCCGCTCCATCTACGACATCCGCAACCAGTGGGAGGTGGCCGCGCACGCCGAGCCGTGCCTCATCGGCGCGAAGACGGTCGCGCTCGAGCCCTCCACCGAGCGGCGCAGCAAGGACGCGTCGAAGCGCCTGGTGGCGGGCGTGATCGGCGCGTACGGCGCGCCCGAGGAGCGCATGGCGTCCAACTACCGCCGCTACGTGCGCGAGTACCCGCTCATCGGCGGGGCCCTGCGCGCCATCGCGGCCGAGGGGGTGCCCGCGCTCGTCCACTGCGTGAACGGTAAGGACCGCACCGGCGTGCTCTGCGCCGTGCTGCTGCGCGCCGCGGGAGCGCATCCCGACGACGTCATGGCCGACTACCTGGCCACCAACCTGGTGAACGCGCAGCAGATCGAGCGCGAGGCCGCCGAGCTGGGGGAGGGCATGGACGACGGCGAGCGCGCCATCCTCTTGTCGTTCCTCGAGGCGCGCCCCGCCTACCTGCGCGCGTTCTTCGACGAGGTGGACGACGCCTTCGGCTCCTTCGAGCGCTACGTCTCCGAAGGCCTGCGCCTCGCCCCGGCACAGCGCGCCCGCCTCGCCGCCATGCTCGCCCGCACATGACTCGGCCAGGGGCTAACGGCGCGCCCAACCCCGTCAAGCAACGTTCCGGCCCCGAAAGCGGTCGGCAAAAGCAAATTTCCGCACTCGCATTTCCCCAGCTAGACGGATGAATCAACAGCAAATCACCACAGTTCGTAAAAATTTTCCTTGACAGGGCTTGACGGGCATCGTATTTTAAGCAATTGCGACTTTTTCGCATTTTTGCGGGTGCTCATGAAGGAGGAAAAGCCTCGTGGCTCAAGGAAAAACGACTGATCAGACCAGCCTTTACAGGGATCGCCGCAGCTTCGCGAAGATCCCGGACGTCATGGACGTCCCGAACCTCATCGCCATCCAGACGGATAGCTTCGAGTTCTTCAAGGGCGAGGGCCTGGCGCAAGCGTTCAAGGACATCAGCCCCATCGAGAACAACACGAAAGACATGTGCGTGGAGTTCGGCCGCCACGAGTTCGGCGAGCCGAAGTACACCGTCGACGAGTGCAAGGAGAAGGACGTCTCCTACCAGGCGCCGCTCTTCGTCGAGATCCGCTTCATCAACCGCGAGACCGGCGAGATCAAGGAGCAGGACGTGTTCATGGGCGACTTCCCGCTCATGACGCCCCGCGGCACCTTCATCATCAACGGCACCGAGCGCGTCGTGGTCAGCCAGCTGGTCCGCTCGCCCGGCGTCTACTTCGCCGCCGAGCGCGACAAGGCCTCCGACAAAGTCATCTTCAACTCGAAGGTCATCCCCAGCCGCGGCGCGTGGCTCGAGTTCGAAACCGACAAGCGCGACATCCTGTCCGTGCGCATCGACCGCAAGCGCAAGCAGCCGGCGACGCTGCTCGTGCGCGCCCTCGGCCTTGCCGAGACGCGCGAGGAGATCATCGAGCTCCTCGGCAACTCCGAGATGGTGCTGCGCACGCTCGACCGCGACCCGGCCACCACGAAGGAAGAGTCGCTCATCGAGCTGTACAAGCGCTTCCGTCCCGGCGAGCCGCCCACCATCGACAGCGCCCGCACGCTGCTCGAGGGCCTGTTCTTCAACCCGCAGCGCTACGACCTGGCGAAAGTGGGCCGCTACAAGATCAACAAGAAGCTCGGCTTCGACCCGGACAACGAGTCCTCCACCCTCACCGACGAGGACATCGTGAAGACGATGCAGTACATCGTCGCGCTCCACGAGGGCGAAGAGGGCGTGCAGACCGACGACATCGACCACTTCGGCAACCGCCGCATCCGCACGGTGGGCGAGCTCATCCAGAACCAGTTCCGCATCGGCCTGTCCCGCATGGAGCGCGTCGTGCGCGAGCGCATGAGCATGCAGGAGCCCGACGAGATCACGCCGCAGTCCCTCGTGAACATCCGCCCCATCGTGGCGGCCATCAAGGAGTTCTTCGGAAGCTCGCAGCTCTCCCAGTTCATGGACCAGACGAACCCCGCCGCCGGCATCACGCACAAGCGCCGCCTGTCGGCCCTCGGCCCCGGCGGCCTGTCCCGCGAGCGCGCCGGCTTCGAGGTGCGCGACGTGCACACGTCCCACTACGGCCGCATGTGCCCCATCGAGACGCCTGAAGGCCCGAACATCGGCCTGATCGGGTCGCTCGCCACCTACGGGCGCATCAACCCCTACGGCTTCATCGAGACGCCGTACCGCCGCGTCGTTGACGGCAAGGTCACCGACGAGGTGGACTACCTCACGGCCGACGAGGAGGAGAACTACGTCATCGCCCAGGCGAACGACCTGTTCGACCCCGAGACGCGCCTGTTCGGCACGTTCGACGACGAAGGCGTCTTCCACGAGGCCGCCCGCGTGCTCTGCCGCACGAAGGACGCCAACGGCACCTTCGGCGAGCCCGACGAGCTGCCGCCCACGCAGGTGGACTACATGGACGTGTCGCCGCGCCAGATGGTGTCGGTGGCCACCTCGCTCATCCCGTTCCTCGAGCACGACGACGCGAACCGCGCCCTCATGGGCTCGAACATGCAGCGCCAGGCCGTGCCGCTGCTGCGCCCCAACGCGCCGCTCGTCGGCACCGGCATCGAGCACCGCATCGCCGTGGACTCCGGCGAGATCCTCGTCGCGCAGAACCCGGGCGTCGTGGACTACGTGGACGGCCAGACCATCATCGTGCTCAACGACGACGGCGAGTACGACGAGTACCTCATCCCCAAGTTCCAGCGCTCCAACCAGTCCGGCTGCATCAACCACCGCCCCATCGTGCGCAAGGGCGACGAGGTGCAGAAGGGCGACGTGCTGGCCGACGGCCCCAGCTGCGACGGCGGCGAGCTCGCGCTCGGCCAGAACCTCATGGTGGCCTACATGCCGTGGGAAGGCTACAACTACGAGGACGCCATCATCGTGTCCGAGCGCGTGGTGGCCGAGGACCTGCTCACGTCCATCCACATCTCCGAGTACGAGATCGACGCGCGCGACACCAAGCTCGGCCCTGAGGAGATCACCCGCGAGATCCCCAACATCTCCGACGACATGATCTCGGACCTGGACGCCGACGGCATCATCCGCGTGGGCGCCGAGGTGTTCCCGGGCGACGTGCTGGTGGGCAAGGTCACGCCGAAGGGCGAGACGGAGCTCACGGCTGAGGAGCGCCTGCTGCGCGCCATCTTCGGCGAGAAGGCCCGCGAGGTGCGCGACACCTCCCTCAAGGTGCCCCACGGCTCCGGCGGCCGCGTCATCGGCATGGCCCGCTTCAGCCGCGACGCCGGCGACGAGCTGGCTCCCGGCGTGAACGAGCTCGTGCGCATCTACGTGGCGCAGAAGCGCAAGGTGCAGCAGGGCGACAAGCTGTCCGGCCGCCACGGCAACAAGGGCGTCATCTCCCGCGTGCTGCCGGTGGAGGACATGCCCTACCTCGCCGACGGCACCCCCATCGACGTCATCCTGAACCCGCTGGGCGTTCCCTCCCGAATGAACGTGGGCCAGCTGTTGGAGAACCACCTGGGCTGGGCCGCGAAGTGGGGCTGGGACGACGCCGAGGAGACCACCGAGGTCGTCGAGGGCCCGATGCACGTGGCCACGCCCGTGTTCGACGGCGCCACGGAGCGCGAGATCTCCGACGCCATCGAGAAGGCCAACCGCAACCTCATCAACATCAACCACGCCAAGTACGGCGCCAAGGCGCGCGACGAGTTCGTGCCGCAGCTGTCCCGTACCGGCAAGACCTGGCTCTACGACGGCCGCACGGGCGAGAAGTTCCGCGAGCCCATCACCGTGGGCCAAAGCTACATTCTGAAGCTCGGCCACATGGTGGACGACAAGATCCACGCGCGCTCGACCGGCCCCTACAGCCTCATCACCCAGCAGCCGCTCGGCGGCAAGGCGCAGTTCGGCGGCCAGCGCTTCGGCGAGATGGAGGTGTGGGCGCTCTACGCCTACGGCGCCTCCAACGTGCTGCAGGAGATCCTCACCGTGAAGTCCGACGACACCGCCGGCCGCGTCAAGTCCTACGAGGCCATCGTGAAGGGCGAGAACATCCCGGCCGCCGAGGTGCCCGAGAGCTTCAAGGTGCTCGTGAAGGAAATGAAGTCGCTGTGCCTCAACGTGGAGCTCGAAGGCCACGACCATCAGACGATCGACGTCACGCAGGACATCGATCGCCAGGAGGAAGGCGACCGCGCGCTGTACGAGGCCCTGGCGGCCGACGCGCGCAAGACCGAGGAAGACGACGCGGCGAGCGCTCTGGACAGCATCGCCGCCGAGCTGGGAGAATTGATGGGCGATACCACGAACGAGAAGAACGACCTCATCGGAGAAGGGGAGGAGCTGTAAATGACGACGGAATTCGACGTTACCAATTTCGACGCCCTGCGCATCTCCCTCGCGAACGCCGAGGACGTGCGCGGCTGGTCGCGCGGCGAGGTCAAGAAGCCCGAGACCATCAACTACCGCACGCTCAAGCCCGAGAAGGACGGCCTGTTCTGCGAGAAGATCTTCGGCCCGACGAAGGACTGGGAGTGCGCCTGCGGCAAGTACAAGCGCGTGCGCTTCAAGGGCATCGTGTGCGAGCGCTGCGGCGTGGAGGTCACGCGCTCCAAGGTGCGCCGCGAGCGCATGGGCCACATCGAGCTGGCCGCGCCGGTGAGCCATATCTGGTACTTCAAGGGCTCGCCGAGCCGCCTGGGCTACCTGCTCGACATCGCGCCGAAGGAGCTGGAGAAGGTGCTGTACTTCGCCTCCTCCATCGTGACCTCGGTTGACAAGGAGGGCCGCGAGGAGGACGCCGACGAGCTGCGCGACGAGCTGGCCGCCGACCTCGAGGAGCTGGACGCCGAGCGCGACCGCCTCATCGAGGCCACCCGCAAGCTGTCGGTGGACTACGTGCCCGAGGACGACGACTTCGTCGACGACGTCGACGAGGATGAGCGCATGACGCCCGAGGAGGTGGAGGACGAGGTCGCCGACATCTTCGAGGAGTTCAACGAGCGCAAGGCGCTTCGCCAGGACGCCTTCGAGGCCTTCATGAAGATCGAGCCCAAGCAGCTCGTGCCCGACGAGGCCCTCTACCGCGAGATGCGCCTGAACTACCGCGACTACTTCACCGGCGGCATGGGCGCCGAGAGCGTGCGCGACCTGCTCGACGCCATGGACCTCGAGGCCGTGGCCGAGGAGCTGCGCGACGTCATCGCCAACGGCAAGGGCCAGAAGCGCGCCAAGGCCATCAAGCGCCTCAAGGTGGTCGACGCGTTCCTCAAGTCCACCAACCGGCCGACGGACATGATCCTCGACGTCATCCCGGTCATCCCGCCCGACCTGCGCCCCATGGTGCAGCTCGACGGCGGCCGCTTCGCCACGTCGGACCTGAACGACCTGTACCGCCGCGTCATCAACCGCAACAACCGCCTCAAGCGCCTGCTCGACCTCGGCGCGCCCGAGATCATCGTGAACAACGAGAAGCGCATGCTGCAGGAAGCCGTGGACAGCCTGTTCGACAACGGCCGCCGCGGACGCCCCGTCACGGGCCCCGGCAACCGCCCCTTGAAGTCGCTCTCCGACATGCTCAAGGGCAAGCAGGGCCGCTTCCGCCAGAACCTGCTCGGCAAGCGCGTGGACTACTCTGGCCGCTCGGTCATCGTGGTGGGCCCGCAGCTGAAGCTGCACCAGTGCGGCCTGCCTTCGCAGATGGCGCTCGAGCTGTTCAAGCCCTTCGTCATGAAGCGCCTGGTGGAGCTTGAGTACGCCGCCAACATCAAGGCCGCCAAGCGCGCGGTCGACCGCGGCGCGAGCTACGTGTGGGACGTGCTGGAAGAGGTCATCACCGAGCATCCGGTGCTGCTGAACCGCGCGCCAACCCTGCACCGCCTGGGCATCCAGGCCTTCGAGCCGGTGCTCGTCGAGGGCAAGGCCATCAAGCTGCACCCGCTGGTGTGCACCGCGTTCAACGCCGACTTCGACGGCGACCAGATGGCCGTGCACGTGCCGCTGGGCGCCGAGGCGCAGGCCGAGGCCCGCGTGCTCATGCTGTCGGCCAACAACATCAAGTCGCCGGCCCACGGCCGCCCGCTCACCGTGCCCACGCAGGACATGATCATCGGCCTGTACTACCTCACCGCGGCCCGCGAAGGCTTCGAGGGCGAGGGCCGCGCGTTCATCGACTTCGATGACGCCATGAACGCCTACGACGCGCGCGCCGAGCTGGACCTCCAGGCCAAGATCTGGGTGCGCCTCTCCAAGGACACGCAGGTGGCCACCGCCTTCGGCACGTTCGAAGACCACAAGGCGGGGACACGCATCGAGACCACCATCGGCCGCATCACGTTCAACAAGGTGCTGCCCGAGGACTATCCGTACCTCAACTACGAGATGAACAAGAAGGAGATCAGCCGCCTGGTGGAGGACGTATGCAACCGCTACGAGCTCTCCGACGTGCCGGCCATCCTCGACGGCCTCAAGGACGCGGGCTTCCACTACGCCACGCGCGCCGGCGTCACGGTTTCCGTGTACGACGCCACCGTGCCGCCGAACAAGGGTGAGATCCTGGCCGAAGCGGATGCGAAGGTGGCCGCCATCGACGAGGACTACGAGATGGGCCTCATGAGCCAGGACGAGCGCCACAAGCAGGTCGTCGACATCTGGAACGACGCCAACGAGGCGGTCGGCGACGCCATGGCCGAGAACTTCGACAAGTTCAACCCCATCTACATGATGGCGTTCTCCGGCGCTCGAGGCAACATCAAGCAGATCCGCCAGCTGGCGGGTATGCGCGGCCTCATGTCCGACCCGAAGGGCGAGATCATCGACCGACCCATCAAGGCGAACTTCCGCGAGGGCCTGTCGGTACTGGAATACTTCATCTCCACGCACGGCGCCCGTAAGGGCCTCGCCGACACCGCGCTGCGTACCGCCGACTCGGGGTATCTGACCCGCCGACTGGTGGACGTGGCCCAGGACGTCATCATCCGCGAGATCGACTGCGGCACCGACGACGGCGTGCCCTACCCGCTGCACAACGAGAAGGGCGAGCTGGACGAGAACCTCATCGGCCGCTGCCTGCTCGAGGACGCCAAGGGCGCCGATGGCGGCGTGGTGCTCGCGGGCGGCGAGTACGTCGAGCGCATGGACCAGCTTGCCGCCATGGAGGCCGCCGGCATCGACGAGGTGGTCATCCGCACCGTCATGACCTGCCATGCCGACCACGGCGTGTGCCAGAAGTGCTATGGCTGGGATCTGGCCACCTCCCGTCCGGTGAACATCGGCACGGCGGTGGGCATCATCGCCGCCCAGTCCATCGGCGAGCCGGGCACCCAGCTCACCATGCGTACGTTCCACACCGGCGGCGTGGCCGGCGAGGACATCACCCACGGCCTGCCCCGTGTCCAGGAGCTCTTCGAGGCGCGCAAGCCCAAGGGCCTCGCGGTGCTCGCGGAGATCTCCGGCACGCTGCAGATCGCGGGCGACAAGCAGTCCAAGACCATCACCATCCACGACCAGCAGGGCAACTTCCGCGAGTACACGGTGAGCGCCCGCGCCCAGATGCTGCCGGGCGTCGTGGACGGCTGCGAGGTGCACGTGGGCCAGCAGCTCACCAAGGGCTCCGTGAACCCGCACGACCTGCTACGCCTCACCGACCCGAACACGACGCTGCGCTATATCGTGAGCCAGGTCCAGGGCGTGTACGTGAGCCAGGGCGTGGACATCAACGACAAGCACATCGAGGTCATCGCGCGCCAGATGCTGCGCAAGGTGGCCGTGATGGACTCCGGCGAGTCCGACTACCTGCCGGGCCGCCAGGTGAACCGCTTCGAGTTCGAGAAGGCCGCCAACGCCCTCATCGCCGAGGGCAAGGAGCCGCCCGTGGGCCAGCCGCTGCTGCTCGGCATCACCAAGGCGTCGCTCGCCACGGATTCGTTCCTGTCGGCAGCCTCCTTCCAGGAGACGACGAAGGTGCTCACCGACGCCGCCATCGAGGGCAAGATCGACCACTTGGCCGGCCTCAAGGAGAACGTCATCATCGGCAAGCCCATCCCGGCGGGCACGGGCCTTCCGCGCTACCGCGAGGTGGGACTCACCTACAAGGGCCGCCCCGTGGCCGGCGTGCAGGGCGAGACGCTGCCCGACTTCGCCCCCGAGGCGCTCCGCGAGATCGAGGAGCTGCTGCCCCAGCCGCAGGACTGGTCGCTCGACGGCGACGGCTACCTCAACATGGGCACGAATTACGGCAGCTACTACAGCGGGCTGTCGCTCGGGCACCGCGGCCCGCAGCTCTCCGACGAGGACGCGCGCCTGTACATCTACGATGACCTGGGCGTGTCGCAGCGCTGGGCCAACAAGTTCTCCGAGGCGGGCATCGAGACGGTGGCCGACCTCGTGGGACACACCGAGGAGGACCTGCTGCGCATCGAGGGCATCGGCGTGAAGGCTATCGAGGAGCTGAAGGAGGGCCTCGAGGAGCGTGGGCTCACCCACGTGATCGAGGACGACCTCGCGGCCACGAGCGACGACATGTCGCAGCTGCTCGACATGGTGTTCTCGCCCGATGACACCATCCTCATCGGCGGCGACGAGCCCCCGACCTTCAACACGGAGGGTGAGGACATGCTGGGCGAAGCCCTGCCGCCGCGCTCCTACCAGCGCAACCTCGAGGAGCTGGATGCTCTGCTGGGTTCCGTAGGGTCGCTCGGCTTCGGCCTGACCACCAAGGAGTCCGAGGAAGCGTCCAACGCGGACGACGAGGAATAACGGGAACTTGGGGGCGCGCTCAGGCGCGCCCCTTCCTGTTGGGGCTTGCGTGGCCGGAGTTCGCCGGGCAGCGCCCAGTCGCTCAGACAGTCCTCGCTTCGCACGGGTGCGGCGCCGCGAAGCGAAGCGGAGCAAGTCCCCGAAGGGGAAACTCGCTTGGTGGACGCTGCCCGGCGAACTCCTTCGCGAGTCTCCCTTTGTCATCCTGAGCGAGCGGAGCGAGTCGAAGGATCCCGTGCGGCGCCAGCGAACGCGGCCCCAACCTGCAAGAGGCGGTCAGACCGGCTTTCGCTGAATCGGGTTCAACTTGGAAGGATTATCGTGTCTCGGAAAACCTACATCCCCGCCGGCGAGGAGGCTCCTGCTTCGCAGATCGGCTCCACGCTCGAGGCGCTCGCCTCCACCATCGCGGCGCGGTGGGACGCGGGCGAGGAAAGCTACACGCATCGGCTGCTCACGGGCTCGCCGGACGCGGTGCTGAAGAAGGTCATGGAGGAGGCGGGCGAGGCGGCGCTCGCGGCGAAGGACGTCGAGTCTTGGGCCACCTCCTCGCTGGCAGCGGCGCTTGCGGCGGCGGGCGACGTGGAGGCCGACGAGCTGGCTGTGGAGCTGCCGCCCGAGTACGACGCGGCGGTGGACCACCTGCGCTATGAGGCGGCCGACGTGGTGTACCACCTGCTGGTGGCGCTCGAGCGCTACGGCATCGGCCTCGACGAGTTCGCCGCCGAGCTCAACGACCGCATGACGGAGGCGGAGCGCCCCGAGGGCGCCGTCCGCCTGCACGAAGATCACGTGAAACGGGGGAAATGACATGGCACGACTTTTCGGAACCGACGGCGTCCGCGGCGTGGCCAACACGCAGCTCACCTGCGACCTCGCCTTCAAACTGGGGCAGGCCGCTGTGGCTTTCCAGGGAAAAACCATCCTCATCGGCAAGGACACGCGCCTCTCGGGCGACATGCTGGAGTCGGCCGTGGCGGCCGGCATCATGTCGATGGGCGGCACGGCGCTTTTGGCCGGCATCATCCCGACGCCCGCCATCGCGCTTCTGGTGCGCGAGCTGCATTGCGACGGGGGCATCGTGATCTCCGCGTCGCACAACCCGCCGGAGTACAACGGCATCAAGCTGTTCGACAGCCAGGGCTTCAAGCTGCCTGACGCGGTGGAGGACGAGATCGAAGCCTTCGTGGCGCGCGGCGGCGCGGCGGCCGACGAGCTGCCGGCGGGCGATGCGGTGGGCGTGGCGCTGCCGGTGGAGGATGCCTGCGAGCTCTACGTCGCGCACGCCGTGTCCACGGTGGCGAACGAGGGCATCGACTTCGCGGGCCTCAAGGTGGCGCTCGACGTGGGCCACGGCGCCTCGTGCATGACGAGCCCCGAGGCGCTGCGCCGGCTGGGCGCGGAGGTGCACGTCATCAACGAGGAGTTCGACGGCACCGACATCAACGTGAAGTGCGGCTCCACGCATCTTGAGCCGCTGCGCGAGCTGGTGGCGAAGACGGGCGCGGATGTCGGCATCGCGCACGACGGCGACGCCGACCGCGTCATGCTCATGGACGCCGCAGGCAACGAGATCGACGGCGACGTGGTGGAGGCCGTGTGCGCCATCGACCTCAAACAGCGCGGCCTCCTGGCCGGCAACACCGCCGTGTCCACGGTGATGTGCAACCTGGGGCTTACCCATGCGATGCGCGACGCGGGCATCGAGCTCATCCAGACGAAGGTGGGCGACCGCTACGTGCTGGAGGCCATGCGCGCGGGCGGCTTCATCGTGGGCGGCGAGCAGAGCGGCCATATGATCTTCCTTGAGCACAACTCCACGGGAGACGGCCTGGTCACGGCCTTGCAGTTCCTGGCCGCGTGCAAGCGCGCCGGCAAGTCCATCCAGGAGGCGGCGTCGGTGATGACGCGCTTCCCGCAGACGCTCATCAACGTGCAGGTGAACGACAAGCACGCCGTGGACGGCAACGCCGCCGTGCAGGCCGCCGTGGCCGCCGCCGAGGCCGAGCTGGGCGATTCCGGCCGCGTGCTTTTGCGCCCCTCCGGCACCGAGCCGGTTGTGCGCGTCATGGTGGAGGCCGCGAGCGCCGAGGAGGCCGAGCGCCACGCCAAGGCTATCGCCGAGGTGGTGGAGCGCGAGGTGTAGCGCGCGGATTTCTAACGAGCGGTTTGGGGAGCGGCCTCGATGCCTTGCGGCAGCGGGGCCGTTTTCGTCTGCGCGCGGGCGTCGCGCTGCATGTGGCGGAAGTTCCAGAACGTCACGGCGAAGCAGATGAGCGCGTACACGAGCGTGATCGAGGCCTTCGCGTCGCCCCACGGCGGCAGAAGCGACGCCTTGCTGGCGAACGTGTAGAGCATGATCAGCAGAAACGGCAGCAGCAAGGCGTATTCCGTCTTGAAGTAGCCCGTGAGGTCGAAGCCTTGCCCGCGCAGAAGGCGCTTGCTGACTACGAACAGGGCGATGCCGCCGTGCATGGCCACGAGCGCCATGAAGAACCAGGGCTTGTCGAGGAACTGCATGGCCGTGATGCAGCCGAACGTGACGACGGCCGCCGCGAAGAACAGGGCGAGGCCTCGGCTCGGGTTCCGCTCGGTCATGGGACGTCTCCTTCTCGCAGCTCAACGTGTCGCGTCCCGCCATGATACGAGGTTTTCGCCCGCTTGCGCCCGGGAGAGCCGAAAATCGCGGGACAATTACCCCCGTCCCTTTGCCTCACCGAGGGCGCGCATGAAAAAAGCCCGGCCGGCGAGGAGGGGCGCCGGCCGGGCTGTGGGGAAAGGGTGCTATGCGGCGGTCGCGGCCGACTTGCCGGCGATGCGGCCCCAGTTGAGAGCGCCCTGCAGGCAGGTGCCGCTTCCGGGATAGTAGGGCCCGATCCAGCCGGCGGTGTTCACGCCCGCGCCGAAGAGGTGCGGGATGGGGTTGCCCTCGGTGTCCAAGATGGCGGCGTCGGTGTCGATGAGCAGCCCGCCGATGGAGCCGATGTTGGTGTTCTGCGTCTTCCAGGCGAAGAAGGGGGCCTCGTCGAGCGGGGTCAGCTGCACGACGCGGCCGTATGCGGCGTCCGCGCCGGCCGCGCAGGCGGCGTTCCAGGCATCCACCGTGGCCTTGAGGTTGCCGGCGTCCATGCCGAGCGCCTCGGCCAGGGCCTCCACCGAGTCGGCCTGCACCATGCTGCCGTCGGCCAGAGCGGCCTCGCGGGCCTTCGCGCCGCCTTCGGCGTTGTCCGACCAGGCGCACTTCGCGTCGGAACTCACCATCTTGTTGTCCATGAGCATGTACGTGGCGCCCTCGAAGCCGCCCTGCGCCATGGCCGCGTTGAACATGGCGCGGCAATGGAACGCGTAGGTGGTGTCCTCGCGCACGAAGCGGTTGCCGCGCTGGTCGATGAGGATGTAGGGGATCTCCGGGTTCTGGTTGTTCGTGTAGCTCCACGTCTGCAGGATGAGGTCGACCGCGCCGTGGAAGGCCGAGTCGGCGCCATGCGCCATGCCGATGCGGATGCCGTCGCCCGTGTCGGTGGCCGCCGTGGCCACAGCCTGGGTCTTGAGGTCCCAGTAATGCTGCTGGTCGTACTTGAACGCCATGTCCTCGTTGTGGTCGATGGACGCCATGGCCAGCACCACGCCTTTGTTCGCCTTGTAGTTCTTGCCGTCGGCGCAAGCCACGCCCACCACGGTGCCGGAGTCGTCCTGGTAGATGTCGGTGACCTCCACCTTCGTCTCGATCTCGCCGCCCTTCTCCTCGACGGCCTTCTGGGCGTTGGTGGTCCACACGGCGCCGCCCGTCTTCTTGGGGTCGGCCGCGTCGGCGATGAGGTGGATGCGGTCGCGCATGTATTCGTCGGGCATGTACGGCGTGGGATAGCAGCCGAACACGTTGGCGAACGTGATGCCGAAGCTGTCGGCCATCCACTGCAGGTTGTCGGCCGCGTTGTCGGCCATGCACTTGACCAGCTCCTCCTTCACGAGGCCCTCGGCGTCGGTCATCCAGAACTTCGCGTGCAGGTCGGCCGAGTCGTCGGTGACGCCCGCTATCTCCTTCTGCCACGTCGTTCCGGACGCCTGTACCGCGCCCTCGGCGAGCGCCGTCGTGCCGCCGCAAGCCGGGGCCTTCTCCAGCACGAGCACCTTCGCCGCGCCGTTTTCGAGCGCCGAGTACGCCGCGGTGAGGCCGCTGCCGCCGCCTCCGCACACGATGACGTCGTACTCGCCGTCCCACTGCACGTCAGCCGCGTTGCCGCCCGCCGCCGCGCCGGCGTCCGCGTTCGCCTCGCCGTCCGCCTGCTTCGGCGCGCAGCCGACCAGGCTTCCCGCCGCCAGCGCGCCCAGTCCGAGCGCTGCCCCCTCGAGGAAGCTCCTGCGCGACAGCCCCTGCGTTCCGTTTGCCTTCATGATGGCCCCTTCCTTCGTGCCTCGTTTCCCTTACGCCCCGGATTATAGGAACCGTCCGAGCGCCCCTCAACGGCCTGAAACCGCTCTGCGGAACCCCTGTTCCACGATGCGGAACGGCACGCTCGGCGAGGACCTGCGGCGTTTCGCCTTTGTTTCGCGCTGATCCATGCCGTATACTGTCGCCGACAGGGAATCCGCGCGGCGAAAGGGGAGGCCATGGCGGAACAGGGCGTGCAGGTGCTCGATCGCGCGTTCGACATCTTGGAGGAGCTGGCTCGCGCGCAAGGCCCGTGCGGGCTGAGCGAGCTTGCCCAGGCCACGGGCATGAGCAAGTCGACGGTGCACCGCATCGTGGCCACCATGCTGGGGCGCGGCTACGTGGAGAAGACGCTGGAGGGCCGCTACACCATCGGCCCGAAGATGTTCCACACGCTGGGCTACCACATCAACTCGCTCGAGCTGCAAACCGAGGCCAAGCCGTACCTCGAGACGCTCAAGCGCGTGCTGGGGCTCACGTCCCACCTGGGCATCCTCGACGGCGCGTACGTGTCCTACATCGAGAAGGAGGGCACGGGCTGGGGCGACGAGGCCTACACCGAGGTGGGCTACCGCTCGCCGGCCTACTGCTCGTCGATGGGGAAGTGCCTGCTCGCGTGCCTGTCGCGCGCCGAGCTGGAGGAGGCGCTCTACGGCTTCGAGTTCGAGGCCCACACGCCCAACACGTTCACGAGCCGGACCGCCTTCGTGAAGTACCTCCACCAGGTGCGTGCGCAGGGTTGGGCCATGGACGACGAGGAGTACGAGCTGGGCCACCGCTGCGTGGCGGCGCCCGTGTTCAACTACCGCGGCGACGCCATCGCGGCGGTAGGCGTGAGCGGCACGCCCGAGAGCATCCCCGACGAAGAGGTCGAGCGCATCGCGCAGCAGGTGAAGCTGGCCGCGAGCCGCCTCTCCGAGCGCATGGGCTACGTGGAGTAGGCCCTCGACCGGGCCGACCCCGCCACAGGGAGGATGGCGGGGTCGGAAAGAGAACAGGCGCGGCTTCGAGAAGGGGGAGTTCCAGGGGAGGAGGAGGGGAGGCCGGCCGTTCGAAGGAAGGGCGTGGTTACGAGCGGTACTCGTCGGCGAGGAACTTGAAGAACGCGATGCCGCCGCCCACGATGAGCAGCGCAAGCCCCACGGGCAGCGCGAACACGCCCCACTCCACCGCCGTGGGCACGTAGGCGAACGACGAGACGAACGTGCTGGCCGCATGGCCCACGCCCGCCGACACGGGGTAGCCCCACAGCTCGCTTGAGCCGATGGCCTGCAGCTCCAGGGGAACGACGTTGAATCCGGGGTACAGAAGCATCATGCGGTGCACGAACGCGCCCGCGATGACGAACGCCGAGCCCGCGTACAGCAGCGTCGGGCTCTTTTGCACGCGGCGCAGGAAGAAGGCGACCATGGCGATGGCCGGCAGCACGATTTCCACGGCGTAGAGCGCGCCGTACTGGCCGAACACCACGTGCAGCACCTCCTGGGAGGAAAGCGAGTTCTCCCAAGCCAGCAGCACCAGCTCCATCGCCGTGAAGAAGAAGTGCACCACAAGCGACCCCGCCGTGATCTTCGCCATGACGGCGAAGGCCCGTCTGTGGCGCGCAAACCCGCGACGGCCAACCACAATCATGCAGATGACCAGCACGAGCGCCGTGCCGGAGGCCACGGCCATGGCCACGAAGTCGGGCGGCAGGATGGCCGAGTGCCACCAGTGGCGCGAGGCTTGCGTGGCGAAGATGAGCGCGGTCACCGTGTGGATGAGCACCGCGAAGGGCAGGCCCACGATGCCCACGCGCTTCGACCATTTCTGCGAGAAGGCGGCCACGGCTTCGGCGCTTTTGGAGCGCGTCCAGGCGGCCAGGAAGAAGCCGGAGCGCTTCCATTCGGGCAGCATCTGGAAGTACACGCTTAAAAACGTGATGATCATGTAGCAGGTGATCACGCACACGTCCCACAGAAGCGGCGAGGTGAGGTTGGGGTGCAGAAACATGTTGAGAATGTTCGTGATCTTACCCAGGTCCAGCAGCACCATCGTGCCGGCAGCCACCACGCAGCCGAACGCGGAGAGCGAGGCGATGCGGGCGAAGGGCTTGAGGTCCTTGATGTCGAACACGTACACCGACGACGACACTATCATGCCGCCGGCCGCCACGCCCACGAAGAAGGCGAACGCGGCGATGTAGAGGCCCCACGAGAACGGGTTGGACATGCCGGTGACGCCCAAGCCGTTGGCGAACTGGAAGCCCCAGCACGCCAGACCCACGCCGATGAGCGCGAGCGCTGCGAGTGACAGGCCGATGCGGCCCTTAGTTTCAAGCATCCTGCACCACCTTCGAAGCCGTGACGTAATACACCTTGGGACGCGTGCCGTACTCCTCCTTCAAGCGAATGGCCTGCTTGGACGCGAGGGCGCGCGCAGGCTTGCTTTCGGGGTCGTCCAAATCGCCGAACAGGCGGGCCTGCTGCGGGCATGCGCGCACGCAGGTGGGCTCGATGCCCTGGGCGGTGTACTGCGCGCAGAACGTGCACTTCTCGGTGACGCCCACGGGGCGGTGCTGCGTGTACACGAGCCGGCCGTCCTCGCGCGTCTCGCCCGGATAGCCGTAGTCGGTATCGACGGCCTCCTCCTTGAGGGCGCGCGGGTCCTTCCAGTTGAACTGCCGCACGCCGTAGGGGCAGGCGGCAAAGCAGTAGCGGCAGCCGATGCAACGCTCGAAGTCGATGAGCACGGTGCCGTCTTCGGTGGAGTACGTGGCGCCGGTGGGGCACACCTTCTCGCACGCGGGGTTCTCGCAGTGCTGGCACGACAGCGGCAGAAAGTCCATCCGCAGCGCGCCTCCTGGCTCTCCAACGGCGGTCTGGTGGACCTCGGCCCCTAAGGTGGCCACGCGGTTCCACCACATGGTCGGCGGCAGCGCGTTGTGCACCTTGCAGGAAACGGCGCAGGTCTGGCACCCGATGCAGGCGTCCAGGTCGATGACCATGCCCTTACGCATTCTGATCGCCCGCCTTTCTCACGTCGACGAGGCACTCGTTCCAACAGGTGTTGGGCGACCACATCTGCGGCACGAAGTACACCTCGTGGGTTGGCTTGATATGGGGATACACGAGTGAGTTGTAGGATTGCCCCGCCGTGTAGCGGCTCCACCAGCCCTCCTCGAAGACAAGGCAGTCGTCGCGGATGCCGGGGTCCACCGCCACCCAGCCGGTGAGCGTGCCGCGGTTGTTGAACACCTCCACCTTGTCGCCGGTGGCCAGCCCGCGCGCCTCGGCGGTTGCGGGGCTCACGTAGGCCTTCGGCTTCGTATCCTGCAGCTCGTTGAGCATGAAGTTGTTCGCGTGCGTCGAATGCACTCGGTGGATGGAGTTGCGGGTGAGCATGGCCAGGGGATAGCGGCCCTCGATGGAGGGGTCCACGGCGTATTCCGATTCGACGAAGGGCGGCTTGTGCACGGGCAGCGTCTCGCCCAAATCGATGAAGGCCTGCTCGTCTTTGTAGAACTCGATGCGCCCGCTCTTCACGAACGCCCCGGTGGTCTCTATCTTCTCGGGGTAGCTCACGGGCGGGAACGGCCGGTAGTCGTGAATCTGCTCGTAGAACGGGATGCGCTTGCGCCCCGGGTGGCCGTGCTTGAGCTTCTGCGGGCCCTGGCGCAAATCGGCGAACGTGATGCCCTCCGCCTCGCCGCCGGCCGCTTCCAGCATGGCGTCGATGATGGTGGCGCTGGCCTCTTCCACGTCCAGTTCGGGGTAGAACGCTGCCTCGAAGGAGGGGTCGTAGCGCTTGGCCAGCTCGCGCATGATCCAGAGCTCGGGCTTGCAGTCGCCCACCGGCGGGATGGCCGGCTGCTGCAGCTGCATGTACTGGTGCACGGGCGTAGTGACGAGCTCCGTCTTCTCGTACCAGGTGACGCCGGGCAGCAGGATGTCGCTGTACAGGCTGGAGGTGGTCTTTTGGAAGTCGAGGTTGATGACGAGCTCTATCTCGCCGTCCTCCACCTTCTGGCGCAGCTGGTTGTTGAGGTTGTGCTGGTCGAAGGGGTTGCAGCAGTAGATGATCCACGCCTTGATGCCGTTTTCGGGGTAGGGGGCGCACATGGTGTCGGTGGGGCCGTGCACGAGGTACTCGAAGGGCACGTAGTTCGGCTTCTTGCCGTTTGGCACCCACCAGGCGGCCGGGCTGAAGCGCAGGCGGTACTGGCCCGCGTAGGTGGAGAAGCCGCCGCCGTCGATGCCGATGTTGCCGGTTATCACGGGCAGGAGGCTGAGCGCGCGCCCCTTGAGGTCGCCGTGGTACCACTGGTAGTTCGACGCGCCGTAGATGACGTGGAGGGGCTTGGCCGCGGCTATCTCGTCGGCGATGCGCACGAGGTCGGCGGCCGGCATGTCGCTCATCTGCTCCACCTGCTCGGGCGTGTAGTCCTCCAGCTCCTCCCGCAGAAGCGTGAACGCCGTCTTGGCGCGCGCGGTGGAGCCGTCCTTCAGCGGCACGTCGAAGGCGCCTTCCAGCTGTATGCCGGGGAGGGGCGCGAGCGTCGAGGGGTCGGTCGCCGCAAGGCCGCCCTCCGCCATCGCGACGTAGGACTCGCGAAAGCCCGGCATGTTGGCGGGGGCGTCAAGCCCGGCCACGTCGCGCGCGAGCAGCTTCTTGCCGGTGGCCGTGTTCACGAGCAGCGGCAGGTCGGTGTAGGTGGCGATGAACGTTTCGTCGTGGTTGCCCTCGTCGATGATGCGCTTGCACATGCCCAGCGCCACCGCCGCGTCGCTGGAGGGCTTCGTCGAGAACCACTCATGCGCCTTCGCGGCCGTGGGGCTGAAGTTGGGGTCGAACACGACGATTTTCGCGCCGCGGTCGCGCCCTTCGGTGAGGAAGTGGGCGTCGGGGATGCGCGTGGCCATGAGGTTCGAGCCGAACACGAGCGTGTAGTTCGAATCCTCCCAGCAGTAGCTCTCAAGCTCCTCGCTCTGCACGCCGAAGGTCATGGGGGCCGACATGGGCAAATCGCCGTTCATGTCGTAGCCGCCGTGCATCGACCAGCCGGCCAGCGCCGCCAGGCGCACCACCGCGCCCTTGTGCACGTGTCCGGTGGCGGCCACCTGGATGATGGTGCCGATGGATTCCGGTCCGTACTTGTCGGCGATGGCGCGCAGCTGAGAGGCGGCTTCGTCAAGCGCCTCGTCCCAGCTGACGTCGCGGAACTCGTCGGTGCCGGGCGCGCCGGTGCGGATCTGCGGGCCCTTCATGCGGTCCTTGCCATGCACGAGGTTCAGCATGGAGAGGCCCTTCAGGCATCCGCGGGGGTTGAGCTCTTCCTCGGGGTAGTCGGCGGCTTGGATGATGGTCTTGATCTCGCCGTCTTTCGCCGCGGCGATCAAGCCGCAGCCGCCCGTGCAGTTCGGGCTGCAGGTGCTGCGCGTCAGCGTCAGCCCCGCGTCCGCCGCCGCCTCGGCGCTTGCCTGGTCGAAGCCGATTGCAGCGGATCCCCCTGCTGCAATCACGCCCGCGCCGGCCAGGCAGGTGCCGAGGAAGCCACGTCGTGTGACCTCGGTTTTCATATGGTCTCCTTCTCGTCTGCGTACCGTGGGTACGAGTAGAGAATACCGGGGCGGGGTTGCCCGCGGGCAGGGGCGGGCGGGGGCCGGCTACAGCTTCACGAGGCCGTGGGCCACCGCGTATTCGAACAGCTCGGGCTTCGTGGACAGCCCCAGCTTCGCCATGATCTTCGCCTTCTGGCTCTCGACGGTCTTGACCGAGATGGAGAGGACCTGCGCGATGTCCTGGTTGGAGTGGCCGCGCACCGCCAGCGAGACGATCTCGCTTTCGCGCGGGGTGAGCGTGCGCGCAAGGGGGTCGTCGCCCTCGAGCGAGTCGCGTACGAAGGCGCCCAGCATGCCGCCGCAGATGTAGGTCTCGCCTTGCGCGGCTTGGCGGATGGCCTTTATCAGCTCGTCGTCCGAGGCGCTTTTCAGCACGTAGCCGCGTACGTTGCGCTGTAGGGCCTGGCGCAGGTACTCCTGCTCTTCGTGCATGGTGAGCACCACCACGGCGGTGTTGAACGCCCCGTTCGCAATATGCTCGGCCAGAAGCAGCCCGCTTTTCTCCGAGCCCATGGAGATGTCGGTGAGCAGCACGTGGGGCTTGTGCTGGCGCACGAGGGCGAGCGCCTCTTCGGGGTCGGATGCCTCGCCGACCACGTGCATGTCCATCTGCTGCTCGATAATCATCTTGAAGCCCAGGCGCACGATGGCGTGGTCGTCGGCCAGCACGATGTCTATCATGCCTCGGCCCCCTTCCTCAGGGCGCGCGCGAGCGGGATGCGGGCCGTGACCGTCGTGCCCGCATCCGGGGCCGATTCGATGCTCACGGTTCCTCCTACCAGCTCCGCGCGCTCGCGCATGCCTTCGAGCCCCAAGCCCCCGCCGCGCAGCTTCGGCGAGGCGGCGTCGAAGCCGATGCCCCGGTCCTCCACGCGCAGCTCCACGTCGTCGCCTGTTTGCCCGAGGCGCACGGCGATGCCCTCGGCGCGCGAGTATTTGCAGGCGTTCGTGATAGCTTCCTGGAAGATGCGGTAGAGCGCGCACTCGCAGTCCTCGTCCGCGCCGGTAAGCGGGGCGGCGTCCACGGCTATCTCCACGCCGAACGAGTGCTGGAGGACGGCGCAGTGGGCGGCGATGGCCGCGGCCAGGCCCAGCTCGTCGAGGGCCGCCGGGCGCAGGCCCGTGGCAATCTCGCTCACATGCGTCATAATCTCCCGCAGCTTCTCGCACGCCTGCTCGATGCCCTCGTCCTTGCGCTCGGCGGGCAGGTACTTGAGCTTGCGCAGCTCTATCTGGGCAAGCAGGATCTCCTGGGACAGCCCGTCGTGCAGCTCGCGCGCTACGCGCTTGCGCTCGTCTTCCTGAGCTTGGAGTATCTTGTGCGTCACCTCGGTGTAGACGGGTTCGCGCCCCGCCTTGCGCGGCATAAACGGCTCCCGCTCAATGAAGTCGAGGCCCGCGCGCCCCGCCGCGAACCTTTGCGCGTCGCGCAGGATCTCCGCGTCCAGCGCGCGGCCATCGCGGACGGCGCAGATGAAGATCATGGTCACCCGGTTGCCGTCGAGCAGCGGAAACGCGAGGAACGCGCGCAGGCCCTCGGCCGCCACAATGGGGTACTGGTACAGATCCGTCCGCTCGATATCCTCGTCCACATCGCGCACGAGGATGGGCCGCCCGGTGGCGAACACGGTGCCGAGCACGCCTACCTTTGCGGGCAGCACGATGCGGCGGTAGCGGTTGCTCGTGTTGCCCGCCGCGCAGTCCCACACCAGCTCCGGGCTGTCCCCGTCCGGGACGAAGCACAGCCCGACGAAATCGAAGCCGAACGCCTCGAGGACGGCGCGTGCGAGTTTCCGCCCCGCCTCGAGGCGCCCGTCGTCCATCATCGCCTCACGAACAGGCTCAGCACGCGCACGAGCAGGCTCGGCTTGTAGGGCTTCGACGCCGGCGGCACGGGGGCCGCCGTGGCCAGGCCGGTGCCGGCGCCTTCCGCGCACGGCGGGGCGGCGGCCAGCGGAGGCTCCACCGCGTCGGCCTCGAGCGCCTTGGGCTTAACGGGCGCCGTCGCGGGCTCGGCCTCGCGCGCCTCGGCCGGCTCGTCGGCCTCCGACACCTCGTTCGTGGCCATGAGCTGCGCCGCGCGCCTGCGGGCCACGTCGCGGGCGGCTTCCTCCTCGGCCGCCTCCAAGCGGCGCTGCTGGGCGCGCTTGATCAGGAACTCCTGCGACTCGAACAGCTCGGTCACGCCCTCGTCGCTCTCCTTGGCGAACGCGCCGAGCGGCGTGTAGCTCTTGTCGGGCATGAGCTCGCGCAGCTTGGCCGTGTCGCTCATGCAGATGTCCAGGTACTCGAGGATCTGCTCGCGCAGCACCTCGTCCAGGATGGGCCAGGCGATCTCGATGCGCTTGTCCATGTTGCGCGTCATGAGGTCGGCGCTCGACAGGTACAGCTTCATGCTCTCGCGCGGCCCGAAGCCGTAGATGCGGCTGTGCTCGAGGAGGCGCCCCACGATGGACACGACGCGCACGTTCTCGGTGAAGCCCTCGAGGCCCGGCACCAGGCACGATATGCCGCGCACGAACATGGTCACCGGCACGCCGGCCTCCGATGCCTCCACGATCTTCTCGATCACGTCCTTGTCGGTGACCGAGTTCGTCTTGAAGAACAGCCCGCACTCCTCGCCGGCCCGCGCGCGGGCGATCTGCGCTTCGATGCCGGCCAGGATCATCGGCTTGATCTGCAACGGCGCCACCCACATGATGTCGTAGTTGTCCGAGGTGTTCTCAAGCCCCATGTTGCGGAAGAACTCGGTGGCGTCGCGGCCGAACGTCTCGTCGGTGGTGATGAACGACAGGTCGGTGTAGAGCTTGGCCGTCTTCTCGTTGTAGTTGCCCGTGCCCAGCTGCGTGATGTGCTGCAGCCCCGCGTCGGTCTGGCGCGTGATGCAGCAGATCTTCGAGTGCACCTTGAAGTCGCGGAACCCGTAGATCACCTTGCATCCGGCCTGCTCGAAGCGCTGCGACCACTCGATGTTGTTGCTCTCGTCGAAGCGCGCGCGCAGCTCGAACAGCGCCGTCACCTCCTTGCCGTTCTCGGCCGCAGCGATGAGGGCCTCGGCGAGGTGCGACTGGCTGGCCAGGCGGTACAGCGTGATCTTGATGGAGATGACCGCAGGGTCCACGGCGGCCTCGCGCAGAAGCTGCACGAAGGCGTCCATCGTCTCGTAGGGGTAGCTCAGCAGCACTTCCTTCTCGCACACCTGGTCGATCACCGGGCGGTTGCGGTCGAGGCAGGCGGGCCACTGCGGCGTGAACGGGGCGTTCGTCAGCTTCGCGGCCTGCTTGGCGGGAAGGCGGCCGGCCAGGCCCCAGGTGTAGCCCATGTCGAGCGGCACCGAGGTGACGAAGGTCTGGTGCGCCTTCAGGCTCAGGCGCTTGAGCAGCAGCTTCTCGAGCGTGGGCGACAGCGGCCGCTCGCTTTCCAGCCGCACGGGGGCCAGCCGCGAGCGCTTCTTCAGGATGCGCTTCATGTGCTCGCGGTAGTCCTCGTCGTTCTCGTCGGTGCCCTCGGTGGCGTCGAGGTCGGCGTTGCGCGTGACGCACACGACGTTGGTGTGCTTCACGGCGTACATGCTGAAGATCTCGGCCGCCACCATCTCGATGGCGTGCTCGAGCAGGATGAACTGCAGGCCCTCGCCCGGCAGCTCGATCACGCGGTCGCACTGGCGGGGCAGCGGCACGAGGCCGAGCGTCACGCCCTCCGCGCCGAGGTTCTTCGCCTTCTCGCCCTTGGCGGGCTTCTCGGCGCCCTTGGCCTTGGGGGCCTTCTTCTTCACGGCCTCGTCGCCCTCGTCCAGGCGCACCACCACGTACAGCGCGCCGTTCTCCAGGTGGGGGAAGGGGTGGCGCGCGTTGATGATCTGCGGCGAGAGGAACGGCATCACGTTTTTGTGCACGTGGGTGGAAAGGAAGGCGCGCTGCTCCTCGTCGAGGTCGTCCGGGCGCAGGTGGCTCACGCCGCGCTCGTGCAGAAGGCGGCGCACCTGCTCGAACGTGCGCTCCTGGATGGGGTAGAGCTCGTGGCAGCGCGCGTAGATGGCGTCGAGCTGCTCGGCGGGCGTCAGGCCCGACTTCGAGTCGATGATGTGCTTCTTCACGAGCGAGAGGTCGGTGAGGCTGCCCACGCGTACCATGAAGAACTCCTGCAGGTTGCTCCAGAAGATGGAGATGAAGTTCAGGCGCTCGAGCAGCGGCACCGTCTCGTCAGCGCCCTGGTCGAGCACGCGCTCGTTGAACGTGAGCCACGAGAGCTCCCGGTTCTGCAGATAGGGCGCGGCTTTCGGCTCGGGGGCCGCGGGCTCCTGCGCGGCGGGAGCGGCCTCGGCCGCCTCAGGCGCGCCCGCCTCCGCGACGGCTTCCACCGATTGCTTCTTGCTCGTTTCCATGAACGTCCCCTTCCCGTAACGTCACGACGTGGCCGCGCTCAGCGCGGCAGCAGCATACGCTCGATGAGGTAGCCCTCCCGAACGCCGTACTTGCAGACTTCCAACCGCTCGGCCCCGAGGGCCTCGAACAGCGCGAGGATGATGACGCAGCCCGGCACGAGCGTGTGGACGCGCTCGGCGGACGCCTTGAGCGCGGTGTGGGCGAACGCGTCCGGGTCGTTGCGGCACCATTCCAGTATCGCACGAATCTCGCCGGCCGTCATGGTTTTCGGCCGGGGGATCCCGCCTGCGGCCTGCGCGAGCATCTTGGCGGCGGCGCGCACGCTGCCGCCGACGCCGTACAGCGCGGGCGCGCGGTACGCTTCGGGGCGGGGCAGCGCGGCCAGGCGTTCGCGCAGCTCGCATGCGATGGCGCCCATCTCGTCGGCCGTGGGCAGGATGGCGCGCACGTGGGAGGCGAACGACGAGAGCGAGCCCTGGCCCATGCTCGCGTTGTCGAAATCGCAGCCGCCGTCGATGCGGGTGAGCTCGGTGGAGCCGCCGCCGATGTCCACGAGCGTGCCGCGCTCGATGGCGCGTTCGCACGTGGCGCCGACGAAGCCGAGGTGCGCCTCGTCGCGCGCGGAGAGCACGTTGACGCCCAGGCCGCACGCCTCCTCGATGGCGGCCGCGGCCTCGGCGCAGTTCGAGGCGTTGCGCACCACGGCGGTGGCGAACACCTCCAGCTTCTTGCAGCCGAAGTAGCGCGCCCGCTTGACGTGGCCGCGCAGCACGCCCGCCGCCTTCTCGATGCCGGCGGGGGTGAACGCGCCGTCCTCCACGTAGGCGGACAGGCCCGCCATCACCTTGTCGTTGATGAGGCTCTTGAAGTCGCGGCTGGTGTAGGCGGCCAGGCGGTCGTCGCGCACCTCGTACACCACGAGGCGGATCGAGTTCGATCCGAGGTCTATCACTCCGTAGGTGGGCACGCGCCGCCCCCTTGTCTGTCGTCGCGTTTGCAGGTCAACGATTCCATTCTAGCGAAGCGCCGCGCCCCCGCAAAGCGCGCCACCCGATTCGCGCCCAAAGTTTTACCTGGGCTTGACGCTCGACCTTGTCGCGCCCCGGCTTCCCTAGCGGTCGGGCTTCCCGGTCCGGCTTCCTCCCCGCCCTGCAGTCTCTGCGCGGCTTTTTCGTCTTCGTTCCGAGATTTTTGCGCGTAATGGACGATCTGGCAGCCCTCCGAAGGCGTTTTGAGGGACTGTGAGCGCAAATGTTTCGGAAAACCCCTGGTGGATGCAACTGCCTACACGGCCGAATCGTCCATTGCGCGCAAAAATCTCGGAACGCCCCCCGATTCCCTACGCGAGTCTCGTCAAGGGGGCATCGGCTACCCTTTCCTCAGCTCGCTGAGCAGTTCGGTGCGCAGCCGGTGGCGTCGCATCATCCACCCGCCGTTGTTCGCTGGAAGCTCCTTGCCGGTGAGCTTCGCCACGGTTCGCGCCGCCTCGTCGAGCTTCCTCGCGTCGAAGAACTGGTCGCGCGTGATCGTGACCACTGTGATCCCCTGGGCCATCAGCGCGGCGCGCCGCGACGAGTCCCGGGTCTCCTCCTCCCTTCCCGTATGATGCTCGTCGCTCTCGTACTCCACCGCCACGCGGCTTTCGCTCCAATAGAGGTCGCACTTGAAATAGCTCCTCTTGACCAGACCCTTCGCTCGCGCTTCGATGCGGCGGTTGAGTTCGGGAAGATCGAGCCCGTACCCGCCGATCATGCGCGGCAGGCAGAGGGCCATCGCAAGGATCGTCTCCATGGGGGAGGCAGACGTGTCGGCCACGAAGCGAAGCGCCCGCATCGCCTTTCTCGAGCCGCATCTGGCGTGCTCTCTCCTCACGGTCTTTTTCAGGGAGCGCACGGTGGTGAGGGGCGCCCGCTCGCGGAATCCGCGCCCGTTGCTTTCGTCGTAAGCGTACGAGGCGCACAGAACGCAGCCGTATCGGACGAGCTCTACTAAGGAGAGCTCGGACGCCATCTCGACAAAGCTCATGTCGGGAGAGGTCAGGTAGAGGCCGGGCCTCACCTCCATGAACGATCCTGGCGAGAGGGCTCCAGCCTGCACATGGGGAACGAGCCTTTCGGATCTGCGCCGATCATTCTGATCGGCAACCACCACGTGAACGGGTTCGGAGATTCCGTAATCCGACAGGTTGAAGCTCGCCGCGTCGGATGCGCTGATGGGGGAGCCGGGGTGCGGACAGGCCCGCGACGAGCCCGACGTCTTCGGAAGATCGTTCGTCCGCCAGAACTCATATGCCGATAGGTAGCCGATAAAAGCCTTCATATCTGCATCGTAGCGCTTGGAAGGCTCTCGGCGCCCGTACGATTTGTTGAGCCTTGCAAGATAAAGTTGAAGACGAGGGCGCTCGCCCATCTTTTTGCGCGCAATGGACGATTCGCTTCTCTGTTCGATTTCGCTCGCCTGGGGTTTTACGGAACATATACGCTCGCCAGCCGTTCGGGCGTCTCCGGAGGGCCTTCAGATCGTCCATTGCGCGCAAAAAGATGGAAACGGCTCCGAATTTTCCGCGCGAGCCGTCGCGTGAGCCGGCCGCGCGCGCTGTGATATGATGGGCTTACCGCTTCGCGAAAGGATGAGCCCATGCTGGAAACCGTCGATTTCTCGCTGCCGCAGCTGCCCAAGGACGAGTACAAGGAGCGCCGCGACGAGCTCATGGAGCGCCTCGTCGTGCTGCAGCAGCAGGCGCGCGAGCGCGGCATCGGGCTGGTCGTCCTGTTCGAAGGGTGGGACGGCGCCGGCAAGGGCAGCCGCATCTCCGACCTCATGTACCATCTCGACGCGCGTGCCACCAGCGTGTACGTCACCGAGAACCTCGACGTGAAGGCCGCGCGCGGCTTCCCCGGCGCAAAGCACGGCGTGACCGGGTTCTACCCCATGATGCAGCAGTTCTGGCAGGCGCTCGGCATGCGCGGCACCATCACGTTCTACGACCGGGGCTGGTACACCGCCGCCACGCAGCGCATGCTCTACACCGAGTACGGCGAGCTCTCGCTCGGCTCGCGCAAGGGCGACCGCAAGAAGCCCGTGGCCGCCGCCATCGCCGAGGCGCGCGACGAGCGCCACATCGACACGCTGCGCAGCTCGCTCGCCTCGGCGGCCGACTTCGAGAAGCAGCTCGTGGACGACGGCTACCTCATCGTGAAGTTCTTCGTGCATGTCACGAAGGAGGCCCAGAAGGAGCGCCTCACGCGTCTGCACGAGGACCCGGCCACCCGCTGGCGCGTGGACGAGCGCAAGCTCGAGAGCCTGCGCAACTACGAGGAGGCCTACCGCCTCTACGACAACCTGCTGGAGGGCAGCGACTTCTCCTACGCGCCGTGGCACCTGCTCAACGGCGAGGACAAGCGCCGTGCGAACCTCCAGATAGCCGACACGCTCGTGGCCGCCCTCGAGGGCGCGCTGTCGGTGGAGCCAGACGCGGACGCGGCGGCCGCAGCGGCGAAGGCCCAGGCCAACTCCGCCGGAGCGCTCGAGCAGGCGCCGCTGTTCGGCCGCACGCCCGAAGAGGAGGCGCGCATCCGCGAGGAGGCCGAGCGCGCCGCCGCCGAGGCGAGCTCCCGGGCGCCGCGCGCGTCGCGCTTCCGCCTCGTGGCCGACCCGCCGAAGATCGACGAGATCGACCACTCCCTCGCGCTCGCGCCCGACGACTACAAGCGCGAGCTCAAGGAGCAGCAGGAGCGCCTGAACAAGCTCGAGATGGAGATGTACCAGAAGCGCATCCCCCTCATGCTTATGTACGAGGGCTGGGACGCCGCCGGCAAGGGCGGCAACATCAAGCGCGTGGCCCAGGCGCTCGATGCGCGCGCCTACACCATCTTCCCCAGCCCCGCGCCCACCAGGCCCGAGCTTCTGCATCCGCACCTGTGGCGCTACTGGACGCGCCTGCCCAAGGCGGGCCACGTGGGCATCTACGACCGCAGCTGGTACGGGCGCGTGCTCGTGGAGCGCGTGGAGGGCTTCGCGTCGGTGCCGGAGTGGACGCGCGCCTACGACGAGATCAACGAGTTCGAGCGCGAGCTGGTGCGCTGGGGCGCCATCCTGCTGAAGTTCTGGGTGGACGTGAGCCCCGACGAGCAGCTGCGCCGCTTCCGCGACCGCGAGCAGGATCCCGCCAAGCAGTGGAAGATCACCGACGAGGATTGGCGCAACCGCGACAGGTATCCCCAGTACAAAGCCGCCGTCGAGGACATGCTGCGCCTCACGTCCACGCCGTTTGCCCCCTGGATCGTCCTCGAGAGCGACGACAAGCGCCATGCGCGCGTGAAAGCCCTCAAAATAATCAACGACGCCTTGGAAGCGCGCTTGCGGGAAAACTGAGATAGCGGTACTATGTCCTGCAGCACAGAATCAACCGTGCGCGTTCGCGCGCTTGAACAAAAGGGGTAACCAGCATGCAACTCTTCGGAATCTCCGTGCCCATGGAGGCCATCTGGATCATCGTGGCTATCATCGTGCTCGTCATCGTGATCTTCATCGCGAAGGGCTTCCTCGACGAGATGAAGAAGTAAGCGGGTCTCTTCCCCTCGTCGGTGAAATTGCGTTTTTCGCATATCGCGCCCCCATCGCGGGGGCGTTTGTTTATTATGGTAACGGTCTGGTGACGACGGGCTTTCGATGCAGCGCTGCGAGGCGCGGCGCCGTCGTCTGACGATCGTTCCGGAAGGTGGACATGCCAGAGTATCGAGAGAATCCCGATTTCGCCCCGCGCGGCAGGCATGCGCAGCAGCGGGGATCGGGCGGGCCGTCGGCCCAGCCGCCGCAGGGGGCCCCTCGCGCGCCCGGCGCGCAGCCGCCGCGCCAACCTCAGCCTCAGCAGCGCAGACAGCCTCCGGCACAGCGCCCGCAAGCGGCCCGGCCCGGGGCGTATCCGGCCCCTTCCGCGCGCCCAGGCGCCAGCCGCCCGCAGGGCGCGCCTGCGGGCGCATACCGTCCGGTGCAGCCTGTGCACGGCCGCGGGGGTGCCCGGCCCTCGGCGCAGAAGCCCCAGAAGAAGAACCCGTGGCGCATCGTGTTCTGGGTGGCGCTCGTCGTGTTCGTCATCGCGCTCGGGGCGCTCGGCGTCATCGGGTTCAGCTACTGGCAGGGCCAGCAGACCTATAACGACATCGCCGAGGAGGGCTTCACCCCGCCGGCCGACGTCGAGGGCACGTCGCTCGCCGACCTCACGGTGGACTGGGACGCGCTCAAGGCCATCAACCCCGACACCGTGGGCTGGATATACATCCCCGGCACCCCCGTGAACTACCCCATCGTGCACACCACCGACAACGACAAGTACCTCACGCACGACTTCAAGGGATCCGAGGGGTGGGCCGCCACGTTCGGCGCCATCTTCCTCGCGGCGGAGAACAAAGGCGACTTCACCGACGCCAACAACATCATCTACGGGCACCACCTCAACGACGGGTCGATGTTCGCCTGCGTCGCCGATTTCGAGGACCAGGCCACGTTCGACGCCCATCGCACGATGTACGTGCTGACGCCCCAGGGCAACTACCGGCTGACCACGTTCTCGCTCGTGCACGTGTCGGCCGACGACCCGTTGGCCCAGGCGACGTTCGCGGACGCCGCCGAGTACGAGGCCTACGTGCAGGACAAGATCGACCGCTCGGTGGTGGAGGTTCCCGACGCTCCCGAGGCGGCGTCGCTGACGCAGACGTTCGCGCTCGCCACCTGCGACAACCTGCCGAGCGACGGGCGCTTCGTGCTGTACGCCTCCGTCGCCGACACCACGGTGGGCGCGCCGGCGGAAGGCGAGGTCGCCGATCCGGACGCCGTAGATGCCGTCGATGAGGCAGCAGAGGAGATCGTCTCGTGAGCTGTTCTATCTTGCCCGGAGGACGCCCCGATCGCCCGGAGGAGGAGTGCGCCGTGTTCGGCGTGTTCGCTCCCGGCGAGGACGTGGCGCGCATGGCCTGCTTCGGGCTCCAGGCGCTGCAGCACCGCGGCCAGGAGAGCGCCGGCATCGCGGTGGGCGATGGCGAGACGATCATGGCGGCGAAGGATCTAGGGCTCGTGACGCAGGTGTTCGACGAGGCCACGCTCGCGGCGCTCGAGGGGTTCGTGGCCGTGGGGCACGCGCGCTACTCCACGAGCGGCGGCGCGGCGTCGTGGGAGGCCGCGCAGCCCCACATCTCGGCCATCGACGACGTGCTCATCGCGCTCGCGCACAACGGCACGCTCGTGAACACGAACGCCATCCGCGCCCGCCTGGTGGGCGAGGGGGTGCAGTTCCGCTCGCGTACCGATAGCGAGGTGGCCGCGAAGGCCATCGGCCAGGTCACGCAGGAGACGCACCACCTGAGGAACGGCATCCGCCGCGCCATGGAGCAGCTGGAGGGCGCGTACGCCATGGTGCTGGCCAGCCCCGACGCGCTCTACGCGTTCCGCGACCCGAACGGCATCCGGCCGCTGTGCATCGGCGAGCTGCCGGATGGGCGCGGCTGGGCCGTGTCCTCCGAGACGTGCGGCCTGGACATCGTGGGCGCGGCCTACGTGCGCGACGTGGCCCCGGGCGAGATCGTGCGCTTCAGCGCCGAGGGCATGCACGCCGAGCAGGGAGTTCCCGCCGGGCGCCGCGCCTCGTGCATCTTCGAGTACGTGTACTTCGCCCGCCCCGACAGCGTGATCGACGGGCAGAGCGTCTACCAGGCGCGCCGCAGCATGGGCCGCATCCTGGCCAAGGAGGCGCCGGTGGAGGCCGACCTGGTGCTCGGCGTGCCCGACTCGGGCGTGCCGCCGGCGCTCGGGTTCGCCGACGAGAGCGGCATCGCCTACGCCGACGGCATCGTGAAGAACCGCTACGTGGGCCGCACGTTCATCGAGCCCACCCAGGCCATGCGCCAGCTGGGCATCCGCCTGAAGCTGAACCCGCTGCCCTCGGTGATCGCCGGCAAGCGGCTCGTGGTCATCGACGACAGCATCGTGCGCGGCAACACCTCCAAAAAGCTCGTGCAGATGCTGCGCGACGCGGGCGCGGCGGAGGTGCATCTGCGCATCGTGAGCCCCGAGGTGCGGTGGCCGTGCTTCTATGGCATCGACACCGACACGCGCGACCAGCTGATCGCAGCGAACATGAGCTTGGGCGAGATGAACGCGTGGATCGGGTCGGACTCGCTCGCGTTCATCAGCCTGGAGGGCCTGCGGGCTGCCGTGCCCGACGTGCGCTGCCAGGGCTTCTGCGAGGCCTGCTTCACGGGCGACTACCCGGTGGCCATCCCGGACGCGATGGCGAAGAAGAGCTTTCTCACGAAGAAGGATTTCGAGGACGTGTACGCCGAGGGCGCCGGCGAGGCCGGCGTGTAAGGTACAAGGAGAGAAGATGACCGAGAGAAACACCGCAAGCCCCAAGCACGGCGCCGAGGCCCCGCACATGCCCAGCTGGATGGACGAGGACGCCGTCACCTACGCGCAGGCCGGCGTTGACACGGCCGAGGGCGCGCGCGCCGTCGAGGCCATCAAGGGCGTCGTGCACGACACGTACCGCCCCGAGGTGGTGGGCGACATCGGCGGCTTCGGCGGCCTGTTCTCCATCGCGGCGGCCAAGGACATGGCCGACCCGCTGCTGGTGAGCGGCACCGACGGCGTGGGTACGAAGCTCAAGGTGGCCCAGATGGCCGGCAAGCACGACACCGTGGGCATCGATTTGGTGGCCATGTGCGCCAACGACATCCTTGCCACGGGCGCCGAGCCGCTGTTCTTCCTCGACTACGTGGCCATCGGCAAGCTCAAGGCCGAGAACGTGGCCGAGGTCGTGGCGGGCATCGGCGAAGGTTGCAAGCAGGCCGGCTGCGCCCTCATCGGCGGCGAGATGGCCGAGCACCCCGGCGTGATGGACCCGGACGACTACGACCTGTCCGGCTTCTGCGTGGGCCTGGTGGACCGGGCGAAGATGCTCGACCCCGCGGCCGTGCGCGAGGGCGACGTGCTGATCGGCCTGGCCTCGAGCGGCCTGCACTCAAACGGCTACTCGCTCGCGCGCAAGGTGTGCGTGGAGGGCAAGACCCACTACGAGCTGCGCATCGAGCGCGAGGAGCTGGACGGCGCGAGCCTGCAGGATGCGCTTCTGGAGCCCACGCGCATCTACGTGAAGCCCGTGCGCGCCGTGCTGGCCGCATGCGAGGGCGCCGTGCGCGCGCTCGCGCACATCACGGGCGGCGGCATCTCCGAGAACCTCGACCGCGCCCTGCCCGAGGGCGTGGACGCCGAGGTGGACCTGGGCACGTGGCCCGTGCCGCTCATCGCGAAGTACGTGAGCGACGCCGCCCACCTCGACGAGGCCGAGGCCCTGAAGACGTTCAACATGGGCCTGGGCATGATCCTGATCGTGGACCCCGAGCGCGCCGAAGAGGTGGAGGCCGCCCTGGCCGAGGCCGGCGAGCAGACGTTCCGCGTGGGCCGCATCGCGGCCGGCGAGGGCAAAGTGCGCTACACGAACGACGGCAAGCTCTACGGCTACGAGGGGTAGAATTCAAGCGGGCAACCCTCCGGAATTTCCGGATGGTTGCCCGAAACGCACGCAACTATTAAGGAAAACTTAAAAGTTCGCGCAAGCGAGCACGACGACGAGTCGTTTTTGAGGGGGTCGTATGACCGAGAAGCTTAAGATTGGCGTTCTGCTCTCCGGGAGCGGCACGAACCTGCAGGCCATCATCGACTCGATAGCGGGCGAGGGGCTGCCGGTGGAGATCGTGCGGGTGGTGTCGTCGCGGCCGGACGCTTTCGGCATCGAGCGGGCGCGGGCGGCGGGCATCCCCGCGACCGTGCTCAACCGCGACGTGTACGCCGACCCGGAGGCGGCCGACGCGCGCATCGTTTCGGAGCTGCGCGAGGCGGGTGCCGCGTACGTGGTCATGGCGGGCTACATGCGCAAGGTGACGCCGGTCATGCTGGACGCGTTCCCCGACCGGGTGCTCAACCTGCATCCGGCGCTTCTGCCCTCGTTCAAGGGCGCGCACGCCATCGCCGATGCGTTCGACGCGGGCGTGAAGGTGACGGGCATCACCGTCCACTTCGCCAACGAGGACTACGACAAAGGGCCCATCGTGGCGCAGCGCGCCGTGGAGGTGCGCGAGGACGACACGCTGGAAACCCTCGAGGCGCGCATCCACGAGGCCGAGCACGCGCTGTATCCTGAAGTGCTGCGCCTCGTGGCCGAGGGCCGCGTGACCGTGGGCGAGGACCGGAAGGTGCATATCGGAATGGCATAAAAGGGGACTGTCCCCTTTTATGCCATTTTCCGACTTGAGGAGGGATTCATGGAGAGGGAAACGCTGCAAGGCATCGTCGACGACCTGCGTGCGGGGCGCACCCCGGTGCTCTCGCCCGAGGACTTCCCGTGCTTCTCGGCCGAGGCACTCGAGGGCAACGGGCATGTGGAGCCGTCGTATCTGGGCGTGATAGCCGCGAGCCTGACTGCGGCCGATATCCCCACGTTCGAGCGCGCCCTGCGCGCGATGGACGAGGGCGATCTGGCGTGGCTCGGCTTCAAGATCGTCTACGACGCCGCCGAGGCGCAGGCCAACACCGACAACGAGGTGACGAAGAAGTACGGCGACACGGGCTCCGCCGACGGCGAGCCGCTCGTGTTCTTCTGCAACGACGCGAAGGAGATCTTGGCGTCGCGCCCGTTCAGCCCGCGCGACACGTTCCAGATGAAGGACGCCACGCGCGGCCCCTCGATGCACAACGAGCAGTTCGAGGGCCTCACCTGGCTCTCCGTGCCGCTGTTCGACCAGGTGCACGTGTGGCTCTTGGGCGCGTCGGACGCCGCGAGCGAGGTGGCGGCGCTGGCCGACCACGTGGGCTTCGCGGTCACCGTGGTGGACTACGACCCCGCCTACGTAAGCGAGGCGCGCTTCCCGCGGGCGCGACGCATCGTGCTCGACGGCGGCAACTTCGACGGCCTGGCCGACCTCGCCTGCGCGCCGGAGGACTACGTGTGCGTGCTCACGCGCGGCCACATGTTCGACCCCGAGGGTTGCGTGTGGGCTGCGAAGCACCGCGTGCACTACGTGGGAATGATGGGCTGCGCCGGCAAGAACGACACCGTGCACGACCTCGTGCTGGCGAAGGGCGCCACCGAGGAGGACTGGGCGCGCGTCAAGCGCCCCATCGGCCTGAAGTTCGGCGCGAAGACGCCCGCCGAATTAGCTATCGCTATCGTCGCCGAACTGGTAGACGTGCGCTACCGCCAGCGCTACAGTGAAGAGGCGCGCGAGCGCCACGAGAGGAACCTGGGACGGTAGCCCAGGCGCACTGCCTGTTTCCCGTCGCGGATCGGCGGGTTCACCATAGCAGGACCGAACAGAAAGGATGTAAGACCATATGAGCGATCCTAAGATCAAACGCGTGCTGGTGTCCGTGACGGACAAGACGGGGGTGGCCGATTTCGCGCGCGCCCTCGTGGACGAATTCGGCGCGGAGATCATCTCCACGGGCGGCACCGCCCGCGCCCTCAAGGACGCCGGCGTGCCGGTGACGCCCATCGACGACGTGACGCAGTTCCCCGAGATGATGGACGGCCGCGTGAAGACGCTGCACCCGCGCGTGCACGGCGGCCTCTTGGCCAAGCGCGACAACCCCGACCACATGGCGCAGGCGGCCGAGCACGGCATCGAGATGATCGACATGGTGGTGGTGAACCTCTACGCCTTCGAGAAGACGGTGACCGGCGGCGCCGACTTCGGCACCTGCATCGAGAACATCGACATCGGCGGCCCGTCCATGCTGCGCTCCGCGGCCAAGAACTTCGAGAGCGTGGCCGTGGTCACGCGGCCGGACAGCTACGACGCCATCCTGGCCGAGATGCGCGCGAACGGCGGCACCACCCTGCGCGCCACCCGCGCGAAGCTCGCGCTCGACGTGTTCGAGACCACGGCCAGCTACGACGGCGCCATCGCCGCGTGGATGGCGGGGCAGCTGGCGGGCGACGAGGGCGCCGACGCGGCCAAGTTCCCCGCGCGCCGCACCGTGCGCCTGACGAAGGCCCAGGACCTGCGCTACGGCGAGAACCCGCATCAGGCCGCCGCGTTCTACCGCCGCGACGACTACGCCGACGCCCCCTTCAGCCTGGCGCACGCCAAGCAGCACCAGGGCAAGGAGCTCTCATACAACAACTACCTCGACCTCGACGCCGCTTGGACGGCCGTGCGCGAGTTCGACGAGCCCGCGTGCGTCATCGTGAAGCACCTTACGCCCTGCGGCGTGTGCCAGGACGACGACCTCGTGGCCGCCTACAAGCGCGCCCACGAGTGCGACCCGGTGAGCGCCTACGGCGGCGTCATGGCGTTCAACCGCCCGGTGACGAGCGACGTGGTGGTGGCCATCTTCGACAACAAGCAGTTCGTGGAAGCCATCGTGGCGCCCGAGTTCGCGGGCGACGCGCTGGACATGTACGCCGCCAAGAAGAACGCGCGCCTCTTGTCCACGGGCGGCGTGAACCCGGCCGGCGGCGAGGTGGAGTTCCGCGCTGTCGAGGGCGGTCTGCTGTGCCAGGACTCCGACGCCGTGGCCGAGGACCCCGCGGCGTTCACGGTTCCCACGAAGCGCCAGCCCACCGACGAGGAGATGGCCGAGCTCCTGTTCGCGTGGAAGGTGTGCAAGTCGGTGAAGTCCAACGCCATCACCCTCACGAAGGGCCGCGCCACCGTGGGCGTGGGCGGCGGGCAGCCCAACCGCGTGAACTCCGCGCGCATCGCCGTGGAGCAGGCGGGCGAGAAGGCGAAGGGCGCCGTGGCGGCCTCCGACGCGTTCTTCCCGTTCCGCGACGGCCTCGACGCGCTCGCCGACGCGGGCGTGACGGCCGTCATCGAGCCGGGCGGCTCCATCCGCGACGAGGAAGTGATCGCCGCCGCCGACGAGCACGGCATCGCGCTCGTGTTCACCGGGCATAGGCACTTCCGCCACTAGATACCGCGGCTTCGACGCGCCTTCGGACGGCCTCCCCCGGGAGGCCGTCCGTGTGTTCAGGCTCGTGAGCCCCTCTTGTCATCCTGAGCGAGCGCAGTGCCCCTCTTGTCATCCTGAGCGAGCGAAGCGAGTCGAAGGAACCCGTGCGGCGATAGCTGGAAGACTTCCGGTTGGCACCACACGGGATCCTTCGACTCCGCGCTGACGCGCTCCGCTCAGGATGACAAGGGGCAGGGTTTGTGGATGTTGTTTGACGGGTGGGCAACGGCGGCGGGGGAGGGCGCTCGTGGGCGTTGCCGTCACGTAAAGTGGGGGCATGAAGAAATCCGAAGCGCTCAAACACCTGGGGCTCACCGAGGGCGCGACCGACGACGAGGTCAAACAAGCCCACCGCAAGCTGGTGATCGCGCATCACCCGGACAAGTTCCCGCTCGACTCCCCGGAGCGCGCGGAGGCCGAGGAGTTCACCAAGCGCATCAACGAGGCGCGCGACGTGCTGCTCAACCGCTCGTGGACGCCCGAGTTCGACCCGCGCCGCGACCCGCGCCCCTACGCGGGCAACCCCTACGCGCACCCGGCCGGCGCGCCGCAAGGCGAGTGGGACCCGTTCGCGGGATGGCCGTTCGGCCAGGGCCAGCCCACGACGACGTCCTCCGGCGGGGGCCGCACCACCTATGTGTGGACCTCGTGGGACGGCACGCGCTCGGCCGGCGGCGAGGCGGGCGGCGGCATGCCGTTCGATTTCGACCCGTTCGACCCCTTCGCGCCGTTCCGCGCGACGGCCGCCCCGCAGAAGACGCCGCAGGAGGCGCTCGCCGATGCCACCGCCGACCTCAAGCGCGAGGGCGGCGCCGTGGCGGCGAAGGCGTTTCTGCTCGTGGCTCTCTCGCTTCTGGGCACGCCGGCCACGGGGCTGTTCTTCTACGTGATGGCCTCGGTCGTCTACGGGTTGTGGAAGCGCCTCGGCAGCTGCCTCATCGGGTTCATCATCCCCATCGTGCTCATCGGCGCGCCGTTCGTCTTCATGATCGCGCCCCGGCAGGGGGCGGTCACGGGCGGCCTGGCCGTGGCGTTCCTCATCGCCGTGCTGTTCGACGTGACGAACATCCGCGACCGGGTGCGCGTCCTCCAAGCGGCGCGCGCGGCCGCCGGGCGGTAGCGCGCGCCGCGGTCGTGGTATACTGATCTCTTTCGGGTCAAGGTTCGCGGAAGGGGTCGCTTTGAAGAAAGCGCTGCTGCTGGTCATCGGCATCGTGGCGGTGTGCTTCCTCATCGCGAACGCCGATTACCTGGCCAGCTTCGTCGCGACGCTCAAGACCGGCGCGCTCGTGCCGCTCGTGGTGGCGTGCGTGCTCATGCTGGCGCGCCATCTGGTGCAGGCGGCCTCCTACGACGCGGCCTTCGAGGCCGTGGGGCATAAGACGGGCTTCTGGCACAACGTCATCCTCATCTTCTCGCTCGTGTTCATCAACACGTTCTGCCTGTTCAGCGGCGCGACCGGCGTTGCCTTCATCATCGACGACGCGCACCGGCGCGGCTGCGACGCGGGCCAGTCCACCTCCGGCGCCATCCTCTCGCAGATCGGCTACTTCGCGGCCATCCTCGTGATCTCGGTCATCGGCTTCGTCACCATGCTCGTGTCGGGCTCCATGAACGCGCTCTTCCTCGTGGGCGGCCTCGCGCTCGCCGTGGTGCTCGCGGTGCTCTCCAGCATGTTCGTGGCGGGATACCGCCGTCCGCGCATCCTGTTCCGCGTGTTCATAGGCGTGGAATCGCTCATCAACAAGGCGCTCGGCCTGCTGAAGAAGCACCTCAAGCCCGCTTGGGGCCGCAAGATGGCGTCGTCGTTCATATCCTCGGCGTCCATCCTGGCGAAGAACCCGCAGGGCACGCTGGTCACGGTGGCCTACGCGTCGTTCTCGGCCATCCTCAACATGGCGTGCCTCGTGGCCATCGGCTACGCGTTCGGCTTCGACAACGTGGCCGCGCTCGTGGCGGCGTTCGCGGTGGCGGCCATCTCGGTGATACTCAGCCCCACGCCGCAGGGCGTGGGCGTGGTGGAGGCGGCCATCGCGGCCATCCTCACGGCGCACGGCTGCTCGCTGGCCACGGCCACGGCCATCGCGCTGGTGTACCGCGGCATCATGTTCTGGATGCCGTTCTGCATCGGCGCCGTGCTGCTGTCCCAGTCGGGCTTCTTCGCCGAGAAGAAGGACCCTTCCGAGGAGAAGCGCGCGAAGGACATGGGGTGGCTCTCCGGCACGCTCGTGCTCGTCATCGGCCTGGTCAACCTGGGCCTCGCGCTCATCCCGCAGTCGTTCGAGCCGTTCACCGTGCTCACCGAGTGGGTGAACATGGGCGGCGTGCTCATCGGTCCGGCGCTCGTGGCGGGCAGCGTCGTGCTCGTGGTGCTGGCGGTGGGCCTCATCCTGCGCCTGCGCACCGCGTGGGCGCTCACGCTGGGCGCGCTCGTATTGCTGGCCGGCGCGGAGTTCCTCTACGTGAACACCTGGCAGGTGGCCATGGCGGCCGTCGCGCTGGTGGCGTGGCTGTTCTGGAAGCGCGCCGCATTCGACCGGCCCCTCGTGCCCCAGGAGGACGCGCCGCGCCTCGTGCGCGAGTTCCGCGAGAACGTCGCGCGGTTCCGCGCGTGGAGGGGGGCGCGCCGGGCGGCGGCGTCCGAGGGCGGGAAAGCCCCGGTGGCCGAGCGCATGCGGGAGACGGGGGAGCGCCTGCGCGATGCGGCCGTGGCCACGGTCCTCGAGCCCGAGGGAAGCCCCGCAGAGCGCGTGCGCAGGAAAACGGGTTGGGAACGGAGGGCTGAAGAAGGCGCGGAGATCGGCCGCGCCGCCCAGCTTGACGCTATACTGGCTTTCGGCGACGACGCCGCCCTCGCGTCCGCGGCAGCGGGCGCTACCGGCGTTTCCGGCGCCGACATCGCATCGAAGGAGGATCCACGACATGATAGTGCTCGATGAGCCGTACGCTTCCGAACCGCTCGCGCAGTGGCTCGAGGAGTCGCAGCATCCGGTGCTCGACAACGGCTTCGCCCGCACGGTGGCGCCCGGCAAGCTGAACCTGGTGGCGCCCGAGGAGGCCGTCCGCCGCATCGACGGCGGCGAGCGCGTGTACACGAACTCGGAGAACGCGCTTTCGTGGATCGCGGACAACGTGGGCAACGAGTCCCTCGTGCGCGCCATCGGCCTGTTCAAGGACAAGGCCGCCATGCGCCGCGCGCTCTCCTCGCTCGATCCGGAGCTGTTCTTCAAGACGTGCTCGGTGGACGAGCTGTTCAAGCTGGATTTCTCGCAGCTGGAGGCCCCGTTCGTGCTCAAGCCCTCCGTGGGCTTCTGCAGCATGGGCGTCTACGCGATCCAGGACCGCGACGATTGGGAGCGCGCGCTCGCCGACATCCAGAAGAACGCCTCAACCTGGCACGACATGTACCCGGAAAGCGTGATCGGCGCGGGCTCGTTCATCTTGGAGGGCTACATCACGGGCACCGAGTACGCGCTGGACGCCTACTTCGACGAAGCGGGCCGCGCGCGCATCCTCAACGTGCTGCGCCACGACTTCGCCTCGCCCGAGGACACCTCCGACCGCATGTACGTGACGAGCGCCCCCATCGTGCGCGAGACGTCGCCGCTGTTCACCGCCTGGCTCGACCGCGTGAACGCGCTCGTGGGCGCGCGCAACTTCCCCGTGCACGTGGAGGTGCGCGTGGAGGACGGGCACGTGAGCCCCATCGAGTTCAACCCGCTGCGCTTCGCGGGCCTCGGCGGCACCGATGTCAGCTGGTACGGCTACGGCTACCGCACCTACCAGGCGTTCCTCGAGGACGACGCGCCCGACTTCGACGCGGCGTTCGCCGGCAAGGACGACAAGGTGTACACGATGTCGCTTCTGAACCCGCCGGCGTCGGCCACGGGGGAGGAGGCCTTCGACTACGACGCGTTCGCCGAGCGGTTCACCAACGTGCTGGAGCTGCGGCGCTTCGACGTGAACCGCGTGGGCAACTACGGGTTCCTGTTCCTCGAAACCGATGCTGATTCGGCCGGCGAGCTGGACTTCCTCATGAGATCCGACCTCGAGGAGTTCCTCCGCTAGGCGGGGGGACGCGATCGGCGGGGCGACGACGTGAAGCTCAATATCAGAAACCTGCTCATCGGGCTCGTCATCGTCATCGTGCTGGCGGTGGTGCTGCTGCGCGGCGACCAGCTGGTGGAGCTGGCGGAGACCATCAAGAAGGGCTCCATCGTGCCGCTCGTGGCCGCGGTGCTCACGCAGCTGGGCAAGTACTTCGCGCAGAGCTTCGCGTATTCCTACGCCTTCGAGGCCGTGGACGAGCACATGAGCCCGCGGAGCACGTTGCCGCTGGTGTTCGGCACGTTCTTCGTGAACACCATCGCGCCCTCGCTCAACCTGGCGGGCACGACGCTGGTGGTGGACGACGCGCGCCGCCGCGGCATCGCTCCGGGAAAGGCCACGTCGGCGGCGCTGCTCATGCAGATAACCATCGATTCGGGCTTCGCCACCATCATGCTGGTGGCCTTCGCCATCCTGGCGCTCACGGTGGGGCTCTCGCCGCTGTGGTTCTTGCTGGGGCTGCTGGTGATCGCGCTGGTGGGTGCCATGGTGACCATCCTCGTGCTGGGCCGCAAGCGCCCGGCGCTGGTGCTGCGCCTCCTGCGTCCCGTCGAGCGGCTGGTGGACCGCGTGCTGACGCGCTTCAAGAAGAAGCCGCTCGACCCGTGGGTGGAGCGCGTGGTGTGCTCGTTCTCCGACGCTGCCGGCCTCATCGCGCGCAACCCCAAGACCACGGCGAAGGCGTTCGGCTGCTCCATCGGGGCCAGCGCGTGCGAGCTCGCGTGCTTCTCCCTGGTGGGCGTCGGCTTCGGCGTGAACCATCCCGAGGCGCTCATCTGCGGGTACGTGGTGGCCACGCTGTTCGCCATGATCTCCATCACGCCGCAGGGCGTGGGCGTGGTGGAGGCCGCCGTGGTGGTGGCGTTCACGTCGTTCGGCGAATCGGCCGCCGCGGGCCTGTCCATCGCGCTCGTGTACCGCGGCATCGTGTTCTGGATGCCGTTCCTCATCGGCGCCATCCTCATCCAGACCACCAAGACCTTCAAGCGCGGCGCCAAGCAAGCCGTCCGCACCTCCGACAAGCGCAAGCGCTGAGGGGCGTGACGAAGGGCGCCGTCCGCACCTCCGACAAGCGCAAGCGCTGAGGGGCGTGACGAAGGGCGTGACAGGGGGGGGGCGGTGACAGGGGGACGGTTCTCTTGACACCGGGTTCGGGTGTCAAGAGAACCGTCCCCCTGTCACGCCCCCCTGTCACGCCCGTCCCTTCGTCACGCCAACTTTGGTGTCCTTGCGGTGTGCAGGGTGCGCGTTACCGTGCTCCAACTGCGCTTTCGTGGGCGCTCGTTCGCTTCTAATTCTGTTCGATCGCCGGATCGCGGCATGGTATTCTTGACGCTGCACTAGAATAGACGGATGCAGTCCACAGGTGCTGTGCGCGCTTGCGCGCGGATAGGGGGGATCATGCGCTCACGTGGTTCGAGGACGGTTCGGCTCCTTGCGGCGCTCGCCTGCGCGGGCGCGCTCCTGTGCGCGGGCTGCGCGTCCGGCGCTCCCGCCTCGCCCGAGCCCGAGGACGTCGATGCGGCGTCCCTGCTCGATCCGGGCGATCCGGTGCAGGTGGAGCTGTGGACGTACTACAACGGCGCGCAGCAACAGGCTTTCGAGTCGCTGGTCAAGGAGTTCAACGAGACGCGCGGCAAGGACGTGGGCGTGGTGGCCACGCACGCGAGCCAGGGCGGCGTGGAGGATCTGGCCGCCGCCGTCACGGACGCGGCCGAGGGCCGGGTGGGGGCTTCCGCCATGCCCGACGCGTTCCTCTCCTACGCCGACACGGCCTACGCCCTGGACAACATGGGCAAGGTGGCCGACCTTTCCGGCTACCTTTCCGACGAGGAGAAATCGCAGTTCGTAGAAAGCTTCCTTGCCGAGGGCGACCTGGCGGGCGACGGCTCGCTCAAGGTGTTTCCCGTGTGCAAGTCCACCGAGACGTTGCAGATCAACCTGACCGATTGGCAGAAGTTCGCCGAGGCCACGGGCGCGACCCTTGACGACCTGGCCACGGTCGAGGGCGTCACGCGCACGGCCCAGCGCTACTACGAGTGGACCGACGCCGCCACCCCCGAGCCCGGCGACGGCCGGCCCTTCTTCGGTCGCGACGCGCTGGCGAACTATCTGGTGTGCGGGTCGCGCCAGCTGGGCCACGACATCCTGAACGTGCAGGACGGCTCGTGCGCCATCGAGCTGGACCGGGCCACCATGCGGGCGCTCTGGGACAACTACTACGTGCCGCTGGTGCAGGGCTGGTTCTCCGCCGAGGGCCGCTTCCGCTCCGACGCCGTGAAGACGGGCGGCCTCGTGTGCTACGCGGGCTCCTCCACGTCGGTGGTGTACTTCCCGCAGGACGTGACGGTGGACGACGCCACGAGCTACCCCATCGAGTTCGGGTCGCTTCCCTCGCCGGTGTTCGAAGGGGGCGTGGCCTGCTCGCCGCAGCAGGGCGCGGGCTTCGTGGTGGCGAAGGCGGACGCCAAGACCGAGGCCGCGTGCGTGGAGTTCCTCAAATGGTTCACCGACGGCGAGCGCAACGTCTCGTTCTCGGTGGCGGCCGGGTACCTGCCGGTGAAGAAGGACCTGCTGGAGCGCGGCCGCATCGAGGAGCTGGCGGCCGACGTGCCCAACGCCCCGGTGAACTACCTGACGGGGCTGCCGGCGGCGCTCGACACCGTGAACGCCGGCGTGTACGCCACGGCGCCGTTCGCGGGCGGCGTGGAGGCGCGCGCCGTGCTGGAGCACAACCTGGCCGACAAGGCGAGTGCCGACGTCGCCGCCATCGAGGAGGCCATGGCGGGCGGGACTGTCCGCGCCGAGGCCGCGGCGGCGTACCTTGCCGACGAGAACTTCGACGCGTGGCTCGCCGACATGGGCGAGCAGTTGGAAGCGGCCACGAAGCAGGGCTGAAGGGGGCGAGGAGGCGGCGCGCAGCCGAAACGATGGTGCGGGGCAGACACAGAGCGGGGAAGAAGAAGGGCTTGACGTTTCGGGTCCTGGTAGCCGTGCCGTTCTGCATCGCCATCGCCCTGCAGGGGCTCGTCTGCCTGAGCGTGCTCTCGGCCAGCCAGACCACCTCGCAGATCGACGCCGTGGCCTACGACCTGTTCGCCGAGCGCGTGTCCAGCCATGCCGGCGCCCTTGAGAGCGACATGGTGTTCCGCTGGTCGGATTTCGACGCCGTGGCCAACGACGTGAGCGCCTCCATCGGCGACGTGCTGGCCCGCGAAGGGGCGGGGCCCGCCGACCTCGTGCCGGGGTCGGACGCGTCCCTGGCCGTCATCGAATCGGTGGAGGAGCGGCTCATCGAGTTCTCCCGGCGCACCGAGGTGGACGGGGTGTACGTGCTGTTGGCGGGCGCGGAGGAGGAGGGCGACGCCCTCGCGGGCCTGTACGTGCGCGACTCGAACCCCAAGGTGGACGTCGCGAACCGCTCCGACCTGCTGCTGTCGGTGTGCCCGCTCAGCGTGGGCAAGCGGCTGGATATCGCGCTCGACACGGGCTGGTCGGCCACGTTCCCGCTCGCGCCCGAAGGCGATGCGCGCAGCGACTTCTATTACCGGCCGCTGCGCGCCGCCGAGCAGCATCCCGATGCGCGCAGCGTCGATTTGGGCTATTGGGGCCGGCCGGTGGACCTGGGGTGGACCGGCACGTCGTCCATCACCTACAGCGTGCCTCTGCGCGGCGACAGGGGAAACCTGTGCGGCGTGTTCGGCATCGAGGTGCGGCTCGACCGCGTGACCGCGTTTCTGCCCTACCGCGACCTGGACGGCAACGGCTCCTACGTGCTCGCGGTGGAGGATGCGAGCGAGGCCGCGGGCGAAGGGGGCGGGCGCGTCTTCGAGGCGCTGGCCACCACGGGCGCCCTGCAGAGCCTCTACATCGACGAGGGGACGCTCGCGCTGGGATCGGGCGTCCACGGCGCCTTCACGGCCATGCCGCTGGATACGGAGGAGAACCCGCACGCCGCCATCGTGGCGGCGACGGACCTCAAGCTCTACGACGAGACGTCGCCCTTCGCGTCCGAGCAGTGGGCGGTTCTGGGCATGGAGAGCGAGGACACGCTGTTCTCGGCCTCCTATCAGCTGGAACGCAACCTTCTGGGCGTGTACGGGGCGTCGCTTGCCATCGGCGTGGTCATCGCGGTGCTGATAGCCTGGGCGTCGTCGTCGCGCCTGCGCTCGCTCATGCGCGAGGTGCGCGCCGCCAAGCCCGAGCAGCCCATCTCGTTCGACCGCACGGGCATCGTGGAGATCGACGAGCTGTCCGACGCCATCCAGATGCTGGGCTCGGAGGTGGCCGTGGCCGCGTCGCGCCTCTCGCAGATACTGCGGCTGTCCGACCGCTCGATCGCCGCGTTCGAGAACAACCGCGACACCGACGAGGTGTCCTATACCGCCGGCTTCTTCGACACGCTGGGCGGCGTGCTGCCGGCTGGCGCCGCAGACGCGGGCACCAGCGAGGCGCCGGGCGAGGTGGGCGGCTCCCTGGACATCCGCGAGTTCCGCCGCCTACTGGAGCCGCTTGCGCCGTACGCGCAGAAGGAGGCCGAGGGACGCTGGATCGTGTCCGATGCCGAGGGGCGGCGCTGGGTGCGCTTCGTGGCCGTGGCCAACGCCGACGGCGAGCGGGTGTACGGCCTGGTGGAGGACGTGACCGACGAGATTACCACGCGCCTGCGCCTGGAGCACGAGCGCGACCACGACGTGCTCACCGGCCTGTTGAACCGCCGGGCGTTCGAGGAGGCCGTCTGCGGGCGCCTCGCGCAGAACCCGCCGGCGTTCGCAGCCATGCTGATGATGGACCTGGACAACCTCAAGTACATCAACGACACCTACGGCCACGACTGGGGCGACCACTACATCCAGGCCGCCGCGCAGGTGATCGAGCGCACGTTCACGGGAAGGGGCTGCTTCGCGCGCATCTCGGGCGACGAGTTCCTCGTGTTCGTGGACGGGTACGCAAGCGCGCAGGAGGCCTGGCCGCTGTTCGACGAGTTCATGCGGGCGCTCGACGCGAGCGTGCTCGAGGCCCCCGACGGCTCGGTGCTGAAGGTGCGCGCGTCGGCCGGCGTGGCGCTCTACCCCGGGGACGCCGGCGACTTCGCCCACCTGCGCGAATACGCCGACTTCGCCATGTACGAGGCCAAGAGCCGCCGCAAGGGCGCGCTGCTGCGCTTCGATAGGCAGAGCCACGAGGAGAAGGCGTTCATCCTGAACACCAAGGAGGACCTGAACCGCCTGCTTGACGACGGCCTGGTGGAATACCACTTCCAGCCCATCGTGGACGCGCGCACGGGCGAGGTGGCGGCCTTCGAGGCGCTTATGCGCTCGCAGGTGGCCAGCATCCCCACGCCCGACCGCATCCTCACGCTGGCGCGGTCGCAGTCCAAGCTCTACCGGGTGGAGCACCTCACGTTCTTCGGCGCGCTGCAGGCGTTCTCGCGCCACGCGGAGGGCCTCGACGCCGTGCTGTTCGTGAACAGCATCGCCACGCAGCGGCTGTCCCCCGACGACGAGCAGCGGCTGCGCTCGTGCTATGGCAACCTGCTGAAACGGCTGGTCATCGAGATAACGGAGAGCGACTACAGCCGCGAGATGGCCGTGTACAAGGAGGCGCTCGCGCACCGGTTCGGGGCGCGGCTGGCCATCGACGACTTCGGCAGCGGAAGCAACGGCGAGACGTCGCTTCTGGACTACCACGTGGACTTCGTGAAGCTGGACATGGGCATCGTCCGCGATATCGACACGGCGGTGGACCATCAGGACATCGCGCGCAACCTGGTGGGATACGCGCACGACCGCGGCATCCGCGTGGTGGCCGAGGGCGTGGAGACCGAAGCCGAGCTGGCCGCCGTGGTAAAGCTGGGCGTGGACTACGTGCAGGGGTTCCTGTGCGGCCGCCCCGCGCCCGAGCCGAGCGACATCCCCGACGACGTGAAGCGCCTCATTCGATCGTTTTCGGAAAGGAGCGGCGCGTGACGTTCGCAGACGCACTGGGGATACGGGTCGAATCGGCCGACGAGCAGCGCGTGGAGGCCGTGATGCCCATCACGCCGGAGGTGCTCCAGCCCTTCGGCTTCGTGCACGGCGGGGCCACCATCGCGCTTCTGGAGACGGCGGCCAGCATCGGCGCCGAGCTGCGCGCGAACCTCGACGAGGAGCGCCCGTTCGGCGTGGACGTGCACGTGCGGCACCGCAAGAGCGGTCGCGCGGGCACGTTGCGCGGCGTGGCCGAGCTCGACCGCGAGGAGCCGTCGCGCGCGGCGGGCATGAAGCAGTTCTGGCGCGTGGCCGCCTACGACGACGCGGGCGACGTGGTGTCGGAAGGCGAGGTGGTGACGAAGATCGTGAGCCTGGACTACCTGGCCCGGAAGAACCGCGAGCGCGCAACCGCGAAGGAGCTCCCCCTGTCATCCTGAGCGGAGCGCGAAGCGCGAAGTCGAAGGATCCCGTGCGGCGTCAGCGGGAAGCGTCACGGCTGGCGCCGCACGGGATCCTTCGACTCGCTACGCTCGCTCAGGATGACAGGGGGCTGCGCTCGCTCAGGATGGCAGCGGACGCAGCGTGACGACGGCCACGGTGCCGCGGGGCTCGTTGGCCTTGAGCATGATGGTGCCGCCGTGCGCCTCCACGATGCCCTTCGCGAGCGAAAGCCCCAGGCCGTGGCCGCCGGTTTCCCGCGAGCGGGCCTTGTCGGCGCGGTAGAAGCGCTCGAAGACGCGCTCGCACTCTGCGGGGTCGATGCCGCAGCCGATGTCGGCAACCTCGATGATGCAACGCGCCCCCTCGGCCCGCGTCGACAGGCGCACCTCGTCGCCGGCCTCGGTGTACTTGAGCGCGTTGTCCAGAAGGATGCCCAGCAGCTGGCGCAGCTTGTCGGCATCGGCCTGGACGGTGCCGTCGAAGGCCGCTTCCGCATGCAGGCGCTTGCCCTGCGCCTCGGCGAGATCCCGGTAGGCGTCGGCCATGTCGCGCACGAGCGCATCCACGTCCACCGCGCCGAGGGCCGGTTCCGCGCGCCCCGCGTCGTCGAGCGAGAGCGCCATGAGGTCGTCCACCAGTCGCGAGAGGCGCTTCGTCTCCGTCGTGATGACGTTCACGTCCTCGAACCGGTCCACGATGCGCTCGCCCGGATGGTCCAGCAGGAGCTCGCCGGTTGCCTGGATGACGGCGAGCGGCGTGCGCAGCTCGTGCGAGGCGTTCTGCACGAATTCCGTCTGGGCCTGCCAGTTCGCCACGATGGGCTTGAGCATGCGCCGCGACAGCAGATAGCTGGCTGCCGCCGACGCCGCCACGGCTACGGCCAGGTAGATGACGAGCGTGCGCGTGAAGCCGTCCAGGATGGCCAGCTCGGCGTCCACGTTCACGAGCGCCTGCATGAAGGCGGCGCCCCCGTCCTCGCCGCTGGCGTAGGCGATGGTGCGGTAGGTGTGCCCGCCCGCTGACGTCTGGCGGATGTTCCCCAGGTCGTTCGCGTCGAAGGGCAGCTCGGCCAGGTACGCCGGATAGCGCTCGTAGAGGCCCACCGTGTCCACCAGCGCCCCGTCCTCGTCGCGCAGAAGCGTGATGATCTGCGGGTTGGCCTCCACGATGTCCTGCTGCGCGATGGTGACGGTGAGCGACGCCGCGTCCTCGGCACCGCCGGGATCGGGATCGCCGTCCACGCTGCTGCTGGCGGGCTTGTCCGCCGTCACGGAGCCGCCTCCCGCCTGTAGCTCCCGCAGGCTTGCGTCGGCTGTGCGGTAGATGCTCGCGCTCACCATGGAGTAGATGCCCGCGCCCAGAAGCGAGAACAGCAGCGCGAACACCACGAACAGGAGCGCGGTCTGCCGGGCCAGCTCGCGGCGGATGAGCGTCCGCTCAGACATGGTCGTCCTCGCCGAACAGGTAGCCCGCTCCGCGGATGGTGCGCAGGTAGCGGTCGTATCCCGAAGGCGCCAGCGCCTTGCGCAGCGCGCTCACGTACACCTCCACGACGTTGGAGGACGTGTCGGAGAGGAATCCCCACACCTTGTCGAACAGCTGGTCCTTCGACACGAGGCCGCCCTCATGGCCCACCAGGTACTCGAGGATGTCGTACTGCTTTCCTTTGAGGGGCACCGGCTCACCCGCGATCTCGGCCCGCTTCGTCTGCGTGTGCAGCACGAGGTCCTTGAACGCGATGGTGCGCACGTCGCGGCGGCCCGTCGCGCGGCGCAGGATGGCCTCGATGCGCGCCGTCAGCTCGTCGCGGTCGAAGGGCTTGGGAAGGTAGTCGTCGGCGCCCGCGCGCAGGCCGCGCAGCTTGTCGGCCGTCGCGCTCTTGGCGGTGAGCATGAGCACCGGCGTGTCCACGCCGCGCTCCCGCAGCTCCTCCAGAACGGAGAATCCGTCGCGTTCGGGCAGCATCACGTCGAGCACCACCAGGTCGTACACATCCTGCGCGGCGTAGAACAGGCCCTCCTCGCCGTCGAAGGCCTGGTCGATGTCGTAGGCGCCCTCCAAGCTGCGGGCCAGGGCGTTCGAAAGGGGCCGGTTGTCCTCCACTATCAGCAGTTTCACGGATCCCTCCTTCGTTCTGGCCCATTCTAGCACGCCCAACCTGAACGTTCCCTGAAACGGCTGTGCCGCAGGCGGCCGCGCATTCCGCGTCGTGTCGGTTCAGGAAGTTTTAAGGCGACCTTCGCTAGACTGCCCCGCAGACGGTATCCGGAAGAACGGAGGACTACATGAAGTCGAAGGGGTTCAAAGTGCTGGTGGCAGTGCTGATCGCGGCGATCATCGTGCTGGCCGGGCTGCTCGTGCTCAAGAACGTGCAGGAGCAGCAGGGCCTGGTGGGCACCGCGAAGACGGACCAGCAGGACGGCGCGGCGGGCGACGTCATCGTCGTGCCCGCCGAATCCGTTACGATATCGGGCGTGGAAGGGGAATGACGTGAAGCGGACGGTAGGGAAGGTTCTCGTCGTGGCGGCGCTGCTTGCCGTGGCGGGCGCGCTGGGCGCCTACCTCGCGTTCGGCGACGAGCTTCTGTCGAAGCCCTCCGAGTCGCAGCAGCCCACGCCGCCCCTCACGGCGCCCGTCACGCGCGGGACGGTGCAGCGAACCGTCACAGGCGTGGGCGAGGTGAAGCCGCTTGAAACCGAGAAGCTGCGGCCCGCCGACAGCTGGCACTGGCTGGAATCGTTCGACGTGCCGCTGAACAAGCGCATCCTCGCGGGCACCACGCTGGTGACCTACGCCAACGACGAGACGTGGGACGCGCCCTACGACCTGGTGGTGACCGACTACGAGCTGCCGGAGAGAAACGAGGGCGCCGTCACGCGCGACGACCACTTCATCGAGGTGCAGCGCATCGACGACGTGCTCATCGTGCTGCCTGTTCCCGAAGGCGATCTGGCGTCGCTTGCCGAGGGACAGGCCGTGCAGGTGAAGCTTGGCGCTGACGAAGGGCGGCTCTACGACGGCGTCATCGCGGACATCAACGAGGTGGGGAAGTACGGCGCCACGGGCTCTACGTTCGAGGTGAGCGTGCAGGTGGTCAACGACGGCAGCATCAAGCTGGGCATGTCGGCCAACCTCGCCATCACGGTGGCCGAAGCCGCCGACGTGCTCACGGTGCCGGTGAGCGCCGTGCTCGGAGCGGGGGAGGACAAATACGTGGAGGTCTACGACGCCGAAACCGGCACGCGGCACCAGGTGCCCGTGACCGCCGGAATCACCGACGGCACCGTGGTGGAGGTGGCGGGCGAGGGCCTGGACGTCGGCGATGCCGTGGTGCTCAACGAGGCGGATCCTTCCGCTTCCGGCGCCAAGGGCGAGGTGGAGGGCGGCCTTGTGACCGTCACGAAGTCGTAGGGCCGAAGGGAGGCGCTCGAGAGTGATCCGCTTGAAGCACGTGGGGAAGACCTACGACCTGGGCGGCCAGACCGTGTGCGCGTTGCGCGAGGTCGACCTGGAGATACGCCGCGGCGACTACGTGGCCGTGGTGGGGCCGTCCGGCTCGGGCAAGTCGACGCTCATGAACGTCCTGGGGCTGCTCGACGTGCCCGACACGGGGCGCTATCTGCTGGACGGCCTGGACGTGGGCGCGCTGCCCGACCGGCGGCTGGCCGCCATCCGCAACGAGAAGATAGGGTTCGTGTTCCAGAGCTTCAACCTGCTGGGCAAGCTGACGGCGCTGGAGAACGTGAAGCTGCCGCTCGCCTTCGCGGGCGTGCGCACGAGGGAGGCTGACGCCCGCGCGCGTCGGCAGCTTGCGCTGGTGGGCCTTCAGGGCCGCGAGCGCCACCTGCCCAGCCAGCTCTCCGGCGGCCAGCAGCAGCGCGTGGCCATCGCCCGCGCCCTGGTGGGCGAGCCGGAGATCGTTTTAGCCGACGAGCCCACCGGCGCGCTCGACACGCGCACGGGCGCGGAGATCATGGGGCTCTTCGAGCGTTTGCATGCCGGAGGCCAGACGGTGGTCCTCATCACGCACAACCCGCAGCTTGCCGCCGGGGCGGGCCGCGTGGTGCGAATGGAGGACGGCCGGCTGAGCGAACAGGCCCCGCAGCGGGAAGGGGGCGCCCATGCGCGTTAGCCATCTGGTGCGCACGGCGGTGCGCGCGGTGCTCCACAACGGGCTGCGCTCGGCGCTCACCATGCTGGGCCTGGTCATCGGCGTGTCCTCGGTCATCGTGCTCATGGGCATGGGCGACGGGTCCAACCAGCAGGTGCGCGAGAGGTTGCAGAAGCTGGGCGGCGACGCGCTTTCGACCTACGTGTACGAGGGCGAGCTCGGCTACGACGATATGGCCGCCATCGCCCAGCTGCCCCCGCTTTCCGGCGCGGCGCCCGCGAAGGGCCTGGCCGGCCACCTGACGGCGGGTGGCAAGACGTCGCGCAAGGCTTTCATCGAGGCGTCGGACGAGCACTACCTGGACGTGCGCAACCTCCAGCTGCTGGCGGGCCGCAACCTCAACGCCGTCGACCGCGAGAACCGCAGCAAGGTGGCGGTGCTGGGATCCGACGTGGCCGCCGAGTTGTTCGGCGCGCCCGCCGACGCGCTGGGCAACGCGGTCAAGTTCGACGGCGACGAGTTCCTGGTGGTGGGCGTGCTGCAGGACCAGGGGCAGTCGATGGGGCTCAATACGGCCGGCCTGGCGCTCGTTCCCTTCTCCACGGCGGTGGGGATGGGAAAGGGCGACGATATTGCCATGTTCTACGCGAAGGCGGTCGACGAGGGGTCGGTGGAGGCCGCCAAGCAGGCCATCAGCTCCTACCTCGTGGACGCGGCGCACCTGCTTCCGGGCCGCTTCGACGTGCTGTCGCAGGACGAGACGCGAAGCGCCGGCGCCGATGTCGACGCCACGATGACGCTCCTTCTGGCGGGCATCGCCGGGATATCGCTGGTGGTGGCGGGCATCGGCGTGATGAACGTCATGCTGGTGTCGGTGACCGAGCGCACGCGCGAGATAGGCATCAAGAAGGCGCTGGGCGCGCGGCGCGGCGACATCCTGGCGCAGTTTCTGCTGGAGGCGCTCATCATCAGCATCATCGGAGGAGCGCTGGGCGTGGGGGCGGGCATCGGCTTCGGCCTGCTGGCGAACACGGCGGGCCTCGCGTTCGCGCCGTCGTGGAGCGTGGCGGCCGTGGCCGTTGCGGCCAGCAGCGCCATCGGCCTGGTGTTCGGCATCTTCCCCGCCTACCGCGCCGCCGCCAAGAACCCCATCGAGGCCCTCCGCGCGGAGTGAGGGCGCTCCCGTCCTGCTATACTGCCCAGGAGAGCCCGGCTCCTTGCTTCATCGCGCTCCCACCTGCGGTTCGATACCGCAGGTTGACGGGCGGCGCGCGAAAAAGAAGCTGCAAGTTGGTTGAGCGGAGGCTCCGCAACCGGCAGTATGGAGGCATCGGCCACCGACGCGAAGAAGGACGGACCCATGAGCTTCCGCGACAACCTGCAGCACCTGCGCGCCACGCGCAACATGACCCAGGAGCAGCTGGCGATGCTTCTGGGCGTGAGCCGCCAGTCGGTATCCAAGTGGGAGGCCGAGCGCGCCTACCCCGAGATGGACAAGCTGCTGCGGCTGTGCGACCTCTTCGACTGCACGCTCGACGAGCTGGTCTGCGGCGATGCGACCGAACGTTCGGCCGAGGAGGCCGCGTGCATGCCGGAGGCGCTCGCTCCGCAGGACGTGACGGGCTACGACGAGGTCATGCGCGCCTTCGCGTGGAAGATGCCCTTGGGGGCGGCTGTCGCCATCGCAGGCGCCGCGCTCGCCGTCCTTCTGTCCGACCCTGCGCTTGTGCCGGGAGGGCTCCATGCATACGCGAGCGCTCTCGTGTTCATCGGAGCTGCCGCAGGGCTCGCCGTCCTGCTGCCTGCGGCGTTCGCTCGGAGCGGGTTTCGCAAGGCGCATCCCTTTGTCGAGGACTTCTACACGGCCGATCGGAGAAGCCGGGCCCGAGCCGGCCTGCTGAGGGGCCTTGTCGTCGGCATCGGCCTGGTCATGATGGGGCTGGCGGCAACCGTCCTGCTGCAAGCCCGCGTGTACCTCGCGAGCGCGGCGTTTCTCGCGTTCCTCGCGGCAGGCGTGTTCTTCATCGCGCGCGGATGGCTGCTGGCTTCGCGCTGCGACGTGGAGCGGTACAACCGCATATCGCTCGGCCGCATGGACGAGGCGCAGATCGGCGCGCTGGATGACGAAGAGCTCGCGGCGCGCGTGCGCCAGGCCAGGCGCGAGCGCAGCGTATACGCCGCCGTCATGTGCGCGGCCACGGCCGTGGGTCTCGTGATGCTGTTCACGCCGGCTAGCAGGTGGTTCTTCCTGGCGTGGCCCGTCGGCGGCCTCGTGTGCGCCGTCATCAAGGCGCTGCGCTCCTGACAGCGGGTTGAATGTAGGGCAAGGGCAGAGCCCTTGCCGCTCAACAGGGGAAACATTGCAGGTGGCGGCAAGGGCAGAGCCCTTGCCCTACGAAACCATTCCAAATCCATTCCCATTCTAAGGAGAACCCATGAGCTCCACTATCGTCGCGCGCGAAATCATGAAGTCGTTCAGCTCGGGGAGGGGGAGGAAGCGGCGCGTGACCCATGTGCTGCGCGGCGTGAGCCTTGCCGTCGAAGCCGGCGAGATGGTGGCCATCGTGGGGCCGAGCGGCTCGGGCAAATCGACGCTGCTCTACTGCCTGTCGGGCCTGGAGTCGGCCGACGCGGGCTCCATCGAGGTCATGGGCCGGCAGGTGGCGGGCGCGGGTCGCAACGACCTGTTCAAGACGCGGCGCGACCACGTGGGCTTCATCTTCCAGTCGTACAATCTCATCCCCTCGCTCACGGCGGGCGAGAACGTGTCGCTGCCCGCGCGCCTGGCGGGACGGCCCCTCGCGAAGGAGCGGACGGCCGCCGTGCTTGCGAGCGTGGGCCTGGAGGGCCGTGGGAAGAGCCGGCCCGCCGATATGTCCGGCGGCGAGCAGCAGCGCGTGGCCATCGCCCGGGCGCTCGCGGGCGGGGCCGACGTCGTGTTCGCCGACGAGCCCACCGGCGCCCTCGACTCGAAGAACGGCCGCGAGGTGCTGGGGCTTCTGCGCGGCATCGCCGACGACCCGGCGCGCTCGGTGGTGATGGTGACGCACGACCTGGAGGCCGCCTCGATGGCCGACCGCATCCTCGTGCTGAAGGACGGCCGGATGGTGCGCGAGCTGGGGCGTTCGACTCCGGCGGAGATCCTCGAGGCGTTGGAGGCGGCACGATGATGCGCCTGGTGCTCTGCGACCTGCGCGACCATGCCGCCACCTGGGTGGGTGCGTTCTGCGTAGCCGTGGCCTGCGGCTTCATCGGCGGCTTTGCGGCGTCGCTCGTGGCCACGGCCGAGACGTACCCGAACATGGAGTCGCTCGCGGTCACGGTGATCGTGTTCTCGGCGCTCGCGGCGGCAGCGGTGCTCGTGTCGGCGGCGAACCTGACGGTGGCGGCGCAGCGGCGAAGCTACGCGCTCTGGCAGCTGGCGAACGTGAGCCCGCGCCGGGTGAGCGCGGTGGTGCTCGCCCAGCTGGCCGTGGTGGCGGTGCTCGGCGCGGCGGTCGGCACGCTCGTCGAGGTCGCTTCATTCGCCCCGTTGTTTCCGCTCGTGTTCAGCTCGCCCTTCTATCAGCCCATCGACCAGGTGGTTCTCGATGTGGGATTGCCGCTCATGCCCGCGGTGTGGCTCGCGGTGGCGGGTGTGTTCCTCGTCGGCGGCTTGAAGGGTGCTCGCAGCGCGGGGAAGACGCCGCCCATGACCGCCCTGCGCGCGCCGGAGCTGCCGCGCAAGGGCATGACGTGGCTGCGCGCCGTGCTGTTCGCGGGGCTGGCCTTCGGCACGCGGCAGCTCGCCTCCTCCCTGTTCGGGAAAGACCTGGACGTTTTGGGCAATTCGCTGTTCCTCCCGCTGCTCATGGCGGCGGCGCTCGTGCCCGTGGCCCCGGCGGTGTTCTCCGCGCTGTTGGGAGCGTGGACGTCGCTCGTGCCGCAGGGCCGCTGGAATGCGTGGTACGTGGCGCGCCATACCGCTCGCCACGGCCTTTCGGTCAGCACCTCGGTGGAGACGCCCATCATGGTGGGGTTCGGGCTGGTGGCGGGCATCTTCTCGCTCAGCAGCTTGATGAGCGCGTACATGCGGCAGGCCGGCATCGTCGGGAGGAACGCCTCCTTCGACTTCACCTCGACCGTCCTCTTGCTCGGCGGCCCTGTCCTGCTGTGCGCCGTGGGGGCGGCGGTGAGCGTGGTCATGACGTCGCGCACCCGCACCCGCGACGTGGCTCTGCTCATCGCGAGCGGCGCGCGTCCGGAAACGCTCGTCGCGGCCGCCGCGTGCGAGGCGCTCATCCACGCCGTCACCGCCACGCTTGCCGGCATGGCGGTCGTCGTCGCCTCCAACGCCGTCGTGGCCGCGGCGGTGGGCATGCCGCTGTTCAGCGGCCTGGCCTTCGGCGAGGGCCTCGCGGTATCGCTCGCGGGCTTTGCCCTCGTGCTTGCCGCCACCCTCGCGCCCACCGTGTCGGCTCTGCGCAAAGAGCCCGCCGCCGTGCTCGCCGTGGGGGAGTGAGCCATGGGCGCCTTGGATACGGTTCGCTTCGCGCCCTCGTGGAAGCGCTGGCGCAGCCTTGCCATCGTCTTCTGCGTGTTCAGCGTGGCCGGCCATTGGGTGGAGGTGGGCTACTGCCAGCTCGTCCGCCTCGGCGTCGTGCCCGGCGTCTACGACCCGGCTTCGCCCATCCTGAGCGACTGGCTCTCCCCGTACTGCGTGTACGGCGTCGGCGCGATGGTCTGCGTGCTCGCGCTGACGCCGGCCAAGGATCTCCTCCTGCGGGCGTTTCGCGGGCGGGCGATGCCCCTCGTGCTGAGCTTCGCGCTGAACGCCCTCGTGTGCGCGGGCCTCGAGTTCGCGATGGGCCTCGCGTTCAACCAGCCCTTGCGGGGCGACGCGCTGCCATTGTGGGACTACCGCGGCATGCCCTGCAAATTCCTCGGGCAGGTGTGCCTGCAGAACGTCGTCGCCTTCGGGCTGGTGGCCACGTTCATGACGTGGATCGTCTGCCCAAGGCTCGAGACTCTGTTCCGGCGGGCGTCGAACCACGCCATGGACGACGCGTTCGCGGCGGTCGCGTCGGGGTTCGCCGCCCTTCTTATGTTGGGCGGACGTACGATCAGTCGAGCTTCGTAGAATAGTATGGCACGCAATCCCAAGTACCCCTTTTGTTGCGAATGTACAAAATCCTGCAACTTTCGAAGGCTCCCATGGTGTGACCAGCTCTGACCTCAAAGGTTTGCGGATGTTTTTTGCCAATGCACAAATCTGGGCCCTCGCTCATTGGGCAAAGCGTGAGGCTAAGGGGAACCTTGTGGAGAAAATAGGCGAAACGAATATGCAAAATGGGAATTGATTAGACGGCGAAGAAAAAGAGGGACAAGTTGCCATCGGGGACGAAATGCATCATGGGCATGTATCACCAGCTTTTTGAAAAAACAAATATAAAATGCTTGTTTTCTTATAAATAATGATGGATAGTACGTCACATAAGAGAGGTTATAAATGATAATTTGATCGTGATGATTTTGGCAATGTATTCTTCACATGAAAATTATAGGTCGTATATTTGCGTTCGGACGATGCGGTTGAAGGAGGTGTTCGCATGTTATTCTATGGAGAGCCAGAGGCGTACGGGATTTGCCTGACCATTGGTCCAGACAATCTATTTTGTGTGCGAGTCGGAGCATGATTAGCGTGCCGCTCTTTTTGAGCGGCACGCATTTTCATTATTGGGTAAGGCTATAATGGCGATCGACGCCGCTGCTCGTTAAGGGGAGGTCTTTGTGAGCGGAGAAGAATCTAGGGAGCTTGCTGCATCAATCGCTAAGCTGAGAAGGGGATGCAAGCTGATCAAGCGTTTTTGCATTGTTTGCCTCATTGGCTTTACCGCTTCCTGGGCCGTACTCCTTGCGCTCACCCTCTTTGATCTTGTTGCGGTTGGGGTAGACGGCGAGAAGGTTCGAACTGTTCTTTATATATTATGCAACGGGATAATTATTAGTTTCCTACTTGTGATATCGGTGCAGATTTTCGCCGGGATAGTAGCGGGTGATTCTCCGTTCACGATGAAGCAAGTTCGGCGGTTTCGAGTAACTGCGCTCCTTCTTTTTGCGCTGGCGTTTGTCGAGGCTCTGTTGGCCGCTAATTTCTCTCAAGTAGTAAATGTGCCTAATACGTATGTGGTATACGATAGCGTTGGGGGAGCTGAGCCGGTGCCGATCGATATAAATATTATGATATTATTCTTTGCGGTGATGATCCTCGGCGTGTCTATCGTGTTCCAGTATGGAAATCTGCTCCAAAGGCTCAGCGATGAAACGGAGTAAGATTTTCAGGTTGTTGTGAGTGTTTGCGTTTGGAAATTCATCAAATCCTTAACGCCTACGTCAAGTGCATCGGCAATTCTATTGGGCGTTTTGACTGCGACTTTCACATGGTCTATTTCGATGAGATAGACGCCAGATTGGTCGCTGTCGATCATAAGGCTAAGTTTCGCTTGCGATAAACCCCATTCGGCCCTATGGGATCCAATCTCGCACCCTAGTTGATGCAAGCATTGCTTGGAGTCTTTTCTTCCCATAGTTTATGCATACGGTTAAAATGATTCTGCGTTGCGACTAATCGGTAGTGCTGGAGCTAAAAATTCATTCGCAAGAACTTCTCGAACTAGGGTAATTCTTACTATTCGAAATCGTTGTGAATGTCATGATTGTCGGGAGTGTATTCGATTAGGTCACCTGGCTGGCAGCCGAGCTCTTTACAGATTCCCTCAAGAGTTGAGAATCGAACGGCTTTAATCTTCCCTGTTTTTATTCGCGACAAGTTCATGGGGGCTATGCCGATTTTTTCAGCCAAGTGATTGACTGAAATCTTCCTATCGGCCATAACCCGATCCAGCCTCATTATTATCGGCATCGAAGTCCACTCCTTGCGCAATCTCCTAAGCCCCTATTCTTTGGAAGATGTTAGCATAGACCAAAGGTATAGAAGCATAATGTCTTTCGTTCTCCAATTACGCTTGAGTGCATTTATCTCTCTTTTCTCCACGCTCATCAGATAGCTAATCTGCCCCACTTAGCTTTCTTCTTTTTCAAGAGCGATATTTATCTCTGAAGGTGCTTATCAGATATGGTATTAAACTATAAAAAACATTATTTATTATATGTTTAACATGTGTTAAACTCTCAACAGAGATTTTTGGACAAGTGCAACTCGATAGGATTTTTAGGTTTTTCTGTTGCGATAAATGATGGAGTAGATTGTGTCTAACCGTAACGAATGTTGTTTGCTTTGAAAAGAGGCTGGGGATGATTCTGAAGGGGTCGCAAACAGAGAAATCATCGGATTGTCGAAATAGAGGCCTTTTGTTTTTCATGGTCTCGATTGTTTTCATTCTTACTCTGGTCTCCTGTGCAAAAGCAGGTCCGGATAAAGCCAGTCTCGAGGAAGATGGGGATGAGCTCCTTGTTCTTCAAGATGCGGCCGAAATTTCGATTATGTACCCCAAAAATCAATATGGCGAAACGTATGGATCTTTGAGTGCAATACCCAATAACGTCACCGGCTCGCTTAATGACTACATGAGCATCTGCCCTGACCTTATCGCTGCTATTACAGATGAAGGGGTATATGGGTATGTTAAGAAAGTCGACTGGTTCTCGAAAAAGTCGCCGGATTCAAGAAAAACAAGACACGAAAAGGAGGTGCTAACCGTATACGAGGTGGATGGGAGAACGGTCGCAGGGGAGCTTCATTTAGACCAAGGAGAATGACATGCTTGAGAAAACCATTTCGAGAAGAGGCTTTGTAATGGCCGCAGGTGCATGCTCGTTGGCAGTTTTAACTGGGGTGCCTACACAGGCTGCACACGCTGTCTCCGGGAGTACGATCACTTTTACAGCCGAGGGGAATAATTGCCAGGCGTATGCGAGCTGCGGGCCTAAATCAAGCGGAAGTGGCGCATTTGGATCTGTCACAGTGTTGTGCGGTTCGCGTCCGGATCCGAGAACTATTTCGGCGGGGGTGGATTTGTTCAGGTACGACGCGTATGTAAGTGGAAGTAGGGTTTATAATCCAGGATGGGTTACTTCCTTCATGGCGCAAACGTCCAATAGTGCTTCTGGAACCTACTATGCAGCTGGAGACGTGTGGGGAAATACTTCAGGTGGTTTTTATGTTCCTGCAACTCCTTCGCAGTATTATCGAATGCCTATCCCTTCCCTAGCTGTCACTGAATATGAACTGAATGAGAATGGGCTCGAGTACGGATCCCTTCTATCGAAAAAATCTGTTGGCCATATACCGGATTTGATCAAAGCTGTTGCAACGAATGAGGAGCAAGGATATATATACAAAGCCGACTGGTTAGCCTTGGGCTCGAATGATTTTGAAGCGATGGTCGACGCTGCGCAGGATCCAGGCTATAGGTATATCCCAGTGTATGACATTGATGGCACGACGGTTTTGGGCGAGTTTGCCATGTACTTCGGGGTGGGTTCGTAATCTCTTCTGTGGGGGAAGTCCTGCTTCTGCTTGAAAAGCTGAAACACATGCAACGTCCTGACTGGTTGGGGCAAGGACTGCACGAAATGATGAATGACGCTTCATAAGTCTTCGAGTGCGCTTTCGACGATAGTGGACTCTATGCTCCTTGAGAAAAGGACATAGGGGTGCGACTACGAAAAAGCTTTTGGTTTTTTCTCTGGATGAGACCCAGACGTTGTTCCAGCTCAGTCGAAGAGAATGGCGTTTTCGAAGGTAGGGGCTGCATCCAAAGATGCAGCCCTTTTTCTTAGTGCGTCGAGCATGTGCACGTTTCCAATGGGTGAAAGTCCTTAATGCGCCTGATAGCGGGAAGCGCGTAGCTAAGTGCAAGGGTGTCTGTCGCGGAGTGGAATCTGAAGGGAGCAGGAGGCGAACCTCTGGTCTGACGAACAGAGATCGCGTTAGGCGCAAGTGGGCGGGTAAGGTTGCTTAACAAACCGAAGCCCGATAGCTATACGGAAGCCTATGGGGTAGATGCGGCAGGTGGATTGAGGGGAAGAAACGCGGCTTACCTCGGGAGGCATCATGGACGCGGGCATGATGGATTTCGTGCTCGCGGAGTAAAGCTTGGCGCAAGGAGTCAGCCGAAGCCATGCACTTGGAGAGTTGTCCAGCGCAAGGGAAGGGCTGAACCGTTAGCAGGGCAAGTAGGAGGAAGGTTGCCTTATGGGCGCGATGAACGGCAGCCGGCTCACAATGTAGGGCTTGCAGACGAGGACGCTTGCGGAACAAGGCGAGCAACCTGGAGCGTCGAGCGCGCAAGGGATGGGTCTTGACGAAAGCGCCAATATGCTCTGTCCGACGGATTTGTTGGAGCGGATCGTCGATAAGGACAACATGCGGCATGCCTACGGGAAAGATCAAGCCAATAAGGGTGCAGCTGGTATCGGCAAGATGGGCGTTGCGAATGCGTGGCTGCTTCAAGCGGCACTCAGACGGGCTTTTCGACCAAACCAAACAGGAGAAACACACCCTCCAGCCCCGTGCTTCGGGTGGAGATCCCCAAGAAGGAAGCTAGGAATCCCGACAGTGGTTGACCGAGTGGTGCAGCAAGCTATCGTCATTCAGCTAATCCCGCTCTTCGAGCCCAGGTTCTTAACACGGGTCTGCGTCGCGTCGTGGAGACGGGGTGTTACAACATTCTCCTCAGAACTGATATCGCGTCAGACGGCTATGAAAAGCCTTCTTATCAAACCTTGTCAATTTGACGGCTTTCGGAGAGCTGTTCGTCATGATCAAGGAAGACGAGGGGGTTCCGAATGCGGGCTTAGAATTAGTTCATGACCGGATCCCTGAGTTTAAAGATGGATACCGTAGCGCTTTGGGTGCGTTAGGGGTCGGAGGTATTTTGGGGTTAGAGGAGAGTGTCGATGCTGTCGGCCTAGATAATTTCAAGCTCTTCGTACCATTGCAGGATCAGGCTATGCTTCTCTCATTTGGGCGGATGTTCTGTACTGGTTTTCCTGTGGAATAGCGCAACAGCTCAGCATTCAATGAGCTGTACCGCAATACTCTCAACTAGGCTATATCCGAGATCGATCAGATTCGAAGTCACGAGGACGCGGAGATGGATGAGTTTTTGCGAATGGGGATGAAAGGCTAGTTGGCGAACGGCGATTCCCTTATTACTCCAGGTGTTGGCTTCGGGTACACTTGAGCTACTTTTCGAAAATGACGAAAGAGGGCAGGAATGCAGTTCGACGTGTTCATCTCTTACGCATGGGGAGGCCCGGAGAACATCGCGCATCGTGAGTGGGTGAGACTGCTCGCGGCGCATCTGAAGCAAATCGGCTTCCATGTCGGCATCGATTCCGAGGTCGACTACGGGGAAGACCTCACGGGTTTCATGCGAAAGGTCGAGGACGCGAAGCATGTATTGATGATTGTCGATGAAGGCTATGTCGAGAGGGCGGACAATCATCCCGACTCGGGTGTCGGGCGTGAGACGAAGACAATCCGAGATGTTGTTGACGGTCGGCCGAGCAACTGGCTTTCCGTTTTGTTCGTGCGCAACGAGAAAAGGCTTCTCCCGAAATGGATGGAAGGACGGGATCCGAAATACTTCGATTTCTCGTATCGCGATCGAGACGGCTCGTTTCCCGGTTCCGAGCAGATTGACGATCTGTGGCGATGGTTGGCGGGTCTTCCTGCGGACAAGGGGAGGGGCATCAGCCCAACGACGATACGGGAGAGAATGTACCGCTTGGAACGAATCGACCATCTCATGGAGCCGGGAAACTGGTCATGCCCTGAACTCGAGTCCAAGGGGGTGGCGATGGCCTACGGCGAGGCACCCTCAAAGGTGGTAACGCTAGGATACGGCAAATACGAGTTCAAGGTTGGCTTTGGGGAGCGTAGCGGCGATTCGGTGTACATTCTGAACGATTACATCAAGGCCGTCGGGATGATCCCGGACGCTGTACCGGACGTCGACCTTGATGCCGCTGTTGTTGCATCCTGCATCCGCTCGTGCAGGTGCGCTACGCCAAGCGTGGGCCAACGGGTAGCGCTGCTTAACGACTATGGTTGTGTATGCGCACTGAAAGTGACCGGAGTTACGAACGAATCTCATGATAACGAATACGTTCCGTCGCAAGTGGTGTTCGACTACTCAATATTCCCTGAAGACTGATTCGCATTGCGGCTGGGACGATGCTTTGCTTCTGGCGGAGGAATAAGGGTTGAATGACGGTAACCTGTTTTGCAGGGAAGGCATACAAAACAGCGCCTCCGTAAGGGGTCGGCAGCGCTGTTGTTTCGCGGGAAGCTTGCCTCCGGGGGCCCTTCAACGGGCAATCCCGTAGGGAACGGATCAACGTATCGAGTATCGCGCCTGGTTGCCTTTAAAAATGAGGAAGACGCAGAGGCTGCAGCTTCAGATGCGTCGCAGAAGGCTCCATAAGCCTAGATCGGATCGACGTTCGTCTATTGACATGTGCATAGGCCGGTGAAAGGGCTCAGTTTTCTAGGCGGCGGTTGTCATTGCTGGCCGTTTCTGCGAAACAGGAGAGATCATCAGGCGTTATGATTCTCGTCGATATTTAGGCGGCTATGCCTCGTTTTGCCTGAGGGATATACGGCAATTCCTGGTACGCGCGAAAATCAGCTTAAAACGCCGGTGGAGAAGGCGTGAAGCGGGAATTATTGTCGCAATTTCTTTCACCTTCGATTACATTGTGCTATCATAGCCGTCGCTGCGTGAGCAGTAATCGGGTTGTGGCTCAGCTTGGTAGAGCGCTGCGTTCGGGACGCAGAGGCCGCAGGTTCAAATCCTGTCAACCCGACCATGGAGCTTAAGGGGATGTTCTTAAAACAGCATCCCTTTTTTGCATCGGTGTGCCGTTCCGTTCATGCGACGGGACGGGGCGGGACCGCACAAGGCGGCCCCGTGAGAGCAACTTGGAGGAACGTATGAAGATCCTTGGAATGGGAATGCCGGAGCTTCTCATCATCCTTGCGGTGATCCTGCTCATCTTCGGCCCGAAGAACCTTCCGAAGCTCGGCAGCGCGCTCGGCAAGACCGTCAAGAACCTCCGCGACGGCATGGGCGGCGGCGAGAAGGCCATCGAGGACGCCGACGAAGAGGAAGAGGAGATCGTCGAGGAGGTCGAGGAGCCGGTCAAGAAGACCACCACGACCGCCAAGAAGACCACCACGGCGGCCAAGAAGAAGGCAGAGTAGCACCAGGTTCGCATGATGCGCGGTATGTGCAGACGGTCCACGCCTCGCACATACCGCTTTTTTCATATCGGCGCGGGGCCCTTCGCCGCGCCTCCCCTCACAGCTCGATAATATCCAGACCGCACGCTTGAAGGCACGAGCGTGCATGTTTTTGTAATTGGACAGGTGAAGGAAACCATGGCAGACAACAATTTCATCCTCACGCCGGAAGGCAAGGAGAAGCTCGAAGAGGAGCTGCATTTCCTCGAGACGGAAAAGCGCGCCGAGATCGGCGAGCGCATCAAGGTGGCGCGCGAGTTCGGCGACATCTCGGAGAACTCCGAGTACGACGACGCGAAGAACGAGCAGGGCATGATGGAGGCGCGCATCGCCGAGATCAGCCGCATCCTGTCGGAGGCGACGGTCGTGAACACGCCGAAGCGCTCGAACAACGTGCACATCGGCTCCACCGTGACCGTGGACATGGGCGGCCGCGAGCGCGCGTTCACCATCGTGGGCGGCGCGGAGAGCGACGCGGCAGCCGGAAAGATCTCCAACGAGTCGCCGGTGGGCTCGGCGCTGCTGGGCCACAAGAAGGGCGACAAAGTGGAGACGACCGGCCCGACCGGCCGCGAGATATCCATGGTCATCGTCAAGATCGAGCACTAGGGGACGGAACGCGAGATGAGCGACACCACCGAGCAGCAGATCATCGAGGACGATCCCATCGCGGTGCGCCTTGCCAAGCGCGAGGCGCTGCTGGCGGCGGGGCGCGACCCGTACGGCCACGCGTTTACGTATTCGCACCACCTGGCCGATTTGGCCGCCCAGTACGAGGGCCTCGAGGACGGCGCGTCCACGACCGACGAGGTGCAGGTGGCGGGCCGCGTGATGGCGAAGCGCGACCAGGGCAAGCTGGCGTTTCTGGAGCTGCGCGACTCCACGGGCGACATGCAGCTGTTCTGCCGCATCAACGCGCTCGGCGAGGATGCGTTCGCGGAGCTCAAGGACCTCGACGTGGGCGACTGGATCGGCGTGCATGGCACCATGATGCGCACGAAGCGCGGCCAGCTGTCCGTGGCGGTGGAGGGCTTCGAGCTTCTGTCGAAGAGCCTGCGCCCGCTGCCCGAGAAGTTCCACGGCCTGGCCGACAAGGAGACGCGCTACCGCCAGCGCTACGTCGATCTGGTCATGAACCCCGAGGTCAAGCAGACGTTCGAGCGCCGCTTCAAGATAGTGGCCGCCATCCGCCGCTTCATGGAGGACAACGGCTACTACGAGGTGGAAACGCCGTTTCTGCATCCCATCCTGGGCGGCGCGAACGCCAAGCCGTTCGTCACGCACTTCAACGCGCTCGACCGCGACTACTTCCTGCGCATCGCCACCGAGCTGCCGCTCAAGCGCCTGCTGGTGGGCGGGTTCGAGAAGGTGTTCGAGATCGGCCGGCAGTTCCGCAACGAGGGCATGGACGCGTTCCACAACCCCGAGTTCACCACCATGGAGTTCTACCAGGCGTTTTCCGATCTTGAGGGCATGATGGAGCTCACGCAGGGCGTGGTGCAGGCGGCGGCGCAGGCCGCGTGCGGCACCATGCAGGTGGAGTACCAAGGCCAGCAGGTGGACCTGGGCGGCACGTGGCGCCGCGCCACCATGATCGAGCTGGCCAGCGAGGGCGCGGGCGAGGACGTGAGCTTCGCGCGCACCCGCGAGGAGCTGGTGGCCATCCTTGAGAAGCACGGCGGGCACGCGGACGACGCGTGGGGCAAGGGCAAGCTCATCGCCGAGATATTCGAGGCCGTTGCCGAGGAGAAGCTCATCCAGCCCACGTTCGTGACCGAGCACCCCTTGGAGGTGTCGCCGCTCGCCAAGAAGAAGGCGGGCGATCCGAACCTCACCGAGCGCTTCGAGCTGTTCATCTGCGGACATGAGTACGCCAACGCCTTCGGCGAGCTGAACGACCCGGTCGATCAGGCCGAGCGCTTCCGCGCACAGGTGGAGGCGAAGGACCTGGGCGACGACGAGGCCATGGGCTACGACGACGACTACGTGCGCGCGCTCGAGTACGGCATGCCCCCGGCGGGCGGCTGCGGCATCGGCATTGACCGCTTGGTCATGCTGCTCACCGACGCGCCGTCCATCCGCGACGTGCTGCTTTTTCCCCACATGCGCGACGAGGTTCCGGCGGGCGGGCGGCCGCGCGCCGCGGCCGCCGAGGCGAGCGCTCCCGCAGCCGCGCCCGTCGACTTCTCGAAGGTGGTCGTCGAGCCCCTATTCGCCGACGAGGTGGACTTCGACACGTTCAGCAAGTCGGACTTCCGCGTCGTGAAGGTGAAGGAGTGCGTCGCCGTGCCGAAGTCCAAGAAGCTCCTGCAGTTCACGCTCGACGACGGCACGGGCACCGAGCGCGTCATCCTGTCGGGCATCCACGCGTACTACGAGCCGGAGGAGCTGGCAGGCCGCACGCTCATCGCCATCACCAACCTTCCGCCGCGCAAGATGATGGGCGTGGACTCCTGCGGCATGCTGCTCTCGGCCATCCACGAGGAGGAGGGCGAGGAGCGCCTGAACCTGCTCATGGTGGACGACCGCATCCCCGCCGGCGCGAAGCTCTACTAGCGCCCAAGCGCCATACGATCCCCAAGAAGGCCGCCCGCGCACCCCGCCGGGCGGCCTTCTCGCATAGCGATCTTTCTCGCAAGCCTAACCTGCCGTTTTTATCCCCATGCCATCGAGGATTCCGCTTATCCGCTTCCTCCCCTTTGAATAATCGTTGATGAGTCTGAGCACTCCGCTGCGCATATTTTGCACGTCGCTTTTGGGTAGCACCACCGCAAGCGACTCAAGCATGTCGGCATAGCCGATGTCTCTCACCGGGCCGACTTTGGCGCAAAACAGCCTTTCGTCGTGTGCGCAGATATTGCGAAAGTCGACGAGGGCGCGGAGGGTTAGCCTCATCCGTTTCGGATTCAGCTGCTCGCTGCCGCCTCGCAACTTTACTATTCTCCGACATATCTCGTTTTGCACGCTGCGTTTTTGCAGGTTGAAAAAGTAGGAAATGTTGCCGAATGTGAGGTCGTTCGCGAGCACCCATAAGGGGACGTCGCCATGCTTGTCCCGGTAATGCTGGATGAAGTCCTTGCATTTCGAGTCGGTGTAAGCTTTCCTGTTCAGCTTGCTGACGAAAGCGGGGAGGTCTTCGACGAACCTCCTCTTGCCAAGCATGTACTCGTCCCTCGCTGTGTAGTTGTCCATGTCGAGGTAGGATCTTGGCTCGGGAAACCTCTCGCAGAAGGTGTACACCGATACCGTCTTGATGAGCGATTCGGCTTTGATCAGGTTATGGAACGTGTACTCTCGGAGCGCCCTGTCAAACAAGAACAGTTCGTATACATCGCTGAAGCAGGTTTCCTGCAAAAACATCTCATGGCTACATGCTGAAGACTTCTCCTTGTCGATGAAGAACTCCTTGTATCCATTCACCACTGAATAGTAGTTTTCGGACAGCAGAACGTCGTAGGCTGAGTCCTCGACGAGCAACCCGCGGGATCGGAGAATCTCGATCTGCTGATCAATTGTTTTGAATGGTTTCGCCATACAGTACCCCGCCCCTCGAAAAATGAGAAAGGGCCGCCCGCCATTGGCAGGTGACCCTTCTCAGTCTCGGACTCCGTAGAGCACCCGAGCCGTTTCACTGCCACTACTGTACTTCTCGCAACCCTTCTCGTCAATCATGCAGACAGCAATAATACATTTGAAAAAAGGCGATGCCGCCACCTGGGCTCCGATGGCGGCCGTGCGCGAACGGCTTTCGCGCTTGCTCCTCATCAGACTGCCGTCGATCTTTTCAACTCCGCGTCGGAAATGAGCACTTTCGGAGGCATCGGGGGGATCGGGCGAGCATCAAGGGAGGTCGTGATACGATGGATTCTGCCGCAGCGCGGCTGCGAGTTATGGAGCGAGCGTGTGCGGCGGGCAACGCGTTGGCACTCTCTTGACGAGAGTGCTAGCATGTACTACGAAACACAGAAGCTCCGCGAGAATCGAGGCTTTACATGTCATTCGAGAAGTTCACCGACAAGGCCCGCAAGGTCCTTGTCTTAGCCCAAGACGAAGCGCGTTCCCTGCACCAGCCCTACGTGGGCACCGAGCACATCCTGCTCGGCCTCATCCAGGAGAAGGACGGCCTGGCCGCCCAGGCGCTCGACCGCAGGGGCGTGAAGTACGACGCCGTGGTGCAGGCCATCCGCCAGGTGGTGGCCATCGATGAGGACACCGACGTGTCCGGCCACCTGTCGTTCACCCCCCGCGTGAAGCGTGTGCTGGAGAACAGCCTGCGCGAGGCCATGCAGATGGGCCAATCCTACATCTCCACCGAGCATCTGCTGCTCGGCATCGTGCGCGAGGGCGACGGCACGGCGCTCGAGGTGCTCACGCGCCTGGGCGTCTCCGGCGACGATATCCGCAGCGCGCTCAACGACCTCGTGGGCCAGAGCCCGGTGTACGCCGGCCGCAACGCCTTCGACCCCAACGGCCAGGGCTCCGACAGCGTGCTGAAGGAGTTCGGCACCGACCTCACGCGCAAGGCGCGCGACGGCAAGCTCGACCCGGTCATCGGCCGCGCGGGCGAGATCGAGCGCGTCATGCAGGTGCTCAGCCGCCGCCAGAAGAACAACCCGCTCCTGATCGGCGAGCCGGGCGTGGGCAAGACCGCCGTGGCCGAGGGCCTGGCGCAGCTCATCGTGTCCAACCAGGTGCCCGACATCCTGCGCGGCAAGCGCCTGTTCACGCTCGACGTGAGCGCGCTCGTGGCCGGCTCCAAGTACCGCGGCGAGTTCGAGGAGCGTCTGAAGAAGTGCATCAAGGAGGTCATGGACGCGGGCGACATCATCCTGTTCATCGACGAGATGCATACGCTCATCGGCGCGGGCTCGGCCGAAGGCTCCATCGACGCGGCCGCCATCCTGAAGCCGCCGCTGTCGCGCGGCGAGATCCAGGTGATCGGCGCCACCACCATCGACGAATACCGCAAGCACCTCGAGAAAGACTCCGCGCTCGAGCGCCGCTTCCAGCCCATCACCGTGGGCGAGCCCAACGAGGAGCAGGCCATGCGCATCCTCGAGGGCCTGCGCGACCGCTACGAGGCGCACCACCAGGTGCACTTCACCGACGACGCGCTCCAGGCGGCCGTGAACCTGTCGAGCCGCTACATCCAGGACCGCTTCCTGCCCGACAAGGCCATCGACGTGCTCGACGAGGCCGGCGCCCGCATGCGCATCCGCAACATGACGCTGCCCAAAGAGCTGCGCGAGCTCGATGACGAGCTGCGCCGTTTGCGCGGCGAGAAGGACACGGCCATCGCCGCGCAGGACTTCGAGCGCGCCGCCCAGCTGCGCGACGAGGAGTCCGAGCTGAAGAAGAAGCGCGAGGAGGCCGAGAAGAAGTGGGAGGAGGACGCCCAGAAGTCCGTGCACCAGGTGACCATGCAGGACATCGCCGACGTGGTGTCCATGTCCACGGGCGTGCCCGTATCCAACCTCACCGAGGCCGAGACCGAGAAGCTCCTTCGCATGGAGGCCGTGCTGCATGAGCGCGTGATCGGCCAGGAGGAGGCAGTCACCGCGCTCTCGAAGGCCATCCGCCGCTCGCGAAGCGGCCTCAAGGACCCGAAGCGCCCCGCCGGCTCGTTCATCTTCCTGGGCCCCTCGGGCGTGGGCAAGACCGAGCTTTCCAAGGCGCTCGCCGAGTTCCTGTTCAACAGTGAGGACGCGCTGCTGTCGTTCGACATGTCGGAGTACATGGAGAAGCACAGCGTGTCGCGCCTGGTGGGCAGCCCCCCGGGCTACGTGGGCTTTGACGAGGGCGGCCAGCTGACGAAGGCCGTGCGCCAGCGCCCCTACTCGGTGGTGCTGTTCGACGAGATCGAGAAGGCGCACCCCGACGTGTTCAACATCCTGCTCCAGATCCTGGAGGAGGGCCGCTTGACCGACGCGCAGGGCCGCACGGTGGACTTCCGCAACACGGTCATCATCATGACGTCGAACGTGGGCGCGCGCGAGATCGCGCAGCCGACGACGCTGGGCTTCTCCACCGAGGAGCACGCGGGCCTCTCCGACAAGGAGATCAAGAGCCGCGTCATGGCCGAGATGAAGAAGCTGTTCAGGCCCGAGTTCCTGAACCGCATCGACGAGATCATCGTGTTCAAGAGCTTAAACGACCAGCAGATCGCCGAGATCGTCAAGCTCATGGTGGCAGATTTGCGCGAGCGTTTGATCGAGCAGAACATGTCCATCAACCTGACCGAGGCGGCGTGCAAGCTCGTTGCCAAGGAGGGCACCGACGCCACCTACGGCGCGCGTCCTTTGCGTCGCGCCATCCAGCGTTTGCTGGAGGATCCGCTGTCGGAGGAGATCCTCGAGGGCAAGTGGACGAGCGGATCGATCATCGACGTGGACGCGGTGGATGGCGAGCTCGTGTTCACCCAGGGCTCGGGCGCCATCCCCGAGCCGCGCAAGCGCGACAGCATCGCACGGGAGGCCGAGCTGTTGCTGACGAACTACGACCTGGGCCACGCCGGCGTGAGCTCGGGCGGCGGTTCCGCCTCGGGCGGTGCGGCCGACTAACAATCGCCTCTTAGAGAGCCCCTGCCTCCCCGGGTCGAATACGAAGCCCAGGGAGCAGGGGTTTCCTGCGTCTTGGGCCCGCATTTGTCGTATACTGGGAACGTCGCTCAACCATTTCACTACAGGAGGTTCCATGTTCGGAGATAACCTCGATCGCATCGTGAAGGGCATCGAGAAGAACTACGAGGCCGACGAGATATTCTTCACGAAGCCCGGGCGGCGGTACCCCAGCCGATCGGCCGTGAAGTGGGTGCTCAAGGACCTGCGCCGGGTGCTGTTCCCCGGCTACTTCGGCGATGAGATGCTCACGCCGTCCACGAGCCCTGAATACTTCATCGGCGAGACGCTCATCCAGATCGAGCGGGTGCTGCGCGAGCAGATCATCCTCGCGCTCGCGTACGCCTCCGACGACCGCGACGCCGAGGAGGCCGATCCGGCGCGATCGCTGTGCGGCGGCACGCCCGAGCACATCTGCGAGCGCGCCTCCGAGGTGTGCACCGCGTTCTTCGACCAGCTTCCCAGCATCCAGCGGGTGCTGCTCACCGACGTGCAGGCGCTCTACGACGGCGACCCGGCGGCCGGCTCGAAGGAGGAGGTCATCTTCACGTACCCGGGCCTGTACGCCATCTACGTGTACCGCATCGCGCACGTGCTCTACCAGCAGGACGTGCCCATCATCCCGCGCGTCATGACGGAGCTCGCGCACAGCGGCACGGGCATCGACATCGGCGCCGGCGCCCAGATCGGCGAGTATTTCTTCATCGACCACGGCACGGGCGTGGTCATCGGCGAGACCACGGTCATCGGCGACCGTGTGAAGCTCTACCAGGGCGTGACGCTCGGCGCGCTGTCCACGCGCGGCGGGCAGCGGCTCGCCGGGGTGCGGCGCCATCCCACCATCGAGGACGACGTGACCATCTACTCCAACGCCTCGGTGCTCGGCGGGGAGACGGTGATCGGGGCCGGGTCGGTCATAGCCGGCTCCGCGTTCGTCACCTCGTCCATCCCCCCGCATTCGCGCGTGTCGCTGAAGGCGCAGGAGATCACCGTGCGCCGGCCGGACGAGCGGGACTAGGCGCGTGGCGGCGGCAGGCGGGGCGGCAAGACAACACAAGGCGGAGAGGAAGGCCCTATGACGCAGACAATCGACCCGGTGTTCTCTTCGGCGGTGCTCGGCGCCCCGGAGCTCGCCATGGACGACCTCGACCTGGACACGCTCACGCAGGCGATGGGGGGCCTCAAGGGCGAGGTGGACAAGAACCCGCAGACCGCGGCCATCATCCTGGCCGGCGGCACGGGGGAGCGCTTCGGCAAGGAGGGCGGCAAGCAGCTGGTTGAGATCGCGGGCAAGCCCATCCTCACCTGGTCGGCCGAGGCTTTCGACGCGGTAGGCGACATCGGGCTCATCGTGATCGTGTGCCCCGAGGAGCGCTGCTCCGAGTACCTCAAGCGCGCCATCGACCCGTTCCCGTTCGTCACGCCCGTGGTGGTGGCGCCCTCCGGCCCCAGCCGCCAGGAATCGGCGTTCTCGGGCCTCGAGTACGTGCCCGACGACTACGAGTACGTCATCCTGCACGACGGCGCGCGCCCGCTCATCTCGCCGGAGCTCATCGGGCACGCCATCGCCACGCTCAAGGGCAACATCGACTGCGACGGCGCCGTGGTGGCGCATCCGGCCGTCGACACGCTCAAGGTGGTGGAGAACGGCGTGATCGTGGGCACGCCCGACCGCCGCGTGTTCTGGAACGCGCAGACGCCGCAGGTGTTCCGCGCCGGCATCTACCGCCGCGCGCACGCCTCGGCGCTCTCCGACGGCTTCATGGGCACCGACGACTCGTCTTTGATCGAGAGGCTGGGCGGGCGCGTGCTCGTGGTGGAGGGCAAGCGCGACAACATCAAGCTCACCGTGCCCGAGGACTACCTCATGCTGGCGGCTGCCGTGAGGACCATGTATATGAAGGGGAACCCGGAATGACGGGCGCGTTTAACCCTGCCAACCTGCGTATCGGGCAGGGGTATGATGTGCATGCGTTCGCGGAGGGACGGAAGCTCATCCTGGGGGGTGTGGACATACCGCATGCGAAGGGGCTCTTGGGGCATTCGGACGCGGACGTGCTGGCGCATGCGATATCCGACGCCCTCTTGGGCGGCATCCGCGGGGGCGACATCGGGAAGCTGTTTCCCGACACCGACCCGGCTTTCAAGGATGCCGACTCGCTCAAGCTCTTGGCCGCCGTGGCCGACAAGGTGCGCGCGGAGGGCTACGCCATCCTCGACGTGGACAGCGTGATCGCCGCGCAGGCGCCGAAGCTCTCGCCGCATCGCGACGCCATGCGCGCGAACCTGGCCGCCGCCATGGGCATTCCCGTTGAGAACGTGGGCGTGAAGGCCACCACCACCGAGCATCTGGGCTTCGAAGGCCGGGAAGAGGGCATCTCGGCCACCGCCGTGTGCCTGCTCTGTCGATGTAGCTAGCATCGCGCCGTAGGGCAAGGGCAGGGCCCTTGCCCTACGGCGCGGGCCGAGGCGTTTTCCCGGACGCCGGCCGCTGTGCTAGAATTTCAGGTTGACGTGCGCCCGCACGGGGCGGCGTTTCGGACAGGCAGGATGCGAGGATACCCTATGATCAGGCTCTACGATACCAAGGTCCGCGAGAAGGTGGACTTCGAGACGCTCGAGCGCGGCAAGGTCGGCATGTACGTGTGCGGCCCCACCGTGTACAACTACATCCACGTGGGCAACGCGCGCACGTTCATCAGCTTCGACAACATCCGCCGCTACCTCATGTGGCGCGGCTTCGACGTGAAGTTCGTGCAGAACGTCACCGACGTCGACGACAAGATCATCGGCAAGGCGCTCGAGGAGGGCCGCCCGGCCGCCGAGGTGGCCGCCGAGTACACCGACGCGTTCATCGAGGACATGCGCCGCGCGAACGTGCTCGACCCCGACATCCGCCCGAAGGCCACCGAGGAGATCCCCGAGATGATCGCGCTCATCAGCGAGCTCATGGACGGCGGGCACGCCTACGAGGTGGAGGGCGACGTGTACTTCAGCGTGCGCTCGTTCTCCGACTACGGGGCGCTCTCGGGCCGCAACGTCGACGAGATGGAAGGTGGCCACCGCGAGCTGCGCGCCGACGGCAAGGGCGTGGAGGACCGCAAGCGCGACCCGCTCGACTTCGCGTTGTGGAAGGCCGCCAAGCCCGGCGAGCCGGCGTGGGAGTCGCCGTGGGGCATGGGCCGTCCGGGCTGGCACATCGAGTGCTCGGCCATGTCGCGCAAGTACCTGGGGCTGCCGTTCGACATCCACGGCGGCGGCGGCGACCTCGTGTTCCCGCACCACGAGAACGAGCGCGCCCAGAGCGAGGCCGCGTGCGGCTGCACGTTCGCGAACCACTGGATGCACGGCGGCATGCTGCAGATCAACTCCGAGAAGATGAGCAAGTCGCTCGGCAACTTCAAGCTCTTGCGCGAGGTTCTGGAGGTCACGCGCCCCGAGGTGCTGCGCTTCCTCATGCTGCAGACGCACTACCGCTCGCCCCTCGACTTCTCCGACGAGCGCCTGGCCGAGGCGGCCGCCGCGCTCTGCCGCATCGAGAACGCGGTGAGGAACCTCGACTGGCTGCTCGCGAACGCCGAGGACATCCCCTCGCCTCTCGACCTGCGCGCGCTCATGGACCGCACGCGCCAGGCGAAGATGGGCTTCATCCTGGCCATGGACGACGACTTCAACACGTGCAAGGCGCTCGGCGAGGTGTTCGACTTCATCGCCGATGTGAACGCGCAGACGGCGGGCAAGACGCTGTCGCTGTCCGACGTGCCGCCCGTGCGCGACGCCCGGGCGCTCATCGTGGAGCTCATGGGCGTATTCGGCATCGACGTGGAGGCCGCGGCGGAGGAGGCCGAGGGCGCGTGCGCCTACCCGGCCGAGGTCGTGGCGTTGGCCGCCGACGTGGCGGGCTACGAAGGCGCCGACCCCGCGGGGGCCGTGGACGCCCTCCTGGCCGCCCGCGCCGACGCCCGCGCCGCCAAGGACTGGGCCCGCGCCGACGCGGTGCGCGACGGCCTGTGCGGCCTCGGCTTCACCATCGAGGACACCCCCCAAGGCGCCCGCGTGACCTACGAGGGGTAGGGCGGCGTCAAAGTATGCGCACGCGAAGGGCGGCCCGTCGGGCCGCCCTCCCTTTTTTTCGTCGAAGTTTTCCGGAAGCCAACCGGAAAACTTTCAAAAAGGAAGAGTTTTCCGGTTGGCGCTTGGAAAACCCTCTCATAACGAAGCCTGCAATCATGACGAAGCAGGAATCGCGGCCTCTCAGGTAAGTTTTTTACGACAATGCATGAATTGGAGGAGCGAAAGGCCGCATTTCACACGACCAGGGGAGGCCTCGTTGGGAGAACGCCTGGTCGATATGCTGCTCTCATGGTAGCGATTTGTGCATTGCTGGCGAAAAGTTACAGGAGGGGCCTCCTTTTCTGCTCGGGCCCTTGGCGGCGGGGCCGCAACGTCGCCATCCTGCGCTACAATACGGCGCATGCGAAATCGAACGACACATCTCCCCGAACTTCTTGCGCCGGCAGGCGGGCGGGCGCAGTTGGAGGCGGCGGTGCGCTTCGGGGCGGATGCGGTGTACTTCGCCTGCGACCGCTTCGGGCTGCGCCAGCGCGCCTCGAACTTCGCGCTCGACGACGTGCCTGCGGCCGTGGCCTGCGCGCATGCGGCCGGCTCGAAGGCCTACGCGGCTGTGAACGCCCTCATGGACGCGGACGATCTGGCCGCGCTGCCCGCGTACCTGGAGGCGCTCGACGAGGCGCAGGTCGACGCGCTCATCGTGAGCGACCTCGGCGCGTTCTCGCTCGCGCGCAAGCACGCGCCGCACGTCGAGCTGCACGTGAGCACGCAGGCCGGCGTCATGAACGCCGAGGCCGCCCGCATGTGGCACGAACTGGGCGCGAGCCGCGTGGTGTGCGCCCGCGAGATGAGCGTGGCCGACATCGCCCGCATGCGCGCCGACGCCCCGCGCGAGCTGGAGCTGGAGGCGTTCGTGCACGGCGCCATGTGCATGGCCGTGTCGGGGCGCTGCCTCTTGAGCTCAGCGATGGCCGGCCGCTCGGGCAACAAGGGGCACTGCGCGCAGCCGTGTCGGTGGAGCTACGCGCTGGTGGAGGAGCAGCGCCCCGGCGAGTTCTACCCGGTGGAGGAGGACGTGCGCGGCACCTACGTCATGAACGCGCAGGATCTCAACATGCTCGCGCACTTGGACGACCTCGTGGCCGCCGGCGTGGACTCGCTCAAGATAGAAGGGCGCAACAAGAAGGCGTTCTACGTGGCCACCGTGGTGCACGCCTACCGCGCCGTGCTCGACGGCGCCGACCCGGCCGTGGTGGCGCCGGAGCTGCTCACCATCTCGCATCGCCCGTACTCAACCGGTTTCTACTACGGCCGCGCCGAGCAGACGCCCGAGCGCGACGGCTACGTGAAGGAGTGCCTGCACGCGGCTACTGTGACCGCGTGTGAGCCGTCCGGCGCGGCAGCGTGGCGCGTGGAGGCCGTCTGCCACAACCGCTTCTGCGAGGGCGACCAGCTGGAAGCGCTCAGCCCCCGCCGCCCCGTCTCGCAGGTGCAAGTGCGCAACCTCGCGTGGTTGCCCAAGGCCGACGAGCTCGATCCCGCGCCCGCGCCGGTGCCCGTCGCTGTGGCGAACCGCTCTGCCGAGCGCTACGCCTTCGAGGCCGATGCGTCCCTCGCCCCCGGCGACTACCTCCGCATCCGCATTTCCTGATGCGCAGTCGAGCGTGCTCATAGGCGCGCAGACGCGCCATGCCATCTTGAGCGGAGGCGGCATAAGCCCGCTGGGGTCGAAGGACCCCATGCGGCGACGGCAGGGGCGCGATCGGCACGCTGGGCCCACGACACAAAAACCCGCCGGTTTGGCACGAAATCGCTTCCTCGGAGAATGACCAAGCGGCACCAAACAAGGTCGGAGTAGTATTTTCCCAGGTCAGATTTTGCCAGCACGATGACGAGCAGACAACCTTGTGCCAAACCGGCCGGTTTTTGTGTCGTGCAGAAGCATCCGCCTGCTGCGGGTGCAATGGGGCGTTATCCCGCCTCAGCGACTCTTTCACTTTTTTGTCCTGCTCGCTCAGGATGACGCAAGGGGGTCGCTCGCTCAGGATGACGCTGAGTCTCATCCCTTACAAACGCGCTTCCCATCTGCGCCGAAGCGATTGCGGACTGCGAATCTCCCGTAACGGGTTTCCGCCTCGCGCGGGGCTACACTCAAGGCACCCAACTACGAAAGCGAGGTGCATCATGCCCAATCATGCGTATCGCGCGACGGCCGCCCCCGGCGTCGTGCAGCGCGCCCGCGGCACGAAGACGGGCCGCAAGCTCGAGCGCGGCGGCTACCTGACCCCTGAGGTCGTCACGATGTGGGTGGTCTACGCGCTCACCCTGCTCGGAAACGTCGTCATAGAGGGAGGCCAGGTGGGGAACAACACGTCGGCGTCGGTGGCGTACGGCGGCGCGTACACGTGGTTCGCGCCTGCCGGCTACGTGTTCTCCATCTGGTCGCTCATCTACGTGGCGAACATCGTGTGGCTCGTCGCCTACACGCGCACGGCGCCCACGCGTCCAAAGCGCTTCACGGCCACGTCTGTGCTGTTCATCGCCAGCTGCGTGCTCAACGTGCTGTGGCTGGCGCTGTGGCACTTCAACCAGGTGGGCATCGGCTTCATCGTGATCCTGGCGGAGTGGGCGGTGCTCGCCGCCCTCTACCTGAGCGTGCGGCGCTGGGCCAAGCGCGGCTCGGAGTGGATCCCCATCTCCCTCTACGCGGCATGGATCACGGTGGCGACGCTCGCCAACCTGGCCATCCTCGTCGAGCGCGTCACGGGCGGCGGCCTGCCGTTTCTGGGCGCGCTCGGGGCCATCGTGCTCACGGCGGGCGTGCTCGCGCTCGGCTTCGCCATGAAGCGGGCCTACGGCGACAACTTCTTCCAGATCGTGTTCCTCTGGGCGCTCGTCGGCGTGGGCGTGCATGTGGCCGAGGCGTCGTGGCTCGCGGCGGGCATCGTGTTCCTCCTGTGCGTGGCGGGCGCCATCCTCACCTTCATGCCGAAGGGAACGCTGCGCAGCCTGCGCGGCTAGCCGTCCGTTCGCATGGCGATTTTGCGGCCCGGCCGGCGCGGACGCCCGGCCGGGCCGCGCTTCCGTATAATGGGCCCATGAGCACCGTGCTCGACATATACCGCGCCGCGCGCGCCGAGGGCCGGCAACCCGTCTCGTTCGAGATATTCCCGCCGAAGGGCGACCTCACGCTGGAAGCCGCGCATGCCGTGGCCGCGCGCCTGGCCGACCTCGTGCCCGACTTCATCAGCGTGACGTGCTCGGCGGGCGGCACCGGGGTCAAGGGGGCCACCGCCGACGTGGCCCAGATGATCCAGGACGACTTCGACGTGCCGACCGTCGCGCACCTCACCTGCGCCGAGGCCACGGAGGAGTCACTCGCCCGCGCCATGGACGACTTCAAGCGCCGCGGGATAGAAAACGTGCTCGCCCTGCGCGGCGACGCGATGCGCGAGGATGCGCCCGGCCCGTACCGCTATGCGCGCGACCTGGTGGAATGCCTTGCGGAAGAGGGATTTTGCGTGGGTGCGGCGGCCTACCCCGAAGGCCACATCGCCTGCGACGACATGTGCGCGAACGTCGAGCACCTCAAGCAGAAGCAGGACGCGGGCGCCTCGTTCTTCATCACGCAGCTGTTCTTCGACAACGACTGCTTCTACCGCTTCTGGGAGCGCGCGCTGGCGGCCGGCATCACGGCGCCCATCGCGTGCGGCGTCATGCCGATCCTCGGCCGGGCCCAGATCGAGCGCATGGTGTTCATGTGCGGCGCGTCGCTGCCCGCGGCCATCGTGAAGATGATCGCGCGCCACGAGCACGCGCCGGATGACCTGCGCCGCGCCGGCATCGAACGCGCCAACGAGCAGCTGTGCGACCTGGCAGCCCACGGCGTGGACGGCCTTCACGTCTACACGATGAACAAGCCCGACATCGCCCAGGCGAACGTGTCGGCGCTGCGCGCGGCATGGCGGGCATAGGCGGCCCCGCGCCGGCAGAGGGCGCGGCCGGCCGGCTCTCGCTCGACCGCGACGAGGCGCTGCGCTACCTGGGCTATTCCGGCCAGATTGTGGACGGGGAACTGCTCGCGCGCTTCGAGGAGCTCGCGCGCGCGTGCGAACTCGAGTTGAATCCCGCCTACGTCCACGCGGCCTTCCCCGTGGACGCGGCGCGCACGCGCTGGGACGAGGGCGACCCGGACCCCCAGGTGGCGCTTGCGGGCTGCGGACTCGTGCTGCCGGGGCGCGACATCGCCCGGCACCTGCGCGGCGCGTGCGAGGTCGCGCTCATGGCGTGCACGCTGGGGGCGGCGAGCGAGCGCGAGCTTCGCAAGCACGCGGCCGTGAGCCCGGCCGACGCGCTCATGTACGGCGCGGCGGCCTCTGCCCTCGCAGAGGCGGCGGCCGAGGCCTGCGATGCCGCCATCGCCCGCGAGGCGCGGGAGCGGGGCCTGTTCGCGGGCTCTCGCTACAGCCCCGGCTACGGCGACCTGCCGCTGTCGGTGCAGCCCGCGTTCCTCGCCGCCCTCGACGCGACGCGGCGCATCGGGCTTTCCGTCACGGAGGGCGACGTGCTCGTGCTCACGAAGAGCGTGACGGCCGTCATCGGCCTGTTCGACGACCCGCGCCCGGCGCAGGGGGCGGGCGCGGACGCGCAGTGCGCGGCATGCCCGCTCGAGGGGCGCTGCGGCTTCAAGGAGAAGGGGAGGACCTGCCATGGCTGATTCGACGGCGATCGATGCGCTCGTGGGCGTGCGCGTGAAGGACGCCCATCTGGAGCGCGCATTGCGGGGCGAGGACTTCCTCGTGTTCGACGGGGCCATGGGCACGCAGATGCAGGCGCGCGGCCTGGCCGAGGCCGGGGCGCTGCCGGAGCTTCTGAACCTCACGAACCCGGACGACATCGCCGCCATCCACGCGGACTACGTGGCAGCCGGCGCCGAGGCGGTCACCACCAACACGTTCGGCGCGAACGCGCGCAAGCTCGAAGGGCGCGCGACGGTGGCCGAGGTGTTCCAGGCCGCGGCGGCGTGCGCCCGCGCGGCGGGGGCGCGCTACGTGGCAGGCGACATCGGGCCCTTGGGCGTGCTCTTGGAACCCCTGGGCACCTGCACGTTCGAGGAGGCGTACGGCCTGTTCGCCGAGCAGGTGGATGCCGCGACGGCCGCAGGGTGCGACCTTCTGCTCATCGAGACTATGGCCGATCTGCGCGAGGCGAAGGCGGCGCTTTTGGCCGCGAAGGAGCGCAGCGACCTGCCCGCGGCGGTGACGATGACGTTCGGCGAGGACGGCCGCACCTTCCTCGGCACGCCGCCGGCTGTGGCGGCGTCCGTGCTCTCGTCGATGGGCGCGCACGTCGTGGGCCTCAACTGCTCGCTCGGGCCCGACCAGCTGGTGTCCGCCGTGCGCGAGACGGCCCGTTTCGCCCGCTGCCCCGTGCTGGCCCAGCCCAATGCCGGCCTGCCGCGCGTGGAGGGCGGGCAGACGGTGTACGACGTGGAGCCCGAGGGCTTCGCGCGCTCGATGGCGGCCATCGTGGAGGCGGGCGCGAGCCTGGTGGGCGGCTGCTGCGGCACGTCGCCGGCGTTCATCGAGCGTCTGCGCGCCCTCGTCGACGGCCTCGGCGCGCCCGAGCCCCGCATGCGCGAGGAGGCCCTCGTGGTGGCGAGCGCGCAGGAGGCCGTCGTGCTGCCGCGCGGCGCGTCGCGCATCGCCGTGATCGGCGAGCGCATCAATCCCACCGGCAAGCCGAAGCTCAAGGCGGCCCTGCGCGCCGGCGACCTCGACCACCTGGTGGGCGAGGCGGTGGCCCAGCAGGAGGCCGGCGCCGACGTGCTCGACGTGAACGTGGGGCTGCCCGAGCTCGACGAGCCCGCCGTGCTGCGCGCCGCCGTGGAGAAGCTGCAGGCCACGGTCACGCTGCCGCTGGTCGTGGACTCGAGCGATCCGGCCGCCGTGGAGGCCGCCGTGCGCGGCTACGCCGGCAAACCCCTGATCAACTCCGTGAACGGCACGCGCGAGAGCATGGACGCGGTGCTTCCCCTCGTGAAGAAGTACGGCTGCGGCGTGATCGCCCTCACGCTCGACGAGGACGGCATCCCGCCCACGGCCGAGGGACGCTTCGCCATCGCCGAGCGCATCGTGGCCGAGGCCGGCCGCCGCGGCATCCCGCGCGAGGACGTGGCCGTGGACTGCCTGGTCATGGCGGCCGCCACCAACCAGGACGAGGCGCGCGAGATCCTGCGCGCCGTCTCCCTCGTGAAGGAGCGCCTCGGCGTGCGCACCGTGCTCGGCGTGTCCAACGTGAGCTTCGGCCTACCGCAGCGCGGCCTCGTGAACGCGACGTTTCTGGCGGCGGCGTTCGGCGCGGGGCTCGATCTGCCCATCCTGAACCCGCTCTCGGCGCGCTACCGCGACGTCGTGGCCGCCTTCAAGGTGCTCAGCGGCCAGGACGCCGGCTCGCGCGCGTTCATCGAGGAGTACGCGGGGGCCGAGGATCCGTACCTTTGTCATCCTGAGCGGAGGAGCGCAGCTCCGGAGTCGAAGGATCCCGCGCTGCGCCAGCCGGGGGATTCGCAGCTATCGCCGCACGGGATCCTTCGACTCGCTCCGCTCGCTCAGGATGACAAAGGAGGCCGCTCTCCCGCTCAGGATGACAGCGCCATCCCCGTCCCGCCGTCCCTCGCCGACGCGGCGGACGACGTGCGCGCGACGGTGCGCCTCATCCTGTCCGGCCTCAAGGGACCCATGCCTGAGGCGACCGAGCGCCTGCTCGCGGCTCACGACCCCCTCGACGTGGTGAACGGCGTGTTCATCCCCGCGCTCGACGAGGTGGGGGAGCGCTTCGAGCGGGGCGCGTTCTTCCTGCCGCAGCTCATGGCCTCGGCCGAGGCCGTCAAGGCCGGCTTCGACGTCGTCCGCGCGCGCCAAGGCGGCAGGCCCGAGGCCGACGGCGGCAAGGCCATCGTGGTGGCCACCGTGAAAGGCGACATCCACGACATCGGCAAGAACATCGTGCGGATGCTCCTGGAGAACTACGGCTTCCGCGTCATCGACCTGGGACGCGATGTCGCGCCCGAGGACGTCGTGCGCGCGCTCGAGGAGACCGGCGCGCGGCTCGTGGGCCTCTCGGCGCTCATGACCACCACGGTGCGCGCGATGGAGGAGACGGTGCGCCTCGTGCACGAGCGCGTCCCGGAGGCGCGGGTGTTCGTGGGCGGCGCCGTGCTCACGCCCGAGTACGCGGCGCAGATCGGCGCGGACTTCTACGGTAAGGACGCCGCCGAGGCCGCGCGCATCGCCGAGCGCTTCTTCGCGGGCGAAACCGCGTGAGAGAATCTGCGTTTGCCGATGCATCTGCTCGGAGTTCTTGCTATGATAAGCCCCAAGGTATTCCCGGATGAAAGGGTCGCTATGGGAACGAAAGCAGCGGAGGCGCTCGAGATATCCTTCGACGAGCTGCCGACTTACCTGCACGCGAAGCACTCCGTGTACATGGAGGTCGACGGCGCGACGTACTACCTCACCGACGTGAACGATCGGTACTGGCGGGCGCAGGACACGACGAAGCTCAACGAGAAGGGCCACTACGTCGATGCGAGCGAGCTCGTGCCGACGGTGAGCGAGTTTCTGGCCCTGCCGTTCGCGGACGGGAAGTCGATCACCGAGGTGTTCGACGCGGCGACGTTCTACGCATCCGAGAAGAACGCGGAATGACGAAGACGGGGGCGGTTGCGACGAGCAGCCGCCCCCGTTGCATTCGGACGCCTTGCTGCGCGGCCGATCAGGCGCTTCCGCTCGGCTCGAGGGAGCCGGCGGCGAACTGCGCGTCCGAGGCCGCGCGCGGCACGGGTCGCGAGTAGTAGTACCCCTGCGCGATGATGCGCTCGTCCATGCGCACGAGCATGGCCGCCTGCTCGCGCGTCTCGACGCCCTCCACCACCACGTCCACGTCGAGCCTGTCCGCGATGGACACCACGCCGTCGAGCACGGCCCGGCAGCGCTCCCCGCTCTCGCTGCTCATGAGGAAGCTGCGGTCGAGCTTGAGCACGTCGATCGGCAGGTTCTGCAGCGTCCCGAGCGACGAGTAGCCGCTGCCGAAATCGTCGATGGCGATGCGGAAGCCCAGGTCCTTGAGCCGCTGGCACTGGCGCTCCGCCCGCTTCGGATCCTCCATCACGAGGTCCTCCGTCAATTCGAGCTCCAAAAGCCCCGCCGGCGCGCCGCATGCATCCGCGATGCCCCGCACCCGCTCCGGGAACGAGTCGTCCGTCAGGTGGAGCCGCGAGAAGTTGCAGGCGATGGGCAGCGGGCGCTCGCCGGCGTCGATCTGCTCGCGGATGCGCGCGCAGACACGCCTGAACATGCGCAAATCGAGGTCGCGCACCAGCCCCGTGCGCTCGAACAGGGGGATGAACTCGTCGGGCGGCACGAGGCCGCGCTCGGGCGACTCCCAGCGGGCGAGCGCCTCGAAGCCCACGAGGCGGTTCGTCGCGATCTCCACCTTGGGCTGGTAGAACGCCGTGAACTCGCCCCGCTCGAGCCCCTCGCGCGCGGCGGCCACGAGCGCCCGCTCGGCGACGTCGCGCTCCTTCATGTCGGCCGAGTAGAGCGCGGCCTCGCTGCGCGACACCTCTCCGATGCTGTCGCGGGCGTAGCGCGCGCTGTCGATGAACACGATGAGCGACTGCGCGTCGATGCGCGGCGTTTCGGGGCTCCGCTCGATCACGCAGACGCCGGCCTGCAGCATGAGCGTGTGAGAGAGCCGCGCGAGGGGGTCGGCGCCGTTGAAGCGCCGGTCGAGCTCGTCGAACCGCTCGAGCAGGTCGTCCCAGCCCCTCCAGCGCGACAGGATGACGAACTCGTCGGCCACCACGTGCGCCCAGTGCTCGTCTTCGCAGGCCAGCGCGCCGATGGCACCGTCCAGCGCGCGCAGCATCTCGTCCCCGGCGCCGTAGCCGAACGCGGCGTTGAAGCTCTTGAAGCGCTTCACGTCCAGGTAGACGATGGCGTAGGAGCCGTCGCGCGCGTTGGCCAGGAGGGCGCCCGCCTCGGTGCGGAAGCGCGCGAGGCTCCATCCCCCGGTCAAAGGGTCGCTGAAGGAAAGCTCCTTGACGCGCCGCGCCGCGCGCTCCCTCGTGATGCCCGCGTAGAGGGCCGCGCCCAGAAGCAGGGCGAACAGCGCCACGAGGCCCGCGATGATCTGGAGCGGGTACTGGCGCAGGAAGTCGAGGGGGCTCGTGGGGTGGGCGCTGAGGGAGCTCTGGGCGATCCAGGCGGTCATCGCGCCGCCGGAGGTGTACTGCACGCACCGGTCGAGGATGCTGACCAGCCGCTCGTCCATCGCGCGCGAGACGCCGATGCTCATATGGTTGTAGTACGTCGTGGTGGTGGTCACCCGCAGGCCCGCGTACTGCGACTCCTCCAAAAGGTAGTTCGCCACGTGCGTGTCGGCGTAGGCGATGTCGGCCCGGCCGTCCAGCACGGCGTTCAGGCATTCCTTGGGCGTGTCGAAGAGCACCACCTCGTCGCCCGCGTGCGCGCCCTGCGCCATCCGGCCCGCCAGGGCGAAGCCGCGCGGCAGGGCGATGCGCGTGCCGTCGGGGTTCGCGCCCGCGATGAGGGCCATCGGGTCGCGCAGGTAGGGCCCCGTCGTGGACAGCAGCTCGCCGGAGCGGTCGGCGTCGCGGTCGACGCCGTAGACGAGGTCGGCTTCTCCGTTTTGCACCAGGTCGAAGGCCTTGTCGTGCCGGTCCACGGGCACGAACTCGAAGCGCAGGCCGGTGACGCGGGAGATGTCGTCGAACAGAAGCGAGGCCGCCCCGGCGAACTCCCCGGTCTGGGGGTCGCGGAAGGACAGCGGCGCGCGGAAGGTGTCGTAGGCCACGCGCAGGACGGGCGCGGACGCGAGGTAGGCGCTCTCCTCCTCGGTGAACACGGGGTCCTGGTCGGTGTTCACGCCGAAATAGCGGTCGTAGAGCAAGGGGGCGAAGTCGGGGTCGCGCAGATCGAGACGGTCCATGGCCCGGTCGAGCTCGTCGGCCACCTCCTTGTGCCCGGGCGCGATGGCGAAGTAGGCGGGCTCGGGCGCGAACTGGGCTATCATGCGGAAGCGCGAGCTCCGTCCGAGGTGGCTGATGGCGGCGGCGTCCACCGCGCCCCCGTCGAGCGCATCGAACAGCTCGCCCGTGGCCTCGTATTCGACGATGTCCACCGAGAAGCCGTTGTCCTCGCTGTACTGGACGAAGGCGGCGGCGTCCTGGCCGCCTGCGATCACGCCCACGCGCATGCCCGAGAACGCGGAGAAGTCCTCGTAGGCGTAGCGCGTGTCGTCGAGGCGCACGTTGAGCGTGGTGTAGATCTCGCACATGGGCGACGAGGAGAAGCCCATCCGCTCGGCGCGCTCGTCGGTGCGGTACACCTGGGGCAGAAGGTCGGCCTCGCCCGCCTCGATCGCGGCGAGCGCCGGTTCGAAGCCGGGGTACTCCACGTATTCGTAGGTCCAATCGACGTAGCGCGCGATCTCGTCGAGGTACTCGATGTTGTACCCCTCGAGCTCGCCGCGGTCGTTGCGCTTCAGGTAGTCGCCGTCCTCGTAGAGCGCCACCTTCACGACGCGCGGCGCGGACGGGGACGTCTCGTCGCCGAATGCGGACGGCGCTGCGCAGAGGAGGAGCGCGAGCGCGCACGCGATCAGGAGCAGGACGCGCGCGAGCGGGCGCGAGGACGCGCGGCGGCGATCGGCTAGGGCGGCGCTTGTTCCCGTTCGGCTCAACTCGGCTCCGGTCTGCATGCTCTCGTTTCGACGGCCCGTCAGGTTCGGTGAAACTTTACCATACGAAAGCGGCGGCCGCGCGCGGCAGGCGGGCATCGGGCGAAGGAAGCGGGGGCGAACGGGGAAGGCCCGCATAAAAAACGACGGACGCGAATCCGCGTCCGTCGTGGCAAGGTGGTGGAGCCTAGGGGGATCGAACCCCTGACCTCATGGCTGCCAGCCATGCGCTCTCCCAGCTGAGCTAAGGCCCCGAAAAAGTGCGAGGACTATATTAACAGAACAGTCCGGCCGGTCAAGCGCTTTTTGAGAAAAACTTTTCGGCCGCGTTCCACCCGGCCCGGCCTTGGACTCGTTGGCGGAAGGGCGTTTCCTGGTACAATGCCCAGAGGAAGAACCGAGGAGAGGCGAGGGAGGACCCATGGCGGAAGGTGCCGCGACGGCTGGAGCGCCCATCGGCGACGACGGCGCGCCGATGACGGCGTGGCAGGTGTGGCTGCGCAGGCTGTGCCTGTTCGTCGTGGTGTGGGCCCTCGCGGAGCTCGTGCTGGGCACGGCGCTGTGGGGCGTCCACCTGCTGGGCGTCCAGCTGCCCGACGGGGCCGCGCTTTCCTTCGACGCGCCGGTCGTGGGCGCGATGGCGCTTGCGGGCGCGGTGCTCAACCTGGCCATCGGCGCGCTCGGCATCCGGGGCGCGCGCAACCCGCGCCGCATCACGCTGTTCTTCTGGATCACGTTCGTGGACGCCCTCTTGACCGTGTGGGCGCTCGCCAGCAGCGTGTCGGCGGGTTCGTGCGACCTCACCTCGCTCGTGAGCGGGCTCTTCGTGGTCGCGCTCGCCGTGTGCGCCTGGCAGGTGCGCGGCCAGACCGGCTACTTCGATATGCATCCGTGATCGTCTCGCTGCCGGAACCTCGCGAAAGCACCACTTGTGACGGTTCTGCGCAGGATTTTGTTGTTTTTACAACGCGATCGGAGGATGAGCGCGAGCCGTGCGATCCGTGACGAAACGCGACCTGGGCTAACGCAGTCAATGCTTCTGGACGTATGACGAAATCCTGCGCAGAACCGTCACTCGATGCGCTTTCAAGGGATTGCGGCGGCGCGGCGGCGGGGTAGCGTCCCGAACATGAAGAAGGCCCCCCGGTTGGGAGGCCTTCTCAAGCGCATGTTGCGGCGGGCGCGCCTACTCGGCCGTGCCGGCCGCCTCGATCTGGGCGACGATGGGGTCGAGCGCGCCGGCCACGTCGTAGTCCTCCACCCGGCCCGCATCGCACAGGCGCGCGAACTCGGGGTCGATGGGCAGCGTCGCGTAGGCGGGGATGCCGTAGCGCTCGGCCACGGCCTCGCCCTGGGGCTCGCCGAAGATATGGTGCTTCTTGCCGCACTCGTCGCACACGAAGTACGCCATGTTCTCCACCAGGCCCAGAAGCTCCACGTCCATGCTGTGCGCCAGGTTCACGGCCTTGCCCACGATCATGGCCACCAGCTCCTGCGGCGCCGACACGGTGACGATGCCGTCCACCGGCAGCGACTGGAACACGGTGAGCAGCACGTCGGAGGTTCCCGGAGGCATGTCGACGAACAGGTAGTCGATCTCGCCCCAGTTCGTCTCGCTGTAGAACTGGCGGATGGCGTTGGACACCACAGGTCCCCGCCAGGCCACGGGCACGTCGTCCTTCGGAAGCATCAGATTGGTGGACATCACCTTGATGCCGCTCTGCGTCTGGCCGGGCAGGATGCCGTCGGCGTCGGCCGTGAGCGGGTTCGTGATGCCGAAGGTCTTGGGGATGGACGGGCCCGTGACGTCGGCGTCCAGGATGCCCACCTTGTTGCCGCGCTTCTGCATCTCGCTGGCAAGCAGGCTGGTCACGAGCGACTTGCCCACGCCGCCCTTGCCGGACACGACGCCGATGACGTGCTTGACGTCGGAGCGCTTGTTCGTCTCGATGGTCGAGGGCCCCTGCTGGGTGCGGTCGCCGCAGCCGGACACGCCGCAGCTGCCGCACTCATGAGAGCATTCTTCTTCTGCCATGATGCCTTCTTTCAATCATCAGCGTCCGCCGCCCGGGCGGACGCGCCTCTCGTTGTACCGCGATGATAGCATAACGTTTATACTACATTGGATCGAATCCGACCTGCGCCCGCACGCGCGGATGAAAAGGAGCAAGCATGCTGTTCGCGAACATCGACCTTCTGGACGAGAACCTCGACTTCCGCCGCAGCTGGTGGGTGGGCGTGCGCGAGGGGCGCATCGCCTACGTGGGAGATGCGGCTCCGGCGGGGGAGGACGCGGAGGAGTTCGGCGAGGTGTACGACGGGCGCGGCAAGCTGCTCATGCCGGCGTTCTACAACGCGCACTCGCACGCGCCCATGACGCTTCTGCGCGGCTACGCCGAGAACCTGCCGTTGCAGGCGTGGCTCAACGACGCGGTGTTCCCCTTCGAGGCCAAGATCACGCCCGAGGACTGCTACTGGGGCACGCTTCTGGCCTGCGCCGAGATGGCGCGCTACGGTTGCGTGAGCTTCTCGGACATGTACTACCACATGGACCAGGTGGCGCGCGCGGCGCTCGATGCGGGGATGAAGCTGAACCTGTCGGACACACTCATCGCGTTCGGCGAGGCGGGGCTGGGCGATCTGCCGGTGGACGCGGAGAACCGCCAGCTCGTGCACGATTTGCAGGGGGCGGGCGACGGGCGCATCGTGGTGGACTGCAACATCCACGCCGAGTACACCACCAACCCGCGCGCCGTGGCCGACCTGGCGGCGTTCGCGCGCGAGCAGGGGCTGCGCATTCAGGTGCACGTGAGCGAGACGCAGCTGGAGCACGAGGAATGCAAGCAGCGCCACGGCGGCCTCACGCCGGTGCGCTACTTCGATAGCCTCGGCGTGTTCGACGTGCCCGTGACGGCCGCGCACTGCGTGTGGGTGGACGACGGCGACATCGACATCTTGGCCGAGCGCGGGGTGTTCGTGGCGGCCAACCCCGCGTCCAACATGAAGCTGGGCAGCGGCTTCGCGCCCGTGCCGAAGATGCTCGAGCGCGGCGTGAGGGTGTGCCTGGGCACCGACGGCATGGCGTCGAACAACAACCACGACCTGATGCAGGACCTCTACCTGCTGGCGCTTCTGTACAAGGGGTCGACGGGCGACCCGGCGCAGGTCACGCCGAAGCAGGCGCTTGCCGCCGCCACGCGCATGGGGGCGCTCTCGCAGGGGCGCGAGGACTGCGGGTATGTGGCGGTGGGGGCGAGGGCCGACCTCTGCGTGTTGGACACGTCCGGCCCCTCGTGGGCGCCCATGACGAACCCGCTGGTGAACGTCGTGTACGCAGGCCACGGCGCGGACGTGTGCCTGACGATGTGCGACGGCCAGGTGGTCTATCGCGACGGCGCGTGGCCCACCCTCGACGTCGAGCGCGCCAAGGCCGAGGTCGAGGCGCGAACGAAGCGCATCATCGCCGAGCTGTAGGGAAGGAAGGTTTTCGACTCTGCGCGCTGTGTTCGCCTCCGCTCAGGCGTCTAGCGCGCTGGTCTGCGATGTGCCGCAACGGCTTGCGGCGACAATTCGCTCATCTGGAAGGTCATGGACAAAAACGGCCTTCAGGACTGATTTGGAAGCCGAAACACCCGGCTCGAATCCTCGCGACCAGGGGTTTCTTCTATTTCCAGCCGCAAGGTGCGCAAAAAATCAGTCCCGAAGGCCGATTCTGTCCACGCCTCTCCTCGGGCGGACAGTTTCTAAGCGCCACAGAATTCGCCTCTAGGCGCGGGGGCGTCGTTGGCCTATCCTTAGATGGCGATAATCTAAAGGAAGGGAAGGCCATGCTGAGGATTCCTGACGCGCGTATCGACGGGTTCATCGCCGAGGACGTGCCGTATGTGGACTTGACCTGCGCGGTGCTCGGCATCGACGGGCAGTCGGGCGAGATGGCGTACTTCACGCGCGAGGATTGCGTGCTGGCGGGCGCGAACGTGGCCGCGCGCATCGTGGGGAAGCTCGGCTGCGAGGTGGGCGAGGCGCGCCGCGACGGCGAGCATGTGGCGGCCGGCGAGGAGTTCTTCGTCGTGCGCGGCGCGGCGGCCGACCTGCACGCGGCGTGGAAGGTGTGCCTCAACGTGTTCGACCACCTGTCGGCCGTTGCCACGAAGACGCGCGCGATGGTGGACGCGGCGCACGCCGAGAACCCGCGCTGCGAGGTGCTCACCACGCGCAAGAGCATGCCGGGCGCGAAAGACCTGCTCACCGAGGCCGTCATGGCGGGAGGCGCGTTCCCGCACCGGCTCGGGCTCTCGGAGACGGTGCTCGTGTTCGACCACCACCTCACGTTCTTCGGCGGCTTCGACGCGTTCGTGGAGCAGCTGCCGGACATCAAGGCGCGCTGCATCGAGAAGAAGCTCTTCGTGGAGGCCGACGCCGCCCGCGCCCGGGTGCTCGCGGCCGCCGGCGTGGACGGCATCCAGCTGGACAAGCTGCCGCCCGAGGAGCTGGCCCCGCTCGTGGCCGAGCTGCGCGCCATCGACCCGCGCGTAACGCTCGTGGCCGCGGGTGGCGTCAACCCCGCCAACGCGGGGGCGTACGCCGCCACCGGCGTGGACGGCCTGGCCACCACGGCCCCCTTCGCCGCCAAACCCCTCGACATGAGCGTGAGGATGCGCGCGCTGTAGGATGCTCGCGGCCGAACGGCGCGCATTTGCCATCAAGCGGAGCGCCCGGCCCCTACTGCGAGCGAAGGCCTCCCGTCCCCCAATTTTCTCCGGCTTTTTTCCCGAACGCCGTAACATTCCGCCCGTCCCGCCCGTCTAATAGGCATCCGACTGAAAGAGGAGGCCGCGTGGACGATCTGATACACCGGGCACGGCATGGCGACGCCGAGGCGTTCGCCGCGCTGTTCGAGCACAACAAGGATCCCTTGTGGAGGGCCGCGATGGCGGTGCTCGGCAACGTGGACGACGCGGCCGACGCGCTGCAGGAGACGGCCGTGAAGGCGTGGCGCGCCATGCCGCGGTTCGGCGGGCGCAGCAGCCTGGGCACGTGGCTCATGCGCATCCTGCTTCGGACCTGCGTCGACGTGCGCCGGGCGCGCATGAGCGAGACGCCCTGGGCCATGGAGGCGTCGGGCGACGCGGGCGCGTTCGACGAGGCGCGGGCGCTCGTGGGGCGCGGCCCGACGGCCGACCGCGACGAGGTCATGGACGTGCGCGCGGCCATCGCGCGGCTCTCGGCGGACGATAGGGCGGTGCTCTCGTTGTTCTACGTGAGCGATTTCCCCACGCGCCGCATCGCGGACATCCTCAACCTCTCGGAGGGGGCCACCCGGACGCGACTCGTGCGGGCGCGCGAGCGCTTCAAGGCCGCCTACCTGGGAGAAGGCGCGGAACAAGGCCGAGACAAAAGCGAAGACGACGAAGACGGACGGTGGAAAGCGGAGGTGGCGCGATGAGCGACGCGAGGCGCGAGCAGGAGGAGAAGCTGAACAGGGCCCTGGCCCAGGGGCTCGACGCGGGGCCAGTCCCCCCGCGCGTCCAGGCCGGGCTGGATGAGACGTACGCGTCCCTCGGGTCGATCCCGCAGGAGCGTCCGCAGGGCGCCGGCGTCCAGGCCCAGGCGGCGCAGCGACCCTATGCGGCCCAGCCGACGCGCCGCAGCGGGCGCGTCGTGCGCCGCGGAGCCGTGGTGGCCGCGGCGGCGGTGCTCGTCGTGCTGCTCTCCGGCGCCGCGTTCGCCGCGACCACGCTTCTGCAGATGCAGCCGGGCGACGTGCCGTTCTTCGGCAGCGGCAAGAACCTGCCCATCTACGGCAGCCTGCAGGAGGGCGTGAGCAGCCTCAACGCCGAGGTGGGCCAGACCGTCGAGGTCGACGGCGTGCGCGTGACGCTGGACACCGTGTCGTCCGACCGCAACATCGTGAACCTGTTCTTCACGCTGGAGAAGGAGGGCGGCTTCGACCTGTCGCAGCTGGCCAACTACGAGGGCTCGCAGGAGAACGAGTGGTCGCGCCTGCAGCGCCTCGCGCCGCGCTTCACCTACACGCTCACGAGCGCAGGCGAGCAGCTGGGCACGGGGCAGGCCAGGCTGCTCGACGCCTACCAGGAGGGCGACACGGTGAAGGTGATGCAGCGCATCGTCCCAGAGGCGACGCTGCCCGACCAGACTGAGATCGCGCTCGAGGGCTGGGCGAGCTGGAAGCCCTACGAGGAGGGCACCGAGCCGTTCTCGTTCGATGTCGGACTCGACCTCAGCACCGTGGCGCAGCCGCGCGAGCTGGGCGCGCAGGACCTCGTGTTCCCCACGAGCGACGGCGACAAGACCATGGGCATCCTGCGCTTCACGGCCTCCGAGCTGGGCACCGTCATGGTGGTGCGCAACGACAACGCCTGGACCGGCGAGCCCATGACGGAGGGGTCGTCCTACGACCCGCCCGAGAACGTGCTGCCGCCCGAGCTGGTGAAGATGACCGACGACAAGGGCAACGTGCTGAACTTCGTGAACGCCGGCGACGGAGCGGGCCACAGCCTCGATGCGCCCGTCGTGGCCGAGCTCTCGGGCTTGGCGAGCGACGCGACAAGCGTCACGTTCACGCCGATGACCAAGACCGATGCGGCGAAGGCGGGCCAGGAGCCGGACGCCGTAGAAGCCCGCAAGGCGATGAACGCCCAGAACGAGCCGCGAAGCGTGGACGTCTCGCAGATCGGGACGAAGCTGGAGACGAGCGAGTTCGGCGGTTACGAGGTGGTGGAGCGGAGCGTCGCCGACCGCACGATCGCCATCAAGCTCAAGCCGTTCGGATGGGTGCCCGGCGGCCTGCACTCCATGTTCGAGCTCATTCCCGACGAGGATGTCACGTACCTGGCCAGCGAGTGGACGAACCCCGAGACGGGCGAGACCGAGAAGGCCTACCATTCGGCCATCCGCTACAGCAAGTACGATTACCTCACCGGCGACCTCGTGCAGATGGACTCGTACTACGCGGCGTCGGACGAGGAGCTCCAGGGTCTGACACAGTACAGCTATTCCACGATGTTCGGCTACTTCGTGGAGGACGCAGACGCGGCGCAGACGCTCTCGTTCTAAAGCGCGACCGCAAAATGGCGTAGAAGGGGACTGTCCCCTTCTACGCCATTCACTTTCCTAAGAGCTTCTTGATGCCGCCGGCCGCCAGGGCCGCGCCGCCGCCGATGGCGAGCAGGCCGGGGCCGGGCAGGACGAGCATCGGCACGCCCACGGCCATGACCGCGCCGCCGATGGCCGTCTGCACGGCGCCGCCGATGCGGTTCGGCTTCTTCGCGCCCGCCTCGTCGATGATCGTAGCGGCGCTGCGGGCTGCGCCTGTGGCCTTCTTGCCGTAGGACGGCGCTTGGAACGTGCCGGCCGCCTTCTCGCGCGCGCTGGAAACGGGGTCGACGTCGATGAGAGTGTACTGCTTGCCCATGGTGTCCTCGCTTGATCTCGGTGTCCCCCCGATTATACGGGCCGCGCGCCCGTAGCGGCTGCGTTCCCGCGCATGTCACCGTTCGGTAACGTGCTCACCGCGCCTTCTCCAAAGGTCGCGCCGACTTGGTGAAGCGCGGGGGCGAGGGGCGTCCTGCCGCGGCGCTTGTGGTACCCTGGTCGGACACGCGAGACGTCACGAGGTAAGGAGCCAGCCAATGCGCGAGGGAAGCGCCCCGAATTTCTGCCCGCCGGTTGAGGAGGGCCTCACCATCGTGCTCGAGGACGAGGCGGGGGAGCAGGTGGACCTCGAGTTCCTCGGCGTCATCCTGCACAACGGGCGCCGCTACGGGTTCTTCTTCCCGGTGACGGACGACGAGCCGGCGGGCTCTTCCGGCGAGGTCGTCCTGCTCGAGGTGACGGAGCTCGACGAGGAGGGCCAGCCCGCCGCGTTCGAGCTCGTCGAGGACGAGGGCATCGCCGCCGAGGTGTACGCGGACTTCCGCGCCGCGACCAAGGACCTCTACGACTTCGCCGGCTGACGCCCCGTCCGCGCGCTAGCGCCCGAGCGGATCCCAGCCGGCAGCCGGCTTGACCCGCTCGGACTGCGCGATGGCCGCCAAGTACATGATCTCCTGGTTGATGGCCTTCTCGAGCCGGCACACCTCTTCCTCGGTGCGCGCGAAATCGAAGATGCGCTCTGCGGCGCGCCTGATCTCGCCCATCAGCTCTTCGTACCCGTTCTCTTCCATCTGCGACCTCTGCCCTTCCCTCGTTGCCGTGACTTTTCCGGTAAACCCTCAGCGCGCGACTCCCTGTTTTATTGACGGGGTGTAAACTATAGTTTACGACTTTTCCTCCAAGCGGGGCTAGCTTTATCGGGCATGGAGAACACTTCACTAAAAACCCAGCTTGGAGCAAAGATCGCACGCCTCAGATCCGGCAACGGAATCTCGCAGGGTACGTTTGCGCTGATGGTGGGCGTAAGTCGCAAATACCTCATCGATATCGAAGGCGGTCGGGCCAATCCGACGGTGGACATGCTCGAGCGCATCGCGGGCGGCCTCGACACCACGGTGGCCGACCTGTTCCTCGATTCCTGAAAGGCCGAACAGAACCGCCCGTCGGGCAAGAGCTCTGCCGCCTACAGCTCCACCGGGTTCCAGCTGCCGTCGATGTCGCAGAGCCACGCCTCGGGCTCGGTCACGGAGAAGAACGTGAGCGTCTCGTCGTGCGGTCCGTCGTAGCTCTCGCCGAGGCCCACCAGGTGCTCGAAGCCGGCGCGGCGCACCTCTTCGTTCGCGCGGTCGTCCAGATCGGCCTTGCCGCGCATGATCACCCAGCCGTGCCCCGGCTTCCAGGCGGTCAGCTCGAAGCGGGGGTTGGCCTCGAGCTCGCGGTAGACGTCCTTCGTGGTGGCGGTGCAGAACCAGATGCGCCCGTCCTGCACGGCGGCGAAGCTGAAGGGCCGCACGTGGGGCTGGTCGCCCTCGCAGGTGGCCAGGTACCAGGCGGGCACGCTCGTGAGGTAGTCGACGATGGTCTCGGTTCCGTTCATGGAGGATTCCTTTCGGTAGGGGGTGCGCTCGGCCCGGGCGGGCCGCTTACGCGGGGATGAAGTTCGCGGCGATCACGCAGGCCAGCATGAGCGCGACCGTCGCCGCGCCGCCCGCATCCACCCGCGTGCATTTCAGGGGGTTCAGGCGCGTGCGCCCGACGCCGCCGTGGTAGCAGCGCGCGTCCATGGCCGACGAGAGCGTCTCCGCATGGCGGAAAGCGCTGGTGAACAGCGGCACCACGAGCGAGGTGAGCGTGCTCAGGCGGCCCTTCGACAGCGCCGCCCCGCGGCTGATCTGCGCGCGGTACACCGTTTGCAGCTCCAGGGTGAACTGCGGCAGGAACCTGAGCGCGATGCCCATCATCATGGACAGCTCGTGCGCCGGCACGCCGATGCGCCGCAGGGGCCCGAGCAGCCGCTCGAACGCCTCGGTGATGTCGAGCGTGGGCGTGGTCAGGGTGAGCAGGCTCATCCCCAGCAGCAGAAGAAGCAGCCGGCAGGCGATGAACGCGGCCTGCCAGAGCCCCGCCTCGCTTATGCGGATGATCCACCACTCGAAGAGCACGGATCCGCCCTGCACGAAGAACACGTTCAGCAGCGCCGTGATGACCACGATGAACGCGAGCGGCGCGATGGACTTGAACGCCGAGCCCAAGGGGATGCCCGCCGCGGCGAAGAACCCGAGGACGAACGCGGCGCACGCCGCGAGCCCCCAGAACGACTGGGCGACGAACACCACGGCCATCACCGCCAGCGCGAGCACCAGCTTCACGCGCGCGTCCATGCGGTGCACGGGGCTCGTGCCGGGCCAGTAGCGCCCGATGACGGCGAGGTCAGGCATGGTCGGCCTCCCCGGCGGGGCGCGAGGCGGCGTAGAGCTTGGCGAGGTCCTCGGCGAGCGACCCGAGCCCGTAGAGCTCGCGGGGCAGGTCGAGCCCCTCGGCGCGCAGCTCCGCCGCCAGCTTCTGGGCGGCCGGGGCGTCCAGGCCGATGGCGCGCAGCTCCTCGCCGCGCGAGAACACCTCGGCCGGCGTGCCGAACGCGAACTGCCGGCCCTCGTTCAGCACCAGCACGCGGTCGGCCAGGCGCGCGAGGTCGTCCATGCTGTGCGACACCATGACCACGGTGAGCCCGCTTCGGTGCAGCTCGTCGATGAGGTCGAGGAACTCCTCGCGCGCCACGGGGTCGAGCCCGGCCACCGGCTCGTCGAGCACGAGCGTCGAGGGCTCCATGGCAAGCACGCCCGCGAACGCCACGCGCCGCTGCTGGCCGCCTGAGAGCTCGAAGGGGCTCTTGGGGCCCACCTCGTCGGGGTCGAGGCGCACGCTTCGGAGCGCCGAGCGCACGCGGGCGTCCACCTCCTCGTCGGAAAGCCCCAGGTTGCGGGGTCCGAACGCCACGTCCTCCTGCACGGTGGCCGCGAACAGCTGGTGCTCGGGGTACTGGAACACCAATCCCACCTTGCCGCGGCACGCCTGCGCCACGCGCTTGTCGGCCAGGTCCTGGCCGTCCAGGAGCACGCGTCCGCGCGTGGGGCGCACAAGGCCGTTCATGTGCTGGATGAGCGTGCTCTTGCCGCTGCCGGTGTGGCCGGCCACGCCCAGGAACTCGCCGTCCTCCAGCGCGAAATCGATGTCGCGCAGCGCCCACACCGCATCCGGCGCGCTGCCCCAGGCGGGCGCGCCCTTCTCGAGCGAGGGCGGGTCGGCTATGACGCCGGCCTCGCGGCGGCGCCTGACGCGGCGCTTGCGCTTCTCCTGGCGCTCGGGATCGACGTACGAGTAGCTCACGCCTTCGAAAGCAATCGGCACAGCTCCTCCTTCAGGCTCGTCGTTTCGATGTGCGTGCCCACCGGCACCCCGCGGCGCTCAAGCTCGAGCGACAGCGCGCAGGCGAAGGGCACGTCCAGGCTCAGGCGCTCGAGGAGCTCGGCCTGGACGAGGATGTCGGCGGGCGCTCCGTCGGCGGCCACGCGGCCGCCTTCGAGCACGATGACGCGCTCGGCCTGGGCGGCCTCCTCCATGAAGTGCGTGATCATGACCACGGTCATACCGCGCTCGTGCAGCTCGCGGCACACGCGCAGAAGGCCCTTGCGCCCGCGCGGGTCGAGCATGGCCGTGGCCTCATCCAGGATGAGGATGGCGGGCTCCATGGCCAGCACGCCGGCGATGGCCACGCGCTGCTTCTGCCCGCCGGAGAGCGCCGCGGTCTCGCGCTTCTCGAAGCCCTGCAGCCCCACGTCGGCGAGTGCCGCCGATACGCGTTCGCGCAGCTCGGACGTGGGCACGCCCAGGTTCTCCGGCCCGAAGGCCACGTCGTTCTCGATGAGGCTGGCCACCAGCTGGTCGTCGGGGTTCTGGAACACCATGCCGGCGTTGCTGCGGATGAAGTACACGGCGCGCTCGTCGCGCGTGTCGCGGTCGAGCACGGTCACGCTGCCCTCGTCGGGCACGAGCAGCGCGTTGATGTGCTTGGCCAGCGTCGACTTGCCCGAGCCGTTGCCGCCCAGGATGCACACGAACTCGCCCTGGGCGATGCGCGCGTCCACGCCGTCGAGCACGAACGCCTCGCCGTCGTAGGTGAACCCCGCGTTCTTGAATTCGATCATGTGCGCGTTCGTCCTTTCGATGCCGCCCGCGGCCGCGCGCCGCGGGCGGAGAGGGCGGCCCTTAGCGGCCCTTGACCTGCTTCTTCTTGGGTGTGATGAGGTTGGAGACGCTCTTGTACACGATGAGCGTGAGCACGGCGTTCAGCGTGGCCTTGATCAGGTTGAACGGCGTGAGGATGGGCAGGATCATGGCCACGACCGCGTCGATGGGCACGCCGAGCCATGCCGGCGTGATGATGAGGTTGCCGAGGATGGCCATGACGGTGGCGGCGAACACGCTCAGCACCAGGCCGACCGCGCCGCTCTTGAACGTGCGCGAGCGGCGATACACCAGCGCCGCCGGCAGGATGAACCCGGCCACCACGAGGATGTTCATGATGGCGCCGGAGAAGTCGGCCATGAGGATGCCGTGGATGATGGCGCCGACCACGCCCACGGCCAGGCCCGCGGCCGGCCCGAATGCGAAGCCGCACACCATGGCGGGCATGGCCGACGCGTCGTACTTGAGCCAGGCCACGCCGGGCAGCAGCGGGAACTCGATGAACGACAGCAACACGCCGATGGCGCACATGAGCGCCATCGTCACCAGCTGACGGGTGTCCCATTTGTTCGTGTTGGTGAATTCGTAGGCGGGCGCGGCGGCGCCCTTCGGCTCGACGATCTCCTCGTCGATGCGCGGCGTATCGGTTTCCTGCATGGCGAACCCTTTCTCTCAAGGCCGAGCGGATTGCGGGTCAGGTTTTCCGGCCTAAAGAGAAAACGAGCCCGTATGAATTCCTTCCATACAGGCTTCGTGGGGTCCGCGTGGGTCGCGCGCCGGGCGCGCTCGCGGATCTCTGCCTCTTCCATCCGGACTATACCGTTGGTTTTGGGATCTCACCAAAATCAGCCTGCGAGCGCCGATCCTATCGGGGGCGCTTGCAGGGTCGCGGACTCCCGGCTTGCCGGCGCGCGTGCGCCCGAGCCGGATTACCGCCAGTGAGGAATTGCACCTCGCCCTGAAACAGAATCCATAGGGCGCATTGTAGCCGCCCGGTTGCCCCGTGGCAACCGTCGTGCGGCAATTGCGCGCGAAAAGCGGCCCGTTTCCCCACAGAACGCGCGGTTTGCGGGGCGAAGGGCGCGCAAGGAGCCAGGCGTCGTCCGTCGCGCCATCGAAATCAGGGGAATCCCGTGGCGCGAGGGCAGCCGGATCCTCGGCAGCGTGTCTGCGGATGCTGTCGCCGCTTGGCCGGGCCAGGGGGTATAATCGTCGGCGAAGTATCAGGGGAACGCGAAGGCGAGGAGGGGCTATGCCCGAAAGCAAGGTGGTCAACGAACCGCGCATCAAGAACCCGCTCATCAGGGCCATCCGCGAGCTTCTGGAGCACCGGGCGCTGTGGCTCTACCTGCTCACCGACGAAGCCGCGAAGGCGGGTGCCGACCCCGCGACGTTCGCCCCGACGGCCGTGAAGCGCTGCGGCCTGTTCCAGGGGGCGGAGCTCGTGGCCAAGGGCGGCGGTACGAAGAGCCTCAAGAGCCTGAAGCGCGGCCTGTTCGGCAAGCCGGCGCAGATGGTGTTCGAGATGGACGTCAAGGACGTGCAGGACGACCGCTTCGAGCTGGAGTTCCACTACTGTCCGCTCGTGAAGGCGTGGCAGAAGCAGGGCTGCACCGACGAGGAGATATCCGACCTCTGCGACTGGGCCATGTGCGGCGACCGCGGCATCGGCGAGGCCTACGGTTGCGAGCTCGACTTGCCGAAGACCATCGCCCGCGGCGACGACGTCTGCCACCTCATCTACCACCGGTAGGCGCCTGCTCTTTGTCATCCTGAGCGGAGCGCGTCAGCGCGGAGTCGAAGGGTCCCGTGCGGCGGGCGGGTTGTGGACGCGCGGCGTTGTTTCGCCGGGGCCGGCGTCCGGTCGGCTACAATAGGCCGCTGTATGTTTGAGATCCTCGACACCATCGACTCCTTCGTGTGGGGCCCGGCCATGATCGCGCTTCTGCTGGGCTCGCATCTGTTCCTCACGTTCAAGACGGGGTTCATCCAGCGCAAGCTGCCCCAGGCCATCAAGCTCTCGCTCACCTCCGACCCCGAGGGCAAGGGCGACATCAGCCACTTCGGCGCGCTGGCCACGGCGCTCGCGGCCACCATCGGCACGGGCTCCATCGTGGGGGTGGCCACGGCCATCCTGGCGGGCGGGCCGGGCGCGGTGTTCTGGATGTGGATCACTGGCGTTTTGGGTATCGCGACGAAGTACGCCGAGGTGTACGCCGCCGTGAAGTTCCGCGTGCGCGACCACAACGGCTTCATGCTGGGCGGCGCGATGTACATCTGGGAGCGGGCCTTCCGCCGCAACGACCGCGGCGAGCTCGATCCGAGCCCCGGCGGCCGCACGCCTAGGTGGGCGAAGGCGGGGGCCGTCGCGTTCGCGGGCTTCGCGGCCATCGCGGCCATCGGCACCGGCTCGGCCGTGCAGGCGTCGGCCATGACGGGCATCATCACCGCGAACGTCGACGTCGCGCCGTGGGTGATCGGCATCGCCATCGTGGTGCTGGTGAGCGTGGTCATCTTCGGCGGCGTGCAGTCCATCTCGAAGGTGTGCGAGAAGCTCGTGCCGTTCATGGCGGTTGCCTACGCGGGTGGGTGCATCGTGGTGCTCGTGATGAACGGGCCTTTGCTCGGCGAGGCGCTCGGGCTCATCTTCGAGTGCGCGTTCACGGCGAAGGCGGCGTTCGGCGGCGCGGTGGGAAGCGGCCTCATGATGGCACTGCAGTTCGGCTGCGCGCGCGGCCTCTTCTCCAACGAGTCGGGCCTGGGCTCGGCGCCCATCGTGGCCTCGGCGGCGGCCACGCGCAACCCGGCGCAGCAGGCGCTCGTGGCCATGACCGGCACCTTCTGGTCCACCGTGGTCATCTGCGCGCTCACGGGCGTCGTGCTGGTGTCCACGATGCTCGCGAACCCCGATATCGCCGCCGATATCCTGGCGAACCCCACCGTGTACTCCGGCGCGCAGCTGGCAAGCGAGGCGTTCGCGAAGATCCCCTGGTTCGGCACGCCCATCCTGGTGCTCGGCATGGTGGCGTTCAGCTACACCACCATTCTGGGGTGGTCGTACTACGGCAACCGCTGCATCACCTACCTGTTCGGGCGCTACGCCATCCGGCCGTACCAGGTGGTGTACGTGGCCGTCGCGTTCTTCGGCGCCATCGGGGTGGGAGACATCGTATGGACCATCAGCGACATCGGCAACGCGCTCATGGCGGTGCCTAACATCGTGGTGGTGCTCGCGCTCTCCGGCATGGTGGCCCGCGAGACGCGTCACTACGTCACGTGCGGCCATCTCGATGAGCGCGACGAGACCCCCATCCCCCAGTTGGACGGCAAGTAGCGGACGCGAGCGCCGTCAGCTGCCCCCGCCGCACGTCGTCCCGCCGGCGAAGTGGCAGGAATTTGCGGCTGTGGCACTCGCGGCGGTGAGATAAAATTTCCGACCTGGGGAAACGTCAAGAGAGGAGCGCTCGAAGGGGCGAAAACCCCCTCAATTCGTGCCACAGCCGAAAAAATTGACATAAGCTTCCCGATCATCTTTTAAATGCGCGCGTTGAGAGCATCGCAGCTGATGCCGCGCGGGATCCTTCGACTCCGCTCAGGATGACGTGGGCGCTTCCCACCTGTGAAAACACGCCACATCCTCCGGATCGTGCCCGTTCATCCAGGAGGAGCTCGTGCTGGCCGAAAGCACGGTGAAGACGCACATGTCCCACATCTACGCCAAGCTCGAGGTGAGCGGCCGCCAGGAGATGATGGACCTCCTGTTCGCCGAAGAACGCGCGCGGCCTTGAGTTTTCTTCCTGTCCGAGGGCAATTGTCGACCCAAACACACGCCACAGAGCCGTGAAGCGTGTGTTTGGGTCGACAATCGGGGCGGCGGGTCCCCGCAGCGCGAGGACCCGCCGCTCTTCAGACGTCACGCCTCGACGGCGCGGCGCTTCCTTTCCCGCAGGTATGCCGCCACGCGCAGCACGACGTAGGCCAGCATCACCACCGTGTACACGGCGATGCTGAACGCCGCCTTCTGCCCGGCGGCCGACACCGTAGGCGCCAGCACCAGCAGCAGGTGCAGGTACGTCAGCCCGAAGAACACGTAGGCCCACCGCTGCAGCGCCTTCCACGCCTCGGGCCGCATGCGGGCCTTCACCGAGTTGAACGACGTCACCGTGAGCGCCGCCAGCAGGATGATGAGCAGCGTCGACACCACGAACGACGCCACCATGGCTGGCCGCATTCCGGCGAACCCCGACAGGATCTGCGCGAGATACTGCCCCAGGTAGTTCACCACGTGCCCGATGACCAGGATAGCCGCGATGATGGACAGCTCCCCGCGGATCGGCATCAGCGCGTGGCGCAGCTTCGACCCGCGCGGCAGCACGCCGATGTACATGACCACGGCGAACAGCGCGAACCCCAGCAAACAGCGCGTGAAGTACGGGTATGCGGCCGCCGCCACCTCCCGCGACACGCCGAACAGCATCCGCGACAGGAACAGCACGTCCACCGCCACCGCCACCACGTAGAACGACACCGGGTAGCGCTTGATCGGCCTGCGCAGCAGATAGGCGAGCAGCGCGCTCGCCACCAGAGCGATAAGCAACTCCATGGAACCCACCTCCTTCGCGGCGGCCTACTTCCCGACCGGGGCCACGTCGCACAGGCCGCAGCGGAAGGGCGGGAAGCCGGTGACGGGGTCGAAGTCGCGCGTGCACAAGAGGTTCACGTTGGCCTGGTGCCAGCCATGGAAGATGTCCACCATGCCGGGATGCACCAGGTTCGTGACCTCGGCTTTCATGACGATCTCGTTCTGGAAGTTGAACACGCGCACGTCGTCGCCCTCGGCGATGCCGCGCTCGCGCGCGTCGGCCGGGTGCAGGCGCACCACCGGGTCGGGCATGAACTGGTTGAGCCAGGGGATCTCGCGCAGCTTGGAGTGCGTGTAGAACGGCAGGCGCGAGCCCGCGTTCAGCACGAGCGGGTACTTCGCGTCCTCGCCCGTGGCGTTGTAGGGCGAGTGCACCGGCTCCTCGTAGATCGGCAGGCCGTCGTAGCCGAAGCCCTTGAGGATCTCGGAGTCGAACTCGATCTTGCCCGACGGCGTGTTGAAGCCCACCTCGCCGTCCTTGCGCAGCTTGCCGCTGACGTGCTTGTCGGGCTCGTTCTTGGCCCCGGGGATCTCGAGGCCCTCGGGGTTGGCGCGCAGATCGTCAAGCGTGACGTCGAGCTTGGCCGTGTCCAGGATGTTCTGGAGCGCCGCCTCCACGTCGCCGCCGAAGCACTCCTCCTCGAAGCCCAGCTTGCAGCCCAGATCGAGCATGATCTTCCAGTCCTCGCGCGCCTCGCCCGCCGGCGCCACGCACGGCTCGCGGAAGATGATCTTGCGCCCGTACACCGCGAAGGGCGCCATGCGCTCGTGGCACATGGCCGCGGGCAGCAGGATGTCCACGTAGTCGTGGGTCCAGGGGCGCTCGTAGTAGTCCACGGCGGCCACGAACTCCAGCTTGCCGATGGCCTCCTGGTAGCGGTCGGACTCGGGCCAGATCATGGCGTTGCTGGCCACGAGGATGGCGGCCTTGATCTTGCCCTCATCCACGTACTCGGGCAGCTTGGCCGTCTGGAAGTGCTTCGTGAACGACACCCACGCGGGGAAGTCGTCCTTGTCGACGCGCTTCTCGGCGAACTTCTGCTCGGTGTAGATGTTCTCGCCGCGGAACGCGGCCGTGGAGGCGCTCACGTCGAGGGGCAGCCCCTGGTAGGGGAACATGATGCCGCCCTTCTTCTCGATCATGCCCAGCAGAACCGGGATCATGAACACGGCGCGCAGCGAGTTGCCCACGTTGGAGGAGTGCGCCAGGCCGGCCGAGCTGGTGACCAGCGTACTCGGGGCGTTCTCGGCGATGAGGTGCGCGGCGGCCTCCAGCTTGTCGGCGGGCACCCAGGTGATCTCCTCCACCTTCTCGGGCGGGTACTGGGCGGCCAGCTCCTTCAGGCCGTCGAAGCCGTGCGTCCACTCGTCCACGAACTCCTGGTCGATCAGGTTGTCGCGGATGAGGATGTTGATGAAGCCGAGCGCGAGCGCGCCGTCGGAGCCGGGGCGCAGCTGCAGGTGGATGTCGGCGAGGCCGGTCACCGTGGGCGTGATGCGCGGGTCGACGATGACGTACTTGCAGCCGTTCTCCTTCTGGTCCATGAAGATGGCGTGGCGGTTGGGCTGCGACCAGGCGGCGTTGAGGCTCCAGATGAGGCAGCTCTTCGTGGCCTCCGAGGGGTTGGCGCCGCTCGTGTTCGAGCCGCGGCCGAACACGAGCTGGGAGGTGATGCTCGTGGCCGTGGAGCACAGCGAGCTCTCCAGGCCGTAGGTGGAGCTGCCGAACAGCGTCGCGACGCGCTGGATGGGCGGGCGCGGCTCCTTCGGGTCGCCGCAGTAGAACATGACGGCGTCCGGGCCGCTCTCCTCCTTCACGCGGTTGAACTCGGCCACGATGGCGTCGTAGGCTTCGTCCCAGGTGATCGCTTCCCAGGTGGACGTGCCCGTGCCCTTGGGGTTCGTACGGCGCAAGGGGGTGGTCAGGCGCTTCGGGTCGTAGAGCTCCTGGATGCTGGCCAGGCCCTTCGCACACAGAGGCGTGGTGGGATGCGGCTCGCGCGACTCCACGCGGACGATCTTGCCGTCCTGCACGTAGGCGGTGAGCCCGCACTTGGGCACCTGGTTGCACATGTCGCAGTAGGTGTAGCGCTTCTCGATGGGCGCGTCGGGGTCGACGGCGCCCTCGGCGTGCGCGATGTCGTAGCCGAATCCGCTGGTGAGCGCGGCTCCCGCGGCGACGGCCGCGCCTCCCTTCACGAACGAGCGGCGGCTGATGGCGGCGTCGAGCGGCGTTGCGTTGGTATCAGTCATGATGGGTTCCCCTCCCCGTTAGTCGTTCTTGGCGTTGTCGGCGGCTTTGGCCTCGGCCTTCTTCTTGTCGCGCGACTTCTTCACGCCCACGCCCACGCCGACGCCCACCGCGGCCACGGCGGCGACGCCCACGGTGGCGGCCACCGGGTCGATGCCGGGCGCGGCTTTCGAGGACTCGGCGGCGTACTCGGCCTTCGCGGCGAAGGGCAGCAGGCTCTCGTCCATGCCGTTTCCGGCCACGTAGTAGAACGACGTCTCGTCGATGCGCACGGCGTCGCCCTTGGCGATGCGCTTGCTCACGTCGCTTTCGGGATCGTCCAGATCGCCGAAGAAGCGCGCCTTGGCCGGGCAGTTGAGCACGCACGCGGTCTTGAGCCCCTCGGCCACGCGCTCGTGGCAGAAGATGCACTTCTCCACCACGTGGGAGCGCTGCACGCCGTAGGCCTCGTAGGGCGCCTGCTCGGCCTCGCCGAAGTAGTTGCCCTCGTCCTTGTTGACGGCGCAGGCGCCGTACGGGCAGGCCGTGATGCACGAGCCGCACGCGATGCAGGCGTCGTAGTCCACCATCACCACGCCGTCGTCGAGCTTATGGCTCGCGCCGGTGGGGCAGACGGCCACGCACTGGGGGTCGTCGCAGTGCATGCAGGCGTGCGGGAGGTAGGCGCGGCCGCATTCGCCGGGCTCCTCGCCCCATTCCACGCGGTCGAGCTTGCCCCACGACACGCCCGGGCTCTGGTTGTTCTGCAGCTGGCATGCCACGATGCAGGCGCCGCACCCCGCGCAGCGCTTGAGGTCGATGAGCATTCCCCATTTCGTCATTGCCTCTCCTCTCCTTGGTTTCCCCTTCGCCCCCGGGTCGCGGGGGCGTCGCCTTGCACTGTGCCAGAACGGGCGCGCGGGGCCCATCGGACGCGGGTGACGAACGTGCAAAACCGCATCGTATGGGATATATGATTTCCCTGGTCGAGCCTGATGGACGCGCGGCCTTCCCCCGTGCCCGCGGGAGGGGTAGAATGTGCCCCGGGAAGCGCGTGGCGCGGGAGGGCGCGGCGCGGCGAGTCGAGGGGGCGTTTCGCATGGGGGAGCAGTCCAGATGGCCGGACGTGTGGTCGAGCGTGTCGCGGCACGCGCACATGTCGCTTGCGGTGGGGTTCGCCTGCACGGTGGCGCTGCCGCCGACGCTGCTCATGGCCGCCTCGCCCGACAACGCGGTGAACGTGCTCGTGAACAAGCCGCCCCACGGGGCGTGCATGCCGTCGCTCGTGGCGGGCGTCGTGGCCTGCGCGCTCATGGCGTGGAAGGGCGAGCGCGGCCTCGCCTGGCTCGTGCGCACGGTGAGGCCGCTCGCGCTCGGCGTGGCCATGGCGCTCTTGGGTGCGGTCTTCTTCGTGCCGCTCATCACCGGCGGGCCCATCGATGTGGCCGAATCGTGCGTTATCGCCCTCTCCGGGGCGCTCATGGTGGTGCTCTACCTCCTGTGGATGCGCGCGTTCGGCGCGCTGCCGCCGCGCGACATGCTCCTCACGCTGTTCGTGGCGCAGATGCTCACCTGCGCCATCAACGCGCTCCTGTCGCTGGCGAACAGCTACACGGTGCTCGCGGCCTCGGTGGTGCTGCCGCTGGCCTCGGTGCTGTGCCTGCGCGCGGCGAAGCCCGCGCCTGACGACGCGCCCGAAGCCCCGCCTGCGGCCGAGCCCGCGCGCCTTTCCCGCAGCTCGCTGGCGAAGCTCGCCGCGGTGGTGTTCCTCTGGGGCGTGATCGACCACTTGCTGCGCGGCGAGTTCGACGCCCTTCTGCGCGCGCAGACGCTGGCCTCGCCGTTCGCGCTCTCGTACCACGTGGCGGCGTTTATCGTGGTCATCGCCGCTGTGGGATGCGCGTACGCCCTGTTCGCGCTCAAGGACCGCTTCCTATTCGGCCACCTGTACCGCGTCGTCTTCCTCCTGGGGCTCGCGAGCATCCTGCTTCTGCCCGTCGTCGTGTCCGGGCACCTGCCCACGACGGGGTTCGCGTGCAGCGTGGCCATGTACCAGTTCGTGTTCCTGTTCGTGTGGATAGCCTCGGCCACCGTGTTCCGCACGCGCGCCTACGACGCGGCGCGGTTCTTCGGCATCGTGTACGGCTGCTGGTCGCTCGGGTCGTTCGTGGGCGCGCTGTTCAGCTCGGCGCTCGTGCGACACCTCACCGTGGAGAACGCGGGCCTGGTCGCCCTCGCCGTGGCGCTCGCGGTGGCCCTGGCCTACACGACCGTGTTCACCGAGCGCGATGCGAACCGGCTCGTGCAGATCGTGCCGTACAGGCGGCGCTCGCCGTTCAAGGAGCGCTGCCTGGCCGTGGCGCACGCGGGCGGCCTCACGCCCCGCGAGACCGAGATCGCCATGCTCATCGCGCAGGGCCGCGACTCGGCTCACATCGAGCAGAAGCTCTACCTCTCGCGCAGCACCGTGCAGACGCACCGCATGCACATCTACCAGAAGCTCGACATCCACAGCCGCCAAGAGCTCCTCGACGCCATAGAGGCCGCCGAGGGCTAACGGGGCGAAGGGCATCCGGTGCCCAGCCGTCCAGTGCACCGGATTCAGCGATTTCGGGCGCGACGCTACCCGAACGCCGTTGTCGGACGTCACTCTACGGCCGAAGTGGCAGGAATTTACGGCTGTGGCACACGCGGCGGTGAGATAAAATTTCCGACCTGGGGAAACGCCAAGAGAGGAGCGCTCGAAGGGGCGAAAACCCCCTCAACTCGCGCCACAGCCGAAAAAAGTTGACATAAGCTTCCCGATCATCTTTTAAATGCGCGTCTGGATGATGCAGGACGGGGGTAATGTCATCAACCCTCAGAATGCCACCAGGGGTTTTGCAAATAGCATATTCCCGATAGCGCAATTTCCGCCCGAAATCAGGGAATGCCTGCGTTTTGTCCATGATGCGATCTCGGCCAACCTTTAAAAGCCATTCGGGGGTAGTTGCACGCGAATCGGCTCGTTCCAACACAAAAATCCCCCTCGTGAAAGATTTCCGACGATCCGTGCCGCCTCTTGCTTCTCGCACCTGGGGAAACTCTAGGGAAACTTTTCCCTGAGGAGTCAGCGCCCGCCTCTTTCCACCTCTGGCTCTTTCACGTCGGGGATTTTTGTGTCGAGCGACCTAGATTCGCGTGCAGTGCAGGGCAGTTGCCGGCACCGGGCGCCCTTGAGATGACGTTTGATGACATTATCCCCGTCCTGCGTCATTAAGCCCCCTCAGCAGGCTTCGGGGTCGAGGCGGTAGCCGATGCCCCAGACGGTGAGGATGACGCGCGGCTCGGACGGGTCGTCCTCCACCTTCTCGCGGAGCTTCTTGATGAACACGGTGATGCTCGTCGTCTCGCCGACGAACTCCTTGCCCCACGCGGCCTCCACCAGCTGCTCCTTCGAGAGCACGAGGCCCGGGTTCGACGCCAGCGCGTGGAGGATCTTGAACTCCTTGGGCGTGAGGGCCAGCCGCGCGCCGTCCTTCGTGGCCAGGAACTGCCCCGCGTCCAGCGCGAAGCGCCCCACCCGCACCGCGCTTGAAGGCGCCGCCGCAGCCCCCGCCGCCATCGCCGCGCGCCGCAGCTGCGCCTCGATATGCATGAGCAGCTCGCGTGGGTCGAAGGGCTTGGTCAGGTAGTCGTCGCCGCCGGCCTGGAAGCCCACGCCCTTGTCCACGATGTCGCCCTTCGCCGACAGGAAGATCACCGGGCAGGTGAACCCCCGCGCTCGCAGCTCGCGGCAGACGGCGAACCCGTCCATGCGCGGCATCATGACGTCCATGATCACGAGGTCGGGCCGCTCGCGCGCGGCCACGTCGAGCGCCGCTAGGCCGTCCTCGGCGTAGGCGAACTCGTAGCCGGCGTCGCGGATCATGCCCGACACCAAGCGCTCGATGCTGGCCTCGTCGTCAACGAGCAGAATCTTCATCGTAATCCTCCGTATCGACGGGAACGTAGGGGATGCGCACCGTGAACGTGCTCCCCACCTTGCGCTCGGACAGAAGCTCCACCGTGCCGCCGTGCAGCTCGGCCAGCTCCTTCACCACGGCCAGCCCCAGGCCCGTGCCGCGGTAGCGTCGGTTGGGGGACTGGCCCGCCTGCCGGTAGCGCTCGAAGATGCCCTCCTGGTCCTCGGGCGCGATGCCCATACCGTCGTCGGCCACGGACAGCACGACGGCCCCGTGCGGGAAGCGCTCGGCATCGGCGCAGGCGCCCGCGGGCTCGAAGGCGGCGCGCACGGCCACCGAGCCCCCGACGTGCGTGTACTTGATGGCGTTGTCCACGAGATTCTCCACGATGCGGCGCAGCTTCTCCCAATCGGCCATCGAGAGCGGCACGTCGGGGTCGGCCTTGGCCGCGAGCGCCACGCCCTTGTTGCGCGCGACGGGCGCAAGCGAGTTCTTGATGAATCCGATGAGGTCGACGAAATCCACCGGCTCGCGCACCAGCTCGTTCTTGCGCGCCTCGGCCTTCGAGATGGTGAGGATGTTGTTCACCATGTTGAGCAGAAGCGTCGCGTTGGCCTCGATCTCCTCCACGGCGCCGCGCGTCTTGGCGTCGAGCGCGTCCTCCTCGCGCAGGATGCGGGCGAACGCCAGGATGGACGTGAGCGGCGTGCGCAGCTCGTGGCTCATGATGGCGAAGAACTCGTTCTTGTAGGCCGTCTCCTCGCTGAGCGTGTCCAGCGCGCGCTTGAGCTCGGATTTCTGGTAGAGCAGCAGGTCGTTCAGGGCCGAGAGCTTGTCGGTCTGGCTCTGCACCTCGCTTTCCATATCGGTGTAGAGTCGCTCGAGCTGCCGCGCCATCTTGTCGAAATCGCGCGCGAACTCGGTGATCTCGTCGGGGCTGCGCACGCCGTCCAGCGCGAGCCGATGGTCGAAGTCCCCCTCGCCGATGCGCTTCGCGGCGTCGCCGAGCTCCTCGATGGGCCGCAGCACCAGCCGGCTCACCGCCACGTAGATGCCCGCGCACGCCACGATCAGCACGAGCAGCACCATGAACACCTGCTGCAGAACGCTCGTGTGCATGCCGGAGGTGTAGATGTCCATGGGCTCGGTGATGGACATGGCGCCGCCCACGTCCCCCACGCGCATGCCCTCCTTCTCGTAGCCGTACTGGTCCAGCTCGCCGGCGGGCTCGCCATGGCATTCGAGGCACGTCTCGGTCACGCGAAGCGGCTCGACGTAGCGGAACACCCGCCGCCCCTCGTCGTCGAATTCCACGCCGTGGAAGGACTTGAGCGCGGGGTCGGCGGCGAACGCCTCGAACGCGCGCTGCTCGAAGGAGTCGGGGGCGTTGGCCTGCTGGCGCGGGCTCTCGTTCGTGAAGTTGATGATGTAGTCGGTGTTGGCGGTGAACAGCGTGCTCACCGATTTCGCGGCCACGACGCACACGAGATGCTTCGTGCGGAACGTGCCGTCGTCGTTGCGGTTGATGACGTCCTGGTTGATGTCGACGAAGTCCCAGACGGCGCGCATCTCGTCGGCGAGCACCTCGGCCTTCTCGAGCGCCTCGTTCTGCGCTTGCTGCTGCTGCAGGTTCATGTTCCACGCCGCGTCGAGGGCCATGAGCGCGACGATGAGCGCGCCGATGCCGACGGCGAATTTGAACCGGATGCCGAAGCGGCGCTGCCTCGAACCCCCTGTGCCCATGCGACCTCCCCCTGTGCCGTATCCTCCATTATCCGCGATGGCGCGGCCGAGGGGAACAGGCGCGGGCGGGGTAATTCTTTTTTAATACTTTGGGAGGGGATTCTTAATGAAAAGTTCCGGGCGAATCCATTGAAGGGAGCGCGCGAAGTGTGGAGAATATGTGGCGAGGGGTGCGCCGGGGGAGAAGGCGGCGCACGAAGAAACCGTTTGGAGGAGGGAGCTCGCTATGTTGCATGCAGAAACCCCTGCCACGCCGTCGTTGTCGCGCAGGACGTTCGTGGCGGCTGCGGCCGTCACCGGCGCCGCGGCTGCGGCGGGCCTCGCGGGATGCAGCCCGCAGGCCGAGGAGAAGAAGCCCGAGGAGGGCGGCGGCGAGGCCCAGCCGGCCGTCGACCCGTACGAGGGCGCGCAGATCTTCTACTCCACGTGCCCGCCGGAGTGCCAGCACCACAACCTGAAGGCCTACGTGGTTGACGGCAAGATAGCCAAGGTGGAGTCGTCCGAGATCAACGACTGCGCCGCCTGCGCCCGCGGCATCGCTCGCGGCTACATGACCAACGACCCCAACCGCCTCACCGTGCCGCTTCTGCGCGACGGCGACAAGGGCTCGGGGAAGTTCAAGGAGATCACCTGGGACGAGGCTTATCAGCTCATCGAGGAGAAGTTCAAGGCCGCCATCGACTCCGACGGTGTGTCCTCCATCTGCTACGTCACGGGCTCGGGCAACTTCGGCGCCATGCACGGCCCGGTGGCGAGCGCCTTCTTCGCGCACCTCGGCGGCGCGAGCACCACGGTGGGGTCGCTGTGCTGCGCGGGCACCACGGCGGCGCAGGTGCCCATCTACGGGCAGCGCTTCCTGGATACGCGCAACCAGATCGAGAAGAGCGACTACGTCATCATCTGGGGCAACAACCCCGCCATCTCCAAGCAGGGCTACTTCCAGCGCTTCGAGAAGGTGGTGGCGAACGGCGGCAAGGTGGTCGTCATCGACCCCGTGTTCTCCGAGTCGGCCTCGAAGGCCTCCGAATGGGTGGCGCCCTGGCCCGGCACCGACGCGGCCATGGCCCTGGCCATGATCAAGGTGGTCGTGGACGAGGAGCTCTTCGACCGCGAGTACGCGCTCGCGCACACCTGCGCGCCGTGCCTCGTGGACAAGGCCACCGGCGAGCCCGTGCTGGAAAGCGCCGATGATCCCGCGTCCTTCGTGGTGTTCGACGCCAAGAGCGGCGAGATCGTGCGCCACGATACGGCCGGCATCGAGCCCGCGCTCACGCTGGAGGGCACGTCCGCGGCCGATGGCTACAACACGGAGTTCGAGCTCATCTACGCCGAGGCGGCGAAGTGGGACGCGGCGGCGGCCGAGGCCGAGTGCGGCGTGCCCGCGGCCGACATCGAGCGTCTGGCCCGCGAGTACGCCCAGGCCGGCAAGGCCATGATCATCCAGAACATGGGCGGCTTCATGCGCACCGAGAACGGCACCTACGCCGTGGCCACGCAGCTGTACCTGGCCGCGCTCTGCGGGCATGTGGGCCACGAGGGCGACGGCGTGAGCGACGCCGGCGGCATGAACGAGGTCAAGACCGGCGCTCCCATCCCGGCTCCCAAGGTGGATCCGGCGCCGCCTGCCATCCCGCGCTTCAAGTTCGGCGAGGCCGTGCTGGCCGAGGATCCGCTCAAGGTGAACGTGCTCTGGTCGATGACCGGCAGCCCCATGACCCAGTGGCCCAACACCAACATGGTGAAGGCCGCGCTCGAGAAGATCCCCTTCGTGGTCACGGTGGACCAGTACCTCACCTCCACCGGCCTCTACTCCGACCTCGTGCTGCCCTGCACCGGCGTGTTCGAGACCGAGGGCGTGCTGGCCAACCACCGCAGCCACTACATCCAGCTGTGCGAGAAGGCCGTGGACGGCCCCGGCGAGTCCAAGAGCGACTTCGAGATCTTCGCCGAGCTGGCCGGGCGCTTCGGCTTCGGCGACGCCTTCGGCAAGCCCATGGACGAGATGATCAAGAACGTGCTCGAGCCCACGGGCGTCACCTACGACGAGCTCGTGGAGAAGAAGGCCGTCGACGTGGTGGGCTACGACTACATCCCCTACAAGGACGGCGTGTTCCTGACGAAGTCCAAGAAGGCCGAGTTCTGGGTGGCCGCCTGGAAGAAGGAGGGCTTCAACCCCATCGCCACCTACGCCCGCGCCGAGGAGGACGCGCGCAACGGCGACGAGCTGGCGGCGAAGTACCCGCTGTTCAGCGTCCAGCGCAAGACGTACCGCGGCGTGCACTCCACGTTCAACCAGCTGGAGTGGATGGACGAGGTGTGCGACCAGGCGCCGGTGGTGCTGCTGAACGCGGCCGACGCCGAGGCGCGCGGCATCAAGGGCGGCGACGCGGTGGTGGTGTTCAACGACCGCGGCGAGCATCGCGGCGTGGCCGAGGTGGGCGAGCGCATCAAGGCCGGCGTGGTGGGACTGCAGAACGGCTGGTGGGAGCAGCAGGGCGGCGCGTCGAGCTACGTCACCAACGACAAGTGGAAGACGCTCGGCGGCACCCACTGCTGCAACCAGACGCTCGTCGAAGTGAAGAAGGAGGCGTAGAACCATGGCGCTCGGATTCTGGATGAACAACAAGGACTGCTACGGGTGCAAGACGTGCTCCATCGCCTGCAAGAGCGAGAAGCAGCTGGGCAAAGGCGTGCTTTTGCGCCGCGTGACCGACATCACGCAGGACAAGCCTTTGGCGGTGTCGTTCCTGTCGATGTCGTGCAACCACTGCGACGATCCCGTCTGCCTGAAGAACTGCCCCGTGCAGGCGTACACCAAGCTGGACAACGGCATCGTCCAGCAGAACCACGACCTGTGCATCGGCTGCAAGACCTGCGTCGAGGCGTGTCCGTACGGCGCTCCGTGCTACGACGAGGAGGAGAGCAAGACGTACAAGTGCGACATGTGCGTCGACCGGCAGGCGCGCGGCGAGCTGCCCGCCTGCGTGGCGGCGTGCCCCGGCATGAACCTGGCCGTGGACGAGATGGACGCGCTCAAGGGGGCGCATCCGGCCGACATCGTCTCGGACGAGGCGTCCGGCACGAAGCCCAACTTCGTGATCACCGTCGACCCGCTGCTCGCCGAGGAGCCCGACGACCTGGCCGCGGAAGACCGCAAGTAGGTTGAACGGACGGCCCCGCGCCAGCCCGCGGGGCCGTCCCTCTGTCACGCCCCCTTTGTCCCGTTCAGCGGCCGTTCGCTGGGAATTTCGCGATTGTTGACGGGCGGCGCGGTTTCGCCTCGGTATAATCCGAATGCTTTAGCGTGCGAAAGCGCCCATGCCGAAACATCTTCGCGAGCGTCCGAACCTGCTTCGGCATCGACCCTTTCCTGCGCGTGCGCATCCGAACGATATGAGGAGAGAGGGGTCGGGGCATGGACATCGTCCAGATCATCGGCGACATCGACGCGTTCGTATGGGGTCCTCCCATGATCGTGCTGCTTCTGGGGTCGCATCTGTACCTGACGTTCCGCACCAGGTTCATCCAGCGCAAGCTTCCTACGGCCATCAAGCTATCGGTGACGAAGGACCCGGACGCGCCCGGCGACATCAGCCAGTTCGGCGCGCTCACCACGGCGCTGTCGGCCACCATCGGCACCGGCAACATCGTGGGCGTGGGCACGGCGGTGCTCGCCGGCGGCCCGGGCGCCATCCTGTGGATGTGGCTCACCGGCGTGTTCGGCATGGCCACGAAGTACGCCGAGACGTTCGCCGCCGTGAAGTACCGCGTGCGCGACCACAACGGCAATATGCTCGGCGGCGCGATGTACGCATGGCGCCGCGCGTTCGAGCGCGACGGCAAGGCCCCGTGGTGGGCCATGCTCGGCGCAGGGGCGTTCGCCCTGTTCGCGTCCATCGCTGCGTTCGGCATCGGCTCGGCGGTGCAGTCGAGCGCCATGACCGGCATCATCACCTCGAACGCCCCCGGCGTGCCCGAATGGAGCATCGGCCTGGCCATCGTCATCATGGTGTCGCTCGTCATCTTCGGCGGCATCAAGATCATCTCGAAGGTGTGCGAGAAGCTCGTGCCGTTCATGGCCATCGCCTACGCGTGGGGCTGCATCGTTATCATTGGTCTGAACTGGGAATACGTGTGGCCTGCCATCTGCCTCATCTTCGAGAGCGCCTTCACGGCGAAGGCGGCGTTCGGCGGCGCCGTTGGCAGCGGCCTCATGCTGGCGCTGCAGTTCGGCTGCGCGCGCGGCCTGTTCTCCAACGAGTCGGGCCTGGGCTCGGCGCCCATCGTGGCCTCCGCCGCGTCCACGCGCAACCCGGCGCGCCAGGCGCTCGTGTCCATGACCGGCACGTTCTGGGACACGGTGGTCATCTGCGCGCTCACCGGCATCGTGCTCGTGTCCACGATGATCGCGAACCCCGGCATCCTGGAAGGCGGCACCATCTCCGAGGGCGCCGACCTCACGAGCGCGGCGTTCGCGTCGATTCCCTACGTTGGCACGCCCATCCTGGTCATCGGCATGATACTGTTCGCCTACACCACCATCCTGGGATGGTCGTACTACGGCAATCGCGCCGTCACCTACCTGCTGGGCAAGCGCGCCATCCGACCCTACCAGGTGCTCTACGTGCTGGTGGCGTTCCTCGGCGCCATCGGCGTGGGCGACTTGGTGTGGACGATCTCCGACATCACGAACGCGCTCATGGCGGTGCCGAACATCATCGTGGTGCTGCTGCTGTCGGGCCTGATCGCCCGCGAGACGAAGCACTACGTGTGGGAGAAGAACCTCGAGGAGACGGACGACACGCCCATCCCCGTGCTCGAGAACAAGTAGCGCATCCCGCGAAACCCGTTTGCGACCTCCGGATCCCCTTCGAGATGCCGGGGGTCGCCCTTTTTCCGCCGAGGACGCCCCTATCTTGCAAAGTCCTCGAGTTTTGCGCCCTCGCGTTGCCGAAAAGTACCGAAAACTGCAATGTTGTCGAGTTATGCACCTCCTCCAGAATGCTCGCGCGAGAAAAGTTGCACTGGGGAAACATCTGACCTGGGGTTTCCCTGCAAGGCCTTCGTCGATGCGAGCGAATGCGGCCAAAAGTCCCAACGGAGAGGTGCATAACTCGAGGACATTGCAAAACCATCTCATTCGGGCCGAGCTAGCCGGTGCGAGGATGCTCGGCCGCCGTGCTTGCGGTATCATGGCGGACATGGAGAAACTGGCTATCATAGGAGGCGGCGCGGCGGGGCTCGCGGCCGCCATCGCGGCGGGGCGCGCGCTGCGCGAGGGCGGGAAGGCGGCCGAGGTCGTCGTGTACGAGCGCGACGAGCGCGTGGGACGCTCCATCCTGGCCACGGGCAACGGGCGTTGCAACTTCTCGAACGCGCAGGTGGATGCGGGGTTCTACCGCAACGGGACGTTCGTTGGCGCGTCGCTGCTGGAGCTTGCGGCGCAGCAGGGGAGCGGGGACGATCCGGTACACGCCTTCTTCGGCGACCTGGGCCTCGCGTGGCGCGAGGAGTCGGAGGGACGCCTCTACCCCTTGGCGAACAAGGCAACCAGCGTGCTCGACGTGCTGCGCGCCGCCGCGGCCGTCGCGGGCGTGCGCGAGGCGTGCGGCAGGCAGGCCGTGCGCGTCGACGTGCCGACCGAGGCCGGCGGGCGCTTCCATATCCGCTTCGTGGACGGCGCGGTGGAGCACGCCGACGCCGTGATAGTCGCAGTCGGCGGCCGGGCGCTCGCGGGGATCGAGCTGCCGGGCGCGCTCCCCGCCAGTGCGCCCGCGCCCGTGCTGGGCCCTTTGCGCACCGATCCGCGCGTGACGAGGCAGCTCAACAACATACGCGTGCGCTGCGCCGTTTCGCTCTCTGCCCCCGACGGTGTGGAGAGGGCGCGTGAGCAGGGCGAGCTCCTGTTCCGCGACTACGGCGTGTCGGGTATCGCCGTGTTCAACCTGTCGCGGTTCGCCCGTCCCGGCGACATGCTGCTCGTCGACCTGCTTCCCTCGGTGGAGGTAGATGAGGTAGAGAGCTTCCTGTATTCGCGGCGCAAGCGGCTTGCGGCAGATGGGCGCGCGCTCGACGGGGACGCCTTCCTACGCGGCCTCGTGCTGCCCGCGGTCGGGCGCGCCGTGCTGCGGGAGGCCGGCATCCCGCCCGAGGCTCCTTTCGGAAAAGGCGAGGTTCCCGCGCTCGCCCGCGCGCTCAAAGGGCTTGCGCTCGAAGTGCGCGGCATCGGCGACGAGCGCCAGTGCCAGGTATGGCGCGGCGGCCTCGACGTGGGCGCGTTCGAGCCGCGCGCGTGCGAGGCGCACGAGGTACCCGGGCTGTTCGCGGCGGGCGAGGCGCTCGACGTGGACGCGCCGTGCGGCGGCTACAACCTGCACTGGGCGTGGGCGAGCGGCATCCTGGCCGGTCGCGCGGCTGTCGCGCGCCTGGCGGACGGAGGCGCGCATGCTTGAGGTGGCGAACGTGCGCCTGCCACTCGATGCGGGGCTTCCGGGAGCTGCGGCTGAAGCGCTCGTACGTGCGGCTGCCGCGGACGCGCTCGGCGTGGACGAGAGCGCAATCCGCTCCGTGTGCGTGCTCAAGCGCAGCGTGGACGCGCGCAAGAAGCGCGACGTGCACTTCGTGGCGACGCTTGGCGCAAAGCTGGCGGAGGCGGCCGCCGAGGAGCGGGTGCTCGCCGCAGCGGTCGAGAACCCGCAGGTCAAGCGCCACACCCCCTACGAGCCGCTGGTCGTACCCGCGCTCGGCGCGGCGCTCGCGGCCTCCGGCGAGCCGCGGCCCGTCGTGGTGGGCTCGGGGCCGGCGGGGCTCTTCTGCGCGCTCTACCTGGCGCGCGCGGGGCTTTCGCCGCTCGTGCTGGAACGCGGCGGCGACGTGGACGAGCGCCTGGCCGCCGTGGCCGCCTTCGACGCGGGCGGGCCGCTCGACGCGCAGACGAACATCCAGTTCGGCGAGGGCGGTGCCGGCACGTTCTCGGACGGCAAGCTGACCACCAACATCAAGAGCCCCAACGCGCGCCACGTGCTGCGCCTGTTCGCGGACGCCGGCGCGCCCGAAGAGGTGCTCTGGCAGGCGAAGCCCCACATCGGCACCGACCTTCTGGTGGACGTGGTGCGCACGATGCGTCGCCAGATCGAGGCGGCGGGCGGCGAGGTGCGCTTCCACGCCCAGCTTGTCGGGATGCGCTTCGAAGGCGGCGCGCTGGCGGCCGTCTCGGTGCGCGACGGGCGCACGGGCGCGGTGGAGGAGCTTCCGGCGCGGCGCGTCGTGCTGGCCTGCGGGCATTCGGCGCGCGACACGTTCCAGCTCGTGCGCGACGCGGGCGTTTCCATGGAGCGCAAGCCGTTTTCCGTGGGCGTGCGCATCGAGCACCCGCAGGCGCTCGTGAACCGCGCGCAGTACGGCGAAGCGGCCGACCACCCGGCGCTCGGCGCGGCCGATTACAAGCTGGCTGTGCATCTGCCAAGCGGCCGGAGCGCCTACACGTTCTGCATGTGCCCCGGCGGCCAGGTGGTGTGCGCGGCCAGCGAGCCCGAGGGCGTGGTGGTGAACGGCATGAGCCGCCATGCGCGCGACGGCGAGAACGCGAACAGCGCGCTTCTGGTGGGCGTGGGTCCCGAGGACTTCCCGGGCAAAGACGTGCTCGCGGGCGTCGAGCTGCAGCGGGCCATGGAGCGTGCGGCCTACGCGGCGGCCCACGCTGCCGGCGGCGCGCCGTACGCCGCGCCCGCGCAGACGGTGGGGGACTTCCTCGCCGGGCGCGCGGGACACGCGAGTGCAACGGTGCATCCTACGTACGCGCGCGGCGTTGTCTGGTGCGATTTGCGCGCGTGCCTGCCCGGCTATGTGGCCGACGCCCTGGCCGAGGCGCTGCCCCTGCTCGACCGCCGGCTGCACGGCTTCGCAGACGCGGGCGCCGTCATGACCGGCGTGGAGGCGCGCAGCTCGAGCCCCGTGCGCATCGTGCGCGGCGAGGGCCTGCAGGCGCGCCTCGAGGGCACGCCCGACGACGCCCCCGAAAGCGGCCTCTACCCCTGCGGCGAGGGCGCGGGCTACGCCGGCGGCATCATGAGCGCCGCCTGCGACGGCCTCCGCGTCGCCCAGGCCGTCGCCGCATCCTACGCCTCTGACCTGGGATGCTAGAGCAACGACTGTCTTGATGAGGGGGTATCCATGAATGTAAAAGAAGCCGCGATGATCGCCGCGAAATACGCGATCGAGATGGAGACGCTTCTGAGGCCCGACGAGACAGCGCTTTACATGACGAAGTCGGGGTTCGCCATAGAGGGTCTTGGAGCGCTGGCGAATATCGTGGAGAGAAGGCCGCTGCAAGACGCTCGCACGTACAAGACCATTGTCATTTCAGATGAGAGTGGCGAAGTCGTGAGTTACGAATCAACTATCATCGCATTTCCCTAACCCTCTATTCCCCCAGCTCGGCTTGCCAGTCGAAGTCGGGCGGGGGACCGGTGGGGGCGTCCGGGTCGCAGGCGGCGTCCATACGGCCGTCCCATTGGCACGCTGCCATGTCCACGCGGCCCTCGTCGTCGAACGCAACGCCCTCGGCCTCCAGCATCACACGCTGCTCGTCGGGCCCGCCGAATGCGAACGACTTGCACAGGCCCCCGTCCTTGAACACCACGCGGTGGCAGGGGATGCAGCCGGGATCGGTGCCGGGCTCGGGGTTCGCCCGCAGCGCGTAGCCCACGTAGCGGGCCGACCTCGGCGCCCCGATAAGCCTTCCCACCTGGCCGTACGTCGCCACTTTGCCGCGCGGCACCTGACGCACCACCTGAAACACCCGCCTGGAGAAATCCCCCATCGACCACAGCTCCCTTCGCAACCAAGTTTTCCGGCACCAGTATACGGCAAGATACGGCAAGCGGATCGAGCCGTCGGAGCGCAACCCGGAGCGCATCCGGACGCGCGCGCCTCCGTCCGCGTCGATTGCGGCTTCCCTTTTCAGGGCGTTCACCGTATGATTGAGGTACGGCCGCTCCATGGGAGCCGCCCCCGCAACGTTCGCACGGGAGGTTTGAGATGGGTCCGACAAACAATCGCCGTCAGGGAAAACCGGGCGGCATCGAGCCTCCGAATGTCCCGCCGCGCGCGTTCGGGCAGGTCGAGGGCGCAACGCAGGCGCTTCCTCCCTGGGAGGGCGGCCTTGTAGATCCCGATGCCCTCGCCGACATGCGCGCGTTCAACGACCTGCGCGCCAAGCGCAAGAAGCAGCGTCGCCGCAAGATCATCGCGGGCGTCGCATCGGCTGCGGCCGTGATCGCCATCGCGGGCGGCGCGTGGGCCTGGTTCGCGGCCGATCAGGCGGCCAAGGCCCTGCAGGACAGCGCCCCGCAGACCGCCGTCGTGGAGCAGGGTCCCTACGTCGAGACCGTGTCGGCGTCCGGCAGCCTCCGGCCCGTCGCGTCGGTGAGCGCCACGCCCGAGGTGGACGGCATCGTGGGCGAGGTGCTCGTGTCCGAGGGCGACGCGGTCGAGGCCGGGCAGACGCTGTTCACCGTGGTCAACGACGAGTTGGACAAGGCGGTGAAGCAGGCGGCCCAGGGCATCGCGGAGGCCGAGAACGGCGTGGCCCAGGCGCAGAACGCCGTGAACGACGCCTACCGCGCGAAGTCCTCCGGCCAACAGGCCGCCGCGAGCGTCCAAGCGGCTGCGGAGGAGGCGGCCGGCATGCCGGACGGCGGCTCGTCGTTCGACGCGGCCAGCGCCGACTCGGCCATCCGCCAGGCCGAGCTGGCGCTCGGCAACGCGAACCTGGCCCTCCAGAACGCGCAGGCCGCCTACGACGAGGCGGTGGCCCGCGCCGACAAGCGCACGGTAACGGCCTCCATCGCGGGCAGCGTGATCGCCGTCAGCATCGAGCCGGGCAAGGCGCTCGGCGCGACGGCCACCGGCGCGGCCTCTCCCGTGCAGATCGCCGACTTGTCGCAGATGACGGTGTCCGTCGGCGTCAACGAGATCGACATCCTCAAGATCACGGCCGATCAGACTGCCGAGGTCACGTTCACCGCGGCCCCCGACCTCGTGCTGCCGGCCACGGTGACGAGCATCGCCACCACGTCCGACGGAGCGGCCGAGAACATGGGCGGCATGGGCGGCGCGGTAACCTATACGGTCAAGCTGCTCATTGCCGAGCCGGACCCGCGCCTCAAGCCCGGCATGACCGCCAAGGCCACCATCGTGACCCGCACTATCGAGAACGCCCTTATGGTGCCCATCTCGGCCGTTCAGGACGACGGCGCGGGCGGCAGCTACGTGCTGGCGGTCGTCGATCCCGGAACGATGGAGGTCGAGCGGCGCGAGGTGGAGGTGGTCGCCTCCGACGGCCTCATCACCGTGGTCGAGGGCGGCCTCGAGCCCGGCGACGAGGTGACGGTCGGCTCCATGGAGGGCGTCGGCGCGACGGACGGCGGCCCCGCCATGGGCATGGCCGCCCTCGACGTGAGCGCGGGCTAACCATGGCCAACGTCGTCGAGGCCATCGACCTCCATCGCATCTACGAGAGCGCGTCGGGCTACACCCACGCCCTGCGCGGCGTGTCGCTCACGGTGGCGCAGGGCGAGTTTTTGGCCATCATGGGGCCGTCGGGCTCGGGCAAGTCCACGCTCATGAACCTGCTCGGCTGCCTCGACACGCCCACGCGCGGGCGCTACCTTTTGGAAGGCGTCGACGTGGCCGCCTATCGCGACGACGAGCTGGCAGAGATCCGCGCCACGCGCCTCGGCTTCGTGTTCCAGTCGTTCAACCTGCTGCCGCGCGCCACCGTGCTGCGCAACGTGGTGCTGCCGCTCATCTACACGGCCTGCCCGCGCAAGGAGCGCGAGCTGCGCGCCCACGCGGCGCTGCGCAGCGTCTCCATCGACGAGCGGCTCTACGACCACAACAGCAACGAGCTCTCCGGCGGCCAGATGCAGCGCGTGGCCATCGCGCGCGCCCTGGTGAACGATCCGGCCCTCATCCTGGCCGACGAGCCCACCGGCAACCTGGACACCGCCACGGGCGATATGGTGCTCGCCACGTTCAAGCGCCTGCGCGACGCGGGCAAGACCATCGTGCTCATCACGCACGAGCCCGACGTGGCCGCCCACGCCGACCGCGTCGTGCACATCCGCGACGGACGGCTCTACGAGGGGGCGCAGCCGAGCGCCGGCGGCGGGGAAGGGGCGCGCCCATGAGGATAGGCGACCTCTTCTACGAGACATGGCACGCTCTGTCGGCCAACAAGGGCCGCTCGCTGCTCACCATCTTAGGCATCGTCATCGGCATCGCGGCCGTCATCGCTATGACCTCGCTCATCGCGGGCATCCAGAACACGCTCATGGGCGAGATGGGGTTCTCGCAGGCGCGCCAGGTGTCCATCAGCGCCTACTCGCCTGACGGCATCACGTTCGACGATCTGGACAGGCTTGCGCTGGGCATGCCCGAGTACGAGACCATCACCGGTGCCGGGTACGCGTCGACCGAGGTCACGGGCGCGGACGGGCAGAAGAACTTCGTGGGCGTCACCGGCGTGCGCCCCGACTTCTTCGCGGTGAACGGCTCGAAGCTCAAGGAGGGGCGCTTCTTCACCGACGCCGAGGAGCAGGGCGCCGCGCGTCTCGTCGTGGTGGAGGCGAACTCGCTCATGCAGCTCTTCGGCAGCGCTGACGCCCAGGTCATAGGCTCGTCCATCCGCCTCGGCAACGACGACTACACGGTGGTGGGCGTGCTCGAGTCCACCTCGTTCATGGGCGGCGCGCCGCTCTACGTGCCCTTCACCACGGTCGAGACGCGGCTGGGCGGCGGGGGCGGCATCCAGCAGATCCTCGGCATCGCGCGCGAGGGTACCGACATGGACCGCCTGGTCGAGACCACGCAGACGTTCGTGGCGCAGTATTTCAACGCCGAGCCCGACACCGTCTACGTGCAGTCCCTCGACGCCGTCATCCAGCAGATGGAGACGATGATGGCGTCGTTCTCGCTGCTCATGGGGTCGGTGGCGTCCATCTCGCTGTTCGTGGGCGGCATCGGCATCATGAACATGATGCTGACGAACGTCACCGAGCGCATCCGCGAGATAGGGCTCCGCAAGTCGCTCGGGGCGCGGCGGCGCGACATCACAAAGCAGTTCCTGCTGGAATCGGTGATGCTCTGCGTGACGGGCGGGGTGTTCGGCATCGTGTTCGGCTTTCTGGCCGCGTTCGGGCTGGGGCAGCTGGTGGGGGCCGTGCAGCCTGGCATGAGCGTGACGCCCGTGCTCGCGCCCGAAGTGGTAGCCGGTGCCGTGGGCGTGTGCGTGCTCATCGGCGTCGTGTTCGGGTCGTACCCGGCCCGCCGCGCCGCCAAGCTCGACCCGGTGGAGTCGCTGCGCTACCAGTGAGGGGCGCGTTGTCTGAGCGGAGCGCGCCAGAGCTCCCCTGCGTCTCCCTTCCGCCTTTCGCCCGCCAACGCCGCGCTTTTCGGAGCGAAACGGTGGTAGAATGCCACGGATATGTTGATTGGCTAGGATGGAGCGCGCCGGGCGCGGCGCCGGACCGCCGAGGAGGCGGCCCGAGGGGAATGCGGGTGGGAATCCCGCGCTATACCAGTAACCGTAAACGCCGATGAGCGGAACCAGGCAGCGTGCGGCAGCGCTGTCCCGTCTCAGACGAGGCAAAGTCGGAACACCTGTCCATCGTACCTCGAGGCCCTGGAAGAGAGGTTCCGATGACCATCGGTTCTCACGCTGCGCGCGCCACCTCGGCGGGCGCGGGAATCCCCAAGAAGCTGCTTTCGCTGCTGCTGGCCTACGTGCTGGCGGCCTCCCTCGCGCCGAGCGCCGCCTGGGCGCAGCTCGAAACGCCCGCTGCCGACGCGTCTGCGGAGGAGCCGGCTGCTGAGCCGGCCGCGGAAGAACAGCCGGGCGTCGAGCCTGCCGAGGAGCCGGCCGAGCCGACGGAAGAGCCGCAGCCCGTCGAGGCTGCTCCCGACCCCGCGCCGGCCGCCGAAGAGCCAGCCGAGGCAGAGCCCGCCGCCGTCGCCTCGGCCGAGAGCGCCTCCGCGCCTGCGGCGACGCCGGCCCCGCGCGCGGCCGCGAGCACGATCGACGGCGTGCGTATCAAGGCCTCCGCCACCGCCGACCTGCCTTCCAAGATAGGCGTCGGGCAGCCGCTCTACGCCTGGGCGTTCGTCGAGGAGGACGACGGCTGGTGGGACGTCGAGGAGGTCGAGATCGACGACTACTCCGGCGCGACGTTCCAGTGGTACCGCGGCGCGACGAAGGTGTCCTACGCGTACGGCGCATCGAGCTACCGCGGCTACGCTCCCATCGACGGCGCGGTTTCCCAAACCTACCAGGCAAGCGAGTCCGACCAGGGCTCGTATCTCGCGGTGAAGGTGACGCTGCCGGGTGGCGGCGAATTCTGGTCTGCGGCCTCAACCTCCCAGGTAACGGACGGCAAGGCGACGCTGACGTCCGTCGCGATCAGCGGCAAGGCGAAGACGGGGCAGGTGCTTTCCGCCACGGCGTACGGCGAGCCGCAGTACAGCTGGCAGGATCCCGAGCCGGTCATGGCGGGCGTGGCGTTCCAGTGGCTGCGCGGCGCGGCCGAGGACGGCGGGTTCGCCCCCATCGAAGGCGCTGCGGGCGCGACGTACCAGGTGGGGCCCGAGGATGCCGGATGCTACCTCAAGGTCGTCGCCAGCTCGTCGAACACGGTGGAAGCTGTGGCCGGCCCCGTCGCGGCGGCGGGTTCGCCGGGCAACGAGGAGCGCCTCGCCGCGGCCCTCGAAGCGCTGGAGAACGACGGCTTCAGCGGCTGGTGCCCGAACCCCGTGTACGGCGTGGACGCCAACCTCAACGACATGACGGAGGCCGAGCTCGCGAAGCTCGGGTTCTCCGACGTGATTTCCACGGTCTCGTCGGCCGCCTTCGCGAACCCCGACCCCCGGCAGACGGGCGGCGTCGACACGTCGAGCGGCTCCTCCAACGGCGACATCGCGTACTTCTACGTCTCGCCCGACGAGAAGGGCGGCCTGGACTACGGCGTCATCCGCAAGCTGGATCTGACGTTCTCCCTTGTCTGTGGCGACGCGTCCGATACGTACGCGCCTGCCAAGGCCACGGTGCTCGCGTGGGACGAGGGCCGGGTGGAGCGCCTGCTCAAGGAGAAGGCCGCCTCGCTCGCCATCGGCTTCGCGCCAGGCGAGGGGGCAGGCGCCGTCACGCAGGACCTCACGCTGCCGAACAAGCTGGCGGGCAGGACGTGGTCGGAGGTGACGTGGACGTCGTCCGATCCCGAGGCCGTCAACGTCACCGGGTACGCGTGGGAGGACCGCACCGGCAAGGTCACGCGCAGCGCGGCCGATCGCACGGTGCGCCTCACGGCAACCGTGGGCGTCGTGACGTCCGGCGGTCCCGAGACGACTATCGAGAAGACGTTCGACGTCACGGTGAAGGGCGACCCCGAGAAGGTGGCGGCCGCGAAGGCCGAGCTCCAGCAGAAGGTGGATGCGAGCTTCACGTACGACAACGTCAGGCTGGCCGAGACGGGCGCCGTCGCCGACCGCGACGCGCTGACGGGCGATGTGCAGCTGCCCGTGCCGGCGACCATCGGCGTTGATGGCAAGTATTACGAGGTGGCCTACACCGCCTCTGCCGACGCTGTGGTCGTGAACGGCTGGGCCGGCACGGTGTACCGCCCGCTGCCCGGCGAGGATGCGGCGCAGGTGGACATCGTGCTCACGGTCACCGACAAGGCGAATCCCGAGATCAGCGCCGCGAAGACGCTCGCGTTCACGGTGGCGCCGCTCGAGCAGGCCGACATCGACCGCGAACTCGCGCTCATGGACGCGGCCGTCGCCGGGTACGCCGCCGCCATCGCGAACGACCAGGACGCCGACGCGGTCACGAGCGACCTGCATGCGTTCCAGAAGACGTATCTCGACGCGAACGGCAACTTGGCCTGGGCATACGATCGCACGTCGGCCGATGCCGCAGGCGCGGGCATCGTGCCGGTGGACTTGGAGGGCTACGACCCCATGGGCACGGCCGGCTGGAGGCTCTTCAAGTCGAGCGATCCGTCCGTGGTATCCCACGAGAACCTGCTCGTGACCCAGCCCGAGTACAACGCGAAGGTGACCATCGAGTCGCGCCTGGCCAGCGAGAAGTACGCCCGCTACGCCGAGCGCTATCCGGACAACGCCGCCTTCCAGAAGCTCGCCGGGCGCGACGTGTCCGCCGAGTTCGCCGTCAGGGGCGAAAGCGGGCAGGAGGACCCCTTCGTCACGGCCACCTGCTCGGTGATCGGTGTCGACAAGGACGGCGCGGCGCAGACCTGGGCGGCTGCCGAGCCGTACACGCTGGACGTCGGCGCCACCGTGGCCGACCTCGCCGAGGCGCTGTTCGCGAAGACGGGCATGGCCGCCGACTTCGGCGTCGGCGCGTGGGGGTGGTCGCTCAACGCCATCACCTCGCCGTTCGATGCCGGGCTGACGCTTCGCTGGGGCACGCTCCAAGGCTTGGGCTGGATGTTCTACGTGAACGGCCAAGACCTCGGCAAGGGCGCGGGCGACTACGCGCTCCAGCCGGGCGACCGCGTCATCTGGCGCTACGGCTCGTGGCAGGATCCTGCGCCTGCCGACAAGCTGTCGGTGACGTGCGAGGTCATCGGCACGGACGCCGACGGCGCGGCGCAGACGTGGGCCTCCGCGACGGCGTTCGCCCTGGACGAGGGCGCCACGGCCGCCGACCTCTCCGAGGCGCTGTTCGAACAGGCGGGCCTCACCGCCCAGACGGGCACGGGCGCGTACGGCTGGTACCTGACCTCCATCGCCTCGCCGTACACCGGCGAGCAGCTGGGAAGCGTCGAGACGTCCCCGGGCGTATGGTCGTTCTGGCAGCTGTTCGTGAACGGCGAGCTGGCTAACGTGGGCGCCGGCGGCTGCGTGCTCGCGGCCGGCGACGTCGTCACGTGGTGCTACGGCTCCGACGGCACGCTGCCCGGTCAGGTGGCGGCCTCCTGCGAGGTCATCGGCCTCGACGCGAACGGCAACGCGCAACGGTGGGCCGCGCCGGCATCCTATACTATGGTGGAGGGCGCCACGGCGGCCGACCTCACGGAGCAGATGCTCGCGAAGACGGGGCTTGAGGGAACCGTCGTCCGGGGGGATTTCTGGTACCTCAGCGACATGACCTCGCCTTACGACGACGCGCTCACGCTCGCCTTCGATCCCACGACGGGCGCCTACTGGCAGATGTTCGTGAACGGGGAGTGGTCGCTCGACGGCGCCGACGCCTACACGCTCCAGCCGGGCGACTCCGTCACCTGGTGCTACACGGCCGATCCGAAGCTGCCCGACCCCGATGCCGCGGTCCCCGACCCCAACGCCCCGCGCCCGAGCTACGACGCCTCCTGGCCCGGCTTCGCGGGCGGCGGCGCGCCGGGCGGCGCGGTGGTGTCCAGCCCGACGCCCGCCGAGTCGGCCGAGCTCGCCTGGTCGTACCGCTACGCGGATGCGAAGACCGGCGTGTCGGAGCCGCTCGTCGTCGACGGCGATGTGTACCTGGTCACGTCGGGCGAGTTGCGCCGCATCGACGCCGACACGGGCGAGGTGCTGGCCGCGGCCAACGTGGGCGGCACGTTCCTGTACAGCTGCCGCCCCGCCTACGCGGACGGCGTGATCGTGGTGCCCTTCGACGACGGCAGCCTGGCCGCGTTCACGGCCGACCGCCTGACCTGCGTGTGGAAGACCGCGCCGCTTCCCACGGCGGACGGCGCTCGCTACCAGTCCCTTTCGTCGCTGACCGTGGCCGATGGGCGCGTGCTCGCCGCGTTCACCGTGGTGGGCGCGGGCGGCGTCGGCGTGCGGGGCGCGCTTCTGTGCGCGAGCCTCGCCGACGGCAGGGTGCTGTGGACGAAGGTGGACGACGCCGCGGACGGCTCCGCCGCCGGGTACTACTGGGCGGGCGCGGCCGCGTCCGGCGGCGACGTGGTGATCGGCGACGAGGCGGGCGCGGTGACGCTCTTGGACGGCGCGACCGGGGCGGCGAAGTCGTCGGTCGCGCTCGGCGCGCCGTGCCGTGCGGGCATCGTGGAGGTTCCCGCGCAAGGGCGCGCGGCCGGGGCGGCGGCGTACGCGGCGGTCACGACGGACGGCACGCTCCACCTGGTCGTGCGCGAAAGCGACCAGCTGCGAGCGGCCGGCTCGGTGCGCTTCGCCGAGCGTTCCACCTCCACGCCGGCCGTGGCGGGCGGCAAGGCGTTCGTCTGCGGCGCCGATGCGGAGGGCTATGGAACGCTTTCGGTCATCGACCTGGGCACGCTCGCCGTCGACTGCGCTTTGCGTGGCGGCAGGGGCGACGCGCAGAGCGCCCCGCTCGTTTCCGTGCAGGGCGACGGCACCTACGCCTACTTCACCTGCAACGGTCTGCCGGGCGGCGTCTACGGCTACCGCCTGGGCGACGAGGCGGCCTACCTGCTGTTCGCACCTGAGGGCGAGCAGCGGCAGTACACTGCGGCGTCCGTCGTGGCCGACGCGCAGGGCAACCTCTACTACACCAACGACTCGGGCACGCTGTTCGCGCTCAAGGGCCGCGCGGGGGCGAAGGTGACGTTCGAGGCGAACGGCGGCTCGTACGTGGCGCCCGTGTACGTGGCGCTCGGCACGGCGCTGATCGCCCCCGCCGACCCCGTGCGCGACGGCTTCACGTTCGCCGGCTGGTTCGCCGACGAGGCTTGCACGACCCCGTGGAGCTTCGAGGCGAAGGTGGAAGGCCCTCTCACGCTCTACGCGAAGTGGACGGCGAAGGGGCAGGGCGGAGATCCGGAAGCTACGGGCTCGTCGTCGCGCCCGCTTGCCCGGACGCCGTTCGGCTCCGCGCCGGCAGCCGCGCGCTCGCCGCTCGCGGAGGCGGTGCAGGCTGTGAAGGAGGCCGCCGCGCCTGAGGCCGCCCAAGCGTCTGCGGCCGGCAGCCGCGCGAAGACGCTCGCGGCGTCCGGTGGCGCCGCCGACGCGGGAGGGTCGGAGGCGCTCGGCGGCGGGCTGAACCCGCTTGCCGCCTCGGGCCTTGCGCTCGGCGCGGTCGGGCTCGTGGCCGTGGGCGCGTACGTGCTGATCGCGCGCAGGAGAAACGGAGGATTGTCATGACCGGGACTGAGATCGACGAGGCCGCGCGCCAGGCGACGACGGCGGCGCGGAAGGACGGCGCGGCGCAACCCGAGCCGTCGAAGCGTCGGCTCTCGACGGGGCAGCGCATCGGCGCGATCCTCGCGGCGGCGCTCTGCGTCGCGGCCATCGGGGTGTCGGCGGCGTTTTTGTTCCAGCCATCCGTCGAGCTCGCGCCCGCCGATGCGCCCCAGGCCGCGCCGGCGGAGGCCCCCGCCGAGTCCGAGGCCGCGCTCCAGGAGGAGCCGGCGGCCGACGGATCCGAGGAAGCCCCGGACGACGCTCCCGCCGACGAGCCCGCTGCCGCCGTTGCCGAGGAGCCCCGGCAGGAGGCCCCGGCCCCCGAGACGCCCGCGCCGTCCCCGGCGGCATCGCCCGCGCCGGAGCAGCGCTCCACGGTCACCGTGAGCGTGCAGGTGAGTTCTTCGGCGGTGGGCGACCCGGTGTCCGGCGGGACCACCGCCACGTTCGAGCCCGGCGCGACGGTCTACGACGCCCTCATGGCCTGCGGATTGTCGGTGAACGCCTCGCAGACGGGCTTAGGTGTGTACGTGACCGGCATCGGGGGGCTCGCGGAGTTCGACCATGGCGGCAGCAGCGGATGGGTGTACACCGTCAACGGAGCGGATCCAGGCGTGGCCGCGAGCGCCTGCACGCTGCAGGACGGAGATGCCGTGCAGTGGTTCTACGTGGTGTGATGGGCTTGGGCGGAAAGGCGGCGAAGCGGTGACGGAGAATCCGAAAGCGGCGAAGGGCACTGTGTTCGACCTGTTCCATCCGGTCGTCGCGCTGGCCTACTTCGCCGCGATGCTCGTGCTGGGCATGGCGGCGCTGCAGCCGGCCTACCAGGCCGTGTCCCTCGCGGCGGCGCTCGCGCTGGGCGTCGCGCTGCGCGGCTGGCGCGCGACGGCGCGCGGCCTCGCCTGGCAGCTGCCGCTCGTCGCCATCGTCGCGCTGGCGAACCCCCTGTTCTCGGCCTCCGGCTCGACCGAGCTCTTCCGCATCGGCGTGCGGGCGTTCTACCTCGAGAGCTTCGCTTTCGGCGTCTGCATGGGGGTGATGCTGGCGTCGATGCTGGTCACGCTGGCGAACGCCTCGCACGTGCTCACGGCCGACAAGGTCATGGCGCTCTTCGGCGGCGTCGCGCCCACGATCGGCCTCATGCTGTCGATGGCCGCGCGGCTCGTGCCGCAGTTTTTGCGCCGAGGCGCCGATGCGGCCGGCGTCCAGCGCGCGTGCACGGCGGCGCGCGGGTCGGGCGGCGGGGGGCGCGCGGGCCGGCTGCGCGACAACCTGCGGCTGACCTCGGTACTCATGGGCTGGAGCATGGAGGACTCGCTCGAGACGGCCGACGCCATGAAGGCGCGCGGCTGGGGCGCGGCGCCGGCGCGCACCACGTATGCGCGCTTCCGGTTCCGCGCGCTCGACGCGGCCGCGCTCGCGGTACTCGGCGCGCTCTTCCTCGCGAGCGCCGTCGCGGCGTGGGCGGCGTGCGCGCGGTTCTCGTTCTACCCGGCCATCGCGGGCTTCTCCCCCTGGTGGAACTGCCTGCCCTTCGCGGTGCTGGCCGCGTTGCCGTTGGCGCTCGAGGCGGGGGAGCGTGCGCGATGGAGGCGGTGAGGTTCGACTCGTTCTCGTTCGCCTATCCGGGCGGCGAGGCCGTGGTGGGTCCGGTGGACTGGACGGTGCAGGAGGGCGCGTTCCAGCTGCTCGTGGGCGCGACGGGCAGCGGCAAGACCACGCTTCTGCGCTGCCTCAAGCCCGCCATCGCACCGGTGGGCGAGCGCGCGGGCGCAGTAGCGGTGTTCGGCCGGCCCGTGGGCGACCTCGACGCGCGGGAGGCGGCGGCGCTCGTCGGGTACGTGGCGCAGAGCCCCGAGAACCAGATCGTGTGCGACTCGGTGTGGCACGAGCTGGCGTTCGGTCTGGAGAACCTCGGCGTGCCCCGGCCCGAGATGCGCCGGCGCGTGGCCGAGGCGGCGCACTTCTTCGGCATCGAGCCGTGGTTTCGCCGCGAGGTGGCCGAGCTCTCCGGCGGCCAGAAGCAGATGGTCGCGCTGGCGTCGGTGCTGGCCCTGCGCCCGCGCCTGCTGCTGCTCGACGAGCCCACCTCCCAGCTCGATCCCGTGGCCGAGAAGAGCTTCCTGCACGCCCTCTTCCGCGTGAACCGCGAGCTCGGCATCACCGTCGTGGCGGCCACCCACGCCCCCGAGTCCATGGCCCCCTACGCTACCGCCGCCGCCCGCCTGCGCGAAAAGGTAGAGTTGGGATATTTAAAGCAGGAGAGGGCATAAGGAAGGGGGGTCGCCCGGGGGGGCTAGGAAATGTGTATAAGAGAAAGCTCGTGGAGGCGCGTGCCGCACGGCACCAAGTCGTGGCCGCAGCCGAAGGCGCCCCGGCCGTCGTCGTGCGCGACGCCCACGTACGCTACCGCCGCGGCGACGACTGGGTGCTGCGCGGCACGGACCTCGACGTGCACGCGGGGGCGATCCATGCGCTCGTGGGCGGCAACGGCTGCGGCAAGTCGACGCTTCTGCGTGCGGTCGCCGGCCTCATGCGCCCCGAGCGCGGCCGCGTGCAAAACCGCCTGGCCGACCGTCAAGCGCTCCTGCCGCAGGATCCGAAGGCGCTCTTCGTATGCGACACGGTGCTCGACGAGCTGCGCGAGTGGCAGGCCTCGGCCGGCTTCGGCGACGCCGCGATCGCCCACGCGCTCGCTCGCTTCGGCCTCGAGGGCCGTGAGGAGGCCCACCCCTTCGACCTCTCCGGCGGCCAGCAGCAGAAGCTCGCGCTCGCGAAGCTTTTGCTCGTCGATCCGGCGCTGCTGCTGCTCGACGAGCCCACGAAGGGCCTCGACGCGCCGTCGAAGGTCGAGGTCGCGCGCGTCCTGCGCGAGCGGGCCGACGCCGGGGCCGCGGTGCTCATGGCCACGCACGACCTGACGTTCGCCGCGCTCGTGGTCGACGAGGTGACGATGCTCTTCGACGGCGAGGCCGCCTGCACCGAAACCGCGTGCGACTTCTTCGCGGAGAACCTGTTCTACCGGCCCGTCGAGGACGGGTTCGCCCGCCTCTGGCAAGGCGGGGCCTCGTGAGCGCCCGGCCCGCCCGCATCCTGGCCGCGCTCGAGGTCCCGGCGCTCGTCGCCGTGCCGGCGGCGCTTGCGGCATGCGCGTACTTCGAGGTGGGGCAGGGGGCGCTGCTCACCGTGGCCGTGGCGCTCAGCGCCGTCGGCGTGTTCTTCGCCAGCTTCGAGGCCTCGCGACCGGCCCTGCGCCAGATCATGCCCACGGCGGTGCTCGCCGCGCTGGCCGCCGCCGGACGTTTGCTGTTCGCGCCTTTCCCCAGCTTCAAGCCGGTGAGCGCCGTCTGCATCCTCGCGGGCGCGGTGTTCGGGCGGCGCAGCGGTTTCCTGGTGGGCGCGCTCGCGGCGCTCGTGTCAAACCTCTTCCTCGGGCAGGGGCCGTGGACGCCGTGGCAGATGTACGCCTGGGGGCTCGTGGGCTACCTGTCGGGCGTCATGGCCGATCGCGGCTGGCTGGACCGGAGGCCCGTGCTGTTCGCGTGGGGATTCTGCTCGGCGATGCTCTACGGCCTGCTGCTGAACGGCTGGCACGTCATCGGGTTCGTGCAGCCGTTCAGCTGGGCGGCTGCGCTGCTCGCCTATGCTGCGGCGCTGCCGTTCGATGCCGTGCACGGCGCGGCCACGGTCGTGTTCCTCGCCGCGCTCTACGTGCCCTGGCGCACCAAGCTCGAGCGCATCAAGCGCAAGTTCGCGCTCGTCTGACCGTGCTACAATGCCCCTCGACCATCAAGGGTTAGGAGCCTCCCATGCCAGCACCCTCCAGCGTTCTGCGAGAGGCCGCGGCCGCGCTCGATCGCGGCGAGGCCGTCATCTTCCCCACGGAAACCGTGTACGGCCTGGGCGTGTCGGTGCGCGCGGCGGCCGGCCCCGACGTGCTCTACGACCTGAAGGAGCGCGACCGCGGCAAGCCCATCTCGTGGCTCGTGGGCAGTGTGGACGACCTCGACCGCTTCGGCGCGCATGTGCCCGAGCTCGCCCTCAAGCTCGCTCGCGCGTACTGGCCCGGCCCTCTCACCTTGATCGTGCAGGCCGCTGGCGAGGTGCCCGAGGCGTTCCGATCGGCCGCGGGCACCATCGGGCTGCGCATGCCCGACAACGAGGTCGCCCTCGACCTCATCAAGGCCGCTGGCTGCCCCTTGGCCACCACCTCGGCGAACATCTCGGGCCAAGCGGCCACGGGCGCCTTCGCGGGCCTCGATCCCGCGCTCGTCGCCCGCGTTGCCGCCGTCGTTCCCGACGGGGCCGACGACGACAAGAGCGGCCTCGCCTCCACCGTCGTCGACTGCACCGGCGAGCGCCCCCGCATCCTCCGCGAAGGCGCAGTCACCCAAGCCGATATCGACGCGCTCGCCTGAGCCGTGACGCCGTCCCGTCCCTTTGTCACGGCTCCTCCCTCACGCTCGATGCAAAGTCCTCGAGTTATGCACCCTTGCGTTGGCGAAAAGGCCTCGAAACTGCAATGTGCTCGAGTTATGCACCCTCCAAGCGGCCATTCCGACGGCCGCCCTCGCGGTGCGGAAAATCCGACCTGGGGTTTTAGGGCAGCGCGCTCTCGCGAACCAAGGGGAAGGGCGCTTTTCCCGCTGCGCGAGGGTGCATAACTCAATGACTTTGCAAAAGCAGGCCTCGGCGCGCCGCGTGCTTGGGTCGGGTATAATGGAGGCTCACATACCTGGGGAGGGGATTCATATGGACTCAACGGCATCCGTCACTCCGATCGGCTTTCTCTCGCACGATGGCGCGTCCACCATCAAGGGGCTCGTCTGGGCGCCCGCCCAGACGCGGGGCCGCCGTCCGCCTGCGCCGCGCGGCGTCGTCCAGATCGTCCACGGCATGTCCGAGCACGTCGGGCGCTACGACGAGTTTGCCCGCCACCTCGTCGCGCACGGCTTCGTCGTGTGCGCCGAGGACCATATCGGCCACGGCAAGAGCGCCCCGAGCCCCGAGAAGCTGGGCTGCCTGCCCCCGGACGGCAAGGAGATCCTCATAGAGGACGTCCACGAGCTGCGCAAAACCGTCACCTCGCGCTACTCCCGCCAAACGCCCTACATCCTGCTCGGCCACTCCATGGGCAGCTTCATCGTGCGCGCCTACCTGGCCCGCCACGGCGAGGACGTGGCCGCGGCCGTCATCTGCGGCACGGGCCAGCAGCCGCTGCTGCTCTCGCGCGCCGGCAACCTGCTCGCGCGACTCATCGCGAGGTCGAAGGGCCCCGACCACCGCAGCGCGTTCATCGACGGCCTGGGCGCGGGCGCCTACGGCAAGCAGATCGAGGGCGCGCGCACCTCGCACGACTGGCTCTCCACCGACCCGGCCGTCGTGGACGCCTTCCTCGCCGACGAGCTGTGCGGGGCCATGTTCTCCGTCGGCGGCTATGCGACGCTCACCGACCTCACGGGCGAGGTGGCCACCGCCTCCTGCGCCGCGAAGGTGCCCAAGGAGCTTCCCCTGCTGTTCGTCGCCGGCGCCGAGGACCCGGTGGGCGCGCGCGGCAAGGGCGTGAAGGCCGCCGCCGACCTCATGCGGCGCGTCGGCGTGCAGGATGTGGAGACGAAGCTCTACGAGGGCATGCGCCACGAAATCCTCAACGAGCCGGGGCGGCGTCAGGTTTATACTGACATCGTCGATTGGATTGAGGAGCACGCATGCGAAAAGCCTACGTCGTAGCGCTCGACCAGGGCACCACCTCGTCGCGCGCCATGCTCATCGACGCGCAGGGACGCGCGGTCGATGCGGTGCAGAACCCGTTCCCGCAGATCTACCCGCAGCCGGGCTGGGTGGAGCACGACCCGCGCGACATCCTGTCCTCGCAGATCGGCGCGCTCACCGAGCTGCTCGTGTCCAACAGCCTGGGGCCGGCCGACCTCGCCTGCATCGGCATCACGAACCAGCGCGAGACCACCGTCGTGTGGAACCGCGAGACGGGCGAGCCGGTGGCGAACGCCATCGTATGGCAGTGCCGCCGCACGGCCGAGCTCGTGGAGGAACTCTGCGGCGATGCCGCCGTGGCCGAGCGCGTCACGGCGACGACCGGCCTCGTGCCCGACGCCTACTTCTCGGCCAGCAAGATCAAGTGGATCCTCGACCACGTGGAGGGCGCGCGCGAGCAGGCCGAGGCCGGCAAGCTGGCCTTCGGCACCATCGACACGTGGCTCATCTGGGCGCTCACGAACGGCGCGGTGCACGCCACCGACGTCACGAACGCCAGCCGCACCATGCTCTTCGACATCCACGAGATGCGCTGGGACCCGTGGCTACTCGACCTGTTCGGCATCCCGGCGTCCATGCTGCCCGAGGTGCGCCCCTCGTCAGGCGACTTCGGGCGGACGGCCACCGGCGGCATCGTGCCCGGCGTGCCCATCCGCGGCGTGGCGGGCGACCAGCAGGCCGCGCTCTTCGGCCAGTGCTGCTTCGAGCCCGGCCAGGCGAAGAACACCTACGGCACCGGGTGCTTCTTGCTCATGCACACGGGAGGGGAGGCGTGCCGCTCCACGCACGGCCTGGTCACCACCGTGGCGGCCTCCGCGCCGGGCGCGGCGGGCCCCGAGTACGCGCTCGAGGGCAGCGTGTTCATGGCCGGCGCGCTCATGCAGTGGCTGCGCGACGACTTGGGCATCATCGACGACATGGCCGAGACCTCGGCCATGGCCCGCAGCGTGCCCGACACCGGCGGCGTGTACGTGGTTCCCGCGTTCACCGGCCTCGGCGCGCCGTACTGGGACGCGGAGGCGCGCGGCGCCATCTACGGGCTCACGCGCGGCACCCGCCGCGAGCACGTCGTGCGCGCGGCGCTCGAGTCGCTGGCATACCAGGTGCGCGACCTGGCCGTGGCCATGGAGGCCGACGCCGGCGTGCCGCTCAAGGTGCTCAACGTGGACGGCGGCGCCTCGGCCAACGACTTCCTCATGCAGTTCCAATGCGACATCCTGCGCACGCCCCTGCGCCGCCCGAAGAACACCGAGACCACCGCGCTCGGCGCCGCCTACCTGGCGGGGCTCGCGGAGGGCTTCTGGGACGACGTCGACACGCTCTGCGCCCTGCGCGCCGACGACGACGCCTACGAGCCCGGCATGGAGGACGCCCGCCACGCCAAGCTCCTCGAAGGCTGGGCCCGCGCCGTGCACCGCACGATGAGCTGAAGGCTCGAAATCCTTGAAACAACCCCGTTTGGGTCAGGCGTTTTCCTGAAACGACCCCGAAAGCGCTATGGCCGCGCGCCCCCTTTCGCGCGATCCTCGACCTGTCGCCCGCAAGCGGTGCGACGGACATCGAGAACGGAACAGGAAGGGGAGATTCTCATGGAATCGAAGGCTTATTCTCGACGGAGTTTCTTGAAGGGCGCGGGGGTCGCCGGAATCGGCGCGGCGGGCTTCGGGCTTGCGGGCCTCGCCGGCTGCGCGGCACCGGCCCAGGACGCGGGTGCGAACAGCGGCGGGGACGCCGGCTATACGTTCGCCGACACGGTCGCCTGGAACGCCGAGTACGACGTGGTGGTCGTGGGCTTCGGCGGTGCCGGCGGCGTGGCGTCGGCGTACGCGGCTGACGCGGGCGCCCGGGTGCTCGTGTGCGACAAGGCGCCGCTCGGCGAGGAGGGCGGCAACACCCGCTTCGCCGCGCAGATGTGCGTCAGCGGCACCGACCCGGACGCCACCTACCGCTACTACCAGAACCTCGCGTGGCACTTCGACTACGACGAGGAGATGCTGCGCACCTACACCGACGGCGTCTGCCAGATGGAGGACCTGCTCAAGCACCTGGGTGCCGAAGAGCCCACCATGTGGAAGAACGGCACCTCCATCACCCCCGAGTACCCCGAGTACGACGGCGGCGAGGCCATCACTGAGTGGTACGCCGCGCCGGGTATGTACAACAGCTCGCTATGGCAGCTCATCCGTAAGAACGTCACCGACCGCGCCGACGCCATCGACGTGTGGCTCGAGTCGCCCGCCGTGCGCCTCGTGCAGGACCCGCTGTCCCGCACCGTCGTGGGCGTCGAGATCGACAAGAAGGGCGAGACGGTGCTCGTGCGCGCCAAGCGCGGCGTCGTGCTCTCCTGCGGCGGCTTCGAGAACAATCGCGAGATGATCCAGGACTACCTGGGCGCCGCGCGCCTCTCCCCGCTCGGCACGCTGCACAACAACGGCGACGGCGTGCGCATGGGCATCGAGGCGGGTGCCGCTCTCTGGCACATGGAGGCCTACGAGTCGCTCGGCATCCTCAGCGGCAACGCGTGGGCGGTGGAAGAGGGCCAGCGCGCCAAGCTCGAGCCGGCGAAGCTGAATCCGCGTGCTCCGCTCATCTCTCTCGACAGCGAGCTCTACGGCGACGGCAGCATCCTGCTCGTGGGCGACGACGGCAGCCGCTTCGTCGACGAGAACGCCATGCACCGCCACGGCCATGTGTACTCCCACGGCGTGTGGCGCAACCCCGTGGCCAACTACGAGCCGTTCCTCATCTTCGACGAGGCGAAGTACCAGGAGCTCAAAGAAGCCGGCTATATCGACGATGAGCGTGAGGCGAAGCTTTTGAAGGCGGCTTCTCCCGAGGAGCTGGCGGAGAAGATGGGCAAGGACCCGGCCATCTTCGCCCAGACTGTCGCCGACTTCAACGCGTTCGCCGAAGGGGGCTGCGACTACACCTGCGGCCGCAAGGCCGAGAGCATGCGCTCCTTCGACGGGCAGGCGTACTACGCCGCCGAGTTCCGCTCGTGCGTGCTCAACACCCAGGGCGGGCCGCGCCGCAACAAGAACGCCGAGGTTATGGACACGCAGGGCAACCCCATCCCGCACCTGTACAGCGCCGGCGAGCTGGGCGGCATCACGCCCTTCCAGTACAACTCGGGCGGCAACCTCGCCGAGTGCATGGTGTTCGGCAAGATCGCCGGCACGAACGCCGCAGCCGAGAAGGACGAGCTGCCCCTGTTCGAGGCGCCCAAGCCCGTCGAGGCCGCCATCAAGTACGAGCCGGGCGCGGCGAGCGACGCCCAACCCGAGGAGGCTCCGGAGGTTGCTCTGGCCGCCGGCGAGTACCTGGGCGTCGGCTCGGGCGGCATGGGCGGCGACATCACGGTGAAGGTGGCCTACGCCGACGACACCATCAAGTCCATCGAAGTCGTCGCGGAAAGCGAGACGCCCGAGATCGGCGGCAAGGCCCTCGAGACCCTCACCGCCGAGGCCGTGGCGAAGAACACCGCCGACGTCGACGCCGTCTCCGGTGCCACGCTCACCAGCACGGCGTTCATGGCGGCCGTGAAGGACGCCATCTCGAAGGCGTAAGCGCCGCAGACCCCTCCCTCCTCTGCGGGCCGCGCGCTCCTTATGCGAAAGCCGCCCCGGCTCCTCGGCCCGGGCGGCTTTCGCGCCTCACAGCGACTCGATGAGGGTGAGCAGCTCCTGCTTGCCGTGGATGCCCAGCTTGCCGTAGGCGTTGCGGGCGTGGCCCTTCACCGTGTTCTCGGAGATGACGAGCGACGAGGCGATGTAGCCCCGCGAGCGCCCCTTGGCGATGAGCTGGACGACCTCCACCTCGCGTGGAGTCAGGCCGTGCCGCTCGCCCAGCGCGAGGCAGCGCTCGTCCACCTGGGAGTAGTCGATGCGCGCCTTGCCGCGCTCGCCCTCCCGGGCGAAGGACGAGAACGCGTCGTAGGCGGTGAACTTGTTGAAGACGAACACCACGCTCGCCACCAGGAAGAACGCCAGCACGATCATGAAGTTGGACGGCAGGTCGCCCGCGCTGATGACAGAGGCGGACACGAGCTGGCCGGTACCTACGGCGAGGTTGCTCAGACCCCAGCCCGCCATGAACACCGTGAGGGGCGGGAACTCGCGCCGGTTCTCCAGATCGACGAGGAGCATCCACAGGAGCGCGGTGACCAGGGCATGAGGTACGTTGATGATGAGCAGGGCCGCCGCGCTTGCGTGCGACGTGAACGAGAGCACCACGAACACGAACAGGCAGCACAGCAGCACGAGCTCGAAGAGCTGGCTCAGCCGCACCTCCGGGCCGCGTTCAAGCAGCACCACCAGCAGGGTCGAGACGATGCCGATGAGGATGAGGCAGTGCAGCCAGCTGTAGCCCACCAGCAAAGGCGTGCCGAAGAACCCGGCCACCACGCAGAAGGCGGTCACTTCCAGGGCCAGCGCGACGAGGAAGCTCGCGCTCGTGCGCTGCGCGTCGCGCTCAGCCGGCCCGCCATCGCGCTCGATCGCCCGCGTCCGCGCCGCCCGTGCCTTATGGATCGCCGGTTCGAAGGCCAGCGGCACGCAGCAGACGAGCGGGTAGACGGCGGCGTCGGGCAGCAGGAACAGCGCGATCCTCGCCAGGTAGGCTATGACCAGCGACACGACGACGCACACGATGGCCCGCTGGAAGCCCAGGCCGATGTAGAGCTTGCCGCAGCGCAGATAGCACCATGCCATGCTCAGCGACCCCACGGCTCCCATGACCAGGTCGGTTCCGGGAAACGGCCCTATCGCGACCACGCCGAGCGGCACCAGGCAGAAAAGCGCCGCGAGCGCCCACGTGAGGGGTTTCGGGACGCTCCGGCCTGACAGGCGCCTCCCGAACGCGGCGAGCAGCGCGGCCAAGACGAGGCAGACCGCGCCCTCGCTCAGGTACAGGCACGCTGCCGGAGTGGTGCAGAAATGGTTCCATATCTTGACCATCGCGTACTGCCAGGTGGCCGTGAGCGCGATCGGCAGATAGAGCGATGCCGGATTCTCGCGCACCAGACGGGGCAGCGCCGCCAGACCCGCCTTGCCGCGAACGCTCGTCGCCGGTTGTTCCCGCATCCCCATGCATTCCCTCCTCGAAACCGATGCTCCTATTATCCCACAACGCGCAATGCTCTATACTGGGACGCGACGGAGAAGAAGGGAAGGCGAACCATGAAGATCAGCATCGCAAGCGACCACGCCGGATTCGAGCAGAAGCAGGCGCTCGTCGATTACCTGGCGGCCCAGGGCCACGACGTGATCGACCGCGGCCCGGACACCGACGACCGCGTCGACTACCCCGACTACGCCGCCCTCGTGGCGCGCGACGTGACGGGCGGCACTGCCGAGCGCGGCGTGCTCGTGTGCGGCACGGGCATCGGCATGGCCGTGGCCGCCAACAAGATCGACGGCATCCGCGCCGCCAACGTGACGAGCCCGCTGTTCGCCGCCCTCGCGCGCGAACACAACGACGCGAACGTCGTCGCCGTGTCGGGTCGCTTCGTCGACGAGGCCGTGAACCGCGAGATCCTCGACGCCTTCATGAACACCGCCTTCGGCGGCGGCCGCCACGCCGGCCGCGTCGAGAAGATCGCCGCCCTCGAAGGCGAGTAGGGATCCTTCGACTGCGCTCCCTTCGGTCGCTCCGCTCAGGATGACAGGCGCACGCTCCCTTCGGTCGCTCCGCTCGGGATGACATCGGGGGAGTTTTCGGTTGAAGGTTTCCATGCGGTTAAGATGATCCGCATTCCCCGTCCGTTCGGGCGGCGCGTCGGCAATCCTGACCTGGTTTGTGCTAGCATGCATCCATACTTTGCGTCCAGCGAAAGGAACCGCCATGCCCTTGACCTACCTGCCCGAGCAAGATCCCGTCGTCGCCGACGCCCTACGAGCGGAGCTCGCCCGCGAGCGCGACTCGGTGGAGCTCATCGCGTCGGAGAACTTCACGTCGCCCGCCGTCATGGAGGCCGTGGGCAGCGTGCTCACGAACAAGTACGCCGAGGGCTACCCGCGCAAGCGCTACTACGGCGGCTGCGAGAAGGTGGACATCGTGGAGGACCTCGCCCGCGAGCGCGCCTACGCCCTGTTCGGCGCCGGCTTCGCCAACGTGCAGCCCCACTGCGGCGCGAACGCGAACCTGGGCGCGTACGAGGCGCTCATCGAGCTCGGCGACACGGTGCTCGGCATGAGCCTGGCCGAGGGCGGCCACCTCACGCACGGCTCGCCGGTGAACTTCTCGGGCCGCCACTACCGCTTCGCCAGCTACGGCGTGGACCCCGAGACCGAGACCATCGACTACGACGAGGTCGAGCGCATCGCCAAGGAGGTGCGCCCGAAGCTCATCGTGGCCGGCGCGTCGGCCTACCCGCGCATCATCGACTTCGAGCGCATGGCCGCCATCGCGAAGGAAGTGGACGCGTACTTCATGGTGGACATGGCCCACATCGCCGGCCTCGTGGCCGCGGGCGCGCACCCCAGCCCCGTGCCGCACGCCGACGTGGTCACCTCCACCAGCCACAAGACCCTGCGCGGCCCGCGCGGCGGTTTCATCCTGAGCAACGACGAGGACATCGCCAAGCGCGTGGACAAGGCCGTGTTCCCCGGCTCTCAGGGCGGCCCGCTCATGCACGTCATCGCCGGCAAGGCCGTCGCGTTCAACGAGGCCGCGCAGCCCTCGTACAAGGACTACATCGCCCGCGTGGTGGAGAACGCCGCGCGCCTCGGCCAGGGCATGATGGACGGCGGCCTGCGCCTCGTGTCGGGCGGCACCGACAACCACCTGTGCCTCGTGGACCTCACGCCCGCCGACGTCACCGGCAAGGACGCCGAGAAGCTCTTGGAGAGCGTCGGCCTCACGGTGAACAAGAACTCCATCCCCAACGAGCCGCGCAGCCCCTTCGTCACGAGCGGCATCCGCGTGGGCTCCGCCGCGGCCACCACACGCGGCTTCACGGCCGATGACTTCTACGAGGTGGGCCAGCTCATCGCCGCCACGGTGTTCAACGCCGAAAGCGACGCCAAGCTCGCCGACATCCGCACGAAGGTGGACGCCCTGCTCGCCGCCCACCCGCTGTACCCCGAGCTGGACTACTAAGGAGGGCCCGCCCATGACCAAGCACTACGACCGCGTCACCGTCGTCGACCATCCCATGGTGCAGCACAAGCTGTCGAAGCTGCGCAACAAGGCCACCTCGTCGAAGGACTTCCGCGCCCTCGTGCGCGAGCTGGCCATGTTCGAGGGCTACGAGGCCACGCGCGATCTGGCCCTCGAGGACGTGGAGGTGGAAACGCCCATCTGCAAGACCACGTGCAAGCAGGTGGCCGGCAAGAAGATGGTGATCGTGCCCATCCTGCGCGCGGGCCTCGGCATGGTGGAGGGCCTGCAAGAGCTCATGCCCTCCACGTTCGTCGGGCACCTCGGCATGTACCGCGACCCCGAGACGCATGAGCCGCACGAATACTACGCGAAGCTGCCCGACAGCATCGCCCAGCGCGACGTGCTCGTGGTGGACCCGATGCTGGCCACCGGCGGCTCGGCCACCGCGGCCATCCACTACCTGCGCGAGCAGGGCGTGAAGAACGTGAAGCTGGTGGTGCTCGTGGCCGCCCCCGTCGGCATCGAGACCGTTCTCGCCGCCGACCCGGACGTCCAGATCTACACCTGCGCCATCGACGAGTGCCTGAACGACCACGCCTACATAGTCCCCGGCCTCGGCGACGCCGGCGACCGCATCTTCGGCACGAAGTAGCACGCTCGCCCAGGTTGAACCCCTCCCTTAAACGGGAGAGCAGATCCATGAAATTCCCCGAGCCGGAGAGCGCTCTGCGCGACTCCGGCGCATCCCGCAACAGCGCCAAGGAGGGGACGGCCCGCGCGACGTCCACCAAGCGAGTTCCGCAGCGAAGCGAGGACTGTCCGAGCGACTGGGCGTCGCGCGGGCCGTCCCCTCCGGTCTCGCAGGTTGAAAGGAAGCACCATGACCGAGCACATCGACCACCGTCCCAGCTGGGACGAGTATTTCATGAAGCTGGCGAACGAAGTCGCCACGCGCACCACCTGCATGCGCCGCGGGGTGGGGGCCGTCATCGTGAAGGACCGCCGCATCCTGGCCACGGGCTACAACGGCGTGCCCACGGGCCTGCGCCACTGCTCCGAGACGGGCTGTCTGCGCCAGGAGCTCGGCGTGCCCAGCGGCCAGCGCCACGAGATCTGCCGCGGCCTGCACGCCGAGCAGAACGCCATCATCCAGGCGGCGCGCTACGGCATCAACATCACGGGCGCGTCCATCTACATCAACACCCAGCCGTGCGTGGTGTGCGCCAAGATGCTCATCAACGCCGGCATCGAGGAGATCGTCTACCAGAACCCGTACCCCGACGAGCTGGCCATGTCCATGCTCCAGGAAGCCGGCATGAAGCTGCGCGTCTTCGAAGGCTAGCCCGCCGAACTGCCGCGCCGCGCCCGCAGCCGCTCGCCTGTATGGCCTGGCCGCTTACTGCGATTATCCGGGTCGCATATCGATAACCCGCCAAAACAGCGCCGTTCGACGAAAATATGCGGTTTGAGGCGAGCCCGCTGCTCGCTTTATGCAGTTTTTTGGCCGTCTTATTCGTCCACTCGCCCGAATTTTGTAGGAATTTGTTACCTTGTCGTAAGTCGGGCGAGAACTTCCGTTATCATACAGAGCGGCTTGATTTAGATGCGCAGGGATGCGCGGTCACACACGGAAAGCAGGTCATGGTAGGAGCGATCGTTTTAGGGGCGTTGGCCGGCATCGCGGGATTTCTCCCTCTGCTCGCCGGGCTGCGCATGACGAGACGGGTGACCGATACCAGCAACCTCGGGCATGCGGGGGCCCTGCTGTTGGGCGTGCTGCTATCGTTCATCGTGATCTTCGTTTCTGCAATCGTCTGCATCGTGGTGGCGCGCGATCTCGTACTGCCCTTCGTCCTGGCCGAGGTCGCCGCGCTCGCGGCTGCCGCCATCGGCTACGGCGTGGTGAAACTGGTGCGTAAGTGAAGATGGAAAGGTAAGACACGTGAACCCTCTTGATACCCTTGCGGAGGAGATTCCTCATCTCCAGGCGTCGTTCGATCCGGCATTCGTGTTCGGCGGCGGCGGCTTCGGGCTGACCCAGTACATTTTCTGGATGATCATCTGCCTCGCCATCACGCTCATCGTGATCCTCGCGGCCAGCAAGCGCCTCACCCTCGTCCCGTCCAACAAGTTCACGAGCATGGTCGAGTACGGCTACGAGTTCGTGCGCCGCGACATGGGCGAGAGCGCCATCGGGCAGGGCTTCAAGCGCCACGTGCCCTTCCTGGCCACGCTGTTCTTCTTCATCCTCATCTCGAACTTCGTGGGGCTCATCCCCGGGTGCAAGACGCCCACGGGCTCCATCAGCGTCACCTGGGCGCTCGCCATCATCTCGTTCGTCTACTTCAACTACTGGGGCGTGAAGGCCCACGGCGGCTGGGGCTACATCAAGTCCATCGCCCCGTCGGGACTGCCGAAGGTCATGGTGCCCGTCATCTGGTTCTTCGAATTCCTCTCCATGGTGCTGCGCGCGCTCACGCTTGCCGTGCGACTCTACGGCAACATGTTCGCCGGCCACATGGTGCTCGGCATCTTCGCGCTGGCCGCGAGCGTCTTCATCGGCGCCGCCATCCAGGGCGCCGGCGCCATCTACGGCGGCGTCTCGGTCGCGTGGCTTCTGTTCCTCATCGCCATGTACGCGCTCGAGGTGCTCGTCGCCTTCCTTCAGGCCTACGTGTTCACCATCCTTTCGGCGGTGTACATCTCGCTGGCCACGTCCGAGCACTAAGCCGCACCACCCCTTGGGTTTCACCGGCGCCATCCACCGCCGGATGAACATAGTAACAACTGGAGTCTTCGGGAAGAGCCCGGAGACGGCAAAAGGAGGACACTGTGGAAATTACACTCGCTGCCTTGAAGCTCGTGGGCTACGGCCTGGCCACGTTCGGCCCCGGTCTGGGCATCGGCATCGCCTGCTACGGCTGCTGCATGGCCACCGCGCGCCAGCCTGAACTGCAGGGCCGTCTGTTCACCAACTTCATCATCGGCGCCGCTCTCGCCGAGGCCCTCGCCCTCATCGGCTTCGTGCTCGCCTTCATCGTGTAACCTGAGCCTTCATCGGAAAAACGCCGCATGAGGCTGTAAGGAGGTTTACACGTGAAAGAACAAGCGAGAAGAACGGGGACCCGCATCGGGTTCGGCGCGGTCGCCGCAGGCGGCTTGACGCTCGCTTCCCCCGCGCTCGCGTTCGCGTCAGAAGGCGAGTCGGCCGGCATCTCGGCGATCCTGCCGGACATGGCGGAGTTCATCCCCATGCTCATCGGGTTCATCGTGATCGCCGTCGTGCTGCTCAAGTTCGGCTGGCCGAAGTTCGAGGGCATGCTGGAGAAGCGCGAGGAGCTCATCAAGGACTCCCTCGAGAAGTCCGAGCAGGCCCGTATCGAAAGCGAGCGCGTGCTCGAGGAGTACAAGCGCCAGCTGGAAGAGGCGAAGGGCCAGGCCGCGCAGATCGTCGCCGACGCCAAGAAGACCGGCGAGGCCGTGAAGGCCGACATCACCGAGAAGGCGCAGACCGAGGCCGCCGCGATGATCGAGAAGGCGCACGCCGCCATCGAGGCGGAGAAGAAGGGGGCCATCGCCGAGCTTCAGGGCTCCGTGGCCGACCTGTCCGTCGCCGTCGCGTCCCGCCTGGTGGGCGAGGACCTGAACGACGACGAGCACCGCAAGATCATCGAGCGCTACGTGAACGAGGCGGGCAGTTTCAATGCCAACTAACCGCCATGTTCTCAAGGAGAAGGTCGCGATGTATGCGTCGGTCCTGCTGGACGGCGCATACGAGGCAGGCGGTCAGGACGCCGTGCTCGAAGTGCGCGACCAAGCCGAGCGCGTCATGCGCATAGCGCGTTCGAACATGGAACTCTCCAGCTCCCTGGAGGACAGCTCCTATACGCCCGAGCAGAGGAACGAGCTGGCGCGCAACGTGTTCGCGCACTGCCTTCCGGTCCTCGTCGACGTTCTGGCCGTCATGGCCGAGCGCGGGGACTTCGCGTTGCTGTCGCGCGTATGGGCCAGCTACGGGGAGCAGCTCGAACGCAAGCTGAACGTCACCGTCGTCGACGTCACGACCGTCGTCGAGCTTGACGATCATCTGCGCGAGGTCATTGTAAAGAAGACGCAAGCCGATCTGGGAACCAACGTCGTTCTGCGCGAGCACATCGACACGTCCCTGATCGGCGGCATACTGATGAGTGCGAACGGCAAGCGAATCGACGCAAGCGTCCTGTCGCAGCTGGAAAACGCTCGCAACGTGCTCAAACTATCAACAGATGGAGGTGAATGCTAGTGACTGAAATCACCGCAAAGTCTATTGACGAGGCACTGCGCCAGCAGCTCGACGCGCTCAACATGAGCGTCGAATCTCGCGAAGTCGGTACCGTCGTCCAAGTCGGCGACGGCATCGCGCGCGTCGACGGCTTGAAAGACGCCATGGCGGGCGAGCTCCTCGAGTTCGTCGGCTCCAACGGCCAGACCGTGTACGGCATGGCCCAGAACCTCGAAGAGGACGAAGTCGGCGCCGTACTGCTCGGCGATGTCACCGCAATCAAGGAGAACGACCAGGTCAAGACGACTGGCCGCCTGGTGGAGGTGCCCTCGGGCAAAGGCCTGCTCGGCCGCGTGGTGAACCCGCTCGGCGTGCCGATCGACGGCAAGGGCCCCATCCAGGCCGACGGCATGCGCCCGGTGGAGTTCAAGGCCCCCGGCGTCATCTACCGCCAGCCGGTCGAGGAGCCCATGCAGACCGGCATCCTGGCCGTTGACTCGATGATCCCGATCGGCCGCGGCCAGCGCGAGCTGATCATCGGCGATCGCCAGACGGGCAAGACGTCCATCGCGGTCGACACGATCATCAACCAAAAGGGCCAGGACATGATCTGCATCTACGTCGCCGTGGGCCAGAAGGCCTCTACGGTGGCGGGCCTGGTGGAGACGCTCGAGAAGCACGGCGCGATGGATTACACCATCATCGTGAACGCCTCGGCCTCCGATTCCGCGCCGCTGCAGTACATCGCCCCGATGGCGGGCGCCGCCATGGGCGAGTACTTCATCTACACCGGCGAGGACGGCCAGCCGGCCGGCCCCGAGAACCCGGGCCGCCACGTGCTGTGCATCTACGACGACCTGACCAAGCAGGCCGTGGCCTACCGCCAGATGTCGCTGACGCTGCGCCGCCCGCCGGGACGCGAGGCGTACCCGGGCGACATCTTCTACCTGCACTCCCGCCTGCTCGAGCGCGCGGTCAAGATGTCCGACGAGATGGGCGCGGGCTCGCTCACGGCTCTGCCGATGATCGAGACGCAGGCCGGCGACGTGTCCGCCTACATCCCCACCAACGTCATCTCCATCACCGACGGCCAGATCTACCTGCAGACCGACCTGTTCTTCCAGGGCCAGCGCCCCGCTGTGGACGTCGGCATCTCCGTGTCGCGCGTGGGCGGCTCCGCCCAGGTGAAGGCCATGAAGCAGGTTGCCGGCACGCTGCGCCTCGACTTGGCCGCCTACCGCGAGCTCAAGGCGTTCACGCAGTTCGGCAGCGACCTGGACAAGGCCACGCAGGACCAGCTGAACCGCGGCGCGCACATGACCGAGCTCTTGAAGCAGGGCCGCTACAACCCGATGCCCGTCATGGACCAGGCCGTTGCCATCTACGCCGGCAACAAGGGCTTCATCGACGACATCCCGGTTGCCGACGTGGTGCGCTTCCGCGGCGAGCTCTTGGAGAGCCTCCACGCTTCCAAGCCGGAGATCTTCGAGGCGCTCACGAAGGAGCGTAAGTTTACCGACGCCATCGAAACCGACCTCAACGCTGCGATCGAGGCTTTCAAGCTGCAGTTCGCTCCCTCGGCGTAAAGGCAGGTAGACTATGCCCAACCTTCACGACATAGAACGGCGTATCAGCTCCGTCTCATCGACGAAGCAGATCACGCGCACCATGCAGATGGTGGCGGCCGCGAAGGTCCGCCGCGCCAACGAGCGCGTGCAGGACTCCACGCCGTACTCCGAATCCATGGTCGAGATGTTGGCCAACGTTGCCAAGCGTGTAGGTGGCTCCGAGAACGCGCTTTTGCGCACGCACGACGAGGTCAGAAACGTGCTCGTGGTGGCCATCGTGTCGGACCGCGGTCTGGCCGGCGGCTTCAACAGCAACGTGCTGCGGCACGTCGATCACCTGATGAAGGAAAAGCAGGCTCAAGGCGCGACCGTGAGCATCGTCGCCTGCGGCAAGAAGGCCGTCGGCTACTACACCTACCGCAAGGTGGAGCCGGTGCTCAGGTTCGCCGACCTGTCTGCCGATCCCACGGTGGAGGAGGCCGCCTCGGTGGCCGCCTACGCCATCGACGGCTATGTGAACGGCGACATCGACGAGGTCATCGTCGTGTACAACCACGCGAAGAACGCTGCCGAGCAGCAGCTTCGCGAGGAGCTTGTGCTGCCGGTGGACACGTCGGCGCTCGAGGCCGGCAAGGCCTCCGAGGTCGCGCCCGACGAGCCGAAGCTCGAAAGCGATGTGATCTTCGAGCCGGACGCCGGTGCCGTTCTGGACCGCTTGCTGCCGGCTTACGTGCGCACGACGCTCTACCACGCGCTCATCGACTCGGCGGCTGCCGAGCAGGGCGCGCGTCGAAACGCCATGATGTCGGCGACGGACAACGCCACTGAAATGGTCGAAACGTTGACCAGACTGTATAACCGCGTACGCCAGGGTGCTATCACGACCGAGATTTCGGAAATCGTTGGTGGCGCGGCGGCTTTGGAGGAATAAATGGCTGAACACATGTTTACAAAGGAGGAGATCGAAGCCAGCAAAGGCGCTGCCGGACGCATCATGCGTATCGTCGGACCCGTTGTCGACGTCGAGTTCCCCCCCGATCAGCTGCCGGCGATCTACAACGCGCTGACAGTTGATGCGAAAACCGCCGCGGGCGATCTGCACCTCGTGCTCGAGGTGGAGACGCACCTGCCGGGCAACCTTGTGCGCTCGGTGTCCATGAGCTCGACCGACGGCCTCGTCCGCGGTCTCGAGGTCATCGACACGGGCCACCCGATCATGATGCCGGTGGGCCCGGAGACCCTGGGCCGCATCTGGAACGTCATCGGCGAGCCCGTCGACGAGAAGCCGATGCCGGAGGTGTCGGGCTACATGCCCATCCACCGTCCCGCCCCGGACTACGACGAGCTGTCCACCACCACCGAGATCTTCGAGACCGGCATCAAGGCCATCGACCTGATCGAGCCGTTCGTCAAGGGCGGCAAGACCGGACTCTTCGGCGGCGCCGGCGTGGGCAAGACCGTTATCATCCAGGAGCTCATCAACAACCTGGCCCAGGAGCACGGCGGCACGTCGGTGTTCACGGGCGTGGGCGAGCGTACCCGCGAGGGCACCGACCTGTACCTGGAGATGAGCGACTCGGGCGTCATCAACAAGACCTGCCTGGTGTACGGGCAGATGAACGAGCCCCCGGGAGCCCGTCTGCGCGTGGGCCTCGCGGGCCTCACCGAGGCGGAGTACTTCCGCGACCAGGGCCAGGACGTGCTTCTGTTCGTGGACAACATCTTCCGCTTCACGCAGGCCGGCTCCGAGGTGTCCGCGCTGCTGGGCCGCATGCCCTCCGCCGTGGGCTACCAGCCGACGCTGGCCACCGAGATGGGCGACTTGCAGGAGCGCATCACGTCGACGACCACCGGCTCCATCACGTCGGTGCAGGCCGTGTACGTGCCCGCCGACGACTTGACCGACCCCGCGCCGGCCACGACGTTCACGCACCTCGACGCCAAGACGGTTCTGTCGCGCTCCATCGCCGAGCTCGGCATCTACCCGGCCGTCGACCCGCTGGAGTCCACCTCCCGCGCGCTCGACCCGCAGATCGTCGGCGACGAGCACTACCGCGTGGCCACCGGCATCCAGGAGCTCCTGCAGAACTACAAGGACCTCCAGGACATCATCGCCATCCTCGGCATGGACGAGCTGTCCGAGGAGCAGAAGCAGGTCGTGAACCGTGCCCGCAAGGCGCAGCAGTTCTTCGGCCAGTGCTTCCATGTGGCCGAGCAGTTCACCGGCCTGCCGGGCAAGTACGTGAAGCTCGAGGACACCATCCGCTCGTTCGCCGCCATCCTGGACGGCGAGTGCGACGAGATCCCCGAGCAGTGCTTCCGCCTGAAGGGCTCCATCGAGGACGTCTATGCGGCGTACGAAGAGATGAAGAAGAAGGACGCGTAAATGGCTGGGTTCACGTGCGACATCGTGACGCCGGTGGCGAAACTGGTCTCCGAGGAGGCCACGCTCGTCGTCGTGCCCGGCGTCGAAGGCGAGATGGGCTTCCTGAAAGGCCACGCGCCGCTCGTATCGGTTCTGGCCGACGGGGAGGCGCGCATGACGGCCGCCGATGGCCAGGTCAAGCACTATGCCCTGCAGGGCGGCTACGTGGAGGTGGGGGATGACAAGGTCATCATCCTCGCCGACCGCGCGCTGCCCTCGGCCGAGATCGACGTCGCCCAGGTGCGCGAGCGCCTCTCCGCCATCGAGGCCGAGCTGTCCGAGCTGTCCGAGGACATAGTCCGCAAGACGACGCTCACGGCCGACAAGGCCTGGTGCGAAGTCCAGCTGAAGGTGGCGAAGGCCGCCTAGCGCGAACGCGCGGCACGCGGTGCCGCTTGGCAACGCAACGGCCCGCAAAGCCGCAAGAGCGTATGAGAGCCCCGACCGGGAACCCCCGGCCGGGGCTTTCCCCTTTGTCATCCTGAGCGAGCGAAGCGAGTCGAAGGATCCCCCGCAGCGCCAGCCGGCAACCCCGCTTTCTGCAAAGTCGTCGAGTTTTGCACCCTAGCGTCATCGAAAAGGCCTCAAAACTGCAATGTCCTTGAGTTATGCACCCTCCTGGAGGCCGGAATCAGAGTATGCGTTCAAGCCGACCTGCGGTTTACCCGCCCACTCTTGCCACGCACTCCCCCAAAGCGCGTTTTTCGGTCGCGCAAGGGTGCAGAACTCAAGGACATTGCACGAAAGCGCCGCTTTCGCCGACGCAGCCGGCTGCACCCTCAATGGGACTTTTTCCTCCCATACCTCCTGGTATCCTGTCATCAAAGGGCAAGAGGGCGAGAGGAAACCGCAACATGAAGGCACGCGAGGCGTTTCTGCAGGAGATCGAATCGGGTGATCCCGACATGTCGTTTCCAGCGTTCGATCGGCGCTTCGGGGGAGGGTTCTACGACTGCCTCTGGCACGCGGAGTGGGCCGAGGTGCGCGAGGCCATCGAGGCAGCGCGCCGCGACGGCTCGGGCGAGCGCTTTAAGTACGGCTATCCCGTCCTTGCCGAGCGCATGCGCGGCGATACCCTCGTGTCGTTCAACACCGTGTTCAAGACGCGCTTCGAAGAGGGCGACGCCATTCCCGAGGGTGCGGCCGTCGGCGACGTGAACCCGTATCTGCAAAGCCGTAAGAAGGCCTGGCTTGAAGGCGTGTCGTCGCTGCTCATCGAGCACTTCCGGCACCAGTACCACTGCCTGGCGAACTTCATGCCGATGCCGTGGGGGCTGAACCAGTGGCGCGGGTTCGCCTGCGACACGGCCACCGGCGTGGCGAATCCCGGCCTGTGCGACTTCTTCGACCTGTTCCTCGATCAGGTGCGGAAGCGGTACCTGGGCTCGGACGACCTGCATCCGCTGGCGCGCGAGGAGTTCGGCCGCTACCGCGCGTACTTCGACGGCTTCGGCGAGGGTGAGGCGGGCTGGGAGGCCTACACGCGCCGCAACTACCTAGATGGCAGCTTCGTGGATGCCGAGGGCCAGGTGAACTACCTGTTCGACCGGGGCTGCGGCGAAGAGCCTGCCACGGAAGCGCTGCTGGCGCACGCGAAGCCGCGCAGCGCGCAGCAGACGTTGGAACTCATCAACAGCGCCTTCGCCTGCTGGGAGCGCCGCGCCGACCGGCTGGCCCAGGTTGCGAGCCAGGACATGGAGCGGTGCGTGCGGGAGATGCCGGGCATCCGGGCCGACAGCCGTTTTCTCTGCGCGCTCGCTCAGGCGAACGGGGCGCAGGTGGCATGGAGCCTGATGAAAGAGGATCGAGGGATCTTCTGGAGGCTTGCGAAACACTACGAGCGGCTGGCCGGCAACGGCAGGGTCGTGCCGCTTGATGGCATCCGGACGCTGGATGGGATCGCGGCGCGTATCGAGGCCGCCTGGGCGGGCGAGCGCAGTTTCGCCGCCTTTTACGACGAGGGGGAGGGCGCTTCCGGCTCGGCGGGGATGGGCGGGCCTTCGCGCGGTGCGGCTTCCTCCGGGATGCGGCATGTCAGGATCATGGAGAACATGAACGTCATCCTGGAGTTCGACGTGGACGAGGAGCTGACCTGCGTGGAGAATATCGTGACCTACCCCATCAATTCTCTTACCAGAAGGCTTCTTCATGATGATCCTGACCCTGCGCGCGTGCTGGAGTTCCTTCGTGGTCGCGTCAATATGCGGAACCTGCACACGTTTCGGCCGGATATGACGTTTTGGAGGTCGATCGAACTTGCGCAGGGCAAGAGCCCTACGGATGCCATATCCGTGCTTCTGTGACCCCTCGGCAGCGGGTTCGAGCCCTGCTTGGATGATCGCGGTCAAACAAGGCGCTATACTGGGAAATGACGGCGACGATGCGTGAGGGAGGAGCGAGCGATGGACGCAGAGGAGAGCGGCTGCGAATTCTGCGGAAAGCGCAACGTCGGCTTGAAGAAGAGAGCGGAAGCGTATGAGGGCACCCTATTGGTAGTTTTGTATGGGAACACCCTTGATGCGGGCGCGTATCTTCCCGACGGCAAAGTCGTCGCGAACGCGCTGATGGACATCAACTACTGCCCCTGCTGCGGTCGCCGTTTGAGCACGCCTTCGTGATTCGATGCATGTCTGAGCGTCTGAGCGGAGCGGCGAAGCGGGTGCCCTTGTCATCCTGAGCGGAGCGGCGAAGCCGCGTAGTCGAAGGATCCCGCGCGGCGCCAGCCGGTAAGCGTATAAGACCAAGAAAGGGAGGTCCTGTGATAGAACTCATTCCATCGAAAGATATGCGAAAGCACCTTGATTCCGTCGGCCGCGAGTTCACCGATTTCGAGAAAGCCGAGCTGGCTTACAACAATTGCTTGCTGCCGACGGAGGAAAAGGAGCAGTTTCTCGTAGAGCTCAAGGCCACTACGGAAGACCAGGAGCTTGTCGAGCGCATCGACCGCTATTTCGAGTGCAAGCAGCAGGCTCTGCGCAGGTTCGAGGAACATGAAGGGTTCGCGTACGTCCTGCAAGGCGCTCGCTTTGAAAATCGTCTGATCGACGGTTTTTTCGAGACACGGGAAGCTGCGCAGGAGTTCGCCCGACGCGCTTGCGGAAACACGGGCTATGAAATAGCGAAAGCCTTCCTTGTTTCCGCGGGGGATGCCCGCGACATCGGCAGCGATGCTTTGAGCAGCGCGGTTGCAGCCCTCACCTATTCCCCTGATCACATCTTGCAATCATGGTGGAGCAACGAGTCGGACGAAGGCCTTCCGTCGGACGAGAGCGAGAAAGAGCAGCTCTTTTTCGACGACACCTATTTCGACATCCCCCATCCGTTCTTCCGAGGGGATGTGGTGAAGGTGCTGGGATGGGACGAGGTCGGTATCGTGCTCGACCCGAAGGATCAAGAGGAAAAAGACGCCCAAGTCCGGCGCGATTCCGAGCGAAAAGACGCGCTCGATTTCTACGATTGTGCCGTCACGGTTGAATTCCCTGATGAGGAGGGGAGTTTTCACCACGATCACATCAATCCCATCTATCTGGAATATGCAACGCTCAAGGCACGCTCGCCGGAGAAGATGCTTATAAAAGCTGCGCGGAACCTTTTGCTGGGCGAAGGCTCCCTTGAGCATTTCCAATTTGTGTGCAAAGCGTACGCACGTTTGAAGACCGTCGAAGCGGAAGCGGAGGCGGAAGCAGGCGAGGGCGCGGGCGAATCGTGTGAGGAGTAGGGTTGTTCATATACGCCATGAGCGATATACACGGGGAGCGGGAGGCGTTCGAGGACGCGCTTTCGGTGGTGGACTTCTCGGACGAGCGCACCTTGCTGGTGCTGTGCGGCGACTACCTCGACCGGTTCCACCTGCGTCCCGAATTCCTCACGTACATCCGGGAGTTCCAGGAACGCCATGAGGGCCAGGTGGTGGTGCTCATGGGGAACCACGAGGACGCGTACTTGGAGGAGCTGGGGCGGGCGTCGGATCCGCTGTTCTCGGACGCGAACGGGATAGTGGAGATGCGGACGTGGGCGCTCAGCCGGCCCTCGACGCGCCGACGCTGCGCTGGCTGCGTCAGCTTCCGCTGTATTATGAGACTGACGCGCAGATTTTTGTCCATGCGGGGATAGACGAGGAAGCCGGCGAGTATTGGAAGGTGGGCACCGAGGACCATTTCTTCCACAGCAAGTTCCCCTGCACGTTCGGGGCGTTCGAGAAGGACATCGTCGCAGGCCATGTGGGCACCTACCGGATGTGCGGCGAGAACCGCGTGTTCTGGGACGGGCAGTCGCACTTCTACCTGGACGGCACGACGGAGACCTCGCACATCGTGCCGGTGCTCAAGTACGACACGGAAACGGGCGTGTACACGAGCTTCGAGAAGGTGGACTTCGGCGGCGGCGTTATGCGGTGGTCGGAGTATGTGGTGAAGCCGGGCGACAGCGACGGGAGGGAGTCTGAATGACGAAGACGCTGGTGGTGGGGGATACCCACCTGAAGCAGAAGATCGTGCTGCCGCGCGTGGATGCGCTGGTGGAGCGGCACGGGGCGGGCCGCATCGTGCTTCTGGGCGATTACTGCGACGAATGGCACTCGACCGACGACCAGCTGATGGACGCGCTCTACTTCCTCGCCGACTGGGTGGACGAGACGCGGGCGTCGGGCGTGCAGGTGGACGTGCTGCTGGGCAACCACGACTACCAGTACCTCATGGGCCAGGAGGGCCCGGGCACGCATATGCGCATGGTGCGGGAGGTGCGCGAGCTGCTGGGAGACCTCGATCCCGCCATAGCCGCCGAGGTGGACGGTTTTTTGCTCACGCACGCGGGGGTCACCGATAGCTGGGCGGAGCGGTACCTGGACGAGCCCGGCTTCGCCATGACGGCGTGCGATCAGCTGAACGCGCTGTTCGAGGGCGGTGCGCAGGAAGACCGCGAGGCGCTGTTCACGTGCGGCGCGGGGCGCGGAGGCTGGGACGTGCCGGGGCCTTTGTGGGCCGACCTGAGCGAGCTTTCGGATGATCCGTGCGCGGGGTTCGACCAGATAGTGGGCCACACGCCGGTGAGCACCTGCGGCCTGGTGCCGATGCCGCCTGCGGATGCGCTCGGCGAGAGCCGCAAGCTGGCAGCCTGCGACACCTTCTCGCTCGCCAGCTCGCTCTGGCCCATCGGCGACGCGAGCATGCTCTTGGTGGAAGATGGCAGGTTGACGGTCGTCGGCGGCGAGGAGGGCCCCGCCCTCACGCCCTGGGGATACGCCGTCCTCGACTGGACCCGCTCGCTCTTTTAGGGTGCCTTTGTCATCCTGGGCGGAGCGCGCCAGCGTTTCCCCCTGTCATCCTGGGCGGAGCGCGCCAGCGCGGAGTCGAAGGATCCCGTGCGGCGCCAGCCGACAACGCCGCTTTCTGCAAAGTCGTCGAGTTTTGCACCCTAGCGTCATCGAAAAGGCCTCAAAACTGCAATGTCCTTGAGTTATGCACCCTCCTGGAGGCCGGAATCAGGGTATGCGTTCAAGCCGACCTGCGGTTTTACCCGCCTACTCTTGCCACGCCCTCCCTAAAAGCGCGTTTTTCCTTCGCGCAAGGGTGCAGAACTCAAGGACATTGCACGAAAGCGCCGCTTTCGCCCGACGCGGCCGCGCAGACGCGAACACGAGCGCGTGCTATCCTGATACGAGCGGCGACAGCGATGCGAGGAGGCGTGACGAGATGGCGGGCGATCGAACGCGGATGTGCGAAGAGGCCGGCGCGCGCATCGTCCTGGCGCATGCCGGGACGGGCAAATCGCACTGCGCGAAGGTGCAGCCGGAGCGGTTCGCCGACCTTCCCTGCATGCCCTACAAGTACCTCATGGAGGAGCTTCGCGAAGATGAGTCCGAGGCGTTGAAGGCCTCCTATCCCGTCGAGGCGATGAATCCGGAGTATCCGCGCAACTATCTTGCCGCCCTGCTCGACGCGCGCGAGAAGGGCGGGTGCGAGTACGTCTTCGCGCCGCCCGACTATCGTGTTGCTGCGTATCTCGAGGCCTGGGGCGTTCCCTACCTTCTCGCGTACCCCGAGCGCGAGCTCAAGGACGAGTACGAGCGGCGCTATATCGAGCGGGGAAACGGCGAGGAGTTCCTGCGCATCTTCATCGGCGGCTGGGATCGGTTCATGGACCTGATGGACGCCCTGAATCCTACCGAGCGCATCCGCCTTGGAAGCGGCCAGTACCTGCTGGATGTGCTGTGACCTGGAGGAAGCTGCGCCATCGAGCGGGCGCTTGGCCTCACGACAGCTGACGCATCGAGGGCTCACGCGCGCCGGGGCTGCGCGTTCTCGTGGAATTGGCGCTGGGCGGCGGTCTCGGGCGCGAAGTCGAACTCGAACAGCTCCTCAAGGGAGGTGCCCAGCACGTGCGCGATGCGCGCGGCCAGCTCGAGTGAGGGGTTGTACTTCGCGCTCTCCAGGCGCACGATGGTCTCGCGGCGGGCACCAACCCTCTGGGCCAGCTCGTCCTGCGTCATGTCGCGTGCTTGACGGAACACGCGCACGTTGCTTTTGAAGCCGGACACGTCAGGCCCCCTGCCGGTCGTAGCGGTAGGTGAGGAAGGCCCAGGCGTTCACCGTGAGCGCGTACCCGAACGCGATGATGAGCAGCTCGGCGCGGTAGAGCACGACGGGGTCGGAGAAGGCGAGCGAAACGGCCACGCTGGCTAGGAAGATGCCCATGATGCCCCACATGAACGTCTTGGAGGCGGCGCGCGTGCGGTCGGCGACGAGGCGCTCGTCGAATTGGGCGAACGGCGAGTCGACGGGGCCGAGCATCTTGTACCACCAGTAGTTCGAGAAGTTGGCGAAGAAGCCGAAGCTCAGAAGCGCCCATGGCTGGTCGGTGGTGAACCCGATCAATCCGAGGCATCCGATGAATCCGTACATCCACGAGAGCGAGTTCATCTTGAACATGATAGCCTCCTAGTGATCTATTTGTATCATGTGATAAATATATCACCCGCATGGAAGGTGTCAAGTGCATGGCTCGGGCTCTTGCGGGTGGAGAGATAATCGTGCTTATAATAAGTACGATTATCTCTCCGCGTAGCGTGCTGCGCGCGTTGCGCCTCTCTGTCGTGGACAAAATCGGCCTTCGGGACTGATTTTTCGTCCGGTGCTCTTGGCTCAGCTTCTTGCCACCTGGGGTTTCTCTGCGGTCAGGCGAGATCGGCGCGAAAAAATCAGTCCCGAAGGCCGATTTTGTCCATGATGCTGTGAGTCATCTATAAAAAGAACCCATGCTGTCCCGTTTGCGGGATAGGGTGACGGGGCGGCGCTGCTATCATGGTTGGAAACGACGCGACGGAAGGAGCGCGCATGGGATTGTCGAAATCGAAATATTGCCAGGGCGTGCAGTGCGCGAAGATGCTGTGGCTTCAGCGGCACAAGCCCGAGGAGGCCGACGACTCGTGCATGAACCAAGCCGTCCTGGACACGGGAAACCTTGTGGGCGACCTGGCCATGGGCTACTACGGCCCCTTCATCGAGGTGCCTTACGCCGACGACAAGCAGCTCATGCTCGACGAGACGCAGCGGCTCCTCGCGGCGGGGGAGCGCGTCATCGCCGAGGCGTCGTTCGCCTTCGAGGGCAACTTCTGCAGCGTGGACATCCTGCTGGCGGAGGACGACGGCGTGCGCATCGTGGAGGTGAAGAGCTCCACGCATTGCAAGCCCGTCTACCTGCACGACATGGCCTACCAGCGCTACGTGGTGTCTTCGTGCGGCCTGAACGTGAAGAGCGTGTCGCTCATGCACTTAGACAGAACCTACGTGCGCCACGGCGAGCTCGACCTGCATCGGCTGTTCGCGGTGGAGGACCATACCGACGAGGTCATAGCCATGCAGGAGGGCATTCCCGCCGCCATCGAGCGCCTGCGCACCGTCATGGAGCAGGACGAGGAGCCCGAGCTGGGCTTCGGCATGCAATGCGGCGATCCGTACCCGTGCGCGTTCAAGGCGTACTGCTGGCGCGAAGTGCCCAAGCCCAGCGTGTTCGACCTGTGGAACATGCGCAAATCGACGAAATTCGCGCTCTACGAGTCGGGTACGGTGACGCTTGCCGACGTGCTCGACGCGGGCGCGATCCTCACGCCTTTCCAGATGCGCCAGGCGATGGCCGAGGCGCTCGGCATCCCGCGCTTCTTCGACGCGGACGCCGTGGGCGTGTTCCTCGACACGCTGTCGTACCCTCTCTATCACCTGGACTTCGAAACGTACCAGCAGGCGGTGCCGCTGTGGGACGGCGTGTCGCCTTTCCAACAGATCCCCTTCCAGTGCTCGCTGCATATCGAGCGCGAGCCGGGCGAGCTGGAGCATCGCGAGTTCCTGGCGAAGGAGGGCGAGGACCCGCGCCGCGCCATCGCCGAGCGCCTGTGCGCCGACATCCCGGCCGACGCGTGCGTGCTCGCCTACAACCAGTCGTTCGAGAAGGGCCGTCTGCGCGAGCTGGCCGGACTCTTCCCCGACCTGGCCGACCATCTCTTGGCGATCTGCGGCAACGTCCGCGACCTCATGGAGCCCTTCGCCAAAGGCGCGTGCTACGACCGCGCGATGGGCGGCTCGTGCTCCATCAAGGCGGTGCTGCCCGCGCTTTGCCCCGACGACCCGGAGCTCGACTACCATGCGCTCGAGGGCGTCCGCAACGGCGGCGAGGCCATGCAGGCCTACGCGACGCTGCACGAGCGCAGCCCTGAGGAGATCGCCCAGGTGCGCGCCCAGCTTCTGGCGTACTGCCGCCTGGACACCCTCGCCATGGTGAAGGTGCTCGACGTCCTGCGCGAGGGATGCCGGGAGGACGTATTGGGTCGCCGCGGCTCTGGCGAAGCCTTCGCCGTATGCGCGGGCCCGGACGCGCATGCAGGATGGTAGAATAGGAGACACGGCGAAGGGAGGCCCCATGGCTATGGATTTGACGCGGCGGCAGGTTCTCAAGCTGGGCGGCATCGCGGCGCTCGGCTGCGCGCTCGGCGGATCGGCGACGCTTTCGGGCTGCGCGGCACCGGTGCCCGCCGGCACGGCCGTCTCTTCCGGCGAGCTGAGCTACGAGCTGGTACAGGAGGCCGCGCGCGTCCTCGACGGGGTGGTCATCCCCACGCCGCTCGTGCCCTCCACGGTGAAGACCGGCGTCTCCAACCTGTTCTTCAAGCTGGAGAACCTGCAGCGCACGAACTCGTTCAAGCTGCGGGGTTCCTACTTCAAGATCGGCAGCTTGGGCGACGAGGAGCGCTCGCGCGGCATCGCCACCTGCTCGGCCGGCAACCACGCGCAGGGCGTGGCCTACGCCGCGCGCGATCTCGGCATCCAGGCCACCATCTTCATCCCCTCGATCGCGCCCCAGGAGAAGGTCGACCGCACGCGCGCCTACGGCGTGGACGTGCGCGTCGTGGAGGGCATGTTCGAGGACGCGAAGGCTGCCGCCGAGGCGTTCGTGGAGGAGTCGGGCGCCGTCTACGTGCCTCCCTACGACGACTACGCCGTCATGGCCGGCCAGGGCACGATCGCCTGCGAGATCCTCGCCGAGCGCGACGACGTGGACGCCATCGTGGTGCCGGTGGGCGGCGGCGGGCTCATCTCGGGCATCGCCTGCGCGGCGAAGGCCGTCAAGCCCTCGATCAAGGTATACGGTGTGGAGTCGGAGGGCGCGCCCAGCATGCGCGCGTCGCTCGACGCGGGGGAGGCCGTGAGCGTCCAGACGAAGGAGTCGCTCGCCGACGGTATCGACGTGGCGCGCCCGGGCGACAAGACGTTCCCGGTGGTGCGGGAGCTCGTCGACGACGTGCTCGTGGTGAGCGAGGGTCAGATAGCCGATGCCGTGAGGGAGCTTGCGAGCCAGCAGAAGCTGGTCGCGGAGGGCGCCGGCGCCGTGAGCGTGGCCGCCGTCATGGCCGGGCTCGTGCCGGTCGGGGCCGACTCCAACGTCGTCTGCGTCGTCTCGGGCGGCAACATGGACGACCAGGTGCTCGCCGACCTCCTGGAAGGCTAGCGCCCGCTTCCGCGCAAAATCCATCGTTTGTTCGAACCTCTTCCGCAGGGATGCTGGTATCATGGCATCGACACAACCACGCGCATCCCCAACTGATTCGAGGCACAAGATATGGCATTCGTCCACCTGCACAACCACACCGAGTATTCCCTGCTCGACGGCCATACGCACATCTACGACATGGTGAAGCGCGCCGCCGACCTGGGCATGCCGGCCGTCGCCATCTCCGACCACGGCGTGATGTCGGGCGTGCCGCAGCTGTGCGAGATGTGCGACAAGGTGGAGGCCGAGACGGGCAAGCGCGTCAAGCCCATCTACGGCTGCGAGGTGTACTTCACCACCGATGAGGAACTGCGCAAGGACGTCAAGCCCAAGCTCTACCACCTGCTGCTGCTGGCCAAGACGAACGAGGGCTACCACAACCTGGTGAAGCTGGTCAGCGAGTCGCACGTAGACAACTTCTACTACAAGCCGCGCACCACCTTCAGCATGCTGCAGAAGTACGGCCACGGCATCATCGGCTCGTCGGCGTGCATCGCGGGCATCATCCCGAAGCTCCTCGACAACCGCCAGTTCGACGACGCCGTCGAGTGGGCCAAGCGCTTCGCCGGCTGCTTCGATCCGGGCGACTTCTACATCGAGCTGCAGAACCAGGGCATCCGCACCGACGCCGGCTTCACGCAGACCGAGCTCAACCGCATGCTCACCGACGTGGCCAAGGCCGCGGGCCTCAAGACCATCGCCACGAACGACTTCCACTACCTCACGCGCGAGGATGCGAAGGCCCAGGACTACATGCTGTGCATCGGCACGGGGTCGTTCGTGAACGACGAGAAGCGCATGCGCTTCGCCAACGACGAGTTCTACATGAAGTCCGAGGAGGAGATGCGCGAGGCCCTCAAGGACTTCCCCGAGGCCTGCGACACCACGGTGGAGGTGGCCGAGAAGGTGGACGTCGTGCTCGAGCGCGACTCGATCCTGCCGCGCTTCCCCTTGCCCGAAGGCGAGACTGAGGAGAGCTACTTCCGCCGCCGCGTGCAGGAGGGCCTGGTCAAGCACTACGGCGATCCGGTGCCCAAGGAGGCGCAGGAGCGCGCCGACTACGAGATGAGCGTCATCATCCAGCAGGGCTTCCCGGCGTACTTCCTCATCGTGCAGGAGTACATCGACTGGGCGCGCAGCCAGGGCATCGGCGTCGGACCCGGCCGCGGATCGGCCGCTGGCGCCATCGTGGCGTACGCCATGGACATCACGGCGCTCGATCCGCTCTCGAACGGCCTGCTGTTCGAGCGCTTCCTGTCGCCCGAGCGCGTGGAGATGCCCGATATCGACGTCGACTTCGAACAGGGACGCCGCGAAGAGGTGATCAACCACATCAAGGACGTGTACGGCGAGGACCACGTGTCCCAGGTCATCACGTTCGGCACCCTGCAGGCGAAGAACGCCGTGCGCGACGCCGCGCGCGTGTTGGAGCAGCCGTACAACACCGGCGACCGCATCTGCAAGATGATCGGCGACGAGCTGGGCATCACCATCGACAAGGCGCTCGAAGCCAACCCCGACCTCAAGAAGGCCTACGAGGCGGAGGAGGACGTGCACGCGGTCATCGACGCCGCGAAGTCCATCGAGGGCCACGTGCGTGGCGAGGGCGTGCACGCGTGCGCCACCATCATCTGCCGCGACCCCATGGCCGACCACGTGCCCATGAAGCGCGACACCAAGGGCGGCGGCATCATCACGCAGTACGACGGCCACTACACGCCTGAACTGGGCCTTTTGAAGATGGATTTCCTCGGCCTGCGCACGCTCGACGTGCTGTCCATCGCGTGCCGCAACATCGAGCAGCGCCTCGGCAAGAAGATCGTGCCCGAGGAGATCCCCATCGACGACGAGGGCGCCTTCAAGCTCATGCAGTCCGGCAACATGGACGGCCTGTTCCAGGTGGAGGGCGCGCTGTACGTGAGCCTGTTTGCGCGCCTGCCGCCCACGCGCTTCTCCGACATCGTCGCCTCCATCGCGCTCAACCGGCCGGGCCCGCTCGAGTCCGGCATGGTGGAGGACTACATCAAGGTGGCCAGCGGCCGGACCCAGATCCATTACTACGACGAGCGCCTCCGCCCCATCCTGGAGGAGACGTACGGCACCATGGTCTACCAAGAGCAGATCATGCAGATCTCCATGGCCATGAGCGGCTTCTCCGCCGGCAAGGCCGACAAGCTGCGCAAGGCCATGGGCAAGAAGAAGCTCGACGTCATGCGCGCGTTGCAGGAGGACTGGAACACCGGCGCGGTGGAGAACGGCTACTCGCTCGACATCGCCAAGCAGATCTGGGAAGACGCCGAGAAGTTCGCGAAGTACGCGTTCAACAAATCGCACTCCGCGGCCTACGCCATCCTGGTCATGCGCACGGCGTACCTCAAGGCGCACTACCCGAACGACTTCATGGCCGCCGTGCTGTCGTCCTACATGGGCAACACCGATCGCCTGATCCGCTACATCGCCAGCTGCAACCACAATGGCACGCCGGTGCTGCCGCCGGACATCAACTCCTCCAACGCGGAGTTCACGCCTACCGACGACGGCATCCGCTTCGGATTGGTGGGCGTGCGCGGCGTGGGCGCCAACGTGGCCGAGGCCATCATCGAGGAGCGCGAGGCCAACGGCCCCTACACGTCGCTGCACGACTTCGTGAACCGCCTGGACGCGAAGTGCTACAACCGCAAGACGCTCGAGGCCCTCATCAAGGGCGGGGCGTTCGACTCGACGGGCTACACGCGCAAGCAGCTCATGCACTTCGTGGACGAGACGCCGCTTCTGGAGAGCGCGTCGAAGCGCCAGAAGGACCGCGACCGGGGCCAGGTGAGCATGTTCGACCTGTTCGGCGACGATCCGGACTCCGGCTTCGAGGAGGCCGTGCCCGAGCCCGACGGCGTGGAGTGGCCCAAGCGCCAGCTTCTGTCCTACGAGAAGGAGATCATGAAGATCTACGTCTCGGACCACCCGCTGCGACCGTACGAAGGCGCCATCGCGCGCATGACGAAGTACCAGCTGGGCGACTTGGCCGAGTGCACGAAGGAGATAAAGTCGGCCACGTTCGTGGGCATGGTGTCGACGGTGGTGACCAAGCTCACGAAGCGCGGCACGAAGATGGCCACGTTCACGCTGGAGGATACGACCGGCCACGTCGAGTGCATCTGCTTCAAGTACGACGATAACGCCGAGGCCATCCAGGAGGACGCCATCGTCAAGGTCAAGGGCAAGTTCGAGCACAACGACCGCGGCAACCAGATCATGGCGTTCGAGGTGGAGGCCATCGAGCTCTCCGACGCGGACGCGCGCCCCTCGCGCCTCGAGCTGCGCGTGCCCATGGCCGACTTCGACCAGGCGAAATCGCTGAAGCTGAACCGCATCCTGAAGTCGTACCCGGGCCGCGACGGCGTGGTCCTGTTCGTCCAGCAAAGCGACGGCCACAAGTTCCGTGCCGAGCTGCCCGTGTCGGTGGATTCGGCCAGCTCCATCATGAAGTCCGAGCTGCAGCAGCTCTTCGGCGCGCAAGTGTGGAGGGCTTCGTAGGGACGCACGCCTTGGCGCCCAGTCGCTCGACCTGCTTGGGGCACGCGGTCGGCGCCCAGTCGCTCGGCAGTCCTGGCTCGCACGGAGGCCCCACTGGGGCCTCCGGCTCGTGCGGAACTCGCTTGGTGGGTGCCGACCGCGCGCCCTGTCCGGGCTGCAGTGCGACCTGCGCGCCCGAGCTTCGCGGGGGTTACTCCTCGATTCCGGCCAAACGGCGGCCGAGGAGGTAGCCGAAGGTGACGCAACGGCCCGTGCTTACGCCGGCGATGTGGTGCGGGTAGGAGTCGTAGAACATGGAGCCCGACACGTTGCCTGTGGCGTAGAGACCTCCGAGTGGGGCTCCCTCGCCATCGAGCACCTCGGACTTGTCGTTCGTCCGCAGGCCGGACACGGTGGTCAGAAGCGCACTCCCCTCATCGAACACGTAGTAGGGAGGGGTGTCGACGCGCACCATATTGTGGGGGTTCTTGTTGAAGTCCTCGTCCACGCCCTTGTCGCACATCTCGTTGTAGCGGTCGAGGGTCGCCTGGATAACCGCCTCCTCGCAGCCGATGGTCTTCGCCACCTCGGCCACGCTCGCACACTCGACCGAGTCGGCGATGAAGCCGTTCACCATGTCGTCGGGCGCGAAGGGCGCGTCTCCCATCATGCGCTGCGCCATGGGGCCTATGTTGGCGTCGCAGATGCACCAGTCATGCGCCTGATGCTGGTAGTTGATGGCGTTCGAGAGATAGTTGAGCGTGAGATCCTCGTTCACGAAGCGCACGCCGTCGTCGTTGACGCGCAGCACGCTGAGGACTGCGGCCGAGTATGCCCCTCCGCTGCGCGATCCCGACGAGTCGTTCATGACCACCTGGGGATACTCGTCTTGGGCGGCTCCAGCGGCGAGTCCCATGAGGTGGCCGTCGCCCGTGTTCGTGAACGAGGTGTTCAGGTAGGCGTACACCCGCAGGTCGCGCGGGCGGATGCGCTCGCTCATAAGCTCGGGGTTGTAGTCGTAGCTTCCCGTGGCTAAGAGCGTGCCTTTGGCGGCTTCAACTTTGATATACTCGCCGTCCTTCGTCTTTGCTATGGCGCCGACGATCCTTTCGCCGTCTTTGACCAGCTGAACCGCAGGGGTTTCGAAGCGCACGTCGGCACCGTTGTCCTGGCAGTATTGCAGCATCTGCTTGATGACCGAGTCGAATCCGGCTTCCCATTGCACCGTCGTCGCGCGCCAGTTCACGCCGTTGGCGATGCGGTCGGCTGCGGACGAGGGGCTCTGCCCGCCGCACGCGCCCTGGATGACTGTGTCTTCCAGCCAGTCGATGGCCTCGCCCGATCGGTCGATGTAGCGCTGCCATACCGTTCCGTCGCAACGATACTGCGCGGCTTCCATGGCCTCGTTGTACACATCGATCGGATCAGGGACCAGGCCTGCTTCCGTCAGCACCTTCCCTCCGATGGCGCCGATTTCCGACCCGTGGGCCGCATACGTGGTGCCCTTCTCGAGCAGGACGACGCTCAGCCCGTTCTGCAACGCGGAGGCGGTAGCGGACAATCCTCCGATGCCCGCGCCTATGACCAGAAGGTCGCACTGCAGCGTCTCCTTGACGGCATCGTCGCCGACGGGATCCGCCTCGAACGCGACGGTGCCGGGCTTGGGCTTGAGCACGTCTTCGAATTCCTCAGAGCAATACCACGTTCCCTGCTGAGCGTCCTTGATGTCGGTCGAGCTTTGGGCTTGCGCTTGGGATTGGCCTGCCCCTCCTGCTGTCGACGGGCTGCAACCGGCGATAGCCCCTGCCCCGAAGATAAGCGCGCTCGCCGCCGCTCCCTGCAAGAATGACCGGCGATTCATTGCGTTCCCCATGAAGTGTCCTTTCTCCTTGATGATTCTGGCGGCTGGTCCCCGCAAGGGCCGAGCCGATATTGCCACGATACGCAGGGCGGTGGAGTTGAGGTCGGAAGATCGTCTATGATTTTGTGAGTGCGGTGTCATACATTTTTTTATGAATCTCGACGGTGGCCGTGCGACATGCCCGGATCGGCTTGGCGTGCTTTACAATGGTCGGGGGAGGAGGTGCGGTTATGGGCAGAACGGTTAACGTGCATGAAAGCCAGACGGAGGAAGGGGGGTTCCTCGACGTCGCGGCGGGGCGCTTGCGCAAGCTGGCTTCGCAGGGGCTGCGGCCGGAGCGCTTGCTTGGCAACCTGTTTCTACGTGCGTGGAACTACCTGTTCTTTTGGACGGGGGTCTTCTTCCTTCTTTCGGGAGCGCAGGGGGATGCGTCTCCTGCCGGGGAAGTGTTTCTCGTGTCTGCGACCGTGTTCGTGGCGGTGTCTTTTCTTTGCGCGGCTCGGCAGGATCAGATGGAGGCGTTCGCAGGCCTGCATCCCCGTCTGTTCGCATGCGTCGCTGCCGCAGCTGTGGCGACGGGCTCGTTTTTCACCTTGTTCGCTTCTGCTGGCTCTTGGGCGGGTGCGATGTGCTTGGTGACCGCCGGCGCGTTGACGGGCGCAGGTACGGCGCTGCTCGACATCGGGTGGGGTTGGCCTTATGCGAGAACGGGGGCTGCATCGTCGTCTATCGAGGTGCCGCTCGCGTTTTTCGTCGCATCGCTTTTCATTCCTCTGTCAAGCATCGTGCCCGGGTGGATCTGCGTCGCCGTCGCCTTGCTGCTCCCCTTCGCCTCCGCGATTCTTCTTGCGCGCTGCCTCGTGGGGAGTGCTGAGGAAGAAGGCGATGGGCCCGTAAGCGCGGAAGCGGCCGGCGGCGTGTCGAAAAGCCGTCGACCCGTGCCGATGAGCCGCAGGCGCCTTCTGGTCAAGATATCCCTCGTGTCCTTCATCGTGGGGATTTGCAACACGCTCATGCCTGCTGTGTTCTCCATCAGCAACCAGAGTCCGACGTATTCATTCGTCATGCCCGCTGCCACAGCGTTCTCGCTCTTGCTGTTCCTCGGCATCCTCGCTTTCTCCAGGAGACTTGACTTCATATTCGCCTACAAACCCGTTCTGCTGTTCATGATCGTCGGGTACCTCCTGCTCATACCCCTGAAGGGCAGCCTTGCGCAGCTGTGCCTCATCACCGCGAGCTACACGTGCTTCAATGTGTTGAACTGGCTGCTCTTGGCTGACGTCTGTCGGCGGTTCGGCTTGCCCGTCGTCCTCTGCTTCGGTTTAGGTCGCGGCGCACTCGTCGGTGGGAGCATCGCGGGGACGCTGCTCGTTCCCGTCTTGAACATGGTTTTCGCGGATACGCTCGACGTGGCCGACGTAGGCGTCGTGTTCTGCGTGATCTGCATGCTCGTCAGCTATCTTTTCGTGCTTACCGAGAAGGATGTCGCGTTCCTCTCCGGATCGGCCTATTCTCTCCATGAGGGGCTGAGCATGGAGGAGAAGGCCCTTTTGATCCGGCGTCGGCAGATGATAGAGGCATGCGATCTCCTTGCTTCGCGCTACGATCTGGGCGAACGGGCGCGCGATGTGCTCGTATGCCTTGCGCAGGGCTATACCGTGAGCGAGATAGAGGAAGATCTTTTCATGGCGAAGGGCACGGTGAACACGCACATGCACCGTATCTATCAGAAGCTTGACGTGCACAAGCGCAAAGAGCTCATGAAACGCGTCGAGGAGTGCATCAGCGATCTTGACGACTTAGCGCGCACGAAGTTCGATGTGCGAATTTCCTAAGCACGTGGGTTTTAAACAGTTTGGCAAGCGGATTGCGGCTCAGTCTTGCGGACCGGGCCGCTTCGTTTATCATAACGGGCTATGAATACGCAAACCATCACCCCCACACCCGCGCGCGAGCGCGAAGCGACGGCCGCAAGCGCCGCCGAACGTCCCGTGCGCGACCACACCCTCGCGCTCACCGTGTCCTACAACGGCGCGCCCTTCGCCGGCTTCGCCCGCCAACCGGGGCAGCTCACCGTGCAGGGCGACCTCGAGGACGCCCTGCGCCTGCTGTTCAAGCGCGACATCGAGACGACGTGCGCCGGCCGCACCGACGCCGGCGTCCACGCGCTCGGCCAGGTGGTGAGCTTCGACGTGAACGACGTCGACCTCGGCGGGCGCTCGCTGCCCTCCCTGCGCCGCTCGCTCAACGCGCTCACGCACGACGCCATCAGCGTGCGCGAGGTGGAGCCGAAGAAGCTCGGCTTCTCGGCGCGCTTCGACGCCCAGGCGCGCGAGTACCACTACCACCTGTGCGTGGACTCCACGAGCCCCATCTTCATGAAGGACTTCTCGTGGTTCGTGCCCGGCGGGCTGGACATCTCGGCCATGGAGGCCGGCGCGAAGCACCTGCTCGGCGAGCACGACTTCAAGAGCTTCTGCATGGCGGCCTCGGCGGAGGGCAAGCCGACGCACCGCAACATACGCGAGATATCGTTCCATCCCGAAACGGTGATGGGCGAGAACATCATGGCCATCAAGGTGGTGGGCAATGCGTTCCTCCACTCGATGGTGCGCACCATCGTGGGCACGCTCGTGTGCGTGGGGCGCGGCCAGCGCGACGCCGACTGGGTGAAGCAGGTGCTCGAAGCGTGCGACCGCCGCGAGGCGGGGGAAAACGCCCCTGCTCAGGGGCTCGTGTTCTGGCGGGTCATCTACTGACGTGCTACAATGGGCCCCTTGAGGAGAAGGCGGCTTGAATGTTCGGTAAATCGACGGAGAAGCGCGTGCTGCGCGAGGCGGACAAGATCGTGTCCTTGAAAGAGGACATGGACGCGCTCTCGTGGGGCCGCGTGCTGGAAATAGGGAAATCGCTTGAGGACGCGGATGACGGCGGCCGCGCCGAGTACGCGCGCGAGCTCGTGACGATCGCGCAGTCCAATCTGTCGCTGTGCACGCGGCTCGGCATCGATCCCGCGCCTGCGTCGCCGCGCGTGATGGCGTCGGGTATCGAGGTGCTCGAAGGGGGCCTGGCCGACGCGGCGCTCGAGAAGGCGGCGGAGGCCGAGGAACCGGAGGAGCGAGTGATCGAGGTGCCGCACATCCCCGTGCCCGTGCGCGTGGCGGAGCCGAGCGAGACGGACTTCGAAGCTGCCGCCGTGCGCCACGAGCTTGAGCTGGTAGCCGAGAACGACCCCGACGAGGAAGACTTCGAAGAAGCCTCGAGAGCCGTGGAACCCGAACCCGAGCCCCCGGTTGTCATCCTGAGCGAGCAAAGCGAGTCGAAGGATCCCGTGCGGCGTCAGCCGGAACCCGAACCGGAACCCGAACCGGAACCCGAACCCGAACCTTCTCCTGAGCCCGCTCCTGCCCCTGAACCCGAGGTTGAACCGCAGCCCGCTCCCGCACCTGCCCCCGCGCCCCCGGCCAAGCGCCGGTTCGCGCGGTTCCGCCACCTCTACGAGAGCCGCGACGGCGGCTTATGCGTCTTCGAGGACGAGCACGGCCACCTGGTGGCCGTCGACGCCTCCAAGCTCGCCTGACCTTCGCTGCGCCGTCGATCTTCGCTCCGAAAACACGCCTCACGCGCTGAGGCATGTTTTCGGAGCGAAGATGCGTCCGTGCCGCCGCCGCGCGTTGCGCCGCCGGTTACTCCTTGCCGAAGCCTTTGATGTTGTTAAAGGCCTCGCCGAAGGCGCTCGGGGCGATGACCAGGCCGCCCTTGTCTTTCACGCTCTCGTAGATGAGGTTCATGGTGCGCAACTGCATGGCCTTGTCGTTCTCGTCGTAGACGGCCGCGGCGGCTACGAACATCTCGGAGATGTCCTGCTCGATCTCGGCTAGCAGCAGGCGCGCGTTGCGCTCGCGCTCGGCCTGGGCCTCCTTGGACATGGCGTCCTGCAGCTCCTTGGGGATGGCGATGTCGCGGATCTCCACCGACACCACGGTGATGCCCCAGGCGCGGGTCTTCTCGTCGAGGATCTCCTTGATCTCGTTGTCCAGCTGCTCGCGGCGCGTGGCCACCTCGGCCAGGTTGATGCGGCCGATCGCGTCGCGCAGCGCGGTCTGCGCCGCCCACCAGATGGCCGACGAGTAGTCCTCCACCTCGGTGCAGGCGTCCTCGGGGTTCCACACCATCCAGAACAGCACCGAGTCGATGTCGAGCGGCACGAGGTCGGCCGTGAGCGCCTCCTCCGCCGTGAAGGGCGTCGTGATGATGCGCTGATCGACGCGCGCGGCGGTATGCTCGACGATGGGGATCATGAAGTACACGCCCGGCCCCGCCACGCGGTTCAGCCTGCCGAGGCGCAGCACGACGGCGCGCTCCCACTGCGGGATGATGCGGATGCTGCACGTGAGCAGCAGTCCGAACAGCACGGCCGCGATGATGACGGGCACCGACACGACGCGCCAGAACGCCGCGAGCACCGCCCCCGCGCCCAGCAGGAACAGCGTGAGCGAGAACAGGTACACGCCGTTGCGCGACGTCTTCTTGCTCTTGGGCGCTCCGAACTGCATGGGCGAGTTCGGCGTCGCCTCGACGGCTGCTTGCTTGCGATTCTTGTTGCGCATGGCAGGTTCCTTCCCCTCGATCCCCTCAGCCTTCCGGCCCGTGCTCAGCGCCGCTTCGTCCCCTCGAGCTTCTCGATCTGCTCGTGCACGAGCTGGAGGATGTCCTCGGGCTCCATGCCCTTGCCGAGCGCGTTCTGGACGAAGTCGACCGCGAGGGCCTCCATCTCGCCGTCGTCGGCCGAGTAGTCGATGTCGCGGATGTCGGACACGAACGTGCCCTTGCCGCGCTTGGTGAAGATGAAGCCGTCGCGCTCGAGGTCCTGGTAGACTTTGAGAACGGTGTTGTAGTTCACGCCCAGCTGCACCGAGAGGTCGCGCACGGAGGGCAGCCGCTCGTCTTTGCGGTACTTGCCGGACGTGATCAGGTAGATGAGGCGTTTGCGGATCTGGATCCAAATGGGCACGCTGCCGCGCTCGTCCACGTGGAACGTGCCCAGCGCGTCGACCGCGCTCTCCTCTGTCGCGTATAAACTATCAGCCATGTCGTCGTACATGGTACCATGGCTCGAATCGATCGAGGGGTATGCCGCGCTCATCCCCAAAAAGTCACTCCGCCGAGGTCGATGGCGCTGTAGCGCACGGTGGCCAGCAGCAGCGCGTAACGAAGGCAGAGCCCTCCCGCCAGCGAGCACAGCGCGCCGGCCGCGTACGACGGCGAATCCGGATGGAGCAGATGGGCCGCCTCCGCCGCGAGCGGCGCCGCGAGGCCGACGCCCACCGCGCCCAGCCAGAAGAGCCCCGCCTGGTCGCCGAGCAGAAGCGCGTCGGTCGACGCGGAGGCGAGTCCCCCCTGGGCGACGGACGCCGCGACGAACGCCGTCAGCACCGCACACTCGAAGACGAGCAGGGCCACGTCGAGCTTCACGAGGGCGGGCACGCCGGCGGCGATCTCGTCCCGTTCCTGCAGCGCGAAGCCGAACAGCAGCACGATGGCCACGCCCGCCGAGAGCGACGACGCCACGAACAGCGCAGGCACCAGCGGCGAATGGAGGAAGGGGATGGTGGGAAACGTCGAGAGGTACAGCCCCGAGTACACGACGACGAAGCAGGCCGACAGCGTGGCGAGCACCTGCAGGACGGCCTCGGATGCGCGCGTGAAGGCGTTGTCCGCCAGATTGCCCGCGACCAGCGCGCCGATGGAGCATGCGCAGAACAGGCCCACGGACCACGAGCCCAAGGTGAGCAGGCTGGTGGAGGCGGTGGCGAACACCCGCAGTGCGCGCTCGGGCGAGCCGAGGTCCGCCAGCAGGAACACCGCTCCCAGGACCACCGCCACGGGCCCGAGGACGAGCCCTCCCTCGGCCAGCGGCTCGAGGCGCGCGAGCCATCCGTCGCTGCGGAAGCGGCAGGCGAGGTCGACCGCCGCGCCCACGAGGAAGGCCCCGCCGCCGGCGCCGGCCAAAAACAGGTACCAGACGATGAACGAGTTGACCACGGCCGCTCAGCCTCGCATCGCGATCAGGCGGCGTCTTCGGCCAGGGCGGCCCGCTCGGCGTCCAGGTACGATTCGGTGAGCTCCACGACGCCTCGGTAGAACGGCGTGCGCGCCCGTTTCCGCACGTCGTCGCAGAAGGCGGGCAGCCAGTTGGCCAGATGTCCGGCGAAGAAGCCGCGCTGCACCTCGCGGCAGCGGAGCGCCCCCTCGGCGTCGCCGGACGCGAGCGCGTCGAGCTCCTTGCGGCACATGCGCCCCATGAACTCCAGCTCGAAGGCGACGTGGTCCTCCGGCAGGCGGACGTCCGACGCCACGGCGAAGCCCTCGGCGCGGAACACGCGCCGCACGTCGTCGCGCGCCTCCTGCATGAGAAGGTGCAGCTCGCTCGTGTACACCGACTCATAGGGGGCCACGGGCGAGGCGCTCATCCCTAAGAAGATGCGCGCGTACTCGGCGGCCAGGTCCTTCCTGACCTCCTCGAGGTCGGCCTCGGCGAGCGAGGCCGCGAACGCGCCCATCTCGCCTTCGAGCGCGGGCGGCTCGTCGCGCAGGCGCTCGAGGAACTCCGCGTTCACTTCCTGCAGGTAGGCCATCGACAGGAACGCGCAGGCGAGCTCGCGCTCTTCCAGCAGCTCCCGCGCGGCGTCGGCGGCGCACGATGCGTTGCTCATGAAACGTCCTTCCCCTCGTCCAGCGCGGCAGGCGCCGGTTGATTCCTCCGGGCGACGTACACCGATGGCGCGGTGTCGCCCTCCATCCTCTGGCCGCCCTTCGCGGCGGCGAGCGCGGCCATATCCTCAAGCCTGCCGAAGCGCAGCGCCCTCGTGGGGCACGTGGCCACGCAGCGCGGCTCCTCGTCGGGCTTGCGTCCCAGGCCGAGGCACCCGTCGCACTTGTCCATGACCTTCTTGGCGCCGTAGCGCGGCACGTCGAACGGGCAGGCGAGCGCGCAGCTGCGGCACCCGATGCAGATGCCCTTGTCCACCACCACGAGCCCGTCCTCCTCGCGCTTGGTCACCGCCTGAACCGGGCACACCGCCGTGCAGGCGGGGTTCTCGCAATGCATGCACGAAAGCGAGGTGAACGTGCGCTCGACGTGGGGGAACGTTCCCGTGCACGACTCGTGCACGGTGCGGCGCATCCACGTGCCGGCGCGCATTCCGTGCCACTGCTGGCAGGCCACCTCGCAGGCGTAGCATTTCACGCAGCGCGTCGTGTCGACGAAGAAGCCGTACTGATGCGCGGCCATGTCCCCCTCCTTTCCCCTTCGCCTTGGAGCATAGCCGAGACGAGCGTCTTTGAAAAGGGCGGGGAGCCCGAACAGGCCGCTTCGGGCTCCCCGGCGTCCGCGCGTTTCCGCCTACGCCCTCGCGACGTACACCGAGGGCTTCGTCTCGCCTTCCAGCTGCGAGCCGCCCTTTGCCTTGGCGAGCTCGGCCATGTCGGCGAGCGTGCCGAAGTGAAGCGCCTTGGTGGGGCACGTGTTCACGCAGCGCGGCGCTTCGTCGGCCTCGCGCCCCAAGGTGAGGCACATATCGCACTTGTCCATCTTGAGGCCGCCGTCCTCCGCCTCGAGATACTGCGGCACGTCGAACGGGCAGGCCGCCGAGCACGTCTTGCATCCGATGCACTTCTCGCGGTCGACGATGACCGCGCCGTCCTCCTCGCGTTTGCCGATGGCGCCCTGCGGGCACTTCTCGACGCATGCGGGATTCTCGCAGTGCATGCAGGAAAGCGAGGTGAACGTGCGCGTGACGTTGGGGAACGTGCCCGCGCACTCCTCCTGCACCGTGCGGCGGTGCACCGTGTTCGCCTTGAGCTCGTGCCACTGCTGGCACGCCACCTCGCAGGCGTAGCATTTCACGCAGCGCGTCGAATCGACGAAGAATCCGTATTGCTCAGCCATCGTCTACCCCTCCCACTTGCTGATCTTGACAAGGGTCTGCTTCGCCATGGCGGAATGGAACGGATCGAAGTTCTTCATGGTCGCGTCGTAGAGGTTGTTCACTTCCGATCCGCCGTCGAAGCAGCCGTACCCGGGTTCATCGAGCTCCTGGCAGTCCTGCCACCAGCCGCGCTTGCCCATGATCACCTCGGGCGATATGCCCTCGAAGTACTCGGCCACCATCTTGATCCACCCGTGCGGTGACCCGATCTTCATCCAGTCGCCGTCTTCGATGCCGTACTTCTTGGCGGTGGCCGGGTTGATCTTCACCCACGGCTTGCGGTTGCGCTCGCGCAGATAGGGGACGTTGCCGAAGTAGCTGTGGACGCTCAACCGATGCGCATGCACGTCCGAGAAGATGAGCGGGTACTCCTTGGCGATCTCCGGCGTTTCCGCGATGCCCTCCGGGGGACCCTGATAAACGGGAAGGTAGCTCAGCTCGCCGTCGTCTCGGTTGTTCGGCTGGCCGCCGATGATCTCGTTGTAGCATTGCACTTTGCCGTTCGGAAGATCCTTGAAAAGCTCTTCGTAATTCTGGTACGGCGGCTCCGTGGGGACGGCACCGTCTTCTCGCTTGAAGAAGATGTACCCCTTTTCGCGCAGCTCTTCGAGGGTGATTCCCGTCGGTTCGAGTTGCTCGCGGAGCGCTTGGTCGAAATCGCCGTTCCAGAAGTCCTCGCCCCAACCCATCTTCACGGCGAGGTCGCAGTAGAAACGCCAATCGGAGCGGCTCTCGCCCAAGGGCTCGGCGATCTTCTGCTCGATGCCGATAAACGTGCCCTCGGGCATGTTGCGAGCGCCTATCTGACAGCTGTCTTCGAAGCGCGTGCATGCGGGCAGTACGTAATCGGCGAAATCGCATGAAGGGTTCCAGCACGTGTCCATCACGAAGAAGAAATCGAGCTTCTTCAAGGCCTCCGCGACCATCTTGGGCTGCCTGGTTTGCGACAGGGGATTGGTGCTGTGGGCGAAGATGCTTTTCAGCTCGTAAGGCTCGCCCGAGAGGAGGGCTTGCATCGCCCGGTTAAGGGCGGACGTCGGTTCTTTGAAGTTGCCCGCTTTCGACCATGTTTCAGGATTCTGATACCATCGAGGGAACTCGGGTGCTACTAGCTTCGAGCGGCTCGGAGCCCAGCCGTTAGCTGTGTCCTCCTCGTAAACAGGGAGCCTATCAGCAAGCGTGGGGATATTGAAAGAGCCGATAGGCACGATGGGTTTCGGCATCTGCATGCGACTGCCTCCGCCGCCCGGTACATCCAAATTCCCGGTGATCGCTTCGATCAGGTTGATGCATATGCATTGCCAGTTGCCATCGTTGGCTTCGTCGCCTCCGCTGTTGCCGTATTGGATGGCCATTGGCTTCATGGTTCCCATCATGCGCGCGACTCTCGTTATCTGCTCTTCCGAGATGCCGGTGATCGGCGCCGCCCATGAGGGAGGGAACTGCTTCACATGCTCGGCGAACATGTCGAATCCGTTGCACCAGTTTTCGCAGAACTCATGGTCATACAGATCTTCTTCGATGATGACGTTGAGGAAAGCGAGTGCAAGCGCAAGGTCGGTACCGGGGCGCACGGGAACCCACTCGGCCGCATGCGTTGCGAGCGGATCGAGCATGGGGCGAATGTCTATGAATTGAAGGCCCTTTTCCATCGCCTCGAATCGGACGACGGGCCGAGCGTCGTCCACATTGTTCATGGCGGAGTTCTCGCCGTTCACGCCCCAGCTAACTAAGAGCTTGGTCTTGTCGAGCTGTCCGGACATCGTTCCAGCTCCGAGTCCGACCGCGATATGCTGGCTCGAAACGATTTGAGTCACGCAGATCGCGCTATGCAAGTAATTGGGGCTTCCGTAAACATTGAGGAAACGACGTCCTAGCTGTTGAACGAACTTGCACGCCTGCGGCGAAAAGGCCGCGTACGATTCGGGGCCGTACTTCTCGCGGTTCTCGAGGAGCTTCGCGGCGATCCCCTCAAGCGCCTCGTCCCAGGTGCAACGCTCGAACTTTCCTTCGCCCTTCTCGCCGACGCGCTTCATCGGATATTCGAGGCGCGCGGGATTGTAGAGCGTCTGCATCGCGGAGTTGCCTTTGGCGCACAGCGTCTTGCAACCGTATCCCCAGTTGTTGCCGGCTTCCGGGTTGCCCTCAACGTGCACCCATTTGCCGTCTTTCAGATAGTTGTTCGTCGCGCAGAACGTCTTCGCGGGGCCGCACATATAGCACCAGGAATGTTTGACTTCGAGCGCGTCCAGGTCGATCGCCTCCACCTCCGGGATGGCGGGGGACGCCTCGGGGGTCGTCTCCTCCATCGGTTTGGGCGCGCAGCCGCTGAGCGCCGCCAGGGCTCCGAGCGCCGCAGCGCCTTCGAGGAACCTGCGCCTCGTCAGATCATGCCTCATCTCTCCTCCTTGTCCTCACCCTCCGTAAGACACGTGTGGATCGGGGGACGGCTCTGCGCCGCCTCCCAGGATTCGGCCGAATCTCTTGAGCTACATAGTAGCATAGTAGTCTATGACACACAAACACTTAAACTATTCTACTTTGAGGATGAAGAGAGATGCACCGTGCCGTCGAGACGGCCTTCAAGTCACAGTTTTGGCCGCTCTGAAGTGATTTCGATCGATCGAAGGGCTTTTCCGAAGGCATTGCGAAATATCAGAAAGCGTTCGCCCAGGTCGGAGATAGTAGGCAGCCTGGATCGATCCTACACGGGCTTCAGAGCGGCCAAAACTGTGACTTGAAGAGGCTAAAAACGCGAAGAGGCCTTTGCTGATAATGACGCCATACCCGTCCTGCATCATCCAGCGTCATCCGAGCCGAGATCCTGCGTGCGTCAAATCGACGGCTGTGCGAGCTGTTGCACAAGCCTAACTCATATGACGAGCCAACGCGCTTCTTGCGACCAGGCGAAACGCACGCATAAGAGCTCGAATCGCAAGTTAGATGCCTGAAACACCTCGCACAGCCGTCGATTTGCTGCAGATCGTCTCGTCACCGTGAAACTGCCCTTGACATGATACCTCTTGTCGTCCTGAGCGGAGCGCGCAGCGCGGGATCCTTCGACTCGCTTCGCTCGCTCAGGATGACAACCAGTGCTTTGTTTGCTCGGACAGCCTGCAGTCACGATTGTGCGGCGGGGGCGCTTTGCTCTTCTTGCGAGGCCTTCGCCTGCTTGCGTAGGCCCTTCGGCAGGGGGATGGCGGCGCCCAGGGCGGCGCAGGCGAACATGACGACGACGCCTTTCACGGGGAAGCAGAGGAACAGCAGCAGCACGGCCATGAGCGGCTGGCGCATGACGGCGCCCACGAGGGCGGCCGTGCAGGCACAGAGGCAGAACACCGGGTCGGCGCCGGTGAGCGCGGCCATGCCGTAGCCGATGGAGATGCCGGCGAAGATGACGGGGAAGAAATGCCCGCCGCGCCACCCGAAGCGGATGCACAGCGGCGTGACCAGCACCTTCGCAAACCCGGTGCCGATCAGCGCGAGCGCGCTCATGGCGGTCCACACCTCGTTCAGCTCCTCGGCCTGCGTCTCGCCGGCGAACATCGTGAACGGCAGCAGGATGCCGAAGGCCGCCAGCACGAGGCCGGCGATGAGCGCCTTCACGACGGGGCGGTCGCCCATCCTGTCCGCGAGCCGCTCGAACAGGCCGTCGAACACGCCGAAGAGCCACCCCGCCGCCGCCCCCGCCAGCGCAAGCGGCGCGAGCCAGATGAGCTCGGTCACACCCACGTGGATGTCGGTGTAGCGCGGCAGCGACATGCCGCCGCCGATGAGGGCCGAGAGCCCCAGGAACGCCCCGAGCGCGCCCGCGATGGCGCAGAAGTACACGACGATCTTCGAGTTCTTCGGCAGCGTGATGGTTTGGGCGTCCGTCTCGCGTCCGTTATCGTCCTTCCCGTCGCCGTAGAGCGGCGCGGCGAAGCCGAACAGGGGAGCGGTGAAGATAGCCGACAGCGCCGCCATGGTTCCCACCGACGTGAGCTGCTGGAAGTCCGCGCCGAAGCGCTTCATGCGGTCGCCCACCCATGTGCAGATGCCCGCGATGGCGCCGGTGAGCCCGGCCTCGGGCCCGATGGAGCCGCCGAAGAACAGCGGCAGCAGCGCGGCCATGCTCATGCGCCCGAGCTTGTCGTACTCGTAGCGCCCGTCGCGCTTCACCTTGCCCATGACCTCGTTCAAGTCCTCCGGATAGGGGCCGAACTTCTTGGCGAACAGCCCGATGACCAGGCCTCCCGTCAAACAGGCCAGAAGCGGGAAGAACATCCCGAAGTGCGATCCCAGCCGGTTCCAGACAAACGAGATGCCCAGGTTCATGGCGAACAGGAGCGCCCACACGAACGCGCCGGCCACCGCGCCGGTGACGACGACGGCCAAGACGAACAGCGTGCGGTTGGCGAGCTTCGTCGATTCCATGGACGCCTCCTCTAGCGCCCGCCGGCCAGGTCGCGCGCCGCGGGCAGCCCGTAGGCGCCCTCGGCCTGCTCGACCGCGCGCACGAGGGCGCCCTGCATGGCCTCGGTGGCCAGCACGGCCACGAGGTCGTAGTCGGCCTCCACCTCGCCCGAGGCGAACGTGAACACCGTGTCGCCGTCGTTGGAGGTGTGCACCGGTTTGATGGCGCGCGCGAACGCGTCGTGGACGACGGAGGACGCCTTCGTAGCCTGCGCTTTCGTGAGGCGCGCGTTCGTGAGCACGACGCCGATGGTGGTGTTGGCGCACGGCCCCGCCGCGCCCGCTGCCGCCTCGGCCGCGCCCGCGCCCGCCTGCGCCGCCGCGAGCGCCGCGAAGGCCGAGAGCGGGTCCATGACGCCCCCCTCGTCATCGCGGCAGCCGGCTATCCACGTCCCCTCCGCGTCGCGCACGCACCCGAGCGCGTTCACGGCCACGATGGCCACCGCCGCGAGCCCGCCCAGGCGCAGCCCGCACACGCCGAGCCCCGCCTTCATGGCGCGCTCGCCGCCCAGAAGCTTGCCGACCGTGGCCCCGCAGCCCGCGCCCACGTTGCCCTCGGCCACCGGCTCGCCCGCCTCCCGCGAGAACGCCGCGGCGCAGGCCTCGCGCCCCATGGCGGCGTCGGGGTGGGCCATCTCGCCTACGAGCAGGTCGAACAGGCAGGCGCCCACCACGATGGGCACGCGCGCGCCGCCCACGGGAAATCCGATGCCGCGCGCGGCGAGCTCGTCCATGACGCCGGTGGAGGCCGCCAGCCCGAAGGCGCTGCCGCCCGAGAGCACCACGGCATGCACGGCCTCTATCATGTTCTCGGGCTTGAGCAGGTCCGTCTCGCGCGTGGCAGGCCCGCCGCCCCGCACGGCCACGCCGCAGGCCGCTCCCTCGGGCGCGACGATGACGGTGCATCCCGTGCCCGCTTCGGCGTTGTGCGCGTGCCCGCAGCGGAAGGCGGGAAGGTCGGCGAGGGCGGCTGGCTGGAACATGGTTTCCTCCTTGAGCGGTTTTCGTGCGCACCATTGTACACCGGCTCGCCGCCCGGTCGCAGCCCTATCCTCCCATGCGGCGCTTTCTGCGAAAAGAGGGGTCGATGCTGCGCGTTTCCGGTTATAATGCTCCCTTTGGAAAGCATAGAACAGCAAGGGGTTCGAGAATGGCTTCAACGCATATGCCCGTCGTCCGCTCGAAGTGGTCGGGCAAATGGGCGTTCATCCTGGCTGCGGCGGCCTCCGCCGTGGGCCTGGGCAACATGTGGCGCTTCCCGTATCTGGCTGCGAAGTACGGCGGCGGCACGTTCCTGATCACCTACCTCGTGCTCGTCTTCACGTTCGGCGTGTCGCTTTTGCTGTTGGAGACGGCGCTCGGGCGCAAGACCGGCCAATCGGCCATCGGCGCGTTCAAGAGCTTCGGCAAGAAGTACGCCTTCATCGGCGTTCTGGCGTCGGCCGTGCCGTTCATCATCACGCCGTACTACTGCATCATCGGCGGCTGGGTGACGAAGTACGCGGCCTCCTACCTATTGAACGGCCCCGAGGCGCTCGCCGACGGAGGCGGTTTCTTCACAGGCTTCATCTCGAGCAACGTTGAGAGCTACGTGTGGATGATCCTGTTCATGGTGCTCGTATTCCTGGTGGTGTCGCTCGGCGTGAAGGGGGGCATCGAGAAGGCGAACCTCTTCATGATGCCGGCGCTCATCATCATGGCGGTGGGCATCGCGCTGTACACGCTCACCATGCCGGGCGCGCTGGAGGGGGCGCTTTACTACCTCGTGCCGGACTTCAGCAAGTTCTCGCCCGAACTGGTTATCGGGGCGCTCGGGCAGATGTTCTACAGCCTGTCGCTGGCCATGGGCATCATGATCACGTACGGCTCCTACCTGGACAAGAAGTCCAGCCTCACCTCGAGCGTCGCGCGTATCGGCGGCTTCGACATCGGCGTGTCGTTCCTCGCTGGCCTCATGATCGTGCCGGCCGCGTTCGTGGCCATGGGCTCGGGCGAGGCGGTGGCGGCCAACTCCGGTCCCTCCCTCATGTTCATCACGCTGCCGGGCGTGTTCGCCGACATGGGCGGCGCGGCCACCGTCGTGGGCTTCCTATTCTTCCTGCTCGTGCTGTTCGCGGCGCTGACGAGCGCCATCTCGCTCACCGAGACGTGCGTGTCCATCGTGCAGGACGGCATGGGCTGGCAGCGCCGCAAGGCGTTCATCGCGGTCATGCTCGTGGTGGCGGTCGCGGGGCTGTTCGTGAACGCGGGATACAACGGGCTGTCGTTCATCGAGCCGCTTGGGCCGGGGTCGAGTCTGCTCGATTTCTTCGACTTCCTGTCGAACTCGGTCATCATGCCCATCGTGGCGCTTCTGACCTGCGTGTTCGTCGGGTGGATCATCAAGCCCAAGGCCATCGTCGACGAGGTGCGCGCGTCAAGCCGCTTCAGGCTGGCGGGCGCGTGGACCGTCATGATCAAGTTCATCGCGCCGGTGCTCGTGGTGGTCATCCTGGTGGCGTTCGTCGCCCAGACGTTCGGGTTCATCAGCTTCTAGCGGGTCGCGCCCGCACGCGGGGAAACGGGGAATATCGGGCGCGGCGGCTTACAGGTCGCCGCGCCTTTGCTATCATGAGGGTCATACGTCCAAGCTCGCTTGAGAAGGAAGTTCCATGTCGCTTTCCATCGGTATCGTCGGCCTGCCGAACGTCGGCAAGTCCACGCTGTTCACGGCCCTCACCAACAAGGGCGGCCTCGCGGCCAACTACCCGTTCGCCACCATCGAGCCCAACGTGGGCATCGTGCCGGTGCCCGACGCGCGGTTGGACGCGCTCGCTGAGATCGACCATCCGGCGCGCATCGTGCCGGCCACGGTGGAGTTCGTGGACATCGCGGGCCTCGTGGCGGGCGCGAGCCAGGGCGAGGGCCTGGGCAACCAGTTTTTGGCGAACATCCGCGAGACGGACGCCATCTGCGAGGTCGTGCGCTTCTTCGGCGACCCGGACGTCGTGCACGTGGCCGGCAAGGTGGACCCGCTTTCCGATGTGGACACCATCAAGACCGAGCTCATCTTGGCCGACATGGCCACGCTCGAGAAGGCACTGCCGCGGCTCGAGAAGGAGGCCAAGCGCGACAAGGCCGGCGCCGCCAAGGTGGCCGCCGCGCAGAAGGTGTTCGCGGGCCTGAACGAGGGGCACCGCGCCCGCACGCTCGACCTCACCGACGACGAGCGCGCCGCGCTCTACGATTTGCACCTGCTCACGATGAAGCCGATGCTCTACATCGCCAACGTCGACGAGGACCAGCTGGACGCCGACCTGCCCGAGATCGACGGCTGCGCGCCCGTGCCCATCTCCGCGAAGGTGGAGGCCGACCTGGCCGAGCTCGACCCGGCCGAGGCGCGCGAGTACCTGGAGGCCATGGGCCTCGAGGAGAGCGGCCTGGCCCGCCTCGTGCGCGAGGCGTACAAGCTGCTGGGGCTGCAGAGCTACTTCACCAGCGGCGAGACCGAGACGCGCGCCTGGACCATCCCCATCGGCGCGAAGGCCCCGCAGGCCGCCGGCGTCATCCACACCGACTTCGAACGCGGCTTCATCAAGGCCGAGACGGCCGCCTTCGAGGACTACGTGGGCCTCGGCGGCGAGAAAGGCTGCCGCGACGCCGGCAAGCTCCGCCAAGAAGGCAAGGAGTACGTCGTGCAGGACGGCGACGTCATGCACTTCAAGTTCAACGTGTAGGAACTCCGTTGAATGTGGTAAGGTTTCTGATGAGTAAGCGCTGGAACGGTGAGTATTTCACCTACCTCCGGCGCTTTCTTTGTTTTCGGTCTTGGAGGGGGATTCGAATGAACGACTTCGTCCAGGCGTTGGTGAGCGACGGTAGGAGTCCGGAGCTGCCGGAGGAGCACGACTGGTTCGGGAGGCTCGTCGGCAGTTGGAGGCTCGACTACTTCGACCGCAACCTGGGCTCATCGGTCGAGGGGGAGTGGATCTTCGAACGGGTGCTCGAGGGCATGGGCATCCAGGACGTGATCATCCTGCCCGCTCGCGACGCGCGGACGGAGACGCCGCATCCCCTCACCGAGTACGGCACGTCCCTGCGCATCTTCAACTCGGACACGCGCGCATGGGACGTCGCCTACGGCTTTGCGGGGAAGATATTCCGGCTTGAGGCGCGCAAGGAGGGCGACATGGTCGTCCTCACGAATCTCGCCGACGAGCGGCATAAGTGGGTGTTCGTCTCCATCGAGGACGACCGCTTCCATTGGCAGAACGTCAACGTGCGCGACGACGGCACCTGGCACGTGAATGCCGACATCTACGCCGAGCGCGCGTAGCCCGAGGACGAGCTTTCGCACGCGAATCTGCTTCGGCGATACAAAACATGCCCTCGTGCGAACGCTTCGACGAGGATTCTTTCAGCGAGAGTTTCACGACCTGGGCAAACGCGGGCTCTCTTGTCCGTCGGGAAGCCGCGAGGTCTTCCAGGGGCCCGCTAGGTTTCGCACGAGGGCATGTTTTGTGCTCAGCGCCTTCGTTTTCGTGCACGCTGCCGCGTGTTCCTGTTGAAGCGAAGCCCCCGCGGATCGGGGCGGGGCCTTCGCGCGTCATGTCGCTTACAGGTGCATCAGCAGCCAGCTGATGAGGTCCTCCTCTACCTCGAACTTGAGGTCGTCGTAGTTGTGGATCTCGTGGCGGTAGCCGGGGTAGAGCTTCGTCGTGACCTCATGTCCCGTGTCGGCGAGCCAGTTCGCGCACGCATACACGCCCTCGCCGTAGTTGCCCACGGGGTCCTGGTCGCCGGCGATGCAGAGCACGGGCAGGTCGGCGGGTACCTTCTCGGCCCATTCGGGGCCCTCGATGACCAGCATCATGTCGATGAAGTCGCGCAGGCTCACGTTGTGCGTGGGGTGGGTGAACGCGTCGAAGGGGTCCTCCGCGTGGTCCTTCTGCACGTACGGGTCGTGGCAGATCCACTCGTTGCCCAGCGCGGCGCCCTCCTCGCAGCGGGCGAACATCCAGCCCATCAGCTCGCCCACGAAGGCCGGGTCGCTCTCGTGGCCCTTGCCGGCAGCGATGGCCTCGTCCAGCTTCGCGCGCACCTCGGCGGTGTTCTTGAAGATGCCGGTGGTGCCGCAGTACACGGCGCCGGTCAGCTCGTCGCCGTACTTCGCGCTGAAGTCGCGCGCGATCATCGAGCCCATCGAATGGCCGAACAGGAAGTAGGACAGGCCGGGGTACTTCTCGCACACAAGATCCTTGAACCGCTTCTCGTCCTCCATCATGGTATGCGGCCCCGCGTCGCCCCAGTCTCCCCAGGTGTCGTTCGCGATGGCCGTGGCGCCGTGGCCCACGTGGTCGTCGGCCGCCACGATGAAGCCGGCGTCCATGAGCGCCACGATCATATGGAAGTAGCGGCGGGAGTGCTCGCCGAAGCCGTGGATGAGCTGCACCACGCCCTCGGGCTCGCAGGCGGGGACGTAAATCCACCCCGTCACCTGGTCTCGGTCGTTCGACGACGGAAAGCGGATTTCGTGCAGCATGGCAGATCCCTTCTCTCGAAACGTGTCCGAGCCCGGCGCCAGCCCGGGCGGTCTGCGCCTATTATCGCACCTGCGAGGCCCTTCCGGCAGCGCGTTTTCCGCAGAGCGCATTGCGCGCAGCGGCGTTTTCGCGATAATGGGAGGCAGGAAGAGTCGAAGGGCGAAGGGGGACAAGGTGGACAAGATCGGAAGGCTCGGCTTCGGGTTCATGCGCTTGCCGGAGGTCGAGGCGGCGGATGGCTCCAAGGAGATCGACCTCGACCAGGTGAAAGAGATGGTCGACCTGTTCATGGACGCGGGCTTCACGTACTTCGACACGGCGCGCGGCTATCACGGGTGCCGCTCGGAGGCCGCGCTCAAGGCGGCGCTCGTCGACCGCTACCCGCGCGAGTCGTTTCAGATCGCCACGAAGCTGCCGGCGTGGATGGCGAAGGACGCCGACGAGGCGCGCGCCATGTTCGACACGTCGCTCGAGCAGACGGGCGCGGGCTACTTCGACTACTACCTGCTGCACAACCTGGGCGAGGACCTCACCGCGCCGTTCGAGGAGTACGGCCTGTGGGAGTTCGCGCTGCGCAAGAAGGAGGAGGGCCTCATCCGCAACTTCGGCTTCTCCATCCACGACAAGGCCGACGCGCTCGAGGAGGCGCTCGCGCGTCACCCCGAGGTCGACTTCGTGCAGCTGCAGATCAACTACGCCGACTGGGAGAGCGAGGTGGTCGAGTCGCGCAAGTGCTACGAGGTGGCGCGCGCTCACGGGCTGCCGGTGGTCATCATGGAGCCCATCAAGGGCGGCTCGCTGGTGAAGCTGCCCGACGAGGCCGCAGCCGTCCTGCGCGAGGCTGATCCGAGCCAGTCGCTGCCCTCGTGGGCGCTGCGGTTCGCCGCGTCGCTGCCGGGCGTGCTCACCGTGCTCTCGGGCATGTCGATGCCTGACCAGGTGCGCGAGAACGTGTCCATCATGGGCGAGGGCTTCGCGCCGCTGTCGGACGCCGAGCTGGACGCGCTCGCCCGCGTGCGCGCCATCCTCGACGGCATGCCTACGGTGCCGTGCACCGATTGCCGCTACTGCCTGAAGTCGTGTCCGCAGGGCGTGCGCATCCCCGCCGCGCTCGCGTCGCTCAACATCCTCGCGCTCTATCGCGACGAGCATCGCGCGCAGGAGAACTACGACTGGAACGCCGAGGACGGCCCCGCGTCGTCGTGCATCGCCTGCGGCGCCTGCGAGAACGTGTGCCCCCAGCACATCGAGATCGTGAAGGAGCTCGCGCGCGCCGCCGAGCTGTTCGAGTAGGGACGACGCGGGTTGTCATCCTGAGCGAGCGAAGCGTGTTCGTTGGATCCTGTGCGGTGCTAACAGGAAGCCTTCCAGCTGGCGCCGCCTGGGATCCTTCGACTCCGCGCTGCGCGCTCCGCTCAGGATGGCAAATGGAAGAGAGGGCTCGATGACGATAAAGACAGGTCCCGGCCAGGAGCTGGGGGCGGAGGGGCTCGCGGAGTTCTTCGCGCGCACGCCGCGGCTGGCGGTGGCGTTCTCGGGCGGGTGCGATTCGTCGTACCTGCTGGCGGCCGCCGTCGCGGCGGGCTGCGACGTGAAGGCGTATATGGTGGACACGGCGTTCCAGCCCGCCTTCGAGCTAGAGGACGCGCGGCGCGTCGTAGAGGCTTGCGGTGCCGAGTTCGAGGTGATCGAGGCCGACGTGCTGGCCGAGGCCGCCATCTGCGCGAATCCGGCCGAGCGCTGCTACCTCTGCAAGCGCTTCATCTTCGGAACCATCCTCGAGCGCATGGCGCGCGACGGCTACGACGTGCTGGCCGACGGCACGAACGCCTCGGACGACCCTGCGCGCCGCCCCGGCTTCCGCGCGCTCGCGGAGCTCGGCGTGGTGTCGCCCTTGCGCCGCGCCGGCATGACGAAGGACGAGGTGCGCGCCGCCTCCCGCGCGCTCGGCGCGCCGACGGCCGACAAGCCCAGCTTCTCCTGCCTGGCCACGAAGGTGCCCGAAGGCGAGCCCATCACCGAGGCGTCGCTCGATGAGGCCCGCCGTACCCGCGGGCTCTGACACGCCCGGCGGCAGGGCGGTCCTCGAGACCGAGCGTCTGCGGCTGCGCGAGTTGATATCCTATGCGTGCTCGATCAGATCCGCCGGTTCGCAGGCGAGCGCCTTGGCCAGCATCAGCACGTATTCGACCTGCGCCTTGTTGATGTCCTTCTGGCGCTGCTCGTATTGCTGGATGGTGCGCTTCGGCACGCCCGAAAGCTCTGCGAGCTCCTTCTGGCTCAGCCCCGCCTTTCGGCGCCGCATCTTGAGGTTGGTGTCCGGTTTGGCGGCGCGGCGCATCTCGTTCATCTTGTCGACGAACTGCCGGATGTCCATTTCGTGGTAGGGCGAGTACAGCGCCCTGATGTCGACGATCGGCACGTAGGCGACGATGTCTTCGAACGGAAGCGCCGTCTCCCATTGGTAATAGGCGAGCGCCCAGCCGGCCCAATACTCTGCGCTGCGCTCCATCGAATACGTCGGCTTGACGCGCTGCGCCCGCCCTTCCACCTGCTCAAGGACCTCGTAGGCGATCTCCACGCCCGATTTGCCGGCAAGGACGGAGAAATCGCCTTCTTCGAAGCGCTTGGCCATGTCGGACCGGATGAACAGGTCGAAAAACCGCGCGAGATCGTAGCCGAGGTCGTTCACGGCGAAGTCGAGCATCCTGGCCAGCGCGGCCCGCGCTTTCTCCAAGTAGAGTTTATCGTAAGCGCGGATCATCCGCTTTCATCTCCTCGTCGATGATCTGGGGAATGTAAAGATCGCCGCGCATCCGCCTGTTTCGCTCCACGTCGAAATACTCCCTGCGGGCGGCCTTGTCCCGCTGCTCCTTCCTCGCGAGCCATTCGCTCGTCCTTGCAACCTCAAAGCCGAGGAAGCGGATCCTTCTGAACGCCTCCTCGCTTTTCAGCACGAACTGCTGCCCGAGCTTTCCCAAACGCAGCGCATTCGCCAATTGCCTGAGCGAGATGGTGCCGTTGAGAAAATCCTGCGCGAACGAGAAGTAGCTGTCGTCGGCTCGATAGCCGACGATGATGTCGTGCGAGGCGTAATCGACGCTGAAGTTGGACAAGAGGTACTCCTTAGCCTCGAGCGCAAGCCCTGCCGGCATGTCGAACTCGCGATTCTCCAGCAGCACGGCGAGCCAATGGAGGATGCAAAGCGAATCGTCGTTCAGGTCGAGGATGGCAAGCCCGTCGCACTCGATCTCGTACTTGTTCGCATAGCCGTCCTTGTCGCGGCTGACGCCCCATTCCTTTGCCATCTCCAGGCTCTCGGTGCAGTAGAAGCCCAGGCCGTAGTCATTGTAGGCTTTTCCGTAACCGTAAAGCGGTTGCTCGATGATATTCGACGACCCGTGATAGATGCGTTTGAGCATGGTTTTCGAGGCCTCCTTTCTGTGACTACTATACTCCTTTGGGAGTATAGTAGTCAATCAGATTAACTTTGGTCGCTAGCGGTCACTTTGCCGTTCGTTGGCGGATTCTCTCGACGATGGGGTGCCTTGGTCGCCCGTTGACGACGAGGGCGGCGAGGGCGCAGAGGGCGAGCGCGCCGGCGGCTGCGGCGGCGGGGGCCGTGGGGTCGCCGGTGGGGGCGAGCGCTTTGCCGCCCGGCTCAGCCTCGGGTTGCGGCTGCGGCGCGGGATCCGGCCCGCTCTTCACCACAATGCGACCCGCGCCGTTCTCGTTCGCGTAGGCGGAATCCGCGGCCACGACGCCGCCCAGCTCGCCTTGCAGGTACGAGATGAGCGCCTCGTAGTCGAGCCCCTGCTCCGCCACCAGCACCTTCGCGTCCTTGAACATCGAGAGGCCGTCGCCGCCGTCGCGCAGCAGGTACGTGATGGACGCGACGCGGTAGGTGGCGTCCGGATCAAGCGGATGCCCGTTCGTCAGCACGTTCTGCACACGACGCGGCCCTTCGACGCCTGCGAAAGCGCCCTGCGCATCCAGCTTCACCGGCGAGGGGATATCGGTGCGCACCTCGAAGGAGAGGCCCGAGGTCTGCAGGAAGGAGCCGCTCGGCTCGGGCAGGTTGCGCACGCCCATCTCGAGCGCGTCGAGCACGGCCTGTCCGCTGGCCTCCACCATGCAGAGCGCGTTGGCGAACGGCAGCACCGCGATGGCATCGCCGTACGTGATGTCGCCGGGAGCCACGTCCGAGCGGATGCCCCCGCCGTTTATCAGCCCGATGTCGGCCCCGAGCGCCGCGCGGAAGGAGTCGGCCACGAGGTCGCCCAGGTTCGTCTCGCGCGTGCGCACGGCCCAGGTGAACCCGTCGTCTTCAAGGGCGCGCAGCCTCACCTCGCTGCGCGCCGCCACCACGTCGAGCGTTTTGGCCAGCTCGTCCTCGATGCCCTGGATGAAGGCGGCGGTGCCCGCGTCCTGCGCGGCCGGCGGCTTCACGAGCTCGGCCGTCACGGTGTCGGACACGGGATCGATCACGATCTTCCCGTAGGTTTGCAGCTGCGTGCCGGTCTGGGCGAGCATCACCTCCTCGCCGTTCGCGTTCGCAACGCGCTTTTCGTAGCGCTCGTGCGAATGGCCGTCGATGACGACGTCGATGCCGGAGGTGTTCGCGATCACCGCGCTCGCGCGCCACTGCGCCGCGACGCCCTTCTCGCCCAGGTGGGCGAGGGCCACCACGTAGTCGGCCCCGGCGGCGCGCGCGTCGTCCACGGTTTGCTGCACGCGGCCGTAGAGCGCGCGCCCCGTCTCGTCCTGGCAGAAGCCGTAGACCAAGTTGCCGTCCGCGTCCTTGAAGTGGGCGGGGTTGGAAGCCGTCAGAGTTTCGGGCGTGGTGATGCCCACGTAGGCCACCTTCGTGGGCCCGTAGGACTCCATCACGTAAGGGGCGAACTCGGTCGCGCCGGTCGCCAGGTTGTCGAAGTTGCACGACGTGTACGTCGCGTTCGCCTTGCCTGCGAGGAAGCGCAGCCGGTCCATGCCGTAGTCGAACTCGTGGTTGCCGGGCGCGGCCACGTCGTAGCCTACCTGGTTCATGATGTCCACTAGGTGCTCGCCTTTCGACAGCGTGCCGATGGGCTTGCCCTGCACGGCGTCGCCCGCGTCCACGAGCGCCACGTTGCCCGCGCCGAACGCAGCCTCGGCCTCCTTCTTGGCCGCGGCCACCCCGGCGTAGCCGATGCTCGTCGCCTCGCCGGTCTCCTTGTCGAAGGCCTCGTCCACGCCGCAGTGCACGTCGTTGGTGTGCAGGATGGCGAAGGGCTGCGGCGCCTGAACGGTGTAGGCCTTCAGCGTGGCGTTGTTGAACCAGAAGTTGTAGCTGTCGCCCTCGTCGCCCATGTCGTCGAGGGCGAGGTCGTACCAGGTGTCGATGCCGGTGGCTGCGTCGGCGTAATAGCTTTGGCCAGGTTCGCACGCTGTGTCTGCAAGTTCGTACGAGCCGTCGTCGCACTCGGCGGATATCTGGTACGCGCCATCCGCAAACCGAACGGTGGACACGATTGAGAACGTGTCGCCCGGCTCCACCTCGAACGCCGCATCGCCTAGCTCGAAGGTGCGATACCCCGCGTAGTCCAGGGTCTGGGATGTGCTCCACATGAGCTCGCCGCTGGCAGGGTCGAGCCTTCCCGTATTGGGGACGACGGACGAAGGGTTCTTGTACACGGCCACGTCGATGGTGCTGCCCGCCTCGTTCACGAGGGCGCCCACTGCGCTCACGCGCTCGTTGCCGCGCGCTTCGAACACGTTGGCGAACCGCATGGCCGTGTCGCTGTACCACCATCCGTCGCCCATGCCCGCGCCGTCGTACTGGTAGATGCCGTCGTAGGCGTGCTCGGCGCCGCCCGTCGCGTACGTCGCGTCCTCGGCCACGTAGGACGTGAGGTCGCACAGGGTGGTGTCGTAGTAGGACAGGTAGAAGCAGCCCCCGTCGCCCCAATCCTCGCCCCAGCTGTTCTTGACGATCCATGCGCCGTCGCCTGCAGGGGCGGAGAACACTGCCGGGAACTTCTCCTTCTCGAAGCCGTCGTCCCATCCGACGATGGTCACCTGGTGGTTCGACACCTGCGCGGCGGTTTGGTGCGGTCTGTACGGGTATGCGCAATAGTAGGCATTGTTCTCGTGGTTCCAGAAGAGGGATGACTCGTCGCCTTGGCTTAAGGAGAAGTACGCCGCGTCCACCGCGCCGTGCTCCATGATGGCGGTCTTGACGGCGTCGACGGCGGAGGCGTCGCGCGCGTGGTCGTAGCCTCCGGTCGCCTCGTTGTAGGTGAAGACGTTGACCTCGGGCAGGTAATAGACGTTTTGGGCCCGGATGTCCGAGCGCGTGCGCAGGCTGTCGTCCAGGCCGCCCATGCCCGCTTCGGCCTGATGAGGAGCGGCCGCCTCCTCGACGGCGCCGTACCCGCGCATGAGCGTGGCCGCGGCCTTGTCCCGCGTGCCGCCTTGCGCGTAGGCGTCCTTGCCGCTCTTGGTGACGAACGTGTCGCCGGCCGCCCACAGGCTCTCGCCGTCGCTGTCATCGGTGCCGTGGTAGGCGAACCAGGCCAGATGCCGCTCGGCGAGGTCGATGCCGCCTGTGGCTTTGCCCGTTTTGAGCAGGTTCGACTCAAGCGACGACAGCGTGCCGAACGCCCAGCAGTCGTTGTAGACCCCCTGGTTCTTCACGCCGGCGACGTCGCCCGTATCGCGCAGGTCGTACTTCTCCGGCGGCGCGGCGAACGTTGCGATGCCCGCGTTCGGGTTGTACGCCGCACCGTCGAACGGGACGAACGCGGGCCCCCGCTCGGTTTGCGCGACGGTGCCCGCGGGATGCTTCGCGGATGCCGCAGGTTCGGCGAGGGCGGTCGAGAGGGGCAGCGCAGCAGCGAGCGCGACGGCTATCGCGCTGGCGAGAAGCGTGAGGCGGCGGCGCGGGAAGTCGTTTCTCATGGATCGTCCTTCGCTCGATGATGGTGATAGTATAGCGCGCGATGGCGGATGCGGGCGTATACTGAGCGGAGCGAATCGGGCGAGAAAGGCGGTAGGAAGATGGCGTACGTGTTCACGCATGCGACGGTGCTCGACGGCACGGAGCAGATGGAGCCTCAGCCCAACATGACGGTGGTGGTGGACGACGATAGACGCATCGACCGCGTGGGGCCCGCTGCCACCACGGTGGGGCCGGCCGGCGCGCGCGAGATCGACCTCGCTGGCGCGTACCTCATGCCGGGGCTGGTGAACGCGCATGTGCACCTGTGCGGCTCGGGCAAGCCCATGAGCGCGGGCGGGGCGGGCGACCTCATCGACAAGGTCACCAGCAACCCGGTGGGAATGTGGGCGCTGCGGCGCATGATCCGCAGCCACGCGCAGGCCCAGCTGGCCAGCGGCGTGACCACCGTGCGCAGCGTGGGCGACCCCGGCTTCGCCGACGTGGACGTGCGCGATGCCATCAACGCCGGGAGGTTCCCCGGGCCGCGCCTGCTCACGTCGGGCACGGGCGTCACGGTGTCCGGTGGCCACGGCGCGGGGCTGTTCGCGCGCATCGCGAACACGCCCGAGGAGGCGCGCGAGATCGTGCGCACGTGCTTCGCGCGCAAATGCGACCTGATCAAGCTGTTCATCACGGGCGGTGTGTTCGACGCCGAGGTGCCGGGCGAGCCGGGCGTGCTGCGCATGTCGCCGGACATCGCGAGCGCCGCGGTAGACGAGGCGCATAAGCTGGGCCTCCCCACGGCCGCGCACATCGAGAGCGCCGAGGGCGTGCGCGTGGGCCTCGAGGCCGGCGTCGACACCATCGAGCACGGTGCGGAGCTCGACGACGGGCTGCTGGCGCTCTTCAAGAAGAACGGCGTCGGCTGCGCCTCGTCGCTCACCTGCACCGTCTCGCCTGCCCTGCCGTTCGTTGAGCTGCCGCCTGAGAAGACGAAGTCCACCGAGGTGCAGAAGGAGAACGGCCGCATCGTGTACGAGGGCATCGTGCGCGCCGCCCAGCAGGCGCTCGCGGCCGGCATCCCGGTGGGGCTCGGCACCGACTCGTCGTGCCCCTACATCACGCACTACGACATGTGGCGCGAGGTGGTGTACTTCGAGCGCTTCGTTGGTGCCTCCCGTCAGCAGGCCCTGCACACGGCCACGCTCGGCAACGCGCGCATCCTGGGGCTGGGGGAGGAGACGGGATCGGTCGAGGAGAGCAAGGCAGCCGACCTCATCGTGACCAGGGAGAACCCGCTGGAGAACCTGGAGGCCCTGCGCGATGTGACCCTGGTGATGGCGCGCGGCAAGCTCGACGAGCATCCCCGTGTGAAGCGCATCCCCGAGCTGGACGCCGAACTCGACGGCTTCCTGCCGCGCCCCGTGTCGTCCTGAGCGGGCGAACTCTCCTTTTTGTCTAAGCGTCTGAGCGAGCGAAGCGGTCCTTCCTCTTGTCATCCTGAGCGAGCGAAGCGGTCCTTCCTCTTGTCATCCTGAGCGAGCGAAGCGGTCCCCCCTCTTGTCATCCTGAGCGGAGGCCGCAGGCCGGAGTCGAAGGATCCCCTGCGGCGTTAGCCGGAAACCTCACAGCTGGCGCCGCAGGGAATCCTTCGACTCAGGCGGCTTCGCCGCCTTCGCTCAGACAACCGGGGCGCGCCGTCTTACTCGTGGCGGCTCATGAAGTCCTCGACGGCTTCCAGGCACTCGTCCTTGTGCGTGACGTTGGCGATGTGCGGCGCGCCCTGGATGAGCGTCCACTCGCAGCCGGGGATGAGGTCGACACCCTCCTTCACCACGAGCGGCGTTCCCTCGTCATCGGTGCCCGAAAGCGCCATGCATGGCACCTTGATGTTCTTCACGCCCTCGCGGATGTCCCAGTCCTTCATCTTGCCAGTGACCACGAACTCACTCGCGCCCTGCATGACCATATAGCATTCGCCCACGCCGGCGAACGTGTCGTTGATGTAGTCGGGGTAGTCCTTCTCGTACACGCCCACCACGTGGCGCTTGTAGTACTCGTCGTAGGCGGCCTTCGCCTCGGGCGTCTCGTAGTCGCCGGTGCGCTCGGCTTCGGCGATGGCCTTCTGCATATCCTCGGGCATGTACTTGATCAGGCGGTTCGCCTCGGAAAGCCACGTGGGGATGTACACGGGCGACGAGTTGATGGTAAACGAGTTCACGCCGGTGTCATCCTTCATCATGCAGAGCATCCCCAGCATCCCGCCCCACGAGTTGCCGAACAGGTGGATGTCGTCCAGGCCCAACGCCTCGCGCACCGTGTAGAACTCGTTCACCCACAGGTCGTAGGTGTAGAAGTCGTCCTCCTGGTGGGGGATCATCGACTTGCCGCAGCCTATCTGGTCGTAGAACACCACCTGGCGGCCGTAGCGGTCGGCCAGCTCGGCGTAGGGCAGGAGGTAGTTGTGGCAGTCGCCCGGGCCGCCGTGCAGCACGAGCAGCGTCTTCTTGCCCGGCGCGTTCTCGCCCACGATCTTGCAGTAGGTCTTGAATCCGAGGTAGTCCACGTACTCTTCGCGAATGTTGGCCATGGGGCCTCCTTCCGGTTCGGCGGTCGGCCGGCGCCGCCTCGCGCGACGCCCGGGCCTGTGCATCACTATACGGGGGAGGGTCGGTTTTCGCAACTCGATTCGCTTGACACTTGTCACGTGACGCATTACAATCATGCTATGATCAAGACGTTCTCACAGAGCAGCGCGGAAAGCCTTTTCTCGGACGGGGCGCACGGAGCCGCGTCCCGCAGCGTCGTGCGCGGGATGGACATGGTCGATGCGGCGATCTCGTTGGCGGACGTGCGCGGATCGTTCGGCGGCAGGATGCGCGCCGTGGACGAGCGGGAAGGCGGCCGGTGCGCCGTCGCGATGGAGGACGGGCAGCTCCTCCAGTTTCGATTCGAGGACGGGAACGCCTTCGACGTGGGGTTCATCGAATCGGAGCGGGAGCGCGAGAAGGGCCCGAGCCGGCAGCTGACCATCGTGGCGCGTCGGCCCACGCATCCCGGCGAGGTGCTGCGCGAGGAGCTCATGCCCGCTTATGGGCTCACAGTGGCGGGCCTCGCGAAGCGCCTCGGCGTGTCGCGCCAATCGGTGAACGAGCTCGTCCGCGAGCGCCGCGCGTTGAGCACCGACATGGCCCTGCGCCTCGCCCGCCTGTTCGGAACCTCGGCCGAATACTGGCTCGCCCTGCAGCGCGGCGTCGACCTCTGGGACACGCTTGAGCTGCGTCGCGAGGATCTGGACGCCATCGAGAGCGTGGCGGATGGGGGTTGCGACGACGAAGGAAGCGAGAAAGAGGGCTGCGGCCGATGAGGTGATCCCGCGTTCGGAGTTTGAACTCCCCTGAGGCCCGGATCGTGGAACCTGCGCTTCGCACTTGCCGGCTCTTCGCTTTGAACTGCCGTGATTTCCTCGGTAGTTGAGGCTTCGTCTACCCTTCCTCCGGAAAGAGTATTCGAATCAGGGGAGTTGTCGGAAGCGGGCGGCTCTGTTAAATTCAGGATTTCTGAATTTAACAGAGCCGCCCGATGGGATGTAGCGAAAAGCTATCTGCGCAGGACGTACAAGAACGATTTCGAGAAGCGCTTGGAAGAGGGCGGGCTGCTCTAGCCCTCCTCGGCCGTTCGAAGGGAGCATGGCAGGCATGGCGGACGACAGCGATCTCGCGCGGCGCGCGCTCAAGGAGCATTTCGGCTACGACGGGTTCCGGCCGGGGCAGGCGGGAGTGGTGGACGCCATCCTCGCCGGCCGCGACGCGCTCGCGGTCATGCCCACGGGCGCGGGCAAGTCGGTGTGCTACCAGGTGCCCGGCATCGTGATGGACGGGCTCGCGCTCGTGGTGAGCCCGCTCGTGTCGCTCATGGGCGACCAGGTGCGCGCGCTCCTCGACGCGGGCGTGCGCGGCGCCTACCTCAACTCCACGCTCACGCCCGGCCAGCAGGCCACGGTGCTGCGCCGCGCGCTTGCGGGCGCCTACCAGATCATGTACGTGGCGCCGGAGCGGCTGGCCGATCCGCGCTTCCTTGAGTTCGCCGCGCAGGCGGCCATCCCGCTCGTGGCCGTGGACGAGGCGCACTGCGTGTCCCAATGGGGGCAGGACTTCCGCCCGTCGTACCTGGCCATCGGCGACTTCATCGCGCAGCTGCCGCAGCGCCCTGTCGTGGCGGCGTTCACCGCCACGGCCACCGAGCGCGTGCGCCGCGACATTGTGCGGCTCTTGGATCTGCGCGATCCCTACGAGGTGGTCACGGGGTTCGACCGTCCGAACCTCTACTTCGGCGTGGAGCGCATGGAGCCGAAGAAGAAGCTCGCCTGGATCGGGAGCTACGCGCTAGCGCACCCGGGTGATTCGGGCATCGTGTACTGCTCCACCCGCAAGGACACCGACAAGGTGCATGCCGCGCTCGTCGCTGCCGGCGTGCGCGCGGCGCGCTACCATGCGGGCATGCCGGCGGCCGAGCGCACGGAGAGCCAGCGCGCGTTCATCGCCGACGACGCGCCGGTGATGGTGGCCACGAACGCGTTCGGCATGGGCATCGACAAGTCCAACGTGCGCTACGTCATCCATCACAACATGCCCGGCAGCATCGAGGCCTACTACCAGGAGGCGGGCCGCGCCGGGCGCGACGGCGAGCCGTCCACGTGCATGCTTCTGTGGAGCGACGGCGACGTGTCCACCTGCCGCTTCTTCATCGAGCAGGAGTCGGGCAACGAGGAGCTCACGCCCGAGGAGGCCGACGCCGTGCGCGCCTCGCGCCGCCGCCTGCTCGAGGCCATGACAGGCTATTGCCACACCACAGGCTGCCTGCGGCGCTACATCCTGAACTACTTCGGCGAGGACGAGGCGGACTCGGCGCTGCGCGCCTCCGCTCAGGATGGCAAGGGGTGCGCCAACTGCTCCAACTGCGAGGGCGCCTTCGACGCGGTGGACGTCACGGGCACGGCGCGCGCGGTCATGCGGTGCGTGAAGGAGCTGCGCGGGCGCTTCGGCAAGGGCGTCGTGGTGGACGTGCTGCGCGGGTCGAAGAGCGCGAAGGTGCTCGACCTGCATCTGGACGAGGCGGCCAGCTACGACACGGTGGACGCGTCGGCTGCGCAGGTCAAGGAGGTCATCGAGCTTCTGGCCGCCGGCGGCTACCTCGTCATCGCCGAGGGCGCGTACCCCACGGTGGGCCTCGGCCCGCGCGCCCGCGAGGCTGCGGCGGAGGGCTTCTCGCTCACCATGAAGAAGGTCGTGCGCAAGGCCGAGCGCGTGCGGAGCGCCGGGGGCGCGGGCCGCGTGTTCGGCGGCTCGGGCACGGCGGCCGCATCGGGCGAGGCCGACCCGGAGCTCTTCGAGCGTCTGCGCGCGCTGCGCAAGCGCCTGGCCGACGAGGCCGGCGTGCCTCCCTACATCGTGTTCTCGGATGCCACGCTGCGCGACATGTGCGTGCGGCGCCCCGCCACCGACGACGAGTTCCTCGAGGTCAGCGGCGTAGGCGCCACCAAGCTCGCCCGCTACGGCGAGGCCTTCCTCGAAGAGCTCGCCGCCTGGGAGCATGAGGGCGACGACGCCCGAAAGGAGGGCTAGAACTCCACGACGCGGGGCGCGCCCGAGTAGTCGCAGAACGCTGCCGAGACGTTCTCCAGGGCCACGGCCTCGCAGTTGCCGTCGTCGGGGTCGTACATGCTATGCAGCTCGGGGTAGTCGGCGAGCGCCGCCACACGCGCCTCGCGGCGGTCGTCGCGCACGGCATCGGCGGAAAGCCGCAGCCACGACATCCCGTCGGCGCTCGCAGCCGAGATGGCGATGCGCGGATGCGCCATCATCTCCTTGAACACCGCCTTCGAGTTGCCCGTCTGAATGATGAGCCGCCCGTCGAACTTCGCGACGGTGCCGAAGGGCCGCACCTGCGGGTCGCCGTTCGCGTCCACGGTGGCCAGGTAGTAGGTGGGGTTCTCCTTGAGGTAGGCCAGCACTTCGTCCATGGGTTCCATGCCTGCTCCTTTCGGTCGGGTGATCGTCCCGGCCCCGCGCGCGAGCGGGTCCCGTCGGGCTCCCGTCCAGTATACGCTCTTCGGCTCGGGCGTGCGCTCGGCCGCCGCTGCGTGCTAGACTCGCCTTGATGCTGGTTTGCTGTGATCGAAGCCCTATCATCAAGGATCGCACCGCAGGAAAGGGGAGCATATGAACGACGGACACGCGCGCCGCGGAGAACTGCCCAGGGACGAGGGAGCGCCCATCTCGCGGCGGCGCTTCGTGGAGCTGGCCGCCGCCGGAGCCGCTGCGGGAACGCTCGGCATGCTGGGGGGATGCGCCGTCCCGAACGCGGGAGCGGCAGGCGAGCCGGAAGGCTCCGAGCAGCCGCCCGCCGGCGAGGCCGCCGCGCCGCAGGCCGAGCAAGCCCCGCAGACGCCCGCCGCAGCCCAGCCGGCCGAGGGCGTGCGCTACGACGTGGTGGGCAGCCACCTGCACTACGTGGACTTCCTCCAGCAGACCGACGGCTACGAGGCGCTCACGCTGGCCATGGACGCCTGCGGGGTGTCGCAGGCCGTGATCTTCGGCATGGCCATGGCCAAGCAGTGGGACGAGGACGCCGACAAGGCGCCCAGCTACTATCTCAGCAACGACTCGCGCTGCTACTACTATTCCGGCACCGACTTCCTCACCATCGAGGACCTGCTGGCCCAGCCGCCCGAGGTGCGCGGGCGCTTCTTCCCGTTCATCTGCGGCATCAACCCCAACGACCGCTTCGCCGCCGACCACATACGCCAGCTGCTGCGCATCTACCCCGACACGTTCGCCGGCATCGGCGAGCTCATGAGCCGCCACGACGACCTCACGGCGCTCACGTACGGCGAGCCGCCGCACCTCGACCACCCGGCGTTCCTCGAGATCTTCGACCTGGGCGCCGAGCAGGGGCTTCCCGTGCTCGTGCACCACAACATCACGGCGGCCAGCACGCCGGAGGTGCTCTACCTCGACGAGCTGAAGGCCGCGCTCGCGCACAACCGCGACTGCAAGCTCATCTGGGCGCACATCGGCATCTCGCGGCGCGTGGAGGTGCCGCACCTGGCGTCCATCGCCGACGAGCTGCTGAGCCAGAACGAGAACCTGTGGATCGACATCTCGTGGATCGTGTACAACTACTACTTCCTCGAGGAGAACCCCGACGGCTTCAAGGACGGCGACACGATGGACGACTGGGCGGCGCTCATGGAGAAGTGGCCCGACCGCTTCATGGTGGGCACCGACAAGGTGGGCCACTGGGGAACCTATCCCGAAGAGGTGACGAAGTACTACGCGCTCCTGGACAAGCTCTCGCCCGAGACCGCGCAGAAGCTCTGCCACGACAACATCCTGGGGCTGGTCAAGCGCTACTGAGCGAACTGCGCCTTGATCAGCGGTTCCCTAGCGTCTGCGCCGGCTGCTCGTCCAAAAGGTCGAGCAGCTCCTGCTTGCTGTGGACGTCGAGCTTCGCGTAGATGTTCTTCACGTAGGTGCGCACCGTGTTCTCGGAGATGAACAGCTTCTCCCCGATGGCGGTCTTGCTGCGCCCCTGGGCCAGGTGGCTCACGACCTCGGCCTCGCGGTCGGTGAGGAGGTAGCGCGCCTGCAGAAGCCCGATGCGCTCGGCCAGGGAGTCGCGCGCCGGGCCCTCCTCCTCGGCTGCGGCGGCGGGCGCTGCGCCGGCCTCCACGGCGATCCGCTCGCGCCAGCGCGACGCGCCGCCCGCGGTGCGGAAGTCGGCGAACAGCGGCCTGGTCGAGGGCAGCGAGTCGCTCAGCAGAAGCGCCATGCTGGCCGCCACCAGAAGCACGATGCCCACGGTGACGAACACGGCCTCGGTGGTGTGCGGCTCGGCGATCCAGATGAGCGCGCGGCCCACCTCGCGGGGCAGGATGTGCGCGGCCCAGGTGACGCCCAGGATGATATAGGAAGGCACGCTGCTGTGGCGCGCCACGTCGTAGGCGCTGAACCAGAGGAGCCCCACGCTGAACGTGTTCGCCACGGCGATGAGCGTGGCACCCGCCGGCGTGAGCCCGGCGTCGAGCGTCGCCAGCACCAGCACGCCCGCCGCTATGAGCGTGACCGAGACGTTCCACAGCGTGGAGAACTTCACGGTGCGCCGCGCGACGAGCGCCCACCAAATCAGGCCGAAGGAGAGCGCCGCGGCGGCGAGCTGGTGGATCGCCTGGAAGGCGAGGGGCAGCTCGATGGACTGCCCGGACGGGAATCCGCGCGCGATGCCGAGCGCGAGGTTGAAAAGCGCGATGCCCGCGACGAGCCGCACGAACGTGGAGCGGGGCTCGCGGTCGTAGGCGCGCTCCTCCCCGGCTCCCTCCGGCCGCGCCCCGGCCAGCCGCTCGCGCTCGTCCACCAGGCGGTGCGCCCGCTGGCAGGCGATGAGCGAGAGTGCCGGCATGAGCATGGCCACGAGGTAGGTGAGGTAGGCGGGCGCGAGCCCCAGGAAGAAGCCCGCGACGGAGCTTGCCCCGAGCGAGAGGAACGCGTAGAGCAGCGCCTCCCCGGCGGCGAGGCGCACGTACAGGGTGATCCACATGCCGCCGCCCCATGCGATGCCGAACCCCGCGAGCAGGCACGCGGCCTCCACGAGGCCCGGCGCCGGCGCCTCGGCGTCGATGAGGAACAGCGCGCTCGCCAGCGTCATGGCCACGGTCGAGCCCCAGGCGAGCCTCCGCTGCGCCGCGGGCGAGAATCCGCGGCGCACGACGAGCGCGATGAGCACGGCTATCACGAGCACGCGGAACAGGTTGGTGGCGATGGTCACGACGCCCGAGTCGGTGGACGCGTAGCGGTCGTAGAGGTTGCACTGTATCCAGATGCGCACGGCCACCAGGCCGAGCATGTTCACGGAGAACAGGGGCAGGTACTCCGCCATGAAGCGTCCGAACCCCTTCGTCGCGGAATCTGCCGCAGCCGCCTTCTCCATCGAGCCTCTTCCTCCGTTTCGTCTGACGGGGAAAGCATACCATAGGAAGGCGCGCCGGGCATGCATCGCCCGGCGCGCGAGGAGGGAGGGGAGGCGTTCGAGCCGCTACGCCAGGCCGAGGAACCCGAGCGCGGTCTCGGCGGCGCGGTGGCCGAACACGTTGATGTCGCAGATGGCGTTGCCGCCCAGGCGGTTGCCGCCGTGGATGCCGCCCGTCACCTCGCCGGCCGCGAACAGGCCGGGGATGGGCTGGCCGGCCGCGTCGAGCACCTGCGCGTCCACGTCGATGCGCAGGCCGCCCATGGTGTGGTGGATGCCCGGCGCCACCTTGATGGCGTAGAAGGGCGCGTTCACGATGGGGTTGCGGCTCTTCCAGCGGCCGAACGGGTCGTCGGCGCCGCTCTCGATGGCGGAGTTGTAGGCGTCCATCGTGGCCGTGAAGTTGTCCGTGCTGGTGATCTCCAGCTGCGCGCCCAGGGCCTCGATCGTGTCGGCGCTGATGAGCAGGCCCTTCTTCTCGAACTTCTCCTTGATGGACTTGTTGTCGTCGTAGACGTGCTTGTCGAACACGGCGTAGGCCCACCCGCCCGGCTGCTCCCACTCGGCGGCCGATACCACGTCGCGGGTGAGCAGCTCGTCGGTGAAGCGGTTGCCCTCGGCGTTCACGAGCACCGCGCTGTCGCCGCGGATGCCCTCGCTGAGCAGGATGGACGTGCCCTGCTCGACGGTGGGGTGCACCTGGATCTGCTCGATGTCCACCGTGTCGGCGCCTACGGCCTGCCCGAGCAGGATGCCGTCGCCCTGCGCGCCGGGCTGGTTGGTGGTCACGGCCTCGCGCAGCTCGGGGCGGTACTGGGCCAGCATCTCGTGGTTCGCGCCGAAGCCGCCGGCGGCGATGACGATGGCGGGCGCGTGGTAGTCCACCAAGCGTCCGCTGCGGTCGTCGAGGGCCCGCACGCCGGCGATGGCCCCGTCGTCGCCGGCGAGGATCTCCTGCACGTCCATGTGGGTGACCGCGTCCACGCCGCGCTCGGCGCACTGGTCGCACATGTGCTTGACCAGGTACTTGCCCACCGCGCTGCCGTCCTCGGGGCGGTGGATGCGCGGCACCGACGCGCCGCCGGATGTGGAGATCTTCGTGAGGTGCATGCCGCGCTCGGCCAGGCGCTCGATGGCGGCGTTGGAGTTCTCGCACATGTAGCGGATGAGCTCCTTGTTGCCCAGCTCGTGGCCGCCCTTGTACGTGTCGGACGCGAACAGATCCACGCTGTCCTCGACGCCCTCCTCCTCTTGCAGCTTCGTGCAGCACGCGTTCATGCCGCCCTCGGCGAAGCAGGTGTTGCCGCCCGCCACGGCCATCTTCTCCAGGAGGATGACGCGCGCGCCGCCGTCGTGCGCGCTCATGGCTGCCGTCATGCCCGCGCCGCCCGCGCCGATGACGATGAGGTCGAAGGACCCTCCGTCCTGCGCCTCGCTCGCGTCGGCCTGCTTCGGCGCGCAGCCCGTGAGCCCCGCGAACGACAGCGCGGCGAGCGCTCCCGTGCCGAGCGCCCCTCGCATGAAGTCGCGGCGGTCGATGGCCTTGCCCGTGCGCATCCCGGCGTTGCGTCCTGCCTTGCCCATGATGGATCCCCTTTCGGTTCGGTTCGTTTCGTTTCGGGAGCCCTCCCTCGGCATCCCCGTCGATGCGGCCCACGATACGGCCGCCCGCTGTTTCGCGGAAGCGCAGTTTAGGGTGGGAAGGCCACCCGTTCCGGGGGATTTCTCGCCGGGTGGCCCGTTCATCAGGCATTTCGTGCACGGGCAACGGGCCGCGCGCCTCTGCCGGCCGGCGGCGGCCGTCGCGCGCGGCGGCTTTCGGGGCGCGGCTGACTCCACTTGCGGTTGAACCTCGCGCGAGCCTGCCGCCGGCCGCTGATGCTATACTCGGTTATTCGCGATGAAGCGCCCGGCGATGGCGCGCCGGCTGGCCGAGAGGAGCTGGGTGGAGACAGGCCGCACGACAACCCGAAAGCCGCTGGCGGTGCCGGTGGCCGCCACCTTGGCGCTTGCGGTGGTGGCCGCGCTTCTGTGCTGGGCCGTGTACGTCAGCACCGAGCGCAGCTTCTACGAGGCGACGGCCGCCCACACGCTCGACGCGGTGGAGATCATGCGCGATCTGGGCACGGAGTCGCTCGACACGCGCATCCGCGGGCTCAAGGCCGACGTGCGGGGCCATGCCGCCGAGCAGGGCGCCGCCCTGGCGCAGGCTGCCGACGACGCGGAGCTCGGCCGCGTGCTCTCGGCCATCCATCCTGCGGAAGCGGGGCTCGACTGCTGGTTCCTCGCCTCCGACGGCCGCCTCGTCGGCGCCGACGGAGAGGCCGCCTCCTGGGACGCCGTCATGCCGCCCGCCGATCCCCTTGAGGCGCTCTCGGCCGACGACGCGCTGCTGATGGGGCCGGCCTACAACGGCGAGCGCTCCTACATCATGGCGGTGGCGGCGCCCATCGTCGTGGACGGCCAGGCGGCGGGCGCGCTCGTCGAGCGCATCGACGGCTACCGCGTGAGCGACTGGATAGCCAACCTGCGCTTCAAGGCGGGCTACGGCTCGGCCTACCTCATCGACGGCACGGGCCGCAACATCGCGGCTTCCCGCGAGGAGAACTACGACTGGTTCGAGTCCGAGTACAACGCCACGGAGAACGCCGCCCGAACGGGCGATGCCCAGGACCAGGGCGTGGCCGCCCTCGAGCAGCTGCCGTTGCAGGGCGCGCGCGGCATGGGAAGCTACGAGTGGGAGGGCGGCACCAGCTACATGGCCTACGGCCCGCTCGAGGAAGCGGACTGGGCCCTGTTCGTGGGCTTCTACGGCAACGAGCTGGAGCGCTACGCCCGCGACGCGGCCTCGCAGAGCAACGGGCCGGCGCAGGCCTCCCTCGCGCTGTTGGTGGCGGTCCTCGGAGCCATCGCGCTGTTCTCGGTGCGCGGCCTGCGCCGCCAGCGCGCCGCCAATCGCGAGCTGGTGAGCCAGAAGGAGCAGATCGAGCGCCAGGCCCAGGACCTCCTCGTGAGCGAGGAGCGCTTCAAGGTGGCCATGGAGAAGACGGGCAACATCGTGGTGGACTTCGACGTGTCGAAGGGCGACGTGCTTTGCTTCACCACGCCCGAGGACGCGAAGCACTGCGATCCCACGCCCGAGGGGCTGCGGCGCTGCCTCGTGGGAAGCGGCGAGGTGGAGGACGAGTCGCTCCAGCTGTTCCTGGACGCGCTGGACGACGTGCTGCACGGCGCCCAGCGGGCCTCCTGCATGCTGGAGGTGCGCGGGACGGCGGGCGAGAAGCTGTGGTACCGCGCGTCGCTGTCCCCGGTGGCCGCGGGCGAGGGCGGCCCTTTGCGCGTGATCGGCGTGCTGGAGGATGTGACGAAGGAGCGCGAGGCCGAGTACGACGACCTCACCGGGCTGCTCGACCGCAAGGCGGCGTTCGAGACGGTGCAGGAGTGGCTGGACGCGGCCGGCGAATCGTCGCGCTGCGCGTTCGCCATGGTGGACGTGGACCGCTTCAAGGAGGTCAACGACACCTACGGCCACGCCGCCGGCGACGAGGCGCTGCGCTGGGTGGCCGACGTGCTGGGCGAGTGCTGCGGAGGGGAGGCCGTGGTGGCCCGCTACGGCGGGGACGAGTTCTGCCTGTTCTGCCGCGAGGCTCCTTCGCGCGAGCATATGTCCGCCGTGTTCGACGAGGTGAACCGCCGGCTGGGCGACGGGCGCGACCTGGGCCGGGGCAGGATGGCCCTCTCGTGCAGCTTCGGCGCGGTGGAGCATCGGGGCGCGGGCGCCGCCTTCGAGCAGCTGCAGGCCGAGGCCGACGAGGCGCTCTACCGCGCCAAGGCCGCCGGCCGGCGCACGCACGCGTTCTTCGACGAGGCCCCGAAGGACGGCGAGGCCGCCCGGTAGCGCCCGTGTGTTAAAAATCGCCGTCGCGCTCGCGCCTCCTGCCGCTCGGGCCGGAGGTTTGCTATCATGGTGGCCGTTATGTTTTCACCTGTCCCACCTTCGGCGCGCGCGAGGATCGCAGCGCCGACGCGTGAGAACGAGGGAAGGAAAGAGCAGGCCCTATGACCCAGCATCTCACCGAGCACGACGTCCGAGGCATCGCGGAGTACACGCGCATCGGCCTCATGGACGACGAGGTCGTCCGGATGGCCGCCGACCTCAACGCCATCATCGACAGCCTCGCGCCCATCACCGAGTACGACCTCGACGGCGTGGAGCCCACGTTCCACCCCATCGGCGGGCTTTCCAACGTCATGCGCGAGGACGCCGAGGAGCCCGGCTTCTCGCAGGACGCGGCGCTCGAGAACGCGCCGAGGCAGCAGGACGGGTGCTTCCTCATCCCGTCCATCTTGGGCGAAGGGGGCGATCGCTGATGGCCGCCGCATCCGAGCGCGCGTTCGGCGCGATGGGCGTGCGCGAGATACGCGCCGGCCTGGCCGCGCGCGAGTTCAGCGCCCGCGAGGTGGCCGAGTCGTCGCTTTCCCGCGTGCGCGCCCTCGATGGCGCGACGCACGCCTTCCTGGAGACCACCGAGCAGCTGGCGCTCGAGGCCGCCGCGCGCGTGGACGCGGCCGCGGCCGCCGGCACGCTGGACGCGATGGGGCCGCTCGCCGGCGTGCCCGTGGCGTTCAAGGACAACATGAACCTGGCGGGCACGCATACCACCTGCTCGTCGCGTATGCTCGCCAACTACGTGTCGCCCTTCACGGCCACGTGCGTCGCGCGCACGCTCGAGGCCGGCGGCATTCCGCTCGGCAAGCTCAACATGGACGAGTTCGCGTTCGGCTCCTCAACCGAGACGAGCGCCTTCGGCCCCTCGCGCAATCCCTGGGACCTCGAGCGCGTGCCCGGCGGCTCGTCGGGCGGCAGCGCGGCGGCCGTGGCGGCGGGCCTGGCCGCGGTGACGCTGGGCAGCGACACGGGCGGCTCCATCCGCCAGCCCGGCAGCTTCTGCGGCTGCGTGGCCGTCAAGCCCACCTACGGCGTGGTGTCGCGCTTCGGCGTGGTGGCCTTCGGCAGCTCGCTCGACCAGGTGGGCCCGTTCGCCCGCTCGGTGGAGGACGCGGCGCTCGCGCTGAACGCCATCGCCGGCCGCGACGCGCTCGACTGCACGAGCCAAGCGGTGGACGTCGACTTCACGGCGAATCTGGCCGAGGGCGTGCGCGGCATGCGTATCGGCATCGTGCCCGCGTTCATGGAGGCCAAGGGCCTTACGCCCGAGGTGAAGGCCAAGGTGGAGGAGGCCGCCGAGCATCTGCGCGCGCTGGGAGCGGAGATCGTGGAGGTGGAGCTGCCCAACGCGCAGGCCGCCATGAGCGCCTACTACGTGCTGGGCCCCTGCGAGGCGTTCTCCAACCTGGCGCGCTTCGATTCGGTGCGCTACGGCTACTGCGACCCCGGGCACAAGGACCTGGGCGGCCAGTACGAGGCGAGCCGCGCCAAGGGCTTCGGCCCCGAGTCGCGCCGCCGCATCATGCTGGGCAGCTACCTTCTGTCCGCCGGCGTGTACGATAGGTACTACTACCCGGCGCAGCAGGTGCGCACGCTCATCACGCAGGACTACGCGCGCGCCTACGAGCAGGTGGACTGCATCCTGGCGCCCGTCTCCCCGCGCACGTCGTTCAAGTTCGGCGAGGTGAGCGACCCCACCGACATGTACCTGTCCGACATGTTCACCATCTCCATCAACATCGCCGGCAACGGCGGCATGAGCCTGCCGGTGGGCCTCGGCGCCGAGACGGGCCTGCCCGTGGGCGTGCAGCTCATCTCGCCGGCGTTCAAGGACGAGAACATGCTGCGCGCCGCCGCCGCCCTCGAGACGGTCTACGGCCCCGCGCCGGTCGCGCCCCTCTTCTCAGGCGAGGCCCCGGATATCAAGGCCGCCCCCGCCGACATCCCCGACGCAGCCGACGCGACGCCGGGCGTCGACCTGCCCGGCTTGCTGACAGAGGAGGGCGGCTTCGGCGTTGCCCACCAAGCGAGTTCCGCAGCGCAGCGAGGACTGTCCGAGCGACTGGGCAATGCCGAAGGCGCCCCGTCGCAGGTTGAAAAGGCAGGTGAGTAGCATGCGCAAGCTCGAAGAGGTCCTGCAGGATTGGGAGGCCGTCATCGGCCTCGAGATCCATGCCGAGCTCACGACGCTCGACACGAAGATGTTCTGCGGCTGCAAGCTGGAGTTCGGCGCCGAGCCCAACACCCACACCTGCCCCGTGTGCCTGGGCATGCCGGGCGCGCTGCCCGTGCCGAACCGCGCGGCCATCGAGTCCATCGTGCTGGCGGGCCTGGCCACCAACTGCGACATCGAGAAGCACTCGATGTTCTACCGCAAGACCTACATGTACCCCGACATGTCGAAGAACTACCAGACCACGCAGGGTCCCGTGGCCTTCTGCATGCGCGGCTTCCTGGACTTGGACGTGGACGGCGCGGCCGCCAAGGAGCGCCACGGCATCGAGGCCCTGGCCGAGGGCGACACGATGGAGAACATCACGCGCACGGCGGAGGGCTACACCGCGCACGTGGGCATCACGCGCATCCACATGGAGGAGGACGCGGGCAAGATGGTGCACGTCGGCGGCGGCGAGGGCCGCATCGCGGGTGCCACGCACTCGCTCGTGGACTACAACCGCGCGGGCACGCCCTTGACCGAGCTCGTGACCGAGCCCGACCTGCGCACGCCCGAGGAGGCGCGCCTGTTCATGCAGAAGCTGCGCCAGATCTACCTGGCGCTCGGCATCTCGGATTGCTCGATGGAGGAGGGCTCCATGCGCTGCGACGGCAACGTGAGCCTGCGCCGCCGCGGGGCGAAGGAGTTCGGCGTGAAGACCGAGCTCAAGAACATGAACAGCTTCAAGAACCTCCACGACGGCCTGGCCTACGAGATATGCCGCCAGGCCGAGGTGCTCGAGGAGGGCGGCCAGATCTTCCAGGAGACGCGCCACTGGGACCCGTCCAAGAAGCGCACCATCGTGATGCGCGTGAAGGAGACGGCCGACGACTACCGCCTGTTCCCCGACCCGGACCTCGCGCCCTACGACCTCACCGACGAGTGGATCGAGTCGGTGCGCGCCAAGCTCCCCGAGCTGCCCGACCAGAAGGCGGCCCGCTTCGAGGACGCGTTCGGCCTCACGCCTTACGACGCGCGCCACCTCGTGGAGCATCGCGAGACGGCCGACTTCTTCGAGGCGTGCATGGGGCTGGCTGGCGCCGATGCGGCAAAGCTGGCGAAGCCGGTGGCGAACCTCGTCATCAACGACGTGACCGCCTACCTGAACGCGCATGAGGGCGTGCGGCTGGCCGACACGGCGCTCACCCCCGCCCGCGCGCTCGAACTCGTGCGCCTGGTGGCTGAAGACGCCATCTCGTCCAAGCAGGGCAAAGAGGTGTTCGCGGCCGTACTCGACGAGGATAAGGACCCGGCCGCCATCGTGCGCGAGCGCGGCATGGAGCAGGTGTCCGACACCGGCGCCATCGAAGCCGTGGTGGACGCGGTGCTGGCCGCGAACCCCGACAAGGTGGCCCAGTACCAGGGCGGCAAGACGGGCCTCATCGGCTTCTTCGTGGGCCAGTGCATGAAGGAGATGCGCGGCCAGGGCAACCCCAAGGTCATCAACGAGCTCCTGGCGAAAAAGCTGGGGTAGGGGGCATCATGGCTGACGACAGCAGGAGGCCGGGGGACTGGCAGCGCAAGGATCTGCGCCGGAGCGCGAACGATCTCGAAGAGGATCCGGATCCGAGGAAGTGGTACGAGCAGACGTTCTGGATCGTGTTCTTCCTGCTCGTGTTCTGGCCGGTGGGCATCGTGCTCGCCTGGCGAAGCGACTGGCACATCGTTGCGAAGGTGGCGGCCACCCTGTACGTGGTCGTGGCCGTGTACTTCTCCTACAACATGTCGCAGATGGTCGCCCAGATGCAGCTGGGCTGACGCTGCTCTATGGCAGGGGCTGCGGCAGCCGATGCGCCGCAGCCCCTGTTTTTTCGGCGCGACGGCCGTCGGGCCATGCGGATGTGCCCCTCGTGCGGTATCATTCTCCTCGAAACACTGAGAGAGATCATTTGAGTTGCACGAGGTGAACATCATGACGACATTTGCAAACGGTCGCACGACCGTCCTGGCGGGCCACGGCTTCGCCGAATCCGGGCCCTATCTCCTGATCAACGACGTGGACGCCGGCGTCCAGCAGCGCTTTTCCGTGCGCGGGCGCACGTTCTCGCTGCGCCGCCTGCCCGCGCGACGCTGCGTGGGGCGCTTCGATCTGGGCTCGTCCGAGCGGAGCGTCTGCCCGCTCAATGTGGAGCTCCTGCCCGATTCGAAGGAGGCGATGTGCCCCGCCTGCATGCAGGCCACCGGCTTCAACCCGTCGTTCTACCACGCCGACTTCATCTCGCCCCAGCAGCGCGCTTACAACCTCACGCCGCATTTCGCGTATCTGGCGTACTTCTCGCCGCGCCACGTGAAGGCCGGCATCTCGGCGCAGGCGCGCGGCATCGAGCGGCTGCTCGAGCAGGGGTCGCGGGCGGCGCGCATCGTGGGTCGCTTCGAGAACGCCGACGACGCGCGCGAGCTGGAGGCGGCGATGTGCGCGCAGCCGGGCATTCTGGAAACCATGCGCGCCTCGCTCAAGACGCGCCTGCTCGTGGAGGAGCGCTACGACTTCGCGGAGGCTCGGGAGGTGCTCGACCGCGAGGTCGCGCGCCTCGGCCTCGACGGCGCGGAGCCGGCGCAGGACCTCTCGCCGTTCTACTTCGGCGGGCCGTCGCCTGACTGCCACGACCTGCAGGTTCCCGAGGGCCACGACGACGAGTGCGGCGGGCGCTGCATCGGCATGGTGGGCGGCGCGCTCGTGTTCGAGCAGGCCGGCGCGAACTACGTCGTGCCGGTGAAGGACTGGGAGTCCCACGAGGTCGAGCTCCTCGAGGACGAGGTGGTGTGCGAGTACGCCTACGAGCCCCAGCAGTTCTCGCTGTTCTGACGGCGCTCCCTTGCGACCACCTCGGTCACTTGTGACGGTTTTGCGCGCAGGGGAGGCTGTTTTTCGTCCTTTTCCGGATGGTTTCTCGGCGGAAAGCGTTTGACGGCTTTGACCGACCTGGGGATATGCCAGCGGCGCGCCCGCATCCGTGCGCAAAACCGTCACAAGTTGTGTTCTTCGAAGGGTGCGGTGCGGCGTCGCTTTCATGGACAGGCGCGGGGCCGTTCGTGTCGTAAAATGATGGGCATCGCAGAAATATCTTGCTTTAGCACTCTACTGTGGTAAAGTAGCGGAACGCGAAGGCGGCGTTGGCTCGGGTTGAGGGCGCGCCGCGGCTCCGATGGCGGAAATGTTTCACGTGAAACATTCGTTCGTGGTGACATTCCGGCTGCGGCCGGTGGACGGAAGGAAGAAGGCGAGGAATGAACCTGGTGACGCCGGCGGGATTTCGGGACGTGCTGACCGACGAGGCGGTGGCGCGCGAGCGCATCGCCCGCGACGTGCAGGCGTGCTTCGCCGAGCGCGGCTACCTGCCCATCGAGACGCCCACGCTCGAGGTCATGGACGTCATGCGCGCGGGGGGCCGCGTGCCGGGCTCGCCGTTCAAGTTCTTCGACGCGCGCGGCGACCTTCTGGCCATGCGCCCCGACGTGACGCTGCAGGTGGCGCGCATGTGCGCGACGCGCTTCGCCGACTGCGCAGGGCCGCTGCGCTTCCGCTACATGCAGCGCGTGTTCCGCGAGGCCGACGGCAGCATGCAGGCCGAGGCGCGCGAGATGACGCAGATCGGCATCGAGTGCATCGGCGAGGCCGGTGCCCAGGCCGACGCCGAGGTGGTGGAGCTGCTCGTGGAGGCGCTCGAGCTAGCCGGCGCGCGCGACTGCCGCCTGGCGCTCGCCACCGTGGGTGTGCTGCGCGCGCTGCTCGCGGCCTGCGGCGCCGCCGCGTCGTGGAAGGAGCAGGTGCTCGACGCCTACCACCGCTCAAACTTCGTGGAGCTCGACCGCCTGACGGGGGAGGGCGCCGCCGAGGCGGGCGCGCCTCCCGTGTTCTCCGCCGCCATCCGCGCGCTGCCGCGCATCCGCGGGGGCCGGGAGGCCATCGACGAGGTGCGCGCGCTCGTGTCGCCGCTCGGCTGCGAGGACGGCCTCGACGCGTTCGCGGCCACGTTCGACCTCCTGTCCGAGCGAGGGCTGGCCGATAGGCTGCTCGTGGACTTCTCGGTCATGAGCTCGTTCGACTACTACACGGGCATCGTGTTCGAAGCCTACGCGCCCGGCCTGGGCTCGCCGCTGGGCGCGGGGGGCCGCTACGACAACATGATCGGCTCCTACGGTGAGAGCCGCCCCGCCGCCGGCTTCGCGTTCTTCCTCGAGCAGGCCATGGCCGCTTCGGCCGCCGGCGCGCCTGCGGACGTCGAGGCCCCCCCCTTGCGCATCGCGGTGCCGAAGGGGTCGCTCAACGCCGACACGGTGGCGGCCCTCGAGGCCGCCGGCCTCGACGTGGCCGGCCTCGCGAACCCGGGGCGGCAGCTCATCATCCGCAACCCGGGCGTCGAGTACGTCATCGTGCGGCCCACCGACGCGCCGGCCTTCGTGGCCTCGGGCGCGGCGGACTGCGGCATCTGCGGCAAGGACTCCCTGCTCGAGGCCGAGCGCGACGTGGTGGAGCTGGTCGACCTCGAGTACGGCGCGTGCCGCTTCGTCGTGGCCGAGCCCGCCGGCGCGGCCGAGGCCACCGACGAGCACCTCCGCCGCCTCGGATCCATCCGCGTGGCCACGAAATACCCCCGCATCACGGCCGCCCATTACGCGAAGACGGGCATGCAGGTGGAGATCGTGAAACTCCATGGAAACATCGAGCTGGCACCCTTGACGGGGATGGCCGAGCGCATCGTGGACATCACGGCCACCGGCACCACCCTGCGCGAGAACGACCTCGTGGTGGTCGATGAGGTGCTCTCGTCCACCGCCCGCTTCTTCGCGAACACCTGCGCGTTCCGCACGGACGCACGTATCGTACAATTGGCCCGGACGCTCGCGCGCGACGCGCAGGGAGCGGACGCCGAGGAAAGGAAGTAGACATGCGCCGCATCATCCTCAAAGCCGGCGAGGTTTTCTCCAACGCCCACCTCAAGCGCACCGGCGCGTTCAACGCCGCCGCGCTCACGGCGGCCACGGCCATCGTCGAGGACGTGCGCGAGCGGGGCGACGAGGCCCTGCGCGAGCTCACGGAGAGGTTCGACGGCGTGCGCGTGGAGGACTTCCGCGTGAGCCAGGCGGCCATCGCCGAGGCCGTTGCCGCGGTCGACGACAAGCTGGCCCGCGCCCTGCGCACCGCTGCGGGCCAGATCCGCGACTTCCACGAGCGCCAGCGCCAGCAGAGCTGGTTCACCGTGCGCGAGGACGGCGCGCTTGTGGGAAGCAAGGTGGAGCCGCTCGATTCCGTGGGCATCTACGTGCCGGGGGGCCGTGCGCTCTACCCGTCGTCGGTGCTGATGAACGCGCTGCCGGCAGCTGTGGCGGGCGTGAAGCGCATCGTGTGCGTGACGCCGCCTACGAAGGACGGCTCGCTCGACCCCGCCATCATCGAGGCCTGCCGCATCTCCGGCGTCACCGAGATCTACGCGGTGGGCGGCGCGCAGGCCGTGGCCGCGCTCGCCTACGGCACCGAGTCCATCGCGCCGGTGGCCAAGATCACCGGCCCCGGCAACGCCTACGTGGCGGCCGCGAAGAAGATCGTGTCGGGCGATGTCGGGATAGACATGATCGCCGGCCCCTCCGAGGTGTGCGTCGTGGCCGATTCCACGGCCGACCCGGCGCTCGTGGCCATCGACCTCATGGCGCAGGCCGAGCACGACCCGCTGGCCGCCTGCTACCTGGTCGCCTTCGATGCGGAATACGCCGACGAGGTGGAGCGCATGGTGGAGCGGCACTTGCAGTCCTCCACGCGCGCCGAGATCACGGCCGCGTCGCTCGCCGACCAGGGGCTCGTCGTGGTGTGCGAGAGCATGGAGCAGGCCGTCGAGGCCGTGAACGTCATCGCGCCCGAGCATCTCGAGCTGCACGTCAACCACGCCTTCGACCTTCTGGGCGCCATTCGCAACGCCGGCGCCATCTTCCTGGGCGCGTGGACGCCGGAGGCCGTGGGCGACTACGTGGCCGGCCCGAACCACACGCTGCCCACGGGCGGCACGGCGCGCTTCTCCTCGCCGCTCTCCGTCGACGAGTTCGTGAAGAAGTCGAGCGTCATCCAGTATTCCTCGACCGCGCTCGCCAACGACGCCGACGCCGTCATGGCCATCGCGCGCCACGAGGGCCTCTGGGCGCACGCGATGAGCGTCGAGATGCGCAAGAACCTGCTCGACTGGGGCAACGTCTATGGGATCGAGGGCGGCGACGGCGCGCGCCGCGGAGACGGGGGAGCCGATGCGTAGCGTCTGCGCCCCGGCTCCGCAGCTCGCGGGCCTTGAGCCCTACGACCCGAAGTACCTGCCCGCCGACGCGTTCCTCTCGGCCAACGAGAACCCGCACGACGTTGAGCAGGAGGTCCGCCGCGACATCATGCGCGAGATCAAGCGCCTGCCGCTGAACCGCTACCCGGATCCTCTCGCCAACGACCTGCGCGACATGATCGCCGAGGCGAACGGCCTCGACCGCGACCAGGTGCTCGTGGGCAACGGCGGCGACGAGCTCTTATTCAACCTGGCGCTCGCGTGGGGCGGGCCGGGGCGCACGTTCCTCAACCTGCCGCCCACGTTCTCGGTCTACGATGCCAACGCGCGCCTTACGAACACGGCGGTGGTGGACGTGCCGCGCCGCGCGGACTTCTCCATCGACGAGGAGGCCGTGCTCGCGCGCCTGGCCGAGGGCGGCATCGACTACCTGATCATCACGAGCCCGAACAACCCCACGGGGCAGCTCGCCGGCGAGGAGTTCATGCTGCGCGTGCTCGACGCCACCGACGCGCTCGTCATGGTGGACGAGGCGTACTTCGAGTTCTCGCGCCAGACGATGCGGCCCTACCTGGACAAGCACAAGAACCTCGTCATCCTGCGCACGTTCTCGAAGGCGTTCAGCCTCGCGGGTGTGCGGATGGGCTACCTTCTGGGCGACGCGGAGGTGGTGCGCGAGTTCGTGAAGGTGCGCCAGCCGTACTCGGTGGACGCGGTGTCGCAGGCCGTCGCGCGCGTGGTGTACGCCAACCGCGCGAAGTTCGAGCCGGGCATCCGGGACATCATCTCCGAGCGCGCCCGCGTCATCGACGGCCTCAAGCGCATCCCCGGCGTGAAGCCGTTCCCGTCGGACGCGAACTACGTGCTGTTCCGCATCGAGAACGCGGGCCAGATCTGGGAGATGCTCTACGGCCGCGGCGTGCTCGTGCGCGACTTCTCGCGTGCGCCGCTTCTGGAGGACTGCCTGCGCGTGAGCGTCGGCTCGCCGGAGGAGAACGACGCGTTCCTGCGCGCGTTGCGGGATGCGGTGATGGGGAAGTGCGATTTGTCATCCTGAGCGAGCGAACGCAACCCCCTCTGTCATCCTGAGCGAGCGAAGCGAGTCGAAGGATCCCCTGCGGCACCAGCCGACAACGAAAGGACGAGGCACCATGGAAAACCGAACCGCCGCCCTGCGGCGCACGACGAACGAAACGGACATCGAGCTCTCCGTGAACCTTGACGGCACGGGTGCGGCCGACGTGGAGACGGGCATCGGGTTCTTCGACCACATGCTGGCCGCGTTCGGCCGCCACGGCATGTTCGACCTGCGCGTGCGCGCGAAGGGCGACCTCGAGGTGGACGGCCACCACACGGTGGAGGACACGGGCATCGTGCTGGGGCAGGCGTTCGCCCAGGCGCTCGGCGACAAGCGCGGCATCCGCCGGTTCGGCTCGCTCGCGCTGCCGATGGACGAGGCGCTGGTGCTGGCCGCCTGCGACCTGTCGGGCCGCGGCCAGCTGCACTGGGACGTGGACGTGCCGCCCGTGATGATCGGCGCGTTCGATGCGACGCTCGCCAAGGAGTTCTTCATCGCGTTCGCCGCCAACGCGGGCGTCACGCTGCACGTGCGGGGCCTCGCCGGCGAGAACGCGCACCACATCGTCGAGGCGGCGTTCAAGGCCGTGGCGCGCGCCCTGCGCGAGGCCGTGGAGCCCGACGCGCGCCTGGGCGATGCGCTTCCCAGCACGAAGGGCAGTCTGTGATGGCCCGTCGCATCGCCGTCGTCGACTACCGCAAGGGCAATCTGAAGAGTGTCGAGCGCGGCCTGGCCGCTGCGGGAGGCGACGCGTTCGTCACCGACGATGCGGCCGCCATCGCGGCGGCCGACGCCATCGTGCTGCCGGGCGTGGGCGCGTTCGCCGACGCCTCCGCCACCATGACCGAACTCGGGCAGATGGACGTCATTCGCCGCCGCATCGCCGCCGGCGTGCCGTTCCTCGGCATCTGCCTGGGCATGCACCTCATGTTCGAGGAAGGCGTCGAAGGCGCGCCGCTTGAGGACGACGAGGAATCCACCCGCAACGCCCCCGGCCTGGCCGTCCTGCCGGGCGTCGTAACAAGGATGCCCAAGCAGGACGACCAAGGCCTCTCCTACAAGGTGCCCCACGTAGGCTGGAACACGGTGCAACTGCGTGACGGCAGCGAGGGCTTCGGCGGCCTCCACCAAGCGAGTTCCACAGCGCAGCGAGGACTGTCTGAGCGACTGGAGGCTGCCGAAGCCCTTGCGGACGGCGACGGCATCTGCCCCCTGTTCGACGGCATACCGTCGGGCACCTATTTCTACTTCACGCATAGCTATATCGCGCCGTCGGGTCCGTTCGCCATCGGCGAGACCGCGCACAGCGTGGCGTTCCCCTCTGCCGTGCAGTACGGCGAGGCCGCCTTCGGCGTGCAGTTCCATCCCGAGAAGAGCTCGGACGCGGGCGCGGCGCTGCTGCGCAATTTCGTCGACTTCGTGAAAGGGGCGTGAGCCATGTACCTGCTCCCGGCCATCGATATCCTGGGCGGCAAGGCCGTCCGCCTCGCCAAAGGCGACTACGACCAGGTGACGGTCTACAACGACGACCCCGCCGCGCAGGCGCAGGCCTTCGAGGAGCAGGGTGCCTCGTGGCTGCATGTGGTCGACCTCGACGGCGCTCGTTCGGGCGAGCCGGAGAACATCGCCCTCATCGAGCGCATCCTGGCGAAGACCCTGCTCAAGGTGGAGGTGGGCGGCGGCGTCCGCTCGCTTCCCACCATCGCGCGCCTGGCCGACGCCGGCGTGTCGCGCGTGGTGCTGGGCACCTCGCTCGTGGCCGACCCTGATTTCGCGGAGGCCGCCATCGCGCGCTACGGCAAGCTGCTCGCGGCCGGCATCGACGCGCGAGGCGGCGAGGTGGCCGTGGCGGGCTGGCGCGAGGGCTCCGGCGTGGCTGCCGAGGAGCTGGCGCGCCACGTTGCCGACCTGGGATTTCGCCATCTCGTGTACACCGACATCGCGCGCGACGGCATGCAGACGGGCATCGATCCGGCCGCGTACGTGCGCATGGCCGAGGCGTTCGGCCGTCCCGTGATCGCGTCGGGCGGCGTGGCGGGCCTCGCCGACATCGAGGCGCTCGGCCAGGTAGCGGCCAGCGTCGAAGGCGTCATCGCGGGGCGTGCCGTGTACGAGGGCGCGCTCTCGGTGGCCGAGGGCGTGCGCGCCTGCGAGGACGCTACGCGCCGCATGGAGGCCGCCGCCGTCCAGTCGAACCCGTGCGGCGCGGCGGTCGCCCCGCAGCCGTCCGTCGGGCCCGACGACCCCCATCCCGCGCCCGTCATACCCTGTTGACCGATGGTCGACGCCGCAGGTGCGGCGTACGACGCGGTGAAGAAGGGCTTCGGCAAGCTGTTCGGAAGGAAGGGCTGAGACGATGCTGGCCAAACGCGTGATCCCCTGCATGGACGTGAAGGACGGCCGCGTGGTGAAGGGCGTGAACTTCGTGAACCTGCGCGACGCGGGCGACCCCATCGAGCTCGCGCAGCGCTACGACGAGGAGCGCGCCGACGAGGTCATCTTCCTCGACATCACGGCCACGAGCGACGACCGCGCCACCACGGTGGAGCTGGCCAGCCGCGCGAGCGAGCGGCTGCACCTGCCGTACTGCGTGGGCGGGGGGTTCCGCAGCGTGGCCGACATCCGCACCATGATAGCCGCCGGAGCCGACAAGGTGTCGGTGAACTCGGCCGCGGTGGCGGACCCCGCGCTCATCACCGAGGCGGCCGCCGCGTTCGGAGGCCAGGCCATCGTGTGCGCCATCGATGCGAAGCACGTCGCAGGCGCGGGGGATAAGTGGGAGGTGTACGTGCATGGCGGGCGTAAAGCCACCGGCATCGACGCCGTGGAATGGGCGCGCGAGGCGGCCCGGCGCGGGGCGGGGGAGATCCTGCTCACCAGCATGGACCGCGACGGCAGCCGCGACGGCTTCGACTGCGCGCTCACCCGCGCGGTGGCGCGCGCCGTGGACATCCCGGTCATCGCGAGCGGCGGGGTGGGCAAGCTCGAGCACTTCGCCCAGGGCATCATCGAGGGCGAGGCCGACGCCGTGCTGGCCGCAAGCGTCTTCCACTTCGGCGAGCTCACCGTCCGCCAAGTGAAAGAGCACATGCGCGCCCAGGGCATTCCGGTGAGGCTTTGACGCTTTGTCATCCTGAGCGAGCGTAAGCGAGTCGAAGGATCCCGTGCGGCGCCAGCAGGGACGCTTACGGTTGACACCGCACGGGATCCTTCCCCTAAAGGGACTAGCTTCGCGTCGCGACTCCGCGCTGCGCGCTCCGCTCAGGATGACATGCTGCATGCGCTGACGCGCTCCGCTCAGGATGACATGCTGCGTGTCAATGGTGAAACCGTAATTGTGCAGCAGCTGCTGCAGAATTTGTGCGAGCAAGGAGGAAGCGATATGGATCTGCCTGACCTCACCTACAACCCTGACGGCCTCATCCCGTGCATCGTGCAGGATGCGGGCACGCTCGAGGTGCTCATGATGGCGTGGATGAGCGCGGAGTCGCTCGCGCTCACGCTCGAGCGCGGCGAGACGGTGTTCTGGAGCCGCAGCCGCCAAGAACTCTGGCGCAAGGGCGCCACCTCCGGCAACGTCCAGCGCCTCGTCGAGCTGCGCTACGACTGCGATGCCGACACGCTGCTCGCCCTCGTGAACCCGGCCGGCCCGGCCTGCCACACCGGCGAGCGCAGCTGCTTCTACCGTGCGATCCGGGCCGCAGGCGGGCGCCTTTCCGATTAACCCGCAGGCGGGCCGCGTGCGGCGTGAGGGGTTTCCCCGCCAAAAAAGCCAACCTTCCACGTAGGGGTTGCGGCGATCGCTGACCGGGCCGATAATACCGTGATCTCAGTATGGTGTAGGATAGGAAGGTCGGCATGGCCGTGACCGGGAAACACGCAAACGCCGCCAACGGCGGGCTTCAGGGCCCGGCGCGCCTCGACTCGCTCACGGGTCTCCTGTCAAAGGAAGCGTTCTTCGAGGAAGCCTCCTCCTGGCTGCCTTGCGCCTGCGACCCCTGCGTCGTCTGCTTCGACATCGACCACTTCAAGCTGCTCAACGACCTCTACGGGCTCGAGCGCGGCGACGAGCTGCTGCGCTTTTTCGCCGGCGCCCTCAAGGAGCGCTTCTCTCCCGACGGCTGCCTTCCGCTCGCGCGCCTCGCCGCCGACACGTTCGCCCTGTGCACCGAGGCCCTCGATCCCCGGTCGGTCGAGAGCGCGCTCATCGACATCGCGTCGGCCTGCCCGCTCGGCGTGGACGCCATCTTCCGCGCGGGCATCTACCTCGTCGAGGACTCGCGCCAGGCCGTCAGCGTCATGTGCGACCGGGCCGTCATCGCCCTGCGCACGGTGAAGGGCAGCTACTTCGACCGCGTCGCCCGCTACGATCCGGGCATGCGCGAGGAGCTGCTGCGCGAGCGCGCCGTCGTCTGCGGCATCGAAGCCGCGCTGCGCGAGGACCGCATCGTGCCGTTCTTCCAGCCCAAGTGCAACATGCGCACCGGCGCGGTGGTGGGCGCGGAGGCGCTCGTGCGCTGGCTCGACCCACAGCGCGGCATCGTCCCGCCCCTCGAGTTCATCCCGCTGCTCGAGCGCAACGGCCTCATCCGCTCGCTCGACGTGCGCGTGTGGGAGAAGGCGGCCGAGTGGATACGCGGCCTGGTCGATCGCGGCGTGCGCCCCGTGCCCGTTTCGGTGAACGTGTCGCGCGCCGACATCTACCTGATGGACGTGCCCGCCGAGCTCGAGGGCATCGCCGCGCGCTACGGCATCGATCCGTCGCTTCTGGAGGTGGAGATCACCGAGAGCGCCTACTCCGAGCGCCCCGACCGCATCGTCGAGGCCATCGACGCGCTCGCCGAGCGCGGCTTCACGGTGCTCATGGACGACTTCGGCAGCGGCTACTCGTCGCTCAACATGCTCAAGGACATCAACGTCGATGTGCTCAAGATCGACCTGCGCTTCCTCGACCGCGACGACCGCCGCAGCAAGGATATCATGGAGTCGGTCATCCACATGGCGCGCTGGCTCGACCTGCCGGTCATCGCCGAGGGGGTGGAGACGCGCTCGCAGGTAGACTTCCTTTTGGACGCGGGCTGCGCCTACGGGCAGGGCTACCACTTCGCGCGCCCGATGAGCGCCGAGGACTTCGCGAAACGCCTCGAGCACGGCGCGGGCGTCGACTACGAGAGCCGTCCGCTTGAGGAGGCCCGCCGCCCCATCCTCGACTTCAAGGACCTGCTGCACGAGAACATGATCAGCGACCGCGTGCTCGAGAACATCATCGGCGCGGTGGCGCTCTACACCTACGCCGACGGCGACGTGCGGTTCCTGCGCGGCAACCTCGCCTACCGCCGCCTGTTCTCGCCGTTCGAGCGGGAGCAGGGCGCGGCCTCGGAAGGCGGCAGCGTGCTGCCCTTCCTGCACGAGGACGACCGCGCGCCCTTCCTCGATGCGGCCCGCGCCGTCGTCGAGTCGTGCCCCGACGACGGGGTTGAGGTGGTCGTGCGCCGCGAGGGCGAGGGCATGCTGCGCTGGTGCAAGGTGCGGCTGTTTTTGCTCAACGGCGGCGGGGAAGCGGCCACCCTCTACGGCACCGTCGCCGACGTGACGGCCCACATGGAGGACCTCGAGGCCCTGCGCGTGAGCGAGCGGCGCTTCGAGCTGGCCATGGAGGCCACGAGCCTCGTGGTGTTCGAGCTCGACATCCCCACGCGCACCGCCCGTTACTCCGAGTTCGTCCGGCGCGCCTTCGGCCTTACGGCCACGGCCGTCGCCGCGCCGGAGGGCTTCATCGAGCAGGGCACGGTGGCCGAGGAGTCCGTCGACGAGTTCCGCGGCGTCTACGAGGCCATCTACGACGGCGCCGAGCGCGCCTCCGCCGTCATCCGCGCGCACATGGGCGACGGCTCTATCGCGTACAACCGCGTCACGCTCATGGCGGTCCGAAGCGGGTCGGGCGCTCCCGACAAGGCGGTCGGCCTCGTGGAGAACGTCACCCGCGAGCGCACGATGGAGCTCTCCCTCGAGCGCCTCAGGCGCATCGCGAGCTGACGCTTCGGCGTCCCATGGGCGCGCATCTGCACCGATCCGTCAGCGCGCCTCCATCGCAATTACACGAACGACCCGGCTTTTCGCTTGAACGACGGGGGAACATGCGATACCATGAACCCCAGTTCATATCCTTTCAAGGAAGAAAACCCATCACATTGCACCTCTTCTCACGGAACCCATGCGCGCATTCCCGCGCGTTTCAAGCCGAAAGCCAATGCATAAGGAGGACTGGGTGAAGTTTTTTCTCGACACCGCCGATCTCGCTGAGATCGAAGAGGCGGCCAGCTGGGGCGTGCTCGCGGGCGTGACCACGAACCCGACGCTGTACGCCCGCACGGGCGGCAAGCTCGCCGATTTCCACAACCACATCAAGCGCATCTGCGAGATCGTCGACGGCCCCGTGTCGGCCGAGAGCGTCGCCATGACGCGCGACGAGATGGTCCGCGACGGCCGCGAGCTGGCCGCGCTGGCCCCGAACGTGGTGGTGAAGCTGCCCACCATGATCGAGGGCCTGGCCGCCACCAAGCAGCTGGCCGCCGAGGGCATCCCGGTGAACATGACGCTGTGCTTCACCGTGCCGCAGGCCATCATGGCCGCGCGCGCCGGCGCCCGCTACATCAGCCCGTTCGTGGGCCGCTTCGACGACATCTCCGAGGACGGCATCAGCCAGCTGGCCGACGTGGTCACGGCCGTGGGCAACTACGACTTCGGCCACGACGTGGAGATCATCGCCGCCTCGGTGCGCAGCGCGAACCACGTGGCGCAGGCGGCCCTCATGGGCGCCGACATCGCCACCGTGCCCTTCGGCGCGCTCAAGAAGTGCGTGCAGCATCCCCTGACCGACCGCGGCCTCGAGGCGTTCCTCAAGGACTGGGAGAAAGTGCAGAACGCATGAGCGAGAACGAATCAGCCACCATGGCGCCCGAGGCCCCCGCGCCGGCCGCCAAGCCGACGCGCCGCCGCTCCACGAGCGTGAAGGCGAAGGCCCCGGCCGAGAAGGCCCAGCCCGCCAAGGCCGCGGAGGCCAAGCCGGCATCCGAGCCCAAAGCCGACGCGCCCGCCCCCGCGCAGCGCCCCGCGCGCCAGCCGCGCAAGTCCGTGAAGGCGGGCGGCCAGAGCGCCCCGCAGCAGCAGGGCGGCAACACCGCCAAGCGCCCCGGCCAGAACTCGAGCGGCCGCAACCAGGGGCAGGGCAACCAGAACCGCCAGAAGCAGAACGGCGGCCAGCGCCAGAACAACGCGGGCAACAAGCAGGGCGGCAGCAACCAGAACAACCGCCGCCAGCGCCGTCCGCACGAGAACAACCGCGGCCCCCGCGAGATGCAGCCGAGCGTCTCGCGCGAGGAGCTGGCCAAGCTCAAGGTGGCCGAGCTGCGCGAGAAGGCCGCCGAGCTCAACGTCGACGTGACGGGCCTCAAGAAGGCCGAGCTCGTGGAGGCCGTCTTCAAGGCCAGCGTCAAGGCCGAGGGATTCATCGAGGTGTCGGGCATCCTGGACATCCTCGCCGACGGGTACGGGTTCCTCCGCACGCAGGGCTACCTGCCGAGCGAGTCGGACTGCTACGTGGGGCTTTCCACCATCCGCCGCAACGGCCTGCGCAAGGGCGACCTCGTGGCCGGCCAGACGCGCCCGGCGCGCGAGAACGAGAAGTACGCCGCCATCCAGAAGGTCACGGCCGTCAACGGCACGCCCGTCGAGGAGCTCGGCGCCCGCGTGCGCTTCGGCGACCTCACGCCGGTCTACCCGGACGAGTGCCTCATCATGGAGCACGGCAAGAACACCATCACGGCCCGCGTCATCGACCTCGTGAGCCCCATCGGCAAGGGTCAGCGCGGACTCATCGTGAGCCCGCCCAAGGCCGGCAAGACCACCATCCTGAAGGATATCGCGGCCGCCATCAGCGCGAACAACCCCGAGGTGCACCTCATGTGCCTGCTCGTGGACGAGCGCCCCGAAGAGGTCACGGACATGGAGCGCTCCATCAAGGGCGAGGTCATCTCCTCCACGTTCGACATGCCCACCGAGAACCACATCGCCGTGTCCGAGCTGGTCATCGAGCGCGCCAAGCGGCTCGTGGAGTGCGGCAAGGACGTCGTGGTGCTGCTCGACTCGCTCACCCGCCTCGCGCGCGCCTACAACCTGGCGCAGCCCGCGTCGGGCCGCATCCTGTCGGGCGGCGTCGACTCCACGGCGCTCTACCCGCCCAAGCGCTTCCTCGGCGCCGCGCGCAACATCGAGCATGGCGGCAGCCTCACCATCCTGGCCTCGGCGCTCGTCGACACGGGGTCGAAGATGGACGAGGTCATCTTCGAGGAGTTCAAGGGCACCGGCAACATGGAGCTCAAGCTCGACCGCAACCTGGCCGACCGCCGCATCTTCCCGGCCATCGACCCGGTGGCCTCCGGCACCCGCAAGGAGGACCTGCTGCTCGAGCCGCAGGAGGCGCCGCTCATCTGGGCCGTGCGCCGGATCCTCGCCAACACCAACAACACCGAGCGCGCCATGGACATGCTCATCAAGTCGCTCAAGCAGACCGACACCAACCAGGAGTTCCTGGTGCGCACCGCGAAGAAGGCCCAGCACAGCAAGGCGGACGGCAGCATCGAGTTCTAGCCGCCCCGCCGCCGCCCGCCCGGCAAGGCGGCCCGCGCGCAGCCCGCTCATGGAGAACCGCCGAGGAACCGCGCCCCCGTGGCGCGGTTCCTCGCAGCGTGCGGTAGTATGGTCGCACGCTCGAACGAGGAGGATGCATGTCCCAAGACAACAGCAACTGGCAGCAGCAGGTGTGGCAGCAGCCCGCCCCGCAGCAGCCCGCTCCGCAACCCGCGTACGGCGCCCCGCAGCAGCCGTACCCGCCCCAGCAGCCTAAGAAGAGCCGCGGCTGGATCGTCGCGCTCGTGTGCGTGCTCTGCGTGTTCGCGCTCCTGGCCATCGGCATGCTTTCGTGCACGTCCATGATGGCGTCTTCGTTCGGATCGTTCGGCTCCCTCGCCGCCGCCGACGACGTCGACTACCTCACGCAGGACGCGGTGGCCGTCATCGACATCGACGGCACCATCCAGTACGACGGCACCACCGCGAGCCCCGAGGGCCTGAAGAAGCAGCTCGACCGCGCCGAGGAGAACAACCGCATCAAGGCGGTCGTGCTGCGCGTCAACTCCGGCGGCGGCACCGCCACGGCGGGGGAGGAGATGTCGGCCTACGTGCGCGAGTTCTCCGAATCCACCGGCAAGCCCGTCGTGGTGTCGAGCGCGTCGATCAACGCGAGCGCCGCCTACGAGATATCCTCGCAGGCCGACTACATCTACACGGCCAAGACCACGGCCATCGGCTCCATCGGCACTGTCATGCAGGTGACCGACCTGACGGGACTCCTGGAGAAGCTCGGCATCTCGGTGGATAACATCGCCAGCGCCGACAGCAAGGACTCCAGCTCCGGCACGCGCCCGCTCACCGAGGAGGAGCGCGCCTACTACCAGGCCCAGGTCGACCAGATCAACGCCACGTTCATCCAGACCGTGGCCGAGGGCCGCGGCATGGGCGAGGACGAGGTGCGCGCGCTGGCCACCGGCATGACGTTCACCGGCATGGAGGCGGTCGACAACGGCCTGGCCGACGAGATCGGCACGAAGGAGGACGCGGTGGCCAAGGCGGCCGAGCTCGCGGGCCTGTCGCACTACGCGACCGTGAGCCTGCGAGAGGAGATCGACGGCCTGTCGAGCCTGCTCGGCCTCATGTCCGAGAACGAGATCACCACAGACGAGATAGCCCGAGCGCTGAAGGAGCTGGAAAACGATGGCAGCATCGCGCGGTAACCATGAGCGGACCTCCTGGCCCAAGCGGGCCGTCGTCACGGCGGGCATGCCCTACGGCAACAAGCCGCTGCACTTCGGCCACATCGCCGGCGTGTTCGTGCCGGCCGACGCCTTCGCGCGCTTCCTGCGCGACCGCATCGGCGCGGCCAACGTGCGCTTCATCAGCGGCACCGACTGCTTCGGCTCGCCCATCAACGAGGGCTACCGCAAGCTCGTGGAGGCCGGCGAGTTCGACGGCACCATCGAGGAGTACGTGCTCAACAACCACGCCGCCCAGAAGGCGACGCTCGACTCCTACGGCATCAGCCTGGACATCTACGAGGGCTCCAACATCGGCCACTCCGGCGACGTGCACCAGCTCATCAGCGAGAAGTTCATCGAGAAGCTGCACGAGAACGGCCACTTGCAGCGCCGCAGCACGCTTCAGTTCTACGACCCCGAGGCGAAGACGTTCTTGAACGGCCGCCAGGTGGTCGGGCGCTGCCCCGTGCAGGGCTGCAAGTCCGAGCACGGCTACGCCGACGAGTGCGACCTGGGGCACAGCTACGCGCCGGAGGACCTCATCGCGCCGAAGTCGTCCCTCACGGGCGTCGAGCCCGAGATGCGCCCGGTGGAGAACTGGTACTTCGACCTGCCCGCGTTCGCGGAGTTTTTGCGCGCGCACGTGGAGGCGCTCGAGGCCAACCCGGACGTGCGCGCCATCGTGCCGCAGGCCATCAAGGAATTCCTGGCCCCGCCGGTCGTCTACATCAAGAACGACGCGCGCGAGGCGTACGAGGCCGTGGCCGCCGACCTGCCGGCCCACGAGCTGCGCGAACCTGAGAAGGGCAAGCAGAGCTTCGAGATCGAGTTCGCCGACATCGACGCGCGCGACGCGGCCCGCGAGGTGCTCGGGCGCGCGGGCATCCGCTTCCGCACCGGCAAGGCGCTCGTGCCGTTCCGCATCACGGGCAACATCGAGTGGGGCGTGAAAGCCCCGGTCATCGACGGGCTCGAGGGGCTCACCGTGTGGTGCTGGCCCGAGAGCCTGTGGGCGCCCATGTCGTTCACCATGGCCGTGAACGACCAGCGGGGCATGCCGCGGGGCAGCTGGCGCGACTGGTGGTGCTCGAAGGACGCCGAGGTGTTCCAGTTCATCGGCCAGGACAACCTGTACTTCTACGGCGTGGCGCAGCCGGCCCTCATCGAGGCGCTGCGCCCCGGCGACATCCTCGCGCCCGGCGTGACGGAGAACCCCATCCGCCAGACCACGCTCGTGGCCAACCACCACATCCTGTTCGGCGACAAGAAGGCCTCGTCGTCGGGCGCCGTGAAGCCGCCCACGGCCGACGAGCTTCTGGACCACTACACCGTCGAGCAACTGCGCGCGCACTTCCTGGCGCTCGGGCTGGACCAGAAGTCGGTGGGCTTCAAGCCCAAGCCCTACCTGGCCACCCCCGAGGAGCTGGCCGACACGCGCGTGGCCGACCCGGTGCTCAAGGAGGGCGCGCTGCTCACCAACGTGTTCAACCGCCTGGCCCGCAGCTGCTTCTACGAGGCGCAGAAGAACTTCGAGGGCTACCTGCCGCTCGGCGAGGTGAGCGGGGATGTGGTGGAGAAGGCCCACGCGACGCTGGCCGCCTACGACGCCACGATGCGCCGTGCGGAGCTGCATACCATCATGTCCATCATGGACGAGTTCATCCGCTGGGCGAACAAGCGCTGGACCGACGGCATCCGCGAGGCGGAGCTCGCCGGCGACGACGAGGCGCGCCGCCAGGTGCTCGTGGACTCGTTCTACCTCCTGCGCGTGGCGACGCTGCTCATGCACCCCGTGGTGCCCTCCGGCGCGGAGAAGATCTGCGACTACCTGAGCTTCGAGTTCGACGAGTTCTTCAGCTGGAACTACGACTTCGAGGACGTCGACGAGCTGTGCAGCGCCGGCGAGCTGGCCGAACGCCGCCACCGCATCCGCGAGCTGCCGCCCCGCTTCGACTTCTTCGAGAAGCACCCGAGCCAGTACAAGTGACGCGAAAGGCGCGCATGCTTCACGTAGACATCTTCACCGACGGCGCGGCTCGCGGGAACCCCGGCCCCGGCGGCTACGGCGCGGTCATGCGCTTCGTCGACCGCAACGGCCGCGTGCATGAGAAGGAGCTCTCGCAGGGCTTCGAGCGCACCACCAACAACCGCATGGAGCTCCTCGGCGTGATCGCGGCCTTCGAGGCGCTCAAAAGCCCCTGCGACATCACGCTCTACTCCGACTCGCAGTACGTGGTGAACGCCTTCAACCAGCACTGGGTGGACGGCTGGCTCAAGCGCGGCTGGAAGAACGCCAAGAAGGAGCCCGTGAAGAACGTCGATCTGTGGAAGCGCCTGCTCGCGGCGAAGCGGCCGCACCAGGTGGAGTTCGTGTGGGTGAAGGGCCACGCGGGCCACGCGGAGAACGAGCGCTGCGACGAGCTGGCCACGGCCGCGGCCGACGGCGAGGGCCGCGTGCGCGACGAGGGCTTCGAGCGCGCAGGCGGCATGCTGTAACCTCCGGTTGAGGCCTGCGCCGCTGTGCCGGCATCGTGGCTGATGGGAGGCGTGTCGATCGTGTAGTGATCGGCTCACGCTTCGGAAACGCCCGGCCTGTTCTGCTACACTGGACGCCAGCACGCACACGCATCGAACGCACGTGGAGGTACCTCGCATGCAGAAGCCCGTTTCCCTCGCCCGCCCCTTCGGCATCCTGGCGATACTCGCCGCCATCCTCATGGCGGCCGTTCTCGTCGCCCCGACGCCGGCGCACGCCGACCCGTCGTCCGCCGAGAAGCGGGCCGAGGCGCAGGCCGCGCTCGCGACCCTCGACTCCATGCAGTCGACGCTCGAGCAGGCGGCGGACGCCTACGACGAGGCCCTCGCCGCGCAGGCCGAGGCGGAGGCGAACCGCGACGAGGCCCAAGGGCGCATCGACGAGGCCAGCGCGCAGATCGCCGACGTGCAGGAGCGCCTCGCGGCGCGCGCGAGCAGCATGTACCGCACGGGCGGCAGCTCGTTTCTCGACCTTCTGCTGGGCTCGGCCACCTTTCAGGAATTCGCCACCAACTGGGACCTGCTCAACGCCGTGAACCGCAACGACGCCCAGCTCGTGCAGCAGGCGAAGGATCTGCGCGCCGAGATCGAGGACCAGCAAGCGACGTATGCCGAGCAGGCGCGCGTGGCCGCCGATAAGGCCGACGAGGCCAAGCGCAAGAAGGACGAGACGGCCTCCACCATAGCCGCCATGCAGGCCACCTACGACGGCTTGGACGCCGAGGCCGCCGCGCTGCTCGAGCAGGAGCGCGAGGCCCAGCGCGCCGCCGAGGAGGCGCAGGCGCAGTCCGTCGTCGAGGCCGCCATCGAGCAGGCCGAACGCGACAACGGCAACGGCAACGGCGACACGTCGGATCCCAGCCCCGCCCCGAGCCCGTCGCCGGCTCCCGAGCCCTCCTACAACGAGCCCATCGCCGGCTCGGTGGTGGAGCGCGCCTACAGCCAGATCGGCAAGGCCTACGGCTACGACGACCCGAGCTACGGCGCCGGGCCCTCCGCGTACGACTGCTCCGGGTTCGTGTCGTTCTGCCTGAGCGGCAGCTACTCCCGCATGGGAAGCACGCTCACGTTCCTTGCCTGGCCCCGCGTGGACAACCCGCAACCCGGCGACGTGGCCGTGAACGAGGGCCACTGCGGCATCTACGTGGGCGGCGGCATGATGGTGCACGCGTCCACCTACGGCGTGGGCGTCATCGAGGGGCCCGTGCAGGCCGGCATGGTGTTCGTGCGCCCGTAGCGGGTCGCGCGGGGCCTAGCGCACGGCGGCCTTGATGAGCGAGCGCAGCTCGTCGATGCCCGTGCCCTTCTCCGACGAGGTGACCACCACGGGCACGTCGGTTGCGAGGCGCAGCTGCTTTCTGATGGCGGCCTTCTGCTTCATCTGCTGCTGGCGCGAGAGCTTGTCGGCCTTCGTGAGCGCCACGGCGAAGGGCAGCTCGGCCTCCTGGAGGAACGCCACCATGTTCTCGTCGAGGGCCGACGCCGCGTGGCGGATGTCCACGAGCGACACCACGAGCGCGAGCGCGCGGTCCTGGCTGAAGTAGCCCTCGATGAGCTCCGACCAGCGCTCCTTCTCCGATTTCGACACCTGGGCGTAGCCGTATCCCGGCAGGTCGACGAAGCGCACGCCGTCGCACGCGAAGAAGTTGATCGTGGCCGTCTTGCCGGGCGTCTGCGACACCTTCGCCAGGCCCTTGCGGTTGAAGAGCTTGTTCAGAAGCGACGACTTGCCCACGTTCGAGCGCCCGGCGAAGGCGATCTCGGGCAGGGTGGAGGCCGGCAGCTGCGACGAGACGCCGAACGAGCGCTCGAAGGCCACGTTGTTGATGTTCATGCGCGATGCTCCTTAGCGGGGCGGGGGACGATGCAGCGTCCATGGTACCCGAAAAGCCCCGCGCGGGGAGCGTGAACCTCCCGAACCCCACCCGAGCTACGCACGGCCGGCCTTGCGCGGGAGGCGCGGTGCAATGTGCGCGAGTTATGCACCCTTGCGGAGCGGAAAAGGCCCGGAAAATGCAATGTCGTCGAGTTATGCACCCCTTCGGAAGCCGTTTTCGAGAAATGGCGCGTGGCAGGGAATGGCCGACCTGGGGTTTTTCTGCGGACCGATTCCGCTTCGCTTCCCAAAGGGCGCGTTTTCCCGCGCGCAGGGGTGCATAACTCGCCTACATTGCAGGGCAGGGCCGAACCCGACCCTCCTCGAGCCCGCACGCACGTGTGGATATTCGAGAAGCGCTTGCAATCCCTTCGCGCTGTGGTAAGATTCAACGGTTTCTAATTACGCATGCTCGCGCGACCCGCTCCGCCAGTGGCCAACCGAAAAAGGCTGCGGAGTCCGGGGATGACCGCGGGCAGAGGACTAACGAATGGAGAGAGTCATGACGAAAGTCAGCATCAAGACGCTGCTCGACGCGGGCAGCCACTTCGGCCATCAGACGCGCCGTTGGAACCCCAAGATGAAGCCGTACATCTTCGGCAGCCGCGGGGACATCTACATCATCGACCTCAAGCAGACGCTCGTGGGCCTCGACCAGGCGTACACGTTCGTGTCCGAGCTGGCCAAGAAGGGCGGCACCGTGCTGTTCGTGGGCACGAAGAAGCAGGCCCAGGAGGCCGTGGCCGACGCCGCCAACAAGTGCGGCATGCCCTACGTGAACGCCCGCTGGCTCGGCGGCATGCTCACGAACTTCGTCACCATCCGCTCGCGCGTGACCCGCATGGAGGAGCTCGAGGCCATGGAGGCCGACGGCCGCATGGCGGTGCTGCCGAAGAAGGAGCAGATCCTGCTGCGCAAGGAGCTCGGCAAGCTGCAGACCAACCTCAACGGCATCCGCAACATGAAGCGCACGCCCGACGCCATCTTCGTCATCGACACGAACCGCGAGGCCATCGCCATCCATGAGGCCCGCCGCCTCTCCATCCCCGTGGTGGGCACGCTCGACACCAACTGCGACCCGGATGACGTCGATTTCGGCATCCCGGCCAACGACGACGCCATCCGCTCCGTGCGCCTGCTTGCCGACTTCGTGGCCGACGCCGTCGTGGCGGGCGTGGGCGTGCCGGTGACGGCCGCCGAGATGGGCGCCGAGGCCGAGGCCGCTGCCGCTCCTGCCGAGGCCGCCGCTCCGGCCGCTGCCGAGGCTCCGGCCCCCGAGGCCGCCCCTGCCGCCGAGGCTCCCGCTGCCGAGGCTGCCGCTCCGGCCGCCGAATAGCCCTACGAACACCACCGTTTTTGCTGCGGGACCGCGCGTCCCGCCGAGAGAAAGGAACACCGTGGCTGAGATCACCGCTTCCCTGGTCAAAGAGCTCCGCGAGATGACCGGCGCCGGCATGATGGAGTGCAAGAAGGCGCTCGTCGAGGCCGAGGCCGATCTCGAGAAGGCCGTCGACGTCCTGCGCACCCGCGGCCTGGCCGCCGTCGCCAAGAAGGCCGGCCGCGCCACCAACGAGGGCACCGTCATGGCCATCGTCTCCGACGACGCCGCCAGCGGCGCCGTCGTGGAGCTGAACTGCGAGACCGACTTCGTGGGCATGAACGACAAGTTCAAGGCCTACGCCGAGAAGATCGCCAAGGCCGCGCTCGCCGCCAAGCCCGCCGACCTCGAGGCCCTCAAGGCCGCCGACGCCGAGGGCGAGACCGTGGAGGCCGTCGTGACCGACGCCATCCACACGCTCGGCGAGAACATCCAGCTGTCCCGCTTCGCGGTGGCGGAGGGCGGTGCCGTGTCGTCCTACATCCACGGCGGCGGCAAGATCGGCGTGCTCGTGCAGTTCGACGTGCAGGGCATCGACCCCGCGTCCGCCGAGTTCAAGGCCTTCGGCCGCGACGTGGCCATGCAGGTGGCCGCCGCCTCGCCGGTGTCCGCGACCCGCGAGTCCGTCGACCCGGCCGTGGTGGAGCACGAGAAGTCCATCTACATGGCGCAGGCCGCCGAGTCCGGCAAGCCCGAGGCCATCCAGGAGAAGATGGCCGTCGGCCGCCTGGAGAAGTTCTTCAAGGAGAACGTGCTCACCGAGCAGGCTTACGTGAAGAACCCCGACCAGACCGTGGCCGACTACACCGCCGAGACGGCGAAGAGCCTCGGCGGCGAGATCAAGATCGTCGACTTCAAGCGCTTCGTGCTGGGCGAGTAGTCCGTCCCGCCAGCCGTTCTGCTTTCGTTGTGAAGGCCCGCCTTGCGCGGGCCTTCGCTTTCTATAATGGACCGACGACGAACCGCACGCGCCGCTACGCGTGTTTCATAGGCGAGGACAGGCCCGCGTCCGGGCCCGGAGGGGTTTTCATGGCTGAAGAGATCATCATCGTGCAGGGCACCAACACGCTGGCCGGAGAGGTGTCCGTGTCGGGCGCGAAGAACTCCGCCCTCAAGCTCATCGCGGCCGCGCTGCTCGGCCGGGGGCGCACGCTCATCCGCAACGTCCCGCTCATCTCGGACATCGAGATCATGTCGGAAGTGCTGCGCTGCCTCGGCGCCACGGTGGAGCGCGACGGGCACACCCTCGTCGTGGACACCGGCGCGGTGGAGGAGCACGAGACGCCCTACGAGCTCGTGTCCAAGATGCGCGCGAGCATCTCGGTGCTCGGCCCGCTCATCGGGCGCTTCGGGCGCGCCCGCGTCGCCATGCCGGGCGGCTGCCAGATCGGCGCCCGCAAGATCGACATGCACCTCGTGGGGCTCGAGGCCATCGGCGTCACGTTCGCCATGGACCACGGCTTCCTGGAGGCGGAGACGCCTGAGGGTCTGCGCGGCGCGCACGTCGTACTCGACTTCCCGAGCGTCGGCGCCACGGAGAACCTGCTCATGGCCGCCGTCGTGGCCGAGGGGACGACGGTCATCGAGAACGCCGCGCGCGAGCCCGAGATCGTCGACCTCGCCAACATGCTCGTCGCCATGGGCGCGCGCGTGGAGGGCGCCGGCTCGGCCATCATCGAGGTGGAGGGCGTCGCCTTAGACGAGATGCATCCCTGCGAGCACACCACGGTGGGCGACCGCATCGAGGCGGGCACGTTTTTGGCCGGCGGCGCGCTCACGGGCGGGCCGGTCACCGTGCGCGGCATCGACCCGTCGTATCTGCGCGTGGCCCTCATGAAGCTCTCGTCCATGGGCTGCGACGTTCAGACGGGCGAGGACTGGGTCACCGTCTCGCGCACGCGCCCGCTCGAGCCCATCGACATCCAGACGCTGCCGCACCCTGGCTTCCCCACGGATCTGCAGGCCCAGTTCATGCTGCTCGCGGCGCGTGCCGACGGCATGTCGGTCATCACGGAGAACGTGTTCGAGAACCGCTTCATGTTCGCCAGCGAGCTCATGCGCATGGGCGCCGACATCGCCATCGAGGACCACCACGCCCTCGTGCGCGGCGTGGACGTGCTGCAGGGCGCCGACGTGTCCTCCACCGACCTGCGCGCCGGCGCGGCCCTCGTGCTCGCGGGCATCGGGGCCGAGGGGGAGACGCGCGTGCACAACATCGGGCACATCGACCGCGGCTACGAGGACTACGTGGGCAAGCTGGCCTCGCTCGGCGCCGACGTCGTGCGCACGACGGTCGGCGAGCCGTCGGGCCGCTGAGGGACGTTCGCATGCCGAACCACCGCAAGAAGGGCTTCACGGCGACGCAGTCGAAGCTCACCTCCCGCCGCCTACGCTCGGCGACGGTCGGCACGCACGTGCCGCGCCGCTCCCACCAGGGCATGAACGGCGCGTCCATGGGGTTCTCGAGCCCGCGCAAGCAGAAGCGCGCCGCCCGCGGCTACGTGGACACCATCCTGCCCTCCACGTCCACCCGCGAGAGCTCCTCGCAGTACTCCCGGCGCGTGAGCAGGCGCGAGTTCACCGACGAGGTGCGCCGCCGCGCGCGGGTGCGCCGTATCGTCGTGGCCGCCGCGTGCCTGGCCGTCGCGCTCTGCGCCGCCGCGATCGTGGGCGCGGCCACGTTCTTCGGGTCGCTCGACGCCAAGATGTCGCTCGGGGACTCCGACGCGTCCTCCGCGCTCGTCGCGGCGAAGTCGGGCGAGCCGTTCTACGCGCTCGTGGCCGCCGACCTGGACGAGGCGGGCGTCGCCGGCGGCGTGCCCGGCCCCGACGCGCTCGCGCTCGTGCGGGTGGACCGCACGGCCCGCACGGCCACCGTCGTGTCGATCCCCGCGACGCTGCAGGTGGCGCTCAAGGACGGCGAGCCCCACCAGCTGCGCGACGCGGCGGCCGAAGGGGACGCCTCGCTCGTGTCCGCGGCGGCCTCGTTCGCCGGCGTGAGCGTATCCCACCTGGTCAAAGTCGATGCGGCGGGTGTGATGCGCCTCGTCGACGCGGTGGGGGGCGTGGAGGTGGACGTCGCCGAGGAGGTGGACGACCCGACGGCGGGCGACGTGTACCTTCCCGCCGGCCGCCAGCAGCTCGACGGCCGCAGCGCGCTCACGCTCCTGCGCGCGTCGAACTTCGAGGGCGGCCTGGAGCGGCAGGCGGCCAACCAGCGCTCCGTGCTCTCGGCGCTCTCCGTGAAGCTGTTCGGCGACGGCACGCTCGGCTTCCTCGCGCTGTTCGACGGCCTCGACGGCGCGTTCAAGACCGACGTGGGCGCCGCCGACGCGCTCTCGCTCGCCGACGCGCTGCGCGGCATGGACGAGGCCGCGGTGCGCGGCGCGCTCGTGCCGGGGTACGAGACGGAGCGTGACGGCACCGCGTTCTATATGGCCTCGTCGGACGCGTGGACGGCCATGATGGAACTCGTGGAGGCGGGGGAGGACCCCGTGGTCGAGGAGCAGGCGCCCCTCGTCGATCCGGCCAGCTTCACCATCACCGTGCGCAACGGCTCGGACATCGCGGGCGGCGCGGCCCAGCTCGCGGCCACGCTGGGCGATCGCGGCTTCGACGTGACCGAGACGGGCAACACCGACGTGTACGCCGCCTACGACGAGACGCTCATCGTGTACAACGACGACAAGTTCGAGGGCGCCGCGCAGACGGTGGTGAATGCGCTCGGGTTCGGGCGCACGGTGCCGGGCAGCGGCTTCTACACGTTCGAGACCGACGTACTCGTCGTGCTCGGCAAGGACTGGAAGCCCACGGCGTAGCGCGCCGCAACCGCATTCTGTCCGCTTTTCGCGGGCGCTGCGAACGCGGCGCGCGCCCTGTGGTAGAATCGGCACCTGAAAACAACCATTTCGGAGAAGGGAAGATACTATGGTGGAGAAGAACGACGTGGCGGCCGTGCTCGAGCTCATCCGCCCGAGCCTGCAGGCCGACGGCGGCGACGTGCGCCTCGTGGACGTGGACGCGGACGGCGTGGTGTCCGTGGAGCTGCAGGGCGCCTGCAAGGGCTGCCCGATGTCGCAGATGACGCTGGCCAACGGCGTCGAGCGCATCCTCAAGGAGCGCGTGCCCGGCGTGACGAAGGTCGTCCCCGCGGACCTGTAGGAGGCGGCGATATGGCGCAGTGTTGGGAGCGCCGCGGCTGCGACGAGGAGATGAGGTCGCGCTGCCCGCACAACGTACCCGGCGAGCCGTGCCCTGCCGACTGCCGGTTCGCGGCCTGCGTGCGCGACACGCACGTGGTGTGCCAGGACTTCAACGTCCTGCTCAATCCCGCGCGCGACTACGACGCGGCGGTCAAGGAGGTGTGCCGCTTCTGCGAGCACTTCCTCGAGAACGGCCCCGATGTGGCCGATCGCAAGGACGACGGCCCGGCGCGTCAAGGCAACCCGAACCGGTTTTTGCTGTAAGAAGAGCGGCCGCCCCCGGGCGGCCGCTCTGCGCTGGACGTGACGTCCCGTCTCACCCGCCGCCCGCATTCGCGGGAGCGCGTGCGGTGGGTTCTGCTACAATGGGGGAAAGGAAGCGAGCCGGCGAGCGAAGGAGCGTGAGACGATGAGTTATGGCGTGACGTGCCCCGCATGCGGCGAGAACGGCCTCGACGTGTGCCGCTACGACTCCATGCTCGTGGTGAGCGCCGACCTCGCCATGTTCACGCTGCGCTGCCCCCGATGCGGCGCAACCGTGTCCAGCATGCAGCATATCCCGCAGAAGCTGCGCGACGAGGTCCGCTTCGCCGCCATCGAGGTGGGTGCGGGAATGGGTTCGGACTAGGGGTTCCGCCGCTGTTCTTGCCGGCGGAGCCGTTTTTTCTCGCGAAGGAACGACATGCTCAACGACATCTACCAGTCCCTCGATCCCGTCGCGTTCTCGGCGGGGCCCTTCGCCGTGCGGTGGTACGGCATCGCCTACGTGCTCGGCTTCGTGTGCGCGGCCCTCGTCATCTGGCGCGTCGCCCGCCGCTGGCGCGTGCGCGTGGACGTGGACTCGCTGCTCACCATCATGTTCTGCGTCATCATCGGCGTGATCGTGGGCGGGCGCCTCGGCTACGTGCTCTTCTACGGCGACGGCTTCTACCTGGCCCATCCCGAGAAGATCCTCGCGTTCAACGAGGGCGGCATGAGCTTCCACGGCGGGCTCATCGGCGCGCTTCTGGCCGGCATCGTGGCGGCCAGGTTCACGAACATCCCGTACCTCACGCTGGCCGACCTCGGCTGCATCGGCGCGCCTCTGGGCCTGCTGTTCGGCCGCCTGGCGAATTTCGTGAACGGCGAGCTGTGGGGCGCGCCCACCGACGCGGCCTGGGGCGTGGTGTTCGGCGGCGCGGCGGGCACGATGCCGCGGCATCCCTCGCAGCTCTACGAGGCGCTTCTGGAGGGCGTCGTCATCTTCGCCGTGCTCTACCTGCTCTCGCGCAAGCAGCCGCCTCGGCCGCGCGGCACGTTTCTGGGCCTGTTCCTCGTCATGTACGGCAGCTTCCGCTTCCTCGTGGAGTTCGTGCGCGAGCCCGACGTGCAGCTGGGGTATCTGTGGGGCGGCTGGCTCACCATGGGGCAGCTTCTGTCGGTGCCGCTCATCCTGGTGGGCGCGGGCGTGCTCGTTTATGCGCTTGTCGTGAAAAAGCCGCAGCAGGGCCTTCCAGAAATGCAACAGAGTGAGTAACATATACGCGAACGACCGAACGAACCGATTCACGCAAACGATGAAGGGGGAACTCCCATGGATCTGAAATTCTACCGCTGCGCCCACTGCGGCAACGTCGCCATCAAGCCGTTCGACGCCGGGGTGCCCATGATGTGCTGCGGCGAGCAGATGGCCGAGCTCACCGCCAACACCACCGATGCCGCGCTCGAGAAGCACGTGCCGGTGGTGCGCGTCGACGGCGCGAACGTGCACGTCGAGGTGGGAAGCGTGCTGCATCCCATGACGCCGGAGCACTACATCACGTTCATCTGCCTGGTCACGAAGAGCGGCTACCAGATCCGCGAGCTCACCCCGGAGGACGCCCCCGTGGCCGACTTCGCCCTGGCCGAGGGCGACGAGGCGCTCAAGGTGTACGAGTACTGCAACCTCCACGGCCTCTGGGTCGCCGAGGTCTAGGCGCTCCGCTCCAACCGACGCACGACGCGCCCGTCCCGCCTCGCGGGGCGGGCGCTTTCACGTGGGGGCCGATAACGCCGACGCCTCTCACGCACGCGCCCCGCCGGGGCGGAAGGGCGGGGCGCTCCCTTCGGCATCCGCCTTTGGAGCTTGCGTCGGGACGGCCGGATGCGGGCGGGCCCCATGCTACAATCGTCCCGTGAATCGAAGCGCGCGCGGCCGCCCGGCCCGGCGCGCGGCCGCCGCAGACGGGAGGACGTCATGGGATTTCTCGATAACGCACAGGAGATGCTGGACAAGGGCGTGTCGGTTGCGAAGGGCGCCGTGTCGGGCGTGGCGGTGGAGCAGCAGGCGTTCGCGAAGGCGTTCGTGCGCTTGTGCGCCGACGGCTACGCGCAGGGCTGGCACGAGGGCAACGGCGGCAACCTGTCGTACCGCCTGAAGCCCGAGGACGTGGCGTCGTGCCGCTCGTTCTTCTACGACAACCCGAGCTCCTGGGTGCCGCTGGGCGCGCAGGCCGACAACCTGCGCGGCGAGTTCTTCATGGTCACGGCCGCCGGCGCCCACCTGCGCGCCGTGCCGCTCGACCCGGACGCCGCGGCCGGCATCGTGGAGGTGAGCCCGGCGGGCGACGCGTGGCGCATCGTGTGGGGCTTCAAGGACGGCGCGGTGCCCACGAGCGAGTTCGCGAGCCACGCGGCCGTCCATTCCGTGCGCAAGGAGGTCACCGGCGGCGCCGATCGCGTGCTCTACCACGCGCATCCCGCCGACGTCGTGGCGCTCACGAGCGTGCTGCCGCTCGATTCGCGCACGTTCACGCGCACGCTGTGGAAGGTGCTCTCCGAGGGTATGGTCGCGTTCCCGCGCGGGCTGGGCGTCGTGCCCTGGATCGTGCCGGGCGGCCCCGAGATCGCGCGCGCCACGGCAGACGCGATGCGCGGGTTCGACGCGTGCGTGTGGGCGCATCACGGCGCGTTCTGCCCCGGCCACACCTTCGACGCCGCCTTCGGCCTCATGCAAGCCATCGCGAAGGCCGCGTCCGTCTACGCGACGGCGCGCGCGATGAACGGCGGCGACGGCGAGCTTCCCAACATGATCCCCGACGAGGGGCTGCGCGGCATCGCCGAGGCCTACCGGCTGCCCGTGAACGAATCGTTTCTGGCGTAAGGCCCGGCAAAAGACGGGGAAGGGGGGCCTATGGCCCGAAGGACGAAGATCGTGTGCACGCTGGGTCCTGCGGTCGACGACGAGGAGGCGCTCGAGGCGCTGATCGGGGCCGGCATGGACGTGGCGCGCCTCAACTTCTCGCATGGCACGCACGACGAGCACCGCGCGCGGATGGAGCGGCTGCGGCGGGTGCGGGAGCGCCTGGATCTGCCGTGCGCCATCCTGCTGGACACGCGCGGGCCGGAGATCCGCACGGGCCCCCTGGCCGGCGGCGCCCCGGTGCGCCTCGAGGAGGGTGCCGAGCTCGTGCTCGTCGAGCGCGACGTGGAGGGCACGGCGCGCCTCGTCTCGCAGTCGTGCGCGGGGCTCTCGCGCGCGGTTTCGCCCGGCACGTCCATCCTCGTGGACGACGGCCTCATCGAGCTGCGCGTGGAGGGCGTGGACGGCGCCGACATCCGCTGCACCATGATGAACGCGGGCGAGCTGGGTGAGCGCAAGTCGGTGAACCTGCCCGGCACCGCGGTGCCGCTGCCCGTGATGACCGAGCAGGATCGCGCCGACCTCCTGTTCGGCATCGGGCAGAAGGTGGACTTCGTGGCCGCCTCGTTCGTGCGTGATGCCGAAGGAGTGCGCGCCATCAGGCGTTTCTTGGACGAGAACGGCGGGGCGGGCATCATGCTCGTCGCCAAGATCGAATGCTCGGAGGCCGTGGAGGACTTCGACGCCATCCTCGAGGCGTCCGACGGCATCATGGTGGCGCGCGGCGACCTGGGCGTTGAGGTGGCCCCCTACCTCGTGCCGCACATCCAGAAGGAGATCATCCGCGCGTGCAAGCGCGCCTCGAAGCCGGTGATCACGGCCACGCAGATGCTCGAATCGATGGTGCGCAACCCGCGCCCCACGCGCGCCGAGGTGGGCGATGTGGCCAACGCCGTGTACGACGGCACCGACGCGGTCATGCTGTCGGGCGAGACGGCGATGGGCGCGTATCCCGTCGAAGCCGTGCGCGTGATGGCGCGCGTGGCCGAGGCGAGCGAGCCCTACCTCTACGACGAGGCTGCGCCCGACCGCAGCCGCGTGCACGCCCGGGTGTCGCTGGCCGTGGGGATGGCCGCCGTGCAGACGGCCGAGACGCTGGAGGCCGCCTGCATCGTGGCGCCCACGATGTCGGGGCGGACGGCGCGCCTCATGTCCAACCTGCGCCCGCGCGTGCCCGTCTTCGCCGTCACGCCGAACGCGCGCGTCATGCGCCAGCTGCAGCTGAGCTGGGGCGTCACCCCCATGCTGGGCGACGTGCAGGGCGACATGCGCCACATCATCGACGACGCGCGGGAGGCCGTCGTGCGCCGCGGGCTGGTGAAGCCCGGCGACGTGGCCGTGCTCACGGTGGGCGATCGCTCCACGAGCCCCGTGGAGCCCGGCATCGCGCGCGGCGAGGACGAGGCCGTGGCCACGAACGCCCTCTACGTCGTGCAGGTGCATGCCGAGGGCGAGGACGTGGACCGCTTGTGACCGTCGCAACTTGCATTCGCCCGCGAGATGTGGCGCAGGCCCAGCATGGCGGGTTTCCGCAGCAGTGAAATTCTGCGGAATCTCGTTCGCTTCGACGCGGACTGTGCTATAGTGCAAAGGCTTGTCTTCGCCTTGGTCGGAAACCAAGGCCCGTAAAGGAGAACCAGAAATGAAACAGGGAATTCATCCGGAGTACGTGGAGTGCACGGTGAAGTGCAGCTGCGGCAACACCTTCACCACCATGTCCACGAAGTCGGAGCTGAAGATCGACATCTGCAACGTGTGCCATCCGTTCTACACCGGCCAGCAGCGCTTCGTCGACACCGGCGGGCGCGTGCAGCGCTTCGCCGACAAGTTCGGCAGCGCGAAGGACGTCGTGGCCGAGCGCGAGGCCGCGAAGAAGGCCGCGAAGGCCGCCGCCGTCGCCGAGGCCGAGGCCAAGAAGAAGGCCGAGCGCGAGGCGAAGGCCGCCGAGAAGGCCAAGCGCGCCGAGGAGTTCGCGAAGAAGGCCGAGCGCGACGCCGCCAAGGCTGCCGCCGCCGAGGCCGAGGCCGCTGCCGAGGAAGCCGCCCCCGAGGCGACTCCCGAGGAGGCCGCCGCCGTCGACGCCCTCGTCGAGGAGGCTCCGGCCGCCGAGTAGCCCTCGGATCGCACTTTTCTCGCACGAACGACGAACGCCCGGCATCGCGCCGGGCGTTCGCTGCGTTCAGGGACGGTTTTCGGGGCCGTTCGCCCTACGCCAACGGACGCGCGTGGGGCGCGATCTCCTGGAACTCGGCCTCGGAGAGATCGTAGCCGTAGAACGTCTTGAAGTAGCCTGCCGTCACGTCGTACATATCGTCGCTGTACTGGTCGGGGTACAGAAGGCGCGGCAGCCACTGCATGCCGAGCACCTGGTTCACGGTGGGCGGGTTGTTGAGCCAGCACCATGGCGTGCCCGGCACTTCGTACACCTGGCCGTTCTTCACGGCGTCCAGGTCGGCGAAAGCCGCGTCCGTGGCCACGGAGCTGTAGATGCTTCCCTCCTGGAACAGGATGACCTGCGGGTTCCAGAGTGCCAGCTGCTCCAAGCTTATCTCCACGCCGCTTCCGCTGCCGCTCACCTTGCCCAGGTCGGCCACGTTGTCAGCCACGAGGTCCACCACCTGGCCCTGGTAGGAATTCTTCGCGATGGTGTTCGTTCCCTTGTCGCCCAGAAGGTACGCCACCTGCGCGCGCTCGCTTTCGGGGATCTTCGCCATGGTGGCAACCGTCTCATCGTAGGCCTTCTTGCAGTAGTCGGAAAGCTCCGCGCCGCGCTCCTCCATGCCCAAAAGCTCGCCGAGCTTCTCGTAGGCGGCTCCGTAGTCCTCCATCTTCGTCTCCACCATCACCACGGGGATGCCCAGCTGCGTTTGCAGCGTGTCCAGGTCCTCCGCGATGCCCTCCTTCAGCTCGCCGGTGTCGATGAGTATCTGTGCGCCGGAGGCGGCCACGGCCTCCTTGTTCAGGTCGCCCTTCGAGCCGAACGCCGCGCCCGTCACGGGCAGGTTGGCGTAGTCGGCGCCCAGGTACTTCGCCTGGTCGTCGGTGAGCTCGGTGGAGATGGTCACCATCTTCTCGGGCGCCATGGTGAGTAGGATCTGGGTGGCGGTGTGGCCGGCGGGGGCGATCCTGTCTATCTGCGCGGGCACCTCCACGGTGCGGCCCGCCGAATCCGTGAACGTGCGGGTCTCGCTCGCGGCCGGCTGCTCGGCCTGGGCGGCGCCGTCGCCGGCGGGGGCGGCGTCCTGCTGCGGCTGGCTCTGCGCGCAGCCGCCCAGCGCGAACGCCAGCCCCAGGCATGCCGCGCACGCCGCCAAACGCAACGACCAGGCCTTTCTCGTGCTCATCTTCCCTCCCATGGAACCTTCCTTCCTCTTTTGGCCCTTTTGGGCCCTATCGCTTGATCTCGCGCACGGGCACGCACACGCGCACCTTGTCGCCGTATAGGGAATTGACCTCCACGTCCACGTCGTAGATGGTGCTCACCAGCTCCTTGGTGATGACGTCCTTGGGGTCGCCGAACGCGTGGACGCGGCCGTCGTTGAGCACGAGCGTCTGGTCGGCGTAGAGGAACGCCTGGTCGGGCTGGTGCGTAGACTGGATGATGCTCATGCCCTCGCGCGCCAGCTGTCGCACGGTGGAGAGCACGCGCACGGTGTTGCCGTAATCGAGCGCGCTCGTGGGCTCGTCCATGATGATGGTGCGGGCGTTCTGCGCCAGGGCGCGCGCGATGAGCACCAGCTGCTGCTCGCCGCCGGATATCCGGGTGTAGGGACGGTGCCCCAGATGCGCGACGCCCACGCGCTCGAGCGCCTCCCAGGCCGCTTCGACGTGCGAGCGCTTGGGCGCGCCGAACAGCCCCACGCGCCCGCCCGCGCTCATCAGCACCACGTCGAGCGCGTCGTAGTCGTAGGTGGAGGAATGCGACTGCGGGATGTAGGCGATCTCGCGCGAGCGGTCGCGGATGGAGAGCGTGCGCAGGTCCCTGCCGTTCACGCGGATGCTGCCCTTCCAGCCGCCGTTCAGGCACAGGATGCAGCGGAACAGGGTGGACTTGCCCACGCCGTTGGGGCCCAGCACGTTCACCAGCGTGTTGTCGGGGATGTGGAAGCTCACGTCGTCCAGCACGCGGTGGCTGCCGTAGGAGAACGTGAGGTGCTCGACGTCGATGCTCATAGGCGCTGCTTCTTCCGCGTGATAAGGTACAGGAAGAACGGCGCGCCCACGAACGCGGTGAGGATGCCGATGGGTATCTCGGCGGTGGCCGCCAGGCGCGCCACGTCGTCCACCACGAGTAGGAAGATGGCGCCCATGAGCATGCTGGCGGGCAGGAGCCGGCGGTAGTCGCAGCCGATGATCATGCGCGCGAAGTGGGGGATGACCAGGCCCACCCAGCCTATCATGCCCGAAACCGCCACGCTGGCCGCGGTGATGAGCGTGGCCGCGAGGATGACGATCATGCGCACGCGCCGGGCGTTCACGCCCATGGTGGAGGCCTCGTCGTCGCCCATGGTGAGCACGTTGATGCGCCAGCGCAGCGCGAACAGCACCGCGAGCCCCGCGGCCATGGGGCCCGCCGCCATGGCCAGGTCGGAGGGCTTCGCGCCGGTGAGGCTGCCCATGAGCCAGTAGGTGATGGCGGCCAGCTGGTCGGTGGGGTCGGCGATGAGCTTGGTGAACGACACGCCCGCCTGGAAGAGCGAGCTCACCATGACGCCCGCCAGCACCACGATGAGCAGGTGGTTCCCCTTCGCGCGGCTGCCCACCAAAAGCACCAGCAGCACCGCGCCGATGGACCAGGCGAACGCGGAGACGGACACGCCGAAGGCGCCGAGTCCCAGAAGGATGGCGCACGCGGCGCCGAAGGCCGCGCCCTGGCTTGCGCCCAGGATGTCGGGGGAGACGAGCGGGTTCTGGAAGGTGCCCTGGTAGGCGGCGCCCGCGGCGGCCAGGCTGCAGCCCACCATGAGCGCGAGCGCGATGCGCGGCAGGCGCACCTGGAAGAACAGGGTGGCCTGCTGGTCGGTCCAGAACGGGTCGATGGGGAAGGCGAGGCTTCCCAGCATGCCCGCGGCCTCGGCGGGGGAGATGGGGAAGCGTCCCAGCATGAGCGAGGCCAGCACGGCCAGCACCATGAGCGCAACGAGCGCTACGATGATGGCGGCGCCGCGCCGGCTGGCGCGCCGGGATGCGCAGCGCGCGGCGGCACTCCGGTCGTCGAGCCTGTCGGTTGTCGCTTCCACCGCCGCTCCCCCTTGATACTCATTCAAGGATAATGTAGGGCAAATATATCCCAAAATCAGAATATTATCAATCGAAAATAATTAAAAGGGCGCGAAAGGAGTGGGGCGTGAAGCGCGCGAGGTCTCGGCGTGCCATTGTTTCACGTGAAACATCGGGGGTTCTAGCACGGATGTTTCACGTGAAGCATCGGGACCTTCGCGGAGCGGGTCAGGTGCCGGAACGCTTCAGCATGGCCATCTGCAGCGCTTCGCCGAAGAACCGTCCTGCGCCGGTCTTCACGGCGAAGCGGGCCTTCTCCGGGTCGGCCACCACGCTGCCGGCGAGCGCCTCGGCGCCCCGCTCGAACAGGACGGGCGACATGACCACGCTCGGGCCCACCATGACGACATGCGCGTTCCGCGCGAGATCGAGCAGGCGCGGCGCGGTCTTGTTGATGAGCGTGACGCCCGTCATGAAGGCGAAGTCGGCGCTTGGCAGCACGTACTCGCAGGCGGGATCGGGCGTGTCGAGCTCGCTTGAGCAGTTGCGCTCGAGCACGGTGAGGCGGGCGTACTCGGCGATGCGCTCGACGCGGGGGAAGTGGCCGACCACCACGACCTGGGCGCCGCCTGCGGCCTCGATGCGCGGGCGGTAGAGCTCGAAGGCGTCCATCTTCCGCACGGTGCCGTCGGGCAGCTCCACCGGCTCGTCGTAGGCGGCGCCCAGGGGGTCGAGCAGCTCCGTGCGCGCGTAGAAGGCGTTGAGGGCCGCCACGCCGAGGGTCGCCTCCTCGAAGCACCACGACTTCGCGAGCTGGGCCGTCTCGCGCAGCGGCCGTCCGCGCAGGTCGCGCTTGCAGGCGCGCCGGGCGCCGCCTTTGCAGGTGAAGCTCACGCCCATGCCGCAATCGGCCTCCACGTAGGACCAATGCGTGCCCAGGCAGTAGTCGCGCACCACGGCGTCCTCGGGTATGCTGTCGATGAGGCGGTCATAGAGCTCCCACGGGGAGGAGTCGGGGTTCTGGCGGTCCATGGCGGCCCTTTCTGCCGATGATTTATCTTCGGAAGAGTATACTATGCGTTTGAGGATAATTGAGCAAGGAGAATGCGGAGGGCGGAGATGCTGTTCCTGCTAACGGGCGATGTGCAGGTGGGCAAGACGCGCTGGCTCGAGGGCCTGGCGGCGGAGCTCGCGGAGGCGGGCGTCGAGGTGGCCGGCGTGCTCGCGCCCGGCGTGTGGCGCGAGGGGGAGGGGCGGCTCGAGAAGCTCGGCATCGACAACGTGCTGCTGCCGGGAGGCGAGCGCGTCGCGTTCGCACGGCGGCGCGATCTGGCGCTTGCGGAGGGGGCGTTCGATCCCGCCAGCCAGAGCGCCGCCGCCCAGCTGGCCTGGCATATCTCCGACGACGCCCTTGCGCGGGTGAACGCGCATTTCGACGCGCTTGCGGAGGCGATGTTTCACGTGAAACAAACGTTTGCGCAAACAGATGTTTCACGTGAAACATCGGGCGCAGGGCCGGGCCTTCTGGTGGTGGACGAGCTGGGGCGGCTCGAGCTGGAGCGCGACGGCGGCCTGGCCTCGGCGACGGCCCTTCTGGCGGCGGGGCCGACGGAGCGCTTCCCGCATGCGCTCGCCGTCGTGCGTGATTGGCTGTGCCCGCGCGCCCGCGAGCGCTTCGGGGCCGCATGGGGCGGCGCGGAGGAGCTCGCGCCGGGCGAGGAGGCGCGCACGCGCGTGCGGGAGGCGCTCGGGCTGCCCGTCTGAGCGCCGTCCGCCGGCCGTTTCCGCACGGCGCTTGCATTCCTTATTGATAATGATTATCATTACGGATAGTGAAATCGAGAGCTGGGGAAAGGTGCACCATGATCGATCAGACCGCGTTCTTCAATCTGAGCTACGGGCTCTACCTTATCGGCGCGACGGACGGCGAGCGCAAGGCTGCCTGCGTCGCCAACACGTTCCAGCAGGTCACGTCCTCGCCGCTGCAGGTGAGCGTGGCGCTGAACAAGGAGAACGCCACCACCGACGTCATCCTGGACTCCGGGCGCTTCACCGTGTCGTGCCTGGCCAAGGACGCCACGATGGAGCTCATCGGCACGTTCGGCTTCCATTGCAGCACCGACGTGGACAAGTTCGCCTCGTGCGAGACGGGCCTCGACGCGGCGGGCGTGCCCTACGTGGCCGAGCAGTGCGTCGCACGCTTCTCCGTGCGCGTCGTGCAGGCGGTGAACCTGGGCACGCATATCCTCTACGTCGGCGAGGTGGAGGAGGCCGAGAAGCTGTGCCCCGGCGAGCCGATGACCTACGCCTACTACCACCAGGTGAAAGGCGGCAAGACCCCGCCGAAGGCCTCGAGCTTCCTGCCCGATGCGCCCGACGCGCCGGCGCCCGCCGCTGCCGGCGACGCGCCCAAGCCGAAGGTGGGCTGGCGCTGCACGGTGTGCGGCCATATCGAGTACGTCGACGAGCTGCCCGACGACTTCATCTGCCCCGTCTGCGGCGTGGGCAAGGACATGTTCGAGCGCGTCGAGCTGTAGTGCGAAAATGGCATAAAAGGGGACTGTCCCCTTTTATGCCATTTTACTTGTCCCAAGCGAGGAAGGCCCAGGTGACGGTGCGGGGCTCGCGTAGGCGTAGGCGCTTCTCGGGCACGCCCTTCTTGTCGGGCTCGCCGGCGCGCTCGTTCTCCATGAGGTTCGCGTCCAGCCATTCGCGCAGCCGCCCGAGGGCGGCGGCCATCGCGGGCGCGGGCGTCGTCGCGCCGCAGGAGTCCTCGGCCATGCGCGCGAACGCCTCGTAGGCCTCCTCGGCGGTGTCGAACGTGTCGGCGCGCGTGGAGTCGATGTAGGCGAGCTCCGGGCGCAGGCCCTCGTTCGCCAGGATGTTGAGGGCGTAGAGGTAGTCGTGGCCGAGCACGCTCTTGAGGCCGATGGCGGCGAGCACCCGCTCGTCGGTGCGCGGCGAGGCCCCGGTGGCCAGCGTCGCGCACACGCGGCGGCGCGCCACGTCGGTCAGGCGCAGAAGCGAATCCCTCATATCGGCCGTGGCCACCGAGCGCGAAGCCACGCACACATCGACCATCCCCGGGCGCACGCCGAGGGCGGGCCAGTCGTCCTCCCAGCTCATAAGCTTGGGGAACACGGTGGTCACGCCGTAGGCGTCCAGGTCCTCCCGCAGCCGGTCGAGCATGCCCTGCGAGAAGTCGGCCGCCACCACCTTGTGGCCGGCGAGCCCCAGCGGGATGGACAGCGCCCCCGTGCCGCAGCCCATGTCGAACACCGTCTCGCCGGGGCGGATGGCCGCCAGCTCCAGGAACCGCTCCACGTAGGGGTTCGGCGCGTCCTTGGTGGTGAACGTGCGTGCGCGCTTGTCCCAGTACGACGCGTCGTCGGGGCGGCGGCGGGCGCGCTGGAGGCGCTTCCACTCCTCGTTCCAGTCGCGGGTGGTGAGCAGCGGCTCGAAGTTCTCGTCCATGGCGTGCCTTTCGCGTGGAGGGTGCTTGAGGGCGGACGACTCGCGCCGCCATCGGCCGGTCGTTTCGGGTACCATAGTAGCGAACGAGAGCGCGGAGGGGCGCGGGAACCGCCCGATCTGCCGTAATTCTTCTTGATTGAGGAGTATGGAGCCCATGCACGTCGAACTGCTCTACCACACGCCCGATCCGGAGCGCGCCATCGCCACGGCGGCGCGCCTGTGCTACGCGCCCGTGGGCGCGGCCGAGCTCATGGAGACCATGCCCGAGGAGCGCGTGAAGAGCGTGCTCTCCACCATCATGGCCAGCGGCCACTTCTCCACGCTCGAGCACGCGAGCTACACCTTCGCCGTGGACGGCGTGTCGCGCGCGCTCACGCACCAGCTGGTGCGCCACCGCATCGCCAGCTTCAACCAGCAGAGCCAGCGCTACGTGAAGTTCGCGGACGGCGTGGCCGTGGTGAAGCCGGAGAGCATCGCGGCCGACGAGGCGACGAGCGCGCTTTTCGACGAGGCCGTGGCGAAGGCGCAGGAGGCCTACCGGGCGCTGCTGGACGCCGGCGTGCCCGCCGAGGACGCGCGCTACCTCTTGCCCAATGCCGCCGAGACGAAGATCGTCATCACCATGAACGTGCGCGAGCTGCTGCACTTCTTCTCCTTGCGCTGCTGCAACCGCGCGCAGTGGGAGATCCGCGACATGGCGCACCGGATGCTCGAGCTCGCGCGGCCCACGGCGCCGTTCGTGTTCATGGACGCCGGCGCGCCCTGCGTGCGCGGCGCGTGCCCCGAGGGCAAGATGACCTGCGGCAACCCCTATCCTCGCGTGACGAGGGGCTAGACGATGGCCGAGCAGAAGAGTGATCTGTCGCGCGCGTTCAAAGAGGACGGCGCGCTCAAGACCCACGTGGGCGGCCAGGCGCTGCTCGAGGGCATCATGATGCGCGGCAAGTACAACTGGTCGGTGGCCGTGCGCGAGCCCTCCGGCGGCATCTACGTGGAGGAGCACGACCTGGCGAGCGGCCGCGCCGGCCGCGGATGGATGCACTGGCCGCTCGTGCGGGGCTGCCGGGCGCTCGTGGAGTCGCTCGTGCTGGGCTTCAAGGCGCTCGAGATCGCCGCCGAGCATGCGTTTGCGGAAGATGAACCTGATGAGGCTGCCTGTTCTGCTCGCGAGTCCGCGGAGGGGGCCGGCACCGCCCAGTCGCTCGAACAGTCCTGCTCGCACGGACAGCCCACTGGGCTGTCCGGCTCGTGCGGAACTCGCTTGGTGGACGATGCCGACCCCCTCCGCTCCGAGGGCGCTGGGGGCTCCTTCGCTGCGGAGGGGGCGGTTTCCGACGTTGAGGGGAGCCCGATCGGCTCGCTCGCTGAGGAGGGGGGATTCTCGTGGAGGGACGACTTCGGGCGGCCGGACGCGGTGATCGATGCGCTGGGGGCGCAGACGTCGCTTGAGGTGGTGGAGGAGGCGCAGGCCGAACCCGCGCCGGCGAAGAAGTCGTTCTTGGACGAGGAGGCGGAGTTCGGGAAGAAGGAGATGGCTATCTCCATGGTGCTCGGGCTCGTGCTGGGCGTGGTGCTGTTCATCGTGGCGCCGGCGTTCATCACGAACCTCATCGTGGGCGAGTACGACCAGAACACGGTGCTCTGGAACATCGTGGACGGCCTGCTGCGCGTGGCCGTGTTCGTGTTCTACCTGTGGCTCATCGGGCGCATGCAGGACATCAAGCGCATGTTCGGCTACCACGGCGCCGAGCACAAGACCATCCACTGCTACGAGCACGGCCTGCCCCTCACGCCCGAGAACGCCCGCAGCTTCCCGCGCCTGCACGTGCGCTGCGGCACGGCGTTCCTCATCATGGTGATGGTCATCGCCATCTTCGTGTACACGGTGACGCCCATCAACGGGCTCATCGAGGCGTGGGGCGTGCCCGACGGCGCGCCGAAGCTGGCGCTGGTCATCCTCGTGCGCATCCTGCTCATGCCCGTGATCGCCGGCATCTCGTACGAGATCACGGTGAAGTGGGCGGGCAGCCACCCGGACAACCCGCTGGTGAAGGTGGTGCTGTGGCCTGGCATGCAGATGCAGTACCTCACCACCAACGAGCCCGACGACGGCATGATAGAGTGCGCCATCGCCGCCATGCAGCGCGTGCTGGAGCGCGAGGAGGCCGAGGCCGCGAAGGCGAAGGCCGACGCCGCCGAGGACCCCGAGCCGGCCGCGACGGCGGCGTGAGGCCCGACACCGACCCCGAAAGGCGGAGCCGATGGAGCCATCCATTTCCGTGCAGGGCCTGAAAAAGACCTTCAGGCTCTCGGCCAAGCAGCGTAAGATCGACCGCACCGACGCCCGCACGAAAACCGCCGTCGACGGTCTATCGTTCGACGTGTTTCCCGGCGAGATATACGGCCTTCTGGGCCCCAACGGCGCCGGCAAGACCACCACGCTGCGCATGCTCGCGGCGCTCGTGAAGCCCGACGAGGGCGACGCGCTGGTGGAGGGGTCTTCGGTGGTGTCCGACCCCATGGCGGTGCGCGCGAAGATAGGCTTCCTCACCAGCGAGCTCAAGTTGGAGGACGTGTTCTCGCCCGACTACCTGTTCGACTTCTTCAGCGAGCTGCACCATGTGGCGCCTGCCGTGCGCGACGAGCGCAAGCGGGCGCTGTTCGGCCGCTTCGGCATCGACGCGTTCGCGCAGACGAAGGTGGCCGACCTGTCCACCGGCATGAAGCAGAAGACCTCGCTCGCCATGTCGCTTGCGCATGACCCGCGCGTCATCGTGTTCGATGAGCCCACGAACGGCCTGGACGTGCTCACGGCCAAGACGGTCACCGACTTTCTGGTTGAGCTTAAAGGCGAGGGCCGCACGGTGCTTTTGTCCACGCACATATTCAGCCTGGTGGAGAAGGTGTGCGACCGCGTGGGCGTGATCATCGACGGGCGCATGGCCGCCAGCGGCACGCTGCCGGAGGTCACGGGCGGCCGCGCGCTTGAGGACGCGTTCTTCGACCTGTACGCGCAGACGGTGGGGGAGGCGTCATGAAGGGCAACGTGCTCACGATAACCAGGAAGGAGCTGGCGCGGTTCTTCAGCAACCGGGTGTCGGCGCTCGTCTCCATCGTGCTGCCGGGCGTGCTCATCTTCGCCATGTGGAGCGTCATGGGCAACGTGATAGCCGACATGTCCAAGCCCGACATGGCCAAGCCGCCTGCGGTGGCCGCGGTGAACCTGCCCGAGAGCGTGCGCTCCCTGGCGGCCGACACGGTGCTGCGGGTGAGCGACGAGCCCACGGCGCCGAGCGCGCAGGACATGCGCGAGCGCATCGACCAGGGCGACGTGAAGGCGTTCGCCGTGTTCCCCGAGGGCTTCGACGAGGCCGTGGCCTCCTACGACCCCGCTTCGGGCAAGCCTGCTCCGCAGGTGGAGATCTACTACGACTCCACCGACCCCGATTCGCAGGCCGCCTTCGCCGCGCTGCGCGACGTGCTGGACGGCTACGAGTCGTCGCTGGCGAACCGCTTCGACGTGAACGCGGGACAGGGCGCCTACGACGTGGCCGACAAGCGCGACGTCGCCGGCTCGCTCGTGGTGTCCATCGTGCCCATGCTGCTGCTCATCTTCCTGTTCAGCAGCTGCATGTCCATTGCGGCCGAGTCGGTGGCGGGCGAGAAGGAGCGCGGCACCATGGCCACGCTTCTGGCCACGCCCGTGCGCCGGCGCGACATCGCGCTGGGCAAGGTGCTGGCCATCACGCTCATCGGGCTGGCTATCGCCGTATCCAGCCTGATAGGCATCCTTGCGGGCCTGCCGAGCCTGGCGCAGGGGATGATCGACGTGAACGTGTACGGCCCGATGGAGTACCTGCTTCTGGCCGTGGTGGTTATCTCCACGACGCTCGTCATCGTCATGCTGATCACCGTGGTGTCGGCGCTGGCGAAGGGTGTGAAGGAGGCGTCGATGTATCTGACGCCGCTCATGATAGTGGTCATGCTGGTGGGCATCTTAGGGATGTTCGGCGAGGCCCAGGCCGATTGGTGGTACTACCTCATCCCGCTGTACAACAGCGTGCAGGCCATGATCGGCATCTTCACGTTCGATTTCCAGCCGGTGAACATCACGGTGTGCGTGGCGGCGAACCTCGCCTTCACGGGCGCGGGCGTGCTGGTGCTCCAGCGCATGTTCAACAGCGAGCGCCTGATGTTCGCCCGCTAGGCGGACCCGCAGACGAAGTGGCAGGAATTTTCGGCTGTGGCATAAGCGAGTCGCGATCGCAAAATGCGACCTGGGGAAACGCTGCGTAGCGAGCGCCGCAACTTCGCGCAGGGCCCGAATCCGTACCACAGCCGAAAGAAATTGACATAAGCTTACAGGTCATCTTTTAAAGGCACCCTCTCTGTCAGGGCGGAGGCGTCGACGGCCCCCTCTGTCATCCTTCGACTCCGCGCTGGCGCGCTCCGCCCATAGGATGACAACGGCACGTGCCGATTTTGCGCTAGGCGTGACTGATTTCGCTTTCGTGAAGCTTCCGTAACCTGCATGCCATCTGGGACGATGGCGTGCGTGCTAGACTGGCCGATGCACTCGCCATCGAATACGGGAGGTTCATCGACGTGGCAGACGCTATCTCGGTATCCAATATCTATAAGAGCTTCGGCACCGTGGAGGCGCTCAAGGGCGTGTCGCTTGAGGTTGCCGAGGGTGAGAAGGTCGTGGTCATCGGACCGTCGGGCTCGGGCAAGAGCGTGCTCATCCGCTGCATCAACGGGCTCGAGATGCCGGACGCCGGCCGCATCGTGGTGGACGGCATGGACCTTTCCGACCGCAAGGTGAACGCCCGCGCGCTCGCCCGCGACGTGGCCATGGTATTCCAGAGCTACAACCTCTATCCGCACAAGACGGTGCTGCAGAACGTGACGCTCGCGCCCATCAAGGTGCTCAAGGTGCCGCGCGATCAGGCTGAACGCGACGGGCGGGCCTACCTTGAGCGCGTGGGCCTCTCCGACAAGGTGGACAAGTACCCCGACCAGCTCTCCGGCGGCCAGCAGCAGCGCGTGGCCATCGCCCGCGCGCTCAACATGCATCCCAAGATCATGCTCCTCGACGAGCCCACGAGCGCGCTCGACCCCGAGATGGTGCAGGAGGTGCTCGACGTCATCAAGTCGCTCGCGGAAACCAACATGACCATCGTCATGGTCACCCACGAGATGGGCCTTGCCCGCGAGGCGGCCGACAAGGTGGTGTTCATGGAAAACGGCCTGGTGGTGGACCAGGGCACGCCGCACTACCTGTTCGACGAGACGGACAACGCCCGCGTCAAGAGCTTCCTCTCGAAGATACTTTAGGGGCGCGCCATGATATCGAGACGGACATTCATCCGCACGTCGGCGCTGGCCGCTGCGACGCTCGCCCTCGGGGGCCTCGCCGGCTGCGTGGCGAACCCCGACGTGCTGCGCGTGGGCACGAAGATCGACGTGCCGGGCTTCGGCTTCCAGAACCCCGAGACGGGCAACATCGAAGGCATGGAGGTGGACATCGCCCGCGAGCTGGCCAAACGCATCAAGGGCAGCCCCGACGCGCTCAAGGTGACGGGCGTGAACGTCACCACGCGCGGCGCGATGCTCGACAACAACACCCTCGACGCCACGCTGGCCACGTTCACCATCACCGAGGCGCGCAAGAAGAGCTACAACTTCTCGCGGCCCTACTACACCGACCACATCGGCGTGCTGGTGAAGAAGTCCTCGGGCATCGCCGACCTGCGCGACTTGGACGGCAAGACCGTGGGCGTGGCGCTGTCGGCCACCACGCGCGACAAGTTGACCGCCGCGGGCGACGAGATAGGCATCTCCATGAGCTTCGCCGAGTACTCCACGTACCCGGAGATCAAGATAGCGCTGGTCACGGGCCGGGTGGACGCGTTCTCGGTGGACCGCTCCATCCTGAACGGCTACGTTGACGGCTCCACTATGCTGCTCGATACGCAGTTCGCGCCGCAGGAGTACGGCGTGGCCACGAAGAAGTCCAACGTGGAGCTGGCCGCCCAGATCGACGCAGCCATCGGCGCCATGGCCGACGACGGCACGCTGGATGCGCTCTACGAGCGCTGGGGCCTGGCCACCGAGAAGCCGGAAGCGGGTGGCGGCGATGCTTGAGATCTTCGCACCCTACAAGTGGGAGGCGCTCTTCCAGCGCTGGCCCGATATCCTGGCCGCATTCGGCACCACGGTGGGCATCTCCGCGCTCGCCCTGGTCATCGCGCTTGCGCTCGGCATCCTGTTCGGCGTGCTGTCGGTGTCGCGCATCCCGGTGCTGCGCTGGGTCACCCGCGTGTACGTGGAGGTGGTGCAGAACGTGCCGCTGCTTCTGCAGGTGTTCGTGTTCTACGCCATCTTCCCGCTGCTGGGGCTCTCGCTCGCGGCGTTCTGGATAGGCGTGCTGGCCATCGGCATCTACCACGGCGGCTACATCTCGGAGGTGGTGCGCAGCGGCATCGGGTCCATCCACCGCGGTCAGTTCGAGGCGGCGAAGAGCCAGGGCTTCTCGTACTGGCAGGCCATGTTCCTCATCATCCTGCCGCAGGCGTTCCGCATCATCATGCCGCCTCTGGCCGTGCAGGCGGCGAACCTCGTGAAGAACACGTCGGTGCTCGCGCTCATCGCGGGCGGCGAGCTCATGTACTTCTCGAACTCGTTCGCGGGCTCCACCAGCTACTACGGGCCCGTGTACGTGGTGGCGGCGCTGCTGTACTTCGCCATCTGCTTCCCGCTGTCGCGTCTGGCGCTCTACCTGGAGCGCCGCACCCGCGCGCACCGGCACCTGGCCACGGGCGACGCGAGCGAGGCTTTGGGCGAGGACGCCATGGAGGTCACGCCGGGCACGCACGACATCACCGGGCGCGCGGCGGCCGCCACCATGGCCGCGGGCGTGGACACCATGCTCGACACGGTTGACATCGCGCCGGCCCGGCAGGCGCCCTCGCCGCGCCACCCGCTGCACGTGCTGGGCGAGGAGGCCGACGCCGCCGGACGCGGGCCCTTGGAGCAGGCGTTCACCGGGCGGCAGGCAGCCGAGATCGCCGACGAGATAGGCCGCGAGATAGCCCAGGAGATCGCCGAGGAATGCGGCGGCGACGAGGCCGGCGCCGCGCGCGCCATGCGCACGAAGTCGGGCCGCGTGAAGGCGCATCGCAAGCTGGAGCGCCGCGTGGCCGCCCGCCGCGGGCTGGAGGGGCCGGTGGACGCCGAGGGCGCGGCGATGCCGGCCACGCTCGACGCGGCCGCGGAGGGCGCGCGCGACTTGAGGTCGAAGGGCCATCGCAGGTCGGCCGAGGCCGACGAGGCGCTGGCCTCGCGCGCCGAGACGGCCACGAGCGACCGCATCACGCGCGACGTGCGCCGTCGCGTGGAGGCGCGCCTCGGCGAGGACGCTTTTTTGGACAACCTTTCCGTCCCCGGCGAGATCGGCGGCGCGGCCGAGCGCCTGGCCCACGTGCGCATCCCGCGCGACGAAGCCGATTTCGACGCCGAATCCGAGGATGCGGTCGCGCGGCAGCAGCGGGCCGCGCGCCGTCGCGCGGCGGAGGCCGGCGTCGCGACGGGCGGCCCCGAGACTCCCGAGCCCGACGACGTCAAGCTGGACCAAGGGGCCGACGAGGCCGGCCGCATCGCCGCCGACGATGCCGAGCTGGGGCGGGAGGAGGACCGATGAACGACATAGCCGCGCTCTTCACCTGGGTTAACATGAGGTTCCTCTTGCAGGGCCTCGGGATGACGCTGCTCATCAGCGCGCTCGCCATCGCATGCTCCATCGTGCTGGGCACCGTGATCTCGGTCATGCGCACGTCGAACGTCCGCGCGCTGCGGGGCATCGCGACGGCCTACATCGAGGTGTTCAAGAACACGCCCTTGCTGCTGTGGATCATGTTCACGTTCTTCGTGGCGCAGCTGCCGCCCATCGGGGCGGCCGTGCTCGCGTTCACGCTGTTCACGAGCGCGAGCGTCGCCGAGATCGTGCGCGGAGGTTTGGCCAGCGTGCCGCACGGCCAATACGAGGCAGCTCGCTCGCAGGGCTTCTCCACGGTGCAGACCTACCTGCTCATCATCCTGCCGCAGGCGCTGCGCAACATGGTGCCGGCGCTGCTGTCGCAGTTCGTGACCACCATCAAGGACACGAGCTACCTCTGGGGCGCCATGGCGCTGCAGGAGCTCATGGGCCGCGGCATGATCCTCATGAACAGCTACAACTCGACCGCGCAGATCTTCGCCATCTTCGGCATCATGGCCGCCGTCTACTTCGTCGTGTGCTTCACGCTCTCCCAGATAGTCCGCGCCTACCAGCGGAAGCTGAAGGAGGCCCGCACGTCGTAGGGAGGGACGGGGTGACAAAGGGACGGGTAACCCCCCCCCTCCTCTCTCATCTCGCCTTACTGCGCGTAGGCCAGGAAGGGGAGGTACTGCTGGGCGCTTTCGGGTACTTCGAGGGTCACGGTCTGCCCGTAAGCCTCTATCGTGACGTAGCCGGGGTCGTCGTAGGTGGTGATGGTCCCCTCGATTCCGGCGTAGGCGCCTTCGACGGTGCCCGCAGCCTTGGCGTCCGCGGGCAGCGGGGCGGCCTGCCAGCTGTCGATGTCAAGGTCGGCGATGGCGGCGTCCAGCTGCTCGTCGGTGAGCCCGGTGGCGGCGGCGATGCTGTCGCGATTCGCGTCGATGGCGTTCTTCACCTGGTCTTTGACGCCGCTCGCGTCGAGCGCCGCGTTGGTCACGGCGGCCTTGGCCTCGTTGGCCGCATCCGAGACGGGGCCGGGCGCGGCGTTGGGGCCCGACAGGGCGAACACGCCCACGACGCCGACGATGACGAGGGCGACGAGCCCGAGGAGCACTCCGATGATCTTCTTCATGATGAGGGCCTCTCCTTTCAGGTTCGGACCGATCGGCAGGAAGCCGCCGTGAGTGCGTCGATGGTGCGAGGCGGAAGCGTTGGTGGGACGGTTCGGCGGCATCCCCCTCCCTACAGCCTACCCGAGTTCGCGCCGATTCACAAAACGCCCCCGACATCTTCAACGGGCGGTTACGAAATCACCATCCGATCTTCGGAAGTGCCTGTGGGCGGCGGCAAGCGCAGGGCTCTGATCTCGAGTGCTGGGAATCCGCTTGATCCGCGCTGGATTCCTGCTTGATCCACGTCGGATATCCGCTTGATCCGCGCTGGAGCCGCGATGGAAGCGCGTTGGATCCATGCGGCGAATCGACGCCATGCGCGCCATCTCCGCGCTGGATCGCGTTGCTATCCTGGTGGGGCGGGATTCTTGACGATATAACATAAATGTTATAAACTGGAATGGCCCCGCAGAAGGGGGCGACATGGAAGGGTTCGAGGTGGTTTTCTACCGGAAGCCGAGCGGGCGCGCGCCCATGGACGAGTTCCTCGAATCGCTTCCCCCGAAGCTGAACGCGAAGGTGCACCGCGACCTCGGCTCCTTGCGCGAGGAGGCCCATAGGTTGCGCGAGCCGCAATCGAAGCGTATGGGGAACGGGTTGTTCGAGTTGCGCAGCAGGCAGGGCGACGACATCGCGCGGTCGTTCTACTTCTTCTTCTCGGGCAGGCGGATCGTCGTGACGAACGGGTTCGTGAAGAAGACGCAGAAGACGCCCCGCAGGGAGCTTTCGCGGGCGCTCGCCTACAAAGCCGATTGGGAGGAGAGGTTTGGCAATGGATGATCTGGACAGGAGCCTCCAAGAGCATATGAAGGACCCGGAGTTCGCTGCCGAGTACGAGCGCCTGGAGCCGATGTACGACATCATCAGCGCCATCACGGTGGCGCGCGCGGAGCAGAACCTCACCCAGCGCGAGCTGGCCGAGCGCTGCGGCATGCGGCAGAGCGCGTTCGCTCGCCTGGAGTCCGGCAATGCGAACCCCACGCTCAAGACGCTGCAGCAGGTGGCCCGGGGCCTCGGCAAGAAGCTGCGCATCAGCTTCGTGTGACGCGCCGCCACGCCTCGCAGGTTCCGCAACCGCTTCAAGATGCGTAATTTTCGCCGCAAGCGCCGCAAATCGTGTATGCTAGCGTCTGCTGCGCGCACAGGCGCGCCATCCCCGCACACGTTAATAAACGAATGGGGCATCGTGTGAACGCGATCAGGCCGCGGGAGGCGGCCCGAAGAAGAGGAGGAACCGCGTGAAGCTGGTGGTAACCGAGAAGAACGACGCGGCTCAAAAGATTGCCGACTTGCTCGGCGTGAAGCGGCCCAAGGCCGACAAAGTGTATTCCACGCCGGTGTACCGCTTCGACGTGGACGGCGAGGAATGGGTGACCATCGGCCTGCGTGGCCACATCCTGGAGCCCGACTTCACCCCGACCATGGTGTACAAGAAGCGCGGCGGCTGGCAGGGCGTCACCGAGGAGGGCGAGACGTTCCCTGCGGAGCTGCCCGCGACGCTGCCCAAGCCCCCCTTCAAGAAGAAGAAGCCCTTCACCGAGGACGGCGTCGAGCTCAAGGCCTGGAAGATGGACGCGCTGCCCTACCTCGTGTACGCGCCCATCAAGAAGCTGCCCAAGGAGAAGGAGATCATCCGCTCGCTCAAGAACCTGGCGAAGAAGGCCGACTCCATCATCATCGCCACCGACTTCGACCGCGAGGGCGAGCTCATCGGAAGCGACGCGCTCTCCTGCATCCAGGAGGTGAACCCCACGGCGCCTGTGCAGCGCGCGCGGTACTCGGCATTCACGAAGGAGGAGATCACCCACGCCTTCGACAACCTGGTGGAGCTGGACGTGAACCTGGCCTCCGCCGGCGCCTCGCGCCAGGACATCGACCTCATCTGGGGCGCGGTGCTCACGCGCTACCTCACGCTCGTGAAGTTCGCCGGCTACGGCAACGTGCGCTCGTCGGGCCGCGTGCAGACGCCCACGCTCGCCCTCATCGTGGCGAAGGAGCGCGAGCGGCTGGCGTTCGTGCCCGAGGACTACTGGGTGATCCGCGGCGCGTTCGGCACCGACCCCGACGCCTTCGAGGCCCCGCATGCCACGGCCCGCTTCAAGAGCGAGGCCGAGGCGAACGCGGTGATGGCGCACGTGGAAGGCGCGACGTCCGCCACCGTGTCGGCCGTCGAGAAGAAGAAGCGCACGGTCCAGCCGCCAGCACCCTTCAACACCACCTCGCTCATGGCCGCCGCGTCCGCCGAGGGCATCAGCCCCGCGCGCACCATGCGCATCGCCGAGAGCCTCTACATGGACGGCTACATCTCGTACCCCCGCGTGGACAACACGGTGTACCCGAGCTCGCTCGACCTCGCCGAGACCGTGCGCGCCATCTCCGGCAACCCCGCCTACGCGCCCTACTGCAAGGAGCTCCTGGCGAAAGGCGAGCTCAAGGCCACGCGCGGCAAGAAGGAGACGACGGACCACCCGCCCATCTACCCCACGGCCAAGGCCACGCCCGATGACCTCGCGCCCGCCGACTACAAGCTGTACAACCTCATCGCGCGGCGCTTCCTGGCCACGCTCTCCGAGGCGGCCGTGGTGGAGGGCACGAAGGTGTCGCTCGACGTGAACGGCGAGCCGTTCGTGGCGAAGGGCGACGTGCTGGTCAAGCCGGGCTTTCGCGCCATCTACCCCTACGGCCTGAAGAAGGACGAGCAGCTGCCGGTTCTCGCGGAGGGCGAGCGCATCGCCTTTAGCGGCGCCACCTGCACGAAGAAGCAGACCGAGCCGCCCGCGCGCTACAGCCAAGGCAAGCTCATCCAGGAGATGGAGAAGCTGGGCCTGGGCACGAAGTCCACGCGTCACTCCATCATCGAGCGCCTCTACACGGTGAAGTACATCCAGAACGACCCCATCGAACCGAGCCAGCTGGGCATGGCCGTGTGCGACGCGCTTGACAAGTTCGCGCCGCACATCACGCACCCCGAGATGACGGCCGAGCTCGAGGAGGAGATGGACAACATCGCCGAGGGCCAGAAGACCAAGCTCGACGTGGTCACCACGAGCCGCAACCTCTTGGCCGACCAGTTGGCGAGCCTGCTGCCGCACTCCGAAGAGGTGAAGGACGCGCTCGCCGACGCCGTGGCCGCCGACGCCTACGTGGGCCCGTGCCCCAAGTGCGGCCGTGACCTGCAGCTGCGCGCGAGCCAGAAGACGCGCGGCATGTTCATCGGCTGCGCCGGCTGGCCCGACTGCGATGTGACGTTCCCGCTGCCCAAGGGCAAGGTGGAGGCCGTCCCCGAGCCGTGTCCGACCTGCGGCATGCCCCAGGTGAAGGTGACGGCCTTCCGCAGCAAACCGCGCACCATCTGCATCGACCCGAACTGCTCCACGAACAAGGAGCCCGACGTGATCGTGGGCGAGTGCCCCGTGTGCAAGGCCGCCGGCAAGCACGCGAACCTCGTGGCGCAGAAGAACCCGCGCACGCTCAAGCGCTTCATCCATTGCGAGAACTACGACGAGTGCGGGGTAGGCTACCCGCTGCCGCAGTACGGCGCGCTCCAGGCCACCGGCGAGGTATGCGAGCACTGCGGCGCGCCGATGGTGATCGTGACCACCGCGCGCGGCCCGTGGAAGCTCTGCCCCAACTTCGACTGCCCCGGCAAGGAGCAGGACGACGAGAAGAAGGCCGCGGCGGGGAAGGGCGGCGCGAGGAAGGCCCCCGCCAAGAAGCCTGCCGCCAAGCGCAAGGCCCCCGCGAAGAAGCCGGCCGCGAAGTAGCGGCCCCGCGGCGGCCCGAACGCGGCAGGCGGCGCGACGGGTATATAATTGCAAACACGTACCGGTAAGCTGATGGGAGAGAACATGGATGTGAGCGAAGAGGCGCTGCGGGTGCACGAGGAGTGGCAGGGCAAGCTGGACACGGTTCCCAAGATGCGCATCGCCACGCGCGAGGACCTGGCGCTGGCGTACACGCCGGGCGTGGCCGAGCCGTGCCGCAAGATAGCCGAGAACCCCGACGACGCCTACCGCTACACCATGAAGGCGAACACCGTGGCCGTGGTGAGCGACGGCAGCGCGGTGCTGGGCCTGGGCAACATCGGCCCCATGGCAGCCATGCCGGTGATGGAGGGCAAGGCGGCGCTGTTCAAGACATTCGGCGACGTGAATGCGGTGCCCATCTGCCTGGACACGCAGGACGTGGACGAGATCGTTGAGACGGTGGCGCGCCTGGCGCCGTCGTTCGGCGGCATCAACCTGGAGGACATCTCGGCCCCGCGCTGCTTCGAGGTGGAGCGCCGCCTCATCGAGGCGCTCGACATCCCCGTGTTCCACGACGACCAGCACGGCACCGCCATCGTGGTGCTGGCGGGCATCATCAACGCGCTGCGGATCGTCGGCAAGCGCAAGGAGAACTGCCGCGTGGTGGTGAACGGCTCCGGAGCCGCGGGCATCGCCATCACGAAGCTGATGCTGAGCTACGGGTTCAAGCATATCATGCTGGTGGACAGCGCCGGCATCGTGAGCTCGCATTCCACGCGCCTGAACGACGTGAAGCGCGCCATGCTGGAGGTGACGAACCTCGACGACGTGGAGGGCTCGCTCGCCGATGCGCTTGCAGGCGCCGACATCTTCGTGGGCGTGAGCGCGCCGGGCGTGGTGGACGGGCCCATGGTGGCCTCCATGAACGACGACGCCATCCTGTTCGCGCTCTCGAACCCCGTGCCGGAGGTCTACCCGGACGTGGCCAAGGCCGCCGGCGCGCGCGTGGTGGGCACCGGGCGCTCCGACTTCCCGAACCAGGTGAACAACGTGGTGGCGTTCCCCGGCATCTTCAAGGGCGCCCTGGAGGCCCGCGCCACGCGCATCACCGAGGAGATGAAGCTTGCCGCCGCCGAGGCGCTGGCCGCCCTCGTGTCCGACGAGGAGCTGTCCGAGGACTTCATCATGCCCGAGCCCTTCGACCCGCGTGCCGCCGAGGCGGTGGCGCAGGCCGTGAAGGACTGTGCGGGGAAATAGCCCGTGAGCGCGCCGATCGAGATAGACGAGGACCTCTGCATCGGGTGCGGCAGGTGCGCGGCCGACTGCGTGGGCGACAACCTGCGGGTGGAGGAGGGCCTCGCGCGCGTGCGCGGCCGCTGCATCCTGTGCGGGCATTGCGTGGCCGTGTGCCCGACCTCGGCGGTGTCCATCCCCGGCTACGATATGGCCGACGTAGAGGATGCGGTGCCGGCGAGCGAGACGCTGGATGCGGCGGCGCTTCTGCGCGCCGTCAAGTCGCGGCGCAGCGTGCGGTCGTTCCGGGCCGAGCCGGTGAGCTGCGCGGAGCTAGAGTTCGTGCTGCAGGCGGGGCGCTACACCGCCACGGCGAAGAACGCGCAAGGGTGCCGCTTCATCGTGGTGCAGGACGGCCTCGCCGAGCTCAAGCGCCTCGTGTGGGACGGCATCGAGGAGCTGCTCGCGCTGCCGGCCGACGAGAAGCCGCGCTGGGCGAAGCTCTACAAGCCGTTTCTGCGCGACGCGCGGGCGGGGAAGCGGGACTTCCTGTTCCGCGACGCGCCGGCCGTCGTGTACGTGGCCGCCGAACGCGCCGACGATGCGGGGCTGGCCGCCCAGAACATGGAGCTCATGGCCGCGACGCTTGGCCTGGGCGTCCTGTTCAACGGCTACCTCTGCCGCGCCTCCGAGGAGCTGCCCGCCGTGCGCACGTTCCTCGAAACGGGGGAGAAGCCGCTGCAGATGTGCCTGCTGCTGGGGCGCCCGGCCGTGACGTACGCGTGCACCGCCCCGCGCCTCCCCGGCGACTTCGTGGTGAAGTAGTCCCCGCGTATCGGCTCAGCCCTTGCGCTCGCGCGCCCATAGCAGTCCCCTCTCCCCAGAAAAAGATGAGCGGCTCGACTACTCGAACCGCTCATGCTTACCATCCGCAGCTTATCGGTGGCGGAACACCTTGCATAAACCATCCGCAGCTTATCGGTGGCGGAACACCTTGAATAAATCCAGTATGGCACGCGTGCGTGCAAGGCGCAAGCGAACAAACGGTGGAAAAGGTATGGCGTAAGGGTTTCCGAGGCGTGACCCTGCTTCTGGGCACACCAAAAAGTAAAGAGCTCTTGACATCCTGCTGCAAACGCGGCATACTGCGAAATGTCAAGAGCCCTTTACTTTTGGCTGAAAGGAGCCGATCATGGACGAGATGGGGAAGTCGATCAGGACGCGGTCGGAGGCGCTGGGGTACAAGTTCGCGGTCCTGCTGCTGGCGACATGGACGCTCGTCAACCTGGTGCTGTACCTGGCCACGGGGGGCGCGCGGGACATGCTGCCCACGCTCGTGCTCATCGCCGTGCTGCTGGTCCAGGGCTTCTCCGAGGAGTCGATGAAGCGGCGCATGGTGGAGGGCGACGACGAGTACCATGAGCCCAACCGGACGGTGCGCATCGTCGTGGGCGCGTTGGGCGTGGCGCTGGTGACGTTCTTCGCCGGCTTCTTCGCCCTGTACGCGGCGTAAGCGGGCGGCACCATGCGCAACGACATCAAGCGCTTGCGCAAGGCGCTGGGGCTGCGCCAGGAGGACCTGGCCCAACGCTGCGGCGTGAGCCGCCAGACCATCGTGGCCGTGGAGAACGCCAAGTACGATCCCACACTGCCTCTCGCCCTGCGCCTCGCCCGCGAGCTCGGCACCACGGTGGAGGAGCTGTTCCATCCGGAGTGACCGCTGCCCCGCTTCGCCTCTGCACAAGATCGACGCCTGTGCGAGGTGTTTGCTGCGACTAACTCGGTGGGGTGGCGGCCGGAGCTTTTGCGACCTGGGGAAACGCTGCGGGACGTTTCTCGTAAGCGAGTGAGCCGCGGCTAACAGCTCGCACAGGCGCAAATCTCGTGCATTCCGTGCAAGCCGGGGCTCTCGCGGCCTCGGCGCGGCATCCCGGGCGGCGGATCGGGCGGGTTGCGGTATAATCCTCCCTTATGGAAACCATCGTCACGAAATCACAGGTCGCAGACGCCGTCTACGCGGCCATCCCGAGGCTGGCGTGCGAGTTGCCGGCCGACATAGAGGCGGGCCTCGCTGCGGCGCTCGCGCGCGAGGACAGCCCGCGCGGACGCGCCGTGCTCGAGCAGCTGGTGGAGAACGCGGCCGTCGCGCGCGAGGACCGCGTGCCCCTGTGCCAGGACACCGGCACCGTGTGGGTCAGCTTGGAGATCGGCCCCGGCGTGCTCGTGGCCGGCGACGTGTTCGCGGAGGTAAACGCCGCGGTGGCCCGCGCCTACGACGAGGCGCGCCTGCGCATGTCGGTGGTGCGCGACGCCATTCTGGACCGCGCGAACACGAACGACAACACGCCCGCGTTCTGCGACCTCCACCCCGTCGACGAGCTGGGCGCAGCACGGCTCCACGTCATGTTGAAGGGCGGCGGCTCGGATAACGCGAGCCGTGTGGCCATGCTCGTGCCGGGCGCCGGCAAGCAGGGTATCGTGGACGAGCTTATGCGCTGCGTGCGCGAGAAGGGCGCGAACGCCTGCCCGCCGCTCGTGGTGGGCGTCGGCATCGGAGGCACGTTCGACAAGGTGGCGGGCCTCGCGAAGCGCGCGCTCATGCGTCCGGTGGACCAGCCGGCGGCCGACCCGCGCGTGCGCGCGCTCGAGGAGGAGCTGCTCGCGGCCGTGAACGCCACGGGCGTGGGCCCCGGCGGCCTCGGCGGCGCCACGACGGCGCTCGCCGTGCGCGTGGCCACGGCGCCCTGCCACATCGCCGCGCTGCCGCTCGCCATCAACATGGGATGCTCCGCCATGCGCCGCTGCACCATCGATCTCGCGGCGGAAAGGGGCGCGCGATGACGGAAAGCGTCGACGGCCTGACGGCCCGCGCGGGATCCTTCGACTGCGCTCCCTCCGGTCGCTCCGCTCAGGATGACAAAGGGGGCGCTCCCTCCGGTCGCTCCGCTCAGGATGACAGGCGCCGCCTTGCGCTGCCGCTCGACCGCGCGCAGCTCGCCGACCTGCGGGCCGGCGACGCGTGCCTGCTCACGGGGCCGCTCTACACGCTGCGCGACGCGGGACACGTGCGGCTCATGGCCGAGCTCGAGCAAGCCGGCGGCGCGCTGCCCTACGGCCTCGACGGCCAGGCCATCTTCTACGCGGGCCCCACGCCCGCGGCGGCCGGCCGCCCGTTCGGCGCGGTCGGGCCCACCACGGCCAGCCGCATGGACTTCGCCGCCCCGGCGCTGCACCGCGCGGGCATCGTCGCCACGGTGGGCAAGGGCCGCCGCAGCCAGGCGGTGCGCGATGCCTGCCGCGAGACGGGTTCCGTTTATTTCGTGGCATGCGGCGGCGCTGCGGCGTATCTGGCGAAGTGCGTGGCATCATCGGAGACGGTGGCGTACGCCGACCTCGGCACCGAGGCGCTGCGCCGCATCGAGGTCGTGGACTTCCCGGTGTTCGTGGGCGTGGACGCGCTCGGCGACGACGTGTACGACCTCTGACGCGATGCGTTCCCCAGCGAGAAGGATCGAAGAGACTCACGTGGCACAGCAGTTGGCAAACACATCCGATGCCGCACCTGGCATCTTCATCACGTTCGAAGGCGGCGAGGGCGCCGGCAAGACGACGCACATCCGCTTCCTGTCCGAGGCGCTGCGCGCGCATGGCCGCGAGGTGGTGAGCCTGCGCGAGCCCGGCGGCACCGAGATCGGCGAGCAGCTGCGCGCCGTCGTGCTCGACCCGCGCAACACCGCCATGTCCGACGAGGCCGAGCTGCTCATCTACGAGGCGGCGCGCGCCCAGATCGTCTCGGAGGTGGTGTCCCCCGCGCTCGAACGCGGCGCGGTGGTGCTGTGCGACCGCTTCACGGACTCCACGGTGGCCTACCAGGGCTGCGGGCGCGGCCTGTCGCGCGCGTTCATCGACCGCGCGAACGAGTTCGCCTGCCAGGGCGTGCGGCCCGACCGCACCATCCTGCTCATGACCGGCGGCGACGCGAGCACGGGGCTCGCCCGCGCCACGCATCGCGGCGCCGACCGCCTCGAGCGCGAGGGCGAGGAGTTCCATGCGCGCGTGAACGACGCCTTCCTGTCCATCGCCCGCGACGAGCCCTCCCGCGTGCGCGTCGTCGTCTCGGACGACCGCAAGTCGCGCACGGCGGCGGCGGTGTTCGCCGAGCTCGCGGACCTCTTCCCGTGGATGGCCGGCCTCGCCCAGGCCGACCCCGCCTTCTTCGAGCGCCTCGACGTGAAGCGCTCCCAGGTGGAGGCGTAAGCCCGTGGCCGATGCGTTCGAGAACATCCTCGGCCAGCCGAAGGTGCGCGAGTTCCTGCGCGCCACGGTGGCGCAGGACAAGGTGAGCCACGCCTACCTGTTCACCGGCCCGGCCGGGTCGAACAAGACGCTCGCCGCCTACGCGTTCGCCCAGGCCGTCATGTGCCCGAAGGGGGCGAAGGGCCCGCGCGGCGGCAACTGCGGCGCGTGCGACGCCTGCCGGCGCATCATGCGCAGGAAGCACCCCGACGTGCGCTACTTCGCGCCGGAGGGGGCGGGCGGCTATCTGGTGGAGCAGATCCGCGACATCGTGGCCGACACCGCCTTCGCGCCCATCCAGGCGAAGAAGAAGGTGTACATCCTCGACCGCGTGGACCTCTTGGGCACCCAGGCGGCCAACGCCTTCCTCAAGACACTCGAGGAGCCGCCGGCCGACGTGGTGCTCATCCTGCTCGGCCGCACGCGCGAGAGCGTGCTGCCCACCATCGTCTCGCGCTGCCAGGTGGTGCCGTTTCGCTCCATACCGGCCAGCGAGGCGGCGGGCATCATCGCGCAGAACTCGGGCGCGTCGCTCGAGCAGGCGCGCATGGCGCTCGCGGCGTGCGACGGCTCGCTCACGCGCGCGGTGGAGTTCCTCAAGTCCAACGAGCGCCGCGCGTTCCGCACCCGCGTGCTCGAGGTGCTGGGCTGCCTGCGCACGGCCGACGACTGGGATCTCGTGGGCTATGCCGGCGAGCTCGCGGTGCTGGCCAAGGCGCCGCTCGACGTGGTGCGCGCCGAGCAGGAGCAGGAGCTCGCGGAGAACGCGGACTTCCTGGCGAAGTCGGCCATCCGCCAGATCGAGGCGCGCAACAAGCGCCAGCTCACCGCCAAGACGTTCGAGTCGCTGCGCCAGCTCACGGCCATCGTGCGCTCGTGGCTGCGCGACGTGATGGCCGTGTGCGCCGAGACGCCCGAGCTGGTGATCAACGTGGATGCGCGCGGGAAGGTGGACGAGGCCGCCGCTGCCGCCGACGAGGCGCGCGCCGCCGCCGCGCTCTCCGCCGTGCGCCGCTGCGACGAGGCGATCTCGTATAATGTATCCCCGGAGACGTGCCTTGACGCGCTTCTGTTCGAAGTGCGCGACCTGCTGTACGAAACGACGAGCCCCGCGCGCGTGCGCGGGTCGAGATAGATGAGATAGGAGGGGGTGTCCGATGGTTCGGATAGCGCCCGTGAACCTGCATTACAATCCCAAGACCCTCTGGTTCGACGCCGGGGATCTCGACATCGAGCCGGGCGACGGCCTCGTGCTGTCAACGGCCCGCGGCACCGAGTTCGGCCGTGCGGCCGGCGCGGTGTTCGAGGCCGACGAGAGCCGGGTGCGGAAGCTCAAGACCCCGCTCAAGCCCGTGAAGCGCGTCGCGACCGACGAGGACGAGGCCCAGGCGGCCGAGATGGAGCGCAAGGGCGCCGAGGCGCTGCCCGTGTTCAAGGAGATGGCGGCCGAGGCGGGCTCCGACATGCACCCGGTGTCGGTGGAGTACCTGCTCGACGGCGACAAGGCCGTGTTCTACTTCGAGGCCGAGGAGCGCGTGGACTTCCGCGACCTCGTGCGCAAGCTGGCCTCGCGGTTCCATGTGCGCATCGACATGCGCCAGATCGGCGTGCGCGACGAGGCGCGCATGGTGGGCGGCCTCGGGCATTGCGGCCAGGAGCTGTGCTGCAAGCGCCTGGGAGGGGAGTTCTGCCCGGTGTCCATCCGCATGGCCAAGGAGCAGGACCTCTCGCTCAACCCGCAGAAGATCTCGGGCGTGTGCGGGCGGCTCATGTGCTGCCTGCGCTACGAGTTCGACGCGTACAAGGACTTCAAGAGCCGCGCGCCCAAGCAGAACTCGCAGGTGGAGACGCCGGCGGGCACGGCGAAGGTGGTGGATTTGGACGTGCCGCGCGAGATCGTGTCGCTCAAGGTGGAGGGCGAGAAGCCGGTGCGCGTTCCGCTGGCGGACTTCGACCCGCCCGAGGAGGGCTCCAACCGCCCCAAGCGCGTGGGCGAGGAGGCCTGGGAGGCCGCCAACGAGCAGGCCGTGATCGGCGTGGCGGGCGAGAGCTCCATCTTCGCCACCTCGCAGCTGACCGGCTCGGACAAGCTGGCCGACCCCACGGCCGTGCGCCGCACGGGCCGCGGCGGCCAGAAGGCGCGCGGCGCCAACGGGGGCGGCGGCAACGGCGGCGCGGGCCGCAACGGGCGCGGCGGCGGGTCGGGCTCCGGCAAGCAGGCCGACGCGCAGGCCTCGAGCGGGCGCAAGCCGCGCCGACGCCGCTCCACGAAGGTGGGGGGCGAGGGCGCTCCCGCCGAGGGCGGCGAAGCGCCGCAGAAGCGCAGGCAGAAGCAGTCCCAGGACGCGGGATCCGGCCAGAAGAACGGCCAGGGCGCGCAGAAGAAGCGCCAGGGCGGCGGCTCGGGCGGCAAGAAGCAGGGCGCGCGCGGCGGCGACGGGCAGAAGCGCCAGGGCGCGGCTCCCAAGCAGAAGCAGGGCGGGCCGCGGCCCGGCCAGAAGTCGTCGGGCCTGCGCCAAGGCCAGGGCCAGGGCCAGGAGGGCGCGCAGCCCCGCGCCGAGCGCGAGCGCGCGGGCTCGGGCTCGGGAGACGGCGGCGGGCATCGCCGGGCGCGGCGGCGCAGCCACAAGGCGGGCGGCGCGGGCGAGGGCGGCGCCGCGAACGGCGCGAACGAAGGAGCGTGATCGCATGAAGCTCGACTACGAGCTGCTCACCGACCTGTACCAGCTCACGATGGCGCAGGGCTACTGGGAGACGGGCCAGCGCGAGACGCAGGCCTGTTTCCACATGTACTTCCGCGACTACCCGTTCAAGGGCGGCTACGCCATCGCCTGCGGCATGGCCCAGCTCGCCGAGCTCGTGGAGTCGTTCGCGTTCTCGGAGGACGACCTGTCCTACCTGGCCTCCCTCGACGCGCCGGGCGGCGGCCCTCTGTTCAAGCCCGCCTTCCTCGACTACCTGCGCGATTTCCGCCTCGACGTGGACATCGACGCGGTGGCCGAGGGCACGGTGGTGTTCCCCCACGAGCCGCTCGTGCGGGTGGTGGGCCCCATCATGGACTGCCAGCTCATCGAGACGGCGCTTCTGAACTGCGTGAACTTCGAGACGCTCATCGCCACGAAGGCCGCCCGCGTGTGCCTGGCCGCCCAATCGCCGGTGGCCGAGTTCGGGCTGCGCCGGGCCCAGGGCGCGGCCGGCGGCCTGTGGGCGAGCCGCGCGGCCATCGTGGGGGGCTGCACCTCCACGTCCAACGTGCTGGCGGGCAAGCTCTACGGCATCCCCGTGTCGGGCACGCACGCGCACTCGTGGGTGATGTCGTTCCCCGACGAGCTCACGGCGTTTCGCGCCTACGCCGAGGCGTTCCCGAAGAACTGCGTGCTGCTCGTGGACACCTACGACGTGAACGAGGGCATCAGAAACGCCATCACCGTGGGCCTCGAGATGCGCGAGCGCGGCGAGCGCCTCTCCGGCATCCGCATCGACTCGGGCGACCTGTCGTGGCTGGCCAAGATGGCGCGGAGCATGCTCGACGAGGCGGGGCTCTCCGACTGCGGCATCGTGCTCTCCAACGACCTGGACGAGTTCACCATCCAGTCCATCCGCGACGAGGGCGCCAAGGTGGACTCGTGGGGCGTGGGCACGAAGCTGGCCTGCGCCTACGACCAGCCCACCTTAGGCGGCGTGTACAAGCTCTCCGCCACGCGCGCGCCGGGGGAGCAGGAGTGGACCGACCGGCTCAAGATATCCGAGTCGGCCGCCAAGCTCACCACGCCGGGCGTGCTCGACGTGCGCCGCTACTTCTACTGCGGCAACGGGCGGCTGGCCGGCGACATGGTGTTCGACGTGAACGCGGGCGCAGGCTCGCGCGAGGTCATCGTGGACCCCTCCGACGACCTGCGGCAGAAGAACCTCGCGGGCCTGTGCTCCGAGACGCTGCTCAAGCCGCTCGCGCGCGGGGGCACCACGGTGCTCGAGCCCGAGCTGCGCGACGCGCTGGCCGCCCGGGAGCGGGCGCGGGCCGGCTTGGAGACGCTCGACGAGAGCCAGAAGCGCATGTTCAACGCGCACACCTACCCGGTGGGCCTCGAGTACGGGCTGTTCGAGCGCCGCCGCGACCTGGTGCTGCGGCTGCGGGGCATCGAGTAGGGTCATGCAGGGGCCGCGCTGCGGCCGAAGAGGACGGGCGCGAGCGCCCGAGGAGATGAGGAAGGACGTCATGGTCAGGATAATCACCGATTCGGTGGCATCCATCCCCGCGGACGAGGCGCGGGAGGCGGGCATCGACATCGTCACGCTGTTCGTGAACCGCGACGGCGTGGAGCACGCCGATGCCGAGATGGACCTCGACGCGTTCTACGCCGACATCTACGACATGGTCGACGACATCCCCACCTCGAGCCAGCCGTCCCAGCTCACGCTCGAGCAGGCGTTCGAGGAGGCGGCGAAGGCCGGCGACGAGGTGCTCGGCATCTTCATCTCCACCGGGCTCTCGGGCACCTTCGACGGGGCCGTGCGCGCCGCGCGGGCCGTGAAGGCGCGCAACATCGGCTTCTCGTACGTCATCGTGGACTCAAGCTCGTGCGGCTACGACGAGGCGTGGCCCGTGTTCGACGCCGTGGAGGCGCGCGACGCCGGCGAGGGCCTCGAGGGCTGCGCCGCCGCCGCGCTTTCGGGCATCGAGCGCACGCGCTTCCTGTTCACGCCCGAGACGCTCACGTTCCTGCAGAAGGGCGGGCGCATCGGAAACGCCGCCGCGCTTCTGGGCAACCTCATCCAGCTCTCGCCCGTGCTCACCGTCACCGACGGCGCGGCCACCACGCTCGCAAAGGTGCGCACGCGCAAGAAGGCCCTCGACAGGATCGTCGCCACGTTCAAGGCCGACATCGAGGAGCATGGCCTCAAGCGCGTGGTGGTGCACTACATAGGCGACAAGGCGCCGGCCGTCGCCTGGGCCCGCGACGTGATCGAGCCCTTGATCGGGCGCTCGGTGAAGGTGCTGCCGGTGAGCCCCGTCATCGGGCTGCACGTGGGGCCGGCCGTCGGCATCGCCTACGAGTGCGCGAGCGCCGTGGCGGGCAAGCTGACCGGCCCGGTGCGCTCGCGCGCCTGCACGTCCTGACCATGCCGCCCCACGGCGGCGCGCACGACCGAAGCAACCCCGTCCAAGGAGAGAGAACAGCCATGCCGCATCCTTGCAACCTCATCATCGACTCGTGCTGCGACCTTCCCTTCGAGGTGGTCGACCGCGAGGGCGTCGAGCTCGTCGAGTTCCCCTACATCATGAGCGACGGGGAGCATGCCGACGACCTGTACCAGGCCTCGTCGGCGCACGACTTCTACCAGGCCATGCGCACGGGCGAGGAGCCCACCACCGCGCAGGTGCCCATGCACGTGTACCGCGACGTGTTCGAGCGCGCCATCAAGAGCGGCGTGCCCACGGTGGCCCTGAGCTTCTCGAGCGGGCTGTCCGGCAGCTTCGACGCGGCCGCGCTCGTGCACGAGCAGCTCCTGGCCGAGCATCCGGACGCCGAGCTCTACCTGGTGGACACGCGCCTGGCCTCCGTGGCCGAGGCGCTGCTGGTGTACGAGGCCATCCGCCAGCGCGACAACGGCATGACGGCGCGGGAGCTGGCGCTGTGGGCCGAGGAGGCGCGCTTCTTCGTGGACGCCGAGTTCATGGTGGACGACCTCGAGGCGCTGCGGCGCGGCGGGCGCATCCCCAGCTCGGTGGCCTACGCCGGTTCCAAGCTGGACGTGAAGCCCCTGCTCACCATCGGGATCGACGGCAAGCTCACGCTGGCGGGCGTCGCGCGCGGCCGCAAGAAGGGCATCCGGCAGCTGGCCGAGTACTATCACAAGCGCGCGGCGAAGGAGGGCCCCGGCAAGCACGTGGTCATCGGCAACGCCGACTGCGAGAAGGACGCCGACCGCCTGAAGGAGGCGCTCGCCAAGATCGACGACGGCATCCTGTTTCTGGAGAGCAGCATCGGGCCGGTGATCGGCAGCCATGTGGGGCCGGGCATGATAGCGGTGGTGTTCTGGGGCAATGACAAGCGCGAGGAGCTGTCGGTGGCCGACCGCATCGCGAAGCGCGTCAAGGGCGCGGAATAAGACGGGCACGACGGAGAGGGAGCTGGCATGGCAAAGGCGTTCGCATACGTGGGCAACGAGACGGTGGGCTCGATGGTGGAGGAGCGGCTGGGGGCGCTCGGCTACGTGCGCACCGGTGACGTGGGCAGCGCCTCGGCGGTGCTGAGCTACTGCACGTCGCAGACCGCGCTCGAGGACGCGTACTTCGACGAGGACGGCCTGGTGCAGGCGGCGCGCAAAGGCACGCTGCTCATCGATCTGTCGCCGTCCACCCCCAGCTTCGCGCGGGAGCTGAACGCCGTGGCCGTGGTGAGCGACCTCGTGTCGGTGGAGGCGCCCCTCGTGGTGGTGGACATCGCCCGCGCCGACGCCTTCGACCGCGGCAACCTCGTGTGCCTCGCGGCCGGCGACGAGGATGCCCTCGAGAGCGCCCGGCCGGTGCTGGAGGCCCTCGCGGGAGAGGTGCAGGATACGGGCGGGTCCGGATCGGCCCAGCTCGCGCGCGCGGCGTACACGCTGCAGGCCACGGCGCAGGTGGCGTCGGCCGTCGAGGCGGACGCGCTGTACCGCGCGGTGCGGCGCTCAGCGTCGGCCTTCGGGCAGGATGTTGAGCGGGTGGGCGCGGCCACGCCCACGGCGGAGCGCGTGCTCGACGCCGTGAAGGGCGGCCGCTTCGACGGCGACTACACGGTGGAGATGTTCATGGCCGAACTCTCCGCCGCGCTCACGGCGGCCGACGACGTGGACCTCATCCTGCCGCAGGCCGAGGCGTGCCTGCATCTGCTCGAGCTTCTGGCCGTCATCGGCGGCTCGGACAAGGCGCCCTCCGCGCTCGCCCTCGTGTACGGCGAGGAGGCCGTCTGCGCCGAGCAGGGGCTCGACTGGACGCGCGCCGAGGAGGCCTACGGCGAGGCGGACGAGGGGTTCGACGACTACGACTTCGACGAACACGACGGCCACGACCACGGCGGCTATTCCGACTACCCGGGCTACGGCGCCTACTCGGTCAATTGAGAAACCGTCATCCTGAGCGGAGCGCGCAGCAGACGTCCTTTTGTCATCCTGAGCGGAGCGCGCAGCAGACGTCCTTTTGTCATCCTGAGCGGAGCGCGCAGCAGACGTCCTTTTGTCATCCTGAGCGAGCGAAGCGAGTCGAAGGATCCCGCGCGGCGTCAGCGAACGGCCTCCCGGCCGTCTGCGACCTCTGCCCGCGCGCCTGCGGGGCCGACCGCGCGGCGGGGGAGCGCGGCGCGTGCGGCGCCGACGGGCGGCTCGTCGTGGCGCGCGCGGCGCTGCATTTCTGGGAGGAGCCACCCATCAGCGGCTCGCGCGGCAGCGGCACCGTGTTCTTCGCCTTCTGCCCGCTGCGCTGCGTCTACTGCCAGAACGCGGTGATCGCCGCAGGCGAGGCGGGCGCTGAGGTGTCCGTGGAGCGGCTGGCCGAGATGTTCTTGGAGCTTCAGGCGCAGGGCGCGCTCAACGTGAACCTCGTGACGCCGACGCACTACGCGCCCGAGGCGCGCGCGGCCGTGGCGCTGGCGCGGCGTCAGGGGCTCGCGCTGCCGGTAGTGTGGAACACGTCGGGCTACGAGTCGGTAGAGGCGGTGCGCGCGAACGCGGGCACGGTGGACGTGTACCTCACCGATTTCAAGTACGCCGACGCGGGCCTGGCCGCGCGCTACTCGCATGCGCCCGACTATCCCGAGGTGGCGCTCGCCGCGCTTGCGGCCATGGTCGAGGAGGCGGGGGAGCCCGCGTTCGACGAGGTGGACGGCGAGCCGCGCCTCGTGCGCGGCGTCGTGGTGCGCCACCTCATGCTGCCCGGCGCGCTCGAGGACTCCAAGCGCGTCGTGCGCCTCGTGCACGAGCGCTTCGGCGGCGCGGTGCTGCTGTCGCTCATGAACCAGTACACGCCCGTGCGCGCCTTCCCCGACTCTCCCGAGCTCGAGCGCCGCGTTTCGTACGAGGACTACGGGCGCCTCCTCGACTACGCCGACGAGTTGGGCATCGAGGACTACTTCTGGCAAGAGGGCGGCGCCGCCGAGGAAAGCTTCATCCCGCCCTTCGACCTCACCGGGGTGTAGAGGGCGCGCGACGTCGTCCTGAGCGGAGCGGCCGGCGCGCTCCCCTTTGTCATCCTGAGCGAGCGAAGCGAGTCGAAGGATCCCGTGCGGCGACAGCTGTAGCGCTTCCTGCTACCGCCAAACGGGGCCCAACGAGCACGCCTCGCTCGCTCAGGATGACACTGTGCACGCAAAAGCAGGCTGTCGGACGCGAAAAACCTCGACGTGAAAGGGTAAACGGGGTGAAAAGGCTCGTTGGAGCTTCCTGGCGCGGCGGCCTCACCACGTTTTCCCAGGTCGCGGGAAATCGGTTCTCGAGCGGCTCGTCAAAATTCTTTCACGTCGAGGATTTTCGTGCTCGAGCGGCTGGATTCGCGTGCAATACGGTGTCTGCGCGGCGATCTTCGGCCGAAACACACGCCACAGCGTCCTGAAGCGTGTGTTTCGGCCGAAGATCGCCGGGCGCGCTCAGCGGGCGAGGTCAGTGCCGGGGATGCGCTCCTGCATCTCGACGATGTTCTTCCAGAGGCGCTTGGGCATGAACTGGCGGCGCAGCTCCGGGTTGTAGCGGGCCTCCACGGCCACGGTGTCGTAGAAGCGCTTCCAGGCCGCCTGCATGAGCCTCTCCTCGCTCGCGCGGTCGGGCAGGACGACCTCGGAGGACGGCACGAGGTACCAGCCGTCGCCGTCGTAGACGCCCGCGATGGCGTGGACCTCGTCGTAGATGATGAAGGGCTGGGTGTTGAAGCGGCCGCTGAACCAGTCCATGACGAGCGGCACCACCGCCGCGCTCGGGTTGCACTGCGCGAACCACACGCCGTTCTCCATATGCTCGAAGCGTAGGAACTGGAGCATGCGGTGGCGCTCGTTCATCACCGAGCGCGCGAGGCGCTGCACGGGCCCGACGGCCGGGTGGGCGAGGTCGCCGAGCACGTTGCGCTTGGCCGCCATGGCGTGGCGCACGAAGCGGTACACGGCCGTGCCCGCCTTCGGGTCGTCCGCGAGCGAGGCGCGCAGCGCGGCCTCGAAGGAGGCCCGCCCGCAGGTGCGCCGGATGCCGCGCTCGACGCGCCGGGCCAGCTCGTCGTCGGCGTCGATGTAGCGCACGATCTGGCCGAGCCGGGGCTGCAAGCAGGCCTCGCGCACGACGTCGAGCGGGTCCTCATGCAGCTCGTAGGCCTTGAACACGGCGGTGAAGAGGCCCTCGGGCGTGCCGTCGTAGCAGTACGCCGCGTCGGCCAGGGGCTCCTCCGGCGAGATCACGCCGGGACCTCGGTCGGCGTCTCGAGCGCGCGCTGCCAGCCGAACGCCCCGTCCGCCTGCGGGGCCGCCGCTTCCGCTTCCCCGAGCCGCGCCGCGCGCTCGCGCCCGCCGGCGATGCGCGCCTTCTCGGGCGTCTCCACGCTTTCGAACAGGCTCATCTGGCCCGGGATGGCCTTGTCGGCGCGCCGCCCGTGCGACCCGCCCTTGATGGGGGCGGCCAGCTGCGCGCGCAGCCCCTCGCGCGTGAAGTCGGCGCCGCGCCCCGCGTACGTGCCCGCGCACGTGATGAAGAAGCGCGCCCGCTTGTAGGCGATGCCGAGCTTGCGCAGCTCAGGCTCGCGCAGGCACGTGGTGCGCCGCGCGCGCACGATGAGGTTGGCCCCGCGCACGCCGATGCCGGGCACGCGCAGCAGCGCCTCGAGCGGCGCGGTGTTCACCTCCACGGGGAAGAAGTCCAGGTTGTTGACAGCCCAGTTGGCCTTCGGGTCGAGGTCGGGGTCGAGGAAGGGGTGCTCCTCGTCGATGATCTCGGTCACGTCGAAGCGGTAGAAGCGCAGCAGCCAGTCGGCCTGGTAGAGCCGATGCTCGCGGTTGAGCTGGATGGCGTCGGCGCTCGGCAGGCGCGCGTCGTCGTTCACGGGCGTGTAGGCGCTGAAGAACACGCGCTTGAGCGACAGCGTGCGGTAGAGCGCCGCGGACAGGTTGAGTATCTGGAAGTCGCTCTCGGGCGTGGCCCCCACGATCATCTGGGTGGACTGGCCGGCCGGCACGAAGGCGCGCTCCTTGCGCTTGGGCGCGACCTGCTTCATGTACGTGGTGTTCTTGCGCACGAGCGCGCGGGTGTCCTTGTCCACCGCGATGTTGTCGCGGATCTGGCGCATGGGGGCGATGATGCGCTGCTTGTCCTTCTCGGGCGCGAGCAGCGCGAGGCTCTTCTGCGAAGGCAGCTCCATGTTCACGCTCATGCGGTCGGCCAGATGCCCCAGCCTGTCGATCAGCTCCGGCGAGGTGCCGGGCACGGCCTTCGCGTGGATGTAGCCGCGAAATCCGTGCTCCTCGCGCAGGATGGCGAGCGTCTGGATCATGAGCTCGGTGGTGTAGTCGGGGTTTCTGATGACGCCCGAGCTGAGGAAGAGCCCCTCGATGTAGTTGCGCCGGTAGAACGCGATGGTGAGGTCGGCCAGCTCGCGCGGCTTGAACGCGGCGCGCGGCACCTCGTTGGAGGCGCGGTTCACGCAGTAGGCGCAGTCGTAGACGCACACGTTGGTCATGAGCACCTTGAGAAGCGTGATGCAGCGTCCGTCGGCCGAGAAGCTGTGGCAGCAGCCGGCGGCCATCGTGTTGCCGAGCTTGCCCTTCCGCGCGTCGCGGTCGATGCCCGACGAGGTGCAGGCCACGTCGTACTTCGCCGCGTCGGCGAGAACCTCCAGCTTGTCGATCAGCTCCATACGCGCGCCCGTTCCCCAGATCAAATGTTCGCGAGAATATCCGTTCGCCTATCATACGCGCACGGGTGTTCGCCGTCAAGGCCGTGCGCGGGGGAATCGCGGAAAGCCCGCCGCCCGTCTGCTCCGGCGTGTTTCAAACGACGTTTGAAACAGCGCGGCAAGCCGACTGATAATCGAGGTCAGGGATATACTTTCGCCAGCGCGAAGGGCTCGCGCAACGCGCAACGCGCGTTTCAGCGGCGGGAAGCGTGTCGCGTCACAGGATAGGGGGACGCGCCAGGCCTCGCGCCATCGGCAGAAAGGGGAGGACCGTGTCCGGTTCCCAGAAAACGCTGAAGATCATCTCCATCATCCTGATCGCGTGGGCTATCCTCGTCATCCTTATGGGCGCGTTCGTGGCGGCGGGGTCGGCCGTCCCGGGCATGTCGAGCGAGAGCATCGACGTGGGCGGCACCGTCATAGACATGGCCACCGCCGCCATGGCCCTGGGCATCGGCACCGTCGTGGGCGGCGTCATCAACCTGATCATCGGCCTGCTGGGCCTGCGCGGCGCCAAGAACCCGCGCAAGATCGGCCTGTTCTTCGTGCTGTGCATCATCGGACTCGTGCTGGGCGTCGTGGGGCTCGTGATGGGCGTCATGCAGGGCACGTTCCAGTGGCAGTCGCTGGTGAGCCTTGTCATCGTGGCCGTGTGCACCTACCTGGCGGCCGAGATCAAGAAGCAGGCGTAAGACGAACTGTCCCAAAAGGGGCCTGACCCCTTTTGGGACATCAGGCCCCTTCTAAGTCGGTCGCGCAGCCACCGTCAATATATGAGCGGGAGCATCATGGACAAAATCAACCCTCGGGACTGATTTTTCGTTCGGTGCTCTTGGCTCAGCTTCTCGCCACCTGGAGTTTCTCCGCGGCAAGGCGAGATCGGTGCGAAAAAATCAGTCCCGAAGGCCGATTTTGTCCACGTGGGTTGCGCGCCGGGATCCGGCGATGGCAGGGACGTGCAGCGGCGGGGAGCCCCGCGTTCTCCCCGCTAGCTCGTGCGGGTGGCGTTGGCGGGGTCGATGGACATGCTCTGGAAGCGCTCCTCCATGTACTGGTTGTCGAAGTGGCGGTCGAAGAACTCCTCCACGGCCGTCTCGGAGGGCTTGCCCGCCATGCGCTGGTACCAGCAGTCGAGCGACAGCAGCGTCATGGCGCCGTCGAGGATCATGAGGGCCGCGCACACCGTGGTCACGCCGTAGCGCCAGTTCCACGGGATGAGGTTCACCAGCTTCAGCATCCACGGCAAAAGGAGCTTGATCCACACCACGCCCAGAAGCCCCCACATGGCCATGAACATGCCGTTGGTGCGCCCGTCGATGGACAGGAACGTGCCCGTGTAATCCCAGGCCACGATGCCGAACGCGAACTGCATGAACCAGCTGGTGGCGTACTCGAACGCCCCGCCGATGACGGCGCTCACCAGAAAGATGAGGACGACGTTCTTCTTGTGGAAGCGGTTGAGCGCCACGGTCATGAGCACCGCGCCGAACCCGTAGATGGGCGAGAACGGCCCGAACAGCATGCCGGCGCGGTCCTGGTAGTGGCCGGGCTCCACCCACACGAAGTGGTACACCGTCTCGATGATGAGGCCCAGCACGCAGCACACCACGAAGATCCAGAAGATGTTGAAGAAGTTGAGCGCGATGTAGCCGCGGCCCGTCTCGTCGCGGCCGAGCGTGCCGTCCTCGGCCTGCTCGCGCGCCTCCATGTCGCGGAGCTTGCGCTGCAGCTCGCGCTCCTCGGACAGCGACGGGTCCACGTAGCTCTGCAGCGCGATGAGCACCACGAGCACGACGGCGTAGGGGATGAGGTCGGGCGTGAGTCCGCCGAGCATCATGTCGCAGAGCGCCACGAGGATGACGAGCACGATCATGACGTCGGCGAGCAGCGCCGCGCGCCGGCGCTTGTCGCGCAGCAGGCGCACGCCGAGGACGGCGAACAGGGCGGCCAGCGCGGTCATGAGCGCCGATTGCGCCACGAAGATGACGATGGTGGCCGTGGACAGGTCGCCGGTGAGGTTGCCCGAGCGGATGACGAGCACCATGCCCACCACGACGAGCGCGAGCACGACGGCGACGGCCGCGCCGCTCACCATGCACAGCACGCCGAAGACCTTGAGGGGGATGGGGATCTTGCGCTTGATCGGGGACTCCCGCTCCAACGGGGAGTCGGCGGAATCGTCGGCTTCAGGACGGGCGGGGTCGTGCTTGCTCATGCGAAGTCTCTCCTCGTGCGTGTCGGCAACCGTGTCAGACGCCAGTATATCGCTTCGAAGGGGAGCGGCGGCGTCGACGGCCCCAATTCATCGGTAGCGCGCAGAATCGGACGGCTGCGCAAGGGACCACTTGTGACGGTTTTGCGCCAGGGAAGGGCGCTGCCCCGGCGCATCGTCCCAGGTCGTAGAAATTCCGCCGCGAAAAAACTGTTCGGAGGGGACGAAAAAGCCGCCGAACCCCGTTGAAACCCGCGCAAAACCGTCACAACTTGCATCCTCCGGCGAGATTTTGCGCAGGACGGCGCGCTGCGCTCAGGATTGCATCTTATCGTCGGGCACGACCTCTTCCACGAACCAGCGGGGGTTCTCGAAGAACAGGTACTTCTCGCGGCCGTTCACGGTCACGAGGTAGCGGATGCCGGTGCCGCCCACGCGCGCCGACGCGCGGCGGATGGAGTCGATCACGCGGTCGATCTCGAACGTGCGCCCGTCGCGCCAGACGATGGAGAGCGGCGTGACGCGCCCGTCCACGTCGACGCGGGCGTTCACCTCCACATATGTCTTGCGGTAAGCCATGGCCCAAAGAAAACCACGCCGCAGGGCCTCGCGCAACCCTGCGGCGCAGGATGTGGCCGGACCGCTACGGCCTCGTTGCCGCTTCGGCCTCGTCGGAGCCGAAGGCGCTGTGAGCTGGGCGTGGACGCGGGGTTTCCGCGCTTCACGAACGGGCCGCGTTGTCGTACAATACGCTGGCGCGTTCTTTTCGCGCATGCCAGCGTGGCGCAACGGTAGCGCAGCAGTTTTGTAAACTGCGGGTTGCAGGTTCGAATCCTGTCGCTGGCTCCATCGATCACCGGGCCGGACGCCCCCTGGGGCTTCCGGCCTTTCTACAGGCGAGGGGGGCTTGGGTATGGCGGCGCTTTTGCTGGTGGGCGCGGGCGGGTTCATCGGCGCCGTGGCGCGCTACCTCCTGGGCCTCGTGCCCTACGGGGGCGACTTCCCCCTCATGACCTTCGTCGTGAACTTCGTGGGCGCGGTGGCCATCGGCGCCGTCGTCGAGGCGGCCAATGGGGAGGGCGCGATCCCACCCGAGGCGGCGCTCTTCCTGAAGACGGGCGTGTGCGGGGGCTTCACCACGTTCTCCACGTTCTCGCTCGAGACGCTCACGCTCTTCGAGGAGGGTCGGCACGCCATGGCCGCGCTCTACGCCGGCGGCAGCCTGGCGGCGTGCGTGCTCGGCGTGGCCGCGGGGCGGCTGCTCATGCGCGGCGCGCTGTCGGGTCTGCGCGCGAGCTGAGCACGGCGCGCTTGAAGCCGGCGGCGTCGTCGGGGCTCACGCACAGCCAGCGCACGGAGCGCTTCCCGCCGGTGATCGTGGCGGTCTCCACCGGGCGTGCGAACTCGATCCAGCAGGGCTGAGCGCCCATCGCGGCCATGTTCAGACGCTCGGCCTTAGGGACGCCCGCGTCGCACTCGGCGGCGCCCGCGCTTGCCACGGCGGTAAGCGGGATGCGCTCGCAGAAGTACGATCCCCAGCGCACGACGAGCTCGCGCTCGCCCACGAGCAGGGGATTCAGCACGCTCGCGCGCGCGTCGCCCGCCATGAACGCGACCGCGTAGACGGAGCGCGTCAGCGCGGAGTCGAAGGATTCTACGGGGATTTTTCTCTATAATCCTGCCCCGGGAGGGCGAAGGGCCCTCCCGGCCGGCTCTCCCGGATCCGGACATGGCTCAGATCGAAGGTGCTTCTCTTGCTAGGGCTTCGGGATCATGCCACCGGATCCGCGGGCTTGCGCTTATCGCTGATAGGTTGTTGCTGCCGCACGCGCGGCGTTCGTAGAATCCTGCTGGAGCGGAGCCTAGGAGCCTTCAAGCCGGCTCGGTTCTCGCTTTCAGGAGGTGGTGCGCATGGATGCCCGGGATATGGACTACGAGGTCTTCTGCGGCATCGACGTGGGCAAGTCGGGGCACTTCGCGGTGAGCTTCAGGCGCGATTCCCTCGAGCCCGAGATGAGGAGGGCGATCGCTGCGGACGAGGCTGATATCAGGCGCGCGCTCGCCGACGCGTCGGGCGGCTCGCGCATGCTCGTGGTGGTCGACCAGCCCGGCGGCTTCGGGGAGCTTCCCGTGGCGGTGGCGCGCGACATGGGCTTCGACGCCGCCTTCATATCGCCCAAGGACTTCCACGACCTCGCCGTGCTCTACTCGGAGGGGAAGAGCGATGCGGCCGACGCGCTCGTGATAGCCGACGCGCCGCGCAGGCACCCGAGGCTCGTCCGCCTCGTCGCCGAGCGCGAGGAGGCCCTTTCGGGGCTTCGAGTCCTCCCCCGCGCCCGCGCCGACGCGGTGCGCGAGCGCACCCGCGCCTACAACCGCCTCCACGACTGCCTGGAGAGGGTGTGCCCGCCGCTCGAGGAGCTCTTCGCGGGCGACGCCCTCCACACCTCGCTCGCTCGCGCCGTCATCGCGCGCTACGGGGGCCCCGCGGGCCTGCGCCGGGCGGGCGAGAAGCGGGCGGCGCAGTGGGCGTCGAAGCTCAAGGGCCAGGCGAACCGGGGCCCCGAGAAGATCCGCGAGGCGTTCGAGGCTATCGGGCGGATGGGGGTGGCGCTTCCCGCGGCGGGCGCCGTCGAGGCGCAGGCGAAGAGGCTCGCCGCGCGCCTCGACCAGCTCGAGGAGGAGGTCGCGGCCGCCGAGCGGGAGATAGCGCGCATCGCGGACTCGCTGCCCGAGATCGCCCTGCTCCAGAGCATGCCGGGGATCGGGCCCGTCTACGCGAGCGTCATCGTCGCCGAGATCGGCGGCATCGGGCGGTTCGCGGACGGGAACCGCCTGGCCTCCTACGCGGGCATCGCCCCCGTCAAGGACCAGTCGGGCAAGAGGGACTCCTCGAAGAAGTCCAAGAAGGGCAACCGCAGGCTCAAGGCCGCCTTCCTGGGCTCGGCGGACGCGGCGCTCGACTGCGACGGGGCGTCCAGGGCCTACTACGACAGGAAGCGCGCCGAGGGCAAGCTGCATAGGCAGGCGCTGCGCGCCCTGGCGCGCCGTCGCGCGGACGTCATCTACGCCATCCTGTCGAGCGGGCGCCCCTACAGGCAGCCCGCGCCCGCGGCCTAGAGAAAGCGTCGGGGTTTTCGCCGAACCCGCGCCGCGCATACCGGGCCGCCGCCCCCTCATTGTAGCAGGGGGCCGGGTCCTCGCGCCCTCGATCCGCTACCTGAAAACGCGATACGGGCAAAGTTTTTGAAAGAAAAAATCCCCATAGGTTGATCCCGTGCGGCGCTAGCTGAAAGCTCCCGGTTGGCACCGTAGAATCCTTCGACTCGCTTCGCTCGCTCAGGATGACAAGGGGAGTGCGCAGCGCGCTCCGCTCAGACGCGCGAAATCCAGCGGAGGGAAACCGGTTCGCCGGCCTTTAACGAATCTTTAGAAACCGGGCGCATCCTGTTCTCGAGGCAAGAGAAAGGAGCCGGCATGGCTTATGTGTTGGAGACGGACGCGCTCACGAAGCGGTTCAAGGGGCAGACGGCGGTGGACGGGTGCTCGCTGCACGTGCCCGAGGGCGCGGTGTACGGGCTTCTGGGTCCGAACGGGGCGGGGAAGTCGACGCTGCTCAAGATGGTGTGCGGCATGCTGCGGCCCACGTCGGGCGGCATCTCGTTCGCGGGGCGGCCGTGGACGCGCGACGATCTGAACGACATCGGCGCGCTCATCGAGACGCCGCCTTTGTACGACAACCTTACCGCGCGCGAGAACCTGCGCGTGCGCACGACGCTCCTCGGCGTGCCTGAGGAACGCATCGACGAGGCGCTGTCCATCGTGGATCTCGCCGGCACGGGGAGCAAGCGGGCGGGGCGGTTCTCGCTCGGTATGAAGCAGCGGCTGGGCATAGCGCTCGCGCTCGTGGGGCATCCGCGGCTGCTCATCCTGGACGAGCCGACGAACGGCCTGGATCCGGTGGGCATCCAGGAGCTGCGCGCGCTCATCCGGTCGTTTCCCGCGCGCGGCATCACCGTGGTGCTGTCGAGCCACATCCTCGGCGAGGTGGAGCACGTGGCCGACCTCGTGGGCATCATCGTGGAGGGGCGCCTGGCCTACGAGGCGCCCATCGAGCGGGGAGCCGACCTGGAGCGGCTGTTCATGGACGTGTGCCTGGGGAAGGCGGTGGCCTGATGGGCGCGCGGGCGGGGTCGTTCGCGAGGGCCTTTCGGGCGGAGGCGCTGAAAGGCAGGCGCGGGGGCGCGCGCAAGGTGGCGCTCGTCGCGCCGCTGCCGTTCTGCGCGCTGGGCGTGCTGTCGTCGGGGGTGATCCCGGGCATGGGCGCCGTCGGCGGCATCGCGACGAACATGTGGAACTACTGGCTCGCGATCATGATGCCGGTGGCCGTGGCGCTTATCTGCGCGTCCGTGGCGAACCTCGACGCGCGACAGAAGCTGCGCCCGGTGCTCGGGCTGCCGCTGCCGCCGGCGCGCACCTGGTGGGCCAAGGTGGCGTGCGCGCTCGCGCTCTCGCTGGGAGCGAACCTGGTGGTGCTCGCGTGCTCGACCGCGCTCACCGCGCTCGGGGCCGAGGGGCCGGGCTTCTTCGTGGGGCTGGCCGCAGCGCTCGTCGCTACGGCGTGCAGCGCGTGGATGGTGCCCGCCGCGCTTGCGCTGACGCTGCGCCTGGGCACGCTCGCGGGTATCGCGATCCCGGCGTTGACGCAGGTGGGCGTTGCTGTCGCGCTGTGGACGTCGGGGGCGTGGTTCCTGTTTCCGCCGGCATCGACGCTCTGCGCGACCGCGCCGTTTCTGGGCGTGGCGCCCTCGGGAGTGCCGCTCGAGGCGGGGGACCCGCTGGGGATCTTCGGCTGGGAGGCCGCGCTGGGCATCGCCGTCGCCGTTGCAGCGTTCGCCCTGCTCGCGTGTGCGGGGGCGGCGTGGTTCTCGAAGCGCGAGGCCGCATGATGGCGGGCGCGAAGGCGCGCGTGACGTTCGCGCACGCGCTGCGCTCGGAGGCCGTGCGGCTGCGACGCTCGCCGCTTCTGTGGCTGCATGCGGTGCTGGCGACGGCGCTCGGCGCTCTGGCGGGCGCGTACTTCGCCGCCACGCCGTGGGACTCGCTTCTGGGAACCGACGCGTTCTTCCAGCTGCTCGGCGCGGGCGCGCCGCTTCTGGCGGGCATCTCGTGCGGGCTGGCGGCCGAATCCGAGCAGCGGGCGGGCGACGGGGCGAATCTGCTGGGCGCGTCGTCGCGTCGCGCGGCGCTCGCGGCGAAGGCGGCCGTCCTGCTGGGGCTGGGCCTTGCGGCGGCGGCCTGGGCGGCGGCGCTGTTCTGCGGCGAGCTCGCGCTGGCGGGGCGGTCGGTTCCGGGGCCCGCGGCGATCGCGGCGGCCGTGGCGGGCATCGCGGCGGGGAGCGCGTGCGCGTACGCGGTCTTCCTGCCCGTGGCCATGAAATTGGGGCGCAACGCCTCCATCGGCCTGGGGGCGCTCGGGCTCGTCGCGGCCATGGCGTCGATGGGCGGCTTGGCGAACGGGCTGGTGACCGGCACGCTCTCCGGTGCGCTCGGCGTAGAGGCCGTCGCGTTCATACCGTTCGCATGGCCCTCGCGCCTGGCGTCGCTGCCGCTCGAGGCGTCCATCGCCGCGGGCGCGGGAGCGGACGCGCAGGCCCAGGCGCTCGCGGGGGCGTGGCTCGCGGTGGCGGCGGCGTGCGCCATAGTCACGGCCGTCGTGGCGGCTGCGGGGCTGGCCTGCGCGAACCGCTTCGAGGGCCGCCGCGGCGGGGAATGAGGGGCTGCGAGGGCTTTCCCGCCCCGCGCTGTCGCCCGAAACGTACGGTTTTTCGGGCGAAACCGTACGTTTCGGGCGACAGTCCGTCATCGTGCTACACTCGTCGGCGAAGGAAAGGAGGGCGCGCGGATGGCGAGGATACTGGCAGTGGACGACGAGCCGGCCATCAGGAGCCTGCTCGAGCGCGCGCTGGCCGCGGACGGGCATGACGTGCGCTGCGCGGCGGACGCGGACGGGGCGCTCGCCGCGCATCCCGAGCGCTACGACCTGGTGCTGCTCGACGTGATGATGCCCGGCATGGACGGCTTCGAGCTGTGCCGCCGCATCCGCGCGCTCACGGACGCGCCCATCGTGTTCCTCACGGCGAAGGCCGCGGAGGAGGACGCCGTGTTCGGCCTGGGCGTGGGCGCGGACGATTACGTGCGCAAGCCCTTCGGCACGGCCGAGCTGCGGGCGAAGGTGGCGGCGCACCTGCGGCGCGAACGGCGCGAGCGGGTGCATGCGCTCGCGTTCGGCGACGTGCGGCTGGACCTCGCGGCGCGGGAGCTGTACGTGGGCGAGAGCCTCGTGCCGCTCACGAGGACCGAGTTCGACGTGTGCGAGTTCTTGGCGCGCCATCCCGGCCAGGTGTTCTCGCGCGACCAGATCGTGGAAGGCGTGCTGGGGTGGGATGCGCAGAGCGATGCGGCCACCATCTCGGTCCACGTGAGCAACGCGCGCGCGAAGCTGAAGGCGGCGGGCGCGGAGCCCGTGCAGACCGTGTGGGGAGTGGGGTACCGATGGACGACGTGAGCGGAGGCGAATCCCGGCGCCCCCGCAAGCGCGGGCTGCCGCTCAGCCTGGTCATCCTGCGGTACTTCGCCTACGTGCTCGCGGCGGCCGTCGCGCTGGCGTTGGGCACGTACTTCACACTCGGCCTGCTCATCGACTCGGGCGCCATGTACCCGGCGAACTACGGCGACACGGCGCTTGCGGAGACGTCGGCGCGCCTGGCGCAGCTCGGCTCGGACGACCTGGAGGCCGTCGACGCCGCCGTGCCGTCGAGCTTCCGCTGGGCCGTGTTCTCGGCGGGCGGCGATTACGTGGCCGGCGACGCGCCCGAGGCCGCGCGGGAGGATCTGCGCGCGGCCGCCTTCGACGGGCTCGCCGTGGCTTACGGGGGCCTCGACACGACGCGCTACGCTCGGGTGGAGCTGGCCGACGGGTCGGCGTGCGTGCTCATGTACGACTACCTGCCCCAGTTCGCGTCCAAGGAGCTGCGCGACGCGCTGCCGAACCCGCAGAACCTGCTGCTGGGGGCGTTCGCCGCGCTGTCGCTGCTGGTGCTGGCGGGAATCGCCGTGCGGGCGGCGCGGGTGATCTCGCGCAAGATGGCGCCGCTGGCCGATGCCGCACGGCGCATCGAGGAGCGCGACCTGGACTTCTCGGTGGGGACGTCGGGCGTGAGCGAGATCGACGACGTGCTGGGCGCGATGGAGGACATGCGCGCCTCGCTCAAGGATTCGCTTGAGGCGCAGTGGCGGGCCGAGCAGGCGCAGCGCGAGCAGATCGCCGCGCTTGCGCACGACTTGAAGACGCCGCTCACCGTGGTGCGCGGCAACGTCGATTTGCTGCTGGAAGGCGGGTTGGAGGGCGGGCAGCGCGCGTGCGCAGCCGATGCCGCCGAGGGCGCGCGCCAGATGGGGACATACCTGGCCGCGCTCATCGACGTGTCGCGGGGCAGCGCGCTCGGGTTCGAGCCGGCGGAACGCCCGCTGGCACCGCTGCTCGCGCGGCTGCGCGGGCAGGTGGAGGCACTGGCAGCGGCGCGCGGCGTGCGGGTGACATGGGACGAGGGCGCGGGGCTGCCCGAGTCGCTGCGGATGGATGAGGTCCTGGTGGAGCGCGCCCTGATGAACGTGGCGGCCAACGCCGTGGAGCACGCGCCGGCGGGCTCGGCGGTGGAGGTGCGCGTGCGGGTGGAGGACGGCATGCTCGCGACGAGCGTGGCCGACGCGGGGCCCGGCTTCTCGCCTGAGGCCCTGCGGCGCGGCTGCGAGCGTTTCTACCAGGGTGATCCCGCTCGCGCCGCGCGGGATCACAGTGGCCTCGGCCTGCACGTGGCCGCCGACGCGGCCGCGCGCCACGGCGGCTCGGTGGAGCTTGCGAACCGCGACGCCTCCGAGGGCGGCGGCGCCCGCGTGACGCTGCGGCTCCCGCGCGGTTGACCGAGGTCCCTCGAAGTCAACTGATGATCGCTTGCGTCAACCGGTCGTGTTCGCCCATACTGGGAACATGAGGCGAGCGCGGACGGAAGGAGCGGCGCATGGACGGCATCAACCTGGGGGCGACCATCGCGCGCGAGCGGCGCGCCGCCGACGTGACGCAGGGCGAGCTGGCGGCGCACCTCGGCGTGACGAAGGCGGCCGTGTCGAAGTGGGAGCTGGGCCAGAGCATGCCCGACGTGGCCCTGCTGCCGCGCATCGCGGCGTATTTCGGCCTCACGCTCGACGAGCTGTTCGACTACCGCCCGCAGCTGAGCGCGGAGGAGGTGCGCGACGCCTACCTGCGCCTGGCCATGCTCATCGACGAGGATCCGGACGCCGCCCTCGAGGAGGTTGAGCGGCTGATCGCCGACTACTACTCCTGCTGGCCGCTGCTGCACCAGATGGGCACGCTCCTCATGCAGCGCGCCGCGTTCGACCCGGAGCGCGGGGAGCGCCTGCTTTCGCGCTCCGTCGAACTGCTGGCGCGCGTCGAGGAGAACTCCGACGACGTGGCGCTGGTGGGCGCCGCCCGCATGATGCGCGCCTCCGCGATGAACCTTCAAGGCGATCTGGACGGCTGCGTCGCCCTGCTCGAGAGCTTGAAGCCCGACAGGGTGCAGGGCGTCGACCTGGCCTTGGCGGCGCTGTACGAGCAGCGGGGCGAACGCGAGGCCAGCCTGAGGCTGTACCAGGCGTCGATGGGCTGGGGCGTGATGAGCGCCATGAGCAGCGTGAGCGCCCAGCTTTTGCTCTACGCCGACGACGACGCGCATCGCGAGGCGCTCGTGCGGGCCGGCGAGGGCCTGCTCGTCGGCTTCGACCTGGAGGACGAGAACCCCATGGCGGCGCTCACGTTCTTGGCGAACGCGTCGGCCGCGTGCCTGGTCGGCGGAGACGGGGAGCGCGCGGAGGCCTACCTCGGGCGCTTCGTGCGCCTGCTCGAGCGCCTCGACGACCGCGCGCTGCTGTACGGCGCGGGCGAGAGCGTGCTGTACGACCTGGTTCCCGAGCTGGCCGCGCCCTCCGGCGACGAGGGCGAGGCGGCGGCCGCGTACCTGGGCGCGCTCGACATGAGGCGGCAGTGCGCGCAGCTGGTGATGGCGCGGCCGGAATGGGCGGAGCGTGCCGACGACGCGCGGTTCCAACCGCTGCTGGCCAGGTTGGAGGCGCTGTGAGCGAGGTCGTGCTGCGGGCGGAGGGGCTCGGCTGCCGCTACGGGAGGGCGGAGGTGTTCGCCGGCGCGTCGTTCTCGCTGGGCGCGGGCGAGGCCGCGTTCCTCGTCGGGCCCAACGGCGCGGGGAAGTCGACGCTTCTGCGCTGCCTGGCCGGATGGGACGCGCCCGCCGAGGGGCGGGTGGAGCTCTGCGGCGAGCGCTTCGACGGGTCGAACCGCGCGTTGCGGGCGCTCGTGGCGTTCGTGCCCGACGTGCCCGCGTTCTACGACGACCTCACGGCGGGCGAGCACGTGCGCTTCGTGCGCCAGGCGAACCGGCTGTCGGCGAAGGGCGATCCGTCCGAGCGGCTCATGGAGCGGTTCGGCCTTGCAGGGCAAGCCGACAAGCTGCCGTCGTCGTACTCGCGCGGCATGCGCCAGAAGCTCGCGCTCGTGCTGGCGCTCGCCCGCGCGCCGCGCGTTCTTCTGCTCGACGAGCCGTACGGGCCGCTCGACCCGGAGGCCGCCCGGGTGCTGAGCGCGCTTCTGGAGGAGGCGCGGGCGGCCGGGTGCGCCGTTCTGGCCAGCTGCCATCATGACGTGCCCGACCTGCGGCCCGATCTGGTGCTGCGCCTCGAGGGCGGCCGGCTCGACGTGCGCGCGGGAGACGGCGATGCATGACGTCGGCCTGCTGCTGTGGCTGCGCGTGCGGCACGCGCGCTGGACGGCGAACCGGCTTCTGCACCTGGTGGGCGCAGGCATCGAGGAGGGCGGCGCGCTGGATCGGGTCTACCAGCTGTACGCGGTCGGCCTCTTCGCCGTGTGGTTCGCGCTCATGGCCGCCGCGCTCGTCGACGCGGTGGCCGCTGTGTTCGCGGGCGCCGGCGTCGCCGCTTGCGCGCTCGCGGTGCGGGCGGCGCTGATCGCAGCCGTGCTTCTCTTCGCGCGCATCGGCATCGGCGGCGCACGGACGTCGCCGCTCAAGCTGTCGCATCCCGACATCGCACATGTGGCCGCGAGCCCGGTGGGCGCGCGGGCGCTTACGGGCGTGGCGGCCGGAGCTCAGGTGCTCGGCGGCGTGCTCGCGGGCGGAGCCGTCGGGTTCCTGCTGGGCGTCGGCCTGGAGAGCGCCGGCGTCGCGGCCGCAGCCGTCCCGGCGGCGGCGCTCGCCTGCGCGGCGCTCGCGGGCGCGGCGGTCGCGGCCGGCTGGGCCGTGGGCGTCGTGCGGCTCGCGAGCCCGCGCTGGAGCAGGGGCAAGACGGCGGCGGCCATGATCCTGCTCGTCGTGCTCGCCGCCGTTTGGATCGCGTTCGCGGTATGTGCGGACTCCTCGCTGCTGCTCGTCCCGGCCGCAGCCGCGGCACTCGGCGCTGGCGCGGCGCTTGCCCTCGCCGCGGCTGCCGCTATGTTCGCCCTCATGGCGCCGCGCATCGACATGACCCGTGTCATCGAGGAGAGCGCGCTGTTCGCCGACCTGTGCGGGCTCGACCCGCTGTCGCCCCTTTCCTGGGAGCAGGTGGCCGAGCACCAGCGCCGCCGCAAACTGGCCGACCGCGCCGTGCGCTTCTCGCTGCCGCCTGCGGAGGGGCGGCGCACCCTCGTTGCCCGTGCGGCGCTGTCGCACCTGCGGCAGTGGGACGGCATCCCCGCGCTGCTCGTGCAGGGCGCGCTCGTCGTGCCGCTGGGGGTGCTCGCCGTCTTGGGGGCGGGCGGGCCGGTGCTCTTCCTGTTCTGGCTGCAGGCCCTCATGATGATGAAGCAGGGCGTGCGCGAAGCCTCGCGGCCGTTTCGCGACGACGTGCGCGTGCGCCTCGTACGCGACCGTCTGCCGTTCGGCACGCTCGAGCTCCTCGTTTGGGACGCGCTGCCCGCGTTCGTCCTCACCACGGCGCTCGCCTGCGGCGTCTCGCTGATCGCGGCCCCTGCGGGCGCCTCCCTGCCGGCCGCCGTCGCGCTCGCCGTGCTTCTGAATGCCGGTTCGCTTCTGAGCTGCGGATTCGATGCGGTACGCCTGTTCCCGAACGGCCCGCGCCTGTGCTACGAGCAGGGGGCGCTCGTGCTTGCGGCCGCGTCCTTCGCGTTGTGGCTGTTCGCGCCGCTGCCCGTCGTCGTGGCCGGCATCGCCCTCGCGACCGCTGCCATCGCCGCCGCCGTGCACTTCGGTGCAGAGTGCGCGCGCTAGCCGCTCAACGGCTCTGGCCCTTTGCATGGAATGTGCGCCTGTGCGAGCTGTTTCCCGAGGCTAACTTGCAAAATCGGAAAGAGGTTCTTCATAATGCCAGGTCGCGTGAGGTAGAGCTTTGCCCATCGCAAGTTTCCCGTGGCAAACACCTCGCACAGGCGCAAATTCCATGCAAGTGCCTCCGGAGCTCTGCTCAGACAATCGTCGTGAGATCGCCATCCGTCCGCCGCCCCTGCGGCGCGGTACAATGGCCCTTCGCCGTGAAACCGTTGGGAGGAAGGGGCGACCTATGGCCGACATCGTGATCGAGGACGCGCGCGAGGGGAACCTGCGCGGCGTCTCGCTGGCCATCCCCAAGGGGAAGCTCGTCGCGTTCACGGGGGTGTCGGGCTCGGGCAAGTCGACGCTCGCGGTGGACGTGCTGTTCAACGAGTGCCAGCGCCAGTACCTCGAGGCCATGGGGCTCGAGGGCATCCGCAAGCCGCGCGTCGGGCGCGTGCGGGGCGCCTCGCCGGCCGTGCTCGTCTCGCAGTCCTCCGGCAACCGCAACCCGCGCTCCACGGTGGGCACGGTCACCGACGTGTACACCGACCTGCGGATGGTGTTCGAGAAGCTGCACGAGCGCGCCTGCCCGGAGTGCGGCGCGCGCATCTGCTCGGCCGACTGCGAGGAGGAGACGGAACGGCGCGGCGACGACTTCCTCGTGTTCATGCGCTGCTCCGCCTGCGGGCATCGGATGCCCAAGCTCACGCGCACGCAGTTCTCGTTCAACACGAAGGAGGGCGCGTGCCCGGCGTGCGAGGGCCTGGGCAGGACGCTCGACGTGAACCTGGTGGCCGTGCTCGACGAGAGCCGCACGCTCGAGGACGGCGCCGTGGACTTCTGGAAGGGCCGCTACCGGGACTACCTGGTGGAATCGTTTCGCCAGGCGTGCCGGCGCTACGGCCTGGATGACCCTGCGGGCGCGCCCGTCGCGCGCTTCGACGCGCTGCAGCGCGAGATCCTGCTGAACGGCACGGCCAGCCTGGCCCTCGCCGCAGCATGTCCGGGCGTCGAGGAGCCGAAGACCGCCGCCGCGGGCAGGTTCGAAGGCGTCGTGCCGCTTCTGCGCCGCCGTTGGGCGGAACGCGAAGGGGGCGGGCGCGACTTCGAGCGCTACTTCTCGCAGGCAGTGTGCGCCGTGTGCGGCGGCGAGCGCCTGGGCGAGCTGGCGCGCACGGCGACGGTGGCGGGCACGCGGCTGCCCGAGCTGGCCGCCTCCTCGCTCGAGGGCATCCGCGACTGGGTGCGCGCGCTCGATGGGTCCCTTCCCGCCGCGCACCGCGCCGACGTGGAGGACTACCTGCGCGACGTGCTCACGAAGCTCGACCGGCTGGCGCGGGTGGGGCTCTCGTATCTGACGCTCGACCGCCAGACGGTCACGCTCTCCGGCGGCGAGCTGCAGCGGATGCGCCTGGCCAGCGTGCTGGACTCGGAGCTCTCCGGCGTCGTCTACATCCTCGACGAGCCCACCCAGGGCCTCCATCCCAAGGACACCCGCGGCCTCGTGGCCGTGCTCGAGAAGCTGCGCGACGCGGGCAACACCGTGCTCGTCATCGAGCACGACCCCGACGTCGTGCGCGCGGCCGACTTCGTAGTGGACCTGGGCCCCGGCTCGGGCGCGCACGGCGGTCGCATCGTCGCGGCCGGCACGCTCGACGAGGTCATGGCCGAGCCCGCGTCGGCCACGGGGCGCTGGCTCGCCCGGCCGCCCGCGCGCAAGGAGGCGTTCCGCCCGGCCGGCGAGACGGCCGTGGAGGTGCGCGGCGCGCGCCTGTTCAACCTCAAGGGCATCGACGTGGACATCCCCGCCCGCTGCCTCACCGCGGTCACGGGGCCGTCCGGCTCCGGCAAGTCCACCCTCGTGTTCAGGCTCGTCGCGCGCGGCGACGGCGACTTCGAGGGCGGCACGGTGCGCGGCGCGGGTCGGTTCGACCGGGTGGTGGACGTGGGGCAGGAGCCGCTCGTGAAGATGAAGCGCTCGAACGTGGCCACCTATTCCGGGGCCGCTGCCGACATCCGCGCGCTGTTCGCGGGCTCCGAGGATGCGTTGGCGGCGGGGCTCGCGGCGCGGAGCTTCTCGTTCAACGCGCCGGGCGGGCGCTGCGAGCGGTGCGAGGGGCTGGGCACGGTGACCAGCAACATGCTGTTCTTCACCGACGTCGAGGCGACGTGCCCGGCCTGCGGCGGCCGCCGGTTCTCCGACGAGGTGCTGGCCGTGCGCTTCGCGGGCAAATCCATCGACGACGTGCTGCGCATGTCGGTGGAGGAGACCCGGGCCTTCTTTGCCGACGCGGACAGCGCGCACGCGAAGGGCGCGGCGGCCCGGCGGCTCGCGCGCACGCTCGGCCTCCTCGAGGACGTGGGGCTCGGCTACCTTCTGCTGGGCCAGACGCTCACCACGCTCTCCGGTGGCGAGAGCCAGCGCCTCAAGCTGGCGCGCGAGCTGGCGGACGGCAAGGGGCGCGCGAGCCTCTACCTGCTCGACGAGCCCACGCGCGGGCTGCACCCGCAGGACGTGGAGCACCTCCTGGCGCTTCTCGACCGCCTGGTGGACGCGGGCGGCGCCGTGGTGGCGGTGGAGCACAACCCGCAGGTCATCGACCATGCCGACTGGGTGATCGACCTCGGCCCCGGCGGCGGCGATGCGGGCGGGGAAGTGGTGTTCGCCGGCACCCCCGCCGCCCTGCGCGCCTCAGGCGTCGGCACCACGGCGGCGTGGCTGTAGGGCGGGGCTACGGGCGCGCGCCCGCGCGGTCGAAGCGTCCCAGCAGCGTCTCCATCACGACGGCGGCGACGATGGCGGCGAGCGTCGCCAGCACGCGCAGCTTTTCCATGGCATCCTCCTCGCTCTCGTGTTCGACGCCTTCCAGTCTACGCGGGCGTCCTGACGCGACGCTTGCGGGCTCCTTGCGGCCGCCTTACCTTCTCGTAAGGCGGCCGCCTCGCTTGTGCGCACCCACCTGGCCCTGTAGGGCTGGCCGCTCATATATGACCTGATCAAACGCCGAATATTGTTCCTAAAACTCCACGGTCTGTTCGCTTGCGGAGGGTCTCCACATGTGCGAACATGCGTTCTCTGCGAGACGACGAGAAGGCGATGCGGGAGGAGGGCGATGGCGATGGCTGCGGGGGAACTGCGGGAGCACGAGACGTTCGGGGGCTGCGTGATCGGTTCGCCGGAGGGGGTCGACCACGGCCGCGTGATCCTCCATTCGGACATGAACGCGTTCTACGCGAGCGTCGAGCAGGCCGAGCGCCCCGAGCTGCGGGGCGTGCCGCTCGTGGTGGGCGGGCGCGAGGAGACGCGCCACGGCATCGTGCTGGCCAAGAGCGCCGAGGCCAAGGCCGCCGGCGTGAAGACGGGCGAGGCGCTGTGGGAGGCCCGCGCGAAGTGCCCCGGCCTGGTGACGGTGCCGCCGCGCTACGACGTGTACCAGCGCTACTCCGCCCTGGCGCGGCGCATCTACTACCAGTACACCGACCTCGTGGAGCCGTTCGGCCTCGACGAGTGCTGGCTCGACCTCACCGGCTCGCTGCCGCTTCTGGGCGGCGACGCGCTGCGCACGGCGGCCGAGATCAGCGGACGCGTCAAGGCGGAGCTGGGCTGCACGGTGTCCATCGGCGTGTCGTGGAACAAGATCTTCGCGAAGTTCGGCAGCGATGTGCGCAAGCCCGACGCCGTCACGGCCGTCACGCCGGAGAACTACCGCGAGCTCGTGTGGCGCGCGCCGGTGGGCGAGCTTCTGTACGTGGGCCGGGCGACCCGCGCCAAGCTGCACTCGTCGGGCATCGATACGATCGGCGAGCTCGCGTGCGCCTCGCCCGAGCTTCTACGTCGCCGCCTGGGGAAGGTGGGCCTCGTGCTGCGCGCGTTCGCCCGCGGGGAGGACGCGACGCCCGTGAAGGCCTACGACCCGGCGAGGAACGAGGTCGACCGCACGGTGAAAAGCTTCGGTAACGGTTTGACCTGCTCGCACGACATCGTGAGCCCCGGCGACGCGAAGGCGCTCATCTACCTTCTGGCGGAGTCGGTGGCGCAGCGGCTGCGCGAGGCGCGCTTCCGGGCGTCCACCGTGTCGGTGGGCGTGCGCGACGCCCGCGACCTTTCGAGCTACGGTCGCCAGACGACGCTTCACCGCGCGACGAACACGACCGGGACGATCGCGCGCACGGCCTGGGAGCTGCTCGCGGCGAACGAGCCGCTCGACGAGGGCCATCCGCTGCGCGGGCTGCACGTGCGCGCGTCGAGCCTCGAGCCCATGGACGCGCCCCAGCAGCTCGAGCTGCCCTTCGACGCGCGCCGGCGCATGCTGGAGGACCTGGACGAGACGATCGACGAGCTGCGCCGCCGCTTCGGCAACGCCTGCGTCCGCCGCGGCGCCGAGCTCGTGGACGAGAGCCTGACAGACCTCGACATCAAGCGCGACAACGTCGTGCACCCGGTAGGCTATTTCTAGAGCTTGTCATCCTTCGACTCGCTGCGCTCGCTCAGGATGACAAAGGGAAAGGGGGCGGGTCATGGTGCGGGGGATCGCGGGGAGGAGGAAGCGCTACGTGGAGGTGGAGGCGACGTTTCTGGAGGACGGGCGCATCGTGCCGCGCGCGGTGCTGTGGCGCGACGGGCGGCGGTTCCCGGTGCGCGCCGTGCTCGGGGTGCGCATGTGCGCGTCGCTCAAGGTGGGCGGCGAGGGCGTGCGCTACGACGTGCTCGTGGGGCACGCGCACACGTTCCTGTTCCACGAGGGCCCGCGCTGGTTCGTGGAGGAGATCGTGCCCGAAGGGCTTGCCGGTGCGCGGGTCGGGTAGAATGGCGTGCGAAAGGAGGCGCCGTGGACGTCGAGATCGTGGAGGAGCCGGCCGGTTCGCCGCCCGAGGTGAACGTGCCAAAAGCCCGGGGATAATGGCACGCCTGTTGTCATCCTGGATGTTGTCCGGCCGCGGAGGAAAGGCTGTGGACAAAATCGGGCTTCGGGACTGATTTCTTGTTCGCAACCACCGGGTCTGCTTCTTGCCACCAGGGGTTTCTTCGTTCTTCGGCAGCAATGATGCGAAAAAATCAGTCCCGAAGGCCGATTTTGTCCATGATGCTGTAAGTCATTGTTTAATGTGGCGTGCCGGCGACTTCTTCTCTCGGATGGCGGGGTGCGGCGTTGCGCGCCGATGCTATCATGAGAAGGTCGTTTTCCGCGCCGCCGCCGGCGGCCTCGCGAAGAGGAGCCCGTGCCATGCCCCAGCCGTCGAGCGCGCCCCAGCTCGCTAACCCTTCCATTCCCGCCGAGCTCGTCGAGGTCGAAAGCCTCAAGGGTTGGATCGAGCGCGCCTGCGGGGGAGACCCGCGCGTCGCGCACGTGCGCATCGCGGGCGACGCGGCCGAGCGGGCCGACTTCGCGCTGCTCGAGCTGTCCGAGTCGCGGGTGGAGGGCTGCTCGTTTGTGGGCTGCGACTTCGAGCGCGCGCTGTTCACGGATGTGTCGTTCTCGGGCTGCGACTTCTCGAACAGCTCGTTTGCGGAGGCCAACTTCACGCGCTGCACGTTCTCGTCGTGCAAGTTCACCGGCGCGGACTTCACGGAGGCCGTGCTCAGCCGCGACGAGGCGCGCGACTCCACGTTCGCCTACGCCTCGCTGGCGAAGGCGCGCCTCACCGACGTGCGCATGGCGGCGACGGACTTCTCCGGGGCCGACCTGGCCGAGCTGCGCCAGAAGCGCACGGCCTTCGACGACGTGCGCTTCCTGGGCACGAGCTTCTTCCGCGCGACGCTCGCCGGCATCGACTTCTCAACGTGCCAGCTGGAGGGCATCGTGCTCTCCGACGCCATGGGCGAGCTGCGCGGCTGCGCGATGGACCTTTTCCAAGCCGCCGGCATCGCCCGCCGCCTCGGCGTGACCGTCAAAGACTGACGCGAGGGGATACGCTGGCGACCCTCCGCTCGGGATGACATGAGGGGCATGCGCTGGCGCGCTCCACGCAGGACGGCGGCTTCCGTTGAGCAGATTTGCGAGCCTATTGAGCAAATTTGCTCAATAGGCAAGAAACGGCCGAGGGCGTTGACAACCCGACTCCGAATCGCAAGCCGTCACTCCCGCGTGCTCGGGGGAGCGGCCGGCCCGGCGGGCGGCGTCCAGGGCTCCTCGAGCTCCTTGATGCGGGCGCGGGCGTCCATGATGCCGTCGCGCACGGCGCGCCTCACGATGAGGTAGCCGACGAACAGCACGAACAGGAAGATGAGCAGGTACAGAGCCATGGCGCAGAAGACCGAGATCAGAGTGCCGAGCATGCGGGCCACCGCCTTTCCTTGGAAGGTGGCGCCATCATAGCAAAAAAAGCCCCGCTCGCGGCAGGCGAGCGGGGCCCGGACGGGCGAGCGGCCGAAGCGGGGGCCTACACCTCGGCGAAGTTCCAGGAGTTCATGTACTTGATCTGCTCCTCGGTGAGCGTGTCGATCCGTATGTCGAGCGTCTCCAGCTTCACGCGGGCCACGCCGTCGTCGATCTCTGCCGGCACGTCGTACACCTTGTTCTCCAGCTCGCCGGCGTGCAGGTACAGGTACTCGGCGGCCAGCGCCTGGTTCGCGAAGCTCATGTCCATGACAGACGCCGGGTGCCCCTCGGCGCACGAGAGGTTCACGAGGCGCCCCTGCGCGAGCACGATCACCGTGCGGCCGTCCGGCAGCGTGTACTCCTCGACGAGCGGCTTGAGCTCCTGCTTCTTCACGGCGTGCTCCTCGAGCCACACGAGGTTGATCTCGGAGTCGAAGTGACCGGAGTTGCACACGATGGCGCCGTCCTTCATGTTCTCAAACGCCGGCGCGTCCACCACCTTGCAGTTGCCGGTGACGGTCACCCACACGTCGGCGAAGCGCGCCGCCTCGGCCGCGGGCATCACCTCGTAGCCCTCCATGTGCGCCTCGAGCGCCTTCAAGGGGTCCACCTCGCACACGATCACGCGCATGCCCATGCCGCGGGCGCGCAGGGCCAGGCCGCTGCCGCAGTAGCCGTAGCCCGAGATGACGATGGTGCGCCCGCACAGAAGGCGGTTCGTGGCGCGCACGATGCCGTCGAGCGTGGACTGGCCGGTGCCGTAGTGGTTGTCGAAGCAGTGCTTGGTGTTGGCGTCGTTGATGTTGAACACGGGGTAGGCGAGCGCGCCCTCGGCGGCCATCGCGGCCAGGCGCACCACGCCGGTGGTGGTCTCCTCGGTTCCGCCGACCACGTTTTCCAGCTTGTCGCGGTGCGTCGTGTGCAACGCGGTGTCCAAATCGGCGCCGTCGTCCATGATGATCTGCGGGTTCGTGGCGATGACGGCCTCGATGTGGCGGTTGTAGGTGTCGGCGTCCTCGCCGGCGACGGCAAACACGTCCACGCCGAAGTCGCGCACGAGCGAGGCGGCCGTGTCGTCCTGGGTGGACAGCGGGTTGCTCGCGCACAGCGTCACCTGCGCGCCGGAGGCGACGAGCGCCCGCATGAGGTTGGCCGTCTCGGTGGTCACGTGCATGCACGCGCCGATGCGCACGCCCGCGAGGGGGCGCTCCCGCTCGAAGCGCTCGCGGATGCGGGCGAGCACGGGCATGTCGCGGTCGGCCCACATGATGCGGGCAAGGCCGGCGTCGGCCAGGGCGATGTCTTTGATGTCGTGGTTCTCGGGCATGCTGCCTCCAAAAAGCGCGTAGATATGATGGTTCCGGATAGCTTCCCAGAGTATCACAGGGCGGCGCGCACCCGCAGAGCCCCGCGCTCCGTTTCATAAAACGGACGGACGAGGCCGCGCGCAGACGACGCTCCCGGCCGCTCGCCGAGCGCTCCCCGCCGTCCGCCCGCGCACCCTTAACACGGCGTTTATGAAGTTCGTATGCAGAAGCTTTGTGATTCCCGGTGATTTCCGATGCGGAAAACGGAAGAAACGGTAACGAACGCGCTCCCTGTTGACCAACATGGGTGGTGAGCAGCTATAATCTGCCAAGCTCGAACGCAAGGCCCGCCGCAACGCGCGGCGCGCATGCGCTCGGCGCACCCTCGACGAGAACATGATACGGACCAGGGGGGCGGAAAGCGGCCCCCGGACACGGGTGCGCGCATGGAACGGCCGCGGAAGAAGGGCGGCCCGGCAAAGGAGCGAAGGTGCTAGACCAGTTTTTCTCGCAGATCTCGTTCATAGACGTGTTCAACTTCTGCGTGTTCATCACGTTCACGATCTGCTACACCTACCAGCTGTATTACGTGTTCGTGGTGCTCACGCGCAAGCCGAAGACGCTCGAGGCGAAGAGGAACCACAAGTTCGCCGTCGTGGTGTCGGCGCGCAACGAGAGCGCCGTCATCGGCGACCTCATCCACTCCATCAAGGTGCAGAACTACCCGCAGGAGCTCATCGACGTGTTCGTCATCGCCGACAACTGCACGGACAACACGGCCCAGGTGGCGCGCGAGGCCGGCGCCGTCGTGTTCCCGCGCCACAACGACAAAGAGGTGGGGAAGGGCTACGCGCTCGACTACGGCTTCCAGTGCATCCGCTCGCAGTACGCCGACGCCGGCTACGAGGCCTACTTCGTGTTCGACGCCGACAACGTGCTCGACGTGAACTACTTCCGCGAGATGAACAAGACCTACGACAACGGCGCGAAGGCCTCCACCAGCTACCGCAACTCCAAGAACTACGACTCCAACTGGATCAGCGCCGGCTACGCGGTGTGGTTCCTGCGCGAGGCGAAGTTCCTCAACCAGGCGCGCCTCACGCTGAACACGAGCTGCGCGGTGTCGGGCACGGGCTTCTTCATCGCCGCCGACATCATCGAGCGCCACGGCGGCTGGAAGTGGCACCTGCTCACCGAGGACATCGAGTTCTCCACGAACAGCATCCTGGAGGGCGTGCGCATCAGCTACACGCCCACGGCCATCCTCTACGACGAGCAGCCCATCACGTTCCGCGACTCGTGGAACCAGCGCTTCCGCTGGGCCAAGGGCTTCTACCAGGTGTTCTGGCACTACGGCGCGCGCCTGGCGAAGGGCGTGGTCACCAACCCCAAGGGCTCGCGCTTCGCGTGCTACGACATGCTGATGACCATCGCGCCGGGCATGCTGCTCACCATCGTGAGCGTGCTGTTCAACGGCATCATCATCGCGCTCGCGCTCACCGGCATGATGTCCACGGGCGTGATGATCGCCTCCTCCGTGTCGTCCATCTTCTTCTGCCTGTTCAACTACCTGGTGTTCATGTTCATGTTCGGCGTGCTCACCACGTTCGTCGAGTGGGACTCCATCCGCTCCACCACGGCGAAGAAGGTGCGCTACATGTTCACCTTCCCCATCTTCATGCTCACCTACATCCCCATCGCGCTCGTGGCCCTCGTGCGCAAGTGCAACTGGAAGCCCATCAGGCACAGCATCTCGGTGGACGTCGCCGAGCTCTCCGACGCCGCCAGCGCCAAGCAGCAGCGCGAGCGCATCCTGTAGAAGCGCCCCTACGACGGCGGGCCCCAGGCGGGTCCGCCGTTTTTGCGCGCGCGGCAGCGATCTTCGCTCCTAAAACACGCCTCACGCGCTGAGGCGTGTTTTAGGAGCGAAGATCTGGTTTAGGCCCTCTCTTTCTCCGGGGAATCCCGTAATTGTCGAGCAGCGTTTCGAAGCGTTTCGCATCCATCACATCCTTGTAGGAGAACCGCACGATGGGCATGCCGTACAGCGTGAGCTGCGACTCCCGGTGCTGCTCGTCCGCGAGCACGCGAAGGGGCGCGCGGCCGCCCCGCATCGCGGCGTCCTCGTACTTCTGCATCCCGTCGAATTCCCCGATGACCATGCTGCCATCCAAGCGGGTCCACAAGAAGTCGACGCGGAAGGTGCGCCCCGGGCTCATAGGCTGCCGGAAAGGCACTTGGAGTTCGGGGAGCGCGAATCCCAGCTCGATCATCGCGGCTCGCGCGATGGACTCGCCCGCGCTTTCGCTGCGGGCATCGGCGCAATGCATCGTCTTAATGGCGTGGCGGAACCCTGCAAGGCCGCTGCCGATCTGCATGAAACGCGACGCGAACGTGCTCGACCCCATCCCGGTAAGCCGCAGGGCGCCATCTGCCGTTGCGAGCGCTTGCTTGAAATCCGAAGTGCGCATGCAATCGAACACGGTGCGCGTCAGGGAGGTGACGCGAAGGCCTCCCGCTTCGATCGCCCGGTCGTTTTCCACTATATGCCAGCGAATCGCCCCGCACGTCGCGTTTCGATTCCTTTGCGATGTGATCACGTGCACGTTGTCCAGTCGATCGAGCGTGACCGGCAGACCGTATGCGAGCGCGGCGGATTCGTGGCAGAACACCCAATCGGGGTGAAGCTCCTGCAGCGATCTCATCTTGTGAAGCGCCCGTTCGCGCCTTGGCAGCGCGTTCCAGTACGAGGCGCGCGCGTAAGCCCCTCGCACCGGGCGCACGGCCTTGCCGCGCTCCACTTGCCGCCGCATGCTTTCGCGGATGCGCGTGTCGGACGGCACCACGCATGTCCCCCTGCTTTCGGCCTGCGAGAAGAGAAGCGCCATCTCCCCGTCGTTGGTTTTCATCGTAGCATCACCGCCCTTTCTGCCGGTTTCGAAGCTCGTAGGGAGCATTTTCGCTCCTAAAACACGCCTCACGCGCTGAGGCGTGTTTTAGGAGCGAAGATCTCCTTGCCCTCACCAGACGCGGGCGAACGTCAGGCCGTATACCCGCCGCGCGCCCGCCGCGCGCACGGCCTGGGTGGCGGCGAAGAGCGTCGAGCCCGTGGTGTACACGTCGTCCACGATGATCGCCGCCTCGGGCGCGTCCGCTCCCGGCAGCGCGAGGAAGCGGCCCTCCATGTTGGCGATGCGGCCGCGCCGGGCGAGCGCGCGCTGGTCGCGGCTGCGCGGGCGCGCGAGCAGGGGAGCGACGTCCAGCCCCAGGCGCTCGGCCGTCGCGCGCGCCAGGTCCGCCCCGTGATCGAACCCGCGCCGCCGAAGCGCCGCCGACGTGGCCGGCACCGGCACGACCGCCGGCCGCCCTTCGAGCCACGCCGGCACCGCGACGAGCGCCATGAGCCCGGCCATCTCCTCGACGAGCCGACGCTCGCTCGAATCCTTCCACGTGCGCACCACGCGCGCCGCGTCGTCGCCGTACACCACCGCGCTCGCGCAGCCGTCGAAGGGCGGCTCGTCCAGGCCCGACGCGCCCAGCACGACGGGGTTGCACTCGCTGCACTGCACGCGCCCGAACGGCGCGCCGCAGCGGGGGCAGGCGCGCCACCAGTCGAGGTGGGGAAGCATCATGCGGCAGCGGGCGCAGAGCACCTCCCCGGGCTCGTCGCACACGGCGCAGCGCGTGGGCCACAGCGTCTCGGCCACGGCCTCGGCGGCGGCGCGCCCGTAGAGCCCGGCTTCGCGCCGCACGCGTCCGAGCACCGGACGGGCGGGCGCGGGGGATCGGGTTGCTCTTTCGAGGACGGCGGCCATGGAAGGGAGCATAGCACGGCGCTTCCAGCGCATCCCAAGCCGCGTTCCAGCGCATCGCCGCCCCGATCCAGCGCGAATCCAGCGCGCGCCCGACGCGCTTCCATCCAAAATCCAGCGCGGATCAAGCGCATTTCCAGCGTAGATCAAGCAGAAATCAAGCGCGAACGTAGCGCCCCTGCTGAAATCCCTCGTCGAGCGCGTGAGCGCACGCTGCTCGCCGGCGGGGAGGCGGCCGCGTAAGACGCTCGACTTGTGGGGGCCCGGCGGCGTTCGCGCAGATTCCGCGCGTGCGCTTCCGGGCCTTTTCATGTTCTGATACACTTGACGGTGCTTCTTTCGAGTCTGTAGTTGCGGGTGAGAACCCTAGTCCACGGCAGATGCGGTCGAAAGGACCCACGTAAGCCGCGCGTCCGCGCGCGACGATCATGGCGTATCCTAGAGGTAAGCCGCACCGCCCGTATACATGAAGCGGTATACCGCCGCGACGGGCGAGAGGGCACGGGCGCAAGCTCCGCCCCGGTGCGCGAGTGTGGGGGCAAAGACTAGGTCAGTCGGAAGAAGCGCACGAGAGAGAAACGCGGCTTAGGGAGGCCCATCGGATATGAAGCGTATGAAGAGGCTCGCGACCTGCGGTTTGGCGGTTGTGTGCGCGGCGGCTCTGCTCGCTGTGCTGGCAGGATGCTCGTCGAAGGAGGGCTATGTTCCGCCCGAGAAGGAGCCCACGCTCTCCTCGCCGACCATCGGCAAGGACGGCACGCTGCGCGTCGGCGTGAACGCGGACAGCGCGCCTTTGGCCGGGCAGCCCAACAGCTCCTCCAAGATCATCGGCATCGACGTGGACATCGCCGCCGCGCTGGCGGACAGCTTCGGGTTGAAGCTCGAGATCGTGGACGTGGGCGCCGATCCCGCGGCCGCGCTCACGGAGGAGCGCGTCGACATCGTGCTCGGCATCGACAAGTCCGACACCGAGGCGACGTTCTGGAAATCCGAGGCCTACCTGCCCACGGGCGTGGCCCTGTTCGCGGCTACGGCGGACGCTGCAGTGCCGACGAACGCCACGGCCCCCGCGATCGCCGCGCAGGTGTCCTCGAAGAGCGCCTGGGCCGTGACCAACGAGTTCGACCAGGGCGCCATCACCACCACCGACGACCTGAAGGGCGCGTTCGCCGCGCTTGAGTCCGGTCAGGTGCAGTACGTGGCGGCCGACGCCGTCATCGGCGCCTACGCCGCACACAACGCCGGCGACGAGGTGCACGTCGTGGCGCTCATGCAGCAGCCGAGCGGCTACTGCGCCGGCGTACTCGACAGCAAGGCCGACCTCAAGCAGGCGGTGTCCGACGCGCTCGCCACGCTCACCGGCAACGGCATCATCTCGGTCATCGAGACGAAGTGGCTCGGCATCGCGCTCGACCTGTCGACGGTGCCGCTCACCGAGGGCGCGACGGCGAACAAGGCCGCTGCTACCGCCGAGCCGCCTGCGACGCCTGCGGCGGAGGGCGACGCCGCTGCGGAAGGCGAAGGCAAGACGCCTGCCGAGAGCGAGCTCGAGGCCGGCGGCAACGCGGTGCAGCCGGAAGACGTCGCCGTGTAAGGACCTTGCAAGAGGGAGTCGAGGGGCCGGGGCGCGCGTTCGCGTTCCGGCCTTTTTCTTCTTGACTTGGAGCGCGCTCCAAGTGGTTCAATGGTCGGGCACGGCGAATCGGAGACGACGGAGAGGGCGAACATGGAGCAACGAGAGCTGCGCGAGCTGCTCGAGCGGGTGGCTGCGGGCGAGGAGCCAGTGGAGGAGGCCGAGCGGGCCCTGCGCGTGGCGCCGTTCACGGAGCTCGGCTACGCCACGGTGGACCATCATCGCGGCGTGAGGCAGGGCGTGTCGGAGGTGTTGTACGGCGCGGGCAAGACGGCCGAGCAGATCGCCGGCATCTGCCGCGCGCTCGTGGAGGGCGGGCAGGAGCGCGTCCTCGTCACGCGCCTCGACGCCGACAAAGCCGCCGAGGTGGAGCGCCTGCTCGCGGCCCCCTGTCATCCTGAGCGGAGCGGTGAAGCCTGCACCCCCTGTCATCCTGAGCGGAGCGGCGAAGCCGCGGAGTCGAAGGATCCCGTGCGGCGCCAGCCGTTCCCCCTCCCGTTCTCATATCGCGAGCTGCCGCGCCTCGGCATCCTGGGGGAGGCTCCCGCGCCCGACGGCAACGGCTCCGTGGTGATCGCGGCGGCCGGCACGAGCGACCTTCCCGTGGCCGAGGAGGCCGCCGTGACCGCCGAGATGCTCGGCAACGACGTCGTGCGCCTCTACGACGTGGGCGTGGCCGGCATCCACCGGCTGCTCGCGCACGCGGACGACATCGCGGCCGCGAGCGTGGTGGTGGCCGTGGCCGGCATGGAGGGCGCGCTTGCCAGCGTGGTGGGCGGGCTCGCATCGTGCCCGGTCATCGCCGTACCCACGAGCGTCGGCTACGGCGCGAGCTTCGGCGGCGTGGCGGCGCTGCTGGCCATGCTCAACTCCTGCGCCTCGGGCGTGTCCGTCGTGAACATCGACAACGGCTTCGGTGCGGGCTACCAGGCGCACCTCATCAACCATGTGAAAGCGAGGACGGCATGACGGTTCTGCACTGGGATCTGAGGGAGTCGGCCACGCGGGCGGCGCTGCTCGAGCAGACGCTCGCGGCGCTCCCGGCTGAAGCGCGCGAGCGCGTGGAGGCGGCGGCTGCGGCGGCGGGCGTGCCCGAGGGGCATCATCACGACCTGGGCGAGGTGCTCGCCACCATCGACGCTCTCGCGGCGAGCAGCCGCGTGAAGGACGACCTGCGCGGCGTCTACCGCATCCTCGCCGAGGCTGAGGCGGCGGCGCACGGCTGCGCGGTGGAGGAGACGCACTTCCACGAGGTGGGAAACGGCGCCGGCATCGCGAATGCGTTGCGCCTCTGCCTGGCCGTGGAGGCCGCCGATCCCGACGAGATCGTCGCCACGCGCGTGCAGACGGGTTGCGGAACCGTGCAGTGCGCCCACGGCGAGCTTCCCATCCCCGCGCCCGCGACGGCCGCTATCATCGCGCGCGGCATCCCCGTCTGCGAACATACGCTTCCCGGCGAGCGCTGCACCCCCACGAGCGCCGCCCTCATCCTCCACTTCGCCAACCGCTTCGAGGCGTAGCCTCTCGCGACACGAAATGCCCGGATTTTCACAAGTTGTGACGGTTCTGCGCGGCAAAACAAGGAGTTTTGAGGGCGAACGGCCGCTTTCGACAACCAGGGGCTTCGCTCCGCTCAGGATGACAAACGAAAAACGCCCGCGCATCCAGGGGATGGGCGGGCGTTCGGAGCTAGTTGAGGAAGTCTTCCAGGATCTCCTGCTCGGCTTCCTCCTCGGTGAGGCCGAGCGTCATGAGCTTCACGATCTGGTCGCCGGCTATCTTGCCGATGGCGGCCTCGTGCACCAGCAGCGCGTCCTCGCTGGCGGCCTCGATGCCGGGGATGGCCGTCACCTTCGCCGTGCCCATGATGATGGCGTCGCACTGCACGTGCCCGCGGCACGCCGCCTCGCCGATGACGAGCGGGTTGAACACCTGCTTCGAGTTGTCCTGCGCCACCGAGCGCGAGATCACCTGCACGCTTGAGTCGTCGCCCTTGAGCTCGATCTTCATGTTCGACGTGGCCACCTGGTCGTCGTGCGTGAGTAGCTTCTCGGTGAGCACCAGCTTCGCGTTCGCGCCGAGCTCCGCGTTCGTGTCGCGCACGGTGGACGACACGCCGCGCAGCTGCGTGAGCTCCATCTCGCAGCTCGAGTTCTCCTCCATCACCACGTTGGTCACGGGGTTGAGGATGCGCTCGCCGGTGCCAGTGCCCTCGCCGTAGTGCTTCTCCACGTACTTCACGTGGGAGTTCTTGCCGCAGTAGAACGTGTGGATGCCGTCGTGCTCGGAGGCCTGGTGGCTCTCGTTGTGGATGCCGCAGCCGGCCACGATGGTCACGTCGCAGTCGTCCTCGATGTAGAACGTGTTGTACACGACGTCCTTGAGGCCCGCCTGCGTCACGATGACGGGGATGTACACCGTCTCGCCGCGCGTGCCGGCTTTGATGCGGATGTCGATGCCGGGGTGGTCGGTCTTGGTGGATATCTCGATGTTCGCGGACGAGTGGCGCTCGACGAGCTGGCCGTCCTTGCGGATGTTGAACGCGCCTTTCGGCATGCCGTGGATGTTCGCTATCTCGGCGAGCAGGCTCTCGTCGATGGGGGACAGGTCGACAGCCATGGGTGGCCTCCTTCTTCGGATGTGCGGGCGGCGGAATGTTTCACGTGAAACATCCGTTCGCAGCGCGGGTTAGCAGGTGGTGGGGATCTCGGTGAGGTGCAGCTCGGGCGGCTCGGTGAACGTGCAGCCGGGGATGCCCTTCGCCACGAAGCCGAGCTTGGGCATGAGCTCCTCGGGCGTGCCCGTCTCGGCCACGCGGCCCTCGCGCAGCAGCACGATCTCGTCGGCCAGCTGGATGATGCGCTCCTGGTGCGAGATGATCACGATGGAGCGGCCGTCGCGCGCCTCGTGGATGTCGCGGAACGTCTCGGTCAGGCGGTCGAAGCTCCACAGGTCGATGCCGGCCTCGGGCTCGTCGTAGATGGCGAGCTTCGGGTCGCGCGCGAGGATGGTGGCGATCTCGATGCGCTTCACCTCACCGCCGGAGAGGTTCTTGTCCACCTCGCGGGTGAGGTAGTTCGCCGAGCACAGGCCCACGCGCGCCAGGTACTCGTTGCACGACAGCATCGGCAGCTTCTTGCCGGCGGCGATGTCGAGGAGCTTCTTCACCTTCATGCCCTTGAAGCGGGCGGGCTGCTGGAAGCCGTAGCCGATGCCCTTGTTCGCGCGCTCGGAGATGGTAAGCTCGGTGATGTCCTCGCCGTCGAACAGGATCTGGCCGCTCGTGGGGCGCTCGACGCCCATGATGAGCTTGGCGAGCGTGGACTTGCCGCCGCCGTTCGGGCCTGTGATCACGGTGAAGCGGTCGTCGGGGATGGTGAGCGTGAGGTCGTCGATGATGCGCTTCGTCTCCTTCGAGCCCTCGGCGATGGGCACCTCGAAGGTGAGGTTCTTGAGTTCGAGCATGATGTGCGGTCTCCGTATCCTTCTCGTCTATTTGATACTCTATTACTATCATTTATGCCGCGCTTCGTCAAGCGCGGCCGCATGCGCGTCGGGCGGCGTGTTCGTCCCGGCTGCGGACGGCAGAGGCGGCCCCCGAAACCCCCTGCGCATGCGCTCGGTTCCAACCGCTTATTCTAGCTCAAACCCGCGCCCCTGCGCCCCCGAATCGCCGCATTTGTGCGCCCGCCCCGAGCGCCGGTGCCCGTACAAATGTTTCACGTGAAACGTCGGCGCGCCTTTCATGCGATTCCCCGCTGGAAATCACACTTTGAGCATAGTATACTGTGAGAATTATCAGCGTACGCGCAAAGGAGCCCAGCATGGCAGCACCGATTATCCGTTCGTCCACCGACATCCGACGCGACTACAACGCCATCGAATCGCTCGCCAAGGAGACCGGCAAGCCTATCTACCTTACGAAGAACGGTCGCGCGTCCCTCGTGGTCATGGACGCGGCCGCGTTCGATTACGACCAGTACGTGGGCCTGCTCATCGACGAGGCCGTCGAGCACAACAAGAGGCACCCGCAAACGTACAACCTCGAGGAAGCGAAAGCGGAGCTCGACCGCCTCGTCGAAGAGGAGCTGAAGAACCATGGACTATGAGGTTGAATTCGAGCACAGCGCCCTTCTCGATCTGAAGCAGTCGACGTTCTATGAGGTGCAGTTCACGTTCTCGGTTGAACGTTCGAAAGAAAGAATGCACGAGGTCATGGAGCGAACGGTTCAGGCTCTTTCTGCACTCCCCGCGCGCAACTCCGAGAAAGCGTATGGATTCACCGAGACGCTGCGCCGGAAGCTCGTGGTGGGGAAGTACGCGGCGTTCTACTGGATCGATGAGGAGTCGAGCGTCGTGCACGTCGAGCGCATCCTTCATTCGAAAGCCGATTTCAGCCGCATCCACTTCGGGAATTGAAACGGCCCCCGGTGCGTAGGGCGCCGGGGGCCGTCGGACGCGAGGGGCCGTCCGTTACTCGGCTAGCAGGTCCACTACGTCGAGGTCGGTCGCGGCACCCTCGATGATGTCGCGGTTGCCGAACACGCAGACGGCCTGCGCCTGCACGGCGTCGGCCACCGGGGCCGCGAGCGCGCGCACGGCGGCCGCGTCGGCCTCCACGATCTCCTGGCGCGTCCGCAGGCGGCTCTCGGGCGTGCGCCCGCCGAAGAAGTCGCCGTCCTGGCGGCGCACGAGCATCCGCGCCTTAAGCGGCGTGTCGAAGCCCGCCGCCGTGCTCACCACGTAGCCGTCCATCGCGTCGGGGTCGGGGTCGAACGCGGCCAGCCATGCCGAGGCGCCGGCGAAGCGCGCCAGCGTCTCGTCGAGGTGCGGGTCGCGGTACGAGTAGAAGCGCAGGGTGCCCGTGCGCGCCGCCTGGAAGCCCGCCCCGTACGCGCCGCCCTTCACGCGCACCTCGTTCCACAGGTAGTCGTAGGAGAGCGCCTTGGCGGCCACCTGCCACGCCCCCGTGTAGGGCGCGCCGAACGCGCGGCGGTCGAAGCCCTGCGCGGCGTAGCACACGTCGGTGGGCACGACGAAGGCCTCGTTGCGCACGACAGGCGCGGGCACGACGAGCCGCGCCTCGCCGCCGCCCTCGCCCTCGCGGCCCAAGACGCCGCCGGCCTCCCAGAAGCGCGCGTAGTCCTCGTCCGAGCCGGTGAAGCTCACCACGGCGCCGTCGTCGCAGAACAGGCGCCGCGCCAGGTCCTCGAGCTTTGCGGACAGCTCGTCCGCGCGCTCGTCGAAGCAAGCCAGCAGGCCCTTCAGGAACCGGTAGAATCCGACGCCGCCCAGCTGCTCGCGCACCACGCCGGCCGGCAGGTAGTACGACGACAGGCGGGCCATGGCGCTCGTGTGGCCCGCCGAGGCGAAGCCCTGCTCCATGGCGATGCGGCGCTGCTGCAGCACGTCTCTGATCTTGCCCGTGTCGGAGAAGTCCGTCTCCAGCATCACCTCGCGCGGCAGCCCGGCCAGCCAGTCGATGTTCTCCGAGAGCGCGCTCGCGCTGGCTACGAGCTTCGGCGCCAGGGCCTCCGGGTCGTCGGCGTCCTCGTAGATCTCGGCGAAGAACGAGAGGTTGCCCAGCTTGCCGTTCATGAGCGTGTCCAGCTCCGAGGCGCTGCGGCGCGCGGTGCCCAGCTTGCCCAGCACGAGCCCGAGCACGGCGACGTAGGGCAGCTCCTCGAACGGGATGCGCGCCAGATCGAAGTAGCGGTACGCGTAGGCGATGCCGCGCGTGGGCGCGTCGTGGCGCAGGCACGGCACGGGGGCGTCCGGCACCAGGCCGTATGCGGGCTCCTCGGGCGCCGCGCCGATGTCGGCCACGGAAAGGCGCGGCAGGGTGGCCAGCGCCTCGGGCGAGTCGGGCTCTGTCTGCAAGCGGCGCAGCTCGGCCTCCTCGTCGGCCACGCGGGCGAAGTCGTCCGGGTCCATGGCCGCCTCGGCCGCCGCCAGGCGCTCCTCCTCGAAGGCCTCCTCGTCGCCGTCCACGGGCCGCACCTCCACCTGGGCGCAGTGGCTGTTTTCCAAGAACAGCTCGCGCGCCAGGTCGTCGAAGTAGCCCTCGTCCAGCACCCCGCGCAGAAACGCGAAGTCATCCTCGTACTTCAGGTAGGATGTGGCCAGATCGTCGTCGTAGAGCCAGCCCGACAGCGCCGTCATGGAAAGCACCACGCCGTCGGCCGTGCCGAAGTCGTGCTCGCGCATGACGAACTCGGCCTTCGACAGCGACGCCTCCAGAAGCGCCGGGTCGATGCCCTGCTCCAGAAGGTCGCGCACGGCGTCCTCGAACGCGGGGCGGAAGCGCTCCATCGCGCCCTCGGCCAGGCCGCGCAGCTGCACCACGGCGAACGGCTGCAGCACCGACGTCTCCAGGTAGGCCTCCACGTCGTCGGCCAGCCGCGCGTCCAAGAGCGCGCGCTTGAGCGGGGCTTCGTTCGAGCCCATGAGCGCGTCCACCAGGATGTCGGCCGCCACGGCGCGCCGGCGGTCGGCCACGGGGCCCACCACGAAGGCCAGGCCCGCGCACGCGTTCTCCGGCGCGGTGACCATGGTGCGCACCACGTCGAGGTTCTTCACCGGCGCCTGCGCTTCCAGCGTGCGGGGCTCAAGCGGCGCCTCGCCGTTGTGCGCCCGCGCCTGGTCGCGCGCAGCCTCCTCGTCGGCCACGGGGGAGAGGTAGGCCTCGTCGAGGAACGCCAGCATGCGGTCGATATCCAGGTTGCCGTACAGCGTGAGGTAGCTGTTGTTCAGGCGGTAGTGGCGCGCGTGCTCGTCCAGGAACTGCTCGTAGGTGAGGTCGGGGATGGCGCGCGGCGTACCGCCCGACTCGAAGCGGTAGGCCGTGTCGGGGAAGAGCGCCGCCGCCAGCGCGTCGTAGAGCACCGAATTCGGGTCGGACAGCGCGCCCTTCATCTCGTTGTACACCACGCCGTTGAGCGTAAGGCGCGCGCTGCCGTCCGCCGCCTCGGTGGCGGCCACCATGTCGCCCGCGATGGAATCGCCCGCATCGGCCTCCACGTCGGCCGCCAGCTCGTAGTGCCAGCCCTCCTGCTCGAAGATGGCGCGCTTGCGATAGATCGCCGGGTGCAGCACCGCGTCCAGGTACACGTCCGTGAGGTTCATGAGGTCCTGGTCGTTGGTGCTGGCCACGGGATACATCGTCTTGTCGGGGAACGTCATGGCGTTCAGGAACGTCTGCATGCTGCTCTTCAGCAAGTCCACGAACGGCTCCTTCACGGGGAACTTGTCGCTTCCGCACAGCACCGAGTGCTCCAGGATGTGGAACACGCCCGTGTCGTCGGCCGGCGGGGTCTTGAACGCGATGGAGAACGCCTTGTTGGCGTCGTCGTTGGCCATATACAGCAGCTGCGCGCCGCTCTTGTCGTGGTCGAGCACGTAGGCGGTGCCGTCGATCTCCGGCAGCTCCTCGCGCGTGCGCACGGTGAACCCGTGCAGCTTCTGTTGGGGCGTGAGATCCATATGCCTTGCCTTTCGTCGGATGCCTGTTTTCGATCGGGGAGGGCGTGCCAGAGTCTGAGATGTGGGTAGAGCGGTTCGCAGAGCAACGCCTCGCGCCTGGCCCTGGGCTTCTTGTTTTTTTGAACCTTGCGGCCCCCCCCATCATCCACCCCTAACCCTTCGTCGGCGGCGTCAGTTGTGTATAAGAGCCAGGGGTAATCGTCTCATCCACAGCGAGATAGCGCGACCGCCGCTTCGGCCCCGCAGGGCGCGCCGCCCTGCGATAGATGCCCGATGCACGATTTTGCAGCCGGATTGGCAATTTGGAACGCATATGCACCCGTTCCTAGGTGCATCGGATTTCGCCATCAGGCGTTTTCCTCAGAAGCTCGGCATCAGAGGTGCCCGGACGGGCGATTTCCAGTGCATATTCGCTCCGTTTTGCCAAAACCCTCGATTTTTTCTGCACCGACCCCAGAGCGATGACATTACCCCCGTCCTGCGTCCCCCTGTCACGCCCTGCGTCATAAAGAAAGGGCCCTCCGTTGCGGGGAGGGCCCTTGGGGGTTGCTTAGATCTTCGCCGTGCCGGGGCCGCCTTCGTCGTAGCGGTGGCAGGCCACGCAGTGGTCGGGCTTCACCTCCACGAGCGGGGGCATCACCTCGTCGCAGCCCTCGACTTTCGCGAAGCAGCGGCCGGCGAAGCGGCAGCCTGCCGGCGGGTCGATGGGCGAGGGCACGTCGCCTTCCAGGATGATGCGCTCGCGCTTCGTGGCCGGGTCGACCGACGGGATGGCCGAGAGCAGCGCCTGCGTGTAGGGCGACAGCGGATCGGCGTAGAGCGACTTCTTCGGCGCGATCTCCATCATCTTGCCCAGATACATGACGCCCACGCGGTCGGACACGTGCTTCACCACGTTCAGGCCGTGCGCGATGAACAGGTACGTGAGCCCGAACTGCTCTTTGAGCTCGTCGAGCAGGTTCAGCACCTGCGCCTGGATGGACACGTCGAGCGCGCTCACCGGCTCGTCGCACACGATGAGCTTCGGGTTCACCGCCAGGGCGCGCGCGATGCCCACGCGCTGGCGCTGGCCGCCGGAGAACTCATGCGGGTAGCGGTTGCGCATGTAGTTGGCCAGGCCCACGCATTCCAGGAGGTCGTTCACGCGGTCCTCCACCTGGTCCTTCGGCAGGATGTTGTTCGTGATGATGGGCTCGGCGATGATGTCGCCCACGCGCATGCGGGGGTTGAGCGACGCGTAGGGATCCTGGAAGATCAGCTGGATGTCCTTGCAGTAGCGCTTGCGTTCGGCCTGCTTCATGGCCGTGAGGTCGTGCCCGTCGAACACGATGGTGCCCGACGTGGGCCGAAGCAGGTTCACCAGCATCTTGCCCACGGTGGTCTTGCCGCAGCCCGACTCGCCCACCAGGCCGAACGCCTCGCCGCGGCGGATCTGGAAGCTCACGTCGTCCACGGCCTGCACGTAGGACGTGGCGCGGCCGAAGAAGTTCGTCTCGGCGGCGAAGCGCTTCGTGAGGTGCTGGACGTCGAGCAGGATATCCTGCTCGGGCGCGTCCGCCTGCGCGGATGCGCCGGCTGCGATGTTCTCGCTCATCGTATCGCCTCCTCGTTCTTCTCGAGCTCCTCTATCTCTGCCTCGCGGATCTCCTCGGCGGCCAGCAGCGCCTCGGCGGTCTCCACCTCGCGCGCGGCCTCCGCGTCGGCGTGCGCCTCGGCCTCGGCGGCCGCGATGGCGGAAGCGCCCTTGACCTCGCCCTCGGCATCCTCGTACAAGAAGCAGCGCACCTTGTGGCCGCCCACGTCCACGATGTCGGGCATCTTCTGGCGGCAGATGTCCATGCACGAGTCGCACCGGTCGGAGAAGTGGCAGCCCGGCGGCATCTCGAGGGGGTTGGGCACCATGCCCTTGATCATGTACAGGCGCTTCGAGTCGTCGTCCTCGAGGCGCGGGATGGACTTCAGCAGGCCCAGCGTGTAGGGATGCATCGGGTGGTCGAAGAGCGTGCGCACTTCGGCCTCCTCCACCACCTGGCCGCAGTACATGACCACCACGCGGTCGGCCGTCTCGCTCACCACGCCCAGATCGTGCGTGATCAAGAGCACCGCCATGCCCGTGTCGTCGCGCAGGCGGCGCAGCAGGTCGAGGATCTGCGCCTGGATGGTCACGTCGAGGGCCGTGGTGGGCTCGTCGGCGATCAAGAGCTTCGGGTTGCAGGCCAGCGCCATGGCGATCATGACGCGCTGGCGCATGCCGCCCGACATCTGGTGCGGGTAGTCGTCGATGCGCGCCTCGGGACTGGGGATGCCCACCTTGCGCAAAAGGTCGATCGCGCGCTCGCGGGCGTCCTTCTTCGACACCTTCTCGTGCGTGCGGATGGCCTCGACTATCTGGTTGCCCACGCGGTACACCGGGTTCAGCGACGTCATGGGCTCCTGGAAGATCATGGCCATGTCGTTGCCGCGCAGCTCGCGGTACTCCCGCTCGGACAGGCCCACGAGGTCGCGGCCCTGGAACTCTATCACGCCGCCGGACACGTGCCCCGGCTCGGCCAAGAGGCCCATCACCGACAGGCTGGTCACCGACTTGCCGGAGCCCGACTCGCCGACGATGGCCAGGATCTCGCCCTCGTCCACCTGGAAGCTCACGCCCTCGACGGCGTGCACGACGCCCTTCTTCAGCGGGAAGTCGGTGCAGAGGTTTCTCACCGATAGCAGCATGGGATCACCTCTTCCTTGCTTTGGGATCGAGGCCGTCGCGGATGCCGTCGCCCAGCAGGTTGAACGCGAGCACGGTGAGCGTGATGGCCAGGCCGGGGAAGATCATGAGCCACGGCGCGCGGAACAGCTCGTTGCGCCCGCGGCCCAGCATGTCGCCCCACTCCGCGTCGGGCGGCTGGACGCCCAGGCCCAGGAAGCCGAGCGCGGCGGCGTCGAGGATGGCCGTGGAGATGCCGAGCGTCGCGCGCACGATGATGGACGGCAGGACGTTGGGCAGCACGTGCCGGAACACGATCTTGGCGTTGGAGTCGCCGATGACGCGTGCGGCGGCCACGTAGTCGTTCTCCTTGATGGAGAGTATCTCCGAGCGCACGATGCGCGCGTACTCGGGGATGGACACGAGTCCGATGGCCACGACCGCCTTCTCGATGCCGGGCCCGAGGGCCGCCATGATGGCGATGGCCAGAAGGATGGACGGGATGGCCAGCATCATGTCCATGACGCGCATGATGACGGTGTCGGTCTTGCCGCCCTTGTAGCCGGCGATGGAGCCCAGAAGCACGCCCACGGTGAGCGAGATGGCCACGGCGGCCAGGCCCACGGTCAGCGTGATCTGCGTGCCCACGAGCACGCGGCTGAAGATGTCGCGGCCTTGGATGTCGGTGCCGAACCAGTGCGCCGCGCTCGGCCCCACCAGCGACTCGCCCAGGTTCTGCGCGTACGGGTCGTACGGCAGCACCTGCGGGAACAGCTTCGTCACGATGGCGATGGCCGCCAGGATGAGGATGAAGATCGCGCTCACGAGCGACGCCTTGTTGGACACGATGCCCGCCACCACGTCGCGCCACACGCTGACGCGCTTCTCCTTGGCGGCCGGCTGGCCGTTCAGCACGACTCCGTCGGCGCCGGCCGGCTCTGCGGCCAGCTGCTTTCTCTTCGCCATGCGGATCACCCCTCTTCCTTCGCGCCGTACTTGATGCGGGGATCGAGGTAGGCGTACACGATGTCGACGACCAGGTTCATGATGACGAAGATGACCGCCACCAGAAGCACGATGCCCTGCACCACGGGGAAGTCGCTCTTCAGCACGCAGTCCACGGCGAACTTGCCGATGCCCGGCCACGCGAACACCGTCTCGGTGAGGAGCGCGCCGCCGAGGAGGCTGCCGAACTGAAGCCCGATGACCGTGGAGATGGGCAGCATGGCGTTGCGCAGCGCGTGCTTGACGTTCACGGTGCCCTTCTTCAGGCCCTTCGCGCGCGCCGTGCGGATGTAGTCGGCGTTCAGGGTCTCGAGCATGCTCGAGCGCGTCATGCGCGTGATGATGGCCATGGAGTACAGCGACAGCGCCACGGTGGGCAGGATGAGGTGCACGAGCACGTCGCCGAGCGCCGCCCAGTTGCCCTGCATGATGGTGTCGATGATGAAGAAGCCCGTCCCTCCGGTGGGTTGCAGAAGCGGCGTGACGCGGCCGCTCGAGGGCAGCACGTGCAGGATGCCCGCGAACAGCAGGATGAGCAGGATGCCCGACCAGAAGATGGGCATCGACACGCCCACGAGGGCCACCACCATGCTCACGTTGTCGGCCAGCTTGTTCTTCTTCACCGCCGCCAAGACGCCCAGCGCGACGCCCAGAAGCGACGCCACGATGATGGCGCAGATGGCGAGCTCGGCCGTGGCGGGGAAGCGCGCGGCGATCTCGGAGGTGACCGGCTGGTGGGTGTAGTACGAGGTGCCGAGGTCGCCCTGCACGGCGCCCACGACGAAGTTGACGTACTGCAGCCAGATGGGATCGTCCAGCCCGTTGTCCGCCCGCCAGACGGCCATCGCCTCAGGAGTGGCGTGCTCGCCCAGAACCACCGGAGCCGGGTCCGGGGCCAACACGCGCGTGATCATGAAGATGATGACGGTCACGCCCAGCAAGACGGGAATCACCATGAGGATTCGTTTGAGGATGTATTTGAGCAATGGCTGCTCCTTTCTTGCGGAAAAGATGCATGACAGTGTAGCGCATGCATTGCCGATTAGCGGCTAGAAAACGTCGCTGGGCGGCGATAGAACCCAAAACGGGGCCGCTCGTGGCGAGCGGCCCCGTCGAATAGCGCGGATCTGCCCTAGGCTTCCTTGGACACGCCCTTGAAGAAGGCGACGCCCGTCGGATGGTAGTAGAAGTTCTGCACCTTCGGGTTGATGCCGAGCAGGTTCTTGGAGTGCGAGATGAGCACCCACGGCTGCTTCTCGGCCACCATCTCTTCGCACTGGAGGTAGATGGCGTCGCGCGCGTCCCCGTCGGGGGTCTCGAGGCCCTGGGCGATGAGCTTCTTGTACTCCTCGTCCTGGAAGTGCGCCACGTTCATGGACCAGTTGGTGTCGGCCAAGAGGTTCATGAAGTTGTCCGGGTCGCCGTTGTCGCCCGTCCAGCCGTAGAAGCAGATGTCATAGGGATCGGTCTGCACCTTGGTCTTGTACGTGGTCCAGTCGTACTGCGTGATGGACACGTCCACGCCCACCTCGGACAGGTAGCCCTGGATCATGTTGGCCAGGTCGGTGCCGCCCTTCTGGTTGTAGGGGCGGGCGGTGGTGTAGGTGATGCACTGCAGCGACGTGACGCCCTTGTCGGCGAGCGTCTTCTTGGCGGCCTCGGGGTCGAAGGTGGTCTGCTTGACGTCCTTGGTGTAGGGGGCCATCCAGGTGGGCATGACCGAGTTCGCCACGGTGGCGTAGTCGCCGTAGATGGACTTCACCATCTCCTCGACGTTGATGGCCTGGGCGATGGCCTTGCGGACCTCCTGGTCCTTGCAGATGTCGGACTCGGTGTTGAACGCCATGTAGTTGATGGTCATGCCGTCCTCGGAGAACAGCTCGAAGCCGTTGCTCGTGATCTGGTCGGCCGACGCGGGATCGACGCTCGAGATGATGTCGCACTCGTTGTTCATGAGCGAGGTGAGGCGCGTGTTGCCCTCGGCGATGATCTTGAACACGAGGTTCTTGAGCTTGGGAGCGTCGCCCCAGTACTGGTCGTTGGCCACGAGGGTGACCGAGGCGCCCTTCGTCCAGTCGACGAACTTGAAGGGGCCGGTGCCGCTGGGCTCGGCGATGGGCTGGCCGGGCGTGGCCGCGTCGGCCGCCGTCGGCGACACGATGGGGGAGGCGAGCGCCATGGCCAGGTTCTTCACGAACGGGGCGGACGCCGCGCGCATCGTGATGCGCACCGTGGTGGGATCGACGGCCTCCACTTTCTCCACGCCGTTGCCGGCGGCTTCCTCGCCGAACACGAACGACGCGTAGGGCATGTCGGAGTTGCGGTTGGGCTCGAGCTGGCGCTCGATGGACTTCTTCACGGCCTCGGCGTTGAAGTCGGCGCCGTCGTGGAACTTCACGCCCTCGCGCAGCTTGATCGTGTAGGTGAGGCCGTCGTCCGAGATCTCGGGCAGGTCGGTGGCCAGGCAGGGCGCCACCTTGGCGTCCTTGGCGCCGTACTGGTACAGGCCCTCGTAGATGTTGCAGGCCACGACCGCCGACTCGCCGTCGTCGAAGTACGCCGGGTCGAGCGCGCGCGGATCCGCCGTCAGGCTGTACGTGATGGTGTCGGTCGCGCCGCCCGCCGCGCCGCCGCCGGTCGAGCCGCCCTCGCCGCCACCGCCGCCGCAGCCGGCAAGGCTCACGAGTCCGAAGCTTGCGGCCGAGACGCCGAGCAGCTCGACGAACGTGCGCCTGCTGAACGCGTTCTTCTTTTCTTCCATATGGTTCTCCTTCCCTCGCGCCCCGTCCATTCGGGGCCGTCCGCGGGCCTGCGCCCGCTTGCGCTCCGCGTCGAGCGCGGAAGCGTATCCGCATACTTTAGTGCAATAAAGCCCGCCGTGGGGCCGGAACTGCCCATGAAACGTGGATTTAATTTGCCGAGCGTGCAGAATGGCCCTCCGAAAGGCTCGTTTTCAACGGTCTGGAAACGCCCGCGAACGGCGCTGCCCGGGGTCCGGGCGGGCGGGAGCGATTATCCCGTCCCGTGGGTCAGCCGGCAGGTTCCTTGGCCGGCTCGTCGAGCTTTGCCATGCTGCTCCGGGTTTTCTTAACGAGGGCCGAGAGATCGTCGTGCGAGTGCAGATCCATCTTCGCGTATATACTCGCCGTGTGGGAATGCACTGTGGCTGCGGAGATGAACAGCTTTTCCTCCATCTCTTTGTGACGATATCCGCGTGCCATCAAACTGAACACTTCGGACTCCCGAACCGTCAAGCCGTAGGATTTGGCGAGATGGGTGATAATCGCGTCAAGCGAGCGCTTGCGAGAGGCGTCGGTGCCGGACTCGCCCCCGTCGAGCTCGTTCTGCACGACTCCCGTTCTGTCGAATGGAGCATTGAACTTCTCGAGCATCTCTTGCTTGCTGTGGATACCCAGCTTTTTGTATATGCTTTGCACGTGGGATTTCACGGTGTTTTCGGAGATGTTGAAGCTTCCGGCTATGGATATCGTGCTGCGCCCTCGCAGCAGCTCGTCGAGGATATCCTGCTCGCGAGCCGTGAGCTTCGCCTGCTTTACCAAAGTGTCGTGCAGCTTCCGATGCTTTGCTTCAAGGCTGTTCTGCAGCTCGGTCTTGAGCCTACGGCCCGAAGCAACGCCTGTTTCCGGATCAAGGTAGCGCTGCCCCTCGGAGATCGCAGCGAGCAATCCGAAGATGAGCACGTACCCGACCGCCGTCATCAGGCTTGCATATTGCGAGGAGTCGAGGTGGAGAAAATCGACTAAGATGCCCACGATCAGTCCCGTGTCGATGAAGCCGGTCATGAAAATCATCCCGAAGCACACCGACTCGAACGGATAGGTGCGCCGGGCGTATGATATCTCGCAGAATACGCTCAGCTCGAATATGGCGACGAGGGCGAAGCAGGCCATGTTGACGTAATTGCTGTAGTACGCGGGTATGCCCAGAGAGCCGAGGAACGGCATCATGGCGAACGCGAACGACATGAGCAGCGTGCCTACCCAGAAGAAGCGTTTGTAAGAAACGTTGAAGATGCCGATGGCCACGAAGCATATGAACGCGCCTATAGCTCTCGCAACGTGGTAGGGGTAGTTGAAGTCCACTCCTGAGATCGATTCGATCTGCTCGTAGGCGAAGTGGTAGTTCATGAAGTTGAACGCTATCTCGCCGATGGTTAATCCGAGGAGCAACAGCACGCTTATGCCGAAGAACTCCTTCTTCAGCACGTTGTGCACCCTCGCATGCTCGTAACGGGTCGAGCGCGTGCGGGAGAACACCTCGCCGTCGACGCAGCTGCGTTTCGCGTAGCCGTACAACAAGATGGAGATCAGGGGAAACGCTGAGACGGCGACAGCGGCGGCTAAGGGCTTCATGGCGAACAGGACGATGCCGTCGAACGCGATTCCGATTGCTATGGCCAGCGAGGCGTTGATGGTTGCCGATTGGGCGCCGCGTTCCGTCCAGACCGCGCCCCACAGTGCCATGACGACGGCAAGGACCGCTCCATTCGTGGCGCCGAAAACCAGAGCGAGTGGCAGCGATTCCCAAATGGCGGCTGCGATGGATAGCAGGGACGAAGCGAGGCCGATCGCGCCGAATCCTGCTAGCTGCGTCGTCGTCTTGTTGTGGAGCAGTGCGGATGCGGAGGGTGCGAAACGGGCTAGGAGAAACAGGGTTGCGCCGCATGTGGCCATGCCGACGACAAACGACGGCACCGTGAAAGGCTGCGATGCTCGGCTCCAGTTGAAGAAGATGCCCGAGTAGAAGGCGAGATCCCACCAGGCCCACATAAGCGCCGACCCGACGATGGAACTCGCCGACGTCGCCCCGTAAAACAGATTGCCCTGTTCTTTTATCATACGCGTTTTCCTTGACGCTACCCCTGTTGACGAACATCCCCTGTTCGCGCATCGACGGTTACGATCGCATTCGCTATGTCGTTCGGATGCTCGACGCTGCTGTTGAATGCGTTCAGAGCGTCTTCATCCGTGAAGTAAAAATACCACGTCATTGTTTCGGGTGCATCTTCGGTTTTCTCTATTTCGGGCTCGTAGGCCAAAAAAGACACACGGTAGGGTTGGCTTCGGAGCTCGGGATGCTCATCAAGTATGTTGAGGTAGGCTTTGTCGGCGTCGACGCGCACCATCGAGGGCACGTCCTTCGGTGCCTCCTCCCAATCGTCCTCGTTCCAGGTGGTGGCACCATAAATGCTTGCGGTCGCTTTCGTGCTGTAGTTGAACACTGTATAGAACTTCGCGTATCGTTGCGACGCGAACAGGTAGGACCACGAGGGCACATTGCCGCCGGGCACCGCGTACGAGTTCATAACGGTGGAGACAGGGAACGCGTCAACGTCCTTTTCTGCAATAGCCGCCATGGTTTGCTCGTGCACTGCCCCCGAAAACGCCGGTTGCGGTCCGTCGGACCCTTGCATGTTCCCGGCGCATCCTCCGAGCACCACTGTTGCGGCAAGGGCGATGGCGACCCCGGCTGTGAGCTTCGATCTGAGCGTTTGTGCGAGTGTGAGCATGATCCCCCCGATCCTCTCCGGTGTCCTCCCATGCTACCGACTCCTCGGTTTTTGGCATCAACAATCACGGTCTAATAACTGACTAAACGATTTTTGACGAGAAGTGATGACGGCTTGATGAGGGGAGGTTTCATGTCCTTGAAAGACCGCCTCAAACCGTCGATGCGCTCAACTTCGCTTTCCTTTAGGGTGCGGCTATCCCCGCTTAACGAGAAAGGGGGTGCAAAATCGCAAGGGGACGGTAGCAAACGTACGAGTTGGATATGGAGAGGAGAGGACGATATGCAAACCGAGGAAACGGCCGAGACGCGCCGCCCATCGAAGAGGATGCTGATCGCCGCGCTGTGCATCGCAGCGATGATCGCGGCCACGCTGGCCGCAGTCGGATGCGCGCCGCAACAGCCGGCTTCGCAGCAGCCGGATGCTTCCGGCGATGCTGCGACGGAGCAGAATTCCACTGAGACGGTCGCCTTAGAGGGCACCAACATAAAGCTGAACGACTTCCAGCAGCGCGATGCGGGGGCGCTGCCTGACGACTACAATATTTCGGCTAAGGTCAACTGGGGGAGTCGAGGGTGCGATGCGTGCCACGAGGATCTTCAAGCGACGATCAAGGACATCGCGCCTACGGTGCACATCATGACAACTGGTGCCATCTTCGGCAAGACGGTTGATTGGAACGATTGCGAGTCGTGCCATTCGATGCATGATACACGCGGCGGCGTGTATCTAGGTGATTACATGCATGCGACGCACTTCAGCAGCGCGACGTTCACGGATGCCGACAACGGCAACTGCTGGAGCTGCCATGCTACTAAGAAGAACGGCGAGATCGTCATGTGGGACGAGTATTGCTACGAAGAGCAGCTGAGCGGCTACACGGCGAACACGCCCGCTTCGGAAGCCTTCTTCCACATGCGCGGCTACGATGCCGATACTTCCATCGGCATATCGACGCTGGCATCGGACGAAGTCGATCTCAAGGTTGAGCTCGACCAGGAGATGACCGACGAATCCCAGCGCTACGAGGCGGTGAACTTCGACATCCCCGAGTGGACCGACGAAGACTTCGCCTCCTGGAGCATCGAGGTCAAGGGCGTGAAGAACCCCATGACGCTCACGCTCGCCGACCTCGAGGATCATTTCGAGAAGCACACTCAGCAGGTCACGCAGGAATGCCTCGTCAACGGCGTGAACTCGTCGCTTGAGGACAGCTTCGAGGCTTCAGGCTACTTGTTGAGCGATATCATCGAGTATTGCGGCGGTATCGACGAGGGGGCTGTGACCGTGAACGGCATCGCTGATCCTGAAGAGGGTTGGAACTTCTGCGTGGAGCTCGACGACGCCTTGAAGAACGGCGCGTTCGTCGCCACCGAGTACTACGGCCATGAACTGACAGAGATGCAAGGCGCTCCCGCCGTGCTCGTGCAGCCCGGCTTCCCTGGTGGTACTTGGGTCAAGTACCTTAAGACCATCGAGTTCGGAACTGAGCCCGTCACCGCCCCGGTCAGAGTCATCGCCGGCGACGATTTCTATGATGGAGCCGAGGATCCGCATTTGTACGGGTGCAACTCGGCATGGTTCAACCCGGCGACCGACGGCCAGGTGTTCAAGGTCGGCGAGGCTATCGACCTTGAAGGCTTCGCGTGGGTGTGGAACGTGGACGGCCACAGCACCAAGCAAGTGCAGTTCAGCTGGGACTATGGCAAGTCGTGGATCAATGTGGATGTGGCGGCCGATGCGGATCCCAACAACTGGCAGCGCTTCCATGCGCAATGGACGCCGACTCAGCCCGGCACGTATTGTCTGAAGGTGCAGGCTGTCGATGGGAAAGATTGGCATCAGAAGAAACCTGCAAGCGTCATGGTCACGGTAGAAGGGTAGCGAGGTGGCATCGATGAATGAAACAACTACGAAGGTTGCCGGAGCGTTTGCTTCCCTGACGCTTTTGGTCGGAGCAGGTGCGGCCGTCGCCGTCCCTGCGATACAGGACGGCGCAGACGAGGCCGTTCGTGCGGGCGTAACGGCGGAGGATGGGGCCGCAAGCGAATCGCCGCTGACAAATGTCTCGCGGGTTGTGGGGAATTTCTCCTTCGACCAGGGTGTGCTTTCGTCGAACGAGGAGATATCGAACGTGTTTTGCAAGGCTGCTGCGACCTTGTGCTCGTCGTTGCCCGGGTACGGCATCGAGCGGATGCAGTCATCCATCGACGTCTCGGGCGATGTCGGCAATGCGTTCTCTGCGACCGTAGACGAGATGAAGGGCGAGAAGGGCGCGGCTTCCCATGTCATGGCGTGCGCATGCGCGTCGAACGTGGCGGGCGGCGGCGCCATCGCCAACGCCGAGGTCGAAGGTGTGTCGCTCGAGTCCATCGCCGAGATGGCCGAAGCCAGGTAGCGAAGCACTGCCGGCGCCCATCGCGCATAGCGGGGCGCCGGCTTCGATTTCGGGAGGCGATGAGGGTATGGAATGCAACACGGTCACATTCACGGCGGCTGACGGCAAAGAGCTGTCGCTTCCTCTCAAGGCTCTCGTGGAGCAGGGGGCGATCGTCGCTTCGAAGGTGAACGGCGAGGATGTTCTGTCGGTGATGGGGGCTATCAACCAGCTTTGGATTCCGCAGCTCCCCGCGAAGTTCTACATCCGCGACATCGTCGGCATCCGATTCACGCGTGAGGACGACCCTCCTTTGCTCGATTCGTTCGAATACGATGGGCATGACTTCGCGAACCGCCCTAACGTGTCGGTGAAGGCTCCATACGTCGCTCGGGTTGGCGAACCGCTTCCCTTCGAGGGTTACGCCTCCGACTTCGATTGCAGCATCGCGGCGATACAGTTTTCCCTCGACCAAGGCGAACATTGGACGACGTATCCGGTTGAGCGCGCCGATGCCGAGCGATGGGTGTACTGGCGCTTCGCATACACGCCGAACGCCCCTGGGGCCTATCGCCTTAAGGTTCGTGCGGTGAACGAGAAAGGCATCTGCTCTCCGTCGCCGGCGGTGCATGCGTTCGAAGTGTTTGACTGAGGCTGGCTTTAGGCCGTGTTGCAGCGGCCTGGGATCCGGGCGGGCGGGAGCGATCTGAAATTCGCCCCTTCCCAAAAGCGGGGCGGGCGTGCTATGCTTCGTCCGACCCGGAAACCGATTCAGAAGGAGCCCTTTGCCCGCAACCGCCAACACCGCAGCTTTCGCCGACCTCGTGTTCTGCACGTTGCTCGTCGGCGCGTGGTGGTGGAATAGAAGGCATTGATCCCGGGTCTCGCATAGGCTTCTGTTCCGCGCATACATACACAGAAGAGCCCTCGGAGATCCGGGGGCTCTTTTTCGTGTGCGGACGGAGGAACGACCGGCGGCGGGGACGCCGCAAAACGTGAAAGGAACCATCATGACCGACAACGCGCCGCATCGCCTGTACCTGCGAGAAGACCAGATTCCCACGCAGTGGTACAACCTGCGGGCCGACATGCCGGAGAAGCCCGAGCCCATCCGGCTGCCGAACGGCGCCGTGGCGCGCCCGGAAGACCTCGCGCCCGTGTTCTGCGACGAGCTGGTGGCGCAAGAACTCGACGACGACACGGCCTACTTCGACATCCCCGAGCCCGTCCAGGAGATGTACCGCATCTACCGCCCCTCGCCGCTCTGCCGTGCGTACAACCTGGAGCGCGCGCTCGGCACGCCCGCGCGCATCTACTACAAGTTCGAGGGCAACAACACCTCCGGCTCGCACAAGCTGAACTCGGCCATCGCGCAGGCCTACTACGCCAAGGCGCAGGAGCTCACGGGCATCACCACCGAGACGGGCGCGGGCCAATGGGGCACGGCGCTCGCCGAGGCGGCCGACCACTTCGGCTTGAACCTCGACGTGTTCATGGTGAAGTGCTCGTATGAGCAGAAGCCGTTCCGCCGTAACATCATGGAGACGTTCAACGCCAACGTCACGCCCTCGCCGTCGGACACCACGGCCATCGGGCGCAAGATGCTCAGCCAGCACCCCGATTCCACGGGTTCGCTCGGCACGGCCATCTCCGAGGCGGTGGAGCGCGCGCTCAACATCCCCGAGAACAAGGGGCGCTACACGCTGGGAAGCGTGCTCAACCAGGTGGTGCTGCACCAGTCGGTGATCGGTTTGGAGAGCTACGCGGCCTTTGAAGAGCTGGGCGAGTACCCCGACGTGGTGATAGGCTGCGCGGGCGGCGGGTCGAACCTGGGCGGCCTCATCGCGCCGTTCATGCGCGACAAGCTGCGCGGCGAGAAGCCCGACACGCGCTTCGTGGCCGTGGAGCCCGCGAGCTGCCCGAGCCTTACGCGCGGGCGCTTCGCCTACGACTTCGCGGACACGGGCCAGACCTGCCCGCTCGCCAAGATGTACACGCTCGGCAACGGCTTCCAGCCGAGTCCCGACCATGCGGGCGGCCTGCGCTACCACGGCATGAGCCCCATCGTGAGCAAGCTCAAGCACGACGGCTACCTGGAGGCCGTGGCCGTGAAGCAGACCGACGTGTTCGCCGCCGCCGTGGAGTTCGCGCGCCTGGAGACCATCCTGCCCGCGCCCGAGAGCGCGCACGCCATCTTCCAGGCCATGGAGGAGGCGAAGGCCTGCAAGGAGACGGGTGAGGCCAAGACCATCCTCTTCGGCCTCACCGGCACCGGCTACTTCGACATGAAAGCCTACGACGCCTTCAACAAGGGCGAGATGTCCGACCACGAGCCCACCGACGAGGAGCTGGCCGCCGGCTTCGCCACCATCCCGCACATCGAGGGCTTGCAGTAAGAGGGACCGCCGCGGCCGGGGAGGGCGTGCCTCCCCGGCCGCAACATCTGCGGATGCACGAAATTTGCGTCTGTGCGAGCTGTTTGCCATAGCTAACTCGCAAACTTCAGCACACAGGCTCTAGCGACCAGGCATTATGCTGAACGCATAAGCGAAACCGTGAGTTAACTGTGGCAAACAGCTCGCACAGACGCAAATTTCGTGCGTGTCCTCCCGGAGAACCGCCTGCGGGCTCGGATCGGCGGAGCGACGCCCCGGTCTCCCGGCCGCGCTGCGGTTTCCGCCGGGCCGCGCGCCAGGGTCGTCGCGCTGCGCGAGGATCCCTCCCTTCGACCCGGGAGCCTTGACGCCGAAACGAGGGGCTGCTGTCAAAAAAGAGGCGGTTTGGCAATCGGCTGCGCGCCGCCGAACATGGCGACCTGGGCTTTCTCGGGCCGGCTCGCCGAGAGGCTCCTCGAAATGCGCCCGAGGATTGCCAAACCGGCTCTTTTTTGACGGGAGGGGCGAAATCGGCGGCAGGTCTCGGCCACCGCGGGGAACCCGCCTGCCGAGGGCATGCTTTCTCCAAGGCGGTGCCGCCCGAGTGACCGGGCGGCTCAAGACTATTCGCGCTTGCGGTGCGCCGCCATCGCAAGCGCCCCTGCGGCCAGCGCGCAGGCGAGGAGCACGGCGGCGGGGGCGAGGGGGTCGCCAGTGCGTACGAGCGCTGCCGGCGAGCCGCCGTCCGCGGCCGGCGTCGTCTCGGGTTCGGGCTCAGGCTGCGGATCGGGTCCCGGCTCAGGTCCCGGCTCCGGCTCAGGCTCCGGACCTGGCTCCGGCACGTCGCCTGCTTGCGGGAGCGTCTCCATCGGGGTGGCGCGCAGCACGAAGCCGCCTTCCTCCTGGTTGGACGATCCCGCCACGTACAGCCAGCCGTCGTAGGCCGTCGCGCGGGGGTTGTACAGCGGCGCGGCGGACGCGCGCGTGCCGAGGCCCTGGAAGGAGGTGCCGCCGCCCTCCAGATCGAGCAGGAACGTGTCCTCGTCCAGCACGGCGTCGGCCCTCTTCGCATCCGCCATGCCCGTGATCCCCGTCAGCACGAAGCCCTTCTTCGCGCTTGCCAGCGAGGGGGAGAAGGCGTAGCCGGGCGCGAGCGCGGGCAGCGCGTCCGTGATCTCCTTTCCAGCGTAGGCGCCGCCCTGCTTCGTCACGCGCTCGATCTTCTGGAGGATGGAGGCCTTGCCGCTTGAGGTGTACTGGGTTCCTCCCGCCACGAGGAGCTCCGAGCCGCGGACGGCCACCTGGGGCGTCGCGCAGGGGACGGCGAGCGTGCCTGCCACCTGGACAGCACCCGTTTCGGGATCGTAGGAGACGATGTTGTCTGCGGTGACGTTCCGCCACTTGCCGTTCTTGAACTCCGCCGCTCCCACGAACAGCAGCGTCCCGTCGCAGTTCGCGATGGTGGTGTCGAGGGGCAGGCCCGACGCGTCGTGCTCCTGCCACGCGTCGGCGGCCGGATCGTAGCTGAGCAGCAGCGGCCTCGCCTCGGCGTCGGCGCCCGTCTCTCCGTAGAGGAACAGATTGCCGTCGTACGTGGTGACCGAGACGTTGTTGTTGGGCGTGACGGGCAGGTCGGCGCACTGCGTCCACGACGCCCCTCCCTCGTCGTAGCGCCACAGCTGCGTGAAGGGCCGGTATTTCTCGGAGAACACGGGCAGCACGTACAGGGAGCCGCCCAGCCCGATGGGCAGCAGGACGTCGACGTTTGCGGAAAACCCCTCTTCAAGGGTGGGAAGCGGAATGGTCTTCTCGAACACGGGGGTGGAACCCGCAGGGGAGTGCGGCACGTCCAGCAAAAAGCCCTTCGTGCCCGCACGTCCGTTCGCGGTCGTCACCTCCACGGCGAGCACGCCGCTTCTCGCGTCCTTGGGGCACGTCACGGCGATGGAAGAGTCGGACCAGGTCTCCACGGTTGCAGAAAGCCCGCCGACGCGCACGCTGCCCTTATCGGCCCCGAAGAAGCTGCCCTCCACGACGATGCGCACCTGGTCGCCGTCGGCCTCCACGCGCGCGTTCGACACCACCGGCGTGCGCATGGCGGGCTGCTGCGCGACGGACAGATCCACGTGCCCGCCCGAGCTGCACAGGCCCTCGAACTCCTTCATGGGCCGCACCGTGCCCTTCACGAGCGCCGCCAGCCCGGCGGCCCGCTCGGCCGGCGCCATCCCTTCCAGGGAGGCGTCGCCGGCCAGCACCAGGGCGGCGCCGGTGACCATGGGGGTGGCCATGGACGTGCCGCTATTGTAGGCGTATCCGGTCGACGCGCCGTCCGCGCCCACGCCCACGGCGTCGATGGCGAAGTCGATGGGATCCTCCGCCAGGATCATCAGCTGCACCAGCAGCCTGCCGTCCTCGTAGGCGAGCTGCTCGCCTTCCTTGAGAAGCGCCTGCGTGTCGATGGACACCGTCCCCCAGCCGTTTTCGCTTTGGGTCGGGCCTTTAAGGGCGACCCAGTCGACGCCGCGGGCGGTGTTCGCTTTGACGGAGACGGTCACCATCACCCCTTCGTGCGGCCAGCCCAGGCACTTCAGGCCGATGTAGCGCACCTTGGGAAAGTTCTCCTCGCTCACGGGAATCGACACGGCCGCAAAGGAGATGCCCGGAATCGGCCCGTTCAGATCGGTGGATTTGACGGTGAGCGCCCCGCCTGCGGCGTCGTAGCGCGTCGCGTCCTGCACAGCCTGGCCGGGCACGGGTTCGGTCACCTCCTCTCCCCTCGCGTCCATCCCGAGCAGCTGGACGCCCTCGCCCTTGCCGTCGAACGTGTCGAAGCTCAGACGGCCCGCGTCGGCCTCGGGCAGGTACGCTCCCGTGCCGACAGGGACGGGGGACAGGATATTCACGCCGGGCGCGAAGACGTCGGTGCTCGTCAAGCCGAAGTTGCTGAAGGAGGCGACGCGTCCGGCGATGTCGGAAGCGTTCACCGTCACCACGTAGGGGTTGTGCGCGAGCGCGCCGGCCATCGAGGGGTTCTTGTCCAGGTCGGCGGATTCGTTGCCCGAGCCCATCACCGACACAACGCCCTTCTCGCCGAGCTTGGTCACCGCGAGGGAGAACGATATGGCGTTGTCCGCGCCGCCCCATGAGTTGCTGATGACCTTGAGGTCCAGGCCGCCTTCCACGGCGTTGGCGAGGTAGCCGTAGCCCAGCAGGATGGCCGATAGGGGCAGGCTGCGCTCCTCGTTGTCAGCCTTGACCGCGACCAGCTGCACGCCCGAGGCGACGCCGCTCGTGCCGAAGCCGTTCCATTCGGCCGCGATGATGCCGGCGCAATGGGTTCCATGGTGGTAGTTGTCCGTAAGGTCGGTCTCGTCGCCGCCCGTGAGCGCGGCGAAGGCGTTGAACCCGTGCTCGCCGCCGAGCGTCGTGTACTGCGTCATGTCGCACATGATGTTCTTCAGGTCGGGGTGGCCGACGTCGACGCCGGTGTCCACCACGGCCACGACGCCGGAGGCGTTCTGGGCCCCTTCGACGTTCCACGAAGGCGGGTTGATGTCGAAGTCGTCGGGGCGGGTGACGGACTCGTCGACCAGCGTGTCGCCGCTGCTGTCGCAGCCCCACTGGTAGGCGGTCAGGTCGAGCACGTCCGCGCCGGCGCCGTTCGCAGCGGCCGGGGCGCCCGGGCCGTTCGAGCCGTCCGCGTCGACTGCGGCATCCATCCCCAGCGCCTCCTGGACGGCGGCCAGGCGCGCCTCGTCGGCATCCTCGCCGGGATCGACGCTGAACAGGTAGTTCGGCTCCGCGGCGAGCACGCGCGGGTCGTCGGCGAGCTGGCGCAGCAGGTCCTCGGTGGAAGCCCCCTCCTGCCGCACGAGCGACACAGTCACGGCGTCTTCTTCCGGCAGAGCCGCGCGGCTTCGCAGCACCGTAGCGCCGTTCTCGGCCGGCTCTTCAAGAGGAAGGCTCTCGCCGGTGGCGCTCGCGTAGGTCTCGCCCGACGCGTCCATCAGGGGCTCGGCCGAGGCCAGCACGTCGACGCTGCGCGAGCGTAGGCCGTATCCGGCCGCGGTGTTGTCCACGATGACCACCGCCTCGCCCTGTGCGTAGGCGCCTACGGCCAGCTGCTGCGCCACCTCGTCGGCCCCGCCGCCCGCGTCCGCTCCCTCGTCGGCCCGCGCGCTCCCGGGCGTCACCAGGGGCGCGAGCGAGAGCGCGAGCAGCGCCGCCAGCGCCAGGCGCAGGACGCGCCCGCCCGGCCCGCCGCCTTCCCTCGAGCTTCCGGCGCCTTCGCAGCTTCGGGTGGATCCAGCCATGGCGTTCCTCCTGTGAACCGTGAATCGGAACCTGCACGCACCATTTTACGGAACGCGCGCCCGCTCCCGTGCCGCCGTCGTCCGTCCGCGAGTCGACGCGGCACGAACGCGCCCCGATTCGGCACGAGCGTCGAAAGCTTTCGAGAACCGGGTCGGTTGCAGGTATACTTTCCTCGAGATGATCTTCACGGGCGAAGGGAGGCGCGCATGGCGAAGGAAGCGACGGAGGGCCGCGGCGCGCCGGTGCCGGAGTGGAAGGAGCAGGTGCTCATCGACCTCTCGCGCCAGACGGCGGTCGCCTTCGACGTCACCAACGACGAAGAGGCGGCGTTTCGGTGGGTCGCGGACGACGTCGAGTGGTTCGGCCCCTTCTCATGGCAGGCGATGGCGGGGGTCGATTCGATTCGCGAGGCGTTCGTTTCCGACAAGGGGGAGGGGACGCTGTCGCTGTCAGATGAGCACTGGCACGCCCGGCGCGTCGGAAGCGCCTGGGTGGTGATCGGGTCGTGCATGCTGGCCATCGACGTGCCCGAGCTCAAGGAGACGCTGCGGTTCAAGCAGCGGATGACGTTCGTGTGGGGACGCCGGCCCGAGGGGCCGCGCATCGCCTGCGTCCACTGCTCCCATGCCATCGACGGCGGCGTAGGCGGGCCGCCCGCCTCCACTGCGAACAGCGACATGCTCCGCTTGCTGCGCGAGCACTTCGGCGAGGAAAAGGACGACGGCAAGCTTGCGTTTCGCGACGTCGCCGGGCACATCCACTACCTCGCGCCCGACGAGGTGCTGTGCGTGATCGCGGAAGGGCCCCATTGCCGCGTGCGGAGCATCTGGGGCGGGGACGAGGAGTTCCTCGTGCGCGAGGGCATCCAGAAGATGGAGGGGCGGCTCCCCGACGCGTTCGTGCGCGCGCACCGTTCGTGCGTGGTGAACGTGGGCCACGTCGCGCGGATCGAGCAGCAAAGCCTGCTTCTGGACGACGGATCCACCTGCCCCCTCGCGGTGCGCCGCCGCCAAGCCGTACGCGCCCGAGCAGCGCACATGATGTCATCCTGAGCGAAGGCGGCGAAAGCCGCGCAGCTTGTCATCCCGAGCAAGCGAAGCCCCCAGCTTTGTCATCCCGAGCAAGCGAAGCCTCCCCCTTGTCATCCTGAACGAGCGAAGCCCCAGCTTTGTCATCCTTATATGACCCGAACCGTGTCAAGAGGCAATAAAGGACCGGTCCTTTCCCGTCGGATAAGGATCGGCCCTTCTCTATGAACATCTCCCTGCAAAGCCCGCCGAGCATATGCGCCGTCTTCTTACACGGCGCTTTCTCATACCTTAAATCCGCGGACACCGCGGCAGATCATGCGGCCCGCACTCCAATTGTCCTTTGTTCGGGCTATCCGCCTATGAGAGAGAAAACTAGTCTGAGTACGCGCACGCCACACGACCTTTGGTGCGCAAGGATGACGCGCGGGCTCCCGAACGGACTTAGACGGCGGGCTTGCCAGGGGGGATGCCTCTGTCAGCTCTCCTGCGCCTGGCTGGCGGCCGCCTGAGCCCTCTGGGCGGCACGTCCCACGGCCCACACCTGTCGGGCGAGCTCGGCGGCAGCTGCCACCTTGGCCTTGTTGGAGCCCTTCTTCGCCTCGCAGGTGAGATGGTGGAAGCGCTCGAGCACCCGGCGCGAGGCCTTGCGCGCGCAGGCGAGCACGCCCGGATCGACCTTTTGATCCTTGCGCAGGGCCTTGAAGGCTTCGGTTTGGTGCGAGAGCGTCTGGGTCGCTTCGACGAGGGCGGCCCGGACGTAGTTGTCCCCCGCCTTGTCGATGCGCCCGCGGCTCACCGAATCGTCGCTCGAGGACTCGCAGGGGGTGAGCCCCGCCCACTTGACGACGGCGCCCCCGCCGCCGAAGCGCTCGAAATCGCCGTACTCGGCTGCCAGTGAAAAGGCGCTCTGCACGTCGATCCCCTTCATGGCCGAGAGCGCATCAACCACGGGCTTCCACCTCGGGGTCTGGGCGAGGGCAAGCGTCTGCTTTGAGATGCGCGCAAGGCGCGCCTGCGCCTCGTCCGCACACAAGACCAGGAAGGCAAGCGCGTCTTGTGCCCCGGTTCCTTCCAGACGCACCTTCGAGAGCCACTCGCGCCACTCGCGCGTCCAGGTCGCCTTGAGGTTTCCCGCAGGAGTCCTCTCGTTCCAGATAGCGCCGTGGGTGAGCAAAAGCGAGGTGACGCGCTGCTTGGCGGCTTTGGCGTCGCGCGCGGCGCCAAAGCGCGCCCGGGCGAGGTTGCGCGCGGCCTCGCACTCCGGATCCGGGCACCACACCGCCGAGAGCGTGGAGACGGGGTTCAAAAGCTCGAAGAGCAGCCTTGCGGCGTCACGCCGGTCGTTTTTGTGCAGCTTGTCGTCGGTCGAGCGCGCGATGGACGAGACGGCGATCACGTCGCAGGCGGCGCCGAGTGCGCGCAGCTCCCGGCACAGATGAAAGCCGGTGCACCCCGACTCGTAGGCGGCGTAGAAGGGCTCCTCGAAGTTCGCGCGCATCCAGCCGATTACCTCGGCGGGAGCCGGGCAGCCGCCGAGCTTGGCTATCTTGGTGCGCCCGGTCGCGCAGTCGAAGCCCTTGATGGTGATGGAGCGTGCGTGCACATCCATCCCGAAGATCGAGCGGTACTTGGTGTTGATGGTATACTGCGCCATGAGAAGACCCCTTCCAATGCTTGTGGTACGCCCTTGCGCACCGATGGCCAGATACCTGCAAGTGTAGCGGGGAATAACCCACGATAGAGCCTTCAAGGCCGTCAGTATCTTCGGGGTCTTCTCTCTTTTTCACTCGCAGGTGCATCGGTTCGGGTCATATTGTCTGAGCGAGCGAAGCGAGTCGAAGGATCCCCTGCGGCGCCAGCCGAAAGCGCCACGGCTGTCGCCGCGCGGGATCCTTCGACTCCGCGCTGCGCGCTCCGCTCAGGATGACAAGCGATACGGCCTACGCGCTCCGCTCAGGATGACAAGCGATACGACCTGCGGCCTCCGCTCAGGATGACAAGCAACACGGCCTGCGGCCTCCGCTCGGACAGCCGACGCGACATCACGCACGACTCGTTCACCGGCGGCTGAAGGCCTTGTCGCCGAAACGGCGTCAGTACAAATGCTCTGGCTTTCCGCTTAACGCATGATCCGGCGGCCGCGTCCTCTTGCAGGCGAAGCGGGCCCTCCCGACACGAAAACCCTCGACGTGAAAGGTCCGAAGGCGGAAGAGGGCGGCCATCGGCTCCCCAGAGCGAAGGGCCCTCGGCGTTTTCCCAGGTCGCGTAATCCCGGCGCCCGCACGGATCGCCGGAATCCTTTCACGTCGAGGGTTTTCGTGTCGGGAGGGCTCGAACCGCGTGCACACCCTCCCCTGAGCTCGATTGTGCGTCATAGGGGGAGCCGGAACAAATGTTTCACGTGAAACATTTGTTGAGTTGAAGCATCATGGACAGGATCGGCCTTCGGGCGGGTGTTCTTGCGTGCGCGACCGAGCGGCCGGGGTTGCGCGTCGAGCGGCGCGCGGGGGAGGGGTGCTTCGACGTTCGTTCGAGTTTCGGGCGCGTTGGTGCGAGGCGGGGCGGACGTTGCGCGGAGCCGCAGGTCGGCCGGCCAAGACCCCGGTAAAATACCCGTAGGTATACTCACGCTCGCAGGGGGGTCTTGCATGAAACGTCTTCTTTCCCTGGTTCTGGCTCTCGCGTTGTCGCTCATGGCGGTGCCCGCGCTCGCCGAGGAGCCTCCCGCCGCCTCCGACGGCAACCCGCGCGTCGGCTCCGGCGAGGGCGCGCGCACCCTCGAAGAGCTTTTGGGCGCGGGCGACTACGAGCAGGGGCGCGTGCTGGCCCGCGTGACCGACGAGTTCGCCCCCGTGTCTTCCTACTCGAACGACGCGCCCGCCTGGTCGGCCGAGTCCCTCTACTCCTACGGCGCCGCTCAGCAGCCGGCGTCCGGCGCGCGCAGCTTCGCAGCCCAGAGCGCCGATCAGGTGCTGCTCATCGAATCGGACGAGCTTTCCACCGAGGAGCTGCTGCTCAGCCTGGCCGACGTCCCGGGCGTGGTGTGCGCCGAGCCCGACTACGTGGTCCGCCTGGACGATCCCGAGCCGTCCTCCGAAGGCGAAACCGCCGCCGCCGCCGCGCCGGCGGCGAACGCCGCGCAGGCCACCACGAACGACCCTTTGCTGGAGCGCCAGTGGCAGCTCTCCTCGAACGGTGACGTCGTCGGCGCCACGAACGCGCGCGAGCTGTGGGCGCAGGAGGGCTTTCCCGGCGCCTCCCATCTGCGCGAGGTGGTGGTGGCCGTGATCGACACCGGCGTGGACTGCACCCATCCCGACCTGGTGGACTCTCTCTGGGTGAACGACCCCGATCAAACTGGGCTTCCCGGCGTCCACGGCTACGACTTCTTCCACGGCATGGACGACCCTCGAGACGATGACGGACACGGCACGCACGTGGCGGGCATCGTGGCCGCCACGGCGAACAACAACGAGGGCGGCGCGGGCGTGGCTCCGAACGCGAAGATCATGGGGCTGCGCATCGCCAACGAGGAGGGCGGGCTCGTTGATTCGCTGGCCATCGACGCGTACTCCTACATGAAGCAGGCGGCCGAGGCGGGCGTGCCGTTGGTGGCGGCTAACAACTCGTGGGGAGGCGGCGGCGTCAGCTGGCTCTTGAGCGACGTGATGGAAGATCTCTACCGCACCGAGGACATCGTCTCCTTCTGCGCCTCAGGCAACTATTCGATCGACCACGACCTCGCCTCCGACATGCCCTCCAGCGGAACGTCCGAGGGCATCGTCGCGGTGGACGCCGCCGGCCGGGACGGCGCCCTCTCGTCGTTCTCCGACTACGGCGCGGCGACCACCGACATCGCGGCCCCAGGGGTGGGCATCCTTTCCACGGTCCCCGCTGCGCTGGGGATGGTCGACCCCGAAGACGCCGGCACGACTCCCGTCAGGGACGACTTCGAGGACGAGCCCGGCTTGTTCTCGTTCGAGGCCGAAGGCGGCGACGGCGTGACGACGGCCGCCGTGCGGACGGACGCCGCATGGGCGGGCTCGGCCGCATCCGGCCACAGCGTGCGCTGGACCGTGAGCGGGGCGCACGAGGGCCAGAAGGCTTCGCTCGTGCTGCGCACGCAGCCGGGGGCGGTCGAAGTCGCTGCGGGCGGCAGCGTGGACGACCTGCGCTTCCTCGCCTTCAACGCGAAGGTGGCCGATTCCAAAGAAGAGAGCGGCAACCGCCTGATCAGGGTGTCGTTGCGTGCGACGGACGGCGAATGGCTCGACATCACGCCCAAGGACCTCGACGCCAACTACGGCGCGTGGAAGACGTCCGTCGCCCCCATTCCCGACGAGGTGCGCGGCCAGGTGGATTGGGGGAACTTCGCCGTGAAGCTCTCGCGCAACTTCACCGCCTATGACGAGGGGCTCGACCTCGAGTTCGGCATCGACGATGTATCGCTTTCGAAGACGACGGTTCCCTACGACTTCTACGACGGGACCTCCATGGCCTCGCCGGCGGCCGCAGGCGCCTATGCCCTGCTGGCGGGCGTGTTCGCGGACGAAGACGCGGAGACGCTGCGCGCCCGCCTCCTCGGCGGCGTGCGGCGCACCGACGCGCTTTCGGGCACCTGCACCACCGACGGCATGGTGGACGTGATGCGGGCGGCGACGAACCCCTACCCGGTGGTGGATGCGCTCGAATGCGCGGCGGACGGGTCGCTCGAGGCCACGGTGCGGGGAAGCTGGTTCGGATCCCAGGAGGGGCGCGTGCTGCTGGATGGCGAGGAGCTTTCCGTGGCGCAGTGGGGCGAGGACGAGATCCGGGTGACGCTGCCCGCCTCGCTCGAATCCAAGCGGCGCTACGTGGAGGTCGTGCGCGCGGAGGACGGCGAGACGGGCCGCCGCCAGGTGCTCGTGGGCAGCGAGGAGGGGGAGGGCTTCTACGAGAGCCTTCCCGCCCCCGACTTGGAGAGCCTGGGGCTGGCAAGGGGATTGGAGCAGAATTACCCCTGGAAGGTGGCGGCGGCCGGGGGGAAGGTGTATGCGGCGTGCGACGGCCTGTGCCGCAGCGACGGCCAGCGGCTCGTCCCCTTCTACGGCCTGCTGGTCTACGATCCCGCCGACCGTTCCTGGGCGCTCGAGGAGGCCCTGGAAGACAGGATAGAGGATCCGTTTCTGCTCTGCTCGCACGGCGACGTCCTGTACGTCATGACCTCGACGGTCGATAACCTCGTCTACACCCTGGACACGTCCACCGGCGCGGTGGGAGGGCCGATCGACGGCAGCGCTCTGAACCAGTACGGCCTTGAGTGGTTGGTTCTGCCCACTGCCTCCTCCTTCTGCGATGGCCGTACGTTCTGGGTGTGCGGCGGCGGCGTCCCATTGCTCGGCCTCGAGGCGGCCCCGCTGTTCGCGAGCCTCGACTTGGAGACGGGGGAATCGACCCCTCTGCCTCCCCTTGGCGACGCGCGCTTCGCCCCCGCCTTCGCCGTGCTCGACGGCGTGCCGACCGTCGCAGCTGGAAACTCCGACGCGGAGGCGAGCATCTTGGTGGGCACGGTGGAGCGGCTCGTGAACGGCGCCTGGGAGCAGGGGCCGCTGCCCTCGTCGCTGATGGCCGGCCAGTACGGCCAGGCCGCCTGGGGCGTGCTGCCCGCCGGCTCCACCGTGGAGGGGGCGAAGGCGGCGGGCGAGCGGCTGGTGATCGCGGGCCTGAACGAGGAGGGTCTGGAGGGCTCCGACACGTGGGTGTACGATCCGACGGCCGACTCGTGGCAGGCGCTCTCCACGCGCCTGGCGGCGACGAAGGTGTCCTATGCGGGGGGAGCGGTGCTGGGGGACGCGTTCTACGTGCTGGGCGTGGACGCCATCGAGGGGCGCGACGTGTTCAAGCGCCTGACGTTCGAGCCCGCGCCCGAGGAGCCCGGCGGGGACGAGCCCGGCGGCAAGGATCCTGCTGCCGACGATCCCGCGGATGGGAAGGATGAAGCCGGCCGGCAGTCGCCCTCCACGCTCGCGGACATGGGCGATGCGATGGGCGGCGCCGCGGCGCTGCTGGCCGCCGTCGCCTGCCTCGCCATCGGGGCTTCAGCCGCCTCGCGCCGCAAAGGAGGAAGACGATGAGGGAAACCACGCGCCCGCGTTTCGCGTCCGTCCAACTGCCGAGGATCCTGCTCGCGGCGGCGCTCGCCTTGGCCCTCGCGCCCATGGCGGCCCTCGCGCCCGCAGTGGTCCCCGCGCACGCCGACGAGCCCTCGCCCGCCTCGCGCGTCGTCGACCAGATGCTGGCCGCCAACAGGGAGGCCCTCGCCGAGTTCGAGGCCACGGGAAGCATGCGCGCCCTCATGGGCTATGACGCGTACGGCTCTGCGGATGGGGCGGCGCCGCTCGATAACGCCTTGCTACCCTCCGCATACAGCCTGGTGGACGAGGGCGTGGTGACTCCCGTCAAGTTCCAGAACCCCTGGGGCACCTGCTGGGCGTTCGGCGCCATCGCCGCGTCCGAGACGAGCATCCTCTCCGAGCTCAAGGCGCGCGGCGAAGCCGTCGACCTCTCTAAGTTCGATTTGTCCGAGCGCCATCTGGCGTGGATGTCCAAGACGCCGCTTTCCGACGGGTCGTCGCAAGACGGCGAGGGCATCCACACCTTCTCAGACGACCCTTCGATCGACCCTCTGGATCCCTCCCTCGTCATGAACACAGGCGGCACGGCCTTCCAGGCGACGTCCGTGCTCTGCTCCGGGATAGGACCGGTGCCCGAATATCTGGCCCCCTACCAAAACGACGAGGGCATTAAGGATGCCGACGGCCGGTACTACGCGGAGGAAGGCACCTGGGCGGTCGACCAGAGCTTGCGGTTCTCGCAGTCTTTCCAGTTGGAAGAAAGCTCTATCCTGCCGCCGCCCGAGAACAACCGCCCGGAGGGCGTCACGGCCATAAAGGAAGAACTGCTGGCCGGGCGCGCGGTGGAGATCTCCTTCTGCGCGGACACCTGGAGACCCGGGAAGCCCGGCACGGCGAAGTACCTCGATACCGACACCTGGGCGCACTATACCTGGGATGACGCCGGAGCCAACCATGCCGTGTGCGTCGTGGGATGGGACGACGCCTACTCCAAGGACAACTTCCTGGCCGACCATCAGCCTTCGGGAGACGGCGCGTGGCTGGTGAAGAACAGCTGGGGTGCCAACAATCAGGAGTTCCCCAACAAAAACGAATGGGGCGTGGACGGCAACGGGTACTTCTGGCTCTCGTACTACGACAAGAGCCTCGTGTGCGCGGAGACGTTCGACTACTACACCGTCGATCCAAACCCCGAGGCGGAATACTGGATCGTGGCGCAGTACGACTTCATGCCCTCGCGAGGGGCCCTGCGGATGCCGCAGACCGAGCCCACCTCGATGGCGAACGTGTTCACAGCCGAGGAACGCATGAACCTGACCGCCGTGTCGTGCGAGACCGTGGCGCCGGGGTCGCAGGTGGCGTTCGACGTGTACCTGCTCGACGACGGATGCGCCAACCCTGCGGACGGCCGGCTGGCGGCTCATTTCGAGAAGACGTACCGCTATGGCGGCTACCATCGCGAAAAGCTCGAGTCGCCCATCGTGGTGGAGGCGGGCAAGGCGTATAGCGTCGTGATCACCGTGCAGGCGGAGGATGGATACGATCTTCTGACGCGAATGGGTGTCAATAGGGACGGCGTGGACTTCGTCAACCAGTCCCAGCCCGAAGGCCGGCTGCTCTCGTGCTATGAGGAAGGGGTCATAAACCCCGGGGAGAGCCTCCTGTGCTTCGGGGGCGGATGGGGCGATTGGGCCGAAGTCGTCGAGTCTTTACATCAGGAAGCCGCCGAGATGGGGGAGGACTTCTTAACCTACGACAACTTCGGCATCAAGGCCTACGGCGATCCCGCACCTGCACCTGTTGAGGGCGTGACGCAGGTGGCCGTCGTGCAGGGCACGCTTCCCATTGGCGACGAAGCGTCGTATGATGCGAGCCTGATGTCCTCGGGCTACACCAAGGCCGCGGCTGCGCGGGCGCTCTCGGACGTCGCTGCGGAAGGCGCGGCGGGCGATCCCGCGCTCGTGTGCGGCACTCCTTTCATGGAGCCCCTGCCCGAGGGCCTTTCCTCGGACTCCGCGAACGCGCTGGCCCTCGATGGCGAGGACGGCGGCCAGTCCAAGACGATCTACCAAGTGGGCGACGTGCGCACGTTCTTCGCCACTGGCCGCGAGGCGGAGGGCTTCAAGGCCCGGGTGGTCGCCACAGGCGGCACGTACACGATTTGGGAGGAGGAGGGCTACGATCTGTTCGCCCCTGCCGACCTGGAGACGTTCGCCGCCGAGCTCGATGCCGCCATCAAGAAGGTGTACGCAACGTTCGGCGACGCCGCGCGCTACGACGTGGACGGCGACGGCAAGGTGGCATTCGTGTTCCACCGGTTCGGCGAGAGCATGGATTACGCCGCCGGGTATTTCTCGAGTGTAGACCTGTTCTCGAAGGAGGATCTCGAGCCGATAGAACCGGAGCTTGCGGGCTTCACAAACCACATGGACATGCTGCACCTTAACACGGTGAACGCCCGCGCTGAAGAAGGAGGGCTGTACTTCGATAAGGACCGGGTCATGTATACCCTCGTGCACGAGCTGCAGCACCTCGTGAACTACGCCCAGACAGGCGGGCATCAAGACACGTGGCTCAACGAGGTATTCTCCGAGGCTGCGGTGGCCGTCGCGGGGTACGGGGCGACTGTAAACTCAAGGCTGGACTTTCTGCACACGCTCCTGCACTTCGGCGTGGGGGTGCCGTTCGTCTTCGAGGGCGAGTATGCGCCGAATGACGTGTATGGCAGTGCGTACTACGCCCACTGGTACCTGTTCTCGCGCTACCTCGCCAACCAGACGCGGGGGCTCTCGAGCGGCGACGGGAGGCTGCACGGCGGCGACGGGCTGTACAGATCCGTGTTCGACCTCGAGCGCGACGACCGAGGCTTCGGCTCCTGCACGAAGGAAGCCCTGGTGAAGACGCTCGAGGCCCTGGGTTACCTCGGCGAGGGCGCGGGATGCGCGGCCAAGGATTTCGACGAGCTTCTCCTCAACTACAACACGGCGCTTCTGGTGCGCGACAAGGAGGGCCCCTGCAGCCTGACGAACGACCCGTCCGCCGACCCGTCCGTGATCGATGGCGCGCAGATCAGCCTTTTGTCGGTGGTGGAAGGCTTCGTCCCCGAGGCCGTCTACGGCGGGGGAGCGGCGGTGTACGTGGAGCTGGACCGCGCGCAGCCCACGGCCGGCGCGGGGGAGGGCGTGCAGGAGCGCATCGTGGATTCCCCGCTGCCGCTCGACTACGCCATCGAGGCCTCCCCGGCCGAGGGCAGCGCGCTGCGGGACGGCGACCCTATCTCGCTGGACTCGCCGCAGCTCGACATGGTGGACGGCTCGCGCCTCGAGTACTGCGCGATGTCGTATGAAACGTATGAAGCGAACAGACGGGGCGAATGGGTCTACCAGGAGTACGACGGGCCCATCGCCTTCGACCCGGACGCGCCGGTCATCGCCGCTCGGTTCGCCTGTGATCGCGGCGCATCAGCGCACTCCCTCTTCATCTACGAGGTGGACGCCTCGCAGCCCGAGGAGCCCGATCCTGCGGAGCCCGAAAAGCCGGAAGCCCCCGGGAAGCCGGACGCGCCGCCGCCCGCTACCGACGGGCCGCCAGCGGCCGGCGGCGGAGACGTGTCGGAGGCCGCAGCGCTCGCGCCCACCGGCGATGCGCTCGCGGGCGCGCCGGCGGCCCTCGCCGCGCTGGCGTTTGCCGCAGCCGCCGCAGCCGCCGCAGCCCGCCGGCGACGCGCGCTCAATAAGCCTCCCGCTCGTGCATGAGGCCGATCATGCGCGCTTCGTCTCCCTTGAGTTCGTATATCAGAAGGAAGGGGGACACCACCGCCTTCCTCACGCCCTCCCCGTATTTCTCGACGATGGATGCGGGGAGGTTCGTGCTCCCGAGGACGGGCATGTCGGCGATGAGCCGCGCGGCCTCGATCACCTCCCTGCGCTTCGATGCGCGCTGCACCTTCATGGCCACGTCGCGTTCGAATCCGTAGGTGAACAGCACCCTAGTCTTCTTCATCGGAAAGCCCCATCGACGTGCGCATGGCCTCGATCGCGTTCAGAGCGTCCTCGGGGCTTTCGTGGAAGCGGCCGGAGGAGACGTCGTCGCGTCCGCGCGCGAGCATCTCGTCGAGGCGCGCGGCGAAGGCGGCGTCGCGCGCGGTCTGCTCGAGCGCGTCCATGAAGATGTCCTCGGAGCAGAACACGTAGGCGGCCGAGCCGTTCTCCGTGATGCGCACGATGCCTTCCCGAGCTGCTTGCTTGAGCTCGCCTTGCTTGCGCTGCATGGCCGATACAGGGTATATCTTCTCGAAGTTCAACATCGAATGCTCCTTCGGTTCATATGTCGAATATGCAGTATATAATACGTATGAAACAACGCATAAGCAAGCGGCGCAATGAGGACGGTTGGCAACGGGGTCGCTACCGATGGCGAAACGGTGCTACCATGGTCGCATGAGCCTTTTCCGAGCCGAGCATATCGCCTTGTCCTACCGCCGCGGCGGCGAAGCCGTGCCGCTCGCGCGCGACGTGTCGTTCGCGCTCGAGGCAGGGGCGATCTACGACCTCGTGGGCCCCTCCGGCGCGGGGAAGTCCACGCTCCTGCGCGCGTGCGCCCTCATGATGGCGCGCGATGCGGGCGAGTTCTACCTGGACGCCCTGCCGTCGGCGGGCTTCAAGCCCGTCGAGTGGCGCCGCCGGGTGTGCCTCGTGCCGCAGCAGGCGTCGCTTGTGGCGGGCACGGTGCGCGACAACCTGGTGCTCCCTTGGAAGCTCAAGGTGAACGCGGATACCCGTCCGCCCGCCGACGAGGAGCTCGCGCGGCTGCTCGAGGCGGCCGAGCTCGGCGACGTGGAGCTTTCCCGCGACGCCTCGCAGCTCTCCGGCGGCCAGGCCGCGCGCGTGGCGCTTCTGCGCGCGTTCGCCACGCGTCCGCGCGTGCTGCTGCTCGACGAGGTGGACGCCGCGCTCGACGACGCCTCCGCGCTCGCGGTGGGCCGCCTCACGCGCAGCCTCGTGGACGAGCGCACCGCCTGCCTGCGCATACGCCACCGCGCCTCCGACGGCTTCGCGGCAGGCACGTTCACGCTGGCCGGCGACGCGCTCTCGTTCGCACCCGCGCCAGCGGCGACGGGGGAGGAGCGCCCATGACCGACGGCGTGGTGGACATCGGCTACGTGGAGCTCTTCTCGGCGAGCGCGCTCATGCTGGTGGCGGGCCTCGTGTCGTGGCGGCTGGAGCTGGGGCAGACGCGGCGCATAGCCGTGTCGTCGGTGCGCTGCTTCGTGCAGCTTCTGGCTGCGGGCTTCCTGCTCACGTACCTCTTCGAGTTCCAAACGTGGTGGCTCGTGCTGCTGGTGCTGGCGGCCATGGTCATCGCCGCCACGCAGATCGCCACCTCGCGCGTGAAGAGCCGCGTGCCCGGCCTCGCGGGCGCCGTGTTCGTATCGCTGTTCGTGTCGTCGTTCGCCATCGGGCTCATCGTGGTGGAGGGCGTCGTGCACGCCGAGCCGTGGTACAACGCGCGTCAGCTCGTGCCCATCACGGGCATGATCATGGGAAACGCCATGGCGGCCATCGCCGTGGCCATCGATAGGCTGTTCGCGGACATGGACGCCCGCGCGCCCGAGATGTTCTCGCTCGTGGCGCTCGGGGCCACGCCGCACGAGGCGGCCGCACCCTCGCTCAAGGCCGCCATCGGGGCGGGTATGACGCCGATCCTCGCCAACATGTCGGCTGCGGGCATCGTGACGTTTCCCGGCATGATGACCGGCCAGCTGCTCGCGGGGGCCGACCCGCTCGCGGCGGCCAAGTACCAGATCGTGGTCATGCTCATGCTGTCGGCGGCCAACACCATCGCCATCGTGTCGGCATGCTACCTCACGTACCGCAAGCGCTTCGCGCCCGATGGATATTATTTGGACAGGGGCATCCGCGACGATAATCCTCTATAATCGCAGACGAGGCGAAAGGAACATCCCGTGGCCCAAGACGAAGCCAAGTTTTCCCATATCACCGTGACGTCCGATGACGAGGACGACGTCGTCATCCAGGCCGGCATCCGGCAGCCCGCGCAGCCGGCCCCCGCTCCCGCCGAGGAGCCGGAGGCGTTCGAGCCTGCGCCCGAAGCGGCGCCTGCGACGGAGCCCGAACCCGCCCCCGCGCCCAAGGCCGCGCGCGAGGACGGCTACCGCGCGACGACCGCCGAGGACCTCGAGTCCGCGCCGATGCCGATCATGCAGAAGGCGCTCGTCGTCATCGCCGTGGTGCTCGTCGTCGTCATGGTCGCCTACATCGTCACCCACTAGCTTCGCCGCGCACATCCAGGAAGGTTGAAACGATGCCCAAACATGCCGCAAACGTACCCGATGGCTCCGCTTTCGATCCCTCGACCGATCCCGCGACGGACGATCGCATCGGCCTGACCGAGGCCTTCGCGCCCGTGGGCGGGCAGGACGGCCCCGACGGCGAGGGCTCCCTCGGGCTCACCGAGGCGTTCGCCCCGATCCCCGCGCGTCCCGGCGCCCATGCGGGCGGCTTCAGCTACCGCGGCGACAACGACGACGAGTATCCCGACGCGTTCGAAAGCCTCGAGCCCGTCGACGCGCCGCCGCTGCTGTTCGGCGACGACGTCGTGCCCGCCGGGACGGAGGAGCCCAAGGCCCGCCACGGCAAGAAGCAGAAGAAGCCGCCCATCCCGCCGCACCAGCGCAAATCACGCCGCATGCGGCGCATCCTCATCGCCATCGTCGTGCTGCTGGTGCTGCTCATCGGCGCGCTCGGCTATGTGGCCTGGCTCTGGTTCCAGGAAAGCCAGCTGATGGCCACGCAGCAGGCGCAGCAGCAGCAGGGCTCCCAGGAGGTGGACGCCATGCAGGAGGCGGACACCAAGGACGCCGCCACGGCCACCGCGAAGAAGACCGACGTGCCCGATCTGGCGGGCGTGCTGGGCATGACGCAGGACGAGGCCGTCGCGGCGCTTCAGCACGGAGCCACCGTGACGAAGACCGAGGAGGTCAACGAGGAGGGCAACCCCGTCAAGACGAACGCGACGGTGCTGCTCACCGACGAGCCGGCCGACACGCGCTCCGGCACGCCTACGGTGTACCTGGGCCTGAACGAGGACGGCGCGGTCGTGCAGGCGGGCTACTCGGCGGCCACCGCGTCGCTCGGGTACGGCTCCCTCAGCTTCGTCGACGCCGTGCAGAACGAGCGCATCGTGGAGAAGACCCTGCAGGAGGCCGGCATCGACGTGCCCGCAGGCTCGGCCAAGCTGCCCGAGGACAAGACCGCCTACTCCACCTACGCCTCCGACGGCACGACGCTCGTGAAGGAGAACTGCTCGTTCTCCGGCACGGTCGAGCTCGACGGCGCGGAGCACGAGTGGTCGTCGGTGCTGCTCTACGACTACGCCACCGCCAACATGTCCGGCAATCTGGCCGACACCATCCGCATCATCTACGTCTACATCAACGCGTAACAGGCGCGCGGAAAGGGTCTCCTCGCCGCGCCCCGGATCCCGCGAACGGGACGGTCTCCCGCTACCTCTCGCGGCGCCTTCCGCGCACGGCGGCGACGGCCGCCCCTGCGCCGGCGAGGGCGGCGATGCATGCGAGCGTGCCGACGGCCGTGCCGCTGCCGTCGCCCGTCTTGGCGAGCCGCTTCGCCTCCGGGCGGTCCTGCGCATGCGGGTCCTCGCCCGTCGAAGCGTCCGGATCCACGCGGGTGCCCGGCTCGGGATCCCACGTGGCCGTGTAAGAGCGGTCGCCCGTGGAGTTGGCGGGGATGACGGCCTGCGCAGCGGCACCCGCGAGCCCCGTGCCCGTCCAGCCGGCGAACACGTAGCCCGTCCGCGTCGGATTCGCCAGCGTGATCGGCCCGTCGAAGTAGGTGTACGCCGCGGGGTTGTCCGCGCCGTCCGGCAGCGTCCCTCCCGCCAGGTCGTAGGCTATGCCGTACACGCGCGGCACCACGGCCCCGGAGTCTTCAAGCGCGCCCTGCGGGTTCTGGGAGTAGATGCTCCCGTCGAAGAACGCGGACACGTCGGCGTCGAACGTGCCGCCGGTGACCACGAGCCGGCCCTCGGCGCCCATCTGGCAAAGCGGAGGCGGGGTCGCGCCGCCCTCGGACACGAACAGGCCGCCGGAGAGGGACGCCCGGGCGTTGGCGCTGTCGTAGTACCCGCACGCGCCGTCCACCACCACGTTGTAGCAAGCATCCACGACCGTCGCGCCGTCGCCCACCTTTCCGCCGGCGTCCCCCGTCGTGACCACGGTGCCGCCCGTCATGTTCAACGTGCCGCCGCGCATGAGGATGCCCACGCCCCCGTGCGAGTACACGGTGCAGCTGGAGACGTCCAGCGTGCCGCGCTGGGGATGGTAGATGCCGCAGGCGAGGTAGCCGTCGGTTTTGGAATGGCTGATGAGGGCCCCGCCGTCTATTGCGATGGAGGTGCCGCCGTACTCGGCGCCCTCGGTTCCGCTGCCGCCGACGGCCGCGCCGTCCTCGGAGATGATCACGCAGCCTCCCGCCTTGAACGTGGCGCCCTCGCCCTCCACGCCCACGCCGCGCTGCGAGCCGTGGACGTACGCGCGGCCGACCTCGAGGGACGAGCCGGCGTTCACGAGCGCCGCGTCGCCGCCCTCGGACTCCACGATGCCGCTCTCGATGACGGCCGAGCCGCCGTTGCGCACGCGCAGGGCCTTCGCGCAAGGCTCGGCCGTGGGGGCTTTGCCGAGGATCTTGCCCGACGCGTACGGGTAGATGTCGCCGTAGTCCTCATCCACCACGGGGCCGAACGAGGGCGCTGTGGCGTCCCGGACCGTGAGCGCTCCCTCGACCACGACCGTGTCGCGGCGGTAGGTCCCGTCGGCATCGGCCGCTCCGGCGACGATCTTTCCGTTCAGGTCGAGCACGACGTCCGTCCCCGCGCCCACGACGACGTTCTCCTCGACATCCTGCAGCACCGTGACCTTCTCGCCCGGCTGCGCGGCATCGATGGCCTCCTGCAGCGTGGCGTATTCGACGCCGCCCGCCTGCGCGACGCCGTTTCCAGCCGCAGGCTCGTCGCCCAGGGCGATCGCGGGGGCGCAGAGCGCCGCCATTGCCGCCGTCATCAGGAAAACGAGCAAACCCCGGGCGCCTTTTTTCATGCTGTTGCCTTTCCTCTGCGTTTTTACGCTGCCGTCCGCGCTGGCAGACGTGGCGTCATCATAGACACCGCGCGTTCCCGCCGTCAACGAGTTCGCTGCTGCTTTGGGGCTGTCGATGCCCGCAGGCGACGCCCGTGGCGTATTCGGCGTCGTTCGTGTCGGCGGAACTCCCTCATTGACCTCGGGCGGGGGAGCGGGTAGAGTTTGCGTTAGGCGAATTTCCGGCGCGGGAAAGGGGCTTCCATGATCGATCGGGAAACGTTCAAGGGGATGCTGCGCGAGAGCGCGCGGCTCATGCTGGAGGAGGCCGACCGTTTGAGCGACATCGACTCGAAGTTCGGCGACGGCGATCACGGCATCACCGTGACGAAGATCGCGAAGGTCATCCAGGAGCAGGCAGGCGCCTGGGACGACGGCCAGCCCGTCAAGGACTTCCTCGACGACGTGGGCATGGCCGCCATGGCCGTGCGCGGCGGGTCGGCGGGGCCTTTGTACGGCACGCTTATCGGCGGCCTGGGCGTTCAGCTGGGCGATGAGGAGGACGCCATCGGAGCCGACGCGGCGCGCCGCATGTTCGCCGGGTGCCTGGCCGAGATGCGCGATATCACGAACGCCCAGGTGGGCGACAAGACCATGATGGACGCGCTCATCCCCGCCGTGGAGGCCGCGCAGGCGTGCGACGCTGCCGACGACGACGCGGCCGCCGTGTTCGCCGCCGCGGCCGATGCCGCCGAGACGGGTGCCAAGGCTTCCGAGAGCTTCGCCTCGAAGTTCGGCCGCGCGCGCAGCTACGGCGACGCCACCATTGGCACGCCGGATGCGGGCGCCGTGTCCACATCGCTCTTCCTGCGCGGGCTCGCCCAGGGCTGCGCGCAATAACTAAGGGGATCCGAGCCTGCTGCAGCGCGCGGCGGGCCTTTTTCGTCCCACCCATCCGTCCGACAAGGAGGAAGCACCATGCAGATGAAGAAGTTCATCAACAACCCCGACGATCTCACCGCGGAGCTCTTGGAGGGTTTGGCCATGGCCAACCCCGACATCATCGAGCTGGGTGAGGATAACATGGTCATCAACAAGGGCCTGGCCAGCGCCGACCGCGTGACCATCGTCACCCAGGGCGGCAGCGGCCACGAGCCGGCCATCGAGGGGTTCGTGGGCGAGGGCATGGTGGACATCGACGTGGTGGGCGACATCTTCGCCGCGCCCGGCCCGCAGGCCTGCGTGGATGCCATCAAACTGGCCGACAAGGGCAAAGGCGTGCTCTACATCGTGCTCAACCACGCCGGCGACATGCTCACGGGCAACATGACCATGAAGCAGTGCAAGAAGCTGGACCTGAACGTGGTGAAGGTGGTCACGCAGGAGGACGTGTCGAACGCCCCGCGCGAGAACGCCGACGACCGCCGGGGACTCGTGGGCTGCATCCCCACGTACAAGATCGCGGGCGCCGCGGCCGCCGAGGGCCGAAGCCTCGAGGAGGTGGCCGCCGTCGCGCAGCGCTTCGCCGACAACATGGCAACGCTCGCCGTGGCCGTGCGCGGCGCGACGCATCCGCAGACGGGAACGCTGCTCGCGGAGCTCGGCGACGACGAGATGGAAATCGGCATGGGCCAGCACGGCGAAGAGGGCGGCGGTCGCCAGCCCATGAAGTCCGCCGACGAGACGGCCGCCATCATGGTGAACGCCCTGGTGAAGGATATCGGCATCGAGCCGGGCGAGAAGGTCATGCTTATCATCAACGGCTCGGGCGCCACCACGCTCATGGAGCAGCTCATCGTGTACCGCGCCGCCGTGAAGGAGCTCGCCAAGCAGAACATCGAGGTGGTGGCCAACTTCGTGGGCGAGATGCTCACCGTGCAAGAGCAGGCCGGCTTCCAGATGTTCATGGCCCGCATGGACGACGAGCTCCTGCGCCTCTGGAACGCCCCCTGCACCACGCCGTACCTGAAGAAGTAAAACAGTGTCGCGCCTGTCGGCGCTCCCCCTCTTGTCATCCTGAGCGGAGCGCCGAAGGCGCGGAGTCGAAGGATCCCGTGCGGCGGCGAAGCCGCGACGCATCTCCCGAAAGGAGCGCCATGCTCGCATCAATGAACACCGTCCTCGCCTGGGCGGAGGAGCGCGGCTGCGCGGCCGCGGCCTTCGACACGCCCAACCTGGAGCTTCTGCTGGCCGCCATCGCCGCCGCCGAGGCGCGCGACGAGCCCGTCATCATCCAGCACGCCCAGCTGCACGAGGAGGAGACGTCCATCGACGTGATCGGCCCCATCATGGTGGCCCGTGCCGAGGCGGCGAGCGTGCCGGTGTGCGTGATGCTCGACCACGGCGAGGACCTGGACTACGTGCGCCGCGCGCTCGACCTGGGCTTCTCGGCCGTCATGATCGACGGCTCGCAGCTGCCCTACGGCCAGAACGTGGCGCTCACCCGCGCCGCGGTGGAGCTCGCGCACGACTACGGCGCCGACGTGGAGGCCGAGATCGGCTTCACCACCGGCCACGAAGGCCTGGAGAACGCCGACGACGACCGCGCGAACGTCTACACCGACCCGGCCGAGGCCGCGCGCTTCGTGGCCGACACCGGCATCGACGCGCTGGCGGCCAGCGTGGGCACGGTGCACGGCTTTTACAAGGCCGAGCCCAAGCTCGACTTCGACCGCATCGCCGAGCTCAAACGCGTCTGCGGCGTGCCGCTCGTCATGCACGGCGGAAGCGGCCTGTCGCGCGAGGACACGCGCGCGGCCATCGCGGCCGGCATCCGCAAGATCAACTACTTCAGCTACATGTCCAACGCGGGCGTGCGCGCCGTGGAAGAGCTCATCGCCCGCGAGCATCCCAAGTACTTCCACGCCCTTGCCAACGCCGCCACCGCCGCCATGCAAGCCGACGCGGAGGCAGCGATGGAGGTGTTCAGCATGTCATCCTGAGCGGAGGCCGCAGGCTTCCCCTCTGTCATCCTGAGCGGAGGCCGCAGGCTTCCCCCCGTGTCATCCTGAGCGGAGGCCGCAGGCCGGAGTCGAAGGATCCCGTGCGGCGCCAGCAGCAAGCGCCGAGGTTGTCACCGTTCGGGATTCTTCGACTCCGCTCACTGCGTTCGCTTCGCTCAGAATGACAAAAACAGAAAGGAGCGCCACATGACCGCAACCTATATGCATATCGGCATCCCCATCACGGAGAAGAAGCCGAACATGACCTACAACGAGGACATGAAGTTCTGGGTGTCCAACGTCGACGACTACGACTACAAGATCGAGTACCTCAAGTTCGAGGAGGGCACGCCCTTCCCCGAGGAGCTGCATCGCCGCTGGCACGTGGCCTACGCGGTGGACGACCTTGATCATTACGCCGACGATGCCGACCGCGTCATCTGCGGCCCGATGGACGCCGGCCCTGGCGTGCGCCTCGCGTTCGTGGTGAAAGACGGCGCGGTCATCGAGCTTTACGAGGACAAGAACTAGCGGCGGCGTCCCGCCCACCCTCGTTTGATATACTGACCCCACTGCAGCGGCGGGCGCGCATGCCCGCCGAAAAGCCTGCGCTTGTCTTGCAAGCGGGAGGGGAGGCGTCTCTCATGGCGACCGACGGTTGCGGTTTCGGGGAACGTGTCCGCGCTCGCATTGGCCGGCCTGTCCGGCCCGCCTCCCTTCCCCTGCTCGCCGCCCTTCTGGCGGCCGCCCTCATGCTGTGCGCGCAGGCGGCGCCCGCGTACGGAATCGACGGAGACGTGACGGCTGACGTCTCGTCGGCCGCGACCTCCCAGAACCTTGCCGCAGGCATGTGGGGCACGTGCGCCTGGGAGCTGTCGGGCGACGGCGTCCTCCATCTGCTGGGAGGGGCCGGCGCCGACACGGGCGGCGATTCCCCTTGGACCGGCTGGGAGGAGTCCGTCGTCTCCATCGCCTTCGATGCGCCGGTGGCCGCCCCCGCCGAGTGCTTCTCCCTGTTCTCCGGTTTCAAGAACCTGACCTCGATCGAGGGCCTTTCGAGCCTCGACACGTCGAACGTGGAGGACATGTTCGGCCTGTTCAGCGGCTGCTCCTCGCTTGTCTCCCTTGAGCTCCCCAGCACCTTCGACATATCGAATGCGAAGGACATGGCCTGCATGTTCTCCGATTGCTCCTCGCTCGAATCCCTCGCGCTGCCCGAGAGCTTCGACACCTCGAGCGTGAAGGACATGTACGGCATGTTCTCCGGCTGCTCCTCGCTCGCCTACCTTGATCTCCCCGGCGTCTTCGACACGTCGAGCGTGGAGGATATGTACGAGATGTTCCTAGACTGCTCCTCGCTCGAGGTTCTCGAGCTCCCGGACGCCTTCGATACGTCGAGCGTGGAGGACATGTGCGATATGTTCTCCGGCTGCTCGAGCCTCGCCTCACTCGTTTTGCCCGCAGCCTTCGACACCTCGAATGCGATGGACGCGGAAGGCATGTTCGCTGGTGTGGACTCGCTCGTGCGCGTGGAGCTGAAAGGCGAGGGATTCACGTTGGAGGATGCGTTCCCCGCGCCCGGCGTGGATGCGGCCGACGGCGCGCACACCGGCCGCTGGCGCGCGGTGGGGAACGGGAGCGACGCGAACCCGCTCGGCGAGGCGTACGACGCGGTGCCCCTGCGCACGGCGGGCGTGTTCGTGCCCGAGCTGGTGCGCCATACGGTTGCCTGCGCGCTGCCCGACGGCTCGGCGTACGACGCGCAGGAGGTGAACCACGGGATAGCCGCAATGCGCCCCGCCGATCCTGCGCGGGAAGGGTACCTGTTCGCCGGGTGGAAGCTTCTCGACGGCTCGGCCTACGACTGGGACGCGCCCGTGGTGGCCGACGTCTCGCTGGCGGCCGCCTTCGAGCTGCCCGTAAAGGAGAAGGCGCAGAATCCCGAGGACGGCTCCGCGCTCGCCCCCACAGGCGACGCACCCGCGCCCTCCGCGCTCGCGGCCGTCGCCATCCTTGCGGCGGCGTGCATGGCGTTCGCGATCAAACGGCGGCTCCGCGGCGACGATGGGAGCCTGCGCCGCTAGGGAGCTGGTCTACTCCGCTTCCTCCAGCTGGCGGATCATCCGCACGTGCTCGGGCGCGATGGTGGGGATGCGCACGAACATGAGCCAGAGCAGAAACGCCGACACGGCCGCCAGGACGGCCCAGACGACGGGCTTGCGCACGAACCAGGCCGACAGCCCCATGACCGCGAACGACACGGCCAGGATGCGCGCCTTCGTGCCGAGCGGGATGCCGCCGGCCTGCTTGAACGCCGCCACGTAGGTGCGGTACACCTTCGTCTGCACGATCCACGCGTGGCAGCGCGGCGAGGACTTCGCGAACAGGAACGTCGCCAGCAGCAGGAGAGGCGTGGTGGGCAGCACGGGGATGAACACGCCCACGCATCCGAGGATGCAGGCGATCCAGGCGCCGGCGAGCATGAGGATGCGGGAGATACGGCTCATGGTGTCCTTCCGTGTCGGTGGTGCTGGCGAGTATAGCAAACGGCGCGCGCGTCGCGTCCCGATGGAATCGGACGGCCGGGTTTTCCCCGAGCCCTCAGGCGCGCTTTCGCGCAGTCTATCGCATGACGCTACGTCGCGCGCAAGCGCCTTTCGCCGAGCGGCGCCGCGTGCTACGAAAAGCGCTCGGGAACGCATCGAATGACGGTTCTGCGCAGGATTTCGCCATGCGGCTCAAAGCGTTGATGGGGTTTGCCCAGGTCGCGTTTTTACTGGAGGCCGCGTAGCCCGTGATCGTTCTCCAATCGTGTTGTAAAAACAACAAAATCCTGCGCAAAACCGTCATTCGATGCGCCTTCTCGGGGATTCTGCGGCGCGGCCAGCGCCCGCCGTCGTCGGCATGTAGATTTTCCTTGCATCCAGCGCATTCCGTGATACACTATGCAAGCTGTTTACTCAAGCGAGGGTTTCCGCCCTCCACCTGCATCGGCGCTTCGGCTGCTGACGGGTCGCTCGAATACCGGCCTTCCGGCCTTATGCGAATGCGACGCCCGCGAGCCCTCGAAGCCCGCGGGTTTTTTGTATGCGCAAGGAAGGAAGGTGAGCGCGATAGCTGCTCAGGAGCCCCGGCTCAACGAACAAATCACCGTCCGCGAATGCCGCCTCATCGGCTTCGACGGCACGCAGATGGGCATCTACGTCACGGCGGAGGCCCAGCGGGTTGCCGACGAACAGGGCCTCGACCTCGTGGAGATCGCCCCCATGGCCGAGCCGCCCGTGTGCCGCATCATGGACTACGGCAAGTTCAAGTACGACCAGGCCATCAAGGCCAAGCAGGCTCGCAAGAACCAGAGCAAGATCGAGACCAAGGAGATGAAGTTCCGCCCGAAGATCGACGTGGGCGACTACACCACCAAGAAGAAGCACGTGCTGCGCTTCCTCGACGCCGGCAACAAGGTCAAGATCACCATCATGTTCCGCGGCCGCGAGATGGCCCACCCGGAGCTGGGCCTGACCATCCTCGAGCGCCTCGCCGACGACCTGAAGGACATGGCCGTCATCGAGAGCCAGCCCAAGATGGAAGGCCGCAACATGCACATGCTCATCGCCCCTCTGCCCTCGGCCGTGGCGGCGAAGAAAAAGAAAGAGAACGAGAAGAAGAACGAAGAAGGGAAGGACGAAGGCAATGCCTAAGATGAAGACCCACCGCGGCACCGCTAAGCGTTTCCGCGTGACCGGTTCCGGCAAGATCATGCGCTCCAAGGCGTTCAAGAGCCACATCTTGACCAAGAAGAGCCCCAAGCGCAAGCGCAACTTCCGCCACGAGACCGAGGTCGCCAAGGCCGACCAGAAGGTCATCGGCCGCAACCTCGGCATCCGTTAGTCTTAAAAGGAGCAGTGATCAAACATGCCTCGTGTTAAGCGCGCAGTCAGCGCCCATAAGAAGCGTCGCACCGTCCTCAACCGCGCGAAGGGCTACTACGGCGCGAAGTCGCGTTCCTATCGCGCCGCCAAGGAGCAGGTGCAGCATTCCCTCCAGTACATGTACCGCGACCGTCGCAACAAGAAGCGCGAGATCCGCCGCCTGTGGATCACCCGCATCAACGCGGGCGCCCGGCTGAACGGCTTGAGCTACTCCGTGCTGATGAACGGCCTGAAGAAGGCCGGCGTGCAGCTGGACCGCAAGGTGCTCTCCGATATGGCCGTGAACGACCCCGCCGCGTTCGCCGCCGTGGTCGAGGTGGCCAAGAAGGCCCTGTAACCCCTCAGGTTGACGAAGGCCCCGCGAGCGCTCGCGGGGCCTTCGTGCGTGATGAGGGCGTGACAAAGACGATATGCCCATCGAGTGACGGACAGGCAAGGAAGCCCCGCTTGTTATTTCGCTTTGCCTCTTAGGGCACGTGGATTAACATCGGGATGGTCCAACAACCTGGCTGTCAGAGCCACAAACAAGAGAGGGGCTTCCCGATGGGCAAGTATACAACGTATGTGGGCATGGATGTGCATGCGCGTTCAATCGACGCACAGGCAATGAACATCGAGACCGGCGAGCACTTCAGGAAGACCTTCACCGGCTGCCCGAGCGCCGCAGACGTCGCCGAGTGGCTCGGGACACTCCCGCAGCCCGTGTACAGCGCCTACGAGAGCGGCTGCACGGGCTTTTGGATGGCGCGCGAGCTCACCGTGCTCGGCTTCGCCTGCGACGTCATCGCGGTATCCACGCTGCCGAAATCGACCAAGGACAAGCAGCACAAGTGCGACAAGCTCGACGCCAAGGCGATCTTAAGAGAGGTCGCCAACCCCGCCTCCGACTACACGACCGTCTGGATCCCCGATGAGAAGACCGAGGCGGAGCGCGATCTCGTGCGCGCCTACCGCGCCGCGGTCGACGCCGCCAAGCATGCCAAGCAGCGCCTGCTCGCCTTCTTGCAGCGTCACGGACGCGTATGGTGCGAAAAGACGAAGGCCGGCAGGGCCAAGAAAGCCTGGACGCGGGAGTTCGATGCATGGCTCAACAACATAGCATTCCAGGAGATCTCCGCTGAAAAGACCTTCGAGGCCTACAGGCGGCAGGTGAGGGACGCATGCCGAGAAGTCAAAGAGCTCAAGGCGCTCGTGCGCGAGCTGGCCGGGAGCTCCGAGCACAAGCCCTACATCGACGCGCTCACTTTGCTCAAGGGCATCGAGGTGGAAAACGCGATGCTCGCACGTGTGGAGTTCGGCCTCTTCAGCCGCTTCGACACGGGGCGCAAGACGTCGTGCTGGCTTGGAACGATCCCTTCAAACGGCTCAAGCGGGCCTGCGGAAAGCCACGGCCACATAACGAAGGCCGGCAACAAGCACTTAAGACGAGCGCTTATAGAGGGGTATTCGGGGATCGCCGCATGGAAGTCCGGTCGCAAGGCGGTGCCCGAGGGGATAGGCGTATCGGGCGCCGTGCAGGCGATTGCGGCCAAGGCAAATGCCCGTCTCTATGAGCGCTACACTCACCTTCGAACCTGCGGCGCAAACGCCAACAAGGCCAAGGTCGCCGTCGTAAACGAGCTTGTCCGCTGGATCTGGGTCATAGGATGCGCGATCGAGAAAGAGCAGGCGAATGCGTAGCGCCGACATGCGGCGCATTCTCTAAAGACATCCCATCTGCTTGGAGCACGGACTCGAACAGGCACAGGTAACTCGCGACCGTCCCGCGCATCGAAAACATGCGGACAAAGACTTCCCCGTAAAAGATAAGCGACACTGCCTGACACAGAAGAATCGAAATATGAGCGGCTGCATAGCCGTATTCAAGGATATGAGAGTGAACCCGTTTGAGCGTCCGTATGATCGAGAGCCAAAGCTCCCGCACGCAGGATATGCACATGTCTTAAAGCCTCAAGCAGATTCGATGAGGCCTACCTCAGGAGTAGCTACCTGAGGTAGGCCGACCTATGTCAAAATTCGCACTTGACAACTCGATGGGCATATGAGGGACGGGGATATCGTCACGTTCTCGGGGGAGCGTGACGATATCCCCGTCCTTTTGTCACGCCTCGCAGACGTTGCGGCCTTCTTCTTCGCCGTGCCATTCGTCCGTGCCTGTGAGGGTGCGCGCGAGGAAGGCCTCGGCGGCCGCGCGGGCGGTGCCCTTCTCGTTGGGGATCACTTCGATGCTCTCGGCGCGCAGCGCGTCGGCCGCCTCGCGCTCGATGGAGCCCGCTATGAGCACGCGCACGTCCAGGTCGCACAGGACCGCCGCGAGCTTGGGGGAGGCCAGGCCCGGATTCGGCATGTTCTGGCATTCCACGATCATGCCGCGTTCAATCTTGTAGCAGGTGAAGCTGGAGCAGTGTCCGAAATAGGGGGATACCTTCAGCCCCTCGCTAGCCACCGCTATCCTCATGTCGATCCTTTCGTCGCTTCGTTGCCCCTAACGATACTCCGCTTCGCTGTTTGCGTGTGCACCCTTTCGCCCAACGGGGATAAATAGTAAGCTGAACGACATGGATACGAACATGATGCATGCGGCCGACGTCGTGGTGGCGGGCGCCGGCGTGGCGGGCGCTGCGGCGGCCCGCGAGCTGGCGCGCTGGCGCCTTTCCGTCACGGTGCTCGAAGCGGGAAACGACGTGGCCTGCGGGGCGTCGCGCGCGAACTCGGGCATCGTCCACGCCGGGCACGACCCGCTGCCCGGCACCCTCAAGGCGCGCTTCAACGTGGAGGGCTCGCACCTGTTCCCGCGCTGGGCCGACGAGCTGGGGTTCTCCTACCGGCGCAACGGCTCGCTCGTGCTGGCGTTCTCGGACGAGGAGCTGGCCAGCGTGCGCGCCCTCGTCGCGCGGGCCGCGCGCAACGGCGTTGAAGGCGTGCGCGAGATCGACGCGGCCGCCGTCCGCGCGCTCGAGCCGCACGTGAGCCCGCTCGTGCGCGGGGCGCTCTTGGCCGAGACGGGGGGCATCTGCGACCCCTACGAGGTGGCGCTCTTCGCGCTCGAGCAGGCCGCGGTCCACGGCGCCGACGTGCGCTTCGGCGAGCGCGTGACGTCTATCGCGCGCCTCTCGGCCGCCGAGGCCGCCGCGCTCGAGCCCGCCGCCGCCAGCGCCCAGGACGCGCCGCGCGTCCCGCTGCGCTACCTGGTGTCCACGTCCACGGGCCGCCGGTTCGCCGCGCGGGCCGTGGTGAACGCGGCTGGCGTCTTCGCCGACGAGCTCAACAACTGCGTGAGCGAGCGCAGGCTGCGCATCGTCGCGCGGCGCGGCGAATACTGCCTCTACGACACCGACTTGGGCGCGCGCTTCGAGCGCACGATGTTCCAGGCGCCCTCGTCGGCCGGCAAGGGCGTGCTCGTCACGCCTACCGTGCACGGCAACCTCCTCGTCGGCCCCAACGCGGTGGAGCAGGCGAGCAAGGCCGACGTCTCCACGAGCGCCGAGGGCCTGCGCTTCGTGCTGGAGGAGGCGCGCCGCACGTGGCCCGAGGCGGGCTCGCGCGGGCTCATCACGAACTTCGCGGGCCTGCGCGCCTCGGCTGCCGAGGGCGGCGACTTCGTCATCGGCGAGCCCGACGACGCGCCGGGCTTCTTCAACATCGCCTGCTTCGACTCGCCGGGCCTCACGTCGGCCCCGGCGGTGGGCGCGCATGTGGCGGCAAGCATAGCAGAGCAGCTGGGCGCGCGGGAGAATCCGGGGTTCGAGCCGCGCCGCGAGCGCGAGAAGCCCTTCTGCGACCAGGCTGAAGGAGAGCGCGCCGCAGCCGTGGCGGCCGATCCGCGCGCCGGGCGCATCGTGTGCCGCTGCTGCGAGGTGACCGAGGCCGAGATCGTGCGCGCCCTGCACGGGCCCCTGCCGGTGCTCTCGCTCGACGCGCTCAAGTGGCGCACGCGCGCGATGATGGGCCGCTGCCACGCGGGGTTCTGCTCGCCGGAGATCGCGCGCATCGTCGCGCGCGAGGCGGGCGTGGTGCCCGACCGTTTGGACAAGCGTCTGCCGGGATCGCCGGTGGTGGCCGCCGCGCGTCCCGACTACGTGGAGCTGGCCGGTCGTGCCGCGCATCCGGAGCGGGCGGCCGAGGACGGCTCCGAGGCCGAGGACGGCTCCGAGGTCTACGACGTCGCGGTGGCCGGAGGCGGCGCTGCCGGCATCGCCGCGGCCCAGGCGGCGGCCGTCGAGGGCGCGCGCGTGGTCTTGATCGACCGCGAGGCGCGCCTCGGGGGCATCCTCAAGCAGTGCGTGCACAACGGCTTCGGCCTGCACCGTTTCGGCGAGGAGCTCACCGGCCCCGAGTACGCCGAGCGCGAGATCGACGCGCTTGAAGGCGTCGACGTGCTGCCGAGCGCCTCGGCCGTCTCGCTCGAGGCCGCGCCGCAGGAGGGCGGGCCCCTCGTCGTCCATGTCGTGGACGAGCACGGCGCCCGCGCGATTCGCGCTCGCTCCGTCGTGCTGGCCACCGGCTCGCGCGAGCGGGGTCTCGGCGCGCTCAACGTGGCGGGCAGCCGCCCGTCGGGCGTGTTCTCGGCCGGCAGCGCGCAGAACTTCATGAACCTGCAGGGATGCCTGCCCGGACGGCGCGCCGTCATCCTGGGCTCGGGCGACATCGGCCTCATCATGGCGCGCCGCCTCGCCTCGCAGGGCGCCGAGGTCGAGGGCGTCTACGAGCTCATGCCGCACCCGTCGGGCCTGCGCCGCAACGTCGTGCAGTGCCTCGATGACTTCGGCATCCCGCTGCACCTCAGCCGCACGGTCACGCGCCTGGAGGGCGAGGGGCGCCTTTCGGCCGTGTACGTGTCCGAGGTGGACCCCGACACGATCCAGGTGATCCCCGGCACCGAGCGCCGCGTGCCCTGCGACGCGCTGCTGCTGTCAGTGGGCCTTCTGCCGGAGAACGAGCTGGCGAAGACGGCAGGCGTGCCGCTTGACGCCGTCACGGGCGGCGCGCGCGTGGACAACCGCCTGGAGACGGACGTCGCCGGCGTGTTCGCCTGCGGCAACGCGCTGCACGTGCACGACCTGGTCGACCACGCCTCCGAGGAGGGCCAGCGCGCGGGAGCCGCGGCGGCCGCGCACGCGAGGCGAGTCGCGGCGGGCGAGGGGGCCGGAGCGCGGGCGGCCGTGCCCGTGACGGCCGGCGAGGGCGTGCGCTACGTGGTTCCCCAGGCCGTGGACGCCGCGACGCCGGCCGACGAGTCCGTCACGCTGTCGCTGCGCGTCTCGCGCGCCGTGCGCAACCCGCGCTTCTTCGTGGAGGGCGTCGACGAGGCCGGGCGCGTGCGCGAGCTCAAGCGGGCGAAGACCATGGTGGCCGTCCCCGCAGAGATGGTGCAGATCAAGCTCGCGGCCGGTGAGTTCGCCGGGCTCGCCTCGGCGCGCGTGCGCGTGGAGGGCCGCGACGAGGCGGTCGCCGCGCGCCCGGCTGCGGCGACGGGCATGGCCGGGGGAGGTGCCGAGTAATGCAGTTCGCAACCGACGTGGCAACGTTCACCTGCATCTGCTGCCCGCTGGGCTGCTCGATCGAGGTGTCCTTCGACGAGTCCGGGGCGGTGGCCGAGGTGAGCGGGCACACGTGCAAGCGCGGTGCCGACTACGCCGCGCAGGAGGCCGTGGCCCCCGAGCGCATGGTGACGGCGGTCGTGTGCGCGGCCGGGTGCCTCGAGCCCGTGAGCGTGAAGACCGCCCGTCCCGTGCCGAAGGACCGCATGCGCGACGTGCTGGCCGCCATCGCCGCGCTCCGGCCGGAGGCGCCCGTCGCCGCCGGCGAGCGGCTGATCGAGGACGTGTGCGGAACCGGCGTGCCCGTCATCGCCACGAAGAGCGTATCCTGAGGCGGAACCGAGGGGAAGGGGTGCCGGGTATGGAGGAGATCGGGCGTGAGGAGGGGCGCGGGACGCGCATCGCGGTCACGGCTTCGATCGCCGTTTTGGCGGTGGCGCTGCTGTTCGCCGCGTCGGCCGTGCTGTTCTTCCTGATCGCGGAGCTTCTGCAGGGCGAATGGCTGCTGGCCGGCAGCGCGCTCGTGGTGCTCGCGGGCCTCTACGCCCTGGCCAAGCGCTTCCTGCGCGTGGCCGCCAACCAGAACAAGAACCCCTTGGGATAGGGCCCCTTGTCATCCTGAGCGAAGGCCGAAAGCCGTAGTCGAAGGATCCCGTTTGGCACCAGCCGTGACGCTTCCAGCTGGCACCGCACGGGATCCTTCGACTCGCTTCGCTCGCTCAGGATGACAAGGGGAGGCGTAGGCTACCTCCGCTTGCCGCCGCGGTTGCGCTGCTGGTCCTTGGCGGCGCGCTGGGCGCGGCCGGGGCGCAGATCGGAGCCGCCGCGCGACTTGGGAGCCGCGGCGGGCTGGCCGGCGCCCTGCTTCCTCGCCTGCTGAGCGGGACGCGGGCGGTTGGCAGTCGCGCCCTGCACGCCGGCGGGCTTCTTCGGGCTGCGGCGCTTCTTGGCCCCGGCGGCGGGAGCGGCCGGCTCGGCCTGCGCCTGCTCGCGGGCCTTCGCCTTCTTGCGCTCGCGCGCGGCCTGCTCCTTTGCGGCCTGCTTGATCTCCGGGTCGCGGCGCGCCTCGGAGCGCTGGGTGCGCGCAGCGGCCTCGGCGGCGGCCGTCTCGGCGTCGAAGGAGGCCAGCTCCATCTCGGGGATGGGGCGTTTGATGAGCTTCTCGATGTCGGCGAGCGCGTCGGCGGTCTCGGGGCTCACGAACGACACGGCGAAGCCGGCCGCGCCCGCGCGCCCCGTGCGGCCGATGCGGTGCACGTAGTCCTCGGGCTGGGTGGGCAGGTCGTAGTTCACGACGTAGTCCACTTCCTCCACGTCGATGCCGCGCGCGAGCACGTCGGTGGCCACGAGCACGTTCGTGCGCCCGGCGGCGAAGTTGTCGAGCGCACGCCGGCGCTGGTTCTGGCTGCGGTCGGAGTGGATGGCCTCCACGGTGAAGCCCGCACGCTTGAGGCGTCGGCACGTGGAGTCCGCGCGGCTGCGCGTGCGCGCGAACACGATGACGCGCTCGGCGCCCTTCTCGGCCAGCAGCGCTTTCAGCAGGTCGGGCTTGAGCGTCTGCTGCGTGTGGATGACGTACTGCTCCACGGTGTCGGCCGTCTCGCCCTTGTGCGCGATCTCCACCATGGCGGGGTCGTGCAGCAGCTTGCCCACGCTGTCCTGGATGGAGCGGTCGATGGTGGCCGAGAACAGCAGCGTCTGGCGCGTGGCGGGCGTGGCGCCGATGATCTTCTTCATGGCCGGCCAGAAGCCCATGTCCAGCATGCGGTCGGCCTCGTCGAGCACGAGCACTTCCACGCTGCCCAGGCGCACCGCGCCCTGCTCCATGAGGTCCACGAGGCGCCCCGGCGTGGCGATAAGCACGTCCACGCCGTGTTTGAGCTTGGAGATCTGCGGCTCGTAGGACAGGCCGCCCACCACGGTGAGGATGCGGTGGTGCGTGGACACGGCGATGGCGCCGCATACCTCGCCGATCTGCTGCGCGAGCTCGCGCGTGGGGGTGACCACCAGCATGAGCGGGCCCTGGCCGCCCTTGGCGTGGCCGAGCCTGTCGAGGGAGGGCAGCGAGAACGCCGCCGTTTTTCCGGTGCCGGTCTTGGCGGCGGCGATGAGGTCGCGGCCAACGAGTGCGAGCGGGATAGCCTGCTCCTGGACGGGCGTGGGCGCTTCGTAGCCCAGGCGCGCGACGGCCTGGAGGGCCGCCTCGGATAGGCCGAGTTCGTTGAATTGCTTCATTATGTCTCTGTTTTCTGTGTCGGGGCGGCGCGCGGGCGCGTCGCGGATTGCAGATGCGGGGTTCGATCCGCCGCGTCGTGCATCTTCGGAAGATCGAGGCGCGGCAGCGGGAGTCCCGCCGAGCGCCGAGCAGCCATTATACGCGTTCTGCTGGGAATTTCCCCGACAAGCGCACAAAGAGCAAAACCGCCCCGAGCGGAGGGGCGGCTGCTGAGCGTAGGGAATGGCGGCGCCCGTTTCCCAGGGCGCCGCCGCTCGTCCTACAGCTCCGACGCCTCGCGTGCGGAAACCTCGGTGCCGCACACCATGCCGAAGGCTCCGCAATCGGGACACGAGCAGGCGGTGAGTCGCTGCGCGCCATGCACGCCCCCGGTTGCCTCGCCTGCAGCATAGAGCCCGTCGATGGGGCTGCCGTTCTCGTCAAGAACCTGCCCCGACACGTTGATGCGCACGCCGCCCGGCGTGTAGTTGTTGTTGGGGATGAGGTTCATCCCGTAGAACGGCGGCTGCTTGAGCGCGGCTCCGTTCAGGGCGGTCATGTCCTTGCCGAAGTCTTCGTCCACTCCCTTATCGATCATCTCATTGTAGCGGGCTACTGCGTCGGCGAGCACTTGCTTGTCATAGCCGAAGTGCTCGGCCATCTCATCGATGGTATCGAAGGCGTACATGCTGCCGTTCTTGAAGTTCCTGCCGGCCAGCGACATCTCTAAGCGCTGTTTGTCGCGGAACAGCTCGATGCCCTTTGAGTCGTACATGAGCAGCGGGGGCTTTCCTTCGTGCTCCAACATCTCCTTCAGGATGATGACGCCCAGGTCGTTGCGGCTTCCCAGCTCATTTACGAAACGCTGGCCGTCGGGGTTCACCAGCATGCCCCAGCACACGTCCTCGGTGGGGATGGGGTAGGACAGGCGGAACAGCGAAAGGTTCACCGCCTGCGCGCCGTGGGACACGAGCATCTTCATAGCGCCCGAGGTGGCGCCGGGATTGGTCATGGAATCGGCTTGCGCCAGGATAGCGCTTTCGGCGCGTAGCAGGTTTTTATCGCGTGCATAGCCGCCGGTCGCGAAGATGACGCCCTTGCGTGCCCCGATGCGCCGCGCTTGGCCGCTCGTGTTCTCCGCATCATCGGTTTCAGGCGCGCTGTAGTCAAACGAGTAGTTCTGACGTGCGACCACGCCCACTACCTTACCGTCGCGCATGACGAGATCGTCCACCTTGCAGCGCGTTCTGGCCTCGAGCGTGTCGGAGAGGTTCTGCGCGGCATGCTCGTAGAGCGGGTCGAGCAGAAAGCGCCCGCCGCCAGCCCAGAGGATGCGCTTCACGCTGTGACCGCCGCCGTTCTTGAACTTCTTGAAGGTGACGCCTCGTTCGGTGAGGAAGCGGTAGAACTCGACGGACTTCGACGTGACGATGCGCGCGAGTTCGGGGTCGCCGTAGTCGTCAGCCACCTTCCTCATGTCCTGATAGAGCAGCTCGGGGTCATCCTCTATGCCTTCGGCGGCCTGCTCCTCGCTTCCCGTGCAGGCGAAGTTCAGCCCGCTCACGGATGAGGTACCGCCAAGCTGGTCCATCTTTTCCAAAAGCAGGGTAGTGCTGCCGGCCTCTGCGGCGGTGACGGCGGCAACCGTGCCCGCCAGGCCGCTTCCCACCACGATGACGTCCACAACCTCATCGAAGCCTTCTTCACCCGTTTTCTCTGTCTCGGGTGCGGCAAACGCCTGTCCAATTCCGACAAGAGAGGCGGCGGCAGCGGCGGTGGCCACGAGGCCGGTTTGCAGGAAACGCTTCCTGTCCATGTGATTCTCCTTCTCGTATCGACGTGCTTCTTTTCGCGTCGTGCGGCTAGGGGATGTCGTTCATCCAAAGATCCGCGTCGTGACAGCTGGAGCACAGGTTGACGGACTCGCCGTGGCTTTTGTGGCAGGTCGTGCATTCGAGCTGCATGTCGTAATGGAAGTTGTCGTGGGGGTTCACGCCCTCGCCGATGCCTGCCGTCCTCTCGGCAACCTTCTCGCGGCTTCCGTGGCACGACAGGCATTTCTCGCTAGAGACGGCATCGACTCCTTGTGCGGGATCCTCCTCGTCGTGGCATGCCGCGCATTTCATGTTGCTCGACGCGTGCTGGACGTTGCTGAGCGGATAGGCGGCCGCCAGCTCCTCTTGGCTCGTGGCTGAGGGCTGCGCCTTCTCTTGACTAGGCGCGCATCCCAGACCGAACGCCCCTGTAGCGAGCGCGGCGACAGCGAAAACGATCAGTAGTTTCCTCAACTGGTCCTCCTTCTCTTTCGACCATTGCCGAACTGCGTCGGTCATGTGCCGACGTCCCCTCTGTTCGGTAATAGTCATCCTATAGGATGACCAATAATACACGTGGAACCTATGCTTGTCCAATGGGAATCGAGCAGAGAAAAATGATCGGCAGGAGCGTTCGCGCGCTCCGGCGCGAGCGCGGTCTGACGCAGGGGCAGCTTGCCGCGATGATCGGCAACAGCAGCAAGCAGTACATATTCGCCATCGAGAACGGCGACAAGAACGTGACGATCGACGTCCTGTGCCGCATCGCGGAAGCGCTCGATGTGCCGGTGCGCGATCTCATTGATTTCTAGCGGCAGGCGAGGAGCGTTCTGCGCTTGAATCGCGCACTGCCGAAGTGAAAGTGGCAGGATTTTGCGGCTGTGGCGCGGATTCGGCCTCCGGAGAGCGGCTTCGGTGATCCCCGCGCGGCGTTTCCCCAGGTCGCGTTTCGAGATCGCGGGTCGCCCGTGCCACAGCCGCAAAATCCTGCCACTTCTCCCGGAGACGGGGCGCTGCAACCCCCATCTTCGCTCCTAAAACACGCCTCGTGCGCTGGAGCGTGTTTTAGGAGCGAAGATTGGGGGGGGCGAGGTTTGTGCGGGCGCGCCGTCGTCCCCTAGCGGATGTGGGCGGGCTTGCCTCCCCAGTAGAACCACAGCAGGTGCTTGCGGTAGCGCGGGTCGGCCGCATCCTTCGGGGCGGCGACCAGGCGCAGCGTGGCGGCGGCGACATCGCGCGCGGCGTCGGGGCGGCGCAGGAAGCCGCCGTTCACCAGCATGGCGTGCTCGCTCTCAGGGTTGGCGGCGATGTGGCGCAGCGCGTCGAGCAGCTCGCGCGCGGTGGTCACGTGCAGCGCGGCGCCGAGCGAGGTGAGCATGCGCACGTTCACCTTCTCCTGCCCGTAGGCGCGGCCGAGCAGGATCATAGGCACCTGCGCGCACAGGCACTCGGTGACGGTGAGGCCGCCGGACTTGCAGATGACCAGGTCGCTCGCGGCCATGAGCGCGGCCATGCCCTCCACGTAGTCGAGCACGGTGACGTTTTTCAGCCCCAGCTCGGCGCACGCCTGGCGCAGATGGCGCGCGTAGTCGGCGTCGCTGCCGGCCACGAACACGAAATGCAGCTCCTTGTCGAAGGTGTGCAGGTAGGGCAGCAGCTTGTCGAGCGCGGTGCGGAAGTGCACGTAGGGACGGGGCAGGTACGCGCCGGCCAGCGCCAGCACTACGCGCTTGTCCTTCGGAAGCCCCAGCTCGTCGCGCGTGGCGTCGCGGTCGTAGGCGCGGCGGAAGTCCTCGCGCGTGGGGATGCCCGTGATGAGGATGCGGTCCTCGGGCACCTTGCGCGGCCTGAGCGTCTCGGCCATCGACTCGTTCGCGACGCAGAACAGGTCGGTCCCCTTGTGCGGCCAGAGGCCCTCCGTCTCGTAGTCGGTGGGCACGCACACGATGGGGAAGCGCTGCCCGGTGAGCATGCGCGCGGCCACGGCCACGTTGGCGGCGGTGATGTGCGTGCACACGACGGCCACGGGCCGATGCTCGCGCACGTAGTCGGTGAACTTGGAGTACATGAGGTGCGACCAGATGGAGCCGCCGCCCCACAGAAGGCGTCCGGTGAGCGTGAAGCGCCAGGTGAGGTCGTAGATGGGCCGCGTCGCGCCGGTGAAGAGCGAGGCGGCCTTGTTGCCGTCGAACACCACGCGCCCGAAATCGAGCACGTCGAACACCTCCACCTTGAGGTCGGCGGGAACGGCGGGCGCGTCCGCGAGCGGGCCGTCGGCGTCGGCATCGGCGTCGGCCGCCGCGCGCTCCTCGCGCATGAGCTCGAAGGCCTGCGCGATGGCGTTCGCGGCGCTGCGATGGCCCGAGCCCACCGAGGCGTGCATGACCACGACCGTGGGCGGCTCGGGTTCGGCCTCAGGCCCGACGACGGCCATGGCGGCCGGGCCGTCCTCTGCGGAGAGGCCTGCGTCGGCGGGGGATGCGATGATGTTGAGCTCTTCAGAATCCATGGGGCCTATCATAGCGCAGCTTGGGGCCGGAGGGGGGAGCCGTCTCGGGCCGCCCGCTGAAAAAACGCTTGCAATGCCGTGCGCGCTTTGCAATAATGTTCAGGCTGCTTTTCCGGAGGGAAGGCGCAGGACACGTCCCCATAGTCTAGAGGTTAGGACGCGGCCCTTTCAAGGCTGAGACACGAGTTCGATTCTCGTTGGGGGCACCACTGAAACCGCAGGCCAGGAGCTTAAATGTTCCTGGCCTTTCCATTGTCCCGGAACCTGCCCGCCCGCGCGGGCGAAAGCCCCTGCTTCAACTTCCCCTTGAACGCAGCCCCTTCGTGCGTTCCGGCCGCGCGTTCCACGGTAGAATGCCCAAGATCGTCTGTTCCATTCGAGAGCCGAAAGCAGCCGGGATGTGAAGATCAAACAGCTCAGATACTTCGTCGCCGTCGTTGACCACGGGAGCCTCTCGCGTGCGGCGAAGGCCCAGTACGTCACCGTGCAAGCCGTCTCGAAGGCCATCGCCGACCTGGAGGGGGAGCTCGGGCGCGCCCTGTTCGAGCGCGAGAGCGACGGCATGCACCCGACGCCGTTCGCCCGCGCGTTCCATGTGCGCGCCGAGCGGGTGCTCGCCCGCTTCGACGAGCTCGAGTCCTTCGCGGCCACCTTCGACGGAAGCGGCGGCAAGCTGGCCCGCCTGCGCCTCGCGCTCAACACGCCGGCGTTCAACGGCAACGAGATCGTCCGCGAGAACACGGCGGCGTTCCTCACGGCGGCGCTCGGCATCGAGTGCACCATGGACCTGGCCACGGCCGGGCGGGGCCTCGAGGGCCTGCGAAGCGGGGAGTTCGACGCGCTGGTGACGATGGGCGCGTACGCGCATCCGGGCATCGAGAGCCTGCCGCTGGGAACGGTTCCGGCCGCGGTGTTCATGAAGCGCGACCATCCGCTGGCTGCGAACGACGTCGTCTCGCTGGCCGATGTGGCGCCGTATCCGGTGGCCCTCTCCGGCTGGTTCCACGAGGCGAACGAATCCGTCGTGTCGCGCTACCGCGAGATGGGCGCGGACCTCCGCTTCACCGACGTGCCGCTCGACGGCGTCATGGACCACCTCGCCGCAGGCGGCGTGCTGTTCACCGCGGCCATCTCGAAGCTCGGATCGATGTACCCGATGGCGGCTCTGCGCCCGCTCAAGGCCGACGAGGCGGTGCCCGTGCCCATCTGCCTCGTGTTCCCGACCGCGCGCCGCGCCGCCGTGCTGGCCACGGTGGAGCCGTTGTTCGACCAGCGGCTCCCGTTCCTGTCGCCCGAGGGGGCGTCCTTCAACTAGGCCGAGGGGGCGTGACGAAGGCGTAACAATTACCCCGTCCCTTCGTCGCGCGATGAGGGTACAATAGGCTCCATGCCTTTCATGCACGACATATGCGACAACGCGGACGCCGCCCTCGACGCGGCGCGCTCACGGCTTGCCGAGCACCTCTCGGCAGGCGCGTCCCCCGTGCTCCTCGTCCCGTCGCCCGCCGCGGCGCTGCGCGTGCGGCGCGCGCTCGTGGGCGGCCCCGGCTCGCTCGGGGCGCGGGTGGAGACGTTCGACGCATGGGTCGCCGACCGCTGGGAGCTTTTCGGCGACGGCCGCCGCATCGTGGAGGAGAGGACGCGCGCGCTGCTCGTGCGCCGGGCGCTGGAGGAGCCCTCTCCGGGCGCGGTGGAGCTGGCGGCCGCCCTCGCCCGCGAGGCGCTTCCGCAGCTGCTTCTCGCGCGCGGCTCCGAAGAGGCGCGCGCGCTTCTCACCGACGCGGAGCGCGCCCTGCTCGACGCGCTCGCCCGCTACGCGGCGCTGCTCGCCGAGCGCGGGCTCATCGAGGCTTCGGAGGCGGCCGACGCGCTGCCCGATCTGCTGGAGCCGCCGGACCCGCTGCTGATCCTCGGGTTCGACGAGCTGCCCTGCGCGCTCGAGCGGCTGGCCGGGGCCCTGTCGGGTCGCGCGCCCGTGGAGCGCTTCGACGACGGCTGCCGCGCCCCGTCCTGCGACCCCTCGCGCGCGCCGGAGCTGCAGGCCCTGCTCGGGCGGCTGTACGCGGCGGGGGAGCCCGTGGAGCCGACGGGCGCCGTGCGCTTCCTGCTGCCGGCGGGCCGCTACGCCGCGCCCGCGCTCGTGCTGCGCTGCGCGGCCGACGCCGCGGCCCGCGAGCGCGCGGCGGCCGCGTCGGAGGGCCGCGCGCCGCTTCCCGTGGCGGTGGCCGCGCGCGACCCCCGCGCCCTCTTCGACGACGTGGCGGCGGCCCTGCTCGCGCGCGGGTGCCCCTCGGCCGTCTCGGCGCGCAGGGCGTTCTCCGAGACGGCCTTCGGCCGGACCCTCCTCGCCCTGCTCTCCTTCGACGCCGAGGGGGCGTGCCGCGTCGCGCAGGCCTCCGACTTCGCGCTCAGCGCGTTCTCGGGCATCTCGGCGCGCGCGGCGGCCAGCCTCGACGCGGCGTGGCGGGCCGACCGCACGGTTGACGCCGCGCGCATCCGCCGCGACCTGTCCTCGGCGAGCGAGGCGGCCGCCGAGGCCCTCGCGGCGCTTGCCGAGGGCGATCTGGACCGCGCCGTCGAAGGGCTCGAGCGGCGCATCAGGGCCAGGGCCGACTTCGACCCTGCGTTTCGCGCCGAGCAGCTGGCGGCCGCGTCTTCGGCTCGCGCGTTCGCCGCGGCGTGCGCCGAGGCGGGCACGGCGTTCTCGGACGCGCTCGCGCACCTGGAGTGCGCTGCGGTGCCGGCCTCCGCGCGCACCGGGGCCGACCGCGCGCCGGAGGTGGTGTTCCTGTCGCTCGCCGAAGCGGCCGAGCGCCCCGCGTGCTCGTGCGCGTCCCTCCTGCTGTGCGACCTCGAGGCGGGCTCGTACCCGGTGCGCGCCGTGGAGGACGGCCGCACGCTCCTTTTGGAGAAGCTCGGGCTGCGCCGCCCGGCCGACGCGCTCGCCGATGCGCGCAGGCGGTTCTTCCGCGCGCTCTCGGCCGCCCGCGACGAGGTAGCGTGCGAGCGCGTGCTCAACACGGCCGACGCCGACGAGGCGTACCCGGCCGTGATGCTCGAGGAGCTGCTCGACTGCTACCTCCCGCCCCAGGCGGGGACGGACGGGCGCGCCGGCATCGATCGCGCGACGGGGCTGCCCGCGCGCCTCGTCCCCTTCGCCGAGGCCGCCGGCGAGGAGTCGCTGCAGACGGGCCTTGCCCTCGCGCCCGCAGCCGGCCGGCCGCTCTCCTGGGACGTTCCCGCGTCGGGCGCGGTGAGCGAGCAGGGGCGGCCGCGCATCGTGCTGCCGCCGCCGAACGCGCCCGCCGGCGCGCCCGCGACGCTCTCGCCCTCGGCGGTGGAGACGTACCTCGAGTGCCCCTACAAGTGGTTCGCCCTTCGGCGTCTGCGCGCGTCGGAGCCGGACGTCGAGTTCGGCCCGAAGGAGAAGGGCAGCTTCTCGCACGCGGTGCTCAAGGGCTTCTACGAGCGCTTCCGCGAGGCGGGATACGCGAAGGTGGGGCCCGAGAGCCTGGGCGCGGCGCGCGCGGTGCTCGACGAGGTCTTCGACGAGCGGCTGGCCGCGCAGCCGGGCCTGCGGCCCAAGGAGAACCCGCTCATCGCCCGCACGAAGCTCGAGGAGGCCGAGATCGACGACCTGCGCCGCAAGCTCGCCACCTTCGTGGAGCGCGAGCCTCTCCTTCTGCCCGGCTTCGAGCCGAGGTTCTTCGAGCTCGACTTCGGCGCGGCCGAGCCGTTCGAGTACGGAGGGTTCCTTCTGCGCGGCAGCGTCGACCGCATCGACGTGAATGGGCGGGGCCAGGCCGTCGTCATCGACTACAAGGGATCGCTCACGCCCGACCACGCCCTCGGGTCGGCCTCGCCCGCGGCCCAGGCGAACGGGCAGCTGCTGCCGCACAAGGTGCAGACGCTCATGTACGCCCAGGTGGCAAGGCGCCTGCTCGGGCTCGACGTGGTCGGCGCGCTCTACGTGTCCTACACGAAGCCCAAGGCGGCCGGGGCCGTGGACCGCACGGTGCTCGGCGAGGGGGCCGTGCCGGGGCTCTCCATCGAGAAGTGCGGCGCGCCCGGACCTGCGGCCGAGGCCCTCCAGGCCGAGGGCTTCGGGCAGCTGGTCGACCTCGTGGAGGAGCGCATCGCCTCGGCGGCGGCGCGCCTTCTGGAGGGCCGCATCGATCCCGGTCCGCGCGGCAAGGACCCGTGCGGCTACTGCCCGGTGCTCGCCTGCGAGTCGAGGAGGGACAGGCAATGAACCTGGACGCCTGCACGCCCGGCCAGCGCGACATCGTCACGTGCACGGACCGCCCGCTGCTCGTGTCGGCCGGCGCCGGCTCGGGCAAGACCTTCACGCTCACCCAGCGCATCGCCTACGCGCTCATGGACGAGAGCGGCCCGGCTGCGGCCGACATCGACGAGGTGCTGGCCATCACGTTCACGGAGAAGGCCGCCGCCGAGATCAAGGCGCGCGTGAAGCGCACGCTGCGCGCGGAGGGCGGGCGCTTGGCCGAGCAGGCCCTCAAGGTGGACGGCGCGTGGATATCCACCATCCACGGCATGTGCGCGCGCATCCTGCGGGCCCACGCGCTCGATCTGGGGATAGACCCGGCGTTCGGCATCCTGGGGGAGGCCGAGCGGACGGATATGCTGGCGGCCGCCATCGACGGGGCGCTCGGGGCGGACGACGACCTCGTGTCGCACGGGCCCTGCGCGCGGCTGTTCGACGAGTACGCGGCGCGCGCGTCGGGGCAGGGCGGCACGTCGGTGGCCGGCATGCTCGATGCGCTGCTGTCCGAGGCGTCCAACGTGCGCGGCGGCCTGGACGCCGTCGGCTTCGGGCCCGCGCCGGGACGCCCCTCGGCGCCCGCGCGCGAGCTTCTGCTCGCCTACGAGGACGCGGCGGCGGCCATCGCCCGGGCGAATCCGAGCGCCGCGTCGGAGAAGGCGGCGCTCGACGCCGAGAAGGCCGTGCGCGTGCTGCAGGCATTCCTCGCCGAGCGCGGCGGCGCGGGGCCGGACGCGTGGCGGGATTTCGCCGACGTGCTCGATCGCTGCGAGCTGCTGCCCCGGACGTTCGGCAACGCCGAGGTCAAGGCGTGCGTGAAGGGCTACCAGGAGGTCCACGGGCGCGTGGCCCGCCAGGCCGCGCTCGCGCTCGCCGCGCCGGCGGCCGAGGAGCTCATGGGGCTCGCGCGCAAGGTGGCGCGCCGCTACGAGGACGCCAAGCGCTCGCGCGGCGTGCTCGACAACGACGACCTGCTCGCGAAGACGCTTTCGGCCTTCGAGGCGCGCCCGGACATCGCGAAGCGCTACGAGCGCCGCTTCAAGCTGGTGATGGTCGACGAGTTCCAGGACACGAGCCAGCTGCAGATCGACATGATCGCGCGCCTGGCTGGCGAGGGGTTCGCGCATCTGTGCACCGTGGGCGACGCGCAGCAGTCCATCTACCGCTTCCGCGGCGCCGATGTGAACGTGTACAACGAGCACAAGCGGGCCATGCGCGCGCCGGGGACGGGCGCGCGCTACGTGGAGCTCTCCAAGAACTTCCGCAGCCACCGCGACGTGCTGTCGTTCGTCGACCGCGTGTTCGAGCAGCCGCACGTGTTCGGCGAGGGGTTCATGTCGCTTGAGCCGCACGAGGAGCGTCCGAGCTGCTGGCGGGGGAGCGTGCCGCGCATCGACGTCGTGCTGGCGATGCAGCCAGCGGGCACGAAGACGGGCGTGGGCGTGGACGACGCCAAGCGCACGGCGGCGCGCGAGCTGGCCCGCCGTTTCGCGGCGCTGCGCGCGGACGGCCATGCTCCGGGAGAGATGGTGGTGCTCCTCGGCGCCATGACGCGCGCCGACGTGTACGCCGACGCGCTGCGGGCAGAGGGCTTCGAGTGCGTGATAGCCGGGGGCTCGCTGTTCGCCTCCGCGCCGGAGGTCCACGTGGTGGCGCGCCTTCTGCAGGCCGTGGCGAACCCCGCCAACACCGCGGCGCTCTTCGAGGTGCTCACGAGCGACATGGTGCGCCTTTCCGCCGACGACTTCCTGGACCTCTCCACTGAGGAGGACCCGCAGACGGGGCGGATGCGCCGCCGCGACCTGGACCGCGGGTTCGCGCGCCTGGCCGAGGACGCGGATGCGCTCGAGCCCCGGCTCGCGCACGCCGTGCGCCTCTTCGCCGACGCCCGGCGCGAGGCGCGCACGCTGCCGGCCTCGAAGGTGGCGCTGAACGCCATCGTGCGCTCGGGGTGGCTGGAGCGGCTCGAGCGCGAGGGGGCCTGCGGGCTGGCCGTCGCGGCTAACGTGCTCAAGGCCGTCCGCCTGGTGGAGTCCGTCGAGCGCGAGCGCCACCTGGGCTTCGCGTCCGCGGCGCAGGCGTTCGCGCGCGAGCTCGAGGTGGCCAAGGAGGCGCCGGGCGCGCTGGCCGGCGCGGGCGGCGGCGTGGTGAAGATCATGACCATCCACGCCTCGAAGGGCCTCGAGTTCCCCATCGTGGGCCTGGCGGAGTTCGCGGGGTCGGGCCGCTCGGGCAAGCTCGTCCTGGAGACGTGCGGCCCCTGCGCCCGCGCCTCGCTCGAGCCGGGGCGCTCGCTGGAGGATCGGCCGGGCCTGTGCAAGGCGGCGAAGAAGTACGACGAGGCCTGCAAGGCGTCCGCCGCGTCCGGCGAGGCGGCCGACGCCGATGCGGAGGCTGCGGCGCGCTTCGTCGAGGGCGACGCGACGGCCGCGTGCACGACGGCCGCCTACCGCGCCGCGCTCAAGGCGCGCGCGGCGCGCGAGGAGCTGGCCGAGGCCCGCCGCAAGCTCTACGTGGGGCTCACGCGCGCGAGCGAGGCGCTCGTGGTGGCGATGGACGCGAAGGAGCCGTCGAAGGGCGGGTCCTACCCCGACCTCGTCGACGACATCCGCAGCGCGCTTTTCGGGGACGGGGACTTCCCGGAGGGCGCGGCTGCGGTGCCCTACGGCGGCACCGAGCCGGCCCGCTTCGAGCGCGTGCAGGTGGAGCCGCAGGCAGAGGGCGCTCCCGTCCGCCGCTGCGGCGGAGGGGAGCGCCGTCGCGCTCGGGAGCGCCTTCCATCGCGCCGCTCAGTTCGCGGCGCAGACGGGCCGCGCGCCCGATGCCGCGCGCATCGACGCCCTCGCGCGCGCCTTCGGGCTCGCCGACGCGCAGCGCGCCCGCCTCGCCGGCGCGTGCGCGCGCTGGTTCGCCAGCGACACGTGCGCCGAGGCGCTCGCCTGGCCGCTTCGCCGCGCGGAGGCGCCGTTCTTCGTGCGCGTGGGCGACGCGTTCATGGAGGGGGAGATCGACCTTCTGTGCACGGAGGGCCCCGAGGCGGCGGGCCGCGCTCTCGTGGTGGACTACAAGACGGGCGGCTCGGACGACGAGGACGCGCAGGCCGTGCGCGCCAAGCACGAGCTGCAGGCGCAATGCTACGCCTACGCGCTGCTCGAGGAGGGCTTCGACGCCGTCGAGCTGCGCTTCGCCCGCGTCGAGCGCGAGGAGCCCGACGGCCGCATGCAGGAGGCCCGCTACACCTTCGCCGCAGACCAGAAGGACGCCCTCCGGAATCGCATCGAAAGCGCACGCTGACCTGCGGTATGTCATCCTGAGCGGAGCGAAGCCTCCCTCTTGTCAGCGTCTGAGCGAGCGAAGCCTCCCTCTTGTCATCCTGAGCGGGCGAAGCCTCCCTCTTGTCATCCTGAGCGAGCGAAGCGAGTCGAAGGATCCCGTGCGGCGCCAGCAGTAAGCGTCACGGCTAACGCCGCAGGGGATCCTTCGACTACGCTCCCTTCGGTCGCTCCGCTCAGGATGACAAAAGGGGCAAACCTCTAGTATCGCAGACGCTGCCGTGCGTTGCGGGCCATGAAACGTTGCCGCTTCAACGAACGCTGGAAGCAGCCCTGCCGAGCGCGTTGCTACGATGATGCCGACGGGACCTGGACGAGGTGAAGCGCGTGACGGCCGCCGCCTGAGGTCGCAGGCCCCTCGATGCGCTCGAACGGCGCGATGCCCGATCGGGCAGGCCGTGCCGTTCGAGCGGTAGCCTACGGACGGCGGAAGCGCTCGTAGGCCTCGGTCACTTGCAGCTCGTACTGCTTGCGCGTGCCCTTCACCACGGTGTCCAGGATGAGACCGCACGTGAAACTGAGGATCCCGATGAACACCAGCGCCACGGCCAGAAGGGCGCTCGGCAGACGCGGCACCAGGCCCGTCTGCGCGAACTCCCAGATGACGGGGATGCCCGCCACGAGCCCCAGCACGCAGAACAGCAGCGCCAGCCAGCTGAAGAGCACGAGCGGCCGGTAGTCCTTGAACAGCGACAGGATCATGAGCAGCACCTTCATGCCGTCCGAGAACGTGTCGAGCTTGGACTCGCTTCCCTCGGGCCTATCGCGGTAGTCGATCGGCACCTCGGCGATGCGCCAGCGCTTGTCCACCGCGTGGATGGAGAGCTCCGTCTCTATCTCGAAGCCGGGCGAGAGCACGGGCATGGTCTTGGCGAACACGGCGTTGTAGGCGCGGTAGCCCGTCATCACGTCGGAGAACTCGAAGCCGTAGATCCACTTGATGAGCACGCGCACCAGGTCGTTTCCGAAGCCGTGGAAGGCGCGGTCGTTCTCGGCCCCGTACGTGCCGTTGGAGAGCCGGTCACCCACCACCATGTCGGCCTCGTCGGCCAGAAGGGGGGCCAGGAGCGCGGGCGCGGCCTCGGCGGGGTAGGTGTCGTCGCCGTCCACCATCACGTAGAAGTCCGCATCGATGTCGCGCATCATCTGGCGCACGACGTTGCCCTTGCCCTGGCGGCGCTCAGTTCGCACGACCGCGCCGTGCTCGGCCGCGATGGCCCCCGTGCCGTCGGAGGAGTTGTTGTCGTAGACGTACACGACGGCCTCGGGCAGCACCCGCCTGAAGTCGTCCACCACCTTGCCGATGGTCACGGCCTCGTTGTAGCAGGGCACGAGCACGGCCACGCGGGGCGCGGCGGGGCGCGCGGAGGGGTCGGTAGTCTGTTCCACGGATGGGCTCCTCGTTCTCGGTTGATGCGCCCATCCTACCCGAACGGCGCGCCGCGCGCCAGCGGCCTCCGTCAATTTCCAGATGGATCGCGGTGAATGAGCCGTTGACTCGTGGTAAGGATGCGTGCGGCGGCGCGTGGTAGAATGCCGAAGGCCGTGACAAGCAAGGTAGGTGGCTTCATCCGTATGGAATTGGTGAATCGCGCGCGCGAACGCAGGAGCCTCGCGCTGCTTGCGCTCGTCCTCGTCCTCGCGCTCCTGCTGGCCCTGGGCTACACGGTGATCTCGTCCCGAACGGCGACCGACGCGGCGGTGGAGTCGATCAGCGAGGTGTACCTCCAGGAGCTGAGCGACCAGGTGATCGAGCGGTTCAACGCCAGCGTCGACGGCAGGTTCCATCTGGCCGAGGCCGTGGGCGCCTCGCTCTCGCTCATCGACGACCCCACCGAGGAGCAGGCGCGCCGGCTGCTCGCCCGACAGCAGGAAGAGGATGGGTGCGCCTACCTCGCGCTGCGCACGGACGACGGGCGCGTCCTCACGGCGGACGGCGCGCTCGCCGACGGGGCGGGCGGCGGCGCCGGGGCGGGGCCCGGGGGGGGGCCGTCGGGTTGGGGCGCCCGGGGGGGCGGGGGCGCCCTCTACGGCCCCCCCGGCGGGGCTTTCGTCGGCCACGGACCCGTTGACCCCCGCCGCGGCACGGTTACCTCGGGTGCGGCGGGGCGTGCGGCGCCGGGGCGGGCCCGGAGGGGGCGCTGTCGTATGAGGACGCCGAGGGGCGCGAGGTCGCCCTCTACGGCCCCACGGCGGAGCTTTCGTGCGACATCGATCCTGTGACCTGCGACGGCGTCACGTTCACCTCGGTCGTGGCGGGCTTCGAGGCCGACAGCCTCACCGACCAGATCGAGCTCGGGCTGTTCGACGGATCGTCCCGCTCCAGCATGGTGCGGCGCGACGGCACCTGCGTCATGGCGAGCGGGGAGGGCGGGCTCGCGTGCGGCGAGAACGTGTTCGACCTGCTCGAAGAGCACGCCGGCCCCGAGGGAGGCGGCGGGGTCGAGCGCGTGAGGCACAGCGTCCAGCAGGGCGATTCGTGCCTCGTGCCGTTCTCCGCCGGCTCGCGCCACGAGTACCTCTACCTCAGGCCCATGGCGAAGGGCGACTGGTACCTGTGCACCGGCATGCCCTCCGACCTGGTCGACGGCAGCATCGCGTCGCTGAGCGGGCTGCTCATGATGAACGCCGTGCTCATGGGCGGCGTGATCGCGCTCGTCATCGGCGCGTGCTTCCTCGTGTACTCCCGCTTCGTGCGGCGCAACACCCGCCTGCTCGCCGAGGAGAAGAACCGCGCCGAGGTTGCCTTCGAGCAGGCCCAGCGGGCGAACCTGGCGAAAAGCGAGTTCCTCTCGCGCATGTCCCACGAGATCCGCACGCCGATGAACGGCATCATGGGCATGACGTCCATCGCGCTCGATCGGATGGGCGACGACGCGAAGGTGCGGGAATGCCTCGAGAAGGTGGCCGTCGCCTCGCGCCACCTGATGTCGCTCATCAACGACATCCTCGATATGAGCAAGATCGAGAGCGGCAAGATGGAGATCAAGCGCGCGCCCTTCGAGTTCCGCCCGCTCGCCGACGCGCTCGACGCCGTGTTCGGCACGCAGGCGGCCGAGCGCGGCATCGATTTCTCCATGGAGGAGGGCGAGGGCATCCCCGCGCGCCTCGTGGGCGACTCGCTCAGGCTCAACCAGGTGGTGTACAACCTGCTGGGCAACGCGCTCAAGTTCACGCCCGAAGGCGGGCGCGTGGGCCTGCGCATCGAGCGCATGGAGCCGCCGCCCGAGCGCGCTCCGAGGCGCGCGGGGTCGTCGCCGTCGGGCGGCGGCGAGCCGGTGTGGCTGCGCATCGCGGTGAGCGACACGGGCTGCGGCATCAAGCCCGAGCACTTCGGGCGGATATTCTCGTCGTTCGACCAGGGCGACGAGGACACGGGGCGCGTGTTCGGCGGCACGGGGCTGGGGCTGGCCATCACGAAGCGCTTCGTCGAGATGATGGGCGGGCGCATCCGCCTGGCGAGCACCGTGGGGGAGGGCTCGACGTTCACCGTGGAGGTGCCGCTTGTCAGGGACGAGGACGGGCGCGCCCGCGCGGGGGAGGGCGGCAGCGCGCCGTCTGAGAGCCTTGCGGGCCTCGGCTGCGGCGCCCGGGACTACGACTTCTCCGGCGTGCGCATCCTCGTGGCCGAGGACAACGAGCTCAACCGCGAGATCGCGATCGAGGTGCTGGCCATGGCGGGCGCCTCGGTGGACACGGCGGCCACCGGCGCCGAGGCCGTGCGGGCCTTCTCCCGCGCGCCGGTGGGCGGCTACGACCTCGTGCTCATGGACGTGCAGATGCCCGAGATGGACGGCTTGGAGGCCACCCGCGCCATCCGCGCGCTCGATCGCGCGGACGCGGCGCGCGTGCCCATCCTGGCCATGACGGCCAACGCGTTCGTCGAGGACGAGGAGCGCAGCCGGGAAAGCGGCATGGACGGGCATCTGAGCAAGCCCCTTGATATCCGCCGCGTTTATGCCACAATAGACGGGTTTCTGAAACGGCCGCCCGAGCGCGGCGAGGAGGGGCGAAAGGTTGGCCGGCAGTGAAAAAGCTCATCGCGCAGATCATGAAGTTCGGCATCGTGGGCGCCGTCGCGTTCTTCATCGACTACGGCCTGCTGGCGCTCCTCACCGAGGTGTTCGGCGTGAACTACCTGGTGAGCGCCACCATATCGTTCACCGTGTCGGTGGTGTTCAACTACGTGGCGTCCATGCGCTACGTGTTCAAGCACAAGGAGGGCATGAGCCGCCGGCGCGAGTTCGTCATCTTCGTGGTGCTGTCGGTGATAGGCCTGCTCATCAACAACGGCTGCATGTGGGCCGGCGTAGAGCTTCTGGGCGTGCACTACCTGCTGGTGAAGATATTCGCCACCGCCGTGGTCATGGTGTGGAACTTCGTCACGCGCAAGATGTTCCTCGATGCCGGCGACCAGCCCGGCGAGATCCTCTCCGACATCGAGTAGCCGCGCCGGCGGGCTCCGGCGAGCGCATCTTCGCTCCGAAAACACGCTTCAGCGCACGAGGCGTGTTTTCGGAGCGAAGATCGGTTTCGGCCGCGCGCCGCTGAAAGCGAAACGAGGCCGGAGCATGGCTCCGACCTCGCATGATTCCCGGAAATGGTGCCCTTGACAGGATTCGAACCTGCGGCTTTCTGCTCCGGAGGCAGACGCTCTATCCCCTGAGCTACAAGGGCACGGCGCAGACGATTATACGCTATCATGGCGCGAACGGAAAAACAAAAAACGAGAATCGGATGCAAACGATGGAAGAAACCATAACGGTGGAGCGCATGGGCTACGGCTCGGAGGCCGTCGGCCGCCTGTCGAGCGGAAAGGCCGTGTTCGTGGAGGGCGGCGCGCCCGGCGATGTGGCCGAGGTGGAGGTGGTGGAGGAGAAGCCGGCCTTCGCCCGCGCCCGCATCGCGCGGCTCGTCGAGCCCTCGCCCGTTCGCGTCGAGGGCCGTTGCGGCGCGGGCGAGGCCTGCGGCGGGTGCCCGTGGCAGCATGTGGCCTACGAGGCGCAGCTCGAAGCCAAGCGCGCCAACGTGGCGGCCGCCCTCGAGCGCACGGCGGGCTTCGAGGCCGCCCGCGCCGAGGAGCTCGTGCGCCCCTGCCTGCCGAGCAAGCGGCAGTGGGGCTACCGCAACAAGCTGGAGCTGGGCGCGCGCATGGACGAGCGCGGCGTGTTCCAGCTGGGCTTCCACCGCGAGGGCACGCACGACATCGCCACGCCGGACTCGTGCCCCTTGGCCCACGACGCGCTCAAGAAGGCCCCGAAGGCGCTGCGCGGCGCGCTCAGGTTCGCGCAGGGGTCGTCCGATCTGGAGATCTTCCGCGTGGGCGTGCGCCACAGCCTGCGCACGCGCGACCTGGAGGTGGCGCTGTGGACGGCACCGGGCGCGTTTCCCCGCGCGCACATCGCCAAGACGCTGAAAAGCGCGCTCAAGGCCACGAGCATCGTGCGCGTCATGGCCGACCCCGGCAAGGCGCGCAAGATCAAGGGCGTGGAGACGCTCGACGGCAAGGGCTGCTGGGAGGAGGAGCTGGGAAGCGCCCGGTACCTCACGAGCGCTCCCTCCTTCTTCCAGGTGAACACCGCGCAGGCCGAGAGGCTGGTGGCCGAGGCCGTGGCCGGGCTGGGGGGCGCGGTGGGCGAGGACGGCCCCGAGGGGCTCGACGGCCTGCTGGTGGCCGACCTGTACGCGGGCGGCGGCACGTTCTCCATCCCGCTCGCGCAGGCCGGGGCCGACGTGCTGGCGGTGGAGTCGGCCGGCTCGTCGGTGCGCGATCTGCGCCGCAACGCCGACATGAACGGGGTGGACGTGGAGGTGATCGGCGGCGACGCGGCGCGCGAGCTGCCGGAGCTGGGCGGCCTGGACGCGCTCGTGGTGGACCCGCCGCGCGCGGGCCTGGCCGACGGCGTGGTGGAGAGCATCGCCGCCGCCGCGCCCGGGCGCGTGGTGTACGTGAGCTGCAACCCCGCCACGTGGGCGCGCGACGTCAAGCGCTTCGAGCAGGAGGGCTACCGCCTGGCCCGCGTGCAGCCGGTCGACCTGTTCCCGCAGACGTTCCACGTGGAGGTCGTCTCGACGTTCGAGCGCGTGTGAGGGCGCGCTAGCCCGGAGCCCCGCCCGCGTAGCGCTTCGCCACGCGCAGTCCTTCCTCGTGCAGGGCGTCGCGCAGGCTCTGGGGCTTCAGCACCTCGACCACGTCTGAATACTGCATCGCGAAGAAGCGCATGGCGTTCTCGTTGGCCTGCACGGAGGCTTCGAGGAGCGGGCGGGCGCCGGCCGCGCCGCCGTCGACGCGCGCGAGGCGCACGGCCGACCCGAAGCGGTCGAACACGAGGTTGCGGTTCGCATCGGTGTCCTCGAAGCGGAACAGCACGGCGACGATGGGATCGGAGTACGTATAGAGGTGCTTGTCCAGGTAGGCCCGTATGTCGGGATGCCGGTCGGGCGGCACCGTCGCCTTCCGGGGCTCTCCGCAGCGATCGCGGGGTATCTCCGCATCGAACATGAGGTCGATGCGAAACGAGTACATCTTGCGATCGCCCGGGGGTATCTCGGCGCTCGGGTAGCTGGCGAAGAGGTAGTGCCTTCCGTCGCTCATGGCCATGAAACGCGGATCCACCACGTGGCGCCGCTCGCCGGCCTGCTGGCAGAACCTGCCTTCCAGATCCAAGCTGCCCAGCGAGAAGCTCGCCTGCCAGCCGTTGCCCAGGGCGTCGTTCAGCACGTCGATGCTGCGGAACAGCTGCCTGTTCACGGCGGGCTGCGGGCTCGCGTCGTAGAAATCGCCGAAGCCCGCAAGCTTCTTCGCGCGGGCCCCTCCGAGCGCGCTCACCTTCTGCCAGAGGTCGCGCTTCTGCCGCGGCGGCATGCGCGGGCAGCTGAACAGCGCATCCGCCAGGTAGCGCAGCTCCTCCGCCTCGAGCGCGGGCTCGCAATGCCAGCCGCAGCTCACCTCCTGCACGCCTCCCTGGCCGTCGGAGCGCTCCTTCACGTCCGGACGCACCCGCTCGTCGAGCTCGGCGAGCCAGGACAGGTTGTTCGAGACGGTCTTGCGGTCGACCTCGATGCCGTATTCGGCCTCCACCCTCCTGCGGATGTCCTCGATGCTCAGGGGATGCTCGGCATCGGTGCCCTGCTCCAGGATGCGCAGGATGCAAAGCGGCAGAAGCTTCAAGCGGCAGTCCCGCCGCCGTTGCGGCCTCGCCTCCTCCTTCGTTGCCCTGCTGCCCATAAAGGCCTCCTTTCGCGTCGATGGGTCACAGTATAGGGCATCCCGTTGCGCCATATGTCCGTTTTTCCTACCATGCTGCCCGCTACCATGGGCTTTGAAGAGGGAAGGCGCGAGAGAGGTGCATGGGACGATGAAGTGCTACCAGGCAGTGTGCAAGGGCGCCGACATGGACGCCTGGATGATCGACGAGAAGGGCTACCTGCGCGACGAGCTCGACAAAAAGGCGCTGGCGTTTCCCTTCCGGTTCCGCCACGGGCGGTGCGACGACGATGACGTGCTGCGGTTCGGCGTGTCGCTGCTGTGCGCCGAGTGGAACGTCGATGAGGACGATGCGAGGGAATACGCGCTGGAAGCCTGCCGGCTCTGGGGCTTTCCGCAGCCTTCGTCGATCGAGGTGGAGGAGTGCACGTTCGGCACCTGCATCCTCAGCGAAAGCAACGGCTGCTGCACGTGGGTGGACCAGGCCGCGATGTGCCGCGTCGCGAATCTTGTCGAGCTGAGGGAATTCATGGGCCGCACGCAGTCGATGTCGGAGCGGCTGCTGGCGAAGCCCCTCCCGAAGGCCGAGGCGTTCGAGCGCCTGGAGCGCACGAGGTACGCGCAGGCTCTTGCCGACGAACTCGCGCGCGTGTACGCAAAGCCCGAGCGCAAGGAAGATGCAGCGGCTCTGGCGCCGGTCCACTACCTGCTTGAAGGGGCGAGTCCCGCGCGCTACGAGCCCGCCCTGGACATCCTCCTGGGGGCGCTTCTAGAGGCGGGTCGGCTGCCGTCGCGCCACGTGTTCGCCTTGGACATCGATAGGTTCGACATCAGCCATCCCGAATCGTTCGCCGAGAGGGACTGGCTCGACCGAGTGAACGAGGCGTTCGCGGAAGCGCTCGACGGCAACGTCTTGGTGGTCAGGTACGGATCGCGCGACGAAGGCTCCTCGTTCGGCAAAAGCTCCTATCGCCTGCTCAGCAAGCTCATCGACATGCTGAGGGGCCATCGCGACACCATGCAGATGGTCTTCCTCGTGCCGCCGGGCAAGCCCGACGTGAAGATACGCATCCGCAAGCGCCTCGGGGCGCCGATGGTGGACGTGGCAGAGGATGCGGTTCCGAGGATGCAGGGCGCCGACATCGAACGGCAAAGGCGCCATCTGGCGAAACTCGCTGCCGAAGCGGGGATGGAGGCGGACGAGAGCCTGGACGCGCTTCTCGAGGAGCGCGCTCGCAACCGTTCCTTCGACGACTTGGATCAGGTGTTCGTCGAATGGAAGCAGCGCGCGCTCATCAGCGCGGCGTTCCCGCAGTACCGCGAGGTGGCCGCCGAGTCAGAGCGGCTGCTGAAGGCCGACAGGGAGCCGGCGGCTTTGCAGCGCCTTGAGGAGCTGGTGGGTCTTCACGAGGTGAAGCGCCAGGTGAAGGACATCCTCCTCCGCAGCGAGATGAGCCGTGAGGCCGAGCTCTCCGGCCTGCCCGTGCAGCCCTTCTCGCTGCATGCGGCGTTCGTGGGCAACCCCGGCACGGGCAAGACCGAGGTGGCGCGCCTGTACGGCCAGGTCCTCTCCGAGGCCGGCGTGCTCGGCGAGGGGCGCGTGGTCACCGTGTCGGGCTCCGGCAGCTGGAGCGTGAACGAAGCTTTCGACGCCGCGCGCGGCTCGGTGCTGTTCATCGACGAGGCGTATGGGATGCTCGAGCGCCCGAGCAGCTCCATCGCCGAGCTCATCGCCTTCATGGAGAACCGGCGCGACGACACCGTGGTCATCCTGGCGGGTTACGAGGACGAGATGGACGCGCTTTTGGATTCCAATCCCGGCTTCCGCTCGCGCCTGGGGTCGGTCGTGCGGTTCCCCGACTACACGGCCGACGAGCTTGGCCAGGTCTTCGACCTCATGTGCGCCCGCGCCCAGCTCGTCGTGCCCGAGAAGACCCGGGTCGCGGTGCGCGACGTGCTCTCGCGAGGTGGCAGGCGGGACGACCGGGGCAACGCCCGCTTCGTGCGCAAGCTGTTCGAGGATGCGGTGGGCGCTCAGCAGGTGCGCCTGGCCCGCTCGCGGGGCGGGGGAGCGCCGCTTTCGCGGATGGAGCTGCAAACGCTCCTGCCGAAGGACGTTGGCCGTCTGCCGAACGCGCGGGCGAAGAGCGCGCGCCAGGAGCTCGGGGAGCTCGTCGGGTTGGACGAGGTGAAGCGCCTGGTGTCGGATCGCCTCGATTTCGCGCGCGTGCAGAAGATGCGCCGCGACTCGGGGCGAAATGGAGCCGGCGTGTCGATGCACATGGCCTTCCTGGGCAACCCCGGCACGGGCAAGACCGAGGTGGCGCGCCTGGTGGGGCGCATCCTCAAGGAAGAGGGCGTGCTCTCGGTGGGCGACTTCTACGAATGCGGGCGGCAGGACCTGGTGGGGACGGCCGTGGGGTGGACGGCTCCGAAAGTCGCGAAGCTGTTCAGGCGCGCGAAGGGCTCGGTGCTGTTCATCGACGAGGCGTACTCGCTCGACGACAAAGGGCGCGGAGGCTACGGGGAGGAGGCCATCGCGACCATCGTCGATCAGATGGAGAAGCTGCGCGACGACCTGGTGGTCATCTTCGCCGGCTACACCCGCGAGATGGAGCGGCTGTTCGCGGTCAACCAAGGGCTGGCGTCGCGCGTAGGGTTCCAGGTGGAGTTCCCCGACTACAGGCCGGACGAGCTGCGGCAGGTGCTCGAGCTGATGGCGGACAGGGAGGGCCTGCGCTTGGCTCCCGGCGCCGCCGAGAAGGCGGAGGGGTTCGCGCGGACCGCCTCGAAAGGGGAGGACTTCGGCAACGCCCGCTTCATGCGCAACCTGCTCGAGCACGCGATGGTGGCGTAAGGCGCCCGGCTCGTGCGCTCGCTCGGATCGCGCGAGCCGGGCGAGCAGGAGCTCGTCACGCTGGAGCCGGAGGACTTCTCCTGGGAAGGCCCCGCCGAGAAGCCGACGCTCGGCTTCGCCGGCGCGTGAGGTATGATGGAGCTGCAAGCAAGAGGGAAGCGAGGCTCGGACATGGGAGAGAACGGCAAGAACCCTTTCACGTGGGACTACGACTACAAGGACCTCATGGAGGACGGCTTCATCAAAGGCTTCGACGAAGCCCGGGTGCGCGCGGCGTTCACGGCGGCGGGGAAGGACCGGCGCGATTACCCGGATCCGATCTCCAAGCTCCTCGCGTTCAAGTATCTGGCCAAGGAGCACAATTTTGACAGCGGTATGGAGCATGAGGAGGAGTGGCCTGCAAGGATGGTGCTGAAGAAGAGCCTGCCCGAGGGATGGAGGTTCTCAAGCAATAAGCTCTGCAGAGAGGGAATGGACCTGCAGATTCGCTACGATGTCATGAACTCGTTCGCGACCACCTTCAACTTTGCTTCGCGACACTTGTATCCGCAGCGATTCGGGAAGGGGAGGGAGACGCCGAGCTACCAGAAGACCCTCGCCTTCTTCGAGGAGATGCGCGGGTGGCCCAGGCACTGGAGGAGGGATCTCATCGAGCTGCACCGTCTTTTCGAGAGGTTCGCAGCGCTTGCCCACACGATCGGCAATTTCACGTACATTCCTTATATGAAGTTCGATGGGGGAGGAACCTTCAACATGCGGCGTGGGTTCGGCGCCCTTCCCCTCGGCACCGAGGATGCGCGCGTGCACGACTACTGGGACCTGTCGCTCGAGTGGCTCAAGGAGCGGGGCATTCCAGGTCATTGGGAGGGGCTCGCTAAAGGATGCCCGGTCACGTTCGAGGATTACGTCGAGCTTGCGCGGCTGGAGTTCTACTGCGTGGACGATGATGCTATCAGAGTTTTTCTTGAGAAAGCCGAGGGAGCCAAGCCCGACGGTGTTGAAGAGGCGTACGAGGAGACAGTGCGCGAAAAATGCAACTACGAGGTCGTTCCGCTCTGGAAAGGGCATCGCTTGGACGACCCCGGCTCCTACGTGCCCGAGGATATCGCGCAGATCGCCAGCTTCCTTGAGGCCGTCAACCTGCGCATCGAGGCGCGCGGACGCCTGCTCATCGCCTTGCACGAGAAGGCGATGAGCTGATGCCTCCTGCGCTCGTCCGAGCGGATCGCTGCGCGCGGAAAACCGAGATTCCTGCCACGAGCCAGGGTTTCGACTCCACCTTTGACGCATGATCGACCACCTCGGAGGAGAGGCTGCACGCGAATCACGACGTCTCTGCGCAAAAATCCTCGACGTGAAAGGATTTCTGTGATCTGCGCTGGCGTTGGATTGTCCCGACCTGGGAAAACGCCGAAGATCAGCCCCTTCGGCGAGCCGGCGCCCTCGCTTTTCCGCTTCCAGGCCTTTCACGTCGAGGGTTTTCGTGTCGAACGGAGCGGTTCGGCGTGCAGGGGGACGCGGTCGTCGGATCGTGCGTCGAAGGGGGCCAGAACAAGGGCTTTTCGCGCACTCGGCAGCGGAAGGGGATCGCTCGGCTCCGGCGCGCCCCTCGTCCCTCGTCGCGCCTCAACGCGGCGTGGATGTTCTACGATTTTTCCGGGTGGGCGGGGTTGACCTGCTAAACTTCTCCCTTGTATGCGATATTTCGCCCCGTTTCGCGTGGGCGCATGATAGCAAGCAAACGAAAGGGAGCCCTATGGCGCAGTACACTCCGGAATACCAGCCGACCGGCGAGGAGATCGCGGTCATCAAGACGTCGAAGGGCACGATCCGCGTGCAGCTGGCGGGCAACGACGCCCCCATCCACGTGGGCAACTTCGTCGAGCTGGCGCGCAAGGGCTTCTACGACGGCCTGAAGTTCCATCGCCACGTGCCCGGCTTCGTCATCCAGGGCGGCTGCCCGAACACCCGCGGCCTCTCCTCCGATGAGGTCGTGCAGAAGGCCGGCAACCCGTTCGCGGGCCTCGGCACGGGCGGGCCGGGCTACTCCATCAAGGAGGAGTACACCACCAACCCCAACAACAAGCACCTCGACGGCACGCTGGCCATGGCGCGCTCGCAGGATCCCAACTCCGCCGGCTCGCAGTTCTACCTGTGCCTGGGCGCCCAGCCCATGCTCGACTCGGGCTACACGGTGTTCGGCCAGACCATCGACGGCATGGACGTCATCGGCCAGCTGCGCGTGGGCGATGTGATCGAGGGCATCGAGATCGAGAACGCCGCCGACTAGCGAGCCGCCTCGGCCCGAACCGCGAAGACACGAAGGAAGCAGATGAACAACGAGTTATTCCAGCAAGCGCGCGCGGCCTATGCCCGCAGGGACTTCCAAGGCGCCCTCTCCGCGTACACGCAGTGCTTGCAGGATGCGAGCCGCCCGCTCGCTCCCGGCGAGATGGGGCTGCTCTACCACCAGATCGGCAACTGCCTGGTCAAGCTCAAGGACCCGGGCGAGGCCATCCACGCCTACACGCAGGCCACCGTCGACGCGTCCTACGACGCGTGCGGCGCGGTCAACTACAACCTGGGGATGGCCTACGCGTCGCTGCACGACTACGAGGACGCGGTCAAGCACTTCGAGATAGCCGTGTCCGACGCCAAGTACGACGCCTCGTACAAGGCCTACACCGGCATGGGCAACGCGCTTCTGAAGCTGGGCAAGTCCGCCGAGGCCGGCGTCGCCTTCCGCGAGGCCGCGCTCGACGAGGGCAACCCCGATCCCACGAAGGCGCTGCTCAACCTGGGCGTCTGCTTCATGGCGCTCAACCGGCCGGCCGACGCCGTGGCCTCCTACGAGAGCGCCCTGCAGTTCGACATGAAGGCCGACACGCGCAACAAGCTCTACGCCAACCTCGGCCAGGCCTACGTGGCCTGCGGCCAGATGCAGAAGGCCGCCGCGGCCTTCGAGGAGGCCATCGCCGACAAGACCTACTTCCTCAGCGACTCGGCCAGCGTCGACTACCAGCGCGCCATCGCCGCCGTCGCCCAGGGCACTTCCGAGATCACGCAGGTCATCGCCCCGGTGTCCGCCGGCGCCGACATGTCGGGCCTCGACGTGGCCGCCGACGGCTCGGCCGTCTACGTCGACCAGGACCCCTACGCCTCCGCGCAGGACCCGTACTACTACGCCGACCCGTACGCCCAGAGCGACCAGTACGGCGTGGTGCCGGGCGGCGAGGACCGCTTCTTCAACGCGAGCGACGAGGAGCTCGAGCAGTGGTCGAAGGGCATCGCGAAGCAGGAGCGCAAGCGCCGCAACGTCGGGCTCAAGATCCTCGTGTTCATCGTGCTCCTGGTGCTGGTGGCGTTCGGCGCCGCCGTGTTCCTGTACACGCAGGGCTGGGGCTACCCGACGCAGGAGACGGTGGTGGAGCAGCTGTTCGCCGACCCGCAGGCCGCCGCGACCACGCTGTTCGCCGACGAGGTACCCGCCGACAGCGCCGCGTCGATGGTCGGCCCGGTCGCGCAGGACGCGAATCCGACGATCGACGGCATCGACAAGTCCATGAGCGACTCCACCGCCTACGTGACGGCGAAGACGGCCGAGGGCGGCGAGATGCAGTACAAGGTGTCGCTCGTGCGCGACCTCATCGGCTGGAAGGTGTCCAACGTCGAGATCTACTTCGCGAGCCAGAACTGACGATCAGGTTCACCGGAGGCGCGCAGCCGCGGCCGCGCGCCTTCTTCATGTACATAAGAGAAAGGGAAACCGCATGGCAGTGCAGAAGACCTACACCATGATCAAGCCCGACGGGGTGAAGAACGGCCACATCGGCGAGATCGTCAACCGCTTCGAGCGCGCCGGCCTCGCCATCGAGCGCATGGAGCTCGGGATGGTCACCGACGAGCAGGCCAAGGCCAACTACGCCGAGCATGAGGGCAAGCCGTTCTATGAAGGCCTCATCACCTACATCACCAGCGGCCCCGTGGTGAAGATGGTCGTGTCCGGCGAGGGCGCGGTGGCCAAGTGCCGCTCGCTCATGGGCGCCACGAACCCGGCCGAGGCGGCCCCGGGCACCATCCGCGGCGACTTCGGCCTCATCATGGACGAGAACGTCATCCACGGCTCCGACTCCCCCGAGTCCGCCGAGCGCGAGATCGGCATCTTCTTCGCCTAGGCTTTTCACCCGGAAACGCCCCTTCACCGCCGTGGAGGGGCGTTTCGTCGTTTGCAGGGCCGTTTCAGACGCGGGTCTTCGGGCCTTTGCTACACTGGACGCACGCGCATCCATCCTGACGAGAACGGACGAGAGCATGCTCTATCGAGTCATCGATGCCGGCGAGCTGCCGGCGCTCGTGTCGGCGTTCATGGAAACCTACGAGGTTGTGGCTCCCGTCGAGCGCGACGGGAGCCACGTGTTCGAGGCCATCGCGTCGCCCGACGACATGGACCTTTCCTACGAGACGACCATCGCATCGCCCAAGAAGTACTTCCTGCCGCCCGAGGAGACCCTCATGGCCTTCGACGCGCGCGACAACGGCGTGCGCGACTTCGCCGCCGAGATCACCCCGCGCGTCATCTTCGGCGCGCACGCCTGCGACATCAACGCCGTGAACCGCCTCGACCTCGTGTTCAGGTACGGCCGCTATCCCGATCCGTACTACGTCGCCCGGCGCAACGCCACGCTCATCGTGGGCGTCAGCTGCACGCCGACCGAGACGTGCTTCTGCCATCTGTGGGGAAGCGACGAGGCCCGCTTCGGCTACGACCTGTTCCTGCAGGACATCGGCGGCAAGTACCTGGTCAGCATCTCGAGCGTCGAGGCCGCGAACATCCTCGAGGCGGCGTGCGACCCGCGCGTGGCCACCGATGCCGAGCGCATCGAGTTCCGCCACGCCACGCGCCGGCGCCAGGAGGCCTTCAACCGCTCCATCCCCGACATCACCGACGTCGCCATGCTCATGGACGCGTTCCACAAGGACCCGTTCTGGGACGAGCTCGGCGGGCGGTGCCTGTCGTGCACGGCGTGCTCGGCCGTGTGCCCGACGTGCTTCTGCTTCGACATCCAGGACACGCTCGATCCCGACGGCAGGACCGGGCGGCGCGAGCGGGTGTGGGACGCGTGCACCGCGCCGCAGTTCGCCGAGGTGGCCGGCGGCCACAACTTCCGCCCCGACGGACGCAACCGCGTGCGGCACCGCATGTACCACAAGCTCAACGGCTTCCTCGCCAACCACGACCGCATGCTCTGCGTGGGCTGCGGGCGCTGCGTGAAGGCGTGCAAAGCGAGCATCAACCCCATCGAGGTGCTCGAGTTCTTCGAGAGGAAGGGGATGAAGGATGCCCAGTAGCTGCGCCGTTTCCACCGTCCAAGTGCGCCCGTTCTCCGAGGAGGCGGCGCCGCTGTCCGGCACCGAGATGATGGCCGCGAACCCGTATCGGCCCTGGCCGGCGCGCATCACGTCCATCGTCGACCTCACCGAGACGGAGAAGCTCTTCGAGTTCCGCCTCATCGACGAGCGCATCCGCGACGCGTTCCACCACGAGCCGGGGCAGTTCGTGGAGGTGTCCATCTTCGGGGTGGGCGAGGCGCCCATCTCCATCTCCAGCTCGCCGTCCAAGCGCGGCTTCATCGAGCTCACCGTGCGGCGCACGGGGCGCTTCACCGAGGTGCTGCACACCATGCAGTGCGGCGACATCGTGGGGCTGCGCGGCCCGTTCGGGCGCGGCTTCCCGTTCGAGGAGATGAAGGGCCACGACATCCTGCTCGTCGCCGGCGGCCTCGGCATCGCGCCTCTGCGCTCGCTCATCAACAACATCCACGACGAGCGCTCGGAGTTCGGCAAGGTCACCATCATCTACGGGTCGAAGAACCCCTCCGAGGTGATGTTCCGCAAGCAGTTCGAGATGTGGCGCCACCGCAAGGACTTCGACCTCTACCTTACCGTCGACCGTCCCGACGACACGTGGGACGGCGAGGTGGGCCTGGTCACGAAGCCCTTCGAGCATCTGGAGATCGACGCGTCCAACACCTACGGAGCGCTGTGCGGGCCTCCGATCATGTACCGGTTCGCCATCGACGAGATGCGCAAGAAGGGCATCAGCTACGACCGCATCTACGTGAGCTTCGAGCGGCACATGAAGTGCGGCATGGGCAAGTGCGGCCACTGCCAGATCGGGCACCAGTACGTGTGCATCGACGGGCCCGTGTTCAACTACTGGGAAGCCAAGAACATCCAGGGGTCGATGTGATATGGAGGCGTGCGATATGACCGGAAAGTGCATTGCCTGCCAGGAGGAGCCGTCGGCCCCGCGCGTCGTGGTGGCCGGGCTGGCCAGCTGCTTCGGCTGCCAGCTGCAGATCACCAACGCCGAGGCGCACCTGCTCGACGTGCTCGGCCAGATCGATCTGCGCTACTGGCAGCTGGCCTCGAGCGACCCCATGCCCGACGAGTTCGACGTCGCCATCATCGAGGGCGCCGTGACCACCGAGGAAGCGGAGGATCTCGTGCGCGATCTGCGCCGACGCGCCCGCACCGTCATCGCCATCGGCGCGTGCGCCACCACGGCCGGCATCCCCGGCATGGCGGCCGACGGGTTCCTCGAGCGGCCCGGCCAGGTGTATTCCCACGTGCCCGCCGCCTGCGGCGACATGGTCGCGCCGCGCTCGGTGGGCTCCGTCGTCGACGTGGACTTCGAGGTGCGCAGCTGCCCCATCGACACGCTCGACTTCGTCGACGTGCTGCAGCGGGCGCTCTACGGGTCGAACAAGGCGTTCACCACGCGCACGATGTGCGGCGACTGCAAGCGCAACGAGACCACCTGCTTCTTCGGCAAGGGCCAGCTCTGCCTGGGGCTGGTGACCACGGCCGGCTGCGGCGCGCGGTGCGTGAACCTGGGGCGGCCCTGCAACGGCTGCCGGGGGCTCTCGCCCGACGCGAACCTGGCCTCGGCGCGCGAGGCGTGCGAGCGCTACGGCGTGCCCTCCGCGCGGCTCGACGAGGCGCTCCAGATGTTCAACCAGACGAACCCCGCCCTTTCGGCCAGCGAGTGAGGATGCCCTTATGACGAAAACCTCCATCCATGTCGACCACATCGCCCGCATCGAGGGCCACGGCAACGTGCGCGTGGTCATCGAGGACGGGGCCGTGAAGACCGTCGAGATGAACGTCGTCGAGCCGGCGCGCCTGTTCGAGAGCATGGTGCGCGGGCGCATGTTCCACGAGGTGCCCTACATCGCGTCGCGCATCTGCGGCATCTGCTCGGCCAGCCACGTGGTCACCGACCTGCACGCCGTCGAGCGCGTCTTCGGCATCGAGGCCACCGACCGCACGCGGGCCCTGCGCGAGCTTCTGGTGTACGGCTCCTACCTGCAGAACCACGCGTCGCACCTGTTCGTGTTCGCCGCCCCCGACTTCCTCGGCATGCCGAGCGTGTTCCCGCTCGCCGAGACGGACCCGGCGCTGTTCGAGCGGGCGCTCGGCCTGAAGGCGCTCGGCAACGAGCTGTGCACGAAGGTGGGCGGCCGGTCCATCCATCCCATCACGGCCGTCGTGGGCGGCTTCACGCACGAGATCGGCGCGGGGGAGTACCGCGAGCTGGCCGACAAGATGGACGCGGCGGGCGAGTTCGCGCTCAAGGCCGTCGATCTGTTCCGCGGCTTCGAGGTACCCGCCATCGAGACGGCCGGCGACATGCTGGCCATGGTGGAGGAGGGGCGCTACCCGGTGGAGGGCCCGAGCACGGCGCGGTTCCTCAAGGCCGGCATCGACTTCGACGCGAACGGCGTGCAGGACGCCATCGAGGAGCGCGCCGTGGCGCATTCGGCGGCGCTTCTGGCCTGCGTGCGCGCGACGGGCTCGGCGTATTTCACGGGCGCGCTCGCACGCATCAACGCCTCGTGGCAGCACCTGGGGCACAACGCCCGCGTGGCCGCCGCGAAGGCGGGGCTGCGCCCGCCCGAGGACAACCCGTTCATGAACAACGTCGCCCAGGCGGTGGAGCTCGTGGACGCGCTCGACCGGTGCGCTCAGCTGTGCCGGCGGCTGGCCGAGCCCGATGCGTTCGAGGGCTCGAGCGAGCCTGCGGCGTTCGAGGTGCGCGCGGGCCGCGCCGTCGGCTTCACCGAGGCCCCGCGCGGCGCGCTCTTCCACGACCTGGAGATCGACGCCGAGGGCCGTGTGGCGCACGCGTCCATCCTCACGCCCACCGCGCAGAACGTGGCCAACCTCGAGGCCGACATGCGCCTTCTGGCCGAGAAGCTCGTGGCCGACGGCGCCGAGAAGCCCGACGTCCAGCTCGAGATAGAGAAGCTCGTCCGAGCCTACGACCCCTGCCTCTCCTGCAGCGTCCACTGAGAAACGAGGCAATCGTCCCTTTGTCACGGAGCGTGTGCCTCCCTCGTGGATTTTCGGCGGGGGTTGGGGGCCTGTGCTAGAATCTGAGGCTACGTGAATCGAGATCCAAGGGGTTTGCCTGTATGTCCTTCTTAGACGTGTTCTCGGGTCTGACCGGCCAAATGTCCACGGACATGGCCATCGACCTCGGAACTGCAAATACGCTGGTCGCCATCCCGGGCGAGGGCATCGTCGTGAACGAGCCGTCCGTCGTGGCCATCGAGAAGAGCACGCATAGGGTGCTCGCCGTGGGCCATGAGGCGAAGAACATGATCAACCACACGCCCGAGGCGTTCTCGGCGGAGCATCCGCTGCATGACGGCGTGGTGGCCGACTACGACGTGACCGAGGCCATGATCTCGGCCTTCATCAACAAGGCCGCGCCGCGCAAGTACCCCTGGCAGGCGAAGCCCCGCATCGTCATCTGCATCCCGTGCGGCGCCACCTCGGTGGAGAAGCGCGCGGTGTTCGAGGCCGCCATCCAGGCCGGCGCGCGCCAAGCCTACCTCATCGAGGAGCCCATGGCCGCGGCCATGGGCGCCGATCTGCCCGTCACCGAGCCCACGGGCTCGATGGTGGTGGACATCGGCGGCGGCACCACCGAGGTGGCCGTCATCTCGCTCGGCGGCATCGTCACGTCGTCGTCTTTGCGCCTGGCCGGCAACCGCATGGACGAGGCCATCGCCATGCACCTGCGCGACCTTCTGGGCATCAAGATCGGCGAGCGCACGGCCGAGATCATCAAGATCAAGATCGGCTCCATCCTGCCCTTCGAGGACGGCCGCGAGCGCGACATGATCATCTCGGGCCAGGACGTCATCACCGAGCAGCCCAAGGAGGTGACCATCCAGTCCGAGGACGTGCGCGCCGCGCTCGTGCAGCCCTGCGAGGAGATGGTCGTCCACATCAAGGAGACGTTCAAGAAGACCAACCCCGACCTGGCCAGCGACATCATCCAGAACGGCATCCTGCTCACGGGCGGCGGCGGCCTGCTCTCGGGCCTGGACCGCTACCTCACCGATAAGCTGGAGATTCCCGTGTGGACGAGCGAGACGGCGCTCACCAACGTGGTCATGGGCTGCCTCAAGGTGCTCGAGACGCCCACGGCCCTCAAGCAGACGCTCATGCGCTCGAAGTAAAGGCAGACCCACTCTTTCATGGCGCTCAATTTCCAACAGAGAAGCTCGGTGCTCGTCCGCCGGGTTCTGCTCGTCGCATTCGTCGTCGGGTCGCTCGCGCTCGTGGCGACGTACTCCCGCGAGGGCGAAGGCGGCTCGCTGCACGCCGCGCAGGCCGCGGTGTCGGGAGCGTTTGCGCCGCTCAAGTTCGTGGGCGCGGCCGCCGGCTCGGGTATCGACGCCGCCGGCGAGGGCATCGAGAACCTCACGGCCGACGAGAGCACGCTCTCCGGCCTGCGCGAATACAACGCCGAGCTCGTGGAGCAGTACGCCCAGACCGAGGAGCTGCGCCACGAGAACGAGGAGCTGCGCGCGCTGCTCGAGCTCAAGGACTCCTACGACATCGAGGGCGTCGCCGCGCGCGTCATCGGCGGCCCCGCCGGCGCCTGGGACCAGACCGTCGCCATCGACAAGGGCGCGGCCGACGGCGTGGACAGCGGGCTCACCGTCATGGGCACGTCGGGCGTGGTGGGCCAGGTGGTCGAGGCCGCCGAGCACACGGCCACGGTGCGGCTGCTCACCGACTCGCACAGCGGGGCCGCCGCGCTCGTACAGCAGAGCCGCGCCCAGGGCATCGTGCGGGGCTCGCTCGAAGGCCTGCTCTACCTGGAGGACCTCGAGGCCGACGCCGAGGTGGCCGAGGGCGACACCGTGGTCACGTCGGGCCTCGGCGGCAGCTACACCCGCGGGCTCCTCATCGGCACGGTGGTGAAGGTGGACGCCAAGCAGGGCGACGTCTCGCGCCGCGTGGTCGTCTCGCCCAACGAGAAGGCCCGCGCCCTCGAGACGGTGATGGTGGTGTTCAGCGCCGCCGGGGGCTCCGGCTCCGCGGACGCGGGCTCCTCCGACGCCGATGCCGGCGACGGCGGGGAAGGGGGCGAGCAGTCGTGAACCTGACCCGCGAGAACATCGTCGTGGCCGCGGGCGCTCTCGTCGCGCTCGTCCTGCAGGTTGTCGTGGCGCCCAACATCGCGCTCTTCTCGGCCCAGCCGAACTTCCTCCTGGCCTACGTGCTGGTGGCGGCCATCGCCAACCCGCACGGCGAGGGGCCGGTCATGCCGTTTCTGCTGGGCCTGGCCTACGACCTTCTGGGCACGGGTCCGGTGGGCGGGATGGCGCTTTTGTTCGTGCTGGCCTCGTTCGCGGCTTCGCGCGCCTTCGCCGTGCTCGACAACGACACGCTGTTCATGCCGCTCACCATCCTGGCCGTGGCCGCCTTCGCCGTCGAGATGATCTACGGCGCGCTGCTCGTCGCGCTCGGCCTGCCGGCGGGCCCCCTCGACGCGTTCCTCTACCGCGCCCTGCCGTGCGCGCTCTACGACTGCGTCGTCGGCCTCGTGCTCTACCCGCTCGCTGCGCGCCTTCTGGCGGGCGGCGCCCAGGATCGCGGACCGCGCACGCCCCGGTTGCGGTAGGGGGTCGGGCCCATGTTCGCCGCCATCGTCGCAGCCCTCGCCACGCTCGTGGCGGTCATCGTCGCCGTCGCCGTCGCGCTGGCCCTGCGCGGCCGCTCGAAGTCGTCCAGCGTGAGCGTGAAGAAGGACGTGCGCTCCATCAGCTCGGTGGGCGTGTCCTCCTCGCTCGGGGGCGCGGGCGGGCGCGTGGGCGCAGGAGCCCCGTCGCGCCCGGGCACCGCCGCGCAGCGTCCGGGCGCGAACCCCGCCGACGGCCTCAAGTCGCGCTTCATGGCCATGGGGGTGCTGGCGGCGGGCATCTTCGGCTCGCTCGCGGCGAAGCTCTGGGTCATGCAGATCCTCGAGTCGGAGGAGTTCGACAGCGCCTCGGAGGAGAACAAGTACGCCACGGTGCTGGAGCCCGCCCCGCGCGGCTTCATCTGCGACGCCGACGGGCTGCCCCTCGTGCGCAACCGCTCCTCGCTCACCGTGCTGGCCGACCCCGACGTGGCCGACGACCGCGACGTGGTGCTGCGGCTGTCGGCCGTGCTCGGCGTGCCGTACCACGTGGTGCGCCAGCGCATCCAGAACGCCTCCTCGGGCGCGCAGAGCCAGCGCGTCGTGGCGAGCGACGTGCGCCTGCGCGACGCGGCGTTCATCCAGGAGCACAGCGACGCGTTCCGACACGTCGAGGTGCGCCCGCGCACCGTGCGCGACTACCCCTACGGCGCGCTCGCGGCGCACGTGGTGGGCTACACGGGCTCCGTCATCATCGAGGACCTCCAGACGCCGCGCGAGAACCGCCAGATCGGCCTGGGCGACGAAGTGGGCCGCGCCGGCATCGAGCAGCGCTACGACGATTTGCTCTCGGGCGACCCCGGGCAGCGCAAGGTGGTCGCCGACGCCCAGGGCAACATCGTGGAGGTGGTGAGCGAGACGCAGCCGACGAAGGGCTCGGACGTCCGCCTCACCCTGAAGGGCCCGGTGCAGTACGTCTGCGACCATGCGCTCGCCCAGCTCATCGCCCCCGAGGGCGGCATCATCGGCAGCGGCAAGGGCGTGGCGGGCACCGTGGTGGTGATGGACCTGGCCGACGGCGGCATCGTCGCCATGGCGAGCTACCCCGCCTTCGACCCTGCGGCGTTCGTCGGCGGCATCCCCGACGCGACATGGGAGACCTACAACGCCGAGGAGAAGATGAGCCCGCTTGTGAACAGGGCCATCTCGGGCACGTACCCCGCCGCGTCCACGTACAAGACCTTCACCGGGCTGGCCGCGCTGAAGCACGGGTTCGCCGACGCGTCGCGCACGTGGGGCTGCTCGGGTACGTGGGACGGATGGAACACCGGCGAGGAGAAGAAGTGCTGGAACCACAACGGCCACGGCACGGTGGACTTCCGCGGCGGCATCGTGCAGTCGTGCGACACGGTGTTCTACGACATCGGCAAGCAGTTCTGGGACAACCGCGAGCAGGTGGGCGAGACGGCCCTGCAGGACTTCCTCGCGAAGTTCCGCTTCGACCAGCCCACCGGCATCGACCTGTCCTCCGAGGCGTCGGGCATCATCCCCACGCCGGAGTGGAAGGCTAACAACTACCGCGACATGCCCGAGGTGGCCGGCTGGGTGGGCGGCGATCTGGTGAACATGTGCATCGGCCAGGGCTACGTGATGGTGACGCCGATGGAGGTGGCCGTCGCCTACGGCGCGGTGGCCACGGGCAAGCTGCTCAAGCCCCACGTGCTCAAGGACGTGCGCAACGCCAACGGGGACGTGGTGCGCGAGTGCGCGGCGGAGGTGACGGGCGAGGTGGACGTGTCCGCCGAGCACCTGGCCGCCGTGCGCGACGCGCTCAACGGCGTGGCCACCGACAACGCCGACATCTCGAAGACGTTCAACGACTTCGGCATCGACCCCGCCACCGTGGCGTGCAAGACGGGTACCGCCGAGTTCACCGACAAGGGCGACACGGCGTGGTTCGCCTGCTACGCGCCCGTGGATGATCCGAAGTACGTGGTGGCCTGCGTGGTCGAGCACGGCGGCGGCGGATCGGCCGTGGCCGCGCCGCTGGGCGCGGAGGCGCTCGCGGCCGTGCTGGCCTACGACGCGGGCGAGCTCGAGGCGATGGGCGAGATAGCAGGCACGACGGGCAAGGTGAAGGAAGACGCCATGACCGCCGCCATGACCGGGCGGACCGACTAGCGCGCCTTGGGGGCGCACGACGAGAGGAGGATGGACATGCCGCAGCTGCCGCAGATCAACTCGGTGAAGGCGCCCGACCGCGCCGTGGTGCAGGCCACGCGCTCGCGCCGCCTGCCGTGGCTCAACATCCCGCTCGTCGTGGTGGTGGCGCTGCTCGTGTGCTACGGCCTCGTGGTGGTGTACTCGGCCGTGTACGGCGACCCCGACTATTCGTTCCCGCGCCAGGCCGGTCTCGTGGCGGCGGGTTCCGTGCTCATGGTCGTGCTCTGGCGCTTCGACTACCGGAGCCTGTCGGACTTCACGATGCTGTTCCTCATCGTGAACGTCGTGCTCATCCTCTCGCCGCACATCCCGGGCCTCGGCACCGACGCGGGCATGGGCTCCCAGTCGTGGATCAAGCTGGGCATACAGGTCCAGCCCGGCGAGTTCGCGAAGATCACCGTCATCCTGCTCGACGCGAGCGTGGCGGCGCGCTACGGCGGCCGGCTCGACGATGTGCGCGAGTACCTCAAGGCGCTCGGCATCATGCTCATCCCGTTCGCGTGCATCATGACCCAGCCCGACCTGGGCACGGGGCTCGTGTACCTGTTCATCGCCGCCGTGGCGCTCGTGGTGGGCGGGGCGCGGCCGAAGTTCCTGCTCATCACGCTGGCGGCCGGCATCGTGGCGGTGGCCTGCGTGTTCGCGCTCGACGAGGTGCTCGCCACGCGCAATCCCGACGGAACCGTGCAGTACAAGCTGCTCAAGAACTACCAGCGCTCCCGCCTGCTCGTGTTCCTCGACCCCGAGCTCGACCCCACGGGCGACGGCTACAACCTGAAGCAGGCGCAGATCGCCATCGGCTCGGGCGGCCTGTTCGGCAAGGGCTACATGCAGGGCTCCCAGCACGCGCTCAACATCCTTCCCGAGGCGCCCACCGACTTCATCTTCTGCGTGCTGGCCGAGGAGCTCGGGTTTTTGGGTGTAATGGCGCTGCTGGTTCTGTACGTCGCGCTCGTTTTGGTATGCTTCCGCATAGCCCATGCGGCCGGCGATCTGTTCGGAATGCTCATCGTCATGTGCTCCGTGGGCATGTGGCTGTTCCAGATACTTGAGAACATAGGCATGACCTGCGGGCTCATGCCTATCACGGGCATACCGTTGCCGTTCATAAGCTACGGGTCAACGGGCACGATGATGAACTTCGCCATGCTGGGGCTCGTGGGCTCCGTGTGGGCCCACAACATCCAGAAGCGCTAGGGAAGGGGCGGTTATGCAGCTACCTGTGGACATCAAGGCGGTCATCGACGAGGCCACCAACATCGACGAGGCGCGCCAGACGCCGCTGTCGGTGAGCGTGTACCTCGACGACGGCGCTCCGGGCGACGTGCTGGCCCACGTGCGCCAGGCGTTCGCGAGCGCCTCGGTGCATGCGCGCGTGTCGCTCATGTACCTGGACGGCCGCCCGTTCGCTCCCTACGCGGGCGACGACATGGCCGTCATCGTCGCGGGGCTCGACGAGCGCGTGGGCTCCTGCGCCGAGGAGCTGCGCCGCGCGGGCGTGCCCGTCATGGTGGTGACCACGCTGCCCTCGCTCGTGGCGGACGTCGCCGACGCGGCGGGCCACCCCATCCCGCGCGGCGACCTCGTCGCGCCGAAGGCCCCGCGCGTCCCCGCCGCGCTGCCGGCCGCCGACGACTCCGCGGACGCCGCCGCGCCCGCCGCGCCCGCCGAGCCCTACGCGCTCGACGCCGCCGCGGCCGCCTCGCTCTCCGAGCGCATGGGCGGCTGGGTGATCGACGCGTGCAACGAGAAGCGCCTCGCGTTCGCGCTGGCCTTCCCCTTCGTGCGCAAGCCGCTGTCGCTCGAGGCCGTGAACGCCACCGCGCTGCAGAACGCCGGCGTGGGCCTGCTCGTCGTCATCCCCGGGGCCGACCTGCCCGTCATGACGCTCAACCAGGCGAAGATGCTGCTCATGATAGCCGCCGCCTACGGCGAGGAGCTCAACATGGAGCGCGTGAAGGAGCTCGCGGCGGTCGTGGGCGGCGCGTTCGCGTGCCGCGCGGTGGCGCGCCAGCTGGTGGCGTTCGTGCCGGCGCTCGGCTGGGCCATCAAGGCCGCCATCGGCTACTCGGGCACGCAGGCCATGGGCCGCGCCGCCATCGAGTATTTCGAGGACGGGGCCACGCTCGGACGGCTGACCGACGCCGTGGCCCGCGCGCGCGACAAGGTGGTGCGCGCCGCCGCGAGCCGCGTGGCCGCGAAGGCGCAGGACGTGGGGTCGAGCGCCGTAGCCTCCGTGCGCGCCGCCGCGGCGACCAAGCTGGCCGGAGGACGGTCGCGCTAGGCGCCCCGCAGCCCCGCCCGCCCTCTATTCCGACCGACCTTCGAGAAGGACATGCCGATGACGGATCTCTGGCCGCGCCTCGAGCCGCTGCTCGCCGACGCAGAGCGCCCCGCGCGCTACCTCAACCACGAGTACGGCTGCGTGTACAAGCCCGAGGCGGACTTCCGCTTCTGCATGGTCTACCCGGACACGTACGAGCTGGGGCAGGCCAACCAGGCGGTGCGCATTTTGGTGAACGCCGTGAACGCCGCCGACGGCATGGCGGCCGAGCGCGCGTTTTTGCCCGCGCCCGCGTTCTGCGACGTGCTGCGCGCCGAGGGCCTACCGCTGTTCTCCATCGAAAGCTGCGCGCCCGTGGCCGAGTTCGACGTCGTGGGCATCACGCTGCCCCACGAGCTCGCGGCCACCAACGTGCTCGAGACGCTCGATCTGGCCGGCATCCCGCTGCACGCCTCCGAGCGCGCCGAGGGCGACCCGCTTGTGCTGGCCGGCGGCCCCTGCGCGTTCAACCCCGAGCCCTACGCGCCGTTCTTCGACGCCTTCAGCATCGGGGAGGGGGAGGAGGCCGTGCCCGAGGCGCTCGCGCTCATCCGGCGCCTGCGCGCCGACGGAGTCCCGCGCGCCGACATCCTGCGGGCGCTCGCGCACGAGCCGGGCTGGTACGTGCCCGGGCTCTACCGCTGGCGGGACGAGGCCGAGGCGCAGGAGGCGGGCTCGTGGATCGAGCCTGTGGAGGAGGGCCTTCCCGTGCTCATCGAGAAGCGCCTGTTCACGCGCTTTGCGGAGAGCCCCGGCTGGGAGCCGTGCGTCGTGCCGTTCACCGAGGTGGTGCACGATAGGCTGAACGTGGAGATCCTGCGCGGCTGCGCGCGCGGCTGCCGCTTCTGCCAGGCGGGCATGATGTACCGCCCCGTGCGCGAGCGCTCCGCCGACAACGTGGTGGAGTCCGTGGTGGCGGGCCTTGCCGAGACGGGCTACGACGAGGTGAGCCTGACCTCGCTCTCCTCGACCGACCACTCGCAGATCGCCGACATCCTTACGCGCGTGAACCGCTCCTGCGACGGCAAGGGCGTGCGCGTGTCGGTGCCCTCGCAGCGCCTCGACGCGTTCGGCGTGGACATGGCGGGGCTCGTGGCCGGCCAGAAGAAGGGCGGCCTCACGTTCGCGCCCGAGGCCGGCACGCAGCGTCTGCGCGACGTCATCAACAAGAACGTCACCGAGGACGACCTGTTCGGCGCCATCGACGCGGCGTTCGCGGCGGGGTGGCGGCGCTGCAAGCTGTACTTCATGATAGGCCTGCCCACCGAGGACGACGACGACATCAAGGGCATCGCCTCGCTCGCCCAGCGCGCCTACGACCGCGCGAAGGCCGCCGTGCCGCCCGAGCAGCGCGGCAGCGTGCGCATGAGCGTGAGCTGCGCGCTCTTCGTGCCCAAGGCGCAGACGCCGTTCCAGTGGGACGGCCAGATCGCGCCTGAGGAGGCCATGCGCCGCGTGAACCTGCTGCGCCACTCGGTGAAGTACAAGGCCGTGGACGTGCACTGGCACGACCCCTCCACGAGCTTCATCGAGGCCGTCATGAGCCGCGGGGGCCGCGAGGCGGCGGCGTGGGTGGAGGCCGCGTGGCGGCGCGGCGCGCGCTTCGACGCGTGGACGGAGTGCTTCCGCGAGGACGCGTGGGTGGAGGCCGCCGAGGTCGTGGGCCTCGATCCGGCCGCCGTCGCGCAGACGAGCTACCCGGCGGGCCGCGTCATGCCGTGGTCCCACATTTCCACCGGCGTGTCCGAGCGCTTCCTCGCACGCGAGCGCCGCCTGGCCGACGAGGGCCGCACGACGCCCGACTGCACGTTCGGCGCCTGCTCGGCCTGCGGCGCCTGCCCCGCCCTCGCCGCCGACAACCAGCTCGCACAGCCGCGTGCGGCCTCCTGTCATCCTGAGCGGAGCGCCGAAGGCGCGGAGTCGAAGGATCCCGCGCGGCGCGCCAGCGCAGAGAAGGAGGCCCCCCATGCCTGATCCCCGCAACTTCCGCCTGCGCGTGACGTTCTGCAAGCAGGGCCGCCTGGCGCTGCTCTCGCATCTGGAAGTGGCCCGCGCCCTCGAGCGCGCGGTGCGCCGCGCCGGCCTGCCCTTCGCCGTGAGCGAGGGCTTCTCGCCCCACATGAAGATCGCCTTCGGCGCCGCGCTCCCCGTGGGCGTGGGCGGCACGCGCGAGCTGTTCGACCTGCAGATGACGCGCTACGTGCGCCCCGAGGAGGCCCTCGCGGCCCTGCAGGCGGCAAGCGTCCCCGACCTCATGGTGAAGGCGTGCTCCTACATCGACGCGCACGCGCCGGCGGCCTCGGCGGCGTACCCCGTGGGCACCTACCGCGCGCTCCTGTCGTGCGCGCCCGCCGCGCTGCCCGTGCCCGAGGAGGTGCGCGTCGTCCGCAAGAAGAAGGAGAAGGTGCTGCACGTTCCCGAGTTCCTGGCGGGGGAGATGGAGCTGGCCGGCGCCACGCTCACGCTCTCGCTGGTGTCGAAGCCCACGGGCAGCCTGCGCCCCGACGTGCTGCTGGCCGCCTGCTGCGCCGAGGCGAATGCCGAGGCCCAGCCTGACGGCGGTTCCGAAAACCCGCTGGCTTTCCTCGTGGAGAACACCGACCCCACCCTCATCGACGCCGACGCGTGCACCGAACGCAACCCCCTGCGCGTCCTCACCATAACCCGTATCGACCAGCGCCCCGCCTAGCCTCCTGCCGGCCGAATCCGCGTGCAGGGGCAGGCCGTTTTCGGTGCCACGTGAAGGGAGCGAAAAAGCCCGCCGGATGGGCGGGCTTTGCATTCAAAGTGGCGGGATGTACGAGACTCGAACTCGCGACCTCCGACGTGACAGGCCGGCGCTCTAACCAACTGAGCTAACACCCCGTGCTTTAGCAGCGCGGATTATTCTACCGGGTGACGCCGATGAGCGCAATACCCAATTTTGGCCGCTCCCGCAGACGACGGTGGCTGCCCGAGCGGGCGATGCGGCAGGAATTTGCGGCTGTGGCACGGATTCGGCGGTATCCGATGCTCTGCGGCTGCCGGCGCGCAGCGTTTGCCCAGGTCGTTGTTTTCGCAGTCGTCGCGTGCGTGCCACAGCCGCAAATTCCTGCCGCATCGCCCGACGCTGGCATGCCGCGGGCGCTGCTTTCATCCGGCAAGCGCCGCACGAACGCGAAAGGTATAATAGCGCACTGAAGCATTCCAGCGGAACATATGCGCAGAGATAGCGAGCGAAGCTAGAATCGGAGGTGAACCATGAGTGCAGAAAAATCCACGGCTGAATATCGCGAAGACGTTCCATACGTCGAATCGATCCCGGAAACCACGATGGCGCAGCGGCGGGACTACTGGGAAACCGCGAAGGGCCTGCAGGCGACCGACGGCCTCGAAGTCTCGAAATACGCCGATGAGCAGGCAGGCCGCTACATCGAGGGCGAGCTTTCTGCCGAAGAGCTGTCAAAGCAGATCGCCGAGCACTACAGCGAGCAGGCGATCGACGACGCAACGCGTACGCGAGAGGCGGACGAAGTGTCGGCGCGCATGGTCAAGTACCTCGAAGGGGGCGCGTTCAGGCTCGCGCCCTCGACCCTGTTCGCGATCCACCGCCACATCTTCGACGGCGTTTTGGACGAAAGCTGGGTCGGCGTTGCGCGGTGCGTGAACCTTACGAAAGCGGAGCCTGTTCTCGTCGGCCGCTCCGTCGCCTATGCCGACTACACCATGATCAAGGACCAGCTCGCCTACGATTTCGAACAGGAGGGTGCGAGGCCCTACCGCCTGCCCTTGGACAGCGGGCAGATCGAGCGCTTCGCTGACTTCGTGTCGAACGTCTGGCAGACGCATCCTTTCCGCGAGGGCAACACGCGGACGATAGCCCTGTTCTCGCAGCTCTACTTGCGAAGCCTGGGGGTCGACGTCAACAACGCCCCCTTCGCCGAGAACAGCGCGTACTTCCGCGATGCGCTTGCGAGGGCCAACTACGCGAGCATCAGGGAGGGGATTCGCGAAGACCGCTCCTTCCTCTATGCGTTCTTCTCCAACGTCGCGCTGGGCGCGTCCAATCCCCTGGTCGGCGACCGCCCTTACCTGTGAGCGCTGGACGGCCCCGCCAGCCCTCCGGTTGAACGGCAGGCGCAGGGAGCCCGAGCGCGCGACGGGAGGGGACGCTAACGCGGCTGCCCTCGCAGTCGTCGCATGCGTGCCACAGCCGTAAAATCCTGCCGCTTCGCCCGATGGAGGAGGGGAGCGCGCTCCCGAACGGGCAGGCGCGGCGGCGCTTCTGCCCTCGGGCTTGTTGAGAAGCACGGTATCGCATCCCCTCCCATGCAGCGGCATAGCCGCAGACAGCGAGTTTCGTGTCCTGTACGGACAGCCTCCGGCTGTCCGTACAGGACCCCTGCTGGGAACCAACGCGCTTTCTGCGGGGGAGGCCTCGCGCCCCTGGCACCGCCTGCCGACCACGAGCCCCGACACGTATTCGGCGGCGAGGATGCGCCGCAGAGGATGGCGCGTGCCTCGCCCAGTTCGAGCGGCAGCTTGATGCGCAAGGTATAATAGGGCTGCACGCACGAAAAGACCCGGCATCAAGAGTCGGAGGTGAAGGATGGCCGCCGCCGCAAGCATCAAGGGGTTCTCGAAAATCAATCTGCCCGACGACCTTTTGCAGCGTCTTGTAGACAGCATCGTCAACGCCGTCCCGACCGACGCCATCTACGTCTTCGGCTCCTATGCTCGCGGCGAGGAAAGACCCGGCAGCGATGTGGATATCTACGTCATCACCAGCGATGACGGGAAACGCCCGCTTGAATATGGAGCCGACGTGCGCGGCTCGTTGATGTGGACGCCGCTGTCGCGCGACGTGCTGGCGGCCCCGCGACCCCTGTTCGAGGCGCGCAGCAAGGAATTCTGGAAGGTCGAAGCTCGCGTGGCCGAAGAGGGAGTGAGGATCTACGGCTGACTATCGTGAGGACGCCCCTTGCGTTGAAGCCGTCTCGACAGCCGCGAAAGCGCATCGGCCGCGCCGGATCCGGCGGGTGTCAAACCTTCGGCACCCTGCGAGGATGTTGATGCTATTGCAGTATAATAACCTATATGATGTTATGTTCTTGCATGAATGTCAACCCTTTGGAGGACGTATGGCAGCTAAGGACTTCCTGGAAAACACGGCGGCATTCACCATCGAGGAATACTTCGACGCCGTCGGGCGCTCGCCTGCCAACGCCAACCTCCTGTCGCGCGCCAAAGGCGCGGGGAAGGTTCTATCCCCCATGCGCGGGGCGTACGTCTCGAACACGGGGCGGTACCGCGCCCACGAAGCCGACCCCTACCTGGTGGCGACGAAGCTCGGCAGCGACGTGGTGTTCGCCTACGATTCGGCCCTTGCGCTGCACGTCGGCCTCCATAACGCCACAACCACTACGAGCTTCTATGCCACGGGCCGCGCGCTCGATCTGGTGTTTCTGGGAAGGACGTACCGCCGCTACCCCCGCCCTTCGCGCGATCCCCTCGTCAAGCGCATGAGGCGTGCCGGCGCGGGGGTGATCGCCGCGACGAGCAAGGAGCAGACCATCATCGACTGCCTGCAACGGCCCGACCGCTGCGGCGGCGTCGAAGCCCTTTTCCGCAGCCTCTCGGTCGTCCGGTTCGTCGATAGCGAGGTTCTGGCCGATCTGGCATCGGGCGCGGGGGCGTCCGTCTCCGCGCGGTGCGGATGGGTGCTCGAACGCAAGCAAGAAGCCTGGGATGTGCCCGCCGCATCAATCGAGGCGCTTCGCGAGGCGGCGTCCTCGGGGCCTTTGTACTTCGGAAGCACGTCGCACCTCGCGAGCGCCGAGTGGGACGGCGCGTGGAACCTGTACCTGCCCGCCCCGTCGGAAGACATGGAAGGATGGCTCGAAGGATGATGCCGGGCATGGAGAGATTCGACCGAGTGAACTTAGAGAAAGTCGAGCGCCTTCTCGATTTCCTCGATGCCCTTGCCGACAACCCCGCTGCGAGAAACCGGATCTGCCTTCATGGCGGCACCGCCCTCAATTTCTTCATTATCGAGCCTACAAGGCTCTCGCTCGATGCCGATATAAACTACATCGGCTCTGCCGACCGGGAGCAGATGATACGCGACAGGGATGCGATAGTCGGCGCTGTTCGCGGCACCGCCCTCGAATTGGGCTATCGGGTAGAGCCAAGCAAGGTCGAGCACGCGGGCACCACGATGAAGCTGGTCTATGACCAGCGCCGGGGCGCGCGCGACTTCATCAAGGTCGATCTTGACTTCTTAAACCGCGCGCCGCTCGTTCCCCCCGCGATTCGCACCGCCGCCTTCGACTCGAAGACGATCTCTTTTCCTGTGAACGCGCCCATTGAGGTCGTCGCGGGAAAGATCACCGCGATTTCAGACCGCGTCGTGCCTCGCGACCTATACGACATCGGGAGAATCGCCGAAACGAAAGGCGTTTGGACGACCGGAGACGAAAAGCTCGATCACGGCATCATCACGTTCTATCGGGGCTTGGCGAAGTCCTTTCCCAAAAACCAAGATATCCTGGCAAGATTCGACGGAAGGGAGCAGGATGTTCGGGAGGTGCTTTGGCCCGTCCTGCCTGCGGATACGGCTCCTTCCCTTGAAGAGCTGAAATCGGACGCCGCCGAGTTTCTTGAATGGGCCGCGACGCCGCAGTCGAAGGCCGAGGCCGAGTTTCTGGCCCGCTTGGCCCTTGCCGACTATATGCCCGAATTGCTGTTCTCCGGGTATCCGGCAGTGCTCAATGCCGCCCTGGCATCTCCTGCGATGCAATGGAAGCTGGTGAACCTAAGGAGATCGCCCCGGCTTGGGAGGCAGCTCGATAAACCAGTCGAAAGCCCGGAGGCCGGCCGGCCGGTTGAGGCAGAACCGCTCGCCAGCCCCCGCCTGAACGCCAAGCGCGAGGAGGCCGAGCGGGCGGCGGGAGGGCCGGACGCGGGCGCGGAGAGGGGCCGTTCGAGGGATTCCGGCCCCGAAAGATAGCATTTGCAAAACCCCAGGTCAGCGAATGGTATTATTAGACGATAACTATTATTGATTTACGTCAAAGAGGGGGCCTTCGCCCCCTCTTTGGTGCTTTTTATGTCGCACTCGCCTTATTGCACGGCCCCGCAGGAGCACTTGTAGCCGGTGACAACTTGCTCATATCCGGTGATGACCTGCTCATACCCGGTGATCACCTGCTCATACCCGATTATCTCCTTGTTGTAGCCGACGACGATTTCGTCGATCCACGTGCTTGAGCTTTCCCCCGCGAGTGCGTGCGGCTCGTTATGCCCGACATAAGAGCCACCCGGTATCTCCCCGCAGATAGAGCAGTAGTAATGCTCTTCAATGATGGGAGCGCCGTTGCCGTAGATGGGAGCGCCGTTGCCGTAGATGGGAGCGCCGTTGCCGTAGATGGGGATGCTGTAGCTGTGCTGGTGCGGGGGCGGAACCCTGGGAGCTTGAGGAGCCGCCGGAAGGCGCGCTCGGGGCGCTCTGCTGCACGGAGGCCGCGCTGCCGGGCTTGGAGGGCGCGGCCTGCGCCGAGGCGCGCGCGGCGCTCGCGGCGTCGGCCTTGCCCGCGCCTTCGAGGATGTCGGCGGCCGCCTCAAGCTGCTCCTTGCTCATATCCTCCTTGGCGATCTTTGAAAGCGCACATTCAACCTCTACCGGCTCGCCCTCGCCGTCAACGCTGAACTTGACCGGCTCCTTCGGCAGCTCGTAGGTGGAACCGTCCTCGCACACCGGCGCTGCCGTCACGTACAGCTCGTAGTCGCCCTGGTCAAGCTCGCCGACCTCCACCGCCTTGTTGGCCTCGACCTCGCGCTCCTCGATGACGGTCTTGCCCGCAGCGTCGGCGGCGACCACCTTGGCCTTGGTGACGCCGGCGTCGGCCCCCTCGGCCTTGACGGTCAAGACGACCTCGCTCTTCTCGGCCTTCTCCTCGGCGCGCACGGGCGCGCTCTGCGATGCGGTCGCCTTCGGGGCGACGGGAGCGGAGGCGGGCGGCTGTGCCGTCGCCAAAGCGATGCCTCCGACAAGGCACGCCGCCGCGAGCGCGACGCCGACGCCGAGGGCGGCCTTCTTGCCGGCAGTCCAGGACGGGTAGATCATGCACAGGGATCGGTCGCCGCGCACGGCCGCGAGCGCGTCGGCGATATCGAGGGTTTCGCGCTCGTCGGCGAGGACGATGGTGCCTTCGCCGGTCTGCTCCTTCTTGGCGACGACGCACTTCTTAGGCACGCGCATGACCTTCGCGCTCGCGGATTCCGGAGGGTTCTCCGCTTCCTTCCAGTCCTCCAAGCCGCGCTCGGCCCCCTCCTTGTCCGCATAGTCCATGCCCACGATGACGCGCTCGGTGCCGCCTTCGACAAGGCCCTTGGCGACGACGCACCAGCCCAAGTCGGGCTTCTCCTGCTTCGCGGCCTCGTCCTGCCCCTCGCTGCCGGCCTCGACGGCCTCAATGGGAGCGGTAGGTGCCTGCGCCTGCTCGTCCACGGTTTCCTTCTTCTCTTGCTCGCCCATCGTCTTCTCCTTCGATGATGTATCGCGCTTTCGACATGATACCTTGGGCTTCTGCCCCCGGCTCGCATCGAGCGCCGCTTCCAGTTGCGCTTGAACCTTCGGCGCGCGCCGAGCATTTCGCAGCTAGCTTAGCGCCGCTCCGAACCGGGCGTCTGCGAGGGGGGGGGGTTGAAGGCGGTTTCACCGAAACAGGGAGAGTCGCTGCGCGCAGGCAAAGAAGGAGCCAACTTATCATGCTGGATGCCGGGCACCAATTGCCCGGGACGTACATGAACGTTGGCTCCTGCAATAGTATACCCCCGATTTGCGCGCTGGTCGATACCGCGTTTCACCACGAACCCCCTTTCTCCGATGCCGGCAGAGGGCGGCGATCCCTCCTGCGCAGGTGCCGCCAGCGGTCGTTTGCCGTCGGGTGTTCTTGCCTCCACCTATGCATTACATGATACCAACTGTAGGGAAGCGTCACCACATCAAATTTTCGCGGGAGCTTACCCTTTACCCATGGATGGCAGGAGCCGCATATCCGACGATGAATTTCGTCGCGCTTTCGGGAGCGTTGTAGCTCGGCGCAGGGTCGCGCTCGGGATGTCTCAACGCGCCTTCGCCCGCATGTCGGGTATAGAGAACTCGCATCTGCGCGAAATCGAAATTGGCAAGCGCAACCTTATGGCCTCGACCATGCTCAAACTGGCTTCCGCCTTGGACGTGGCGCTCAGCGCTCTTATCGCGGATGCTGAGAATGGCGTGCTTCACTTGGAAAAATGACGCAGGCTTCTTGAGGGGGAGCGCGGCCCGGACATGAAAAAGCCCGCCGGATGGGCGGGCTTCGCAAGCAGGATGGCGGGATGTACGAGACTCGAACTCGCGACCTCCGACGTGACAGGCCGGCGCTCTAACCAACTGAGCTAACACCCCGTGCTTTAGCAGCGCGGATTATTCTACCGGGTGAAGCCCTCCCGCGCAATACCCTATTTCGAGAAAATCCCGGCCCGCCTCGTCGCCCGCCCACGCCCGCCCCGCCAGGCGTGCAGGTTCTGTGCTCTTGAAAACATTTTAGTAACTAAAACTTATCATGTGGTAAAGTTTAGCAACTAAATTGTAACTGACGTTCGATCGCAAGGGAGGGCCCATGAAGGAATCCTTCGCCCAGACGAAGCGCGAGCTGTACGGGCTCATGCAGCGCATGCGCCACAGCCGCATCACGCCGCCGACGCCCGACGGCGTCACGCCGCTCGAGGCGCGCACGATGATGGCCGTCGATGAGATGCGGCGCTGCCACGGGGAGACCCGTCCCGGCCGCATCGCGGAGTTCGCGCACACCACGCCGAGCGCGCTCTCGCAGGCGTTCAAGTCGCTCGAGGAAAAGGGGCTCATCGAGCGCCGCCGCTCCGGCGACGACTACCGCGGCATCACCGTGAGCCTCACGGACGAGGGCGAGCGCCTGGCCGCCGAGGGCCGCAGGCTCCACAGCGCGCACATGGACGAGGTCATGGCCCACGTGGGCGAGGAGGACGTGCGCCACCTCGTGCGCATCCTGCGCAAGGTCGTGGAGTTCCACGAAGGCGCCGCCCCGGCTGCGCCACACGACGAAGGGGGCGACGCCCCGTGCGCATAATACGCTATCTCAAACACTGCAAGCTGGCGGTGGCGCTCATCGTGTGCCTGCTCATCGTGCAGGCGTTCACCGACCTTGCGCTTCCCAACTACACGTCCAAGATAGTGGACGTGGGCATCCAGCAGTCGGGCGTGGAGCACGCCGCTACCGAGGAGATGACGGCCCGTACCCACGACCTCGTGGCCATGATGCTGCCCGAGGCCGACGAGCGCACCTTCGAAGCCGCCTACGACGAGACCGACCAGGGCACCTACAAGCTGAACGCCCAGGGCGAGCGCGAGCAAAACGAGCTCGACCGAATGGTGGCGATGCCGCTGGTGGCCGTCCACTACTCCCAGCAGATGCCCGACCTCGACCTGGACCAGGCCCTGCAGGCCTACAAGGCGGGCGCCGTGCAGAAGCAGGACATCCTCGGCATGCTCGACGAGGCGAAGTCGAAGCTCGGCGACGCGAGCGACTCCATCGTGGAGCAGCAGGCCATCGCCGCCGCCCGCGCCGAGTACGAGGCGCTCGGCTACAACCTCTCCGACATGCAGATGCGCTACCTCGTGCGCGTGGGCCTCATCATGCTCGGGCTCGCCGCGCTCGGCATGGCGGTTGCCGTCCTCGTGGGCTTCATCGCCTCGCGCACGGCCGCCAAGGTGGGCGCGACGCTGCGCGCGAAGCTGTTTAGGCGCGTCGTGTCGTTCTCGGACGCCGAGGTGCAGTCGTTCTCGGCCGCCTCGCTCATCACGCGCGGCACCAACGACGTGCAGCTCATCCAGATGGTCACCGTCATGCTCCTGCGCATGGTGCTGTACTCGCCCATCCTCGCCATCGGCGGCATCATCATGGTGTCGCGCACGAACCTGGCCATGAGCTGGATCATCGTGCTGGCCGTGGCGGTCATCGGCATCCTCATCGTGGTGCTCATGAAGGTGGCCATGCCCAAGTTCAAGATCATGCAGAAGCTCATCGACCGCGTGAACCTCGTGTCGCGCGAGATGCTCACGGGCCTGCCCGTCATCCGCGCGTTCGACCGCCAGCCCTTCGAGGAGGAGCGCTTCGACGAGGCCTCCACGCGCCTCATGAAGACGCAGCTGTTCACGAACCGCGTCATGACGTTCATGATGCCGCTGATGATGCTCATCATGAACGGCGTGAGCGTGCTCATCGTATGGGTGGGCGGCAGCTACATCGACACGGGCGCCATCCAGACGGGCGACCTCATCGCGTTCATCACCTACGCCATGGTCATCATCATGAGCTTCCTCATGATAGGGATGATATCCATCATGCTGCCGCGCGCCGACGTGGCCGCCCAGCGCGTGAACGAGGTGCTCGACACGAGGCCCACCATCTGCGATCCCGATCCCGCCGCCGCGCGCGATGCGGAGCTCTCCGCGAGCGCGGGCGGCGCGACCATCGCGTTCAACGACGTGAGCTTCAAGTACGGCGACTCGGCTGAATGCGTGCTCGAGCACATCGACTTCACCGCCGAGCCGGGCAAGACCACGGCCATCATCGGCTCCACGGGCTCCGGCAAGTCGACGGTGGTCAAGCTCATCGAGCGCTTCTACGACGTGACCTGCGGCTCCATCACCGTTGACGGCATCGACGTGCGCGACGTGAGCCAGGAGGCCCTACGCGCCCAGCTGGGCTACGTGCCGCAGAAGGCGTTTCTGTTCAGCGGCACCATCGAGTCGAACATCGCCTACGCCGACGAGGCCATGCCGCGCGAGCGCGTGGAGGAGGCGGCCGACATCGCCCAGGCCTCCGAGTTCATCGCCTCGAAGGAGGAGGGCCTCGCCTCGGAGGTGTCCCAAGGCGGCACGAACGTGTCGGGCGGCCAGCGCCAGCGCCTGGCCATCGCCCGCGCGCTCGCCACCGAGGCGCGCGCCTACCTCTTCGACGACAGCTTCTCGGCGCTCGATTACAAGACCGACGCGGCGCTTCGCCAACAGCTGCACACGCGCCTGGGCGGCAAGACCGTGGTCATCGTGGCGCAGCGCATCTCCACGGTGCTGCACGCCGACCTCATCGTGGTGCTCGAGGACGGCCGGGTCGTCGGCCAGGGCACGCACGAGGAGCTCATGCGCACCTGCGAGGAGTACCGGGAGATCGCGATGTCGCAGCTCTCGGAAGCCGAGCTGAACGGGGGTGATGCAGCATGAGCGCGCAGAATCAGACGCATCGGCCCCGCCGCGGCCCCGGCAGCGGCCACGGCCCCGGCGGGCGCATGATGCCCGGCGAGAAGCCGAAGGACTTCAAGGGCACCCTCAAGAAGATGATCGCCTTCATGGGGCGCTTCAAGGCGGCGCTCGTGGTGGTGGGCGTGTTCGCCATCGGCTCGACGGTGTTCAACATCGTGGGGCCCAAGGTGCTCTCCACGGCCACGACCGAGCTCTTCAACGGCATCGTGGCCAAGATCGACGGCACGGGCGGCATCGACTTCGACGCCATCGCGCAGATCCTCCTGTTCACGCTGGGGCTCTACCTGTTCTCCGCAGCGTGCTCGTTCGTGCAGGGCTGGATCATGTCGTCGGTGTCGCAGCGCACGAGCTACGAGCTGCGCCGAAGCATCGCGGAGAAGATCGACCGCATGCCCATGGGCTACTTCGAGCGAACGAGCGTGGGCGACACCCTCTCGCGCATCACCAACGACGTGGACACGCTCGGCCAGAGCCTGAACCAGGGCGTGACGCAGCTCATCACGTCCACCACCACCATCATCGGCGTGCTCATCATGATGCTCACCATCAACCCGCTCATGACGCTGGTGACGGTGGTCATCCTGCCCATCTCGGTGGTGCTCATCATGGTGGTGGTGAAGCGCTCGCAGAAGTTCTTCGTCGCGCAGCAGAACACGCTCGGCGAGATCAACGGCATCGTGGAGGAGACGTTCTCCGGCCACGCCATCGTGCGCGCGTTCAACCGCGAGGACGGCACGGTGGATAATTTCAACGAGACGAACGCGCGCCTGTACAACTCGGCGTGGAAGAGCCAGTTCGTGAGCGGCCTCATGCAGCCCATCATGAACTTCGTGGGCAACTTAGGTTACGTGGCCGTGGCCATCACGGGCAGCTTCCTGGCCGTGCAGGGTGTCATCACGGTGGGCGACATCCAGGCGTTCATCCAGTACGTGAAGAACTTCACGCAGCCCATCACCCAGCTCACGCAGGTGAGCAACGTCCTGCAGCAGATGGCCGCCGCGGCCGAGCGCATCTTCGCGTTCCTCGAGGCGCCGGAGGAGGAGCCCGACCGCGCCACCGCGCGCACGGCCGACGTGGAGTGCGAGGTGGAGTTCGACCACGTGCGCTTCGGCTACGATCCGGAGAAGCCGGTGATCAAGGACTTCTCGGCGCGCGTGACCGAGGGCCAGACCGTCGCGCTCGTCGGCCCCACAGGCGCCGGCAAGACCACCATGGTGAAGCTGCTCATGCGCTTCTACGACGTGCAGGGCGGCGCCATCCGCGTCGGCGGCGTGGATGTGCGCGACTTCGCCCGCGACGATTTGCGCAGCCTCTTCGGCATGGTGCTGCAGGACACGTGGCTCTTCCACGGCACCATCCGCGACAACATCCGCTACGGCAAGCTGGACGCCACCGATGCGGAGGTGGAGGCGGCGGCGCGCGCGGCCTACGTGCACCACTTCATCCAGACGCTGCCCCAGGGCTACGACACCGAGATCAACGAGGACGCGAGCAACATCAGCAGCGGCCAGCGGCAGCTGCTCACCATCGCGCGTGCCATCCTGGCCGACCGGCGCATGCTCATCCTGGACGAGGCCACCTCCAGCGTGGACACGCGCACCGAGGAGCGCATCCAGAAGGCCATGGACAACCTCATGGCCGGGCGCACCTCGTTCGTCATCGCGCATCGGCTGTCCACCATCAGATCAGCGAACCTCATCCTGGTGATGGCGCACGGCGACATCGTGGAACAGGGTACGCATGAACAACTGCTTGAACTTGGCGGTTTCTACGCGGAGCTGTATAATTCACAGTTCGCTGAGACTATCGACGAGGCGGAGGGCTAGGCGCGCGGGGGACGCGGCGCCGCTCCGCCGAACGGGAGGGTGGCGCCGCATGTCCCACACGGGGACCGAGGAGACTGGCAATCACGGGGAGGCCGCGCCTGAGGGGAAGGCGCGGCTCGCCGTGTTCGATTTCGACGGCACGAGCATCGAGGGCAACTCGCCGGTGCTGCTCGTGTCGCACCTGATGGGCGAGCGGATGCTGAAGAAGCGCATCCTCGCGCGCATCCTTCTGTGGGCGGCGGCCTACAAGCTGCGTCTGCCGCAGAACGAGGCGGCCGTGCGCGGGCTCGTGTTCACCGCCTTCGAGGGCAAGCCGGCCGAGGAGGTGGACGCCTTCCTGGCGAGGTTCTACGACGAGCGCATCGCGCCCGTGTTCCGCCCGGAGGCCGACGCGGCCATGCGCGCGCACGCCGAGCGCGGCGACACCGTCGTGGTGATCTCGGCCACGTTCGAGCCCATCATCCTGCGCGCCATGGAGCACCACCCCTTCGAGAACCAGATTTCCACGCGCATGCGCATCGCGCCGGACGGCACGTATACGCGCGAGGTGGAAGGGCGCCCCGTGGAGGGGCAGGAGAAGCTCGCGGCCGTGAAGCGCTTCGGCGACGAGCGCTTCGGGCCCGGCAACTGGGTGCTGGACAGCGCCTACGGCGACCACCATTCCGACCGCGCGGTGCTCTCGGCCGCCGAGCACGCCTATGCGGTGTCGCCCGACCGCCCGCTGTCGCGCACGGCCCGCGCCCAAGGCTGGACGGTGCTCGACTGGTAGGACCGTTTTCCGAGGGAGCGCCCGGCGGCATCCAACGCTCGGCAGTCCTGAGCTCGCACGAACAGCCCGCTGGGCTGTTCGGCTCGTGCGGAACTCGCTTATGGATGCCGCCGGGCGCTCCCTCGGAAAACGGTTGCCGTTTCGCTGGGGGGGGGTCGCCGTCTTCTTTTTGTCTGGGCGAGCGAAGCTTCCTTTTGTCATCCTGGGCGAGCGAAGCTTCCTTTTGTCATCCTGAGCGAGCGAAGCGAGTCGAAGGATCCCATGCGGCGCCAGCCGTGAGACGTCCTGCTGTCGCCGCGCGGGATCCTTCGACTTCGCGCCTTCGGCGCTCCGCTAGGATGACAAGGGGCTCGGCTGAGGCTCAACGGCAGCGTTACGAATTGTGGTGTTTGGGAGGCCCCCTGTGCGGGGCGGGGGTTCTTCGGTAAAATGCGACCTGAACATAGGCATATCGACATTGACAGTGATGTTCCCATAACAAAGGAGGTTGGGTCCATGTTTGAGAACGACGCGAACAGCTCGCCCAGCCACAACGACGAGCACGATTCCTTTGCCGAGTACCTGCGCAGCGCCGCTGCGGCCTGCGCGTCGGGCGACGCCGTGCTCGGCATGCACCTGTACCTGGCGGCGTTCGAGCGCGCGCAGCGCAACGACGGCACGCCGCCGGAGGAGGAGGCGGTCGACGGCCTCAAGCAGGCGTGGAGCCTGGCCTGCACGCTCAAGGAGCGCTCCATCGCCGAGTACGCCTTCGAGCGGCTCGAGCCCTACCTCAACCAGGAGGAGATCGCCGCCTGCGCCGACCAGCTGCAGCGGCTCGCGCTCGACAAGCTCGAGGAGTTCGGCCTGACGCGCGAAGACCTCGAGGACATGACCGACATGATCTCCCAGGACTTCCTGGGGCTTGACGGCGCGCCCCTCATGCGGGTGGAGCACGTGACGGCCCCGGCCCCGGCTGCGAGCGCCGTGGCGGTGGAGGAGGCCGACGGCCCTGAGGGTTCCGACGCGGCGGACGCCTCGGCGCAGGACGACCCCGAGGCGATGGGCAAGGCCCTCGAGGCCGTCGCGCGCGCAAGCGGGATGGGTCCCGATGCCGACGCGGTCCTGTCGTCGATGGAGCGCATCACCTACGACGAGCTGGTCGGCTACGACGAGACGGTGGCCCTCATGCGCGACTTCGGCGTGGGCATGCAGAAGGACCCGCGCTTCCAGGAGCTCGTCGCGCTGCTCAACGCTCGCCATGGGCTCGACCGCATGCCCGCCTCCGACGCGCTGCTGTTCCGCTCGCCGGCGCGTGAGGATGCGAACCGCTTCATGGCCGCCACGCTCGGCGAGCTCAACCTGCCCGCCATCCGCATGCACATGGAGGAGAACCTCCAGGGCATGCCGGTGCTCTGCGTCATGGCGCAGGCCGACCGCCAGCCCCAGCTCAACGGCGCGCGCAACGCCTTCGAGGGGCCGGGCGTGCTCATGCTCGAGGACCTCGACCTGTGGATATCGCCGATGGGCGACCCCTCCGACGACTTCGGCGGCTTCCTCATGGCCAGTCTCTCGCGCGGGGCGCGCGAGGCCATCAGCCTCATCCGCTCGGCGGCGGAGAACCCCGACGTGTACGTGCTGGCGTCCGCGGCCGAGGCGGGCGAGATCGATCCGTTCTTCTTCGACCTGCTCGAGCCGCTGTCGGTGGTGGACATCGATTACCCCACCGACTCCGAGCGCGCCGACATCTGGATGGAGATAGCCCGCGAGCACCCCTCCGTCCGGGGCATCGACCGCGTGGCGCTCGTGCGCTACTCGTCGCAGATGCCGCGCTACGATATGTACATGGCGGCCCGCGAGGCCATCGAGGAGGCCTACAAGGCAAGCCTCGTGGCGCGGCGCTACGTGCCGGTGACCGCCGACAACCTCTACGACAAGCTGGCGGCCTACCAGCCGCTCGACTCCGAGGAGTACAAGGCCCTCGAGGAGGCCGTCGTCGACGATTTCAGGCGGGACCTCGAGAACCTCGAGGACCTGCTCAACGGGAAGGAAAGCTAGCTGATGGACATCACGCGCCGTTGCGATTACGCCTGCCGCATCCTGCGCGCCGCCTACAAGAGCGGCGAGTCGTACGTCTCCGTCTCCGACATCGCGGAGGAGGAGGGCATCCCCTACGCGTTCGCGCGCAGCATCCAGCACGACCTGGTGAAGGGCGGCCTCATCAAGACGGTGCGCGGCGCGCGGGGCGGGCTCGCGCTCAACTGCGACCCGGCCGAGGTCACGCTGCTCGAGGTGCTCGAGGCGGTGCAGGGCCCGGTGAGCATCTCGCTGTGCGTGATGGACCCGGCCTACTGCGACAAGCAGAAGGACTGCGCGTACAACAAGCTGTGGCAGGGGGCGGATCGCCTGCTCAACGACTACTTCGCGTCCATCACGCTCAAGGACCTCATCGAGCAGGGGGCGAGCCATCCCGTGGTGGAGGCCGCCATGGACTCGGCGAAGGGCTCCCATGCGTGCAAGGGCGATGCGGACCCGGAGGCTTGCGGGTCGTGCGCCTAGCGGGCGATCGCGCCGCTGCGTGGCCCGAGGGCGCGCCGTCGCGCGAGGCCTTTGTGGGGAAGGTGCGCGAGGAGGGGCGGCTGCACCATCGCGACCTGCCGTGGCGCTATCTGGACGACCCCTACGCCGTGCTGGTGAGCGAGGTCATGCTGCAGCAGACCCAGGTGGCGCGCGTGCTGAAGCATTGGGAGCGCTGGATGGCGCTTTTTCCCACGGTGGATTCGCTGGCGGCGGCGGGCACGGCCGACGTGCTGGCGCAGTGGCAGGGGCTCGGGTACAACCGACGGGCGCTCGCGCTCAAGCGGGCGTGCGAGGAGTGCTCGGCTACGCGGGAGGGCCGGCTGCCCGAGACGGCCGAGGAGCTGATGGAGCTGCCGGGCATCGGGCCCGCGACGGCGGCGGGCGTCATGGCGTTCGCGTTCAACCGGCCGGGCGTGTACCTGGAGACGAACGTGCGCACGGTGTTTCTGCACGAGCTGTTTCCCGGGCGCGAGGGCGTGGCGGATCGCGAGCTGGTGCCCCTGGTGGCGGCGACGTGCCCCGAGGACGACGCGCGGGGGTGGTACTACGCGCTTCTGGACTACGGAGCGCATTTGAAGTCGATCATGGCCAATCCCTCGCGGCGCAGCGCCCATCACACGCGGCAGTCGGCCTTCGAGGGGTCGCGGCGCCAGAAGCGCGCCGAGCTCGTGCGCGTGGTGCTGGCCGAGCCCGGCATCGGCGAGGACGAGCTGGCCCGCCGCCTGGACGCCTTCGAGCGCGCGGCCGGCCGCGACGCCGTGGACGCGGCGACGTTCGCCTCCATCGTGTCCGACCTCGTGACAGAAGGCTTCTTCCGCCAGGAGGGCGAGGGCTTCTGGGCGTAGGGAGGGCGAGCCGGCTGCGCGTGGTGTTCGCGGGTCGCACGAGGACGCTTTTCGTGCAAAACAAAACATTCCATCTGATCAGGTTAAATGCATTGTAAAGCCTGATCAGCGGTCTGCACAAAAGCACGCGACGTGTGATGTTCGGGGGGGGGGGGTCGGCGACGTCCCGGCGAAGGTGACGCTGCGCGACAAGGCGAGAAAACGCGCACGAAGGCGCTTTCTGTCCACGTCGCTACAAAAGTCTGACCAGGTGAAACAACCTATTTCACCTGGTCAGGTGCTTGGACAAAATCAGGCTTCGTGCGCGTTTTCTGTGCTAGAATAGCCGAATCCCGTGGGGGAGTAGTCGGCGCTGGCAAGGCGCGGCTGCGTCAACATACTGCTTCTTCTTGAGGCTGGCGCAACCTGAAACGACAAGACTCGCGGTGTGGCGCTTGGCGTCGCACCGCTTCTTCATGCAGCCGGTGCGCACGCGCCGGTGTTTTTTTGTTCGCAGCTGGGGGCAGCAGGACGAGAGGATTGCCATGGGATTCATGGAGTTGTTCTTGATCGCGGTGGGGCTGTCGATGGACGCGTTCGCCGTGTCGGTGTGCAAGGGTCTGTGCATGAAGCGCCTGAACATGCGCCAAGCTCTGGTCATCGCGCTGTTCTTCGGCGGCTTCCAGGGGCTCATGCCGCTTGTGGGCTGGGCGCTCGGCACGCAGTTCGAACGCTACATCACGCCGGTCGACCATTGGATCGCGTTCGGCCTGCTCGCGCTCATCGGCGGCAAGATGCTCTGGGATGCCTTCCATGAGGATGACGAGGAGCTGTCCTGCCCGGCCGACGGCAAGCTCGACCTGCGCGAGCTGGTGATGCTGGCCATCGCCACCAGCATCGACGCGCTCGCCGTGGGCATCACCTTCGCCTTCCTGCGCGTGGACATCGTCATGTCCGTGGGGCTCATCGGAGTGACGACGTTCGTTCTCGCGCTCGTGGGCGTCGCCGTGGGCCACCGCTTCGGCGCGCGCTACGAGAAGGCCGCCACCATCGCCGGCGGCGTGGTGCTCATCCTTATCGGCACGAAGATCCTCCTGGAGCACCTGGAAGTGCTGGCGCTGTAGAAGGGAAGCAGGCTAAGCGGCCTCCACGACACAAAAAGCGGTCGGTTTGGCACTCTGCCAAAGGGCGTGCCGTCAAGAGTTTTCGTGCGAGCTGGGAAAACGCTGCGACTGATGCGTCTGACTCTCCGGAAAGGCGGCCATTCTAGTGCAGCGAGTGCCAAACCGGCATGTTTTTGTGTCATGGGGGGCGGTTGGGATGTTTCCCGCTATCGCCGCGCGGGATCCTTCGACTCGCTTCGCTCGCTCAGGATGACAAAGGCGCAGGTCGACCCCGGCTTTAGCGAAGAGCTTCCCGGTGGAATGGCCGCAACCGGCAAGGGGCCGGGGACGAGCCCACCAAGCGAGTTCCGCACGAGCCGAAACGCCCAGTGGGCGTTTCGTGCGAGCAGGACTGCCGAGCGACTGGGCTCGCCCCCGGCTCCCGCAGGTTGACGGACTATCCCACTGGGTAGCTGCCGAGCACCTTCACCTCGCGCAGCTTCAGACGCAGGCAGTTGAGCGCCGTCTGCACGGGCAGGGCGTTCGCGTCCTCCTCGAACTCGATGAAGAACATGTAGTCGCCCAGCTGCTGCTTGGTGGGGCGTGACTGGATCATGGACAGGTCGATGCCCGCGTAGGCGAACTCCGAAAGTATCATGTTCAAAGTGCCAGCGCGGTTCACCTGCAAAAACAGCGCGAGCGACGTCTTGTAGCGGTCGCCTCGGAACACGGCGGGGTGTCCCTGGCGGCCGATGAGCGCGAACAGCGTCTGGTTGCCGAAGTGGTCCTCGATATCGCGCTCGGCCACGCGCGCGCCGTAGAGCTCGGCCGCGAACGCGTTCGCGATGCCGGCAACATGCACGTCCTCGGCGGCCATGCGCGCGCTCTCGGCCGTGGACGACGTGGTAATGGTCGCACGCCCCGGCAGCCGCTCGGCCAGAAAGCGCCGGCACTGCGCGAGCCCCTGGGCGTGCGAGGCCACGCAGGTCACGTCCTCCAGGCGCGCGTCGGGATGCAGCACCAGGCAGTGGTGGATATCCAGCACGTGCTCGCCCAAGATGGACGCCTGGCTCTTGAACGCGAAGTTGTCGAGCGTGGCCGTGACCGACCCCTCCAGCGAGTTCTCCTTCGCCACCACGCCGTACTCGCACTTGCCCCGGTCCACCGCGTCGAACACCTCGTCGAACGACGCGCATTCCAGAAGCTCGGGCTCGTCGTGCCCCAGGCGCGCGGCGAAGGCCCGGGCGGCCTCGTGGGTGTAGGTGCCGGCGGGGCCGAGGTAGGCGAAAACGGGTTCGGGAGCGCTCATAGGTTCATCCTTTTGCTTACGGTTCTCGTTTATTCTTGCTTGTGATATGATACCGATCTTCGCGACGAGACGAGCCGGGAGAAACGGCGCGCGACAAGAAACCTACGAGAGGCGCCGGAGAATCGGCGGGCGGTTTCTTGCTGTGCGCGCACTGCATACGAAGCGCGATTAACGGGATGGTTTTGCATGAAACCGCAGGAAACTGCGGCGAGAGTGAATAACTCATGTTACGACCTGCGGATACCGTAACATTTTCATGCCACTGGCGGGCCAAACGTTGCGCTCGCGCGCCTGTCCTCCCAATCGTTACAATCGTCGTGGAAAATACATAATCAGCAAGCAATGGAAGACGAGAGCACCTGAGGAGGTGTGCACATGGAAACAGAGGCCACGGTTTCAGAGTTTCAGCAGATGCTTTCCGCACGCGGCGTGAGCCGACGCAGCTTCATGAAACTTTGCGGCGCGGTCGCGGTGGCGGCGGGATTGTCCGAGCTCGCCGCTCCGAAGGTCGCGCAGGCCCTCGAAACGTCCGTGATCGGCGCAAAGGAGGGCAAGCTGTTCCCGGTCATCTGGATCGAGGGCGCGTCGTGCACGGGCTGCACGGAGTCGTTCGCGCAGGTCGAGACGCCTGACGCGGCTTCGATCGTGCTGGAGATGATCTCGCTGAACTACTCCGAGACCCTGTCGGCTGCGGCCGGCCACTCCATGGAGCTGGCCAAGGAGCAGACCATCAAGGATTGCGCCGGCAACTACATCCTCGTGTACGAGGGTGCCGTGCTCGAGGGCTGGGGCGGCCAGGCGCTGCGCGTTGCCGACAAGCCCGGCACGGAGCACCTTGCCGAGGCGGCCGAGAGCGCCGTCGCGGTGGTCGCGCTGGGCTCCTGCGCCGTCAACGGCGGCTGGATGGGTGCGAACCCGAACAGCTCCGGCGCGCTCGGCGTGCAGGCGTTCCTCAAAAAGCGCGGCATCGAGACCCCGGTCGTGAACGTCCCCGGCTGCCCGGCCAACCCCGAGTGGCTCGTGGCCGTGCTGGCCGACGTGGTGCTTCTGGGCCTCACGCCCGCCGAGCTCGACCTCACGAGCGAGGGCAAGCCCACCGGCATCTTCGGCCAGACGATCCACGACAACTGCGAGCGTCGCGGCCACTTCGAGAACGGCGAGTTCGTCTACGAGTTCGGCTCCAAGGAAGAGGCCATGGGCTACTGCCTGTATCCCCTCGGCTGCCGCGGCCCGCAGACGAAGGCCAACTGCGGCGTCACGCTGTGGAACAACCGCCGCAGCTGGTGCGTGCAGTCCGGCGCCCCCTGCATCGGCTGCTGCGAGGCGGCCCCGAACGATCCCGGCCACAACTGGGTCGAGGTCAACACGCCGTTCTACAAGCGCCATCGCGACCTGCGCATCGGCGACTGGATGGTCCAGCCCGGCACCATCGCGCTCGGCATCACCGGCATCCTGGCGGCGGCCCTCGTGGTGCACGGCTTCGGCATGAAGCTCACGGGCCGCATGGACGGCGGCGCCGACTTCGAGAAGGTCCGCAGCTGGGACGCCAAGCATCCCGACAAGTCCATCGGCACCTACGATGCGACCGACAAGCCCAACGACGAAGAAGAAGGGAGGTAAGCCTACATGACCCGTTCAGTCATCGACCCGATCACCCGTATCGAGGGCCATCTCCGCGTCGAGATGGAGGTCACCAACGGCAAGGTTTCCGACGCCTGGGTGTCCGGCGGCTGCTTCCGCGGCATGGAGATGGTGGTGGAGAACCGCACGCCCGAGGACGCCGCGCAGATCGTGCAGCGTATCTGCGGCGTGTGCCCGGTTTCCCACGCGCACTCCTCGGCCATCGCCGCCGAGAAGGCCTACGGCATCCAGATCTCGAACAACGCGCGCATCATCCGCAACCTCCTCGAGGGCGCGCAGTTCCTGCACAGCCACATCCTGTGGTTCTACAACCTGGCGGCGCTGGACTACGTGAACCCGCTGAATGCGCTCAAGGCCGACGCTGCCGACGCCTACGATCTCGCGCAGGCTGCCGGCACGTCCATGAACAGCGACTTCGCGGCCCTCAAGGACCGCCTGAAGGCGTTCGCCGACAACGGCCAGCTGTCCATCTTCTCGGGCAACTGGTTCGACGCGGAGGAGGGCACGGCCTACCAGCTGCCCCCCGAGCTCGACCTCATCTGCACCGCGCACTACCTTGAGGCGCTCACCATGCAGGCAAAGGCCTCGCAGATCTCCGCCATCCTCGGCGGCAAGATGCCCCACGTCATGACGCTCATCCCGGGCGGCACGGCGTTCGTGCCCACCGATCAGAAGCTCGACGACCTCAAGGGTCTCATCGACGAGATCTACGACTGGGTCGAGGCCACGATGATCCCCGACACCCTGGCCATCGCGCCGTACTACATCGACGCGCTCAACTGGGGCAAGGGCTGCGGCCGCTACGTGGCATGGGGCGTGTTCGAGGGCCCCGGCGACTACGCCGACTACAACGAGCAGATGAAGAACCGCTATCTGCCCATGGGCGTCATCGACGACAAGCTCGAGATCAGCGACGTGCAGGAGAACCTCATCACCGAGTACATGGGCTCGTCCTGGTACGAAGGCGAGGAGACGTTCACGTCCCCGTACTTCACCACGAAGCCCGAGTACACCGAGTACAACGTGGAGGACCGCTACACCTGGGTCAAGTGCCCCGCCTACGACGGCAAGCCCTACGAGGCCGGCGGGCTCTCCCGCGTGCTGGCCGCGTACAAGCGCAACGTGCCGTTCATCGTCGAGCAGGTCAACGGCCTGCTTGAGGCGCTCGGCGCTCCCGGCCAGGTGGGCGTCGCCCAGTCGACGCTCGGCCGCACCGCCGTCCGCCAGATCGAGACGCTCTACATCGCCGGCCTCATGAAGGAGTGGCTGACCGAGCTGATGGAGGCCCTCAAGGGCGGCGACAGCGAGTACTTCCGCAAGCCCGAGACCATCACCGGCGCCGGCACCGGCTTCTGGGAGGCCCCGCGCGGCGCGCTCTACCATTCCGAGAGCGTGAAGGACGGCAAGATCGAGGGCTACCAGATCATCATCCCGACCACCTGGAACCTCGCGCCCAAGAACGCCAACGGCGAGCACGGCCCGATGGAGCAGGCGCTCATCGGCAACCCGGTGGGCGACATCGAGAAGCCCATCAACGCCCTGCGCACGGTGCACAGCTTCGACCCCTGCACGGCGTGCGCGGTGCACATCACCGAGCCGGCGACGGGCAAGAGCTTCGAGACCGTCACGAGCCCCTGGGGGGTGAAGTAACATGGCGCATCTGGCACACTATCGCGAGGCCCATCCGCTGCCGTTCATCATCACGCACTGGGTGAACCTCATCGCAATGCTGCTGCTCATCATCACGGGCTTCAGCATCCACTTCCCGTTCTGGGGCGGCTTCATGGGCATCGCCCGCGGGGTGCACGTGTTCTGCGGCTTCGTGCTGTTCATCAACTGCATCGCCCGCGTGGCCATGGCCTTCTTCGTGAAGTCGTCGCCCACCGGCGGCACCCGCTCGCAGGTCATGGACTACAAGACGTGGCTGCCGCAGGCTGACAACCGCCACCAGGGCGCCCAGTGGATCAAGTACTATCTGTTCCTGAAGAAGGACCATCCGCTGTCCGCCAAGCTGGGCGTGCCCCAGAAGATCAGCTACCTCGCCATCCCGATCCTCATCATCGTGATGTTCTACACGGGCCTGTGCCTGTGGAACCCCACGATGAACGTGGGCTTCTTCGCGGCGGGCACCGATCTGGTGGGCGGGCTCATGTCGATGCGCATCATCCACTACTTCATGATGTACGTCTTCATCTGCTTCATGTTCATCCACATCTACCTGGCGAACATCGAGGGCATCTCCCCGACGCTGCTCATGTTCTTCCGCAAGGAGCACGGCGGCCTGGTCTACGATCCCGAGAAGCACGCGATCGTGGGCGAGGACGACCTCAAGCACTAACCGCTCGAATCTGCGAAGGGCCCCGGGGATTCCGGGGCCCTTCCTCATTCTATGAAGGCGACGAAGGCGTCGGCCAGCTGCCGGTTGTAGCTTCCCTCTCGCAGCGATCCTGCGATGGCCAGCATCTGCTTGTCGTCTCCTTCCGCTCGCGGAGCCTTCCCCGCCTGCGCGGGGTCCTCGTCTATAATGGCAGAGAAACGCACGCAGAGCGAAAAGGACGGCGAACTGTGGCTGAATTGACCGACGAGCAGATAGCCCTCGAGGAGGAGTTCCTCGAGGGCATTCCCCGCATCAACATCGGGGCCCTCCTCATACCGCCCATCTGGGGGCCCGCGCACGGGTTCTGGGCCTCCATCCTGTTCTACCCCGTGTGGCTGTTCGCCGACAACATCTTCTACGCCGCGATCATGGAGCGCACGGCGCTCGCCATCGTGCTGGGCCTCGTGGTGCTCGTCACGCTTATCGGGGGCACGGTGGCGTTCTCGCTCATCGGGCAGCCCTTCGCGGCGCACCGGGCCGCCGGCTTCGGCCGCGACAAGGAGGAGTACCTGCGCCGCGAGCGCATCTGGGCCGTCGTCGGCGTCGTCGTGGCGCTGGCGGTGGTGGCCGCCGCGACGTACTACAACCTGGCCATCCGACCGACGGCGGGGGCCTAGCCGTGGCCGCCGAGGGCGCGGCGCGCTCCATCGCGGTGTTCTGCGTGGGCAACAAGCTCATGCTGGACGACGGGGTGGGGCCGGCCGCCTACGAGGAGCTGTGCGCGCGCTACGAGATGCCCGAGAACGTGCAGCTGTTCGACCTGGGCTGCTTGAGCCTCGACATGATCGAGCGCGTGCGCGAATTCGACGTCATCGTCACGGTGGACGCGGTGGACGGCACCGGCGAGGAGCCGGGCACGGTGCTCCGCTTCGCGCCCGACGCCATGGCGCGCCACTCGGGGGCCACCGCGTCGCTGCACGACCTCAAGCTGGTGGACCTGTTCGACGCCGCGACGCTTCTGGGCTACGAGGCCGAGGGGCTGTGCCTGGGCATGCAGGTGGAGAACGCCTCGCCCGCCGTGGCCACCATCGGGCTCACGCCGAAGGTGCACGACGCGCTGCCGCTGCTGGTGGACACGGTGGCCGGCGAGCTCGCCCGTCTCGGCTGCCCCCCGAAGCGCCGCGACGCGTGAGGTGCGTCATCAGTGACAATATCCCCCTGTCACGTCCCCCTGTCACGCCCTCTCCCACGATTCCGTTAGGGATTTACCCTTCGGTTCGGGGGCGGGCTCCCTGGCTTTTCAACGGCGACGTTGCGGATCGGCCATGCTCCGGTACAATGCTTTATCGGCTTCGCGGGATGAGATACGATGCTGTCCGCTGTTTCTGCCGATGTTCACCATATGAGGAGGCGCTTGGGATACCGTGTCGAACCGAAGCGGAGAATTCGAGTACGTTCGAGAGCTGCCCGTCCCCCTCATCGTGGTCGAGGCGGTTCTCGACGAGGCGGGGGAGCCCGTCGACCTCGTGTACGAGCGCGTCAACGAGATGGCTGCGGACATCGAGGGCGCGCCCGCCGACGCTTTGGAGGGGCGCTCGTTCTTCGACGTCCACCCCGGCGCGCGGCGCGACTTGATCGGCATCCTGGCCGAGACGGCCCTCACGGGTGCCAAGCAGCATTTCTCTCTCTGCGATCCGACGACGGAGCGCTTCTTCTCCATCAGCACCTACCGGCCCGCCGCGGGCCGCTGCGCCTGCCTGACCCAGGACGTCACCGAGCAGGCGCGGCTCGAGAGGGCGATCAAGGAGGAGTACAGCCGCCTCGAGCGCCAGGCCACGCGCGACCCGCTCACGGGGCTTCTGCACGTGGCGCAGGGCCGCCGCCTTGTGGAGGAGGCGCTCGCGCAGCCGCCGCGCTGGCCCGGCGCGAAGGGCGTGCTGTTCATGTTCGACGTGGACGACTTCAAGAAGGTGAACGACGAGCACGGCCATCACTGCGGCGACATGGTGCTCAAGGAGTTCGCCGAGCTGCTCGAACGGTCGTTCCGCCGCAGCGACATCGTGTTCCGGGCGGGCGGCGACGAGTTCTCCGCGTTCATCGCCGACGTGCCGTGCGCGTGCGTGGCCACCCGCATCTGCGACGACGTGATCGCGGGCGTGGAGCAGCTGTCGCGGCGCTGCGTGGAGGTGAGCGTGAGCGTGGGCGTGGCGTTCGGCTCGACGGAGCGCTCGCTGGAGGAGTTCTACTGCGCGGCCGACCGAGCGCTCTACGGCATCAAGCGCACCGGCAAGAGCTCGTACCGCATCTGCGACCTGGACGATCCCGCTTCCTGCGACGTGCTCGGCCCGTCGTTCAAGCGCGCGAGCCTGCCGGCGTGCTCGGCGGCGCCGTCCCCGGTGGAGTCGGTGGAGGGGCCCGTCAAGACGCCTGCGGCGTGAGGAACAGCTCCTCGAAGCGCTTCGCCGGCACGGGCCTGGACACGATGAAGCCCTGGATGCAGTCGGCGCCGATGGAGCGCACCGCGTCGAGCTCGGTGGCCTGCTCGACCCCCTCGACGGTCACCTCGATGCCCACGCTATGGCAGAGCTCTATCACCGCGTCGATGAACGAACGGTTGAAGTCCTCCTCGTGGATGTTGCGGATGAACAGCCGGTCGATCTTCACGATGTCGGCGGGCGACTGCGACAGCAGGCCGAGCGAGGAGTACCCCGTGCCGAAGTCGTCCATGGCGATGCGCACGCCGAGGCCGCGCAGCTCCCCGAACGTCGAGCGCAGCGCCTCCATGTCCGTGACGAAGTAGCTCTCGGTCATCTCGAGCACGATGCTGCGCGGATCCGTCCCGTAGCGCTCGAGCAGCTCGCGCACCAGCGGCACGAATCCCTCGTCGAGCAGCTGCAGATACGAGATGTTCACGTTGACGATGAACCCCGGGCGCCGTGCGGACCACGCGGCGCATTGGCGCACCGCCTCTTCGAGCACCCAGGCGCCCACCTGCCCGATGAGCCCGTAGGACTCGAGGATGGGGATGAACTCCACGGGCGAGATGCTGCCGCGCTCGGGCGACTCCCATCGCAGGAGCGCCTCGGCGCCGGCCAGCTCGAGGGTGCGCGCGTCCACGAGGGGCTGGTAGTGCAGGGAGAAATGCTCCATGCCGTCCACCACCGACAGCTGCATGAGGTCGCTGATCTCGAGCCGCCGGCGCTTCTCGTGCGTCATGGCCGACGAGAAGAACGCGAACGTGTTCTTGCCGCGGTGCTTGCTCTCCTCCAGCGCGCTCTCGGCGTTCTTCAGCAGGTCCTGGCCCGTGCGCCCGTCCTCGCCGATCATCGCGATGCCTGCGGAGGCGGTGCAGAAGTACGGGGTGCCGTCGATGGCGTGGGGGCGGTTGGACACCATGTGCAGCGACCGGTAGGCATCCTCCATCGCCCGGCGGCCCGCGCCGTCGACGACCGCCGCGAACACGTCGCCGTCGAGGCGGAACATCGAGGCGTCGTCGGGCAGCACGCGCTGCGCGGTCTGGGCGAACTGCCTGAGCACGCCGTCGCCGAACGCGTGGTCGTTGAGCGAGTTGATGCGCGAGAAGTCGTCGAGGCCGAGCACCATGACGCCGCCGCTGCCTCCGTGGGCGATGAGCCGGTCGATGAGCTTGAGGCACTCGTCGTGCGTGAACAGACCCGTGATGGGGTCGATCCTGCCCTTGCGCTCGAGGTTGGTGACGACGCCGGCGAACACCGTGGGCTCGCCGTGCGCGTCGCGCTTCAGCAGGCCGCGGCACAGGATCCAGATGCGCTCGCCCTTGGCGTTGAGGATCTGGTACTCGATGTCGTGGACGTCCGTCTTGCCGGAGAGCATGTCCTCGATGCTCTCGTCGAAGCGCTTGCGGTCGCGCTCGACGATGCGCTCGCGCCACGCGGGGATGAGCCCGAGGATGAGGCTGTCGTCGAAGCCGAAGTCCTCGCGCATGTTGTCCGAGAGCAGCGCGAGGTCGCGCCGCATGTCGATGACGTAGAGGTAGTCCTCGGTGCTGAATGCGACGGCATCGTAGAACAGGCGCGCGTCGAGCTCGAAGAAGTCGAGTGCCTCGTTGGTTTTCAAGCTCGGTCTCCGTTTCGTGATTGAGCTATTCGTTGAGGGTCATTGTAAACGCAAATGGCCGCCCGGGGAATACCGAATGCGGATCGAATGCGTATCGGCAGGTCGCATGCGCGGGCGTGGCAGGCGGGTGACGGCGCGCCCCCGGTTGGCCCACAAGCCGCGTGCGAGGCCCGGCCGCGCGGCGCGGATGCGGTAGCGTGTGCCCTCGAAAGCACGGCGCCGTGCAGGTCGCGGCGCGCATCCCCGAAGGAGCCCTGCCATGAGAATCGAGACCATCAGCGCGTACGAGACGTCGGCCGAGGGGTTCTTCGACTGCCTCGAGCAGTGGAAGACCGACCTCGTCTTGGATACGAGGCTCAAGAACACGAACCAGCTGGCCGGGTTCACGAAGCGCGACGATCTGGCCTTCTTCGTCGAGAAGGTCGCGCACGCGCGCTACGCGCACGACAAGCTGTTCGCCCCCGCGCCCACCATGCTCGAGCGCTACCTGCACGGCAACCTCGGCTGGGACGCGTACGCCGACGCCTACCGCGAGGACCTGCGCGAGCGCGAGGCGGTGCCGCAGTTCTTCGACCGCTACGGCGAGTACGCCTCCGTGGCCCTCGTGGGCACGGCCACGCGCTCCCGCCGCTCCCACGTGGAGGTGCTCAAGCAGATGCTCGAGGAGTTCCTGGCGCAGTAGGAGGGCGTTATGTCGTATGTTGTCGTCCTGAGCGGAGCGAACGGAGCGAGCATCTCCCCTTGTCATCCTGAGCGGAGGCGGCGAAGCCGCCGGAGTCGAAGGATCCCGCGCGGCGCCAGCAGTGACGCTTACGGCTGGCGCCGCATGGGATCCTTCGACTCCGCTCACTTCGTTCGCTCCGCTCAGGATGACAACCTAGGCCTTGCAAAACTAGCGAACGCTAGTATAATGGCTAGCGATCGCTAGTTTTTAGGAGGAGCGCATGGGGGATACGAGGGAGCGCATCGTCGCGGCTGCGTTCGAGCTGTTCGCGGAGCGGGGCTACCATGCGGTGTCGGTGCGCGACATCGCGGCGGCGGTGGGCGTGAAGGACGCGTCGCTGTACAACCATTTTCCCGGCAAGCAGGGCATCTTCGACGCGGTGCTGGCCGAGCAGCTCGAGCGCACGCGTGCGGCGTTCGCGGACGAGGGCGTGATGTTCGAGCCGACCGAGGATCCCTCGGGTTACGCCGGCGACATCGAGGAGGTGGAGCGGAGGGTGCTCGCGGGATTCCGCCGATTCTTCGAGGACGAGGACCTGGTGCGTCTGCATCGGCTGCTCGCCATGAGCCGGTTCGCCGACGAGCGGGCGGCCGCGGCGTACCGCTTCGTGTTCATCGAGCGTCCCCAGGCCATCCAACGCGCGGTGTTCGAGCGCCTCATGGCGCGCGGGCTCTTCAAGCTCGACGACGCGGCGGCGCTCGCCCGCATGTTCTACGGCCCGGTGTTCCTTCTGCTCGAGACGGGGATTCCGTGGGGCGAGGCCGAGCCGCTCATCGCCGACCATCTGCGGCGGTTCTACGCCGCGCATTCGATCGAAGGGGGACTGTCATGACGAAGGCCGTCGTGGTGTACGCGTCGCAGACGGGGTTCACGAAGCGCTATGCGAAGTGGATCGCGGAGGAGCTGGGCTGCGAGGCGGTGCCGGTGGAGCGGGCGGACGCGGGCAAGCACGACGTCGTCGTGTTCGGCGGCTGGTTCCACGCGGGCGGACTCGTGGGCAAGAAGTGGCTCGCCCGCGCCCGCGCCGAGCATCCCGAGACGCGCTTCGTCGCGTTCGCGGTGGGCGCGACGCCGCCGGAGTGGGCCGATATGGTGGACGAGGCGATGGCGCGGGAGCTCCCCTCGCCGGAGTTCGACGGCGTGGAGCGCTTCTACCTGCGCGGCGGGTTCGCCTACGAGCGCCTGAGCCTGCCGAACAAGCTGGCCATGAAGCTGTTCTTCAAGATGCAGGAGAAGCAGGCGGCCGACGACCCGCGCGCGGCCGAGATGCTCTCCGGCATGCGCGGCGGCTTCGACGCCACCGACCGCGCCGCCATAGAGCCGGTGGTCGCCGCCGCGCGCGGCTAGCGGCGGCGGGCCTCGGCCTTCTTCACGCGTTCCACCAGGAAGTCCTTCACCTCGTCGCGCGGGATGTCGAGCGCGACCGACAGCTCGTCGCACAGAAGGCCCCCGGCCAGGTCGAAGTACTTCTTGTCGGTGGCGGTGATCTGGCGGCCCGCGTCGGCGCGCCGCACGGTGCGCGCGTGCACGGACTTCATGATGGGGATGAGGTCCTCGGGCGCGAAAGTCTTCAAGTGCTTGTCGTACTCCTCCTTGATGCGGCGCTCGAGCAGCGTGGGCGTGGAGGCGGTCGGCTTGAGCGCGGACTCATCGATGCCGTCGGCGTCGGCGATGGAGTCGACGAGCGCGAGCGCCTCGCGCCTGCCCATGACGGGGCGCAGCGTGGGCGGCTCGGCCTCGTCCACGGCCACGAACAGCTTGAGCGCGTTCTCGAACAGGGCGTGCAGCTCGAAGTAGTCGCGGCCCTCGAAGTAGCCTTCGCGCACGGCGGCCACTTCGCAGACGTGGTGGCGGTATACGACGGTGTCTCCCGGTGAGAGCATGGTTCCTCCGATGGTCGGTGGGTATGCGGGGTGTTGTTCCGTCGCGTCGGAAAAGGACGTCGCAGATCAGCGGTTCAATTATAGCAGATTCGAGCCGGCGCCGGCGCGTCCCATCCGCAAGCGCCCCTTTTGTCATCCTGAGCGAGCGAAGCGAGTCGAAGGATCCCATGCGGCGTTAGCTGGAAGGCTTCCAGTTGGCACCGCACGGGATCCTTCGACTCCGCGGCTGCGCCGCTCCGCTCAGGATGACAAAAGGGGCGGCGCGCTGGGCGCGGCTAGTCGTCTTCGGGCAGGCGGCGGTCGGCGATGCCGCTCTTGCCGCAGAGGATGGCGTAGCGCTCGCGGATGATCTTGCGGTACGACGCGTTCCGCTCGTTCAGCCTGTAGGCCAGATCGTAGGTGTCGAGCGTCTGGCGCACGAGCTCCTGGTTGCCGAAGCCGCGGGCGTGGTTGCGCTCCTCCTCCTCGTGGATCGATCCGTCGAGGGCGAGCGCCTCGCGCAGGAGGAAGTAGCCGGTGTTGACCTTCTCCTTCTCGCCGGCGGCGTTCTTGATGCCCCGGCGCGCGATCTCCATGATCTTGGCGTAGTCGTTCACGCCGTAGAGGATGGTGTCGAGGTAGGTGAGGCAGCACTGGGCCGCGGGAATCATGCACGCCGTGCCGTCGTTGGCCTCGTGCTCCTGGTAGATGGCGCTTTCCAGCACGTCGCGCGCCTCGTCGATGCGGTTGTCGGCGATGAGGATCTCGGCCTCCTGGTTGTAGAGCCGCTCCTCGAGCGGCGACTGCATCCGGCATTCCCGGATGATCTCGAGGCCCCGCCCCAGCGCCTCGGAGCGCTCCTCGGGGCGGCACACGTCGGCGTAGCTCACGTAGAACTCGCTCGCCCAGATGGCGAGGTACCAGTCCCAATAGCGCCGCGGGATGCTCTTGGCGGTCTCGACAACGCGCTCGCCGAGCTCCCATTCGCCGCATTTGCCGGCCGATTGGAGGACGTCGCCGAGGAGGTCGATGTTGTAGGGGGCGGCCTCGAGCGCCTTGCGGGCCAGCTTGAGCGCGTAGAGGTAGTCGTCCGCGTTCAGGAAGTGCGTGATGAAGTTGTGCCACTGGTCCGCGGTGCCCGACGCCTCGCCGTGCTCGAGCAGCCAGTCAGCCACCGCGCGCGCGTAGGCGCCGCCGCGCAGCGTGCCCCGCGGGCCGGCGACGGCCTGGTTCGCCTCGACGACGGTGGCGAAGTCCATCTCGCCCTCTTCGTCGTCCTCGGCTTGGGCGCCGCCGAGCAGGGCGCCGCGCAGCGCCTCCAGGAAGTCCTCATCCTCGATGGTCGTCTCGTCGTCCATGCGCGTTCCTTTCTCGATCGGTGTCCGGTTCCACTATGCCCTCGCTGGGCGCGCGCGTCAACGTCTGCGCGCCAGGGGCTGCTCGGCCGCTTGCGCGAGGAGGCGCGGGTTGTCGAAGCCGATAAGGCTTCCCATCAGCAGGAAGGCCAGGCCCCGGCCCGCGCCGCCGTCCGCGCAGCGGAGGAAGGCGCTGCGGGAGAGGCGGATGTCTTCCGGGCGCGCCGCATCGCGCCCGAGCGCCTCGAGCAGCCCGTCCGCGCGCTCGAAGAAGGCCGGTCCGTCGGCCGCCGCCATGAAGGCCTCGCAGCGCCGGGCCATGGCGCTGAAGCGCAGGCCCTGGTCGCAGACGAAGTATTCGTAGGCGGCGCACGAGAGGGCGGCGTCGGGCGCGCGGTCTGCGAGCGCAGCCGGTGCGCAGCCGAAGGCCTCCTCCGATGCGGCGGCGAATCCCGGCGGGAACAGGCGCTCGACAAACGCGGCGTCGTCTGAGGGGCGCGCGGGCACGAGCGGGCCGCCGCTCCCGTCGCCGTCGCCGAAGACGAGCTCCTTCACGAGGCGAAGCGGAGCGCTCGGCCGCTCGTGCGCGACGGGGGAGGGCCGCTGGCCGCCGAGCGCGCCCATGCCCGCCGTCTTCGGCGCGCGGCCGGCGCGGTTGTCGTACTCGAAGCTGCAGTACAGGGCGTTCTTGACGGCGTTCCACCAGCCGTCCGCCTTCGCGTCCCACTGCTCGAGGGAGGTGGCGGCCTTCTCCTCGAACACGGCGTCGATGGCCTTGATGCGCACGCCCGCCTCGTCGAGGTAGCGCTTCGTGAGCTCGGCGGGATCGAGCGCGTTCTGGTAGCCGAGGGCGATGGCGTCGAGCGCGTCGAGGTACGTCTCCTTCGAGAACTTGAGCGGGTAGCCGTTGCGCCGGTCGGGCTTGCGGCCGAGCACCGCCTTGTGGCCGTCCTCGCCGAGCTTCAGCAGCTCGTTGATGCGGGCCCAGCTGTTGTAGCTGGTGCGCGCGCCCAGCTCGTGCAGAAGCCCGATGGACACCTGCGGGTAGACGACGCCGTCCTTCTCGGGCGCGAGGAGGTTTCCGCGGTCGGTGGGCATGTCGTGCCTCCTTGTCGAAGATGACCCGTTCATTATCGCATGTTCCTTCACGATGAGAACCCCACGGGGTTGGCGCGCGGGCCGTCCGCGCCGCAGAGGTCCGGGTCGGCCAGCGCCGCGCGCACGTCGCCCGCCTCGATGGCCGCGCGGCCGTCCCCGTCGCGGACCTGCTTGATGACCGCGCGCTCGAACAGCCGCCGCACGCTGCGCGCGTTGGCGAACCCGGGCAGGCCCCGCAGGGCGCGGCACGCCTCGCGCACCGCTTCCTGCGCCCCGCCGGCCAGGGCGAAGCCGTTCGCGCGGGCGAACGAGGCGAAGATGGCGGCCAGCTCGTCGGTGCCGTAGTCGGGAAACGGGATGCGGAAGCCGATGCGCTCGCGCAGCCCCGCGTTCATCGCGAAGAGCCGCTCCATGTCGGCGGGGTAGCCGGCCAGCACGCACACGAAGCGCTCGCGGCGGCTCTCCAGCAGCTCCACCAGGGCGTTCACGGCCTCGTAGGCGTAGGCGTTGCCGCCGCGGCCGTCTTCGGCCAGCCGGTAGGCCTCGTCGATGAACAGGATGCCGCCGTCGGCTTGCAGCACCTTCTCGCGCACGAGGCGCGGCGTCTCGCCCACGTAGCGCCCGATGAGGTTGGCGGCGTCGGCCTGCACGAACACGCCCGCGCCGCTTGTGACGCCGGTGCGGTCGCAGTAGGCGAGCAGCCGCCGCGCGAGCTCGGTCTTGCCGGTGCCGGGGTTGCCGATGAAGGCCATGTGGCAGCTGCTCAGCACGCGCCGGCCGTGCCGGGATACGGCGTCGGCCACCTCGCGCACCGAGCGCTTCTGCGCCTCCATGCCCACGAGGCCGTCGAAGGGGTCGCCGTCGGCGGCGCCGGAGGCCGGAGGCGGGGCGAAGTCGGCCGCCTCGGCGAACTCGCCGTCGGGCTTCATGGAGGCGAGGCGCGTGCACGCCTTGAGAAGGGGCGCCGTGCGCACGCTCGGCGCGGCCGCGCGATAGGACACGTCGCAGCCCTCGAACAGCTCCTTGATCATGAGCACCGAGCGCTTCGTTCCGGACTCCTTGAGCACGAGCCGGCTCTCGGGCTCCTTCACGATGAAGGGCAGGCACGCCGCGCCGTCCTTGAGGCGGGGCTTTCCGATGTCGATCATCACGTCGTTTGCGCGCAGGAAGTTCACCGTGGCGGCGACGCCCTCCAGGTCGGGCGAGGCGTCGGGGCAGCGGATGACCCCCTCGAAGAACGTGCCGATGGCGCTGCGGGCGTCCATGGGCGGCCTCCTCTCCTACTCCGTCGGCCCGAGCCAACGCTCGATCAGGCCCTTCATTCCCGAATGCCCGCCTACGGCCTCATCGTCGGGCTCGGTGTCGGCGTCGTCGTCGAAGCATGCCTTCGCCAGCGCGACGTGCTCCTCGTCGAGGAAGGCCGCGGCGCGCGCGAGGGCGCGCTCGATCTCGGCCCCTTCGCCGGACGCGAGGTTCATGCGCAGCGACACCTCGCCGTCGGCGGGGTCCACCGTGAGCAGCCCCCATTCCGCGCGGCTCTCACGGGCGCGCTCGAGGCACGTGTCGAGGAAGGCGTCGAGCCGCCCGTCGGGCACGCGCACGGGCGGGTAGAGCGCAAGGTGGGGCTGGGGCGAGCGCTGGAGCATGACGCCCACGCGGGCGTGGCGCGTGTCGAGGTAGCCCCAGGCGCGGGCATCGCCGCCCGGCTCGAGCGAGGACGTCTTGAACGAGACGCGCGCGGGCGCGGCGTTGTCCGATGCGGAAGCGGTCATGGTTCTCTCCTTTGGCGGTCGGGGAACGGGGGCGGGGGCGTCACGCGGCGGCGACGTCGAGGGCGGACTTGCCGCCGAAGGCGACGGCGTTGAACTTCGGCGTGAACCCGCGCACGGTGCTCAGGGCGAGCGCGAAGCAGAGGCTGAGCCCTCCCTCCTCGTCGCGCTCCTTGAGCAGGCGGGCGAGGGCGTCGAGCGGGCCGCCCTCCCCGGACTCGGGATGGGCCGCCCGGTCGGTTCCGTACTCCTCCGCGACGAGCTTCGCATCCAGGTCGAACGCGAAGACGACGGCGCCGTCGCGCGAGTCGTCGACGGGCTCGAATCCGCTCAGGCGGAAGCTGCCGTTCTCGAGCATGATGAGCTTGTTCGCCTCGGCGCGGCGGTCTGCGGGGATGCGGATGCCGGTGTCGATGGCAACGCGCACGAGGTCGCCTTCGCGGACGGCCTCGATCTCGGCGTAGCGGCAGCCGAAGGCGCAGGGCATGCCGGACCACGTGCCGTCCTCGCAGGCGAACAGGCTCACGTGGCGCTCGAAGGCGTCCTGGATGGCGGCGTCCGCGGCAAGGCGGTCGTCGACGGGTTCGAGCGGCGCGGGGGCTCCGGGGGAGGGGCCGTCGAGGGCGTCGATGATCTCGTCGAAGGGGTCGGGGGGGGGGGGAGGGCTCCGCTCGCTCAGGCGTCTTTCGCGAGGTTCACCTGGCACGTCATCTGGGAGGGGTTGCAGGCCAGCGTGAAGCCGCGCGGTCCGGGCGCGCACCCCGCGAGCTCGCGGGCGGCCTCGGATCCCATGCGCGCGAGGAAGGCCTCGTCGGCGCCTTCGAGAAAGGGAAGCTGGAACACGAGGGTCCGCTCCCCGCGCAGCCCGGCCTCGCGGGCCATGCGCAGAAGCGCGCTCCTCGTGCCGGCGAAGCGCCCGACGCTCTCGTAATAGCCCCAGGCGCGCGGGCAGGGCGGGAGGCTTCCCGCGCCGAAGCGGTGGTCGCGGGCGATCTCGGCGTCTCCGAGGCAGAGGTAGTCGCGGCGCGGGACCGTCGTGGAGAGCGCGGCGTCGAAGGTGGCGTCCACGTGGAACCATCCCGGCGCGCCGTCGCGCCCCTCGATCATGACGAGGTTCCACGCATGGGGCTCCCAGCCGGCGCCCCTCGCGGGATCGCGGGACGCGCCGATGGCCACGAGGCAGGGGATGCCGCAGCGTCCGCACAGAAGCTCGAAGGCCTTCGCCGCGCCCTCGCACACGCCCGCGCCGTGGAGCAGCGGCCCCGCCGCCTCGTGGGCGAGCCCACCGGGCAGCTCGCCGTAGGAGAAGCGGCCGATCAGCCAGTCGTGCAGCATGAGCACGGCGTCCATGCCGCGCGCGCCTCGCGCCCGGCGCACGATCCCGTCCGTCGCGCCTTCCAGGGCCCGGCGCAGGGCGCGGGCGCTAGCCATTGAGGAGTCCCGCGAGAATGGCGAGCAAAAACGCGCCCATCAGGATGCCCGAGAGCGCCTCCATCACGAAGCCCACGAGCGCAAACAGAAGCGCGAGCGCGAGGGCTGCGACGACGATGCCGCAGACGGCCGCCGCCGCGGCGAGCAGGCCGCTCGCCCATGAGTCCGAGCGCGCCGCCCGGCCGGCGTAGGCCCACGACCCCGCCGCGCCCGCGCCGACGGCCGCCATCTGCATCCACGGCTCCCACGAGCCGAGCAGCGCGGCGAAGAGCAGGCACGGCAACGGCGTGAGCAGCACGAGGCCCGTGCCAACAGCCGCCCCGACCAGTACGGAGAGCGCCGTGAAGCCGCGCCGCGATAGGCGCCGCGAGGAGAACGCGCGGGCGGCGGGGAGCGCCGCGCAGGCGGCTGCGGAGGCGGGAAGCGCCGGGGCCGGCGGGGCTGGAAGCGGCGAGGGCGCGCGCAGAAGCCCGCTTCTCGCAAGCGCCCGCCCGGCGCGCTCGTCGGCCTCGCAGTAGGGGCATGCGTCCAGATGGGCGCCGTACCAGTGCGCCTCGTTGCGCCCGCACTGCCGCACGCCGGCCCGGTAGCGCGCGAGCGCGCGGCTCCATTCGGCGGCCGACGGGCGCGCATCCGGATCCGCGTGCCCGGCCACGAACGCGCGCTCGAAGAGCTCTCGCAGGTAGGAGGGCAGCAAGGCCACGTCGGGAGCGAAGGGCGGCAGCTTCGCGCCCGGCACGCGCGCGAAGAAGGGCGTCTCGCCGCGCTCGACGCGCTTGTCCACGGGCAGCACCGCCGGCAGCGACCCGTTCGCCTTGGGCAGCGGCACGCAATGGTAGGGGTGCGCCCCGTTGAACAGCATGCGGAACACGTGCACGGCCAGCGCCCAGTCGTCGGTCCTCTGGGTGAACGTGGGCTTCGCGCACGCCTCGAAGGACGCTGAGCCGCGCATGTTGCGCAGCACCTCGGGCGCCGCGTAGCCGGGCATGCACACCGTGCAGGGGAAGGTGCGGCCGCCGACCGTCGCGTGGAACGAGTCGACGTCCACGAGCGCCGCGCGGCAGCCGGGCAGCACCGGCACGTTGTTGTCGTTGTAGTCGCCGATCACCTGGCCGGCCCGGTGGGCGGCGTCGGTGAGGTCGGCCACGGCCTGCGCGACGCCCAGCTTGTCGCGCATGCTGAAGTTGGCGTCGGGCGCGGGCGGGTACTCGTAGAGCGCGTCGATGGCGATAGGGGTGGGCACCTCGGGCATCGTGAAGCCGACGAAGCGCCCCGAGCCGTCGTCGGCGTAGAGCGCCTCGAGCGGCCAGGCGACGGTCCCGGGATCGAACCGCCGCACGACGCCGTCGCCGATCGACGCCATGGCCTCGATCTTCTCGCGGCGCTTGGCGGCGTCGGCCGGGTCGAGGTAGAGCTTCGCCACCTCGCCGGGGCGGCCCGCGATGCGGTGGATGGAGCCTTCGCCGCCCTTGCCCAGCGGGGGCTCCTCCAGCCTGAGCAGGGCTCCTGTGCGGGTGCGCGCCTTCATGACGCCCTCGCCTTCCCGAGGCCGATGCGGCGAAGCGCGCGATCGACCAGGCGATCGAGTCCGAGCGGCGCGGCCGGCGCCGGGGGAGCGGGCTCTCCGTAGACGAGGGCGCGCGCCCGTTCGTGGACGGCCTCCCAGTCGGGGCCGTCGTAGTAGGCGGGCGGCTGCTCGGCGGGCGGGCGCCCGTCGTCGAAGGCGACCACGGCCGTCTTGTCATCGTCGAGCAGCTCTGCAGGGAAGGCGGCCAGGTAGGCCTCCGCGTCGGCGCGCAGGGCCTCGAGCGCTTCCGCGCCCGCGCCCTCGCACACGGGGTGCAGGAACCCCCGCGCGAGCCGCGCGTCCACGGGATCGAGCCCCTGCTTGGCCAGGATGGGCGGGGCGACGATGCCCTCGAGCACGCCGTCGGTGCACAGCAGGACGACCGCCGCGTCCCCGCAGCGGTCGAACTCCCAGCGCTCGGCAAAGCACAGCGGGTACACGCGTCCCTCGTCGTCGCGCTGCATGCGCGTGAGCGCCTCGTAGGAGCCGTCCGCGTGCGCGACGACAAGGCCCGAGTCGCCCGACTGCCCGAACGCGACGCGGCTTCCGTCGAATACGGCCAGGCAGAGCGTGCAGTCCATCTCGCCCGGCGGCTCGCCCGTGCGCGCCGCCTCGTCGAGCACCGCGTCGTAAGCGGCGCCGAAGGCCGCGCGCAGAAGCGCCTCCTCGTCGTCGGGCCCCGCGCAGGCGGCGAGGCCGGAGGCGACGTGGGCGACGGCCGCGTCGGCGGCCACGCGGGCGCCTCGGTCGGAGTGCGACTCGCTGCCCAGTCCGTCGGCGACGGCGGCGATCACGTCGCCGCCCGCCTCCGCGACGGCAAAGGCATCCTGGCAGGGGGTTTCATTCTCGATGTGGGACGGGCCGGGCAGGCTTACGGCGTAATGGCGCAGCATGGCGGATCCTCCTCTCGGGCGCGGCGGGCGCTAGCGGTTGAGGAACTCGTCGAGGTTGACGGCCTTCGTGTTGCTGGCGGGCGTGTTGATGGGGGTGCTCACCGGCGGCAGCTTCGCGCCCGGCGCGCTCAGGCTCGCGGCCTTCACGCTGTTGCCGGCGAAGTCGAAGAAGTCGGTGAAGTCGTAGCTGCCGCTGTCCACCTCGAACACGGCGCATCCCGATCCGGCCGTGAGCTGGGCGGCGGTGGCGCGGTCGTAGTCGCCGAAGCCGAGGAAGAACACCTTGAGCTTGCCGTCGCGCTCGCGGCGCGCCACGTAGTCGGCGGCCGCGTCGACGTTGCCTTTCACGGTGTCCATGCCGTCGGTCATGACGATGAGGTAGGGCTTCTTCTCCACGATGCCGGCTTCGGCGTAGCGCCGGCTGTGCTCGCGGATCATCTCGGCCGCCTTCATCACGGCGCCGTCGAGGTCGGTGCAGCCGCCCTGCGCGAATTCGAAGGAGCGCATGTCGGCGATGGGCAGCCAGTCCTGCTCCACCTTCACCTGGTCGGCGAACGAGACGACGCACACATCCACGCATTTGGCGGCCTTCTCGTCCTGGCAGACGATGCCCTTGAAGCGGTTGAGGTTGGCCACGACGTTGCGCATGGCCTCGGGCGGCAGCGAGCTGGACACGTCCACCGCGATGGCGACGGACATGCGCTCGCGGTTCATGGCCTCGACGGCGGGCATCTCGAAGCGCGACGGGCGCTCGACGGGGGCTTCGTGCTTCTTGAACAGGCTCATGGTGGCTCCTTTCGGCTGGGTGGCGGCCGTTTGCCGCTGGAACCATGGAACCACGCGCCCCTGCGCCCGCGGAAGGGCGCGCCCGGGGCGGCTGTGGGGCGGCGCGCGCCGGAGGCGGCTGGAAATGCAAGGTCGTCGAGTTATGCACCCTTGCGCGTGCCTCGAAGTGCGATTCTCGCTTCAGGAAACGCGCCGTCGACGACGAAAGCCCAGGTCGCGATTATCGTGTCTTTCGAGCGAGCGCGAAAAGAGGGTGCAAAACTCGACGACCTTGCATTTTCCGACTGGTTTCGAGAACGCAAGGGTGCAAAACTCGAGGACTTTGCAGGAGCCGGCGTGCGACGGAGGGCGGCGTCGCGGTCAGACGAACTCGATGCTGTCCAGGAACGCCTGGAAGGACGGGGAGTAGAGCAGCGTGCCCACCTTCCCGCCGAGCGCGTCGTCGAAGATGCCCGACACGCAGAGCATCTTTCCGTCGCCGTACGGGACGAAGATGTTCAAGCCGTACTCGACGCCCTCGGGGGTGGCGGGGCGGAAGCAGTACCCCTCGAGGCCTCCGACGGTAAGGGGGTAGGACTGCCTCCTGACCGCGTCATAGAAGGTGACCTCCTTCTCCCGGTCGTCGCTGAGCTGCTCCTCGAGCTCGCGCAGCAGCCGTCCGAGCCTGCGGCCTTTGTAGCCGCTGTCGGAAGAGCCGAGCGTCGCGTCGAGCGGGATGAGCTTCGCGTGGTCGTAGTCGAGCGTGACGGACACGCCTTCGAACTCGGTTTCCAGGAATAGCATCTCGATGGGATCTGAGCTGCCGGAGGTATCCGGGGTAGCCATCATGCCGCTCCACGCCGGCGGGACCGTCACCGTCACGCCGGCGTGGGAATACGTCTGGCCGCCGGCGACCGGGACATCGGGCGGCGGGCCGAGCTGGACGTCGGTTTCGGGCAAGAGGCGTTGGAAGGCGAGGACGAGGCACGCCACGAGGACGACCGCGACGACGATCATGACCCTGTCGACGACGAATGGCTTCTTCATGCCCGCACCTTGATCCCGCGCCTACGCGAACAGCTCTGCGGCCTGGGCCATGCGCTCGGCCACGGGCACGCCGAAGGGGCAGCGGGACTCGCAGTCGGCGCAGGCGATGCAGTCCTCGGCGCGGGCGTCGAGGGCCTCGTAGTGGGCGCGCACGCTGGCGGGCACGTCGCCTTCCCGCAGGGCGGCCAGGTCGTAGAGCTTGTTCACCATGGCGATGTCGATGCCCGACGGGCACGGCGCGCAGTGGCCGCAGTAGGTGCACTGGCCGAAGTAGGCGTGGCTCGGCGCGCCGGCCAGCACGCTCGCGTAGTCGCGCGCCGCCTCGTCGGCGTTCTCGTAGGCCACGGCATCGGCCACGTGGGCGGGCGAGTCGAAGCCGACCATGACGCTGGCCACGGCGGGGCGGGTGAGCGCGTAGTGGAGGCACTGCACGGGCGTGAGCGCCACGCCGAAGGGCGACGCCTCGGCGCTGAGCAGCCGTCCGCCCGCGTAGCCCTTCATCACGGTGAGCCCCACGCCCTCGCGCTCGCAGAGCGCGTAGAGCTCGGCGCGCGCCGGATCCATGCCGACCAGCGCGTCGTCATAGTCGAACGTGAACGCGTCGTCCAAGCTGGTGGTGGCGGGCAAGAGGTCGAAGGCCGGGTTCACGCTGAACATGATGGCCTCGATCTGGCCCGAGAGCGCCGCGAGCTTCGCCACGTCGGGGCGGTGGGTGGAAAGCCCCACGTGCCGGATGGTGCCGGCGGCCTTGAGCTTCTGCACGTAGGCGAGGAAGGGGCCGTCCATGATGGCGCGGAACTCGTCGGCGTCGTCCACGTAGTGGATCATGCCCAGCTCCACGTGGTCGGTGCCCAGGCGCGCGAGCAGGTCCTCGAACGCAGGGCGCACGAGGCCCATGTCGCGCGTGCGCACGTACTGGCCGTCCTGCCAGGTGGAGCCGATGTGGCCCTGGATGATCCAGTGATCGCGATCGCCCGCGATGGCCGCGCCCAGGCTGCTGCGCACCTCCGGGTTCGCCATCCAGCAGTCGAGGATGTTGATGCCGGCCGCAGCGCACGCGTCCGCGACGGCCTTCACCTCCGCGGCCGGCTTCTTCTCCATCCACTCGGCCCCGAAGCCGATCTCGCTCACCTCAAGGCCCGTGCGGCCCAGCTCCCGATAGCGCATGCGCGCCCCTCTTTCCTCGCAGGTTTCAACGTCTGCGACCATTGAACCACATGGAGCGTACTCCAAGTCAAGGAAAACGGAAGCGCGCTCACAGCAGTGCCGCCGCCTCTACGCCTTCCCGCAGGTGGGGCAGAGGTCGCAGATGAAGCATGTCCCGCACTTCGGGTTGCGGGCGATGCAGGTCTCGCGGCCGAAGAGCACCCACTGGTGGTTGATGGGCCCCCACCACTGCCGCGGGTAGAGCTTGAGCAGCGCCGTCTCGGTCTTCGCCGGCGTGTCGGCCGAGGGGCCCGCGAACTTCAGCCGGTGCGCGATGCGGAAGACGTGCGTGTCCACCGCGATGCCCTCCACGATGCCGAACGCCTCGTTCAGCACCACGTTCGCCGTCTTGCGGCCCACGCCCGGCAGCTTCTGCAGCTCGTCGATGTCGCGCGGGATCTCGCCTGCGTAGTCGGCCACCACCATCTGCGCGCACTTGATGACGTTCGCCGCCTTCGTGTGGTAGAAACCGATGGTGCGGATGATGTCCTCCACGTCGCGCACGTCAGCGGAGGCGAGGTCGGCCACGGTGGGGTAGCGCTCCCAGAGCGCGGGCGTCACCTTGTTCACGCCCTTGTCGGTGGTCTGCGCACTCAGCAGTACGGCGATGGTCAGGCGAAACGGGTCGCCCCAGTAGTGCAGCGCGCACTCGGCGGCGGGGTAGTGCTCGTTCATGCGGCGCGCCACCTCCAGCGCGCGCTCGCGCTTCGCGGTCATAGTCTCGCGCGGCATGGGGCCTCCTTCAGTCCAGATTCGTTCGGTGCAGATCGTCGATGAGCCGCGCGACGCCGCGCTCGCGCATCTTCTCGTCGAAGCGCTGCTGGCAGTCGGCCAGGGTCTGCTCGAGGTAGGTGGGATCGCCGGTGGTCTGCGCGACCTCGAGCCATGCCTTGTACGGCTTCTCGAACTCCTCGTCCACCACGATGAGGTCGATGCCTGATTCGATGCACTGCTTGAGCATGAGGAACCGCCCGATGCGGCCGTTGCCGTTCTGGAACGGGTGCAGATGCTCGAAGCGCGAGTGGAAGGCGACTATGTCTTGAAACGTCATGGCCCTCGGATCGTAGGCCTCCAAAAGCTCCGGCATCGCCGTGGGGATGTCAGAGGGCAGGGCGAGCTGCACGGACGAGCCGCTTATTCGGTTCGCGATCTGCTTGAAATGGCCGGAGAAGCCGTTCGCCTCCTCCGTGGTGCCCCTGAAGAGCATCTCGTTCATGGCGAAGAGCAGGTCCCGGTCGATCGGCTCGCCCAGCGTGTCGACGGTGTAGTCGAACACCTCCACGGAGTTCTTCGTCTCCATGACGTCGTCGAGCGTGTGGCTACCCTCGACCACGCCGTGTTCCACCAGCTTGACCAGCTCGTCCTCGCTGAACGTCGAGCCTTCCAGCTTGTTGGAGTGGAAGAGGAATTCCAGCAAGATGCCGTTGTAAGCGGAGTTCGGCGTGATCTTGAGCACCTTGAACTCGGAGGCGCTGATCTTCATGGAAGACTCCCTTGATGTGCGGCGGCGGTGCGGCTTTCCGAAGGATTATACCACGAGGCTTCGGGGTACCGGGCCCGGTGCCTCGCCGGGGTTTCACGAGGTTTCGGCCTCGTACTCGCGCATGACGAGGATGCGGGCGCGCTGCGCATGCACGCCGCGCTCGGCCATGAGGGCCGTAAGCTCTTCGGCGCTTGGGTACGCGCCCGCGCCGGCTATCTGGACCGTGGCGGCGTTATCGCCCATCTTCACGCTGATGGCCTCGTAGCCGGTGCCGTCGAGCCACGTGCGCACGGCCGCCTTCACGCTCTGCTCGTCGGCTGCGTTTCGGGCCAGCTCGTTGCTGGACGCCATGAGCGGCGCCGCTAGAAGCAGCGTGCCTGCGATGGCGGTGGCGTACCAGATGCGCCGCACGCGCGCTCCCGCCTCCGACGTGCGGCGACGTCCGAATCCCATGAGGAAGAACGCTGCGTTGCCCGCCAGTTGGATGGCCGCGAAGTTCACCAGGAACAGCAAAAGGGCCCCGCTCGCAGCGGTAAGGTCGCCCGCGAAGAGCGCCGCTCCCACCACGCACAGGGGCGGCACGATGGACACCGCCACCGCCACGCCCGGCACGGCCTCGGCAATGTCGTCGCGCGCCATGGCGAGCGCGCCCACGAACCCCGAGGCCACGGCAACCACGAGATCCACCACGCGCGGAGCGGTGCGCGCTTCCACCTCGGGGTTTCCCGCGAGCGTCACGCCCGTGGGCACGAGGGCGGCCACCACGTAGGCGGTGCTGATCACCGCGAGCGCGCCGGCGAGCGCCACGGCCAGGGTCTTCGCCGCCTTCTTCGGGCGGCCCGTCACGATGGCGAACGACGTGCCCACGATGGGCGCCATCAGCGGCGCGATGAGCATGGCTCCGATGACGATGGCTGTGGACTCGGCTGCGATGCCGCCCGTGGCGATGACGGCCGACAGCACGATGCAGATGAAGAACGACGAGTAGCGCTTCACGGGGTCGTCCGTGGCCACGAACATGCTCTGCTCTTTCACGGCCACGATGGCCTCGTCGATGCTTCCGCCGGCCAGTATGCGCGCGATGCGGTTCATTGACGCTCCTTTCGGCGTCCGATGATAGCGCGCCTGCGGGCGGTGCTGGGCGTTTCGTTGTCAGTTCGTCACGGCGCGCGGCGGCCTCGGGGTATACTGGTCGTCGATTCGAGAAGGCGCGGCGAAAGGGAGGAAGGCCATGGGCGCGACGTTGGTGGTGGGGGACACCCATTTGAAGCACGAGCTGATCCTGCCGCGGGTGGACGGGGCGCGCGAGCGGGCCTGCGCGGAGCGCGTCGTGTTCCTGGGCGACTACTGCGACGAGTGGGGGTCGACCGGCCGGCAGCTGCTCGCGGCACTCGAGCTGTTCGCCGGCTGGGTGGAGAACGCGCGCGCGGCGGGCGTGCGGGTGGACCTGCTGCTGGGCAACCACGACTTCCAGTATCTGATGGGCGAGGAGGGGCCGGGCACGCACGTGCCGCTCATGGAAGAGGTCGCGGCACGGCTTCGGGACCTGGGCGCGACGATAGCCGAGACCGTGGACGGCTTCCTGCTGACGCATGCGGGACTCACGGCGGACTGGGCGTGCCGGCACCTCGACGCGCCGGGCGATGCGGAGGAGGCGAAGGCGCAGTTGAACGCGCTCTTCGAGCGAGGCGCGCGGCGCGATCTGCGCGCGCTCTCGTCGTGCGGCAGGGGCCGGGGCGGCTGGGACGTGCCCGGGCCTCTGTGGGCCGACCGCTCGGAGCTATGGGAGGACGCGTATCCCGGCATCGACCAGATCGTCGGCCACACCCCGGTGCCCGCCTGCGAGCGGATGCCCCCCGCGCCCGCCTGGGCGCGCACCGGCGGCGAGGAGCTGTGGCTGTGCGACACGTTCTCGCTCACGAGCCGCATGCGCCCCATCGGCGACGGCGGCATGCTGCTCGTGGAGGACGGCTGCGTGGAGGTCGTGGCGGGCGAGGACGACCCCGCGTTTGAGCCCTGGGACGAGGCCGTGGCCGCGGCCGGCATCCGATAGCTCTCGGAGCGCGCGGCACCGGATCCGAGCCGGTGCCGCGCGGCGTACTACCCCTCGTGGACGATGCGCCCGTCGGAGATCGTGTAGCGGATCGTGCTGTCGGAGATCTCCTTCGGATCGCATTCGAGGATGTTCCGGTCGAGCACGACGAGGTCGGCCTTCTTCCCCTCCTCAAGGGTTCCCACCTGGTCTTCCATGTAGTTTTCGAAGGCCACGTTCTTCGTGTAGGCCTCCAAGGCCTGGTAGGCGGTGATGCCCTGCTCGGGCCACCGGTGCATGTCGGCGTCCTCCTCGCCGGGGTAGGGGCTGTTGCGCGTGACGGCCACCTCGATCTCCTCGAGGGGAGCGTAGCCGGTAACCGGGCCGTCGCTCGCGCCGCTTACGAAGCAGCCGGCTTCGAGCATATTCTTGACCGGGTACATCGCCATGGCGCGCTCCTCGCCGATGTAGGCGATCTCGAGCTCGCACAGCGGGTCGCGGTACATCCAGAGGAACTGCATCGCGCAGATCACGTCGAGGTCGGCGATCCTCTTCACATCCTCGTCGGTCACGGCGCACACATGCGTGATGGTGTTGCGCCGGTCGTCACGCGCGCCGTTCTCCTTCGCCGCGCGCTCGTAGGCGTCCAGCGTATTGTGCACGGCACCGTCGCCGATGGCGTGGACGTGCACCTGCACGCCCGCCTTGTCGAGCGCCACCACCATGTCGGAGAATTCCTGCTGGTCCCAGATGGATTCGCCGTACCAGTCAGAGCCCTTGCCGGCGGCCTCGGTGTAGGGCTCGAGCATGACGGCGCTGCCTCCTTCGGTGACGCCGTCCGAGAATATCTTCGCCGTGCCGGTGGATATCATCTCGCTGTCGAATCGAGCCAGGTCGCGAACAGCCTTCACCGCGTCAGCGACGCTGGTGCCGGGTTCGACGACGGGCAGGATGCGCATGCGCAGGTTCAGCTTGCCGTCGGCCTCGAGCTCGGAGAAGAAGCGCGGCTCTACGTCGGGGAGGTTCGTGATGCCGGTCAGCCCGTAGCGCGCCGCGTCCTCCTGATACTTGGCGATGGCGGTGTGGTACTCCTCGTCGGTGTGCTCAACCGTGATGAGGTCGGCCACCATCGTCGCGGCGGCGTCGATGAGGTAGCCCGTGGGCTCGCCGTCGGCACCTTTGGTGATGATGCCGCCCAACGGGTCGGGGGTTTCGGCAGTGATGCCCGCCAGCTCGAGCGCCTTGGAGTTCACCCAGGCCGAATGATACGAGACGTCACGCAGCAGGATGGGCTTGTCGGGGCATATCTCGTCGAGGAGCGCCTTGTTCGGCCCGGGGTTGCTGCCGTCTTCCAGCTCGAAGGCGTTGATCATGAAGGGGTTGCCGATGTAGGCGTCCTTCTCGGGGTGCGCTTCGACGAAATCGGCGATGATCTTTCGGTACTCCTCGACGGTGGTCGCGTGGCCCAGGTAGATCTCGTACAGCTCGCTCATCCAGTCGCCCGGCGCGTGGATGTGCCCGTCCATGAAGCCGGGGGCCACCATGCCCCCTTCGAGGTCGATCACGGTGGTGCCGTCGCCGATGAACGCCTCCAGGCCGGCCTCGTCGCCCACGTAGACGATGCGGTTCCCCTCCACGGCCATCGCTTCGGCCACGTCGTCCTCCGCCACCATGGTCTGCACGGTGCCGCCCTTGAACGCGAGTGTGGCCTTGCCTTGGCGAGGAGCGCCGTCCGCTACCGTCGACTGGGCGTTTTCGCTGCCGCAGCCGGACAGCAGCGGCAGGATGCACAGCGTCGCCGCCCCCGTCGCCCCCAGTTCGATGAACTTCCTGCGCGACAGCGCGCCCGTTGCCTTCTCCGTCCCCATATCCTGCTCCCTTCTCGTGCGGCGCGATCGCTTCGATCGCTTCGTCCCGCTTTTCGGTGCAAGGTATACCTCCGGGCTTCCTGCGCCGGGAAGGCCTAATAATGTTTACCGTGCCCAAGCGGCCTCTCTATCCGAAATAATCTTTTTTCATACTTGCGGGAAACGGGTGGAAACGTACTATGAACGATTGTTGCGAGAATGCCCTGGCGTTTAAAGGAACCAGCGAGGAGGCCGCGTGACGTATTCGGTCTTTTTCTACAACATGCTCCTCATCGTGGCGTACGTCGTTTTAGCCGTTGTGTTCTTCTGGCTATACCGCTCCCGTTCGAGCCGTTTGGCGTGGTGGCTGATGGTGCTGTTCGCCTGCTCGTTCATCGACAACGTGGTCTTCTTCATGAAGGAGGTCTTCACCGCGCTTGGCCGTCCCGACACGGGCCTTGCGTCGTTCTGCCTCATGGAGGAGGCGTTCTCCATGGCGTGCTTTCCGTTCGTGATCCTTGTGGCCGCAGGGCATTATTACAACGACATGCCTTCGAAAGGCTCGCTGATCGCCTTCGGGGCCGCCTGCCTTGCCGTGGCGAGCCTGGGAATGCTCCCTTTCGTTCCGTATGCCGTCTTCGATGCGGTGATCTGGGCGCTCTATGCCGGCGTGTTCCTCCGCATGGTTCCCTGGGCGAGCGGCATGGGGCTGAAGGCGCTGTGCGTCTTGCTGGCTGCCCTCTATGCGTTCGACGCTGCTTATCGCGTGTTCGGCTTGGATATCGACTTGCTCTGGGGGAAGCGCGACCTCGTAATAGAGGCCTGTTGGGCCGTGTACCTGGTGTGCGGCGTCTTCGTGGCCGCGTCGCTGCTGCACACGGTGGAGAAGCCCTACCTGCCGAACGCCGACGTCACCTTCCAGCGCTTTCTTGACGCGTTCGGATTGAGCGGCCGGGAGGGGGAGATCGTCAAGCTGCTCATGGATGGCGAATCGAACCAGGACATCTGCAACAAGCTGTTCATCGCCCCCGGCACCGTGAAGGCGCACAACCACAGCATCTACAAGAAGCTCGGCATCAAGAGCCGCTCCCAGGTGGTTCTCAAGTACACCGAGTTCTTGGAGCGATGCGCGCAGGACGCCCGCTTGTTCTGCTGACGTGGACGCTCGGTTGCGGCTGGCTTGCACGATATTTGCGTCTGTGCGAGGTGTTAGCCGAGGCTTCACGTATCGCCAAAATGCGTGCGATGCGAAAGCGCAGGTGGGGTGCTTGCTGTTCCGCACGCAGAAAGTTAACTTGAGGAAACAGCTCGCACAGGCGCAAATTCCGTGCAGCGCCGGTTCGCGTGCATTCCGCTGCCGGCCTGTGGTTTCTCCTTCACGAGGGAGCGACGATCCTGGGGCGCGCGGGCGGGGCGCGGTATACTGCTGGGCGGCCGCCTCACGCGGCTTTTCGTGCTGCTCGGATACGGATAGGATGCCGCCATGCTCATCGACTCGCTCACCTTCACGCTGGAGAAGTCCGGGTGCCTCGACGCGTTCTGGGGCAGGCTGGACGAAGGCGAGGACGGCGCGCTCGGCGTGGCGAACTCCGCGCGGCCGTTCCTGGTGGCGGCGCGGTTCGCGCACCGGCCGCAGGCCACGCTCGTGGTGGTGGCGGGGGAGGACGCCGCCGTCGCGTTCGCGCGCAGCTTGGCGGCCTATCTCGGCGAGGAGCGCGTCATGCGCTTTCCTGAGCGCTCCGACTATCCCTTCGTGCCCAAGCCGAGCGACCCGGCGCAGGTGGCGCGGCGCATGGAGGCCGTGCACGCGCTCGCGACCGGCCGCGAGGCCGTGGTGGTGGCGAGCGCCCGCTCGCTCGTGCGCGCGCTGCCGCCGGCGGGCTCGGACGTGTTCCTGCCGCTCTCGCTCGACGCGGGCCGCGAGCTCGCCGACACGCCCGGCGCGCAGAGGGCGAGCGTCACCGAGTTCGGCGACCTCGCGCACGCCCTCGAGGAGCGCGGCTACGCGAACACCGGCGAGCTGGACGGCCCGGGTACCTTCGCCGTGCGCGGCGGCACGGTGGACGTGTTCCCCGGCAACCTCGTGTACCCTGTGCGCCTGGACTTCTTCGGCGACGAGCTGGACGAGATCCGCCGCATCGTGCCCACGACGGGGCAGACCATCGCCTCGCTCGACCGCGTGGACATCTACCCGGTGGTGGAGTTCTCGTGCTCGAAGTCGGGCCTGGCCCGGGCGCGCAAGAAGCTCGAGCGGCCCGCCGAGACCAACCCCGTCCTGCGCGACATCCTTGAGAAGCTCGACGGCGGCCTGCGCTTCGACGGCTCGGACGTGCTTCTGCCCTACCTGTACAGCAAGACCGCGACGCTCGGCGACTACGTGCGCCCCGGCGCCCTCACGGCGCTCATCGAGCCGCGCTCGCTCTTCGACGACATGGCGCACGCCTACGACGACGTGCGCGGGCGGGCGGCGGGCTCGAGCATCCCGCCGCAGGGCCTGTACGTGGAGCCCTCGAATGTGAGCTTCGGCGAGGGGCAGCGCGCCACCTATGTGTCCATCATGCGCGTGGGCGGGCACGTCGACGACGAGCTGCCCGTGAAGCGCGTGGAGGTGGCGGGGCATCCCGACAAGCTGTTCGGCCGCCTTCGCACGCTCGTCGACGGCGACTACACGGTGGTGTTCAGCGCGCCGAACTTCCGCGCCCGCCAGGACATGAAGCTGGCCTTCGTCGACAACGGCCTGCCCATCCAGGAGACGCTGGACGAAAATGGCATAAAAGGGGACAGTCCCCTTTTATGCCATTCCGGCAAGGACAAGCGCCGGCTGCGCCGCGGGGTGGTGAACGTCGTTGACGTGGACATCCCGCTCGGCATGATCATCCCGAAGGCGAAGCTCGCGCTGGTGAGCGTGTCGGACACGCAGGGGGCGTCGTCCTCGTCCTCGCGGCCCACCAGGCGCGTCGACATCACCGAGATCACCTTCCCCTACCAGCCGGGCGACTACGTGGTGCACGCGGCGCACGGCGTGGCGTACTTCAAGGAGCTCGTGCGCCGCGACGTGGACGGCACGGCGCGCGACTACCTGCTGCTGGAGTACTCCGAGGGCGACAAGCTCTACGTGCCGGTGGAGCAGCTCGACCGCGTGACGCGCTACGTGGGCCCGGAGGGGGCGTCGCCCCGGCTCACGCGCCTCAACACCGCCGACTGGTCGCGCGCGCTCGCGAAGGCGCGCAAGGCCACGAAGAAGCTCGCGTTCGACCTGGTGGACGTGTACGCGCGCCGCGCCTCGACACAGGGCTACCGCTTCGGGCCCGACACGCCGGCCCAGCGCGAGATGGAGGAGGCGTTTCCCTACCAGGAGACGCCCGATCAGCTGGCCGCCATCGCCGACGTGAAGGCCGACATGCAGTCCGCCAAGCCGATGGACCGCCTCGTCTGCGGCGACGTGGGCTTCGGCAAGACCGAGGTGGCCCTGCGCGCTGCGTTCAAGGCCACGCAGGATATGAAGCAGGTGATGGTGCTCTGCCCCACCACCATCCTCGCGCAGCAGCACTTCACCAACTTCAAGGAGCGCTGCGAGCCCTTCGGCGTGAGGGTGGAGGTGCTCTCGCGCTTCCGCACGCCCGCGCAGCAGGCGGCCGCGCTGAAAGGCTTCCAGGAGGGCGACGTGGACGTGCTCGTGGGCACGCACCGCCTGCTCTCGCGCGACGTAAATCCGCACGATCTGGGGCTCGTGATCATCGACGAGGAGCAGCGCTTCGGTGTGGGCCACAAGGAGCAGCTGAAGAACCTGCGCGAGTCCATCGACGTGCTGACGCTCTCGGCCACGCCCATCCCGCGCACCATGCAGATGAGCCTGTCGGGCGTACGCGACATGAGCCTCATCCTCACGCCGCCCGACGATAGGCGCGCGGTGGAGGTGCACGTGGGGGAGTGGGACCCCGACCTGGTGAGCGCGGCTATCCGGCGCGAGCTCGCGCGCGGCGGGCAGGTGTACTACGTGTCCAACCGCGTGCGCTCGATGGAGGAGGCCGTGCGCCGCGTGACGGCCGCCGCCGGCGAGGCGCGCGTGGGCGTGGCGCACGGGCAGATGTCGAAGGAGCAGCTCGAGCGCGTGATGGAGGACTTCAGCGCCGGCGAGCTGGACGTGCTGGTGGCCACCACCATCATCGAGAGCGGCATCGACAACCCGCACACCAACACGCTCATCATCGAGGACTCGCAGCGCTACGGCCTGGCGCAGATGTACCAGCTGAAGGGCCGCGTGGGCCGTTCGTCCACGCAGGCGTACGCGTACTTCATGTTCCCCGAGCACATGGAGCTCACCGAAGAGGCCGCCGCGCGCCTGACCGCGCTGAACGAGCACACCGACCTCGGCAGCGGCATGCGCATCGCCATGCGCGATTTGGAGATCCGCGGCGCGGGCAGCCTTCTGGGCGCGGAGCAGTCGGGCAACATGAGCGCGGTGGGCTTCGACCTGTTCGCGCAGATGCTGTCGCAGGCCGTGAACGCCACGCGCGAGGGCGACCTCAAGGCGATGGACCAGCTGCCGCCCGCGCTCTCCGACATCACGGTGAACGTGCCGGGTCACACGTACCTTCCCGAGGAGTACGTGCCCGACGCCGACGAGCGGGTGCTCTGGTACCGCAAGATCGCGAGCGCCGCCACCGAGCAGGCCGTGGAGGACGTGGCGGCCGACCTGGCCGACAAGCGCCCCGACATGCCGCAGGCAGCGAAGAACCTGCTCGAGAAGGCGCGCATCAAGGCCTACGCGAACGAGCACCATATCAAGACCGTGTCGGTGACGGGCGGCAAGCTAGTGGTGGAGCCCATCGACGTGCCGCGCGAGAAGATGACGGCCCTGCGCCGCTCGGGCGGCCGCTACCTGGCCGACAAACGCAAGCTCACCCTGCCGCTGCGCCACTTCAAGCTCGACGAAGGCGACAACCTGTTGGCCCCCGTCGCCGAGTTCCTGAAGGAGCTGGAGAAATGAGCGCTCCCGGCGCGGGGGTCGTGGCGGGCGCGGCGTTCTTCCGGCAGCGGTTCTGGCCTCGTGGGGGCGGGGCTGTGGGGCTACTCGGGCGCGTGCGCGCAGTTTCTGCTGGCGGGCTACGACATCACGCCCTCGTTCATCACGGCGGCGCGCATGCTGGGGGCGGGACTCCTGTTCCTGCTCGTGCTGGCCGTCGGAAGGCGGCCGCAGCTCATGTCCATGCTGCGCGACGGGCGCACGGTTGGCCGCCTCGTCGTGTTCGGCGCGGGCGGCCTCTATCTCTGCCAGATCACGTACGCCGTGGTCATCGGGTACACCAACGCGGGAACGGCCACGGTGCTGCAATGCACGGGCATCGCGTTCGTCATGCTGTTCACGTGCCTGATCCTGCGGCGGTTGCCGCGCGTGCGTGAGCTGGTGGGGCTCGCGGCTGCCATGTTCGCCACCTGGCTCATCGCCACGCAGGGCGACCCGTCCGCGCTCGCGCTGCCGCTGCCGGGGCTTATCTGGGGCATCGCGAACGGCCTGTCGGTGGCGTTCTACATCATGTACCCGAAGCGCCTGTTCGCCGAGTGGGGCAGCTTCGCCGTGACAGGCCTGGGGATGCTCGTGGGCGGCATTGCGGCGTGCGTCGTGTGGGCGACTGGCGTGCTGGACGGCCGGCCCGCCGCGCTGCCCGCGCTCGACGCGGCCGGGTGGCTCGTGCTGGGCGTGATCGCCGTGGTGGGCACGTTCGCCGCGTTCGCGCTGTACCTGCACGGCGTGTCGGTGGTGGGCTCGGTGAAGGGGAGCCTGCTCGGCGCCATCGAGCCGGTGAGCGCCACCGCGTTCTCGGCGCTGTGGCTGGGCACGGCGTTCACCGGGGCCGACTGGGTGGGCTTCTTTCTGATGATAACCATGATCTTCCTGGTCACCGGCGAGAAGCCGCCGCATGAGGCAGAATCGGGGAAGAGCATGCCGGACGGTGCGGAAGGGGAGGTCCTCCATGAATAAGGAGCGCAAGCGCTACATCGAGTCGTGCGAGGTGTCGCGACTCGTCCGCTACGAGCTGGGCGGCGTGGGCATTCTGTTCACGCCTCTTGCCGCCTTCCTGGGCGCGAGCGCGTCGGCATCGGAGGCGGCCCGATGATGCGGGAAGAGGACGCGGCCGCGCTACTTGAAGCGCTCGCCGAGCGCGGCGTCGACGTGCGGCTCGACGGCGGCTGGGGCGTTGACGCGCTTCTGGGCGAGCAGACGCGCGCGCACAACGACCTCGACCTGTTCGTGGAGCGCTTCGACGAGGACGCGACCGTCGCCCTGCTGCGAGAGTGCGGGTACGTGCCGGTGGAGCGCACGTTCACCACCGAGGCGCACACGGCCTGGGCTGACGGTGAGGGCCGCGAAGTCGACCTGCACGTGTTCGAGCGGGCGGCCGACGGGTCGCTCCTGTTCGAGGGCGAGGCCTATCCGGCAAGCGTCTTCGACGGCGAGGGCCGAATCGCAGGGCGCGCCGTGCGCTGCATCCCGCCGGCCGAGCAGGTGGCCTTCCACTGCGGCTACGACCACGACGAGGACGACGTCCACGATGTGCGTCTGCTCTGCGAACACTTCGGCATCCCCGTTCCCGCCGAGTACGCCCGCGAGATAGCGGGCTAGAGGCGGCACTCCCGGCCGTCCTCGGGAATCTCAACGCGTGCGGTGCGCCCTTCGGGCGGCGCTTCTGCGCGCGGAGCGCACCAGGTCGTCGGCGAACTCCGCCACCTCGTCCACCGGCTCGGCCATGCCGCCGGCTATCCATTGGGCCAGGATGCTGCTGCACCCCTGCGCGACGAAGTAGTAAAGCCACCGCTGCTCGTGCGGGGGAAGGCCCGCGAGCGCCTCGTCGCCGAGCGGCGGGATGCTCTGCGCGTAGAGTGCGTCCAGGATGCGGCTGGGGAAGTGCGGGTCGCCGTGCTCGGAGAACAGCGTGCGGTACGCCTCGCCGTTCGCCTCGATGCCTGCGAGGATCTGCGTGAACGCGTCCTTGAAGCCCGCGTCCGCCGACGCGCGCACGCTGCCGCGCAGCTCGTCAAGGCACTCCTCCTCCAGCTTGTCTAGCAGGTCGAACGGGTCGTCGTAGTATTTGTAGAACGTGGCGCGGCTGACCTCGGACAGCTCGCACAGCTCTTTCACGGTCACCTTGCCAAGCGGCTTGTCCGCAAGCAGCCTGATGAAACTCCGCTTGATGACCATGCGCGTGTAGCGGGTGCGCGCGTCGGTTCCCATGCCGGTTCCTTCCTCATCAATTCCCGTGGGCGGTCAGATAATGAACAGCGGACGCGATCCTGTTCACTATGTTTCACTGTGCCGGGCATTGCCCATTGAATCTAGCGCATGCCGCCCGCACAATACAGAAAGAAAGAAACTTTACATATGCTCAATAAGTTTCTTCATGACTTGTTGGCAAGGAAAAGGAGAGCGCTATGGGTTTCGTGGCGATGCAGGTAGGGCAGCTGGGCATGGTGGCGGCCATCATGGGGTGCGCCGTCGTGGGGACGGTGGGTATCTTGAAGCTGATCAAGCGCTTCATGGGTGGTGCCGGATTCCCGGCCGACCCCGTGGCCGAGCGGCTGCGCAACGCGGGTGAGCACGACGCGCGGAAAGACGACAGCCATGCGGCATGAAGCGGTGAAAGGCGGGCTCTGCAAGGAGATCGCGAAACGGTCCATCCAAGTGCTGCGCTCGCGCGCGTTTCAAGCTTCCAGCACGTCGCCGGTTTCCAGATAGTGGTCGATCTCGGCCACCATGTTGTCGGGCGACTCGATGTGGTACAGGTAGTAGTTCTGCAGGATGAGCTCGAACACGCCGTGGCGTGCGAAAAGCTCGGCGACTTCCGCTCCGGTGAGGCCTTTGCGGTTGCGATAGTATTCGATGGCGAAGACGAGGTATTTCGTTTCCTTGCTCATGACTGCTCCTCGGGGACGTCGAACGTGCCGGTGGAACGCTCCTCGACGTACAGTGTCGCCAGCGTCTGGGGGCTTAGGTGCCACATGGCCGTTTGCGGGTCGCTGAGCAGCCCATAAAGCTTCGAGCGATAGAACTCCTCGATGCCCTCAGGTCCGTCGATGCCGGCAGCTTCGAGAACGGCGGGCACGATGGAGATGCCGAGCAAGGTGGAAAGCCTGTCGTTCGATAAGTCCGTCATAGCGATCCTCCCACTGTGTATGAGTCCATGAAGGCAAGGTACGCCAAGGAAGCCTCATTGCAGAACAGAAGCTGGTTGAAGAGCCTCTTGACCTTGAATCGTTTGATCGTCGTTTCCTCGTCGATCTGACCCGACTCGTACAGGGCGACCGTCTCGAACACGTCATCGTTGGCAACGGGGCCGATGATGACGTCGGCTTTGCAGGCATCGCTTCGTCCTGATCGACGATTATGGACAACGAAATCGAGCCATTCGACGTTCGGCTCGGCAAATTCCAGGACGGCGCATTGAAGGCGCGCATTCTCTTCGTCCCATTCGTACACGTTGACCGTCGGCTCTCCCTTGCGACCCCTGCGGGCGAACGATTTGAGAGCGAAGTCCCTTGCTTGATCCTCGTTGAGCGTTGTGTAAAAACCCGTGCCGAAGTCAAGCGTCTTGAAGGGGTTCATGATAACAGGCTTCTTGATGACCATTGTTGAAGCGTGGTACAGCTTCATACACGTTCCTTCCGTCGGCTCGGAAGCTCATTTTAGCACGCCTCTGTGCAACGCAGCCCGCTACTGCTTCCTCAGCTCTTGGCGGTAGATGAGGTAGGAACCCAACAGGGCGGCGCCGAGCCACGCCAGGCACACGAGCAGGATCGCGGGCGTCACGAACTGCACGGGTAGCACGAGGCCGAGCACGATCATGGCGACGCCGGTGACCATGCCGCCGTACGCGCCGAAGCGCTGCGAGCGACGCCACGTTTCCGGGCTGGCCTCGCTCCACGGCGTGCGCAGGCCGAAGAAGGGGTTGCGGATCACCTTCGGCATGAAGTTGGACGCCGCGGCGAACAGCACGCCCGCGATGACGGCGGCCCAGCGGCTCGCGCCCAGGTGGGGCTCGGGGAAAGGAGCGCCGTCGTAGAGAAGCGCCTTCGTGAGGAAGAACAGGATCCATCCTAGCACGAACACCTCGAACGCGACGGCGCCCCACGCGTAAAGCCGCTCCTTGCCGATCGGCGCGTTCCTCGAGCCCATCACGCCGAACGCGCCGCAGAGCGGGAAGAGGAGCGCCACCAGAAACTCGTACTTGCTGCCCAGGCGGTCGGGCTGGTTCGCCCCGTTGAAGTGCACCGGCACCTGCTCGGGCATGAGGAAGATGAACGCGGAGGCCACGATGACGTTAAGCGCCATGAGGATGTATATCGCCGCGTAGAGCCTCTTCATCGCTTGCCTCCTTCAGGTTCATCATCCACAGCAGGGTCTCTTCCAACACCGACGCCTTCAGCTCGTAGAACACGAACTTGCCCTCGCGGTAGTCGCGCACGAGGCCGGCGTCTTTGAGCACCGACAGGTGCCGTGACACGGCGGGGGCGGAGATGTCGAACAGCTCGGCGATCTGCCCGGCCGGCATCCGCCCGCGCTTCAGGTGCTCGAGGATCTCCCGTCGCACCGGGTCGGACAGCGCCTTCAAGGTTTCCTGCATGCCCAACGGACGCCTCCCTTCCATTAGTTAACAATTAAGTTAAATGTTAACCGATAGAGACGAAAAGTCAAGGGGAGGGGAGATGTCCCAAATGGGGACTGTCCCCATTTGGGACAAAGGGAGGGAAAATGGCATAAAAGGGGACTGTCCCCTTCTATGCCATTATGAGCTCGCGGACGAAGTCGTCGGCGGGGTTGTCGCGCACGTCTTCGGGGGTGCCCAGCTGGGCGATGCGGCCTTCCTCCATCACGAGCACGCGGTCGCCGAGCTTCAGGGCTTCGCGGATGTCGTGGGTGACCAGCAGGATGGTGAGGCCCAGGCGTTTCTGCAGCGCCAGCAGCTCGTCTTGGAGGCTGCGGCGCGTGATCTCGTCCACGGCGCCGAAGGGCTCGTCCATGAGCATGATGCGCGGCTCGGCGGCGAGCGCACGGGCGATGCCCACGCGCTGCTTCTGCCCGCCGGAGAGCTCGCTCGGGTAGCGCTTGGCCAGCTCGGGCGGCAGGCCCACCGTTTTCAGCAGGCGCGCCACCTCGTCGCGTTCGCGCTCCTTGCTCCAGGCGCGCGTGAGGCGCGGCACGTAGGCCACGTTGCGCCCGACGGTCATGTTGGGGAAGAGCCCGATGCTCTGGATGACGTAGCCGATGGAGCGCCGCAGCTCCACCCGGTCGCCGAACGCGACGTGCTGGCCGTTCACTAGCACGCGGCCCTCGTCGGGGTACTCGAGCGCGTTCACCATCTTGAGCAGGGTGGTCTTGCCGCAGCCCGAGCGCCCCACGATGGTGAGGAACTCGCCCCGGCGCACGGCAAGCGAGATGCCGTGCAGCACCGGAGTGTCTCCGAACGCCTTCGTCACGCCGTCGAACTCGATGATGGCGTCGGCCTCGGGGGCGTCGGAGGCGGGGGCGGTCGCGGTAGCGGTGTCAACGCATTCGGTCACTTGAGCGCGCCCTTCGACATGAGGAAGTCGCGCGCCACCGTGGCCTCGTCCTGGCCCTCCACCTCAACCTTGTAGTTGAGCTGGGCCATCTCCGCGTCGCTGAGGATGCCGTCCATCTTCATGAGCGCGTCCTCCAGCCCGGGGTGGCTCTCCAGCGCGTCCTGGCGCACCACGGTGGAGCAGAAGTAGTTCACCTGCAGGTGCTTGTCGTCCGCGAGCGTGGTCACGCCGCCGGCCGCCAGCTGGGCGTCGGTGGTGAACGCGTTCGTCACGTCGATGTCCCCGTTGCGCAGCGCCTGGTACTTGAGCCCGATGTCGATGTCCATGACCTGCTTGAAGTTCAGGCCGTAGGTGTCCGTCAGCACGGGGAAGCCGTCCTCGCGCTCGATGTAGTCGGGGTTGCCGCCGAAGATGAGCTCGGGCGCCACTGCGGTCAGGTCGCTCGTGGTCTTCAGGTTGTGCTGCTGTGCCACCTCGTCGCGCACGGCCACGGTGAACGTGTTGTTGAAGCCGTACATGCCCACCCAGGTCATGCCGAACTTCTCCTGGTACTCCGCCTTCAGGCCCTCCAGCATCTCGGCGTCGTCCATGCCCTCGGCCTTATGGTCGAGCACGAGCACCCAGCCGCTCGAGGTGTACTCGGGGTACAGGTCGAAGTCGCCGCGCTCCATGGCGGGCTGGATGTTGTTCGTGCCGCCGCCGATGCCCTTGGTGACGTTGGCTTGGTAGCCTGCGTCTTCCACCAGGGCCTTCAGCATCTCGCCGAGGATGAACTGCTCGGTCATGGGCTTGGTTGCTATCTCGATGGGATCGGCCGACGCGGCGGGCGCGCCATCGCCGGAGCCGTTGCCGTCGTCGCCCGACGAGCAGGCCGCCAGCATCACGAGCGCGCCGGCGAGCAGCGCGGCCGCGGCGAGCCCTGCCACGCGCCAGGCCCACCCGCGCAGTATTCCGCTATCGTTTCTCATGGGTCGTCAGTCTCCTTTTCCGTTTGTAGCGCTTCTCTATCGCGCCCAGCAGCAGGTCGGCCGCGAAGGCCAGCAGGGCAACCAGCAGGCTGCCCGCGAACACCATCTCGGAGTTGCTCAGCGTGATGCCGCGGTAGATTGCCACGCCCAGGCCGCCCGCGCCGATGAACGACGCGATGGCCGCCACCGATATGGTCATGACCACCATCGAGCGCAGCCCCGCCAAGATGACGCTCGTGGCCATGGGCAGCCGCACGTGCACGAGCGTCTGCGTGCGCGTGGAGCCCATGCCGCGCGCGGCCTCGATGACGTCGGGGTCGATCTCGGTCAGGCCCACGTAGGTGTTGCGCACCATGGGCATGAGCGCGTAGATGATGAGCGCGGCCACGGCCGTGGGGTTCCCGATGCCCAGAAACGGCAGCAGAAGCCCCAGCAGCGAGATGGACGGGATGGTGTAGAGCACGTTGCACACGCCGATGACCGGCGCGGCGAAGCGCCGATGCTCGGAGATGAGGATGCCGAGCGCGAGCCCCGCCACGCCCGCCACCGCGATGGCGACGGCCGAGAGCGCGATGTGCGCCCCCAGAAGCTCGGCGAACCAGGCCCAGCGGTCGGTGAACAGCGCGGCGACGTCTTGCAGGAACTCCATTTACGCGTGCAGCCTTTCCACGGCGTCGGCGGGGCACGTGTCGAAGCACGCGCCGCATTGCAGGCAGTGCTCCCATTCTATCACGTAGGGCGAGCCCTCCCGGATGCACTGCTGCGGGCACGTGTCCAAGCACGCCCCGCACCCGGTGCACGCGTCGGTGATGCAAAAGCCGGGGCGCTCCTCGGGTGTTCCGCCGAAGGCGAACGTCTCGCGGCTGATGGGGTGGTGCAGAAGGTCGAACCACTCGCCCGCGCCCTCGTACACGTGGAACGCGTCCAGGATGTAACGCGTGTCGCCGGGGTATACCTCGGCGAGGCCCGGGTTCGCGTCGAAGATGCGGTCGAGCCATTCCTTGCCCACCACGCGGCACTTGCCCAGGAACTTGAGGCTCTGGCACTCCGGGCACATGGCCGACAGCGCCACCTCGCCGGTTTCCACCATCTGCCGGTAGAAGGGCTTGCCTTTGCTGGCCACCAGGTACATGCCGGAATCGTCCGCCAGCATCACGTTCACGATGCGCGTGCGCGGATGCCCCGCCGTATCCACCGTGGCCGCCGAGGCTATCTTCACCGAGCGGAACAGATCGACGTACTTCCTCGCCGTCTCGTCCATGGGGCCTCCCTTCGTCTCGCCCGCCGTTCCTTGTCGAACCAGTATGAAGCACCGTTTCCCCTCCGTGAAGACAGTACTTTTCAGTGCCTTGGTTACTTGAGGGAAACCATGGGGGCGGAGGACGGGCGTGCGGTCGTGCCGTCGGGCGCGCGGTTGTGCTATGGTGTGCGCGGCGCGCATGCGGAAGACGAAGGAGGCTCGACATGGGGCTGTTCATGACGCTGGAGGACGCGGGGGCCGAAGAGGCGGCGCTGCTGGGCGCGCTGGCGGGAGTGGGCGCGGCGGGCGACGCAGGCCGGCTGCGCGTGTTCGACCTGCACTGCGACACACTCGATAGGCTGGCGTTCCACGGCGACCCGTCGGTGCCGGGCGGGTTCGCGGAGCACGACGCGGGAGTGCCGGCCGCGCGTATGAACACGCTCGCCGACAACGACGCGCACATCTCGCTTGCGCGCACCGCGGGCTTCGCGTGGTGCCAGTGCTTCGCGGCGTTCATCCCCGACGAGGCGCGCGGCGACGAGGCATGGGCGCTGTTCGAGCGCGTGCGGCGCGTGTGGGAGCGCGAGCTGGAGCGGTGCGGCGGCAAGCTGGCGCGGGTGCGCACGATGGCCGAGGCGGACGCGGCGCTCGCGTCGGGCAGGACGGCGGGGCTCTTCACGGTGGAGGGCGCGTCGTTTCTGGAGGACGACGGCACCGCCGAGGATCGCCTGGACGCGCTCGCGGAGGCGGGCGTGCGCATGGTCACGCTCACGTGGAACGGCCCGAACGCGCTGGGGAGCGGCAACGACACGGCCGACGGCCTCACCGGCTTCGGGCGCTCCTGCGTGCGCGAGCTGGAAGGGCGCAACGTCGCCGTGGACGTGTCGCACCTGAACGATGCCGGCTTCAAGGACGTGTGCGCGACTGCGACCCGCCCCTTCGCCGCGTCGCACTCCAACGCGCGCGCCGTGTGCGGTCACCCGCGCAACCTCGCCGACTGGCAGCTGCGCGAGCTGGCCGATGCAGGCGGCGTCGCGGGCCTCAACTTCTGCTGCGACTTCCTGTCCGAGACGCACGCCGACCCCACGCCCGACGACGTGCTGCGTCACGTGGACCACGTGCTGGAAGTGACCGGCGAGGACGTGCTCGCCCTTGGCAGCGACTATGACGGCTGCGACGTCCCCAGCTGGCTCGACCCCAGCGACAAGGTGGGCGCCCTGCACGAACTCATCGCCAGCCGCTTCGGCCGCACGGTGGCCGACAAGGCGTTCTTCGCCAACGCGCGGGCGTTTTTCGCGCGTGTGGAGGGGGCGTAGGCCGTCGTCCTGAGCGAGCGCCCCCGGTTGTCATCCTATGGGAGCGAGCGCCCCCGGTTGTCATCCTATGGGAGCGAGCGCCCCGGTTGTCATCCTGAGCGAGCGTAAGCGAGTCGAAGGATCCCGTGCGGCGCCAGCAGTGACGCTTACTGCTGGCGCCGCACGGGATCCTTCGACTCGCTTACGCTCGCTCAGGATGACATACGGGCTTGCGCGCCTCCCTCGTGGGCGTTCCGTGAACTTCGTTGACGCGAATCCGGTTTCGGACTTAAATGCCACAGGTACGAAATCGGACTTGCGAATCAAATCGACGGAGGAACCGGCATCATGGACGCACGCACGACGCGCGCCAACCGCGAATACAACAACCTGTACCGGCGCAGCAACGAGCTGTACCACCACGTGGCCACGAAGATGGGCCTGTCGGACAGCGCTTTCGACATCCTGTACGCCCTCGACGATTTGGGCGACGGCTGCCTGCAGAAGGACGTGTGCGCGGCGTCGGGCATGACGAAGCAGACGGTGAACACCTCGGTGCACAAGCTTGAGCGCGCGGGCATCGTGGAGCTGCGCATCGAACGCGGGCGGGGCACGCACCTGCACCTGACCGAGGCGGGCCGTGAACTCGTCGAAGCGTGCATTCGGCCCGTCGTGGAAGCCGAGGAGGCCGCCTTCGCCGCCATGTCGCCCGAGGAATGCGAGGAGCTGCTGCGGCTCTCCCGCTCCTACCTGGAGCTTCTGCGCGCGCAGGTGGAAGCGCTCCCGTACCCGGAAGGTTGGTGAGCGTCGTGGCCATCAAGCTGTCGGACCACTTCACCTACGGGCGGCTCGTGCGCTTCGCGCTGCCGTCCATCGCCATGATGATATTCACGTCCATCTACAGCGTGGTGGACGGCCTGTTCGTGTCCAACTTCGCGGGCAAGGAGGCGCTCGCGGCCGTGAACCTGGTGTTCCCGCTGGCCATGGCGCTGGGCTCGGTGGGCTTCATGTTCGGCACCGGCGGTGCGGCCCTCGTGGCCAAGACGATGGGCGAGGGCGACGCCGTGCGCGCGAACCGCCTGTTCAGCTTCATCGCGTTGGCAGCGGTCGTCACCGGGGTCGCGCTCTGCGCCGTGGGCGCGCTCGCGCTCGGGCCGCTCCTGGACGCGCTCGGCGCGGAGGGCGCCCTCAAGGAGCAGGGGCTCGTGTACGGCTTCCTGCTTCTGGGCGCGCTGCCGTTCTTCATCGTGCAGAACGTGTTCCAGAGCTTCTTCATCGCGGCCGAGAAGCCGAAGGTGGGCCTTGCGGTGGTGGTGGCGGCCGGCGTGACGAACATCGTGCTGGACTACCTGTTCATCGGCGTGCTCGGCTGGGGCATCGCGGGCGCGGCGCTGGCCACGGCCACGGGGCAGATCCTGGCCGCGGCCGTGTCCGCGACGTTCTTCGCGCGCAGCAAGACGAGCCGGCTGCGCTTCGCCCGCCCCGAGGTGGACTTCCGGGCGCTGGGCAAGACATGCGTGAACGGCTCGTCGGAGCTGATGACCGAGGTGGCGGCATCGGTGGTAAGCACGCTGTACAACCTGCAGCTCATGAGCCTGGCCGGCGCGGACGGCGTGGCGGCCTACGGCGTGATCATGTACGTGAATTTCATCTTCACGGCGGTGTTCTTCGGCTTCGCCATGGGCACGGGACCCATCGTGAGCTACCACTACGGCGCGAGGAACGAAGGCGAGCTCAAGGGGCTCTTCCGCAAGAGCTTCACGTTGGTGGGCGGAACGGGCCTGGTCATGGTGGTGCTCTCGCAGCTTCTGGCCGCGCCGCTCGTGAACGTGTTCGTGGGCTACGACCCCGCGCTCGTCGCCATGACGCTGCACGGGTTCCGCATCTACGCGCTGTCGTTTCTGGTGTGCGGGTTCAACATCTACGGCTCGGCGTTCTTCACGGCGCTCAACAACGGGAAGGTGTCGGCGCTCATCAGCTTCATGCGCACGCTCGTGTTCGAGACGTCCACGGTCATGCTGCTGCCGCTGGTGTGGGGCATCGACGGCGTATGGAGCGCCATCATCGTCGCCGAGGCCTGCGCGCTGGTGCTGACGGCGTTCTTCCTGGTGTACCTGCGGAAACCGTACGGGTATGCGTAGAAGAGCTCTCTCCATACCGTCGCTCTATGGGGATTGATCAACCCGATGCGCAGTCGCTTTTCATACGTGGCTGCAGTGAGACGCGGGGATTTATCAATCTGGTGCGCAGCCGATGTTGGGGCGCTTACAGGTTCAATCCCTAAGATCCCCAATGACGGCTGCGCACCAGGTTGATGGACTTGCGAGGTGGTCTGCAGCCACAAAGAGGGCGATGACAACGGGAGCTCGCCCTCACTCCTTGCCGGCGAGGCCGTCGCTGAGGGTGGAGGGGATGGTGACCACGGTGCCGCCGGACTTCTTGATGCTCTCGTACAGAAGGTGCAGCGTGCGCACCTTGAGCGCGCTCTCGCTGCCGTCGTAGGCCTCGCTTGACGCGGCCAGCATCTCGGATATCTCCTGCTCGGCGCCGGCCAGCACCAGCCGCGCGTTCTTCTCGCGCTCGGCCTGGGCCTCGAGCGACATGACCTCCTGCAGGTCCTCGGGAATCACGATGTCGCGCACCTTCACCGACAGCACGGCGATGCCCCACGGCTCGCACTCCTGCTCCACCACGGCCTTGATCTCCTTGTCCAGCTGCTCGCGCGAGAGCGCCACCTCGGCCACGCTCATGCGGCCGATGGCGTCGCGCATGGCGGTCTGGGCGGTGTAGAGCACGGCGGCGGGGTAGTTCTCCACCTCCACGCACGCGGCCTTCGGGTCCCAGACCATCCAGAACAGCACGGCGTCGATGTCCACCGGCACGAGGTCGCTCGTCAGCGTCATCTCAGCGCCGAAGGGGGTTGCAACGGTGCGCAGGTCCACGCGGCACGCGGCCTGCTCCACCACGGGGATCATGAACACGAGCCCCGGCCCCGCCACGCGCTTGAACGCGCCGAACCGGCAGATGACCAGGCGCTCCCACTCCATGGCGATGTGGATGGCCTGCGACGCCGCCACGGCCAGCACGAGCGCCGCCACAACGGCGGCGATGTTCAGCACGCCGAAGCCGAAGTACGCTACCGCGAGCACCGCCGCGAACACGACGGCCGCCAGCACGAGCGAGAACACGATGGCTCCGTTGCGCGTCGAGCGCTGGGGCGTGAAGGGCGCGCCCGCCGGCTCCACGAGCGCCGTCCCCGCCTGGATCCGCGCGGCCTGCGGTTGCGCCGCGTCCTTGCGCTTGCCTTTCATGGCTTCCTCACTCTCCGTCGTCCGTGCGGAACCCCTCGAGGGCCCGCTGGAACCGTTTCTCCACGTCGTCCAAGGTCATGCCCAGCTCAAGGCACTGGCGGATGCCCTCGGCGAGCACCGCGTCGCCCGACGAGGCGTCCGGGGCCTCCGCGCCGCCGCGCCGCTCCTCCACGATCGAGCCGCGCCCGCGCTTGAACTGGGGATATCGACGAACACCGTGAAGACCCACGTGCGCCATATCTACGCCAAACTGGATGAAGGGACGTGACGAAGGGACGGGGATATTGTCACATTCTCCAACGGGCAACAGCTTCGACGCTCGTGTGGGAATGTGACAATATCCCCGTCCCTTCGTCACGCCGCCTGTCTCATCGACGCATCTTCGATCCGAAAACACGCCTCGTGCGCTGAGGCGTGTTTTCGGAGCGAAGATAGTGGGGGGTCGGGTTGTCCTACCGGTAGCAGGTGGCGGTCATGCGGGCTATCTGCTTGCCGAGGTCGTCCTCGACGACGACGGTATAGAAGGCCAGGTGGCGGCCCGGCTTATCGCAGACGGCGGTGGCGGTAAGCTTGGCGCCGCGCGTGGCGCGCAGGAAGCTCACGGTGTGGTCGACCGACACGGTGGGCTCTTCGCCGATGTTGCAGGCGATGGCCAGCGCGAAGTCGGCCAGCGTGAAGATGGCGCCGCCCATCACGTTGCCCATGGCGTTTCGGTGCACGTCGGACAGCTCCATCTCGGCCACGGCGCGGTCGCGCTCGCCGGACACGACGCGGCAGCCCGCCGCCTCGGTGGCGAAGCGGTCGGCAGCGAACACGGCGGCTATCTCGTCGCGGGTGGGGTTCTCGGGCAGCATGCTACTTGGCGGGGGTGGCGACGGTTCCGTACAGCTCGAGCCAGTCGCCGTCCTTCACGGTGACGGTCTGCGAGCCGCCGCGGATCACGTACTTCGTGTCGGTGATGGAATCGTCGGAGAACTCGAGGTCCTTCATCACGAAGGCGGCTATCTCGCTTCCGGCAGCGGCTTCGGACTGATCGTTCACGCTGATGGCGTACGTGCCGGCCGGGATGTCGGCGCCTACGCGGTACAGCCCGCTCTGGTAGGGCGCCTCGGCCTTGAAGGCGGCCATGGCCTCGGGGCGCATGCGCAGGCTCTCGTCGGCGCCGAGGAACGCGACGAGGTCGCCCGCCTCAAGATCGGCGAAGTAGTTGCCGAAGTACACGACGGCGTCGTCGAGCCTGTAGGAGTCGGGGCCCTCCTCTTCGAACACGTAGAAGTTCGACTCGGCGTCCTGCCTGCCCTCGAAGAAGTACCGGCCCGGCTCGATGTCCTTGCCCGGCCCCACCTCGAAGACGCCCGACGTGCAGGCTCCGCCCTCCACCGAGCTGGGCAGCTCCTCGCCGAGCGCGCTGGCGATCTGCTCGCGGGTGAACCCGCCCAAGAGGTCGGAGTCGTACGAGCCGGAGCCGTCGTCCGGGTAGGGGATATCGTAATCGTCGGGGTAGTCGTAATCGTAGCGGCTGTCGGAGTTGACGGTGGCGAAGTAGGCGCACGACATGCAGCCGACGAAGCTGAACGCGCCGATCAGAAGCACGAGCAGGCATCCTCCGAGCACCCATGGCCACGCCTTGCGCTTCGGCTGCTGCGGCGGCGCCGGATAGGGCGGCTGCGGGTAGGGTGTGTAGGGCTGCTGGGGATAGGGCGGCTGGCCGTAGCCCGGGTAGGGGGGCTGCTGGGGATAGGGAGGCGGCACCGGCGTTCCGGCGTAGGGCGCAGGCGGCTGCTGCTGCGGCGCCGGCTGGCCCGGCGGCGGCGGGGGCGTCGGGCTCGCGGGCTGCTGCGGGGCCGGCTGGTCGGGGCCGGGCTGGCCGTCGGCGTCGGCGTCGGGGACGGGGCGCTCGGGATCGTTCATGGGTTCTCCTGCCTCTCTGGTTGGGGCCATCTTACCATGACCCGGCCGTCCTACTCTTCGCCCGCTGGACCTTCTCCATCTTCCGGGGGCAGGAAGAGCGCGGCTGTGGCCTCCACGAGCTCGACGGCGCCTTCGGGACATGCTGGGACGCACAGGCCGCAGCCGATGCAGTAGCGCGCGTCGAAGGCGAGCGTCCCGTCGGCCGGATCGGGGCAGCGGGCGCCTGTGGGGCACGCTGCCGCGCAGGCGAGCGCGTTCGCGCAGCGCTCGCAATCGGTGGCCGACACGACCACGGGCACGCGCGCGGCGATGGCCGGATCGCGGTCGATCGCCTCGAGCAGCAGCTGGCGCTTGGGCTGCATCGTCTTCTTCGTGCGCCCTTCGGGCACGAAGTCGTTGAACTGCACGCCGTCGGCGAGGTTGAGGCGCGCCCGGGCCCGGGCGCGCTCCTTGCGCTCGTAGAACTGCTGGAGCACCTCGGAGTTGCGCAGGCGGCGCTTGCCCGTGGCGATGTCGCTCACGTCGCCCACGAGGTTGGCGAACGCGCTGCGCCGGTCCACTCCCGTGGGGTCGGCTAGGTCCTTGACCAGGTTCTCCTTCTCGGGGATCACGCCTGTGTAGCCCACCGTGCGCCCGCTCCACGCCTCGGCAGTCTGAATGGCGTGGGAGTACAGCATCTCCCCCATGTCGCCCGCGCGCCCGCAGTCGGCGCAGTAGGCCAGGTCGGCCGCGATCCTCACGGGCACGTTCTCGGACAGCACGAGCGTCCAGAACTCGGGCGAGAGCATGGCCAGGCACGGCAGCACCACCACGTTGGCCGCCGGCTCGAGGCCGGGGAACACGTTCTCCTTGCAGGTGAGCACCACGTCCTCGCCGCGCAGGGCGATGCGGCGGATGCGCGCGTGCAGATCGTGCATGGTCACGCGCGCCGAGGAGAACGCGTCGCAGATCCCCAGGCAGATGCCGCAGCGCGTGCACGCCTCCTCGTCGATGGTGGGGCGGCCGTCCTCGTCGAACGAGATGGCCGCATGCGGGCAGGCCAGCGCGCAGCGCCCGCACTCCGCGCCGCGCGTGCGCACGCAGAAGTCCCGCAGCACCACGATCTGGTTCGCCCGCGCCTCGCCGGCGCCCCCCCTGTCATCCTGAGCGCAGCCGCCGGAGGGGCCTCCCCCCCTGTCATCCTGAGCGCAGCCGCCGGAGGCGGCGGAGTCGAAGGATCCCTCTTCGGGAGCGCTCTGCGCGACACTCTCTTTCTCAGGGGCCTCAGCCACCGAACACCTCTTCCGTCACTTGGTCGATGCGCGCGAGCACGTCGGCGCGCGGCAGCAGCACGATGCTCTCGAACAGCGGCGGCGACACCATGTTGCCGCACACCGCCACGCGCAGGGGCTGGAACAGGAGCTTCGGCTTGAGCTCCAAGCGCTCGCCCTCGGCGCGGCAGGCCTCCTCGAGGCTCGCGGCCTCCCAGGGGCGGCTCTCGTCGGCGAGCACCGCGCGGCAGGCGCGCAAAGCCTCGTCGGCGCGCGCGCCCTCCTTCTTGAGCACTTTCGCCACGCTCTTCTCGTCGAACTCGGGCACATGCGCGCCCCAGAACAGGAAGGCCAGCTTGGCCGGGATCTCGTCGAGGCGCTGCAGGCGCTCGGCCACGAGGGGGTACATCCCCAGGTAGAACTCGGGCCGCGCGGCCACGTCCTCGGCCGTCGCGCCCAGCTCGAAGAGCCACGGCAGAGAGGCCTGCACCCACGCGCTCGCGCCCATCTCCTTGATGTACTGGCCGTTCATCCAGTCGAGCTTCGTCTCGTCGAACACGGCGTCCTTTTTGGTCACGCGCTCGAGGCTGAACTCGCGGCAGAGGGTCTCGCGGTCGATGAGGGTGGTCTCGCCGTCGAGCGACCAGCCCAGAAGCGCCAGGAAGTTAACCATGGCGTCGGGCAGGTAGCCGCGCTCGCAGAACTCCTCCACGCTCGCCGCGCCGTGGCGCTTCGACAGCTTCTTGCCGTCGGGGCCCAGGATCATCGACAGGTGCGCGAAGGTGGGCACGTCGAACCCGAGCGCCTCGTAGATGAGGATCTGGCGCGGGGTGTTGGACAGGTGGTCGTCGCCGCGGATGACGTGCGTGATGCCCATGTTCGCGTCGTCGCACACCACGGCGAAGTTGTAGGTGGGGCTGCCGTCGGTGCGCACGACGATCATGTCGTCCATCACCTCGGCCGGGAAGCTCACGTGGCCGTACACGGCGTCGTCGAACTCGATGGCGCCGCGGCCCTCGGGCACGCGCAGGCGCCACACGTGCGGCTCGCCGGCCGCGATGCGCGCGGCCGCCTCGGCGGGGTCGAGGTCGCGGCAGGTGCGGTCGTAGCCCGCGTAGCCGCCCTCCTCGGCCTCGGCCTTCGCGCGCTTGGCGTCGAGCGACTCCTTCGTGCAGAAGCAGGGGTAGACGCTGCCGCGCGCCTTCATGCGCTCGAGCGCCTCGGCGTAGGTGCCCGTGCGCTCGGTCTGGAAGTAGGGGCCCGCGTCGCCGCCCACCTCGGGGCCCTCGTCCCAGTTCAGGCCCAGCCACTTCATGGCATTCAAGATGACCTGCACGTTCTCCTCGGTGGAGCGCTCCGGGTCGGTGTCCTCGATGCGCAGGATGAAGTCGCCGCCCATGGCGCGGGCGAACGCCCAGTTGTAGATGGCCGTGCGGGCCCCGCCCACATGCAGGCGGCCGGTGGGGGAAGGTGCGAAGCGCACGCGCACGCGTGCGTCGGGTGTGTTGGTCATGAAGCGATCCTCGCGTCTCGTCGTTTGCCGTACGTGCCCGCGCTGCGGGCATCTGCCAGTATAGACAATCCCCCCGAGCGGGCAAGCAGCGCCCCCGCCATCCCCACCAAGAATCCGAGAGTCCCGGGAGGAGGGGAGGGCGACTTGGGGAGGCGGCGTCGGCGGCGTCCCGCTTTTGCGATGTTGGGCGTTCTCGCGTCGATTTTGCAAAGTCGTCGAGTTATGCGCCCTTGCGCGCGGCTGAAAGGGGCGTCGTGGTTCGATACGGAAGGCGGTCTACAAGAAAACCCCAGGTCGGATTTCGGCCTTCTTCGAGAATCGCTTCGCGAGCGTCCCTCGGAGGGTGCATAACTCGAGCACATTGCAATTTCGGGACGTTTCCGGAGACGCGAGGGTGCAGAACTCGCGCACATTGCACGCGAGGGCCGTTATGCGCTGCGGAGCTGTGCTCCTCAGGCGGCTCGGCGGCGCAGGCGCGCGCCGATGGCGATGGCCAGCGCGGACAGCAGGGCGGTGGTCGCGAGCCAGACGGCGCCCATCCCCATCCAGAACGCGGGCGGGTACATGGTGATGAGCAGCGACTCCCACGAGAACGTCCACGTGCCGTCGGCGAAGAACAGCGAGTGGAACGCCGCGAAGAACCCGTTGAAGTCGATGACCACCCACGCCGCGAGCAGCGCGAACACCACGAGCACGGCCGCGCCTGCCGCCAGGAGCACGCTGCTGAGCGCCCGCCGTCCCACGCGGATGCCCACGTGCGCGGCCGCCGCCACGGCCAGCACGGCGATGACGATGAGCGCGAGGCGCGCGGCCACGACCACCCGGAACACGTCGTCCAAGTGCGAGAGCGCGTCGCCCGTGAGCGTGTAGGCGTCGGGCGCGGCGGCCAGCTCCTCGTCGGTCGCGTCGGCGAAGCGCGTGCCCGCGTTCGCGTTGATGTCGTGGAGCATGGCGAACACGGCCTCGCGGTCGTTCGACCCCACCGTGTAGTCGCGCGTGACCACGGCGGCGCACACGAGGTCGTCGTGCGAGAACGGCGTGCCCGGATTGTCCTGCCCCGAGAACGCGCTCGCCAGCGCCTCGGTGGTCTGCGGCAGCCCCGCGCACACGGCGAACCCGGCGGCCACGAACGTGACGGCAAGCGTCACCGTCGCCACGAGGGCAGCCGCCGCGTCGAGCACGCGCCAGAGCCCCGAGCGTTTCCCGTCTCCCATGTTCGAATCCCTCTCTCAGCGGCCGTGCGCCCCCGCGCGACGGCCGCGGCTTCGTCGCTAGTCCCGATCCACCCAGATGGTGGCGGCCGTCATGCCCTGCATCTGCTTCGAGATGGTGGGCAGGGGCCCCAGCCGGCTGAACACGCCGGTGAACTCGCCGTCGTAGAGGTACAGGCCGTTCAGGTTGTTGTACAGCTTGGGCTCGCGGGAAACCTCGTCGTCGGCCAGCTGGTCGATGCCCGCATCCGGCGGCAGCGTCTCGGTTTTGAACGGCCTGATGTAGCGCTGCACGATGAACGGGAAGCCCGCGCGGCCGTTCGCGAAGCGGTCGATGAGCTCCTCCCATTCCTCCTGCGAAACCGCCTCGCCGGCGTACACGTCGTCGGCCCCGTAGTGGTCGGTGGGCTTGATGATCCACTCGCAGCGGTTCTCGCGGATCTGCGGGAGGTTGATGTAGTCCTCGTCCAGAAACGCGGTCAGGGGCACCGTCTCCTCGATGAACGAGATCTCGTCGGCGTCCAGAAACGCCGTGGTGCGCTCGTCGAACAGCGCTTTGAAGATCTGCTTGTCGTGCACGATGTGCCCGGCGAAGCTGCCGATGAGCGCCACCTTCTGCGCGCGAACGGCCTCGATGAGCTGCTGCGACGCGTCCCAGTGGTCGATGACGTCGTTGGTGACGCACCGGCGCCACACGGCGTCCACGCGCCCGCCCTCGGCGTCGCGCAAGACCTCGCCGTCGAAGGAGAGGTCGCGCACGTCGGCCACGACGCATTCAACGCCGCGGTCGCGGAACAGGTCGGCGTAGATGTGGAACTCGTCCACCACGCCGTTCTCCAGGTAGTCGCAGATGGCGATGCGCGGGCTCTCCACGCGGCGCTCGTAGGTGGAATAGATGCGCAGGAAGGCGTCCACCCAGCTCTCGAACAGCTCGCAGCCCTCCACATGATGGCGGCGCGCGAACTCCTTGAACGTGGCGGACTGGGCCACCGAGGCCGTGATCTCACGGTTCTCGTTCATGCCCGACGAGCCGTCGCCGTTGAACTCGCAGAACTTCATGCGGTAGTCGTCCTCGTCGAGGAAGGTGTCCACGCGCGCGAACGGCAGCACGGAGTCGTAGCCGCGCGGCAGCAGGATGAGCTCCTCGAGGCGCGGGTCGAAATCGAACACGCGGCGGTACTCCGGGTCGTCCAGGTAGCGCTCGATGACCTTGACGAGGATGCGGTGGGCCGTCTCGGCGGTGTCCTTCATCGTGCGGTAGGTCTCGGCGTTGAACAGGCGCGGCACGAACGAGCAGGCCACCACGCGGTGGTGCACGATGGCGGTTGACTGCTGCATGTAGCCGTAGGCGGCGCGGCGTCCTTCGATGTCGCCGCCGAGCTCGTCCATGATGGCGAAATACTCGCGGGTGTAGTCTGCGTTCGTGGGCATGGCGGTCCTTTCGGCGGCCCGCCTCCGGGCTCGCGGAGGGCCGGGGCGGGAGGTTCGTTTTCGACGGAAAAGTGTAGCATGAGCCGCCGGTCGCGACTGAGGAGGTTGCCGTATCGCCACACGAACGGCGGGGAGGCGGAACCTGGGTGCAAGGGGAGGGCGAGGGCAAAGGCAGTCTGCACGAAAACTGCGTCTGTGCGAGCTGTTAGCTTTGTCTAACTCCAATTGTGCCGGATGCGTTCGACGTTTCACCTGATCGCGTGAAACCGATAGCGGCGCAATCCGAGTTAGCCCAAGGAAACAGCTCGCACAGACGCAATTTTCACGCAAATGCGAAGGTCCGTTTCGCCAATCCGGTTGGCATGCGCCCGCCGCTTCGCGGGGATTGCGCGCATGCGGGGTTTTCGCTATTGCGCGAATGCTGCTTTCGGGGTACCCTTTGCGAGGTTTCACGGGGTTCGCGGCCGCTTGCGCGGTTCCCGTTTTATCAAGAGTCGGGGGAGAGAGTTGGCTCTGAGATCCCGACACCAACCTGGCGAATACGCCAAGGTGGTCCGGCCTACAACGATGAAGGAGGAACTTTCCATGGCCGAAGAACGCTCATCGTACCTGTTCACGTCCGAGTCCGTCACCGAGGGGCATCCCGACAAGGTGTGCGACCAGATATCGGACGCTATCCTGGACGCCATCCTGGCCAAGGAGATCGAGCTCGCGAAATCCGGCTACGTGGCCCCCGACGGCCACCCGGCCGACCCCGCGCAGGTGCGCGTGGCGTGCGAGACTATGGCCACCACCGGCATGGTCATCGTCACCGGCGAGATCCGCACGCAGGCCTACGTGGACGTGCCCGCCATCGTGCGCGAGGTGCTGCGCGAGATCGGCTACGACCGCGCGAAGTACGGCTTCGACTGCGACACCTGCGGCGTGCTCAACGCCATCCACGACCAGTCGCCGGACATCGCGCAGGGCGTCGACGAGAGCTGGGAGGCCCAGCACGGCCTGGCCGCCGAGGACGACCCCTACGAGCGCATCGGCGCGGGCGACCAGGGCATGATGTTCGGCTACGCGTGCGACGAGACGTCCACGCTCATGCCGATGCCGGTGTATCTGGCCCATCGCCTGGCCGAGCGCCTGACCGAGGTGCGCAAGGACGGCACCATGCCCGCCCTGCGCCCCGACGGCAAGACCCAGGTGTCCGTGCGCTACGAGGACGGGCGTCCCGTGCACGTGGAGAAGGTGGTCGTGTCCACGCAGCACGCCGAGGACATCGAGCACGAGGCGCTGCGCGCCCAGATCATCGAGAAAGTGGTGGAGCCCGTGCTCGCGCGCGAAGGCGTGGAGCTGGCGCCCGACGCCGAGATCCACGTGAACCCCACCGGCCGCTTCGTCATCGGCGGGCCCATGGGCGACGCGGGCCTCACCGGCCGCAAGATCATCGTGGACACCTACGGCGGCATGGGCCGCCACGGCGGCGGCGCGTTCTCCGGCAAGGACTGCACGAAGGTGGACCGCTCGGCAGCCTACGCCGCTCGCTGGGTGGCGAAGAACGTGGTGGCCGCGGGGCTCGCGCGCCGCTGCGAGGTGCAGGTGGCCTACGCCATCGGCATGGCGAAGCCCGTTTCGGTGATGATCGACACCTTCGGCACGAACGAGGTGCCCGAGGCCGACATCCGGGCCGCCATCGACGCGGTGTTCGACCTGCGTCCCGGCGCCATCATCGACGAGCTCGACCTGCGCCGCCCCATCTACCAGAAGACGGCCGCCTACGGCCACTTCGGCCGCGAGCTTCCCGAGTTCACCTGGGAGCGCACCGATCGCGCTGACGCGCTGCGGAAAGCGTGCGGCCTGGCGTAGGCGCCGTTCGCGTGCGAGCAGGAGATCGAGCCGCCCGCCGGAAGACCCGGCGGGCGACTTCATTTTTCCCGCTTTCGATTTTTATAGGTACATTCGTTCGTTTTGTGGTATACTGCCTTCATCGAAATAGAGCCAGTGCGGACGCTTCCTTCGGGATGCCCATAGATGGCGGCGATCTCCGCGCCGCCCGTACCACGTCCGCAAGATCCTCTGAACAACGGAGTCTGCCCCTAGGGCCGCCAACGCGCGGCTGCGGCCGCGTGCGCGGTGGGGGCGGAAAAGGAGGACGTTCATGGAGAGGGAGAGGTTCATCGGCGAGGGCTTGTCTTGTCATATCAAGCGCGCAGTTGCTTTTCAGAGCAGTTGCAACTATAATCTAGTTGCAAAATGAGGTGCCGCCATGACGAGAGTAGAGAAGCTTGTCGAACGGCTCATGTCCCGTCCTCGAACGTTTCGCTTCGACGATGCGGTTCGGGTCATGTCGTGGCACGGATTCGAACTCGACGAAAAAGGCAAGACGTCGGGATCGCGCGTACGATTCTATCGGGAGAGCGACGGGCGCATTCTGCTGATGCACATGCCGCATCCAAGCGGGGAGCTGAAAGCGGCGGCAGTGCGCGAGATGGCATCGTTCCTCGAAGACGTTGGAAGGAGGTGACTATGGGAAACTCCCTCAAATACAAAGGCTATACGGCGCTCGTCTCCTTCGATGCCGAAGGCGGCTACCTGTATGGCACGGTTTCGGGCATTCGCGACAAGATCTATTTTGAAGGCGATAACGCCCGGGAGATCGCGACGTCGTTCCACGAGGCGGTGGACGACTACCTTGCGTTCTGCATCGAGAAGGGCAAGTCCCCTGAAAAACCCTTCAAGGGATCGTTCAACGTTCGCGTGGGTCCTGAATTGCACGAGCGCGCCTTTTTGAAAGCAGCCGAGAAGGGCGAGTCCCTGAACCAGTTCGTCGTCGGGGCGATAGCGGCAGCGGTCTGAAACTCGCAAAATTGTCACGAACATCTGTTCATGTTTGTGATATACTGCTTGTAATGAAAAGAGCCAGTGCGGACGCTTCCCAACGGGATGCCCATAGATGGCGGCGATCTCCGCGCCGCCCGTACCACGTCCGCAAGATCCTCTGAACAACGGAGTCTGCCTTGGGGGCCGCTGTCGTGCGGCTGCGGCCGCGTGCGCGGTGGGGGCGGAAAAGGAGGACGACCATGGAGCGGTACGATATCGAGAAGCGCAAGCTGACGCTGGACGATCTGGCGCACGTCGACGAGGAGAGCGGCGTCGAGTACTGGTTCGCGCGCGACATCATGGGGTTTCTGGGATACACCCAATGGCGGAACTTCGAGGCTGCGGTGAAAAAGGCGATGATTTCCGCCGAAAGCAGCAAAACCGCAGGTGAACATCATTTTGCTGGCGTCAGCAAAATGATCGAGGCAGGAAAGGGGGCAACGCGTGAAGTAAGGGACTACAAGCTCACGCGCTACGCCTGCTACCTCATCGCGCAGAACGGCGACCCGCGCAAGGAGGAGATCGCCTTCGCGCAGAGCTACTTCGCGCTGCAGACGCGCAAGCAGGAGCTCATCGAGGAGCGCATGAAAGCTCTTGCGCGCATCGCGATCCGAGGGCAGCTAACCGAGGCTGAGAAGGAGCTCTCGCGCATCGCCTATGAGCGAGGCGTCGACGCGGGATTTCCTGCGTCGGAGGGTTAGGCCGGCCCGGGCGGCGCGCGGGCGTGCGCTATACTTGACGACATGAAACTCGCATCGGTCATCCTGGACATACCCACGCAGGCGCTCGACGCGCCCTACACCTACGCCGTGCCCGACGACGCGGGCGACGGGCAGCTCATCGAGGTGGGCTGCGCCGTGCTCGTGCCGTTGGGCGGGCGGCGGGCGGTGGGCTTCGTCGTCGGCATCGACGAGCGCGAGGAAGGTGACTGGCCCGAGGGCTTCGACCCCTCCAAGCTCAAGGCTATCGTGCGTGCGGTGAGCAGGCCGTACTTCGACGAGGAGGGCGCGGCGTGCGCGCAGTGGCTCTCTGAGCGCTACATCGCGCCCCTGTCGTCGTGCGTGCGCCTGTTCACCCCTCCCGGCGGCGTGCCGCGCATGGTGCGCTCGCGCGAGGGCTACTGGCGCCTCGAGGAGCCGGCCGTGGGCGAGGTGGACGATCGCTGGGTGGTGCCGGGCCCTGCCTTCGGCGGGTTCGAGCCGCGCAAGAACGCCGTCAAGCAGGCCTCCATCGTGGCTGCCCTCGGCGCGGGGGAGCTGCGCGTGGCTGAGCTCGCCGCCGAGTTCGGCTCCGTGGCCTCCAGCCTGAAGACGCTCGAGAAGCAGGGCGTCGTGCGCATCGAGCTGCGCCGCAGGATGCGCGGCATGGCCGAGGATCCATCCGACCGCGGATCGTTCACGCCCTCGCCGAAGCCCCCGCTCACGGCGGGGCAGGCTGCGGCGCTTGAGGCCATCGACGGCGCGCGCCGTCGCGGCGCGGGCGAGGTGGTGGTGGTGGACGGCGTCACGGGCTCGGGCAAGACGGAGGTGTACCTCCAGGCCATCGAGGCCGCGCTCGACGCCGGGCGCACGGCGTGCGTGCTCGTGCCGGAGATCTCGCTCACTCCGCAGACGGTGGGCCGGTTCCGCGGGCGCTTCGGCGACACGGTGGCCGTCATGCACTCGCGCATGGGCCAGGGCGAGCGCTACGACCAGTGGGACTTCATCCGCTCGGGCGCGGCGCGCGTGGTGGTGGGGGCCCGAAGCGCGCTTTTCACCCCCCTCAAGAACCTAGGGCTCGTCATCATCGACGAGGAGCACGAGGGCTCCTACAAGCAGGACAGCGCCCCGCGCTACCATGCGCGCGACGTGGCCGTGTGGATGGCGCGCCGCGCCGGCGCGGCGGTGGCGCTCGGCTCGGCGACGCCCTCCATCGAGAGCCTGCACGCGTGCGCGAAGGACCCCGCCTGGCACCAGGTGGCGCTTCCCGAGCGCGCGAACGGCAAGCCCCTTCCCGAGGTGCGGGTGGTGGACATGGCCAAGGAGTTCGCAGGAGGCTCGCGCTCCATGTTCTCGGGCGCGCTCTCCCGCGCGCTCGCCGAGGAGCTCTCTGCCGGCCGCAAGGCGGTGCTCCTGCTCAACCAGCGCGGGTTCGCGAAGTTTCTGCTGTGCCGCGAGTGCGGGTTCGTGCCCGAGTGCCCGTCGTGCTCGACCTCGCTCACCTACCACGAGCGCGGCAGCTTCCTCATCTGCCACCACTGCGGCCACCGCGTGCCCGCGCCGCCCGTCTGCCCGGAATGCGGCAGCCCCTACCTCAAGAAGTTCGGCGCGGGCACCCAGCGCGTCGAGGCCGAGCTGCGCGTGCTCCTCGACGAGACGCCGGGCGTCGGCCCGGGCGTGCCCATCGTGCGCATGGACGCCGACACCACCAGCGGCAAGGGCGCGCACCAGCGCCTCTTGGAGGAGTTCGCCGCGGCGGACGCGGCCGTGCTCCTCGGCACGCAGATGATCGCGAAGGGCCTCGACTTCGAGGACGTCACGCTCGTGGGCGTCATCAACGCCGACACCATGCTGAAGCTGCCCGACTACCGCGCCGCCGAGCGCACGTTCGACCTGATCGAGCAGGTGGCGGGCCGCGCCGGGCGCGCCGAGCTGGCGGGGCGCGTGCTCGTGCAGACCTACGAGGCCGACGCGCCCTCCATCCGCGCCGCGGCCTCCTACAACCGGGCGCTCTTCCTGCGCGACGAGCTGCCCAAGCGCCGCCTTCTGGGATATCCGCCCTACGTGCGCATGGCCAACGTGCTCGTGTGGGGCAAAGACGAGCCGGAGGTGCGCCGCGTGGCGGCCGAGATGCACGAGGCGCTCGCGCGCGCCGTGCGCGACTTCGGCGGCGCGGGATGGACGGTGCTTCCCGCCACGCCCTGCGTGCTGGCGAAGCTGCGCGGCACGTACCGCTGGCACGTGGTGGTGAAGTGCCCGCCGCAGACCGACCTCTCGCGCGTCCTGCTGCCGCTGTTCCGCCATCGCAAGCCCGAGCGCGACGTCAACGTGGCGGTGGACGTCGACCCCGACGACCTGCTGTAGCGCGGCCGCGCTCAGGGCAGGCGCACGGTGCCCAGCGTGAGAAGCTCGCTCTCGGCGGCGGCCGGCGCGCCGGTGAGCCCTCCCACGAAGCGCTCGAGCGCGATGCCCACGGCCTCCCACCAGGCGGGGGCGGCCACGTCCTCGGCCGCTACGAGGTCCGTCTCCCACACGGCCTCGCCTCCGCGCCGAAACGCGAGGCGCCCCACGACATCGCCCGCGCGCACGTCGCCGCTCACCTCGAAGAACGTCGCCTCCTGCTCGATGCGGGGGCCCTCGGAGGGAAGCTCGACGATCTTGCCGGGCTCAGCCACGGTGGCGGGGACGGTGCGCCGCGGCCAGTCGGCGTGCGCGACGAGGGCCACGAGCGGATAGGCGCCCCGCTCGCCGCCTATCTCGGCCTCCACCGTGCGCGCCGTCGCCACCAGCTGGAACCGCGCCGTCCGCGCGCGCCGCTCGGCCTCGGCGGCCTCCTCCCGTTCGCGCTCCCGCGACTCCTCGAGCTCCCGCGCCGCGGCCGCGGCCTCGCCGCCGCGCCCGATCGCCCAATCGAGCAGCGCCGCCTCGTCGGCGAACCGCTGGGCCTTCGACGACGACCCCAGCACCGCGACGTAGTATTCCCGGCCGTCCCGGACGGCGGCGCCCGCCGCGCAGGGGCCCGCCGCCAGGGTGTAGCCGGTCTTCGCCGCGCACGCCCCCTCGTAGGACTTCAGGAGCTCGTCGGTGTTCGCGAGGCTCACCGTCGCCTCCGCGCCGCCGCGCATGACGCGGATATCCGTCTGCGAGAAGCCGATGCTCGCACGCACGAGGTCGGACTCCATCGCCCGGCGCAGCGTCTCCGCCACGTCGCGCGCGCAGCTGGCCTGGCCCTGCGCCCACTGGTCGAAGTCGAGCCCGTGCGGGTTCGCGAACACGGTGGCCTCGAGCCCCCACTCGGCGGCCTTCGCGTTCATGGCGTCGACGAACGTGGCTTGGGCCTCCTCCGGCCCGGCGCCGGGCTGCCCCGCGTCGGCGAGGATGAGCCCTCCGGCCGCCTCCGCGATGGCGATGGCTGCGTCGTTTCCCGATGCCGTGAGCAGGGCCTTGAGCGCGTCGTCGAAGCTGAGCACGTCGCCGGCCAGAAGCCCCGCGCTCGACTCGCCCACAGAGGCCGCCGTGGGCGTGACCGTCACCGCGTCGTCGGCGGCGAGGTGCTCGGCCGCCACGGCCGCGGTCATGATCTTCGTGAGCGAGGCGATCTGCGCGGGCTCGCGCGCGGCCCGCCCGAACAGCACCCGCCCCTCGTCGTCAACGACGGCCGCGCAGGAGGCGTCGATGGCGGGCAGGTCCTCCTCCGCCAAGCCGAGCTCCTCGGGCGAGAAGCCGAGCGTCTCGTCGCCCTCGGCCGCGAGCGCCGGCGCCGCGCGCCAAAGGGCCAGGCCCGCGGCGAGCGCCAGGCAGACGACCGCGGCTGCGGCGCGGCGCGCGAGCGGCTTCGGTCGGCGCAGGGACATGGCGGCTCCTCTCTTCGTTCGGCTGGTCGCCGCCCAGTATACCGCGCGCGGCCGGATCGCGCGCGGCGCGCCTCGAAGGGCCTTGCGCCCCATGGTATCCTGAACGTTCAGTTTCTATCCGCCCGACCCCGACAAGACAAGGAGGCGCCCGTGGGGAACTGGGTTCGGCGGCTCGTCCGCCTGGCGCTCGCCGCCGCGCTCGCCGCGGGGGCCGCCCCCGTCTGCGCGCTCGCCGACGAGGGCCCCGCCCCGGCCGAGGCCCCGGCGGGGCGCGTCCTCACCGTGGCGTTTCCCCCGACGCCCGGCATCAGCGCCCTCGACGAGTCCGGCGTGCGCAGCGGCATCTTCTACGACTGGCTCGTCGAGATCGCGAAGTACACGGGGTGGACCTACGAGTTCGTCGACGGCGACGTGGAGGAGCTGATGGACCGGGTCGCCTCCGGGGAGATCGACCTCATGGGCGGCATGTACCTCCGCGAGCAGCTCGCCGACTCCTACGGGTACGCGCGCATGCCCATCGGCTCGAACCACGCCTTCCTCGTCTGCCCGGAGGATCGGGACGACCTCGTCAGCTACGACGTGCGCAGCCTGGACGGCGCGTCCATCGGCGTGTACGAGAAGGCCGTGGAGAAGAACCGGCGCCTTCAGAACTTCATCGACTTCAACGGCCTGGACTGCCGGATCGTGCCGCTCGGGCTCGACTCCTACGAGAGCTGCCTCGCAGACGGGCTCGTCGACGTCAAGCTCGGAAGCGAGGTGGGGGTGCCCGAGGGATGCAAGGTGGTCGCGGAGTTCGAGAACGAGCCGTACTACATCGTCTCGGCGGCGGGCTCCGACCTGGTCGCCGAGGTGGACGCCGCCATGGAGCAGGTGTTCGCGGCCGACCCCGCCTTCGCCGACGAGCTCTACCGCGCCTACTACCCCGAGGCGCGCTGGAGCCCGCTTTCGCTCACCAAGGACGATCGCGCCTTCGTGGAGGCCTCCGGGTCGGTAACCGTGGCCGTGGTGGCCGACCGCTACCCGCTCTACTACGAGCGCGACGGGTCGTGCCAGGGCATCGTGAAAGACGTGTTCGACCGGATCGCCGAGCTCACCGGGCTGTCGTTTCGCTTCGTGCACGCCGCCACCTACGAGGAGGCCATCGGCCTCGTCGCGTCGGGCGGGGCCGATTTGCTGGGCGGCTTCATGGACGACGCGCACGCCGCCGCCGAGCGCGGCCTCGCGCTCACGAAGGGATTCGCCAGCCTCGACGAGGTGGTGCTGCGCAACAAGCTCACGCTCGGCGACGGGCGCGAGCAGGTGTTCGCCCAGATCGAGGGCCGCGTCGCCGGCGAGGCGGCCGAGGGCGCGCGCGTCGAGCGCTTCGCCTCCTACGCCGAGTGCCTCGAGGCGGTGAACCAGGGCCGCGCCGACTTCACCAGCATGCCCGCCTCCTACGCCGAGCGCCTGTTCATGGACCGCTCCTTCTCCAACGTGACCCCGGCCACCTCCGATCACCGCGAGACCTCGTTCACCGTGGCGTTCCCGCAGCCGGTGGACGCGGGGCTCTACGCGGTCATGAGCAAGGCGATCAACAGCCTCACGCAGGAGGAGCTCGACTCCGCCCTCTCGCGCAACGCCGTGCCCATGGGCGACCGCCCCGTGTCGCTGCGCTCGCTCATCGTGGAGAACCCGCTCGTCGCGGCTGGCGTCGTGCTCGTGGTGGCGCTGCTCGTGGCGGCGGTGGCCATCGTGGTGTCGGTGTCGAAGGTGCGCAACCGCATGATGGAGATCCGCCTGGAGAAGGCCGAGGAGACGGGCCGCGCGAAGGCCGACTTCCTCTCGCGCATGTCCCACGAGATCCGCACCCCCATGAACGCCATCATCGGGCTGTCCAACGTCGCGTCGCTCTCGGGCGAGGCGACGCCCGCCATCCGCGCCAGCCTGGAGAAGATCAACACCTCGGCGCAGTTTCTGCTCGCGCTCGTCAACGACATCCTCGACATGTCCAAGATCGAGAACGACAAGATGCGCATCGAGCCCGCGCCGATGAGCCCCCGCTCGCTCGCCGAGCGCCTGCAGAGCATGTTCGGCCTGCTGGCCGAGGAAAAGGGCCTCGCCCTCGAGGTGCGCTGCGACGTGGAGGGGCTCGTCGAGGCCGACGACGTGCGCCTGCAGCAGGTGCTCGCGAACCTGCTGACCAACGCGTTCAAATTCACCGACGCGGGCGGCGCGGTCCAGCTCACGCTGCACGAGACGGCGCGCGCGGGCGGCGCGGCCTCCATCCGCTTCGGCGTGAAGGACGACGGCGCGGGCATCAAGGAGGAGGACCTCGAGCGCATCTTCGTGTCGTTCGAGCAGGCCGCCGAGAACCGCCGCAACGCGCAGGGCACGGGCCTCGGCCTGGCCATCAGCAGCAACCTCGTGCGCCTCATGGGCGGCAGGCTCGAGGTGTCCAGCCGCTGGGGCGAGGGCTCGGAGTTCTTCTTCACGCTGCGCCTGCCCGTGGCCGGAGGGGAGGGCCCGGAAGGGAAGGGCGGCAGCCTCGCCGAGGAGGCGCCCGCCCGCACGCTTTCGGGCACGCGCGCGCTCGTGGCCGAGGACAACGACCTGAACGCCGAGATAGCCCAGGCGCTGCTCGAGATGGAGGGCGTGGCGTCGGATCGCGCCGCCGACGGGCGCGAGGCCGTGGAGCTGTTCGCGGCGTCCGAGCCGGGCGCCTACGACTTCGTGCTGATGGACGTGAAGATGCCCGTGCTCGACGGCCTGGCCGCCGCGGGCGAGATCCGGGCGCTTCCCCGCGCCGACGCGCGCGCCGTACCCATCGTCGCGCTCACGGCCAACACGTTCCAGGAGGATCGCGACAAGGCCGCCGCGGCGGGCATGGACGCCTTCGTGCCGAAGCCCTTCGACGCGCGCCAGCTCTACGACACGCTGGAGGGCCTGCTGGGCCGGCAGGGCTAGGGGCGCCGCGCCCGCGCCCCCGGCCGCGCCGTCTTTCGCCGCCCATGGTGCCGCCCACCTGCGTCCTCTGTCGCTTCGGCCCGTTTTCGGTTACTATGTACGATGCAGACAAACGTGCGGGGAGGTGAACATGGGTCGCGCACCAAGAGGAAGGCGGGGCGCCTTCGGATTGGCCGCCGGCATCGTCGCGGTCGTCCTCGTGGCGGTCGTAGGCGGCGGCGCGCTCGTCCACGTGTACTCCGACACCGTGCGCAACCTCACGCGTGAAGACAGCATCGGCTACCTCGAGGACATCTCCGGCCAGATCACCGAGAACGTGCGCATCGTGACCTCCCAGATATTCTCGGCCTTGGAGACGGTGGAGCGCGGCCAGAGGAGCCGGGTGGAGGCCGGCGCCACCCTCGCCGAGCTGAACGCGGAGATGGCCGAGGAGCGCGCCCGGTGGAACCTCGACAAGCTCGCCTACGTGGACGAGGACGGCATGTGGTGCTTCGCCGACGGCACGCAGCGCTACGTCCGCTCGCAGGACTACCTCAACAAGACCCTGCTCGAAGGCGAGTCCTCCGTCTCCGGCATCGAGAGCATGGACGGCCGCGACGTGCTCGTGTTCTCCATTCCCGTCGACTTCGAGATCGAGGGCCACCGCATGAAGGCGCTCGTCGGGGTGTACGGCGTCGAGGACATCCTGCACCTGCTGTCCATCGACTCGTTCGACGGCCAGGGCTTCGCCTACATCGTGCGCAGCGACGGCTCGGTGGCCGTGCGCTCGGCGGAGCAGACGGCCGTGAGCAGCGAGTACAACATCGTGTCCGCGCTCGAGACGCAGAACCCCGCGGAGCAGGAGGCGGCCGAGCGGCTGCGCGCCGACCTCGCCTCCGGCGCGCAGGGCGTGGTGCTGGTGGACTACAACGGCGTGCCCACCTACGTGTGCTACACGCCCGTGGGGGTGAGCGACTGGCGGCTGCTGTCCTTCGTGCCCAGCAGCTACATCGACGAGCGCTCCAACAGCCTGTACCTGCTCACCGTTGCGGTGGGCGTCACCGTGGCGCTCGTGTTCGGGGCCGTCATGCTGCTCGTGGTGGTCGCCCAGCACCGCAACCGGCGGCGGCTCGAGCACATCGCCTACGTGGACCCGGTCACGGGCGGCGACACCCTCGAGCGCTTCCGCGAGCGCTTCCAGGACGCGGCGCGCGGCGACATGCTGCACCGGGCCCTCGTGTACGCCAACATCGCGAAGTTCAAGTCGTACAACGACCGCGAGGGCAAGGAGGGCGGCGACAGGCTGCTCGCCGCCGTGAGCCGCATGATCGGGGAGCGCATGCGCGAGGGCGAGTTCACCGGGCGCGTGGCGGCCGACCACTTCGTCACCCTGCTGAACCCCACCGACGAGTCCGAGGTGAAAAAGCGCCTGGACGAGTTCTCCATCGCGGCGGCGCAGGGCAGCGAGGGCGCGCGGGTGTCCATGGACTTCGGGGTGTACCTGCTCGACGAGGAGGCGCTCAAGCAGGAGCTCACGCTGCTCATCGACGCCGCGAACCTGGCGCGCACGAGCGCCGAGAAGCAGGTCCTCTCCGGCGGGTCGCGCGTGGGCTTCTACGACGCCCGGCTGCGGCGGCGGTTCCTGCGCGAGAAGGAGCTCGAGGACCGGTTCCCCGCCGCGCTCGCGGGCGGAGAGTTCCACGTGTTCCTGCAGCCGAAGGTGGCGCTGCCGGGCCGGTGCGTCGACGGCGCCGAGGCCCTGGTGCGCTGGTTCGGGCCCGAGGGCAAGCTCTTCCCCGACGAGTTCATCCCGCTCTTCGAGCGCAACGGCATGATAGCCCAGCTGGACTTCTACATGTTTCGCCAGGTGTGCGCGCTGCTGAAGCGCTGGGAGAGCGAGGGGCGGCCGCTCGTGTCCATCTCGGTGAACATCTCGCGGGCCAACTTCGACGTGCCCGACTTCTTCGACCGCTACGAGGAGCACGTCCGCGAGAACCGGGTGCCCGCGCGCTGGCTCGAGTTCGAGTTCACCGAATCGGTGGTGTTCGACCGCATCGACGAGATCAACCGGGTCATCCGCCGCATCCACGCCCTGGGCGCGCGCTGCTCCATGGACGACTTCGGCTCCAGCTACTCGAGCCTGAACATGCTGCGCAACCTGGAGGTGGACATCATCAAGCTCGACCGCGGGTTCTTCGTGGGCGATGCGAGCGACGCGGGGAAGGCCGAGAGCATCGTGGGCGGCATCGTGGGCATCGCGCGCGCCATGCGCATAGCCACGGTGGCCGAGGGCGTGGAGGAGCTCGACCAGGTGAGCTTCTTGGAGGGCATCGGCTGCGACATGGTGCAGGGCTACGTGTTCGGCCGGCCCATGCCCGCCGAACAGTTCCAGGAGTTCCGTATCGACGAGGGGAAGCGAGGCGCTGATGACTCAGACGACTAGAAGGACGGCCCGGGCGGCGCGTCGCTGGACGTTGGTGCTCGCGCTGGTTGCGGCGCTGGCTGGATTGGGCGCGCTCGCAGGCTGCTCGGAGGGCGGCGCGGGCGGCGAGGGGTCGGGCGATGAAGAGATAGTGCTCACGGTGTCGAAGCGCCGCGTGGACATGCTGCCCCAGGGCATCATGGACGAGATGGTGCGCCGCCATCCCAACCTGCGCTTCGAGTTCGACGTGAACGCCAACGGCAACTACTCCGGCCAGCAGATCCTCGAGCTGGAGCACCACGACATCCCCGACATCCTGGTGAACACGCGCAACCTGGACCTCACTGAGGATCTGGAGAACAACCTGGTGGATCTGGCGGGCTACGATTTCATGAGCCGCTACCTTCCCAGCGTGGTCGACCGCCTCAGCATGGACGGGCGCGTGTTCTATCTGCCCGGCTACCTCACCTATTCCGGGCTCATCTACAACAAGGAGATGTTCGCCGAGCACGGCTGGGAGCTGCCGCGCTCGCTGGAGGACCTCATCGCGCTCAACGAGCAGGCGAAGGCGGAGGGCATCCGCCTGCTGTCGTATTCCCTGGATCTGCCGGGCAGCCGCTTCCTCCACCTCACCAACATCGCGTCGGCCCAGTTCATCCACACGCCGCAGGGCATCGACTGGGAGCGGCGGTTCCTTGCCGGCGAGGCCGCCATGACCGGCGTGTTCGAGCCGTACATGGACGAGTTCCAGCTGTGGCTGGACGCCGGCCTCATCACGGCCGACGACCTGAGCCTTACCGCCCAGGACTCCACGAAGCTGTTCGCAAGCGGGCAGGCGGCCATGTGCTACGGGCTGAGCAGCTCCGTGAGCGCGAACGACTTCGACTTCGAGGCGGGGGTGGCGCCGTTTCTGGCGAAGGGAGAGGGCCAGGAGAACGCCTGGTACTTCTACTGGACGAGCGGCCTTTACGGCATCAACAAGAAGCTCGAGGAGCCCGGCAACGAGGAGAAGCTGGCCATCGCGCTGGAGATGTTCGAGTTCATGAGCACGCCGGAGGGCCAGGAGATACTCATGGGCGGCGCCGAGGGGCGCTACTCCTCCACGAAAGGGACGGCCGACGACGATGACGCGCTGCTGGGCGACTACGCCGACGTGGTGGAGCGCAACAACCTGGTGGAGGCCGCCACCTACGCCACGGCGGCGCTTCCCGGCGGCAACGCCCTGGGCGAGTTCATGCAGGGGCAGGCCACCTCGGCCGAGGTGCTGGCCGCCTGCGACGACGCCATGGCCGAAAGCAAGTCGGAGACGCAGATGGGGGAGAAGCTCGGCCGGGTGACGCGCGACCTGAGCAAGGACGAGACGGTGCGCTACTTCGCCGAGGCGTTCCGCGAGCATCAGGGCACCGATCTGGGGCTCATGCTGCCCGGCGGGCTGCCGAACGGCCAGCTCCACGTGAACGGCGTGTGCGGCCGGCTCTACGAGGGCGACTTCTACTCCAACCAGCTCACCATCCTTCTGCCCTATACCAACGAGCCCACCACGCTCGCCACGGCGCGCATCTCAGGCGCCGAGCTGCGCGGGCTTCTGGAGAGCGGCCAGACCTTCGAGCAGAAGGGGTGGACCGGCGATCTTCTGCCGTTCTATTACGAGGTGGCGGGCGCCGAGGTGTCCTACGACGACGCGCACAAGGTGACCTCGCTTTCCGTTGGCGGCCGCGAGGTGGCCGACGGAGACGAGTTCACGGTGACCTACCTTGCCGGCACCGTGGACGAGGAGAGCGTGAGCGACGTGCAGGTGACCGAGCACCAGCCCATCGGAGCCGCCACCGAGTACATGGCCGCCCACCCCGATATCGGCTGACGCCTGAGCGGAGCGACCGGGTTTGTCATCCTGAGCGGAGCGCGTCAGCGCGGAGTCGAAGGATTCTGCGGTGCCAGCCGGCGGCCGTCAAAGCGCGGAAAAGCGCGCTGGAACAAAGCGCCGGGGTTGTGGTATACTGCTCCGCTGTATCTTTGCGCCCGGTGCGTGCGTGTCTGCATGCCCTCGCACCGTCCTGTTGGAAAGGAAGATCACGTGGCCCAAGCCTCAAAGAAACAAGCGCCCGCGCAAACGGATGACCAAGCTGCGAAAGCCCCGATCGATACCGAAGAGATACTTGATGACGAGGCGCTCGACGCCGACCCGGACGTGGTCTCGGCCGATGCGCTCGACGACGATAAGCTCGACAGCGGCCTGTCCGACGACAGCGGCCTGTCCGATGAAAGCGACGAGGACCTGCTCGAGGGAATCCCCGAGGAGGAGCTCAAGGCCACCGTGGAGGTGCAGCTGCCCCGGGTGACCAAGAGCAAGGTGCGCTCGTCGGCCCGCAAGCGCAACGCCGACGCCAGCGTGACCATGCTCACGGGCGACCCGGTGCGCATGTACCTGAAGGAGATCGGCAAGGTGCCGCTGCTCACGGCCGCCGAGGAGATCGACCTGGCCATGAAGATAGAGGCCGGCGTCGCCGCCACCGAGGAGCTCGAGCGCGCCGAGGACGAGGGCGTCGAGCTCGAGCGCCGCGAGAAGCGCCGCCTCGGCCGCATCGAGCAGATGGGCCTCGATGCCAAGCAGCAGCTCATCGAGGCGAACCTGCGCCTCGTCGTGTCCATCGCCAAGCGCTACGTGGGCCGCGGCATGCTGTTCCTCGACCTCATCCAGGAGGGCAACCTCGGCCTCATCCGCGCGGTGGAGAAGTTCGACTACACGAAGGGCTTCAAGTTCTCCACGTACGCCACCTGGTGGATCCGCCAGGCCATCACGCGCGCCATCGCCGACCAGGCCCGCACCATCCGCATCCCGGTGCACATGGTGGAGACCATCAACAAGCTCGTGCGCATCCAGCGCCAGCTTCTGCAGGAGCTCGGCCGCGAGCCGAGCCCCGAGGAGATCGGCAAGGAGATGGGGCTGTCTGCCGAGCGCGTGCGCGAGATCCAGAAGATCTCGCAGGAGCCCGTGAGCCTGGAGACGCCCATCGGCGAGGAGGAGGACTCCCAGCTGGGCGACTTCATCGAGGACGACGCCGCCGTGGTGCCGCCCGACGCTGCGAGCTTCAGCATGCTGCAGGAGCAGCTGAGCAAGGTGCTCGACGGCCTGGCCGAGCGCGAGCGCAAGGTGATCGCGCTGCGCTTCGGGCTCGAGGACGGGCATCCGCGCACGCTCGAGGAGGTCGGCCGCGAGTTCGGCGTCACGCGCGAGCGCATCCGCCAGATCGAGAGCAAGACCCTCGCGAAGCTGCGCCACCCGTCCCGCTCGTCCAAACTGAAGGACTACCTCGAAGATTAAGGGCGAATCGTCATCCTGAGCGAAGCGGTCGCCGAAGGCGGCCGCGCAGTCGAAGGATCCCGTGCGGCCGAAGGGCCGATGAGAGGCCGGAATGCAAAACGAAAACCTCGAACTGTTCGCGAGCTGCCTCTCCGGGTTGGAGGGGCAGCTCGCCGAAGAACTGAAGCGTCTCGGCATCAAGCGCGTGCGCCCCCTCGGCGGGGGCGTCGCCTTTTTCTGCGACGTCCGCCATGCGCTGGCCGCGTGCCTGTGGTCGCGGCTGGCCTCGCGCGTGCTCGTGGTGGTGGGCCGCGTGAACGCGGGAGACGCCGAGCTGCTCTACGAGGGCGTGCGGCGCCTTCCCTGGGAGGACGTCATCGCCGACGGCGCGAGCATGGCCGTGCAGGCCCACGGCATGAATGAGGAGCTGCGCAACACGCGCTTCACGGCGCTCAAGGTGAAGGACGCCGTGTGCGACCGTTTGCGCGAGGCGCGCGGGGAGCGCCCCGACGTGGACGCCGCGAACGCCGATGCCCTGGTGGACGTGCGCGTTCGCGAGGCGCGCGCCACCGTGTCGCTCGACCTGTCGGGCGAGTCGCTCTACCATCGACCCTACCTCGCGCCCCAGGACGGGCCCGACGCGCCGCTGTCCTGCGCGCTGGCGGCGGGCCTGCTCGCGCTCGCCGGCTGGCGCGAGCGCGCGGCGCGCGGCGAGGCGCTCGTGGATCCGGCCTGCGGCGACGGTCTTCTCGCGGTGGAGGCGGCCTCGGTCGCCTGCGATCTCGCGCCGGGGCTCACCCGTGAGCGCTGGGGCTTCTTCGGCTGGCAGCAGTCCCAGCCCGAGGCGTGGAACGAGCTCATCGCCGAGGCCGACGAGCGCTTCGAGCGCGGGCTCGAGGCGGCCGTCGCGCCGGGCGCCCTCGACGGCCCCGCCTCGGCCCCGCCCGATCCCGCCTACGTGCGCGTGGCGGGCGCCTCCACATCTTCGCCGGCCATCGCCCGCGCGCGCGACCATGCCAAGCGCGCGGGGCTGCGCCAGGCGCTCACCGTCGAGCTCGCCGATGCCGATGCGGTCGCGGGCCTCGTGGAGCGCGCGAGCGCCGCGGCGGGCAGGCGGCGCGGGATGGAGGCGCTTCCCTGCGCGGTGGCCAGCGTGCTGGCCGCAGGGGAGGCGTCCGAGGCGCGGGCGCAGGCCGAGGCGGTCGCGTTCGTGCGCGCGGCCTCGGCGGCTCCTGAGGGCTCGGCCTTCGCGACGGCGGGCGGCGAGGGCGTGGAGGCGCGCTTCGGCGCCGCTCCCGCGCTCAAGGCAAAGCTCGGACGCGACCGCGTGGCCACCGAGGCGCTCGTGTTCGACGCGCCGCCCAAGGAGGCCGTCACGGTGGTCGTGCCCGACTCCGCCGGCGGCGCGGAGCATCGCGTCGAGGTGCTCGAGCAGACCTCCGAGCAGTTCGCCGCCCGCCTGCGCAAGGTGGCCAAGGAGCGCCGCAAGTGGGCGCGGCGCGAGGGCGTCACGTGCTACCGCGTGTACGACGCCGACCTGCCCGACTACGCCGTGGCCGTGGACGTGTACGAGGGCGCGGGCCAGGCGGCCGGGAACACCTACGTCCATGTGGCCGAGTACGCGCCGCCCAAGACCGTCGACCCCGCGCGTGCGCGGCGGCGCTTCGACGACGTGCTGGCGCTCGTGCCGCCGGCGCTCGGCGTGCGGCCCGACCACGTGTTCGCCAAGGTGCGCCAGCGCGACAAGGGCGGCAGCCAGTACCGCGACGCCGGCCGGCGCGCCTACGTCACGCAGGTGGCGGAGGACGGCTTCACGTTCGAGGTCGATCTGGCGGGGTACCTTGACACGGGGCTGTTCCTCGACCATCGGCTCACGCGCGAGCTGGTGGGGCGCAAGGCCGAGGGCAAGCGCTTCCTCAACCTGTTCGCCTACACCGGCACGGCCACGGTGCACGCGGCCGCAGGCGGGGCGCGCACGACGGCCACCGTCGACCTGTCGCAGACCTACCTCGACTGGGCGCGGCGCAACATGGAGCAGAACGGCTTCGCGGGGGAGGAGCACACCTTCGAGCGCGGCGACGTCATGCCGTGGATCAGGGAGGCGCGCCGCACGGGCCGCCGCTTCGACCTGGTGTTCGTCGACCCGCCCACCTTCTCCAACTCCAAGGCCATGGGCAAGCGCACCTGGGACGTGCAGCGCGACCACGTGGAGCTGCTGATAGGGGTGTCGCGCCTTCTGTCCGAGGAGGGCGAGGCCGTGTTCTCGTGCAACCTGCGCACGTTCAAGCCCGACGAGGAGGCGCTCGCCAAGTACGGCGTCAAGCTGGAGGACATCACCGCGCAGACCATCCCGCACGACTTCGAGCGCAACCCCCGCATCCACAAGTGCTACCTCGTGCGCCGCGCGTAACAGGGGGGCGTGACAGGGGAACGTGACAAAGGGAAATTGTCACGTTCCCCAAGGGAAAACGGCCTCGAATCTCGCACGAGAACGTGACAATATTTCCGTCCCTTTGTCACGCCCCCGTCCATCTTGCCAAGAACATCCAGATCAGCTATATTTAGCATTGCGAAGGTAGAAGAGACGGGGAAGCCGATGCAGCAGCGGTTCGCACAGCAGGTGAAGAAGGGCGCGCTCGAGATGCTCGTCCTCAAGCTGCTCGTGCGCGAGGAGAAGTACGGCTACCAGCTGATCACCGAGCTGCGGGAGCGCACCGACGGCGCGATCTCGCTCAAGGAGGGCACGCTGTACCCCATCCTCTACCGGCTGGAGGACAGCGGCCTCGTGGAGAGCCGCCTGGCCGCGCGCGCCGACAAGGAGCCCGCGCGCAAGTATTACGCGATCACCGGCGAGGGCCGCACGGCCCTTGAGGAGATGCGCGGCATCTGGAACGAGTTCGACGGTCACGTGAGGTCGATCATGGAGGAGGAGCAATGAATCGTGAATCCTATGTGAAGGCGGTCGCGAAGCGGCTTTCGTGCTCGAAGGCGCGCCGCGACGAGTTCGTGCGCGACCTCGAGGCCGACATCGCCGCCGCGCTCGAAGCGGGCGAGGGCTGGGAGCAGGTGGAGCGCCGCCTGGGCGATCCGCGCCAAGTGGCCGCCGAGTTCAACGAGGGCCTTTCCGAGCAGGAGCTCGCCGCCGGCAGGAAGCGCAAGCGCACCAAGATGATCGCCATCGCGGCAGCCGTGGTGATCGTGCTGGCAGCCGTGATCGGCGGGGCCGCATGGTGGGTGGCGCCGAAGACGGCGCCTGTGGGCACGAGCTCCGGTGCATCCGAGCAGGCGCTTGTCACCAAGGCGCAGGAGGCGGCCGAGGTTATCGCCGCGAACGATTACGATGCGTTCCTTCCGATGCTCGACCCCAGCGTGGCCCAGGCTTTGTCCGAGCCCGTGATAGCGGACGCCCATGCGCTCTTCGGCGACGATTGGGGCCCGCTCAAGTCGTACGGGAACGCGTACTCGACCCAGATCGAGCAGATGGGGCTGGTTCTCGACGTGGTCGAATTCGTCGCCAACTATGAGAACGCGACGGTGACGTTCACCATGTCCTTCAACAAGGACATGAAGATCATGGGATTGAACCTCAGGTAGGCGCATGATGGAGCTTGTCGTGCCTTTCGCGCTCGGGCTCGCGATCTTCGCGTTCGGCGCGCTCGTCTTCGCGGGCAACGAGCGGTGCTATCGCATCCTCGCCGGGGGAGAGAGCTTCCTCGCGCTCGATCCCGGCGAGGCCGAGCTCAGGCGCAGCGCGCGCCTCTCGGGGGCGGCCGTGTGCCTGGTGGCCGTGGCGCTCTGGTGCGCGGTTGCGCGGGCGTACGCGCCGGTCGGCGAGGGATTCGGTGCGGCGCTCGTCGCCGTCGCGGTCGGCGCGGGGGCGGGCGTCGTCGTGCTCATCGTGCTGCAGCTGCGCCAGTACGCGCGCTTGTTGAGGAGGTCGGACCGTGGGTGAGCCGAGGCGCTTCGCGGGGAAGGTGGACGGCTGGTTCTATGCGGCCATCGCGGGGACGAACCTGCTGTTCGCAGGGATGGTTGTGACGACGCTCGCGAAATCCGAGCCCGTCGGCGCCGCGATCGGCCTCATCTGCCTCGCGATCTGCGACCTCGTGCTCGTGCCCATGGCCGCACGCACCTTCGTCGAGTTCGACGGCGGGGGCAACCTCACCATCGTGTTCGGCTTGCAGAGGGCGTCGTTCCCCGTCGCCAAGGTCAACCGGGCGCGCGAGACGCGCAGCGTCCTGGCCTCGCTGGCCGCATCGGCCGACCGCATCGAGCTGACCGCCGGCTACGACCAGGTGATGATCGCGGTGAAGGACAAGGAGGGCTTCCTCGGGGAGCTCGCCCGGCGCAATCCCGGCACGCAGATCGAACGCAGGGCCGCGCGTCGCTGACATGAAGAAGGCCTCCCCGAAGGAAGGCCTTTTGAATTCATGGTGGTCGCTACAGGATTTGAACCTGTGACCCCCGCCGTGTGAATCAGATAAAAGGCCAGATGAATAGGCATATTTAGAGTGATTTACACTTGCTTTGGCTATAAGTAACGACAGGTAAAAATGCCTAGGATGATGCGCGTTGTGTCCTGATTGTGTCCTGCTTTCAGGCAAGAGCGCGAGTGATTTGCGGGTGGCCTCCAACCGAAGGAGGCAGATCGAAATGAGCAGGAACGGAGACGTGAGGGCAGACGTGCCCATGGAGATAGCGGACAGTATCGAAGATGTACAGTGCTCCGTGGCATGTCTTGCCGAAGTGCTGGAATGCGTGAGCGTGGCCGTCGCATCAGCGGAGGAAGATTGCACGGAGTACATAGAGGGAACCATGTCCGTCCTTCTCCAAGCCGCCCGAGCGGCAAGTGAGGAAGCTACGGCGCTCCTAGAGCTGACCAAGGCCGAGGACGAACAATAGGCCGAGACGTGCGGCGGGTTCGCAGGATGGCTTCGCCGCACATTCCCGATTCGGCGGGCGCTCGCTCTTTCGCAAGAGGTGAGCACCCGCCCTTTCTTTTTGGCGATGTTGAGCGCCGCCCCCGCAAAGGGATGGGATACGGGCGGGCTTGCCCGTTCCCTCTCCCAGCTTGCAAACGCCGCATCGGGCAGCGCCCGTCTGTGGTCAGGTGCGAGTGTTAGGCATCCCAAGCAAATGCCGTGCTCGCAGCTGTCCATAGATGGGCGCGGAGGGACGGGGGTGAGATTCAGCGGCGTATGCACTTGGCGAACGGGGTGCGCGGGAAGCGGGTTGAACGCCGATTGCAGCCGATACGAACCGATTGCAGGCGCTGTCTAGGGGTCGCAGCCGTCTCAGTCCATCTGACGCGGCCCCTGCCCTGGAAACGGCTGCAATCCGTTCCTCTCGGCATCGTCGGGGCCGCCGCTGTCGGTGAGCCAGCCGCGAGTGGGCGCGTCACCGCCCCCTTCACTGCACGGGTTTTCAGGTAGGCGGGCGGGCAGGAGCGAGGCGGCGGTGCGCGCGAAGGGACTTGCTGCGGGCGCTTGGGTAGCCTCGGGATGTTTGAAATCTTAGAACGCAACCGCGAGCCGCCGAACTGCGCATGAAGCGCTCCTCACTGGGGTTCGGAGGTTCGCCGCTGCGCGTCATCTTCCATCCTCCCCACCGTCGGCAGCACGCATCAACGCCTTCGCTGCCCTCATGTCTTATAGGGAGGGGGTATAGGTATATTAGATAAAATGGATAAATGGTTATCTGGAAGTTCCCCTGCGAAATTTTGGGGCGGTTTCAAGAATTTCAAAGCTCCGCGCGGCTGTTGCGGGCGCGTGTAAATGGCACCAAACAGGTAACTTATCGCCACGCGTAACCGCTCTTCTTTTGCGCGTCCGCTCTTCTGCGCCATGCAGCTTCCTTGTCTTCATCATGCTTACGGACTACTCGCGCACACATAGCTAACGCCAGCCGATCAGCGGGTTGTGTTGGCCCCGCCAACTTCCATGTGTTACTATTCGACCAGCCAGACAACCGAACATTTGCGCAACGTCTATGCAGGGGGGCATCTGCCCACCTTGTACGCGTTGCGTATCAATGGTTGTCTGGCGACACGGGTGGATGTCCTCCTGAGTAGGTCGCCGAAGACCTTTTCTGATGCATTCTCCTGATATTCCACGTGCAGAGCATGGGAGGAACAATGGCGAAGAAGACTTTCTGGAAAAGGTACAAGTCTTATATAATCGGACTCGCGATAGTTGTCCTGATTGCGTCTATCTTCATTCCTGCAAAAATAGAAATACCTGGTCGCACCTTGGACGACTACGATGAATTAAAAGGCCAGATTGCTAACATAACGCTTGTTGAAAAACTTGATTACGATACAGTCATCTACGAAGTTCAAGCATCGCCAAAGAATTTTTTTATAAAAGTACATATGCCTGAAGGGATTGGTGCCGAAGTCGGGGCGCGGGGATGCATCATTGATTCGTCCGAGCTTATATTTGATGGAAGCCATGAGCACCCGTATGGGTTTCTCTTTCCCCGAAACGGCTCGCTTTTCCAAAAAGCCCTTACTTTTTTGGGTATCTACAATTTCAACCCTTCTATCGAGGGGCACATTGAAAACAGGCTCGGCGCATCGGTTGATTCCGAAGTAACGGTAGGAGATCACCTTTACCTTGGTAAAGCAAAATTTCACCCTCGCTTCGGTGATGCTTTCTCTAAAGGTATAGAGTGGCGAGTCCTTGCCATCGAAGATGACAGAGCACTTCTAATTGCTAATGACATTATTGAGCTGCGAGGGTACCACAACACAGATGCCGACGTTACATGGGAGACGTGTGATGTGCGAAGCTGGTTGAATGGAGAGTTCTATAACGGTTTGCCGAATAGCGTAAAGTCAGTCGCAATCCCCGTTCAAGTGACAAATGGCGACAACCCTGTGTATGACACCGACGGGGGGAATGACACGGAAGATACGGTGTTTTTGCTCTCGCTTGATGAAGCTAATGCCTATTTTTCATCCGACGATGACAGGCGAGCGCAAATACTGGTGGAAGGGGAAACTCGCTCATATATCAGAAAAGCATATGGCGTTGATCCGGTGACGGATGCAGAGGAGCATGGTGGATATACGTGGTGGCTGCGCACCCCCGGCGACCTTTTCAAAGCGACGTTCGTCGGAGCAAATGGCAGTTTGGGAACTGGAGAGGGAATCTTCGATGACGGCATAACAGGCACTAGTGTGAGCATGGACGGAAACAGCATTGGAGGGGTCCGTCCTGCTTTATGGGTTCAGGTTGAATCGGAGCAAGGTGATTCTTCCGCTAATGCGCCGATCGAATCCGACCAACCTCAGGTTCCTGCTGGCGTTGTCGACGGAATGGAGACAGGACGAGATGTCGATAAAGCTGAAGAAGAGTACAACATAAGGGAGTATGGGCTCAAACCAAAAGAACAAACCATTGATTGGAGCGATGCGAGAAACTATATAGGCCAGACCGTAACGGTTGAGGGAACTGTTGTTGAAGTCGCCCGTTACCAGTTCAATGGCGGGATTGATAATGGTGGCTCGGAAATTTTCTATCTCAATCTGGGCAACGCTTTTCCCGACATCAATAGGTTCACCGCAATAATCTGGTACGAAGACATACTTACCGGAAGCGTTTATGAAGAACTGACTTACTCTTCCGCAGTTGTAGGTTACACAATTCAGATAACGGGCACGGTAATCGATTACGAGGGGGTTCCGGAAATCGAGATAAGGAGCAATAGTCAGGTGAAAGTCACTAGCGCAGCCCTCGGAGATTGGCTAAGCGAAATGTAATAATTCTGCGCTCCACCGCCATTCTTTACGAAGGTCGCTATATCTAGACGCGTTGTCGCAATTCTCAAAAGAAAGGAGATCGCCTGATGTGTCCGAATCGGTCTTCACTATCTAGCAGGAGAAGTGCGATAGTTTCTGACCTGGTTCGCAGGGCGGCTCATAGGTTCTGGCATTGGTTCGCGGTCGAGGATGACGGTATTAATGGATCACGTTTGTTCAGGACTATTTTGTTCATTTTGTTCTTCGGTTGGCCTTTCATTCTCATGGCGATACACGACGCGCAGCTATGACATAGTCTTTCACCCGGGCTGGGAGGATGCCTTAAACACCCTGAAAAGAGTACGCTGTCGCAAAGGCTTGCGGGATATTATGCTGTTGTTAAGGTGCGACTTCCTGCTGGCTGTATTGATCGACTCCTAGTTCTTCCTAGGGCCGTTTTTTTACGGTTCTGTGCCACCCTGTGCCACCTACCTTTCTTAGCTACTCAAAATGAAAAACCAGTAACGAGGTATCTAGATGACACAGGGTGGCACGGTGTTACGGGTGAAGAGAGTTGGGCTGTTTGATCTTGAAGCCCAGCACGCAGTTCACGGGGTTGGTAATGCTGGTCGGTCTACGGCGCATCACCTGGAAGCCCGCCCGTTCTAGCTCGCCTTTGAAGGAGTTGGCGTTGGACTGCTCTACTCCGTTGGATCGCGCCCACTCGTTGAAAGCTTTGAGCAGTTCGGAAGTGGCGACGGCGTTCCCAGCATCCTTTTCAAGCCGCTCTTCCGCGAAGCGCTTCACAACGTCGTTCTCCTCGGCGTACTTGCCGGTCGCCGACGCGACGGACGGGGGGAGGGCAAGCCCTTCGGCCCGCAAGCTAAGCCACCCTTCGAGCAGCCAGTTCAGTATGGCCGACATGGCCTCCTCGCTCCTGAACTTCCGTTTCAGCTCTGGGTCACGCTCGGCTTCGGTGAAGTGGCGCGTGAAGGGCACGACCACCACGCGGCCCGACTTGAAGAGCGTCGCGTCCGTGGCCGTGGGCAGATGGTTGGTGTTGACGAAGAGCTTGAACTGGGGCTTGTAGTCGAAGGAGTTCTCGTTAAGGAACCTCGCGTTCACACTGTCCGACCCCGTCCAGTGCTTCACGGTCGCGCTGTTGAGGCGCATGCCCCTCGGAAGCTCGGGGACGCTTGCAAATCGCACGCCATCGAGCCTCGCCAAGTCCTCGGTCGCCTTCATGCCGCCCGCCGTGCTCCGGGCCGTGCTGAGCATTTCTGGGTTGGTGACCGCCCCGTAGTCGCCGAGGACGTTGAGCACGGCTTCCACCAAGGTGCTCTTGCCGTTGCGGCTCGTGGGACCGTAGAGGAGGAACATCGCCTCGTGATGCGTCGAACCTGAGAGGGCGTACCCGAAGCAGCGCTGCAAGAACAGCGCCTCCTCCTCGTCACCGTCCGTTATCTCGCTGACGAACTGTCCCCATCTGGGGTACGCGGCGTCGGGTCTGTAGGAGACGGGGGCCAGCTTTGTGATCAGATCAGCGGGCGAATGCAGCTTCAGTTCGCCCGCTTCGAGGTCGAGCGTGCCGTTCTCCACGTTCAAGAGGTACGGGTTCGCATCGAACTCGGCCAAGGCCAAGGGATGCACGCCAGCTGCGTCTTTCAAGATCGTGTCGCGGACGCTGCGCTTCTGCCACTTGCTCCATTCGGCATCGAGCCGGTTCAGCTCCGCTTCGGAGGCGTTCAGGAAACACCGGTGCAGCGCTAGCGCGTTAGCTAGTTCCTTGACAAGTTCACCGGCTTCTAGCGCACCGGCGTCGTGCTTCCAGCGCGCTCCGTCGTAGACATACCAGCTTTTCCGCTCCGGGCAGTACCTCGCCTTGTCCTTGAACACGTCGGCGAAGAGGTACCCGCGGCCTTGGTCTGTGCTTCCGTAGCGCCCCCCGTCTTCCGGTCGCAGCTCTGCGAGTCTGTCAAGCAGCTCTTGGTCGGCTTGCACCCTTCCCTTCGGGGCCTGGTACTTGGAGATGGAGAGGGCAACGCCGACGGCCTCGGCCTCGTCCAAAGGGGGAACCAGCGTGCTGGCGTTGTAAGTAAGGGCTTCTTTGATCAGCTCTTCCAAGCCATATCCAAAGTGGCGCAAATGGCCTAGATGCGAGGCCAGGGCATCGTTTCGCCCGCCCTCGTGAACCTTGCCGTCTTCAGCGTCTCCCCCCTCGTCTTTGCCTTTGGGAGCGCGGTATTCGACAAGGGCGCGCACCACGTCATCAACCTCTGCTATCTGTGCTTCGAGCTGGCTGCGGCCCTCCTCCCATGCGTATGGGGTTCCGGACGGGTGGACGCTCGGGGGCGCGACGATATAGCCACCCTCGGCCTTGACGTCGATTCCCGGAAGGATTCCGGTTCTGGACTTGCAGGCCTCGTCGCTTCGGAAGTAGTAGTGCAGCCCGTCGCCTCCCGTCCTGGCGGTAACGGTTTCGGGCAGGGTCGCGCCCCTCTCTTCCAGCCACGAGCGCAAGGACTTTTTGCCGTCTTCATTGTGGGTGTCTACGTCGACCACGCAAAGGCCACCCGACGCTGCCCCGCATGCTATGCCGATGTTCGCGTTTGGCTCCGATTCCCAGATGCGGTTGATCTCCGCCGGGTCTTTAGTGGCGTTCTTGAAGCCGTTCGGGGCGAGATTGCCCAACGGCTCTTTGCCGCCAGGTACTAGAGGGAAGACCGCGAAGCCAAGCTCTGCGTAGGTCAGTGCCGCATCCATCATTTTGTTCTCGTAGGCGTTCACAGCACGCCTCCGCTCTTCGTGGTCTTCGTGATCCTGCCGTGTCGGCTGCGAAGCGCCGCCCCTCGTCCGGCGTGCACGAGCGTCGTGCTATCATATACGGGTAGGCTTTCCTTCTCTGGTTTGTCTACGACGGCACCCGTTAGCTGGCATGCGGCGGGTGCTGGTTTATCTAGCGACGACATGCGGGACATGTGCGCCACCTCCTTCCTTGATGTAGTCGAGGAAGCCCTGCTTCGACATGAACAGCTTGCGTCCTATATGGAAGCCGGGTAACCTCCCCTCATTGATCTCCTTGCGCACGGTCTGGGCGCTGAGGCCCGTCAGCTCGCAGACGTGGTTGACCGTGAGAAGGTCGGGATAACTCGCGAGCAGTTCGACCTGCCCCGCCATGTGCGCCATGAAGGGCAACGGCTCGCCACTAATGCACTTCATTTGCTTTCACCTCCTCGAACAGCTCCGACGCATCGCCTTCCCACCCTAGCTCGCGCGCCAGTCTCTGGGCCTGGCTCGGAAACAGTATCAGCCCCCTACTCTCGGCATTGCAGATGTACGATGCGCTGACCCCTGCGAGCCTTCCAAGCTCGCGCTGGGACAGCTTCTTGTCGCGTCGCAGAAACTCCAAACGCTTCACGATACCTCCTTCTTCGTATCCTTGACTTCTTGCTGACCCGTACTATAATGTTGACTAACAGAAGCAGTCAAGTCCAATATTAGCAATATAGACTAACAAAAGGAGAATTGCAATGGTGAAGAAGCTAGACACAGCGCTGTTTGACTGGGAGCTGTACGGCTTGCTCGTGCGCAAGGCGCGCATAGACATGGGCTACAAGAAGGCCGAGGACTTCGCCGAGAGCGTTTGGAGACGCACGCGCGTGAGAATGAGCCGCGACATTCTGTACAAGATCGAGCAGGGCCGTCAAATACCAGACGCGAGCCAGTTCATGGCCCTTAACCTTGCGGTCAGCGATTCTCTGTTCTACCCGGACGTTACGGATATGTGCACTTCGCGGTCGTGGAAGCAGATAGCTGGCGGCGACGGCATCCCGGACGAGTGGAAGAAGGAGAACTCCGAGGAGGCATGGGCGGAAAGGACTGGCATGCGGGATGCGCGCGATCTTGAGCACATGCCAGCAGCCGAGGAAGCCCGCGCGCTCCTGAGCGAGAAAGCGAACGACCTCGCCAACGACCGTCCGGAGCTGTTCGACAGCGGGGAGGCTGACAGCGACTGGCATAACGCGCTAGAGACCTACCTGGCGGAGACTTACGGGCCTGATGCGCAGGATTAGCCCGAGCCTCGCAAGGACTGACCAACCCCGCCCGATGACCGGGCGTGTTGGATATAGCCAAGCAAGTGCGAATTGCAGAAAGGAGGAAGCATCATGGCAAAAGGAGACGGGAGCATAACGGAAGTGCGGCGTGGTGTGTGGCGCGTGCGCGTGGACTTCGGCACCGACCCGGTGACCAAGAAGCGCAAGGTGGTCTCCCGCAACGTCTACGGCACCAAGGTCGAGGCCCGCAAGGTGCGCGACCAGATCAGGCAGGAGCATGAGAGCGGGCTGCGTGCGGATGCAGACAAGCTGACGCTCGCGGAGTTCGCCGACCAATACCACGAAGCACGCTGCGCAGCCGGTGAGATAGGGAAAACGCATCTTGACAGGGAGCGCAACGAGCTGAACACCATCAGCGCGTACCTCGGTTCAACCGTGTTGCGCGACATAACGCCCCAAATGGTGGAATCGCTGTACGCGGCCATAAGGCGCGACAAGACAGCAGAGCGAGGGAGCTATAGCGGAACCACGCTCAACCAGATACACGGCACGCTGAAGCGCGTTCTGCAAAAGGCAGTCGATTACGACCTGATCATGCGCAACCCATGCGATCGCGTCAAAGCGCCGAAGAAGGACGAGCCGGAACGCCGCTCCCTTTCCATCGAAGAAGGTGCGCGGCTGCTGTCTTGCATAAACGAGGAGGAGGCGACGGCCTATAGCGATATGTCTGAGAAGGAAGCCCGCCAGACCGAGCGCGGCAACCTGTTCGGACGCGACTACTTGCGAGGGCTGAACATCATCAGCAACATCCTCGCCGTGCGTATCGGCCTTGCCACCGGAGCGCGTCGCGGCGAGGTGTTCGGGCTGTGCTGGGGGTGCATCGACCTCGACCAGTCGTGCATCCATATTCGCCAGTCGCTTACGTCTTACGGCGAACTGAAACCGCCCAAGAGCAAGGCTGGTGTGCGCAGCTTGTTCGTGGATGCCGTCACAGCGGAGCATCTTAGGCAGTGGAAGGATCGCCAAGCGGTCGAGCTGCTGAAAATCGGCATCAGGCAGGACGATGGCACGCCGGTGTGCTGCTCGGAGAAAGGCGGCTTGATCGACCTCCACAACTTCGAGCGGTGGTGGCGTCAGTTCCGCGTGCGTAACGGGTTCGAAGACTTGAAGTTCCACGAGCTGCGCCACACGCAGGCGACACAGCTTCTTGCCAACGGAGTGGATGTGAAGACGGTGCAGACCCGGCTCGGCCACTCCAACGCATCGCTCACACTCAACTGGTACGCCCATGCGATTCCCGAGAACGACGAGCGAGCGGCGCAATTGGTGGGAACTTTATTCGCAACTAGGCCAGAAAGCACCCCGATTTTGAAGGTGAAGACGGCTTGATTCTTGTCCGTTGTGTCCTGATTGTGTCCTAGCGACATTCTCAGGATGGTGGCAAATAAAAAGGCCACCGGCAAAAACACCGATGACCTGCTGGTTTCATGGTGGTCGCTACAGGATTTGAACCTGTGACCCCCGCCGTGTGAAGGCGATGCTCTCCCGCTGAGCCAAGCGACCGTTTCAAACTGCGCCGTAACGCGAGAAAATATTCTACCGGCAATCCCCAATGAGCGCAAGCCCTAATTTTCGCCATTTTCGAGCGCGCCACTGGCAGTCTGCTAGGGAGCGAGCGCGAAAACGCGCTTTTCCTGTCATCCTGAGCGAGCGCAGCGAGTCGAAGGATCCCGTACGGCGCCAGCAGTGAGTCTCACGGTTGGCACCGCGCGGGATCCTTCGACTCGCTTCGTTCGCTCAGATGGGGGAGTCGGTCGCGTTTCTGCGAATTGGCCGAATCCGCAAGGTTCCCTTGGCAGCTCCGGCCGTTTTAGGCTAGAATAGCAAAGCGTTTTCGCGGGCCTATAGCTCAATGGCGGAGCAGGGGACTCATAATCCCTTGGTTGCAGGTTCGAGTCCTGCTGGGCCCACCATCTAAACCGCAGGTCATCGGGCTAAAATGCTCGGTGGCCTTTTCTTTTTTCAATGCTGATTCGCGGCTCTTCCCGCAAATCGCCCGCAAACCGCGCAAAATCAGGCTGTTTTGACCTCGATGATGCGCGGCTTCTCCGGCTCCGTCGAGAACAATTCGCCTACCAGATGCGCCGCCTTCTCGTCGTTTTCCGGCAACGCATGGGCGTACCACTTCAAAGTCAGCGAAGGGTCGGAATGTCCGAGCCTCGTCTGCACCGTCTTCACGTCCACGCCGTTGGCAAGCAGCTGGGTGGCCTGGGTGTGGCGCAGTTCGTGGTATTTCAGATCACTGAAGCCGTTTCGCTCCCTGAAATCGTTCCACCAATGCTCGAAGTTCCATACATTGCAGAAGGTGCCCCGAGCGGAGCACACGACCGGCGTTGCGTCGCTTTGCCGCACGCCTATCTTCAGAAGCTCGACGGCTTGCCGAGTTTTCCACATGCGCAGATGCTCAACTGTTTTCGAGTCCAGCGCGATTCGGCGCACGCCCGCTTTGGTCTTGGCTTTGACTATGAATATGCACGACTGATCCAAATCAACGTATTTCCATATGAGCAACAACGGTTCGCTAAGCCGCACGCCTGTAGCTAGTCCGATTCTCGCTGTCATCGCATACCCGATTACAGACAAGCCGCGCAGGTAGGTTCTTCCGAAAAGGTTCCCGCGCTCGGTCTGGCGGGCTTCCTTTTCGTCGAGCATCCGATACGCCGCAGCTTCCGCCTCGTCGATGCACCGGAGAAGTCGCGCGCCCTCATCGACGGCGAGCGAACGGCGCTCGGGGTCGTCGGCCTTCGGCGCTTCCACACGGTCGCATGGGTTGCGTAGTATCAAATCGTAATTCACGGCCTTTTTGAACACGCTTTTTATGAGGACGTGGTATGACCTCATGGTCGTGTTGCCGAAGCTGTAGCCCTGTTCGATCCTGCGCGCCTTGATAGCCGCATACAACGATTCGATGGCCTGCGCGTCTATAGCGTTCATCGGCACGTCTCCGATGAACGAGCAGACGAATTCGAGGCGTTGCGCGTCTTTCTCGATTGTCCGCTCATTGGCCGTGCCCGCCGTCCTCCGCGCCTCCGTCCACGTTGCGGCGAATTCACGGAATGTCACCTTGCCAGAATCGATGCGCAAGCCGTTGTCGTGATCCGCTTTCATCTTGTCGCGAACCTTCCGCGCCTCGGCCTTGGTGCCGTGGACGGTGCGCGTCGCCTTGCGGTACTTGCCCGTGATCGGGTCTTTGCCGAAGGACAGCTGAACTTCCCACACCCCGCGCCCGCGCGCGATGATGCTTCCGTCTCCATTTGCCATGGTCTTACCTCCTTTCGCTGATCTACGTGTGAACGGCTATATCCAACGCGCCCGGGTCAGCGGACGGGGTTGGCTTCGACCTTTCGCTTGATGCATAGTTCCGTCCTGCATGCTTGGCTACAGGTTTTTGCCCCCTTGCGTTCAGCAATGAAGGGGGTTTTGCAGTTTTCACATACGGCAACCCGCCCATGCAGGATTGCCGAAACCACCTCATTCGATATGCCTTCCCACCAGGGGACGGAGGAAGGGGGGTCGTGATAGAAGAAGCCTTCTTCCGGGGTGAAACCGTACCCGCCTCCCTCTTCACCGACATGGTCGGGCAATTGCATGGTTTCGAGATCGATTGACTGCCCCATACTGCCCATCACGCGCGAAGCGAAGTGGCCGCAAGCGATCTTTGTAGCGTCTTCGCGGGTTATCGCACGTTCATCGAAAATGAAGGTTTCGCCATCTAGGTACAATTCTCCGATGCTGCTTCCCAGGATGACAGGCGCGCTTCCTCCTAATACAAGTTCCTCGTCAATCAGGCCATGCCTCGTGCAACCCGCAGTTTCAGGATTAATACATCCTTCGATTCTCCCGTTGTCCAATTCTTCAAACGTGATTAGACGGCCATAATACGGACTCCCAAGCGCCACTGCGGCGAGTCTAGCTAAGCCGCGTAAGCTATCCCTTAGGTGAATCACCTCGCGAATGCTAACAACGTAGTAAGGCCAAGTTAATTCGTTTATATGATCGCAGTAGTCCGGCATGCCGTCCTTTGAAAGAACATCTTGAAGAGGTCTTCCCAAACCTGCGCTATCAAACTCCGGTGCTCTAGAAAAGACCTTGTCTGAGTCGCATCCATCATCAGGAAAGAACCACGCAACGTCTCTATTGGATGCATGCTTTTCGAGATATCGCACCAAGTCAGTCCAGGTTCTCACTTTCATAAGATCGACAGCCGCGTCTCTTGGAGAAAAAGCTTGATCGCACCAACCCACGCTAAAATATGCAAAGTTCTCGTCCATTGCAGCAAGTGATATGACCTTTTTTAACACTTGTCCTCAAATCTTCGTATTAACAGTTAATTTCTAATAAGTGTTTTCTTCTTGCTACAATATACCCGTAACGGCTTCAACGGTCAACAGGTAATGAGGTGATGAAGAATGAAACGAGTTGTTTTGGAGCGCCAGAAGCTGGGCATTTCCCAAGCGAAGCTGGCCCGCGCCGCAGACGTGAATCAAAGCTGTATGTCGCGAATCGAGAACGGGAAGGAGCCACCTTACCCCCACCGCAGCAAGCGCATAGCTGACGCGCTGGGATGGGAAGGCGACCCTGCCAAGCTGTTCGAGGAGGTGGGCGAAAATGAGTGCGCCACTGATTAAGCAGGAACAGCCGCGAGGTTGCCGCATGGTGTATCTCTCCGAGAAGCCGCCCGCCGACGTGCCGGAAATGCTCGCGGGAGAGCCGGAGCTGCTTAGCGTGCAGGATATGCACCGCCTCACCGGCGTGTCCGAGCAGACCATACGCGCGGAGATAGCCACGGGACGCCTCCCCGGGTGCCGCATAGGCCGCCGTCTGTTCGTGCCCAAGTGCCGGTTCATCGAATATGCGATGGGAGGAAGCCATGGAGCATAGCGCGGAAGCGCCCGGAGCAGCCGCACGCCCTAGGAAAGCAACGGCTGACCGGACGCCAGGAAACGGGCTTTCGCCCAGCAGACAGTCTACCACGAGAGCCGCGCACGACGCCCCCTTTCCGCACCCGACCGAGGAGAGGTGCAGGGCACGTGAGATCGCGGCGAGGGAGCGCAGGAGGCGCGAGCTGGAGGCTTGCGGGCGATACTTCGCGGCGCTGGAGCATGACCGGGAGCCTACCCCCGGCGAGCGATCCGCGAGGGATACGGCGATCTGGAGCAGGCACCGCCAGGGCCTGCCGATAACCCCGCTCGAAGCCATGCGCCTCCCCCGCCTCGTTCCGCAGCCCAAGCCATGGGTGAGAGAGCTGTGGGACGGGATCGGCCATGGCGGGGCGTGAGGCGGGGTGCTACCTCTCGCAGCGCGAGTTCGACGCCGTGTGCCCGCGCGTGACTAGTTCGCAGATGGCCGTGTACGTCGCGCTCGCCACCACGCGCAACCGCAAGACCATGAGGACGCCGCCGGTGGGCGCAGGGCTGCTCATGGAGAAGACCGGCAAGAGCCGCCCGCGCGTCTTCGCGGACGTTCGCGGGCTATGCGAGGCCGGGTTCCTCACGAAAGAGAAGGGGCGCGGTGGCAACGTCTATGGCTTCCCCATGGCGGTACCGGTGGCGGCTCGAAAACCCGGTATCCCGGACAGTTAACCACGGCGAACCAGTCTTGTTTTCATGACTGTTTAGCCTTGGCTAACAGTCTCATATTCGAGACTTTTCCGAAAAGTATCTGATATGAGACAAAACAAAAGGATAGGGCCGGGTCAGAGGTTTGCGACACCGCTCATTCGAAGGCTGGAAAAGTCTCGAATACGAGACACAGAACAAGAACAGTATAAGAGCAGCGACCAGCGCGGCCCTCAATGGCCGCGCGTCGGGAGCAGACAGGAGGGGGAAACATGCTTGAGGGATCGGCAAGGAGTGCCGTTTCAGGTCGTAGCGCCGCCGGGCCGCGCACGGAGGCGCGCCCGGCTCCAAGGGAGGATGAGCGATGATGGAGGGGTTTGCATGGAACGACGAGCGCCTGGACGCGATGATTGCGGCCATGTCGGGCATGAAGCCCGTGGGGGGCACCGGGATACCCTCGCTCGATGCAATCCTGGGCGGCGGCCTTTACCCGGAGGTGTACGTGCTCGCGGCGGAGCCGGGGGCGGGCAAGACCACCCTGGCCTTGCAGATCGCCGATTACGTGGCCTGCTACGGGAGCCGCAAGGCGGTCTTCCTCTCCATGGAGATGGGCGCGCCCCAAATACTGGGGAAGTCGCTCTCCCGCCTCACCTCGCAGCGGGACATGGGAGGGCTTCCCCTCACCGCCCGCGAGGTCATGCGCATGGGCGACGGCGACCAGGACAAATTATCGGCTATCGAGCGAGCCATTGAAGCCTACCGCCTAGAGATCGCCCCGAACGTCGCGACTATCGACGACAAGGCGAGTGTGGAAGAGGTGGCCGCCCTCTACGAGGCCGGGTTAGACCCATGCGAGCCGAAGCCGGTTCTGGTGGTGGACTACCTCCAGATCATGCCCGACGGCGCGAACCCGAGCGCCACGGACTACCAGCACCACACGGCCAACATGCGCGGGCTGTGCGCTATCTCCAAGCGTCACCGCGTGCCGATACTGGTCATCAGCTCCAAGAATCGCCAGAAGCGCGGCAGCAGGGCGCTTGACGCGCTCGCGGGTTCGTCGGATATCGAGTACGGTGCTTCAGTCGTGATGTTCCTCTCGGTAGACGGCGACACGGAGGACGAGGCCGAGAGCAACGCGAAGCTCGATGCGCGGCCCGTGACGCTCTCGGTGAGGAAGAACCGGTTCGGGAGCGTCGGAGACGTGCCGCTGGTGTTCAAGGCATCCGAGAGCCTGTTCATGGAAAGGGCGCTCTCGTGACCGCTACGAAGCGGGTAGGGGCGGGTCGAAAAGTCCCAGGCGTTCAGGAGTAACGGGCGCAGAGGTTGGCAGCGCGCAGAAAACGCCCTAAATCCCAAAAACTTTCTGCTTCATCACGCGGAGCCAGGGAGGAATCACCTGATAGGATTGGCGGCGGCGCGTCATCGTCCGCCCGGAGAAATGCACAATAGAGGGGGCCAAGGGGGTCTTTCAGCCGGCCCCCGGCAGCTCCCCGCAAGCACCAGAGCCGATTTCTCCCCGCCGGTTTTTCTTCTGTGCGCGAAGAAGGCCGAAGCTCTCACCCCGGCCCGACCCAGGCGAATGATACCACACGGAAAAGGAGATTCATGGCACCTACCGCAAGGGGCTTTCTGGAGGACGCCCGCAGGCTCCAGGAGCGCATCAGGCACGCCTCCGAGCAGGTGGAGCAGGCCGACGCGCTTCTGGGGCTTCACGGCCTCGACTCGGCCCGCGAACGCGTGGGAGGGTTGCGCCACGCCGATAGCCTGGCCGAGCGCGTGGGCGATCTGCAACGCTACCGCGACGATCTGGCGGGGCTGCTCGCGGACTACGTGGAGCTGCAACGCTTCGCCAGCGGCGTGATAGCGCGCCTGCCGGACGCGCGGCATCAGCAGGTGCTGAACATGCGCTATCTGGAGGGGCGGGAGTATTGCGACATAGCCGCTGCGATGGGTTACGGCGAGCGGCGCGCGTACAGCCTGCACCGAGACTCCCTGGCGGCCCTGGACGCCGTGCTGGCCGAAGGGCGGGGCGAGTGAGGGGGCCATCCCCTCCCCCTGCCCTAGAGGCGACCCCGGCGGCATAGCGCCCATCCCCCCGCCGAGAAATTTTCCTGGAAAGCGATCCGGTGCATGGCGTCATAGCTCCTGAAGGCGTACTTGCCACCTGGGCTGATCGCCGGGGTGGAGCGGGAGCCTTCTTCCGCATCCATCCCCCGAAGACGAAGCGCCCCGCCGCCTTGCGTGGCAGCAGGGCGCGCTCCGAGCAAACCGCCTTATCACCCCAGCAAGCCCATGGCAGCCGTTATATCGTCGTGGCACTTGAAGGCCAGCCGCGACGTGGCCGCCATCACCTCCCCGGCACCGCACTCCGCGCCGCTCTCGCCGTTGGCCGTCGCATCGAGGGCGAGCGCACGGACAAGCGCGACGCTGGCGGCCTGGGCCGCGAGCGTCGCGGCGTCCCGGATGGCCTCGCGCGTGCCCGCCTCCTGCCCGGCCATGCCTGCGGCGTCGTAAAGCCCCCTGTGCGCCGCGTTCAAGCTGACGCCCTCTCCGCCGCGTTCACGCCAGCGCCCCCTCCGCTGCATCGCGCAGCCTCGCCAGGCGCTCATAGGCGTCCTCCGCAGCCAGCAGCAGCACGTCCAGCGTGCCCTCTATGAAGTCGCCGGGGTCGCACCTCTCCGCGTCCACGGCCACGGTGGCGCACTCGATGGCCTGCGCGAGGCCGCCCACCGCATCCGCCGTGTCCACGAGGCCGTCCACCACCCACAGGGGCATGCCCTCGCGCTCCTCGCTCTTCTTACCGCTCATAGCGCGCCCCCTATCCTCGCGCGGGCCGACTGCTCGGCCATCGCCATGGACAGCTCTGAGGCGCAACGGTTGAGCATCGCCCGCGTATTCTCCGGCAGCGGCCCGGGGTACAAGCCTACCTCGTCAAGCTCCACGACGTTTCGCACCGCCCGCCACGCATTGAAAAGGTCGTCTGTGAGCCTTCTCGCGTCCTTGCTAACGTATTCCATTCCGCGCCTCCTTCTCTTTTGGAGGCCACCCGCAAATCACCCGCAAATGCTCATCGTTCTAGATGTTTTCAGGTATTGCTACCTGTAGCCGTTTCACACGTAGATATAGCTAAATAGTGCTACTGAACTGCGGTTATGACCAACTCATAATCCCTTGGTTGCAGGTTCGAGTCCTGCTGGGCCCACCACGACAGACAGAGGTCATCGGGCAAACTGGCTCGATGACCTTTATTTTAGGTTCTTCCGAACCGTCTGCTTCTGACGTTGCGTCCAATAAGACACCGGTTCCAACGTGCTGCGAATATAGCTCGTATTTGCATCCTTGTTTCGTTATTCTCGCTCGTCATTTTAACAACCGCGAGCGAATGGGACAGGGAGTGAGCAGTATCCATTCTTTCCGTCTGACGATGCTTGACGTTCTCACGTTCCACTTGCACTGAATAAGATAAAAATCGCAGCGCGATATCTGCGATCAGTACAAGTTAAGGTCCCTTTTGACGGCTAAGTAAGCAGAGGTCAGCATGTCGCTAAGTGCCCCCTACAGGGACTAGTTGGCTGGTTGCTGAGGGAGGTCGCAAGGTCAAACAGTGAAGTGTTATGAATATGATATTCGTGCAGAGAAAAGCACGGCGCAGTTTCTAAAAGTACGCTTTTTCGGTCTGTCTCTGAGTCAAGATTATAACCGCTCGAAGCGTCCATTTCCGCAGGAAAGCGATTCTGTCGGCGAAAATTTTGGCCGAAGCGCCCTCGAATCCTCCCTTATTCAAAAAGCGTACCTTTTTAAGGCGTTGTCTAGAACTGCTTTTCGGTGATGCAGGGGTGACTTTGAGAGAGCAGGAGATCCTATGATCATTGTGCCGAAAGCGATTCTCGCTGCCGATGTCGATGCTGCTGCGGCGAAGCGGCGCGAAATCGCCGAACGCCTTCGCAAGGGCGAAGACGTTCGCGTGACCAACTCCGGGCAAGTTGTCGAGCCGACTGATCCAGAGGCCCTCGCGGGCAAGACGCTGAAAGCGCCAGAAGGCAAACTTGCGTAGGGAGGCATATTGTGGCCGGATTTTATTGGTTTGAACGGAACCCACAGCTATTTGAAGCTGAAAAAATCGCCATGAAGGAAAACTTTCCTGATTTCAGGCTTGATAAGCTCGACGATGGCAGGCTTTGTTGGGTTGGTGATTTGAATCCTCGGGGTAAATCTGGCGGAGTATGGACACTCATGGTCGTTTACGATCACAACCATCCGCACAACAACACCTACGGCGGCTCGTTGCGCGTCTACTCAGTCAAGCCTGACCTTAACGAACTGTATCGAGCGGCAGGTAGTTTGCCTCATGTGCTGCGTGATGCAAACGGCGATCTCTATATGTGCACGGCGCGCCCTGAAGACGTTGACTCCGGCGCTGCTGCGACCTCTGCCGCTAAGGCGCTGGGTTGGGCTGCGAAATGGATATTCATCGTTGAGGAATGGTTGGAAGGGTCTATCGGCGATGAAGTCTTCAACCATACTTACTAGGATTGGGAAATATGGTAGGTCCGGCAAGGGCGACAAAATCGAGGTCGTCTTTTCCGCGCGTGCCTACGCTTCGCTGCTCTCGGAGGTTCTAAGCGAGATTCAAACAGAGACGGGCGGCGTGTTCCTGGGGTACTACGACAATGGGATTTGGCAAGTGGTTGAAAGCGTCGATCCTGGTCCTCTTTCGAGATTCGAAGTCGCCTATTTCGAGTACGATCAGAAATACGTCAATCACCTCATAAACAAAGTGTCGAGGATATATGGAAGACAGCTTGACCTCATAGGGCTTTGGCATCGCCATCCGGGCTCATTCGATCAGTTCTCTTCTACGGATGACGGCACCAATGCTAGCTATGCGCAGCTCAACGATGTTGGAGCTGTTTCTGCGCTTGTCAACATCGATCCCAGCTTCAGGCTGACGGTATACCATGTGACCCTCGATCCTCTACGGTACCGAAAGGTTCGATATGCCGTTCTCGAACGGGAGAACGACGAGGATCAGGCGGCTTATGCAGATGTCGACGAGAGGATCGGGCAAATCGAAGCGGCATCCGGCCGCCTTGCCAGGTCTTTTTCGGGGGAGCTCGCGAGCGTTCTTTCGTCCGGTGATGCTCAGGGTTCATTGCGTTCCTATCTTGCGCGTCGCAGCATGGCGAACATGGCCAATCGCGAATTCGGATCGGTCGACGATTGGGATGAGGATGACTTCGGTTTGGTGCTCGCGGCAATCGAGCCGGATGTGAGATTCCTCGAATCGCGCGGTCTCGAACTGGTTGCGCATGTCAATTCTGATCGTAGGCTGGAATTGCAGTTGACTGATGGCGATGCATCCAGGCATGGCTTTATCGAGGCGATCGAGCCGAAGGGGGATGGGCAGATCCTTTTTGCCTTCGACGGGCAATCGTATCGATACCGGCCGAACCTGTTGCGCGAAGCTCTTGAGGAAGGTGAATGACCGTGCTCTCGTCCGACGCAAGGCGGAACCTGTGCAAAGTGCTCGTTCCGAGCGATATGATCGAAGGCAGATACACCGGAGAAGCGATCGGGATGTTTCATCCTTCGTCGGGTATTTTGAACGTATATTCGAAGGCGATGGCAATCGAGGGGAATTGCCGTGGACTGATTGCCCGGGATGAGGTCGAGCTCGACGAAAACGGCTACGATTTTTTTGGATTTTGGAGGCAGGGCGAGCTTGTCATGTTCCATGGAGACGACAAGCTGGAGATCCAAGCATACGACCTCGTGCAGAACGTTTTTTCTCGCAACAGCGGATTACTCGAATCGGCTGCCATGCGTGAAAGGGGAGCAGTCATTTTCGGATGCGGATCGGTCGGCAGCTTGGTTGCATTGGAGCTCGCCCGCTCCGGTGTGGGCAACTTTGCGCTCGTTGACAACGATGTCATTGAATACCATAACGTCTGCCGTCATCAATGCGGGGTACGAGAAGTCGGAGAATACAAAGTCGATGCGGTCAAGCGGCGTATTCTTGACATCAATCCTCTTGCCCATGTGCAGACGTTTGCAACCCTTGCAGAACACGTTTCCAAAGAAGCGCTCGACGAGTGGCTTGGCGAGAGAAAAAGCATTGCCGTGGGCTGTGCTGACAACAGGGAGGCTGATGTGTATGTCAACTCCTTGTGCGTCTATTACAGAACTCCGTTTTTAAGCATCGGGTTTTGGGAACGTGCCTTTGCCGGGGAGGTGTTCTACTGGCTTCCTGAAAGCAATATGCCCTGCTACAAATGCGCTTTGGGTGAAGGATCCCTGTCCAGGCGAAACTCGACGAGCCGACGACTCTATACAACGCAAGAGGAATTGTCCGATGTGCGATTCGAACCGGGCATCGCCGTCGACGTCGACTTCGTCTCCATCGTTGGCGTGAAGCTGCTCCTCGATATCTTCAACATCGGGAACGAAGGGTACACGGCGAGGCTTTTTCCGACGCTTCGGCAATACACGCTGGTATGCAATACCGACAATCCGGCTATTGGGGGCGACATGGCAGAGATATTCAGCTATCCGCTCCAGGTTACAACATCGCTCGAAGTCAGCTTTCGGCCTGGGTGCTCATGCCATGACAACGGGGGGCAGGGCGATGAGCTCGATTAAACGTTGTAGGGACGACGTCTACATAGCCTTCAGGGAATTGTTCGCTGAGTGGCAGTCGCTCGAAGCCTCAAGCGCCGGCGATCCCAAGATCTCTGAGGTTGGGGAAAGGTTCGTCGTGCCGGCATGCCGCAGGAGCGCAGATCTTATCAATGCGCTCGAGGCTCTTGATCGCTCCCTGGAAGCTCTGGTCCAGTACGGGGTTGAGGTGCGATGATGGGTTTTCGTCTTGCCGACATACCGATGATCCTCGGCGGGCTCAACGACGATATCACGCGATGCCTTGATGGAATCGACGGCATATCAAGAGCGTATGACGAGATGCGTCGCGAGGTGGAAGCATCTTTTGACGAGAGCGTCGAACATGCTGCTGGCGAAGCCGATAGGCGGCGGAGCAGACGCGCGGCTGATCTTGCTGCGACATTGGGAAAGTGCCGGGATTGGGCTTCCTATATTAGAGGATTGCATGAAAAGGCGATTTCCAAATCAAGCGCGTACTCACGTGCTTACGTCAGGCACATGGGAAGTGCGATGCCCGTCCCTCCCTTTGAGGCGGAAACGCTCGATCAATGCCAAGGTAGACTCTATGCGCTCAGCGAAGATGCTAAAAGAATCTATCGGCAGATAACGGGCACGGGAGGGCTCGTAGGCATAGCCAACACGTTGAGCGGCGAGGCGAAACGCTTGCATACGGAGTTTTGCGAAGTCTTGGATTCGAGCGCGAGAATACTTGAGGGTGCGGAGCGAATCGCAAGCGGCCTGGAGATGTCTGGAGCCGTTGCTGACGAAGAGGCCGAGGCCGAGTTCGTGGACGCTGCGAGAGAGGAAACGGAAGCTCTTCTGATTCGAATTGACGAGCGCGAGCAGGAGGACATCTTGCGCGTTGCCGCCGATTTCGCGGAGAAGGTGGCGGCGCGCATTTCGCCCCGCATGGTTTCCGACATCTCCGACCTTGAGCGCTTGGTGCTCCCGGATCCGGAGGCTTGCCCTGAAACGATGTGCGAGTACGTTTCGCTGGGCAGCTATGAATGCGAGATAAAGAGCTGGCCCTTCGTCGGGAAGGTGGCGCCGGTTGATACCGCGCTTCGGGACGTGTTTGGCGTATGGTACTCGAATGGATTTGTCATTGCGCCTGCCCTGCTTGACCGGGCTGAGCGCTCAAGTGTGTTCTTTTGCGGAGACGCATCGGAAACGAAGGCGGCGATGGCTTCTATCGCAGTTGCCGAACTTGAGATTAGCACGGCCCCGATGCAAACCTTCGTGTTGATGAATCCGACAGGTGAGCGGGATGCATTCGAACCCTTTTTGGCTGCGGCAAAGAGTCTGCCGGAAGTGTTCGGCGAAGGGGTGTTGACAGAGAGAAGGGCAATAGCTGATGCTTTCGGCAACGCTGTTTCCGTTATAAACGACCGTTCTCAGCGCTTGCTCATCGGATATAAGGACATATTCGAATTCAATGCCGATGTCGAGACTGCCTCCTTGCCGCTTATGACAATCTGCGCAGTTATGCCTGTCCGTTTCATCACCGATCAAATGCGAGAGGACATCGAAAGCATTGTCCGCAACGGATCGGCTTGCGGCGTGAATATACTTCTCGCCCTAGACATCGATGATGGAGCGATCGACGAAGCGGCGAGCCTCCTAGGTTCATGCTCCAAAGCGATAGTCGAGTGGTCGGAAGACGGCGTCGGGATGGTTCTGGACGGCGGAATCAAAATGGTGCGCAATCCGGTTGACGCTCGGTACGTGGCGACGTTGATTCCGAGGCTTGAAGAGCAGGTAAGGCGACAAAGAATCCAAAGTGTCGGTCTTGAGTCGGTTCTTCCTCGTGCGTCCTGGTTCGAGGGCGATTCGGCGAACGGTTTGTCTATCCCAATGGGAAAGAGTCCTGAGGGACGGCGTGTCGCACTCGAATTCGGCCCGGAGATCGGTATAGGCATATCGCATTTTGGCTTGCTGATCGGCTCGACGGGATCGGGGAAGTCCTCTCTTCTCCATTCGATCATCATCAGCGCTCTTCTGAAATACGGGCCTGACGAATTGCAACTGTACCTGCTTGATTTCAAGAGCGGCATAGAGTTCGACGTCTATAGCTCGTTTCGCATCCCCCATCTTCGCCTCCTTGCATTGGACGCATTGCAAGCGTTCGGGCACAGCATCCTGCTTGAGCTTCGGGATCGCATGGAGGAGAGGAGCGGCTTGTTCAACGATGCGGGAGTTCAGAACCTCGAAGACTACCGCGCCGCGACGGGGAAGGCGATGCCGCGCATTTTGGTGATCATGGATGAGTTCCAAACTTTGTTCAATGAGGATCATGATCGCGTCACGGCTCGTGAATGCGCCGTGTTGCTTTCAGACTTCGTCTCGCTCGCCCGCGCGTACGGAATACATTTTCTCCTGTCGACTCAAACCCTGTCCCGATTGCGCTCGGGTTCGTTTAGCGTCTCCCAGTCGACGCTTGACGAAATACATGTGCGAATCGGCCTCCAATGCTCTCAAAGCGAATCGGAGCGGCTGTTCGGAAGCATATTCGGGAGAGAGGCCTATGAAAAAATGGGCAATCAGAAGGGAAGCGGCGTATTCACGGAAAACGACCTGAAAAACGCGCCGGAATCCTTCCGAGCGGTGTTTTGCGCACAAGAGGAGCGAATTGCCCTGCTTTCCGAAATCGAATCGCGGTATTCGGCTATTGAGCCGTCGTCGACCACTCATGTGTTCAGGAGCGACACGGTGCCGGACATCTTGAGCTGTCCAGGTTTCGACGCCCCCGATTCCAACGAGCCCTTCACCTCGGTTCCTGTGTTCTTGGGAGAGGCCGTTAAAATCGGCCCTCCGATCACTCTGCAGGTGAACCGTCTCAGGCGATCGACTTTGCTTGTTGCAGGCTCCGACCGTCGAATGCTCGATAGGATCGTGGCCTCGTACATCCTGTCTGCCCTCCGGGCGGTGCCGATGGTTTCCGATCCTGACGAACTCGCGGCCATGGCTGCGAATCCAAGCGTGTATGTATGCGACGGGCTTTCGCTTGTCGGCGAGTCGGGCGATGACGCGGTGACGAGGGTCGGTGCGAAATGGAACGGATCGATAAAGCAGGCTCGCAGCAATGCCGAGGTTCTCAAGCTCCTCGATGAGCTCTATGGCCTTCTGATTCGAAGGCGCGACGATGCCAATAGAGGAATCGCAAGGAGATGCCACACCGTTCATCTCGTGATAAACGAGTTCCAATGGATCGATGCGTTCAAAGCCGTGTTCGAGCGTCGCGACGAATCCTATCTCGACAAGACGCTTGACGGCCAGAAAAGCGCATGCTCCTCCATCCTCGACGACATCATCGCAAGCGTGGAACCTGTTGACGGCACCTCGTCAAGCAGGCTCAAGAAACTCGAGGAGCTCCTTATGAGCGGATACTCGTATGGGATCAACGTCGTCGTGTCATCCTCGGACTTTGCCGCCACAAAAGAGCGCATCTACGATTTGGTTCCCAAGCTTCAGGACAAAGTCGTGTTCGCGTTAAGCGGCGAGGATGCCGATCGGATCGTCCACGGAACCTTTTCGCAAATCGAGGCGATCCGCTCGAACATGGCCCTTTTCTCGGACGGCGTCAACCCTCCAAGCGTGTTCAAGCCTTACAGGATTTCATTGGCGTAAGCGACTAGAAAGGAATGAATCATGGCGCACTCATCACCAGAGGCGATGGCGAGGATGATCCAGAACATAACAAGGGGAGTGCAAGCTGAGCAGGCGATCATCGCCGCCCTCAAAAGCGACTATGCCGCAATAGGCCAAGAATGGAACGATGCGAATTACGAAAAACTCGGCGCTGTCATCGATGAGGCGATAAGGGAGTTAAGCGGCAATCAGGCGAAACTGAGCGAATGCATCACCTCCCTACAACTGCTCAAAATGAAGCTCGAAGACTATCTGAGCACCCGATTCTAGTGAAAAGCCATGACGGGAATCGTTGAAAATGCGAATGCGATCTGGAGTTTCCGGAATAGTACGGGACTTTACGAGCAGGCGCTGAATCAAAGCAAGAGGGAAATCTCAAGCATTATCGAAGAGGCCGATTATCAAATAGGGTTCATCATTGCGGAAGCGATCGAGCGAGTGGATTCAAATGCGTCGAGCGAGGAGGAGCGTGCTCGGGCAAAGCGGTTTTTAAGCGGCGTTAAACAGGCGCTTCTTGAATACCGGGCTGCAAAGGAGGGGGTTTTGCTCCTGATCGGAGACGTTTCAGCGGACGATGGCTCCCAAAGCGCCCAAGCCTATCTTTGCCGGCTGGGGAGGGCCTTGGAAGAGTATTACGGTCTTCCTGCTTTTGAAGGCGCGGATGCGGAGCCTTCCGTTTCGGCGGACAAAGTGCTTACGAAGCGATACTGACGACAAGGCAAGGGTGCTACATGGTGATACGCATTGGCGAAGATGGAACCATCATCTCGTCTGACGGGGAGACTCTCCAAGGTCAAAATTCCATAATCGGCGACGATGGCAGCATACGCCTCGACGTTCCAGCCTCAGTGCCAGAATATCCGGTTGCAAGCGTGGCGCGAACCCCGCCTTCCTCGCCACTGGAAAACATCGGGACGATTCCGGGGGCGGGACAGCATTCTGCGGCTGATTCAACGCAGTCCGAGGAGGCAGGCACGGTCTCTTCTTCGCAGGTATCTCGCTCGACGCCAAGAATTTCCTCTAGGCCGACGAGGACCAGGGCGTCAATCGAATACGAGCTGCAGGTGAAGAAGGCCGAGCTGCGAAAATGCATTCGCCCGATCCCCATCGTCGTTTGCGTGCTTTTCGCAGGCATAGCTCTGGCTCTTGGAAACGTCGTGCCTGCCGTCGTCTCGCTTGGATCCTTGATCCCGATCGTCAAGGACATCTTGCGCCGCAGAGAGGTTTCAGATGCGATAAGCAAGCTTGATGAAGAGCTGGGGAAAGCCGATGGAAGGGGTGCCTGACGTGGAGGCGTTCGATGAAATGTCGATTTCGGAGTTGATGGTCCGGGCCGAGGCGCTTTGCGATGAAGACTCCCCAAGCTATTCGCCCGATATCGCTGCGGACTGCTGGGAGAGGGCCGCGGCGCTCGGCAGCATGGATGCGCTTGCTAATTTGGCCGATTGCTATTTCCTTGGCAAAGGGAGGCCAGAAGACGAGACTCGGGCGCTTGGGATGTACCAGCGAGTGTTGGACGCCACTGACAATGCCTCTTGCGCATACCAAATCGGACGCATGTACCGAATGGGTTGGGGTGCTTCGTGCGATTTCGACAAAGCGATTGAGTCTTTCAAGCGGGCTTGGAAACTCGGAAACGTACAAGCGGCAAACGACATGGGGGCAATGTATCTCTCGAAGGCCGGGTCCACGCAAGATCCGGCCGATGTCGAAGAAGGGTTCAAATGGTTCCAACGTGCATCCAGCAAGGGCGACGATTACGGCACGTATCGCATGGCCCTGCTTTACGCTTTTGGCGATTACGGGATGTCGAAAGACGCGAAACGGGCTTACGATCTCCTGATGAGGGCTAAGAGGGACTCTCGAGCCCTCGGCTATCTTGTGTCGAGCAATGGGCTCAACATCGCCGGAAACGAGCAGTATCGAGATTTGCTTAGCGAGGCGGAGGCGAGAGCCGAAGAGGATCAGGATGCGGAGCTGTACGAAGCGTTGGGGCGCGCGTACGAGGGAAAGACGAGGCTCGATAGCGATCCGGCGAAAGCGGCGTTCTATTACGGTAGGTCCCTCGCGCTTGGCAACGGGTTCGCGGGGTATTTGCTCGGGTTAAATTGTTGGAAGGGATGGTCGGGTTTCGAGGTGAATCTTGAATCGGCCGAATGCAATCTATTGAAAGGCGCCGATCTGGGCTGCTCTCAGGCTATGAGCAGCTTGGGCGATCTTTACAAAGAGAAGGCGAGGGAGTCTTGGCCGCACGACCCCGAATGGCTGAAGAGGTCGTTCGAATGGTACGACCGGGCATACCGCGCCAACGGCGACGCATGGACGGCTCTCCATGCCGGCGAGGTTGCGGTCGAAGTCGGCGATATCGCTTTGTACGAGCGAGCAGCCGAGTGCCTTTTCGCGGCAAGCCAAGAGGACATCTATTGGGCCTATGTGAAATTGGCAAAACTGTCTATGGATGAAAGCTTGCCAACGTTCAACCCCGAGAGAGCCCGTCGCGCGCTTGAAAAGGCTCGCATTGAGGAGATCGTCGAGTACAAAACCGGAGAGGTCGATTATCTCACGGGGCGGATGTTTGAAAAGGGAATCGGCTATCCTGCGGCTGCAAATCAAGCCGTCGAGTTTTATTTGAAGGCTGCGGAGAAGGGTTGCGAGGATGCCAAGGAGTCGCTCAAGCGATTCAAAAAAGGCCTGTTCGGATGGAAGCGAATCAGTTAGGAGAAAGTGCAATGGGAATGGATGCCTACGAAAAGCTTGCCGATGAGGTCGTCGGGCTCATGGATGCCAAAGGGCCATATGCGGCGATCGAGATGCTCGAGCAAGCTCGCAAAGATGGAAGCATGGATGCGGTTGCGATCCTCGGAGAGTTGTACCTGGAGGGCATCGGCGTCATAGCCGACACCGAGATGGGGCTTGATCTTCTCGATGAGGCGGCAAAAGCGGGGAACGCCCACGCGGACGAAACACTTGGCAAGATGTATTTGAACGGAAATTTTGGCGTGGAGCAAGATGAGGAGAGGGGGCATGCCTTTATCGAGAGGGCGGCAGAGGCGGGTTTGCCTACCTCGATCGGATTATGCGCCGCAGATTATTTTTGGGGCGTTGGCGTCCCAATCGATCAGGCCAAGGGGGTCGAGTGGGCGACTCGCGGGGCTAAGATGGGCAATTGCACCTCGAACCACATATGCGCAATCGCGTACCAGGCGGGGGAAGGCGCTCCGCTGAATCTCGCTTTGGCGATCCAGCATTACCGAGAGGTGTTGCGAGAGTGGTCCGACAACGGCGACGCGATGTGTGAGATGGCGGTATGCCTCGCTGATCCGTTCGACGAGTACGGCATCTTCCCTGCGCCGACCGATTTATCCGAGGCATTCGCGCTTTTGAGCAAGGGGGTCGAGTTGGGCAGCGTTCGGGCCCACTATGTTCTGGGAGCCTGCTACGCGAATGGCAAGGGCGTTCAACAGGATTACGACCTGGCGCACCATTACGTCGAGCTTGCCGCCCAGAACGGCGATCCGGACGCTCAGGATGCGCTTGGCAGGTTCAGGAGGACCATGCGAGGTCAGTGGACCCTCTAGCAAGGCTAAACCCGCAAATGCGGTTAGCGATATCACAGTCGGTTTCGTTGAAAGGAATATCATGTTGAAGTTGAAAGACCTCGAGTCGATGGGAACCGTCACCTTTGGCGGTGCCGAGAATGTAAATCTCGACAATATCAAATCCGCTATTTCCGATTTGGCTAGTCAAAATCAGATTCCCATCGCCTTTTATAAGGATGAGGCCAAAGCGGGCGGTATGTTCAGCGATGCGGTCCCTGTTCTGGTCGCCTATCATCCCGAGCATCGAAATGACTACTTCAACATGGCGATCGTGCTTTCCAAGCAAGGAACGTTTGGCTCGGCTGCCGTGTATGCGGCCGGCAAATCCAAGCAGATGAATAAGTTCGTCCGCTCGGAGGCGAATAAGGAGGCGCGTCGCGGGCAGCCCCTTTCGGTTAAGCTGGGCAACGCGGCTGTCAGCGGTCTTATGAACATGGGAAAGAGCAAGCAAAAACTGCAAGAGGAGCAGATGTACTACGAGATCGTCCTGGGACTCATCGGCACTGCCTTGAATGAATAGAGGTTTTGCAGGAGGGTGGCCGACGTACGAGCCTCTAAACTCGGCCGCCCGAATCGTCGGCTTCCGACCGTCTGGGAAGGACTAGGATCCTGCTATGAAAGTCTCCCCCTATCGCTTGCAAGTGCCGCTTTCTCAATCAGAGTCAATCGTATACAGCACCTTATCCACCTCGATCATAGTGATGGACAACGAAGAGGCGCGTCGTATTTTCGACGAATGCGATTTCTCCGATGCTGCAACGTGTGCCGAGCTGCTTGAAATGGGCCTGCTATACGATGAGACGGAGCCGCAAAACGATATTCTCCGGGACTCGAGATCGAAAGTGGTGAATGGAGGCACGGGGATAACGGGAGTGACCATCGCGCCGACGATGGCCTGCAATGCCCGCTGCTTCTATTGCTTCGAGCATGGTGCCCGATGGGGATCCATGGATGACGCCACCGCAGATGCGGTTGCCGATTTTCTTGTCGCGCATTGCCCGGGCAAAGAGCTTTTTATCGCATGGTTCGGCGGTGAGCCGCTTATGGCGGCTGACACGATCGATCGAATCACCCAAAGGATCACACGCTCAGGCGTGGTCGTCGAGTCGACTTTGACCACCAATGGAATCCTTCTGGACGATTCCATGCGCAAGCGCCTTCCTTCGTGGGGAACTTATCGAGTTCAAGTGACCCTCGATGGCATAGGGGAAGAATACAATCGAATAAAGTCCTATGTCGGGATAGAAGAGGACCCTTTCGACAGGGTCATGGAGAACATAAAAGGGCTCTTCGACATGGGAGATCTGAGCGTGCATATACGTCTCAACTATAGAAGCACTGATCGCGATGCGATACAAAAAACGTTCGACTATATCAACAGGCGCTTTGGCGATCAGCCAAATCTGTATCTTTATGGAGCGCCGTTGGACCTGCCTGAAATCAAAGGGTATTCGGAGTTTGACGACGACGAGGGATGTCTGTTTCTCGACGTGCTGCATATGTCGCTCGATCATGGCTTTGAGAATGACGAATTGAATTTCCGTACCGGGGTGAACGTATCGGAGGATTACAATGCCGTGCTTGGGGAGCTCATGCTCTCGCCATTCCCCGCGCCATGCTTCATGGTGAACAAATGGCGATATGCGATAGATGATCAAGGCCTTCTCTACAAGTGTCAAAAACATTTGGGGAAAAGGGAGTATTCCTGTGGGAATGTCTTTTCCGGAATAGAGCGCAACGAAAGGTACCTGTATTACACGACGGAGGAATTGCATGACGAGGCATGCGCGGAGTGCTTCATGTTGCCGGTATGCCAGGGAGGCTGCAACGCAAATCGCCTTCTTTATGGAAGCGCATGCGCCTGCCCGCCTTCAAAGACCATTGCGTCGGATCTCGTCATGGCATACTACCGATATATAACCGGCGAGAATGTGTCGATGGGTGCAACCATGACGAAATATGGAAAGGAGGGAAGCGATGAAGGTAGTAAACAAAGTGCCGCAGAAAAAGGCAGTCAAGGAGCTTAATGTTCGGGCTGTAGCGTGCGAGCCGCATACCATGTGCCCCAAGTGCCTGCGCGGTAGAGGCTGATTGAAGACGCCGAAGGGAGCCCTCTCTTCGGCGTCTTTTCCGTCCAGTTGCCCCTCACCCCTCCATCGTGAACCGCCAGGCGCAGTTGCAGGTGTCGTCCTCCACGTCGGGGAAGCAGCTCAGGCACTCGCAGACGATGCGCTCGTCGATGCCGCGCGCGAATGCGCCGTACTCCTCGATCCCCACGCTTTTGCACGGGTGGAAGCCCATGCCCTTGCGCTCGCGCGCGTTCTGCACGCGGCAGTCGACGATGCGGTAGACGAGCGCGCCGTCCTCGAGCCGGACCTCGTCGACGTTGGCCGCCGACTGGCAGCGTAAAGGGAGCGCCCGCGCAAGCCCTTCGAGCCCCGGGCGTTCGTCCAGGTCGAGGAACTTCTTGATGCGGCGCGCCTCCGACAGGCTGAAGCGCCGCCATGCCTCCTCGTCGCGGCGCATGGCCTCGTCCATGCCGCGCGCGGCCTCGACGGACTGGAACCAGGTGCCGTCGAGCGCGACGAGGTTCTTCGCGTAGATCTCCGCAAGCTCGACGAGCTCGTCTTTGGACAGGTTTCGTACGGCGTCGTTCATGGGGTCTCCTCGGCTTCGGTTTCGCGTTTGCCTTCGATTATAGCGCGCCCGAATCGCCCCGCGACGCCTCCAAAACCGTTATACTGTTGCGTTGCCGATTGATTCCATCCCTTTATGAACGACGGAGAACGCACACCATGAGCATCGACAGCTACGAGGCCAGCCGCAAGCGCAGCGACGAGATCCGCGCCGATCTGGCCGTGAACCCCCAGAAGTACACCATGCTCACCGGCGACCGCCCCACCGGGCGGCTGCACCTGGGGCATTACTTCGGCACCATCCGCGAGCGCGTGGCGCTGCAGGACGCGGGCATCACCACCCGCATCATCATCGCCGATTACCAGGTGATCACCGACCGCGACACCACCGAGCACATCCAGGACAACGTGTTCAACATGGTGGTGGACTATCTGGCCTGCGGCATCGACCCGGAGCGGACCATCATCTTCACGCACTCGGCCGTGCCGGCGCTGAACCAGCTCATGCTGCCGTTCCTCTCGCTCGTGACCGAGTCCGAGCTTCTGCGCAACCCTACGGTGAAGGCCGAGCAGGACGCCTCGGGCCACGCGCTCACGGGCCTTCTGCTCACCTATCCCGTGCATCAGGCGTGCGATATCCTGTTCTGCAAGGGCAACATCGTGCCGGTGGGCAAGGACCAGATGCCCCACATCGAGCAGACGCGCCAGATCGCGCGCCGCTTCAACGAGCGCTACGCCCCCGTGTTCCCCGAGCCCGACGGCCTGCTGAACGACGCGCCGGCCATCCCGGGCCTCGACGGGCGCAAGATGTCGAAGAGCTACGGCAACGCCATCAGCCTGTCGCTCACCGCCGAGGAGACGGCCAAGCTCATCAAGAAGTCCCAGACCGACTCCGACCGGAACATCACGTTCGACCCCGAGGGACGCCCCGGCGTGTCGGCCCTGCTCACCACGGCGGCGCTCTGCACCGGGCGCGCCGAGGCCGACATCGCGGCCGAGATCGGCGACGGCGGCTCGGGCACGCTCAAGAAGTACGTCACCGAGAGCGTGAACGCCTACCTCGCGCCCATCCGCGAGCGCCGCGTCGCGCTGCTCGAGGACCGCGACTATATCCTGGACGTGCTGCACGAGGGCAACCGCCGCGCCAACGAGATCGCGGACGCCACGCTCGACGAGGTGCGCGAGGCGATGCGCATGGTGTACTAGGGCGGGCGGCGCCCCGGCCCCGGCTCCGGCAACTGGCGCGCCGTTCGTTGTGCACGTGGGCGAATTTCTGAAATTCGGTCTTGCACAACGTCGGCGATCCGGTATAATTCTCACTTGCGCACTCAAGCGCTGAGCATTCCTCGGTAGCTCAACGGCAGAGCATCCGGCTGTTAACCGGAGGGTTGTAGGTTCGAATCCTACCCGGGGAGCCATGAAACTCCAGATCAGCGGCCTGTTTTTGGTCGCTGTTTTTTTGTATTCACGCCGTTTTCGCCTTCGTGGTGGCAATGTGGTGGCAACGGGCTGAACAGCGTCTCCAAAAGGTCTGCCGCTTTGCGGTCGTTTTCGGGGTTTGGATGCGCGTACCAGTTGAGCGTAAGGGCTGCATTCGCGTGTCCCATGCGGGTTTGCACCGTCTTTACGTCAACGCCGTTGGCGAGCAATTGCGTAGCCTGCGTGTGCCGAAGCTCGTGGAACTTCAGGTCGGGGAAGCCTGCAAGCTCGCGCCATGATTTCCACCACTGCTCGAAGTTGCGCACATCGCACCAACCTCCGACGTTCGAGCAGAGAAGCGGCGCATCTTCGTGGGGCTTGCCTACATCAAGCGGGAGCATTCTCAGCGCATGCAGCACATCGACCTGTACGCTCGCATAGCGTTCCAGATGGGATACCGTCGTATAGTCCAGCGCTATGTCGCGGATACCGGCACGCGTCTTAGGGTCTTTCACATCGCCATACATAGTGAGCGACCGGCCCACGTGCAGAAGGCGCTTCTCAAAGTCCAAATCACCCCACGTTAGCCCCATGATCTCGCCGCGCCTCATGCCTGTAGCCAGCCCGATGCGAACCGCTTGGAGGTACGAGAGCTTGCTCACGCCGCGAAGCGATGTGCGATCCTCGCTAACGCCCCAATCCTTTTGGCGTTGCTCCTTGTTCTTGAACCGGAGGAATTCTTCATGCTCGCAATCGTCGAGGAACGAGAGCAAGGCGGCTGCTTCTTCTTGGGTGAGCGGTTTCCTTTTAGGGTCTTCGATGCGCGGCGATTTTACGCGAGCCACAGGGTTTCGCAGTATGAGATCGTAGTCCATCGCCTGCTGCATGATCTGCTTGAACGTTGCGTGCAGCCGATACATGGTGGTGCTCGAAACCGGGCATCCAAGTGCCTCTGACTTCTCGTTTCGCACTCTGGTGTACAGTTCGCTGACCATCTGAGGCGTAATGTCTGTTAGCTTGATCTTTGCAAGGTGCTTGTTCAGCGTTTTCACCTGAGCGCGATCATTTTGCAGGGTATGCTGCGACAGCTCGCCCGACGTGACGCGCGTTTCATACCAGCTATTCGCGAAGGCACCGAAAAGCAGCGACGTGCTTTCTGCCTTGATGCCCAGTTCGTGCTGTTGGCGCAATTCGTCCCTAAGCGCTCGGGCCTCTGCTTTAGTGCCCGCTATGCGGCGAACCACTCGCTCACGTTTACCCGTAATGGGATTAGTGCCAAAGCACACCTCTATGCGCCAGCGATTGCGGATAGGGTTGCCTTCCTTGTCTTTGCACGGAGAGATGCTTCCATCACCTTTTGCCATTGTTTTCACCTTCTTTCTTGGCAGGTCAGAGCATTGCATACCTTGTTGTTTCGCTGTTTCAATCCTTGTTGCTTTCGGCGTTTCGCCCTTTTCTCACGGCCTCCTTTTGTTCGTCCTTGGTCATTTGCAGGTATTCGGCACGGGAATACGTTCCCGGATGCGTCTTGCGCCATTGCTTGCAGGAATCATCGCAATAGCGTCTTTGCTTGCCGCGTTCATTACGCGCAATAAAGGGCTTTCCGCAGGCCCAACAGGTGCCAAGACGACCTTCGCGCAACGCATCCAAAGCGCTCCACCAAAGAGACGTGAGGAGCGAATCGATGCAGCGGGCTTCTTGGCAACCGTGCACGCTGATCGTTCTTATGCCGGAAAGATGAACATTGAACAACTTGTCCGCTACGGCTTCGAGCATATCGGCCAGACCACGCGCGCTGATTTCATAGAGACCCAGAGAGCATGTGATCGCGCAATAGTCGTAATCGTCTTCATCGCCCATAAGACAGCCGCCATCTTCGTCCACGATTTCTAATGCGGCATTCCAGTCGGAGGCATTGCCAAGGGTCTCCCTGAAATCGCAATACGCCTGGATTGCTTTGAAGAAATAGAGTGCATAAGCGCTGCGCGGCAGCTCGATGGCAACGAGGTAGCCAGTGAGGTCATCCGTGTATTCCAGCAGTCTCGTATCGCTCGGATCGGCTAAAAAGGGTTCAGGATTGTTCGTCGCACGTATGAACTCGATGTTGCTACGGTTGAGTTCGAGAATACGGGCACTCGGCTCCACCTCGGATAGCGTAATGAAATCGGGCGTTGCGACCCGGTAGGGCGATTCCTGAAATGCCTCGTACCCGAAAGCTTCCATTTCCTCTGGATGCTGCCGGATTTGGTTTGAAGCGTTCTTGCAAACGAGCGCAAACGACAGCACCTCCCTTGCATCGAGCATGGCGTCTATATAGCTCTGCTCGGGATGGGATGGGGTAATGCTATCGATGCTAGTTCCGTTTCGCCCGAACAGCTCTCCGCAAGATGTATAGAACTTGCGCATCTTCCCAGCCGTGTCTGCATTTAGGAAAGCCTCCGTGTCTAAGTAATCGCTCTCACGCATCGCATCGCTTTCATTGTCGAAAACTAGGGTTTTGCGCGGAGCAAAGACTTCCATCATTGGTTTCACCTCCTGTTACGAAAAATATTTGACATACCCGATAATATACGCCTTTAACAGGTAGTGTCAAGGTGCAATCATTGATTCGCGCGAGAGTTCAGCGCGAACGCATATATCGCGAGTTAAATTACAACTAATTGAGTAGAGGAGGCCATCGCATGGACTATAGAATTGGTGGGCTAATGGACGAAACGGCGGGGCAGGTGCTGTACCTGTGCCCGGCACCGCCGAACGCGGTTCAGCAAAGGGAGCTGTTCGACGAGTACCCCGACCTGCTGACCCCCGATCACATCGCCGAGATCACCGGCCAGAGTCCTGCGACGATACGCGCGATCTGCGCGCGGGGTGATTTGCCCGCTATCCGCATTGGAAAGCGCTGGTACGTACCTAAACCTGATTTACTCGATTATGTAAAAGCGGGAGGTACCCGTGGCTTATCGTAGTGTCGAGCCTTTGGTATCCGAGCTGGCGGAAGCCATGCGCAGCGATGCGCTTGGTCTCGCACTCGGGTACAACGTAATGGATGCGCGTGTTTATGTTTGCGGCCACCTTCCATGGGAAAACACGAATACCAATATGAATGCACGGCCATGGACTGATCTGGACGATAGCTTTTGCTTCGCCTATGCGCAGGAAAGGTTCGGGTGCAATGTCGAGCGCAATTACCGCCATGCCCTCTCCATGGCCGCTGCTTTTAACAGTTTTGACCCGGTGAGACAGATGATAGAAGCCCTGCCTGAATGGGATGGATGCCAACGAGTTGGCAGTATGTTCCACCAGTTCCTCGGGGCCGCTGACAATGAATACACTTCACAGGTTGAGTGCTTGTTGTTTAAAGCGGGTATCGCACGTGTTTACTTTCCAGGTGTGAAGTTCGACCACATGGTGGTTTTGAAGGGCGCTCAGGGCATCGGAAAATCAAGTTTTTGCCGATTGCTCGCATTGAATCCCGCGTTCTATACTGATAGCGTGACGGGGATTGGTCGAAAGGAAGCGGCCGAGCTTATTCAGGGTAAGTGGATAGTCGAGATCAGCGAGTTAGCCGCAATGCGCAATTCTCAGCTTGAAACCGTGAAGGCATTTATCACACGCCAGAGCGATGACTACCGCAGCCCCTATGCCCATCGCGCGGAGTCGAAACCACGACGGTGCATTCTCGTAGGTACGACCAATGCAGCTAGCTTTCTGACTGACGCAACTGGCAACCGCCGTTTCTTACCCGTCGAATGCGGCGTTGCTGAGGCCGAGTATGGCATTGGCGAAGAAACCTCCAATAAGATGTTTGAGCAGGCCTGGGCTGAAGCTTTTACATATGCCCGTGCTGAGGGTCTTGAGCTGCCTCCTAAGTTGACGCTTCCGTCGAGCGTCATGAATGAGGTGCGGAGTGCGCAGGAGAATTCGGTAATCGAGGATCCGCGTATCGGCTTGATAGGTGAATACCTCGACTATAAGCAGGTCGGCGAGTTGGCATGCTGCATTGAGGTGGTAGAACACGCACTAGGGATGCCTTGCGAGCAGCAAAAGCGCTGTGAGCAGATGCAGGTTTCCGAGATCATTCGTGCATGCTTTCCCGAATGGGAGCCATGCGGTGTTAAGAAGCTAGACGGCTATGGCAAGCAGCGTTGCTTTCGGAAGATCAAATAGCAGCAACACCCGGAACACCTTGCACGCAAAACTAAAGAGCGCTCATATCGGTGTCTGGTTTCCCATAGTGGGTGTTACCGGTGTTGCTTGGGTAGCTAGTAGAGGGGTTTCGGCAAGCGTTGGTGAGGTGGTCTGGCTTGCTCGCTGCGCTCGCGGCTCGGGGCTGCGCTCGACGGCTCCCAGAGGTCGCCGTCGCTTCGCTCCTCGCCCCGCTGCGCGGCCGGGGTGCGTGCCGGGAGGCTGCTCCCGACCCGACCCCAGCCGCTGCGCTCTCGGCAACGCGGAGAACCGCGCTGCCTCACCTGCGAGATTTGCGCAGCGTCATGACGACGCTGCGATCTCGCCCTCCCGGACTACCGCGCCGCATGCGCGGCGTGGCTTCCGGGAGGGGCCTCCGACGCTGCCCGGCTGCGGGCTGCGTCGGAGGCTGGAAACGTCCGGGGCGTCCGGCGCGCAAGCGCCCGCCGATTGCCCCGGCTTACGACGAACGGAGGCACCTATGGACTATAGAGGGGACGGGCTTGCGGCCGCGCAAGCCGAGGAAACAGGGACGCCCGAGGCGCGCACGGTCGTGCAGGTGCGGCTCACCGAGGCCGAGAAGTCGCGCCTTGCGCGCAACGCCGCCGAGGCGGGCTGCTCGATGTCGGGCTACGTCCGCGCCCGGGCAGTCTACGCCGACGAGGACGCCGCGCGCGCCGACGCCGCGCTTCTGCGGGAGGCGCTGTGGGAGGCGCGCCGCGAGGGCACGAACCTGAACGCCCTGCTGCGCCTCGCGCACATGCACGGCGTCGAGGGGCTGGACGCCGGTGCCGCCAACGAGGCCCTGGCGCGGCTCGCGCGGACGACTTCGCTGCTCCAGGAAGCGCTCGCCGCGTCCGAGAGGCCGAACAGGAGGAGAAGGTGACCATCGTCAAGACGGCGGGCGTGCGCACCTCGCGCCACGCCCGCAACCTGCGCGCCTACCTGGAGGACAAGGACGCGCTCGCGCGCGAGACCGTGAACATCATCGAGGAGGGCCGCGCCTTCGAGGAGATGGCCGAGACGCGCCGTCTCGCGGGCCACGACAGGCCGTCGCGCAAGGGAGCGGAGAACACGATCATGCTCCACTTCGTGCTGGCCTTCCTACCCGAGGAGGCCGACGTGAACGGAGGCCCCATGACGCCCGAGGCGTGCATGGCCTACGCCCGCGAGTTCATGGCGAGGAGGGGCTACGACGAGCACCAGGTCGTCCTCGCGCTGCATCGCGAGCATTGCGAGGCCGACGGCACCGACCGCTACGCGGTGCACATCGCGGTCAACCGCACGAACCTGCGCACCGGCAAGCGCCTCCACGAGGGGCGCAGCGCCCAGGCCAAGCGAGACCGCGCCGCGACCGTGCGCGAGCTGGACGCGGAGTGGGGACTGCATCAGGTGGCCGAGGGCGTCCCCAACTCGGCCATCCACGCGCTCCAGCCCGACCGGCAGGGCGCGGAGAGGCGCATCGTGGAGCGCGCTGCGGGGCGGGGCGTCGACGCGGAGGACGCGAGCTGCAAGCACGACCTCCGGGAGCTGTGCCGCCTGCTCAAGCAGCACGCGGCGAGCATGGAGGAGTACCGCGACCTGCTGGCTGGCTACGGCGTGGAAACAGAGGTCAAAGGCGGCAGAGTCTACGCGACCGACGCCGATAACCGCGAGTACGCGTTCAGCCTCGCCAGGCTCGACCGCGCGCTCGCGTCCAATGCCCTGGAGGCCGCCTTCGCGCGCAACGCGGGGGATCGGCGCATGGCGGCGCTGGAGGCCGAGCTGCGCGAGAAGCGACGCCAAATAGACGAGTACGCCGCGATCAAGCGCGACTACCTCTCGGTCGTGGAGGGGAGCTACCGCGACTACCGCGAGTTGGCGCGCTCCCTGGAGGGCACCCGCTTCGACGCCTTCCCCAGGATCAAGATGCCGAGGGTGCCGGAGGCGCTGGCGCGGGACGCGGAGGTGAAGCGCAAGGCGCTCTCATACGTCTACAAGGGCGACGAACTGCGCCTGAAGCTGGCATCGAACGTTCCGAGGGCGTCCAGGGGCAGGCCTTCCGGGACGGTCGGCTCACCCGGGCAGTCAGCGCCTAACGTCTCGCGCGAGGAGCCGCAGCGCGGGAACAGGGGCGGCAGGGGCGAGCGCTGAGCGTGAGTAGGACGCGGCCAGGTCGTGCGGGGCGTCGCCCCGCAGGGCGCGGCTGCCCCGCCGCGCCCGAAGCCCGTGCAATGAAGGGGTGGGGCGCTTCCTCACCCGCGCCACCGCCTCGCGAACCTCGGAAGCGGTTCGCGCCCTCGCGGGACGGCTCCAATCTCGGCTGGCCGGATGCGGCGATCCGGCCACCGCGCAGGGCTTTGGATGGTAGAATACCCTGCGGTGCTCCGTCATGTCCTGGGCAGCATCCGAAAGGAGTGCTCATGGACACACAGACAGTCATAGCCCTGTGCGAGTTGTTGCTTGTGGTCATCGGAATCGTCGGACTGGCGAGGAAGGATGAGTGACGGACGGCGTTGGAACAACAGAAAAGCCGGTCTCCCCGCTAGAGTAAACCGGCTCCACTAGTAACCGATGCTGCCCGGCTAGGCGGGGCACCGATTGGCTGCAATTGTACCATGCGCGCCCTGCGCGCGCAAACGCCACGGGTGATCCGGCGCGCCTTTGCCCGCAGGAGGGATCGCTGTTGAGAACGCAGGTGCGGAGCGCCTATCCGGGCTCCAATTGCCCGGGGACTACTCCGCAATCGCCATCATAGCACGAAAACCGCCCTTCGCACGGCTCAGGTTCGCCGACCCACACCACCTTGGAGCCGCCGAAGTCGCCGACCTCCACCGTCATCGCGTAGGGGCCGTCGGCGCACTTCGCGCCGTCCGCGTCGGTCACGTCCTCGAACTCCACGACCCAGAGGTAGACCCTCGCCTCCACGGTCTTGGGCCTCTCCATCTTCAACGAAGGAAGCCACTTCCACGTGCGCGTCGAGGCTCCCACCGGCTCCTGGCCGTCCAGCTCCCGCAGCACGTCGTGGCCGAGCACCCAGCAGCAGTCGCCCCACAGCGGGATATCGGTGCCCAGCTTAGCCATCGGCCCGTCCGCTCTCAGCCCGCGAGCCTTCTCCCGACCCCTCGCGGACGCCTTCGAAGCGGCGCGAGCCGAGGCGGGCCACGACGGCGCGCTCCCCGCCGTCTGCGCGCTCCAGCACGAGCAGGCGGCTCTCTCCTGCGGCCTCGTGTTTCCAGCGGACGCGCTCGGCCTGTTGGATCGCTTCGGCGTCGTCGCGCGCTGACAGGCCGCGCCTGTCGGTCTCGCGTCCGTCAGCGTCGAAGGACGTGAGGAGGTAGCGCCCTGCCTCGCCCCGCTTCGCTTCTCCCATGTCCGTCCTCCCATCCGATCTGCCGCCGCCATTCTAGGCCATGATCCGGGCCGAGGAAAGCGTGCATCCGGGGTTCGCCTTGGCTGACTGGAAGATAGAGGGGGCAATTCGCCCCCTCTATCTTCCAGCGTAGAACTATTTTGTTGCTCCACATGAACATTTATATCCTGTAGTAACAGTTTCGTCCCAAGCGTCGCTGATTACAACCTGTTCATCATAAGCTCCTTGTACAAGAACAGGCTCGTCCCATGCTTCTTGAGCCACAATTTTATCAACGTATGAACCAGAAGTACCACAAACAGTTCCATCTTTCATTCCTTGTTTATTATGTGTCGCTAAACTGCCAGCATCGCTGAATTGAGAGCCACATCCACTACATACAAAAACACTATTATATACCGCTTCATGGTGGATCGTGCTGTACACCGCGTCATGGTGAACCGTGTTGTACACGGCGTCATGATGCACGGTCTTGGTCACGGGCGTCCAGCTATGCTCGTGCGCAGGCGGGTTCGTCGGGTTGCTCGGCGTGGTGGAGCCGCTGTTCGACCCGCCGCCGGAGTTCGGGCTGTCCGAATCGTTCGAGCCAGAGCCGCCCGAACTTCCCCCGTTGTCCGGGGCGGGCGTCGGCACGGGATCGTGCTTGACGGCGCTGTCGCTGCCGGGGACGGACGGCGCGGCCTCGGACTTCGACTGCACGGCTTCGCTCGCCTCGGCATTGCCGTTCTCGGCGAGTATCTTGGCCGCAGTCTCCAACTGCTCCTTGGTCATGTCCTCGGCGGCGATCTTCTCCAGCTTGACATCCAGCTTCACGTCCGCGCCCTTGCCGTCCACCTTGAAGGCGACGGGCTTCTCGGGCAGCTTGTAGCTGGAGCCGTCGGCGCACACCGGCGCGGCGGTCACATGCAGCTCGTAGCCTCCCTTGGAGAGCCTGCCGATCTCGGACGCCTTGTTGGCCTCGACCTCGGTCTCGGGCACGACGGCCTTGCCGTCAGAGCCGGTGGCGACGACCTTGACCTTGGTGGCACCCGCGTCCGCGCCTTCGGCCAACACCGTGACCGTGACGGCGCTCTCCTCGGCCTTCTCCGCGCCCGTCTGCTGCACCTGCGGCTGCGATGCGGCGGGAGCGCCCGCCTCGATGGGAGCGGGCCGGTTCGCGGCGACCGCGATGCCGACGCCCACGGCGGCGACCAGCACGAGGGCGCATGCGGCCACGGCGATTTTCCTGCCGAGTGTCCAAAGCGACGGGTAGAGCATGCAGTAGCCGCTGTCCGGGTACTTCACAACGGCGCGTGCGGCATCCCAGTCGAGGGTTTCCCGCGTGGCTTCGTCGGCCAGCACGACGGTTCCCTCGCCGGTCTCCTCGCACTTCGCGACGACGCACTTCTTCGGCGCAGGCATGACCTTCACGGCCACGTGAGCCGGGAGGTTCTTGGCCGATTTCCAGCCTTTCATGCCGCTCTCGGCGAATTCCTTATCCGAATAGCCCCAGTCCACGATGACGCGCTCCCTGCCGTCATCGACAAGCCCGTTGGCGACGATGCACCACCCGCGAAAGGGAGCCTTTTCCGGCTGCGCCTCGGCGGCGTTCGTTTCCTCGGTAACGTTCTTCTCGGTTTCCATCGCGGCGTCACCGCCCTTCCGTTGCTGTGGCCCTCTTGACGCGCCTCAGCCTCACGAGGTTGTAGAGTAGGTAGGCAAGTCCCACGAAGCTGCCGCATGTGAGCACGATGCCGAGGTATGCGATCTGGATTACGAGCAGGACGAAAAGGCTCACGATCCAGCCCGACAGCATCCTGTCCTTCGCGCGCTTGATGGCCTCGCGCCCGAGGGGGAGGAAAAGCCCGAACGCGAAGAAGCAAAGGCATACGAGGGCAACGCCGACGACGAACGCGATCATGGCATCCGTCTCCGCGTGCCCGGCCTGTGCCGCCGACTGGAAGAAGCTGGCGTTGAGTTCGGGGCGGGCGGCGTTGTAGGCGAAGAAGCCCGCGAGGATCGCCCCGAGGACGGCACCGGCGGCGAGGTTGCCCGTGAGCATCCTCTTGATCTCCCGGTACTCCTGCATGGCCCTACCTCCCGTCCTCGTTGGCTTTGCACGACGGCTCGCCTCTCAGGCCGTCCAGAGCATCGTCGGCTTCGGCGATGATCCCTGCGCTTTGGTCGAGGCAGCGGCGCGCGACAAACGCGACCCCTGCCATCTCCGCGGATTCGGCTCCCTCGGCGTCTTGCAGGCGCTCGTAGAGCATATCGAGGATCGCGGACGCTCCCGCCACGATCTCGTACGCCTCGTTCAGAAGGCCGGTTGCCCTTTCGAGGGCGAATCCGGCTCGCGTGCCGGTCATTCCATCTTCCATTGCGAATCCCTTCGTTCGTGCGGACGCGTCGCGGCAGGCCCCCTGGGTTCGGGGTTCCGCCAATAGTTGTCTTGTCCGTTCGGGATTCGCCCGTCCCGCCGTCTGCGCGGCATTGGTTTCGTGGCGATTGCCTTACGCCTACTATAATAGGCGTTTTGTGCCATGGAACGCAATAGTCTGTTTTCCATGGATGCGTATGCTTACAAAAAGATTATCGGCGGGAAGGTGCGCGCGGCCCGTCGCGCCCATGGCATCAGCGTGGAGAAGCTGGCGCTCATGGTCGGTATAAACCGCAACTACCTGCGAAACATCGAGTTCGGCAGGGCGAACCCCACCATCGATATCATCATTAGGATCGCGGACGGTCTGAGTATACCTGTGTGGGAACTTATGAAACCCAACGAGGATGTACAAGATTGCTAGTCCTCAACGTTGAAAAGCTAGCTAAAAGTGGTGGCAATCTGGTGGCAACTGTCAATGTTGCCACCAGATTATCTGCGAAAAACAACAAGGTATGCAATGCTCTGACCTGCACAAACAATTTTTTTCAGCGTAGTCAGATATGCTCTAAAGCCCCTGTTAACCGGAGGGTTGTAGGTTCGAATCCTACCCGGGGAGCCATTTGAATTCGAAGCAGGTCAGAAGCGATTTCTGGCCTGCTTTTCCTTTAGTGCCGCCCGCGCCTTCCCGCGGGCGCCTCACCGCCCGGGCAGGGGCGCGTGGTGTAGTCCCGGTGCGGGTCCGCCCCTACACTGATGCCGTGCGGCATCGTGGACGAGGAGGGGGCGCCATGTTCGGAAAGACCGGTTCGGAGAGGGTTTCGTTCCCGCTCGACGCCGAGCGCGTGGAAGGGGATGCGGCCGAGGCCCTCTCCCGGCTCCTCGAGGGACGCGACGGCAAGGTGCGCGACCTCGTGCGCATCTCGCTCGAGAACATCCTGCTGCGGCTGGCGGACGACGGATGGCAGGGCCGCCCGTGCAGCGTGAAGAAGAGCAGGCGGCTGCGGCGCACGCTCCTCATCGTCGAATGCGAGGGGCCGCGCAGCGTCGGCTCCGCGCCGGACGAGGAAGGGGAGGGCCCCGACGAGTTCTCCGAGGAGTTCGCGAGCAACCTCGGCACGGAGTGGAACGTCGCGATCACGCCGACGGGGGCGCGGGCCGTGCGCGAGATCCCGCGGAAGAAGGCGGGCGACGCCGTCCGGAACATGGGCGCGCTCGTCCTCGGCCTGTCCTTCGGGCTGGTGCTCCGGTTCGCGGCGCCCGAGCTGTGCGACTTCCTGCTCGTGGCGTTCGTCACCCCGCTGTTCGACACGTTCCTCGGGCTGCTGGGCGCCGTCGTGGGGCCGCTGCTGTTCTTCGCCGTGCTCGTCGCCGTGTCGGGCCTGGACAGCATCGCCGCGCTCAAGGGCATGGGCAAGACGGTGCTCTCGCGCCAGCTGCTGTACAACTTCGTCACCGTCGGCCTGGCAATGGCCGTGATGGTGGCCATCTACGGCGTGTCGTTCGACGGCACGGTCACGGGCAGCAACGAGACGGCCGACATCGTCGACGTCGTGCTCGCCATCATCCCCAAGAACTTCGTCGACCCGTTCCTGACGGGCAACGCGCTGCAGATCGTGTTCTGGGCGTTCGTGTTCGGCGTGGGGCTCATCGTCGCGCGCCGGAGGGTGCCCGTGCTCGCGTCGCTCGCGATGGAGGCCGACGCGCTCGTGCAATGGGTCATGTCGGCCGTCCTCAGGTTCCTGCCGGCGTTCGTGTTTTTGGCCATGGCGCACCTGGCGGTGACCACCGACGGCGGCGTGCTTCTGCCCTTGCTCGTCTCCATCGGGTGCCTGCTGTTCGTCTCGGCGATCGTCGGTGCGTTCTCGCTGGTCACCACCGCCATCGCCGCGAAGGTGAGCCCGCTCTACCTGCTGAAGACCGCGCTTCCCGCGGGCCTCATCGGCTTCACGACGGCATCCTCCACGGCGGCCTACAGGGCGAACGAGGAGATCATGGAGAACCGGTTCTTCATCGACGCGGCCCTCACGCGGTTCATGCACCCGCTCGCGCTCACGTTCTACACGTGCTTCAGCTGCGCGGTGCTCGTGCTGTTCCTGTTCTACTCGGCCCAGTACGAAGGAGTGCAGATCGAGCTGTATATGCTGCTGGTGGCCTATATCACCTGCTTTCTGCTGGGCAGCTCCATCCCGCCCATTCCCGGCGGCATCATCCCTTTGTACGCCATCGTGCTGACCAGCATGGGCCTGGGCGGCGCCACGGTGGCCGTGTTCGCGGCCGTGGACTTCGTGTTCGACGCCATCACGTCGGGATGCAAGAGCCTGACCATCCCCATCCACTCGCTGCGCACGGCGCTGAAGATGGGGAAGTGCGACGTCGAGCGCCTCCGGGCGGCGGCTGCGGGCGCGCCGGCGGATGCCGCGCCTGCGGAGGACGCCGCGTCGGCTTCGGCTCCGGCAGACTAGGCGCGCCGAAGCCTCAGCGCATCTTCCGCTCTCCTTCGAGCATGATCTGCTCGTAGTTGTCTATCTTGTAGTTCAGGCGGTCGAGGCCCGCCTGCATCTCGGCGATGCGCGCCTGCACGAGGTCGCGCTGCTCCTCGAGCAGGGCCTTGCGGGCCTCGGTGGTCGCGTCGCCCTCCTCGAACAGCGCCATGTACTCGATGAGCGCCTCGATGGACACGCTCGCGCCGCGCATGCACTTCACGAACTCCACGCGGGCGCAGTCCTGCTCGCTGTAGTCGCGGATGCCGCTGGACGTGCGCGTCACGCCGGGCAAAAGGCCGATGCGCTCGTAATAGCGCAGCGTGTCGGCGGACAGGCCGTAGGTTTTGCTCACTTCGGCGATCTTCATCGAGGGGCTCCTTTCGCTCAAGGAGCATTGAAGCACATGGAGCGCACTCCAAGTCAAGGGGATTTCGCGAAAACTGAAGCGCCGCCGGCTACTCGTAGAAGCGCTTCATGATGAACGACACCATGAGGATGAAGCCGGCGGCGAAGAGCGACCCCAGCGTGAGGGCGTCCTTGCCCTTGTCGGCATCCTTCGCCTTCGCGGCGTGCAGGTCCTCGACGCGCGTGTTCGGGTTCCTGGTCATGGGGCGCCTCCCATCGTGCGGTCGTTGTAGTTGCTTTCTGGGATCGGCGAGGCCGTTTGGCCGCGCGCGGCCTCTTCCGCTATCATAGACAAGTTGCGTCCAACCGGGCAGCCTCGCATCGCCAGACGGGCGAGCGGAGGCGTCGCCGGCCTTGCAGGACGCCAGAGGACTCTGCGACAGAAAGCGCCGATGCACCATGATCATGCAGCTCGAGCATATATCCAAGTCGTTCGGAGGGCGCCGGCTCTTCCATGACGTGACGTTCCGCCTCGAGGAGTACGACCGCCTGGCGCTCGTCGGCCCCAACGGCGCGGGCAAGACCACCATGCTCAACATCATCTCGGGCGCCGAGGACGCCGACGAGGGCCGCGTGCTGTTCGCGAAGGGCGCGCGCGTGGGATACCTGGAGCAGGAGGCCATCGAGATGGCCGAGCAGCCCATCTTCGAGGAGGTCATGTCCTCGCAGGTGGAGGTGCTCGAGGCCGAGCGGCGCCTGTACAAGCTCGAGCACGAGCTGGGCGAGGATCCCACGGCGCAGCAGCTGGCCGCCGCCGGCCGGGCGCGCGACGCCTACGAGGTGCTGGGCGGCTACACCATCGAGGCGAAGGTGCGCAGCGTCATGTTCGGCCTGGGCTTCAAGGAGGAGGACCTGCGCCGCCTGACCACGGAGTTCTCCGGCGGCTGGCAGATGCGCATCGCGCTGGCGAAGCTGCTCATCCGCAACCCCGAGGTGCTCCTGCTCGACGAGCCCACCAACCACCTGGACCTCGAGAGCGTGAAGTGGCTCGAGGGATTCCTGCGCGGCTACGGCGGCACCGTGATCGTGGTCAGCCACGACCGCGCGTTCATGGACAACATGGTGGATCGCGTGGCCGAGGTGGACAACGGCCAGGTGAACCTGTACAAGGGCAACTACTCCGCCTACCTGCGCGCCCGCGAGGAGCACCTCGAGCGCCTGCGCGCCCAGGCCGCCAAGCAGGCCGAGGAGATCGCCCACATGGAGGCGTTCATCGAGAAGTTCCGCTACAAGGCCACCAAGGCCAAGCAGGTGCAGGACCGCGTGCGCAAGCTGGAGAAGATCGAGCGCATCGAGCTTCCCGAGGAGAAGAAGACCGTCAAGTTCAACTTCAAGCAGCCGCCGCGCACGGGCGACGAGGTGGTGCGGGCGCGCGGCCTGGTGAAGCGCTTCGGCGACAAGACGGTGTACGACGGCTTCGACTTCACCATGTACCGCGGCGACAAGATAGCGCTCGTGGGCCCCAACGGCGCGGGCAAGTCGACGCTGCTCAAGATGATCGCCGGCGCGATGGCACCCGACGCGGGAACCATCGACTACGGCGTGCACGTGACGAAGACCTACTACGCGCAGCACCAGTTGGAGGAACTGCATCCCGGCAACACCGTGTTCGAGGAGCTCGACCACGTGGCGCCGGGCTGGACCATCTCGCAGGTGCGCACGCTTCTGGGCGCGTTCCTGTTCACGGGAGATGCGGTGGACAAGCGCGTGAGCGTGCTCTCCGGCGGCGAGAAGAGCCGCCTCGCGCTGGCGAAGATGCTCGTGGCGCCCCGTCCGCTGCTGTGCCTCGACGAGCCCACGAACCACCTGGACATCGCGAGCGCCGACATCCTGGAGCAGGCGCTGCGCGCGTTCGAGGGCACGATCCTGTTCATCACGCACGATAGGCACCTCATCCGCGGCGTGGCGAACCGCATCGTGGAGGTGACGCCCGGCCGCGTGACGAACTACGACGGCGACTACGACTACTACCTGTTCAAGAGCGGCCAGCTGGACGGCCCCGCGCCCGAGGAGCGCTCGCTCGTGGACGAGGTGATGGGGGAGGCGCCGGCCAAGGGCAAGGCGAAGGCCGCCGCGCCTAAGGCCAAGGCCGCGCCCGCCGCGCCGGCCGCCGAGCTCACGGCTCCGCGCGAGAGCGCCCCCAAGACCAAGGAGCAGAAGCGCCGCGAGGCCGAGGCGCGCAACCGCGCCTACGCCGCGCTCAAGAACCACCGCAAGCGCATTGCCGAGCTCGACCGCCAGATGGAGCGCGACAACGCGCGCATGGCCGAGCTCCTCGAGCTCATGGCCGACCCGGACTTCTACATCAACGAGGACGCCTCCTCCGACGCCGTCGCCGAGCACGCCAAGCTCAAGCAGCGGCTCGCGTCGGCCGAGGAGGAATGGTTCCTGCTCACCGAAGAGCTGGAGGAAGAGATGGCGAAGCAGGCGGAGGCGATGTGAGCGGCCTTGGTTGTCATCCTGAGCGAGCGGGCGTCCCCCTTTGTCATCCTGAGCGAGCGGGCGTCCCCTCTTGTCATCCTGAGCGAGCGAAGCGAGCCGAAGGATCCCGTGCGGCGTCAGCCGTTAACGCTCCTGCTGACGCCGCAGGGGATCCTTCGACTCCGGCGCTGCGCGCCTCCGCTCAGGATGACAGCCGGTTGAACATAGTCCTCGTGGAGCCCGAGATCCCGCAGAACACGGGGAACATCGCGCGGACGTGCGCGTGCGTGGGCGCGCGGCTGCACCTGGTGGAGCCGATGGGGTTCCGGCTCACGGCCAAGCAGCTCGCGCGCGCCGGCTGCGACTACTGGGACGAGGTGGACCTCGTGCGCTGGCCCTGCGTCGAGGCGTTCTTCGAGGCGCATGGCGCGGGCGAGCTGCACCTGTTCACCGGGCAGTCGCACCGCTCCTTCGCCGAGGCATCCTACGGGCCGGGCGCGTTCCTCGTGTTCGGCCGCGAGAGCCGGGGGCTGCCGCTCGGCCTCATCGAGGCGCACGCGAACCGCTGCGTGCGCATCCCCATGCGCGAGGGCCTGCGGAGCCTCAACCTGAGCAACGCCGTGGCCGTCGCCGCCTACGAGGCCCTTCGCCAGCAGGGATGGCCGGGACTCGGGTAGGCGGGGCGCATTGTCGCCCGAAACGTACGGTTTCGGGCGGAAAACCGTACGTTTCGGGCGACAATGCGCCCCGCAGGCCCCTCCGACCGTCCATGCGCAGATTCGCCGCTTTAGCGGGATAAAGCGCGCCGCCCGCTGCTTTCGCGTGTATACTTGACCGCATTGTCTAGAAGCGTATCAAGGAGGTCATCCATGGCTCGAGTGTACAATTTCTCCGCCGGTCCCGCGGTGCTGCCCGAGGAGGTGCTCGCGCAAGCCGCGTCCGAGATGCTCGACTATCAGGGCTGCGGCATGTCGGTCATGGAGATGTCCCACCGCTCCGCCGCGTTCAAGGGCATCATCGAGACCGCCGAGCAGGACCTGCGCGACCTCATGGGCATCCCGGACAACTATCGCGTGCTGTTTTTGCAGGGCGGCGCGTCCACGCAGTTCGCGGCCATCCCCATGAACCTCATGCATAACAAGGTGGCCGACTACATCGTGAGCGGCTCCTGGTCGAAGAAGGCCTTCAAGGAGGCCAAGATGTACGGCGACGCGCGCTGCATCGCCAGCTCCGAGGACGAGAACTTCTCCTACGTGCCCGACGTGCACGCCCTCGAGCTCTCCGACGACGCCGACTACGTCTACATCTGCCAGAACGAGACCATCTACGGCACCGTCTACCACGAGCTGCCCGACACGAACGGCAAGCCGCTCGTGGCCGACGTGTCGTCGTGCTTCCTCTCCGAGCCCATCGACGTGGAGAAGTACGGCCTCATCTACGGCGGCGTGCAGAAGAACGTCGGCCCGGCGGGCGTGGCCATCGTCATCATCCGCGACGACCTGATCAGCGAAGACGTGTTCCCTGGCACGCCCACCATGCTGCGCTACAAGACCATGGCCGACAACGACAGCCTGTATAACACCCCGCCGTGCTACGGCATCTACATCTGCGGCCTCGTGTTCAAGTGGCTGAAGGAGCAGGGCGGCCTCGAGGGCATGCAGAAGCGCAACGTCGAGAAGGCGCAGCTGCTCTACGACTACCTTGACGCGAGCAAGCTCTTCAAGGGCACCGCGCGCGTGGAGGATCGCTCCATCATGAACGTGCCGTTCGTCACGGGAAGCGACGAGCTGGACGCGAAGTTCGTCGCCGAGGCGAAGAAGGCCGGCATCGAGAACATCAAGGGCCACCGCAGCGTGGGCGGTATGCGCGCGAGCATCTACAACGCCATGCCCCGCGAAGGCGTGGAGGCGCTGGTGGCCTTCATGAAGAAGTTCGAGGAGGAGAACGCGTAAGGGCGCGCGGAAAGCGCCCGCCGAAACCGGCGGGCGCTTTCAGTTTGTCATCCTGAGCGAAGCGGCGAAGCCGCGGAGTCGAAGGATCCCGTGCGGCGCCAGCTGAAAGTCTTCCAGTTGACACCGCGCGGGATCCTTCGACTCGCTACGCTCGCTCAGGATGACAAAGGGAAGCTGGCGCGCTCCGCTCAGGATGACAAAGGGAAGCTGGCGCGCTCCACTTCAGGATGGCAAAAGGAAGCTGGCGCGCTCCGCTCAGACAAAAGACGGAAGGGGCCTAGTACGCGCTCCCTTCGCGCGAAAGGCTGTGACGCGCCCCTCGGCGGCGGGGCCCGCCGCGCTCGTTTACTTGTGAAGTTTCGCCCCGTCAGCCTGTCGCGGGGCGCGGTTGCGCTAGACTTGTCGGCACTATGATATCGATACCCTATCTCATCTGCTCCATCTTGAGCTTCGTCCCCGCCATCGTGTGCCACGAGGCCTGCCACGGCTTCGCGGCCTACAGGTTAGGCGACCCCACGGCCAAGCGCGCGGGGCGGCTGTCGTTCAACCCGCTCAAGCACATCGACCCCTTCGGAACCGTCATCATGCCGCTTCTGCTCATGGCCATGAACATGCCCGTGTTCGGCTACGCGAAGCCGGTGCCGTACAACCCCGCGTACTTCAAGGACCCGCGCAAGGGCGACCTCATCGTGGGGCTCGCGGGCCCGGCCGCCAACCTGGCGCTCGCCATCCTCGGCGCGCTCGTGTACACGCTGCTCATGTTCGTGCTGCCGGTGGGCGCGCTCGTGCAGAACGAGGTGTTCTATTACTTCCTCACGCTGTTTTTGCCCATGTTCTCGCTGATCAACCTGTACCTGATGTTCTTCAACCTGCTGCCCATACCGCCGCTGGACGGCTCGTCCATCTTCGCGTTCTTCCTGCCGCCGAAGTACCTGCCGCAGTACTACAAGGTGCAGCGCTACGCGATGCCCGTGTTCCTCATCGTGGTGCTGCTCGTGCCCTACGTGCTGCATTTCAACCCCATCGGCATCTACCTGGACTTCACGGCCGGCAACGTGTTCGACCTGCTGTTCTCGTTCGGCGGATAGCGGGGCGCAGCCGTGTCGTACAAGGTTCGCATAGACAGTTTCGAGGGGCCGTTCGATCTTCTGCTGTACCTGGTCAGCCGCCAGAAGGTGGACATCGGAGCGATATCGATCACGCAGATCGCCGACCAGTACCTGGCCGAGGTCAGCCGCATGGACACGCTCGACCTCGACGTGGCGAGCGACTTCCTGCTGGTGGCCTCGACGCTGCTGGAGATCAAGGCCGAGAGCCTGCTGCCGCGCGAGCGCGACGCGGTGGACGACGACATCGCCGAGCTCGCCCCCAGCGAAGCGCGCGACATCCTGGTGGAGCGCCTGCTCGCGTACAAGCAGTACAAGAACGCGGCCAGCGCGCTGCACATGCGCTTCGTGTCCGAGGGCCGCATGCACCCGCGCCCCTTCGGCCCCGACGCGTGCTTCTTGAACCTCATGCCCGACTATCTGAAGGACGTCACGCTCGACGGCCTGGCGCTCCTGGCCGCCCGGGCCCTCGCGCGCCGCGACGTGTTCCTTTTGGAATCCGAGCACATCGCCGCGAAGCCTATCCCCGTGGAGGTGCACGTGCGCGCCATCCACCAGCGCATCCGCAACAAGAAGCGCCTGAGCTTTTCCGAGCTCGTGGACGTGCGCACGCCGACGCCCGTCGTGGTGGTGACGTTCCTCGCCATCCTCGAGCTGTACAAGCGCGGCATGGTGCGGATCGAGCAGGTCGAGCAGTTCGGCGACATCGACATACGCTACATCGAGGGCTCGGGCGAGCTTCTGCTCGACGGGGACGACGCCCTCACGTCCGTCGGGGAGGAAGGGTAGTCCCGCATGTTCCAAGGATTGCAGGAAAGCCAGCTCAAAGGGGCCGTGGAGGCCCTGCTGTTCGTAACCGACGAGCCGGTGGGCACCATCGCGCTCGCCGACATGCTGGAGGTGGAGCCCGCCGAGGCGGAGCGCGCGCTCGTGGAGCTGCGCGAGCAGCTGGCCGAGGAGGACCGCGGCATCCAGCTGCGCGAGGTGGCCGGCGGATGGCGGCTGTACACCCATCCCGCGTACCACGAGCTCATCGAGCGCTACGTGCTCTCGTGGGACACGCGCAAGCTCTCGCAGGCGGCCATGGAGACGCTCGCCATCGTGGCGTACCTGCAGCCGGTCACGCGCAGCGGCGTGGCCAGCGTGCGCGGCGTGAACTCCGACAGCTCCATCAACTCGCTCGTGGAGAAGGGGCTCGTGCGCGAGGCGGGCACGGCCGACTCGCCGGGCAATCCCGTGCTCTACGCCACGACGCGCGCGTTCTTGGAGAAGTTCGGCCTGCGCTCCACCGCCGACCTGCCGGATCTGGACCAGTTCGCGCCCGATGACGACACGCGCGCGTTCATCCGCGAGCGCCTCTCGGCCACGCGCGAGGACGTGCGCATCGCCGAGGGCGCGCGCCTGGACGGGGAGGGGGGCGACCCGCTCGACGGCGTGGAGTTCGATCTCGACGACGACGCGGCGGTCGTGAGCATGGAGAGCCCCCGCGAGGAGGCCGCCGCGGACGCCGCCCAGCGGATGCTCGCCGAGGCCATGGCGAGCGGGTTCGGCCTGGTGGAGAAGATCGACTTCGACAACCTGACGTTCGAGACCGATGACGAATAGCTCCCCTTGCGGCTGCGATGGGCCAAGGCGATGCCCAGTCGCTCAAACAGTCCTCGCTGCGCTGCGGAACTCGCTTGGTGGGCATCGCCTTGGCCCGTCGCAGCCGCCGCACTGCTTCCGTTGCGGTTTCGGAGGACATTTTGCGAAGATCGAAGGTGGGCGATGAGCGAGCTGGGGCAGAATCCCGGATCGGACGACCGCATCGTGCCTATGCGGTTGCAGAAGTTCCTCGCGCGGGCGGGGGCGGCGAGCCGGCGGGGGTCGGAGAACCTCATGACGGCGGGGCGCGTCACCGTGAACGGGCAGGTGGTGACCGAGCTCGGGAGCAAGGTGGACCCGCTCGTGGACGAGGTGGCGGTGGACGGGCGCGTGGTGCGGCTCGCGGACGGGCCGGTCACGCTCATGCTGCACAAGCCCGCCGGCTACGTGACCACGATGTCGGACCCGCAGGGCCGACCGACCGTGGCCGAGCTCGTGCCGACGGATGCCTACCCGGGGCTCTTCCCGGTGGGCCGGCTCGACGCCGACACGACGGGGCTTCTGCTGTTCTCCACCGACGGCGAGCTGGGAAACGGCCTGCTGCACCCGAAGCGCCATGTGGTGAAGCGCTACCTGGCCTGCGTGGAGGGCCGGCCGACGGAGCGCGAGCTCGAGCAGCTGCGAAGCGGCATCGAGCTCGACGACGGGCCCGCCCTGCCGGCCGACGCGCGCCTGCTCGAAGGAGGGCAGGCCGCGCGCGCGGGACGGGTGCTCGACGTGCCGCCCGCGGTGCCGCCGCGTTCCTCGCGCGAGTACGCCGACGTGTGCCGGGGCCGGGTCGACGCGCGCTCCTTCGTGCGCATCTGCCTGCACGAAGGAAGGAAGCGCCAGGTCAAGCGCATGCTGGGGGCCATCGGTCACCCGGTGGTGGCGCTGCACCGCGACTCGTTCGGGCCGCTCGAGCTGGGGGGCCTTGCACGCGGGGAGTGGCGCGAGCTTTCCGCAGACGAGGTGGCGGCGCTGCATGCGGCGGCCGAGGGCCGCGATTAATGCTAGAATGATGCCGGTTCTCTATTGAACCAAGATCGGTATCGAGGTTGTCTGAGCGGAGGCGGCGAAGCCGACGGAGTCGAAGGATCCCGCGCGGCCAGCTGAAAACGTTCCTGCTGGTGCCGCCGGGATCCTTCGACTCCGCGCTGCGCGCTCCGCTCAGGATGACAAAAGGTATGCGCTGCGCGCTCCGCTCAGGATGACAAAAGGTATGCGCTGCGCGCTCCGCCCAGGATGGCGGAACTCGAGATGGGAAGCACGTGAGAGAGGGAGAGGTGCCGCACGATATGGCGCACAAGCAGGTGCAGACAGGAGGGGCGGGCTTCGAGCGCATCGCCGTCGTGGGCTTTGGCCTGGTGGGCGCGTCGTTCGCCGCCGCCGTCCGCTCCGTCCATCCGGACACGGAGGTGCTCGCCGTCGATGTGGACGCGCGCACGCTCGAGGAGGCCGTCCGGCGCGGCTGGGCCGCCGAGGGCGTCCTGCCCGACGACCCCGCGTTCGAGCGCTTCGTGCGCGACGGCTGCGACCTCGTGGTGCTCGCCGCGCCCGTTGACGTGGTGGAGGGGCACTTCGAGCGCCTCGCTGCCTGGGACTACCGCGGCATCGTCACCGACACCGCTTCCACGAAAGCCCGCATCGCCGAGGCCGCGGCGCGCATCCTGCCGCATCCCGAGAACTTCGTGCCGGGCCATCCCATGGCGGGTTCCGAGAAGAACGGCATCGACGGCGCGCGGCCCGACCTGTTCAAGGGCGCGCACTGGATCCTCTGCCCGGACGCCGACACGCCGGCTGAGCACTTCCCGCGCCTCCACGAGCTGGTCACCTCGCTCGGCGCGCGCGTCATCGCGCTGCCGCGCGAGGACCACGACGCGGCGGTGGCCGTGGTGAGCCACGTGCCGCACCTCATGGCGTCCTCGCTCATGCAGCTGGCCAGCCGCCATGCCGACGATCAGCAGGCGCTCATGCGGCTGGCCGCCGGCGGCTTCAAGGACTCCACGCGCATCGCGGCCGGCTCGCCCGAGCTGTGGTGCGGCATCGCGTTCGACAACCGCGAGGCCTTGGGGGCGGGGCTCGCCGAGATCCAGGGCATCATCGCCTCGTTCGCCGACGCGCTTTCCGCAGGCGATAGGGCGCGTATGACCGCGCTTCTGGCCGAGGCCGCCGAAGCGCGCCGGGCGCTGCCCGCGGCGTGGGTGCCCTCCACGGAGCGCCTGCTGGAGGTGCGCATCCCCATGGAGGACCGTCCCGGCGTGGTGGCCGAGGTCACCACCGTCACCAGCTCGGTGGGCTGCAATATCCAGTCCATCGAGATCGATCACGTTACGGAGGACAGCGCCGTGCTCAGCCTCGTGCTCACCGACGAGGGCGACATCGGCCAGCTATCCGCCCAGCTCATCAATGCGGGCTTCTCGGTATCGTTCAGCCCGCTGACGGCAAAGGAGCACACCCATGTCGCATGAAGCAAGCCTCACCGTCGTGAACCCCCTGCCCGCGCCCCTGCGCGGATCGACCGCGGTGCCCGGCGACAAGTCCATCTCGCACCGCGCGGTGCTGTTCGCGGCCATGGCCGAGGGCACCTCGCGGCTCTCGGGCGTGCTCGACTCCGACGACGTGCGCTCGTCCATCAAGGCCGTGAGCCAGCTGGGTGCCGAGGTGTCGCTTGAGAAGCGGCCCGACGGCAGCCTGGCCGGCGGCATCACCGGTTGGGGCGCGCGCGGCCCGAAGCGGCCCGGCGAGGCGATCGACTGCGGCAACTCCGGCACCACCGCGCGCCTGCTCATGGGCGTGCTCGCGCCGTGGGACGTGCAGGTGGAGCTCACGGGCGACGAGTCGCTCAAGCGCCGGCCCATGCGCCGCATCACCGCGCCGCTCATGAAGATGGGCGCGCGCTTCTTGCCCGAGGGGCGCGAGACGCTGCCGCTCACGGTGTGCGGCTCGTCGCGGCTGCGCGCCATCACCTACGACGCGCCTATGGCATCGGCCCAGCTCAAGACCGCCGTGCTGCTGGCTGGCGTCTATGCCGACGGCACTACCACCTTGAACGAGCCCGCTCCTTCGCGCAACCACACCGAGCTCATGCTGCCCGAGTTCGGCGTGACCACCACGGCCGCCGACCGCACGGCCAGCGTGACGGGTCCCGCTGCGCTCGCTGCCTGCGAGGTGCGCGTGCCGGGCGATCCGTCGTCAGCCGCCTTCCTCGTGTGCGCCGCCGTGCTCAAGCCCGGCAGCTCCATCCAGGTGGAGAACGTGAGCCTGAACACCGCGCGCATCGGCTTCACGCGCACGCTCGAGCGCATGGGCGCCGAGGTGAGCGTGCGCCACGCGGGCGCGGCGGGCAAGGAGCCCTTCGGCATCATCTCGGCGTGCCACACCCCGGCGCTGCACGGCTGCGAGGTGCCGGCCGAGAAGATAGCCACCATCGTCGACGAGGTGCCCGTGCTCGCGCTCGTCGCGGCCCACGCGCGCGGCGTGACGGTGTTTCGCGAGGTGAGCGAGCTGCGCGTCAAGGAAACCGACCGCCTGGCCGCCATCGTGGAGGGCCTCGAGGCGCTCGGCGTGGAGGCGTGGATCGACGGCAACGACCTGTACGTGGAGGGCCAGCCCGGCCTGCGCACGCCCGCCGGGGCCGTGTTCGACTCGAAGATGGACCACCGCCTGGCCATGACCTGGGCGCTCGCTGGCCTCTGCGGCACCGCGCCCGTGCAGGTGGCCAACTTCGACTCCGTCAAGATCAGCTATCCCCAATTCCTCTCCGACATCGAAAGGTTGGCACGATGATCATCGCCATAGACGGCCCGAGCGGGGCCGGAAAGTCCACGGTCGCGAAGGCCGCGGCCCGCGAGCTCGGCTTCTCCTGCCTGGACACGGGCGCGATGTATCGCGCCGTGGCGTGGCGCGCGCTCGAGGACGGCGTCGCGCTCGACGACGCCGAGGGCCTCGGCCGCGTCGCGCGCGAGTGCGAGATCGCGTTTCTGCACGAGCCGGGCGACCCCATGCCCAAGGGCGTCACCATCGGCGGCGTCGACGTGAGCAGCGCCATCCGCACGGCCGAGATCGACCGCGCCGTGAGCCCCGTGTCGGCCGTGCCCGCGGTGCGCGCGGCGCTCGTGGAGCAGCAGCAGCGCATCGGCCGCTCGGGCGACTACGTGGTGGAGGGCCGCGACATCGGCACGGTGGTGTTCCCCGAGGCGCCGGTCAAGGTGTTCCTGACGGCGTCGGCCGAGGAGCGCGCGCACCGCCGCGTGCGCCAGAACGTCGACCGCGGCGTGGGCTCCATCGACTACGACGTGGTGCTCGCCGACATCCGCCGCCGCGACGACCTCGACTCCTCGCGCGCCGCCTCGCCCCTGAAGCCCGCCGACGACGCGGTGCGCCTCGACTCCACCGGCCGCTACATCGAGGATGTGATCGACGACATCGTGGCCCTCGCCCGCGAGAAGCAACTGTCATCCTGAGCGCAGCGTAGCGGCCCCATTTGTCATCCTGAGCGGAGCGCGCAGCGGAACCATTTGTCATCCTGAGCGCAGCGCGCAGCGCGGAGTCGAAGGATCCCGCGCGGCGACAGCAGGTAAACGCACGATAAGGAGAGAGTACGTGAGCCTTTTCCTTCCCTACGAGAAGATGTGGGACATGCCCTTCGGCGGCACGTCCGACGAGAAGCAGGCGCCCCACTGGTCGGGCAACCTCATCTGGGGCTTCCTCGCGTTCGTGTTCAAGATCTGCTTCCGCTACAAGGTGGAGCACCGCGAGCGCATCCGCGCGTTCGCGGGCAAGAGCGGCCTCGTGGTCATCGCGAACCACACCTCGTTTCTGGACGTGGCCATCATGTACCTGGTCACGCGCCCGAAGCAGTGGATCCGCTTCATGGGCCGCGAGAACCTGTTCGGCAACGCGCACGGTCTGGTGGGGCAGATCCTCTCGCGCGTGGGGGCGTTCCCCATCAAGCGCGACGCCGCCGACCGCACCGCCATCAAGCGCGCCACGCGCATGCTGAAGAACGGCGAGATCGTCGGCATCATGCCCGAGGGCACCCGGCGCGGCAAGAGCGATCGCACGCCCGAGCTGCACTCCGGTGCCGCGTTCATCGCGAAGATGGGGAAGGTGCCCATCCTGCCCATGACCGTGCGCAACGCCGAGAACGTCAAGCGCAAGGGCGAGCGGCTGCATTTCCCGAAGATATCCATCGAGTACGGCAACCCGGTGCTGGTGGAGGACTTCGACTTCCTGCCGAAGGAGGACCGCCTCGACGGCTGCACGTGGTACGCCATGCGCGAGTGCTTCGCCCTGTCGCTGCGCGTTCCGCGCGAGCAGGTGGACATGCCCGCCCTGTTCCCGGGCGGCAAGGACTTCACCGCCGCCTTCGCCGAGCATCCCATCCCCGAGCACACCTCCGAGGAAGTCGTGGCCTCCCTCTGTCATCCTGAGCGAGCGGAGCAGCCCACCCCCCGTCATCCTGAGCGGAGCGCGCAGCGCGCAGTCGAAGGATCCTCTCAAGAAAGCGCCGAAGGCGCGTCACCCTCTTCTCCCGACGGGAGCGCCTCATGAGGGTGGTCCGCGCCGAATACGCGGGCGCGTGCTACGGCGTGCAGCGCGCGCTCGACATGGCCATCGAGGCCTCCGAGGGAGGGGAGGGCGCGTCCACGCTGGGGCCGCTCATCCACAACCCGCAGGTGGTGGCCGACCTCGCCGAGCGCGGCGTGCATGCCGTCGGCGGTCCTGAGGACGTGGAGCGCGGCACGGTCATCATCCGCAGCCACGGTGTGACGCCGGCGGTGCGCCGCAGCGTCGAGGAGCGCGGGCTGCCCATCCTGGATGCCACTTGCCCGCATGTCGCCCGCGCGCAGAGGGCGGCGGCCGACCTCGCCCGGCGCTGCGGGCGCGTGGTGGTGGTGGGGGAGGCGGGCCATCCCGAGGTGGAGGGCCTGGTGGCGTGCGCGCGCGAGGCGGGCGGCCAGGTGGCCGTGGTGGCCGAGCCAGCCGATCTGCCCGATGCCCTTGAGGCACCGGTGGGCATCGTCGTGCAGACCACGCAGACGCGCGAGGCGCTCGATGCGGTGACGGCCGCCCTCTCCGCGCGCGGCATCGAGCCCGAGGTGAAGAACACCATCTGCTTCGCCACGCGCCAGCGCCAGGAGTCGGCCGCCGCGCTCGCGGGCGAGGTGGACGCCCTCGTGGTCATCGGGGGGCGCAACTCGTCGAACACCACGCGCCTCGCCGACATCTGCGCCGCCGCCTGCCCGCGCACCCACCACGTGGAGTCCGCCGACGAGATCGACCCCGCCTGGTTCGCCGACTGCGAAACCGTGGGCGTCACCGCCGGCGCCAGTACCCCCGAGGACCAGATAGCCGCCGTAGTGGAGCGCCTGGAGGCGTTGTGATGTCCTAAACGGGGGCGTCCCTGTTTGGGGCAGTGGGTCGCTTTGAGCGATTTCACGTTACGGGTGTGCAATGTTTCACGTGAAACATTCGTACCGAAAAGGCTGTTCACGATCTTGCGCGTCGTAAAGATTGAGTATTCTCTTGACAGCGCATTACTTCGGTGGCAGAATGAAAATACTTCGAGAAAGGAAGTATTGATGGCGAAGCGCGTAGTCCCCGGAGCGGAGTTCGAGGGGGCGTACTGGGAGTTCCTCGATGCGGCGAAGGACGCGTTCGCGGCCGGCTGGTGGCAGAACGCGCTCATGGACTGCTCGAAGAACGAGATGCTCGCGCTCGTGCACGTGTACCGCGCGGGCGAGACATCCATGTCGCGCCTGGCCGAGTACGTGGGCGTCCCGCTCAACACGGCCACGGGCATCGTGAACCGCCTGGAGAAGCGCGGACTCGTGCAGCGCTGGCGCAGCGAGCAGGACAAGCGCGTCATGGTGGTGCGCATCACCGAGCAGGGGAGCGCGCAGGTTGCCTCCGTGCTGGAGGCCGTGGGCTCGACGCTGGGGCGCGTCTTCGAGGGACTCGACGACGAGGAGCGCCGCGTTCTGCTCAAGGTGGTCGGCCGGCTGCCCGCGCTGCTCGCGCAGGAGGCGGGCGAACGCGAGGGCGCGGCGCACGGCAAGGGCGGCATGAAGCGCATCGCCATCGAGTGAGGCGCGGGAATGCGAAGGATGCGGCCGGCGGGCCGCTCTTTTCGGACTAATACTTCGACTGATGAATAATTCGCAACCAGAAGGAAGGACGAGGGTATGGCGCTCATACGGGTGTTCACAGGGAAAGGCGGCGTCGGCAAGACGAGCGTCGCGGCGGCGAGCGCGCTCAAGCTCGCGGTCGAGGGCCAGCGTACGCTTCTGGCCAGCACCGATGCGGCGCACAGCGTGGGCGACGTGCTGGATATGCGCATCGGCCCCGACGTGGTGAACGTGGCGGAGAACCTCGACGCCGTGGAGCTCGATGCCGACCGCATCATGGAGGAGGGCTACGGCGCGCTCGTGACGTCGGCTCTTTCAATGGCGTCCAGCATGGGCGGGGGCGACGACGGGGACCTTCCCGCGATGCCGGGCATGGACGGCCTGTTCGCCCTGCTCAAGCTCATCGACTTCGCCGAGGGCGGCGCCTACGACTTCATCGTGGTTGACTGCGCGCCCACCGGCGAGACGCTCTCGCTGCTCAAGTTCCCCGAGCTGTTCGGCTGGTATCTGGAGAAATGGCTACCGGTGGGAAAGGTGGCCCTGCGCGTGCTCTCGCCTCTGTCGAAGAAGCTGCTCAAGGTGGAGCTGCCCGACAGGCGCGCGATGTCCGACATCGAACGCCTCTACGCGCGGCTCATCGAGCTGCAGCAGCTGCTGAAGGATCCGGAGCGCACGTCGGTGCGCATCGTGGCGCTGCCCGAGAAGATGGTGGTGGAGGAGACGAAGCGCAACTTCCTCTACCTGAACCTGTTCGGCTACCGGGTGGACGGCCTGGTGGTGAACCGCGTGCTGCCGCCCGAGGCGCGCGGCGGCTTCTTCGCCGAATGGGCCGACGTGCAGGCGCGGTGCATGGCCGAGCTCTCGCAGGTGTTCGCCGGCCTGCCGCGCGCGCAGGTTCCCTGGTACGGCACCGACATCTGCGGGATGGAGGGCGTGAGGCGACTCGCGGCCGAGCTGCCCGACGACGCCGTGTTCGCCGCCGCGCCGCCTGTGGAGCACGAGCGCTACGAGAGGACGGACGCGGGCTGGGCGCTTCTGCTGGCGCTGCCGCTCGCCGACAAGCGTGCGATGGAGCTCTACCAGGCCGGTAGCGACCTGGTGGTGCGCGTGGGTGCCATGACGCGCTGCATCCCGCTGCCGAACGCGCTGGCCGGCTTCGACGTAGCCGCCGCCAAGCTGGACGACGGCGTGCTGCGGGTTGAGTTCGCGAAAGGAGTAGATGATGAACGCTGAGTTCGTAGGGAAGATGCTAAAGGCCAAGCGCCTCGAGGCCGAGGCTGTGGCTGCGCTCGTGCCGCCGGAGGCGCGCCGCGCGGCGGCATGCGCGGTGCGGGCGCTCTCCGAGGCGGCCCTGGACGTGCTCGAGTCACCCGGCGGACGGCCCCGGGACGCAGGGCGGGGCTGTGTTGCGCGCCCCATTGACATCGGCTAGAAGGGGAGAGGCGAAACATGAGGATCATCCTGTATACCGGAAAGGGCGGCGCGGGCAAGACCTGCGTGGCTGCCGCGACGGCGCTGCGCCTGGCCGAGACGGGTCGGCGCGTGCTCGTGGCCAGCACCGACGTGGCCCACAGCCTGGGCGACGCGTTCGACTGCCCCCTTGGAAGCGAGCCCGCTTCCATCGCGCCCAACCTGGACGCGCTCGAGATCGACCCCGTCGTGGCCGGCCGCGCCGCCTGGGGCCAGCTGCAGGGCTACCTGCGCGCGGTCATGACGAGCCACGCGGACGGCGCGGAGGCGGGCATCGAGGCCGAGGAGCTGTTCATGTTCCCCGGCCTGGAGGAGCTGCTCTCGCTGGGCGCGCTGCTCGACATCGACGACGCGGGCGCCTACGACGTTCTGGTGGTGGACTGCGCGCCCACCGGCGAGACGCTCTCGCTGCTCAAGTACCCCGAGCGCTTCGGCGACTTCATCGAGCGGGCGCTGCCCCTGAAGCGCAAGGCGCTCAAGGTGGGCGGGCCGCTCATCGAGCGCGTGATGAAGATGCCCATGCCCGACGACTCCCTGTTCGACGAGCTGTCCGCGCTGGTGAGTCGCTTGGAGCGCCTGCGCGAGCTGCTCACCGACACGAGTCGCGTGAGCCTACGCGTGGTCACCACGGCCGAACGCATCGTGGTGAAGGAGGCGAAGCGGGCGTTCGCGTGGCTCGGCCTGTACGGCTACCACGTGGACGCCGTGGTGGTGAACCGGCTGTATCCGGAGGATGCGCTCGCGGGCTACTTCGACGGCTGGACGGAGCTGCAGCGCACGTCGCTCGAGGAGATAGAGCGCTCATTTTCGGGCACGGCGGTGCTGCGCCTCATGCTGCGCCACGGCGAGCTGCGCGGCGTGGACGGCCTGCGCGCGGCGGCGCGCGAGCTCTTCGGCGACGGGGACCCGGCGGCCCTGCTGACGCCCGTCGAGGCGGCGGGCGCGCGCGAGGGTGGCTGCGAGCTGGTCGTGCCCGCGCCGTTCTTCGACAAGCGCGACCTCGACCTCGTGCAGGACGGCGACGCCCTCGTGGTGTCGCTCGCCAACCAGCGCCGCCGCATCCCGCTGCCCGCCCACCTGCGCGGCTGCGCCGTCGTCGGCGCCCGCCACGAGGACGGCCTGCTGGTCGTGCGGTTCGAGGAGGCATGATACTATCTTTCTATGCCGTCGCGAGGCATCACGATAGACGGGAAGCGAGGCGCATCGCGAGCGAAAACGACATCATCGACCCTGTTTCTCCCGGCGAGCTTCTCAAAGAGGAGTTCTTGGAGCCGTTGGGCATCTCGCAGTGTCGCTTGGCGAAGGAGATCGGGGTGCCGGCCCAGCGCATCGGCCAGATCGTGCTGAACCGCCGTGCCGTCACCGCCGACACCGACCTGCGCCTCTGCCGCTTCTTCGGTCTGTCCGACGGCTATTGGCTCCGAGCCCAAGCTGCCTACGACACCGAGATGGCGCGTCGCAAGCTGGGCCCCGAGCTACGGAAGATCCGGCCCTGGAACGCCGCAACCTGCGCCGAGTTCGACCGGTGGGATGGACGCGATCGAAAGAAACCACCCTCAAGGCATTGCGGGAAGCGGGGAGGGGGCGTGCTCGCAAATGATGGACGAGGAGATGCGCGCAATGCATCGGAGCCGGTGTGAACAGCGTGCTCATAGGCATGGCCGTGGTTTACATTCACGCCCAATACGGATGCAAGTGCGATCTCATGATGATACTCAGTGCACCTGATTCACGATTTTTTGAGCAGAAATTGCGATAAAAAGAGCGATAATTCATATGTGCTTGAGGGCGGCAGTGTATTTGCGCTGGTCAAGGGAATGAGGGGGATGACCATTCCTTGTGCCAACTCGGTTTTTGAGCGGGGAAGAGGGCTCGAAGCGTCCTATAACGAATTTTTTGCTCAAAAATCGTCGAATCTCATACACTCTTCTGGCGAAACGCGGTTTAAGAAATCGAAGCTGCTTCCGAGAGCGAAATTCAACAGCTTCGAATGATGAATTTCGGTCATCACCTGTCACGAAGCCCTGAAAACATCTGCCCTCAAGACGACGCGCATGCGCATCGCGCCATGCCTTGTGACTTCGGTCGACCTGCGGCGAGCAACCTGCCCACGTGCTTTTCGTGAATCGCCACAGCGGTGTCGTTGACACAAAGTAAGATGCTGGCCTATAGTAGAAAACATCAAGCGCCCGAACGGTATGCATTGTACCTGCCTCGGGCGTTTTGCATTGTATCGGTTCTTGAAGCGAGTATCGACGGGGCACGATCCGGAGAATCTTCTCGACAGAGCGAAGGCCTTTTCATGAGCACCTATCCCTCCAAGGACATTGAACGCGCGGCGCGGGTCGGCGAGCCCGAGGCGCCGCGGGCGCTCGTGCGGGCGGTCGCGTCCCAGAGCCCGGCTGACGATGCGGGGTTCGAGCCCGGCTGCTACGTGACCAGCGTGGACGGACGTCCGGTGCGCGACCTCATCGACTGGCGGTGGCTCGCGTCCGACGATGTGATCGAACTCGGCTACATCGACCTCGACGGCGACGCGGGAGTGGTGGAGCTCGAGCGCGAGCCCGGCGAGGACTGGGGTTTCGAGTTCGAGGGCGTGGTGTTCGACGGCGTGAAGCAGTGCCGCAACGCCTGCACGTTCTGCTTCATGCGGCAGCTGCCCGATGATATGCGGCCCTCGCTCACGCTGCGCGACGACGACTTCCGCCTGAGCTTCCTCGCGGGCACGTTCGTCACGTTCACGAACCTCACGGCCGCCGATGAGGCGCGCATCCTGGAGCAGCGCATCTCGCCCCTGCGCGTGTCGCTGCATGCCTCGAACCCCGAGGTGCGCCGCCGCATCATCGGCCGCCACGCACAGCACGGCCTGGACGCGCTCGACCGGCTGCTGGCCGCGGGCATCGAGTTCCACGCGCAGATCGTGCTCATGCCCGACGAGAACGACGGCGACGCTCTGGTCGAGACGCTGGCCTGGGCTTACGCGCGCCCAGGCATCCTGGACGTGTGCATCGTGCCGCTGGGGTTCACGAAGCACCAGACGCGCTTCACGCGCAGCTTCAACGACCCGGCTGCCGCGCGCGCCGCCATGGAGCGCATCGTGCCCTTCCAGGAGCGCGCGCTCGCCGAGCGGGGGACGATGTGGGCCTTCGCGGCCGATGAGTTCTACCACAACGCGTATGGCCCTGCGCTCTTGGAGAACCTGCCGCCGGCCGCGCAGTACGGCGACTTCGCCATGTTCGAGGACGGCGTGGGCATCATCCGCTCGTTCGTCGACGATTGGCGCGAGGCCGAGCGCGCGGGACTGTCGGAGCAGGCCGCCGCCGCGCTGCGCGACGCGGGCCTACGCGTGCGCTTCGTGGCCGGCTGCGCCACGCGCCACTTCCTCGGGCCGCTGGTGGAGGAAAGCCCGCTCGCGGGCCTGTTCGAGCCGCTGTACGTGAAGAACGAGTTCTTCGGCGGCAACGTGGACGTGACCGGCCTCCTCTGCGGCTGCGACATCGCGGCGGCGGTGAGGGCCTGTCATCCTGAGCGGAGCGGCATAGCCGCGGAGTCGAAGGATCCCGCGCGGTGCCAACAGGAAGATCCGGGGCTGTCGCCGCACGGGATCCTTCGACTCGCTTCGCTCGCTCAGGATGACAAGAGGCGAGCCTCCGCCCAGGATGACAAGAGGCGAGCCTCCGCTCAGGATGACAACGAGGGAGCCCAGACGTCGCGCGCACGCTCTCTTTACCTCCTTCCGCGCGTCATGTTCAACGACGATATGGTGACGCTCGATGACATGACTTTGGAGGATATGGAAAACGCGGCCGGGGCGCGCATGTCCGTGGTATCCTGTAACGCGTCCGATTTCCTGCGGGAGATCGTCGATCTGGCCGCGCGCGAACGCACGGCGGCCCCTGACCGAACCAACCTGTGAGGAAGCATCATGCCTTTGCCCCTAGTGGCGGTGGTGGGACGGCCGAACGTCGGCAAATCCACCTTCGTCAACCGCATAGTCCAGGCCGACGAGGCCATCGTCCACGAGATGCGCGGCGTCACACGCGACCGCTCTTACCATGAGGCCGACTGGAACGGCGTCGAGTTCAAGCTCGTCGACACCGGCGGCATCGAGATGGGCGACGACGACGCCTTCCAAGGCTCCATCCGCGCGCAGGCCATCGCCGGCGCGAACGAGGCCGACGTCGTCATCTTCCTCGTGGACGGCAAGACCGGCATCAACGCCGACGACGAGGCCGTCGCGCGCATCTTGCGCAAGACGAACAAGCCGGTGTTCCTCGTCGTGAACAAGATGGACACGCCGAACCGCGAAGACGAGCTGTGGGAGTTCTACCAGCTGGGCCTGGGGGATCCGTGGCCCGTCTCGTCGATGCACGGCCACGGCACGGGAGATTTGCTCGATGCGGTCGTCGAGGAGCTCAAGCGCGCGGAGCTGCCCGGCGGGGAGGACGACGAGCCCGGCATCAACGTGGCCATCATCGGTCGCCCGAACGCCGGCAAGTCCTCGCTCACGAACAAGATGACGGCAAACGAGCGCTCCATCGTCTCCGACGTGGCCGGCACCACGCGCGACGCCATCGACACGCACGTGGAACACGACGGCCGCCGCTACACCATCGTCGACACCGCCGGTTTGCGCCGCAAGAGCCAGATCGACGAGGACGTGGAGTACTACGGCTTCGTGCGCGCCATGCGCGCCATCGACCGCGCCGACGTGGCGCTCTTGGTCATCGACTCCACGCTCGGCCTCACCGACCAGGACCAGCGCGTGGCCGGGTTCGCCGCCGAGCGCGGGTGCGCCATGGTCATCGTGCTGAACAAGTGGGACCTCGTGGAGGGACCCGAGGCCAAGGCCGAGATCCGCGAGCGCATCGCCGACCGCCTCACGTTCGTGGGCTACGCGCCGGTCATCGCCATCTCGGCGCTCACCGGCAAGAAGGTGGACCGCATCTGGGACGCCATCGACCTCGCCTATGAGAACTTCAGCCAGACCATCCCCACCAACCAGCTCAACACCTGGCTCGGCACCATCCGCGAGGGCGGCCACACGGTGAGCAGCGGCAAGGCGGTGCTGCGCATGAAGTACGTGACGCAGACGGCCACGCGCCCGCCGCGCTTCACGTTCTTCGTGAACCGGCCCGACCTCGTGAACGACAACTACGAGCGGTTCCTCGAGAACCGGCTGCGCGAGGGCTTCGACCTCGTGGGCACGCCGATCACGTTGAAGTTCAAGAAGAAGGACTAAGGGGCGAAATGCAGGATCTGCTGGTTGCGGCCGCGCTGTTCGTCGCGGCGTTCCTTCTGGGGTCGATCCCCTGGGGGCTTGTCATCTCGAAGGTGTTCTACCACACCGACCTGCGCGAGCACGGCTCGGGCAACATCGGCACCACCAACGCCATCCGCACCATGGGCAAGGTGGGCGGCTACGCCGTGTTCGTGCTCGACTTCGGCAAGGGCCTGCTGTCGGGCTTCCTCGCGTGGGCGTTCGCCTGGAACTTCCTGCCGGGGGGCGGCCTCGTGCCCGGCGCGCTCGTGAGCTACGACACCATGCTGGCCGTGGCGTTCCTCGGCTGCGTGTGGGGCCACATCTTCTGCCCGTGGCTCGGCTTCAAGGGCGGCAAGGGCATCGCCGTGGCCGTGGGCTGCCTGTTCGTGACGTTCGGCTGGGTGGGCGCGTGCCTGGAGCTGGCCATCTTCATCGTGCTGGTGCTGGTCACCCGCCATGTATCGGTGGGGTCGATCGCGGCGGCCGTGGCATGCCCGTTCTTCTCGCTGTACTACTTCTGGGGCGACTGGATCGCCTTCGCCATGTGCACGCTGGCGGGCCTCACCGTGGTGTGGGCGCATCGCGGCAACATCAAGCGTCTGCGCGAGGGCACCGAGAGCCGCGTGGGCGACAAGAAGAAATCGCAGGAGGGCTGACGTGAAGGTTGCCGTGATAGGGGCGGGGTCGTGGGGCACCGCCCTTGCGCAGGTTTTGGCGGGCAACGGGTGCAACGTGGGGCTGTGGGCCCGCAAGCCCGAAGTGGTGAACGCCATCAACGCCGAGCATCGCAACCCGCGCTATCTGAGCGACGTCGAGCTGTCTGAGAACATCGTGGCCACGCTCTCGTACAAAGACGCGCTTTTGCGCGCGAAGGCCGCCGTCATCGTCACGCCGTCGAACCTTATGCGCGGCGTGGCCCGCGCGCTCGCCGACGTGGTGGACTCGGAGTTCCCCGTCATCATCTGCTCGAAGGGCGTCGAGGAGGGCAGCGGTCTATTGCCCGTGGAGGTGTTCGAGGCCGAGATGGGCAACGCGGCGCGGCTCGCGGTGCTCTCGGGCCCGAACTTCGCCTCCGAGGTGATCCGGTGCATCCCGACGGGCACCGTGGTGGCGAGCCCCGACGCGGGCACGGCGACGTTCTTCCAGGAGCTGTTCGCGAGCGACACCTTCCGCACGTATGCGAGCGACGACGTCATCGGCGTGGAGCTGTGCGCCGCGTTCAAGAACGTCATCGCCATCGCGGTGGGCGTGTCCTACGGCATCGGGTTCGGCGACAACACGGCCGCCATGCTCATGACGCGCGGCATCGCCGAGATGAGCCGGCTCGTGGTGCGCTGCGGCGGGCAGGCCATCACGTGCATGGGGCTCGCGGGTACGGGCGACCTCGTGGCCACGTGCACCTCCGAGCACTCGCGCAACCGCCGCTTCGGCAAGCTCGTGGCCGAGGGGGGCACGCTCGAGGAGTTCACCGAGCGCACGCACATGGTGGTGGAGGGCGCGCTCGCGTGCAAGACGCTCGAGACGCTGGCCGATGCCTACGAGGTGGAGCTGCCCATCACCGATGTCGTGCGCAGCGTGGTATGGGAGGGTGCCGACCCCCGCGAGGTGGCCAAGACCCTCACGAGCCGCCCCTTGACGACGGAGTTCTACGGCCTGTAGCCCGAGCGGAGGCGGCGAAGCCAGCCCCTTTGCCATCCTGAGCGGAGGCGGCGAAGCCGGCCCCTTTGTCATCCTGAGCGGAGGCGGCGAAGCCGCCGGAGTCGAAGGATCCCGTGCGGCGCCAGCAGGAAGCGTCACGGTTGGCACCGCACGGGATCCTTCGACTCGCTCCGCTCGCTCAGGATGACAGGCAGGGCGCTTTGCTCGCTCGGGATGACAAGCAGCGCAATCCACGGCGTGGCAACAAGGCGTTGACCGGGGGTTCACCGAAGGCGCGGGCGTGTTGCGCCGATGGGCGGGCACGGGTATCTTAGTCTTCGCCAAGCGGAAGCGCGGCATTGACAACCTATCCGAGTGCCCGTCGTCTCGTCTCTCGTGTGAACCCCCCTCTCTCTCACTCTCTCAAAACCTCCGACGGGCCATGAGCATGCGCACCTTCCCCTTCTCCTCAGTGCGCACTGCACGAGCGCCTCCGGGACCCCCCCCATCCCGGAGGCGCTCCTTTTTTGCGGGGGAGCTCCCTTACGCATCCTCTCCCTCGATCAGGACGCCCTCGTCGGCGTACGCCGCCGCGTCCACTCCGAGCTTCGCGAGCCGCACCGCGCCCGTCCAGCGCCGGGCGACCGGAGCCACGAGCCCCGGCTTGTACGCGAGCATGGTCACCGTGAGATCGGCGGCGAAGCAGGGCCGGGCCGCGACGCCGGTCTGGGCCGACAGCCCGCTCGGCACGTCCACGGCCACGGCGAAGGGCGCGTCCTTCGCGCGCTCGGGCAGCGCGCGGCGCATCCCGCGCACGTGGTCGCCCCGGTCGTTCACGCGTCGGCGGTGCCTTCCGCGGCCCTTCCCGCGCGACCCCTCGAAGCGGCGGCGGTTGGCGGCCTCGATCCACGAGGAGAGAGGCTCGCGCACCTCGCTGCCGTTGAACCCCGTGCCCAGAAGCGCGTCCACGACGGCCTCCGCCCCGTCCACGGCCTCGGCGAGCACGTCGGCGTCGGGCGCCACGAGCACGCTCAGGGGCAGCTTGCGCGCCGAGGCGTCGGCGAACGCGTCGAGCGCGGCCGAGCGCGCCGGCTCGGCCTTGATGCGCTCGGCCAGATCGGGCGTCACGAGCTTCACGGGGTAGCCCGCCTCGGCGAGCGCGTGCGCGCACACCCAGCCGTCGCCGCCGTTGTTGCCCGCGCCGGCGAGCACCACCACGGGCGCGGGGTCGGGCACGTGCGTGCGCACCGCGTCGGCCGTCGCTGCGCCGGCGCGCTCCATGAGGTCGTAGAGCGGCGTGCCCGCCTCGGCGATGCGCCGCTCGATGGCGGCCACCTCGGCCACATCGTACACGCGCCGCCGGTCGCGCTCGAGCTCGACGCCCTTCACGGTCATCACGCGCGTGTTGGACAGAAGCCCGTTGAGCATGACGAACGGCCGCTTCGCCATCGCGGCCCGCACGGCGCGCACGACGAGGGTGACGGCCCACGCGGCCATGACCGCGACCCAGACCCAGAAGAGGGCCTGCTGGTTCTGGGCGGCGAAGGCCGCGACCGCGTTCATCTCGCCGGACCTCGACGAGTCGAGGCCCATCAGGCCGCTCAAGACGGCGAAGGGCCCCCAGATCATCAGGTACAGCAGGCCGTAGCGCGCAAGGTACTGGTACCAGCGGGCCGGCGACGCGTCCGAGCGCACGATGCGCAGGTGCAGAAGCTTCTGCCCGAGCGTCTGCCCGCGGGTGAGCGCGGGCACGATGACGAAGAACGTCCCTAAGACGAGCAGGTCGAGCCCGTACGCCGCGACGTTCCAAACGCCCTCCTGCGCCACCAGCTTGTCGGCGATCCCCGATCCGGCCACGCCGAACACCAGCAGGCATGAGACGGCGAACACGCAGATGACGTCGATGAGGAACGACACCCCGCGCTGCGTGACGCTCGCGCGCACGCCGGCCTCGCGCGCCTCCTCGTTCACGAGGCGGATGTCGGGCAGCACGCGCATCGCGGGCCCCACCATCCAGAAGCCCACCATGGCGCCGAGCGCGTTCATGATGAGGTCGTCCACGTCGAACAGCCGATACGGATGCGCGTAGACGCCCCACAGGCCCGTGAGCTGCGTGAGCTCGAAGGACAGCGTGACCAGAAGGCCGATCGCGAGCGTCTGCCACCACCTGCGCCGGAAGTAGTAGCGCAAATACATGCCCAGCGGCACGAGCAGCAGCACGTTGAACAGGGCCTCGTAGACGTAGGGATCGCGCAGCGTGGCCAGCCAGGTGGAGGGGTCGCCGATGGAGAACGTCGTCTCGGCCAAAAACTCGCGCAGGAAGTTGAACGGCACGAGCTGGGGCGTCTGGGCGTAGGGCACCACGGCCATGCGGTCCTCGGGCAGGGGCAGCAGCACGAGGAAGTACGCGCACAGAAGGTAGAACACGAACGAGTACACGATGAGCGTGCGCAGCCACGGCACCGAGCCGAACTTACGGAACTGGTAGATGAGGTAGGGCAGCGTGATGACGAAGGCGATCAGCGGGAAGGAGACGGCGGCGAAGACGATGTTGGACACGTAGACGTTCATGGCGGGGGGCGGGGCCTTTCGGATCGGGACGGACGGGGTGCGGGGATGCGGGCGTCGATCAGCCGGCGTCGCCCGCGACGGCGCGCCGCTCGAGGTCGAGCAAAAACGCCTTGATCTTGGTGCCGCTCGCGTAGCCGACGAGCGAGCCGTTCGCGCCGACGACGCGGTGGCAGGGCACCACGATGGGCAGCGGGTTTCTGTTGTTGGCGCCGCCCACGGCCCGGCAGGCGCGGGGGCTGCCGATGGCTGCGGCGATGTCGCTGTAGGAGCGCGTCTCGCCGTAGGGGATGTCGGCGAGCGCCGCCCACACCTTCTTCTGGAACTCGGTGCCCGCCGGCGCGAGCGGCAGGTCGAAGGCGCGGCGCTTGCCGGCCAGGTACTCCTGCAGCTGGTTGGCGGCGCGGTTCGTGAGCTCGGTGGCGTGCCGCTCGCCGGGAAGCTCCTCCTCGCCGAAGGCGATGGCCGTGATGGCGGCGCCGTCCGAGGCGATGGTGAGCCGGCCGAGCGGAGTCTGGTAGACGAAGTGCGTAGGGCAGGGGGCGTGCATGCGGGCACCTTCTTCCAGTCGGGTCGGGTTCATTATAGCAGTGCCGCCCGCCGCTCCGATGGATGCGGGCCTCTCCGCCGCCCCCGCAATCAAATCTCGACAAACGCAGTTCGAGCCCGCGCGCCCGCGGATCGACGTTTCGGCCGCCGCGCTCCTCGCTGCACGAAAAACCGGGCCGGCAGACACGAAAAACCTCGACGTGAAAGGCCTGGAGGCGGAAAAGGGCGCGCGTCGGTTCCCCGGAGCGGAGGCCCCTCGGCGTTACCCCAGGTCGCGAGAATCAGAAGCCCGCGCAGCTCGTCGGAATTCTTTCACGTCGAGGTTTTTTGCGCGGAGATGACCCGATTCGCGTGCAGCGAGATGGTGGCGGTTGTGCAGCGAATTCGACCGTTTCAACACGAAAACGTCCCTCGTGCGAACGTCCCCGTAGAGCGGGATTTTCGTGACCTGGGAAAACGCCCATCCTTCTTTGCGTCTAAGGGAGCGAATGGCCTCTCAGGGATCCGTCGCTTTCGCATGAGGGAGCTTTTTGCGTCGGAGGCTAAATCTCGGGTAGCGTCGAGATGGGGAATGATAGCGCCCCAGAGTGTCGTTTTCCTATGCCGCCCGCCTGCGCTCCTGTGCGCGCAGGCGGGCCTCTGCGTTAGAATGGGACGAAAACAACGGGAGGAGCGCAGGAAATGTTCGAACCGGTGAAGATCGCGCCGTCCATCTTGTCAGCCGACTTCATGGACCTGGGGCGCGACATCGCGCTCATCGAGCGCGCGGGCGCGGGATACGTGCACGTCGATGTGATGGACGGGCACTTCGTGCCGAACCTCACCATGGGCGTGCCGGTGGTGAAGCAGCTCAAGCGCGCCACGTCGCTGCCGCTCGACGTGCACCTCATGATATCCAACCCGCTCGAGCAGCTGCCCTGGTTCCTCGACGCGGGAGCCGATTCCGTCACCGTGCATGCCGAGGCGCTCGACGCCGACGGGCTCGCGCGCGCCGTGGAGGCCATCCACGCGGCCGGGGCCAAGGCCGCCGTCAGCGTGAAGCCCCGCACGTCGGTCGGCGCGCTCGCGCCGGTGCTCGCGGACCTCGACATGGTGCTCGTCATGAGCGTGGAGCCCGGCTTCTCGGGCCAGAGCTACATCGAGGGCAGCGAGGGCAAGGTGGCGCGCATCGCGGAGATGGCCCGCGCCTTGGGTGCCGCGCCCCTCATCCAGGTGGACGGGGGCATCGGCGTGTCCACGGCGCCGCTCGTGGCGGCCGCGGGGGCCGACGTGCTGGTGTGCGGCAACGCCGTGTTCGCCGCCGACGACCCGGCCGCTGCGCTCGCAGCCGTGGCCACCGCAGCCGACGAGGCGCGCCTGGCGGCCCTGGCCGCATCCGCTGGGGAGGCGCGCTAGATGGCCTTCGACCCGGAAACCTACGTCTACCTCGATTACGCCGCCACCGCGCCCTTGTGCGAGGAGGCCGCGGCCGCCATGGCGCCCTACCAGGTTCCCGGCCGCGCGAACCTGTCCGTGGGCGGCAACGCCAACTCGCTGCACGGCCCCGGCCGCGCGGCCTTCGAGGCGCTCGAGGCGGCGCGCCGCTCGCTCGCGCGCGACCTGGGCGCGAGCCGCCCCTCCGAGATCGTGCTCACCTCCGGTGCCACCGAAGCCGACGACGCGGCCGTGCTCGGCATCGCCCGGGCCGCCGCGGCCGAGCGACGCCGCCGGGGCGCGGGGGCCGGCTTCGTCCCGCATTTCGTCACCACCGCCGTGGAGCACGACGCGGTGCTCGCGCCCGCCAAGCGCCTGGAGGCCGAGGGCTTCCGCGTCACGCGCCTCGCGCCGAACCGCCAGGGCTTCGTGGAGCCCGCCGCGCTCGAGGCCGCGCTCGACGCCGATACGGTGCTCGTGTCGGTGCAGGCCGCGAACTCCGAGGTGGGCAGCATCCAGCCCATTGCCGAGCTCGCCCGCGCGGCGCACGCCGCCGGCGCCCTCTTCCATACCGACGCCGTGCAGGCGCTCGGCAAGGCCCCGCTCGATCTGGGCGCGCTCGGCGTGGACGCCGCGTCGCTCTCGGCCCACAAGGTGGGCGGCCCCAAGGGCATGGGCGCGCTCTACCTCAAGGCGCGCACGCCCTTCGAGCCCCAGGCGGTGGGCGGCGGCCAGGAGGACGGCCGGCGCAGCGGCACGCAGAACGTGGCCGGAGCCGTCGGGTTCGCCGCCGCCGCGCACGCGGTCACGGGCATGCTCGACGAAGAGGCCCCTCGCCTGCGCGCGCTTCGCGACGCGCTCTACGCGCGGCTCGCGGCCCTCCCGGGCGTCGAGGCCACCGTGCGCGTCGATCCCGGCAGCGCCGGCTTCCTGCCCAACATCGTGCATGTGCTCGGCGACGGCCTGGAGAGCGAGACGCTCATCCTGCGCCTCGACATGCAGGGCTTCGGCGTGTCGGGGGGCTCGGCCTGCTCGTCGCACTCCCTCGAGCCGAGCCATGTGCTGCGCGCCCTCGGCATCGACGCCGACCGCGCGCACGGCGCCCTGCGCGTCTCGATGGGACGCTACACGACGCGCGAGGACGTCGACGCCTTCGCCGAGGCGCTCGAGGCGAGCCTCGCCTGGAACCGATAGGAGCCCGCACGCCATGGAACTGGTCACCACCCACACGCACACCTGCTTCACGAACCACGGCGAGGGCACGGTTGAAGAGCTCGTCTCCGCCGCCGCGGCCGCCGGCATAACCACCATCGCCGTGACGGAGCACTATCCCCTCACCGACGCGTTCGACGCGCGCCACTACCTGGCCATGGACGCGGGCCGGACGGGGGAGTACCTGGCCGCCATCGAGGCCGCGCGCGCGGCGCACCCCGAGATCGAGGTCATCGCGGGCTGCGAGCTGGACTGGCTCGGCGACGACGAGGACCGCGACCTGAGCCCTGAGGACTTCGAGCCGTTCGGCCTGGTGCTGGGCTCGGTGCACTTCGTCGACCGCTGGCCCTTCGACGATCCCGCGCAGCGCGGCCGCTGGGACGAGGTGGGCGCCGACGCCATCTGGCGGCGCTACTTCGAGGTATGGTGCGAGGCCGCGGCCTCCGACGGCCCGTTCCAGGTGATGTCGCACCCCGACCTCGCCAAGAAGTTCAATTTCTATCCCAGCTTCGACCCCCGTCCCCTCTACGAGGAGGCGGCCGAGGCGGTCGCGTCGGCCGGTCGCATGGTGGAGGTGAACACGTCGGGCTCCTATTACGCCTGCAAGGAGATGTTCCCCGCGCCGGCGCTCCTGGAGGCCTTCTGCCGCGCGGGCGTGCCGTGCACGGTGGGCACCGACGCGCACAAGCCCGAGCATGTGGCGCGCGATATCGAGGAGGGCTACCGCCTGATGGCGCGAGCGGGTTATCGAACGGTAACGGTGCCGACAGCCGATGGCGGGCGCCGCGAGATTATCATCGACCTGTAGGTTCCGACGGCTTGCATGCCGCGGGATGAGGGCCGAAGCCGAAAGGACTGATGAGCATGGTTGCAGCGAAGAAGGAGCAGAAGGGCGCGCAGGGCGAGCGGGGCCTCGCGCAGCGCGCGTCGGGCACGTTGGCAAAGCCGACGACGGCGATCACCACGGGCGCGCTCGAGCGGGCGCTGCTCGCGGAGTTCCCCGCGGCCGATGCCGAGGCGTGGGACCGCACGGGCATGGCGGTGGGCGACCCGGCGCGCCTCGTCGAGGGCGTGGCGGTGGCGCTCGACCCCACGGTGGCCGCCATCGACGCCGCGGCCGACGCGGGAGCGAACGTGCTCATCACGCACCACCCGGCGTTCCTCGCGCCGCCCGACTCGTTCAGGCCGGCCTCGTCCGCGGCGGCGAACCCCGGCGCGGGCGTGTGGCGCGCCATCGAGCGCGGCGTGTCCCTCATGGCCTTCCATACCTCCCTCGACGTGAGCGCCCGCGCCCAGCGGGTGCTGCCCGGCATGCTGAGCCTCGTCTTCGAGCGCGTGCTCTCGCCCCTGCCCGGCTCGAGCGAGAAGGGCTACGGCCAGGTGTGCTCCCTCGGCGAGGACGACGGCCTCACGCTCGGCCAGCTGGCGGCGCGCTGCACGTCGGTGTTCGCGCGCGCCCCGCGCGTGTGGGGCGACTTCGCGCGCGACCTCGACCGCGTGGTCACGTGCACGGGTTCGGCGGGCGATTTGGGCCGCAGGTGCCTGGACGTCCAGGCGGACTGCCTCGTGTGCGGCGAGATCAAGTACCACGAGGCGCTGGAGCTTTCGCAGGCGGGCCTCGCGGTGATCGACCTCGGCCACGACACGAGCGAGCTGCCCCTCGTGAGCGTGCTCGCGAGCGCCGTGGAGGCCGTGGGCGTTCCCGCCGATTATGTGAGGGCGCTCGCCGAGCGGGATACCTGGACCTACCCGGAGACGGTGCGGGTATAATGGGGACAGCGCCGCACGCACGGCGCTCCGACGCGAACAAAGGACTTGCATGCGCATAGACACCGACGACCTCGCCACGCTGCTCCAGATGCAGCACATCGATCTCGAGGTGCTGCGCGCCCGGAAGAAGCTCGAAGCGCTTCCGCAGCGCAAGGCCATCCTCGACGCCCGCTCCAAGAAGAAGGCGGTCGGGCAGAAACGCGACCAGCTGGACGCGCTGCGCGCCGAGGCCGAGCGCAAGCTCTCGGTCATCGGCGACGAGGACGCGGCGCTCGCCGACAAGCAGCGGCGCGCGCAGGAGGAGATAGACGCGGCGCGCGGCGACTACCGCGGAGTGGAGGCGCGCACCAAGGAGCTCAACGGCTTCGCGAAGCGCCGCAACACGCTGGAGGCCGAGCTTACGGCCGTGGGCGAGGAGCTGTCGAAGATCGAGGGCGTGATCGCCCAGGTGGGCCAGATGCTCTCCGGGCTCGACGCCGAGGAGCAGAAGGCCACCGAATCGTTCGTGAAGGAGGGCGGCGCGCTCAAGGACTCGATCGCGCGCGCCGAGGCCGAGCGCGCGATGCTGTCCTCGTCGCTTCCCAAGGAGCTCCTCGACGCCTACGAGAAGACGGCCGCCCGCACCGGCGGCGTCGCGGTGGGCCGCCTGCAGGGCGAGAGCTGCGGCGTGTGCCGCATGGCCATCGAGGGCGGCCGCCTCATCGACATGCGCCGCGCCGGCAACCTGGCCCCCTGCCCCCACTGCGGCCGCCTGCTGATCCTGGAGTAGGTTCCGGGGTCGTCTCATTCCGACAGGTGCGCTTTGCCATTGAAAGCGCAGCTTGACTCGCTTCGTAGGGCAAGGGCTCTGCCCTTGCCGCCAACCCGCGACATCTTACTTGTTGAACGCAAAAGTTCTGCCTGGTCGTTTCTCATGGGTTGATCCGTAGGGAAGATGCGCAAGCGCCCGATTGATCAGAGCGAATGAGACGATTACCCCGCTCCTTTGTCTCACTAGCCGCCATGCGCAAAGCTACCCTCATCCGCGAGGGCGACCTGAAGCCGGAGGACTGGCGGTCCGAACACGCGCTGCCCGCAACGCCTTTGCGTGCACGGAAAATCCGATTTCGTGGCAGTTTTTGACGGAAATCCGCCGTCGGATCGCCCCGGAAGTGACGCGCCGCGCAGGCGCGCTGCCAAGCTGCTAGCGTTTCACCTGTTCACCGTCTTACCCTCCGCAAACCCGCTTTGAGCGGCCATAATCGAATCGCAGATTTCCGTCAAAAACTGCCACCAAATCCGATTTCGCCGTCAAACCAGGGTTGGCATAGACCAGGGAGGGGCTTCGCCAAGGCGAATGGGGCGGGCGAATGGCAACCCCCCCCCAACGCAAAAAAGCCCGCGCGAGCGGGCTTTTCGGGTTCGACCTGGGAGATTGCGCTTTAGGCGCGCTCCACCTTGCCGGCCTTCATGCACTTCGTGCAGATGTTGGCCTTGCGGACGCGGCCCTTGGCATCCTTGATGGTGACCTTCTGGATGTTGGGACGGAACCAGCGGTTCGACACGCGATGCGAGTGGCTGATGCTGCGCCCCGCGACCGGCGCCTTACCGCAAATTTCACAGACCTTCGACATAGTTCTCACTCCATTGACGTTTGGTTGCTCGTCGGCTCTCGGCCGTTGTTGACAAAAAAGCCCTCATACTATAGCACATAAACTGAAGAGGTCACAAGAATTTTTCGTGTATTATACTTTCCGTCCCGATCAGGCGCGTCGCACGACCGCGAGGCCATGCGTTATACTGCTTGAACAGGTTTTCGTCGTGCGCGGCCCTCGGTCCGCGCCGTGAAAGGAATGCCATGAGCGATACGATACCAGGCAACCTCCACGTTGCCAACGATGTTCTGGCCGACATGGTCGGCAACGCCGCGCTCGAATGCTACGGCGTCGTCGGCATGGCCGCCCCTAACGCGGTCGACGGCATCGCGAAGATCCTCCCGGCCTCCCGGCTACGCCGCGGCGTGGTGGTGACCACCACCGAGGCCGGCGTGCACGTGGAGCTCTACGTGGTCATCGAGTACGGCACGAACATCAACACGGTGTCCCAGAACCTCATCGACCAGGTCTCGTTCGCGCTCACCGAGTACGCCCGCGTCCCCCTCGACGGCGTCGAGGTGCACGTGCAGGGCGTCAAGGTGCGCAAGTAGCGCCACCGCCTTCGACGAGCCGCGCGGCTGCCTTGGAGAGAGGGGCGGCGCGCCGCGGCGTGTACGCTAAAAGGAGAATAGATAAGCAATGTCAGAATCCTATACCGCGAACGACCTGCTCAACGCCATCGCCGCCGCGAGCAAGACCTTAAGCGAGCGCAAGGACGAGATCAACCGCCTCAACGTCTTCCCGGTGCCCGACGGCGACACGGGCACGAACATGTCGCTCACGCTCGAGACCGTCGTCGAGAACCTGGCCCGGCTGCCCATCGGGGCGGAGGGCGCGGAAATTCGCAAGGCGATCACGACCGGCGCCCTCATGGGAGCGCGCGGCAACTCCGGCGTGATCACCTCGCAAATTTTGCGCGGCCTGTGCGAGGGCAGCGTGGGCCACGAGCTGGACGCCGTCGGCATCGACGCGGCGTTCTCATCGGCCGTGGACGTCGCGTTCCAGGCCGTGCGCAAGCCGGTGGAGGGCACCATCCTCACCGTGCTGCGCGACAGCGCCGCCGCCGCCAAGCGCGCGCGCAAGAAGAAGCTCGCGCCCGAGGAGGCCCTGGAGGCCGTGGTGGAGGAGGCCTACGCGTCGGTGGGGCGCACGCCCGAGCTTCTGCCCGTGCTCAAGGAGAACGGCGTGGTGGATGCGGGCGGCTTCGGCCTGGCCATCTTCTTCGACGCGTTCGCCTCGGCGCTCACCGGCAAGACGGGCCCGCTGCGCGACGAGCTGGCGTTCGCGCGCGGCGGCGCGGGCAAGGTGGAGATCGAGCAGATCAACGACTGGGAGGGCTCGGAGTTCCGCTACTGCACCGAGTTCCTCGTGCACTCCGACGACATCGACGAGGACGCGGCCAAGGACTTCCTGCCCACGATGGGCGACTGCGACCTCATGGTGGGCATGCATCCCAACTTCAAGGTGCACGTGCACTCGAACCGCCCCGACGAGGTGCTCGGCTGGTTCTTGAACCACGGCGCGCAGATCTCCGAGGTGCACATCCACAACATGCAGCTGCAGAGCGCCGCGCGCACCGACTCCCTGGCCTCGGAAGAGGCCGCCGAGCGCAAGCCGCTCGGGTTCGTGGCCGTGGCCGCGGGCGAGGGCAACGCGAAGATCCTCAAGAGCCTGGGCGTGGACGTGGTGGTGTCCGGCGGGCAGACCATGAACCCCTCGACGAAGGATCTGCTCGACGCGGCCGGCAAGGTGAACGCCGACGCCGTCATCATCCTGCCGAACAACAAGAACATCATCATGGCCGCCCAGAGCGCCTGCGAGCTGTCCGAGTCGCCATGCGCGGTCGTGCCCACGCGCAGCGTGCCCGAGGCGTTCGCCGCGCTGTTCGGCTTCGACGAGTCCGCGAGCCTCGAGGAGAACGTCGAGTCGATGACCGAGGCCTACGCCGAGGTGAAGACCGGCGAGGTCACCACGGCTATCAAGGACTCCAAGGACGCGCACGACAACCCCATCAAGGAGGGCGACGTCATCGGCATCGCCGACGGGGCCATCGAGGCCGTGGGCTCCACGACCGAGGACGTGGTCATGTCGCTTCTGGACACGATGGAGGCCGCCGACGCCGACACGCTCACCATCTTGGCGGGCGAGGACCTCTCCGACGAGGCGTTCGAGGCGCTCGTGGCGCGCATCGAGGAGGCCTACGACGAGCTGGAGGTGGACGCCCACCGCGGCGACCAGCCCCTGTACCCCATCGTGATGTCCGTGGAGTAGAGCGTATTTTGTCATCCTGAGCGAGCGAAGCGCCGCGTCTGTCATCCCGAACGGGCGGAGCAGCGCCCCCCCCTCTTGTCATCCTGAGCGGAGCGCGCAGCGCGGAGTCGAAGGATCCCGCGCGGCGATAGCCGAAAGCGCCGCAGCTGGCGCCACACGGGATCCTTCGACTCCGGCGGCTTCGCCGCCTCCGCTCAGGATGACAAGAGGCTAGCGACGAGGAAGTTGAATTTTGCCGAAAGCGCCTGACACGAACACGCCCGACCGCCTGGCGGCCACGCTCGCGCTCGACGAACCCGTCGGGCGCGTCCGTTTGGTGAGCCCGGGGCGGGCCCGCGCGCTCGAGGGGCTCGGCATCCGCACGGTGCGCGACCTTCTCACCCACTTCCCGCGCCGCTACGTGGACCTGTCGGCCAAGGAGACGGTGGCCTCGGCCGTCATCGGCCAGTCGTGCACCATCGAGGGCGCGGTGCACGAGGTGAAGCTCAAGCGCCCCAAGCCGCGCCTGTCGCTCGTGGAGATCTCGCTCGTGGACGAGACGGGCGTGCTGCTGGTGACGTGCTTCCGCCAGCCGTGGCTCGCCGACCAGCTGAAACCCGGCATGCGCGTGGCCGTGGCCGGCAAGCTGGAGTTCAACTACGGCTTCAAGCGCATGACGAACCCCTACCTCGAGGCGCTCGACGAGGGGCAGGGCGGCGGGGCCGAGGGCATGGTGATCCCCGTGCACCCGGCGTGCGAGAAGGTGTCGGCGGCGTGGATGCGGCGGCTCGTGGGCAACGCGCTGGAAGCGTCGCGCGGCCTCTACGACCCGCTGCCCCTCGAGCTGCGGGCGAAGTACCGCCTGATGAGCCGCGCATCGGCGCTCTCGTGCATCCACTTCCCGCACGCGATGGCCGAGGCGGCCGAGGCGCGTCGGCGGCTCGCGTACGAGGAGGTGCTGCTGCTCGAGCTCATGCTCATGCGCGAGGAGCGCGAGCGCACCGACGGCCGCGAGCCCGTGCGCCACGTGACGGACGGCCCGCGCGTGGCCGCCCTGGCGGCGGCGCTTCCGTTCGAGCTGACCGATGTGCAAAAGGAGGCTCGGCGCGCCATCCTCGCCGAGCTGGCCGCGCCGCGCACCGCGAACCACATGCTGTTGGGCGACGTGGGCACCGGCAAGACGGTCGTCGCCGCGTTCGCCCTGGCGGCCGCGTCGGACACGGGCGCTCAGGCGCTGCTCATGGCGCCCACCGAGGTGCTCGCGCGCCAGCACGGCAAGAGCCTGGGGCCGCTCTTCGACGCCGCGGGCGTCACCTGGGAGGTGCTCACCGGCTCGACCTCCGCCATCGAGCGCGAGGCCATCCTCGAGCGCTTCGCGGCCGGCACGGTGGACGTGCTCATCGGCACGCACGCGCTGCTCGAGGACGACGTGCGCCCGCGCCGCCTTTCCCTCGTGGTGATCGACGAGCAGCAGCGCTTCGGCGTGGAGCAGCGCGCGAGGCTCCTGGCCAAGGGCGACGCGCCCGACGCGCTCTACCTCACGGCCACGCCCATCCCGCGCACGCTCGCGCTCGCGCTCTACGGCAGCCTCACGCTCTCGTATCTGAAGCGGCGCCCGCACGATGTCGCGCGCCGGGCCACGTTCGTGCACCAGAAGGCCGACCGGGGCCGGGCCTACGACGCCGCCCGGGAGGCGCTCGCGCGCGGCGAGCAGGTGTACGTGGTGTGCCCGCTCATCGGCAAGGACGGCGAGGAGCGCGACGCCAAGGCCGCGGGCGCGCGCCGGCGCGAGGCCGACGAGGAGGCCTATGAGTTCGCCGCCATCAGCATCGAGGACGACGCCGACCTCGCGGGCGACGACGTGGCCGCCGCCTCGAAGGAGGCCGCCTACCTGCAATCCACCGTGTTCGCCGACTGGCGCGTGGAGCTTCTGCACGGGCGCATGGGAAACACGGAGAAGCAGGACGTCATGCAGCGCTTCCGCGACGGCGAGACGCACGTGCTCGTGGCCACCACGGTCATCGAGGTGGGCGTGGACGTGCCCAACGCCACGGTCATGATCGTGGAGGACGCCGATCGCTTCGGCCTCTCGCAGCTCCACCAGCTGCGCGGGCGCGTGGGCCGCGGCGAGAAGGACGCGCAGGTGCACCTCGTGTCGGCCTCGAAGTCCGACGCCGCCCTCACGCGCCTGGCCGCCATGGAGCGCACTGACGACGGCTTCGAGCTGGCCGCCTTCGACCTGTCGCTGCGCCGCGAGGGCGACATCCTAGGCAACCGCCAGCACGGGGCGAGCGGGCTCAAGCTGGTGAACGTGGTGCGCGACGGCAAGATCATCGAGGCCGCGCATGCCGACGCGGCGGCCATCCTTGAAGAGGATCCGCGCCTCGAGCAGCCCGCCCACCGGGTGCTCGCGCGCGAGGTGCGCCGCGCCTTCCCCGACGAGAGCGCCGTGCAAGGAGGCTGACGAGGACATGAGGATCATCGCAGGGGAGTTCCGGGGCCGGCCGCTCAAGGCCCCCAAGGGCGACGGCACGCGCCCCACCACCGATCGCGTGCGCGAGTCCATGATGAGCGTGGTGGCGAGCGCCCGCGGCGGCTTCGACGGGGCCGCGGTGCTCGACGCGTTCGCGGGATCGGGCGCGCTCGGGCTGGAGGCGCTCAGCCGGGGGGCGGCGAGCGCGTGGTTCTACGAGCGGGCGGGCGAGGCTCTGCGGGCGCTCGGCGGCAATGTGAAGGCGCTCGGCCTCGATCCGCGCCGCGCGCGCGTCTGCCGCGCCGACGTGCTGAAGAGCCCGCCGACGCGTGCGCGGGCGCCCTTCGACCTGGTGTTCCTCGACCCGCCCTACGCGCTGTCGGCGGCCGAGGCGCTCGGGGTCGTGCGGGCGCTCGCCGAGGACGGCGCGCTCGCGGACGATGCGCTCGTGGTGTACGAGCACGGGGCGGCGACGTGCGCGGAGGCCGACGACGCGGCCGCGGGGGCGGGTTTGTCCCTTGCGCAACGCAAGAAGTACGGCGATACTGTCGTGGACATCATGAAACCGAAGGAGCACAGCCTACTATGAAGCGAGCATTGACGCCCGGCACGTTCGATCCCATCACGAGCGGGCACCTCGACGTCATCACCCGGGCGGCCCAGCTGGTCGACGAGGTGGTGGTGGCGGTGGCCGCCTCCCCGAAGAAGCAGCCCCTGTTCACGCTCGAGGAGCGCGCGGGGCTCGTGCGCGAGGCCACGAGCCACCTGCCCAACGTGCGCGTGGAGCCCTTCAACGACCTGCTGGTGGACTTCGCCGCGAAGATGGACGCCACCGTGGTGGTGAAGGGCCTGCGCGCCATCACCGACTTCGAGTACGAGTTCCAGATGACGGCTTTGAACTACCAGTTGAACCAGGAGCTCGAGACGCTGTTCATCATGTCACCGCCGCAGTACATGTACCTGTCGTCGTCCATCGTGCGCGAGATCGCGAGCCTCGGCGGCGACGTGGACCAGTTCGTCCCCCCCTGCGTGGCCGAGGCTTTGAAAGGGAAGTTCGCCTAAGCGGGACGGGGGCGTGACAGGGGGACGGCGTCACGCCCGCTACGCCCCGACAGCGCCCCGACAGCGCCCCGACAGCGCCCCGACCGGGTAAGATGTGCACGCTTTGTGCAGTGGAGCTTGGCATTCCCCGCTTCCATGCTAGAATGTGGGGATGTATGCGCGCCAGGTACCCGCGCGCGCTCACGCAGATGAAACGCAGCACGCCTGGGTGGAAGGACGATAATGGACGAAACAGGAGTCTTGGGGCTTTTGGAAGAGCTCTCGATTCTGCTTGAGGACTCTAAGCCGGTGTTCGGCAAGAACAACATGCGCCAGGTGGACATCGCCGCGGCGTTCGAGATAATGGACGAGATCCGCGACACGTTCCCGAGCGAGTTCGCCCAGGCCCGGCAGATCGTTCGCGAGCGTCAGAGCCTGCTCGACGACGCCGAGGCCGAAGCCAACCGCATGATCGAGGACGCGCGCAGCCAGGCCATGACCATCGCCAGCGAGCAGGAGATCGTCCGCATCTCCCAGCAGCAGGCCGACCAGGTGCTCGCCGACGCCCGCGAGCTGGAGCGCCAGACGCGCGCCGGCGCCGAGGACTACGCCGACGAGGTGTTCGGCCACGTGGAGCAGAGCCTCGACACGCTGCTCGGCAACGTGCGCCGCTGCCGCGACCGCCTCAACGCGAACTCGCTGGCCGCAGGGCGCTAAATGGAAACGCGCATCCTGGTTCCCAACGAGCTCTTCGCCCCGGCGGAGAGCTCGCATTTCGAGGGGTGGACGAACATCCCCGTCATGAAGGCCGGCCCCGACCTCTACGATTTCGAGGGGCCGCTGGCCTGGCAGGTGGACATCTCGAACACGGGCGACGCGCTGCTGGTCACCGGCACGGTGGAGGGCGAGGCCAAGACGGCGTGCGCCCGCTGCCTCGACGAGTTCTCGTTCGAGGTGACCGGCGAGATAGAGGGGTACTTCCTGCTCGACGGGGAGAAGGATGCGCCCGAGGACATGGACGACGACGAGTTCGACGTGCTGCCCGAGGACCGCGTGATCGACCTCGAGCCGCTCATCACCGCGGCGCTCATGCTGGAGTTCCCGCTCGTGCCGCTGTGCGACGACGACTGCAAGGGCCTGTGCGCCACGTGCGGCGCGAACCTCAACGAAGGCCCCTGCGGCTGCGCGCCGGCCGAGGACGCGGGCGACGACGCGCCGCCGAACCCGTTCTCGGTGCTCAAGGACTTCCCGTTCGACGAGAAGTAGGCCGACCGCCTTTCGATAGCGATGCGCCCGCCCCCTCCGGCGGGCGTTTTTCGTCTGCACCGTCGGAAGCGCAAGATCGATGAAGACGAGGGCGCGCTTTTCTGGTTGAATGGATGGTTCGACGCGGCGGACGAAGGGAGGAGCCCATGGATCGGGAGCAGGAGCGTGCGGTGGGGCGCGTGCTCGAATGCGTCGAGGAGCGCCTTTCCGAGCGGATCGACCTCGACGCGCTGGCCGAGGAGGCCGGCTACTCCAAATACCATCTGCATCGGCTGTTCGCCGAGGCGACGGGCTTCGCCGTGTGCGACTACGCGAAGCGCCGCCGCATCACCGAGGCCGCGCGCGCCCTTGCGGCGGCGGACGCCCCGCTCGTCGAGGTGGCGCTCGCGTTCGGCTACGAGAGCCAGCAGGCGTTCTCCTCGGCGTTCGCGGCGCTGTACAAGACCTCGCCTGCGCGGTTCCGCGAGCAAGGGGAGTTCTACGCGCTCCAGCTTCCGTTCGAGCTGGGCGAGGGCGCGGGCGCGCCGGACGCGGAAGGCGGCTGGGAGGTCGAGTGCGCCGAGCCGGGCGACGAGGTCGCGTGGATGGAGCTCATGCGCGCGGCGGTGGACGGGTTCCCGCACCTCGACGAGGCCGGGCACGGGGCGTGGGCGGCGGCTTGCATCGCGGAGGGCCGCGCGCTCGTCGTGCGGGACGGCGACGTCCTCGCGGGCGCCCTCGCGTTCGATCCGGAGGCGGCGCGCATCGATGTTTTGGCGGTGCGCCCCGGGCAGCGCCGGCTCGAGGTGGCCCGCGCGCTCGTGGACGCCGTGCGCGCGGTGGAGCTGCCGGAGCGCGACGTGTCAACCACCACGTTCCGCGCGGGCGACAAGGCCGACACCGGCTGGCGGCGGATGCTCTTCGACCTGGGGTTCGAGGAGGCGGAGGAGGCTTGGGAGCTGGGATACCCCGTGCAGCGGCTCGTGCTGCGCGCGGAGGGCGGGCGCGGGGACGCGACGGGCGAGGAGCGCCGCCGCCTGGCCGAGACGCTCGGCCTCCTGCATGCGGCGCTCGAGGAGGCCGAGGGGCTGCACGAACGCGTGGACGGCGCGTACCGCGAGCAGAAGCGCTACATGGTGGAGTACCGCGGCGAGATCGACCCGGCCGAGGGGTTCCAGAACGAGCTCGCCCTGGCCGAGGTCGATCGCCGGGCGGCCGAGGCGCGCACGGCGGCCGAGCGGCTGCGGAAGATGCTCGACGCGCCGTACTTCGCGCGCGTGGACTTCGCGGCGGCGGGGGAGGGGGTGCCGGAGGCGTTCTATCTGGGGCGCTTCTCGTTCTCGGCCGAGGGGCGCACCGTCGTGTCCGACTGGCGCTCGCCGGTGGCGGGGCTGTTCTACGAGCACGACGAGACGGGGCCCGCGGCCTACGACGCGCCTGGGGGACGGGTGGAGGGCGTCCTCTCGCTCAAGCGCCAGCTGGGCGTGGAGCGCGGCGAGCTCGTGTACGTGGCGGACGGCGCCTCGGGCGCGCGCGACGAGGTGCTCGCGCGCGAGCTGGGGCGCTCGACCGATGCGGGCATGCGCGCCATCGTCGCGTCCATCCAGGCCGAGCAGAACCGCATCATCCGCGACGAGGAGCCGGGCACGATGGTCATCCAAGGCGTCGCGGGCTCGGGCAAGACGTCCATCGCGCTGCACCGCGTGGCGTATATGCTCTACCGCCGGCGCGGCGAGCTGTCGTCGCGCGAGGTGGCCATCCTGTCGCCGAACAGCGTGTTCGCCGACTACATCGCCGGGGTGCTGCCGGAACTCGGCGAGGAGCCCATCGCGTCGATCGACCTGCGGGGAATCATGGAGCGGGTGCTCGGAGGAACGGCGCGCGTCGCGCCCGCGCTTCCGGGGGTCGACGGCGCGCGGCTCGAGCGCGCGCGGCTGAAGGGGACGGTTGCGTTCGCCCGCGCCCTGCTCGCGTTCTTGGAGCGCGCGCCGGAGGCGGCGTTCGCGGCCGAGGACCTGGCGTTCGGCCAGCGCACGCTCGACGCGGCGTGGGTGGAGGCGCGGTTCCGCGCGCACGGGGGGCTTCCGCTCGACGAGCGGCTCGACCTCGTGGCGGCGAGCGCCGTGTACGAGCTGGAATCGACGAGCGTGGGGCGCGACCGCCACGCCGTGCCCACGAGGCGCGAGGCGCGCCGCCGCCTGGCCGACATGCTGCGGGCGAAGGACGCGCTTTCGCTGTACCGCCTGTTCATGGCCGAGCAGGGCTGGGAGGACGCCCTCAAGGTGGGGCCGAAGCGCACGGTGGAGTGGGAGGACGCCGCGCCGCTCGCGCTGCTCCAGGGCGCGTTCTCGGGCTTCGAGGCCTACGACGGCGTGAAGCACCTGGTGGTGGACGAGATGCAGGATCTCTCGCCCGTGCAGCACGCGCTCGTGGCGCGCCTGTTCCGCTGCGACCGAACCGTGCTCGGCGACTGCTGCCAGGCGATCGACCAGGGCTCCGGCGCGACGCTCGACGACATCGCCGAGGCGTACGGGGCCGCGCGCGCCGTGCGGCTCACGCGCAGCTACCGCTCCACGAGCGAGATCGTGGCGCTCGCGAACCGCGTGAAGCCCGCGGCCGCGCTCGAGGCCGTGGAGCGGCACGGCGAGGAGCCCCGCATCGTCGGCTGCGCGGACACGGCGGAGGTGCTCGCGCGGGTGCTGGAGGCCGTCGAGGCGTTCCGCGCGGGCGGGCTTACGACGCTCGGCATCCTGCACGCCTCCGACGAGTTGGCTGCGCGCTACTTCGAGCTGATCAGCCGCGACGTGGATGCGCGCCTTCTGACCGAGGAGTCCGCGACGTTCGGTGAGGGCGTGTCGGTGGCCTCCGTCAGGATGGCGAAGGGCCTCGAGTTCGACGAGGTGGTGGTGCTCGACGCCGACGCGCGTTTCTTCTCCGGCGAGCTGGGCCGCAACCTCCTCTACGTCGCCGTCACCCGCGCCCTCCACCGCATAACCCTCCTGCACCGCGGCGACCCCGCCCCCTTCCTCGCCGGGTAGGGACGCGAGTCGTCGCATACGCCCGTCCCGTCGCATTCGTCCCGTACCACGCCAGCTCGCCTCACGTGCCCGCCCCGCCGCGCCGGCCCTTCGCAGCCGCGATGTTTCACGTGAAACATCCGTTCTGGAACCCCCTCTTGACGCACAATCGAGCGCCTCGGGGGAGTGGTGCACGCGAATCGGGCCCTCTCAACACGAAAACCCTCGACGTGAAAGGATCTCGGCGATACATCCGCGTGCCAGGGTTTCGCGACCTGGGAAAACGCCGAGGGCTATTGCTCCGGGGAGCCGACGGCCGCCCTTTTCCGCCTCCGAGTCTTTCACGTCGAGGGTTTTCGTGTCGAGAGGGCCCGATTCGCGTGCAGGAGGAAGCGGTCGCCGCACTTGTGCGTCAAAAAAGAGTCGGGACATCCGTTCTGAATGACATCCTTCGAAGTCTGCGCCCAGGATGACAATCCCTGCGCCTCGTGCTACAATATTGAATATTTATTCAATGAAAGGAAGTTCAACAAATGGTGACGAGGCAGGAGCAGCGGGAGCGGCGGCGCGAGGAGATCCTCCGGGCGGCGCTGCGCCTGTTCGTGCGCAAGGGGTACGCGGGCACGAAGGTGGGCGACATCGCGGAGGCGGTGGGCATGAGCACGGGGCTCATGTTCCATTACTTCGACTCGAAGGAGGCGCTCTTCGGGGAGTTGATCGCCTTCGGCGTGGAAAGGCCGATGGCGATGATGGACGGCGGCACCGGCGCCGACGCGCTCGCGTTCTTCGAGGGGGCCGCCGCGAGCATCCTGGGCTTCCTGCGCGAGGAGCCGTTCATGGCCGACATGTTCGTGCTCATGGGCAACGCGCTCATGGACGACGCGATCCCGCGGCACGCGAAGGAGCTGCTCGCGGGCTTCGACGTGAACACGCCCACGGCCGAGGTGGTGCGCCGCGGCCAGCGCGAGGGCACCATCCGCGAGGGCGACCCCGTGGCGCTGTCCATCGCGTTCTGGGCCGCCATCCAGGGCATCGCCGAGGAGCTGGCGTTCGACCCGAGCATGCCGTGCCCGGAGCCGGAATGGATCGTCGACATCGTGAGGAAGAGGTAGGGGATGAGCATGGGGCGAACGGATGTTTCACGTGAAACAATGGGCCGCAAGCGCGTGGCCGTCGTGGGAGCGGGCATCGCGGGGCTCGCGGCGGGGGTGTACGCGCGCCAGAGCGGCTTCGACGTCATCGTCTTCGAGGCGCACGCCATTCCCGGCGGCGCGTCGACCAGCTGGAGCCGCAAAGGCTACCTGTTCGAGGGCGGCATGCACTGGCTCACGGGGTCGTCGCCGAAGACGGCGCTCAACGCGGTGTGGACGGAGATCGGCGCGCTCAACCCGGACGTGCCCGTCTACGTGCGCGACCCCTTTCTCGTCTACGAGTTCGAGGGGCGGACGGTCTGTCTCTACCGCGACCTCGACCGCCTTGAGGCGCATCTGCTGGACGTGGCCCCCGAGGACGGGCGCGAGATCCGCCGCCTGGTGAAGGACGTGCGGAAGTTCGCGAAGATGGACATGCCCGTCACCGATCTCAAGGGCGTGAAGGCGGCCGCGCCACGCACGGTGGGCCTGGGGACGATGCTGCCGATGCTGCCGGCGATGGCGCGCATGCCCTTCTACGCGGGCCAGACTTCCCGCACGTTCTCGGAGCGCTTCTCGAACCCGCTGCTGCGCACCCTGTTCACGAGCATGGTGGGCGAGGACATGAGCGCGATGGGCCTTGCCTTCACGCTTGCGACGCTGGCCTCGGGCGACGGCGGCTACCCGCTGGGCGGCTCGCTCGCCATGGCGCGGCACGTCGCGCAGACGCTGGAGAGGCTGGGCGGCCGGATCGAGTACCGCACGCCGGTTGAGCGCGTGGCGGTGAGGGACGGCCGCGCGACGGGCGTAGTCGTGGGCGGCGAGGAGCGGGCGTTCGACGCCGTGATCGTGACGCAGGATCTGCGCATGGCCGTCGACGAGCTGTTCGACCCGCCGCTCGCGGAGGGGTGGGCGGACGACCTGCGGGAGAACGTCTCGCCCATCCTCGACACGTTCGTGAGCCTCGGCATCCGCGCCGACCTCTCGGACGTGCCCGAATGCGTGAGCTTCTCCGTGGGCGAGTCCGTCTTCTGCGGCGGGCAGCGCCACGACGTGCTGGGCGTCAACAACTACGCCGCCTACGAGGGCTACGCGCCCGCGGGCTGCACGGCCGTGACGCTGTTCATGAGCGGCGACACCTACGACTGGTGGGCCGCGAGACGGGCCGACGGCACCTACGCGCAGGAGAAGGAGAAGCTGGCTGAAGCGGTGATCGCTGCGGTGTCGAGGAAGTACCCGCAGGTGGAGGGCAAGGTGGAGGTATGGGACGTGGCCACGCCGCTCACCTACGAGCGCTACCTGCATTCGTACAAGGGCTCGTGGATGTCGAACATGGCGCCGGGCGGGAAGATGGGCAGCTATCCCTCGAAGCCCGAGGGCATCGCGGGCGTCTACTTCGCCGGCCAACGCATCACGCCTCCGGGCGGCCTGCCCACCGCGGCCCAGACCGCCCGCACCGCCGTCCAGCACCTCTGCCGCGACACGGGCACGGTGTTCCAAGGCGCGCTCTGAGAAGCGCGCGGTCACTATGTTTCACGTGAAACATTCGTGCTAAGTCGCCAGATGTTTCACGTGAAACATCGGTAATGCGAACATGGGGGAGGCGTGTTGGGATCGGACGATTCGACGCGCCTCCCTTTTTCCGCTTGACATCCCGCCGGTCTCCCCTTAGACTGTCAGTTAGTTACTTGAGTAACTAACTGACAAGGAAGGGAAGGGAGGCGGCGTGAACATCGATCCGGGCAGCGACGTGCCCCTGTTCGTGCAGATCGCCGAGCAGATAGAAGACGATGTCTTCACCGGCGCCTTCGCCGAGGGCGATCGCGTGCCCTCCACCAACGAGCTGGCGGCGCTTCTGGGCATCAACCCGCACACCGTGCTCAAGGGCATGAACATCCTCGTGGACGAGGGCATCATCTATAAACGGAGGGGTATGGGCATGTACGTGCAGGACGGCGCGCGCGACAAGGTGCGCGCGAAGCGCAAGAGCGCCTTCGACGAGCGCTACGTAGCGGCCCTCGTGGCCGAGGCGAAGAAGCTGGGATTCACGAAGGAGCAGGTCATCGACCTCATCGAGAAGGGATACGACCATGCGTGAGCTGCGTGCCGAGCATCTGACGAAGCGGTTCGGAAAGACGACGGCGCTCGACGACGTGACGCTGTCCTTGGAATACGGCAAGATCCACGCGCTTCTGGGTCGCAACGGCGCGGGCAAGACGACGCTTCTGGGCATCGCGTCCAACCGCCTCGTGCCCACGGAGGGCCGCATCCTGGTGGACGGCGAGCCCGTCACGGACAACCCGCGCTCTCTCGCGAAGGTGTTCTGCACGGGCGACGTGCAGATGATCCCCGGCTCCATGTACGTGGATGACCTCATCGAATGGATGGGCCGCTTCCACGAGGGGTTCGATGCGAAGCGGGCCCTGCGGCTGGCGAAGGCGTTCGACCTCGACGTGAAGGCGAAGACGGGCGCGCTCTCCACGGGCTTCCGCACCATCTGCCAGCTGGTGCTGGCGCTCTCGCTGGACGCGGACTACCTGCTGCTGGACGAGCCGGTGCTGGGCCTGGACGCGAACCACCGCGAGCTGTTCTACAAGCTGCTGATGGAGGACTACCTGGAGCGGCAGCGCACGGTGGTCATCGCCACGCACCTCATCGAGGAGGTGGCGAACCTCGTGGAGCGCGTCACCATCATCGACGAGGGGCGCGTGCTCATGCAGGCCTCGGCCGACGAGCTGCGCGCGAGCGGCTACAGCGTGTCGGGCCGCACCGGGGACGTGCGGGCGTACTGCGAGGGGCTCGACGTGCTCGGCATCGACGAGCTGGGCGGCGTGGCGGTGGCGTACCTGCTGGGCAAGCCCGACCCCGCGCGCCTGGCCGATGGGCTGGATACGGCGCCCATGAACCTGCAGAAGCTGTTCGTGAAACTGACCGAGAAGGGGGAGTGACCTTATGAAGCTCAAGGCAGCCTTCCGTTACCAAGCCGTGGAACTCGTGCAGAGCGCAGCGGTGTTCTGCCTGATCATCGGCGCTATCCTTGCTGTTCTCTTCGTGATGATGCTCTCGGGTAGCGGGCAGGTGGCGCTGCCGGCCATGGGCGCGCTGCCCTATGCGCTCATGGCCTTGCTCGCCCTGTCCACGCTGCCTGGCGACATACGGTTCCTCATGCAGATGGGGCTCACGCGGCCCCAGATGATCGCGAGCACGGCGGCGTCGCTGGGAGCGGTCTGCCTGTTCCTGGGCGTCGTCGAGGCGGTATGCTCCGTCGTATTCCCGGCGTTCTGGCCAAGCGGGCAGTCGCTGTTCCTGATGACGTACGGGGTGGAGAACGGCCCCGTGCTCGACTTCCTGTTCATGTTCCTGGGCTGCGCCGCGGCCTCGGGCGCGGCGCTCGCGTTCGCGGCCCTGCAGATGCGCTTCGGCACGCGCCGCGTCGTGCTCTCCCTCATCGCGATCTTCGTGGTGGTTCCCTGGGTTCTTTCTGCCGTCCTGCCGTCGTCCATAGCTTTCTGGCTGGCCCTTTCGGATGCGACGCAGGCGGCGTTCGGCTTCGGCGCAGGGGCGAGCCTTGCGAACCCGTTCATCACGTTCGCCGTCGTTGCGGCCCTCGGCGTGCTCATCGCCTGGACCGCCGTCCGCCGCATCGAGGTACGCTGACCGGGACTGTTCAACTTAGGCCGGTTCGTGCGTCAAGCTTCTTCGGTGGTATACTTGATGGGATAAACAGGGGTGCCGAAGGGGAGCGGGGCTAGATGCGTTTGGACACTGGGTCGGACAAGAAGGGCTCTCGCTCTCTCTTTCTGCTCGGCTTCGCTTTCTGGTGGGTATGGTGGGACATGTTCAGGATCTCGGACTCCCACCTCCTGCCTGACGGCGTCGGCTACGACACCGATCTCGGTCGACTTATGCTCGCGGTCGGATGCAACGTCGGATTCTTCCTCATGTGGCGTTTCGGCAAGCGGATCGGCCTCGTTTGCCTTCGTCCGAAATTGCTCATTGCATCGGTTGCGATCATCATCGGCTGTATGGTTCTGTTCTATCTGCCGGTCGTGAGCGTCGCGCGTCCGGCACCTCTTGCGCTTCCGCTGGTCATCGGCATGGCGGGTGCACCGCTGTTCTTTGCCTGGTTCGAGTTCTACAGCCTGGACGCCGTGCCGCAATCGCCCACCCTTCTTCCCATTTGCCTGCTTTTGGACATAGTCCTGCTTCTGACGGCCCTGGTGGCGCACTTGTTCCTTCCGACTTGGATCATCATCCTCGTGCATTCCGCCGCACCGGTCGCCTCCTGTGCGATGCTGCTTAAGAACGTTCGGGACTTCCGCCCCTCGTTCTCGACGTCGTTCGACGAGGCGCTTGCAAAGCCTCCTCTGCGCTTCCCTGCGAAGCTCATGGCCGCGCTCATCGTCTTCGGGGCGACGTTCGGCTTCGTGTTGAATTTCGCTCCCAACCTCACGCCCGATCATTCCGCCACGCACCTCTCTCTTGCTTTGGAAATAGCCGGGGCCGCGCTCGGGGCGGTCATCTTCCTTGCATTCGCTCGGCGTTTCGTGGAGGAGCCCGAGAAGATATTGTCCATGCGCTGGGCCATGGTTCCCTTCGTGGTGTTGAGCCTCATGTCCCTTCTGGTGGTAGGAGGGCTGAACCCGTACGTGTCCAAGGCGTTCCTCTGGACTGGATACGAGTATCTTGATCTGGTGATGATGACCATTTACATCCGAATGGCGCGGGAGCTGGCGGCGCGGCCTCTGACGGTGAACGCCCAGGGACAGTCGGCCGACACGTTCGGCATCGCTGCGGGGATGGCGCTTGGCATCGCTGTGGGGGCGGTCGTGCCCGACGTGTCTCAGACGGCGCTTTCCGTCATCGTGACCGTGGCCGTGATGATCGTGATCGCCACGGCTATGAACATCATGACGGATCGCAACATATCGACGTTCTGGGGGATGCAGAAGAGGCCCGCCCGCGCGCTCGAGCAGATAGCGGCACGGCGAGGAAAGCGCCTCGAGGCGTTTGCTGACTTGTACGGCCTCACGCCGCGCGAAACGGAGATCCTCGGCGAGCTTGTTGAACAGAAGCGTCCGAAGCTCATTGCCGAGTCGCTGTTCATCTCTCCCGAGACGGTGCGGTCGCACACCGCTCGCATTTACGCGAAGACGGGCTGCCATTCCCAGATCGAGCTTGTGAAGCTCTTCGAGGAGGAAGGTTGCGAGGCCGTTTGACCGGTGAAACAGAAAGGGCCCGACTCGAAAGCCGGGCCCTTTCTAATGCTGCGTACTGCGAGCCTCTCTCAGTCCACGCTGAAGCTCACCACGGCCGCGAGCGGGCTCGCCTTGCCCTGGTCGTTGACCGATCGGACTTTGAGCTGGTATTCACCAGGGGATTTTGGCGTATAGACGAACCGCCACCTCACCCAGCGACCCGCTTGCGCCCCTTTCGTCGAGAAGCCCGTCCAGGTTGCTCCGCCGTCCATCGAGAACTCGACGGCCTTGATGGCGTGGTCGTAGTCGTCGGCGTACCCTTCGAACACGATGGGCTCCCCCACGGAGGCCTCTCCGACCATGAGGATCTCCTTCCTAGCGTGCGACCGAAGCGGACACGTTCGGCCGGTTCGTGTACATCATGCCGGACTCGGACAAGTCGGGCTCGGCGGGCGGCTCGTCCTGGCATGAAAACTCGACGTTCACGACGTCGCGCGTGAAGTGGGCACCGGCAGAGCCTGAAAGCCAAAGCTGGTTGGTTCCGCCCACGGAAGCCGCGAGCTCCTCGCCGTTGATCTCGAAGGCGATGACGGCTCCGTGCGAGAGCACGTAGGTGAGGGGCAGGCTCGACCTCGTCCCGTCAGCCGACTCGAACGTGACGGTGTTCACGTCGGCGTCGATGCCGGCCCGCACGATAAGCTCGCGGACGGGCACTCCAGTGACCTCTGCATTTGCGATGGCTCCACCGCCGGCTTGGTTCGCCGAGCATGCGCAGGTCATCACCTTGGTCTCCACATCGTCGCCCTCGGAGAGCTCGCCCAAGGTGGCCACGAAGGCGTTGCTCACGTCTCCCTTCACCTCGATGGTCCAGCTGTCGGGGTCGCCAGCCGCATAGCGGGGCAGCTGGCTGCACACGGCCGTGACGGCCTTCTGGAACATTCCGCGAATCGTCTCGTTCGGAGTGATCTCGTCTTGGCTGAACGCGAACTCCCCTTGGACGTCGGCGACGCTCACCAGGGATTGGGCCGTTGCGGAGGTTTCGCCTCGGGCCTCCTGGCCGGTGGCTTGCATGCCTTCTGCCTCGTCAGCCAAGGCCGGCGCGGCGTACGCCATGCCCATGCCCGCCACCATGGTCGTTCCCATGAGGGCGCTCAGCACTTTTGCGCTCTTGTTGTTCATCTTTCCTCCGTCCTATTTTTCCACCGTCACGATGATGTTGGCCGGTGCGGTCTGCACTGATCCGTCCTCGCTTTCGGCCAGCACTTTCACGACGTAGGTGCCCGCTTCCTCGGGAGTCCACGAGAAATCCCAATAGGTCCACTGAGTGGGGTCGAGGTCTGCGGGAGGGGCGAAGTCCACCCAGGTGTCACCGTAGTCCAGGCTGAAGCTCACCTTGTTGATGGCTCCCATGGACGATGCCCACGAGAACGAGAAACCCGTCAACTGCACCGGCTCGCCCTTCTTGAACGTCGTGCCGTCCTCCTGGAAGAAGGCGGAGTTGACCGGGTAGATGGCCTCGATGAACTTGTTCCTGTCGTAGGGGTTGAACACCTTCTCGGGATCGTCCATGGCGCGGAAGTCAAGGCTCGCCACATGCTTGACCCAAGCCGCGCCCGGCGTGCCGGGGGTCACGACGCAGGCGGGCGCTCCCTGGTTGTCGTTCAGCTCATGTCCGTAGAACTCGAGCGCGACCATGCCGTCGGCTGCCAAGATGGAGCTGATCGACATGCCGTCGTATCCCTCGCCTGTCCACGTGTCTGCGCTGACGGGGAACATCTGAACCGTGGCTTCGTCGGCGGCAAGGCCGCCGCATGCCTCGATGATGTCCGCCATGAGCACGCCCTTGACGGGGATGTTCATGACCGTCGTGCAGCCGAGGCCGGTGGTCTCGCAGCATTGGGTGACGGTGTACTCGGTTTGCGGCATGCCCTTCAGCTCGTCGAGCGTGAAGGAGCGCGGGTTGTTGACGCCCTTGATCTCAAGCTTCCAATCGCTGTAATCGTAGTCTTCGAGATGCCATTGCGTGCCGTTGATGTCGATGCTCTGCCAGTTGTTGATCTCCATGCAGTCTTTCTCGTCGGTGACGGGTTGACTGAACCTCACGTCGACGTTCGGGCTCGCAGCCACGTTCACGCCGGAGATGTAGCCGCTGTCGGCGATGCCGCGCGACTGCACCCAGTACAGCGTGTTGACGTCGGTGGGGTCGTCGTAGCCGGCGTAGAGGGAGTCGTACTTGACCTCGTCCCACAGCTCCCATGTGACTTCCTTGTCCTCGCCGTTGAGCGTTGCGTGGCAGCTCCAGCAGTTGCCGTTCTGCTCGTCAGTGAACATCGGGTTCGCATAATGGGACGCATGGATGGAGTCGCCGAAGTAGATGCCGGCGCGACCCCAGCGGAAGTCATGGCAGGGCTGGCAGTCCGCGTAGGTCATGGCCTTGTCGTAGCCTGCATAGTCGATGATGTGCTTGGGGTTGGTGGTCTGAAGCACGTCTATCAGATCTTCGTGGCATGAGTTGCAGCCGCGATTCCCCGTGTTTTGAAGCTGGTTTTGATAGATGTCCGGCAGGTCTCCCGTGTCGACGTTCTGGAAGTTCGCCCCGGTCGTCGTCGTGATGGCGGGAGCGCTTGACTTCGCTTTGTCCTCCGTCCCCCCTCCGTCCTGCCCCGCCGCTTGCGGCTGGCATCCTGCAAGGAGGAACGCGCCCACGACGAGTACTGCTGCCGCTGTTGCGAGGAATGCTTTCGCCGTCTTTGAGCGCGTTGCGGCGGGTTCCTCTTTCGTTCCTTTCATGTTTCACCTCGTTTCTCGCTTGGCGTTGATCGTCGTCCAGGCGTCTGTTCCTCCTTCCCCTCTCGCGCGGACCGACCTCGTCGAGCATAGAAGGAACTGAAGGTGTCGGTCATCGCGCAGAATTATGCAAAGCGCTGGCGTTCGAACACCAGGGCCTACATAAAAATTGGTGAGGTCTTCGGGACGTTTTGACGGCGTTTGGATAAGTCTGTGGGTCGCCTGTTCTCAAGAGCTCCGGTAACGTCGGCGGCGTCGGATGAGAAGATAGGAGGAGCATGATGCTGGGAAGCGATATGAAACGAAGGACGTTCATGAAACTCGCCTCGGTTGCCGTCCTCTTGTGCGCTTTCCCCCTTGCGGGGTGCGACCAAGATCAGAAAGAAGCGGCATCGAGCGAGGCTTTGGTCGTTGAGCCTGCGTTCGGAGAGGGCTTTCAAACGGTGATGGACGCCATGAGGCAGGAGGCTCCCGACGCCGTTCTTTTGGCGGTGCGCACGTCGACTGTGGTGGAGCCGGAGACGCGGTGCTCGTGGTCTTACCTGTTCGGCTCCGAAGGCGAAGGGTGCGCCTACACCGCTTTCACGAGCGAGGGAAAGGCGTACCCCGCCTATTTGGGCGTCTATGAGATCGACGACGAGGAATGGGCGTCGATACCCCCCGCGGACGAGGTGGGCGTGGACGCTGATCAGGCGCTTTCGCTCGCGCTGGATGCATGGGGCGGGGAGGAGGCAGCGGAGAACTGTTATGTGTACCTGCTCACCCATATTGCCGAGAACGAGGATCCGTCGGCGGGCACTATGAAGTGGTATGTTGAAATCAACATGCCGGATGCCGACGGCGAGGCTCTCGCTGCAACGGACGGGGAGTCGCCTTCGGGTTCGGCCGAGGCTGCTTTTTCCGTGGATGCACGATCGGGAGCGGTGGAGAAGGTGAAGTGAACCGACTCCTTGTCGAGAGCCTCCCTTTTCTTCAAAAGAGGTGGGCTTGAGGCAACCGGAGGATGCACGCGGGATGGCGGCTCGTTGACGGCGCCGCCTTCGGGTCCGCCGTCCGCCGCGCCTCGCCTACCATGAGCGGGATAGGCATCCATCATGGCGACGAGGCGGGGAGGCGAGCATGGCGAAGCGGGCAGCGCGGGACGGCGGCATCGATCCCTCGCAGGTCGCGCGGCACTTCCTGTTCGCTCTTGCCGCAGGGGTCGTGGGCGCGGCGGCGTCCATCGCGCTCTCGCTCGCCGTCGACTTCGCCGCGAAGCTCTCTGCCCGCTTCCCGTGGCTGCTCCTCGCGCTGCCGGCGCTCGGCGCGGCGTCGGTCGTGCTCTACCGCGCGCTCAAGCTGCCCGATCACCTGGCCACGGACACGCTGGTCGACCGCCTGCGCCGCAACGACCCCGTGCCGCCCGCCCTTGCCCCGGGCATCCTCGCGGGCACGTTCCTCACGGTGCTCGGCGGCGGGTCGGTGGGCAAGGAGGCCGCCGCGCTGCAGATGGGCGCGTCGCTCGGCGCGCTCGTGGGCCGCCCCTTCAAGCTCGCGCCCGTGCGCCGGGGCGCGCCGGCCATCCCGCAGGGCTACGCCGCAGCCGTCGGCATGGCGGCGTGCTTCGGAGCGCTCTTCTTCGCGCCGCTCGGCTCCACGATGTTCGTGCTGGAGCTCGCCCGCTTCGATCGGACCGTGGCGCGCCATGTGCCCACGCTTCTGCTCGCGTCGTTCGCGGCGTTCGGCATCGCGCGCCTCACCGGCATCGGCGATGTCATCCCGGGCGTCGCCGTGCCCGCCCTCTCGTGGCCGCTCGTCGCGCAGTGCGTGCTCGTGGGCCTCGCGTGCGGGGCGGCGGGCACCGTGTTCGGCACGGGGCTGCGCCTCGCGCGCCGCGTCGTGCGCCGACGCGTCGGTCGGCCCCTGATAGCCGCCGTCGCGGGCGGCCTTTTATTCGCGGGCGTTGTGCTGGCCTTCGGCTGGCAGGGCTTCGAGGGCACGGGCATGCCGCTGCTGCGGGGGGCGCTCGCGGGGCACGCGGGAGGCATGGACTTCGCCGTGAAGGCGGGCCTCACGGTGCTCGCGCTCGGGTTCGGCCTCAAGGGCGGCGAGATCATGCCCATGTTCACGGTGGGCGCGCTTCTGGGCTGCGCCCTCGGGGGCCTCACGGGGGCGGCGGCGCCGTTCTCGGCCGCGCTCGGGCTGGCGGCGTTCTTCGGGGCAGTGAGCCGCTGCCCGCTGGCGGCGCTCCTCATGGGCGCGGAGATATTCGGCCTGGCCGCAGCGCCCTACCTCGCGCTCGCGGTGGCCGTGGCCTACGCGGGCAGCCGCGACGTGGGCGTGTTCGGCCGCGGCACCGCAAGCGCGCTCGCGCGTCTGCGCGCTCGGGCCCGCCAGCGGGAGGACGCCCGCCGCCGGGAAGGCCGCTGAGCCATGACGCGCCCGGCCCGCCGCCTTCCCGTCCAACTGGCGCGCCACGCCGCGTTCGCGCTGGTTGCCGGCGCGACCGGGGCGCTCGCGGCGGCGCTCGCCACCCTCGCGCTCGACGCGGCCTCGGCGCTCTCCGCGCGCTTCCCCTGGCTCCTGCTCGCGCTGCCGGCGCTCGGGGCGGCCTCCATCGGGCTCTTCCGGCTGCTGGGCCTGCCGCTCGGCGCGCAGCCGGGCTCGGTGGTGGAGGACGTGCGCGAGAACGACCGCGTGCCGCCCGCCCTCGCGCCCGCCGCCCTCGCCGGCACGCTGCTCACGGTGGCCGGCGGCGGCTCGGCGGGGGCGACGGCCACCTCGCTCGCCATGGCGTCCTCGGCCGCGTCGGGACTCGGCCGGCTCGCGCGCGTGGAGCCCTTGGCCGCCTCCGGCGCGCGGACGCCCCGCCGCGGCTGGACGGCGGCCTGCGGGATGGCGGCCGCGTTCGCGGCCCTGTTCGGCGCGCCGCTCGCCGGCGCCGCGTTCGCGCTCGAGCTCGTCCGCTTCGACGGCGCGGTCGTGCGCCACCTGCCGGCCGTGCTCGCCGCGTCCCTGACGGCCTGGGCGGCTTCCCTGCTCTTGCCCGGCGGCTACGCGCTGCCCGCCATGGCGCCGCCCGGCCCCTCGTGGAAGGCCGCCGCCCTCTGCCTGCTCGTGGGGCTGGCCTGCGCCGCTGTCGGCACGGTGTTCGGCTGGTCGCTGCGCGCGCTCAGGCGCGGCTTCGGGCGGGCGCGCGCCCATCCGGCCCTCGTGGCCGCTGTGGGTGGGGCGCTCGTCTGCGCGCTCGTGCTCGCGTTCGGTTGGCAGCGCTTCGAAGGCTCGGGCCTCGCGCTTCTCGCGGATGCCTTCGCCGGCGGCGCCGCGCCCTTCGACTTCGCCGTGAAGGCGCTGCTCACCGTGGTCACGCTCGGCTTCGGTTTCAAAGGCGGCGAGGTGATGCCCGCGCTTTCGGTGGGCGCGCTCCTCGGCGCGAGCTGCGCGGGCCTCATCGGGGGTGCGCCCCTGTTCGCGGCGGCCATGGGCGCGACGGCGTTTCTCGCGGCCGCCGCGCGCTGCCCGCTCGCGGCGGTGCTGCTGGCAGCCGAGGCCTTCGGGTGGGCCGCCGCGCCGTGGGCCGCCCTCGCCGTCCTGCCCGCGTACCTGGGCAGCGCGGACGTGGGCATGTTCGGCCGCGGGATCACGAGCCGTCGCGTCAAGGATCGCGGGAGCGAAAAGGAAAGGTAAGCGCTACAATAGCCTTATGGAAACGAAACGAACCCCCGCAAACCCCGGAGCCTGCGCAAACCCCGAAGCCTCCGACGCGCCCGCCGTCTCGGCGCGCCAGGTGCTCGCGCGCTTCGCAAGTTACTACGGGCCCTACAAGGGGCTCTTCATCCTCGACCTTCTGTGCGCCACGGTGCTCGCGGCCGTCGACCTCGCGTTCCCGCAGTTCCTCGGCTTCTTCACGAAGGACTTCTTCCTCAGCGCGCCCGAGGCCATCCTCGCATCGCTCGGATGGATCGCGCTTCTGTTCGCGGCGCTCTACGGCGTGCGCACGGCCTGCCAGTACTTCATCACCAGCTGGGGCCACATCATGGGCGCGCGCATGGAGGCCGACATGCGCCGCGACCTGTTCGAGCAGTACCAGCGCCTCTCTTTCAGCTACTACGACCGCAACAACACCGGCGAGATGATGAGCAAGCTGGTCACCGACCTCTTCGACATCTCGGAGCTCGCGCACCACGGGCCGGAGAACCTGTTCATCTGCATCCTTAAGATCGCGGGCTCGTTCGCGCTGCTGTTCCTCATCAACGTGCCGCTCACCGCCATCATGCTGCTGGCCACGGCGCTTTTGGCCGCCTACGCGTTCTGGCGCAACTACCAGAAGCGCGTCATCTTCACCGAGAACCGCCGCAAGATGGCCGACATCAACGCGCGGCTGCAGGACTCGCTCGGCGGCATCCGCGTGGTGAAGTCGTTCGGCAACGAGGCGGTGGAGATAGGGAAGTTCGACCGCGCGAACGACCGCTTCGTGGCCACTAAGGAGAGCTCGTACCGGTTCATGGGGTCGTTCCATGCGGTGAACTCGCTGTTCATCGGGGTGCTGTATACGGTCACCATCGTGGGCGGCGGCTACTTCGTGGCCACGGGCGGCCTGGACGTGGCGGATCTGGCCATCTACGCCCTCTACATCGGCATCTTCATCTCGCCCATCGAGCAGCTCATCAACTTCACCGAGCAGTTCCAGAAGGGCTACGCGGGCTTCCGCCGCTTCATGGAGGCGCTGGCCGTGCGCCCCGATATCGCCGACGCGCCCGACGCGGTGGACCTCGCCGCTGCCGAGCGCGCCCGCTGCGGGGGAGCGGAGGGGTTCGTGGCCGGGGCGGTGCGCTACCGCGACGTGCATTTCAGCTACGACGGCATCCACGAGGTGCTGCGCGGGCTCGACCTGTCCGTGCCGGCCGGCGCGACGGTGGCGCTCGTGGGGCCCTCGGGCGGCGGCAAGACCACCACCTGCTCGCTGCTGCCGCGCTTCTACGACCCGGACGCGGGCAGCGTGGAGATCGACGGCATCGACGTGCGCGCCCTCACCGTGGAGTCGCTGCGCGACGCCATCGGCATCGTTCAGCAGGACGTGTACCTGTTCGGCGGCACCATCCGCGAGAACATCGCCTACGGCCGCGCCGACGCGACGACGCCCGAGATCATGGAGGCCGCGCGCCGCGCGAACATCCACGAGTTCGTCATGGGGCTGCCGGAGGGCTACGACACGTTCGTGGGCGAGCGCGGGGCGCGCCTGTCCGGCGGGCAGAAGCAGCGCATCGCCATCGCGCGCGTGTTTTTGAAGGATCCGCGCATCCTCATCCTCGACGAGGCCACGAGCGCGCTCGACAACGAGAGCGAGCGCGCCATCCAGAAGTCGCTCGGGGAGCTCTCGGCCGGGCGCACCACGCTCGTGATCGCGCACCGCCTGTCCACCATCCGCGGTGCCGACCTCATAGCCGTGGTGGAGGGCGGCCGCGTCGTGGAGCGCGGCACCCACGACGAGCTGCTCGCCCTCGGCGGCACGTACGCAAGGTACTACGAGATGCAGTTCGGCCCGAGGGAGCCTTCGCCATCCTGAGCGAGCATCTTGTCATCCTGAGCGGAGCGCGTAGCGCGCAGTCGAAGGATCCCGCGCGGCGCCAGCCGAAAGCGTCACGGCTAGCGCCGCGCGGGATCCTTCGACTGCTCTCACTTCGTTCGTTCCGCTCAGGATGACAGGGGGCCTCGCTTGTGAAACCTGCGTGCGGTTTGGGAAAATGTGGGAAACGACCCCTTGCGGCGCGGACTTCGCTTTGATAGTATATCGGTTCGCGTGTTTACCAAGCGAAAACGAGCGAGCGGACGCTGCTCGGCTTACCTGAAGGAGATAGAGAACCATGGCTGTACCTAAGCGCAAAATGGGCCGTGCCCGCACCCACGCCCGTCGCAGCTCCAACGACAAGATCGCGGCCCCCTCGCGTTCCGTGTGCCCGCAGTGCGGCGAGGCGAAGCTCCCGCATCGCGTGTGCCCGAACTGCGGCTTCTACAAGAACCGCGAAGTCATCGAGACCGAGTAGCACGGTTCGCGCTTGCGCGTCGACACGGTGCGCCGCGCGTTGACAAGCCTCCCCGCACATCGCGCTTTTCGCGCGAAGCGCCGGGAGGCTTTTTGCATGTTCGTCTATAATACGGTGGAGAACCATGCGTTGCGCGCATGCGCCTGCTCGCCAGCGGCCGGCCGCCCCGATCCGGGCCCGCCGCGAGCGGTCGGACGCATGCGTCCACGCGGCCCCGAGAGGAATGCGAGGACATCATGCCCCAGAAGGTCATCATCACCGTCGACGCCATGGGGGGCGACGACGCCCCCGGCGTCGTGCTCGAAGGCGTCGCCGACGCGCTTTCGGCCGACGAGGACCTGACCGTCATCCTGTGCGGCCCGGCCGAGGTGGTCGAGCCGTTCGCCGCCGCGCACGCCCGCTGCGAGGCGCGCGCGTGCTCCGAGGCCATCGCCATGGCCGAGCATCCGGCCAACGCCGTGCGCAAGAAGAAGGACTCCTCCATCGTGGTGGGCTGCCGCCTCGTGAAGGAGGGCGCGGCGCAGGGCTTCTTCTCCGCCGGCTCAACGGGCGCCTGCCTCGCGGCGGGCACGCTGGTCATGGGCCGCATCAAGGGCATCGCGCGCCCGGCGCTCGCCACGGTCATCCCCTCTCCCGTGCGTCCCGTCGTCATGTGCGACATCGGCGCGAACGCCGACTGCAAGCCGGAGTACCTCGTGCAGTTCGCCCAGATGGCATCGGTGTACGCCGAGAAGGTGGTGGGCATCGAGAGCCCGCGCGCGGCGCTGCTCAACATCGGCGAGGAGGACGAGAAGGGCTCGCAATTCGCCCAGGAGGCCCACCGCCTGCTCGCCGAGCGCCTGCCCAACTTCGCCGGCAACGCCGAGGGCGGCGACATCCTGCCCGCCACGTTCGACGTCATCGTGACGGACGGGTTCACGGGCAACGTGTGCCTGAAGACCATCGAGGGCACCTCCAAGACGCTGTTCAAGACGCTCAAGGGCGTCATGATGAAGAGCCTCGCCACCAAGCTGGGCGCGCTCGCCATCAAGGGCGGCCTCAAAGAGCTCATGGCGCAGGTGAGCCCCGACACCTACGGCGGCGCGCCGCTTCTGGGCGTGAAGGGGGCGCTGCTCGTGGGGCACGGATCGTCGGGCGCGCTCGCCATCAAGAACGGCGTGCTCACCACGGCGGGCATCGTGCGCGCCGACGTGGCCGGCATCATCGCGCGCACCGCGGCGGGCAAGGCCGAGGCGGCCCCTGCGCCAGGCGCGGGCGTTGGGGAAGGCGGCGCGGCATGACGAGCGAGCTGAGCGCGCGGTTCCCCGAGCAGGAGGCGTTCACCGACGAGCAGCGGCGCAAGCTCGACCGCGCCCAGGAGATCCTCGGCCATCGCTTCACCCATGAGCAGCTGCTGCTCTCGGCCATCACGCACCCCTCGGCCACCGAGGGCAAGTCGGTCAAGTACTCCTACGAGCGCCTCGAGTTCCTGGGCGACAGCATCCTCGGGGCCATCGTGGCCTCCATCGCCTTCGACCGCTTCCACGACCTGGACGAGGGCGGCCTCACGCGCATCAAGGTGGCGCTCGTGTCGGGCGCGAGCCTCTCCGATGTGGCCGACAAGCTCGGGTTCACCGACGTCATCGTGTTCGGCTCGTCGGAGACGGGCACGGGTCGGCGCGGGCTGCACTCGGCGCTCGAGAACGTCTACGAGGCCGTGGTGGCCGCGCTCTACCTGGACGGCGGCATCGAGGCGGCCGCGGCGTTCGTGCGCGAGACGCTGATCCCGCGCATGTCCGTGGACATGGCGCGCGAGCCCGAGAACCCCAAGAGCGCGCTGCAGGAGAAGCTGCAGGAGGACGGCATCACGCCCACGTACAAGCTGGTGGAGACGCAGGGCCCGCCGCACGACCGTACGTTCGTGGCGCAGGTGTTCGCCGGCAGCCAGGGGCTCGCGCGCGGGACGGGCCGCACGAAGAAGGAGGCCGAGAGCCAGGCCGCCAAGAGCACGCTCGCGCGCCTCGGCGAGTTCTTCGGCCTGGGCGTGGACGGCGAGGCCCGCGCCGAGAAGGCCGAGGCCGCCAAGCTCGCGAAGGCCGAGAAGGCCGCCGCGCGCGCCGAGGAGAAGGCCCGCAAGAAGTCCGAGCGCGAACGCGCGAAGCAACGCAACAGGCAGGGATAGCCGCCGATGTACCTGAAATCGCTCATCCTCAAGGGGTTCAAGTCGTTCGCCGACCGCAGCGTGCTCACGCTCGAGCCCGGCATCACCGCCGTGGTGGGGCCGAACGGCTCGGGCAAGTCGAACATCTCCGACGCCGTCCTGTGGGTGCTCGGCGAGCGCAATGCGAAGAACCTGCGCGGCCAGGCCATGGAGGACGTCATCTTCGCGGGGTCGTCCGCGCGCAAGAGCGTGGGCATCGCCGAGGTGGACCTGGTGCTGGACAACTCCGACGGCACGCTGCCGGTGGAGTACGACGAGGTGGCCATCACCCGGCGCATGTACCGCTCGGGCGAGAGCGAGTACCTGATCAACGGCACGCTCGCGCGCCGCATGGACGTGCTGGACATCCTGCACGACTCGGGGCTGGGCACCGGCACGCACTCCATCATCGGGCAGGGGTCGCTCGACTCCATCCTGCAATCGAAGCCGGAAGACCGCCGCGCGCTCATCGAGGAGGCCGCGGGCGTGCTCAAGCACAAGCAGCGCAAGGCGAAGAGCGAGCGCAAGCTGGCCGCGATGGACGCGCACCTGGCGCGCGTGAAGGACGTGGCCGCCGAGGTGGAGCGGCAGCTGGGGCCGCTCGAGCGCAAGGCGAAGCGCGCGCGGGCCTACCAGGGCCTCGCCGCCGAGCTCGCGGATTTGAACCTGACGCTCGCGGTGGACGACCTGCGCACGTTGCGGCGCGGCTGGGACGAGGCGTCGGCGCGCGAGCAGGCGCTTCTGGCGGAGCTCGAGGAGCGGCGCGCGGCCATCGCGAAGGCGGAGGCGGCGGCCGAGGAGCTGCAGGAGAAGATCCGCCGCGAGAGCGTGGACGCGGGGGAGCTCGCGCGGCAGCATCGGCGCGCGTCCTCGGCGGTGGAGCGCTTCGACGGCGCGACGCTGCTTCTGCACGAGAAGCGCCGCGCGGCGCAGGGCTACGAGGCTGAGCTGCGCGTGACGCTGGAGTCGAACAAGGCCAAGCGCACCCAGGCCGAGGCCGATCGAGCGCAGGCGGCCGCGCAGCTTACCGAGGTGCGGCGCGACCGCGAGGGGGCGGATGCGGCCGTTGAGCGCCTGAGTGCCGAGCAGGCCGAGAACTCCCAGGCCCGGCGCGCGCTCGAGCGCGAGGCGGAGGAGCTGGAGCGCGCGAAGCGGTCGGGGGAGCGCGAGCAGGAGACGGCGCGGCGCGAGCTGGCGAGCACGCAGGAGGCGCTCGCGAGCGGGCTCGCGCACGTGAAGCTCATCGAGGGCCATGGCAAGGAGCTGGAGCTGCAGCTCTCGCGCGCGCAGGCCGAGGCGGCCTCGCTCGCCGAGGCGGCGGCGGGTGCCGAGGCGGCGCTCGGGACGCTTGCGGAGGCCGAGGGCGCCGCGCGCGAGCGCGTGGGCGAGGCGCTCGGGGCGCGGGAGTCCGCGCGAGGGACGCTCGACGAGGCGCGCGACGCGGCCTCGCTTCTGGCGTCGGAGATCAAGGGGCTCGAGGAGCGCGAGCGGGCCGGCGCGGCGGCGGGGCCGGCGCGCGCGTGGCTTTTGGACAACGCCGGGGAGCTGGACGTGCGCCTCGCGCCCATCGCGCATGCGGTGCGCGCTTCCGAAGGGTTCGAGGAGCTGGTGGAGCGCCTGCTGGGGGCCGACGTGTCGGCGCTGCTCGTGGACGACGCGGCCCGCGCGAACGCCGTCGCGGCGGCGCTCGCGGCGCGCGACGAGCAGGGCGAGGTGGTGCTCGTGCCCCGCGCGGGCGAGCCTTCGCGCGGCTGCCCTGCGCGCGCGGCCGCGGAGGCCGGGTTGGGGCGGGCGCTCGTGGACGAGCTTTCGTATGCCGAAGAGGACGCCGCCGCTGTTGAGGCCCTGCTCGGCGACGTGGTGGTGTGCGACGACGCGGACGCGGCGTTCGCGGCGCATGCGCGGGGCGGCGTCGACGCGCGCTTCGTCACGCGCTCGGGCTGCGTCGTATGGCCGAGCGGCAAGGCGGTCCTGGGGGCCGCTGCGGCCGAGAGCGACGAGGGCGTGCTCGCCCGCGCCCGCCGTCTCGACGACCTGCGGGTGCGCCTGCATGCTGCCGAGGGGGCGCGCGCGGCTGCCGAGGAGGCTGCGGCGGCTGCCGAGGAGGCCCTGCGCGCCGCCCAGGGCGAGAGCCTGCGCCTGTCGCAGGAGCTGGCCGAGGCGCGCGGCAAGACCGACTCCGCCCGCGCCGAGGCGCGCCGCGCCGAGGAGAAGCTCGCCAGCGTGCGCCGCGAGTTCGAGGACATCGAGCGCCAGCGCGGCGAGGCCGAGCGCACCGTGGCCGAGGCCCGCCCGTCGGTGGAGGCGCTCGAGGCGCGGCTCGCGGAGCTCAAGGGCTCGCTCGAGCAGGGCGCCGCGCGCTTCGAGGAGGCGCAGGCGGCGGTGGTTCCGCTGCGCAAGGAGGCCGCGCGCCTGCGCGACGCGCTGGCCGAGGCCAAGCTCAAGGCGGCCACGCTCGCCGAGCGCGAGACGTACACCGCCCGCGTCGTGGACGCCCGCGCCCGCGACCTGGCGGCGGTGGACGCGAGCGATGCCGAGGCGCGCGAGGCGCTCGCCCGGAAGACGGTGGCGCAAGAGCGCATCGAGCCTCTGCTCGCGCTCTTCGAGGAGCTCGTGGCCAGCGCCCGGAAGTGGACGCGCGACCTGGAGGAGGCGGCCACGGCCGCGCAGGACTCCTCGGCGGGGCTGCACGGCGCCGTGAACGAGGCCCGCGCCGCCGCGCGCGCGGCCCACGATGCCTACGACGACGCGAACGCCCGCCTGTCGACGGCCCGCGTGGACAAGGGCCGCCTCGAGGTGCAGGTGGACGCCGCGGTGAACGCCATCGTGCACGAGTGCGGCGCTCCGCTCGAGCGCGCCCTCGAGCTCCCCGAGCTGGAGGACCGCGGGGCAACGGAGGACGCCGCCTTCAAGCTGCGCCGCCGCATCGCCAACATGGGCACCATCAACCCCGACGCCGCCGAGGAGTACGAGTCGCTCAAGGCGCGCTACGACTACCTGGCCTCGCAGCTGGCCGACCTCGACGGCGCGCGACGGGCGCTCTCGAAGATCGTGCACGTCATCGACGCGCGCATGAAGGACGATTTCATCCGCACCTACGAGGCCGTTGACGCGAACTTCCGCGAGATCTTCGCCGTGCTGTTCCCGGGCGGCTCGGCCGAGCTCTCGCTGTCCGATCCCGACGATCTGGAGAACACGGGCGTGGAGGTGACGGCGCAGCCCCGCGGCAAGCGCATCACGAAGATGATGCTCATGTCCGGCGGCGAGAAGTCGCTCACGGCGCTCGCGCTCCTGTTCGCGGTCTACCGCATCCGCACGACGCCGTTCTACATCCTCGACGAGGTGGAGGCCGCGCTCGACGACTCGAACCTGCGGCGCCTCACGGGCTACCTGCAGACGCTGCGCGATACCACGCAGCTCATCATGATCACGCACCAGCGGCGCACGATGGAGATGGCCGACGTGCTGTTCGGCGTGTCCATGCAGTCCGACGGCGTGACGAAGGTGGTCAGCCAGAAGCTCGAGCACGCTTTGCGGCACGCGGAATAGCGGTTCGACCTGCGGGACGGCGGCTCGGCGTGCCCGGGCTCGAGCTTCTCCCTAGCAGGAGGGGGAGGGTTCAACCTGCGCGTCTTGTCATCCTGAGCGGAGGCGACGAAGTCGCCGGAGTCGAAGGATCCCGTGCGGCGCCAGCCGAAAGCGCCACAGCTCTAGCCCAGCGGTATACTCTGGCCCTCACGTGAAACATCCGTGCTGATTCTTCCTTTGACGCACAATCAAGCGCTTCGGGGGGCGGATGCACGCGAATCGAGCCCGCCGCTGTTAAACCAAGATTGACATCGCTCAGGATGACAAGATGCGGCGTGTCAATCTTGGTTTAACAGCGGGTCGAGCCCTCTCGACACGAAAATCCTCGACGTGAAAGGGTCTCGGCGATCCGTGCGCGTGCCGGGGTTTTGCGACCTGGGAAAACGCCGAGGGCTGCTGCTCCGGGGAGCCGAAGGCCGCCCTTTTGCGCCTCCGAGCCTTTCACGTCGGAGGTTTTTTGTACATGAGAGGTCCGATTCGCGTGCAAGAGGAAACGGTCGCCGCTCTTGTGCGTCAAAGGGGAGTCAGAACATTTGTGCTGAGAAGGCTGGTGGCGGGGTTGCGTCGCGCTCCCCGCCACCGAAGATGGCTCGCTTACTTCACCAGCAGGTAGACGATGTTGGCCAGCGCCCAGATGAAGAACAGCACGCAGTTGGCCTTCGCCAGCACGTCGAGCGCCTTGTTTGACAGCTTCTCGCCTTTGACCAGCACGTCCGCGTTCAGCAGCGAGAAGAAGAGGATCATGAGCGAGTAGCTGTTCATGTTGCCCTCGTTGCCCATGACCAGCGCGTAAAAGAAACCCGCCCACGTCAGTGGCAGCATGACCAACGTGATCACCCGGAAGAAGCTCGCGTCCTGCCGTTTCCTCAGCTCAGGGTCTTTCCTCTGCTCGAACCAGCCTTTCTCCTGCCCGCTTGCAGGCGCTTCCAAATGCTCTTTAGCCATGATGAGACGCTCCATTTCCAGATAGAGTATAGTGGGGAAGTTGAAATTGTGTCCGCTTGCAAGCAGGATGATTGTAGCATAGTATCCATTATTGATATACTAGAAGGAGCGAAATGGCGAAGCCAAGCCCGTATGAGACAGGGGAGCTGTCCGACAGCATCTTCCTGATCCTGCTGGCCACGCTTGAGCCTGTGCACGGCTATCGGATCATGCAGAGCATCGAGGAGTCCACGGACGGCGCGGTGAAGGTGGGTCCGGCCACCATGTACACGACGCTCAAGAAGCTCAAGGCCGCGGGCTGGATCGCGGAGACCGCCGAGGACGAGAAGCGCATCCTCTACGCGGCCACCGCCGAAGGGCGCGCGGTCCTCGAGCGCGACTTCGAGCGGCGCAAGCGGCTGGTCGCTTTTGCGCAGGCGCGGCTGGGCGAGACGGACGGGGAGGGCCATGGCGAAGACGACCTATAGGATGTGCGGGGGCCTCGTGCTCATGCCGGGCCACGACATGGCGATGCTCAAGCGGATGAGCGCGAAGGGCTGGCACGTGACGGGGATCAACCGGGCGCTCCTGTACCGCTTCGAGCAGGGAGAGCCGCACGATTACGACTACGCGGTGGACTACCAGCGCGACTTCTCGCCCGAGGCCGAGGAGATCTTCCGCCTCGGGGGCTGGCGGAGCGTGGCCGTGGGCCCCGGCTGGCAGATCGTGCGCGCGGAGGCTGGTACCGTCCCGTTGTACACCGACGAGGACGCGCAGACGGAGACGCTCGCCGCGAGCCGCAAGGGCCTCGGGTGGACCGCGCTTCTCTGCGCGCTGGCCGCGGCGGCGCTCCTCGCGCTCGAGGCGCGGTTCTCGGCTCGGGGCGACGGGCTCTTATCGTGGGCGTGCCTCGTGGCGTGCATCGCCTTCGCCGCCGGCTTCGTGTTCTCGTTCCTGCCTTTCGTCGGGTACACGCGCACCTTACGCAAGATCCGCGCCGAGCAGGAGGCCGACCCGCGCCGCTGACGCCGATGTCCCAAACGGGGACAGTCCCCATTTGGGACATTCTCGAACTTGCGGGAACGCTGCGGTTTCGGCTCGCCCTGCCGCTGACGCGGGTCTTTCGTTGCGCTACACTGTTCCAGGTTGTTGAGAAAGGAGCCCGCATGGGATTTTTCGATAGGATCAGCGAGGGGCTGTCCCGCTCGCGCGACAAGTTCAAGGAGCAGATGAACGTCCTGCTTGACCGCGGGCCGGACTTGGACGAGGACTTCTGGGACGGCCTGGAGGAGACGCTCATCCTGGCCGATATCGGGGGAGCGGCGGCCTCGGAGATCGTGGAGAACCTGCGCGACCAGGCCACGCGCCGCGCGCTTCCCGACGCGTACGCGGTGCTCGATCTGCTGAACGACCAGATAGCGGCCACGTTCACGCCGGGCGGCGAGGATGTGCTCGGCGGCGAGCCGGCTGTGGTGCTGTTCGTGGGCATCAACGGCACGGGCAAGACCACCACGGTGGGCAAGCTCGCCAAGGAGGCCACGGACGCGGGCCGCACGGTGCTCCTCGGCAGCGCCGACACGTTCCGCGCGGCGGCTATCGAGCAGCTCGAGGTGTGGGCGCGCCGCGCCGGCGTGGAGGTGGTCACGCGCGAGCGCGGCAGCGACCCGGCGAGCGTGTGCTACGACACCCTCGAGCGCGCCGAGACGCAAGGCACCGACCTCGTGCTCATCGACACGGCGGGGCGCCTCCACACGTCGGCCGACCTCATGCGCGAGCTCGAGAAGGTGGTGAACGTGGTGCGCAAGCGCTCGCAGCTGCCCGTGTTCACCGTGCTCGTGATCGACGCCACCACCGGGCAGAACGGCCTGCAGCAGGCGCGCGAGTTCGACCGAGCGCTCGACCTGGACGGCGTGATCATCACGAAGCTCGACGGCACGGCGAAGGGCGGCATCGCGTTGGCCGTGAGCCACGAGCTGGAGCTGCCGGTGCTCAAGATAGGCGTGGGCGAGGGCCTCGACGACCTCAAGGACTTCGACGCCCACGACTTCGCCCGCGCCCTCGTCGGCGACTTCGACGAGCGCGGGTAGGGCCGACTCCATGTCATACACCCAGGTCAATGCAAATCCCGATGTGTTCGAGATCAAGGTTCCCTTCGCCAACGTGAGCACGAGCGCCACGAACTGCTTCGTCGTGATGGACGGCGGCGAGGCGCTCGTGGTGGACACGGGCGCGCCCACCGACGAGGGGGCGGGCGTGCTCGACGCCGCCCTCGACGAGCTGGGGGTAGACCGCGCGCGGGCGACGTTCTTCCTCACGCACCTGCACCTCGACCATGCGGGGCTCGTCGACCGCGTCGTGCCCGAGGGCGCGCCGCTGCTGATGAGCGCCGTCGACTTCGACGCGGTGCGCGCCTCGAGGGCCTCGACGGCCTACGACGCCTCGCGCCGCCGGCTCGTGGCGGAGGGCGTGGGCGCTTCGGACGCCTCGGGCTACGCGCGCTATGCCGTGGAGCCGCCGCTGTTCGACCCCGAGCGGGTGCGCGCGACGTTCGTCTCGGAGGGCGACGAGGTGCCCGTCGGCCGCTTCCGCTTCCAAGTGATCGAGGTGCCGGGCCATACGCCGGGGCACCTCGCGCTGTTCGAGCCCGACTCGGGCATCCTGTTCGGCGGCGACCACGTGCTGTTCGTCATCTCGCCGGGCATCGCGCCCTCGCCCGACGGCGCGGACTCCCTGCAAGCCTACCTCGACAGCCTGGCGAAGGTGCGCGCGCTCGGCTGCTCGCGGCTGTTCGTGTCGCATGGCGAGCCGCGCGACGACTTCGCCGAGCGCATCGACTGGCTCGAGGCGCACCATCGCGAGCGCCTGGAGGAGGCCGCGGGCATCGTGGCCGCCCATCCGGGCCTGACCGGCGAGCAGGTCGTCCGCCGCATCAAGTGGAACGTGCCGCACGACGCGTGGGAGGACATCTCGTTCGTGCAGCGCTGGTGCATCCTCATGGAGGGCCTCGTGATCCTCGATCACCTGGCCGACCGCGGCCTCGTGCGCCGCGAGGAGGGCGAGGCGGGCGTGCGCCGGTACTTCTGAGAGAGCCTGTTTCGCGCATATCGCGTCTGATTATGCGCTTCGCTTGCACGGCAGCCCGGCAGCCCCTACCATTGCGCGAAAGGCGAATCTCCCGAAAGGGCGCGCGAAAGGAGCGGCGATGAACGCGAAGGCGAAGGCGGGCTTGCTCGCGATGGTGCTGGCGGCTGCGGCTTTCGGAGGCGGCGCGCTGGCAGGATGCGCCGCAACCGAGCCGGCGTCAGGACCGAGCATCGGCCTCGTGAACGAGGTCACCACGCAGGAGGGCGTCGCGTTCACGCTGTACGTGGGGCTGGCCGATGCGGATACGGGCGCGCAGGAGCTCTCGTTCGACGAGGCGAAGGCCCTGGCCACGCCGCTGGTATCGGCCGTGGGCGGCGGCTACACCGTGATCGAGGCGCAAGGCGGCTTCACCGACGACGCGGGCAACCTGGTGGAGAACGGCACGCTGGTGTACACGGGCATCCATGCGGGCGAGCAGGAGGTGCTCGGCCTCATCGACGACCTGAAGGCGGCGCTCCACGTGGAGAGCATCTACGTCACGAGCGCCCAGCAGGGCTACGCCATCTACGGCGGCACCATCGCCCCCGCGGCGTAGGGAGCGGCAGGAAGAGGGGCATCACCGTTCGGGTGCGAAGGGATCCGTAGTGCGTGCCTCTGCCATGCGATGCAGCTTACGGCGGAGATCGGCCGCATCCACCGTCGGCAAGGCAAGCAGATGCTCCATTCGCAGTTGGATGTACTCGTTGAGAAGGTCGACGTATTCGTCTGCAAGGGCGCGCACGGGATGCGGCGTGAGTTCGAATTTGCGCAAAAGCGCGAGGCGATCCTTCATGTCGGCGGTCATCAGGTACTCTGCCTGGTAGTCCAGCGTCACGTCCATCTGGCCACGGTAACACGCCGCCGTGGATGCGAGGTCGGCGGCGGTCAAGCCCGAATCGATGTCGCGCATGAACAGCGCCAGGTTGTTGTCGAACACCGGCGCCGCGCCGGTTATGCGCCGCGAGGCGTTGTCGAAGAGGAAACCGAAGTTGTTCAGATGTCTATCATCGTTGGCCGTGAGCGCATCGAGCACCGACATGCCTGCGAATAGGCTGAACGCCTCCTCGCCTAACCCGAAATACACGGCTGCGGCCTCTTCGAAGGGCAGGACGCCGAACGTGGCCGCAAAGGACGTGAAGCCTGTTTCGCGACTGGTGAACAGCGGACAGGCGCTGCAGAGCGATCCGTGCCATTCAGCCAGGTCGTAAGTGGTATGATAGATCCCGAGAGCAACGGACAGCTGGGCGGCGAAAAGCTCCGCGAACGGCTCCAGCCCGTTCGTGTTGAGGGAGCCCGCCTTGTAGAGGAAGCGTTTCCCTTCGTGGATGCGCCAGGCCTTGGGGAACTGGCCGCTGGTGGTGAGCTCGCCGGAAGGGCCGGTCGGCGTTCGGGATGAGTCGACGATACCCGAAAAGGCCACGGTTGCGACGAGGTCGTCGAAATCGTTCTCGTAGAGGTTCTTCTCGGCGAACATCGCGTTCGATCCCTCGGGAACAACCCAGTAGGCATCGTTCAGGGAGAGCGCGTTGCAGGCGTCGAGTATCTGGATGGGGTCGTCGAGATGAATCCCGTATTGCCGCACGATGCGCGAGGCGTACGTCCGGTTCTTCGAGATGGTGCGCGCGCGAATCCAACGCTCCACCGAGGCGGGCTCGCCTGTCATGCGGAAGGGAAGCAGGTGGCGCTTGCCTTCATCCACCTCGGCGTTCATGCAACGCGCTCCCGTGCGTGCATCGCGCGCAAGCGTGAACCACGCCACGTCGACGTCGAAAAGCTTCAACCGGTATGTCCGCGCTTCGTCCATGGGGCCATTCTACCATGGCGGGCAAGGGGGTTTTCAGTGAGAAGGCAAGCTAGAGGCCGGCCAGCGGATCGATGGGCTTGGCGAGGAATTCAGTGAAGCTGCGCGCGCCGATCCAGCGGCCTTCGGAGAGCATGTCGGCCCAGATCGCGTTCGCCTCCGCCTCCGAAACCAAGCCGTTCTCGTATGCCTCCACGAGGATGCTCCCCGTCGTCTTGTACTTCAAGTTGAAGGCGCGGATGTAGGCGGCGGTGTCACGGAAGTTGTTGCTGGCCACGACGCCCTGATGGACGACGGCGAGCGCCATGGCCGCCGCCTCGCCGCGGCCAACCACCTTGAAGCCCGGCTTCGGTCGGCTTGTCATCTGGCGATACAGCGGGAAGGCCGGCGAGGAGAGGTCGATGTCGCGAACCTCGACGTCCGTGCTCGCAGTCAGCGCTGCCACACGCTCTTTGAAGGCGGGCGCGGTGACGCGCGAGAGCTCGTCGAGCACCGACTGGGGCACGACGACGCGCCCGGGATAGAGCCGCGTGACGATGCTTCCCTGATCGGTCCAGAGGAAGGCCGACAGGCAGTCGGTGTCGAAGAAGAGCGGCTCAGTCAACGAGCTCGCCGTCCTCGAAGGTCTCGATGAAGATGTCGTCGCGGAACCCGTCGGCCAAGAGCTCCTCCGCCTTGCCTTGCGACAGGACGCCCTCGCCGAAGAGGTCCGCTATGCGATCGATGTAGTCGCCGTCGGCCATGCGCGCCCTGCTCCCGCGGAGCGGCTCATACAGGGCCGTCGGGTAGCCGAGCCTGCGGGCGCCCGCCTTCACGTTGCGGCCGAGCGCGTCTTTCTGCGCAGCGTTCACGATCCCCTCGTCCTGCAGGCGCACGAGAAGGGCCAGGCGCGAGATGCCGAACTTCTGCTCGATGGCCACGACGGATGCGAGCAATCGCTCGTCGTTTACCGCTGCGTCCGGGGCGAGCCCCTGTGCCCGCAGCTCGTTTCGCAGGGCGTGGTAGGGCAGCAGGAAATGCGAGGCGAACGTATCGGCCGCCCACTCTGCCTCGTCGTAGCGCTTCGTACTCTTCGGGCAGACGGTCGTGGCGGCCGCGTCGTCGAAGAACAGGTGGTACAGCTCGTGGGCGAGCGTGAAGCGCTGCCGGCCGAGCGTCTGGGCGGAGTTGTACGCGATGAGCGAGAAGTCGTCGTGCTTGACGCACATGCCGCTGATGGAGTCGCCCAGCGGGTAGGCCACCGTGGTGAGCCGCGGAACCTCGCGCGCGCAGGCGAGCACGTCGATGGGGGAGAGGTTGTCCTTGCCGAAGTCGGCGCGCAGCTCCTCGGCCTGGCGCGCCGCCTCGTCCCTACGCCTCATCGCCCGCCGCCTTTTCGAGCGCTGCCATGCCCTCAAGGTTGCGCACGATGCGCCCGATGGCGGCGAGGGCGTGAAGGTCGTCGCCGGCGAGCCCGTCCGCGCGGAACGCCACCGCCTTTCCCACAGGTGCCTGGCTGCTCTCGCCGATCAGGTCGTCGAGCGAGCAGAAGAACAGATCGCACAGCTTTTCGAGCGAGGCTACCCCGAGCGATCGCTGCCCGCTCTCCACCTTGCTCACGAGCGTCTGGTCAATCCCGAGGTACCGCGCCATGTGCTCCTGCGTGAGCCCGCGAAGCTTGCGCATGCGCTTGACGTTCGCCCCCACGACAACGTTGATGTCCGCCATACGGCTGCCTCCTTTCAATGGGCAGTATAGCATGGATGTCATATTCAATACAAAAATGAAAGTTTAAAATATGACAACCGGTCAATTTGGGCGCATCAAACCACCCTGTGTTTTCGTGAGTGTGGTATAGTTCTGTTGACTTGATAAAGCAAGTCAACAGATATCAAGCGATCACTGTTTCGATTGGAAGATGATTATGCCGTTCGTCGCCTGCCCTGATTGCAACAACGTTGTTTCAGATGCCGCCCATAAGTGTCCGCATTGCGGCAAAGACCTGGATCAGATGTGTTCGCTGCGTGCTTCTTGACGTCGACCGTCGTGGCGAGCCTAACGTATTTCACGAGTTTCTGGATCATAGAAGAGCATACGGCGTCGAGCCTGCTTCCAATGATAGGCGTGAGCGTTGTCATGGGAGTGGCGTTATCCGCGATACCGTCGGCTTTGGCGGCTGTGATCTTGCATGCGGCGCTCAAAGAAGGGCGATCCTGATTCGACGCTTGTTGACCTGGGAGCTAAAAGTCGATGAGGTCTTTCACGTCGGCGCCGAGCCCGTCGGCGATGCGGCAGAGCAGGTCGATCCCCACGCTCACCTGGCCTGTCTCGATTTGCCAAAGATGAGTCTGGTTGGTGTCGACCATGAGCGCGAACTTGCGTTGCGAGAGGTGCTGCTCTTCTCGCAATCGCCTAATGGTTTGGCCCAGCTTGATTCTGCGTCCATCGCTTTTCATGGATTCAGGGTAGGTGCTACGCTTCCTTTGATGACTTGCTAAAGTAAGTCATCAAAGGAAGCGTATATAGCCGATGGCGAATCAAAGCGCGGTAAGGTTTTTTGCGCCAAGCCATGGAAGGGATTCTAAACGGCTTGTGTGTTTGCGTCCGCCGCCTGGCTAGCTGACGTATAATGCATGGTCAACAAGCAAGCGACGCTGGCAAGGAGCTCACCAACCATGCTCGAGAACCTCTCCGAACGCCTTCAGGGCATATTCAGCGGGCTGCGCGGCAAGGGCCGCCTGACCGAGGACGACATCAACGGCGCGATGCGCGAGATCCGCATGGCGCTTCTGGAAGCCGACGTGAACTTCAAGGTGGTGAAGGGGTTCATCGCGCGCACGAAGGAGCGTTGCCTGGGCGCCGAGGTGCTCGACTCGCTCACGCCGGCGCAGAACGTGGTGAAGATCGTGCTCGACGAGCTCACCGAGCTGTTGGGCCGCACGGACTCCAAGCTGGTCCTTTCCAGCCGCATCCCCAACGTCATCATGCTCGTGGGCCTGCAGGGCTCTGGCAAGACGACCGCCGCGGCCAAGCTGGCCTACCGCCTGAAGCAGGAGAACCATTCGCCGCTGCTCGTGGCCTGCGACGTGTACCGCCCCGCCGCAGCCGACCAGCTGCAAACCCTCGGCGGCGAGATCGGCGTGCGCGTGTACCGCGGCGACGGTCAGGACCCGGTGCGCATCGCCACCGAGGGCATCCAGGACGCCATCGACAACCTGCGCGACGTGGTCATCGTGGATACGGCGGGCCGCCTGCACGTGGACGACGAGATGATGGACGAGGCCGAGGCCATCAAGCGCGCGGTCAAGCCCGACCAGATCCTCATGGTGGTGGACGCCATGACCGGCCAGGACGTGGTGAACGTGGCGGCCGCCTTCGCCGAGCGCGTGGACTTCGACGGCGTGATCATGTCGAAGATGGACGGCGACGCCCGCGGCGGCGGGGCGCTGTCCATCAAGCAGGTCACCGGCAAGCCCATCAAGTTCATCTCGTCCGGCGAGAAGCCCGACTCGCTCGAGGAGTTCCACCCCGACCGCATGGCCAAGCGCATCCTGGGCATGGGCGACGTGGTCAGCCTCATCGAGAGCGCCGTGAAGGTGCAGCAGGAAGAGGTGGAGCAGGAGCAGGCCGAGCGCATGATGCGCGCGAACCTCACGCTCAACGACTTCGTGGACATGAACCGCCAGATCCGCAAGATGGGCGGCATATCGAAGCTGATCAGCGCGCTGCCCGGCGGCGACAAGGCCATGTCGCAGGGCCAGGTGGACGAGGGGGCGCTCGACCACATGGAGGTCATCATCAGCTCCATGACCAAGGCCGAGCGCGAGAAGCCCGACCTGCTGAACGGCTCGCGCCGCGCGCGCATCGCGGCCGGCGCCGGCGTGACCGTCTCGGACGTGAACCAGCTGATCAAGAAGTTCAACGAGACGAAGAAGATGATGAAGAAGATGATGCCGGCCATGGAGGAGGCTCAGGGCAAGCGGGGGAAGAAGGGCAGGAAGGGCCGTAAGCGCCGCATGCCCGGCCTGCCCGGCGGCATGAACATGGCCGACCTCAAGAAGCTCCAGGACATGATGGGGCAATAGGCGATTCGGGGGCCTTCCGCACGTGGGAGGCCCTCCTTTTTGCAACGTCGTCGAGTTATGCACCTCCGCGCAGACAGAAGAGGGCGGGTTTCGCGCGGACGTGGCTGTTCGTCTGCGCGAAACCCCTGGTCGCGTTTTCAACGTGTGCGGCGAATGGCCCGCGCACCGTCCGGAAAAGGTGCATAACTCGAGCACATTGCATTTTCTGGGGCTTTTCGATAACGCAAGGGTGCAGAACTCGAGGACTTTGCAAGAAGCTGGGACGGCCGGCTCGATGGCGTATAATAGTCCGAACACGATGTCATCCTGAGTGGAGGCGCCACTGCTAACGCCGCGCGGGATCCTTCGACTCCGCGCCTGCGGCGCTCCGCTCAGGATGACAAACGAGGTCAAAGACGCGTCGTCGGAAGGGGCGGGCATGGTGGATGCGACGTATCCAGGGCAGGAGGCGCCCGTCGCCGCCGAGCCGCCGGTGCTGCAGTGCGCGGGGCTGATCAAGGCGTTCGGGTCCATGGCGGCGCTCAACAGCGTGTCGTTCTCGGTGCCGCGCGGGCGCGTGGTGGGCTTGCTCGGCCCCAACGGCAGCGGCAAGACCACGCTCATCAAGCTGGCGGCCGGGCTGCTCACGCCCACGGCGGGCACGGTGCTGGTAGCGGGGATGGAGCCCGGTCCGCAGACGAAGGCCCTCGTGTCCTACCTGCCCGAGCGCCCGTACTTCTCACCCGGCATGAAGGTGGCCCGCACGCTCGACTTCTTCGCGGATTTCTACGCAGACTTCGACCGCCCCCTGGCCGAGGACATGCTCGCGCGCTTGCAGGTGCCCCTCGGCGCGCACATGGGCTCGCTCTCGAAGGGCACGAAGGAGAAGGTGCAGCTGGTGCTGGTGATGGCCCGCCGCGCGGCGCTCTACCTGCTTGACGAGCCCATCGGCGGGGTGGACCCGGCCACGCGCGACTACATCCTGGACACCATCATCGGCGCGTACCGCCGCGAGGCCACCATCCTCCTTTCCACGCACCTGGTGGCCGACGTGGAGCGCGTGCTGGACGACTTCATCTTCCTCCAGTACGGCACCATGGTGCTCCACGCGCCGGTGGCCTACGTGCGCGAGACGTTCGGCATGAGCGTGGACGACTACTTCAGGGGGGCGTTTCGATGCTAGGGAAGCTGTTCAAGCACGACATGGCCGCCCTCTCGCGCGTGCTCGTGCCGTTGCATCTAGCGGCGCTGGGCGTGGCCGTGCTCGCGGCCGTGTGCGGGCTGGCGGGCAACGGCCTGGGCGAGGCGGCGCGGCAGGCCACGGGCGTCGGCGGCGAGATGCTCAGCCTGTTCGCGGGTTTCGCGTACGTCGCGTTCGGCTTCAGCCTGTTCCTTCTGTGCACGCTCACGCTGGCGACGTTCTTCGTCGTCGCGCACCGGTTCTACCGCAACCTCTTCACCGACGAGGGCTACCTCACGTTCACGCTGCCCGTCACGGCCAACCAGATCGTGCTGTCCAAGACGCTCTCGGGCGCGCTTTGGCTGCTCATCGACTTTTTGGTGGTGGGCGTATGCATAACCGCGGTGATGTTCGGGATGGACGCGTTCTCTTCGATGCTCTCCCAGAGCTACTCGTTCGGAGGCGGCCCGCAGCTGCCGAGCGCGGGCGAGTGGGCGAACTTCGCGAACACGTGCCTCCAGGCGATAGCGTGGATGCTCGCGGCGTACGCGGCGCTCTGCGTGGGCTCGGCTGCCGCGCGCCACAAGGTGGCGGCCGCCGTGGGAGCGTTTCTGCTCATAGGGATGGCCGTGGGCATCGCCTCGGCCCTGTTGAACGCCGCGGCCTTCATGGCCATCTCGACGTTCGCGCCGGGGCTCTGGTCTGCGCATTTCGACCCGTACGGCCCCGTGTCCCGCGCCATCGGGCAGCTGACCATGCTCGCGCTCGCCGCCGCCAGCTACGCTGTCTGCGTCTGGTGCCTCAAACGGCACGTCAACCTGGCGTAAACCCGCACGCCCGCTTCCTCTGCTATACTGGCGCTCGCATTGAAGGCTGCGCGTGAAAGGATGCGCCATGGCGCTTGAGATACGCCCGTACCGCGAGGAGGACCTTGCGGGCATGATGAAGGTGTGGAACGAGGTCGTGGAAGGCGGCGAGGCGTTCCCGCAGATAGAGCCGCTTACGCTGGAGACGGCGCGCGAGTTCTTCGCCGAGCAGACGCTTTCCGTGGTGGCGGTGATCGGCACGCGGCTGTTCGGCCTGTACATCCTGCATCCGAACAACGTGGGCCGCTGCGCTCACGTGGCCAACGCGAGCTACGCCGTGGCGTCGAGCGCCCGCGGGGTCGGCCTCGGCCGGGCGCTCGTGGAGGACTCGCTCGCCCAGGCGGCGCGCAAGGGCTTCCGCGGCCTGCAGTTCAACGCGGTCGTGGCCGGCAACGCCGGCGCCATCCATCTCTACGAGGACATGGGCTTCACGCGCGTGGGCACCATCCCGGGCGGCTTCGTGAACTTCATGGGCGCCTACGAGGACATGCACATCTACTACAAGAGCACGCTGCCCGCCCAGCGCTCCTGTTGAGGCTAGCATCCGCCGCCCGGTCGGGCGGCACGAGGGGCGCGAAGGGGCTCCGTTCCCGCCCAAACATGGGCTTTTCGAGGACGCGCGGGGTCGGCGTTGGCCGGCTTCGCGCGTTTCGCTACAATTCGGCTTGGTAATCCGCTTGTCAAACGGTCGTTTTCGCCGTATCATAAGCAATTGCTGTTTTCGCTACGTCGCGCGCATCGCGGCGTTGAGCATCGAATCGAACGCAAGAAGCAAAAAAGGAGTTCACCTTCATGGCAGTCAAAATTCGCCTCTCCCGTCACGGCGCGAAGAAGCGCCCGTACTACCGCATCGTCGTCGCCGACTCGCGCGCCCCGCGCGACGGCAAGTTCATCGACGAGGTCGGCCGCTACAACCCCTGCGCCGAGCCTGCCATGGTGCAGTTCGACATGGAGAAGGTCGACCAGTGGATCAAGAACGGCGCCCAGCCCACCGACACGGTCGTCCGCCTGCTCAAGAACGCTCGCGAGAACGCGTAGCGCGCCATGGCCGAGCAGACCGAAGACATCGTCGGCCTCGTCGAGTCCGTCGTGCGTCCCCTCGTCGAGTTTCCCGACGAGCTCGAGATCACGGCGTCCGATGCCGAGGACGGCTCGATCCTCGTCGAAGTCCGCGTGAACGAAGAGGACGCCGGCAAGGTCATCGGCCGCCAGGGGAGGGTCATCAAGGCGATCCGCACGCTGGCCCGCGCCGCCGCCTCGCGCACGAACACCCACGTCGAAGTGGAGCTTCTCGACTAGATGCGCGCATGGGCGAACGTGGCCGAGCTGGCCAAACCGAAGAACCTGACGGGAGGGCTCGTCGCGCGCAGCGCGCCGGGTCTTCCCTTTTTGCTGCATGAGGGCCTGGAAGTGGCCTTCGTGCCCCCGCAGATCGACGCGCCGCGCCGGGCGCGGGTGGCCTCCGTGCAGGACGCGGGCCGGGGGGCCTACCTGGTGACGTTTGAGGGCGTCGACTCCATCGACGTGGCCGAGCGGCTGGCGGGCTGCCGCTGCCTCGTGCGCCGCGCCGACGTCCCCGAGGCCGCGCTGGCCGGGGAGGCGGAGGGCCTCGAGGGCTTCGAGGTGCACGATGCCTCCGCGGGCCTCGTGGGCGTCGTCGCCGAGGTGGTGGAGAACCCGGGGCAGACGCTCCTGTCCGTCGACCGGGGCGACGGCGGGCGCATGGTGCTCGTGCCCCTCGTGGACGCGCTCGTCGAAGGCATCGACGAGGGCGCGCGCCGCATCGACATGAACCTGCCGGAGGGCCTGCTCGACCTGTAGCGCGCCCCCGCCGCGCACGCGAAAGGACCTCTTGTGATCATCGAAACGCTCTCGACGTTCCCCGGCATGTACGACTCCGTCATGGGGGCGTCCATGATGCGCATCGCCCAGGAGAAGGGCATCCTCCGCTTCACGGCGCACGACCTGCGCGACTGGACGCACGACCGCCACCGCACCACCGACGACGACCCCTACGGCGGCGGCGACGGCCTGGTGATGAAGTGCGAGCCCATCTTCGAGGCTTTCGACGACATCGCGGCCGCAGGTCCCAGGCCCTGCACCGTCTTCCTCGCGCCCTGCGGCGAGCCCTTCGATGACGCGCTCGCCTGCGAGCTGGCGCGCGAGAAGCGCCTGCTGTTCGTGTGCGGCCATTACGAGGGCATCGACGAGCGCGCCTACTCGCTGGCCGACCGCGTGATCTCGCTCGGCGACTACGTGCTCACGAGCGGCGAGCTGGCCTCCATGGTGGTCATCGACGCCGTGGTGCGCAAGCTGCCCGGCGTGCTGGGGGCCGAGACGGGGGCGCTCGGCGAGAGCTTCGCCGACGGGTTGCTGGAATACCCCCAGTACACGCGCCCGGCGTCGTTTCGCGGCATGGACGTGCCGCCGGTGCTCCTGTCGGGCAACCACGCCGCCGTCGCCCGCTGGCGCCGCGAGCAGTCGCTCGAGCGCACCGCCCGCCTGCGCCCCGACCTCCTCGAGCGCGTGGACCTCTCCGACGCCGACCGGAAGTTCCTCACCGGATCGTCTTCCTGAGCGCAGCGGCGAAGCCCCCCTCTTGGCATCCTGAGCGAAGGTCGAAGGCGGCCTCCCTTGTCATCCTGAGCGAAGGCCGAAGGCGGCCTCCCTTGTCATCCTGAGCGGAGCGCGCAGCGCGGAGTCGAAGGATCCCCCGCGGCGCCAGCAGTGAGACTTCCGGCTAACGCCGCGCGGGATCCTTCGACTCCGCTCACTGCGTTCGCTCCGCTCAGGATGACAAAAGGGGGGGCTTCGCTCCGCTCAGGATGACAGAAGGGAGCGCGCGTTGCTTACGGCTCTCCTGCTGCGCTATCATGGGGGCAGCGTCCCGCGCAGCCACGAAAGGATGGTGCCCCGTGAACTCCGGCCAGCATGCAGCCAGCCAGCCTCCCGGCATCTTGCGCCGCTTCTTCAACCTGCTTGCGTGGGTGGGCTTCGTCGGCCTGATGTCGTGGCTGATGTTCGCCTACGTGGGGCACGCCTACGCGGTGCCGTCGGGCTCCATGGAGGGCACCATCATGACGGGCGACCGCGTGTTCGGCGAGAAGGTGAGCTACTACCTGCGCGACCCCGAGCCGGGCGACATCGTGATGTTCCAGGATCCGGAGATCCCGGGCCGGCTGCTGCTCAAGCGCTGCATCGCCGTGGGCGGGCAGACCGTGGACATCAACGGCGAGGACGGCCTCGTCTACGTGGACGGCCGGCCCCTCGACGAGCCCTACACGGCCGGCCAGCCTACCTACCGCCTCGACGAAGGCGTCGACTACCCCTACACGGTGCCCGAGGGATGCATGTGGATGATGGGCGACAACCGAGGCAACTCGCAGGACTCGCGCTACTTCGGCGCGGTGCCCGCCTCCACGGCCGAGGCGCGCAGCCTGTTCGTGCTGTGGCCCCTCGACGACATCGGCCTGCTGTAAAGGCCTCATCTGAAATATAAGCGGCGGGATGGGCGATGCGCTTTCGCCCGGTCGTGCTAGAATGGCGTTGGCGAAGAGACTTTCGGAGGGGAAGCATGCAGGGCCATTCGAGCGAGAGAACCTATATCACCAGCTGGTCGGCGGCGAAGTACCTGTCCTACGCCTTTTGGCGGGCATGGTTCCTGGTCATGTACTCCTCTCCTGTGTGGCTCTCCTTCGTGGTGCCCGAGGGCGTGAACCCGGGCCTGCAGATGTACTACCTGTCCACCGTGTGCTTCGTCGCGGCCTCCGTGATCCTCTCGGTGCTCCATGCCAAGACGGTGGAGCTCTTCTCGCTCAAGGGCGCCATGGTGGCGTTCGGGGCGGGCGCGAGCGCGGGCGTAGTCATGGAGTTCGCCGCCCTCATGCTGTGGCACGATCCGGGAAGCTGGCTGTTCTGGCTGGGAAGCGGCCTCACGGGCATCTGCACGGCGCCCATCGCCATCCGCGCGGGGCAGATATACGCCTCGGTGCGGGTGAACACGGCGGTCATCGGCACGCTTCTAAGCGACGTGGCCGCGGGGCTCATATTCTTCTTCTGCATCGGCACCTGGCCCATCGTGTGCCTGTTCATAGCTGCGGCCCTGCCCCTGCTCTCGGCGGTGATGATAGTCATCACCACGCCCTCGGGCGACGGGGGAGCGGTGGATATCGGCACGGCCACCGCAGGCGCGCTGTCGCGCAAGTCGTTTCTGCGCTTTCTGGTGGTGGTGTTCCTCATCGGCGCGGTGGCGTTTCTGCAGAACGGCCTGGGCAACTCCTGGTTCTCGCAGGCGAGCTTGGACAGCGGCCTTACGCTGGGCGTGAGCCTTCTGGTCATGGTGTCGTTCGCGCTGGCAGTGTTCTTCGCCATCGTGCAGAAGGTCCAGTTCGAGACGCTGTACCGCCCCATCATCTTCTGCCTCATCGCGTTCGTGGCCGTGGCCTACCTGCTGGACTTCGGCAACCCCGTGGCCATCGGCGGCACGTTCCTGGTGTACTGTTTGTTCTCGTCCTACATCTGGGTGTTCATGTCCTACCTGGGGCACAGCCGCTACTTCTCGCCCGTGCAGGTGTTCGGCTACGGGCGCAGCGCCTACGCGGGCGGGTCGCTTCTGGGCTGCCTTCTGGGGGTGTACGTGCTTCCGCAGGTTGACCTGGTGCGCGCGCTGCCGGTGATCGTCGTGGTGATGATAGGCATCCTGCTGCTGTGCGCGGTGGCCATCCGCCAGGTGGACATCTCCTCCATCCTGGTGCAGGACGCCGCGGAGAAGCGCTCCGACAGCCACCCCGCAAAGGCCGATGCGGCCGCCGCGCCCGTGGAGGCCGACCAGTTGGGCGACGTGCACCTCTCGCCGCGCGAGCTGGAGGTGTTCGCGCTCATGCGGGCCGGGCGCGACTCGGAGTACATCGCCAACAGCCTGTGCGTGTCGCGCAACACCGCCAAGACGCACATCCGCAACATCTACGCCAAGTTCGGCGTCCACCGCCGCCAGGATTTCATCGACGTCATCCAGAAGCTCTAGAATCCCCCTCACCCGGCATCACCCAGTGGGTGATATGCCCTCACCTGCGTAAACTTCATCCTACGGGAGGATTGTCCGCCCCTTCGCGACCGGCCATGCTGCTGAATGTAGCGTTATGCCATTCGCCGAAGAAAGGATGATCTATGAAGCGTGAAGGCTTGACCAGACGCTCGTTCGTCAAGGCGACGTCCCTGGCAGGTGCCGCGGCTGCACTCGGCACCCTGTACGGCGGGAAGTTGCAGAAGACCGAGCAGGCGTGGGCCGCGGGGGAGTCCACCAGCCAGCGCAAGACGTACGTGACCACGTGCCGCGGTTGCATCCAGGCCTGTCCCGCCCGCGTGTACGTGGAAAACGGCATCGTGGTGAAGATCGAGGGCCATCCCTACGCGCCCACGTCGCTGGGGTCGCTGTGCATGAAGGGCCTCAACCAGATAAACAACTGCTACAGCCCGCGGCGCGTGCTCTACCCGCTCAAGCGCTCGGGTCCGCGCGGTGCCGAGGAGATGGCCTGGGAGCGCATCAGCTGGGACGAGGCCATCGAGCTGGCGGCCACCAAGATCGCCGACGCCATCGAGAAGTACGGCACCTATTCGTTCTTCACGTCGGTGGGCGGCGGCGGCTCCTACGCCATGCGCCAGGCCATCACCATGAGCCACTCGCTGGGCTCGCCCACGGTGTTCGAGCCGGGCTGCGCGCAGTGCTACCTGCCGCGCTACTCGGTGGCGCTGTTCATGTACGGCGGCGCCGACCAGTCCATCGCCGACGCGGCCGCGCAGGAGCCCTTCAAGGGCATCGCGCGCCGCTGGTACGAGAAGATGGGCGTGTGGGACCAGATAGACGACGAGAACAAGAAGGGCTACGCCGACCAGATCGATACGAACACGATCGTCATCTGGGGCGCGCAGCCCTCGGTGTCACAGACGGCGCAGTCGGGCCGCGGCATGGCCGAGCTGCGCGAGGCCGGCTGCAAGACGGTGGTGGTGGACCCCAACATGAGCCCCGACGCCGTGAAGGCCGACGTATGGCTGCGCGTGCGCCCCGGCGCCGACGGCGCGCTGGCGCTGTCGTGGTGGAACTACATCCTCGAGCACGAGCTGTACAACGAGGAGTTCACCAAGCAGTGGACGAACCTGCCCTTCATCATCAACGAGGACACGAAGCTGCCCTACCGCGCCACCGACATCTGGCCGGACTTCAAGCAGAGCACCCCGGCCGACACGCCGGCCTACGTGTGCTTCGACGCCAACACCGGCAAGCTGGCCCCCTTCGAGTACCAGGACGAATCGGTGGACCCGCAGATTTTCTGGAGCGGCGCCATCGACGAGCTGGGCGGGGTGGCCGCCCGCAGCGCCGGCCAGATCTACAAGGAAGCCGCCGCCGAGTGGACGCTGGAGAAGACCGAGGAGATAACCTGGGTGCCCGCGGCCGAGAACGAGAAGGCCATCCTTTTGTACACCGCGCCGCTCAAGGAGGGCAAGTGCGGCGGCATCTGCCATGGCGTGTCTTCCGACATGGAGCAGATCGCCCACCAGCTGCCGGTGGGCCTGTGCGGCCTGGACGCCATCATGGGCTACGTGAACAAGCCCGGCTGCACGCTCACGCAGAACTCCAAGCCCAAGACCGACGAGAACGGCCATGTGGCGCGTCCCACCACCATCTTCCAGTACCGCAACGTGGACATCGTGCACGACTGCGGTGTGGGCTACATCGTGGGCAACTCGCCCGAGGAGAACGCCGCGCGCCTGGAGGGCTTCAAGCCCGACCCCGACGGGTTCCCGAACCCGCGCACGGCCGAGCTGCTCTACATCACCAACCAGCTGCGCCTCGACCGTCTGGGCATGAAGAACCACAAGGGCCTGTACCACTGGGAGCACAGCCACATCCCCTCGGTGCTGGAGGCCATCCGCACCGGCGAGCCGTACAAGCCGCGCGTGTGGTTCGACATGTCGGGCAACAAGCTGGCGATGCTGGGCAACGCGAAGTCGTGGTACGACGTGTTCCCGGAGATCGACTTCTGCATCTGCCAGCATCCCATGATCACGTCGTTCCAGGCCGAGGTGGCCGACCTCATCTTCCCCATCGAGGAGTGGCTCGAGGTGACCAGCCACGACGGCCGCGACATCACCACGGAGGGCGAGATCAAGGACCCCTCGCCCGACACCACCGACACGGGCCAGCTGAACTTCAAGTTCGGCATGTTCCCCATCCTGCACCTGGGCGAGACGGTGTCCAACTTCGTGGCGCCCAAGAAGGTGACCGGCAAGGTGGCCGAGATCTTGAACGCCAAGCTGGAGGCCGGCCAGGACATCGTGCTGGGCGCGGTGGGCCAGGCCACGGGGCGCACCTACATGGAGGAGCCCACCACGGCAAACGACGGCTTCCTGTCCACGTCGAAGGGCGCGTCGTATCTGCACGACGTCGACCGCTCGAAGTTCAACCTGCGCTTCCCGCTGCCCCCCGGCGTCATGTTCGGCGAGGAATCCGACGAGCGCATCCAGCAGTCCTTCGCGGAGCGCTTCGGCGCGCCGGACATGGAGGCGCTGCATGAGAATCCCGAGCAGTACCAGACGCCCGTGGCGGGCGAGGGCGGCGGCAAGCTCTGGCCCGACGGCACGCACCACTGGTGGAGCCCTCAGGACGAGTTCTGGGTGTACGACCAGCACGAGATGATTGCCACCGACGGCTTGAAAGCCGGGTTCGGCACCGAGAGCCGCAAGTTCGAGGTGTACGCGCAGATGCTCGTGCAGCTGGCCAAGACCGGTTTCCCCTGCTGCTACCCGCGCGCTCAGGTGGACGTGGACCCCTCCATCGGCCAGGGAGCCTACGAGGGCACCTACGCCCCCATCTGCCAGCACATCGAGCCGGCCGAGAGCCCGCTCGAAGGCACCGAGGGCTACGACCCCGAGTACCCGCTCTCGCTCACGAGCGGCCGCGTGTACTACACGCACCACGGCACGCAGCGCCAGGCGCCCTACATGCGCGAGATATGGCCGGCGCCCGATCTGCGCATGAACAGCAAGACGGCCGAGAAGTACGGGCTGGCGCACCTGGACTGGGTGAAGGTGACCTCGCGGCGCGGCTCCACGCATGCCCGCGTGTACATCACCGACGGCATGCACGAGAACGTGGTGTGGATGGAGCGCTTCTGGAACCCCGAGTGCTTCGACTCCTCGCAGGAGACGAAGACCGGCGGCTGGCAGGAATGCAACGTGAACATCCTCACCAAGAACACGGCGCCGTTCAACGAGGTGTACGGCTCCTACACCAACCGCGGCTTCTGCGTGAAGGTGGAGAAGGCCGAGAAGCCGCCGCGCGTGTGGGTGGAGCCCCAGGAGTTCGAGCCGCTCATGTACACCCACAAGAACCAGTACGTCGACGTGAACCCCTTCGAAGAGACACTGGCCGACCCGTCGGCAAGCTGGACCCCGGTGGTCACCTTCGACGAGGCGCACACGTTCTCCAACGAGACATTCAAGCATTAGGAGGGATACGCAATGGCAAGACGGACTTTGGTCATCGACCTGAACCGCTGCTCGGGCTGCGACTCGTGCACGGTGGCCTGCAAGTACGAGAACAACATCCAGCTGGGCTCATTCTGGAACCGCGTGCTGGCCGTGGGACCCACAGGCGAGTACCCCAACATCGAGATGTACTGGCTTCCTATGCAGTGCCAGCAGTGCGAGAACTCCCCCTGCGTGGGCGTGTGCCCCACGGGCGCGTCGTACCGCGACCCGGAGAACAACGTGGTGATGGTGAACAAGGAGCTGTGCATCGGCTGCCAGTACTGCATGTACGCCTGCCCCTACGGCGTGCGCCAGTTCAACGAGGCCGAGGGCGTGGTGGAGAAGTGCACGCTGTGCAACCACCTGACGGCGAAGTCGGACGGCATCGAGAACATCAACGACAGCTTCGACGAGGAGCATGCCGTGCCGCCCTGCGTGCACAACTGCTGCTGCGGCGCGCGCTACTACGGCGACTTGGACGACCCGAACTCCGCCGCGTCGAAGGCTCTGGCGGCCGCCGGCGGCGAGGGCTCCGAGAACGTGCATACGATAAGCGACCCCTCGGGCGCCAAGCCCACGGTGCGCTACATCTTGAACCCCTCCGTGGCGCAGTGGAAGGAGCTTGACTCATGGAAGTAGGAATCCAATGGCCCTTGGTGCTGTTCACCGTCATCGCGGGCGCGGGCTACGGCGCGATGGCAACTGCCGGCGTCGCCCGCCTGGCGAATAGGCAGAACGAAGCCACCCGCAAGACGGCCCTCATCGTGGTTCTGGCGCTGCTGGTGGTGGGCGGCTTGATGAGCGTGTTCCACCTGGCGCACCCCGAGCGCTTCATGGGCGCCATCGCCAACCTGCTGTCGTTTTCGGGCATCGCCCTCGAGCTCATCAGCCTGGCGGTGGGCGTGGTGGTCGCCTTCCTGTTCCTGGTGTTCGCATCCACGGGCAACAAGGCGGGCGAGAAGGTCATGGCGGCGTGCTCCATCGCGGTGGGCGTGGTGGCCGCGTTCCTGCAGGGCTACGCGTACTTCGAGGTGGCGGCCCAGCCGGGTTGGCACTCCCTGGCGCTTACGTTCGGCTATCTGTTCACGTCGCTGGCGGCTGGCGCGCTCATCTACGTGGCCGTGGCCGCCTTCAGGAAGGACGACGAGGCGGCCCTGCGCCTGACGGGCATCCTGGCCGTAGCGCTGGCGGCCTTGGCGGCGCTGTCGTGCATCGCCTACGCCGCATCGCTCGGCGCGGCCGGGCTGCTGGCGAACGCGGCGCTGGTCGTGGCCGTGCTCACTGTCGTGTGCGAGCTGGCGGCTGCGGGGCTGGGGACGTGGTTCGCCTTCAAGAAGCGTTCCCTGCCGCTGGTCGTCGCGGCCGCCGTGGCGGCGCTCGCCGCCTCCATCGCGGTGCGCGCGCTCATGTGGGTGGTCGCGTCGTACGGGTTCAATTTCATCTGGGAAGCGGCAGCGAACCGCGGCCTGCTCCTGTTCTAGTCAAGAGAAAGGCAGTCTCCTCATGTCAGACATCGCCCAAGCAGACGTTCCTGCGAACAAAGATCTGGCCGACCGGAAGGCGGCATGCGAGCCCACGTTCGACGAGAAGGTGAACGGCCTGATGAGGTTCATCCATTTCGAGCCGCTCATCAGGGAGCTGGACTACCAGGTGCTTCTGTACTGCACCGAGCGCAAGGGCCTGTCTGACATCGAGGAGCACCTCGCATCGCTGCCGGAGTTCAAGGCCGCCACGCGCGACCAGTACTCGCTCATCACCGAGCTGGTGCACCATCATGGCCTGGAGTTCTTCGAGCTTGACGAGGCGGGCAACCCCGTGGGCGAGGCCGATAAGGCGGGCCTCACGGAAAACGAGGTGGACGACCTGGTGGCAGGGTACGCCTACCGCACCACCGAGGCGGGCCTCGAGGTGGCGGCGCGGATGGACCCGGCGCGTCGCCTGGCCGATCTGCTGGAGGCCGAGCCGCACCGGCGCGACGCCTACCTGGCCCTGCTGGAGTTCTTGCAGGAGGCGCATTCGTTCGCCCAGGTGGACGGGTTCCTACGCGGCTGCAACGTAGCGGAACTCGCCCGCCAGGCGGGCGACGGGGGCGTGCAGCCCTCGGTGTTCGTGGATAAGCTGGAGCGCGCCGGTGTGATCATCTACGACGGCGGCTGGCAGGCCACCGAGGCCGGCCGCGCCGCGCTCGCGCAGCTGTCGGCCGAGGCCGGCCGCGCCGCGAACGCGAAAGCCATGACCCCCGTCCACGCGTAAAGGAAGGAAGGCAATCATGTCAAACGCCACGACCGCCGCGGCCCTCGCGCCGGATACGCTCGCGCAGCTGTGCGAGGTGCTGGAGGACCGCGCCGAGTTCTACCTCACCCTGGCGGGCTTCTACTACAAGCCGCTCACGCAGGACCAGATCGACCACATGGCCGCGCAGGACTATTCGCAGTACGCGGCCCACGCCGACGAGTCGCTTCTGGACGAGGGCTTCGACGACATCCGCCGCGCCCTGCGCAAGCGGCACACGGGCACCCGGTGCATCCTGGCCACGGAATGGACCAGCACCTTCGGCGGCGCCGAGGCCTACAAGGGGCGCTACTGCGTGCCCAACGCGTCGCTGTTTTTGGACAAGTCCGGCCTCACCTACGGCCGGCCGCGCAACGAGGTGAGCCGCATCTTCGCCGGGCAGCGGCTGCGCCTGCACGACGATGCCGGCATGCCCGAGAGCCATCTGTGCTTCGAGCTGGAGTTTCTCTCGGTGCTCTCCGGCGAGATAGCCGCGCATCTGCGCGCGGGCGAGCTGGAAGCGGCGCTGGAGAAGATCGACGTGTCGCAAGAGTTCATCCAGGGGCACATCCTCACGTGGTTCCCGCAGCTTTCCGAGCTCGCCCTGCTCATGCTGAAGACGAGGTTCTACAAGGGGGTCCTCAAGATCACGCAGGGCTACCTGGAGCTCGACGTGCAGACGCTCGCCGACGTGGAAGCCGAGGTGCGCTTCGGGGTGCAGGCGGCATGAACGGCCCGGTTATCTCGCGCCGCTCGCTCATAGCCGGCAGCATCGGCATCGCCGCGCTTTTGGGGCTGGGCGGGGGAGTGAAGTACGCGTGGGCCACCGAGCGCGAGCTTCTGCGCCCGCCGGGCGGGCAGGACGAGGAGCGGCTGCTGTCCCTGTGCATCCGCTGCGACCGGTGCCGTCAGGCGTGCCCTTTGCACGCCATCGAGAGCGCCGGCGTGGAGGAGGGGCTGCTGAACGTGCGCACGCCCAAGCTGAACTTCCGCACGCACGCGCTCGCCCGCACGCTGGGCACCACGGAGTACCACGAGGTGGACGCGGGCTACTGCAACTTCTGCGACGCGGAGGGCGCGGGCGGCCAGGTGAAGAAGTGCGTCGCCGCCTGCCCCACCGGCGCGCTGGCGGCCTTCGACGAGAGTTACGAGCGCATCGGTACGGCGGTGATCGACCCGGTGTACTGCATCAACTTCCCGCAGCTGGGGCAGACGCCCACGGGGTGCCGCCTGTGCGTGGACGCGTGCCCCTACGAGGCCATCGTGATGAACGACGAGCAGCGGCCCCAGGTGGTTCCCGACAAATGCAACGGCTGCGGCAAGTGCGAGGTGGTGTGCCCCAGCGCCTCGTACCGCGCGCTGGTGGGAGTGGGCGCTCTGGAGGAGCGCGCCGCGGCCGGCAACGCCGACTACGCCGCCTCGCTTTCGTTCTACCGCCGCACGGGCGTGCTGCCGCGCGGGATAAACATCGTCGTCCAAGACCAAGCAGCCGAAGCGTAAACCTGAGAGGAACGGGACTTCGCCATGTCTACCACCACTACCGCCCTCGATGATTCGATGGATACCGCGCCCGAGCCGAACGGGAAGGCGCCGTCCTGCGATGCGGCCTCCGGCGAGCATGCCGCGGTGGCGGGGGAGCGGCCCCTCAAGAAGCCGCTCGTGCGCCGCCTCGTGGTCGCGGGCGTGTTCCTGGCCGCGTGCGCGGGCATCGTGTTCAATCTGGGCGTGGGCACCATCTCGTCGTTCGGATGGGAGTCGCTTGCCGCCATCTGCCCGCTGGGCGGTTTGGAAACCATGCTGGCGGGCAAGCTGTTCATCCCGCGGGCGCTCGTGTTTTTGCTGCTGGTGGTGGCGGTGGGGGCGGTGCTGGGGAAGGTGTTCTGCTCGTGGGTGTGCCCGGTGCCCGGCGTGCGCTCCCTCATCGACGCCCTCGCCCACCGAAGCCCCCGCATAGCGACGGGAAAGGCGAAGGGGGAGGACGGCGCCGAGACGGCCGAGTTCAAGGTGGTGCGTCCCCTCACCCGCCGTGAGAAGCGCGCGCTCGCGAAAGCCGCAGGCGGCGACGGGGCCTGCGCCTCCTCCTGCTCCTCGTGCGCGGCGTGCGGCCCGCGGGAGCTTTGCGCGCGCCTGGACTCCCGGCACCTGGTGCTGGGCGGGTCGCTTCTGAGCGCCGCCGTGTTCGGCTTCCCGGTGTTCTGCCTGGTGTGCCCCATCGGGCTCACGTTCGCCAGCATCATCGCGCTCGTGCAGCTGTTCGGGCTGCAGACGCTGTCGTGGGGCGCGGTGCTGTTCCCGCTCATCCTGGTACTGGAACTCACCGTGTTGCGCAAATGGTGCGGCAGGTTCTGCCCCCTGGGCGCGCTCATGTCGCTTGCCAGCCTGCCGAACCGCCTGCTGCGTCCCCGGGTGGATGCGAAGAAGTGCCTGCGCGGCAAGGGCGTTGACTGCCGCATCTGCGCCGACGCGTGCCCCGAAGGGCTCGACCCGCACGTCGCCGAGGGCATGCACGAGTGCTCCAAGTGCCGCGACTGCGCCGTCAACTGCCCCGCTGGCGCCATCACCTTCCCCTTGCGCCGCCGCTAGTCTCGCCCGGCGGCCAGGGGCGCCGGGCGCGTCCCACGTGTTTTACGTGGAACATCCGTGCTGGAAACGCCGGCCGCGCCGTCCAGCGCCAGCGGCTCCTCGGCAATCCACCAAGAACAGCGGAGGGCCCGGGAGTCTTGCACGAGAATCGCGTTCGTGCGAGCTGTTTCACAAAGCTAACTTGACGTGAGGCCCGCCCCACTTTATCCGACCAGGCAAAACGCTTGAGCCTTGTCCAAAAAATACAGTTAGCCATGGCGAACACCTCGCACGAACGTCAATCTCGTGCACGGGACCGCGCCGCGCAGCCTCTTGACCCCCGGCGTACCGCATCCTTTCCCCCGATGATCGGGAAATTTCTGCAAACTTTGTCGAACGCGCCGGGCGCGCTGTCGCGACGCGCTATCATATGGGCTTGCGACTTCATCCGGGCGCATCGCGCCCGTTCGGAAAGGATAGACATACCTCATGGATTCCGGTCAGCACGCCGTTCGCCAGAGCCCGGGCATTCTCAGGACGTTCGTCGGCCTGCTCGTCATGGTCGCCTTCGTGTTCGGGCTGTCGTGGGTGCTGCGCACGTTCGTGTTCCAGGCTTACGAGATTCCCTCGGGCTCCATGGAGGAGACCATCATGACCGGCGACATGGTGTTCGCCGAGAAGGTGAGCTACTACCTGCGCGACCCGAAGCCCGGCGACATCGTGACGTTCCAGGACCCGGAGATCTCCGGACGCATCCTCATCAAGCGCTGCATCGCCGTGGGCGGGCAGACCGTCGACATCAACGACGAGGACGGCCTCGTCTACGTGGACGGCGTGCCGCAGGACGAGCCTTACACCGACGGACAGCCGTCCTACCGGCTGCAAAGCGACGTGGAGTACCCCTACACGGTGCCCGAGGGGTATCTGTGGATGATGGGCGACAACCGCACGAACTCGCAGGACTCCCGCTTCTTCGGCGCCATCCCCATCTCGTCCGTGACGGGGCGGGGGGCGCTCGTGTACTGGCCGCTCAACGATTTCAGCCTGCTCGACTGATCGATCAAGACAAGGAGAACCATGCCAACCGAAACCGCATCCGCGCACGGGGAGCGCGCTCAGGCAGCCGTCCAGCTGCCGCCGACGTTCCAGGACGTCATCATGAACCTGCAGCGCTACTGGGGCGATGCGGGCTGCGTCGTGCTGCAGCCCTACGACAACGAGGTGGGCGCCGGCACGAACGCTCCGTCCACCACGCTGCGCTCGCTGGGACCCGACACGTGGCGCACCTGCTACGTGCAGGGCAGCCGCCGTCCCACCGACGGCCGCTACGGCGAGAACCCCAACCGCACGCAGCACTACTTCCAGTTCCAGGTGCTCATGAAGCCCTCGCCCGACGACATCCAGGAGATGTACCTGGGCAGCCTGCGCGCCATCGGCATCGACGTGGACGCGCATGACGTGCGCTTCGTAGAGGACGACTGGGAGAGCCCGACGCTCGGCGCGTGGGGCCTTGGCTGGGAGGTGTGGATCGACGGCATGGAGGTGACGCAGTTCACCTACTTCCAGCAGGTGGGCGGCTTCGAGTGCAGCCCCGTGCCCGTGGAGATCGCCTACGGCCTGGAGCGCCTCACCATGTTCGTGCAGGGCGTGGACTCCATGTTCGACATCGTGTGGAGCCGCGGCGCCGACGGCGTGGAGTTCACCTACGGCGACGTGTACCTGGAAAACGAGCGCCAGTACTCGCGCTACAACTTCGAGGTGGCCGACACCGACTTCCTGTTCCAGGAGTTCAACGACCGCGAGGCCGAGTGTTTGCGCACGCTCGAGGCGGGGCTGCCGCTGCCGGCCTACGACAGCGTGCTCAAGTGCTGCCACGCGTTCAACCTGCTCGATGCGCGCGGCGTGATTTCCGCCACCGAGCGTATGGCCTACATCCTGCGCGTGCGCACCATCGCCAAGGCCGTGTGCGCGAGCTACATGGAGCACGTGGTGGGCGTCAAGCCCGCCGAGGAAGGGGAGGAGGCCGACCGTGGCTAGCCTGCACACGCTCGCGTTCGAGATAGGCACCGAGGAGATCCCGGCGTTCGACCTGCACAAAGCGACTGCCCAGCTGGAGAAGCTCGTGCCCGAGGCGCTCGATCAGGTGCGCATCCCGCACGGCGAGGTGGCCATCCACACCACGCCGCGGCGCCTCATCGCGCTCGTGGCGGACGTGGCCGAGGCTACCGAGGCGCTCGAAGAGGTGTTCCGCGGCCCGGCCGCCAAGATCGCCTTCGACGCGGAGGGCAACCCCACGAAGGCCGCAACCGGCTTCGCGCGCGGCAAGGGCGTGGACGTGGACGCGCTCGAGCGCCGCGAGGAGAACGGCGTGGAGTACGTGTTCGCCACGAAGAGCGTGGCCGCCCGCGACGTGGCCGAGCTCCTGCCCGGCGTGCTGGAGGGCGTCATCACGGGCATCTCGTGGCCGAAGTCGTGCCGCTGGGGCACCACGAGCGAGTATTTCTCGCGTCCGGTGCGCTGGCTTCTGGCGATGCTCGACGAGCGCGTGATCCCCGTGACGTTCGCGGGCCTCACCGCCGGCAACCTCACGCGCGGGCATCGCTTCCTGGCGCCCGGCCCGCACGAGGTGGCCACGGCCGCCGACCTGCTTTCCGTGGTGGAGGCCGCGCACGTGGTGACGAGCGAGGCCGCCCGCGAAGAGGCTATCCGCGCCGGCGTGGCCGAGGCCGAGCGCGCCACCGGCGCCCGCGCCGAGCTGCCCGAGAAGACGCTTCTGGAGGTGACGAACCTCTGCGAGCAGCCCACCGTGCTCGTGGGCACGTTCGACGAGGAGTTCTTGCGCGTGCCCGAGGAGATCATCGTGGACGCGATGCTCATGCACCAGCGCTACTTCCCGCTCTACGACGAGGCCGGCAAGCTGACGAACCACTTCATCGTGGTGAGCAACGGCGACCCGGCGCACGCCGACACCATCATAGACGGCAACGAGCGCGTGGTGCGCGCCCGCCTCTCCGACGCGAAGTTCTTCTACGAGGAGGACCTGAAGCGCCCGCTCGAGGCCTACGTGGAGCGCCTGGACGAGGTGGTGTTCCAGGAGACGCTCGGCACCATGCGGGCGAAGGTGGAGCGCATCGTGGCGCTGGCGAACCATCTGGCCGCCGACGCGGGGCTCTCCGCCGCCGACGCGGCGGACGTCGCGCGCGCCGCGCTTCTGGCGAAGGCCGACCTCGTGACGAACGCCGTGGTGGAGTTCACGAGCGTCCAGGGCGTCATGGGCTCGTACTACGCCGTCGCCTCGGGCGAGAACGACCAGGTGGCGCGCGCCATCGCCGACCACTACCGCCCGCGCTTCTCCGGCGACGAGCCGCCCGCGTCGGTCGTGGGCCGCATCGTGGCCGCTGCCGATAAGCTGGACACCATCTGCGGCCTGTTCGCGGTGGGGCAGGGGCCCACGGGCTCGTCGGACCCCTTCGCGCTGCGCCGCAGCGCCATCGGCATCACGGCCATGCTGGAGGCGGGGCTGCCCGTGTCGCTTTCCGCCGCCATCGACGCGTCGCTCGCCACCTACGAGGCCGCCGGCGTGGAGTTCGACCGCGATGCCGTGCGCGCCGAGGTGGCCGAGTTCTTCGTCACGCGCACGAAGGTGATGCTGCGCGACGGCGGCTGCGCGCCCGACGCGGTGGACGCGGTGCTGGCCTGCGGCGTGGAGGAGCCGGCGCAGATCATCGCCCGCACCCGCGCGCTGGAAGCCGCCCGCACCCACGCGCCGGAGACGTTCGACGATCTGGCCACGGCCTACGCCCGCGCGAACAACCTGCGCGACGCGGGCCTGGGCGAGGAGGTTGACGAGGCGCTCATGGGCGAGGCCGAGCGCACCCTGGCCGCCGCCGCCGACAAGGCGTCTTCCCAGGTGGAGGCCGCGCTCGCCGCAGACGACTACGCGGCGGCCCTCGAGGCCCTGGCCGCCCTGCGCGCGCCCATCGACGCGTTCTTCGAAGACGTGCTCATCATGGACGAGGACGCCGCCCTGCGCGGCAACCGCCTGCGCCTGCTCAACCGCTTCGTGGCCGTGTTCGCCCATGTGGCGGACTTCGGCAAGATGGCGAAGGGCGGCAAGTAGCGCCGTGACCGAGTTCATCTCCTACGGCCCGCCGAACGCCGACCCCGTCTCGCTGCCCACGTTCCATGTGATCAGCGATTCGGTGGGCCTCACCGCGCAGGCGGTGGCCCGCGCGGCCGCCGCCCAGTTCGGCGTGACGAACCCCGCCATCGAGGTCCTGCCGGGCGTGCGCACGTTCAAGGAGGTCAGGGAGTTCATCGAGGCGCACGGCGCGGTGCATCGGCAGAGCAAGGGCGACGGGCGCATGCTCGTGTTCTACACGTTCGCCGATGCCGCCCTGTCGCGCGAGCTGGCCGCCTACGCCGAGGAGTGCGAAGACCTGGTGGCCGTCGACCTCATGACGGCCCCCGTCAACGCCATCGTCCACATGACGGGCCGCAAGCCCTCGACGAAGCCGGGCGCCATCCACGTCGCCGACCAGAACTACTTCCACCGCATCGAGGCCATGGAGTTCACCATCGCCCACGACGACGGGCGCAACCCGCAGGACCTCGAGCGGGCCGACATCGTGCTTCTGGGCGTGTCGCGCTCGTCGAAGACGCCCACGTCCATCTATCTGTCGCAGCAGGGCTACAAGGTGGCGAACATCCCGCTCGACCCCAGCACCAAGCCGCCGGTGGAGCTGGAGAAGGTTGATCGCACGCGCCTGTTCGGGCTCATGACCACGGCCGAGGTGCTGCTGCCCATCCGGCAGCGCCGTCTGGGGCGCGCGGCGGCGGTGGCCACGAAGTACGCCGATCCGGAGTACGTGTATCGCGACCTCGAGCAGGCGCGCGCGCTCATGCGGAAGCTGGGCTGCATCGTCGTGCACACCGAGAACCGCGCCGTGGAGGAGACCGCCCAGGAGATCCTGCGCTACTACGAGCGCGTCCATCCCCCCAGCGCCCCCACGCCCGCAGGGTGACGAAGAGCACGCAAGCCCCCGCCCTCGCGATTCCGCCCGGCGGGCGTGGGGGCGCTGGGGGGATGGACGCGGCCCCCACGCCCGCAGGGTGACGAAGAGCACGCAAGCCCCCACCCTCGCGATTCCGCCCGGCGGGCGAGTCGCGGAGGTCTGCTCCCTGTTCTACTCGCTGCGAAGCGGGGCGCTTACGCCGAAAAAAACGCCGTTGAGGAAACCGCTCAGTGAATTTTGCGTTAGGATAGGTGCCCATCAGCCCTTGGCTGATAAGATGGTCAAGACCTGTGAACCAAGGTCCAGGCTGATAGGTACGTCGGGTTAAGGAGAAAAAGTGACTGAAGAAGTCAAGCGAGTCTACGCATTCGGCAAAGACGCCCAGGGGAACAACGTAACCGAAGGCAACACCTCCATGAAGGCGATCCTCGGCGGCAAGGGCGCGAACCTCGCCGAGATGGCCAACATCGGGCTGCCCGTGCCTCCGGGATTCACCATCACGTGCCAGACCTGCATGGAGTACGCCAACGCGGACAACACCTGGCCGGAAGGCGCGCTCGATACCATCCAGGCCTACCGCGAGGACCTCGAGGCCCGCATGGGCAAGAAGATCGGCGACGCGGCCGACCCGCTGCTCGTGTCCGTGCGCTCCGGCGCGCCCATGTCCATGCCGGGCATGATGGACACGGTGCTCAACCTCGGCCTGAACGACGAGTCCATCAACGGCCTCATCGCCCAGACCGAGAATCCGCGCTTCGCCTGGGATTCCTACCGCCGCTTCATCCAGATGTTCTCCGGCGTGGTCATGGGCCTGGACGGCGATCTGTTCGAGAACGCCATCACGGCCATGAAGAACGCCCGCAACGCCGCCTCCGACACCGACCTCTCCGCTGAGGACCTCACGCAGCTCGTGGCCGAGTTCAAGCAGATCTTCACCGAGAACGTGTCCGCCGAGGCCTACCCGACGCTCGTCGTGGACGGCCGCGTGCAGTTCCCGCAGGACCCGAACGTGCAGCTGCAGCTGGCCATCGAGGCCGTGTTCGGCAGCTGGAACAACCCGCGCGCGGTCCTCTACCGCAAGCAGAACAAGATCGCCGACGACCTGGGCACGGCCGTCAACGTGCAGTCCATGGTGTTCGGCAACAAGGGCAACACCAGCGCCACTGGCGTGGCGTTCACGCGCAACCCCGCCAACGGCGAGAAGGAGTTCTACGGCGACTACCTGGTGAACGCCCAGGGCGAGGACGTGGTGGCCGGCATCCGCAACACGAGCCCCATCGCCGACCTCAAGAACGTGGAGGGCCTGGAAGAGGCCGGCCGCGAGCTCGAGGAAGTGTTCGTCACGCTGGAGAACCACTTCCGCGACATGTGCGACATCGAGTTCACCATCGAGCAGGGCAAGCTCTGGATGCTGCAGACCCGCGTGGGCAAGCGCACCGCCGCCGCCGCGCTGCACATCGCCATCGAGATGGAGAAGGAGGGCCTCATCTCCAAGGAGGAGGCCGTCATGCGCGTCGACCCCGAGCAGCTCGACCAGCTGCTGCACCCGCAGTTCGACAAGAACGCGAAGTACGACGTGGTGGCCAAGGGCCTCAACGCCAGCCCCGGCGCCGCCGTGGGCGAGGCCGTGTTCTCGGCCGCCGACGCCGTGGCCGTCACCGAGGCCGGCCGCAAGTGCGTGCTCGTGCGCTGGGAGACGAACCCCGACGACCTGGCCGGCATGATCGCCGCCGAGGGCATCCTCACGTCGCACGGCGGCAAGACGAGCCACGCGGCCGTCATCGCCCGCGGCATGGGCGCGCCGTGCGTCTGCGGCGTGGAGGCCCTGCGCATCGACGCCGAGAAGAAGCAGGCCGCCGTGTCCGGCACCGACATCGTCATCAAGGAAGGCGACATGGTCTCCATCGACGGCACCACCGGCTCCGTGGTGCTCGGCGCGGTCGAGCTCGTGCTGCCCGAGATGACGGGCGATCTGGACACCATCCTCGAGTGGGCCGACGAGTTCCGCACGCTCGGCGTGCGCGCCAACGCCGACAACCCCGAGGACGCCGAGCTTTCGCGCAACTTCGGCGCCGAGGGCATCGGACTGTGCCGCACCGAGCACATGTTCCTGGGCGACCGCAAGCAGATCATCCAGACGTTCATCCTGAACGAGGACGAGGCCGTGCGCGAGAAGGCCGTGCAGGAGCTCCTCGCCGCGCAGACGGGCGACTTCCTTGGCATGTTCAAGGAGATGGACGGCCTGCCGGTGATCGTGCGTCTGCTCGACCCGCCGCTGCATGAGTTCCTGGAGAGCCCGCGCGCGCTGGACGTGGAGATCGCGCGATTGGAGGCCACGGGCGGCGACCGCGAGGCCATCGCGCAGAAGCGCCAGCTCATGGAGCAGATCGACGGCATGAGCGAGGCCAACCCGATGCTCGGCCTGCGCGGCTGCCGCCTGGGCATCGTGTACCCGATCCTGCCGGTCATGCAGGTGCGCGCCATCGCCACCGCCTGCGCCGAGCTCAAGAAGCAGGGCCTCGACCCCAAGCCCGAGATCATGATCCCGCTCGTGTCCGTGGTGGCCGAGCTCGAGAAGCTGCGCGCCGTGGCCGAGAAGACCATCGCCGAGGTGGCCGCCGAGCAGGGCGTGGAGCTGGACATCCCCGTGGGCACGATGATCGAGCTGCCGCGTGCGGCCGTCACCGCAGACGAGATCGCCACGCAGGCCGACTTCTTCAGCTTCGGCACGAACGACCTCACGCAGACGACGTTCGGCTTCAGCCGCGACGACGTGGAGGCCGAGTTCGTCCCGCAGTACCTGGCCGAGCGCCTGCTGCCGTTCAACCCCTTCGCCACCATCGATCCGGGCGTCGCGAAGCTCGTGAAGATGGGCGTGGAGCTGGGGCATGAGGGCAACCCGGGCATCGTGTGCGGCGTCTGCGGCGAGCACGGCGGCGACCCCGACTCGGTGAAGACGTTCCACCAGATCGGGCTCGACTACGTGAGCTGCTCGCCCTACCGCGTGCCGCTCGCGCGCCTCGCCGCCGGCCAGGCCGCGCTGGCGGAGAAGATGGGCGACCACCGCGACAAGTAAGCAGGGCCGCGCATCCGCATGGCGTTTCGACGGGGCGCTCCTTCGGGGGCGCCCTGTTCTATGGCGCGTCTTGTCATCCTTCGACTCCGCGCCTCCTCGGCCCCTCGCCGCGGTTTCCCTGCCGTTCGACGGCTCGATTGCGGCGGCGTTGCAGCTTGCCGACGGGCGCGCTTTCATGCCAGGTTGAAGTTGCGACCCCGCCTTGGCCTGGGGTGTCGCATGGTACAATGGCCGCTCCAACGACGGCGTCGGCCCGCACCCGGAGGAGGTGGCCGCTTGAACATCCTGTCTTTTCTGGCGACGGCTTCGGCCACGTACTTCGTCATGATCGCCTACCAGCGGGTGACCGACGGCCGCCAGAGCCGGCAGAACCTCATGGCCGTGCTCGTGCTGCTCAGCCTGGGCTGGTGGTGCCTGTGCGACGCGTTCTTCTACAGCGCGCCCACGGAGGAGACGGCGTGGTTCTGGCATCGGATGGGCGCGCCCGGCTGGTGCGGGTTCATCGCGCTCACGTCCTACTACTTCATCGTGATGACGGGGCGCGATAGGCGCATGGGGCGCGCGGCGAAGGCCGCCTTCTGGATCGTGCCGGCCGTGCTCGTCGTGCGGTTCATGGCCTTCGCGCCGAGCGGCATCGCCGACGGGCTGGTGGAGAGCGGCAGCGGCCTGGGCTGGACGTACGTGCAGGGCTTCGGCACCGTGTGGCCCTACCTGCTGCTCGCCTACCTCGTCGTGTACTTCGGCGCGGGGATGTGGTGTCTGGTGCGCTGGCGGCGCGAGGCGGCGAACCGCGCCGCGCGCGATCTGGCGCGCGGCTACATCGTGGTCGACCTGGCCGCCGTCGCGGTGGGGTTAGTGTCGCTGTTCGTGGTGCCCCAGTTCACCACGTACCTCCCGCCGCTCGGGTTCGTGGCCACCATGGTGTTCGGCCTGGGGTACTGGACGCGTCTGCGCGACTACGACTTCGAGTTCGTGGAGCTGGCGCTCATCCCCACCTACGTCTATGAGCACAGCATCGACGGCCTCGTGGTCACCGATGAGGAGCGGCTCGTGCTGTACGCGAACGCCGAGGCGCGCCGCATCCTGGGCGACGAGGCGCCGGAGGGAAAGCCCTTCGCGTCCTTCGTCGCGCCGGACGAGCGCCCGCAGGTTGAGCGGGGCGCGGAAGATGAGGACGTGCGGCTGTTCCGGGGCGACCTGGCCATGGCGAGCGGCATCCCCGCCATGTGCTCCGTGAACCGGGCGAAGGTGCGCAGCGGCCAGTTCGACCTTCTGCTCGTGCACCTCGCCGACGTGAGCGAGCTCAAGGAGGCGCGCGACGAGCTGGAGTACATGGCCTACCACGACCCCATGACCGGCGCGTCGAACCGCCGCCGCCTCGAGGACCTGCTCGACGAGCGGGTGCGCGCGTTCGCGGCGGGCGAAGGGGACTTCTCGCTTCTGTTCATGGATGTGGCCGGCTTCAAGCAGGTGAACGACACGTTCGGCCACGCGGTGGGCGACGCCGCGCTCATGGCGGTGGCCAATGCGCTCAAGGGGGCGTGCGCTGCGGGCGAGGAGGTCGTGCGTTACGCGGGTGACGAGTTCGTGGTGCTCGGAGGTGCGGACCACGCGGAGCTGGCCGCGCGCATGGACGCGGCCGTCGCGGCCATCGACGGCGGGGCCATCGTCTGCGGGCTGTCCATCGGCATCGACATCGGCGGCGCGCGCTACTCGGAGGCCGGCAGCGTGGACGACCTGCTGCGCCTGGCCGACGCCCGCATGTACGCGAAGAAGAACGCGAGGTAGAGAACGCCCTTTGTCATCCTGAGCGGAGCGTGAAGATGCCCCCCTGTCATCCTGAGCGGAGCGACCGAAGGGAGCGGAGTCGAAGGATCCCCTGCGGTGCCAGCATGAGCGCTTCCCGGTTGTGGCAGGAATTTGCGGCTATGGCACGCGCGGCGCGTTCGCGAAATTTGCGACCTGGGGAAACGTCGGCGGCTGGTCGCCCGCGCCGCCCGAAACCCGCCCGATCCGTGCCACAGCCGAAAAATCTCGCCACTTGGCTGAGGTGTCAGTTCCCCGCAGGGGCCACGAGCGCGGTTTCGGAGCCTCCTGCGAAAAAAATGCGCGCAATGGACGGATTGATGCCGCTGGGGTGGCATTTCGACCTGGGGTTTCCCTTGCGCGTCTCCGTGGAGGACGTCCTCAAAGCGGCGTTTCGCCCTGCGGATTCGTCCATTGCGCGCAAAAATTTCGCTGGGAGCCCCGTTTTCCCGCTTCAGCCTCGCTACGTCGACCGTGACGCTTTCAGCTGGCGCCGCACGGGATTTTTCGACTACGCTCCCTTCGGTCGCTCCGCTCAGGATGACAGGGGGGCTGCTTGCTCGATGAGGGCGGCGGCGCGGGCGGGGTCGCCGACGAGCCAGACGCGGTCGCCGGGGAACAGGCGCGTGTTGCGGCTCGGCTTCATGCGCACGAGCGCGTCGTGCTCGTGCGCTACCACCAGGCTCCTGTAGGCGCCCTTGAAGTCGATGGAGGCGATGGTCTTGCCGGCGAAGGGCGAGCCCGCCGCCTCCACGTCCACGGCGAAGCAGGCCGCGTCGAAGCGCGCCGGGCCGCGGGAGAGGTAGGTGTCGAGCATGGCGCTCTCGGCCTCGTCCTCCTCGAGCGAGCCGTCCTTGACCATGCTCTGCAGATACGCGTCCACCTCCGCCTCCGTGCCCAGAAACGCCAGCACGTCGCCCTCGCGCACGCCGAGCGGGTCGTCCGGATCGTTGATGCGCCGCGCGATCTCCTCCTTCGACAGGCGCGCGATCTCGTCGGCCCCCACGCGGCGGCCGTCGCGCACGATGGCCATGAGGTCCAGGTTGTGCGCGATGCCGAACATCACGTCGGCCGGTCGCCGCGCGCCCAGCAGCTTGAGGGTGCGCGAGGCCTCCACCTCCACCACGTACAGGTGCTTCTCCACCCAGTTCGCGTGCTCCTCGTCGCCCAGGCTGGCCCGGCGCTCGGCGAGCACGCTCTGGCTGAGGTTGCCGGCGAAGCTCGTCTCCAGCTTGAGGAACAGCGAGTGCAGCGTCCGCGACCGGCCGAGCGCGGCCGTGCAGACGGCGGCCAGAACGACCATCCATAGAAGGTTGTCCGCGCCGGCGGCGTAGGCGATGAACAGCACCGATCCGAACGAGATGGCGAGCCCCGCGGCCGAGAGCGCCGCGAGGGCGGGGCGGTTGCGGCGGCGGCGCATCCACAGCGCGCCGAATTCGTTCTTGCGGCCGGTGTAGAAGAGGTTGGCCATGAACAGTCCCGTGGCCAGGATGCCGAGGGCGGCCAGCGCGCCGGTCAGGAACGGCTCGGGGGCGAGCCCGCGCAGGAGGCGCGGCGCGATCCGCACGAGCAGCTCCACCGAGGCCGCGGCGCAGAGCACCACCATGCCCGCCTTGAGGAACCAGCGCTTCAGGTAGTCGCGCCAGAGGGTCTCGCCCTCGTCGTCGGAGCCGTCCTCGGCGGCTTTCTCGCGCCGCTCGAGGAAGGCGAGCGCGCTCGCGGGCAGAAGGCGCACGAGCACGCGGTAGGCGCGCTCGGAGTTGCGCACGAGCAGGGGCGAGGCGAGCGAGGTGATCACCGAAACCGTGACGATGACGGGGTAGAGGAAGCCCGCGGTCACGCCGAGGGATGCGCCGAGCGCCGCGATGATGAACGAGAACTCGCCGATCTGCGCGAGGCTCAGGCCCGCCTTCACCGCCGTCCTGAGCGACTGGCCCGCCAGAAGCGCGCCCGCGCAGCAGAAAAGCGAGCGCCCGACCACGGCCACGACGGCGATAAGCGCCACCGCGCCCGCGTTCTCGATGATGGCATGCGGCGTGACCAGCATGCCCACCGACACGAAGAACACGGCTCCGAACAGGTCTTTCAGCGGTTTGAACAGGGCCGCGACGCGCGGGGCCTGCACGGTGCCCGCCAGTATCGACCCGGCCAAAAACGCGCCGAGCGCCGAGGAGAACCCGATGCCCACGGCCAGCGCCGCCATCCCGAAGCACAGCGCGAGCGACGTGACGAGCAGGATCTCGTCGTTCACGGCGTCGCGGATGCGCTTGAGGGCGCTCGGCACCACGATGACGCTGAGCGCGAACCATACGATGAGGTAGAGCGCCATCCGGCCGATCTTGAGCGCGGCGGCCGCGGCGTCCGCATCGGCGCCCGCGCCGGCGGTGGAGAGCGCCGCGAGCAAGAACACCGCCGCGATATCCTCGATGACCAGCACGCCGAACACGAGCTCGGTGAAGCCCTGCCCCTTGACCCCCAGGTCGTTGAACGTCTTCACGATGATGGACGACGATGAGATGGCCAGCATCCCGCCCAGGAACAGGCTCATGGTGAACGACCAGCCCAGAAGCGTGCCCACCATCAGGCCCGTGGCCATCATGAGCGTCATCTCGAAGGCGGCGGTCACCACGGCGGGGCGGCCCACGGTGGCGAGCTTGAGCACGCTGAACTCGAGCCCCAGGCCGAACATCAGGAAGATCACGCCGATGTCGGACCACGCGGTGACGCTGGCCGTGTCCACCACGGTGGGGATCCAGTGGATGGCCGGCCCCACGAGGAAGCCCGCCAGCACGTAGCCCACCACGAGCGGCAGCCGGAAGCGGCGGCACACGATGGTGACCACCGCCGCCACGGCGAGGATGAGGGCGAGGTCGGTTATGAGCTGGGGCAGCTGCTGCATGGGATCCTTCCCGGGAGGGTTCTGCCGTCGGCGCGGGGCGCGAAACGCCCAACCATCCTATTCTAGCAGGTCGAAGCCCTTCGCGACATGCCGCATCCTGGGTTTCCAAGGGAGCTGACGCATGAACCTGCGGTGCTCAGCCCAAAGCCCACTTCCATGCCGGGATCATACGGATGGTTCCGTGCTCTGCCGCGACGGTTCCCTCCTCGCGCAAGGTGACGATGGTTCCGTTTTCGAGCCCGAGCCGAGCCATCGCCTCGTCAAGCGCGTGGATCTCGCGGTTCCGCGTCTTCTCCGACTCCATCGACGCCGTCACTTGGTAGAGCGCGTACGGCTCGGCAGCGAGCGCGTCGCCCACGAGGAAGTCCACCTTCGCGCGTTGCGGCGAGCCGAGGGTGAGCGAGGTGACCGTCTCGGTGCGCCTCCCCGCCATTCGTCTGCGCAATTCGAGGTAGACGGCGGTTTCGAGGCGCTTGCCGATGTCCTGCTGGTTCGCCCTCGACACCGCGTAGACTATGCCGGGGTCGACGGCGTAGACTTTGGGGACGGCTGTCGTGTCGGATTTGAGGGCGGTCGAGTACTCGGCGAGCTCATGGAGCATAAAAGCCTGCTTAAGCAGGTCGAAGAGTCGGTTGACCTTCTCCCAGTACACCTTGTACCCTGCATCCTGCAGCTGCTCCACCATGTTGTTGACCGAGAACTCGCAGGCGGTGTTTCGCAGCCCGAACAAGGCCAGCTGGTTCGCAAGGGCGATGTCCTCGCGCCCGAACCGCTCGGCCACGTCGCGCGCCACCACGTCGCGTACGTAGCTTTGAAGGATCTCGATGCGATCCTCCTGCTCGAGCGTCTGCACGCCGGGGAACCCCCCACATACGAGAAAGCGGTCGAACGCGGACTCAAGGGAGGTCTCGGTGCGTGGGGATACCGACTCGCTGCCGTTGCCTGGGGCGGGCACGCCGTTGAACTCGCAGAACTCCCTGAAGGACAGGGGCGCCATCTCGTGCGCATGCGAACGGCCGCGGAAGCTTGTGGCGATCTCCTCGGATGAGAGCTTCGACGACGATCCGGTGATCACCAGCGTCACATTCTCCAGCTCGGCCATGCGTTGGCAGAAGCCCTGCCAGTTCTCGGCTTCCTGCACCTCGTCGAGGAACAGGTAGGCGCCCTCGCTGCGCGCCGCGGGCACTTGGCGGAAGTATTCGGAGACCGTATCGTCCAAAACGGTTGCGGAAAGCGGCTTCAAGCGGTCGTCGGCGAAATTGAAGTAGAAAATATCTGATCGGGAAACGCCGTTTTCCATTAGGTTTTTCATCAGCTGGAACAGGTAGAAGGTTTTGCCGCAGCGGCGTACGCCCGTGATGATGTGGACGAGGTTGAAGGGCGCCGGTTCGGGGAGGCTGCGGACGATGTCGTTGCGGGCCACGAGGCGGGGCGGCATGAACTCCATGTATTCGCGCACCAGGCTCGGATAGATGCCCAAGGGGTTCGCCGCCATGATCTCTCCTTTCGCCGATGATCGACTATGATACCAACTTCTCAGCAAAATTGAGAAGTCATGCAAGAAACTTCTCAATTTCTTTGAGAAGTTGTAATCTGCGGCTTTGAGTGATAGGCAGGGGAACCCGATTGTCGACCGAAACGAACGCATGGGGCGCCTGTGGCGTGTGTTTCGGTCGACAATCGGGTTCCCCTGCCCAGAAAAGAGCCCGCCGGGGGGAGGCGGGCTCTCGAAGGGGGAGTGCGGGTTGCGCGCGGCGCCTATGCTCCCTGCGGGGCGGCGTCGTCCAGGTCGCCCTTGGGGTCGGCCGGCAGCGACGGCGCATCCTCGCGACGGGCCATGGCCTGGTCGTAGTCGCGCGTGCCCACGAACACCTCGTTCATGTACGGATTCTTCCCCAGCTTCTTCGCGCGGTACATGATGTAGGCGAACGCGGCCACGTTGGCCAGCAGCGCTATCACCGACACCACCAGGTTCACGTCCGGGTTGTTCACCGACTGCGTGCTGAACACGCTGTAGTCCTGGAACGCGGGGAACACCTGCGCGAACATGCACCAGATGGCCAGCGTGAACGCGCGGTTCTGGATCCAGCCGCCCTTGTTCCAGAGCATCGCCGCCACGGTGGGAGCCAGCAGCAGCGCCAGGCCGCAGTAGAACGCGTGCGAGGGCAGGCAGTTGTAGGTGTAGCAGAAGTTCCACAGGTCATACGCGATGATGAACACCCACGTCATGTCGGGCCAGAGCATGTCCTGCTTCTTCTTGGACACGTAGATGCCGAACCAGCCGGTCATGCACGCGATGTTGATGATGCCGGCCAGGCCGTTGAACACGTTGTGCCAGCCGCCGTAGAGCGTGACGCCCTCGCTCGACACCCAGGTGGTGCCCCAGGCGCGGAACGCGCTCTCGAAGTCGCTCACCACGGCGATGAGGATGTTGATGGCAACGATGACGAACGGGAAGCACTTGAACCACTCGGCTTTGCCGAGGCGGCCCCACTTGTACTTGAGCGCCATGAAGCCGATGCAGCCGATGGTGGCCGCGTAGAGCTTCGCGTAGTGGAACCAGCTGTTCATGTGCACGTACGTGGGGTTGTTGAGCGCCCAGTCGGCGCCGGCCGCCGCGCCCATGTAGATGGCCACGAAGTAGGCCGTGAGCGCCACCGGGATGCCGATGAAGCAGATGGTGCCGCCGATCTTCGTGCGACGGGCGATCTCGTTGACCAGGATGAGGCCGATGAACACCATGGCCCAGCCGAGCCACTGGTACAGGGCGTTCTCCCCGTAGACTTGGAACAACATGTGGAACCCTCCTTCAGTTTGGGTATGCTTCGCACAGGCCGCCTTCCGGCCTGCTGTTTCCGCTGGTGATATGGGTGGTGCGGTGCTGCGGCGCCTAGCCGCCGGGCGGGGCGGTGGTTCCGCGGTCCATGTGCAGCGTCTGGGCGATGAGGTCCTTCAGCACCTCGTCATCGGCATCCGGATGCGTGCGCAGGTAGCCCACGATGCCGAGGATGAGCACGTAGAACGTCTCGTAGACGTGCTCGATGCGTATCTCGTGCAGCTCGCCGTAGTCGCGCACGGTGGTGTCCACGATGTAGGAGGCCACGCGGTCGGCCACGCGGTTGATGAAGTCGATGTAGAGCGCCGCGTTCTCGCGCGAGGCGAGCGAACGGCGGAACGCGTCGTGCTCGAACACGCCCAGGCGCATGAGCTTCACCACGCTGGTGAGCGCGCTCTCGATGTCGCCGCGGCGGCGCTGGGCGTTCCAATAGTGCGTGGCCTCGATGAAGTCGGCCACGTAGTCGTCGAGCACCGCCGAGGTGACGGCGTCCTTGTCGGGGAAGTAGTGGTAGAAGAGCGAGCGGGTGACGCCCACGCGGTTCGTGATGTCCTGCACGGAGGTCTTCGAGAGCCCCTGCTCCTCGTACAGCTCGCGGGCGGCGGCCACGATGTCGTCGCGGCGGGCAGCGCCTTCGCGTCTGGTCTCCGTCATGTCGGCACCCCCTTGCGCCTGCGGTCGCGTTCCCTCGGCTTCGATGAGCCGAACCCCTGATGAGCGCAGCATACGCTCCTGATTGACGAAGCGTCAATAGACACTTTTGACAATCCGTCAACGGGGAGGGGTGCCTTGCGGGGACCGGCTGATGACGCAGGACGGGGGTAATGTCATCAAATCCGATAACCTTGGCTGTGATGACATTACCCCCGTCCTGCGTCATCCGCTGCGTCATCCGGTCGTTGACGGGTTGTCAGGGGGCGTCAACAGCGGCTTTCCTTCGCATTCCGAAGATGCTAGCATGCGGGCTAACAAGTTCACTAACGAAATAAAAACGAAACAAGTATGAACTAAAGGGAACGATCGAGCGAGGAGGGGACCTATGGGAGAGACGCGACCGAGCGGCAAACGCGCGGGAAGGCGGAAGTGGCCCATCGCAGTGGGCGTGGTGGCCGTGGTGCTGGTGGCCGCGGGCGCCGGGTTCTGGGTGTGGCACGAGCAGCCGAGTTTCTGCAACGCCATCTGCCACGATCCGATGGACAACTACGTGGAGGGCTACTTCAACGACGCGACGCTTCTGGCGAACGCGCACGAGCAGCAGGGCACGACGTGCCTCCAGTGCCACGAGCCCAAGATCGATGAGCAGGTGGCAGAGGGCCTGGCCTGGGCGTCGGGCGATTTCGAGACCGACGAGGCGGGAGACATCGTGCGCACGGGCGTGACGGCCGACAAGAAGATGTGCGCGAAGAGCGGCTGCCACGAGTGGGCCGACGTGGTGGCGGCCACCGAGGACTGGGGCGGCGAGGCGGGCGTGAACCCGCATGAGTCCCATCAGGGCGAGGCCATCGACTGCAGCAACTGCCACGGCGTTCACGGGTCGTCGCAGATGTACTGCAACACCTGCCACGACTACGAGCTGCCCGAGGGCTGGGCGAACCCGCGATGAGGGAAGCGAAGAGGAGGACTGATCGATGAAGAAGAGGGCAGCGGCCGTATGCGGCGCCGCCGTGCTCGCGATGGGCATGTCGGGCTGCGGCGCGGGCTTCGAGGGGTCGGGGTCGAAGGACGCCGCAAGCGCCGAGCAGCTTGCTCTGCGCGCGGACGATCCGTGGGCGCAGGAGGTGGCGGCCGACGGGCAGGCGAAAGCCGAGGGCGTGCTCGCCGACGGCGTGTACACCGGCACCGGCAAGGGCATGGAGGGTCCCATCACGGTGACGCTGATGGTGCAGGACAACCGCATCTCGTGCCTGGAAACCACGCAGGAGGGCGAGAGCCAGAGCCGCGGGGGCTACGAGGCCATCCGCGATGGCAAGTTCGCCGCCATGATCGAGGCCGCGCAAGGCGCCGACATCGATGCGGTGAGCGGCGCCACCATCACCACGGCGGGCGTGAAGCAGGCCGTGGAGGACGCGCTTGCGCAGGCCGAGGCGGCCGCTGCGGGCGGCGCGGCGGCAACCGAGGGAGGGGAGGCGAAATGAGCGGGAACGTGAAGCAGGGAGCGCGGGGGCTCACCCGGCGCGACTTTTTGGCCGGCGCGGCGGTGGCGCTCGGCGGAACGGCTGCTGCGGCGGCGGTCGCGCCGGTGGCGGCCTTCGCCGAGGAGCCCGGCATCATCGGCGACTGGGCGGCCGACGGCAGCAAGGACGTGGCCGTGCCCGAAAGCGCCGAGGGAAACGCCTCCGGCTCAGACGGCACCTACCGCGAGCACAACGGCGCTGCCTTCCCGGCGAACGACGCGAGTCCCATCCCGCCGCGTTCCGTGCCCGCGACGTGGGACTACGAATGCGAGATCTGCGTGGTGGGCGCGGGCGGCGGCGGCCTGAACGCGGCGGCGCGCGCGGCCGAGCTGGGTGCGCAGACGATCTGCGTGGAGGCCATGGGGCTGCACGGCGGCAACGCGCAGGAGGCCGGCATGTGCGCCATCCTCGGCGGCTCGAAGCTCCAGGAGTCCAAGCGCTTCGCCTTCCCCAGCTATCCCTTCGATGCGAAGAAGCTGGCCGACTGGGCCATCGACGAGTACCACTACGCGTGCGACCCGCACCTCATCCACCGCATCGCCGAGGAAGGCGGCCACTGCATCGACTGGATGGCTGACTGCGGCGTGCGCTGGCGCCTGGGCGAGGTGCCGGTGTACGTGGCGCCGAAGAACTCTACGCTCGACCACCACGTGCTGAAGATGAAGGACGCCACCGACGCCATGTTCGCGTTCGGGCAGCGCAACGGGGTGCAGTACCTGTTCCAGAGCCCGGCCGAGGCGCTCGTGCAGGACGGCGACGGCCGTATCGTGGGCGTGGTGGTGCGCGAGGACTATGCGCAGGAGAAGTACATCCACGCCACGCGCGCGGTCATCCTCACGGCGGGCGGGTTCTGCAACAACAAGGCCCTGCTGAAGCAGTACATCCCTACGGCGGCCATGGGCTGCGCGAGCAGCTACCTCACGGCGGGCGAGACGGGCGAGTGCTTCCGCATGGGGCTCGGCGTGAGCGCGGACGTGTCGGGCTTCAACAGCTCCGCGAGCTTCGACGGCGGCGTGGACTGGGAGGCCGAGGGCGGCCAGTGGGCGCGCTTCCTCTACGACGGCATGACGCAGCTGTCGCGCCAGCCGTGGTTCACCATCGACCGCTGCGGCAACCGCCTGCGCTATATGGACAGCCGCGTGGGCGAGGACGGCGCGAACGCCATCTACGCGCTGGGAGATCTGGCCACCATCCAGATGACGCCGCCGGGGCATCGCTCCTACATCATCTTCGACGCGCACTACGAGGATCATCTGGCGGGCTTCGCGCAGGAGCACTGCCGCAAGCTCATCACGCCGGACCTCGAGCAGATCGACAAGGTGCCCGAGCACTACCGCGACTGGCACCACGGCGTGGACGACGCCATCGAGGCCGACGTGCTGAAGAGGCGCGACTCGCTCGAGGAGCTGGAGCGCGACCTGGGGTTCGAGCCCGGCGTGCTCGTGGAGGCCGTGGAGAAGTGGAACGCGACGTGCGAGCGCGGCGAGGACGACTTCATGTATCCGATGCCGCCCGAGTGGCTGCACGCCATCAAGGACCCGCCGTTCTACGGCTGCCGCATCGGCGGCAACCTCTACGGCACGAAGGCGGGCCTTCTGATCAACGACGAGATGCAGGTGATCTCGACGAAGGGGCGGCCCATTCCGGGATTGTACGCCGGGTGGCACACCGCCGGCGGCGCGTGCGGCGAGAACAGCTACATCGGCGACCCCATTTTGGGCTCGCTGCTGGGCGACGTGAGCCTGGCGTTCTGCGGAGGGTATCTGTGCGGCACGTTCGCGGTCGAGAACGAGATGAAGGGAGGGGAGTAGCATGAAAGAGCAGATGAAGGCCATGGCCCGGCCGTTCGGGACGCTGTTTCTGATCGCGCTCGCGGTGGCGCTCGTGGGGCGCGTGGGGCTGGCCGTGATGGATTTGACCGGAACGCTCTCCTACGACTACATCTCGGCGGCCGACGTGCCCATACTGGACATCGTGTGCTCCATCCTCACCGGGTCGGCGCTGGTGGCGTTCATGTACGCGGCGGCGCTCGCCATGGTGGTGTCCACGGCGGGGGTCGCGCTCTACGGCTTCCTGGTTTGGCGCGGCGAGACCGGCGTCGGCAAGCCCGCGACGGCGTTTCTGTGGGGCTGGGCGACGGCGCTCGTGGCTGTTCTGTGCCTGCTGATCACGGTGAGTGGGATACTCTCCGCCGTGCAGGTGGCGTCGATGAGCTCGAAGCTGCCGAGCATGCCGGTGCTCGTGGTGGCGCTCGTCGTGTTCGCGGCGTTCCTGGGAACGCTGCTGGGCGCGGCCTCCATGACGGTGTGCGCGTGCCTCTCCCGCAAGCGCCCCGGCCGCGCGCTCGTCGTGGCGGCCCTCGCGTGCGGCCTCGTGGTCATGGTCCTCACCGTGGGCACGTTCGCGGCCATCAATACCGCGAGCATCAGCCTGCCCGCCGTGGGAGGCTGGTTCGCCGCCGACATCGCCGTGAACCTGATCATCCTCTTCGCCGCGCGCAAAATGGCATAGAAGGGGACAGTCCCCTTCTATGCCAAAACGTCCCAAATGGGGACTGTCCCCATTTGGGACATCACTCGATGGGCTGCAGGAGGCCGAGCGCGGCTTTGCGCTCGGCCTCCTTGCGCGCTTGGGCGTCGGCGATGACGATGCGCCAGGTGCGGGCGAGGGCTCGGCGCTGCTTGGCGTCGAGATTCGCCCACAGGTGCGTGCGCGCGAGCACGTCCACGGCGCGTGCGATGGCCTTCTGCCTGCGCCTGCCTTCCTCGGTGGCGGCTGCGAACACGGCCTTGCGGTCGCTCGGGCTGGCGAGGCGCAGCGCCCATCCGCGACCGACCAGGCCGTCCACGGCGCGCGCCACGGCCACGGGGCTCATCTGCAGCTGCGTGGCGACGTCTCCCACGCGCAGGGGCTCGCCCACCTCGCCGAGGCGCTGGAGCACCCGGCACTCGGCAAGCGGCGCTCCCACCGCGCGGCGCAGGGCCCCCTCCATTGCGCGCTTCACCAGCTCGAGCGACACGAGGGCGCGCGAGGCGGCGAAGCGCGAGGCGACATCGCCGGAAAGCGGTGGGTCGATGCTCGCGCCGGCCGCGATGGCCGCCTCCAGGATGGCACGGTGGTCGGCGTCCTCGGTGGGGAAGAGCGCGTAGAGGCGCTCGACGATGGAGGCGTTCGACCGGGCCACATGGGCCTCGCCGGTCTCGGTGACGCGGGCGGTGCGCGTGCGGCCGTCGGCCCCCTCGTCGCGTAGGCGCACCGCGAGCCCGGCCTCCTCGAGCGCGTTCAGGGTCTGCGTCACTACGTTGGGCTTGAGGTCGAGGAGGCGCCCTAAGTCGGATTGCGCGACGCCCTCCGCGCCTGCGGCCAGAAGCTTCACGAGCATGCGGTACTGGGTGACGTTGAGCCCGCTCGCCGCCGCGAGCCCGCTCTTGAGCGCGCGGTGCGTCAGGTCGAAGGCCACGAAGAACGTCGAGTCGAGCGCCAGGTCGCGCCCCGCATCCCCCTCGCTCATCCGACCTCCTCGCGCCTCGTATTCGTTCATTGATGAAACGATATTATACCGCGTGAGAAACCCGGTCGCCGAAACCCCACGAGAGCGCCATCAGCCTCTCAGGTTGAGCAGCGCGGGGACCCGCCATCTCTTGCTCTCAGCCTCTCTCGCTTATAAAGCAAGCTTGTCAACTTATAAAGATTGCTTTGCAATCATTCCGAATTTCCACCTCAACAGCACCGGGATCATCAAATGTTTCACGTGAAACATCGGTGGTTTCAGCCGTGCAGCGCCCGCTCGCACGGCGGTTGCGCTTCGGGCGCGGGGCGTTCATACTTGGCAGTGCATCGGATCGCCGCGTTCGAACGGGGAAGGAGAAGGGGCATGGACGCTTTCGCCTGGCAGCACTACCCGTGGGCCGCGTTGGACTTCCTCCTGTTCGCCTCCGTATGCGGCATGCTCCTGGACAGCCGGCTCGGCAAAAAAGGGACGCTCCTCGCGGCGTCGGGCCTCCTCGCCGCCATCGCGGCGCTGCAGGCGGGCCTGGTCCTGTCCGGTGCCGACGACATGCTCGTCCTCACGCTGCTGCCGCTAACCGCCTACCTCCCGGCGGTTATCGGCGTCCACGCGCTGTCACGCAACGGCTTCTTGCAGACCGCGGCCGTCTGGATGGTTGCGGGCATGGCGGCCTTCGTCCTCATCTTCCTACAGAAGCTGCTGGTCACGGGCGTACTGGGAGGCGCTGCCCTGCGCGGCGGCCTCGCGGAGACGGGGTGCGTGCTCGCCGTGGCGCTCGTGCTCGCGCTCATGGCGTGGCGCTGGCTGCGCGGGCCGTTCCGCACGCACGTCCCGCGCGGCGACGCCGGCTGGCTGCCGCTCAGCCTGTGCTCGGCCTCGGTGTTCCTGCTGCTGTCCTACTTCGGCAACAGCCCGGTCGACCTGCTGGTGACGGCGCTCATCTTCCTCGTCGCGCTGTCCGTGTACGCCGTCATGGCGCGCGCGATCCTCGCAGCCTCGCGCGCCCAGGAGGCGCGTCGGGCGCAGCAGGAGGCTGCCGCCCAGCTGGAGATCCAGCGGGGCGAGTATGCCGGCCTGCTGAGCAAGCTGGAGGCCGGCCGCGCCTATCGCCACGACATGCGCCACCACCTCATGGTGCTCGAAGAGCTTGCCGGCGAGGATGCCAGCGAGGAGCTCGCAAGCTACCTCGAGGGCCTCGGCGCGCGTCTGCGCGAAACGGAGCCTGAGCGCTTCTGCGAGAACGCCTCGGTGAACGCCGTGCTGGCCTCCTGCGTCGCGCAGGCGCGCGAGGAGGGGTGCGCGGCGACGGTGAGGGCGTCCGTCCCGGCCGACGTGCCCTTCGACGATCTGGACGTATGCGTGCTGCTGGCGAACGCCCTGGAGAACGCCGTCAACGCCTGCCGCGCCGTCGAGGGCGAGGGGCCGCGCGCGATCGAGGCGACCGTCGAGCTCGAGCGCGGGCGGAACCTGGCGGTGAGCGTGGAGAACCCCTGCGCCGAGCCGATCCGCCTCGACGCGGCCGGCCTTCCCTTGGGGCAGGAGCGCGAGGGACACGGCATCGGCCTTAGGAGCATCCGCGCCGTGGTGGACAAGTACGACGGCCTTTTGCGCTGCTCGTGCGAGGAGGGAAGGTTCCGCCTGCAGGCGGTGCTCTGCGCGCCCGCCGAGGAGGCCGAGCCGAAGAGGCGGCCGGGGCTCTTGCGCCGTCCGGCCCAAGGAACGCTCGCGCTCGGCTGCGCGCTGCTCCTCGCGGCGGGGTGCCTGCCGGCGGCAGCGCGCGCCTCGGACGGCAGATTGCTCGAGGTGGCGCAGACGCGGGTCGAGGGCTTCCGCTGGGGCGCCACGTCCTTCCAGGCGGCCGTGCCGCGGGTGGAGGCGCTCGCGCCGGCCGATGCGGGCGCGCAGCAGGAAGAGGCGCCCGCAGAGGAAGCGCCCGATGAGCCGCAGGCCGCCGCCCCGGCCCCCGAACCCGAACTCCCCGCCGCGCCCGAGCCCGTCGAGCCGCCCCGAACCCGAACTCCCCGCCGCGCCCGAGCCCGTCGAGCCGCCGGCATCCGGCACGCTCTCATGGGAGAGCGGCTCCAGGGACGACGGCGCGCCCGCGCCCCTGCCGAGCGTCCCGGAGGTGACCATCCCGGTTGCCCCCGCCAGCCCGGACGAAGGCGACGGCGCCGCCGACCCGCCGCCCGCCCTCGCGGAGGGCGTGGACGAGATCAACCGGCAGATGGAGGCCTACGTCGAGCAGATGCGCGAGAAGTTCCTCTGGTACGCCGCGCGCAAGTACAACGGCTACGTGGGCATGGACGTGGCCTACGACGTAGTGCGCGACGACGACGCGCTGCTGGCCATCCGGTTCGTCGGCACGCTCAACGCCGGCGGCTCGGGCGAGTACGCGCGCACGTTCACGCTGGACAAGCGCACGGGATGCTTCCTGGAGCTGGCCGACCTGTTCGCGCCCGGTGCCGACTACGTGGGGGCCGTGAGCGCCGAGGTGCTGCGCCAGATGGCCGAGCAGGTGGACGCCGGCACGGCCGACTACTTCATCCCCGGCGGCATCTGGCGGCCCGACGAGTGCTTCCAGAGCATCGCGGCCGACCAGCACTTCTATATCGACGACGCGAACCGTCTGGTCATCGTGTTCGACGAGTACGAGGTGGCCCCGGGCCGCGCGGGCATGCCGGAGTTCGCCATCCCCGCGAGCGCGCTCGCGGGCCTTCTGAGCGAGCCGTCGATCCTCTGCTGACGGCGCGTCCGCCCCGATCCACTTGCGCGCAAAACGGGGCCGAATGCGCGCAACGCGCCACAGGGAAGGCCGACTGCGACAAAATAGCAGGAGCGGCGCGCCGGCCGGAGGAGGCCGACCGCCGGGGTCGCGGCGGCACGTGGCGAAAGCGAGGCGATGCGGGATGCGGGGTTCGAAGGGATCGTCCGGAAGGTTGCGCAGAGGGGCGGCGGTTGCGCTGGCCGTCGTCCTCGCGACGGCGCTCTGCCCGGCGCGGGCGCTCGCGGCGGCGGGCGACGCAGTCGTCCACAAGAAGACGGGCACGGACATCGAGTACACGGTGACGGCCGAGGCGGGGCCCGGGCAGGGGAGCGCCGTGCTGTCCGGCATCGCGGACGACGCGGCCGGCACCGTCGCGATCCCCGCATCCATCATGGTCATGGAGGATTGGGAGCAGCCCGCCACCTACGCGGTGGCGGGCATCGCGGCGGGCGCGTTCTCGGGCGCGGCCGCCTCGTCGGGCGCCGTCGAGCGCATCGACATCGAGGGCGTGATCGACGTCGACCCGGCGGCGTTCTCGGGGCTTTCGGAGGCGACGGCGTTCACGGTGCGCGACCAGGCCATGGTCGAGCGGCTCGAGGCCGCCGGCATCGCGCCTGCGCGCATAGCCTGCGAGCCGCTGCTCACGAAGTACGTCGTGTTCGGCGACAGCATCGCGGCGGGCTACGCGCTGCAGGAGTACGACAACTCCGACCCGCTCTACGACCAGATGCCCACGCCCTCCGACGCGTTCGCGACGCTGGTGGGGGCGCATCTGGCGGACGCGTACGGCCCTGCGGCCACGGACAACCTGGCGGCGTCGGGCTGGACGAGCCAGCAGCTCTTGGACGCGCTCTCCGCCGGCGCCTACGACGCCGCGCTGGCCGACGCCACGCTGGTGAGCGTGACCATCGGCTCGAACGACCTTCTAGGCCGCTTCATCGAGATCATCGCGGAGGCGCTTGCGGGCATCGACGACTTGAGCGCGGAGGAGGTGCAGGCGCTCGCGGCCGAGGCTGAAGCCGATCCGTCCGCGCTCGAGGCGGACCCTGGGGAGGATGGGCTCGCGAGGAAGCGCCCCTCGCCGGTCCGGGACCTCGTGGAGAAGATCGCCGCCGCCATTGCCCAGATCAACGAGGCCATCGAGGCCGACCCGCAGCTGCTCGCCGCCTGCGAGACGTTCGCCCAGGTGAACCAACCGTCCATCCTCGCCGAGCTGCACGCGCGCGCCCCGCATGCGCAGGTGTGCTGGACCACGCTCTACAACCCGTTCTACGGCCAGGTGCTCGACCTGCGCGCGCTGTTCCCCAACCTGGCGGGACTCGTCGGCGACGACGTGGTCCTGTCCATCGACCTGAGCGGCGCGGGCGCGCGCTACATCGAGCTCATGAACGAGGCGTTCGACAAGAATACGGAGGGCTGCACGGCCGTGGACCTCTACGAGCCGTTCAACAACCCGGGCCTCACGAACGTGCAGATCGGGCGCGCGGAGGACGGCTCCATCGTCTTCGGCGTCGACTCTCACCCGAACCACGACGGCCACGCGCTCATCGCACGCCTGATGAACGCCGCGATCGACGCGACGTACCGGCCCGTCGCGCCGCCGCCTGCGCCCGAACCCGAGGCCGAGCCGCCGGCTGCGGGCGGCGGATCCGAGGCCGCCGCGCCCGGCACGCCGCTCGCTTCCACCGGCGACGGCGCCCCGCACCCGCTGGTTCTCGCCGCTGCCGCGGGGGCGGCCCTGTCCCTCGCCGCAGGCGCGCGCCGGCGGATGCTCGCGGAGCGCGACGCCGTGCGGAGCGGCTCATGAACGGGGAGCCGCGCCCGCGCGCCCTCCTGCGCCGCATCCGGGCCGCCGTCACGCCCGACCGCCTGCTGGCGACCCTGTGCCTCGTCGCCGCGCTCGCCATGGCCGCGCCCTGGGTCCGGGTGAGCGTGGCCGATCTCATCGACCGCGACGTCTCCTACTCGGTGCCCGACGTGCTGGCGACGGGGCAGGTGCTCGTCGACCGCGCCCAGTCGCTCGCGGACCTGGTCGAGAAGGCCCGCGCCGTCGCCGACCGCGCGGCGCAGATCGTCGAGCGGGCCCAGGACGCGGCCGAGCGCGTGTCGGACGTCCTCGACGAGAGGGGTTGAGATGGACATCGGCCTGATAGGGATCCTGCTCGTGCTCGCGCAGGCGCTCTGGTGCCTGCTGGTCGCGTTGCTGGCGGCCGCCGCGATCGCCCTCGCCGCGGGCGCGAGGGCACGCTACGTGCTGCTCGTCGCCTCCTGCTCGTGCGCGGCGACGCTCTCGCTCGCGTGGATCGTGCTGGTGCGCGTCGTCGACTCGCTCGCCGTCGGCGCCATGGTGGACGCGCTGGGCCCGTGGGTGGTGCTCGTGGCCTCCCATGTGATCGAGCCCACCGCGTGGCCCGCCGCAACGCTCGCCTGCTCCGTCTGCGGCATGGCGCTCGGCATCGTCGCCCTTCGCCGGAAGCGCGCCCAGCAGGGCCCTTGGGCCTAGCGCCGCGACGCCCGCAGGCGGCCGATGGCCTTCGCGACCTCGGTCTGCGCGAGCGAGAGCGCGGCCAGGCCGAGCGCCACGGCCCACTGCCACCCGTTCATGGGCGCGCCGCCGAACGCGGCGGTGACCGGCGGCACCAGCAGCACGACCAGCATGAGCACGGTCGATACGGCCACCGCGCCCCACAGCCACGGGTTGCGTCCGCCGCCGCGGTTCCATACGGGATCGACGGTGGAGCGCTGGTTCACGGCGCGCAGCACCTGCGAGAACGCGAGCACGGCGAAGGCCATCGACGATCCTGTGGCGTCGCCGCCCGCCTCGCGGCCCACCATGAACGCGAACAGCGCGAACGCGGCCACGAACACGCCTTGGAAGACAACGCGCCGCGCGAGCTTCGGTTCCAGCAGCGTCCCCGAGCGCAGGGGCGGATGCTCCATGATGTGGCGGCTCGCCGGCTCCACGCCCAGCGCCAGCGCGGGAAGGGTGGCCGTGGCCAGGTTCACCCAGAGGATCATCACGGCCGTGAGCGGGGCGTTCCAGTTGAGCGCCACGGCGGTGAGCAGCACGAGGATCTCGGCCAGGTTGTCGGCCACGAGGAAGGCCACCACCTTCTGGATGTTGCGGTACACGCGCCGCCCCTCGCGCACGGCGTAGACGATGGTGGTGAAGCGGTCGTCGAGCAGGATCATATCCGAGGCGTCCTTCGCCACGTCGGTGCCGGTGATGCCCATGGCCACGCCGATGTCGGCGGCCTTGAGGGCGGGCGCGTCGTTCACGCCGTCGCCGGTCATGGCCACGATCTCGCCGTCGGCCTTGAGCGCGCGCACGATGCGCAGCTTGTGGAAGGGCGACACCCGCGCGAACACGCTCGTGCGCTCGATGGCCGCATCCAGCTGGCGGTCGTCCATCCCGTCGAGCTCCTCGCCCGATACCACGAGGTCGCCCTCGCGCCAGATGTCCAGCTCGCGCCCGATGGCGCGCGCGGTGGCGGCGTGGTCGCCCGTGATCATGACGGTGCGCACGCCGGCGGTGCGGCAGGTGTCCACGGCCTCGCGCACGTCGGCGCGCGGCGGATCCATCATGCCCACGAGGCCGATGAAGGTGAGGCCGCGCTCGATGTCCTCTCCGTCGGCGGGCACGCCGGGCAGGGCTCGCGTGGCGAAGGCGAGCACGCGCAGCGCCTCGTCGGAGAGGTGCTGAGCCACTTCGAGCGCATGGGCGCGGTCCTCGTCGCTGATCGGGCGCGGGCCGTCCGCGTCCATCACGAAGTCGCACAGCGGCAGAAGACCGTCGAGCGCGCCCTTGACGGCCGCCACCGTCTCGCCGTCGCGCTCGTGCACGGTGGCCATGCGCTTGCGGTCGGAGTCGAAGGGCCGCTCGGCCAGGCGCGGATAGGCCTCGCGCAGAGCCGCCGGGTCGATGCCGCCGTCGCGGGCCATCACCAGCAGCGCGCCCTCGGTGGGGTCGCCGATCACGGTGTCGGGGCTCGCGGGGGCGCCCGCCGACGCGCCTTCGCCCTGCGCCTCGGCGAAGCTCGCGTCGTTGCAGAGCACGGCCGTGAAGGCCAGGTAGCCGAAGAGCTCGGGGCTCTCCTCGATCGCGCGGGCCGGGGGCGCGGCCTCGCCGCGGTCGAGGTCGGGCCCGAGCGCCACGCGCACGACGTTCATGCGGTTCTCGGTCAAGGTGCCCGTCTTGTCCGTGCAGATGACCGTGGCACCGCCGAGCGTCTCCACGGCGGGCAGCCGCCGCACGAGCGCCTGGTGCTTGGCCATGCGCTGCACGCCGAGCGCCATCACGATGGTGGCCGTGGCCGGCAGCCCCTCGGGGATCACCGAGATGGCCAGCGATATGGCCAGAAGCAGCAGCGGCGCGAAGGGACGCCCGTACGCCATGCCGACCGCCAGCACCACGAGCGCGGCGGCCACGCCCACCACGGTGAGCATCTTGCCGAACGAGGCCAGCTTGCGCTTGAGCGGCGTGTCCAGCTCCTCGTCGCCCTCCAGAAGGCCCGCGATGCGCCCGACCTCGGTGTCCATGCCGGTGCCCACCACCACGCCCGTGCCGCGCCCGCCGGTCACGATGGCGGTGGCAAAGGCCATGTCCGCGCGGTCGCCCACGAGCGCGCCGGGAACCACCGCGGCCCGGGCGTCCTTCTCCACGGGCACGGACTCGCCTGTGAGCGCGGCCTCCTGCATGCGCAGCCCCGCCGCCGAGAGCAGCCGCAGGTCGGCGGGGGCCATGCTGCCGTCGCCCAAGACCACCACGTCGCCCGGCACCAGCTCGCGGGCGGGCACCACCGTCTCCGCGCCATCGCGGATGACGCGCGCGGTGGGCGCGCTCATGTTGCGCAGCGCCTCGAGGGAGGTCTGCGCCTTCCTCTCCTGCACGATGCCGATGAGCGCGTTGGCCACCACGATGGCGAAGATGATGCCCGCCTCGGCCCACTCCTGCAGAAGCGCCGAGAGGGCGGCCGCCACCAGCAGGATGAGCACCATCGGGTCGCCGATCTGCTCGCGCACCATCTGGGCGAGCGTGCGCGGCGGCTTGGCGTTGAGCTCGTTGGGACCCACCTCGGCCAGGCGCTCGCGCGCCGCGAGCTCGGAGAGCCCCTCGGGCGAGGCGTTCAGCTCCGCGAGCACCTCCTCCAGGGGCATCGCATGCCAGGGGCGCAGGGCTGCGGGCTTCGCGCCCGGGGCCGTCGCAGCAGCAAGTTGGTTCGTCATGGGTCGTATCCTCCGTCGCGCGTGCGGTTTTCCCTACCATGATAAGCGCGCCGGGCGCATATGCCCCGAACCGTCACGAACCGGCAACCTAAGGGCCGATCTTCGCTCCGAAAACACGCCTCAGCGCACGAGGCGTGTTTTCGGAGCGAAGATCAGGTGCTGCCGCTGACCAAGGCCGTCCCCTCGGCCGTGGGGGTACGGTAGAATGTCGCCATCGGACAGAAAGGACGCCCCATGGCCGCAACGCTCAACCTGGATAACCTGCCGCGTACCATCGAACTCGGGCGCGACGGCGACGGGCGCGCCGAGCTCGCCTACGTCGACCAGCGCCTGCTGCCCGGCGAGCTGCGGATCGTCCGCACGGGCGACTGGCGCGCGGTCGTCGACGCAGTCAAGACGCTCGCGGTGCGCGGCGCGCCGGCCATCGGGGTGGCGGGCGCGGCGGCAGTGGCGCTCTGGGCCTGCAACGAGGGCGCGGCCGACGCGGCGGCGGGCGGGTGCGCGCAGGCCGGTCCGCGCTTCCTCGACGCCCTCGCCCGCGTGGCCGACGAGGTGGCCGACGCGCGTCCCACCGCCGTCAACCTGGCGTGGGGCGTGCGCCGCCTCGAGCGGCTCGCGCGCGTCTGCGCCGACGAGGGCGCTGCGCCCCACGCCATCGCCGACGAGCTCTTCGCCGAGGCGCGCCGCATGGAGGCCGAGGACGAGGCCGCCAACCGCGCCATCGGCGCGCACGGCTCGGCGCTGCTGCCTCAGGGCGCGCGCATCCTCACGCACTGCAACGCCGGGAGTCTCGCCACGGCCTTCTACGGAACCGCGCTCGGCGTGGTGTACGCGGCCGCCGCCGAGGGCAAGGTGGCGCGCGTGTACGCCGATGAGACGCGCCCGGTGGGCCAGGGCGCGCGCCTCACCGCCTGGGAGCTTGCGCGCGCGGGCGTGCCCGTGACGCTCATCTGCGACGACATGGCCGCGAGCCTCATGGCGAAAGGGGAGGTGGACGCCGTCGTGGTGGGTGCCGACCGTATCGCCGCCAACGGGGACGTGGCCAACAAGATTGGCACCTACGGCGTGGCCGTCCTCGCGCGCCACCACGGCATCCCGTTCTACGTGGCCGCGCCCGCCTCCACCATCGACCCCGCGTGCACGACCGGCGCGGACATCCCCATCGAGGAGCGCGACCCCGCCGAGGTGCTGCCCGCGCCCATCCCTGGCGTGGACGTGTGGAACCCCGCCTTCGACGTGACGCCCGCCGCCCTCATCACCCGCATCGTCACCGAGCACGGCGCCTTCGCCCCGCCCGATGCCGCCCGCGCCGCCATGACGGCGCGTTGACGTCTAGCCGTCCTTCCCGCCCAAGGCGAGCAATCCGACGAAATAGTCGGGACCTTCTTGCCACAGCCCCGTCTCGAAATCGTAGAGCGCGGCGTAAGCGGGGGACTCGATCACTTTGCGGCGCACCTGCTCCGTCGGCAGCCCTGTGCGCGCGGCTATGTCCTGCACGGCGTCGGCGAAGATCAGGTCGGCGCATTGGGCCATGATCTCATAGTTCATAGCGCGTCACCTTCATGGGTTCCAGGCATGCGACGGCTCGTTGAGTGGCAAAGCAGAACTGGTCCTTGAGCCGGTCGGGCAGGAGAAGGCCGATGGCCGTGCTCGCGGATTTCGGGTCGTCGAGGGGGCCGTAAAGCCCGTTGAGGTAGGTGGTTATGACAGGGTTTGTGGTGTCGTTAGCCACCTTTCCAATGATGACGTCGGCGCAGGTCAAACCCGGATCCACTTTGTCGCGCAACTTGACTGCCAAAGCGCTTCTGCGGTTCAGTGAGACGAACCGCAGCCAGTGCTCGTCCGCAGTGGGGAATTCGAAAACGCTCAGGGACGTTGCGGGCGTGCGAAATCGGAACGCGGAAACGTAGCCGGAGCGTTGGCCGGCATCAACTTGGCCGAGGCTTTGCGCTTTCAGCAGGGACGTTCGGATGAACCTTCTGGCCTGATCCTCGTCCGAGGTCAGATAGAATCCCTTCCCGAAATCTTTTCCCGTCGAGCATTTCTTGAGGTCGATGTCCTCAACGGGGGCATAGCTGCCATGGTAGAGGGTCATTCCGTCCGACAGGCTCATAGCGAGACTCCTTGGGCGGCGAGCTTCGTGCGGATGTCCTGGAGAGCGGCTTCGTCGCTTTCGAGATGGAGGGCGTCGTAGCACTCTTCGATGAAGCGCCAGATGCCCTGCTCCTCGAACAGGCGGTTCGAATCCTTCGGGCTGAGCCCCGTCTGCTCTCTGAACATGCGGAAGAGGCGCGCTTCCATGAAAAGCACTTCGTCGAGCATGGGACACCTCCTGTCTGCTCCGCCGTCGAACCTCGCCTAGGCCGCATTATACGCGACAAACTCCCGGGCGGCCTCGCTTGTTTCTCGCGCGATGCAATTGGAAGGGACGTGCTGCACGCGAAATCGGCTGTGCTTGCACGAAAATCCTCGACGTGAAAGGATCCCGGCGGGCCGTGCAAGCGCTGGATTTTCGCGACCTGGGGGAACGTGGCGGCGACGCCGCTTAGGGGAGCCGATGCCCGCCATTTCGCCGCGCCGAGCCTTTCACGTCGGGGATTTTTGTGTCGAGCAGCCCGATTTCGCGTGCAGCGGAGGCACCAAGGCGGGTCGCCCGAACCCCCTTTCTGCTACAATGGCCTCACCGCAGGCACGTCGCTAGGAGGTTCCCATGCGCATCATCCATCGCGAGGACCAGGAGCTGCGCGAGCACGTCGCGCTTTCCGACGACGCGTCGTTCGCCGACGAGAGCGAGGGCCGCGCCCGCTCGGCCGAGCCCGACATCCTGCGCACCGACTACCAGCGCGACCGCGACAAGATCCTGCACACGAAGTCGTTCCGCCGCCTGTCGCACAAGACGCAGGTGTTCCTGGCCGCCGAGGGCGACCACTTCCGCACGCGCCTCACGCACACCCTCGAAGTCGCCCAGATCGCGCGCACCATCGCGCGCGCCCTCGGGCTGAACGAGGACCTCACCGAGGCCATCTCGCTCGGCCACGACCTGGGGCACACGCCCTTCGGCCACACCGGCGAGGAGGCGCTCGCCCGCTCGCTCGCGCGGTGCGCCGGCATCGATCCCGCGTCTCCCGAGGCCGAGGCGCTCTACCGCCACAACGAGCAGAGCCTGCGCGTTGTGGAGCGCATCGAGAACGGCGGCAAGGGCCTCAACCTCACGCCCGAGGTGCGCGACGGCATCCTCTGCCACACGGGCGATCTGCGCGCCGAGACGCTCGAGGGCCGCATCGTGGGCACGGCCGACCGCATCGCCTACGTGAACCACGACATCGACGACGCCATCCGCGCGGGCATCCTGCGCGAGGCCGACCTGCCGGCTTCGACGCACGCCGTGCTCGGCCCGGACCACTCCTCGCGCATCGAGACGCTCGTGCTCGACATGGTGGAGACGTCCGCCGCCGCAGACGATATCCGCATGAGCGGCGAGGTGTGGGGCGCCATGATGGAGCTGCGCGCGTTTTTGTTCGATCGCGTGTACACCTCCGACGTGGTGATGGCCGAGGTGGCGAAGGCGACGCACCTCATCGAAGACCTGTTCGACCACTACGTCGAGCACGTGGACGAGGTGCCCGAGGAGTACCGCGACATCTCCGAGGGCGACGACCTGCGCGCCGTCACCGACTTCATCGCCGGCATGACTGACCGCTACGCCAAGAGCCTCTACCAGCAGCTCTTCATCCCGCACTCGCTGCACTACTAGGGAGGGAAACGCGCAAGGTCCGCGTCCGCCGAAGGGAGCGGAGGGTTCGGCGCGCCGGCGGTCCGCCCCCGCGCCCCCGCGCGTCCGAAAGAAATCAACCGGAGCTTCAATCTGCCCTGCCGGTCGATTATTTTTCACCGCGAGGCTCATCAATGGGTAGAATTGCGTGGGGACGACGCTGTGGAGGGAAATGATTGTGCGTACGGTGAGCCGTTTTTTGATTCCGATGGCGGGAATGGCCTTCTTCTGGTGCTATTTCCGCTTCCAGAGGTTCTTCGGGGTGCTGTACCCGCCTACCTTCTCTTACGAGCTCTTCGGCATCCCGCTCAACGTCTCATTGGTTTTCATCGTCGAGCTGGTGGTCGTGGGCCTGGCCTGCATAGCGGCGCGAAGGCAGATCGACCGGATGATGCGCCTTCGCCGGCCGCTCGTCTTCGCCTGCGCGGCGGTCGGCTCGATCGGCGCCCTTGCCATGCTCTCGCTGTCGCAGGGAGGGGCCCCGGCCGCGCTGCTGTGGCCGGCCTCCCTCCTCATCGCGGTCGGCTTCGCCGCGAACTGCCTTGCGTGGGCGACGTACTTCTCCGCTGATTTCGGCGCGAGGGAGGTCTGCATCCTGGTCGCGTCCTATCTGGCGAGCCTCGCTTTCATCCCGGCCCTCGGCCTGGTCATCGACGTCGACCGCACGCTGGTCCTCCTCACTCCGCTCGTCTCCGGCGCCGCCTGGCTTCTCTCTCCTCGGTCTGAGAATCCGGAGTTCGACCAGAGCGGCTCGGCTTTGAAGTCGATAGGCCTGTACGTCCCGCTTTTCATCGTCTTTCTGATCGCCGGGAGCGCGATGCGGGGCATCGTCGATGTGGCGGGCGGCGGAGGCTCCCGCACGGGGCTCTCAATCGCGATAGGGGCGCTGATCTGTGCGCTGTTCTGGTACTACTGCGGAAAGCCGAACCCCTTCGCCGGCACCTCGAAGGCGCCCTCCGCAGGCGCTTTCGGATCCGTCGAGAAGGCGGTATTCAAAAGCTGGGTGGTCCTCGTATTCCTCTTCCTCTTCGGCCTGTTCGTCAGCCTGGTCGCGCCCTACCGAGGCTTCGGCGGCCACGTGGTGGTCATCGCCCGCTCGTTTCTGGACCTCTTCCTCTGGGTCCTTCTGTGCAACCTGGCCTTCCACAAGAAGATATCGCCCGTCCTTCTGTTCGTGGCGTGCAGCCTGTTCGTAGAGGCGCTCTCCTGGTGCTTGAGCTACGTCGTGATCCCCATCCTGCTCTATCTGACGGGGGAGGGCCTGCCGCTGCAGAACAGCATCGGCCTCGCGGTCGTGTTCGTCCTCTTCTCCTCGGTGACGCTCATCTTCAGCTCGATCGTGAGGAGGCAGGCCGATGCGAAAGCTCCTTCGGGCCAAGGGGACGTCCGGCGCGCGGAGATCTCCGAAGAGCTCGCGGCGCGCTACGGCCTCACCAACCGGGAGGTCGAGATAGCCAACCTCTTCATGCGGGGGAGAAGCCTGAAGAAGGTCGCGTCGATGCTGGTGATCTCACCGAGCACCGCGCAATCGCATATCAAGAGCGTCTACCGGAAGCTGGATGTCCACTCGAAGGACGAGCTGATCGATCTGGCGGAGAGGTGGAACGCCGTCTGATTGGGAGCGCCCCCCGCGCCATCTGCGACGCGAGGGGCGCTCCGTTCGGATCCGCCTATCCTGCCTGCGCTTACTTCGACTTCGTCAGGGCGTCGTTGACGGCCTCTTCGAATCCGCGGAGGGTGTTGGTGGCGCCGCTCACCGTGTCGATGTCGAAGCTCTGCTTCTCGACGATGGTCTCCACGTAGGTGGGAAGCGCCGCCGCGCCGATGCCGGCGGTCTCCTTCGAGTCCACCACCTCCACCTCGGCGATCTTGCCGCCGGAGATGGTCACCGCGACGGTGATCTTGTCGTTGAAGCCGGTGCCCACTCCTTCGTAGGTGCCGTCCTTGTACGCGCCCTCGACCATGGTGAGCGCGGCCTCGTCCTCAAGCGGGCCCTGCCAGGTGATGGCCTCTTTGGTCTCGCCGGTGAAATCGCCCTTGGCCCGGTGCGCGGCGTTCTGGCCGGAAATGCGGCCGAACACCATGGTCTCGCCGAGGTTGCCGCTGCCGTTGTACATGTCGCAGAAGATCGAGCCGAGCTCGCCCGCGGAGAAAAGTCCTCCGATGGGGTAGCCTTCCACGCTGATGACCTGGCCGTACTTGTTGCGGCGTGGTCCACCCATGGTGTTGAAGTAGGTGGGGCCGATCTTGATCGCATAGAAGGGGCCCGTCTTCACGGGAACCATCGTGTCGATGGGCCTGCCGTAATCGGCGTCCTCGCCGGCGTCGAGGCGCATGTTGTACGCGTTGACGTCGGACACGAAGATGTCGGTGTCGAAGGCGGGGGCGTCCTTCCCGTCGTTCGACTTCCGGATGTTCTCGGCGAGCTCCTCCAAGGTGTCGCCGGTGATGACCTCGCCCTTCGCGATCTCGTCGACGTAGTTGTCGGAGAAGGAGCTCATGAACTTGACGGCCAGCTGGTCGGCGTCGTGGACGAGGTAGGACGGCAGGGGCATGGGGGTGGAGATCCAGCGCCCGCCGATGTCGATGCGGCCGTGGCGGTTCTCCGCGACCTCGTTCATGAAGCGCCCGCCGCCCAGGCCGACGATCACGCCGATCTTCGTGCTGGGCCCCGCCAGGCCGACGGTGGAGAGGGAGGGGTTCTTGTAGGTCCAGGAGAAGCCCGCGCTGTTCGACATGTGCCAGAGGTCGGCGCCTATGCCCATGGCCATCTTGATGCCGTCGCCGTCGTTGTACAGGCCGCCGCGCTGGTGCACGTAAGGCTGCTGCAGGTAGCTCTGGATCATCTCTTTGTTATGCTCGAAGCCGCCGGTGCACAGCACGACGCCGCCGTTGGCCTTGACCCTGACGTCCTGGCCATCCTTCTCGATGACGCACCCGATCACGTTGCCCTCGCCGTCCGCGATCAGCTTCTTTCCGGGGGCGCCGAGCCAGACGTCGATGCCCTTTCCCGCGCGCGCGTCGACGGCGGCGTGGCACAGGTTGTAGTAGCCGCGGTCGAAGCGGGTTCCCGTCGCCGTCAGGCACAGGCAGTGCTGCCCGGACTCCAGCTCGGGGAACTCGTGCCAGTTGTACACGTAGCCCTTGCGCCCCAGGCCCCACACGTCGTCCTTCTCTATCCAGTTCTTCGCGGTGGCCGGCGAGCTCTCCATCGGGAAGCTCGGCTTCTCGGTGGGGGCGATGACGTTCGGGTCGCCGCCCATGGGCCCGGTCATCCAGGCGAAGTTCTCCGCGCAGCCGTCGCAGTAGGCCTGCACCGCCTCGTTGTCCCAGTTGTTGAACTTGCCCATCAGGGTGGTCAGGTAGTTGTAGAGCTGCTCGGAGTCGTCGGTGGCCATGACGAACTGGCCGGATGCCGCCGAGTTGCCTCCTTCGCTGCCCTCCGGCGCCTTGTCGGTCAGCAGGACGGAAGCGCCCTCCTCGCACGCGGCCACCGCCGCATTGGCCCCCGCGGCGCCGAAGCCCAGCACCACGACGTCGTATTCCGCGTCCCAGTTCTCAGTGCCGCCCGCCGGCGCTCCGCCCGCCGGCTCGCCGCTCGCCTGCGGAGCGCCTGTTTGCGGGGCGCATGATGCCAGAAGCCCGGTCGCGGCCGCTCCCGTCGCCCCGATCGCGGCCCCCTTGAGAAAATCCCTCCGCGATAAGCCTTCACCCATGATGATCTCCTTTCACATCCCCTTCTTAAGCGGCGCAGCGCCCAAGATGGGGCCGCGTCGCTTCATGACGGTTGGCATCTTGGCGGGAGTCGGAGGGGAATTCATCCCATAAAACGAGGGGATTGCCTCACATAAAATCGGGGAGTGCTCTCTGACGTGGGGAAACTCAGAGCCGCGTGCTCGGCTGGGGCAGGAAGGCGCCGACCGCGATGGCGACGGCCAGCCAGGGCAGGTCCTGCACGGGGAAGCACAGGAGCATGATGAGCGCCGTCATGGCGGGCTTGCGGGTGAAGCCGCCGATGAGCGCGGAGGTGACCACGGCTACGGCCAGCTCGGCCGGCGCGCCGAGGGTCGCGGCGAAGCCGAACCCCACGCTCACGCCGCAGAAGATGAGCGGGAAGAACGGCCCGCCGCTCCACCCAAGGTTGAGGCACAAGGCGATGAACGCGAGCTTGATAAGCCCGGTTGCGAAGAGCCCTGCGGCTTCCATGCCCGTCCACGAGGCCGCGAGGTCGGACGCCTGCTGGGTGCCCGGGAACAGCACGTAGGGAAGCGCGAGCGCGACCGCGCCTAACGCGATGCCGCACAAAAGCGGCTTGAGCACCGGACGGTCGCCGAGAGTCGCGGCGAGGTGCCGCGATGCGCGCACGGCCAGGCCGTAAAGCACCGCCATAGCCCAGCCGACGAGGGCGAGCGGGACGCACCAGGCGGCCGCCTCCCAGGAAAGCGGCGCGGCGTCGAAGTGGGGGATGGGCATGCCGCCGCCGAGGAGCGCGCCGAACGCCGCGACGCCCGCGACGCCGCCCGCAACGCCGAGCGCGTACAGGGGGATCTTCTGCCTGAGGGAGAAGGCGCCCTCGACGCCCGCCAGACGGCGCAGCTTCGCGCCCACCCACGTGCAGCCGGCCGCGACGAGGCCGGTGAGCCCCGCCTCCGGCCCCACCGAGCCTCCGAACGCGATGGGCAGCAAGAACGATACCGCGCTCGGGGCGATCCGTCCCACCGAGTAGCCGCCTTTCGCGCGCACCTCGGCCATCACCTCGTCGAGCGGCTTGGGGGCGCTTCTGAACCGCGCGTTCCACAGGCCGATGAAGAGGCCGCCTGTCGTGCACGCGATCAGGGGGAACAGCGAGAACGCGGGCTCGCCGAGCATGCCGCGCGCGCCCGTCCACACGATGTCGGTGAGCCAGTACGCCGAGCTGAGCAGCGCCCAGATGGCGAATCCCACGCCCGCGCCGAGCACGGCCGCCGCGACGCCGAGCCCGAGGGCGCGCGCTATCCCGATGCGCGCCGGATCCGCCTCCCCGAGCGTCTCGTCCGCCTCCGTCTCCCGCTGCTCCATTCCGCGCCTTCCTCTTCGGATCTCGCTTCCCGGATTGTAGGGCATTTCCTTGAGCAGGTGCGCAGGCCTTGCGTCGAATCCTCCCTCTTTCGACACGCCATCCACGCTTGGAAGCGGCGCCTTCGGATTTTTGGGCCCTTCGAGTCACATTTTGGCCGCTCTGAAGCTCGCGCGGACTCGGCGGCGACGGCTCGTCGTTGCCGAACTGGGCAAACGCTCGCAAACGTTTCGGCGTGCCGCCGGAAGCTGGCCGTAGGGCGCCGGAAACGCTTCAGAGCGGCCAAAACCGTGCATTCGGGACCCGGTTTCCGCAATGCGCGGCCTTCGCGGCTCCCGGCTCCTGCGTGCACCGGGCGCGCGGCTTTTCGTTGTTGCGCAGGTGCACAAACCTTGTATAATCGATTGCTATGGTTTCAGGGGATCACATCAGGCAATCGTTCCAGGCGGCGCTGCCCATCATGCTGGGCTACGTCGCCATCGGCATTCCCTGCGGCATCCTCAGCGCCTCCATCGGGCTGAACGGCTTGCAGGTATTCCTGCTCTCGGCGCTGTTCTACTCGGGCGCGGGGCAGTTCATGATCCCCAACATGTGGCTGGCGGGCTCGCCGCTGGCCTCCATCATCGCTAGCGTGTCGCTCGTGAACACGCGCCAGATGCTGTACTCGGCGGCCTTCGCGCCGGCGTGCAGGGGCGTGCGAAAGCGCCTGTCGTTTTTGTTCGCGGCCACGGTGACCGACGAGAGCTACGGCGTGAACGTGTCGAAGTTCGCCTCCGGGGACTGGTCGGTAGGCCGCGCGACGATGGTGAACCTCATGTCGCAGAGCTCCTGGGCGCTCTCGAACGTGGCGGGCGTGCTCGTGGGCAACGCCGTGGGCATCCCGCTCTCCATCGCGTCGTTCGCCATGACGTCCATCTTCATCTGCCTGCTTGTGACGCAGAAGCCCTCGGCGGCGAACCTCGTGGCCGCAGGCGTGGCCATGCTCGGCGTGTTCCTGTGCAAGGCGGCCGGCCTTGCGGGCCCGGCCATCCTCGTGGGCGCGGTGGCCGGCGTGGCCGCGGCGCTCGCGTTCAGCTGGGCGAGGGGGCGGGGCTGATGGCGGCCATGGGCTGGGGCGACTTCCTCATCGTGTTCGCGTGCTGCGCGGGCACCATGCTCGTGTGCCGCGTGGCGCCGCTGTTCGCGCTCAAGGGACGCAACCTTCCCGAGAACGTCGAGCGCGCGCTCGGGTTCATCCCGCCCGCCGCCTTCGCCGCGCTGGTGGCGAACGACCTGCTCACGCCCGGCATGTTCGACGCCGGCGTGTGGCCCGCGGCCGCGCCCCTCGTGGCCGCCGGCGTGGTGGCCCTCGTGGCGTGGAAGACGAAGTCGCTCCTCTGGTGCGCCGTCGCGGGAGTGGCCGCCTACGCGCTCCTCACGCTGGTATAGAGACGGTCGCCGTCACCCCGTGAGCGCGATCTTCGCTCCGAAAACACGCCTCAGCGCACGAGGCGTGTTTTCGGAGCGAAGATCGCACCCTGCTGCGGGAACTGTGCGCGGAGCCGACTGCGGCCGGTTTTCTGCGCATCGCGTGGAGGGAGGGGAATTTTGAGGAAGATGCCCGAGAATATCCCTTGCATGCGATGTTGCCAGGCGGTATACTGTCAAATCGTGTCTTTCCAAGACGACATGCACGAGATTCATTGAACATATAGAAGGAACGGACCATGGATATCATTCGCGCCATCGAGCAGCAGCAGATCAAGCAGGACCTCCCCGAGTTCAACGTGGGCGACAACGTGAAGGTGCACTACCGCATCACCGAGGGCAACCGCGAGCGTATCCAGGTGTTCCAGGGCGACGTCATCCGCCGTCAGGGCGCTTCGAACCGCGAGACGTTCACCGTCCGCAAGATCAGCTTCTCCATCGGCGTGGAGCGCACCTTCCCCGTGCACTCCCCGAAGATCGAGAAGATCGAGGTCGTCCGCAAGGGCGACGTGCGCCGCGCCAAGCTCTACTACCTGCGCAAGAAGGTCGGCAAGGCCGCGAAGATCAAGGAGAAGGCCTACCGCTAGGCCGCTCCCGCACGCGAGCGATCGAGAAGCCCCTCGCCCTCTCCGGAGGCCGGGGGGCTTCCTTTTGCGCTATCATGGTGCGATGGGAAGAGAGACGGGGAGGCTTCGATGGGTCTGACGGTTGCCGACATAGAGCGGCGTCTGCGCGAGGCGGACGCGCGCGAGTTCGCCGTGCTGGAGCGCTCGCTCGTGGCCGACGCGCGCAAGGGGGTGCGCGACGCGGTGGAGCGGGCGCGCCGGCGCATCGAGGCGCAGGAGGCCGAGCGGGCGCGCCTCGCCGCGCTCTACGCCTTCGAGCGCGAACTTGCCGCCGGGCGGGGCGGCGGCGTGGTCGTGGGGCTTGACGAGGTGGGGCGGGGTCCCTTGGCCGGGCCGCTCGCGGTGGGCGCGGTCGTGCTGCCTCTCGAGCCCGTCGTGGAGGGCTTGAACGACTCCAAGCAGGTGCGCCCCGAGGATCGCGAGCGCATCGCCGCCCAGGTGAAGGCCGTGGCCGTGGCGTGGACCGTGGAGTACGTGGAGGCCTGCGATATCGATGCCTGCGGCATGACGGCCTCGCTCGTCACGGCGTTTCGCCGCGCGGTGGCCTGCGTGGAGGCCGCCGGGGTGCGCCCCGACGTGGTGCTGCTCGACGGCAACCCTTTGCGCATGGACCCGCGCGAGGTGAACGTGGTGAAGGGCGACTGCCGCTGCGCCTCCATCGCCGCCGCCTCCATCGTGGCCAAGGTGGAGCGCGACGCGCTCATGTGCCGGCTGGCCGAGGAGTACCCCGAATACGGCTTCGAGTCGTGCAAGGGCTACGCGAGCCCCGCCCATATCGAGGCCATCAAGCGCTTCGGCCTCACGCCGGTGCACCGCGCGTCGTTCTGCACGTCGTTTCTGCAGCCGACGCTGTTCTAGCGCCGCCGCGCGCGTTTCCACCGCGTGTTTATCCGCTTCTCCACAACGGCCCGCAGGATCGTCCTGCGGGCTTTGCACGCTTCTGGCCTGGGGTTACGGAGGGTCGGCTTCGCCGTGCTTGATTTCCGCTTGATTCCTGCTGGATTTCCGCTTGAAACGCGCTTGATCCGCGCTGGATATGCGCGCCATACGCGCTGGATCCGCGATGGATCGGGGCGCGCTTGCGCTTGACGCACGCCATGGATCCGCTGGATCGGCCCTGTACCATGGAAGGCGGAGAAGAAGGGAGCAGACATGGTGGAAAGCGCAGTGGCGGATGCGGTCGAGAAGGCCGCCCCGAAGCAACGCAAGAAGGCGTCGGGCTCGCGCCGCAAGAAGGGCGCGGCGAAGAGCGGCCTCACGGCGGGCGAGCGCAACGCCGAGCTGGGCCGGCGGGGCGAGGAGGCGGCCGCGCGATTCCTCGAGCGGAGGGGCTACGAGATCGTCGCGCGGAACTGGACGTGCGCGGCCGGCGAAGCCGACATCATCGCCCGCGACGGGGAATGGGTCGTGTTCGTGGAGGTGAAGACGAGGTCGAACTGCGAGCGCGGCCTGCCGTCCGAGGCCGTGAACGCCGACAAGCGCGAGCGCTACGAGCGCATAGCCGCGTGCTTCCTCGCCGTCTACGACGTGGTGGACGTGCCGCTGCGCTTCGACATCGTGTCGATCGTGGTGACGGCGCCCGACCGCGCCATGATACGCCATCACTTCGACGCGTTCTGCGCAGGCTGACATGCAGGGGCAATGCAGGGTTCGGGCCGCCACGCTGCGCGGCGTGCAGGCCGTCCCGGTGGACGTGGAGGTGTCGGTGGGGCCGGGCATCCCGGGCTTCGCCATCGTGGGGATGGCGGACGCGTCGGTGCAGGAGTCGCGCGAGCGCGTGCGGGCGGCGCTGCGCTCCTGCGGGTTCTCGGTGCCGCCGAGCAAGGTGGTGGTGAACCTGGCGCCCGGCGCGCTGCGCAAGACGGGCTCGGGGTTCGACCTGCCCATCGCGGCGGGCATCCTGTGCGCCACGGGGCAGATCGACCCGCGCGCGGTGGAGGGCGCGCTGTTCGTGGGCGAGCTCTCGCTGGAGGGGGCGGTGCGCCCGGTGGCGGGCCTTCTTGCCTACGCGCTCTGCGCGCGCAACCTGGGCTGCTCGCTGGTGGGCGCGCCCGTGGACGAGGGCCTCATGCAGGTGGAGGGCCTCGACCTGCGCTGCCTGAAGAGCGTCGCGGGCTTCCGCGACCTGCCGTTTCCCGCGGCCGTGCCCATGCGCCGCGAGCGCGCGTCGTCCGCGCCGGACTTCCGCGACATCGCCGGGCACGACATGGCCAAGCGCGCGCTGCAGGTGGCGGCCGCCGGCGGCCATGGGGTGCTCATGATGGGGCCGCCGGGCTCCGGCAAGACGATGCTCGCCTCGCGCCTGCCCTCCATCCTGCCGCCCCTGTCGCAGGCCGAGCGCCTCGAGACGGCGGTGGTGCACTCGGTTGCCGGCGAGCCGTTGGACTCCGTGCTCGGCGGCGTGCGGCCCTTCCGCAGCCCGCACCATTCGGCGAGCCTCGCGGGGCTCGTGGGAGGCGGCTCGCCTCTGCGGCCGGGCGAGATATCGCTCGCGCACAATGGCGTGCTGTTCCTGGACGAGGTGGCCGAGTTCGCGCCTAGCGTGCTGCAGGGCATCCGCCAGCCGCTCGAGGCGGGGCGCGTGGTGATAACGCGGGCCGACGGCAACGTGGAGTTCCCGGCGCGCTTCATGCTGGTGGCGGCGTCCAACCCGTGCCCCTGCGGGTACTTCGGCGACGGCGAGGAGCCGTGCACGTGCACGGTGCACCAGATCAGGACGTACCAGGGGCGCATAGGAGTCGTGAGCGCGCGGGACCCGCGGGGGCGCGGGGGCGTGCTGGAGGGGCCGCGCACGGTGCTCGAGCGGGGCGGCCCCGGCTATCCTTCGGCGTTCGAGCGGCTCGCGCAGCCGCCGGAGCGGCTCTACGTGGCGGGCGATCCGACGGCGCTCGCGGAGGGACTCGCCGTGGTGGGCGCGCGCAAGGCGACGCCCTACGGCATCGGCTGCGCGCGCCGGTTCGCCCGGCTGGCGGCCGAGCGCGGCATCGCCGTCGTCTCAGGAGGGGCGCGCGGCTGCGACGCGGCGGCCCATCGCGCCGCGCTCGAGGCGGGCGGGCCCACGGTCGCCTTCCTCGGCGGCGGCTGCGACAGGCCCTATCCGGCCGAGAACGCGGGGCTCTTCCAGCGCATCGTGGACGCGGGCGGGGCCGTCGTATCCGAGCACGCCTGGGACGAGCCGCCCTTGCCCTACCGCTTCCGCGCGCGCAACCGCCTGATCGCAGGGCTCGCGCGCGCCACGCTCATCGTGGAGGCGGGGCTGCCGTCGGGCACGTTCTCCACCGCCGACGAGGCGCTGGCGGCCGGCCGCGACGTGCTCGTGGTGCCGGGGGCCATTACCGCCTCCTCCTCGTGCGGGGCGAACCGGCTGCTCTGCCAGGGAGCGACCCCCGTGGTGGACGATGAGTCATTCGAGGACGCGCTGTTCTCGCTGTTCGGCTGCCTCAAGCAGGAGCGCTTCGAGGCGGGCGCGGGCGGCGCCGCGAAGGGCGAGGCCGACCCGGTGGCGGCCGCGCTGCGCTCCCAGCCGCTCGGCATGGAGGACCTCTACGCGCTGGCCGTCTCGTGCTGCGGCGATGCCGAGCCGCGTTCATGGCTCATGGAGCGCCTCGTGGAGGCCGAGCGCGCGGGCCTTATCGCCCGCTACCCCGACGGCCGCTGGGGCCCGGTCGTCAAGTGAGGAAGGGAATCGCGCAGCGAGCCGGTGGGGTAGTCGCGGGGATGCGGGGGAGTTTGCGGGTTCGCGCGCCGCTTAGGCGCGGGATTTGGTATGCTTCCCGGCATGTCTGAATCATACGTCACCATACTGGGCGCCGGGCTCGCCGGCAGCGAGGCTGCCCTGCAGCTCGCCGCGCGCGGCGTGCGCGTGCGGCTCGTCGAGATGCGCCCCGCCGTGCGCACCGCCGTGCACGACACGGGCCTCTGCGCCGAGCTCGTCTGCTCCAACTCGCTGAAAAGCACGAAGCCCGACAGCGCCGCCGGCATGCTGAAGGCCGAACTCGGCGGGCTGGATTCGTTCGTCTACGCCGCCGCCGGGCGCAATGCCGTGGCGGCGGGCGGCGCGCTCGCCGTGGACCGCGCGGCCTTCGCCCGCGACGTCACTGCGCTCGTCGAGGGCCACCCCGCCATCGAGCTCGTGCGCGAGGAGGCCGTCGACCTCGGGCAGGCCGCCCGAGGCGTCGACGCGCTTATCGTGGCGACGGGCCCGCTCACCTCCGACGCGCTGGCCGAGTCGCTCGCCGCGCTCACGGGCGAGGCCCACCTCGCGTTCTACGACGCGGCCGCTCCCATCGTGATGGCGGACTCGCTCGACTCCTCCAAGCTCTTCCGCCAAAGCCGCTACGAGGACGCCGCCGACGGCGCGGGCGACTACCTCAACGCCCCCTTCGACCGCGCCGAGTACGACGCCTTCATCGAGGCCCTCGTCACGGCCGAGCGCGTGATCAGGCGCGACTTCGAGACGCGCGAGCTGTTCCAGGCCTGCCAGCCCATCGAGGAGATCGCCCGCAAGGGCCACGACGCGCCGCGCTTCGGCACGCTCAAGCCAGTGGGGCTCACCGACCCGCGCACGGGGCGGCGCCCCTGGGCGGCATTGCAGCTGCGCGCCGAGGACGCGCACGGCGAGAGCTACAACCTCGTTGGCTTCCAGACGAACCTCACCTTTCCCGAGCAGAGGCGCGTGTTCCGCATGATCCCCGGCCTCGAGAACGCGGAGTTCGCGCGCTTCGGCGTGATGCACCGCAACACGTTCGTGGACGCGCCGCGTCTGCTCGACGCCGACCTGCGCCTGCGGACGCCGGGGGCCGACGCGCTGGGCGTGCCGGTGTTCCTGGCGGGCCAGATCGCGGGCACCGAGGGCTACTGCGAGGCGATCCGCTCGGGTCTGCACGCGGCGCTCTCCGTCGCCGCGCTCCTTGCCGGCGCGCCCGCGCCCGCGCTGCCGCGGCAGACGGCGTTCGGCGCGCTTCTGGCCTACGCGACCGATCCCGCCACGGCCGACTACCAGCCCATGCACGTGAACTTCGGCATCATGGAGCCGCTCGACGCTCCCGTGCGCAACAAGCGCGACCGCTACCGCGCCTACGCCGAGCGCGGCGCGCAGGCGCTCGCAGCCTACCGCGCGGCGCTCGCCGAGGCGGGTCTCGCGCTCGACGGAGGCGCCGACGATGCCCGCTGACGACGCGGCCGGCGGCCCCCTCGACTGCAACCCGCAGGCCGCCGCGCTCGCGGAGGCCTTCTGCGAGTCGATGCGCGTCGAGCGCAACGCCTCGGCCCACACGGTGCGCGCCTACCGCATCGACCTCATGGACTTCCTGCGCTGGGCGCGGCGCGAGCGCGTGGACGTGCTCTCGGCCACGCACCGCCAGCTGCGCCTCTACCTGGCCGAGCTCGACCGCGCGCAATACTCGCGCACCACGGTGAACCGCCGCCTGTCCGCGCTGCGCAGCTTCTACCGCTGGCTCAACGTGACGGGCGCCTCCGACGAGGACCCGGCGAGCGTGCTGTCGGGCCCGCGCAAGCAGAAGAGCCTGCCGAACGTCATCCGCGCATCCGACATGGCGCGCCTGCTTTCGGTGCACGGCCCGCGCGACGCCTCCGGCAACCCGCGCGAGCAGAGCCCGGCCGACCTGCGCGACCAGGCGCTCCTCGAGTTCCTCTACGCGTGCGGCGCGCGCGTGTCCGAGGCAAGCGCGCTGCTGGCCGCCGACGTCGACTTCGGGCTGGGCCAGGCGAAGGTGTTCGGCAAGGGCGCGAAGGAGCGCATCGTGCCGCTCCACGACATGGCCCTCTCCTCGATGCGCGCCTACCTGCGCGACGGCCGCCCCCTGCTTCTGCGCGAGCGCTCCTGCGACTTCTTCTTCGTGTCGACGCGCGGCAACCGCATGGGAACCGACGCCATCCGCAAGATGTTCAAGGACACGGTGCGCCGCGCGGGCCTCGACGAGACGCTCTCGCCCCACGACATGCGCCACACCTTCGCCACCGACCTCCTGGAAGGCGGGGCCGACCTGCGCAGCGTCCAGGAGATGCTCGGCCACGCGAGCCTGTCCACCACCCAGATCTACACCCATCTCACGCCCGGACGCCTCAAAGAGGTGCACGCCCGGGCCCACCCCCGCGGCTGACGGGCCCGTCCCTTTGTCACGCCGTGCGGCTACCCTGTCGCGGCGGTTCCGGCGGCGTGACCGCTCTCTGACGCTTGCGCGGGCCGCCGCGACGGCGTCCCTCCCTTCGGGCACAATCGACCCCGTTACCGGCAGCGTGCCGCGACCGCGACGCGCGAATCGACCAAGGGAGGCTTTTATGAAGAAGAAGATGCGCGCCTTCGCCTTCGCCACCGCCACGGTGCTCGCGTTCATGCCGTTTCTGGGCGGCTGCGCGGCGGCCGAGGACGCGGGAGGCCAGAACGGCGAGGCCCAGCAGGAGCTCGCCTACGACGAGCAGCAGCGCAACGAGGACATGGGCTCCATCGGCCAGGGCGTCCAGGGCGAAGACGTTCGGTACGGCCAGGTCATGGCTCTGAACGGCAACCAGGCCACCGTCGTGGTGGGCGAGCTCGCCGATGCCGCCGACGGCTCCAAGGCGTTCAGCTCCGGCCAGGACGAGATCACGTTCGACGTCACCGAGGTGCAGGTAGCGGACGGCCGGCAGCTTTCCGCCGACGACATCGTGGTGATGCAGGGCACCGGCGAGGGCTCGAGCTTCAAGCCCGAGACGGTCGAGGTCATGGACGTGGCCGCGGCCGGCACGAACGCCGACGACGCGCAAATCCCCCAGGGCGCGAAATAGCGAATGCGTGGGCGGGCGCGTCCGCAGGCGGCCCGCCCCTTGCCAACGGCCCCGAGGGGCCTATAATGACGGGACGCCGCAGAACCTGCGGCGTCCTTGCTTGCGCGGAGGGCCGCGACCGGACGGAGGAGCCATCATGCAGCTGTTGAAGATAACGACCGACAAGCTTCTGCTCGTGGCCGGCATCGTGTGGTTCGTCGCGGGGGCGAACATCGTGAACATCGGCCTGGCGGCCTACCTCGACGAGTCCGGCTGGATCTTCTGGGTGCTCGTCGTGGGCACGCTCGTCATCTTCACCCTGTTCCACATCTTCGTGTTCACCAAGATGGTGGGCAAGCACGCCGACCGCATCCGCGGCTACGACGAGGACAAGACGCACGTGTTCAAGTTCTTCGACAAGAAGGGCTACATCATGATGGCCGTCATGATGGGCGGCGGCATCGCGCTGCGCGCCTCGGGGGTCGCGCCGGAATGGTTCGTCGCGTTCTTCTACACGGGGCTCGGCCTGGCGCTGGCCGTGGCGGGCGTGAGCTTCATGCTGCGCTACTTCAAAAGCTCGAAGGCCGCATGCCCGGTGCTGCCCAGGACGCGCCCGCACCACCCGAAGGATTCCTGAGGGCCGCAGCTGCGGGCCGCCGGGCGGCGTCAACGAATCGGTTACGGCTTGCCCGCGCTGGGGAAACGCTCGCGTACCATGGAGCCGATGAAGTAGGAGACGAGTGGCCGCCTGCGGGCGGCGGTGAGGGGGCCAGAGGTGGCACGCATCTTCGTGGTGGAGGACGACGCGTCGCTGCGCGGCGAGCTCATGCGGCTTTTGGAGCTGCAGGGCCACGAGCCCCTCGGCTGCACGGGGTTCGACCGGGTGGTGGACGACATACTGGCCGCTGCGCCCGACTGCGTGGTCCTCGACCTGAAGCTGCCCGGCACGAGCGGGCATGCCGTCTGCCGCGACCTGCGGCGCGCAAGCGACGTGCCCGTCATCATGCTCACGTCGTCCGACAGCGAGTTCGACGAGGTCATGAGCATGAACCTGGGCGCGGACGACTACGTGACCAAGCCCTACAACCCCGCCGTGCTGCTGGCGCGCGTGCAGTCGGTGCTGCGGCGCTCGCAGCGTCTTGAGCCCGCCACGCGCCTGGAGCACAAGGGCGTCGTGCTCGACGTGGCGCGCGCCCAGGTTGAGCACGGCGGGCGCACGGTGGAGCTCACGCGAAACGAGCTCAAGGTGCTCCGACTCCTCATGGCGAACAAGGGCGCCATCATCTCGCGCCAGGAGCTTATGGTGGAGCTGTGGCAGTCCGACGCGTTCATCGACGACAACACCCTCACGGTGAACATCAACCGCCTGCGCAAGAGCCTGGCCTCCATCGGCGTGCCGGACGACTTCCTGGTCACGCGCCGCGGCCAGGGCTACCTGGTGTAGCCGTGACGCCGGGTGCCTACCTCAAGGACCGCCTGATCGACGTGGCCCTCGTCGCGCTCGCTGCGCTGGGGGTGGGCGCGATGCTGGCGCTTCTGGGCGACGGCTGGGATGCGGCGCTCGCGGGCGCGGCTTTGGTGGCGGGGTGCGGCGCGCTCGCCCTGGCCGTGGGCTACGCGCGCCGGCGGCGCTTCTACCGCGAGCTCGCGCGCTGCGTGGAGGAGCTCGACAAGACGTACCACGTGGCCGCGCTTCTAGAGGAGCCGACGTTTCTCGAGGGGCGGCTCGCCTTCGAGGCGCTCGAGGCTGCGGGCAAGGCGGCCGCCGACGACGTGGCCGCCCACAAGCAGCAGGCCGAGGCCTACCGCGACTACATAGAGCTGTGGATCCACGAGATCAAGACACCCATCGCGGCCGCCGGGCTCATGGCGGCGGGCCTGCACGGGCCCGAGGCATCGAAGCTCAAAGGCGAGCTCGACCGCATCGAGGGCTACGTGGAGCAGGCGCTCTACTACGCGCGCTCCACCTCGCTTGCGCAGGACTTCTCCATACGTCCGGTGAGCCTTGCCCTCACGGCGCGCGAGGTGTGCAAGAAGCACGCGCGCTACCTGGTGGAGCAGGGCGTCGCGCCCGCCTTCGAGCTGGACGAGGGCGCCCAGGTGTTCGCCGACGGCAAGTGGCTCGCCTTCGTGATGGGCCAGGTGGTGGCGAATGCGGCGAAGTACGGCGCACACACGGTGCGCTTCTCGGCGCGCGAGGAGGGGGAGGGCGCCGCCGGGCGCACGGTGCTCGAGATCGCCGACGACGGGTGCGGCATTCCGGCCGCCGACGTGCCGCGCGTTTTCGACCGCGGCTTCACAGGCGAGAACGGGCGGCGCACCGGGTCGTCCACCGGCATGGGCCTGTACCTGGCCGCCCTCATGTGCGAGCGCATGGGCCTGGGGATAGCCGTCGCCTCCGAGGAAGGCGCCGGCACCCGCGTGCTCCTCACCTTCCCCCACGACCGAAGGCGCATGGACTCCTCCTCCCTTTCAAATACGTAAGGTTCGCGTCACCCACTTCGATGGCGGCGCGGCGCGCAAGGCCGTAGTATCTTCCCAGCAAAGAGAGTGCGAGAGAAGGAGCAATGCCATGGCCGAAGTGTACGCCACGCCCGCGCAGGCGGCGACGACCCTGCGGGGGGAGCGCCCGATCCTGTCGGTGCGCCAGATAGAGAAGATGTACGGCAACCGCGACTCGGTGACCCAGGCCATCCGCGACATCAGCTTCGACGTGATGCCGGGCGAGTTCTTAGGGCTCATGGGGCCGTCGGGCTCCGGCAAGACCACGCTTCTGAACTGCGTGGCCACCATCGACACCGTGACGAGCGGCCACATCCTGGTGGACGGCCGCGACATCACGGGCCTGCGTTCGCGCTCGCTGGCGAAATTCCGCCGCGACGACTTGGGCTTCGTCTTCCAGGACTCCAACCTGCTCGACACCCTCACGGGATTCGAGAACATCGCGCTCGCGCTCACCATCAAGGGCGAGCCCGCCGGCCAGGTGAGACCGAAGGTGGAGGCCATCGCGCGCACGCTCGGCGTGTCCGAGGTGCTGGGCAAGCACCCCTCCCAGATGTCGGGCGGGCAGCGGCAGCGCATCGCCGCGGCGCGCGCCATCGTGAGCGACCCGAAGCTGGTGCTGGCCGACGAGCCCACCGGCGCGCTCGACTCCAAGAGCGCGCAGACCATGCTCGACACCCTCACCATGATGAACCGCGATCTGCACGCCACCATCATGATGGTCACGCACGACTCGTTCGCGGCGTCGTTCGCCAGCCGCATCCTGTTCATCAAGGACGGCGCGCTGTTCAACGAGATCCGCCGCGGCGACACCTCCCGCAAGGACTTCTTCGGGCGCATCATGGAAGTGGTCACGTTCTTGGGCGGGGATGTGCGCGATGCTAGCTAAACTCGCTTTCCGCAACGTGCGCCGCTCGGTGCGCGACTACGGCGTGTACTTCGTCACGCTCGTGTTCGGCGTGGCGGTGTTCTACGCGTTCAACTCCGTGACCAGCCAATCCATCCTCTTCGACCTGGAAAGCGAGTCCTCGGCCGGCGTGTTCATGCTCACGGGGCAGTTCATCGGCATGTTCAGCGTGGTCATCGCGTGCGTGCTGGGCTTTCTGGTGCTCTACGCCAACGGGTTCCTCATCCGGCGGCGCAAGCACGAGTTCGGCACCTACCTCATGCTGGGCATGCGCCCTGGCAGCGTGTCGGCCATCGTGCTTCTGGAAACGGCGGCGGTGGGCCTCGTGTCGCTGGCCGTGGGGCTGGCGCTTGGCTTCGCGGTGTCGCAGGGGCTCTCGTTCGTCACGGCGGGCCTGTTCAACATCCCCATGGTGAAGTACCAGTTCATCTTCTCGCCGGGCGCGTTTCTGCTCACCCTTGGGTGCTTCGTGCTCATCTTCGCGGTGACGGCGGTGTTCAACACCCTGTCGCTTCGGCGCTACAAGCTCATCGATTTGCTGTCGGCCCGCTCCAAGAACGCGCGCTTCCGCGTGCGCAGCCCGTGGGTGAGCCTTATCGGGTTCGTTGTGGCGGTGGGCCTGCTTGCGTGGGCGTACGTCACGCTCATCCAGAACGGGATCGTCTACTTCGATGACGGGTTCTGGCGCGCCACGTGGCTCATGGTCATCGGCACGTTTCTGTTCTTCTGGTCGGTGGCGGGCTTCGCGCTGGCCGCCATCGAGCGCACGCGCGGCGTGTACTTCAAGGGACTGGCCATGTTCACCATGCGCCAGATCGCCAGCAAGGTGAACACGGCGTTCGTGTCGCTTTCGGTGGTGTGCATCATGCTGTTCTTCTCGCTCACGGTGTTCTCCACCGGCATGGGCCTGGCGCGCGCGTTCTCGGGCAACATCGAGAACGGCACGCTCTACGACGCCACGCTGACGGCGAACGTGTACCTGAACACGGGCGGCACGGACGACGCCGAGAAGCTGGCGGGCATGAGCGAGGCGGATCGCGAGTACCAAAAGGTGGCCGACGAGAAGGCCGCCGCCATCGACGCCGACGGCGAGGCCTATGGCTGGGATATCGCCGCGAAGCTGGCTGATTCCTCGCCGGTGTGGGACGAGCTGGTGGACCGATCCGCGCAGGTGGACGCCTTCGTGAGCAAGGATGTGACCTACGGCGCGCTCATGGATCGCTACGGCCAAGACACGGGCAACGACCAGCAGAATGCGGCGCTGCACGGCCAGGGCGTCACGCTGGTGGGGCAGTCGCAGTTCAACGCGCTGGCCGAGATGACGGGTCGGCCCACGGTGGATGTGGGCGAGAACGGCTTCGCCATGAACAACACGCTCGACGCCATGAAGGCGCTCTCCCAGGCCGCCTCTCGCGAAGGCGAGGTGCTGGAGGTGGCGGGTCGCACGCTCGCTTCCACAGGCGAGATGCTCAGCCAGCCTATGGAGGACAGCACGTTTCCCTCAAGCGGCACGGAGTTCATCGTGCCCGACGCGGTGATCGACGAGCTGCGCGCGCAGGGCGAGGAGCCCACCGCGAGCTACCTTGATATCATGTACAAGGTGGGCCGCGCCGAGGGCGACAGGATGCTCGACGAGGTGCTGGCCGCGGCCTCGCCCGCAAGCGACGAGGTGGCGTCGTCCGGCTGGACGTTCAGCCCGAAGCCGTGGCCGGTCACGCTGAAGTTCACGGCCGAGGAAGTGCTCGTGCAGTCGAGCGGCATGAACCTCATGATCTCGTATCTGGCGCTCTACATCGGCTTCGTGTTCCTCATCGCCACGGCGGCCATCCTCGCCATCCAGCAGCTCTCCGAGACGAGCGACTCGCTGCCGCGCTATCAGGTGCTCGCGGAAATCGGCTGCGACCGCCGCATGATCCTGGGATCGCTGCGCACACAGGTGCTCGTGTACTTCCTCGCGCCGCTCGTGCTGGCGGTGTGCCACACCGTGTGCGCCGTGGGCGTGATCAACGGCGCGATCATCTCGCAGCTGGGCGTGTCCATCTTCGAGCCCGCGCTCATGACCGGCGTGCTGGTGTTCGTGGTGTACGGCGCGTACCTGCTGGTCACGTACTTCACCAGCAAAGGCATCATCCGCGCTTCGCTCGGCAAGAAGCTGCTCGGGTAGGGAAGGGAAAACAAAAAGAGGGCGCAGGGAAGGGGGGTCGGTCGGGTGGGCTGGGAGAGGTGAAAAAGAGACGGGGGGGGGGGGGGGGCGGGCTGCCCCCCCCCCCCGCCGCACGCCTCGCATGTTTCACGTGAAACATTTGTTCTCATATCGCACTACATTGCGACAAGTGTTTTACGTGAAACACCGCACATCGCGTCTGGGCGATGACGGGTTCCCCTCGTCTCTGAAGCCCTGCCGCCCGTGCGTGGTACAATTGCGCGAAGGATTTTGATGACGACGAAGGAGAGGCGGGGCGATGGAGATAGCGGATTTGCGGGAGTGCCCCGCGAGCGGCCTGTTCTACGGCGGTCGCGCCGGCCAGAAAGAGGGCATCCTCGTTGACGGTGCCCCCTGGATAGCGAAATATCCGCGTACGACTCGTGATCTCCAGGGAAAGCATCTGCCTCCTTACACGTCGAGTCCGCTTTCGGAGTACCTGGGTGCGCACATCTACGCGTCGCTCGGCGTCCCCGTGCACGAGACGATGCTCGGCTACCGCAACGGCAAGATCGTGTGCGCGTGCAGGGATTTCACGTTCCCGGACAAGCGCCTCTTCGAGTTCAAGGATATCAAGAACGCGCTGTCTGACGACGACGGCGGGTTCGACTCGGCCCCCTCCGACGGCGAGAGCGTGTTCTTGGGCGACGTGCTGGCCACTATCGAGACGTCTAGCCTGCTCAGGCGCGTGCCGGGTGTGCGCGAACGCTTCTGGGACATGTTCGTGGTTGACGCGTTCATCAAGAACCCCGACCGCAACAACGGCAACTGGGGCGTGCTCATGGATTCGTCGTTCAACTACGAGCTGGCGCCCGTGTACGACCTGGGAAGCTCGCTGTTCAGCAAACGCGGCGACTCACTGGCTGAACGCAGGATGGGCGACGAGTCCGACATCGAGCAGGACGCCTTCGGCACGAACGTGTCGTGCTACCGCCTGCCCACGTTGGACGGGAAGAGCGCGGCCATCCACCCCTTCGCCTACATGGCCGAAACCGTGAACCCGGACTTGAGCGCGGCTATCGGGCGTTTCCTCGCGGCCGTGGACATGGATGCGATCGATGCGCTCATCGACGACGTGCCGCCCGAGGCGTACGGTCGCCCCCTCATCTCCGACGCCGTGCGCGCCTCCCACAAGCTGCTGCTGCGCCGCCGTCTTGAGGAAGGCTTCGCGCCCTTGGCGTGAGCCAGCATGCGAAGCCAACGGTAACGGTTGGGCAACGAAGGAGCCTCGGCGCCGGGGGGGGGGGGCTGCTATGATGGCTAAATCTCGTAGGTGCGTATTCGCCCGCAAGACAGGGGGCCGGCTCATGATAGGGAAGCGCTTCAAGATTCTGGCGATGGCGGCGCTTTGCCTGGCTCTTTCGGGGTGCGCAGGTTTGGCGAACCGGGTGCAGACATCGATGTACGACGACGAGGGGCTCATTGCGCAGGAGGCCGATTCCTATACCGCCCTCATCTTCAATGGCTCCGTTCAGGACGAGATGAGCTTCGACGGCTTCACAGGTTCGTGCTCGGTGCTGGATGTGTCGGTTCCTGTAGGCGGCGGAAAGCTGCTCATCGAATACGATGTGTCCGTTTCCAAAGGCGACTTCAAGATAGTCCTCGTGCAGGGCGCGAAACAGGTGGAAGCCGTGTGCGAGGGCACGGGGGAAGGAACGCGGACCTTCGACCTGGAGGCCGGAAACCAGGTGGTTAAGGTGGTGGGGGACGGCGCCGCTTCGACCGTGGCTCTCGGGTTCAAGGCGACGGAGGGCGTCACCGCCCGACCGGCGGATGTCTTCTCCGAAGGCTGGCCCCTCGAAGACGGAGAGCCCGAGCCGCTGCAGCTGGACGCTCTCGACGTTTGACGTCGCTCTCAGCGGGGGAGGCCTGGGGCGCTACTTTCCCATGAGGTGCCGCACGGCGGCTACGGGGTGCTTTTTCAGCATGCGGGGGCCGGCGTAGCGCATGACCTGCTTGATCTCCTCGCGCGCGGCGGGGGCGTAGCAGTGGTTGCCGCATTCCTCGCAGGAGGTCTTGACTTCCATCTTGCGGCAGCGCTCGGTGCGCAGCACGGCGTAGGCGTCGATGCGCGCGCAGTCCGGGCACACGGCCTCGCCGCAGTGGGCGACTTCGGTGCGGACGGCGGCGTCGTGGTTGTCGGCGCAGTACAGCGCCACCATCTGGGAGATGGTGCGCTTCTCGCGCACGCGGCGCTTGGCGGTCTTCGGCGAGTCATCCATGGCTAACATGCTAGCAGAACCATCGCTCCCTGACGAGCGGGATTTCCCCGTGCGCCCGTCCGGCGGCCATGCGGGCAGGCGGGCGCGATGTTCCGCCGAGGCTCCGCACGTGCGAGTGGTGTGCATCTGCTGTTCGGGGTACAATGACCCTCAACGATTGGTGGAGGATCTTGATGGAAGGGCGGGCATGCTCGACAAGGTGTATGCGCGGTTCGCGCGCTTGGAGGACGTTATGGCGTTCCAGGCCCTCCGCCAAGGGCTCATCCTCACCATCCCCGTGCTGCTGGTGGGCTCGTTCTGCCTCATCCTGCTGAACCTGCCGCTCGACCCCTACCAGGAGCTGCTCGCCCGCGCGCCGCACATCGAGGGCCTGCTCAACCTCGTATACGACGCCACCATGGGCATCTTCTCGCTCTACGTGGCGGTGGCCGTGGCGCTGCGCTACGCCAACGCCTGCGCCGAGCGGCATAGTGGCTTCTTCGTGCAGGGCGCGCCTTTCGCCGCACTGGCGTCCTACCTCATGTGCGTGGGCTTCGGCACCGAGGGCTTCGATGCGGCGGTGCTCAGCACGCGCTCGCTGTTCATCGCCATCGTGTGCGGGCTGGCCTCGTCGGTGCTGTACTGCCGGCTCGTGCGCCGGCGGGGCGCGCGGCGGCTCTACGGCGACAGCATCGACAACGTGTTCAACCAGGCCGTCTCGGGCCTCGTGCCCATCGCGGCCGTCATCGCGCTCTTCGGCGCCGTGAACGCGGCCGTGGCGGCGCTTTCGGATGCGAGCTGCGTGGAGCAGCTGTTCTTCCAGGGCGTGAGCGCGCTGTTCCCCCTAGCCACGGCTACGCTCGGCAGCGGGCTTCTGTACCTGCTCATGAACAACGTCATGTGGTTCTTCGGCATCCACGGCGGCAACATGCTCGACGGCGTGGCGCAGAGCGTGTTCGTGCCCGGCACGGCGGCCAACGCGGCGGCGCTCGTGGCGGGCGGCGAGCCCGTGCAGATCGTGACGAAGACGTTCATGGATGTGTTCGCCTCCATCGGCGGGGCGGGCGCGCTCTTGTCGCTGCTCGTGGCCATCCTGCTGTTCGGTCGCCGCAGGAGCGCGCGGAGGCTCTCGTCGTTCGCGGCGGTGCCCATGTGCTTCAACATCTCCGAGATCATGCTGTTCGGCCTGCCGGTGGTGTGGAACCCGGCGCTGTTCGTGCCGTTCATCATGGTGCCGCTGGCGAACATGGCGGTGTCGTTCGCGGCCATGGACCTGGGCCTCGTGCCGCCGGTGGTCGTGGACGTGTCGTGGACCACGCCGCCGCTGGTGGGCGGCTGGGTGGCCACGGGCTCGCCCGCCGGCGCGGTGCTGCAGCTCGTGTGCATCGCCCTGGGCACAGCGCTCTACCTGCCGTTTCTGCGCCGCTACGAGCGCTTGGCCGACGACCGCGCGCGGGTGGAGTACGCTTCGCTTCTGGCGGCCTTCCAGGAGGACGAGCGCGCCGGCCGCGAGACCGAGCTGGTGGCGGCGCCCGGGGTGCTCGGCGGCGTGGCCCGCTCGCTGGCGGAGGACGTGCGCCGTGCCGTGGCCGAGCGCTCCTTCGAGCTGCGCTACCAGCCGCAGTTCGACGCCGCCGGACGCGCGGCGGGGGCGGAGGCGCTCCTGCGCCTGGAGCATCCCGTGTACGGCTGGCTCTACCCGCCGCTCGTCATCGAGCTGGCGCGCGAGGCGGGCGTGTGCGGACAGCTGGAGCGCGCCGTGTTCGAGAGGGCCCTCGACGACGCGCAGGCGGTGGAGGCGCTCGCGCACGCGGGCGAGCTGGCCGCGGATTTCAGCGTGAGCGTGAACGCCACGGCCTCGATGCTGCAGGACGAGCAGGCCGTGGGCTTCATCGTGGAGGCTTTCCGCGCCCGCGGCCTCGACGTCGACCGCGTGGTGGTGGAGGCCACCGAGCACGAGGCGCTGCGCTGGGACGCGGGCGCGCACGACCTGCTGCGCCGCGTGGCCGACGCGGGCATGCCGCTGGCCATCGACGACTTCTCCATGGGCCGCACGTCATTCCGGTACCTGGAGACGAGCGTGTTCTCCGTGGTGAAGCTGGACGGCGCCATCGCCAAGGGCGTCATGGAGAACGAGCGCTACGCCGAGATCGTCTCGTCCATCGCCGACCTCTCCGAGCACCTGGGCTTCATCGTGCTGGCCGAGTACGTGGAGACGGCCGAGCAGCGCGACGTGCTGAAGATGCTCGGCTGCTCCCGCTTCCAAGGCTACCTCTACGCGCCGGCTCTGCCGCTGCCCGAGATGCTTGACCTCGCGCGGGTCGATTCGTCATCCTGAGCGGAGGCGGCGAAGCCGCCGCAGTCGAAGGATCCCGCGCAGCGCCAGCGAGTAAGTGTCGCGGCTACGCCGCTCTTTTGGAAGGACCCTTCGACTGCGCTCAGGGTGACGGTCTTCGTGTCCTCTTGGGCGAGCGCGGCGCTGCCCTCACCCCATCCTCGGCGGGAAGGCCAGGCGCAGGGTGCAGCGGGCTTCGCGGATGTCCCAGTCGCAGGTCGCCCCGTAGCGCTCGGCGAAGGCCGCGAGCGAGCGGGTGCCGAAGCCGTGCCCCGGCTCGTCGGTGCGCGGCCGCCCGTCCGGCCCCAGCGTGCAGCCGGGCGCGCAGGAATTGGCCACCTCCACGATGAGGAAGGGCTCTGCCACGCTGCGGCACGTCACGCGCCGCTCGCCCTCGGGAACGTCCTCGCAGGCGGCAAGCGCGTTCTCCAACGCGTTCGCCAGCGCCACGGCCAGCTCCAGCGCATCGGCCGGCAGCTCGTCGGGCAGCCCGAGCTCGCAGGTGAACGCCACGCCCGCCGCCCGCGCGCGCTCGGCGTAGGCGCCCGCCACCGCATCGAGGGCCGGCTCGCGGCACAGCCGCTCGAGCGCGGGCCGGGCCAGCTCGCCGTCTGCCCGGCCGATGAAGGCGGCGGCCTCGTCCACCCGCCCCTGGGCCAGAAGCCCGCCCAGCACGTCCAGCCGGTGGCGCATGTCGTGGCGCTCGACGAGCAGCGCCTGCTCCTCGCGCCGGTCGGCCTCCATGCGCTGCTCGATCTCGCGGGCGCGGGCGGCCAGCGCCTGGGCGCCCGAGGCGCTGCGCGCCGCTTGGTCGATGCGCAGGAACAGCACGTACACCAGCTGGTAGGCCGCCACCAGCAGCGCCACCAGCTCGGCGAACAGCACCGCGGCGCCCGCGGGCACGCCCTCGGCAAAGTAGACGAGGTTCAGAAACAGCGCGATGAACAGCGCGGGCAGCAGGCACAGGTACGCCCACACGCTGCGCCGCTCCTCCGCGACCTGGCGGTGGATGGGCCGTAGGCGCGCCACCACCCACGCGAACGCGGCGGCGATGAACCCGAAGCGCGCCGCCAGCCCCCAGAGCCTGCCCGCGCCCGCGTGCACCACAAGCGACTCCAGCACCATGCCCGCGCAGAACAGCACGATGCCCGTGAGCACGGCGAACACGAGCCGCCACCCGCCGTAACGTGAGAGCACGGCGAACTCGGCCAGCAGCGCCACCGTGTTGAACACCCAGATGAACCGCTCGTAGCGTTCGTAGCCCACCGCCAGCATCGCGGCGGCGTTCACGGCCAGCGTGCCCAGGAAGAAGCCCGCCATCACGAGCGCGGTGGTGCGCGGCGGCCTCCGCCAGACCACGAGGGCGGCGCACAGCAGGGGGAGCACGGCCGCCGACACGGCCATGCGCGCGAGCTCGAACGTCATGCCGCGCCGTCGCCGTCCTCGGCGCCGGCCCCTTCCCGGCCGTCCGCATCCTCGCGCGGCAGCCACTGCTCGAGCCACGCCCGCCGCGCCGCCTCGGCCCGCAGGCGCGTGAGGGGCAGCGTGGTGCCGTCCTCCAGGCGCAGCGTCGTCTTGCCCATCGCCTCGACGCGCCCGAGGCTCACCACATGCGACGACGAGGTGGCGGCGAACCGTCCGCTCTCCACAAGCGGCGCCATGGCGTCCTTAAACGACGTGCGGATGGTGAGCGTGAGCACCGTGGAGCCGTCGCGCAGGTGATAGCGCACGGCGCGCTTCGCCGTCTCGGCGAACACGATGTCGTCGAGGGAGAGGCGCACGAGCCCCGACGCCGTCTTGGCCACGATGGTGGGGCAGGCCGAGCGCCGCTTTTTGTGCGCGAGCGCCTTCTCCAGCAGGTCGGACAGCCGCATGGGGTCGACGGGCTTCAGCAGGTAGTCGAAGGGGTGGGCCGCGTAGGCGTCCAGCGCGAACTCGGGCGACACCGTGAGGAACACGATGCAGGCGTCCTCGTCGAGCGCGCGGATGCGGCGCGCGGCCTCGATGCCCTGAAGGGGCGCCTCGGGCATGATGATGTCGAGGAGATACACGTCGAACGGCCCTTGGCGCTCGACGCGGTCGAGCAGCGCGAGGGGGGAGTCGAACGGGGAGACGATGAGCGCGTCGTCGCCTTCCGGGCGGCAGGCGCGGACGGCCTCGGCGATGCGCTCGAGGTCGCGGGGGTCGTCGTCGCAAAGCGCGATGCTGGGCATGGCCTCCTCCTTCGGTGGGTGCGGGGTCGCCGCGCGGGCATCTTCCGATTTTCGCATAACCGCGCCGGTTCTGCGCAGCATCTTCCGCGCAGTACACCTTCTGCACACCATTGTAGTGTCCCTGCGCCCCCGTCCGCACCGTTCGCACCCGTCGATTCCGCGCAAAATAGCGCCGATTCCGTGCACCGCTTGGGCAGCTGATGGCCCTGCATCGAGGTGTTGCTGGACAAAAATGAAGGCTGTGGGAACGAGGGGATGGGCCAGAGGGGTGTTTCTCCTGTCCGAATGCAAGAAACCCCAGGTCGCGAATATCTGAGACGAATCGGCCGCGCGAAGGCGTTCCTATAGCCTTCGATTCTGTCCATGATGCTGCAAGTCATATGAAACGGAGCATGAAACCGCCCGCAAATCGCCATTCTGCGCGTAGTCGAGGATTCTCCTAAAAACAGCGCGCCGCAAGGTACGCTTCCAACGCGGTTTTGTGCGCATTGCGCGCCGGCCCTGCCGGTCCCGTGCCGTGCATTTTGTATCGTCACTATGGTGTAAAATGCATCGGCATCGCAAACAATTAGTAGAAAGGCGCTTTGATGGCCCAAGCGCACGCTCGTCTTATGTGCATTGGCGCTCTTGCCTCTGTTCTCACGGTGCGAGCGTGGCGGCGAGGATGACGTACACCCCGTCGGTTCGGTGTTTTACACCCTTTCCGTTACGGAAAATACACCTTTCTCGTAATGGAGAATACACCCTACAAGCGATGTGGGTTGATTGCCATTTGAAGCGCACGGATTCGTGCAGACTAGTGCATTGACTAGTGCAACTTCAGATATTTTCTCTTCAGAAAAAGTGCGAGTAATGGGCAATATTCCCTTATATAATGTGTTCTGATCGTATCATTTTCCCTCTGAAAATATGATATCTTGTTGCAGGGAACAGTAGGGCGACTAATCGATGGGAGGAATATGGATCGTTTGTTCATGCGGTTCCTTGCCGAGTGGAAGGACAGGAAGAACCGCAAGCCGTTGGTGCTCGAAGGGGCCAGGCAGGTTGGCAAGACGTGGCTGGTCAGGGAGTTCGGCAAGAGCAGCTTTGACAGGACGGCCTACATATCCCTTCAGAACAACGAGAGGATGGAGCAGCTGTTCTCCGGCGACATCAAACCGCAGCGCCTCATCCCAGCCCTTTCCCTGGAATCGGGCGTCGCTATCGAATCCGGCACGACGCTTATCGTGCTCGACGAAGTGCAGGAAGTTCCCCGGGCGCTCACCGCCCTCAAATACTTTTACGAGGAAGCTCCCGAGTACGCGGTGATCGCCACGGGGTCGTCTTTGGGTATCGCCCTCCACCCCGGCACGTCTTTTCCCGTGGGAAAAGTGGAAGCAGCGCGCCTTTACCCGTTTTGCTTTCGCGAGTTTCTCATGGCACGAGGCGAGCAGGGGCTCGCCGACGTCGTGGCGAACATGGATCCCGATATGATGACCCTGTTTCACAATCGCCTCATGGAGGAGTTGAAGTACTTCTTCGTGGTCGGCGGCATGCCGGAGGCGGTCAAAACGTTCGTGGAAACGTATCCCGGGGTGGATTTCAAAGCGATCACTTCCGTTCAAAAGCAGATCGTCGAGAGCTATCGTGACGATTTCTCGAAGCATGAGTCGTCGGCGCCTCGCGGCTTGACCCTGCGCCTCAATCAGGTATGGGACTCGATTCCCTCGCAGTTGGCGAAGGAGAACAAGAAGTTCGTCTACGGTCTGGTCAAGCAAGGCGGCAGGAGACGCGACTTCGAGCTTGCGATACAGTGGCTCGTCGACACGTCGCTCGTACTCAAAGTGCCTCGCGTGAGCACCCCCCGCTACCCGCTCAAAATGCATGAGGACCTATCTGCGTTCAAGCTCTACCTCTGCGATGTCGGTCTTTTAAGGACGATGGGCGGCATCGAGCCGGAAATCGTTTTGGAGGGAGACGCCGTGTTCAACGCAGCGAAAGGGGCCCTCGCCGAGCAGTTCGCCTGCCAGGAGCTGCTCGCCACCGGCAAGGTGCCGTACTATTGGGCGGCAAAAAACGCGACATCCGAACTCGATTTCGTCCTGCAGCATAACGGGTGCGTCGCTCCCCTTGAAGTGAAGGCGGGTCGGAATCTGAAAGCAAAAAGTCTCAAGGCCTCGATAAACCGCTTCGGCTTCGAGAGCGCGTACCGGTTTTCGACGCTGCCTCCGCGTCACGACGGCGTGGTGTACGACTTGCCGCTTTACACCATAGGGGAATTCGCGGCGCGATGAAGGCGGAAGCGGCCCGCTCGGGACACCACCATGCAGGAAGACGGCGGAGCGGCTTCGCCGCGTAGTCGAAGGATTCCGTGCGGCGCCAAGCATATGGAGATCGGCGTCAACGGGGAAAAGCCATAAAATGAGCCTCGGGCTAGGGTTTCATGCAGCCGATCGCAATGACGTGCACGCCGTCATCGCGAGTGTAGGCATAGGTTCCCGCCGTCACGACAGCGAGAAACGCAGGCGGCCGCATATGCTCCTGGTCAACCCTGGAGGCGAATGCCTGCAAAGATCTCGCCCCATCTTCGACGCGGGCGTCTCCCAGCTTGATTTCGACGGCTGCCCAATCGCCGGTGTCAAGGACGAGGATAAGATCGACTTCCAAACCGGTGTTGTCGCGGTAGTGGTATGCGGCTCCGCCTAAGCGTTCGACATATATACGCAAGTCACGTGCGCAAAGCGATTCGAAGACAAGTCCAAAGGTGGGGATGTCGTCCAAAAGAGAGTCGGGAGAAGCGCCCAAAGCGGCGACAGCTATCGATGGGTCGACGAAATGACGCGTCGGCGAGGTTCGTATGGCCGATTTGGATCGCAGCTTCGGGGACCAGGCGTGCAGCTCATCCGTCACGAATATTTGCTTCAACGCGCCTAGATATTCAGCCAATGTTGGTGCGGACAGCTCCTGTCCGGATTTCTCCATGTCTTGTTGAAGCGTCGCGTTCGGCACCTGAGCGGCGCTGCTCCGCGCATAGGCTCTGAGCAGCATCCGTGCTTTGTCGGGATTGCGGCTCACATCATCAACCCTGCTGATATCCTTATCGCAGACCGCGCTCACATATTCTTTCACAATCGAGAGGGACTCCCGTCGCCTACCCTCGCGCCCCAGAACGACCGCTCGAGGCCATCCGCCTCGGGCGGTGGCGTAGGCCGTATCTTCGAGCGACATGCGGGAAACCCCTGCAGCTTCCGCGCCGCCGAATAACGAGGAGAGCGATACTTCTCCTGTCGATTCCTTCGACTCAAACAAGCTCATAGGACGCATTCGTAGAAAACCGAAGCGTCCGGTTCCCGTGTGCCGGGGCTTTTTCTTGCTCGGAACCGCCGAGCCTGTCAATATGAACTGGCCTGCCTCGCCATTTTGGTCTATGGAGAAACGCACGGCGTCCCATAGTTGGGGAGCCTCCTGCCATTCGTCGATGAGTCGAGGTTTTTCACCTCTCAGAAGAAGTGACGGCATGGTTTCTGCCGCAGCCATGTTGCGCTCGTACGTGTCGGGATCTTGCAGGAAAAGGGTGCTTTCGGCTATCTGCTTCGCCGTTTCCGTCTTGCCGCACCATTTTGGGCCTTGCACTTCGACCGCGCCCATATACGACATCTTATTCCGCAACGTCTCGTCGATGATCCTTGGTAGATATGTGTCCAAAATATCTTCCCTTCAGGTGACAATAGATATATATGATTAATTCGCATCGTTAATTTTAGAGAATGTAACGATTTTACTTTATCGTATGGAATGAATCAATTTGGGACTTTGAAACCTGGCGGTCAGGCAGTCAGGCGGTCTGCATCATGCGCGTCTGAGCGAGTGAAGCGAGTCGAAGGATCCTTCCAAAAGAGCGCGCCGCTAGGCGCGTCGCCCTTTTCCCACTGCCGCTCGCCGGTGGAACCCTCAATCCAATCTTGCGCAAAACGGCACCGATGCTGCGCAAACGCCCACGGGCGGGGGCGCCTTTGGGAAAATATCGCCAAAGTGTGCAGAGAGGCCGCGCGGGCGGCACGGGCGAAAGAGGGTTCGCATGGCGATGGCGAAACGGTTGCTGCTGGGGTTCTGGACGGTCGTAGCGGGAGCGGTGCTCCTGTGCGCGCTCTTGCCGGCGACGGCGTTGGCTGACGTCGTGGAGCTCACGGTCACGTTCGACGCCGATACGGAAGGTGCGATGACCACTGCCATCGACGCCGCTCTTGCAGCGCCAGGCGCGCCGGACAAAGCTACCGTCACTCGCATCAATGTCTCCGGAACCGCGACCGACATAACCGACGGCAACTGGGAGGCCCTCCGCACCTGCTTCACGGCAGACAGCGAGTGGGCCGCCCTCGAAGACCTCTATTTCACGAACATGCCCAATATCGCAAGCGTCGGCTTCACCTCCTCCGGGAGCACGTCCGTACCCTCCAGACTCATAGAGGTAAGCTTCTCCTTTCAAGACGCGCATCCCACGACCATCGGCAACTACGCCTTCCAGAACTGCTCGAAACTGTACTTCGTCTGGTTCGGCAACCATGTCGAAACCATCGGGAAGTACGCGTTCTCCGGCTGTAAGGCCTTCTCTTCGAGCAAAGTGCCTGACAGCGTGAAGAACATCGGGGAGTATGCGTTCAAGGGGTGCACGAGTCTCGATATAATCCGTCTACCCGATGGCGTGACGAGCGTTCCCGAAGGCGCCTTCCAAGGCTGCACGGGCTTGGAGCGGATGTGCTTTCCCGCCGGGGTGACGTCCATCGGGCCCCACGCGTTCGACATAACGTACTCGGACGGCAGGCCCCACTCGCTCACCCAGCTGACCTTCCTGGGCGCGCCGCCGACGATAGGTCAGGAGGCCTTCGGCGCAAGCTCTGAGGGCATACTGATCTGCGAAAGCGGTAAGGTCTCCGAGTTCGAGGCGTGGAAGGCGACGGCGTTCGGTAGCAGCGCCTCGAATTGGTTGATCAGCAGGGCCGACCGTGACCTTGTGGTAAAAGGCGGCGTTGAAGGCACGGATTGGAGCTGGTCGTCCGACAACAGCGTGCTCACCGTCAAAACCGCTACGCCGCTGACCATCTCGGGCAAGTGGAGCACCACGAAGTCGAACACTATGGACTCGGTGAAAGCCCGCATCGAGGTGGCTTGCGGCGAGGGAACGACCGCGAACATCACACTCGGTGACATCAACATCAACACCGATACCGGATCGGCCTTGCGCGTGGTGAGCGGCGCGCTCAACCTGGCCTTGATTCCCGATATAGGTACTATTTTCCTCAAGTCGTCCAATGGGGCCGGCATCGAGCATGGCACGAACCCTCTCGAGCTTAAGGTCGTCGACAACTACCACGCGATCGAGATAAAATCCACAGGCGGCGGCGCGGGCATCGGCGGAGCCGATGGCGACGGCCGCAAGGACGCTGGAAATCTCATCCTGTCCGATGATACCGAGATCGACAAAGCCGTCGAGGTGACGGGTGCGGCGGGCTGCGCGGGCATCGGCGGTGCCACAGGCGGCAGTGCGACGGATATGAAGCTTGGCGAAGGCAAGCTCAAATTCAAGGTGACCGGCGGCGCGGGCGCGGCGGCCATCGGCGCGGGCTCGGGTGGTACGGCTCCGGGCATCGTCATTCGGAAGGGCTACTTCGAGGTTGCCGGCACGCCGGCTTTCCCCGTTGGCACGGAGATCACCGGCGGGTACTTCGGCGCGGGCGACGAGAGCGCGAATACGGTGTACGGCATCACGCCGCAGGAGGGTTTCAAGGTATGCGCGAACAAGGCCTCCGATAAGGACGTGTACCCGTTCTACGTCGCCAAGTCCTCTACGCTCACGCTCAAGCAGAACGTGGAGAAGTTCTACACCGGCAGCGAGCTCGCGACGGGCGATGTGCTGGAGGCGGCCTCGTACGGCGCGACGGACGCGAAGGCAGACGTGAAGTTCACCTTCCGCGAGGCGGGCACCCAGGATAACTGGATAGGCGGCCTTCCCAAAATGCCGGGCACGTGGGACGTGACCGCCACGCTGCCTGCAAAGACGGTGGACGGCGTGTCCTACGCCGGCGCTACGGCCACTGCCACGGTGACCATCAAGGCGCTGCCCAAGCCTACGGACCTGAAGGTGGCGGACATCGGCACGGACAGCGCCGTGCTTTCGTGGACGGCCGCCCCGAACGCGACCGGCTACGAGGTGAGCTACGGGCAGCAGGGCGGGTCGCCCTCCACCAAGCAAGTTTCCGGCACATCGTTTACGTGCGAGCCTTTGGAGCCCGGCACCACCTACGAGTGGCAGGTGCGCGCGACCTTTGACAAGGGCCCCGCGTCCGACTGGGAGAAGGGGGAGCCGTTCACAACGCTCTCCCTTAAAAGCCCGCTCACGTCTGCGACAGTGACGCCGGCCAAGACGATGGCCGGGGAGGGCGTCGCGACCACGCTCGCGGTTGCGCCGAACGCCGAGGTAGACGGCAGCTTCACGCTGACGTACCAGTGGCAGGAGTCGGTTGACGGGGCGTGGGCCGACGTTGCCGGCGAGACGGCCGCTTCCTTGAGCGTTTCTGTGAACGAGAGCGCTCCCAGCAGGACTTTCCGCTGCAAGGTGACTGCCGAGCGGTCGGGTTACGAGAGCAAGACCGTGGAGAGCTCGGAGGGTACCATCGCATTGATGGGACTGCCCGCGAACCCGGTGGCAAGCGATGCGACCACGGGGGGCGCCGTTCTCTCGTGGACGGCTGCGACGAACGCGGCCGGCTACGAGGCGCACTACCGGGCGAAGGGGGCCGAGGCGTGGATCGACGCGTACAAAGGCGCCGACCTGACGTGCGCGCTTGCGTCGCTGGCTCCCGGCACCACCTACGAGTGGCAGGTGCGCGCGACCTTTGGCGAGGGCCTCGCGTCCGACTGGGTGGACGGCGCTGGGTTCGCCACGCTTTCCGAGAGCCCGCTCAAGTCCGCGACGGTGACGCCGGCAGAGACGGTGGCCGAGGCAGGGAAGACGGTGGTGCTGACGGTTGCGCCGAACGCCGAGGTGGACGGCACCTTCGCGCTGACGTACCAGTGGCAGGAGTCGGTCAACGGGGCGTGGGCCGACGTTGCCGGCGAGACGGGCGCCTCCTTGAGCGTTTCCGTGGATGATCGCACGCCCGCGAGGACCCTGCGCTGCGTGGTGACCGCCTCGAAGGAGGGCTTCGCGACGGCGTCCGTGGAGAGCGCTCCCGGCACCGTCATCCTGGAGGGACTGCCCTCGAACCTTGCGGCAAGCGACATCACGTCGAGCGGCGCCGCGCTGACGTGGACGGCCGCCACGAACGCGATCGGCTACGAAGTGAGCTATTCCGTGAAGGGGAGCGGCTCGTGGACCGTGGCCGGCAGCACGGCCGAGACGTCGTACTCCCTGAGCGGCCTCGAGCCCGCGACGGCCTACGAGTGGGGCGTCAAGGCGAAGTACGAGGGCGGCCTGATGTCCGACCTCGTGCACGGCCCCGAATTCACTACCAAGGGCTTCGTGCCGCTGACCTCAGCGGTTGTGGCGCCGGAGTCGAGCTCGGTGGATGCGGGCGCGGCGGTGCAGCTGGCCGTGACGACCGACCTCGACGGGGAAGCGGGCGTCACGCTGGCGTACCAGTGGCAGCGCCTTGCGGGCGGCGCGTGGGAGAACGTGGGCGGCAACGCGCGGGCGTATTCGGCCGTCGCGCCCGCCGCGGGTGCGAGCGACACGTACCGCTGCCAGGTGACGGCCGCCAAGGGGGGCTTGGAGTCCACGACGCTTACCAGCAACGAGGCCGTGGTGAGCGCGAAGGAGGCCCCGAAGCCGGTGGTCTACCCGGTGGTCGAGGGCGACAAGGGCACATGGAAGCCGGGCGGCGAGAACGGCATGCGCTTCAGGATTGACGCGCTGCTGGACAAGCTCCTCGAGGTGAAGGTGGACGGCAACGCCGTCGTGGCCGGCCGCGACTACGACGCGAGCGAGGGCAGCACGGTCATCGTGCTGCGCCCGGCCTACCTGGCCGGCCTGGCCGTGGGCGAGCACACGCTAGACGTGACGTTCGCCGACGGCTCGTCGAAGGCCACGTTCACCATCGAGGGCGCGCCCGGCCCCGAGCCCCAGCCGAAGCCCGAGCCGAAGCCGCTGCCCACCGGCGACGACGCCAAGAAGCTCGCGCCCACCGGCGACCCGCTCGGCCTCGCCCTCGGCGGCACCGCGGCCTTGGCCGCCCTCGCCGCCGGCGTGCTCGTGCTGGTGCGGAAGCGCGGCTAGCGCCGCTCACGGAGAATATCCTTCGACTCGCTTGCGCTCGCTCAGGATGACGAGAGGGGAGGCGTCATCCTGAGCCTGCCGAAGGATCCTTCCCCAAACAGCGCGCCGGGCGTATGCACCGAATTTGCGTCTGTGCGAGCTGTTGCACATGGCTAACTCGTGTCCGTGTACGGAGGATTCTTCGCGACCAGGGCAAACGTCCACAGCAATGATGGAAATCTAAGTTAGCCGTCAGAAACACCTCGCACAGACGCAATTTTCATGCACTGCGAAGGGGCCTACGCGTCCAATCGGCCGATGAGGCTTACCATGTAGATAGGCAGATACGTTATTGGGCCGGATTCTTCCACGTTGCCGTCGCAGAGGACCATTGCTTTCTCAAAGCCTCTCTTTGGGTTCTTGAGCAGGTTGTTCAGGGCGCTATGGCGCTTGTAGTCCTTTCCCGACTTCACCTCGATAGGTATAACGGTGCCCATGTCGGGGTCTTCCACCACGAAGTCGACCTCACCGAATTTCTTCGAGGCGAAGTAGTGAAGCCTGAATCCGTGGGCCTTCAGCTCTTGGGCTACGGCGTTCTCGAAGATCGAGCCGTAGTTCACCCCCGACGTGCGGTTGACGATGTCGAGGGCGGCCTTGCCCATGAGCCGAGACGTCAAAAGCCCCACGTCATTCATGAAAAGCTTGAAGGAGCTGCGGTCTTCCGAGAGTCCGAGGGGAAAGCTCGTTTCGCCCACGCGCGTTGCGGAAAGCGCCACGCCAGCTGCATCGAGCCAATCGAACGCGGTCTCCATATTGACGAAGCGCAGGTTCTTTTCCAGGCGCGCGTACTTGAAGCGCTTGCTTGGCGCGTTCAATTGGCCGGGGATCGATTCGTAGATCATCTTGATTTGGCGGGCTTCTAGCTTGCTGTCGACGTATTTGGCCATGTCATCTTCGTAGAGGTCGAAGATGGCGCGCTGGGAATTCCGAACGGGGACGATTTCAGAGGACGAGGCGAAAGCCTGGACGGCATCAGGCATCCCTCCGATGAGCAGATACTTGTAGAAAAGATCGATAAGCCTGTCGTGGAGGAAGCCTGGTACCTCAGAGACGCTGCTGAAACACTCGCGCAAGCGGTCGAATGCCCCGTCAGCCAATCCGGCAGCCCAGCAGAACTCCTCGAAGTCAAGCGGGAACATGATGTGTTCCTGGAGGAAGCCCACAGGTAGGGAGCGAACGTTGACGAGCGCGTCCAACCCCAGAAGGGAACCCGACAGCACGATATCGAGGCCGGTACGCTCGGCCAGGAACTTCACCCACGTCAGAAGATCTTGGCATTCCTGAACCTCGTCCAGGAAGAGCAGGGTTTTGCCCGGTTCCAGCCGCTTGCCCGTGAGGACGGACAGCCGGAAAAGAAGGTCGCTTGCATCTGCAGCTTGTGACACGGTTTCGATGGCGGCCCTGTTCCCGTAGAAGCTCACCTCCGACAAGATGTCGTACTCTCTGCGGGCGAATTCGCGAACCGCCGTGGTTTTCCCCACCTGACGAGCGCCGGTTAAAAGGAACGCTTGCGTCGTCCTGTTCATCTTCCAATCGGATAGGAGGCAGCGTGTACGACGACAAACGCCGCTGGAAGGCGTCCCGCTGAAGCCTCGTGCTGTCCTGAGCAGCGCGCCGCAAGGGAGCGTCGCCGAAGGATCCTTCCAAAACAGCGCGCCGCCAGGTGCGTCGCTGACTTGATGCAACGCGAAGGGTCACCAGGGGCGACCCTTCAAACGGTCGCCCCGGCGCTTCGAGTGGGACGCAGCAAAGCTGAGGTGCGCTAGATGAATTCGTTCATATCTACAACAAAGCTCTCGGGCAGTTCGGGTTTTTCGATGCAGATGAGCGCGTACCAAGGGAGGTAAGTGACCTTGCTTTTTTGCTCGATGTTGCAAGAACAGACAACGAAGGCGCTGCTGAGACGCCATTCCTGTACGGCAAGCAGGTTGTCGAGCGCGGCGTGTTTACGAAAGTCTCTTCCCGACTTCGCCTCAAGGGGCACTATGCTCTTGCCGTCCTGCAAAAGAAAGTCCACTTCGCCGACTCTCTGCTTGTCATAGTAATACAGATCGAAATCGTGGGCGACCAGCTGCTGAGCGATAGCATTTTCCAACAAACTGCCCCAGTTCACATCAATGTTTCCTTGGAGGAGTTCAAACTGGACGGTTCCTCCAAGTGCAGCGCCCAAAAGTCCCACATCGCAAAGGAACACCTTCAAAAGACTGTGTTGCGCGTTGATGGCGAGCGGGGCCTTAGGTTCGCTGGTGTTGTAACAGGGAAGCGCGACTCCAGCGTCCGCAAGCCACATGAAATCGCTTGCATAACGCTCCATACGAGCCGTCTTTGCCAGGTCGGAGAGTTTGAAGCGCTTGTTCTTCTTGTCCAGCTCTGCCGGTATGTGGTCGAAAATGGCATGAACATGTGTCTTGTCGCTCGCGTAACGTGCAATATCTTGGCGATACTGCGCGAGAATATCCCTTTGGATTTTGAGTACGCGCGCCAGGTCGCTTGAGTTGACGAATTCCTGGACAGCTGCCGGCATACCGCCGACAACAAGGTAGAGCCGGAACAGCTTTAGCAACCGTTCGTGTAGGGCTTCAGCTACAGGGGTGCGGTGAGAAAAGCAGGCCCGAACATGCTCGAATACCTCGGGTTGGATTCCGTTGGCGTGGAAGAATTCTTCTAGAGTGAGCGGATACATGCGCAGATAGGTTTCGTATCCCACCGGGTAAGAGGGGACTTCTTTGTAGCGCACGCCCAAAAGCGATCCCGATTCAATGTAGTCGAACCGTCCGTCGTCCACTAGAAATTTTATGGCGGTTCGAGCGCGGGGACATTCTTGAATCTCGTCGAGGAAGATCAAGGTGCTTCCCGGTACGAGCGGCTTGCTGCTGAAGGCGGTGAGATTGGCAATAAGGGTGCGAGCATCCAGATCGCCTTCGAATATGGCGGTAGCGCTGGGTGTTTGAACGAAATTGATCTCAATAAACGTGTCGTAATGATTTCGGGCAAACTCACGGACAAGGTAGGTTTTTCCTACTTGGCGTGCTCCGGTTATGAGGAGGGCGCGATGGTCGGGGTTGTTTTTCCACCGTTCAAGATGCTTAAGCGCTTTGCGTTTCAAGGCCATTTCAGTTCCTCGCTCCAGGGTATCCGCAGAGGTTCACTCGCAGTATACTACGTTTTATGAAGAGAATAGTGCTTAGTGTGCGACGTTTTATAAATAGTAAATGAATCATTTTGCGACGTTTTGCGCATTACTGCTCTGAGTGTGTCACAGGTCGGTGCATTATAAGTCCTGCCTCGTCGGTTCTCGCGGGTTTAAGCGTAGGGCAGGGGTTTGCCCTTGCGGCCGCCTGCGGAACGTTCCCATAATGAGCTTCAATTTCGGGACTTTTGATACAGTCCCCTGCGGGCGATAGGCGCATTACTCCGTCGCCAGCAGCTCGGCCAGGGCGTCGCCGTCGAGGGGGCGGGCGTAGCGGTAGCCTTGGATGCGGTCGGCGCCCAGCGCGCGCACGGCGACGTCCTGCTCCTCGGTCTCCACGCCCTCAGCCACCACGGGCAGCCCCAGCGCGTGGAAGAGCGCCACGAGCCGGCCCACGGCCTGGCGGTCGCGCTCGCTTTCGGCGATGTATGCCAGCAGGCTGCGATCCACCTTCACGCCCTCGAACGGCAGCTTCATCACCAGTGCGAAGTTCGAGAAACCGGTGCCGAAGTCGTCCAGATGGCATCCCACGCCCAGGCGCGCGAGGCGCTCCATGGTGTCGGCGGCCGTGCGCTCGTTCTCGGCCAGCACGCGCTCGGTGATCTCGATCTTCAGGCGCGAGGGCTCCACGCCGTAGCGTTCCAGCAGCTCGGCCACGCGGCGCTCCAGATGGGGGTCGAGCATCTGCGGCATGGACAGGTTCACCGTCACGGCGTTCAGCGGCAGATCGGGGCGCGCGGACAGGAAGCGGCACGCCTCCTCCAGCATGAACCAGCCCACTTCGTCCACGAGTCCCATCTGCTCGGCCAGCGGGATGAACTCGTCGGGCGGGATGGGGGTGCCGCCCGCGTCGGACAGGCGTACGAGCGCCTCGGCCTGCGTGAAGCGCCCTTCCGCGCACGAGAACACCGGCTGGTACACCACCGTGAACGACTTCTCCGCCAGCGCGCGCTTGAGTTCTTCGGCTACGAACGTCCGGCGGTCCACCGTGCGCTGGAAGTCCTCGTCGAAGCTCACGGTGCGCAGGCGGCCGTCGCGGGCGCGGGTGATGAGGGCGTCCAGGTAGACGATGATGCGCTCGGGGTCCCAGCCCTGCCCGTCGCGCACGAGCGAGCAGCAGCTGAACGCCAGTTCGCAGACGGTTCCCTGGAGCGCCCACGGCTCGTCGAAGCGCGCGGCCACGGCTTCCAGCGCGCGCTTCGCATCGGCCTCGCCGCGATAGGGGCGCACGAGGGCGAACGACACCTTCCCGTAGCGGAACACGTCGCCCTTCCGGTCGAAGGAGCGCAGCCAGCTGGCCGTCAGGTACAGCGCCTCGTCGGCCGTGCGATGCCCCAGGCGGTTGTTCACCGAGCCGAAGTCGTGCAGCGCCACCAGCACTATCTGGAACGGCCGCCCGTCGTCGCAGCGCCGGCGCAGCTCTTCGTAGAAGCTCATGCGGTCGCGGGCCCGCGTGAGGCTGTCGGTGCCCAGGCGGCTGCTCTGGAAGTTCAGCAGGATGATGATGAGGGCACACGCCGCGATGGAGCCGTTCAGGTACAGCTCCGGGTAGATGAGCTGGAACGCGCCCATGCCCACCACCACGGCCGGCAGCGTGCGCATCACGCGTACCACGCGCGCATCTACGCTGCGGCGGTTGCGCACGTAGCACATGAGGGCGAGCACCACCTCGACGGCCACTATCGCGTAGCCGGTGGCGTTCAGCGGGCCGCGCACGTAGGCGCCGTCGGCGGCGATGGCGAACACCGCGCCCGTCCACACGTTCGCCATCAGCAGCGCGGCGAACGCGACGTTGAGGGCGACGACGATGGCCGTGAGCCGTCGATGGCAGGAGCCCTGGTGCACGTGCGCCAGCATGAGGTCGTACAGGTAGAGGGCGATGAGGCTGGCCGTCCATACGATGACGAGGAAGTAGGCGCTGTTGAGCGCCAGCAAAAGCCAATGGGGCGCGCTTTGGCGCTCGAGGAGGATGGTGCAGACGGCGTTGAGCACGATGGAGGCGCCTGCCATAAGCAGCGCCGCGTTGAACAGGTGCCCGCGCCGCGTGGGCGCCACCTTGAAGCTGCCGTGCGCGTACAGCGCCATGACCACGATGAGCAGCAGCGCCATGCATTCAGCCGCGAGCGACCAGTACGTCATGCGGAGCCTCCGTCCTCGGGCACGGCCCGCAGACCGCGCTATTCCGAAGCGATATGATAGCAAATCGCAGAGGTCATGGTTGGCGAGACGGGCGAAGTCAGGGGTTTACCACCTGCGGAAGGCGACACATCCTTTACCCACGCCGGACGGGATCCTTCGGTCTGCCGCGCATCGAACAAATTGTGCGCATCGTTTGAACGCTTTGACACGAACGGATGTTTTCGCGCGCTCTTTTCGCCGGGCTGCGCTAGAATGAACGATTGCACGGAAATGATAGTTCTCCGGTAGCCAAACCTGCGGCCGCCGCGTGATAGAAAGAGCATACGCCACATGGGACAGAACGCCATCGTCATCAAGGGTGCCCGCGAGCACAACCTCAAGGACATCGACCTCACCATCCCGCGCGACCAGCTGGTGGTGTTCACGGGCCTGTCGGGGTCGGGCAAATCCTCGCTCGCCTTCGACACCATGTACGCCGAGGGCCAGCGCCGCTACGTGGAGAGCCTGTCCAGCTACGCGCGCATGTTCCTGGGGCAGATGAGCAAGCCGGACCTCGACAGCATCGACGGCCTGTCGCCGGCCGTGTCCATCGACCAGAAGACCACGTCCAAGAACCCGCGCTCCACGGTGGGCACTACCACGGAGATCTACGACTACCTGCGCCTTCTGTTCGCGCGCGTGGGCATTCCGCACTGCCCGGAATGCGGGCGCCCCATCATGAAGCAGACCACCGACCAGGTGACCGACGAGATCCTCGCGCTCTCGCCGGACGCGAAGGCCATCGTCATGGCCCCGGTGGTCACCGGGCGCAAGGGCGAGTTCACCAAGCTCTTCGCCGACTTGCAGAAGGAGGGCTTCAGCCGCGTGCGCATCGACGGCGAGATCGTGAAGCTGGACGGCGAGCCGCGCACCCTCAACAAGAAGATCAAGCACTTCATCGACGTGGTGGTGGACCGCGTGCAGCTTAAAGGTAGCGCCACGAGCCGCATCGCCGAGGCCGTGGAGCTGGCGACGAAGCTCGCCGACGGGCGCGTGCTCGTGCAGGTGCTTGGGCCCGACGGCCAGCCGCTCGGCGAGGCGGGCGGGCAGTCTTCCGGCGCGAAGGGCGGCCTGGGGGCGGGGGAGCATATCTTCTCGCTCGCGCTCGCGTGCCCCGAGCACGGCCACTCCATGGACGAGCTGCAGCCGCGCGATTTCTCGTTCAACGCGCCCTACGGCGCCTGCCCGGACTGCCTCGGCATCGGCAGCCGCGAGGAGGTGGACGCGTCGCTCGTGGTGCCCGACCCCTCGCTCACGCTGGCCGAGGGCGTGATCGCGCCGTTCAAGACCGGAAACTACTATCCGCAGGTGCTGCGCGCCGTGGCCCGGCACATGGGCACCGACGAGACCACCCCGTGGGAGGACATGCCGAAGAAGGCCACCGACGCGCTGCTGTACGGCCTGGGGAATCAGAAGGTGCGCGTGGACTACGTCACCGTGGACGGGCGCGAGACCTACTGGTACATCGAGTGGGAGGGCGCGCTCGCCGCGGTGCAGCGCCGCTACCAGGAGGCTCAGTCCGACTCGCAGCGCGAGAAGCTGGCCAGCTACTTCGCTGTTGTGCCGTGCGCCACCTGCGGCGGCAAGCGCCTCAAGCCCGAGATCCTCGCAGTCACGGTGGACGGCCGCTCCATCCACGACGTCACCGAGATGAGCGCCGCGGACTCGCTCGCATTCTTCAGCGGCCTCGAGTTTCACGGCGCGGAGGAGCACATCGCCGGTCCCATCGTGAAGGAGATCAAGGCGCGCCTCAAGTTCCTCGTGGACGTGGGGCTCGACTACCTCACGCTCGAGCGCGCCACGGCCACGCTCTCGGGCGGCGAGGCGCAGCGCATCCGCCTGGCCACGCAGATCGGCGCGGGCCTCATGGGCGTGCTCTACATCCTGGACGAGCCCTCCATCGGGCTGCACCAGCGCGACAACGAGCGGCTCATCGCCACGCTCGAGCGCCTGCGCGATTTGGGCAACACCGTCATCGTGGTCGAGCACGACGAGGATACCATCCGCAGTGCCGACTTCGTGGTGGACATGGGCCCGGGCGCGGGCGAGCACGGCGGAGAGATCGTGGCCATCGGCACGCCCGAGGAGATCGTGAACGCGGAGGGCTCGCTCACGGCCGACTACCTGTCCGGGCGGCGCTCGATCGCCGTGCCCGAGAAGCGCCGTAAGCCCCGCCGCGGCTCGCTCAAGCTGACGGGCGCGACGGAGAACAACCTGCGAAACGTCACGCTCGAGGTGCCCTTCGGCACGCTCACCGTGGTCACGGGCGTATCCGGCAGCGGCAAGAGCTCGCTGGTCACCGACACGCTGGCCCCGGCGCTCGCGAACCGCGTGAACCACGCGCACCGCCGCACGGGCGCGTACAAGAAGATCACCGGCCTGGACAAGATCGACAAGGTCATCAATATCGACCAGAGCCCCATCGGGCGCACGCCGCGCTCGAACCCCGCCACCTACATCGGCCTGTGGGACGACATCCGGGCGCTGTTCGCCAGCACGCAGGAGTCGAAGGCGCGCGGCTACGGGCCGGGGCGCTTCTCGTTCAACGTGAACGGCGGGCGCTGCGAGGCGTGCAAGGGCGACGGCCAGATCAAGATCGAGATGCACTTCCTGCCCGACATCTACGTGCCCTGCGAGGTGTGCGGCGGCGCGCGCTACAACCGCGAGACGCTGCAGGTCACCTACCGCGGCAAGAACATCGCCGAGGTGCTGGACATGACGGTGGAGGACGCGCTCGCGTTCTTCGAGAACATCCCCGGCATCCGCCGCAAGCTGCAGACGCTCTTCGACGTGGGCCTGGGCTACATCCGCCTGGGACAGCCCGCCACCACGCTCTCCGGCGGCGAGGCGCAGCGCGTGAAGCTGTCGAGCGAGCTGCAGCGCCGCCAGACCGGCAAGACGTTCTACATCCTGGACGAGCCCACCACCGGCCTGCACTTCGAGGACGTGCGGCAGCTGCTGGAGGTGCTCGAGCGCCTGGTGGATGCCGGCAACACCGTGCTCGTCATCGAGCACAACCTGGACGTCATCAAGTGCGCCGACCGCATCGTCGACCTCGGCCCCGAGGGCGGCGAGCGCGGCGGCATGATCGTGGCGCAGGGCACCCCCGAGGAAGTGGCCCAGGTGGAGGCCAGCTACACCGGCCAGTTCGTGAAGCGCATGCTGGAGGACGGCCGCCTCTAGCTGGTCTTTGGCGGGAACTTGCCGCAACCCCCTTTACCTTCGGGGCGCGAGGTGCGACAATGCTTCGGCTTTGTTGGCAGACGGTGCGGGAAGAGGGTTCGATCAAGTGGCGGAAGCGGTGGCGGCGGCCGGGGGCCGCCATGTGGCGCGGGGCGTGGTGTGCGCGCTCGCGGGCGGCATCTGCTGGGGGTTCTCCGGCACGTGCGCGCAGCTGCTCATGGACGACTACGGCGCTCCGGCTACCTGGATAACCTGCGTGCGCATGGTCATCGCGGCCGTGTTCTTCCTCGCGCTCACGGCCATGCGCAACTGGCGCGACCTCGTGGCGGTGTTCCGCGACTGGCGCTCGCTCGTCCAGATAGCGGCGTTCGCCATCTTCGGCGTGCTGCTCACGCAGCTGAGCTACCTCAACGCCATCGCCTACACGAGCGCCGGCGTGGGCACCACTATCGAGCAAGTGGGCCTCGTGCTCATCATGCTCTACGTGTGCCTGCGCAACCGCCGACTGCCGCGCGTGCGCGAGGCGGCGGGCCTGGTGCTCGCGCTCGGCGGCATGGTGGTCATCGCCACGCAGGGCGATCCCGGCCGGCTGGCCATCCCGCCCGAGGGCCTGGCCTGGGGGCTCGTGTCGGCCGTGGCGCTCACGTTCTACACGCTCATGCCCGTGCGCGTGCTGGGGAAGTGGGGCTCGATGCTGGTCACCGGCCTCGCCATGCTGTTCGGCGGCTCGGCCGCCTCGGCGGTGGTGCAGCCGTGGACGATGGACGTGCAGCTGTCCACCGGCGGGCTCGCGACGCTCGTGGCCATCGTGCTGGTGGGGACGCTCGGGGCCTACATGCTCTACCTCCAGGGCGTGAACGACGCCGGCCCGGTGAAGGCGAGCCTGCTGTGCTGCGTCGAGCCGGTGTCGGCCATGGTGCTCGCGCTCTTCTGGCTGCACACGCCGGTGTCGGTGTGGGACCTCGCGGGCTGCGCGCTCATCGTGGCCATGATCTTCCTCGTCACCGAGCGCGAGCCCAAGCTCGCCGAGGGCGCGCTGCCCGCCTCCGACTACGACGACCCGCCGCTGTTCGCCGGCCGCGCGTCGGTGCTCGGCTACTACACGAGCCGCCCGGCCGTGCGCGAGGACTTCGACCGCGTGTCCGCGCTGCTCGACGTGGGCCACCAGACGTTCGCCGAGCTCGGCATCGACGAGGGCCGCTCGAAGAAGTACCCGTCGGCCCGCCGCCTCATGCACAGCATCAAGAACGGCACCACCCACGTCATCGAGGACGCGCACGGCCGAACCATCGCGGTGTTCGCCGTGTCGTTCTCGCCCGACAAGAACTACGAGCGCCCCCTCGACGGCGCCTGGCTCACCGACACCGCCGCGCAGCCCCAGCCCTACGCCGAGCTGCACTGGGTGGCGGTTGACTACCCGGCCCGCCGGCGCGGCGTGGGCATGTTCATCCTCGACAAGGCCGACCACATCGCGCGCGCGGGCGGGCGCGCCAGCATCCGCGCCGACGTCTACCCGGACAACGTCCCCATGCAGAAGCTGCTGGAGAAGCACGGCTACGAGCGCTGCGGCACCCTGGCGTTCAAGGACGTGCTCGGCCGCGAGAAGCGCCGCGCCGCCTACGAGCGGCTGCTGCGCCCCTAGCCGGCGCGGCCCGGCTCGCAGGCGGGCTTCCGGCCCCCGTCGCTCGCCTTACGACATGGTGTTTTGAGCGGCTGCGCAAAACTTGGGCGAAACCCGGCCGAAACACCTTTACCGGCGCGGTCGGACGTGCGACAATTCCCTGATGCGCTGTAAGAGGCGCGCGTCCCGAGGGCGGCGCGCGAGGCGAAACGAGAGGAGGACGGCATGGCCCAGGAGGCGATGGGGACGGCCCCGGCAGGGGAGGGCGCGCCCGCGAAGGCGCCGGGCGGGCACGTGGCGCGCGGCATCGTGTTCGCGGCGCTCGGCGGAGTGTGCTGGGGGTTCTCGGGCACGTGCGCCCAGCTCATGACCAGCGGATACGGCGTGCCGGTGGCGTGGATCACCTGCGTGCGCCTGCTTCTGGCGGCCGTCATCTTCCTCGTCGTGTGCGTCATCCGCGAGCCGCGCAACCTGCTGGCCGCCCTGCGCGACAAGCGCTCGCTCGCCCGCATCGCGGCGTTCTCGCTCCTAGGCGTGCTGCTCACGCAGGTGAGCTACCTCACGGCCATCGCCTTCACCAACGCCGGCACCGGCACCGTGCTCGAGCGCCTCGGCCTCGTGCTCATCATGCTGTTCGTGTGCGTGCGCATGCGCCGCCTGCCGAAGGTCCGCGAGGCGGCGGGGCTCGTGCTGGCCATCGCGGGCACGGTGCTCATCGCCACGAAGGGCAACTTCAGCTCGCTCGCCATCCCGGCCGAGGGGCTGTTCTGGGGCCTCGTCTCGGCGTTCGCGCTCGCGTGCTACACGCTCATCCCCGGCAAGGTGCTCGAGAAATGGGGCAGCTTCATCGTGACGGGGCTGGCCATGCTCATCGGCGGCGTCGTGGCCACCGCGGCCGTGCAGCCGTGGACGATCTCGGTGAGCCTCACGCCCGACCTGGCCTTCGTCATGGGCGCCATGGTGCTCGTGGGCACGTTCGCGGCGTACCTGTTCTACCTGCAGGGCATCACCGACGCGGGGCCCGTGCGCGCGGGACTCGTGGGCTGCGTGGAACCGGTGTCGGCCACGGTCATCTCGGCCGTGTGGCTGGGCACCCCGGTGGGGCCGGTGGACCTCGTGGGCATCGGCATGATCATCGTCATGATGTTCCTCGTCACCCAGCGCGGCGAGGAACCCGCGCGCGGCGCCGCGGCCTACGACGGCGCGGCGTGCGACCTGCCGCCCTTCCAGGGCCGCGCCACCGAGCTGGGGTACTATCGCGCCCGCCGCGCCACGCGCGAGGATTTCAAGCGCGCCAAGGAGCTGCTCGCCGACGGGCACCGCGCCATGGCCGCGCTCGGCATCAGGGAGGGCGTCAAGAAGTACCCCTCGGCGCGCCGCCTTATGCGCTCCATCGATGCGGGGAAGACCTACGTCGTGGTGTCCCATCGCGCCGACGCCGACGGGGCGGAGGAGCGGGACAGGGGCCGCATCATCGGCATGTTCGCGCTCAACCCGCAGGGCGATCCTGCGTATGCGCAGGCCAGCGGCGCGCGATGGCTCACCGAGTCGCCCGAGCCGCCTGAGGGCGAGCCGACGTACGGGGCGCTGCACTGGGTGACCGTCGCCGAGGACGCCCGGCGGCGCGGCGTGGGCGGCTACATCCTCGGCACCGCCGAGCGCATCGCGCGCGACGCGGGGCTCAAGAGCATCCGCGCCGACGTGTACAGGGAGAACGCCCCCATCCGCGCGCTGCTCGAAGACTACGGCTACGCCTTCTGCGGCGACATCGAGATCAAGCCGAGCCTCGGCCGCGCGAAGCGGCGCGCCGTGTACGAGCGCGCCTGGTAGCCGCGCCGGCGCCATCGTCCGTCATGAGAAGAAAGCGAACCGAACCCGTGCGATTCCGCAGAACCAGCGAAAAGGACATCGACCGCGTCATGGACGTGCTCGCCGAAGGGCGCGCCTCGCTCGGCGCGCTCGGCATCGACCAGTGGCAGGGGGGCTACCCCCATCGCGAGGCGATCGAAGGCGACGTGGCCGCGGGCGACTCCTACCTCGTCGAGGACGACGGGGGCCGCATCGTGGCCACCGCCATGGTGGGCTTCTCCGGCGAGCGCGACTACGACCGCATCGAGCGCGGCGCCTGGCTCACCGCCGGGACTTCGGACGACCCGCGCTACGGCGTGGTGCACCGCGTGGCCGTGTCCTCGGCGTGCCGCGGGCGCGGGGCGGCGTCGCTTCTGCTCGAGCGCGCCGAGCAGCTCGCCCGGGAGCGCGGACGGGCGAGCGTGCGCGTGGACACGCATCCCGGCAACGCGCCCATGCGCCGGCTGCTGGAAAAGCGCGGCTACACGGAATGCGGCACCATCTACATCGCCCACGCCGAGGAGGCCACGCCCGACCGCATCGCCTACGAGAAGCTGGTCTGAAGCGCTGCCGCTCAGAGCGTCAATGACCTTACCAGTCATCAAATGTTTCACGTGAAACATCTGTGCTGATTCCCCTTTTGACCCACAATCGGGTTGCGGAGGCCGAAGGCCGTGTCGCTTGTCATCCTGAGCGGAGCGGCGAAGCCGCGGAGTCGAAGGATCCCGCGCGGCGACAGCCGTGGCGCTTCCTGCTGGCGCCGCGGGGGATCCTTCGACTCGCTTCGCTCGCTCAGGATGACAAGGGGGGGGGCTTCGCTCGCTCAGGATGACAAGGGGGGCTTCGCTCCGCTCAGGATGACAAGGGGGCTTCGCTCCGCTCAGGATGGCACGCGGTCCTTCGGCTTCCTGTCGAAATTCTGTCGCTTGGGCGGGCGGGGCTTGAGCGTGCGGGCGCGCGGTATAATGCGTGCACTATGTCTTCCCGATCTCGCGAGAAAATAGCTTTGGCGGTGTTCGCCGGCCTCATCGTGCTGAGCCTGTGCGGGCTGGGATGGTACCTGTTCGCGGGCCATTCCTGGAACGTGGCGGCCTCGAACATCGACGACACGTTCGGCAGCATGGACGGCTACACGGCCATCGTGTACGCCGGCACCGAGCAGACGCCCGTCGAGCCGATCGACGAGGACGATGCCGAACCCGCGGCCCCTGCGGCACCCGCCGAGAAGCTCCCCGAGCCCCTCGACCCCGCCGACGTCGTGGCGAGCTACGAGGAGAAGGCCGCCTCCGTGCTCCTCCTCGACACGCTCGATCCCTCGGCCTACGAGGAGGGCTCCATCCTCAAGAAGGGCGGCCGGCGCTTCGGCGTGTTCAGCGCCGAGGAGCCGCTCACGCCGCGCGCCCTCAAGCGCATGGTCGCCTACTTCGACGAGCACAAGGTGGACTTCGTCGTGGCCGTCGTCGCCGACAAGGCCTACGTCGAGGAGGCGGCGGGCATCGACATCGTCGTGTCGCTCCAGGATGAGGGGCTCTTCGTCATGGGGGAGACGATCGACGGCACGTTCTACGTGAGCGCGCCCGAGGCGGGCAAGGTGGGTGCCATCCTCGTCTCGCCGAGCAACGTGGTTTCGGCGAAGGTCATCGAAGAGCTGTAGGGCCGCCGGCGCCGCTCGCCCCGCTTTTCGGCCGTTCGTCGGTTTGTGAGTTTATCGTCCCTGATCAGAGCGGTGAAGGCGCTGAACGCCGTTCGCCGGCTCAAACCGCCGCACCTTCCCGTCCCGTTGATCGAATATCAGCCGCTCGCCGGATAACGTCTCTCCGCTCAGGAGCCCCGATGGTACGATCACGCCCGTCAGGCGGCGGAGGGCTGCCGCTCGGCGGCCCCCATGCGGGCCGGATCGCCATGGACGCGCGGCACGCCTCCCATGCCCTCGACGCGCCGCTTCCGTCCCCCGCGCGATCCGAATGCATGCTCCCCAATGGACGAGAGGAAAGGAGATCGAGGACATGAACCTGTCACGCAGGGGCTTCTTCAAAGCCGCCGGCGCAGCGTTCGCCACGTCCGTGGCGTTCGAGCTGTCCTCACAGTCGGAGGCGCTCGCCATCGAGCCGGCGTCCGACTGGAAGCTCGTGAACACCGAGGAGCACACCAACATCTGCTGCTACTGCTCGGGCGGATGCGGCGTGATCTGCTCCACGCGCGACGGCGAGCTGGTGAACATCGAAGGCGACCCGGACCACCCCATCAACGAGGGCGGCCTGTGCCCGAAGGGCGCCACCATGTTCCAGCTGCGCAACGTCGTGGACCCGGAGACGCGAGAGATCATCAAGAACCCCAACCGCACCACCAAGCCGCTCGTCCGCCGTCCCGGCGGGACGGAGTGGGAGCCCATCACCTGGGACGACGCCGTCAAGGAGATCGCCCGCAAGGTGAAGGACACCCGCGACGCCACGTTCGAGGCCGTGTCGAACGGCATCACGGTGAACCGTTGCCCCGGCATCGCGAGCCTCGGCGGCAGCCAGCAGAACTGCGAGGAGGAGTACCTCATCACCAAGATGATGCGCTCGCTCGGCGTGATCGCCATCGACAACCAGGCGCGTGTTTGACACAGCCCCACCGTTGCCGGTCTGGCAGCATCGTTCGGTCGCGGCTCCATGACGAGCCATTGGTGCGACTTCCAAAACGCCGACGTCATCATGACCATCGGCTCCAACAACGTCGAGAACCATCCCGTCTCGGCGAAATGGGTGCAGAAGGCCCTCGACAAGGGCGCGACGTGGATCGTGGTCGACCCGCGCTACACGCGCTCGGCCGAGATGGCGGACATCTACTGCCCCATCCGCTCGGGCACCGACATCGCGTTCTACGGCGGCCTGTTCAACTACATCATCGAGAACGACCTGTGGCAGCATGAGTACGTGCTCAACTACACGAACGCCTCCTACCTGCTCAACGAGGAGTACTCCTTCGACGTGCACGAGGGCATCTTCTCCGGCTACGACGACAAGACGGCCTCCTACGACAACGCCACCTGGCAGTACCAGGTGGAGGAGGTCAAGGAGTGGGACACCTCCGAGGGCGGCGCGTACGCGTGGGCCGCGAAGCCCGGCGTGCCCGAGTTCACGCCCCCCAAGCTCAAGGTGCCCAAGAAGGATCCCACGCTCGCCGACCCGATGTGCGTGTTCCAGCAGATGAAGAAGCACTACTCGCGCTACACGCTCGACGCCGTGGCAAGCGTGTGCGGCATGGACAAGGGCCTGCTCGAGAAGGTGTACGCCACCTACGCGTCCACCGGCGCGCCCGACAAGTCCGGCACCATCCTCTACGCCCTCGGCCAGACGCAGCACCACTACGGCGCGCAGAACTGCCGCTCCATGGCCATCCTGCAGCTGCTGCTGGGCAACGTCGGCCTGGCCGGCGGCGGCGTGAACGCGCTGCGCGGCGAGCCCAACGTGCAGGGCGCCACGGACATGGGCATGCTGGTGGCCACGCAGCCCGGCTACCTCAACTGGCCGACCGAATACGGCACGCCCTCCATCGCCGCGTGGTGCGAGAAGGAGACCTACGCCGACGGCTACTACACCAACAAGCCGAAGTTCCTGGTGAGCGCGCTCAAGGAGTGGTTCGGCGACGCCGCCACGGCCGAGAACGACTACGGCTACGACTGGTGGCCGAAGGTTCCCAAGTCGCCCGACTACACCATCATCGGCTCGTTCGAGCTCATGAGCCAGGGCGTCATCAAGGGCTACTTCAACTGGGGCATGAACCCGGCCCACTCCGCGCCCAACGCCTCCAACGTGCGCCGCGCGATGGCCAACCTCGACTGGCTCGTGGTGGCCGACTGGGTGATCACCGAGTCCGCGAGCTTCTGGCAGGCGCCGGACATGGACGCGTCGCAGATCGACACCACGGTGTACTTCCTGCCGGCCGCGCTCATCTACGAGAAGGAGGGCTCCATCGCCAACTCGGGCCGCTGGCTGCAGTGGCGCACCCAGGCCGTCGAGCCGTGGGACGAGTCCAAGCCCGACTACGAGATCTGCGACCTTCTGTGGACCGAGATCGTCGACCTGTACGAGAAGGAGGGCGGCGCCGTCCCCGAGCCCGTCGTGAACACGAAGTGGGACTACTACGTGGACGGAAAGATCGACCCGCGCCCCGTGGCCTGGGCCTTGAACGGCTACAACTACGAGGAGGGCGGCTTCGAGAAGGGCGCGCCCGACCTGCTCAAGACGTTCGGCAACCTGCAGGCCGACGGCTCCACGGCGTGCGCCATGTGGATCTACACCGGCTTCTACGCCAACAACGACGACGCGCTCGACCCCGCCGTGCAGCCCTGCGCCCGCCGCTCGACGGAGGATAAGTCGGGCATCGGCCTGTTCTCGGACTTCTCGTTCTGCTGGCCGCTCAACCGCCGCATCATCTACAATCGCGCCTCGGCCGACATGGCGGGCAAACCGTGGAACCCTGCGCGCAAGCTGGTCGAATGGAACGGCGAGAAGTGGGAGCAGGTGGACGTGGCCGACTTCGGCACAGCCGCGGCCGACGGCACGCCCACGCCGCCCAACAACAAGGCGTTCATGATGCTCTGGGAGCAGAACGCGCGCCTCGAGAGCTACGCCATGGGTGATGCGCCGCTGCCTGAGCACTACGAGCCCTTCGAGAGCCCGGCGGACAACCAGATGAACGGCCGCCAGAACTCGCCGTGCATCCGCTTCGCCGAGTTCGACTCGGTCAAGCGCGCCGACCGCTCCGAGTTCCCCATCGCGGTGACCACCTACTCGGTCACCGAGCAGTGGCAGACGGGCAGTCAGACGCGCTCGTGCCCCGCGCTCGTCGAGGCCATGCCCGAGCAGTTCGTGGAGATGTCGCGCGAGCTTGCCGCCGAGAAGGGCATCGAGAACGGCGACTTGGTGCGCGTGTTCAACAACCGCGGGTCGGTGAAGGTTCATGCCCTGGTCACGCCGCGCTTCAAGCCCTTCACGGTGAACGGCGAGACGGTGCACCAGGTGGGCATGACGCACCACTTCGGCTGGGCGGGCAAGTTCGCCACCGGCGACATCGTGAACGACCTGCCGCCCAACGTGGGCGATCCGAACTGCCAGGTGCCCGAGTTCAAGGCGTTCCTCGTGAACGTCGAGAAGGCTTAGAGGGGAGGTGCGGAAGATGACTGAGAAAGCGATACTCTTCGACTCCTCCCGCTGCTCGGCGTGCCGCGGCTGCCAGGTGTCCTGCAAGACGTGGAACAGCCTGCCGTCGCCTTTGGAGAAGAACGCGAACCCGTTCACGGGGTCGTATCAGAGCCCGATGGACCTCGGCGGCGACACCCGGCTCCTCATCAGCTTCAACGAGGAGGCCGGCGGCGACAAGGGCGTGATGTGGGCCTTCGGGCGCCGCTCGTGCCAGCACTGCGGCGACGCCCCCTGCTCGCAGATCTGCCCGCCGAACGCCATAACCAAGAACGAGGAGACCGGGCTCGTGGTGATCGACGAGTCCAAGTGCATCGGCTGCAAGTACTGCGCGACGGCCTGCCCGTTCGACGTGCCGCGCTACCGGGCCGACAACGGGCGCATGAACAAGTGCACCGGCTGCCCGGACCGCGTGGAGCAGGGGCTCGCGCCGGCGTGCGTGACCACCTGCCAGCCCGGCGCCCTCAAGTTCGGCGACCGCGACGAGATGCTGGCCATCGCGCGGGAGCGCGTGGAATACCTCAAGGGCAAGGGCTACGCCGACGCCGCGCTCTTCGGCGAGGAGGAAGTGGGCGGCCTGCATGTGATCCAGGTGCTCAAGCACGGCGTGGCCGCGCATGGCCAGGTGGAGAACCCGCAGGTGAACCCCATCGTCGGCCTCACGCAGATCATGAAGCCGGTCACGGCGGTGGCCACGGGCGTCACCGTGGCGGGCCTCGCCGCCATGTTCGTCCTGGGACTCGGCTACAAGCGCGACAAGCTGGCCTACAACCCGGCCACCGAGGACACGATCGACGTCGACACCGGCGAGGTCGTGAAGCACGGCGACGGCCAGGACGACGAATCGGTGAAGGAGCACATCTTCGAGAACCTTCCGGGAAAGAAGGGAGGCCGCGATGAATAGGGGACCCGTCAAGGTGCCGGCCCAGGAGGCCGCCGACAACAAGGCGTTCTTGGAGCAGATGGCCAAGGGCGGCGCCGAGCGCTACATCAAGCGGCATTCGCTGCAGGCCCGCATCACGCACGACGTGACCATCATCGCGTGCATCCTGCTGGCTATCTCGGGCCTGTTCGTGTTCGTGCCGGCGCTGGCCGCGGCGGTCGGGCCGGACACGGTGTGGCTCATCCGCATGTCGCACCGCGTGCTGGGCGTCGTGTTCGTGGCGGTGCCCATCGTGAGCGCCATCATGGCGCCGAAGGGCGTGGCCCACATCTTCAAGAACCTGTTCGCGAAGTGGGACTCCGACGACAAGAAGTGGATGATCCTGTTCTTCCCGTACCTGTTCATGGCCAAGTGGATCCACATGCCCGACCAGCATGAGGTGAAGAGCGGTCAGCGCTTCGCCGACGGCATGCTGTGGTTCGCGGGCGGCCTCATGGGCATCACGGGCGTGCTGCTCCTTCTGGGCACCACCGTGGCCGATTTCGGCGCGGCGCAGGGCGTGTTCCTGTTCCTGCATGACGTGGGCTTCCTGCTGATCGCGGTGTTCGCGCTCGCGCACATCTTCCTGGGCGCGGGCATCTTCCAGCCCTACCGCGGCACGTACAAGCTCATGTTCGGCGACGGCACCGTCTCCGAGTCCGACGCTCTGTACCACTGGGGCCACTGGGCCCGCGAGGAGATCGCCACCGGCGAGCACGTGATCGAGAAGAAGAAGTAAGAGAGACGACCGTGCGCCCCGCCGCGGTGGCGGGGCGCACGGTTTGTCATCCTGAGCGGAGCGCGCAGCGACCACCTTTTGTCATCCTGAGCGGAGCGCGCAGCGCGGAGTCGAAGGATCCCCCGCGGCGCCAGCCGGAAAGCCCACGGCCTCCGCCCAGGATGACAAACGACCTACGAGAAGGAACGCCCATGAACCTCAAAGCAATCGATGCGGCCCTGGCCGCGTACCGCCCGCAGCTCGACGACGCGGACAACGCGCGGCTCGCCTTCTTCCGCGAGCTGTGGGCCGTCCAGGACGCCGCGGCCCGCGAGTCCGCACCCGCCTACGACGTGCCCGCCGACGACGACCTGCGGGCCTGGGGCCGCGCGGGCGAGGCCGTGCTCGCGCATGCGCCCGTCGCCGTCGGGGCCGACGCGCTCGCGGGGGCCCTCGAGGCGCTGGCAGGCGTGCTGGCCGAGCACGGCGGCTTCGCCGACTCGGTGAACGAGGCGCTCGCGCGCACGAAGTGGGATCGCATCGTGGCCGCGAGCCCGCTCGAGCTGGCCGGCGGCGACCCGGCGGCCTACGTGGAGGCCTTCGAGGGGCTGCTCGCCGACGACGGCATGTCAGATGACGCGGCGCAGGTGGGCGCGATGGCCGCCACGCTCGCGTTGCGGGCGCTCCTCGACGGCGCGGCCGCCTCCGTGGCCGCCGCGCGCGAGAAGGCGTGCGCGAACGACCCCAAGCCCGTGCGCTGCCCCGTCTGCGGAGCCCCCGCCGCGCTCGCCCGCGTAGGCGCGGCCGACGTGGCGCAGGGCGGCGGCAAGGAGCTGTGGTGCGCGCAGTGCGGCAGCGCGTGGCCGTTCGAGCGCGTGCGCTGCGGCCGCTGCGGCACGCAGAACCAGGGGCACCTGCACTACTTCAATCTGGAGGGCGACGAGGCGCACCGCCTGGCCACGTGCGACGAGTGCGGCGGCTACGTGCGCACGGTCTACCAGCAGGACGCCCTCGCGCCCTTCGCCTACGAGGTGGAGGACGTGGTCATGGCCAAGCTCGACCTCGTGGCCTACCGCCGCGCGGCGGCCGACGCCCGCGCCTCGCAGGGGTGAGCGCCATGGCCCGCGTCGAGTTCTGCGCGCCCGCGCCGGCCGAGACGGCCGAGCGGCCCATCCGCATCTTCCTGAACGACGTTCCCGTGGCCGTGAGCCAGGGCAGCCCCTACGGGCTGGCCGAGCTCGCGGTGGGCTACCTCTTGTCCGAGGGGCTCATCGCCGACCGCGAGAGCCTCGTGCACGTGGAGGCCGACTCCGAGCGCTCCGAGGTGCGCGTGGCTTCCGGCGAGCGGGCCGAGACGGGCTACGTGCCGCTGCACCGCGTGACCTCGGCCGGCTGCGCCCAGTCGGCGCTGCTTTCGGCCGCACGCGTGGGGGAGCCTGCGCGGCTCGAGACGGATGCCGTGTTCGACGCCGACGCGCTGCTCTCGTGCATGGAGGAGCTCTGCGAGCGCAGCCCGCGCCGCAACACCGGCGAGTGCGTGCACGGCTGCGGCCTGGCCGCGTCGGGGGAGGGCGGGCTTCTGCTCGTGCGCGAGGACATCGGGCGGCACAACGCCATGGACAAGCTCGTCGGCCAGGCGTGGCTCGACCGCGTGGACGTGCGCGACAAGGCCCTGTTCATCACCGGGCGCATCAGCTGCGAGATGGCCCTCAAGGCGCACCGCGCGGGCTGCCCCGTGCTGGTGAGCCGCAAGTCCGCCACCGACGAGGCGGCACGGCGCGCCGCCGCGCTCGGCGTCACCCTCGTGTCCCACTGCCGCGAGGGCGCCCTGCGCGTGCTCTCCTGCCCCGAGCGCATCGCCGGCTGACGCGCCGCGCTGCACGCGAATCGGGCCGCCTCTGCACGAAAATCCTCGACGTGAAAGGATTTCGAGTAGGCTCCGGCGACCGTGAAAACGGCGAGCTGGGCAAACGCCGAGGCGTGCAGGGAAACGCGGCGACGAAGGCGGCTCGAAACACCCCCGGAGCTTTCACGTCGGGGGTTTTCGTGTTGGCGGAGCTGATTTCGCGTGCTAGAATGACGGCAACGAAGAGTCAGTGCGAGCGCCCTTCCCCGAAGCGGCCCATTGTGGAAACCGTGCCCGCGTTTCCCCTCCCACGCTCGCAAGATCCTCTGAAGCCCAGGGCTCAAAGGGGGTCTTATGCCTTCGTTCGTCTATCAACCTGATTTCAACGCGCGCAGCCAGGGGCGATTCGCATGAGCGCGCCGACGGCGTGCTTCGGGCATCGGACCGCGCTTCAAATCCTGCGCACGGCGGATCCGGCCGCCCGCACCTTGTTGCGTCGAGGATCGCACGCGCTGCCGGCCAGCGCGCCCACCGCCTCAGACCTTGGAGAGGTTGTCGAGCGGCTCGAAGCGATGCATCCCGGCATCCTCATCGAGCGTCCCGTCCACATCCTCGTCGCCGACGCTGCGAAGCGGTGCTATCCGAGAACCGCCGCGGCGCACGTGTGCTCGTTGGCGCTGCAAGGCCGCGCGCTTTATCGGCTCGCTCCCGGCGTGCTCACGGGCTCAGCCGCGCTCGCCCTCGTGCATGCGGCCCAGACTATGGACGCCATCGATCTTCTGCAGCTCGTCTTCGAAGCGTGCGGCTCGTACCAAACCAAAAGGACCGGCGTCCCTCCCGCCTACCAGGTGCCTTCCCTCGCTTCGGTTAAGGGTCTCGAAGAATTCGTAGCGCGCAACCCGTCGCTTCGCGGCTCGGGGAAGATGGCGGGCATCCTGCGCTACGCGGCCGACGGCTCCGCCTCGGCCCGGGAGACCAAGAAGGCCCTCGTGCTCGGCCTGCCCATGATGCGCGGCGGCTACGGTTTGGGAATTCCCCACATGAACTTCGAGGTGATGGCGAGCCCTGCTGCGCGGGCTCTCACCGGCAAGTCGAGCTTCCGCTGCGATTTGTGCTGGCCCGAGGCGAAGCTCGACGTAGAGTACCAGAGCCGGGAGCGCCACGAAGGCGAGAAGATGCGCATCTCCGACTCGCGGCGTGCGAACGCGCTTGCCTCCATGGGATGGACCGTCATCGGCGTCACGAACGACGAGCTGGACAGCATGGCGGCCACCGACGCCATAGCCGAGACGATCCGGCGGCACCTCGGCAAGCGCTCGCCGGTGAGGGTTTCCCACTACCACGCGCGCAAGCTCAAGCTTCGGAGGCAGCTCGGGCTTCCGGTAGGCTACGACGACCTCGCACTGCACGCCTTTTGAGCTCTCGCGACACGAAAATCCCCGACGTGAAAGGATCGGAGGGGCGCTGCGGAAGCTGGGTTTTTCCTGACCTGGGGAAACGCGAAGGCTCTCCCTTCCCAAGGAGCCGACGCCCGTCCTTTTCCGCCTCCAGGCCTTTCACGTCGGGGGTTTTTGCGTCATACAGCCCGGATTCATGTGCAGGGGGCTGGCCGTTGCATGCCAAGAGGGATCTCTGACGCGGGCTTGCGCTACAATGGCATCGGCCCGCATCGGCGCGGGCGGCGACACGGCAAGGAGGCGCGCATGGGCGCACAGGAGACTGACATCGTCATCGTAGGAGCGGGGCCCGCGGGCATCTTCTGCGCGCTCGAGCTGGTGAGGCGGGGCTTCCCGGGGCGCATCACGATGCTCGACAAGGGGCTGGCCGTGGAGGAGCGCTCCTGCCCGAAGCTCTCGGTCGGCCGGTGCGTGGGCTGCGAGCCGTGCCGCATCACCACCGGATTCTCCGGCGCGGGCGCGTTCTCGGACGGCAAGCTGTCGCTCTCGCCCGAAGTGGGCGGCGATCTGCCCGACCTCATCGGCGCGGATGCGGCGCGCACGGCCATCGGCGAGGTGGACGGCATCTACCTGGCCTTCGGCGCCGACGAGCGCGTGGAGGGCGCCGGCGCGCGCCCCGAGGTGGACGACATCCGCCGCCGCGCCATCAAGGCGGGCCTCAAGCTGGTGGACTGCCCCCTGCGACACCTGGGCACCGAGCGCGCCCGCGACCTCTATGCCCGCATCGAGCGGCACCTGGTGGAATCGGGCGTCGACGTGCGCTTCCGCACCCAGTGCACGCAGGTGCTCGTGGAGGGCGACGTCTGCCGCGGCGTGGCGGCGGAGGGCCCCGAGGGCCCCTTCGAGCTGCACGCGCGGCGCACGGTGGTGGCCACCGGCCGGCGCGGCGCCGACTGGCTCGAGCGCATGTGCCGCGAGCACGCCATCGCGCACTCGTCGGGACCGGTGGACATCGGCGTGCGCGTCGAGGTGCGCAACGAGATCATGCAGACGGTGAACGACGTGCTCTACGAGAGCAAGCTCATCGGCTATCCCAAGCCGTTCAAGAACAAGGTGCGCACGTTCTGCCAGAACCCTGGCGGCTACGTGAGCCAGGAGAACTACGACGGGGGCCTCGCCGTGGTGAACGGCCACTCCTACAAGGACCGCAAGTCGCCCAACACGAACCTGGCCATCCTGAGCTCGCACAACTTCTCAGAGCCCTTCGACCAGCCCATCGCCTACGCGCAGAAGGTGGGGGAGCTCGCCAACATGCTCGGCGACGGCAGCATCCTCGTGCAGCGCTTCGGCGACATCCTGGACGGCAAGCGCACGTGGAAGAAGGAGCTCGACCGGGGCAACGTCGTGCCCACGCTGCCCGACGCCGTGGCCGGCGACATCACGGCCGCCATGCCCTACCGCGCGATGACCAACATCATCAACTTCATCCTGGCCGTGGACGAGGTGGTGCCGGGCTTCGCATCGCCCGAGACGCTGCTCTACGCGCCGGAGCTCAAGTTCTACAGCAACCGAGTGAAGATGGACGCGCGCTTCGAGACGAGCGTGCGCAACCTGCGCTGCCTGGGCGACTCGAGCGGCTGGACGCGCGGGCTCATGATGGCGAGCGTGATGGGGCACCTTGCGGGAGGCTACGCGGCCGAAGAGCTGTGAACAGGCAAGACGCATTTCATACCCCGTTTGCACGACAAGGAGGAAAAGGCGGGGCCGCGAAAAATCATGCGTCTGCACGATAGCCAGGCGGCCGGCGGCGAGCGATGATGTGCCCACGTTGAAAAGCGGCGGCTCCCGACGAGGGATACTGCCCGGAACCTTTACGGAGGCGCACATGAAACTGTTAGGCATGGGAGTTCCCGAGCTCCTCATCATCCTCGCCGTGATCCTGCTCATCTTCGGCCCCAAGAACCTTCCGAAGCTCGGCGCGTCGCTCGGCAAGACCGTGCGGAACCTGCGCGAGGGCCTGGGCTCCGACAAGGCCGAGGAGGCCATGGAGCTGGCCGTCGAGGACGTCGAGGACGAGGACGAGCCCGAGCCCGTCCGCGCTGCCCCCAAGAAGACGGTCAAGGTGGCCAAGAAGGCCGAGCAGACCGCCTAACCATCCAGCCCTTCCCTCTATTCCAGGCGCGACCCCTTCCCTCCCCGCGCCCGCAACCGCCCCCGGCACGCCTGCCGGGGGCGGTTGCGCTTTTGGGGGAGATGGGCGCGCATCGGCCCGGGTGCGGCGGCGCTTCGGGTATCATGGAGGCGGCCGCGCGTGGCGGCCGTCGACGACGAATCGATCGAGGGGGAAGGAGCGGCCCGTGCCGTTCGGCTTGCGCGCCGGAAGCTTTCGCGAGGAGGGGGCCCTGCGGGTGATCCTCGGGTTCGCCTGCAACCAGGGGTTCGTCTTCTCGCTGTTCTACCTGGGGCAGAACCGCGCGGTGGGGGCGGGTGCCTTCGCGTTCGAGCGCGCCGACCTTTTGGGCGCGCTTTCGTGCATGCTGCTGTCCTTCGCGCTTCTGCGCGCGGCCTCGCCCCGCGCCCGCGATGCGCTTCTGGCCCGGCCGCTTCTGTGGTGCTACGCGGGGCTGCTCGTGCTCGGCTCGCTCGTGCCCTCCCTGGCCGGCGCCGGGGCTGCGGCGGGGGCCATCGTGGTGGAGAGCCTGCTCGTGGGCGTGCCCGCGGGGCTCATGCTGGCGGCGTGGGGCCGCGCGCTCGGGGGGCGGCCGGTCGAGCGCTCCGTGCCCGAGGTGCTCGTGGCCTCCGGCGTGGCGGCCGCCATCTGCCTGGCCGTCGCGGCCATCCCCGTGCCCGGGGCCCTCGCCGCGCTCAAGCTCCTGCCCCTCGGCAGCGCGCTCGCCCTGCGCGGGCTCGTCTCGGCCGTCGCGCCCGGCCGCGGGGAGCGCGCGGAGGGCTCGGGCGTCCTCAGGCTCGGCGACCTCGTGGCCACGCGCGAGCAGCGGGCCGAGACGGCGCGGCTCTCGAAGAAGATCATCGCCGGCACCGTGCTCTACGGCCTGGCCGCCGGATTCATGGAGACGTTCGGGTCGGATCCCGGCATGGCCTCGACGCCCGCCTTCGCGGCGACGCTGCTTCTGCTCGTGGTGTTCTGCCTCGCGGCCCTGCAGCTGCTCGCAGGCGGGCTCTCGGGCGGCGCGGAGGTGGGCGAGGCGGACGCGGAAGGGCCCCTTGACGGCGTGTACCGCCTGGCCATCCTCGTGATGATGGCGGGCTTCCTGTTCGTGCCGGTGCTCGGCGCGTTCGGCGTACCGGGCGAGGCCATCGTGCTCGCGGGCTATCTGGGCCTCACCTGCGTGCTGGTTTCGCTGTTCCTGGTCATGGCGAAGATCACCGGGCAGGACGCGGCGCTGTCGTTCGCCCGCGGGTTCGCGGCGCTCTACGCGGGGGAGCTCGCGGGCATCGTGCTCGGCAACGGCATCGAGCTTCTCGAGCCGCAGGGCCAGGCGCCCTACGCCGTCGCTGCGTTCGCCGGGCTGGCGGCGCTGTTCGCCTACCTGTTCCTGTTCACCGAGCGCGACTTCCGGGCGCTGTCGGTGATCGTGCGCGAGGCCGATCGCTTCGACGACGCGTGCGCGGCCATCGCCTGCGAGTTCGGGCTGTCCAAGCGCGAGGGCGAGGTGCTGCCGCTCGCGCTCAAGGGGCGCACGGGGGAGCGCATCGCCGCGGAGCTGTTCATCTCCAAGAGCACGGTGGAGACGCACCTGCGGCGCATCTATTCGAAAACGGGCACGCACGGCCGCCAGCAGCTCATCGACCTGGGGGAGCGCACGCTGCGCTCGCTCTCGCGGCGATGAGGGCGGATCCGTCGGGAAGGGGACCTTCAACATGGATCGATCGATGATGCGGGAGCTGCTCGGGGCCGTCGTCGGCGCGGGGCGCGTGCGCGAGGACGAGCCGATGGCGGCGCACACGACGTTTCGCATCGGCGGGCCGGCCGACTTCCTCGTGGAGCCGCGCACGGTGGAGGAGGCGCGCGCCGTGTACGAGGCCTGCCGCGCCGCGGGCGCGCCCGTGTGCACGGTGGGGCTCGGCAGCGACCTTCTGGTGTCGGACGCGGGCCTGCGCTGCGTGGTGGTGCGGATCGCGGAGAACCTCTCGGACGTGCAGGTGGAGGGCGAGCGGCTGCGCGTGCAGGCGGGCGCGTCGAACGCCCAGGTGGCGGACGTCGCCTGCGCGGCGGGGCTTGCGGGCTACGAGTTCGCGAGCGGCATTCCCGGCACCGTGGGCGGGGCGGCCATCATGAACGCCGGGGCCTACGACGGCGAGTTCAAGGACGTGTGCGAGTCGCTCCTCTGCCTCACGGCCGCAGGCGACCTCGTGGAGGTGGGGGCCGAGGAGGCCGCGTGGTCGTACCGGCACTCCATGATGGACGAGGCGGGGCACGTGGTGCTCGAGGCCGTCCTGCGCCTGGAGCGCGACGATCCCGCGGCCATCCGCGCGCGCATGGACGACCTCGCGCGGCGGCGCGCGGAGAAGCAGCCGCTCGAGATGCCGAGCGCGGGCAGCACGTTCAAGCGCCCGACGGGGTTCTTCGTCGGCAAGCTCGTGCAGGATGCGGGCCTGCGCGGATTCCGCGTCGGCGGCGCGCAGGTGTCGGAGAAGCACACGGGCTTCGTGGTGAACGCGGGCGGCGCCACCGCCGAGGACGTGCGCGCGCTCATCGCGCACGTGCGGGCCCGCGTGCTCGAGGACTCCGGCGTGCGCCTCGAGTCCGAGGTGCGCATGTGGGGCTTCGACGACTGACGTGAGCATGCGTCGCAATGTCGCACGATAGTGGTACAAATGTTTCACGTGAAACATTTGTACGTTTCACTGTATGTGCGGCATCGCGACGGGGAGTGGGCGACGGGTAGGGAAACGGCCCTTCCCAGCGGGGCGGAGAAATGTTACTATTGCTATAACATTTGTTGACGCAAGGGGGCGTGTCGATGATCGATCGTGCTTTGTTCGCGCTTGAGGGCATCCGCGGCGCGCTCGCGGCGCTGCTCGCGCTCGCGACGGCCCGCGCGGCGCTCGTGGTAGCCCAGGCGTGGGCGCTCGCGAGCGCTATCGTGCATCTGTGGGAGGGCGCGCCGCTTCTCGATCAGGCTCCGCTCATCGCCCTGTTCCTCGCGTGCTTCGTGGGCGGGCAGGGCGTGCGCTACGCCCAGGACTCCTTCCTCGACCGCTACGCCTACGCCCGCATCGACGACTTGCGCGGGAAGCTTCTGCGCGCGGTGTTCACGGAGGGCTCGCGCATCGTGCAGGCCGAGGGCTCGGGCAGCGTGTCGGCTCTCGTGCTCGAGGGCATCGACCAGGTGGAGACGTACCTGCGCCTCATCCTGCCCAAGATCGTGTGCGTCGTGGTGGTGCCGCTCGTGGTGCTTCTGTGCACCTTCCCGGTGGACTGGGTGTCGGGGCTCATCATGCTCGTGATGTACCCGGTCATCGTGTTCTACATGGGGCTCATCGGCGCCACGGCGAAGGCGGCCGCGTCGCGCCAGCACGACGAGTACCGCAGGCTCTCCAACCACTTCTTCGACTCGATGCGCGGCATCGACACCCTGAAGCTGCTCGGCCAGGGCAGACGCCACGGCGAGCGCATCTTCGAGGTGAGCGAGCGCTTCCGCGAGGCCACGGTGAAGACGCTGCGCCTGGCCACCCTCTCCGGCTCGGTGCTCGACCTCATCTCCACGCTCTCGCTGGCGGCCGTGGCCATCATGCTGGGGTTCCGCCTGGTGGACGGCTCGATCGCGTTCTTCCCGGCGCTGTTCGTGCTGGTGCTCGTGCCCGAGTACTTCAAGCCCATCCGCGAGTTCGCGAGCGACTACCACGCCTCGCTCGACGGCAAGAACGCGCTTGCCTCCATCCAGGCCATCGTCGCCTCGGCGCCCGCCGGCGACGCGAGCGAAGGCGAGGACTCGGGCGGCGCCGGCATCCCCGCCTGGGACGAGGAGTCCGTCCTCGAGCTCGCCGACGTGGGGTTCTCCTACCCGGGGCGCGAGGCGCTCTCGGGCGTGTCCTTCGCCGCGCGCGGCTTCGAGCGCATCGGCGTGATCGGCGCGAGCGGCTCGGGCAAGAGCACGCTCGTGAACCTGCTGGGCGGCTTCTCCGCGCCGAGCGCGGGCGGGGTGCGTGCGGCGGGCCGCGAGGTAGCCGACCTGCGCGACCCCTCGTGGCAGCGCCAGGTGCTCTACATCCCGCAGGACCCCTACCTCTTCCACGCCACGCTGCGCGAGAACATCGCGTTCTACCGGCCCGGCGCCTCCGAGGAGGACGTCGAGCGGGCCGTGGGCGTCGTCGGCTTGGACGCGCTGGTCGCCGAGCTGCCCGACGGCCTGGACACCGTGGTGGGCGAGGGGGCCCGGGCGCTCTCGGGCGGCCAGGCCCAGCGCATCGCGCTCGCCCGCGCGCTGCTCGATCGCTCGCGGCGCATCCTGTTGTTCGACGAGCCCACCGCGCACCTCGACATCGAGACGGAGCTGGAGCTCAAGGAGCGCATGCTGCCGCTTATGGAGGGGCGGCTCGTGTTCTTCGCCACGCACCGGCTGCACTGGGTGCACGACATGGACGCCGTGCTCGTGCTGGAGGACGGGCGCGTGGCCTGGTTCGGCCCGCCCTCCGAGCTGGCCGCCCGCGACGGCGCGCTCGCCCGCGTGGCGGCGCGGTTGGAAGGAGGCCTCGCATGACGCGCGACGAGGGCCTGGCGGCCGTGCTGCGCCGCGACGCGTGGGTGAGGCCGTTCTTCTTCCGCTATCGAAAAGCGCTCGCGCTGGCGCTTCTCCTCGGGGTGCTCACGTTCGCCTTCGCCTCGGCGCTCATGTTCACGTCGGGCTATCTGGTGAGCGCCTCGGCCGTGGTGGAGACCATCCTGTTTCTGCACCTGCCGCTCATCTTCGTGCGCATCTTCGGCGTGGGCAAGCCCATCTTGCAGTATCTTGAGCGCCTGACCAGCCACGACTGGGTGCTGCGTATGACGAGCGGCCTGCGCCTCAAGCTCTACGAGGCCCTCGAGCGCGACGCGGTGTTCTTCCGCGCCACGCACCGCACGGGCGACGTGCTGGGGCTTCTGGCCGAGGACGTCGGGCACATCCAGAACCTGTATCTGCGCACGGTGTTCCCCACGGTGGTGGCGTGGCTGCTCTGGGCGATCGTGGTCGCGTGCCTCGGGTGGCTCTCGCCGTGGCTGGGGCTCGCGATGCTGCTCGTGCTGGGCACGGCGGCGTTCGTGGCGCCGCTCGTGTCGGTGCTGGCCAACGCGGCGCGCCAGGCCCGCCACAAGGCGCTGAAGAACGAGCTGTACGCGGAGCTGGCTGACAACGTGCTGGGCGTATCGGACTGGGTGTTCGCCGGGCGGGGCGAGGAGTACCTCACGCGCCACAAGGCCCGCGAGCGCGAGATGCGCGCCATCCAGGAGCGCATGGAGCGCTTCGGGCGGCGGCGCGACCTGGCGCTGCAGGCGGTATTCGGGCTGGGCGCGGTGCTCCTGCTCGTGTGGGCGGGCGGCCGCTTCGGCGCGGAAGGGGGCGACGCCGCCAACTGGATAGCCGCGTTCGTGCTGGCGTTCTTCCCGCTCATCGACGCGTTCGCGCCGCTGTCGTCGGCGGCGGTGGAGGCCGGGGCCTACCGCGATTCCATCGCGCGCCTGAACGACCTGCCCGCGCCGCGCGCCGACGCGGCCGCCGCTCCCGTGCCGCAGGCCCCGCTCGACGTGCGGGTGGAGGCGGCGACGTACGCTTACCCGGGCGGCGCGGGGCCGGTGGTGGACGGCCTCTCGCTCGCGGTCCCGCAGGGCCAGCGCGTGGCCGTGCTCGGGCGCAGCGGCGCGGGCAAGAGCACGCTCGCCTCGCTCGTGCGCGGAGACATCCGCCCGGACGCCGGCAGCGTGACCCTCGGCGGCGTGGCGACGGCCGACCTCGGTGACGACGCGGCGCGCTGGATCGGCGTGATCCAGCAGCGCACGTACCTGTTCAACATGACGCTGGCCGAGAACCTGCGCCTCGGGCGCGAGGACGCGACCGACGAGGAGCTGTGGGAGGCGCTCGCGAAGGTGGGCCTGCGCGAGATGGCCGAGCGGCTGCCGCAGGGCCTCGACACGATGGTTGACGAGGCGGGCCTGCGCTTCTCGGGCGGCGAGCGGCACCGCGTCGCGCTCGCGCGCGTGCTTCTGCAGGACGTGCCCGTGGTCATTTTGGACGAGCCCACGGTGGGCCTCGACCCGGCGACCGAGCGGGCGCTTTTGGACACGCTGTTCGAGGCGCTCGCGGGCAAGACCGTCATCATGGTCACGCACCACCTGGCCGGCGTGTCCGCCATGGACCGCGTCGTGTTCGTGGAAGACGGCCGCGTGGAGCTGGACGGCTCGCCGGAAGAGCTTGAGCGCACGAGCGAGCGCTACCGCCGTCTGCTCGCCTTCGACCGCGGCGTGGCCTGAGGGCGCGCTCAGCTGCGGGCGCGCAGGAGGGCGGTGGCGTCTTCGGGCGCAAGCGCGCAGACGGTGGACCGCCGCTCTCTTCGAAAACCGCGAGGGCCAAATGTTGGAGATCCAACAGACGGCGCGGAGCCGGTCGGGTAGGGTGGGGGCATCGACCGTCCGCGCCGTCCCGAGGAGTCCCGCGTGCTTCCCTTCTTTCCCGCCTTCGTTCCCAACCTGCTGCAGGCCGCGCCGTTCGCGCTCGCGTTCTGCTTCCTATGCGCCCGCCCGCTGCGCGCTCATCCCGGGCCCTTCTACGCGCTGTGGGGCGTGGCCGCCGTCGCGGCCTTCTGGCACGATCCCGCTGCCGCCCCTCCCGCGCTCGACGCGGTCATGCAGCTTCTGACCTCGGCGTACACGGGGGTGTGCCTGTACTTCGTCGTGATGTTCGCCGGCGCGCTCGAGCGCACGCCCGCGGTGAAGCGGCTGCTGTCCATCCGCTCGGAGCTCTCCGTCATCGCCGGCATCATCATCGCGGGGCATCTGGTGCGCGTGATCGACTTCCTCGTGCTGTCGCTCACGCCGATGTGGGAGCAGATCTGGGGGCAGCCGGCGGCGGGCATCATGTTCGCCGCGGCGGTGGTCGTGGGGCTTCCCCTCACAGCGACGTTCCTCGTGCCGTGGATCACCTCGTTCAAGTGCGTGCGCCGGCGCCTGTCGCAGAAGGCGTGGAAGCGCACGCAGCTTCTGGCGTACCCGTTCGTGCTGCTCATGGCGGCGCAGGGCTTCCTGCTGGCGGTGGGGCACCTGCTGCACGGGTATCCCTACGACGGGCAGCAGACGCTGTTCGCCATCATGGCGGACCCGTCCGCGTGGCTGGCCACGTTCGCGCAGCAGGTGGCCACCGCGTGGCTGTACCTGGCGCTCGGCGTCGGCTACGTCGTGCTGCGCCTACGCAAGCGCGCCCGCGACAGGGCCCGCCGCGAGAAGGCGCTTGCCGAGGCGGCCGCGTGCTAATGTCCCAAAAGGGGACAGACGCCTTTTGGGACATTCCTCTCTGGTGATTTTCCGGCTTTCGGGGCGCTGGCGAGCGAACTCGGGTATCCTGATCGTTCTCGATTCCCACACCCGAGAGAGGCCCCATGAAGATCAACCACGCCATCCTGCACGTCTTCGACTTCGTGTCGTGCGTGAACGTGTACGCCCAGGAAGAGCTCGACCTCGCGAGCAAGAACGCCAAGCGCTACGCGACGAGCCACGCGAAGAAGGCGCTCGGCAACATCGACGCCAAGCGCGGCGAGTTCGCCGAGGACAGCCTCTTCGCCGAGGAGCTGCGTGCCTACTTCCACGGGCAGCGCGATTTCGTGGGATTGTCGACGCAGGTGGCCGAGTTCATCGCCACCGAGCTGGGCCGCATGGAGAAGTCCGAGTCGGCCGACCTGCTGGTGCTCGACTTCGAGGACGACCCCGACAACACGGTGCGCGAGATGGACGACGAGGAGGCCGCGGCCGCCTACGAGGCGCGCGGCAAGCGCTACTTCGCGTTCATGCTGCTGGAAAGCCGGCAGGCCTACATGCACGAGGTGGGCTACAGCGAGACCGGCGCGCAGCGCGTGGACGTGGCGCGCCACCACGCCATCCTGCCGAACCCCTCGCAGAAGGTGGCGTCGTTCGCGGTGGTCGAATCCAAGTCGCTTTCCGTGTCGTTCTGCGACAAGGAGCGCGAGATCGCCGGCGAGCGGCGTTGGCTCATCCCCGACGGCCTGCTGCAATGCTCGATGGAGGCATCGAGCAAGGAGGTGTTCGACACGGTGGCGCGCATCGTGGAAGAGGTGGCCGAGGAGTACGGCGCGAACACCGCCGTGGCGCTCTCGAAGGCGAAAGCCTACGTGGCCGGAAACGCTGACGAGTCCGATGAGCTGGCCCCGTGGGACCTCGGCGAGGAGGTGTTCGAGGACGAGCCTTTGCAGCGCCGCTTCGAGCAGGCGCTTGCCGAGGAGGCGCTGCCCGAGCGCGTCGTGGTGGAGAAGAGCGTGGCCAAGCGCGTGGCGAAGAGCCACAAGATCCGCACCGACACGGGCATCGACATCACCTTCCCGGCCGAATACGGCGAGAACCCCGAGTTCATCGAGTTCGTGAGCGGCCCGAACGGCCTCATCAACATCGAGCTCAAGAACATCGGCCGCATCGAGAACCGCTAGCGCGACGGGCGCAGCGAGAACAGGAGCACAAATGGCGGAATTCATCTATCAAATGCACCAGGCGCGCAAGGCGCACGGCGACAAGGTCATCCTCGACGACGTCACCCTGTCGTTCTACCCCGGCGCGAAGATCGGCGTCGTCGGTCCGAACGGCATGGGCAAGTCCACCCTGCTCAAGATCATGGCCGGCATCGAGGAGGTGTCCAACGGCGACGCGCGCCTCACGCCGGGCTACTCGGTGGGCATCCTTCTGCAGGAGCCGCCGCTTGACGAGGACAAGACGGTGCTTGAGAACATCGAGCAGGCGTTCGGCGAGCTCAAGGCCAAGATCGACCGCTTCAACGCCATCGGCATGGAGATGGCCGAGCCCGACGCGGACTACGACAAGCTCATGGATGAGATGGGCGAGCTGCAGGACGCCATCGACGCCGCGAACGGCTGGGACCTGGACAGCCAGCTTTCCCAGGCCATGGACGCGCTGCAGTGCCCCGACCCCGACGAGCCGGTGAACCACCTCTCCGGCGGCGAGCGAAGGCGCGTGGCGCTCTGCCGCCTGCTCTTGGAAGCGCCCGACCTGCTGCTGCTCGACGAGCCCACGAACCATCTGGACGCCGAGTCGGTGCTGTGGCTCGAGAAGTTCCTGCAGAACTACCCCGGCGCGGTGCTGGCCGTCACGCACGACCGCTACTTCCTCGACCACGTGGCCGAGTGGATCTGCGAGGTGGACCGCGGCAGCCTCTTCCCCTACAAGGGCAACTACTCCACCTACCTGGAGACGAAGGCCGCCCGCATCGAGGCGCAGGGCCAGAGCCAGGAGCGCCTGGCCAAGAAGCTGAAGAACGAGCTGGAGTGGGTGCGCTCGAGCCCGAAGGCCCGCCAGGCCAAGAGCAAGGCGCGCCTGGCCGCCTACGAGAAGATGGCCGCCGAAGCGCGCGCGAACAAGAAGCTCGACTACAACGAGATCCAGATCCCCGTGCCGCCGCGGCTGGGAGCGAAGGTGATCGAGGCCGAGCATCTGCACAAGGCGTTCGGCGACCGCGTGCTCATCGACGACCTGTCGTTCAAGCTGCCGCCCAACGGCATCGTGGGCGTGATCGGCCCCAACGGCGTGGGCAAGTCCACCCTGTTCAAGATGATCATGGGGCTGGAGCCCGTGGATAGCGGCACGCTCGACATCGGCGAGACGGTGACCATCAGCTACGTCGACCAGAACCGCGAGGGCATCGACCCGAGCGCGTTGCTGTGGGAAGTGGTGTCCGGCGGCAACGACTACATGATCGTGGGCGACACCGAGATCCCGAGCCGCGCCTACGTGGCGAGCTTCGGCTTCAAGGGCTCCGACCAGCAGAAGCCGGCCGGCGTGCTCTCTGGTGGCGAGCGCAACCGCCTGAACCTGGCCCTCACCTTGAAGCAGGGCGGCAACCTGCTCTTGCTCGACGAGCCCACGAACGACCTCGACACCGAGACGCTGGCCAGCCTGGAAGAGGCGCTGCTGGCGTTCCCCGGCTGCGCCGTGGTGACGTCGCATGACCGCTGGTTCCTCGACCGCGTGGCCACGCACATCCTGGCCTGGGAGGGCACCGACGAGAACCCCGGCAACTGGACGTGGTTCGAGGGCAACTTCGACGACTACCAGAAGAACCGTGTCGAGCGCCTGGGCGAGGAGGCCTCCCGCCCGCACCGCATCCACCGCAAGCTCACCCGCGACTAACGAACGCCATTTTGGCATAAAAGGGGACAGTCCCCTTTTATGCCATTTCCTTTTATGCCGCTTTCCCGGGCGCTTTTTCGGCCGCAGGGCCGACACGGCGAAGTAGGCCGTCGACGGACAGGGTATGATGTGCGAGACGTCTGGCGATGCGCGGCGCGCGGGGAAGCGCGCCCCGAAGGGAGTTGAGAGATGCATATCACCTGCTTGGACCTCGAGGGCGTGCTGGTGCCCGAGATCTGGATCGCGTTCTCGGAGGCGACGGGCATCCCCGAGCTCACGCGCACGACGCGCGACGAGCCCGACTACGGCAAGCTCATGGATTTCCGCTTGGGCGTCCTGCGCGAGCACGGCCTGGGGCTCAAGGAGATCCAGGACGTCATCGCGACGATCGATCCCCTGCCGGGCGCGAAGGAGTTCCTCGACGAGCTGCGCGCCGAAGGCCAGGCCATCATCATCAGCGACACGTTCACCCAGTTCGCACAGCCGCTCATGAAGAAGCTCGGGTGGCCGACGTTGTTCTGCAACGAGCTGGAGGTGGCCGAGGGCGGCGAGGTCACGGGCATCCGCATGCGCTGCCCCGACTCCAAGCTCACCACGGTGCGCGCCTTGCAGTCCTGCGGCTTCGACACCATCGCGGCGGGCGACAGCCACAACGACCTGGGCATGATCCTGGCCAGCAAGGCGGGCTTCCTGTTCCGCTCCACCGACGCCATCAAGGCCGAGCACCCCGAGCTGCCCGCGTTCGAGGAGTACGACGACCTCTTGGCCGCCATCAGGCAGGCCATAGCCGCGTAGCTCGCGAGCAACGTCGCGCGAAAAAACTTGCGGAAAGCGCTTGACTTGGAGCACGCTCCAAGAGGCATGATGGTCTCCAGACGGAACACGAGACGCAAGGAGATCATCATGCTCGGAAACTTCACCTACGACAACCCCACCCGCCTGCACTTCGGCCCCGACGCGCTCGAGCGGCTGCGCGACGAGCTGCCGAAGTTCGGGCGCGTGGTGCAGCTGGCCTACGGCGGCGGCTCCATCAAGAAGTCGGGCCTGTACGACCAGGTGACGGCCATTCTCGAGGAGTGCGGCAGGACCGTGGTGGACGACGGCGGCGTCATGCCGAACCCCACGTCGGAGAAGCTGGCCGAGGGCGTGCGCATCGCCCGCGACAACAACGTCGACTTCATCCTGGCCGTGGGCGGCGGCTCGGTGGTGGACTACGCGAAGGCCGTGAGCGTGTCGGTGCACTGCGACGAGGATCCGTGGGAGCGCTACTACCTGCGCTTCGACGACGTCGAGTGCGACATCGTGCCCGTGGGCTGCGTGCTCACCATGGCGGGCACCGGCTCCGAGATGAACGGCGGCGCGGTCATCACCAACCACGACCAGAAGCTCAAGATCGGGCACGTGTTCGGGCCGGAGGTGTTCCCGAAGTTCGCCATCCTGAACCCGGAGCTCACGTTCACGGTGCCGAAGTACCAGATGGCAGCCGGCATCTTCGACGTCATGTCGCACGTGATGGAGCAGTATTTCTCAGGCGTCGACGACAACGTGACCGACTACCTGATGGAGGGCCTCATGCGCTCGCTCGTGGCCAGCTCGCGCGCGGCGGTGGCCGACCCGCGCGACTACGAGGCGCGCAGCAACATCATGTGGGCGGCCACCTGGGCGCTCAACACGCTCTTCGCCATGGGGAAGGCCACCGACTGGGAGGTGCACATGATCGGCCAGGCCGTGGGCGCCTACACCGACGCCACGCACGGCATGACGCTTTCGGCGGTCTCTCCGGCGTACTACCGCCTGGTCGCGCCCTACGGCCTGCCCAAGTTCGCGCGGTTCGCCCGCACGGTGTGGGACGTGGAGGCCGACGGGCGCACGGACGAGGAGCTCGCGGAGGCCGGCATCGCCGCGCTCGAGGCGTGGGCGCGCGAGATCGGCTGCGTGATGAGCCTGCGCGAGCTGGGCGTGGACGAGGGCATGCTCGACGGCATCGCCGAGGCCACGCTTCCCATGGAGGGAGGCTACCACCCGCTCTCGCGCGACGAGGTGGTCGAGGTGCTGCGCGCGAGCCTGTAGGCCGCGCGCGGCCGGGCGGCCTCAGGCGAACTTCACGGCGCAGAGCACGGTGAACCCGACGACGACGGCTGCCGCGAGCGCGTTCATCACGCGCAGCGGCAGCTTCGCGAGCGCCTTCTGGCTGAGCGGGTAGACGACCCAGGTGTAGAGCATGGCCACGGCGCCGAGGGCCAGGTCGTTCACGAGCCACGCCTGGCCGAGCACGTTCAGCGGCAGCTGCGAGTTGTCCCACAAGGGGTATTCGCCGGCGGCGTTGGGCTGGTTCAGCATGAGGCCCATGCCCAGCTCCATGACCAGGCACACCCCCACGGTGATCAGGTAGAACTGCGCTCCCGCGCCGAGCAGCGTGCGCCGGCGCGCCACGAGGCGCTGCTTGAGCGGCTCGAGCAGGAGCACGCACACCGCCACGCCCACGCCGTACACGAGGAACGGGTACATCGGGTCGTCCCACACGAGCGAGTCGGCGTCCACGATGCCGAACAGGTTCATGGACGAGCAGTAGGCGATCTCCATCCAATGCCCGATCACGCTGAACGCGCAGAAGTACACGGCCAGGTTGCGCCAGAACGCGAAGGCGTCCGGCGCGTAGCCGACGAGCTCGTCGTCTTTCGTGAGGAGCGGCATGGGGATCGCGCGCCGCTAGCCCGCGCCGCCGGCCTCGGAGGCGGGCTGCACCTGCTCGGTCGGCGCGTCGTCGAAAAGCTCGTCATCGTCGAGATCGGGCAGCAGGATGTTCACGCAATAGAAGAAGAACAGGATGCAGAACGCGATGACCACCGCGATGAACGCCACGTTCATGACGTCCTTCGAGAACCGCGCGAGGAACGTCTCGAGGCCGGGGTAGATGACCCAGGTCGTGAGTGTGGCAACCACGCCGAACGCGACGGCGTTCTGCAGGCACACCTGGCCCATGAAGTTGCAGAACATGTCGCGGTAGTCCCACAAAGGCAGCGTCCCGTCGGGCAGCGGCTGGTTGAGCATGAGCCCCATGGCCAGCTCGATGAGCGTGCACACGAGCGCGTTCACGACGAAGCTGAGCACGAGCGGCACCCCGTGCGCCTTGATGTGGCGCTGGAGGAAGTTCTTGACGGGGAACAGCAGCAGCACGCACGCCACCGCGCCGAAGCCGTACACGCAGAACGGGTAGAGCCAGTCCGACCAGATCTGCGAGTTCGGGTCGTAGATGCCGGGGATGAGCCCGAAGCGGATGAGCGTGCAGTAGCCGGCCTCCATCCAGTGGCCCACCACGCTGAACACGCAGAAGTAGATGATCAGGTTGCGCCAGAACGCCCAGGTGCGCGGCCGGTAGAAGTCGACGTGGCGCTCAAGGTCGGCGCGCTTGATCTCGGCCGAGAAGGGACGTGTGAGCACCGCCTTGGCGCGGCGCGACGTGAGGAAGTAGGCGAGCAGGATGATGTCGGAGGCCGATGCGAGCAGCTGGTCGATGAGGTCGAACTGCCCCGTGGCCAGGTTGTAGATGCTGCCGACGACGATGTTGAATAGGCTGAACGCGATGATGAAGTGGCGCGCGAGCCGCTTCCTCTGCCAGATGAGCCAGAAGCTCACGCCGTCGAACACGAGGTTGACGAAGTCGAGTATCTCGCCGAAGCCCAGCTCATCGCCGCCCTTCACCACGAACACCAGAAGCGAGATGGTGAGCACGATGTTGATGGCGAAGAACACCTGCAGCAGGCGCATGAAGCCGAGCTTCTTCGGGTTGCTGAAATCCTTGGTCATGGGCGGACTCCAAACCGTTGGGGCGGATCGCTTCGATGATTATAGCGCGCCGCGCGCCCGATCGGCACCGCGCCGCGGGAGCGGGCGCGCTAGCTCGAAAGGATGCGCAAGGTCAATCTGCCCGCAACGCGCATATCCTCTGGAAGAAGGAGCCATGCGGGCTCATTCGGGCTTGCCAACGCCTCTGCTGCAGAGCGTATTCTGCTCCGATCCGATCCGTGGATGCTTTCGAGCATGGTCGCATGATCGCTCGCAAGGCTTGCTAACAAGGCGACGTCTTCAAGATGCCGATGACGGTCTTTCCCATCGGTCATCCATGCGGCGGTTTTGAGCACGATCGCGCCTAGCAGATTGGGCATCTCGATAACGGCCTGACGGCTCTCAGAGGCAAGCACCACCTTCATGCGCCTCTCGATAGCCTGCGCTCCACCGGGCGTTTCCATCATCGGCCAGCGATTCACCCTCGCATGCTGCTTTCTTCCTGAAGGCAGGTGATCCGCAACCAGCACGTCGACGATCATGCCGTCTTTGACAGTGCGATGAAAGGGGCTTCCCCTGAGCCCCGGCTCCTGCGGCTCGAAACCCAAGCGCCTGAGGCTTTGCATGACTCCTGAGACGTTCGAAGGGTGCGCGATGAGGTCGACCAGCACATCCACGTCCTTTGTGGCTCGAGAGGTTCGACCGCAAAGAGCGGCATGGGCCTGCGTCATGAGGCCGCCCACGAGGATCCAGGATCCTTGCGGTGCCGATGCGGCGACATCGAGGACCGTCTTCCAAGCTGGAATGCTTTCAACTATCTGAACCGTTGGCGTATCCATCGATCAGCTCCTTCAGCTTGGCGAGTCCGGCGCTTCTTCCCCGCGTGTCGAGCGAAGCCGCGAGATCCACGGCAACAACCGCTTCGGGCATGGTGCTTCCCTCGACATCCGGTAGCCAGTCCTCCGCATGCACGACCACATTCCCCCTAGGATCATCTTCAAGAAAGAAGGAACGAGCTAGGTCGGCAAGATCATCGAGGCGGGCATAGCCCTCAACCACGTCGTCGCTGGCTACGAGGCCAAGGGCACCCGACGTTTCCCGGGTTCGGCCAGACAGGATCATTCGTTCCTTGATGCGGGGGAGAAACGAGGCGCTCGCGCGATACCGCCTCTCGACGGCCCGCTTGCGGGTGACCCATACGAGATCTTCCGCCGTCGTATCGGCGAGCTTTATGCGCAGCCGCCGCCTTTGGGCATAAGAAAGCCATGGCGCCTCCAACCCTGAAAGCTCCCAGAGCGCTGCAAACGCCATGCGATTTGAAAAAGGCCTCCCTTTCCCCCTGCTGATCTGCTTGTACACGTAGAGAGAGGAGGCGTCGACCAACAGCGCGTCGCCAGCGGTTCTCAGGGAGGCTATCTCGCCATCGCGTGCGAGGCGGGCGACGTGGTGCGAGGTTGAGCCGAGAACGTGCGAGGCTTCAGCGGTTGAAAGATAGCCTGATATGTTTGAGGTCGTTGTCATTTACACAAATAGTACCATTAAGGACTATTTATGTAAATGACTGATGCGACATGATGCAGCGGGAGCGGGCGCGAGGGTTTTCTGGTGATCGCGAGACGTCGCTCTGCGGCGCATGCCCCGCCGCGCTCCCTCATGGTAGGATGGTCGGGTTTCCACGTACCCGACCAATCGAAGGAGCCAGCACGTGGCGTACCGTGTGAACGACCCCGACGCGCCCTCGAGGCCCGTCATCGACGACGAGCAGCTCAAGCGCATGATGGACGCGAACCGCCCGAGCTTCCTCAAACGCAACCGGTTCCGGCTGGTCACGCTCGCGCTCATCGCGCTCAACGTGATCGTGTTCGCCGTCGAGGCGGCTATCTCCGCGCTCGCCGGCGCGCGCATGGGGGCATCGCTCGACATCCCCACGATCGTGCTCGTGGACATGGGCGCCATGTACGCGCCGCTCGTGCAGGCAGGCGAGCTCTTCCGCTTCATCACGCCGATGTTCCTGCATATGGACCTCATGCACCTCGGCTTCAACATGGTGGCGCTCTACAGCGTGGGCGAGGTGCTCGAGCGCGTGCTCGGCCGCGGCAACTTCCTGGCGCTCTACTTCGTGGGCGGCATCACGGGCAACGCCGTGTCGTATCTGGCCGACGTGCTTGCGGGCGGCATGCCCACCGTGAGCGCGGGCGCGTCCACCAGCGTGTTCGCCCTGTTCGTGGCCGTGGCGCTGCTCGGCGTGCTGCACAAGGGCAACCGGCACGTGTTCGCCCAGTACAGCAAGAGCATGCTCGCCATCATCGGCGTCAACGTGGTCTACACGCTCCTCGTGCCGGGTATCTCCGTGAGCGGGCACCTCGGCGGCGCGCTCGGCGGCCTCATCGCCATGTTCATGATCCCCGCGAAGAACCTGCGCGTGCCCAGCGGCGTGCGCGTCGCCGTGACTGTGCTGTGGGTCGCCGCGATGGCCTGGGTCGTCGCCGGCGCGCTCGGGCTGGGGTAGCGCTACCTGCAGGGGTGAAGCGCCATTCAAAGCGCTGTTTCGCCGTGCTCTTCTCCGGTCCGATTCTTCCTGTAATCGCTCGGGGTCGTTCCGTATCTCTGCCGGAATGCCTTCGAGTAGTACCCTTGCGAGGAGAAGCCGCATCCGCTCGCAACGTCGGCTATGGGCGTGTCCGTCCGGTCGAGGAGCGCCCTGCTTCGTTCGAGCCGGAACGTGATGAGGAAATCGATGGGGGAGGCGTCGAGGTACTCCTTGAACAGCTGGGAGCATTTGGTTTTGCTCGTCTGTCCCGCCTGGGCGATATCGGACAAGGTGACTTTCGCCGCGTGGTTCTCCTTGACATAGGAGACCATGGATTTGACCGAGGCCAGCTCTTCTTGCGGGACCCTGCGCGCGAAGGGGATATCGGCCCTGCGCCGGGCGACCAGCATCGTCCACAGCCGGGCGGCCTCCAGGGAGCATTCGAGCTCGAAGGCGTAGGGCTGCCCCTCCACGAGGGTTTGGAGCCTGTCGAAGGCCTCCCGTACCTTCGCGGCCTCCTCCTGTCCGACGGGCAGGCGCAGGAAGTCGAACGCGTCGAGCTCGACGAGCGGCTCTACGTATAGCGACACGAGCGCCTCGTTCGCCAGCAGCCCCTCGGGGGCGAACAGCAGGATGTCGTAGGAGCAGCCGGACGTGTCGAGCGGCTCTGCGAAATGGATGCGCCGGGAATTGATGACAAGGCAGTCTCCGCTGTTCATCCGCACCTCCTTCGCGTTCACGTGGTAGAGCATCCGGCCGCTGCGGATGCGCACGATCTCGACCTCGGGGTGCCAATGAGGCTGGGAGTACCAGACGGGGGCATCGTCGGGCCTTCGCGGCCTGCCGGCAGCCGCAGGGCGCTGATCGATGCTCCCGACCATCACGGGAACGTCGGGATGGAGGTAGGGGACGCGGATGGACGAGTCGTCGAAACATTTGACCGGCTTCAGAGCGATCACCCCGCTATCGGATATGCAAGATCGATGATTGCAATATTTTACAAACTTCGAAGGCGATTGTCCAAATTCGGGAAAGAATTGCAAGATCTTACAAAAAACGAGGTCGATCATATATTTCGGACTTCTCCTGCGGTCAATATGCTGGGAACGGGACACCGAGGAAGGTTTCCCGCCATGACCAAGGGAGGAGAGGAATATGGAACATCCTACCAAAACGGGCCGACACCTGACCGAGTTGAGCCGCCGGAGCTTCGTGAAGGCCGCATCGGCCGCGACGGCGGCGCTCGCCGCGACGGGAGCGCTCGCCGGATGCGCGAACCAGGTGGGGGAGGCGGAGCCGGTAGCGGAACAGCCCGCAGGCGAGTGGGTTCCGGCCGCCTGCTGGCACAACTGCGGGGGCCGCTGCGTCAACAAGGTGCTCGTCGAGGACGGCGTCATCGTCCGCCAGAAGACCGACGACACGCATGAGGACAGCATCGAGCGCCCGCAGTACCGTGGCTGCCTGCGCGGCCGCTCCCAGCGAAAGCAGGTGTTCGCCGAGGACCGCCTCAAGTACCCGATGAAGCGCAAGGGATGGCAGCCCGGCGGCGGCGAGAGCTCCAACGGCCAGATGCGCGGCCGGGACGAGTGGGAGCGCATCTCCTGGGACGAGGCCATCGCCTACATCGCCGACGAGGTGCGCCGCATCATCGACGCGCACGGCAACCGCTCCATCCTCGCCTACGGCGGCGAGGCGTCGAAGGTCCTCTCCCTGCTCGGAGGCTACATGCCCGAATGGGGGACGGGCTCGTACGGTTCGTGGGCGCAGACTTCGAGCATCGTGGGAATCGACCGCGGATGGCCGGCTTTGGGCATCAACGACCGCATCGACATAGCCGACAACACCGACGTGATCGTGACGTTCGGCATGAACCCCGCGTGGTCCGCCCCCGGCAATCCCTGCAACTACCTCAACCACATGAGGAAAGACGGCATGAAGATGGTGGCCGTCGACCCCTTCTACAACGACACGTACAGCATGATGGGCGCCGAGTGGATTCCCGTGAGGCCTTCGACGAACACGCCGCTTCTGCTCGGCGTCGCCTACGCGATGCTGGAGATGGACGACGAGAAGCACCTCATCGACTGGGACTTCCTCGACCGCTGCACCATCGGCTTCGACGCCGACCACATGCCCGAGGGGGAGGATCCGGCCGGCAACTTCAAGGACTACGTCCTGGGAACCTACGACGGCACTCCGAAGACCCCCGAGTGGGCGTCGAGATTCTGCGGCGCGGCTCCCGAGCAGATCCGCCGCCTCGCAGAGCTCTGCGGCAAGGACAACGCCGTGGCGATCCTCCTCACCTGGGGCTCGGCGCGCACCCATAACAACGACACGCTTCCGCAGCTGGTCATGACCATCGGGGCGATGGGCGGCCACTACGGCAAGCCCGGCCATATGTGCGGGATCTCGTCGCACATGCATGCGATGAACGGCGGGCCGGGCATCATCAAGCCGGGTGACTCCGGGCAGGGCAGCGTGGCGAATCCGCTCGCGGCGACCGAGGGCGTCAACCGCACGGAGCTGTGGAAGGCCATCCTCGAGGGGAAGTACACCTACGGCGGCACCATGATGAAGAAGGTGCCCGGAGAGGTCCGCGACCTCGACATCAAGATGATCTACCACGACGCGATGAGCGCGAGCCTCCAGACTTCCGACGGGCAGGCGCAGGGCATCGAGGCGCATCGCAAGGTCGAGTTCGTCGTGTCGCATGCGATGTTCCTCACGACGAACGCCAAGTACTCCGACATCGTCCTTCCCATCACTTCGATGTGGGAGGTGGAAGGCGGCTTCTCGAGCCTCGGCACGGGCAGGGAGATGGTGCTGTACTGGTCGAAGGTCGTCGAGCCCTTGTTCGAGTGCAAGCCGGATGCGGAGATCGCCAAGCTGCTCGGCGACAAGCTGGGCGTCGACTGCTCGGAGATCTACCCGATCAGCGGTAAGCAGGCGCTGTTCAACCAGCTCCTGGGCGCGACGATCCTCGACGAGGCGGGCAAGAGCAAGCCCTTCCTCACCATCACGGAGCAGGACGTGTCCGACTGGGAGTGCGAGGGCGCGCCGCAGGAGGGCGTCGTCTCGATCAACGAGTTCATCGAGCAAGGATCGTACCAGGTCAAGCGCACGTCCGGGGATGGATACGGCTACATCGCCTACCAGGCCTTTGTTGAGGACCCCGAGGCCAACCCCCTCGACACCGAGAGCGGCAAGATGGAGATCTACTCCAAGAGGCTCAAGGAGCAGATCAACTGCTTCGGCTTCAGCCAGCCCATCGAGGCCATCCCCACCTACATTCCCTCTCGGGAGGGCGTCGAGGCCACGTTCAGCGATTTCGAGGCGGGGATCAAGGGCGACTACCCCTTCCAGGCGTTCAACCCCCACTACCTGCGTCGGTCGCATACCGTGTTCGACAACGTCGGATGGCTGCGCGAGGCGTGGGAGAACCCCGTGTTCCTGAACGCCCAGGACGCCGCCGACAAGGGGATAGCCGCCGGCGACACGGTGCTCATAACGAGCCCCCATGGGAAGAGCCTGCGCAAAGCCTGCGTCACCAACCGCTTCATGCCCGGCGTCGTGGGCGTCCCCCATGGCGCGTGGGTGGACGTGGACGAGGAGACCGGGGTGGACAAGGCGGGCTCGGACAACTACCTCACGGGCCAGATCCAAACCGGGCAGGGCACGTCCGGATGGAACAGCTGCATCTGCAACATCGAGAAGTACGCGGAGGACCTTCCCGCCGATGCCGACGTCGCTCCGCGCATCCCCGCCGCCCAGAACTAGGAGGACGAAACGATGAGACAAGGATTCTACTTCGACATGCAGGCGTGCATCGGATGCAAGACCTGCCAGATAGCGTGCAAGGACAAGAATGACGCGCCGCTCGGCGTCAACCTTCGAACGGTTGAGGACTACGAGACGGGGGCGTACCCCGCCGCCGCGGTGTACCACTACTCCGGCGCGTGCAACCACTGCGAGACGCCGGCGTGCGTGCAGGTCTGCCCGCAAGGCGCGACGTATCTCGACGAGGAAGACGGCACCGTGCAGCACGATGAGGAGAAGTGCATCGGCTGCGGGATGTGCGCGAAAGCCTGTCCGTACGGACATCCCCAGCTCGAGGCCGAGCGGAAGGTCATCCGCCGCTGCGACGCCTGCATCGACCTGCGAGCCGCCGGCGAGCAACCCGCCTGCGTCGCCTCCTGCCCCATGCGGGCGCTTGAGTTCGGCGACATCGAGGCGCTGAGGGCGGCGCATCCCGACGCGGTCGACTCGATCGCCGCGCTTCCCGATCCGTCCCAGACGAAGCCCTCGATCGCCGTCGGTGCCTGCGAGGCCGCTTTCGAGAAGGACTTCGTCCTGGCCATGCTCTAAAAGACGCGTCCGTGACGGCATCCGGCGGCGAGGCCTTCGCGCGCCGGATGCCGTCCAGCAGAGGAGGGATGAGAGATGGATCGGGCTATGACACAGCGGGAGGACTTGCTGCACGCAAGGGCCTTCCTCTACGCCTACCTGCACAGGGTGTTCGCGAGCGCTCCCGATGAAGAGCTTTTTTCCGTGATGAGAAGCGGGGTCGCCGAGGAGGCCTGCCGCGTCCTAGCGGGGTGCGAAGGCGCTGCGGCGCACGCGCAGGCGGAGCTGGCGGGGCGGCTCACCGGTTCGCCGTCGTCGTACGAGGACGATTTCGCGCGCGCCTTCGTGGTGCCCGGCAAGACCCGCGTGCCGTTGCACGAGTCGGTCTACTCCTGCGGCGAGCCCCTCCTGTTCCAGAAGAGCACGCTCGAGGTGCGGCACGCCTACCGGAGGGAGGGGCTCGAAGCGACGGGGTATCCCCACGAGCCCGACGACCACCTGGCGACCGAGCTGTCCTTCATGAAGAGGATGGCCGATCGGCTCCTGGAGGCGTGCCAAGACGGGTGCGAAGGCCGCGCCGCCGAGCTGGCTGATCACCAGGTCAGGTTCCTGCGCGATCACCTCGCCCCCTTCGCCGCTTCTTTCGCCGACCGGGTTGAGGAGGCGCTGCCCGAGACGAGCCTCTACGTGCCCGCCGCCCGGCTCTGCGCGTGCGTGTGTGCCGACGACGTCGCGGTTCTGGGGGAGTTGAAGGATGGGATCGTCTTAGGGATTGTGTAAGGAGATCGCCGTCCGTCACTCCCCGTAGGCGGGGCAGGCCACCTGCATGGTGGCGAAGGCTTTCATCACGCGCTCCATGCGCGCTTCGTCCCAGCCGAGGCGGTCGAGCGCGGCCACGTCGGCGAGATCCTTTTCGCGGGCGCTCGCCACCTTCGCCGCGCGGCAGGCCTCCGCGGTGGAGACGCCGATGCTCGTGCCGTCCGGCAGCTCGCGCATCTCCACGAAATCCTCCTCGGCGATCCCCTCGATCGTCGCCTCGAGCAGTGCCTCGTAGCCGGCGAACGCGCGGTGCTGGGCATTGCGCTGCACGAGCGCCCCGCCGCGCGCGAAGAAGGGCGCGAAGCTCGCGAGCACGCCGTCCACGCGCGCGTGCACGCCGAAGTCCTCGGCCGCGGCGTTGCAGGCGAGGAGCCGGGAGTCGAGGTCCGGGTCGTAGATCCCCTCGGCCTCGAGCCACACGCGTATGGCCGGCATGTCTGTGAGGCGCACTGAGAAGTCGACATCCCCGTGCTCGCGGCCGGAATCCCCGCCGCCGAGCACCCACGGTACGAGCCCGCCTTCCAGGAACACCTTGCCGGAGAGCCCGGGCGCGAGCAAAACGCGCAGGGCCGCGGCCTTCGCCTGCGCGCAGCTCGCCGTCTCCTGTTCGCCCATCAGCCCCTCCTCGCCTCGATGCCCTCTCTTACAGCCCGAGCCCCTTCGCCACGTTGGCGATGAAGTCCTGGACGTTGGTGACGATGCCGCGCGAGGCGATGGAGCCGCGGTCGGTGAGCTTGTTCACCGCGAACTCGGCGATGTCCACGCAATAGAAGTACACCTGCCGGATCGTGCCGTCACTCAGCACGCGGTACGACGGCGTCATGTTGCCGGTGGCGATGGAGTGCAGCATCGTGGCCATGCACACCACGGTCGTCGCCTTGCGCAGGTGGGCGCGCATGGCGTCCTGCGCCTCGTAGACGTTGGCGTGCACGCTGGGCAGGGGCCCGTCGTCGCGGATGGAGCCGGCCAGCACGTAGGGCACCTGGTTCTTCTCCAGCGCGTGCATGATGCCGCCGGTGACCCCCTCCTCCTCGATGAAGCGCCCGATGGAGCCGTGCAGGCGCACGCGGTTGATGGTGTCCAGGTGGTTGTAGTGCCCGAGCGGCATGTTCTCCTGCGTCTCGATGTCCTGGCCGAGCGCCGTGTGGAAGTACGCGCCCTCCAGATCGTGGGTGGCCATGGCATTGCCGGCGAACACCGCGTCGGCGTACCCGGCGTCGACGATCTTGGCGAACGCGGTGCGCGAGAAGCCGTTGAACGTGAACGCGGGGCCCATCACCCACACGATGTAGCCGTAGTCGCGCTCGTGGCGCAGCAGCTCGTAGAGCTCGTCGTACTCGCGGGAGAACGCCGTCTCGCGCGAGCGGCCCAGCCGGAAGGCGAAGTTGTCGGCGCGTCGGCCGGCGTCGTCGAGCTCGCCCTGGCCGTCGGCGCGGCGGTCGAACCCGCCGGTGTGCACGTAGATGCCGTAGGCGCCCGACTCCGTGCGCCCGCACGCCACGAGGTCGCCCTGCTTGAGATGGCGGAACTCGCGCACGAAGATGCGGCCGTCCTCGAAGACGGGCACGCAGTCCATGCGGCTGTCCTCGGCGAGCAGCCAGGCGCCGCCGATCTTGAAGTACTCGGGGTACACGCTCATAGCGTGGTAGCCCTCGGGCGCCACGCCGTCCTTCGGCGCGGGGGCCAGCACGGCGTCGGGCGCGGACGCGAGCGGTTCGCGGTCGAAGTCGGGCGGGCTGTAGGGGGTCAGCGCGAAGCTCATGGGCGGCCTTCTTCCTCGTGACGGGCGCGCGGGGACACCCGGATTCTCTCTCGGGCCCGATTATAGCAGCATGCGATGGACGCGCCGGCGAGGCACCGCAGCTCAACGCAGAGTGCAGGGCGCAGGGGAGCATCGCGAAAAATCAGGGTTCGAAGTCACATTTTTGCCGCTCTGAAGCTCGGCGCGCCTTGATCGGGAGGGGGCGCACGAAGCGACCAGGGCAAATGCTCTCCGGGTGCTCGTCTGAGCGCGAAAAAAGTGTTCGGCATCGCGGGAAAAGCTTCAGAGCGGCAAAAATGTGACTCGGGGGGCCTTTTTCGTGAAACGCGGTAGGCTCGCGAGTGCGCGCCGCCCGCCTCGCGCGAGTGGCGCGCATGTTCTTTTGCCGCCGCGTGCGGAGTGCGGCGGCCAGTCCGGGTAGAATGGGCATTCGACGAAACGATCGAAGCATTCCGGAGGCCTCCTTATGGCAGAACAGATGATGGACGAGGCGGCGGAGGCCGCCCGTGGCGAGGCCTTCTCGCACGGCTCGCTCGGGCGGCTCGCGCCCTCGTGGTGGGAGCCCGAGGAGGGCGAGCCCGCGCCCGAGCCGTGGCTCGAGCCCGACGAGGCGCTCGACCGCTTCCTCGCCTGGACGGTGGAGCGCGGCATCGAGCTCTGGCCCCATCAGGAGGACGCGCTCATGGCCCTCATGATGGGCGACCATGTGATCCTCGGCACGCCCACGGGCTCGGGCAAGTCGCTCGTGGCGCTGGGCATGCACTTCATGGCGCTCGCCACCGGCCGGCGCGCGTACTACACGGCCCCCATCAAGGCGCTCGTGAGCGAGAAGTTCTTCGACCTCGTGGAGGTGCTCGGGCGCGAGAACGTAGGCATGATCACCGGCGACGCGCACATCAACGCCGGCGCGCCGGTCATCTGCTGCACGGCCGAGATCCTGGCCAACCAGGCGCTGCGCGAGGGCGAGGGCGCCGACGTGGGCTGCGTGGCTATGGACGAGTTCCACTACTTCGGCGACTACGACCGCGGCTGGGCATGGCAGGTGCCGCTGCTCACGCTGCCGAAGGCTCAGTTCCTGCTGATGAGCGCCACGCTCGGCGACACCTCCGCCATCGCCCGATCGCTCAAGGCGCGCACGGGCACGGACGTGGACGTCATCGCCGACGCGCCCCGCCCGGTGCCGCTGTCTTACGAGTACGTGGAGATGCCGCTCGAGGGCACGGTGGAGCTCGCCCTGCGCGAGGGCGAGGCGCCGCTCTATCTCGTGCACTTCTCGCAGGACGCGGCGCTCGCCACCGCGCAGGCGCTCTCGAGCTACGGCGTGGCCACGAAGGAGCAGCGCGAGGCCATCAAGGAGGCCGTCAAGGGCACGCGCTTCACCACGGCGTTCGGCAAGACCTTGAAGCGCCTGCTGGCCAGCGGCGTGGGCGTGCACCACGCGGGGATGCTGCCGCGCTACCGCCTGCTGGTGGAGAAGCTCGCCCAGCAGGGCCTTCTGCCGGTGATCTGCGGCACGGACACGCTCGGCGTGGGCATCAACGTGCCCATCCACACGGTGGTGCTCACGGCGCTCACCAAGTTCGACGGCCGCAAGATGCGCCGGCTGCGCGCCCGCGAGTTCCACCAGATCGTGGGCCGCGCGGGACGCTCCGGCTTCGACACCGAGGGCATGGTGGTGGCCCTCGCGCCCGAGCACGACATCGAGAACGCGCGCCTCGTGGCCAAGGCGGGCGACGACCCCAAGAAGCTGCGCAAGATCAAGAAGCGCCAGCCGCCCGAGGGCTTCGTCACCTGGAACAAGCAGACCTTCGAACGCCTGATCGAGGCCGTGCCCGAGACGCTCAAGCCGCGCATGAAGATCACGCACTCCATGGTGCTCTCCGAGGTGGTGCAGGGCGGCGACGCCTACGCCCGCGTGCGCAGGCTCATCGACGACTCCGCGCAGACCGACGAGGAGAAGGCCGCGCTCGCCCAGCGCGCCGACGAGATCTTCCAGACGCTCATCGACGCGGACGTGGTGGAGCGCCTGGAGGGGGAGGACGGCCAGGCGGAGTACGCGTGCACCGTCGACCTGCCCGAGGACTTCGCGCTCGACCAGCCGCTCTCGCCGTTCCTGCTGGCGGCGCTCGAGCTCCTGGACCCGGAGAGCGACACTTACGCGCTCGACGTGGTGTCGATGGCCGAGGCTACGCTCGAGGACCCGCGCCAGGTGCTGCGCGCCCAGGAGCGGGCCGCGCGCGACAAGGCGATGTCCGAGATGAAGGCCGACGGCGTGGACTACGACGAGCGCCTGGAGCGCCTGGCCGAGATCACCTATCCGCGTCCGCTTGAGGACGTGCTGGAAGCCGCGTTCGAGCGCTACTGCGCCGAGGTGCCGTGGGCACGCGACTTCGAGCTGGCCCCGAAGTCGGTGCTGCGCGACATGCTGGAGAGCGCCTCGGACTTCAAGGGCTACGTGCAGCGCTACGGCATCGCACGCTCGGAGGGCACGCTCCTGCGCTACCTGTCCGACGCCTTCCGGGTGCTCGACCGCACGGTTCCGGCGGACAAGCGCAACGAGTGGCTCGACGACGCCATCGCGTGGCTCGGCTTCGTGGTGCGCTCGGTGGACTCGAGCCTGGTGGACGAGTGGGAGAGCGCGGGCTCTGCCGTGGACGCGCCGCCGCCCATGGCGGGCGAGGCCGTGGTGGCCGACCGCCGCGGGCTCACGGTGCTCGTGCGCAACGCGCTCTTCCTGCGCGTGCGGCTGGCCTCGCAGGGGCGCGCCGACGAGCTGGGGAAGCTCGACCAGGAATGGGGCTGCGGCGAGCCGCGCTGGCAGCGGGCGCTCGACGCGTACTACGAGGCGCACGAGGCCGTGCTCGTGGACGCGGATGCGCGCTCGTCAGCCTACCTCGTCATCGACGAGTCCGACGAGCAGGCCGCCCACGTGTGGCGCGTGCGCCAGATATTCAGCGACCCGGAGGGCGACCACGACTTCGCCATCGTCGCCGAGGTGGACCTCGACGCCACGCAGGAGGAGGGCGAGGCCGTGTTCAAGAGCCTGCGCGTCGGCTTCGCCGAGGACCTCGCCGAGGGGTGAGGGGCCCCTCAGCGCACTCCCGAAGCTTCAACAATTATTTGAACCGTTGCGATGTGGCTGCCGTTCCGTATCCTTTTTGCCATACTGCTCTTTTCGAGCGATAACGGCCGACGGTTTCGTGCGGCCGTTTGCATGCAGTCGATGGGAGGATTGACGTATGGGGAAGATGGGGAAGGCGAGAAGAGGCGGGCTCGCTCGGCTGCTCGCAGCCGCGCTGCTCCTTTCGTGCCTGCTGGTGGGTTTCGCCGGCTGCTCCGGCCCGGGCGGCGGCGGGGATGCCTCCCCGTCCGGCGAGGGCACGCTGCGCGTGGGCGTTCGCAGCGACGTGGTGGGCTTCGGCTACCTGAACGAGGAGACGGGCAAGCACTACGGCCTGGAGATCGACATCGCCCGCGAGATGGCCGCGCGCATGGGCTACGCCGACGTCGAGTTCGTGAGCGTGCTGCCCGAGAACCGCAAGGACATGCTGGCCAACGGCGAGGTCGACTGCCTCGTCGCGTGCTATTCCATCGCCGAGTCCCGCGAGAAGAACTTCGACTTCTCCCCTGCGTACTACACGGACGACTCCATCATCATGGTGGAGGACAGCTCGCTCATCGACAGCGTGGAGGACCTCGTCGGCCTGACGTTCGGCACGATGGCCGGCTCGAACACGGCGCCCCAGCTGGCCGCGCGGATGGCCGAGGCCGGCTTCTCGTCCGGCGAGGTGGCCTCGGCCAACGAGGACAACTCCGACGTGCTCTTCGACACGTACCACCTGGTGCAGATGGACTCCTACGAGTTGCTCAGCCAGGCGCTCGAGGCGGGCTCGATCGACGCCGCGTGCATGGACGGCAGCATCGCGCAGACCTACCTGAGCGCCGACCGCCACGTGCTCGACTTCGCCATCGCGACGCAGGAGTACGGGGTTGCCACCCAGAAGGGCTCCGAGCTGAGCCCGCGGACGGCAGAGGCCGTCCAGGGGATGCTCGACGACGGCACCATCGCCCGGCTGACGGACAAATGGGACTAAGGGGAGGCGCGCATGTCTAGCAAACTGAAGGCGAAGATCGTCATCCTCGTCGCCGTCGCGGCGGCCAGCATGGCGGTCATGGGCGTGCTTCTGTCCTCGATGCAAAGCGAGCTGTCGCTTGAGGGGTACACGCAGGAGATGCGGCAGAAGTCCGAGGAGCTCGACGACCTTCTGCGGGTGGCGAACGACAACGCCGAGCAGAACACCGCGACGTTCGACGACATCTACCGCTCCAAGGCCGCGAGCGTGGCCTTCATGGCGAAGAACAACGCCGGCTACGAGGCGACCGATGCGAAGATGGCGGAGCTACGCGACCTTCTGGGCGTGGACAACGTCCTGATCGTAGGCCGCGACGGCGCGATCGCGGCGCAGGCCCAGGAGACGCTGGCCGACTTCTCGTCGTCGCGCTTCAACCAGCTGCGCACCGTGTTCGACGACGACGAGCCCTCTCAGGCCGTGGAGGTGGAGCTGCCCGAGCAGGACTGGCTCATGCGCTACTACGCCGCGCGCATCGACGACGGCACCATGGCGGTGGTCGAGCAGAACCCCGAGGAGCTGCGCCAGCTCGTCCAGGAAACCGGCTCCGTGGAAAGCGTGCTCGAGAGCGTCGCCATCGGCCAGCACGGCTACGTGTTCGCCGTGTCCGCGAAGGACTACCTGATCTCGTACCACCCCGACGAGCGCCTCGTGGGCGCCGACGCCCTCGACGCGGGCCTCGACCCGACCGACCTGGAGGACGGCGCCTACGGCTGGATGGAGCTCGACGGCGAGCCCCTGTACTGCGGCGTCACCGAGATCGACGGCACGTACTACCTGGCCGCGCTGCCCGAGAGCGACATGGCCTCCGCCCGCAACATCACGGTGGGCGTCATCCTGTTCATCTTCTTCGCGGTCATGTGCGTGGTCATCATGTACGGCATCTTCGTCATGCGCGAGAACGAGCGCGAGGGCCTCGACCCCGACAACTACCGCTCGCTCGGACCGCTGCGCTACAATAAGGCGATCGGCAGGAAGGCCGCCGTGCTGTCGTTCGTGGGCTTTCTGGCCATCCTGGGCGTGTCGTTCTACATGCAGACGCTGTTCGCGCTCTCGTCCGAGTCGGTGGCGAACAACGAGCGCGCCCGCGAGACGGTGGAGACCATCGAGCGCGCCCAGGCGCGCATGGACGACCTCACCGACCAGTACAGCGAGCGCTACCTGAGCAAGTGCCGGGTGGGGGGCTACATCCTCGACCAGAACCCCGCGCTCAAGAACAAGGCCGACCTGCAGGGCCTCGCCGACGTGCTGCAGGTGCAGTACCTGTTCGCCTTCGACGCGGACGGCAACCTGACGGCCACGAACTCCTCGTACACGAACTTCCGGCTGAGCCAGAACCCCGAGGACCAGTCCTACGAGTTCAACCGCCTGCTCCAGGGCGCCGAATCGGTGGTGCAGGAGCCCCGCCCCGATGAGATATCGGGCCAGCTGCGCCAGTACATCGGCCTGCCGCTGCACGACGCCGAGGGCAACGCGAGCGGCCTCGTGCAGATCGGCGTGCGCCCCACGCGCCTGGAGAACCTGCTGGAGACGGTGCAGATCGACAGCGTGCTCGACGGCGTGAAGGCGGGCTCCGGCGGCTTCGCCTTCGCGGTGGGCAAGGCGGACAAGACGTTCGCCTACTACCCCGACCAGCGGCTCGTCGGCAAGAGCGTGCTCGAGCACGGCATGACGGACGCCCAGCTCAAGGACGGGTACTGCGACTACCTCGATATCGACGGGGAGCGTTACTACGCCTCGTCGGCCGAGACGGACAACTACTACCTCTACATCGCCGGCACCGAGGGCGAGCTCATGGCCGAGCGCGTGCCGCTGACCGTGACGACGGGGGGCGTGGCGCTCGTCTGCCTCGTGGTGGTGTTTTTGCTGCTGGCGTTCGAGCCGGGCCGCGCCCGCGTGGCGGCCAGGGCCGCCGAGGACGACGGCGACGATGACAGCCGCATGTTCGACGTGAAGATGCCGAGCGGCCGCAAGGCCAAGACCGAGTCCGCCGCCAGCCGCTGGATCTCCCGGTCGTTCAAGTGGAGCGAGAAGACGGCGGAGCAGAAGACGGCCACCGTCGTGCGCTGGCTCGTGGGCGTTTCGGTGCTCGCGGTGTTCCTGGCCGTGGTGTTCCAGGACCGCCTCTTCGGCTCGGGCTCCATCTTCTCCTACATCCTGGGCGGCGGATGGGAGCGCGGCCTGAACGTGTTCGCCCTCACGGCGTGCATCATGTTCGTGTGCGTGGCCCTGACCGTGGTCACGCTCGTGCAGAAGCTGCTGAACCTGCTGGCCACCGTGCTCGGCGCGCGCGGCGAGACCGTGTGCCGCCTTCTGGGCAGCTTCGTGAAGTACGCCACCATCATCGGCATGGTGTACTACTGCCTCATGCTGGTGGGCGTGGACACCACGACGCTTCTGGCCTCGGCCGGCATCCTGTCCATCGCCATCAGCTTCGGCGCGAAGGAGCTGGTGAGCGACATCTTGAGCGGGCTCTTCATCATCTTCGAGGGCGAGTTCCGCGTGGGCGACACCATCAAGGTGGGCGACTGGCGCGGCACCGTGGTGGAGATCGGCGTGCGCACCACGAAGGTGGAGGACGGCTCGCGCAACGTCAAGGTCATCCGCAACAGCGACATCAGCAACGTGGTCAACATGACCAAGGAGGTGTCCTATGCCTCCTGCGATGTGGGCATCGAGTACGGCGAGTCGCTCGAGCGCGTGGAGAACATCCTGGCCAAGGAGCTGCCGAGCATCCGCGAGCGTCTGCCGAAGGCCATCGACGGCCCGTTCTACAAGGGCGTCGTGGAGCTGGGCGACAACAGCGTGACCATCCGCATCGTGGTGCAGTGCGACGAGGGCGACCGTCCGCAGCTCGAGCGCGACCTGAACCGCGAGATGAAGCTTTTGTTCGACAAGTACGACATCAGCATCCCGTTCCCGCAGGTGGTGCTCAACGAGCCCACCGTGCACCGCAAGGCCACGGCCGCCGAGAAGCGCAGCGCCGAGCGGTTCAACGCGGAGCAGAAGGAGGCCTCGGAGGACGTGCTCGAGGATGCTCCGACGAAGTCGGAGGGGAAGTAGCGGAAACGGCGGCGAGAGCGCGCGAAGGGCCCGGGACGTGAGCGTTCCGGGCCCTTTTTCTGTGCGCGGCCGGAAAACCGCGCGTTCCGGCGAACCTCCGCGCGCCCCGGTGCTACACGGCCCTCGCTTCCTCGTAACGAGGCGGGAAGCGCCCGAGAAGACGGATTGAGTCCTAGGCTAATAGATTCGATCCACCGCCTTTCGTCGAACTTGCTTGAGGAAGTTCTTCTTGAACGTCTGCACCGATCCGAACATCTTAACGCTGAGTTCGTCGGTTCGTTGTTCGCGAACTTGGCGGCGGTCAGTTCTATCGTGCAGAGAAAATCTGCCACTTGAAAAAGCCGGTAGTCCTCGGGCCGTGCCTTTCGATACAGAATAGCTTCTTTGGAAAGCTCATAGTCGATAGCCCGATGAAGCGCCTCGGTGACCATGTGCTGCCCGTTATCGTAATAGATCTTCACCTTGTCGAACGATTGGAAGAAGGGCAGATTGTCTGCGAGGAAGACAACGAGGTCGCGCCGCAGCCGCGCGACGAAAGCCGGAGTGTCGACGATTTCGCTCCTGCGATAGATAAAGGATTTGTACTGTATCGGAAGGGATCTCATGAAAACGAAGAAAGCGGCGAAAAGCCGTTTTCGCTTGGCCAATGTCATGTCGCGATAATCGCCTTTTCCATACATGAGAGGCGAGGCGTGGAAGGGCACGTCTGGGAGCCCTTTCGCATGCAAGGAGCGCGCATATGCTCGAACTTGCTCTTCCAAATCGTCATCTTGGCTGTGGAAGACGAGCGTGATGAGGCAGTATTTCGATATGCCCTCCTGCCTCCTGACTCATCGACGAAAATGCTCAGCTCTTTCAAAAGGCCCCAATCAACAAAGATGCCGGAGGATAGCCCCCGGCGACTTGGTAGAAGTCCTTTCGAACCTCCGATACGTTTATACCACGATTCGAATGCCTTCTCAAGGCCGTGCCCGATCATTTGCAACAATTCGCGTATCGGCGTATCGGCGTCGGTGGGCCTGTGAAGCCGGAATGCGTAACGCGTCTGCGCGGCCCGGTTGTGGCATAATCGAGGGGATCGAAGAGAAAGGCTTCCTCCATGGCACATTCTGGCGCTCCGTCGACGACCAGGCGCACGCTGCACTACTTCTGGCTGGTCACGCGCAGGCACCTCGGGCTGTTCGCCGCGCTCATGACGGCGACGTTCCTGTTCGTGGCGCTCTTGTCCTACGGCAACCCCTACGTCATGAGCCTGGTGGTGGATCGCGTGAGCGCGGGCTCGGTGCCGCCGGATCAGGTTTTTGCCGTGTTCGGACCGTACATCGCGGCGCTCATCGGCATCAACGTGGCCGGCCAGGCGGCCAGCAAGGTGCAGGACTACGCCATGTACCGCCTGCAGATCGCCGCGTCCTACGACCTGGCCACCATGTCGTTCGACGCGCTGGCCAACCAGTCGATGTCGTTCCACTCCAACCGCTTCGGCGGCACGCTCGTGAGCCAGACCACCAAGTTCATGAGCGCCTACCAGCTGCTGCTGGAGACCATCACGTTCCCGTTTCTGCCGGTTGTCTGCTCGGTGGTGTTCACGTGCGCCATCCTGGCGCCGCGGGTGCCGGTGTACGTGGCCATCCTCATGGTGCTGCTGGCGGTGTACGCGGGCGTGTCCTACTACATGTACAAGCGCATCCTGCACCTGAACGAGCAGGCGGCGAGCGCCCAGAACCAGCTCTCGGGCGAGCTGTCCGACTCGGTGGCGAACATCCTGGCCGTGAAGACCTACGGGCGCGAGGACTACGAGCGCAGCCTCTTCGACCAGGCCAACCGCGAGGTGGTGGCGCGCGACTCCAAGCGCATGTGGGCGTCGCTCACGCGCGGCATCGTGACGGCGTGCATCACCATCGCCATCATGAGCGTGGTGGCCGTGTTCATCGCGGGCGGCAACGCGTGGTACGGCATCACGCCGGGCACGCTCGTGGTGATGTTCACCTACACCTACACGGTGACGAACCAGTTCAACTTCATCAACAACGGCCTGCAGCGCTTCAACCGCGCGTTCGGCGACGCGAGCGGCATGACCGTCATCCTCGACGAGCCGCGCCTCGTGGACGACAAGCCGGACGCGCTGCCCCTCGAGGTGCGCGAGGGCGCCATCGACTTCGAGGACATCGGCTTCTGGTACACCGACGGCGACGCGCGCACGAGGGTGTTCGACCATCTGGACCTGCACATCCCCGCAGGCCAGCGCGTGGGCCTCGTGGGCGCGAGCGGGGCGGGGAAGACCACGCTCACGAAGCTTCTGCTGCGGTTGTCCGACATCCAGGAGGGGCGCATCCTCGTGGACGGGCAGGACGTGTCCCAGACCACGCAGCAGTCGCTGCGCCGCCAGATCGCCTACGTGCCGCAGGAGGCGCTCTTGTTCCACCGCTCTATCGCGGAGAACATCGCCTACGGGCGGCCCGACGCCACGATGGAGCAGATCAGGGAGGCAGCGCGGCAGGCGAACGCGCTCGAGTTCATCGAGCGGCTGCCGCAGGGCTTCGACACCGTCACGGGCGAGCGCGGCGTGAAGCTCTCGGGCGGGCAGCGGCAGCGCATCGCCATCGCGCGGGCGCTTCTGGCCGACTGCCCGGTGCTTGTGCTCGACGAGGCCACGAGCGCGCTCGACTCCGAGAGCGAGCAGCTGGTGCAGGACGCGCTCGCAACCCTCATGCGCGGGCGCACCGCCATCGTGGTGGCACACCGCCTGTCCACCGTGGCCGCGCTCGACCGCATCGTCGTGCTCGATGGCGGGCGCGTGGTGGAGGACGGCCCGCATGCCCAGCTCATCGAGGCCGGCGGCCCCTACGCGAATTTGTGGAGCCGCCAGACCGGCGCGTACCTAGAGTGAGTGTCCCAAATGGGGACAGTCCCCATTTGGGACATTTTGGAGAAAGGATGTGCGCATGGAGGGCTTTTTCGGAGAGCTTGCGGGAAGCGAGGTGCTCGTGCTGTCGACGAGCCTGGACGACGAGGTGACGTCGCGGCCGGTCAGCCCGCTGGTGATGGACGGGAGGATCGTGGTGCGCACGTCGCGCTCCTCGACGAAGGCGCGGCAGATGGAGGGCAATCCCCGCGTGGCGGGCTGCGTCGGCGCCTCGTACTTCACGGGGCGTGCCCGGCTGCTCGGCGGCGTGGACGATCCGGCCGTCGCAGCGGTGCAGAGCGCATACGCAGCCCGCTTCGAGGGCGCGTTTTCCGACGAGGACGGATTCGTCGAAACCGACGAGGCGTTCTACGAGATAGAGGTCGCCACGCTACACCGGTGGGAATACGAGGACGGCGAGCCGGTCGGGCTATCCGAAGTTTTGGCATAAAAGGGGACTGTCCCCTTTTATGAAAGGGGACAGTCCCCTTTTATGACATTTTCGACGTCGAAGGGAAGGGGAGCGCCATGCGCGTGCTCGTTTTGGGTGGGACGCGGTTCGTCGGACGGGCGGTGGCCGAGGGGTTGATCGCGCGCGGCTTCGACATGTCCATCCTCACGCGCGGACGTCTGCCGGTGGAGTATGACGGCCTGATGAGGCATTACCGCGGCGACCGGCGCGACCCGGCGAGCCTGAGCGAACTTGCGGGCGAGCGCTTCGACGCGGTGGTGGACGTGTCGGCGTACGCGGCCGCCGACGTGGCGCCCGTGCTTGACATGCTGCGCTTCGGCGAGGGGACGCGCTACGTGCTCGTGAGCTCGGGCGCGGTGTACGTGCCCTCCGACGCGCCCCTCGCCGAGGACGCGCCGATAGGGGAGAACGAGGTCTGGGGCGCCTACGGCCTGGGGAAGCTCGAGGCCGAGCGCCTGCTTGCCCGCGAACGGGCGCAGCTCGGCTTCGCGCTCACCATCCTGCGGCCCGCCTACCTCTACGGGCCCGGCAATAACCTCTACCGCGAGGCCTACCTGTTCGGCCGCCTCGAACAGGGGATCGCCGTGCCCGTGCCCGCCGGTGGCGCACGCACGCAGTTCCTGCACATCGACGACTTCGTGCGCCTGTTGCTGAGCGTCCTCGACGCCGAGCCGTGGGGCGCGGAGGTGCTCAACTGCGCGCATCCTGAGCCGGTGGGCTGGGACGGCCTTGTCCGCGCCGCCGCGGCCGCAGTCGGCGTCGAGCCGCGCATCGTGCCCGTCGACGCCTGCGGCGCCATGGAGGCGCGCGAGTTCTTCCCCTTCCGCGACCAGACCTACCTGCTGGACGTCGGCAAGGCGGCGCGGTTCGGCCTGGCGCAGCCGCGCATAGCGCTCGCCGAGGGCATGCGGAGCTCCTGGGAATGGTTCCGGCGCGAGCGGCCGCGCCTCGCCGACCCCAGGATGTCCCGCGTCGAGGAGGCCCTCCGCATGGACATGCGCCGGATTATGGCGTCGTCCGGGCGCGCACCGGCGGATTCAACGCTATCATAGGCGGGTAGAGGAAAACGAGGGAGCGACGGCTCTTTGGACGCAGAAAGGCAGACCATGGCGAAGATTCAGATGACCACGCCGTTGGTGGAGATGGACGGCGACGAGATGACGCGCATCATCTGGCAGATGATCAAGGACGAGCTGATCTGCCCGCACGTCGACCTCAAGACCGAGTACTACGACCTGGGCCTGGAGCACCGCAACGCCACCGACGACCAGGTGACCGCCGACTCCGCCGAGGCAACCAAGCGTTTGGGCGTGGCTGTGAAGTGCGCCACCATCACGCCGAACGCCGCGCGCATGGACGAGTACGACCTCAAACAGATGTGGAAGAGCCCCAACGGCACCATCCGCGCCCTGCTCGACGGCACGGTGTTCCGCACGCCCATCACCGTGGCGGGCATCGAGCCGTGCGTGCGCAACTGGGTCAAGCCCATCACCATCGCCCGCCACGCCTACGGCGACGTGTACAAGAACACCGAGCTGCGCATCCCCGGCCCGGGCAAGGTGGAGCTCGTGTACACCGCCGCCGACGGCTCCGAGACGCGCGAGCTCGTGCAGGAGTTCGACGGCCCCGGCATCGCGCAGGGCATGCACAACCTGGACGCGTCCATCGAGAGCTTCGCGCGTAGCTGCTTCGAGTACGCGCTCGACCTGGGCCAGGACATCTGGTTCGCCACTAAGGACACCATCTCCAAGAAGTACGACCACCGCTTCAAGGACATCTTCCAGGAGATCTACGACGCCGAGTACGCCGCGCGCTTCGAGGCCGCCGGCATCGAGTACTTCTATACGCTCATCGACGACGCCGTGGCGCGCGTGATGAAGGCCGACGGCGGCTTCATCTGGGCGTGCAAGAACTACGACGGCGACGTGATGAGCGACATGGTGTCGAGCGCGTTCGGCTCGCTCGCCATGATGACGTCGGTGCTGGTGTCGCCGGCTGGCGTGTACGAGTACGAGGCCGCGCACGGCACCGTGCAGCGCCACTACTACAAGCACCTCAAGGGCGAGGAGACGTCCACGAACTCGGTGGCCACCATCTTCGCGTGGACCAGAGCGCTGCGCAAGCGCGGCGAGCTGGACGGCCTCGACGACCTCGTGGCGTTCGCCGACCGCCTGGAGCGCGCCACGCTCGACACCATCGAGGCCGGCGAGATGACGGGCGACCTCGCGCTCATCACCACGCTGGAGAATCCGACGACGCTCTCCACCCGTGACTTCATCCTCGCCATCGCCAAGCGCCTCGCCGCGTAAGCCGCAAAACGTCAACCTGCACGCGGCACTTGGGATCCGTCCCGGGTGCCGCTGGTTTCGGAGGATTGTCGACCGAAACACACGCTTGAGGCTGCTGTGGCGTGTGTTTCGGTCGACAATGGCTCACGCAAGCGAAACCGTTCGGCAAGGGGCGGGTGACGCGGCGCGTGGGCCAGCGGTGCGCCCGATCGGACGAGATACCCTTCTCCGCGACTGTTTCCATCTGCGGACGAAAGGGCTGGCCATGACATCTATCTGGGAGGCGACTGCGCAGCGGCCGGAAGGCCCCGTGCGCACGCTCCACGGCGACCTGCGCGCCGACGTGGCGGTGATCGGCGGCGGTATGGCGGGCATGCTGTGCGCGCACATGCTGACGCAAGCGGGCGCGCGCTGCGCGGTGCTCGAGGGCAAGCGCGCGGGCCTCGGCGTCACGGCGAACACCACCGCCAAAGTGACCGCCCAGCACGGCCTCATCTACGACAGCATCGTCAAGCGCGAGGGCCCCGAGCGGGCGCGTCTCTACTACGAGGTCAACCAGGCCGCCGTCGAGGGCTACCGCGCACTTGCCGAGCGCGTCCCCTGCGACTTCGAGGAGCGGACCGCCTACGTGTACGCCCAAGGCTCCACCGCCAGCATCGAGCGCGAACGCGCCGCCTACGAGCGCCTGGGCATCCCGCACCACGTGCTCGACCATGCGCCCGTGCCCGTTCAGAACAACGGAGCACTCGGCATGGAGGGCCAGGCGCAGTTCAACCCGCTCAAGCTGCTCTTCGGCCTCATGCCGTCGATCGAGGTGTACGAGGACGCGTTCGTCACGGACGTCGAGGGAAACACGGCGCACACGGCCCAGGGCTCGGTCACGGCCGACTACATCGTGTACGCGACGCACTACCCCCTGGTCAACGTACCCGGCCTCTACTTCATGAAGCTGCACCAGGAGCGCTCCTACGTGCTCGCGCTCGAGGGCGCCCAGCCGGTGGACGGCATGTTCGTGAGCGACGGCGGCGGCTACTCGTTCCGCACCTACGGCGACGCCCTGCTGGTGGGCGGCGGCGGGTGCCGCACGGGCGAAGGCCCCGGCCCCGACCAGGGCTACGCCCAGCTGCGCCGCTACGTCGGCGAGGCCTATCCCGGCGCGGCGGAGCGCTACGCGTGGGCCACGCAGGACTGCATGAGCCTGGACGGAATGCCCTACGTCGGCGTGCACCAGCGCAGCCACCCGAACCGCTACGTGGCCACCGGCTTCAGCAAGTGGGGGATGACCGGCTCCTACGTGGCCGCCCGCGCCATCTGCGACCTCATCGTGCGGGGGCGCAGCGACGTGCAGGGCCTCCTCTCGCCGCAGCGCTCCATGCTCTCGCCCAGCCTGTTCTCGAACCTGGGCGTCTCGGCCGCGAATATCGTGAAGCCGGGGAGGCGCTGCACGCACCTGGGCTGCTGCCTGGCGCACAACGACCAGGAGGATTCGTGGGACTGCCCCTGCCACGGCTCTCGCTTCGACGCCGAAGGCGAGGTGCTCGAAGGCCCCGCGAAGCGTCCCATCAAGCCTGAGAGCCGGTGACGGACGGGGGTCTCGCGCTAGGAACGAGGCCCCCGGCTCCGAACGCTATCTGTTCTCGGGCGGCGTGAAGGCGAGCTCCTCGTCGGCCTTCGCCTCGAGGGCTTCGAATTCGAACTGAGCCATGAACGCCGGCGCCTCGATTCCGTGGTTCTCGAGGGCGATGGGGCTGATCGAGCCGAAGTTGCCTTCGAGGTAGCGCATGCGCTCGTCCATGACCAGCCAGCAGTCGCCCGTGTCGTAGGCGATGGCCCGGTCGGTGGGGATGTAGAAGCGGTTCGAAATGCCGAACGCGGCGAGGAAGCCGTCCACGAGCGCCTTCCACTCCTTCTTGCCCAGGTCGGGCCCGTAGCCGCCGAGGGAAAGCGCCGTCTTCTCGATGGGAAGCCCGCCGTCTGCGGCGGGCAGGAAGATGCGCCTGAGCTCGAAGAGCCTGCACGCCTCCTCGCCGGCCCGGTAGTTGGCGGCGAGCGCCTCCTCGAGCGCCGGGGTGAGCACGGTGGGCAGGCCGGAGAAGGCGCCGAGCGGCTCGGCCAGCTGCACGCCGCGGTTGTTGGCGTCCCAGCTCTCCTGGATCATGTTCATCTTTCGATAGCAGTCGGCCTCGTAGACGTCGAGGCCGTGGAACTCGGCGAATCCGAGCCCGCGCAGCAGGTTGCATGCGCGGCGGCGGTGCGGCGCGCCGAGGGAGGAGGAGGCGTCCTCGAACCGGCGCAGGAACGTCATCGTCGGATCGTAGAGCTCCGCGCGCCCCGCAAGGCCGTGCGCGGCCACGGCCACGGCGTCTACGTCCACGGTGAAGGCCCAGGTGGGCGCGTCGCTGTCCTCGATCCCCAGCAGGGCGCGTGCCAGGCTCGACGCCTCCCCGACGCAAGCGAGCCGGAACGGGGCGCCGTCCGCGACCGCCCCCACCTCGTAGGCGCCCTCGCAGAGGGGCGCGAGCTCCGCCTGCGCCCCCACGCCGAACGCCTCCTCGGCCACGGCCGTCCAGAAGCGCCCGAGCTCGCGCGGCCCGATGTCGGCCTCCGCCCACACGCCCTCGATGCAGGATCATCCGGGGCGCTGCTGGTCGCGGGCGTCGTAGACCCTGCCTGCCGAGAACGCCCGCAGCGGGAGCGGCCCCCTCAGCGAGGCCAGCTGGGCGGCGAGCAGCTCCGAGCGCAGGGCGCAGCCGCCGTCCTCCAGGAGGACGGGCCGGGCGTCCATGTCGTCGGGCTTGCGATGCAGCTTGAAGGACCAGTCGGGCTCCTCGACCTCGCGTGCGGAGCCGTCGTCGTGCGGGGTGAAGCCGTTGAGCGCGAGCGCGCGTTTCAGCGCGTCCTCGACCGCGCGCAGCGGATGGTGCGTGATCTTTTCCATAGCGTCTCCTCGGTGAGTCTGTCGTGCGCTGCAGGATGGCGGATGGGGATGGAGACTGGATGAGTTGCCGAGGATTATCCTGCACCGTTGCTGGTACAATAGTTCAAATACTTTCCCGCGTCAATGAACGCGGGTGGCAAAATGGAAAATAATTGAACGTTGGAAGGACGCACCCATGAAGTTCGCCGTCACGCCAGAGCTGGCAAGGCTCATCAAAACGCTGCGCGCGCAGAACGGCGTGGGCGCCAAGGAGCTGGCCGAGCACCTGGGCAAGAGCCCCTCCTACGTGTCCAAGCTCGAAGGCGGCGCCGTCAAGTTCGTCGAGCGCGGCACGTTGGCCGACGCGCTCTGCTTCGCTGCCGGCGGCGGGGGCCTCTACGAGGAGGCGCTGCCGAGCGCGGTGCGGCTCCTCCGGGGATCGATGGAGCCCGGGCGGCTGGTCGACCAGGTGTGGCTCATGCACTTCGACGTGGTGGAGCGGCCGATCCGCGTGCCCGAGGGCATGGCCGCCGACATGGCGCGCAATCTCGCCGAGATGGGCGTCACGACGGAGGGCCTGGCGGCGTTCCTCAACGCCAACGTCGACTCCCAGATGTCGGACTCGTTTCCCGCCAACGAGATGCTGGTGGTGGACTACGACGGCAAGCGCCGCATGCTCGCGCGCGTGGAGATCGAGGAAAGCGCCATTGACCAGCTCATTCGCGAACGCGGCGCCACGGTGCGCTACTTCACGCTCTACAACGTCGTGCACGCGCTGTTCCGTCTCAAGCGCTTCCCGGACGTGATGGAGAAGCTCCCGCCCGACGACGCGGCCACGGTGCTGCGCTGCGCCGCGGCCTACATGGAGCGGTGGGGCGTGCACTCCCTCATCGGCTACAGCCACTTCCTCTCCTCCGACGAGTTCATCGAGCACCAGCGCCCGCTCGCCGCCGCCGAGGTAGGCATCGTGGAGCGCATCGGCGAGCGCTTGCGGGAGGTGTCCGCGCACGACCCGCTGCACGCCGTCAGCCAGCTCAACGCCTTCTACGACACGCTCGAATGGGATCCCGCCTTCGCGCTCAAGGTGATGGGGATGCCCTTCGCCGTCCTCGACGACCTGAGCTTCTCGAACAAGCGCAGGCTCCTCGACGACATCCGCGAGCTCGTGGAGCGCTACGACCGCATGGAGGAGTTCGAACGCAAGATCGAAAGCTACTGAAGCGGCCGTTGGTGGGAAAAACATTCCATTGAAGGAAGCAATAGTGGAAAATAATTGAATAGTAGGGCCCAGCCCGCTACCATGGGGGACGGATGAGCGGTCGAGGAGGTCGATCAGAGGAGAACTCCATGAACACCGAATTCCCCATGCTCATGAAGCCGGGGTCCATCGGCCGTTGGGATCTGCCCAACCGCATCGTCATGGCGCCCATGGGCACGCTCAACGCCGACAAGGACGGCTACATCACCGACCGCTCGATCAAGTTCTACGCCGAGCAGGCGAAGGGCCGCATGGGCCTCATCGTCGTCGAGTGCACCTTCATCGACGAGGTGGCCAGCAAGGGCGAGGAGAACAGCCAGATGCTCACCCGCGACGACCAGATTACGGGCATGGCGCGCCTGGCATCGGCCATCAAGGACTGCGGCGTGAAGGCGGTGCTGCAGCTCAACCACATGGGCAAGCAGATCGCGCTCACCGACCGCCCCTCCTGGGGCCCCTCCACCATGAACGAGCTGATGGGCGGCGTCATGCCGTTCCCCATCCGTGGCATGTCGAAGGCCGAGATCAAGCAGTGCGAGCGCGACTTCGCCAAGGCCGCCTGGCGCGCGAAGATGGCCGGGTTCGACGGCGTGGAGATCCACGGCTCCATCAACCATCTCATCGCCATGTTCTGCTCGCCGTTCTACAACCACCGCGACGACGAGTACGGCGGCTCGCCCGAGAACCGCGTGCGTTTCTACCGCGAGATCGTCGAGGAGGTGCAGAAGGAGTGTGGCAAGGGCTTCCCCATCATCGCGCGGCTGGCCGGCGACGAGTACAGCCCCGACGGCCTGACGATGGAGGAGGGCATCGCGCAGGCGAAGATCCTCGAGAAGACCGGCGTCGTGTGCTTCCACATCGTAGGCGGCGACTACCGCAACGTGCGCTGCATCAACGCCCAGTATGACAAGCGCGGCGACTTCATCGAGATCGCGCGCGGGTTCAAGGAGGCCGGCATCGAGCTGCCCATCATCCTGGACGGCGGCTTCACCACGCCCGACTTCGCCGAGCGGGCGCTTGCGGAGGGCGCGTGCGACTTCATCGGCCTGGGGCGGCCCATCATCGCCGACCCGCTGTGGGCGGTGAAGATAGCCGAGGGCCGGCCCGAGGACATCGTCCCGTGCATCCGCTGCACGAAGGGGTGCGTAGGCACCATGGAGACGTTCAACGCGGCCGTGGGCCTGCGCTGCTCGGTGAACCCGCGCTGCAACATGGCGGGCATCCGCGACGTGAACCCCGTCGGCCGGGTCAAGCGCGTGGGCATCGCGGGCGGCGGCCCCGCGGGCATGGAGGCGGCGCGCCTTCTGCGCGTGCGCGGCCACGAGGTGGACCTCTACGAGAAGCGCAAGCTGGGCGGCACCATGCACGAGGCCGCGTTCGACCGGGAGCTCAAGCACGACATCGGCCGGCTCATCGATTACTACGCCGTGCAGATGCGCAAGCTGGGCGTCAACGTGATCGAGCGCGAGGCCGACGCGCGCACCCTGATCGAGGGCGGCTACGACGCTGTGATCGTGGCCACGGGCGCGCCGGCGCTGCCCGCGAAGTGCAAGGGCGCGGACGCGCATGCGGGCAAGGTGCGCTCGCTGCGCGACTTCGCCGAGAATCCCGACGCCGACTCCCTCGGCCAGACCGTGCTCATCGTGGGCGGCTGCTTCATGAACCTGGAGATGGCGCTCAGCCTCCTGCGCAAGGGCAAGCGCGTGATCGTGAGCTCGCGGCGCGGCGCGACGATGGGCACGATGGAGCTCGGCGACGACAACTCCACGCCCCAGCAGCAGCGCCTGAACATCCTTTTGGACGAGTTCCGCAAGGAGGGCCGGCTCGCGTTCAAGCTGAACCGCTCGTTCGTCGAGGTGACGGACGCCGGCGCCGTGCTGCGCGACGGGAAGTCCAAGAAGGAGGAGGAAGTGGCCTGCGACGACATCCTCATGTGCCGCGGCTACCACGGTCAGCCGGCCCTGTGGCGCGAGGTGCGCGAGGCCGTGCCCGAGGCCTACCTGGTGGGAGACGCGGTGCTGCGCTCGCGCTGCGACGACAAGCGGGTCATCCACGATGCCATCACCGACGCGTGGGGCATCGCGAACAACATATAAGCCAGGGCCGCGAAGGGCGGCCGCAACGCGAGAGGAGACAAGGCTCATGGGAGTGTTGGACGGGAAAGTCGCCATCGTCACGGGATCGGGGCAGGGAATCGGGCGCGGCATCGCCGTAGGGCTCGCGCGCGAGGGCGCCCGCGTGGTCACGAACAACCGCGCGCCCGGCTCGCTGAGCGTGCGCAGCTACGACAAGGACTCCATGCCCGAGGAGGACTACAACGAGATGCTCGCGCTGGCGGGCGACGCGGAGGCCACGGCGGCGCTCATCGAGGCCGAGGGCGGCGAGGCCGTGCCCTGTTACGGGGACGTGTCGGTTCCGGAGGACGCCGAGCGCCTGGTGCAAGCCGCCCTCGACGCGTGGGGGCGCGTGGACATCGTCGTGAACAACGCGGCGGGCATGGGTTCGGGCTCCATCGTGAACCTCGACGAGGCGATGTGGGACAAGCTCACGGTCACGAAGATGAAGGGCGCGTTCAACATGATGCACTTCGCCGTGCCCCACATGATCGAGCAGGGCTTCGGCCGCATCTTCAACGGGTCGTCCGACGCCTGGGTGGGCCTGCCCGACAACGACGCGTACTCGGCGGGCAACGCCGGGATCGTGGGCCTCACCTACGCGTCCGCGAAGGAGCTCTTCCGCTTCGGCATTACCGTGAACGCGTACTGCCCGCAGGGGAAGTCGCCCGCGCATGCCGTGGAGTACAACAAGATGCTGCGCAACGTGAAGGCGGCCACCGGGGTGGATCCCGACCCCGAGCTTCTGAAGGTGGTCGAGGACGACCACGGCGATCCGGCGAACCTGGGCCCGATCCTCGCGTACCTGTCCACCGAGGAGGCCGGCTACATATCGGGCGAGGTGTTCGGACTGAAATCGTCGGGCAAGATCGACCGGTACTCCTACCCCGAGGTCGTCGCCCGCGCGCAACGCGAGCCCGGCCAGGGGTTCCTCTGGGACGTGACCGAGCTGTCGGACGTGTTTCGCGACGTGGTGATGGGGGAGGGCTACGTGAGCCACGCCTCCAAGCGCGCCTGGGGTTGACGCGCGGCGCGGGCGGGACAAGGGGACGGTTCCCTTGTCCCGCCCTTTTTCGTCGCCCCTCCCTTCTCGAACGTGGTATACTAGCGAACAAACGTTTCCACAAACGAGAGTTCGAAGGAGGGCGGCGTGGCCGAGGGGCGCACCTACGTGTGCATCGACTTGAAGAGCTTCTACGCGAGCGTCGAGTGCGCCGACCGCGGGCTCGACCCGCTCAAGGCGAACCTCGTCGTGGCCGATCCGGACCGCACGGAGAAGACCATCTGCCTGGCCATCACGCCGCCGATGAAGGCGCTCGGCCTGTCCAGCCGCTGCCGCGTGTTCGAGATCCCGGAGGGCGTCGACTTCATCATGGCGCGCCCGCGCATGCGGCGCTACATGGAGGTGTCGGCCGACATCTACTCCGTCTACCTGCGCTACGTGTCGCCGGAGGACATCCACGCGTACTCCATCGACGAGTGCTTCATCGACGCCACGCCGTACCTTGCGCTCTACCAGGTGGACGCGCGGGAGTTCGCCGTCATGCTCATGGACGCGGTGCTGGCCGAGACCGGCGTCTACGCCACGGCGGGCATCGGGCCGAACCTCTTTCTCGCCAAGGTGGCGCTCGACATCACGGCCAAGCACGCGCCGGACCGCATCGGCGCGCTCGACCAGGCAGAGTTCGAGCGCAGCATCCAAACGCATCGGCCCATCACCGACATCTGGAACATCGGTCCCGGCATCGCGCGGCGGTTGGCCAAGTACGGCGTGCACGACCTGCGCGGCGTGTGCGAGATGAGCGAGGCGACGCTCTACCGCGAGTTCGGCGTGAACGCGGAGTACCTCATCGACCATGCGCACGGGGTGGAGCCCTGCACCATCGCCGACATCCACGCCTACGAGCCGAGCGGCCATTCCCTGATGAACGGGCAGGTTCTGCCCGGCGACTACACGTTTGACGAGGCGCGCGACGTGCTCAAGGAGATGGTGGACCAGCTCGTGCTGGATTTGGCGGACAAGCGCCTGGTGGCGGAGTCCATCTCGCTGTTCGTGGGCTACGCGAAGGGGCCGGGCGGGAACGCGGACGGGGAGGGCGGCGCGTTCTTCGACGGCGGCCACGGCAGGAGGCCCGCGAGCGGCAGGCGCTCCTTCCCCCACACCGGCGCCACGCGCAAGCAGCCCGACCGCACGAACCTGTTCTCCAAGCTCATGCCGCGCTTCTTGGAGCTCTACGACGAGACCACGCGCACAGACGCGCCCATCCGCCGCCTCAACGTGGGCTTCGGCGGGGTGCTGCCCGAGGAGTTCGCCACGATGGACCTGTTCACCGACGAGGCGGCCGAGGCCGAGGAGCGCAGCCTGCAGCGCGCGGTGCTCGACGTGAAGCGCCGCTTCGGCAAGAACGCGCTTCTGCGCGGCACGAGCTTGAAGGAGAAGGCCACGGCGCGCGAGCGCAACGAGCAGATAGGGGGCCACCATGCCTGAGCGCCGCCCGCGGGCCGACCGCGCCCAGCAGTTCATGCCCTTCGCCGCCTTGCGCGGCTACTACGACCTCGTCCGCGAGCGCGAGCGGACGGCGGAGCCCCGGCGTGAGATGACCGAGGAGCGCGCGCTCGAGCTGTCGCAGAAGTTCGCGCAAGTGGAGCGCCGCGCGATGGTCGCCGTCACCTACTACGACGGCGAGGCCTACGTGATCGCGCGCGGCCTCGTGAGCGACATCGACGAGGCCGGCCGCACCCTCACCATCGTGCGCGAGCGCATCGCCTTCGACGACATCTGGGACATCGAGTGAACGGCGCATTGTCGCCCGAAACGTACGGTTTTCGCGCCAAAACCGTACGTTTCGGACGACAGTAAGGGCAAATGAGAGGGGACTACGAACGCTGCTGCTCCAGTTGCAGCATGCGCTGGCCGATGGAGTCCTCCAGCCGGCGGGCGACGAGGTCGACCATCGCCGAACCGTCGCGGCCCTCGAAGTCGCGCGTGAACGACTCGATGGCCTGGTAGTACGCGGCGACGCCCGCCTCGTCAGCCTTGAGGCTCACGGCGGGGTAGCCGGCGCTCATCAGCATGAAGTTGAGCAGCACGCGGCCCGTGCGGCCGTTGCCGTCCTGGAAGGGATGGATGTCCTCGAACGCGAGGTGGAAGAGCGCCGCCGTCTCGATCGCGGGGCCCTCGGCTTTCTTCGTCCAGGCGAGGAGGCTGTTCATGAACTGGGGGACGCGCGCGGGTGGCGGGGGGATGATGGGCGAGGAGGAGATGTAGCGCTGGTCCCAGCGGTACTCGCCGGGCTCGCAGTCGTCCAGATGCGCCGATGCGGCTTCGTGGATGGAGAGGATGACTTCCTCGGAGAGCGGCTTGCGGTCGCGCACGAGCTCGACCATGAGGTCGAACGCACGGGCGATGTCGACGACTTCGAGGTGCTCGCTCAAAGGCTTGCCGGGAATGACGGCGTCCTCCTCGAGCACCAATCCGGTTTCCTTGAGCGAAAGCGTATTGCCTTCGATGCGAGCGGTGGTGTGCACGAAGTCGACTTTCACGGTTTCGAAGATATGGTCTTCCTTCGTGGGGTCGAAGCCGTGAGCGGCGAGGATCTCCCTCTGATCTTCGAGCCGCTCTATGAGCGCCCTGTCGCATTTCGGAGCCGTGGGGCGCGTGTCGAAGCGATGAAGCTGGTATTGAAGAAGGCGCAGGTAATCCTCGCGTTCGTCGGTGATGCCGTACATCTTCTCGTAGCCAGTGGCGTAATCGAGATCGCTCAAGTCCTGTTCCGTCATGAGGGCCTTCCGTGTCTTCGAGGCGGTTGCGGGTTGCACGGTTAGATTCTACCACGTCTCCAACGGCACATTTCGACGCGGCCTGACCGTCTGCCTTCGCTGCGGTACCGGAAAATGAACTTTTCTGCGCATGCCTTGTATCCTCGGCGGTTCTCTGGTTCAATAGGTTCAATTTAATTCCAAGCGAAATTGAACCTATGGAGCGTCTATGAGCATGCAGCACGAAACGTTCGCCGACCGCCTTGCGCAGGCGATGGCGGCCAAGGGACTCAAGCAGGCCGATCTGATACGCATCGCCTCAAAACGTGGAACGAGGCTTGGGAAGAGCCAGGTCAGCCAATACGCGAACGGGAAAACCGAGCCGCGCCGCCCGGTGGGGCGTCTGCTCGCCGACATCCTCGAGGTGCCCGAGGCGTGGCTCCTCGACGGCGCGGGGCACGATGCGACGGGCACCGCCAAGGGAGAAATTGAACTTTCAGAACCGAACGAATCATCCGAAATTGAACTGAGGAGCGAGACCATGCGCGAGATCAAGAAGTCGACCAAACTGGACAACGTGCTGTACGACGTGCGCGGACCGGTGGTGGAGGAGGCTGAGCGCATGGAGGCGGCCGGCGCGCGCGTGCTGAAGCTCAACATCGGCAACCCGGCGCCCTTCGACTTCCGCGCGCCCGAGGAGATGGTGTTCGACATGAGCCGCCAGCTGGCCGAGTGCGAGGGCTACTCCTCGGCGAAGGGCCTGTTCTCGGCGCGCAAGGCTATCATGCAGTACGCGCAGCTCAAAGCTATCCCGGACGTCGATATCGAGGACGTGTACACCGGCAACGGCGTGAGCGAGCTCATCAACCTCAGCATGCTCGCGCTGCTCGACAACGGCGACGAGGTGCTCGTGCCCTCGCCGGACTATCCGCTGTGGACGGCCTGCGTGACGCTCGCCGGCGGCACGCCCGTGCACTACGTGTGCGACGAAGGGGCCGAATGGTACCCGGACATGGACGACATCCGCAAGAAGGTGACGAGCCGCACGAAGGCCCTCGTCATCATCAACCCCAACAACCCTACCGGCGCGCTCTACCCGCGCGAGGTGCTCCAAGAACTCGTGGATATCGCGCGCGAGCACAACCTCATCATCTTCTCCGACGAGATCTACGACCGCATCGTCATGGACGGCCTCGAGCACGTCTCCATCGCCTCGATGGCGCCCGACCTGTTCTGCGTCACGTTCAGCGGCCTGTCGAAGTCGCACATGGTGGCCGGCTACCGCATCGGGTGGATGATCCTCTCGGGCGACAAGGCGTCCGCGCGCGACTACATCCTGGGGCTCAACATGCTCTCCAACATGCGCATGTGCTCGAACGTGCCCGCCCAGTCCATCGTGCAGACGGCGCTCGGCGGCCACCAGAGCGTGCAGGGCTACATCGTGCCGGGCGGGCGCGTGTACGAGCAGCGCGAGTACGTGTACCAGGCGCTCAACGACATCCCCGGCGTGACCGCGGTGAAGCCCAAGGCCGGTTTCTACATCTTCCCGAAGCTCGACGTGAAGAAGTTCAACATCGTGGACGACGAGAAGTTCGCGCTCGACCTTTTGCACGAGAAGCGCTTGCTGGTGGTGCACGGCGGCGGCTTCAACTGGAAGAAGCCCGACCACTTCCGCGTGGTGTACCTGCCCCGCATCGAGGTGCTCGGCGAGGCCATGCGCGATCTTAGCGATTTCCTCAGCCATTACCGCCAGGCGTGAGGCGGCGTCCGTCGCGAAGCGCTCCTGCGGCTACAAATACCGCCCGGTGACGCTGTCGGGGTTGGCGGCGACCTCTTCGGGGGTGCCGGCGGCGACGATGCGGCCGCCGGAGGCACCGCCGCCGGGGCCGAGGTCCAACACGTAATCCGCATTGGCGATGACATCGAGGTCGTGCTCGATCACCACGACGGTGGCCCCTTGCGCGACCAGGCGGTCGAACACCTCCAAGAGCGTGCGCACGTCCAAGGGGTGCAGGCCGATGGTGGGCTCGTCGAACACGAACACGGCATCCGTCTGCGAGCGCTTCATCTCGCTGGCCAGCTTCAGGCGCTGGGCCTCGCCGCCGGAGAGCGCGGGGGTGGCCTCTCCGAGCGTGAGGTAGCCGAGCCCCAGGTCGTGGAGCGTCTGCAGGCGCGTGGCCACCTTCTTGAGGTCGGCCGTGCACGGCAGGGCCTCGTCTACGCTCATGGCCATGAGGTCGGGCAGCGACAGCATATCCACGGGGTCGCTTGCGTGCGAGCGGCGGATGCGGTCGGCCTCGGCCGCGTAGCGCGAGCCGCGGCATGCGGGGCAGGTGATGCCCACGTCGGGCAGGAACTGCACGTCTAGGCTGATGGAACCCGTGCCATCGCACACCGGGCAGCGCAGCTTGCCGGTGTTGTACGAGAAGTCGCCCGCCTTGAGACCGGCGGCCTTGGCATCCGGCGTGCGGGCGAAGGCGCGGCGCAGCTCGTCATGGACGCCCGCGTAGGTGGCCACGGTGGAGCGAACGTTGATGCCGATGGGGGAGGCGTCGATGAGGTTCGCCCGCTCGATGCCCGCGGCCTCGACGGCGCGCACGTGGGCGGCCGGCGCCTCGCCGATCGCAGCCGCCGCCAGCGCGGGCACGAGGCTCTCCAGCACGAGCGTGGTCTTGCCCGAGCCCGACACGCCGGTGACGGCGGTGAGCCGCCCGCGCGGGATGTCCACGGAAAGCGGCTTCACGGTGTGGAGCGCCTCGGTTTCCAAGTGGATGCGGCCGAGGGTAAACACGTCGCTGGCCGCCGCGCGGTCGCGCACGCGCACGGTGCGCGCACCGGAGAGGAACGGCCCGATGAGCGAGGCGGGGTCGGCCTCGATCTTAGCCACGGGGCCCTGCGCGACCACGCGCCCGCCCGCCGCGCCCGCACCCGGGCCCAGCTCCACCAGGTGGTCGGCCTCGCGCAGGATGCGCGTGTCGTGGTCCACCATCACCACCGAGTTGCCGTCGGCCAGCAGATCGCGCATGACCTCCAAAAGACCGTCGACGTTGGCGGGATGCAGCCCGATGGACGGCTCGTCGAGCACGTAGAGCACGCCGGTGGTGCGGTTGCGCACGGCGCGGGCCAGCTGCACGCGCTGCCGCTCGCCGGTGGAGAGCGTCGCTCCCGCGCGGTCGAGCGAGAGGTATCCCAGCCCCAAGTCGCCGAGCCGGCGCGCCGTGTGCTGGAACGACTCGCAGATGCTCACGGCCATCGGCCGCATCTCGGGCGGCAGGCCGCCCGGCACGGCGGCGACCCATTCCACCAGGTCGTCGAGCGTCATCTCCGTGGCCTCGGCCAGGTCGATGCCCGCCACCTGGGGGCGTCGCGCCGCGTCGGAGAGGCGCGTGCCGCCGCAGTCGGGGCAGGGGCCCTGCTTGAGGAAGCGCGCCACGCGGGCGAGGCCCTTCTCGTCCTTCACCTTCGCCAGCGCGTTCTCCACGGTGTACACGGCGTTGAAGTAGGTGAAGTCCATCTCGGCGAACGTCTCGGTCTTCTTCGCCCGGTACAGGATGTGGCGCTTCTCGGCGGGGCCGCGGAACACGATGTCGCGCTCCTTGGGCGTGAGCTGGGAAAATGGCACGTCGGTGCGCACGCCCATCTCGCGGGCGACCTGCTTCATGAGGTCCCACATGAGCGTGTTCCACGGAAGCACCGCTCCCTCGTCGATGGAAAGCGACTCGTCGGGCACGAGCGCGGCCTCGTCCACCGCGCGCACGATGCCGGTGCCGTCGCACTCGGGGCACGCGCCGTCGCCGTTGAAGGCCAGCTCCTCGGCGCTCGGGCCGAAGAACTCCACGCCGCACGTGGGGCACGTGATGGGCCGCTCGGCGGCGACGTTCAAGGTGGGCGGCACGCGGTGGCCGTTCGGGCACACGTGGCTGCCCGTTCGCGAGAACAGCAGCCGCAGCGAATTCAGGAGCTCGGTGGAGGTGCCGAAGGTGCTGCGCACGCCGGGCGCGGCGGGGCGCTGGTGCAGCGCGAGCGCGGCGGGCACGTGCAGCACCTCGTCCACGTCGGCGCGCCCCGCCTGCGTGAGGCGGCGGCGCGTGTAGGTGGAGAGCGCCTCCAGGTAGCGGCGCGACCCTTCGGCGTACAGCACGCCGAGCGCGAGCGACGACTTGCCCGACCCCGACACGCCCGCGATGCCCACGAGGCGGTTCAGGGGGATGTCCACATCGACGTCGCGCAGGTTGTGCACGCGCGCTCCGCGCACCTGGATGCGGTCGGGCGCGGGCGGGGTGGGCGGCTGAGTGTTGCGAGAAGTTTCCATGCACCCATTGTAACGGTTCGCGCGCCGAGGCTTACGAAGAAGTAAGCGCGCCGTAAGCGGCGGGCAAGAGCCCCGCAAGGAGGCCGCGCCATACTGGAGCCTTGAAGAAGAGCGCGGCGGATGGGAAGGGAGCGGGCGCGCATGGGTTTCATTTCGCAGTTCCTCGGGCGGTTCAGCGAGAGCTTCATGGCGGCGGTGGCGTTGTGGCCGCTCGCCTCGATGGCGCTCACGCTGCCCATCCTCGCGTATTTGTACCATCGCGACGGGCGGTTGCGCGCGGCATCGGCGGTGACGGCCTACCTCGCGGTGCTCTACGTGCTGGGGCTCGGGTGCTTCACGCTCTATCCGCTGCCCGACGGCACGTCCGGGCCCGGCATCACCTACGGCATCCCTCCGCGCTTCAACCCGCTCGGCTTCCTGGACGACTTCGCGAAAGACGGCGTGCGCGCCCTGCCGGACATGGTGGCCAACGTGGCGTTCTTCGTGCCGCTCGGCTTCATCGCGGGCCGCTTCTTGCGCTGGGGGACGATGCCGACGATCGCGCTAGGGTTCGCCACGTCGCTTTTGATAGAGACGGCGCAGCTCACGGGGTTGTTCGGCCTGTATCCCCATGCGTACCGTATGTTCGACGTGCTGGATCTCTTCTGCAACACGGCGGGTGCTGCCGTGGGCTGGGGCTTCGCCGCGCTCGCCGCACGGTTCCTGCCGCCGGGCGAGCTCGCGCGGGAAGGGCAGGTGACCGACCGCCCCGGCTTCGTGCGCCGCGCCGTCGCGTTTTGGATCGATCTGACGGCGGCGGGTGCAGCCGCCTTCGTCGCGCTCGCCGCGGCAAGCGTCGTTTTGCACCTGACGGGCGACGCGTCATGGACCGAGGATAGCTGGTGGGAAGGCTCGGTGCTCGTCGGCGTGTTCGTCGTGGCGGAGGGAGTCGTCCCGTGGTGCCGGCAGGGGCGCACGCTCGGCGGCGGCTTCGTGCGCATGACCTGCGAGACCCGTCCGCGCACCGGTTGGCGGCGGCTCGCGTTCTACGCCGTGCGGATCGCCGTGCTGGCCTGCGCCGTCGTCTTCTCGCCGCTCATGGCTCCGGCGCTGCTCCTGTTCTACGCCGTCAAACGCCGCATGCCCTACGACTTCGTGTGAGGTGCGTCCGTCTCGTCCGGTGGGCGGCCTACGTTGCTCAGGCCCTTGACGTGCAGGCCCTAGTGTCTCATCCTCGTGGTGTGCTAGCCGCGGCGCTTACAGCAGCTTCGTCAGCTTGTCGAAGGCGGCGTTCAGGGAGTGGCCCTGCACGAGGCCGGCTTTGACGGTGAAGCCCGTCAGCACCAGCTGCGCCTGCGCGCCGTTCGGGCACGCCTCGGCCACGACGACCGTCGGGTTGGCCATGGGCCCCTTGTTGAAGTACGCGATGAAGGGCGCGTCGGTGGGAGGCTGGCGCAGGGCGAGCAGGCTCTTGCCCAGCTTGCCCGCCAGATCGCGCAGCACGTCGACCGCCTGGTCGGGCGCGCACGCGAGCGGCACAATTCTCGTGTCCGAGCGCAGTCTGCCCGCCTTGGCGTAGAGCGCCGTCGAATCGGCCGCGCCGGAGCCGCCGACGATGGCCTCCAACGGGTTGCCGTCGAGCACGCCGTCCAAAAACGCGAGCGGGTTGAGCCCCGACTTCGCCTGCCCTTTGGCGAGGATGCTCTCGATCTCCTTGGTCGCCTGCATAGCGCGCCGCCTTTCGCTCGGGTTGTCGCTCTCGCAACACGATAGTGCGCTCAGTACACCAAAGCAACACCGTGCGCGCTTGGAGCGATCGGTAGGGGGGAGGTGCGGGTCTCCCGATATCCTCTACAATCCGTTTTAGAAAATTGTGCAAAGTGATGCGTGGCGGGCGCTCGCCAATGCGGCAAGTCGTATTTGCCTTTCAACCTGCTCATGGAGCACCTTGCCGCTTCGCGTACGTGATGGGCGGCAACTCCAAGCTTCTTTCCGCGGATATCGTCACCGAGTTCTGGGGCAGAGGGGGACGAGGTTCACGTTCATCTCCCTCATCACGTTCATCTCCCTCAAAGAAATCCCCCATAGACAAGTGTGCCGGAGGACACCCCCCGGCGACTTGGAGGAAACATCTTGCGATGTCTCCGAATACCCTTATACCACGAATCGAAGGCGGCGGCTAGTGCCTTGACGATCCTTGTTGCGAACTGGTGGAGCCGGTGGAGCTGGGTTTTGCGACTACGCCTTGCCCTTCACCATGGAGAGCGAGATCTTGCCGCGATCCTTGTCGACGGCGGCGACCCAGACGGTGACGGTATCGCCGACGGCCACGACTTCGCTCGGGTGGCGCACGAAGCGCTCGGCCAGCTTGGAGACGTGCACGAGGCCGTCCTGCTTCACGCCGATGTCCACGAACGCGCCGAAGTCCACCACGTTGCGCACGGTGCCCGTGAGCTCCATGCCGGGCGCGAGGTCGTCGAAGGAGCGGATGCCCTTGCTGAACACGACCTCCGGCGCGCTGTCGCGGGGGTCGCGGCCCGGCTTCTCCAGCTCGGCGACGATGTCGCGCAGGGTGGGTAGGCCCACGCCCAGCTCGGCCGCCAGCGCCGCGAGGTCGCCCAGGCGGCTCGCGATGTCGGGGGCGCCGCCACGGGCGAGCGCCTCGGGCTTCACCTTCGCGCGCTTGAGCAGCTCGCGCGCCACGGGGTAGCTCTCGGGGTGGACGCTCGTGGCGTCGAGCGGGTTCGCGCCGCCCGTCACGCGCAGGAAGCCGGCGCAGTTCTGGAAGGCCTTGGCACCGAGCTTGGGCACCTTCTTCAACTCGCGGCGGTCGGCGAACCTCCCGTGCTCCTCGCGATAGGCCACGATGTTTTTCGCCACGGCGGCGCTCACGCCCGACACGTAGCCGAGCAGGCTCGCGCTGGCCGTGTTGAGGTCGACGCCCACGCGGTTCACGACGCGCTCCACCACGCCCGCGAGCGCGCGGCCGAGCTCCGCCTGGTTGAGGTCGTGCTGGTACTGGCCCACGCCGATGGACTGCGGCGGTATCTTCACCAGCTCCGCGAGCGGGTCCTGCAGGCGGCGGCCCAGGCTCATGGCGCCGCGCGTGGTGACATCGAGATCGGGGTACTCCTCGCTCGCCAGCTGGGAGGCCGAGTACACCGACGCGCCGGCCTCGTTCACGATGGTGTAGCGCAGGGGCGCGTCCGTCCGGGTGATAAGGTCGGCCACGACCTCCTCCGTCTCGCTGCTGCCCGTGCCGTTGCCGATGACGATGGTGTTGGCGCGGTGGCGCTTCACGTACTCGGCCAGCTTGTCCTGCGCCTTGCGCACCTCGCTGCGCGGCGGGGTGGGGTAGACGGTGGTGAAGTCGAGCAGCTTGCCGTACTCGTCGAGCACCGCCACCTTGCAGCCGGTGCGGTAGCCCGGGTCGATGGCGATGACGCGCGCGCCGCGCACGGGGCGCTGCGAAAGGAGGCTCTCGGTGTTCTTGGCGAACACGCGGATGGCATCGGCCTGGGCGCGCTCGGTGAGGAGGCTGCGCATCTCGCGGTCGAGGGCAGGCGCCATCAGGCGCTTGTAGCCGTCGGCGAGGGCCTCGCGCAGCACGGGGGCGAAGGGGCTTGCCGGGTTCCTGACTACGCGGCGCTCGAGCTGCTCGATGGCGGCGTCCGCGTCCACGCGCACCTTCGCGCGCAGCTTGCCCTCCTTTTCGCCGCGGTTGACGGCGAGCACGCGGTGGTTGGGGATGCGCGAGAGCGGCTCGGAGAAGTCGTAGTAGGCCTCGTAGACGGTCTTCTCGTGCGGGTCGACCGCTTCCACGGCCAGCGCGCCGGTGCGCTTCGTGAACGCGCGCAGGGCCTCGGTGTGCTCGGCGTCGTCGGCGATGGCCTCGGCCACGATGTCCTGCGCGCCCTGCAGCGCCGCCTCCGGCGTGGGGAAGCCGGCCTCGGCGTTCACGAGCCCGGCCGCCAGGGCGAGCGGCGTCTTGTCGCTGCGGCCCTGCGCCAGGATGAGCAGCGCGAGCGGCTCGAGCCCGGCGTCGCGCGCCTTCGACGCGCGGGTGGCGCGCTTCTTCTTAAACGGCTTGTACAGGTCCTCCACGCGCTGCATGACCTCGGCCACCTCGATCTTCGCGCGCAGCTCGTCCGTGAGCTTGCCCTGCTCGTCGATAGCGCGCAGCACCTCGTCCTTGCGGGCCTCGAGGTTGCGCAGGTAGGAGAGGCGCTCGTCGAAGGCGCGCAGCTGGGCGTCGTCCATGCCGCCCGTGGCCTCCTTGCGGTAGCGGGCGATGAACGGGATGGTGTTCCCCTCGTCGACGAGCCCGATGACGGCCGCGACCTGGGCGGCAGTCAGGTTGAGCTCACGTGCGAGCGTGGTTTGGATGTTCACGGATTCTGCTCCTGACCCTATAGTGGAAAGCGTTCGTTTTGGGATAACCACGCTTCCGCGTATGTTCGCTTGCTAGTATAGCCGGGGAGTTGAAAAAGTCGGGCGCCGTTCGTGAAAGGATGTGCCATGGTCATGAACAAGGTGAGGATCACCGTCTTGAAGACCACGCTCGACGGCCTGCGCCCCGTCATCATGAAGCTCGTGACCACCGATATCCCCGTTAAGCTGAACTACGATCCGGTGAGGTAAGGGGCGGGGTTGTTCGCTAAGCAGCCGTGACAAATCGGAATTTGTGGAGGTAAGTGAAATGATTATTTTGATTACAGGAGCATCGCATACAGGCAAAACAGCACTTGCTCAAAAATTGCTCGAGAAGTATAAATACCCATACTTATCAATAGATCATCTTAAAATGGGGTTAATTCGCAGCGGAAATACAGAACTCACACCGATGAGTGATGATAAAGACTTGACCGCATACTTATGGCCTATCGTCCGCGAAATGGTTAAAACTGCTATCGAAAATAAGCAGAATTTAGTTGTTGAGGGCTGCAATATTCCGTTCGATTGGCAAAAGGGCTTTAATCCTGAATATCTTGAACATATTAAATATTATTGTCTTGTAATGAGCGAAGGGTATATTAGAAGTCATTTTGCAGACATAAGGGGATATGCAAATACCATTGAAAATCGTGTAGACGATGAATGGTGTACTATGGAGGGTGCATTGGAAGACAATGCAAAAATATTAAACTATGCGCAGAAATATAAAGTAAACTGCGTACTCATTGAAGATAAATACGAAATCAATATTGATTTATAAACGCGACGTCGGCATACATCCTTGCGCGCATCTGGTGGTTCTGGGCGTCGAGCCGATCTAGCAGGCGGGGGAGGCGAATGCGATGAACATCCAGGTGTTCGGCACCAAGAAGAGCTTCGACACGAAGAAGGCGCAGCGCTACTTCAAGGAGCGGCGTGTGAAGTTCCAGTTCATCGACCTCGCGGAGAAGGGGATGAGCAAAGGCGAGCTGGAATCGGTGCGCCGCGCGGTCGGCGGCATCGATGCGCTCATCGACCCGAAGGCGAAGGACCAGGACGCGGTGGCGCTGCTCGCGTACCTGTCTCCCGACCAGAGGTTCGACAAGCTGCTGGAGAACCAGCACGTGCTGGCCGAGCCCATCGTGCGCAACGGCAAGCAGGCCACGGTCGGCTACGCGCCGGACGTGTGGAAGCAATGGGAGTAGTCCTCTCGATTGCCCGCCCGGCATCGATCTTCGCTCCGGACGCTTCTCGTTCTCTGTCGATTATCCGAACCGTTCGGTTTCGGGCTGGGCGACGCGGCTTGCAAGCGGGTATCATAGGGCTATCGTCAAGCTGCTCGGACCCAAGGAGGCTCGCCCATGGATGCGATGGAAAAGCGGTACCTGGAACTTCTCTCGCGGTCGTTTCCCACCGCCGCGAAGGCTTCGGCGGAGATCATCAACCTCAGCGCCATCCTGAACCTGCCGAAGGGCACCGAGTTCTTCGCCTCCGACATCCACGGCGAGTACGAGGCGTTCTCGCACATCCTGCGTAACGGCTCGGGTTCCATCCGTCTCAAGATAGACGACGTGTTCGGCGACGAGCTGACCGAGCAGGAGAAGCGCTCGCTCGCCACCCTCATCTACTACCCGCGCGAGAAGATGGAGCTGGAGCTGGCGCGCACCGCCGATGCGCAGGCCTGGTACGAGGTCGCCATCCCGCGCCTCGTGGCCGTGTGCCGCCGCGCCGCGCAGAAGTACACGCGCTCCCGCGTGCGCAAAGCGCTGCCGCGCGACTTCGCCTACATCATCGAGGAGCTGATGACCGAGGACAGCCACGGCGTGGACAAGCAGGCCTACTACGCCGCCATCATCGACGCCGTCATCCGCACCGGCCGCGTAGACGCGCTCATCGAGGCGCTCTGCCAACTCATCCAGCGCCTCGCCATCGACCACTTGCACATCGTGGGCGACATCTACGACCGCGGGCCGTACCCCGACGTCATCATGGACGCGCTCGCCGGCTACCACTCGCTCGACATCCAGTGGGGCAACCACGACATCGTGTGGATGGGCGCCGCGCTCGGCCAGCGCGGCTGCATCGCGCACGTGGTGCGCAACTGCGCGCGCTACGGCAACCTCTCCATCCTGGAGGACGCCTACGGCATCAACATCCTGCCGCTCGCGGCGTTCGCGACGAGCGCCTACGCCGACGACCCCTGCGTCGGTTTCGCCCTCAAGGGCAACCCCGACCTGCCGCCGCAGGAGCTGGAGATGAACGTGAAGATACAGAAGGCCATGGCCATCATCCAGTTCAAGGTGGAAGGCCAGCTCATCGACGAGAACCCCGGCTTCGGCCTGGAGAGCCGTAAGCTTCTGGACAAGATCGATTACGAGCGCGGCACGGTGATGCTCGACGGAGTGGAATACGAGCTCACCGACACCGTGTTCCCTACGGTGGATCCGGCCGACCCCTACCGGCTCACGCCTGAGGAGGAAGAGGTCGTGCAGCGCCTCGAGCAGGCGTTCACGAACTGCGAGAAGCTGCAGCGCCACATGCACTTCTTCCTGGAGGCCGGCAGCCTGTACAAGGTGTACAACGGCAGCCTGCTGTTCCACGCGTGCGTGCCGCTGAACGAGGACGGCTCGCTTATGGAGACGGACGTGTTCGGCGAGAAGTACAAGGGCCGGGCGCTTTACGACGTGATGGAGCGCTACGTGCGCGCGGCGTTCAACGACCCCGACCCCGAGATGCGCAAGCGCGGCCGCGACCTTTTGTGGTACATGTGGCTGGGGGAGGGCTCGCCCCTGTTCGCGAAGAGCAAGATGGCCACGTTCGAGATCTACCTCATCGCCGAGAAGGAGGCGCGCAAGGAGGTCAAGAACCCGTTCTACACCTACCTGAACGACGAGCGCGTGATGGCCGGCATCTTCGAGGACTTCGGGATGGACCCCGAGACGTCGCGCATCGTGTGCGGGCACGTGCCGGTGAAGGTGAAGGACGGCGAGGACCCGGTGAAGTGCGGCGGGCGCGTGCTCACCATCGACGGCGGCTTCTCGAAGGCCTACCAGCCCACCACCGGCATCGCGGGCTACACGCTCATCTCGAACTCGTACGGGTTCGTGCTGGCCGCGCACGAGCCGTTGGAGTCAGCGCAGGCGGCGGTGGAGCGCGAGCTCGACATCCACTCGTCGCGCAGCGTGGTGGAGCGCGTGGATGGCCGCACGCTGGTGGCCGACACCGACATCGGCGCCGAGCTCAAGCGCCAGATAGCCGAGTTGGAGCGGCTGCTTGAGGCCTATCGCACCGGCGAGATAGCCGAAGGTGGGAAGTAGGGGTTGCGGCGTAGAGCGTCCTTTTGTCAAAACGGGAATAGGCGGCAATGATGGTTTCATTGGCGAACGAAGCGCTTTCCGTGCGCATCGCGCATAAGGGGGCGGAGCTGCAAAGCGTCGTGTGCGACGGGCTCGAGCGGATGTGGTGCGGCGATCCGGCCGTGTGGGGGAGGCGCGCGCCGCTTCTGTTCCCGCTGATCGGGCGCTTGCGGGACGGGTGGTACGCGAACGGCGGCGAGCGCGTGGACGTGCCGATGCACGGGTTCTGCCGCGACAGGGTGTTCGCGGCCGAGCAGGTGTCGGCCATGCACGCGCGCTTTGAGACGGTCTCCGACGACGGGACGCGCGCGGTCTACCCCTTCGACTTCCGCCTGCTCGTTGACTTCTCGCTCGAGGGCAACGCGATCGTGAAGTCGCACACCGTGGAGAACATGGGCGACGCACCGATGCCGTTCGAGCTGGGCGGTCACGAGGCGTACGCGACGCGGCTGCTGCCGGGGGAGCATATGGCGGACTACTTCGTGCGCTTCGAGGACCTCGATGCAATCGAGATGTTCGACATGGACGCTTCGGGCATCCTGACGTTCCCGAAGATCGAGGTGCCGCTCGAGGACGGCCGCCTGACGAAGACCCCCGAGCAGCTGGGCATCGACACTATCGTGCTGGAGAATGTACTCGGCAGCAGGGTCGCGCTGGCGAGCGTCGAGAACGACCGCGAGGTGACGGTTGAATTCCCCGACTTCCCCTACCTGGGCATTTGGACGAAGGACGGCCAGGACGACGCGCGCTACCTGTGCCTCGAGCCCTGGTCGGCGCTGCCTGACGCGCACTTCTCGTCGCGCGAGCTGGCCGAGAAGCCCGGCGTGCGCGTGCTCGCACCGGGGGAGAGCACGACGCTCGTGTACCGGATGACGTTTCACTAGGGGCGAAAGCGCGCAGAGGGCCCCGGAGGACCCTCTGCGCGGGAGGGAGGATGCGGAGGCGCTATGCGCCGAGCGTATCCACGGGCTCTTCGAGCATGCCGAGGGCCGAGCGGGCCGACAGCACGCCGAAGGTCCAAGCGCGACCGTGGGAGCCGCCGGTGATGAACAGGGGGTAATCGTCGCCGTAGTAGGAGCCGGACGCGTTGCCTGCGGCGTAGAGGCCGCCCAAGGGCTTGTTGGACTCGTCGAGCACCTCGAGCTTCTCGTTGATGGCGAGGCCTCCGCACGTGGACAGGACGGCGGGCATGCGCTTGATGGCGTAGAAAGGCGCTTCCTTGATGCCGTTGTAGGTCATGAACGTTCCATCGACGCCGAAGTCCTCGTCGTAGCCAGCATCCACCAGCTCGTTGTAGCGAGTGACCGTGGCCACGAGGTTCTCTTTGTCGATGCCGCACTTATCGGCAAGCTCCTCGATGCTGTCCGCCTCGACGATGGCGCCGCGCTCCAGGGCCGACTTCCAATCGTTGGCCGGATCTGCCGTGCCGCGGCTGTGGCTGTTGGGATGCTTGTAGTCTCCCTTGGGAGCGTGCTGGTCCCAATTCTTGTCGATGATTTGGAAGGCGGTCATTTCCGGCTGATAGCGGACCTGGGTCACATGGCTCTGATAGCCGAGGTTCTCGTTTCCGAAGCGCTCGCCGTTCAGGTTCACCCGAAGCCAGGGAATGCCGGAATAGGGGGCGTTTCCTTCGGGCATCCAGGTGGGATCGAAGTGCATCATCATGGTGTGGGGGGCGGGGTCCATGGAGGCGCCTGCCCACAGGCCCATCTTCTGTCCGTCGCCTGTGTTGCACGGCGCGCCGTGCATGCTTTGCACGCCGAGCATGAGGGGGCAGTAGGCTTCGAGCATCTCCTTGTCGTCGGACGTGTCGCCCGTGCACAGGATGACGCCCTTCGAGGCGTTCACCTTGACGTAGCCTTCCTTGCCCTCGCCGATCACTCCGGTGACGCGCCCGGTCTCGTCCTGGACCAATTGAACGGCGGGGGTGTTGTAGCGAACGTCGGCGCCGGCGGCCACTGCCTTGTCGGCGACGGCGTTCAGGAGCTTCTTGAACTGCTCGTAGCGCGTGGCCATGTCGTTGTTGATGTACCAGCCGTATGTGTGGCCGGAACCTTGCATGACGGGAGTGAATTCAGGCGTTTGACGGATGATGTAGTCGATCACCTCGCCGCTGCGACGCAGGAAGGTCTGGACGACTTTGGGGTTGTCGCGGCCGTTCGACAGGTTGGCGAAGTCGTTGTATATCTGCGCGAGGTCGTAGGTTTGCCCGGCGTCGAGGAACATTTGGGAATTGTACGCGGCGACGCACCATCCGTTGGTGATGACTTGGTCCAGCTTTTGCAGGACGACGACCTTCGCGCCGCTTTGGGCGGCGGCCATGGCGCAGGTGGTGCCCGAAGAGCCGAAGCCCACCACGCAGATGTCGGTGTCAATCGTCTCGACGATGTCCGCGTCGCTGATGGGCTCGGGCTTGGTCTCCCAGCTCCAGCGCGTTCCTTCGGCGGCGCCCGCGTTGGCCTCCGCAGACGCCTTGCCGCTCGGCGCGCAGCCGGCCATGCTCGTGACGGCAGCGCCCGCTACGGCAGCAGCGGCCCCGGTCAAGAAGTTGCGGCGCGAAATGTTCCGTTCCATGTTCGTTCCTTTCTCGATGCGCGTCTGGCGCGGGTTTTCCGATGCCGGACGCTTCCTCTCCCTTTGCTCGAGGCGATGTCTGCGTAAGGGGAGCCGCATCGCCGTCGTCGCTTGAAACCATACAAGGCCGGCCGCGTCTCGCCATCCTCCTCCGCACCTGGAAGGAGGGGGATATTCGGGAGAGAGGCATCCCCCCTGCCTCGTAAAGAGGGGGGATATTGGCGAATCGGAGCATCTCTCCCCACGCTTCGGCGCTATAATTCCCTCGCAGAGGGTTAGGCGGGATGGAGCGCAGGGGAAGGGAAGGCTCATACGAGCGGGGGCGCGTCATGAAGGTGAAACGGTTCGCAAACTTGAAGGAGCTCTTCATCGAGATGCCTTTTGCCTTCACGGGCATGGGGTTGTTCCGCGTGTGGACGGAAACGGTGTACTCCAACGGTGCCATCGCGTTTCCCTCCCAAGACCAGACGGGTTTTGGGTTCGCTGCTTTCAACATGATAGCCGCTGCCGTGCTGCTCGTTGCCACCGCCTGCTCCCGGCGAATCGCGCCCTTGCACGGCAAACCGGGGGTTCCCTTTGCCACCGGCACCTGTCTGGTAGTTTCCGCCTGCATGAACTTCTTAAGTGTTTACATGCCCGAGCTGGCAGGCGTCTTCGGTGCTCCTGCCGCTGTTTTGGGAGCGATCGGCATCGCCCTCATCATCTTGCTGTGGTCCGAGCTGTTCGGATGCTTGAATCCGTTTCGAGTGGCGTTGTACTTCTCTGGAGGGTTGGTCGTCGGCGCCTTGGTGCTGTGGCTTTTCAAAGGACTTGCCATTCCCTGGCTGTGGGTTTGCACGTGCCTCATCCCCGTCGCCAGCCTGATCTGCCTTCGTCGCGCTTACGCGCTCTTGCCCGACAACGAGCGTCCTCACGCCGCATGGGGTTCCTTTTCCTTCCCCTGGAAGCCGATCGCGATCGTAGCGCTCTACTCCTTCTCCTACGGAATGTGCGAGAGCGTGTTCGGGAGCGAGCTGGGCATCCATTCGGGCTTCGGCTGCGTGGCCGCCGCAGGCGCGGTGTACCTGGTCGTCTGCCTGCGCCGTGATCGATTGAGGCTGTCCTTCGCCTATTTCGCGGCGTGCCCGCTGCTCTTGATGTCGCTCGTCCCCCTGGGCTCTTGGATCCCGTTCGGCGGGGAGCTGGCAAGCTTCTGCGCCTTGGGAGCCTACACTTTCGTGTTGATCGTCATCATGGTAGTGCTCAGCAACCTCACCTATCAATACGGGTTCAACGCGGTATGGCTTTTCGGCATCGAGCGGGCCGTCCGGCTCGTGTCGGTGCAGGCGGGCCTGACGGCGACGGAGGTGCTGCCTGCATCCTCGTTCGGTTATCTGGCGCTTTGCGCGGTCGTCGCCGTCGCTGTCGCGACGGCGACGCTGTTCTTTCTTTCCGAAAAGCAGCTGACGACGCCATGGGGTGCCGTGCTGAAGAGCTTCAGCGGCCAAAGCTGCGAAAATCGCTTGCGGATCGGCGTGAAGTGCGACGAGCTGAGCGTCAAGTTCGGCCTCACCTCGCGCGAGTCCGAGATCCTTACCCTGATCGTCCAAGGAAAGAAGCAGGGGCAGGTGGCAAGGGACCTCTACATCGCGCCGAGCACGGTGAAGACGCATATCAAGCATTTGTATCAGAAGCTGGACGTGCATTCGCGCGCGGAGCTCTCCGAGCTTGTCGGCGTGGAATTGGGGGAGTGACATGGAGGAGAAGACCAGGTGCCCGTGGGCGGGCGACCTGCCGATTTACGTGGACTACCACGACAACGAGTGGGGAAGGCCCGTCCACGACGACCGAAAGCTGTTCGAGATGCTGATCCTCGAGGGCGCGCAGGCGGGCCTCTCGTGGCTAACCGTCCTCAAGAAGCGCGAGGCGTACCGCGGGGCGTTCGACGGCTTCGATCCCGTCAAGGTGGCGTCCTACGACGAGGCGAAGATCGAGGAGCTCATGGCGAACGCGGGCATCATCCGCAACCGCCAGAAGATCAAAGCCGCCGTGACCAACGCCAGGCTGTTTTTGGACGTGGTCGAGGAGTTCGGCAGCTTCGACGCGTTCATCTGGAGCTACGTGGACGGCACGCCCATCGTGAACCATTGGCGGAGCCAAACGGAGATCCCTGTCACCACGCTGCTTTCCGATCAGGTGAGCAAGGACCTGAAGGAGCGCGGCTTCAAGTTCGTCGGCTCCACCAGCATCTATGCCTACCTGCAATCCGTCGGCATCGTGAACGACCACATCGTGGGCTGCTTCGTGTACCGGGAGACGGTCGGGGCGCTGTAGGTCAGGCCTTCGCCACCGCCCCCTCCTCGTCCAGCAGGTGGCGTGCGAAGGCTATGACGTCGTCGATGTTGGCGCGGAAGTGGTCCTCGCCCACGAGGTTCACGAAGCCGGCGCGCGCATGGTCTTCATCGGCTGCTCGTTGGCGTGCGAGAAGATGAGGCTGACGCCGTTCTCGCGGCAGTACGCATGGAGGCTCTCGAGCGCGTTCATGCCCGTCGAGTCGAGCGAGGGCACGCCGCGCATGCGGATGATCAGGTACTTCGTGAACGATTTCACCGAGATGTCGGAGATGCGGTCCGTCATGCCGAAGAACATCGTGCCGTTGATCTCGTACACGCGCACGCTCTCGGGCAGCTCGCGCAGGTGCGTGACCTCGGAGTCCTCGTCGCCGTAGTACTTCCAGCCGCGCACCTCGGTCTCCTCGCTCACCATCTTCATGAACAGCACGACTGTGATGAGCATGCCCACGCCGATGGCCACCACCAGGTCGAACACGATGGTCAGCGCGAAGGTGAGCAGCAGCGTGGCCACCGCGCCGCGGGAGGCCGTCCTGCACAGGTGGACGAAGTTGCGCCAGCCGGACATGTTGTACGCGACGTGCAGCAGGATGGCCGCGATGACGGGCATCGCCGTTCTTGACGTTCGCGGCGGTGCGCGCGATGGCGCCCGTTGCCGGGATGCCGCCGAACAGCACCGAGCCGATGTTGCCCACGCCCTGCGCCACCAACTCCATGTTGCTGCGGTGGTGCGAGCTGATCATGCTGTCGGCCACGACGCAGGACAAAAGCAACTCGATGGCGGCCAGGATGGCGATGGTGACGCCGTTCGGCAGCTGGTCGCGCAAAAGGTCGACGCTGAGCTGGGGGATGTGAAGCGCGGACGGCTCGCTCGTGAGCACGTAGAGGTCGCCGATGGTGCTCACCTGCATGCCGAAGCCGCTCACCATTGCGACGCCCGCGAGGAGCGCCACGAGCGACCCGGGGATGCGCTCGCTCACCTTGGGCTAGAGGAACAGGATAGCGAGGCACACCGCGCCCACGAGAAGGGCCTGCCAGTTCGCCGTGCCGACGCTCTGGGCGACGGCTTGCAATTTGTCCATAGTCTCGACGGTCGGCGCGCCGGCGGGGAAGGCGAGGCCGAGGAAGTCCTTGACCTGCCCGATGACGAGGGTGACCGCGATACCCGCAGTGAAGCCGGTGGTGATGGTGTAGGGCACGAACCGAATGAGGGATCCCAGCTTGAGCAGACCCATCAGGATGAGCAGGACGCCGGCTATGATGGTGGCCGCGACCAGGTCGTCCACGCCATCGGTGGCCACGATGCCCGCGACGATGGTGGCGAAGGCCGCCGTGGGGCCCGAGATCTGCACGCGGCTGCCGCCGAGGAAGGCGATGAGGAACCCGGTGACGATGGCGGTGTAGAGCCCCTGCTCGGGGCTCACGCCCGAGGCGATGGCGAGCGCGATGGACAAGAGCAGCGCAACGACGGCCACCATGAGCCCGAGAGGACGTCCTTGGGCAGTTGCCGCTTGAGCTCCTCGGCGCTGGAGTGCTTGACGATGCTAAAAAGTATCGGCTTGATCTTGTCGCGTTGCAATGTGATGCTCTTCTCGATGGTCGGTCCCGCCCGGCGCGCGAAAAAGCGTTCCGTCCAGGTGGAAGGCCCGAACGGAACACGAAAGAACGCTATACGATTGGGTGCGGTGTGTGTCTTTGCGAGGCCATTATACCGCCAAGCAGCGAATAATGGCTAAGGCCGAAAAGGGGGCGGGGGCGAATGATTAAAATGTCCGTAAACGAATCTTCTCAAAGTCAAAGGTCGTGCCATTCGAACTCCTTAAAGGGTCGTTACCTGCTCTGCAATAAAATGTTAGTCATTACTAAGTCTATAATTCTCATCTGGTAAAATATGTATCAAAGAAAGTTTACAAAGAAACTTGTGTCTGAGAAAGTCGCTTGTGCGACCAGCAATCTAAGGGCTCTTATGTGTCTTTCTGACGGAGAACAGCTTCGGGCCTGCCTAAGGCCGCAGCGCTCGTTGTATGGGCGTTGCTCGCTTTAGTGGCTACATGAGATTTGCTGAAGAAAGGACTGCTCGTAGATGGGTTATACTTTCATTTCAACGGAGAAGGGCACGCCTGCGGGAAACGAAGCTGAGACTTGCGCACTGCTTCATCTGATGTGTTTCTCGAACGAATGCGATGAAATTGACCAGTTTGCAATAGATTGCTTCAATGATGTGACTGGAATGGATAGTTCATGCTTTTCTCTCCATGATGTTCAATCCAAAGCAGGAAAAGGTATCACCCCTTCCAAGCTAGGCGCAGATCTAGCGACCCTTTTTGAAAACTTTGTAAGCGAGTTCTCTCAGTATTTTGTCACGCTGACTATTTTTGTTGGCGGAGTTTCTGTAAGTGTTTTAGAAAACCCGGAGTCGTCGGAGTTTGGTTTTCATGACATGAAGCCAAGGGCTCAGAAAAGCGTGAAAGAGCATCTCATCGTCGCCTGCAATAATCGTCATGAAGGCATGTTTGCTGATCTGGCTACTGATAAGAACATTGATGCATTCCTAGATCGCGTAAGGTTCGTCGTAGCTAAAACAGATCCTATCGAATACATCCTATCTTTAGCTCGCACCTCATCCGTTTTGTTGCCAGGCGAGCGTGAACTTAGACGTATCTTTGCTGAAATACGCGACAAGCAGACAGCTCTCAAAAATCGTGCTGGTATTGCAGGCGCAAGTATAGATAGACCAGATAAAGTAATGGACTTTGGGCGAGTTCTCAAGGTTCGCGATATCAAATTGTTGATCATAGAGCGCTTGCTTAATCGCGATTTCTTCAAGGATGATGTACCCGAAGACTTTCGATACTATCTGGCATCGCTTCCTCCAGAAGAAAACGAGGACGAGGTTTTAGAGGATTGTAGAAATGAATTGTTCACCCAGTATTTCGACAAGAATGATCGTGACGCATTCTGGACGCTTTTTAACGAGATCGTAGCTATCTTTGAGGTAGATCTTGGAGCGGACATACAGGACGTTCATAAGTTGATAGAGATCACCAATTTGCAAGCATGCACGCATATGAACAGACGCTCGCACTTGTACTTCATAGCTATCATAAAGGATGGGTTGCGCAAATGATTAAAGTCAAAAAAGTTTATATTGGTAATGAGATTGAATCTTATATTCAGGGCGAATTAACGGATGGCGTCAACATAATTACAAGCGATGAGAACCATGTAGGAAAAACCATCGTCATGCAATCAATAATGTATGCACTTGGCTCCGATCCGATGTTTCCCCCTTCGTTCAAGCATAAGCAGTATTTTTTCATTGTCGATATTGACGATGATGGTCAAGAGCTATCGATCCTTCGAAACAAAGATACTTTCGTCATAAAAAGCAGCGAAACGATCACGCCGCTTGAATCCAGAATGAGCTTCGACGAATACTGGAGTGAGCATATTTCTCCATTACCTACGATTATTAAAAATGGAGTACCAACGCTTACTGGCCTTTCCTTATACACGCAGATGGCTTTTGTTGCACAGGCGGGTAGAAACACTTCCAATACTGTTGGCAGCTATTTCAAGAAGGATGACTTTACCGAGATGATCTTCGCTATCAAGGGGTTGGAAGCGAGGCAGATGGACTCAGAGACTGAAAAGGAACTCAAACGCAAAAGAGAAGTCCTCAAGACTCGTAAAAATGAGCTTTTTAAAAAATCGTCCACTTTGAGGCGAGTGGGAACATCTCTAGAGGCAGTCAGTCCTACAGCGGACAGAGAAGCGACCATCAGATTCGTCGCAGAACTCGATGGGCTGAAGAAGTTAATTACTGATTCCCAAAAGCGTCGAAACCATTCATATACACGGATGAAGAAGAACCAATCGGTTCTTGATGAGCTGCGCTCACTAAATAGGGAAATAAAGGTCGGATCAGTCGTGTGCATGAATTGTGGACAGGAGTCGATTGGATATAAGATGCCAGGCTCAGATTTTGTTTTCGATATTACAACTGACGATATGCGCAGACAGATTGTTCGTACGGTTGAGGACAGGATTGATTCATATGCTGCCGAAGTCGATCGTCTTGATAGGCAGATACGAGAACTGCAACGGCGATTCAATTCACTTGCCGATACAAGGGAGATTACGTTAGAAGACATTTATGTTGCTCGAGAGGATTATATCGATCTTGAAGAAATAGATCGCGAGCTAAGTGATATCTGCGATGAGCTTGACCGCATATCCGAAAGACTCAAAGATGCTAAACGGGTAGATAAAGAACTCAGTGAAGATCGAGCCGATCTAAAAGCATCAATGCTTGAAACAATGAACATGATGCGTCAGATTATAAACGATGATTCTGGAGCAGAGGAGTATACTGATCTATTTACTTCCGCTCACAGTCCCTACATGGGAAGCGAAGCCACGGAATTCTTCCTTGCCCGCGTTTACTCCCTTGCTATACATGTAGCCCACGGTTTGCCAATACTTATCGATTCATTCCGTGCAGAGGAGCTTTCTACCGCCAGAGAAGAACGCGCCTTGCCTCTCTTTGTCAACCTACCAAACCAAGTCATACTCTCGGCTACTCTTAAAGGTCAAGAAGCTGGTAAATATAAAAGCATGGAGCAAATTAATAACATCGATTATGCAGGCTACACTGTAAACAAGCTGCTTGGTGACGTAAATAATGAAGAATTCGGATCGAAAGTGACCTCGTTTGGGATTAGGCTGAGCAAGTAACTGCGAATCGACATCCCCGTTTATTAAGCTGCTGGTAAAGGAAGTCGACAAAAAGAGCACCGAGGGAAGCCGGTATTGTGCGAGGGTAAGAAATGGAGAACCCTCAACTTGCGTATCCGCCAAGAGAGCTTGGTTAAAACGCGGCCGCAGAGCAAGATCTGCGGCCGCGTAAGTGAAGCATTTAGGCTCGCTACTCCCACTCGATGGTGCCGATAGGCTTTGGCGTCAGGTCGTAGACTACGCGGCAGATGCCGGGGACTTCCGCCAGAATCCTGGCGGTGATCTTCTTGAGCAGCGACCAATCGAGCTCCGGCACCTCCGCCGTCATGGCGTCCACCGTGTTCACCGCGCGGATGATGGCGGGCCACTCGAAGGCTCGCACGCCGTCGCGGACGCCGGTGGCGCGGAAGTCGGGGACGCTCACGAAGTACTGCCACACCTTGCCCTCGAGGCCCGCCTCGGCAAACTCCTCGCGCAGGATGGCGTCGGCCTCGCGCAGCGCCTCCAGGCGGTCGCGGGTGATGGCGCCGAGGCAGCGCACGCCGAGTCCCGGGCCGGGGAAGGGCTGGCGCTCGACCATGCTCTCGGGCAGCCCGAGCTCGCGACCGATCACGCGCACCTCGTCCTTGAACAGTAGCTTCACGGGCTCGCACAGCTCGAACTGCAAGTCGTCCGGCAGGCCGCCCACGTTATGGTGCGCCTTCACGCCGTCGGACTCCAGGATGTCGGGGTAGATGGTGCCCTGCGCGAGGAAGCTCACCTCGTCGCCCACCTTGCGGGCCTCTTCCTCGAACACGCGGATGAACTCCGCGCCGATGATCTTGCGCTTGGCCTCGGGCTCCTCGACGCCCGCCAGCAGGTCGAGGAAGCGGTCGGCTGCGTCCACGTACACGAGGTTCGCGTCCAGCTGGTTCTGGAACACGTCCACCACCTGCTCGCTCTCCCCCTTGCGCATGAGGCCGTGGTTCACGTGCACGCAGATGAGCTGCTTGCCGATAGCCTTGATCAACAGCGCCGCCACCACCGACGAGTCCACGCCGCCGGAGAGCGCCAGCAGCACCTTCTGGTCGCCGATCTGGGCGCGGACGGCCTCCACCTGCTCGTTGATGAACGCGTTCGCCAGCTCGGGCGTGGTGATGCGCTCCATGTCCTCGGGACGCTTGTTGGGATCCATGCGGTGTCCTCCTCGATCTCGGTGATGTTCTGGGGGAATTATACCGGATGGCGCGACGTCAACCGAGTAAAAGCTCCAGGCGACAAAACGGATAGAGTCCCTCGACGACCGCGCGTCCGTCCCACGCGCCCGTGTGCTACCATGGGCGGCATGCGTTCTCCACTCCTGAAATACGCGCTGGCCGTCTTCTTGGGCGGGGCCAGCTACGGCGCCATGGGCACGGTGGCGAAAAGCGCGTTCGCCGCCGGCTTCGCGTGGCCCCAGACGGTCATGAGCCAGGCGCTGTTCGGCACGCTGCTCTTCGGCCTCGCGTTCGCGGTCGAGGCCCTGCGCAACAAGGGCGCGGCGCCCATGGACGCCCGCAAGCTGCTCAGGCTCGCGGGCACCGGCATGGTCACGGCCACCACGGGCGTGCTCTACAGCATCGCGCTCTCGAAGCTGCCGGTGGCGGTGGCCATCACGCTTCTGTTCCAGTTCACGTGGATCGGCATCGTCATCCAGGTGGTCGCCACGCGCAAGCTGCCCCACGCGGCCCAGGTGGTGGCCGCGGCCGTCATCATGGCGGGCACGGTGCTTGCGAGCGGCCTTCTGTCCGCCGACGTCGATCTCGCCTCGTTCGACCCGGTGGGCGTCGCGTGCGCGCTGCTCTCGGCGGTGTCGTGCGCGGCGTTCATGTACCTGTCGGGCCACGTGGAGAACGACATGCCGTCCTTCCAGCGCGGGTTCTTCATCTGCCTGGGGACGCTCGTCGTGGGCGTGATCGTGTGCCCGGGCTACTTCCCGTCGGGCGTGCTCTTCCAGGGCATCGCGGGCTACGGCGTGCTGCTGGCCGTGACGGTGCTGTTCGTGCCCGTGCTCCTGTTCGGCATCGGCACGCCGAAGCTGCCGGTGGGCGTGTCCACCATCCTCGCGGCCTCGGAGCTGCCGTGCGGCATCCTCGTGTCGGTGCTCGTGCTGGGCGAGGGCGTCGACGCCGTGCAGGCGGCCGGCGTGATCGCCATCCTGGCCGGCGTCGTGATCGCGCAAGCGCCCACGATGCGCGTGCGTCCCCGCCGGCGCCCGGAGGGGAAGCGGGCTCAGTAGCCCATCTCGTAGAGGCGATCGTCGTCGATGCCGAAGTAGTGGCCGATCTCGTGCACCACCGTCTTGCCGATCTCATCCACCAGCTCCGCGCGCGAGCCGAAGCAGCGCTCGTGCGGCCCCTTGAACACGGTGATTACGTCGGGCAGGTCGCCGTCGTAGCCGTCGGCGCGGTCGGGGAGGGACACGCCGTCGTAGAGGCCAAGCAGCTCGTCGCCCCGCACCGACGCGCCCAGGCAGTCGGGCTCGTCCAGGATGTCGAAGTGGTAGTCGTCGGGCTCGTCCTCAATCACCACCGCCACGTTCTCGAGCGCCTCGAGGAACCGCTCGGGGATGCTCGCCAGGGCCTCCTCGACCGCGGCCTCGAACTCCTCGTCCGTCATGCGCGCCATCGCCGCCTCCTTCGCCGTCGCCGTCTTCCGTGGGCACGAGTATAGCGGAAGGCGCGCGCTCGGCCGGCGTGAAAACTTTTACTGTGCGCCGCACACTAACGTGCAATCTATGGTATAGTGTGCGACACACAGTAAGCAACGACGAGGAGGGAGGCGCGCATGGAACGCGACGACATCGTGTCGAGCATGGTGCTCGAGCTGCGGCGCGGCACGCTGGTGATGCTGGCGCTCAGCCGGCTGCGCGAGCCCGCGTACGGCTACGCGCTGGTGAAATCGCTCGCCGACCACGGCATCCCCATCGAGGCGAACACGCTTTACCCGCTCATGCGCCGCCTGGAGGCCCAGGGGCTGCTGGAAAGCGAGTGGGATCACACGGGATCGAAGCCGCGCAAGTACTACCGCACCACCGAGGAGGGGCTGCGCGTGCTGCGCGAGGTAGAGGAGCAGTGGCACGTGCTCTGCACCGGCGTGGACGGGCTTTTGCGAACCGACGAACGAGGGAAGGACGACGAAGATGCCCTACGATAACGACCTGGTGGAGCGCTACCTCTACGCCGTCATGCGGCGTTTGCCCGCCAAGCAGCGCGCCGACGTGGCCGAGGAGCTGCGCACGCTCATCTCCGACATGCTCGACGAGCGCTGCGGAACCCTGCCGCCCACGCAGAAGGACGTGCGCGTCGTGCTCACCGAGCTGGGCACGCCCGGCGAGATGGTGCGCAAGTACACCGCCGACGAGGACGCATGCCTCATCGGCCAGCCGTACTACGCGCAGTACCTGCTCGTGCTGAAGATCGTGCTTGCATGCGTCGCCGGAGGCATCACGCTGGCCTCGGCGCTCACGATGGTCACCGGTGCCGCCGACGACGGCCTGCTCAAGGAAGGGCTCGGATGGTTCGGCTCGATCATCATGGCCTCGGCGTTCGCGTTTACGTTCGTGACGGTGCTGTTCGCCGTGTTCCACCGCAAGGGCGTGCAGGTGGAGGTCATGGGCTCGCTCGACGACCTGCCGCCGGTGCCGAACGGGAAAAGCTCCACGCGCGGCGAGGCCGTGGTCGGCATCGTGTTCTCGATCGCGTTCGCGGCCGTGTTCCTGCTGTTCCCCGACATTCTGAACGCGCTCAGCCACCGTGCGGACGGCGTGCCCTTCGACCCCTTCAACGTCGAGGCCATCCGCGCGTCGGCCTGGATACTCGTAGCATGGGTGCTCGTGAGCGTGGCGGGCGAGAGTTTCAAGCTGGTGGAAGGGCGCTACACGAAGCGGGCCTTCGTCGTGACGCTCGTTGCCAACGTGGCCGCCGCCGCGCTCGCGGTGTTCTGGCTCACGAACTACCAGATCGTCGATTCCCAGGCGATCGTGCAGGCGTTCGCCTCGACGGGCGACGTGCCGGAGGGATTCCTGCTCCAGCTGCTGTCGAACGTGCAGCCGGCGTTCTGCGGCCTCGTCGTGGTCGCGCTCGCCATCGACACGGTGAACGAGGCAGTGAAGACGTTCCAAGGACGCTGAGAGTGCGATGATGAGGCTGGCCGCGATAGCCGCATCGTCTTCCTAGCGCTCGTCCTCGGCTTCGTGCGCCGCCGTGCGGGCGAGCTCGGCGCGATGAACGCGCTTGAAAACGGGGAAGGAGAGCGCGGATCCGACGATGGCTCCCACAAGGCCCGGCACCATCGTGTCGGGCGTCGACCGGTCGAGCACGATGGCCCCAACCGCCTCGGACCAGGCTATGAGCAGACAGGCCGCGATCACCGCCATCGCGCAGGCCGAGCGCAGCGACATGCGGCGGCGCAAGGCGTTGACCAGCAGGAAGGAGAGGACGAGGTAAGCGGCGAACTGCACGGCCAGTCCGACCGTCCCTTCTCCTGCGGGCAGTGCGAGGGCGATGGCGAGCGCCCAGGCAAGAGCGACGACGGCACCGATCATCGCAGCGGGTTGAGGGTCCGGTCGACGAGCGGCATCGCCAGGTAGGCGACGAGCGCTCCGATGAGCGCACCGAGCGCGTCCACCAGCCAGAGCACCGGCACTGCGGCGAAGTCGGCGGTGCCGAGCGCCAGCTCGCCGACGACGGCGGCGAGCCCCGTGAGCGCGAATGCCATGACGCACGCGCGCTTGAGCGGAACGTGCTGCCAAAGGGCGTTGGCCAGCAGAAACGTTAGCAGGAAAGCGGCGAACATGCGCGGGATGGACGGCCACAGCACGACAACCGCTGCAGCCCAGGCGATCGCGAGGCCCCAGCGCACGGCCACGAGCGCCGGCCGCAGCTTCGAGCGAGCGACGGAGGAGCGGTTTTCGGATGTTCTTCTCGTATCCATGCCGAGCAGGGTACTCCACGGGAGGCCTCGCACGCCGCGCGCCCGTGGATCCGTTGCCCTCCGCTCGTCGCGCCGTTACCTGTTCACGCCTCTGCGTCGTCGGGGACGTACTCCAAAAGGTCGCCCGGCTGGCAGTCCAGCTCTTTGCAGACGGCGTTGAGCGTTTTGAACCGCAGGCCGCTCACCTTGCCGTTCTTCAGCTTCGATAGGTTGCCGTCCGCGATGCCCACGCGTTCGGCCAGCTCGCCGAGGGGCATCTTCCGGTCGGCCATCATCCGGTCGAGCCGTAGCACGATAGCCATGGCGCCTCCCTAGATGATCTCGAAGTTCTCGTCCTGCACGAGGCAGCCGTACTCGAAGATGCGCCCCAGGCAGAACACCACCGCCGCCAGCACGAAGGCGAAGATGACCCCTTCGTCGATGAGCGCCCCGACGAGCGTGCCTTCTTGGAAGCTCAGGATCGCATTGCCGAGCCATTTCGGCGCCGCGAGCGCGAGGAACAGAAACGCGGCGGCCGCCTTGATCATGCGGGGCAGCTCCGGGAAGAACGGCGTCTCCTCGCGGGCGATGCGCTCGAAGACGAACGCGATATACACTGCCAGCGCGATGAGCAGGGCCTCGGAGAGAAGCCCCACGCCCCTGCGGACGAAATCGGCGTCCGCGAGCGTGCTGCCGTCCGTCCACCATCCCGCTATGCGCGACGCCGTCCCGATGCCAAGCAAGAGCGCGATTGCGAGCAGCGCGACGCCTGCGACCAAGCAGCTCGACCTGATCTTCCCGCGCACCTCGTCCATGGATCCTCCTCTTCTTGGGAACGACTCCATCATACGCGCTTTGATGATGAAAAGCGACAAGAATTTGACGTTTTACGTCAAATTGCGCTCACAGCTTTACCCAGAAGCGCGAGTTCTTGTACAGCTCCTCCACCTTCGCCCGCGCCCACGGCGTCTTGCGCAGGAAGCTGAGCGAGCTCTTGAAGTTAGGATCCTTCTTGAAGCAGTTGATTCTGATGCGCTTGGCCAGGCCGTCCCAGCCGTACTTGTTCACCAGCTGCTTGAGCATCTGCTCCAACGTGACGCCATGCAAAGGGTCGTTGGGATGCTCGCGCTGTCTCGGGTCGTCGGGCATGCGTCCTCCATCTTCTTGCCGAGCCTCCATGATGACCGATGCACCGCCCGTTTCCGCTCGGTCGGCATCATCTGCGTGAAATCCCCTAAGCCCGGATGTTTCACGTGAAACATCCGTATGTGCAAACGCATGTTTCACGTGAAACATCGCGTCCGTCCATGAACGACGCGGCGCCGCCCTCTTGGACGGCGCCGCGGGAAGGGGGGGCTACTTCAGCTTGCCCACGTTCATGGCGCGCATGGCGTTCAGGATGGCTATCACGGCCACGCCCACGTCGGCGAACACGGCGAGCCACATGTTGGCGATGCCCACGGCCGCCAGCACCAGCACGAGGAACTTCACGCCGAGCGCGAACACGATGTTCTGCCACACGATGCCCATGGTCTTGCGCGCGATGCTGATAGCCCGCGCGATGTTGGACGGCTTGTCGTCCATGAGCACCACGTCGGCGGCCTCGATGGCCGCGTCGGAGCCCATCGCTCCCATGGCGATGCCGATGTCGGCGCGCGTGAGCACGGGAGCGTCGTTGATGCCGTCGCCCACGAAGGCGAGCTTGCCCTTGCCGGCCCCGTGCTCGTGCGTGGCAGCCAGCAGCTTCTCCACCTCGGCCACCTTGTCCTGGGGCAGAAGCTGCGCGCGGTACTCGTCCAGGCCCAGCTCCGCGGCCACGGCGGCGGCCACGTCGGCGCGGTCGCCCGTGAGCATGACGGTCTTGCGCACCCCGGCCGCCCGCAGCGCGGCCACGGCCTCGGCGGCGTCGGGCTTCACTACGTCGGCGATCACGATGTGGCCGATGTAGGCGCCGTCGAGCGACACGTGCAGGATGGTGCCCGTGAGCTCGCAGTCGTGGAAGCCCACGCCGCACTCGCGCATGAGCTTGTCGTTGCCCACGTACACCACGCGCTCGTCCACCTTTGCGCGCACGCCGTGGCCGCACTGCTCCTCCACGTCGGCGATGCGCTGCTGGTCGATGGGGCCGGAGTACGCCGCGCGCACCGAGAGCGCGATGGGGTGGTTCGAGAACGCCTCGGCGTGCGCCGCTACCGAGAGCAGTCGGTCGGGGTCGACGTCGGCCTCGGGGTGCACGGCCACCACGTTGAACGAGCCGTCGGTGAGCGTGCCGGTCTTGTCGAACACGACGGTCTCCGTGCCGGCGAGCGTCTCCAGGTAGTTGCTGCCCTTCACCAGGATGCCCAGGCGCGACGCCCCGCCGATGCCGCCGAAGAACGACAGCGGCACGGAGATGACCAGCGCGCACGGGCACGACACCACGAGGAAGATGAGCCCGCGCTGCACCCATTCCGACCAGCTCTGGCCCAGCACGAGCGGCGGCAGCACCGCCAGCAGCACGGCCACGCCCACGACGATGGGGGTGTAGTAGCGCGCGAAGCGGGTGATGAAGTTCTCGGTCTTGGCCTTCTTCTCGGCCGCGTTCTCCACGAGCTCGAGGATGCGGCTCACGGTGGACTCGCCGAAGGGCTTGGTCACGCGCACCGTGATGAGGCCGGTCATGTTCACGCAGCCGGAGATGATCTCGTCGCCTTCGCGCACCTCGCGCGGCACCGATTCGCCGGTGAGGGCCGCCGTGTCCAGCTGCGAGGAGCCGCGCACCACCACGCCGTCGAGCGGCACGCGCTCGCCGGCCTTCACGATTATCTCGTCGCCCACGGCCACCTCGTAGGGGTCCACCTGCATAAGCTGCCCGTCGCGCTCCACGTTGGCGAAGTCGGGCGCGATGTCCATCATGTCGGCGATCGACTTGCGCGATTTGCCCACGGCGTAGCTCTGGAACAGCTCGCCCACCTGGTAGAACAGCATGACGGCCGCGCCCTCGGCCATGTGCGGGTCGCTGTCGGGGAACAGCACCAGCGCGAACGCGCCGATGGTGGCCACGCTCATGAGGAAGTTCTCGTCGAACACCTGGCCGTGGCCGATGTTCTTCGCCGCGCGCACAAGCACGTCGTAGCCGGCGATGAGGTAGGGGATGAGGAACAGCGCGAACTCCGCCCAGAGCGCGTTCGTCTCGCCGCCGAGCCACGTGGCCAGCGGCATGAGCTCCGCCACTGCGTAGGCGACGGCGAACAGCGCGATGGCAAGGAGTATGCGGTTCCTCGTTCGTTTCTGCTTCTTGTTCATCGGTTTCAACTTTCGTTTCGTTCGGTCGAGGACGCACGAGGCCGCGATGTTTCACGTGAAACATTTGTACGGCAAGGGTCGCCCCCGGTATGTGCGGGAAGGTTTTAGTGCAGGATGACGCAGTCGGGCTCGATCTTGGCGCAGACGCGCTGCGCCTCGTCGAGGATGGCGTCGAAGCGCTCGTCGTCGGCGTCCAGCACGAGCTTCTGCGTCATGAAGCTGATCGTGGCGCTGTTCACGCCGTCGATGTCCTTGATGGCGTTCTCCATCTTGGCGGCGCAGTTCGCGCAGTCGAGGTCCTGGAGCTTGAATGCCTTGCGCATGGTGGTTCCTTTCGTTGATTGTCATCCTGAGCGGAGCGCGAAGCGCGGAGTCGAAGGATCCCGCGCGGCGCCAGCCGGATGGGCTATTCGCAGATGTGGGTCATGCCTTGGGCGAGCATCGTGTACACGTGGTCGTCCGAGAGCGAGTAGATCACGTTCTTGCCGTCGCGCTGGAACTTGACGAGGCGCGCCTGCTTGAGGGTTCGCAGCTGGTGCGACACGGCGCTTTGCGTGGCGCCGATGAGGTCGGCCAGGTCGGCCACGCACAGCTCGCGCGCCATGAGCGCGTAGAGGATCTTGATGCGCGTGGTGTCGCCGAACGTCTTGAACAGGTCGGCCAGATCGTAGAGCAGCTCCTCGTCGGGCAGGCCCTCCGGCGGATGGTCGGGCGTCGGATGCTCCGCGCTGCCGCAGGCGCAGCCGTTGTCGTGCGCGCTCGCGGCTCCGGCCGCCTCGTTCGCTTCATCTCTCTTCATGGTCACATCCTAACATATGATCAACTGTTCATAAGTATAGGCACGAGAACGCCGCTGTCAAGGGGTCTCGGCGGGTATTTTCCCCGTGGCGTTGGATTTCCAACAGAGCGCCCGAGCGGCCCTGTGCTATGCTCGCGGCAGACAACGGCGAGCGGGAAGGAAACCCATGAAGCGGAAGATCATCGAGATAGACGAGGCGGCCTGCAACGGCTGCGGACTGTGCGCGAGCGCGTGCCACGAGGGCGCGATAGGCCTGGTGGGCGGCAAGGCGCGCCTTCTGCGCGACGACTACTGCGACGGGTTGGGCGACTGCCTTCCCGCGTGCCCGACCGGCGCCATCACCTTCGTGGAGCGCGAGGCCGCGGCCTACGACGAGGCCGCCGTGCAGGCGGCGAAGCAGGCCCTGCGCGCGGGATCGTCCGAGCTGACGACGTGGCCCGTCCAGATCAAGCTCGCGCCCGTGCAGGCTCCGTACTTCGCCGGGGCGCGCCTGCTCGTGGCGGCCGACTGCACCGCCTTCGCCTACGCCGGGTTCCACCGCGACTTCATGCGCGGGTGCGTCACGCTCGTCGGCTGCCCGAAGCTCGACGGGGTGGACTACGCGGAGAAGCTCTCCGCCATCCTCGCCGGCAATGATGTGGCTTCGGTCACGGTGGCGCGCATGCAGGTGCCTTGCTGCGGCGGCCTGGAGCACGCCGTCCGCGCCGCCGTCGCGCGCAGCGGCAAGGACGTTCCCGTCGACGTGGCTGTCATCTCCACGCAAGGCGAGCTGCTCGAGCGCCGCTGATCCGGCGAATCGTACGGATGTTTCACATGAAACATCCGACCGGCCTCGCGGGCTCGTCCGCAATTTCGTTCAAGCGCGCTCCATCAGGACGTGGTATCGTTCTCATCTTGGACGAGAGGCAGGGTGCATGGAGACGCTTGAGGAATGGAACGCGCGCGCGGACGTGGCGGGTGCGCGCCTGGCCGACCCCGACATGGGGGCGGAGCATCGCCGCATCGCGCCGTATCCCGCGTGCCCGGGCGTCGAGCTCGTGACGCTCGAGGGCATCGTGCAGCCGTTCCCCCTGCATTTCCACGGGTTCTGGACCGTCGGGCAGATCGTGCGCGGGCGGCGGCGCACCGTCTGCCGCGGCGAGGAGCGGGTGCTCGGCCCCGGCGACCTGGTCCTCTTCGGACCCGGCGAGGTGCACGGCTGCCAGCCGGTGGGGGAGGAGCCGCTCTTCTACCGCAGCGTGGTGGTGCCCGACGAGCTGTTCGAGGTCCCGCGCGGGGCCCGCTTCTCGCGCGCGTTCGTCCGCGACCCTGAACTGGCCGAAGCCGTCGCGCGCGTCTATGCCCTGGCCTCGGACGAGTCCGCCGAGGCGCTCGAGCGGCAGGAGGCCCTCGCCGCTCTCGTCGGCCGGGCGGCCGCGCATTGCGACGCGCCCGCAGGGGAGGACGACGCGCCCCTCGGCGAGGCGGTCGAGCGCGCCCGCGCCCTCCTCGATGAGAGCCTGGTCACCGGCGTCTCGCTCGACGAACTCGCACAGGCCGCGGGCCTGTCGCGCTACCACTTCCTGCGCGTATTCTCGGCCCGGGCCGGCCTCACGCCGCACCGCTACCTGCAGGCCGCCCGCGCGAACCGCGCACGCTCGCTGCTGGCCGCGGGCGCGACGCCTGCCGAGGCGGCGGCCGGCGCCGGGTTCTCCGACCAGGCGCACATGACGCGCGTGTTCAAGGCGCTCTTCGGCCTCACGCCGGCGCGCTACCGGGCCGCCGCGGACCGCGCGGCCGGGAGGGGCCGCTAGCATGGGCGCCCCGACCCAGGCGCGCGGGCACGTCTACGCGCTGGTCACGGTGCTCGTGTGGGCCGTCACCTTCGTGTCCACGAAGGTGCTGCTCGTCCATCTCGCGCCCATCGAGATCCTCTTCTTCCGCTTCGTCATCGGCTTTGCGGCGCTCGCCGCGCTGCGTCCGCGCCGCCTGCGCGTGGAGGGCCTCGCGCAGGAGAAGTGGTTCATGCTGGCCGGCGCCACGGGCGTGACCCTGTACTATCTGCTGGAGAACATCGCGCTCACGTTCACCACCGCCTCCATCGTGGGCGTGGTGGTGGCCGCCGCGCCCCTGTTCACGGGCATCCTGTCGGCCGTCGTGCTGAAGGAGCGCCTGCACGCGCCGTTCTTCCTCGGGTTCGTGCTGGCCATGGCGGGCGTGTGCCTGGTGAGCTTCGCTGGGTCGGGCGTGGGCGCGGAGGGCATGGGCGGGACGGGGCTCGTCGGCATGGCCCTCGCGCTGGCCGCAGCCGCCACGTGGGCCGTCTACTCCGTGGTGACGAAGAAGGTGGCGGCGTTCGGCTTCGACAGCATCCTGGTGACGCGCCGCACGTTCGCCTGGGGCCTGCTGTTCATGGTGCCCACGCTGCCTTTCTTGGGTTTCTCGCCGGACTGGGCCTCGCTCGGCGCGCTCGAGATGTGGGGCAACCTGGTGTTTCTAGGCCTGGGGGCGAGCGCGCTCTGCTTCGTCACGTGGAACCTGGCGGTGCGCGCGCTCGGGCCGGTGCGCACGAGCCTCTACATCTACCTCGTGCCGGCGCTCACCGTGCTGGCCTCGGCCGCCGTCCTGGGCGACCCGCTCACGCCGCCCGTCATCCTGGGCGTGGTCCTTACCATCGGCGGCCTGCTCCTCTCCGAGCGCGGGAAGTAGCCGCGCGCCCTCCCGATGTTTCACGTGAAACATCGGTTCGCGCGTACGAATGTTTCACGTGAAACATTCAGCCCCTCTTGTCATTTTGAGCGGGCGAGCGCGAGCGCGCTGCGGTCGACGAGCCCTGCGAGGTCGCCGGCCAGCCAGTCGGCCGACTCGGCGGCGTCGAGCGCGAGCGGCATGCGGTCGTGCACGGGCGCTACGGCGGCATTCGGCTCCGTGGTGACCAGCGAGAAGCGCCCCTGGTCGTGGATGCCGGCCAGCAGAAGCGGCGCGCCGTCGGGCCGCTCGAAGGCGTACTGGCGCTTCACGGGCTTGCCGGTGCGCGGGCTGGGGACCGTCTCGCTCCCGTGCGACTCGAAGAACGCGCGCGCCGGCACGATGCAGCGCCTGCGCGCGAGCGACTCGGCCCACATGCACGACGGATCGTCGAGCGCCGTCTCGATGCGCGTGTTGAACACGGGACCGCGCTTCCACGGCACCTCGAATCCCCAGGTCATGTCGGCCACGGCCAACTGCGCCCCGCAGCCCGTGGGCGCGATGAGCGCCACAGTGGAGGAGGGGAAGGCCTCGCGCGCGGCCCCGCCGGCCGGGTCGGCAGGCTGCGACAGGAAGGGCCGGTACGCCTCCAGCGGGTCGAGCGACGCCAGCTCGCCTTCGCGTCCCTGCAGGTCGCGCGCGATCTCGCGGGCGATGGCCATCACCTCGTCGCGGTCGATCATGATGAAGCGCCGGCACATGCGAAAAGCCCCCTCGCGCTACGCTTCCGCTTCCAGCCGGAGCCTGCCCTGCTCGCGGTGCAGCTTGAAGGGGTAGATGATAAGCTCCACGCCCAGCAGGAGCAGGTGGTGCTCGATGTTGGCGAACGGGTTCAGGATGAGCAGCACCGCCAGCACCAGCTCGAACACGCAGATGGCGAGCGAGAGCAGGAAGGGCTCCTTCGCCTTGATGCTGCCGATGATGTCGTCGAACTCGCCGGCGCCCTTCTCCAGGCCCAGCAGCCCCCAGATGATGCCGATGAACGTGGTGGAGTTCGCGCCGTGCACGACGGTGACCAGGCCCAGCACCACCAGCACGATGGCCGCGCCCACGCTGGTCTCGCCGGCCTCCAGGTTCCGCTCGCGCGCCACGGCCACGATGCTGCCCGCGCCGGAGAGCACCATGGGAACGCCGAGCAGCCACGGAAGCGCCTCTTCGGCATAGGCGGGCAGGAGCAGGCAGAACAGCCCGACGAACGGCAGTAGCAGGATAGCCGCGATGGCCACCTTCTGGCTGAGCTTGATCTCCTTGACGTCTTTCACGGAATGGACGGTGGTCATGGGGTTCCTTTCAGCGGGTCGAGCATTGTACCACGCCGGCGGATTTCTTCGCGGAAAACCCTTGACGATACCCCTGTAGGGTATATACTGACCGACGAGACAAGATGCCCCCAGGGGGTATGCGAGGCGAAGGGAGGCCCGGGATGGGCGAGGAGGCGTGCTGCTGCCACCGCAAGGAGACGCCGCGCTCCGAAGAGCTGCAGGGCGATCTGCACCGGCGGCTCAACCGCGCGATAGGCCAGCTCAACGGCGTGAAGGCCATGATCGACGACAACCGCTACTGCGGAGATGTGCTCACGCAGCTCGCAGCGGCGGAGAGCGCCGTGCACCGCGTGTCGGCCCTTCTGCTGCAGGACCATCTGGAGACATGCGTGGTGGAGCAGATCCAGCGCGGCAACGTGGAAGTGGTCGACGAGGTCATGCAGCTCCTCCAGAAGTTCTCCCGCTAGCGAAGCGCCGATTGATGGCGCGCTCGCATCCCGCCGTAGGGCAAGGGCAGAGCCCTTGCCCTACAAGTCAACCATAGCACGGGAATGTTTCACGTGAAACATCCGTACGTATTACGAAAGGAACGCTCGTGAAGCAGACGTTCGACGTGACCGGCATGACCTGCGCGGCGTGCTCGGCGCGCGTGGAGAAGGCGACGCGCGCCGTGGACGGCGTGGCCGACGTGGCCGTGAACCTGCTGAAGAACAGCATGGAGGTGGAGCTCGACGGCGCGCCCGGCGCCATCGAGGCCGTCACGGCCGCCGTGGAGAAGGCGGGCTACGGCGCCTTCCCGCGCGCGGCTCGCGGCGCCGCGCCCGCAGCCCGCGCGGCCCAGGCGCGCCCCGTGGCCGACGCCGCCGCCGAGGCCCGCCGCGTGCGCACGCGGCTCATCGTGTCCGCCGTGTTCACCGTGCCGCTGTTCTACCTGTCGATGGGCCACATGTTCGGCTGGCCGCTGCCCGGGTTCTTCCTCGGCGACCAGAACGTGATGACGTTCGCGTTCACGCAGTTCCTGCTGCTCCTGCCCGTCATCTTCGTCAACTTCAAGTTCTTTCGCGTGGGCTTCAAGACGCTCTTCCGCGGCGCGCCCAACATGGACTCGCTCATCGCGCTCGGCTCCACGGCCTCCACGGCCTACGGCGTCTACGCCATCTACAAGATAGGCGCCGCGCTGGGCGCGGGCGACCTGCACGCCTCGCATATGGCCGCCATGGACCTCTACTTCGAGTCGGCGGCGATGATCCTCACGCTCATCACGCTGGGCAAGTGGTTCGAGGCGCGCGCGAAGGGCAAGACCACCGACGCCATCGCCAAGCTCATGGACCTCGCGCCGAAGGAGGCCGTGCGCCTCGTCGACGGCCGCGAGGAGCGCGTGCCGGCCGACGACGTGCGCCAAGGCGACGTGCTGGTGGTGCGCGCCGGCGAGGCCGTGCCGGTCGACGGCACCGTGCTCGAGGGCGCGGGCACGCTCGACGAGTCGGTGATCACCGGCGAGAGCGTGCCGGTGGATAAGCGCCCCGGCGACCAGGTGACCGGTGCCACGATGAACCGCACGGGCTGGTTCAGCATGCGCGCCGACCGCGTGGGCGACGACACCACGCTCGCGGGCATCATCAGGCTCGTCGACGAGGCCACCTCCACGAAGGCCCCCATCGAGAAGGCGGCCGACAGGATCTCGGGCGTGTTCGTGCCGGCGGTCATCGTCATCGCGCTCGTCGCCTTCGCCGCGTGGATGCTCGGCGGCTCGACGTTCGAGACGGCGCTCACCCACGCCGTCAGCGTGCTCGTCATCTCGTGCCCGTGCGCGCTGGGGCTGGCCACGCCCACGGCCATCATGGTGGGGACGGGCCGCGGCGCGCAAAGCGGCATCCTCGTCAAGTCGGCCAAGGCGCTCGAGACGGCCCACGCCGTGCGCACCGCCGTGCTCGACAAGACCGGCACGGTCACCGAGGGCGCGCCGAGCGTGACCGACGTGCTGAGCGCGCCGGGCGTCGCGAAGGAGCGCCTGCTCGAGCTGGCCGTGTCCATCGAGGGCCGCTCCGAGCACCCGCTCGCGCGCGCCGTGGTGGAGCATGCCCGCGCCCAGGGGGCCTACCCGCTCATCGTCGAGGCGTTCGAGCAGGCGCCCGGCGAGGGGGTGTCCGCGCTCGTGGACGACCGCCCGTCGCTCGCCGGCAACCTGCGCATGATGGAGGCGCGCGGCGTCGCCGCGGGCGCGCTGGCCGACGAGGCCGCGCGGCTGGCCGACGAGGGCAAGACGCCGCTGTTCTTCGCGCAGGACGGCAAGCTTCTGGGCGTCGTCGCCGTGGCCGACACGGTGAAGCCCACGAGCGCCGCGGCCATCCGCGAGCTTCGCGCCATGGGTGTGCGCACCGTCATGCTCACCGGCGACAACGAGCGCACGGCCGCCGCCATCCAGCGCGAGGTGGGCGCCGACGAGGTGGTGGCGGGCGTGCTTCCGCAAGGCAAGGAGCGCGAGATCCGCCGCCTCGCCGAGCAGGGTCGCGTGGCCATGGTGGGCGACGGCATCAACGACGCGCCCGCCCTCGCGCGCGCCGACGTCGGGATAGCCATCGGTGCCGGCACCGACGTGGCCATCGAGAGCGCCGACGTCGTGCTCATGCGAAGCGACCTACTGGACGTGCCCGCCGCCATCCAGCTCTCGCGCGCCACCATGCGCAACATCAAGCAGAACCTGTTCTGGGCCCTCGCGTACAACGCCGTGTGCATCCCCGTGGCCGCCGGCGCGCTCTCGGCGTGGGGCGTGAACCTCAACCCCATGATCGCGGCCGCCGCCATGTCCCTGAGCTCGGTGTGCGTGGTCACGAATGCGCTGCGCCTGCGCGGATGGAAGCCGAGCCTGCCGGAGGTGCCGACGGCCGCGCCGGATGCGCCCGTCGTGGAAAGCAAACCCGAAGAGAAGGAGAAGACCATGGAGAAGACCCTGCACGTGGAGGGCATGATGTGCCAGCATTGCGTCGCGCATGTGAAGAAGGCCCTCGAGGCCGTTGACGGCGTGGAGGAGGCCGTCGTGGACCTCGACGCCAAGACCGCCGTGGCGAAGATGGCCCGCGACGTTCCGGAGGAGGCCCTGGCCGCCGCCATCGCAGACGCCGGCTACGAGGTGAAGTAGCCCCCCTTGTCATCCTGAGCGCGCCAGCGCGGAGTCGAAGGATCTTCAACCGAGCGCCCCGTGCGCTGCCGAAGATCCTTCGACTCCGCGCTGGCGCGCTTCGCTCGCTCAGGATGACAAACTGCCTTCTAGCAGCCGATGATGATCTCGCGCAGGGCGGCGATGAGCTTCTCGTTGTCCTCGCGCGTGCGCACGGCCACGCAGAAGTAGCGGCCGTCGTCGAGGCCCGGCGTGCCCTCCAGCTTGCGGATGAGGAACCCGGCCAGCTGCAGGCGGCTCGCCAGCTCGTCGGCGCTCTGCACGCCGAGGGCCAGGTCAGGGCCGTTGTCGAACGAGCACATGACGTAGTTCGCCTCGGCGGGATAGATGTCGATGCCCGGGATGAGGTTGAGCATGCACTGCAACCACGGTATCTCCGAGTCCAGAAACTCGCGCGTGCGTTCCAGATGCGCCGTCTCGGAGAGCGCCAAGTCGCCGATGACCTCGGCGAACATCGGCACGGCCGATGAGTCGTAGAAGCGCGCGATCTGCGCGATGGTGTCGGGATGCGCGATGCAGTAGCTGATGGGGATGCCCGGCATGGCGAACGGCTCGCAGAACGAGCGCACCACCACGAGGTTGCGGTGCTCGGACACGAGCGGCACCATGCTCTCGCCGCCCAGCGTGAGCTCGATGGAGCGCTCGTCCACCACCACCCAGCCGCACGCCTCCAGATACGAGCGCAGCGTCGGCTGCGGCAGCAGGCGGCTCGTGGGGTAGCCGGGGTTCGCCAGCACGGCGGCGTCGAAGCGGATGCCGTGGCGCTCGGCGGCGGCAGGGTCGGGGATGACGAACCCGCCGGGGCTCGCTATCTCCACCACGCGGTGCCCGGCGTTGCCGGCGGCCAGCGCGTACTCCACCGGGCCCGGCACGGCCACGCCCACGGTGCACGGCTGGTAGGTCTGCGCGATGGCGCGCACCATGTCGCCCACGGTGGAGCCCACCAGAAACGAGTCCACGGGCAGGCCGTACTTGCGGGCCAGCACGCTGCGCAGCGCGTGGGCCTCGCGGTCGGGCGGGTAGTTGAGCTCGCCGGCGGCCAGCGCGGATTCCATGGCGCGGATGAACGAGGGGGGAGTGCCCAGCGGGTTGGCCGTGCCCGAGAAGTCGATCCAGTTCATCTCGGTGCGCAGCTCGTAGGGCGGCGAGAGCAGCTGCTCGGGCAGGGCGGTCACGCACGCGCGCACGCCGGATCGCGCGCCGGTGTCTCGCTGCGTCATCGTCATGTCTCTCCCTCCCTGGGTTTCCGCCTCGCGATTCGAGGCAAGGAATGAATATCCTAGCACATGTCCGCGGCGGGCGTGGACGGCGTGGTAGACTTATTCGCGCCATGGCACGCGAATTCCCACATACCGATCTGCACGGCGCCGATGCCTCGGCGGACGGCGGGCTGCCCCTCGAGCCCTGGGAAGGGCCGGCCATCCTGCTCGTCGACCTGGACGCGTTCTTCGCCTCGGTGGAGCAGCTCGACCATCCCGCCTGGCGCGGCAAGCCCGTCATCGTGGGCGGCGACCCCGACAAGCACGGCGTGGTGTCCACCGCCTCCTACGAGGCGCGGCCTTTCGGCGTGAGAAGCGCCATGCCCTCGTCCACCGCCAAGCGCCTGTGCCCGGACGCCATCTGGACGCACGGGCACTTCGACCGCTACCGCGAGATGTCCGATGCCATCATGGACATCCTGCGCGCCGAGACGCCCCACGTGCAGCAGGTGAGCATCGACGAGGCGTTCCTCGACGTCACCCCCACGTCCGTGAACCGCGAGCACCCCGCGCGCGTGGCCCAGCGCATCCAGCGGCGCGTGGAGGAGCTGGGCGTGACGTGCTCGGTGGGCGTGGGCACGTCGAAGACCATCGCGAAGATCGCTTCCGACATGGACAAGCCGCGAGGCCTCACCGTGGTCTACCCCGGCGGCGAGCGCGACTTCCTGGCCCCGCTGCCCGTGCGGACGATGAGCGGCATCGGCGCGGCGGCCGAGGAGAAGCTTGCGTCGCGCGGCATCCGCACGTTGGGGCAGCTAGCCGACGCAGACCTGCGCATGCTCGAGCGCGTGTTCGGCAAGCTGGGGCGCGTAATGCACGTGCGGGCGAACGGCGGCGACGACGCGCCCGTGGAGCAGGACGACGCGGTGAAGTCGGTGTCGAACGAGATGACGTTCGCGCACGACCTCACGCGCCGCGAGGACGTGGAGGCCGCCATCGCCACGATGGCCGCGAAGGTGGGCCGCCGCCTGCGCCGCAAGGGCCTGCGCGGGCGCACGCTCGCGCTGCGCGTGAAGTTCGACGACCTGAGCGTGCGCTCGGTGCAGCGCCAGCTGCCGCGTCCGAGCGACGACGAGCTGGCCTACACGCCGCTGCTCTACGCCATGGTGGACGAGATGTGGCGACCCGGCACGCCGCTGCGCCTCGTCGGCGTGGGCATGAGCGGCTTCGCGGAGGAGGGCGCCGTGCAGGAGAGCCTCTTCGACCTGTCCGAGGCCGCGCCGTGCGACGCCGACGTCGAGCCCGTCGTGCGCGACGAGCGCAAGCGCCGCGGCCTCATCGAGGCCACCGACCTCGTGAAGGACCGCTTCGGCGAGGCCGCCGTCCGCTTCGGCCACGAGCTGCGCAACGAGGAGAACACCACCGGCTCCTCCTCCAAGAACCCCGCCGACTACAAATGAGGGCATTGTCGCCCGAAAAACACGCCTCAGCGTTGAAAAGCGTGTTTTTCGGGCGACAATGCGTTGTGGAATAGGGGTTTGCGAGCTCCTTAGCGCTGGTCGGCCAGGAAGAACAGGGCCATCGTGCCGGGGCCGGAGTGGGCGCCGATGACGGGGTCGACGTAGTTGATGACGACCTCCTTCACGCCGAAGCGCTCGCGCACCTGCTCGGCCACGTACTCAGCCTCCTCCAGGCAGTCGCCGTGCGTGATGAACACCATCTGCTCGTCGATGGGCTGGACGGCGCTCTTCACCATGTGGTCCACGAGCGCGTTGAGCGACTTCTTGCGCCCGCGCACCTTCTCGAGCGGGATGAGATGCCCTTCGTCGTCCACGTGCATGACCGGCTTGATGTTGAGCATCGTGCCCGCCCAGGCCGCCGTCTTCGACACGCGCCCGCCGCGGAACAGGAACATGAGGTCGTCCACCGTGAACCAGTGGGCCAGGTGCAGCTTGTTCTGCTCCACCCAGTCGCGCACCTCCTCGATGGTGGCGCCGGCGCGGGCGCGCTGCACGGCGTGCCACACCAGCAGACCCTCGCCGCCGGAGGCCGCCAGCGTGTCCACGGCGAGCAACGTGCGCTCGGGGAACTCGGCGGCCAGGTCGCGGATGAGCAGCTCGGTGGCCTCGAACGTGCCGGAAAGGCCGCTCGAGAAGCCCAGGTACAGGATGTCGCGCCCCTGCTCCAGAAGGCCGCGCATGAGCGCCTCGGAGTCGGCCAGGTTCGGCAGCGACGTGGTGATCACCTTGCCCTCGCGCATCATGGTGTAGAACTGCGCCAGGTCGGTGTGCTCGCCTTTGAGATAGCTCTGGTACTGCTCGCCATCCACCATGAAGGTGAGGGGCAGGATATGCAGCCCGAAGTCGTCGATCATCTCCTCGACGAGGTTGCTGCTGGAATCGGTGACGATCTCGAAGCTCATGGGCATGGCGCGGTCCTTCCTCTATGTTCGAGCGCGCCGGCGTGAAGCGGCCGGCGGCCATTGCGCACAACAGATAAAAGTATAGCGGTTCGCTGCCCGCTCGGCGACGCGATTTTTCTCGCGCAGGGCGGCGGTCCGAGGCGAACTGGCAGGATTTTTCGGCTGTGGCGCAGATCGGGCGGGTTTTCGAGGTCTCGGGCGCTCATGGGCGAGCGTTTCCCCAGGTCGCGGAAATCGCGGACGCGCCGCGCGTGCCACAGCCGCACATTCCTGCCGCTTCGTCCCGAGGCCGCTCCCGCGGCGCGCATGGATCCTGGCGGTTACGCGGCCGCCTCCCGTGCTAGAATGGGGCGCATACGGTATGCGCGCGAACAGGGACGGGGGCTCGCCATGGAGGCTTTGAGAACGAGGGGGTCCGGCCTTCTGCGGGCCGGCGCGCTCGCGGCGCTCCTCGCCGCGTTTCTGGGGTTGCCTCTCGCGCAGACGGCCCACGCGGCCGACCTCGGCTTCAACGTGTCGGGCGGCAGCGCGGGCGTCGACTACACCTACGATGCCGGCGTCCTCACCGTGGTAGGCGAGGCACCGCTCGCCGTGTCCCTGGCCGGGGACGCAACCGCCGACCGCATCGTGGTCGACCCCGGCGAGGGCAGGACCGCGCGCCTCACGCTCGATGGCGTGCGCATCGACGTCATCTCCCTCGGAGAGGCCGCCTTCCTCGTCGAGTCCGGAGGCCTCGACCTCGTCCTTGCCGGCGACAGCTCCCTGAAGTCGGGAGGAGGGCATGCCGGCCTGGAGAACGGGGTGAGGCCGCTTTGCATCTCGGGCGACGGCAGGCTTTTCGCGCAGGGCCCTGGCGCCGGCATCGGCGGCGGAGACGGCGACGGATCGAACATCACCATAAAAAGCGGCGAAGTTGTAGCCAATGGCGGCTGCGCCGGCATTGGCGGCGGCTACGACGGAAGCGGCACATACATAACTATCGAAGGCGGCACGATCGTAGCTAACGGCGGCTGTGCCGGCATTGGCGGCGGCTACGACGGCGACGGCGCGAACATCACCATCTCTGGCGGCGTGGTCGTTGCTACGGGTAGCATGTACGCCGCTGGCATCGGCGGCAGCTTCAACGGCAACGGTTCGTATATCGCTATCACGGGTGGAACCGTCACAGCTACGGGTGGCGAGTTCGCCGCCGGAATCGGCAGCGGCCGCGGTCTCGGCAACGGCTCGGACATCACCATATCGGGGGGCATGGTCACGGCCACGGGAGGTTTCGGTGGCGCTGGTATCGGCGGTGGCGATTGCAACGGCGAAGCCAACTGTGCCAACGGCACGAACATCGCCATCACGGGCGGCACGGTCATAGCCACAGGCGGGGAGTGTGCCGCCGGCATCGGCGGGGGCTATAGCTGGAGCGGCCACGGCTCTGGAGGCGTCGGATCGGGTATCGCTATTTCAGACGGAAAGGTCACAGCTGTAGGCGGTCCGTATGGCGCCGGCATCGGCGGAGGCTGCGATAGCGACGGCTTTCATATCGCCATCACGGGCGGTGATGTTGCAGCTACGGGCGGCGACGAAGGCTCCGGTATCGGCGGTGCCGCCGATGGAAACGGCCTGGGCATAACCGTCTCGGGCGGCACGGTCGCGGCCACGGGCGGCATATACGCCGCCGGAATCGGCGGCGGCTCCGGCCTCGATGCCAATCTTGACCCGGGCATCGGCGGCATCGGCTCCGGCATCGCGATCGAGGGCGGGTTCGTCTCGGCGGTGCCGGGGGAGAACGCGCAGGCCATCGGCGGCGGCTCCGGGGCGGCGGAGCGCGAGGACCCCTCCCTCACCGGCGGGTTCTTCGCGGATGCGGCGCGCGACTGGGCGGGCAACAGGGTCTACGGCGTGGCGCCCGCGCGGGGCTTCGCCGCGGCGGAGAACCGGGACGCGGCCACGTCGGCCGCCTACCCGGTGCGCGTGCTTCCCATGGCCGCCCTCGAGCTGGCCGCCGACGCCCGGCTCTCCTACGACGGCGCGGCACCCGCCGCCTCCGAGGTCGTGGAGGCCGCCCGCTACGGCGAAACCGACGCCCTCGGCTCGGTGGCGTTCGAGCACCGGGCGGCCGGCGGCACCTCCTGGGAGCCCGGCCTGCCCTCTGCCGCCGGGACCTACCGCGTGCGCGCGGCGCTCCCCGAGAAGGAGGTGGGCGGCGCCCTCTACGCCGCCGCCACGGCCGAGGGCGGCCTCGTCATCGCCCCCGCGGCCTTCTCGTATCGCGTCGACGACCGGGAGGTTATTGTCGGCTCGCGCCTCTCGGACGTCGCGGTCCCGGCTGCTGCCGCGGGCGTGAACGGCGAGGCGGTGGAGGGCTCGCTCACCTGGTACGCCGACGCCGCCCGCTCGGCGCCCCTTCTCGGCGACTGGGAGTTCTCGGGCGAGGCGGGAGCCGCGGCCACGCTCTACTGGCGCTTCGCCCCCGACGCCTCCGAGGTCAACTACGCCCCCGAGCCCGTCTCCGGCCAGACGACTTTCACCCTCGTCGCGCGGCCGGCCGGGGGAGCGTCCGCGCCGAAGCCCCTTCCCGGGACCGGCGACCCGCTCGGGCCCGCGGCCCTCGCGGCCCTCGCCTCGGCCGCGGCCGCCGGCGCGGCCCTGCGCCGCGCGCGCAGGCGGTAGGCGGGCGCCGCCTTGTCATCCTGGGCGAGCGAAGCGAGTCGAAGGATCCCGCGCTGACGCCAGCTGCAAGCGTCATGGCTGGCGCCGCGCGGGATCCTTCGACTACGCGCTGGCGCGCTCCGCTCAGGATGACAAGGGGGCACTCGCTCCGTTCAGGATGACGGCGCGCGCTCCTCCTATGTCGCAATTTTGGAAAGTCGGGCCGGCCCTGGGGAAAGCACGCGGTTTCGCCTATACTATACAGGTTTGAATCTGAACCGCCTGAAACGCATGCACAGGATGAAAGGTACTCACAGCCGTGGCGAACAGCTATAAAGAGACGATGAACCTGCCTAAGACCGACTTCGCGATGCGGGCGAACCTGCCCGAGAACGAGCCGAAGCGCCTTGAGAAATGGGAGCGCGAGCATATCTACGAGCAGGTGCTCGAGAAGAACAGGGACGGCAAGCCATTCATCCTGCACGACGGCCCGCCCTACGCCAACGGCCCCATCCACATCGGCCACGCCTTCAACAAGATCCTCAAGGACTTCGTGAACAAGTCCCATGCGCAGCGCGGCTTCTTCACGCCGTACGTGCCCGGCTGGGACTGCCACGGCCAGCCCATCGAGCACATGGTGGAGAAGACCCTCGGCCCCGAGAAGATGGCCGAGATCGACCAGCCCACGCTGCGGCGCCTGTGCCGCGAGTGGGCCGAGAAGTACGTGGACGTGCAGCGCGACGGCTTCAAGCGCCTGGGCGTGAACGCCGACTGGGAGCACCCCTACCTCACGTTTCTGCCGAACTACGAGGCCGGCAACGTGGAGGTGTTCAAGCAGATGTACCTGGACGGCTCGGTGTACCGCGGCCGCAAGCCCATCCACTGGTGCAAGCGCTGCCACACCGCGCTCGCCGAGGCCGAGATCGAATACTCTGACGAGGAGTCGCCGTCCATCTTCGTGCGCTTCAAGATGGACGTCATGCCCGGCATCTTCGAAGCGGCCGGCGCCACCGGCGACGCCCACATCCTCATCTGGACCACGACGCCCTGGACGCTGCCGGCCAACACCGCCGTGTCGCTCGCGCCCGACGCCGACTACGTGATGGTGCGGGTGGACGGCGCGAACATGATCATGGCGCGCGAGCTGGTGGAGCAGGTTGCCGAGATCGCGGGCTGGGAGTCCTACGGCCTCGTGCGCGGCGCCGACGGCGAGCCGGTCGCGCTCAAGGGCCGCGAGCTCACGGGCCTCACCTACACGTGCCCCATCCGCCAGGACCTCAAGGGCGCCATCATCTACGGCGACCACGTCACGCTCGACTCCGGCACCGGCTGCGTGCACACCGCGCCCGGCCACGGCCAGGACGACTACCTGGTGGCGCTCGAGTTCGACGTGCCGCTGCTCATGCCGGTGGACGACAACGGCGTGCTCACCGACGAGGCGGGCCCCTTCGCGGGCCTCGACGTGGACGAGGCGAACCCGGTCATCATCGAGTGGCTGCGCGAGCGTGGCGCGCTGGTGGCCGAGAAGAAGATCCTGCACAGCTACCCGCACTGCTGGCGCTGCCACGAGCCCGTCATCTTCCGCGCCACCGACCAGTGGTTCGTGTCGATGGACAAGAACAGCCTGCGCGAGAACGCGTGCAAGGCCATCGAGAACGACGTGGAGTGGATACCCGCGTGGGCGTCGAACCGCATCGGCTCCATGGTGGCCGACCGCCCCGACTGGTGCATCTCGCGCCAGCGCAGCTGGGGCGTGCCCATCCCCGTGTTCAAGTGCGCGAAGTGCGGCAGCACGGTGGCGAACGAGGCCACGTTCGGCGCGGTGATCGACCTGTTCTACAAGGAGGGCGCCGACGCGTGGTTCACGCGCGAGCCGTCCGAGTACCTGCCGCGCGGCATCAAGTGCGAGACGTGCGGCTGCACGGAGCTCGTGCCCGAGCGCGACATCCTGGATGTGTGGTGGGAGAGCGGCGTGTCGCACACCAGCGTGTTGAAGCACCGCGCCTCCGAGGGCCTGCGCTTCCCGGCCGACATGTACCTGGAGGGCTCCGACCAGCACCGCGGCTGGTTCCAGTCGGCGCTGCTCACCAGCATGGGCGCCTACGGCGTGCCGCCGTACAAGAGCGTGATGCACTGCGGCTTCACGGTGGACGAGCAGGGGCGCAAGATGTCCAAGTCGCTCGGCAACGGCGTGGACCCGGCCGAGGTCATGGGAAAGTACGGCGCCGACGTGCTGCGCCTGTGGGTGGCCAGTGTGGACTACTCGCAGGACGTGAGCATCTCCGAGAATATCCTGAAGCAGGTGTCGGACGCCTACCGCCGCTTCCGCAACACGTTCCGTTTCCTGCTGGGCAACCTGGACGACTTCGACGACGCGCGCGACATGGTGACGTGGGACGCTCTGGAGCCGCTCGACCGCTACATGATGGTGAAGACGGCGTCGTATTTGTCCGACGTGGAAGAGGCTTACGACACGTACCGCTTCAACGCGGTGTACCGCATGACCTACGATTTCGTGGACGACCTGTCGGCCGTGTACATGGACGTGACGAAGGATCGCCTGTACTCCGAGGCGCCCGACTCGCCGCGCCGCCGCGCCGTGCAGACGGTGCTCATGAACATACTGGAGGTGCTCGTGCGGGTGCTTTCGCCCGTGTTGTCGTTCACCTGCGACGAGGTGTGGGAGCACTACCCGCTGGCCCTGCGCGAGCGTGAGGGACGGCCCGAAAACGTGCAGCTGGCCGGCTGGCCTGCCGCGAGCGACTTCGTGCCTGCCATCCCGGCGAGCGCGGCGGGGGAGACCACGGTGTTCGCCATGCTGCTTTCGGCCCGCGACGCGGTGACCAAGGCGCTGGAGGACGCGCGCGGTGCCGGCACGGTGAACAAGAGCCAGGAGGCTGAGGTGACCGTGCAGGGGCCGGACGCCCTCGTGGGCTTCGCCGAGCGCTTCGACGCCGCCGTGCTGGAGGAGCTCTTCATCGTGGCGAACGTGCGCTTCGAGAGCAACGGCTCGGAGGACGACATCACGGCCACGGTGGCGCGCACGTCTGCCGAGAAGTGCCCGCGCTGCTGGAACTACCGGGAGCTCGGCGGCAACGCGAACCACCCGGATGTGTGCGAGCGCTGCGGCGACGCGCTCGACGCCATCGGCTACACGGAAGGCGAGTAGCCCGTGGAGCAGGCGAAGGGCGGCCGGCGCGGCCGCGCCGCGCTCGTGTTCGGGGCGATCGTCGTCATCTGGCTCGCCCTCGACGTGGCCACGAAGGGCTGGGTGTCAGGCGGCTGGTCGGAGGGGGAGGTCATCACGGGTCCCCTCCTCGGGCTCGTGCGCTTCCACCTCGTTCACAACACGGGCATGGCCTGGGGCATGTTCGGCGACTCGACGTTCGCGCTCGGCATCATGTCGCTCGTGGTGTGCGCGGTCATGACCGTCTACCTGTTCGCGTTCTCGCCGAGGGCCGGCATGCTGGAGACGGCGGGCATCGCGCTCGTGGTGGCGGGCGGCCTGGGCAATGCGCTCGACCGCTTCACGCTGGGCTACGTGGTGGACTTCATCGAGCCGGTGTTCATCGACTTCCCGGTGTTCAACGTGGCCGACATCGGCGTGACCTGCGGCTTCGTGCTGTTCTTGGCGGGCATGCTGCTCACGTGGCGCCGCGACGACCGCGCGGCTTCGCTGGCCGCCGCGCAAGCCGAGGATCCGGAAGGCCCCGACGAGCGATGACGCGCCTTCTGAGCCACACCGTCGATGCCGCCGACGCGGGGCAGCGCCTCGACGCCGTGCTGGCCGCGCGCGGGCTCTTCCCGAGCCGCAGCGCCGCCGCCCGCGCGATCGACGAGGGGCGCGTGTACGTGAACGGGGCCACGGTGCCCAAGAAGCACGCCGTGGCGGCGGGGGATACGCTCGTGTTCCAAGCCGAAGACGAGCCGGCGCCCGGACCCGTGACGGGCCAGGCCATCGACCTGGACATCCGCTTCGAGGACGAGCACCTCATCGTGCTCTCGAAGCAGGCGGGGCTCGTATGCCACCCCTCGGTCGACCATGACGACGGCACGCTGGTGAACGCGCTCATCCACCACTGCGGCGCCGACAACCTGTGCAACGTGCAGGGTGACGACGACCGCCTGGGCATCGTGCACCGCCTCGACCGCGACACCACCGGCCTCATGCTGGCGGCCAAGGACGACGCGACCGGCTACGCGCTCATGGCCGACATCCGCGACCGCGCGGTGGACCGCCGCTACCTGGCGCTCGTCCACGGCGTGATCGCGCACGACACGGGCATGATCGACGCGCCCATCGCCCGCGCCGAGAAGGAGCGCACCCGCATGGCCGTGCGCGACGCGGCCTCGGCCCGCGAGGCGGTCACGACGTTCCGCGTGCTGGAGCGCTTCGAGCACGGCCCGCGCGACGACGGCTACACGCTGGTGGACTGCAAGCTGTTCACCGGGCGGACGCACCAGATCCGCGTGCACATGGAGTACGCGCACCACCCGCTGGTGGGAGACCCCGTGTACCGCTCGCGCGCACCGAAGGACGCCGCCGCCGACCTGGGCCTCGAGCGGCAGTTCCTCCACTCGTTCCAGATCGCCTTCGCGCACCCCGCCACCGGCGAGGAGCTGCGCTTCCACGACAGCCTGCCCGCCGACCTCCAAGACGTCCTGGACGCCCTGGCCCCCCGCAGCACCGGCCGCACCCCCGCCGGCAAAGAAGTCCTCGGGGCGTGACAGGGGCGGCGTGACAGGGGGACCCCTGTCACGCCGCCCTCACTCCCTCCCGTAGACGCTCATGTTCTGCATGCGGGCTTGCAGGAAGCTGTCGGGGAAGTGCTCGTCGAAGAACTCCTGCGTCCAGGTGGTGGCCGGCACGCCGGCGGCGCGCTGGCCCTCGCGGTCGAGCGCGAGCACGGTCGCGACGATGTCCACGGCCAGAAACGCGCTGAGCGCCGCCGTGACGAGGCGCGCGGCGAGCGCGCGGGCATCCACATGGGAGAAGATGCGCCTGATGAACGGCAGCGCCATGCGCACCCACAAAAGCCCGAGCAGGCCCCACATCACGCCGAACGCGAAGTTAGTCCGCCCGTTGATCGAGCCGAACGTGCCGCTGTAATCCCAGGCGATAGCGCCCCAGAGCACCTCCATGAGCCAGCTGGTGGCGTACTCGATCACCGAGCCCACCGCCATGGCCACGAGGAAGATGATGAGGTTGTGCGAGTGGTAGAAGCGGTTGAGCGACGCGGTGAGCACGACCGCGCCCACGCCGTAGATGGGGGAGAAGGGGCCCCACACCAGCCCCGCGCGGCTCTCGAGGCCGCCGTAGACGATGGCGTGGAACGCCGTCTCCACGACGAGGCCGACCACGCAGCCGGCCACGAACAGCCAGAACAGCGTGAAGTAGTCGAGCTTGAGGTAGCCTTGGTTCGGGCGGACCTGCTCCTTGACCTCCTGGCCCAGCTCGCGCAGGATGCCCTGCTCGGCCGCGCCGGAAGCCGCGGCGGCACCTGCCGGCGCCTCCGGATTTTTCGGTTCTTTCTCCATTCACCTGCCCTCCGCCAGACCAATGGGCTAAACTATATCAGATTTCAGGGGGACGGAACTCAGCCGTTTCCCCATGGTGGATTCCAGGAAGGTGATCGATCGTGCAAGAGCAGGGTCGCTGCGGGGTGCTCCTCGTCAACACGGGCACGCCGTCCGAGCCGCGGCCGCGCGCCGTGCGCAAGTACCTCGCGAAGTTTCTCATGGACAAGCGCATCGCGCCGATGAACCGCGTGGGCTGGTGGTTCATCCTCCATCTGTTCATCCTGCCCAAGCGCGGGCGCGCCTCCGCCGAGAAGTACGCGATGATCTGGACCGACGAGGGCTCGCCGTTCACCATCGCTCACGAGAAGCTGGAAAGCGGCCTGCAGGCCGCGCTCGAGGGCGAGGGGCTCGACGTCGTCGTGCGCTGCGCCATGAGCTACAGCGACCCCACGGTGCCCGATCGCGTGCGCGAGCTCAAGGAGGCGGGCTGCACGCGCCTCGTCGTGCTGCCGCTCTACCCGCAGAGCGCGCTCTCCACCACCGGGTCGGTGTCGGACAGCGTCGAGCGCGCCCTCAAGAAGGAGCGCTGGGACGCGCCGTGCGACTTCATCGACAACTACCACGACGACCCCACCTACGTCCGCGCCATCGCGGCCTCGCTCGAGCACGCGGGCTTCGACGCGGCCTCCGACGACAAGGTGCTGTTCTCCTACCACTCCATCCCGCTCGCGGACATCGAGGCGGGCGACACCTACGAGCTGCAGACGGGCGCCTCGAGCCTCCAGATCGCCGGCGAGCTGGGGCTCGACCGCAACCGCTGGACCATCGGCTACCAGTGCCGCTTCGACAAGAGCCGCGAGTGGCTCTCGCCCTATACGCGCGATGTGCTGGCGCGCTGGGCCGAGGCCGACGTCGGGCGCGTGTTCTTCGTCTGCCCGAACTTCGCGGTGGACTGCCTCGAGACCATCTACGACATCGACCACGAGCTCAAGCCGTTCTACCTCGAGCGCATCGAGGCCGCGGGCCGCACGCCCGCGCCCGACTGCTTCACCTACGTGCCGTGCCTGGACCGCAGCCGCGCGCACGTGAAGGTGCTCGCCGACGTGGTGCGGCCGCATATCCAGGAGGTTGACCATGCCTAGCGTCCAGAAGACCGTGCTGTTGGGGGTGACGGGCTGCATCGCGGCCTACAAGTCCTGCGAGATCGTGCGCGCGCTGCAGAAGGCGGGCGTGCGCGTGAAGGTGGTCATGACCGAGCACGCGACCGAGTTCGTGGGCCCCGTCACGTTCCGCGCGCTCACGCACGAGACGGTGGCCGTCGGGCTGTTCGACGACCCGTCCGACCCCATCCACCACATCTCGCTCGCGCAGGAGGCCGACGCCTTCCTCATCGCGCCGTGCACCGCCAACGTGATCGCCAAGATCGCCAACGGCATCGCCGACGACCTGCTGACCACCACGGCGCTGGCCACCACGGCGCCGCTCGTCATCGCGCCGGCCATGAACGTGAACATGTACGAGAACGCGGCCACCCGCTACAACATCGGCAAGCTGCACATCCGCGGCGCGCGCATCATCGAGGCCGGCGACGGCTACCTGGCCTGCGGCGACGTGGGGAAGGGGAGGCTCGCGGAGGTGGACGACATCGTGGCGGCCACGCTCGACGAGCTGGGGCTGCAGCGCGACCTGGACGGCCGCCACGTCATGGTGACGGCCGGGCCCACCGTGGAGCCCATCGACCCGGTGCGCTACATCTCCAACCACTCCTCGGGCAAGACCGGCTACGCCATCGCCCGCGCGGCCGCCCTGCGCGGCGCCGAGGTGACGCTCGTGTCCGGCCCCGTGTCGCTGCCCGCGCCCGAGGGCGTGCGCGTCGTGCGCGTGAAGACGGCGCGCGAGATGATGGCCGCCGCCGAGGAGGCCTTCGAGCATGCCGACGTCGCCGTGTTCGCCGCCGCCGTGGCCGACATGCGCCCGCGCGAGGCGGCCGACCACAAGCTCAAGAAGGGCCAGGCCGACGCCGAGCTCGGCACCATCGACCTCGTGGAGAACCCCGACATCCTGGCCACGCTCGGCGCGGCTAAGCGCGGGGGCCAGGTGGTGGTGGGCTTCGCGGCCGAGACGGGCGACGTGGTGGCCAACGCCGAGAAGAAGCTCGCCTCCAAGCACGCCGACTTCATCGTGGCGAACCAGGTGGGCGACGGCCGCGCCTTCGGCACCGATGACAACGCCGTATGGTTCGTGGACGAGGACGACGTGGAGGAGCTGCCCCGCATGGCCAAGTCCCGCATCGCCGACGAGATCCTCGACAAAGCCAAGGAGTTTTTGAAGTAGGGGCCCTTGTCATCCTGAGCGAGCGAAGCGAGTCGAAGGATCCCGTGCGGCGATAGCTGTGACGCTTCCTGCTGACGCCGCACGGGATCCTTCGACTCCGCTCCCTTCGGTCGCTCCGCTCAGGATGACAAAAAGGCCCGCCTCGACTTCCATCGGGGCGGGCCTTCTCGATTCGCGCGCTATCCCATGCAGCTGGGCGCGGCGCTTACGCCACGGGCGGGGTGCCCTCGGCGTTTCCGAAGATGGCATCGATCATGACGCGCGCGTCCATCGGCAGCGCGGACGTGCCCACGGCGCGGAAGGCCGGGGTCCCGCCGAAGCAGCGGGCGCATGCGTCCTCGACGGCCGCGAGGTCGGCCAGGTCGCGCAGGTACACGTTCACCTTGACGGCGTCGGCCATCGTGTGGTCGACGTTCTCGATGATGGCCTGGATGTTCTTGCACGCCTGCTCGGCCTGCTCGGCCGCGCCGCCGGCCACGAGCTTGCCCGTGGCGGCGTCGACGCCCAGCTGCGCCGAGATGTTGTTGTAGTGCGAGAACGCCACGGACTGCGAGGACAGGGCGCTCTTGGGGGCGGCGTCGGTGTCGTTGGCCTCGACGATCAGGCCGTGACGGGCCTCCACCTCCTGCGGGGGCGTGCCGTCGCCGTGCGACACGACGGCCTCGATCTGCACGAGCGCGTGCAGCGGCAGGTCGGCCACCTCCACCACGGTGCGGGCGGGCAGGTAGCCCACGGCGCGCGCGATGCCCGAATCGGGGAAGAAGCGCGTGTACACCTCGTCCACGGCATCGAGGTCGGCGAGGTCCTTCAGGAACACGGTCACCTTGACGATGTCGTCGAACGGCGCGTCGATGCTGGTGAGGACGGCCTTGATGTTCTTCAGGCACTGCGCGGCCTGCTCGGCTACGCCGCCGACCACGATCTGGCTCGACACGGGGTCGATGGGCAGCTGGGCGGTGACGTTGTTGTAGTGCGAGAACGCCACGGACTGGGAGGACAGGGCGTCGTAGGGGGCGTTGTGCGTGTTGTTCACGTACTTCACCAGGTCGCCGGCCTGGGGCGCGTCGGGGATGGTGCCCTCGCCGTTGGTGAGGAGCGCCTCCACCTGCACGAGCGCGTCCATCGGCAGCGCGTCCACGGCCACCGTCGTGCGCGCGGGCACGTAGGTGGGGAAGTAGGCGCGGAAGACCTCGTCAACCGCGTCGACGTCGCGGATGTCGCGGACGAAGACGGTGATGCGCACCACGTCGGTCAGGGAGTGGTCGATGCTGTCGACGATGGCCTCGATGTTGGCGAAGCACTGGTCGGCCTGCTCGGCGATGCCGCCGGCCACGAGCGCGCCGGTCTCGGGATCGATGGGCAGCTGGGCCGAGAGGTTGTTGTAGTGGGAGAACGCCACCGTCTGCGCATGCAGGTCGCTCTGGGGCGCGCCTTCGGTGTTCCTTGCCAATACCACGTTGTCGCCGCTCATGTAGTACCCTCCTTCGGAGATTTCGGGAATCCGGGGCCTTGGGGCCCGACCGCGCGCCGGATTCTTCCCGACGCGTGCGGAGGCTGAAAGTATAGCGTCTTGTGCAGGTGCACAAAATGGTTTTCGCGATATTTCTGACCAGCGGAAACGGGTGGATGCGACCGCTCGCCGCAAAAAATGGAAACCACGGCGCGCCCATGCAGAAAACCCGATGCGGTGATTCGTTTCATGCAGGATTATCGAGGCTGCCGCTCACCGATTAGTTCGCCTTGGGCGGCGCGCCCGCATTCGGGCGGAAAAGAGAAGGGCCCGGACGGAGGCTTCCCTCGTCCAGGCCCTTGAGCGTTCTGGTCGGGTTGACAGGATTTGAACCTGCGACCCCTTGACCCCCAGTCAAGTGCGCTACCAAACTGCGCCACAACCCGTTCATCGCGCTTCGCAGCCCTGCGGCTTGCGAAACAGCGTTGATTATATTAACCGTAACCCTCCGGCTTTGCAAGGAGGAATTTCGAGGGATTTGACCGCCTCCCGCCTGCGCGCGGCCTTTCCGCATTCGTTGAAGCTTTTCGTTGGTGCCGACATGGTGCGCTTCGCGTGCTACTGTAAGTTCGGAACATTAGGTGCGGCGATCGGAGCGATGGATGAAGCAGGGCATTTTGATGCGGACTAACGTCCTGATCTGCCTCGTCGTCATCGGCGGCTTCGCCATCACGTCGCTGCTCAGCTACCAGGCCAACTACGGCGCGTCGATCGAGAGCATCGAGCAGGTGTCGCGCCTTGCCTCCGAGAGCATCTACTACCGCCTGAGCGCCGAGTTCGCCAAGCCGGTGAACATCTCGCTCACCATGGCCAACGACAGCCTGCTGGAAAGCCTGCTGCTCGAGGAGCCCGCGCGCCGCGACGACGCGGCCTACATCGAGACGATCCGCGAGTACCTGGCCTCCTACCGCGACCAGTACGGCTACGACTCGGTGTTCCTCGTGTCCACGGCCACGGGGCGCTACTACAACTTCGAGGGCATCGACCGCGTGCTCGAGCGGGGCGACCCCGAGAACGACTGGTACTTCGCGCTGCTCGAGGGCGGCGAGGAGCACGCCATGAACGTGGATAACGACGAGGCCGCCCACGACGAGATCACCGTGTTCGTGAACTGCAAGATCCACTCCGGCGACGAGGTGCTCGGCGTCATCGGCGTGGGCATGCGCGTGGAGCACCTGCAGGGGCTCTTCCTCAACTACCGCGAGGAGTTCGGCGTCGACGCCTACCTCGTGGACGACTCCGGGGTGGTGGAGGTCTCGACCGAGCACAACGGCCACGAGGGCATCGACTACTTCTCGCTGCACCCCTTCACCTCCGGCCAGCGCGACGACGTGCTCGACCGCGACGCGGCCGACAACTCGGGCGGCTTCTGGGCGGAGAAGGACGTCGAGGGGGGCGTGGCGTCCTCGTTCGTGGTGTCGCGCTACGTGAGCGACCTGGGCTGGCACCTCGTGGTGGAGCGCGACACGGGCTCCACCATCGCGGAGCTGCGCGCCCAGCTCGTGCGCACCGTGCTCGTGATCACGGCCATCGTCGCGGTCATCCTGATCATCATCACCTCGGTCATCCGCGGCTTCAACCGCCGGATCGTGAACCTCACCCAGTCGGTCGAGCGCGAGCGGCGCACGGCCTTCGAGAAGGCCACCGACCAGATGTTCGACGGCATCTACGAGCTGGACGTCACCCACGACCGCCCCGCGAACCAGGCGGCCGAGGACTACTTCGAGAGCCTGGGCGCGCCGCGCGGCCTGCCGTTCAGCAGCTCGCTGCACATCGTGGCCGAGAAGCAGATCAAGGAGGAGTTCCGCCAGGGCTACCTCGACATGTTCTCGCCCGAGAGCGTGCTCGCGGCGTTCGCCGAGGGCCGCGACGTGCTGAGCTACGAGTGCATGATCTCCTCCGGCGGCGACTACTACTGGATGCGCATCACCGCGCGCCTCGTGCAGAACGATGCGGACGACTCGGTGCGCATGCTGGTGTACCGCCAGAACATCGACGCGGAGAAGCGCCAGGAGAACCGCCTGCAGCATCTGGCCATGACCGACGAGATGACGGGGCTCTACACGAAATCGGCCACGATGCACCTCATCGAGCGGCGCCTGGCGGAGCGCCCCGACGAGACGTGCGCCTTCTTCATCTTCGACATCGACGTGTTCAAGCAGGCCAACGACCGGTTCGGGCACGTGTTCGGCGACTCGGTGATCGAGTCGTTCACGGGCACCATCCGCTCGAGCTTCCGCAAAGACGACATCATCGGGCGCGTGGGCGGCGACGAGTTCGTGGCGTTCGTCACCGTGCCGAGCGACACGTGGGCCAAGCGCAAGGCCGAGGTGCTCTCGCGGGCGCTCGACCATGACCACACGGAAGGCGACGCGACCTGGCACGTGTCGGCGAGCATCGGCATCGCGCTCGCGCCGCGCGACGGGCGCGACTTCAAGACGCTCTACAAGCACGCCGACGAGGCGCTCTACCGCACGAAGGACCGCGGCCGCAACGGCTACACGCTCTACGGCGACGCGTAAGGCCCGCGGCTGCGGGAGGAAAACGGCTTCGCAACGGGGCGTCCACCTTCGCCGCGCGCGGCGTCGCGGCGGCGCGGATCCTCCTATCCTTATCGGTCAAACGGCAGATAGGAGGCTTATTATGAGCATCATCGTATGGATCGTCATCGGCGGCTTGGCAGGCTGGATCGCGGGCATGATCATGAAGGAGCAGGGGAGCCTGGTCAAGAACATCGTCGTCGGCATCGTGGGCGCGCTGGTGGGCGGGTTCATCATGAGCTTCTTCGGCGCGGCCGGCTTCACCGGGTTCAACCTGTGGTCGTTCGTCGTGGCGCTGATCGGCTCGGTGGTGCTGCTCGCTGTGATCAACCTCTTCACCGGCAAGAAGGCATAGCGGATCCGAACGTGTTGATACCGTGTGCGCGCGGCTATTATCCCATCGCGGAGCATGCGGGGGCCTCCGGCGTGTAGACTGATCCGGCGGCAGCACGCCGCATATGTGAACGGACCGCTCCAGATGGGCGAATCCGTCGGTTGCAGCCCTTCGGGGCGGGAAGTTAGGTTTGCATGGCTTTTGGTACAGTGAAATGGTTCAACGCCGAAAAGGGCTACGGTTTCATCTCCCAGGAGGAAGGCGGCGACCTGTTCGTCCACTTCAGCGAGATCCAGGGCGACGGTTTCAAGACCCTCGAGGAGAACGCCCGCGTCGAGTTCACGGTCGCCTCCGGCAACAACGGCAAGGACCAGGCCACGAAGGTTCGCGCCCTCTAAACAGCGCGCACATACATGCGAAGAGAACGGCTCCTCCGGGGGCCGTTTTTCATGGGGCTTGTATCAAAGTTTCGCCTCGCCGCCTCTCCCGTGTCGAGCGTAGGGCAAGGGCTCTGCCCTTGCCGTCGGGCGGAATCGCCCCGCAGGTTGCGGCAAGGGCAGAGCCCTTGCCCTACGAGGCAGTCCCAGGTGTCAAGAGAACCGTCCCCCTGACACGGCCCCGACACGCAGGTTGCGGCAAGGGCAGAGCCCTTGCCCTACGAGGGGCGTCAGGATGGTATACTGTCTTTCGCCCGGGATGACCCGGGGTTGAAGAGTCTGCCGGGACAACCCGGAAAGCCGACGACATGCGCTCGAAACGCCCGCCCACGCGGCGGCCTTCGGACGCATGTTCGCGTTCAGGAGCTCGCTTATGGAAACGAATGGAATAGCCGTCGACGAGGCCGCGCCGGCCCCGCGCGGCAAGGATCGCACGATAGACCGGATGGGCACCGAGGGCACGTTCAAGCTGCTGCTCGAGTTCTCGCTGCCGGCCGTGGCGGGCATGATGGTGCAGATGCTCTACAACGTCATCGACGCGGTGTACGTGGGGCACGCGGTGGGCGCCGACGGCCTGGCCGCCACCACGGTGGCGAACCCCATGATGACGGCCATGATCGCCGTGGCCATGCTCGTGGGCGTGGGCGGCAACGCGCTCGCGGCCATCAAGCTGGGGGAGCGCCGCCGCGCGGTGGCCGAGCGCGTGCTGGGCAACAGCTTCGTGCTGCTGCTTCTGGCCACGGTGGTGCTCTGGGCCGTCGCGGCCTTCGCGCTCGAGCCCATCCTACGCTACTCGGGCGCCGACGAGGACGTGCTGCCGCTCGCCATGGACTTCATGACCGTGATCGTGGCGGGCTGCCCCTTGCAGTTCATCGCGTTCGGCATGAACAACTTCATCCGCACAGCGGGGCATCCCAACCGCGCGCTCGGCTCCATGCTCGTGGGCACGGGCGCGAACATCGTGCTCGGCTACCTGTTCATCATCGTGCTCGACGGCGGGATGCGCGGCGCGGGCCTGGCCACCGTGTGCTCATGGGCGCTCTCGGCCGCCTTCGTCATGCAGTTCTTCCTGAAGAAGGGCTCGCCCATGCCGCTGCGGCGCGCGTCGCTCGGCCTGAGGCCCCGCGTCGCCCTGCGCATCTGCGCGCTCGGCGTGGCGCCCTCGGTCATGGAGCTGGGCTTCGCCGTGTCCTCGATGATCGAGAACAACCTGCTCGTGCTCTACGGGGCGTCCGACGCCATCGGCGTGGACGGGGCGCTCGCCATCATGCGCGTGCTCACCGCCGTGGGCATGTTCACGTTCATGCCGTCGATGGGCATCGCGATGGGAGCGCAGCCCCTCATCGGGTACAACTACGGCGCGCGGCAGTACGGCCGCATGAAGCGGGTGCTCGCGCAGGCGGTGCTGCTCGGCGTGGCCGTCACGGCGCCCCTGTGGGCCACCGTCATCGTGGCGCCGGACATGTACGCGCACCTGTTCGGCCTGCCGGAGGAGTACATGGCCGAGACGGCGTGGGCGCTCGTGCTGTTCCTGCTGTTCATCCCCATTCTGCCGCTGCAATCCATCGGATCGAACTACTTCGACGCCACGGGGCAGGCGGTGAAGGCCACCGTGCTCACGCTCACGCGCCAGATCCTGTTCCTCATCCCGCTGCTCGTGTTCTGCCCGATGGTCCTGCCGGGCCTGCTGCCCATCACGCCGCTCGAGAGCGTGTGGCTCGCGCCGTCGATCTCGGACATCACCTCCACGCTCCTTGTCGCGGCGTTCCTCGTTTTCGAATGGCGTCGTCTCGCGCGGCTCGAGGCGCGCGAGGCCTCCCACAAGGAGTGAGGCTCCGGGGGGGGGGCCGCGTCTGCGCTCCCGCCCCCCCGACCGCTCGCCGACGTGACGGCTCGGTGACGGTTCGGCCTCGAAACGCCGTCCATCCGTCAACAGCAGCCGTTCGTTGGAGAGGTGCGAACCGCTGGCACCCCCTTTTTTACACGAAAGCAACCGGATTCGACCCGCCGCTTGACCGTTTTTCCTTCTCTGCTAGAGTGCATGGACGAGCGACGCCCGGTCGCTTTCTGCTCGCAAACATCGAAAAACATGAAAAGGGGGAGGCAACGTGGCTCTGCTCGGCTTTCTAATCCTTTTCCCGCTGGTTGTTGCAGGCGTGCTGCTCATCGTGCGCAACAACCGAGCGAGAAACGCGATTGTCGCAGCCTCGGCGCTCGTCATCGCTCTAGCCTCGGTCTGGCTCGCGGTCTCCGGGATCGGCACGTCGGGAATCGTGCTCTTGCCGTTCGGCCCGCATGTCCTCGACTACGTCTGCACGGGCATCGGCGTGACCATCGCCGCGGTCATCTTCTTCTACGGCGTGAAGTACCGCAACGTGCTCGCATGCGTGCTCGCGGCGATCCAGGCGACGCTCTCGCTCGTGCTCGAGTTCGGGTTCGCCTGGCGCATCGAGGTGCACCAGGGCCTCTACTTCGACTCGCTGTCGCTGCTCATGGCCCTGATCATCGGTATCATCGGCTCGGGCATCTGCGTCTACGCCATCGGCTACATGGAGGATTTCCATGCGCATCACCAGGCCGAGGGCGACGAGAACGTCGATAGGCGCCCGCGGTTCTTCGCGCTCATGTTCCTTTTGCTGGGCGCCATGTTCGGCGTGGTGTTCTCCAACAACATGCACTGGCTGTTCTCGTCGTGGGAGATCACGACGCTCTGCTCGTTCCTGCTCATCGGCTACACCCGCACCGGCGAGGCCATCGGAAACGCCTTCAGGCAGGTGACGATGAACATGCTCGGCGGCATCGCGTTTCTGGTCGCCCTCATCGTGTGCGCCTCCTCCCTCGGCACGCTCTCGCTGATCGACTTCCTCGTGATCGGCGTGCAGAATCCGGCCCTCGTCGTGCTGCCGGTCACCGCGCTCGCGTTCGCGGGCCTCGTCAAGGCCGCGCAGATGCCGTTCCACACGTGGCTGCTCGGCGCCATGGTGGCGCCCACGCCCACCTCGGCCCTGCTCCACTCCTCCACGATGGTGAAGGCGGGCGTGTTCCTGCTCGTGAAGCTCGCGCCCGTGATGTACGCCGGCGTGGCCGACCCGCAGGCCGGGTTCCTGGCCGCGGTGCCCTCCCTCATGGTCGTGCTCGTGGGCGGCATCACGTTCGCGCTCTGCTCGTTCATGGCCATCTCGCAGACCAACGCCAAGCGCGTGCTCGCGTACTCCACCATCGCCAACCTCGGGCTCATCGCGGCGTGCGCCGGCGTGGGCACGCCGGAGGCCGTGTGGGCCGCCGCGTTCCTCATCCTGTTCCACGCCATCGCGAAGTCGCTTCTGTTCCTGTGCGTCGGCACGGCCGAGCACCATATCGGCAGCCGCGACATCGAGGACATGGACCTGCTCTTCGAGCGCATGCCGCGCCTGGCGCGCTTCATGATGCTCGGCATCCTGTGCATGTTCATCGCGCCCTTCGGCATGCTGGTGGCCAAGTGGGCCACGCTCGTCTCCTTCGCCGAGACCGGCCAGGTGGCGCTCATCATCGTGCTCGCGTTCGGCTCGGCCGCCACGTTCATGTTCTGGGCCAAGTGGCTCGGCAAGCTCTCCGGCATCGCCGCCGGGCGCGAGAACGTGGAGGAGGGCGTGCACAAAAGCGAGTGGATCGCCATCCTGGCCATGGCCGTGCTCGTCGTCCTGTGCTGCGTCGGCCTGCCGGTCATCTCCTGGGCCGTCGTGGAGCCCTACGTCTACAGCGTGTTCGGCGCCCTCGGCCAGGACATCTCGGCCGCGAACCTCTGGATCGCCTCCATCCTGTCGGCCGTCGTCGCCATCGTGCTGTTCGCCGGGCTCGGGCGCTCCAAGGCCAAGCGGGCGGACGTGTACCTGGCCGGCGTGAGCCGCGACAACGCCGAGCGGACGTTCAGCAACTCGCTCTCGGGCGAGACGGCCGCCACGGCGCGCAACTGGTACCTCGAGGGCGTCTTCGGCGAGGCCCGCATCTCGCCGGCGGGCACCGCCGTATGCGCGCTCATAATCATCGCCGCGTTCGCGGCCTCGGCCGCGGCCGTGCCGGGGATGTTCTAGGGAAGGGTGTGATCTGGTATGCAACTGCTCCTCGTGCTCGTCGGCACCCTCGCCTTCGCCGTCCTGGCGCCGGTGGCGGGCTGCCTGCTCGCCGGCCTCGACCGCAGGATCTCGGCCCGCATGCAGGGCCGCGTCGGCCCGCCGCTTCTGCAGCCCTACTACGACGTGCGCAAGCTCATCGAGAAGGACGACGTGTCCGTGAACTCCGTCGAGGGGACCTACGTCACCTGCGCGCTCGCGTTCACGCTCATCGCCGGCGGCATCTTCTTCTCCGGCGGCAACCTGCTGATGAGCGTGTTCGTGATCACGCTGTCGGGCCTGTTCTTCATCGTGGCCGCGTACTCCACGCGCAGCCCCTACGCCGAGATCGGCGCCGCCCGCGAGACGCTGCAGGTGATGGCCTACGAGCCCATGGTGCTGCTCATGGCCGTGGCGTACTTCCTGGCCGCCGGCACCTTCGACGTCGCCGGGGCGTTCGACCTGGGCCTGCCCGTCATCGTGTCCATCTGGCCGGTGTTCCTGGGCTTCCTGTTCGTGCTCACCATCAAGCTGCGCAAGTCGCCCTTCGACCTGTCGTACTCCCACCATGCCCACCAGGAGATCGTCAAGGGCATCACCACCGAGATGAGCGGGCGCACGCTCGCGAAGGTGGAGGTCATGCACTGGTGCGAGAACATCCTGTTCTTGGGCTGGACGGGCCTGTTCTTCGTCTGGGGCGGCCCGGCGTCGCTCGTCGCGGCCGTGCTCGTCGCGGCGATCGCGTACTTCCTCGAGATCTGGATCGACAACAACTTCGCGCGCGTGAAATGGCAGGCGCTGCTGAAGTCGGCGTGGGCGGTGGCGCTGGTCGCCGGCGGCGTGAACATCGCCGTGCTCGCGTACGCGCCCTACCTTCTGTAAAGGAGCCGCATCTATGACGTATGCAACCAAATCGCCGTGGGTCATCCACTACGACGGGTCCAGCTGCAACGGCTGCGACATCGAGGTGCTGGCGGCGCTGTGCCCCGGCTTCGACGTGGAGCGCTTCGGCATCATCAACACCGGCAACCCCAAGCACGCCGACATCTTCCTGGTAACCGGCAGCGTGAACGAGCAGAACATCAAGGTGGTGCAGGAGATCTACGACCAGATGGTGGAGCCGAAGGCGGTCGTGGCGTGCGGCATCTGCGCGTGCTCGGCCGGCATCTTCCACGACTGCTACAACGTGATCGGCGGCGTGGACCAGGCCATCCCCGTGGACGTGTACGCGCCTGGCTGCGCCGTGCGCCCCGAGGCCATCATCGACGCGGTGGTCGAGGCCATGGGCATCCTTGAGGAGAAGTCGAAGGCCCTGCAGGCGCAGAGGATGGGGGCGTAGGAGATGGAGCTGAGAAGCGAGTTCATCCCGCTCGCCGTCGAGGAGCTGCCGGCGCTCGCCGCCGAGAAGAAGGCCGAGGGCGCGCGCTTCGTGCAGATGCTCGCCGTCAGCACCGAGGACGGCGTGGACCTCGTCTACTCGTTCATGAAGGACGGCCTGCTGGCGAACCACGAGATCAAGGGCGTGAAGAAGGGCACCACGGTGCCCAGCATCACCGGCGAGTTCCTCGCGGCGTTCGTGTTCGAGAACGAGGCGCACGACCTGTTCGGCGTAGACATCGCCGACATCGCCATCGACTTCGGCGGGAGCTTCTACGCGCTCGCGCAGAAGGAGCCCATGACCGTCATCTCGCCGGCCCAGCATGCCGCGCGCGAGAAGGCCAGGAAGCTCGCCGCTGCCAAGGCGGCCAAGGCCGCGATAGCCAACGCCGAGTTCGTGGCGGAGCATCCCGAGGCCAAGCCGAAGCGCGAGGGCGTCGTCGCCCCGTCCGGCGAGGACGGCCTGGAGGCGCGCCTGGCGGGCGTCGATCCCGAGAAGGTGGCGCGCGTGAAGGCGGCCCTCGCCGCGAAGGCCAAGAAGGCCGCCGCCGAGGCCGCGGCGCAGAAGGAAGGTGAGTAGCATGGGAAAGGCGACCGTCATCCCGTTCGGCCCCCAGCACCCGGTGCTGCCCGAGCCTCTGCACCTCGACCTCGTGGTGGAGGACGAGAAGGTGATAGAGGCCGTCCCGCAGATCGGCTTCATCCACCGCGGGCTGGAGAAGCTCGTCGAGACGCGCGACTACAACCAGTTCATCTACGTGGCGGAGCGCATCTGCGGCATCTGCGCGTTCGGCCACTCCATGGGCTACGCCGAGACGGTGGAGAAGCTCATGGGGGTTGAGATCCCCGAGCGCGCCGAGTACCTGCGCGTCATCTGGCACGAGCTCTCCCGTATCCACTCCCACGTGCTGTGGCTGGGCCTGGCCGCCGACGCGTTCGGCTTCGAGAGCCTGTTCATGCACTGCTGGCGTTTGCGCGAGCGCGTGCTCGACATCTTCGAGAAGACCACCGGCGGGCGCGTCATCTTCAGCGTCGTTAAGGTGGGCGGCGTGGTGCGCGACATCGACGGCGCGCAGTTTGCCGAGATCAAGCGCGTGCTCGAGGGCATCAAGGACGACTACAAGCAGATCTGCGGCGCCTTCCTCAAGGACTCCTCGGTGAAGAACCGCACCGTGGGCGTGGGTTATATCAGCCATGAGGACGCGCTCGCCCTGAGCATGGTGGGGCCGTTCGCCCGCGCCTCCAACGTGAACTGGGACGTGCGCATGCTGGGTGGCGGCGGCTACCGCAACCTGTCCGACTTCGAGCCCGTCCTGGACTCCCAGGGCGACTGCTACGCCCGCGTGAAGGTGCGCGCGCTCGAGGTGCTGCAATCCATCGGCATCATCGAGGAGATGATCGCGAAGATCCCCGCCGGCGACATCGCCGTGGACGTGAAGGGATCGCCCGCCGACGGCGCGCAGGCGGCGATCGTGGCCGAGCAGCCCCGCGGCGAGTGCTACTACTACGCGCGCGGCAACGGCACCAAGAACCTGGAGCGCATGCGCATGCGCACGCCCACGTCGCAGAACCTCGCGGGCATGACCACCGCGCTCGCGGGCTGCGACTTGGCCGACGTCAACATGATCGTGCTCACCATCGACCCCTGCATCAGCTGCACGGAAAGGTAGGAGGACCATGGGAAGCTTCAAACTCGGGAAGATGACGCTCGGAGGCCTGTTCAAGACGCCCGAGACCGTGCAGTACCCGGCGCAGTCCAAGACGTCGCCGCCGGGCCTCAAGGGCCATGTGGTCAACGACGTGGACGCGTGCATCCTGTGCGGCATCTGCCAGAAGCGCTGCCCCTGCGACGCCATCGTCGTGGACAAGGCCGCGCGCACCTGGACCATCGACCGCTTCCGGTGCGTGCAGTGCGGCAGCTGCGTGCGCGAGTGCCCGAAAGCGTGCCTGGCCATGGAGCCCGCCTACGCGCCGCCCGCCACGAAGAAGCACGCCGACGTCTTCGAGGTGCCGGACGCGAAGAAAACGGCTTAAGCGCCCGAACGAGAAGCGCCCGCGCCCTTTCCAGGTCGTGGGCGCTTCTTCTCACCCGGGAGAACCCAACCGTCAAGGCCGCTGCGGGCCGAGCGAGAGCGCGTCGTACAGCGGCTTCGGCACGCAGTCGCGCAGATAGCGGGCGTACACGTCCGGCGCGATGGACATCTTCGTCCCAAACCAACGCTGGGCCCTCTCTATCTCCACGTCGAGAAAGGCCTCGATGCAGAAATCGAGCTCTTCGTCCAACGGGATGCGCCGATGCTGGGTGAGCGTCTCGACGATGCAGTCTTTCCGGTACGCGCGCATGTTGGACTTGCTGAACTCCTGCCCCGTCATATCCAGCGTGGAGAAGTAGAAATCCCGCTCTTTGAAGAGCAGCTCGTAGTGCTTCAGCAGCCCCTCCTCCCAGGTGAGCGTGCGCCCGATCTCGGCAAGGGTGTAGACCTGGATGAGCTTCGAGTACCACAACGGTATCTCGTTCTTGCTTTTGAAATGGTAGTAGAACGTGGCGCGGGATAACCCGCACTTCTCGCATATCTCCTGGACGGAGATCGTCTTCAGCGAGCGGTCGATCGAGCGCAGTATCTTCAGCTTGGTCCTGACGTCCGGCGCCAGATGGCGGTCGTCGGCGAGCAGGCTGTCGATGACGATATGAGGCATGGCATCCTCGCTTCCGAAGAGCAGCCCGGGCGGCATGGCCCATGCTGCTTTGTCCCCTCGTCCAAGCCTAGAACATTCGCCCCCTCCGTGCAAGGCCCGTTTAGGCAACGCATCATGTTTGTCTGAGCACGTCGCGCAGGTTCGTGCGCCTGGATATGGCCGCCGTCGCCGCCGCGCGTAAGAATGAGGCAGGGTCATTCGATGATCAAGGAGGAGCAATGGACAACAGGGAAAGAAAGACGGCGGGGAAGCGCGAGGAGAGCGGCGGGCTGTCGCGCAGGTCGTTCCTCAAATACGGCGGGTTGTTCGCCGGAGCCGCCGCAGTGGGCGTGGGAGCTGGCGGGTTGACGGGGTGCGCTGCGGGCGACGGAGCCGCGGGCGCTCCCGACGTCGCGCCGACGTCGACCGATCTGCCCGAGTACGAGGTGTTCGACACCGACATGCTCGTCATCGGCGCGGGCTTCGGGGCCATGTCGGCCTGCGACGAGGCGGTGCGGCAGGGCAAGCAAGTGATGGTGATCGACAAGGGCCCCTACGGATTCGGCGGTGCCTGCGGGATGAACTGGGACATCTGCTACACCTGGTCCCCCGAGGGCACGGACGACAAAGACGTTTACTTTTCGACGCGCACCACGAACAAGCAGCTATACGTGAACGCGGCAACGAGCGATCCCCACCAGCCGAACGACTACGTGCCCATCATCAACTGGGGGGAAACCTGCCCTCAGCGCAACGAGGACGGCACCGTGCTCAAGAAGATCGACCTTCCCACCATGGGCATGGTCGAATGGGGCTTCCCGCGCCATATGCTGGACCACTTCGCCCAGAGCGACTGCATCACCGTCCACGACCTCACCATGATCACCGACGTGTTCATCAGCGACGGCGTGTGCGTGGGGGCCGTGGGCATCTACCTGCCGACCGGCGCGTACCGCGTGTACCGCTCCAAGGCGACGGTGCTGGCGACCGGGGGCTGCACATGGCTGTACGGCTGGGTGACGCTGAGCTCGGTCACCAACAACACGCCCGACAACACCGCCGACGTCGAGATGGCGGTGTTCCGCCATGGGGGCCGCATCGGCGATGCCGAGCATGCGGCCTACGACATGATGGGCATCGTCCCCTCGGGCTGGGCGAGCTCGGAAGGCTCCATGTTCGGAGGAGACTCTATGGACATCGAGTTCATGCTCGACAAGGACGGCGTAGCCTTCTGCCTCGACGAGTCGCTCGATCAGGAGCGCATGATCCTCGACCGCCCCTACTTCAACCAGGTGGTCGCCAAGGTCATCATGGACGGGAGGGGAGGCCCCAACGGAGGCATCTTCCTGCCCGCCAACGACGAGATGCGAAAGCAGATGCGCTACATGTACCTGCGCTGCGTGAACCTCATCGAGGAGAAGACCGGCACCGACCTGCGCACGGAGCCGATGGAGTGCCTGATCGAGATGTACGAGCACGGTGGCACTCCCGTCATCGACGACAACATGATGAGCACCGAGTTCCCCGGGCTGTTCTGCGTGCGCGGCGCCGGCGTTGCCGGAGAGGCCGGAGGATCGACCAACAACCGCAACCGCGTTCTGGGCAGCTACGCCTTCCGCTGCGCCCTCGACTACCTTGAAAGCTACAAGGAGCCTGAGAGCCTCGACTGGTCGAGCGTCGAGGAGGAGATCAGGAGGCTCGAGGATCTGCGCACGCGCGAGGTGTCGGGAGGCCTGCGCCCCGTGGAGATCCAGCGCAAGATCCAAGGGGTTTCCTACGGCGCCCTCGGCGTGATCCGCACGACCGAGAGCCTGGAGGCCGCCCGGACCGAGCTCAAGAGGATCCTCGACGAGGACCTTCCCAAGATGACCGTCTCGTCCCACACCCGCACGTACAATCGCGACTGGAAAGACGCGATCGAGACCATCAACCTCCTTGAGCTGGCGCGGCTGTCGGTCGAGGGAACCTACCTGCGCCCGGAGAGCCGCGGCAACTTCTACCGTCCGGACTATCCCGAGCAGAACGACGACGAATGGAAGTGCGTGCTCGCCTTGCGCGCCGCAGACGGAGGCGAGCTCGCCTACGACAAGGTGACCTACCCCGACGTCGAATTCCCCGCGTAACGAAGCAGCACGAGAGCAAAGGAGATCCGGATGGATATCACGATTCTGCGCTACGACCCTGCGGTTGACAGCGCCCCTTACGAGAAAACGTACGACGTCCCCTTCCGCGAGAACATGACGGTGCTCGAAGCCATCATGCATATCCACGAGAATTACGAGGCGATCGGGTTCGACTACACCTGCCGCGGACGCCTGTGCGGCCGCTGCTCGGTGACCTATGACGGGACCCCCGTGTTCGCCTGCATAGAGTTCGTGGAGGAGGGCAAGCACACGATCGCGCCTCTCGAGGGCTTCCCCGTGCTGCACGACCTCATCGTGGACAAACGGCGCGCCCAGGCGGAGCTGGCGAAGACGTATGAGCGCGTGCGCATCGCCCCGCTGACCGACGAGGAGATCAACGACGGCTCCATGACGCCGGAGCTCGCCGACCAGCTGCATCTGCTGGAGTACTGCTGCCGTTGCCAAGTGTGCACGGCCGGTTGCCCGGCGAAGAAGGCGACGCCCACCTATGTGGGGCCCTCCAAGATGATCGCCATCGCATACCGCTACTTCGACCCCTATGACCAGGCCGACAGGCTCATCGAAGCCGTGCAGGCGGGATTGTGGGATTGCCAGATGTGCGGCACATGCGACATGCTGTGCCAAAACAGCCCGGAGATCCACCATATGGAGGTGTTCCAGAAGCTGCGCGATGCGGCCGAGGCACGCGGCCTGAAGCCGGCAAGCGCGTAGCAAGAGGCGCCCGCGACCTGAAGAGGACGCGGGCACTTTGCCATGCTTGTGATGAAAATGGTGTTGAACCCTGATACGGGCAGGGGCGCGCGGGAAACCTGTTAGAATAGAGCGAATCGGTTCGAAATCGGCCGGGCCTGCGAAGGGGCCCGGTTTTTGCGTGATGACGAGAGGCGCGGGGAAGGCTGGCAACCATGCGGAGCACGGGTGCGAAAAGCAAGAACGGACAGGCGAGCAACCGCATCTTCACGGTGCCGAACCTCATATCGGTCATACGGCTCTGCCTCGTGCCCATCTTCCTCGTGCTGCTGCTCAACGGCTACGACCTCATGGCGACGTTCCTGTACGCGCTCGCGGCGGGAACCGATTGGATCGACGGCCAGATAGCCCGCCGCACGAACGCCGTCTCCAAGCTCGGCCAGCTGCTCGACCCGGCGGTGGACCGCATCCTCATGATCGCGGGCGTGGCGGGCCTCTTCCTCGTGGGACGGCTGCCCCTGTGGATCATCGTGGTCGTGCTCGCGCGCGATCTGCTCTTGCTCGTGGGCGGCGCGATCCTGATCAAGCTCTACCGCGTGCGCGTCGCGGTCGTCTATCCCGGCAAGGTGGCCACCACGCTGCTGTTCGTCGGGTTCGCGGGGCTGCTCCTCAACTGGCCCCTCGTGCAGGGCCTGGGGCTCGTCGACGCCGCATGGCTCCCGGGCCTGAACGCGGGCGCGTGCTCGTGGGGCATCTGGTTCGTCTACGCGGGGCTCGTGCTCGCCCTCCTCACCACCGTGTACTACTGCGCATCGGCCCTCTCGCAGGTGAGGCGTGCGCGCGAGCGCGAAGCCGGCGCGCGGTAGGCCATGGCCCAAAGGACGCCGAAAAACGCGCCCTCGAAGCGGTCGGCGGGCAGCAGGCCCTCCGTGCGGCGCGGGCAGGTCGCGCGCACGGAGCGGCCGCGGCGCGCGTCGTCGGGCGCGAAGGCCGGCGGGCCTTCCGCCTACAACGCCCCCTCGCTCTGGACGAAGGACGCTCCACGGCGCGCTACGGCGGACGGGGGGACCGCGCGCCGCGTCCTCGGCGCCGTCGGCGGCTTCCTGCTGACGGCGCTCTCCTTGGCGGGCCGGGGCCTCGCCGCCCTCGTGCGCGGCTTCGCCTCCCTGCTCGCGCGCAGCCGCGTGGCCCTCGCCGTCTTCATCGTGGCGCTCGTCGTCGCGACGGGCGCGGCCGTCGACTTCGGCATGAACCTCGGCAAGGCGTACCCCGGCGTGCGCGTGGGGGAGGTGGACGCGGCCGGCAAGACGGCCGAGGAGATCGCCGCCTTGGTCGAGCAGGCCTACGTGCCGCGCCTCGAGGGAGGATCCGTCACCGTGTACGCGAGCGAGGACGCCGCCGCGCGCCTCGCCGACGAGGCGGCCGCGGCGCAGGACGCCGCGCTCGCCGAGCAGCTGTCGGCGGAGGAGGCGCGCGCGAACAAGCTCGCCTGGACGACGACGGCCGCGGACCTCTCGGCCCGCATTCCCGCCGACGAGCTGGCGGCCGCGGCGCTCGCCGTGGGGCGCGACGACGGCGGCCTGCCCGCGCGGCTCGGCGCGCTCTTCTTCGGGCGGGACCTCGAGGTGCGCTCGACCTTCGACGACGGCGCCGTCGAGGACCTGGCCGCCGACATCGACCTGACCGTGGGGGACCCCCGCGTCGACTACGACGTGGCCGTCGTTGACGGGCTCGCCTCCGTCACCGAGGGCCACGACGGCGACATGCTCGACCGCGAGGCGTTCAAGCGCGCGCTCGACGGGGCGTTCCTCGGCTCGCCGGACGGCACGGGCTCGTTCGTCGCCGAGCCCGTGCACGCGCCCCTGCGCATCGACGGGGCCGCCGCGCAAGCCGTGTGCGACCAGGTGAACGCCGCCATCGCCGACGGCGCGCGCTTCGTGCTGGGAGACGCCTCCTGGGATGCGACGGCGGCCGAGGTGGGCGCCTGGGTGGCCACGCGCGTCGAGGAGCGGGACGGGGGCTGGGCGCTCGTCGCCTTCCTCGACGAGGCGCGCACGAAGCCGGCCATCCTCTCCCATATGGAAAGCGCCCGCCCGCAGGGCGGCCTGCGCGTGGAGTTCGCCTCGACCGAGGGCGGCGTGGAGGTGCGCACGGACGGCGCGGGCGAGGTGCCGCTCGTCGCCGAGACGACGCGCGCGCTCGAGGAGGCGCTCTTCGGGCAGGGCCGCGCCGAAGGGCCGGCGGAGGTGCGCGTCGCCACCGGGCCGATGCCCGCCGCGCTCTCCTTCGACGAGGCGCTCGACTCAGGCGTCATCGGCGTCGTGTCGTCCTACACCACCGAGTTCACCACCGGCGCCGGCACCGAGAACCGCAACCACAACATCGCGCTCGTATCCGAGCTGCTCAGCGACTCGGTGGCGAAGGCGGGCGGCCGTTGGTCGTTCAACGGGACGGCGGGGGAGTGCAACGAGGAGAAGGGCTTCCTCGGCGCGGGCGCCATCATCGACGGCGAGTACGACGACGCGGTGGGCGGCGGCATCTGCCAGGTGGCCACCACCGTGTTCAACGCCGTGTACGAGGCGGGCTATCCCGTGCCCGCGCGCCGCAACCACTCGCTCTACATCGGCAGCTACCCGGCCGGGCGCGATGCGGCCGTCAGTTGGCCCGACCTCGACCTTGTGTGGGAAAACGACGGTGCGAGCGATGTTTTGCTGCGGGTTTCTTGTGCGGACGGCTCCGTTACCGCTACACTGTACGGAGTCGATCCCGGCTACCAGGTGACCTCGGCCGTGGGAGAGTGGGCCGAAGGCGAGCCGTATGCGACGAGGAGGAAGGTCGACGAGACCCTCGCCCCGAACACGAGCTACGTGGAGACGCGGGGCACCGACGGCCGGAGCATCACGGTGGCGCGCACCGTCTCCGACGAGTCCGGCTCGATCCTGCACGAGGACGTGTTCTCCTCGGTCTACGATCCGGTGACCGAGGTCGTGGTGGAGGGACCGAAAGCGGAAGAGAAGGAACCGACGGAGGATGCGCCCTCCGCCCAAGGCTAGCAAAAGGAGAGGTGATCCCCGAGGTGTTCTACCAGCCAGATATCGAGACCATGCCGCGCGAGGAGCTGCGCGAGCTCCAGCTCGACCGCATGAAGCGAAGCATCCGCCACGCCTACGACAACGTGGCGTTCTACCAGCAGTCGTTCAAGGACGCGGGAGCTACCCCCGACGACCTCCGCACCCTCGAGGACCTCGAGCGCCTCCCGTTCGTCGTGAAGCAGGACATGCGCGACGCCTACCCGTGCGGGCTGTTCGCCGTGCCGCGCAAGGACGTGGTGCGCATCCACGCGTCCTCCGGCACGACGGGCCAGGCCACGGTGGTGGGCCACACGGCCGCCGACCTGAAGAACTGGGGCGACTGCTTCGCCCGCGGCATCGCCATGGTGGGCGGCGACGAGAACTCCACCATCCAGGTGTCCTACGGCTACGGCCTGTTCACGGGCGGCCTGGGCGCGCACGCCGGCGGCGAGGCCATGGGCTGCACCGTCATCCCCACCTCGTCGGGCAACACGCGCCGCCAGGTGCAGATGATGAAGGACCTCGGCACCGACATCCTGGCCTGCACGCCGTCCTATGCGCTGCTCATCGCCGACACGGCCATCGAGATGGGCTACGACCCGGCCACCGAGTTCAAGATCTCGGGCGGCATCTTCGGCGCCGAGCCCGCCTCCGACAACATGCGCGACGAGATAGCCGCGAAGCTGGGCATCCAGTACTGCGACGTGTACGGCCTCTCCGAGATCATGGGCCCGGGCGTGGCCATGCAGTGCTCCGAGATGGGCGGCCTGCACGTGGCCGAGGACCACTTCTACTGCGAGATCCTCAACCCCGAGACGATGCGGCCCGTGCCCGACGGCGAATGGGGCGAGCTCGTCATCACCACGCTCACCCGCGAGTGCTGCCCGCTCGTGCGCTACCGCACGCGCGACGTCACCCGCATCATCTCCGAGCCGTGCGCGTGCGGGCGCACGCACCGCAGGATCGACAAGCTGCGCGGCCGCACCGACGACATGCTCATCATCCGCGGCGTGAACGTGTTCCCCTCGCAGATCGAGCAGGTCATCACGGGCTTCCCCGAGATCGCCACGCACTACCAGATCATCCTCACCACGCGCGGCCCCCTCGACCACGTGGAGCTTCAGGTGGAGACCGAGCCCGACTTCCCCATCGACGAGATCCGCAAGATCGAGGAGCTCAAGCGCCGCCTGGGCGCCGAGCTCAAGAGCAACCTGCAGGTGTCGGTGGAGGTGAAGATCGTGGAGCCGAAGACCATCGAGCGCAGCGAGGGCAAGGCCAAGCGCGTCATCGACCTGAGGGAAGGGAAGTAGCATGATCTCACAGCTGACCGTATTCCTGGAGAACGAGAAGGGCCGCCTGGCGGCCGCCTGCCGCACCGTGTCGGAGGCGGGCATCAACATGCACGCGCTCAACCTGGCCGACACGGCCGACTTCGGCGTGGTGCGCATGCTCACCGACACGCCCGACGCCGCGGCCGAGGCGCTCAAGGCCGCCGGCTACCGCGCGGCGGTGACGCCGGTGCTGGCCGTGCGCGTGCCCAACGTGCCGGGCGGCCTGGCCTCCCTGCTCGAATTCATGGACGGGCAGGGCGCGAACATCGAGTACGGCTACTGCTTCTCGGTGAACGAGGAGTTCGCCGTGGACGTGCTCAAGGTGGACGGCGACGACTCCCTCGAGGCCAAGCTGGCCGAAGCCGGGTTCGAGCCGGTGCGGCCGGAGGACGTCTACCGCCTTGGCTAGCATGACCGGGCATATCGCATCGAAGGGGCGCGCGCGCTTCGCGGCGTGCGCGCTCTGCCTCGCGCTCGCGTTCGGCCTTGCCGCCGCGCCGGGGGCGGCGCTCGCCGACGTGCGCAAGGCCGACGTCGTCTACGGGCAGACGGTGGACGCGCGCGGCCTGTCGGTGGCGCAGTGCCCCAGCATCGACGCGGAATACGCCGCCGTCATGGACGCGGAGGGCACCGTGTACTTCGAGCGCAACGCCGACGCGCCCACGCAGATCGCCTCGATCACCAAGATCATGACGGGCCTCGTGGCGCTCGACGCCGTGGCCGCCGGCGCCGTGTCGCTCGACACGCCTATCACAGTGAGCGCGGAGGCGGCGTCGGTGGGGGAGTCCTCCGCGGAGCTTCAGGAAGGCGATGTCTTGGATCTGGGGACGGCCCTCAAGGCGCTGCTCGTGCCCTCGGGCAACGACGCGGCCGTGGCCATCGCGGAGACGGTGGGCGGCAGCGTCGAGGGCTTCGTCGAGATGATGAACGCCAAAGCAGCCGAGCTCGGCTGCACGGACACGGTGTACGAGAACCCCCACGGCCTGGACTACGACGCCTACGAGGGCAACCTGCACAGCACGGCGGCCGACGTGGCCCGGGTGGTGCAGGCCGCCATGAAGGACGACACGTTCCGCGCCATCGTGGGCGGCGGGAGCACCACCATCCAGGTGGAGCGCGGCGGCCAGACGGCCGACATCTACCTTGAGACCACCGACGGCTTCCTCGACATCTACGAGCACGCCATCGGCGTGAAGACCGGCGTGACGCTCTTGGCCGGGCCCTCGTTCGCCGGTGCCGCCAACAACGGCGAGCGCGAGCTGTACGCCATCGTCATCCACTCGTCCTCCGAGGCGCAGCGCTTCGAGGACGCCAAGACGCTCTGCGAGTGGGTGTACGCCCATCTCGTGAACTACCCGTTGGCCAACAGCCCCGAGACGACCGTCTACCAGGGCGCCGAGGTGCCCGTCATCGCCGAGGTCGCCCATGAGGACTGGATCGACAAGACGGTGAAGGCGACGCTGTCCGAGCCGGAGGCGGCCGTGGACATCTTCGACCTCAACGGCAACGTGAGCCAGTCGCTCGAGTTCGAGAAGCTCTCGGGCAACGTGCGCGCCGGCGACAAGGTGGGAACGGCCACCTTCAAGCAGCGCAACGCCGTGATCGCCACGTTCGACCTCGTGGCCTGCGAGGACGTCGCCGCTCCGGACTTCTTCGAGGGCGTCGGCATCTGGTGGGACCGCCTGTTCCGCGGCTTCTCGGGCCAGGAGGGCACGGCCCAGACCGTCACCCTCAACGAGACGCCGCTCATCATAGACAAGACCGCCGCTTAAAGGCGCGAAGAGAGGAATCGCCATGACCGCCACCTGCCCCGTTTGCAACAGCCCCGTCGATCCGGGCGCGCCCGCCTGCCCGCAGTGCGGCTTCAAGCTGCTCGGCGCGACGCAGAGCTTCGAGCCCGTGTCGTTTTCCGACGAGGCGCTGCCCGTCGAGGCGCCTCCGCAGGCCGCCGCCGCGCTCCGCGTGGTGCGCGGTCCGTCGACCGGCGTGACGTTCCACTTGGGCGACGCGCCCCTCACCATCGGCCGCAGCCCGCAGTGCGACGTGTTCCTCAACGACATGACCGTGTCGCGCTCGCATGCCTCCATCGAGCCCTCCGAGGGCGGCTACGTCATCCGCGACGCCAACTCGTTCAACGGCGTGTGGGTGAACAACGCCAGCGTGGACGCGCACCGCCTCGTCTCCGGCGACGTCATCCAGATCGGCGCCTTCTGCCTCGTGTACAAGGAGGAGTAGGCTCCCCCTGTCATCCTGAGCGGAGGCCGCAGGCCGGAGTCGAAGGATCCCGTGTGGCGACAGCTGGGAGGCTTTCAGTTGGCACCGCACGGGATCCTTCGACTCGCTGCGCTCGCTCAGGATGACAAGAGGAGGGCATTCGCACCGCTCAGGACGACATCGCGCGCACGCGGCGCGCTTTGCCGTATAATCCCCTGCGGGTCAGCATTTCAAGGAAGGTTCGTCTATGGAATTGATGTCAGGCAACGAAGCCATCGCCCAGGGGGCATGGGAGGCCGGCGCGCATATCGGCGCGGCATATCCGGGGACGCCCTCTACCGAGACGCTCGAGGCGTTCGCGAAGAAGGACGGCGTCTACGCCGAGTGGGCCGTCAACGAGAAGGTGGCCGTGGAGGTGGCCGTGGGCGCGTCGGCCGCCGGAGCGCGCGTGCTCACCACCATGAAGCACGTCGGCGTGAACGTGGCGGCCGATCCGCTGTTCACGGCCGCGTACTCGGGCGTGGGGGGCGGCCTGGTGGTGCTCGCGGCCGACGACCCCGGCATGTACTCGTCGCAGAACGAGCAGGACAGCCACTGGTACGCCCGCGCCGCGCACATCCCCATGCTCGATCCGGCCGACTCCGCCGAGGCGCTGCGCTTCACGCGCGAGGCCTACGACCTCTCCGAGCGCTTCGACGTGCCGGTGTTCATCCGCTCCACCGTGCGCGTGTCGCACACCAAAACCCCCGTCGAGCCCGGCGAGCGCGTCGAGGTCCCGCTCAAGCCCTACGAGAGCAACCCGGCGAAGTGGGTCATGATGCCCGCCTTCGCGAAGCCCCGCCGCAAGGTGCAGCTCGAGCGCATCGACGCGCTGCGCGCCTGGGCCGAGGAGTGCCCGTACAACGAGGTGCTCGAGCGCGGAAGCGCCGTGGGCGTGGTGTGCGCGGGCGCCGTGTGCCATCACGTGGCCGAGGCGCTGCCCGAGGCGAGCGTGTTCAAGCTCGGGTGCACCTGGCCCCTGCCGGCCGAGCGCCTGCGCGCGTTCGCCGCGGGCGTGGACGCCCTCTACGTGGTGGAGGAGGCCTCCGAATACCTGACCGAGAGCGTGCGCGCCCTCGGCGTCGAGGTGGCCCCGTTCCCCGGCGGGCTGCCGCGCGACGGCGAGCTCACGCCCGGCCTCGTGCGCGCCGCGTTCGGCCTGGAGGAGCCTGCGCACGCCGCGATGCCCGAGGGCCTGCCGGGACGCCCGCCCGCCTTGTGCGCCGGGTGCCCGCACCGCCTCGTGTTCAAGGAGCTCGCGCGCATGAAGGCCGTGGTCACGGGCGACATCGGCTGCTACACCTTAGGCGCGCTGCCTCCGCTTTCGGCCATGGACACCACCATCGACATGGGGGCGTCGGTGTCGATGTCGCACGGCTTCGAGCTGGCCTGGGCGGGCACCGAGCACCGTCCCGTCGTGGGCGTCATCGGCGACTCGACGTTCGCGCACTCGGGCCTCTCGGCGCTCATCTCCACCGTGTACAACCGCGGGGGCGGCACCGTGTGCGTGCTCGACAACCGCACGACGGCCATGACCGGCCGCCAGGGCAACCCCTTCAACGGCGAGACGCTGCAGAAGCGCCCCTCGCGCGAGCTCGACCTCGAGGGCATCGTGCGCGCCATCGGCGTGGAGGACGTGCGCACCATCGACCCCAACGACGCGCTGGCCACCCGCCGCGCCCTCAAGGAGGCAGTGGCAAACCCGGAGCTCTCGGTGCTCGTGTTCCGCAGCCCCTGCGTGCTCATCGACCGCGTGCGCAAGCCCGCCTTCGCCGTGACCGACGCATGCACGGCCTGCGGCGTGTGCTCGACGCTCGGGTGCCCGGCCATCGCGAAGGACGCCGAGGGCCATGCGCTCATCGACCCCGTCCAGTGCATCGGCTGCGGCCAGTGCGCCCAGTATTGCGCGTTCAAGGCCATCGAAGGAGGCTCCCATGAGTAACGCGACCACCGTGCTCCTCTGCGGCGTCGGCGGGCAGGGCACCATCCTCGCCGCCGACCTCCTGGCCCACGCGGCGCTGGAATCGGGCTTGGACGCGAAGGTGTCCGAGATCCACGGCATGTCCCAGCGCGGCGGCGCCGTGACCACCGTCGTGCGCTTCGGGCAGGATCCCGTGCTCTCGATGGTGAGCGACCCCGGCTGCGCCGACTGCGTGGTGTCGTTCGAGACCACCGAGGCGCTGCGCAACCTGGCCAACGTCCGCGAGGGCGGCTACCTGCTGGTGGCCGACGAGTCCATCCAGCCGCTGCCCGTGCTCATCGGCCGCGCGTCCATGCCCGAGCATCCTCAGGAGACGCTGGCTGAAGCCGGCGCCACGCTCATCCCCGCCGGCGAGATCGCCCGCGAGGTCGGCAGCCCGAAGTCGGTGAACGTCGTGCTGCTGGGGGCGCTTGCCACCCGCCTGGAGTTTCCGCAGGAGGCTTGGGAGCGCGTGATCGCGCGCCGCGTGCCGCCTAAGACCGTGGAGGCCAACCTGGCCGCGTTCCGCGCGGGGCTCGCCTTCGCGCGCGAGGCCGACGGGGCGGGGAAGGGGGCCGCGTTGTGAGCGTGCAGCAGATCAGCGTGTTTCTGGAGAGCCGCCCGGGGCATCTGCGCCGCGTGCTCGACGCGTTCGAGGAGGCCGGCGTGAGCGTGCGCGGCTACAGCGCTTCGGACACGGGCGACTACGGCATCGTGCGCTTCGTCGTGGACGACCCGGCCCGCGCCCTCGAGGTGCTGGACGGCATGGGCGCGGCCGCCACGGCCACCGACGTGCTGTGCCTGCGCCTGGACGATACGCCGGGCGAGCTCGCGCGCGTCATGGGCGTGATGGCCGACTGCGGCATCAACGTGACGTACAGCTACTCGCTCATCTCCACGTTCATCGTGCTGTCGGTGAAGGACCTGGTCCAGGCCGAGGAGCTCCTGGCGGCCCAGCCGGTGGAGCTCGTGGGGCAGGCCGACCTCGCCGCGCCGCTCGCGGCCGAGGGGCGGTGACGCGGGCATGGCCGACATGACCGTGAAGGGCGCGGCGCTGGCCGCCGCTGCGGCGGGCGACTTCTCCGACCTGCCCGTCCACAACCCGGCCGTGGAGTGCGCCTCGCGCGAGCGCATCCGCGCCATCCAGCTGGAGAAGCTCATCGCGCAGGTGGAATGGACCTACGCGCGCGTGCCGTGGTACCGCGCGCGCATGGACGAGCTGGGGGTGGCACCCGCCGACATCCGCACGCTCGATGACGTGCGCAAGCTTCCGTTCACGGACAAGTCCGTGCTGCGCGACACCTTCCCCTACGGGCTGTTCGCCGTGCCGCTCGACGAGGTGGTGGAGCTGCACGCGTCTTCGGGCACCACGGGCAAGCCCATCGTGGTGGGCTACAACCGCGCCGACATGGACATGTGGGCCGACTGCATCATGCGCCTCGTGCAGATGGCCGGCGTCGTGCCGGGCGACCGCGCGCAGATGGCGTTCGGCTACGGCATGTTCACCGGCGGCTTCGGCCTGCACTACGGGCTGCAGAAGCTCGGGTGCATGATGATTCCCGCAGGCTCGGGCAACACCGAGCGCCACATCGCCATGATCGAGGATTACGGCACCACCGTGCTCGTGGCCACGCCCTCCTACGCGCTGCACATGTGCGAGGTGGGGGAGAAGATGGGCTTCGACTGGGAGGCCTCGACGCTGCGCGTGGGGCTCTTCGGCGGCGAGCCGTGCCCGCCGGGCCTCAAGGCCGAGATCGAGCGGCGCATGCACATCGTGTGCACCGACAACTACGGCCTGACCGAGGTCATGGGTCCCGGCGTGTCGGGCGAGTGCCTGGCGTCGCGCGACATGCAGCATATCGCCGAGGACCATTTCCTGTGGGAGGTCGTCGACCCCGAGACGGGCGAGCCGGTGCCGGAAGGCGAGATGGGCGAGCTCGTGCTCACGCCTTTGGGGAAGCAGGCCATCCCGGTGCTGCGCTACCGCACGCACGACCTCACCCGCGTCGTGTGCGAGCCCTGCGCCTGCGGCCGCACGACGGCGCGCATGCAGAAGGTGCGCGCGCGATCCGACGACATGCTCATCATCCGCGGCACGAACGTGTTCCCGAGCCAGGTGGAGGACGTGCTCGCCGGCATCGAGGGCGTCACGCCGCACTACCGCATCGTCGTGGACAACGAAGGCGGCCTCGACCGCATGGCCGTGCACGTGGAGCTCAAGCCCGAGGCGTTCAGCGACTCCTTCGAGGACATGGAGTGCCTGCGCCGCTCCATCGAGGAGCGCCTGAAGGGCGTGCTCCTGGTAGGCGTGCGTGTGAAGCTGGTGGAGCCCGGCGGCATCGAGCGCTCCCTCGGCAAAACCAAGCACGTCGAGGACCTGCGGAAGTAAAGGCGGCGCGCCTCCGGCGCTTCTTTGGAAGAAAGACACGCAGGTTGTCGTCCTGGACAGGCGAGACGAACGGGTTGTCATCCTGAGCGAAGGCCGAAGGCCGTAGTCGAAGGATCCCGTGCGGCGTTAGCAGGAAACGTCACAGCTATCGCCGCACGGGATCCTTCGACTACGCTCACTGCGTTCGCATCGCTCAGGATGACAAACAAGGGGATATCGATGGCTCAAGCGAACGACTATAGCGTCTACATCATGAGCAACCCTCGTCGCACGGTGCTCTACATCGGCGTGACCAACGATCTCGAACGGCGCGTTGCCGAGCATAAGTCGCATGCCTACAAAGGGTTCACCGACCAGTACAACGCAACCGACTTGGTGTACCACGAAACCTGCGGCCGCATCGATGACGCCATCGCTCGCGAGAAGCAGCTCAAGGGCTGGACGCGGCGAAAGAAGGAAGCGCTCGTCGAGCGGCTTAACCCCGATTGGCGAGACCTCTCCACGTCTCCCTCGAGAGGCCCTGTCGTGGGACGGTTCGCGCCTTCTCCTACGGGGCGGATGCATGCGGGGAACGTGTTCGCGGCGCTCGTGGCGTGGCTCGTGGCGAAGTCGCAGGGCGGGCGCATCGTCTTGCGCATCGAGGATTTGGATGCGGAGCGGTCGAAGCCGCAGTTCGTCGACGCGGTGCAGCGCGATTTCGAGCGGCTCGGGCTCACGTGGGACGAAGGCCCCTTCTTCCAGCACGACCGCCAAGAAGCCTACCGTGCGGCCTTCGACTCGCTCGTCGAGCGTGACCTGGTGTATCCCTGTTTCTGCACGCGGGCCGACCTGCATGCGGCCTCGGCGCCGCATCGAGGCGAGAAGCCGGTGTATCCCGGCACGTGCCGCACCCTGACGTCGGCCGAGCGCGCCGCCCGCGCCCTTGAGCGCACGCCTGCGCAGCGCCTCGTCGTGCCCGACGCAGACGTCTCCTTCATCGACCAGGTGCAGGGGCCGTATTCCCAGAACCTCGCGCGCGATTGCGGCGACTTCCTCGTGAGGCGCTCGGACGGCGCGTTCGCCTACCAGCTGGCCGTCGTCGTGGACGACGCGGCGCAGGGCGTGAACTCCATCGTGCGCGGCGTCGACCTTCTGTGCTCGACGCCGCAGCAAATCCACCTGCAAGAGCTGCTCGGCCTGCCGCATCCCGACTACGCGCACATCCCGCTGCTCGTGGCCGAGCTGAACCGGCGGCTCTCGAAGCGCGACAAGGACGCCGCCCTCGACGAGCTGATCGCCCGCTTCAAGACGCCCGAGGCCGTCATCGGCCACATCGCCGGCATCACCGGCCTCGCGCCCACAAGCGAGCCCGCCACCCCCGAGGAGCTGCTGCGAACCTTCGACCTCGCCGCCCTCCCCGCAACCTTCCCCGACCTCGTCCAGGTGCAGTGGCGGTAGGCTTTCAAACGATAAGGGTGCAGATGATCTCGGCAGCCAGGACGGCGAGCATGGCGATGGCTAACATGGCGGCACGACGCGCATCGAGGACGTATTCTCCGGCAAGCTCCGAGCTTTCGCCTACTGCGGAGCTCGCGATCTTGAACTCGCGCCGCGACGTCGCGACAAGCCAGCTGCCTCCCACGAAAACGCAAGCGGCCAAGATGGCAGACACCATATCGAGGTTCACAGCAAAGCCGCTCAGCGCGCTGAAAGCTGTGATTCCAAGCGCGCCGGCGAGTGCGACCACCCATACCAGGTAGACGAGGGCAGCGCGCCTGCCCTTGCGCCTTTGGAGGTTCTCGGGCCTCTCGTCGGCGAGGTAAGTCAAATCTGAGAATGCGAGCCACTTCCCGCGCCAATTCTTCCAGGCTGTCACCAGCAACAGCGCGATAATGGGAATGAAGATGACGCATCCGACGATCAGGCTTCCGTACCTACCCATGGCGCGCTCCCTTCGACCGGCGTTTCCCTCAGCATACTCCGCGTCGGCGAGCAGGGCAAGACGACGCGAGGGAAGGCACGCGCAGGGGAGGGGTGCGTTGGAGCGCTTCGCTCGGGATGACGAGATGCGCGCTGTTCTACGACAGGAACAGCGACGCGACTTGAGTCAGAACAAATGTTTCACGTGAAACATTTAATGACTTGGAACATCATGGACACAATCGGCCTTCGGGACTGATTTTTCGTTCGGTGCTCTTGGCTCGGCTTCCCGCCACCTGGAGTTTCTCCATGGCAAGGCGGGATCGGTGCGAAAAAATCAGTCCCGAATGGCGATTTTGTCCACGTCTTCTCCTGCAAGCGGCGGGCCTGCGATCGCGGGATTCTTCGACTCGCTCCGCTCGCTCAGAATGACAAAGAGAGGGTCCGCTCCACTTGCTCAGGATGGCAGCGAGGCCTCCACCTGGGGATTCATCGTGCGTCATCCTCGGCTCACGCATTTTGCGTGAGGTGTGGGGTCACAATTTCTTCACATTTCATCCATAGTGCGGATTGGCGCGGAGCGTCTTCCTTCTTAGAGTCGGCGGTGTCGAGACGAATGCAGGCGACACCGAAGGGGGAGGTGGACATGCAGGACGCATGGACCGATCAGGGGATGCCGCTCGAGGCCGAGTCCGAGGACAACGGCCTCGCCGAGCCGGCGGATACCGACGTCGCTCCCGAGGAGGAGGCACCCGTCGAGCTCACGTTCGACGAGAAGCTCTTCCTGCTCGAGGAGGCCGTCACGAAGCACCCGCTCAACCGCGAGGTGCTCTACAAAACGCTCGCGTACTGCGCCGAGGAGCGCACGCTGCAAGACCTCGAGGCGAAGATCGCCTCCTGGCCCGAGTTCAAAACCGCCACCCAGAACCAGGCGCGCATGGCCGACACCCTGGTGCGCGCCCACGGCCTGGAGCGCATCGAGCGCGACGCCGATGGCGAGCCCATCACTCCGGAGCAGAAGGAGGGCCTCGACGAGGACGCGATCGACGACCTCGTGCAGTCCGTCTCCTTCCGCGCCACCGACGTGGGCGCTCGCTTCGTGGAGCAGCACCGGCCTCGCGCGCGCCTGGTGGAGCTCTTGCAGCTCGCGCCCGAGCGCGCGGGCACCTACATCGAGCTCTTGGAGTTCACCGCCGAGAAGCCCCGCTCCTACGGCGAGATCTCGGAGCTCCTGCGCGGCCGCCCCGTCCTAGAGACGGTCATCGACGGCACGCGCCACACCATGCAGCCGAGCGTTTTCGTGGACAAGCTGGAGCGCGCTGGCGCTCTCGTTTGGAAGGAAGGTTGGAGCCTGACGGAGGAGGGGGAAGCATTTCTGCAAGATCTGAGGGCAAGCGATCAGGGATAACGAACAAGGAGAAAGGTTGAGAACATGGCGGAAACCACGTTGACACGCCGAAGCTTCGTCAAAGCGTCCGCGTTGGCAGGCGCAGCGGCAGCGTTCGGCGCCTCGATGGCCGGCTGCGTGCAGGAGACCCCGAAGGAGGAGGCGCCCGCCCAGCAAAGCGGCGGCGGCGACCCGAACGAGGGCCTCGTCGCGATGAAGACCTCGTGCCACGGCTGCATCCAGATGTGCCCGGCCATCGCATACCTGAAGGACGGCGTCGTCGTGAAGCTCGAGGGCGACCCCGACGCGCCCGTGAGCCGCGGCAGCCTCTGCATCAAGGGCCTGAACCAGCTGCACACCATGTACAGCCCGCGCCGCGTGCTGCATCCGCTGCGCCGCGCCGGCGAGCGGGGCGAGAACAAGTGGGAGGTCATCAGCTGGGACGAGGCCGTCGAGGAAGCGGCGACGCACATCTGCGACGCCATCGACAAGTACGGCCCCTACGCGTTCTTCGCGAGCGTGGGCGGCGGCGGCTCCTACTCGTTCATGGAGGCCATGACGCTGCCGATGGCGTTCGGCTCGCCCACGGTGTTCGAGCCGGGCTGCGCGCAGTGCTACCTGCCGCGCTGGAGCCTGTCCAAGCTCTTCTACGGCGGCAACGACCAGTCCATCGCCGACAACGCCGTGCAGGAGATCTTCCGCACGGGCGACGCCAACAAGACCGAGGCCGTGGTGCTCTGGGGCGCCCAGCCCTCCGTGAGCCAGACGGCCGAGTCCGGCCGCGGCATGGCCGAGCTGCGCGCCATGGGCGTGAAGACCGTCGTCGTCGACCCCAACTTCTCGCCCGATGCGGTGAAGGCCGACGTATGGCTGCCGGTGCGCCCGGCCACCGACACGGGCCTGCTTCTGTGCTGGTACCGCTACATCTTCGAGAACAAGCTCTACGACGAGCAGTTCACCAAGTTCTGGACGAACCTGCCGTTCCTCATCGACCCGGACACGAAGCTGCCGGTGAAGGCGACCGAGCTTTTCCCCGACTTCCAGCAGACGACGCCCGAGAACACGCCTGCCTACGTGTGCTACGACCTGAAGACGAGCGCGGTGGCGCCCTTCGAGTACTCCGCGCCCGCTGACGCCACGGTCGACCCGGAGATCTTCTGGACCGGCGAGTTCAACGGCAAGACGTACAAGACGGCCGGCCAGATCTACAAGGAGGAGGCCGAGCCCTGGACGCTCGAGCACACCGCCGAGAACTGCTGGCTTCAGGCCGACAAGATCGAAGAGGCCATCAAGATCTACACGAGCGCGGGCGTGGCCGGCATCGCCAACGGCGTGGCGTCGGACATGACCGAGTCCGCCAGCCAGGTGCCGCTCGGCTGCATGGGGCTCGACTCCATCATGGGCTACGTGAACAAGCCCGGCTGCACCATGACGCAGTACGGCGCGGGCAACAAGCCCATGGCGCGCCCCGTCACCTTCAACAACGGCTTCGGCGGCATGTTCTCCGACATGTACGGCATCGGCGCGGTCATCGGCATGTCCGACGCCGAGAACGAGGCGCGCATCAAGAAGCTGGGCGAGGAGAACCCGCAGCAGAAGCTGGCCAACCAGCTGCTCGTCGACCGCCTGGGCATGAAGGACCACAAGGGCCTCTACGCCTGGTGCCACAGCCACATCCCCACGGTGCGCCAGGCCATCGCCACGGGCGAGCCGTTCAAGCCGCGCGTGTGGTTCGACATGTCCGGCAACAAGCTGGCCATGCTCGGCAACGCGAAGTCGTGGTACGACGTGTTCCCCGAGGTGGACTTCATCATCGGCCAGTACCCCATGCTCACGTCGTTCCACATCGAGGCCGCCGACCTAGTATTCCCCGTGCGCGAGTGGCTCGAGGAGCCCATGGTGAACATGACGCAGCTCAACACCCAGTGGCTGCAGAACGAGTGCGTGCACATCGGCGAGACGGTGTCGCACTCCATCCCGGCCGCGCAGGTGGTGGCCAAGTGCAAGGAGAAGATGGGCGGCCAGCTGCCGGGCCTCGTGCCGGGCTACCTGGGCAGCGCCACCGAGGAGGAGGTCAAGGCCGGCGTCGCCGAGACGCTGCACGCCCCCAGCTGGGACGAGCTCGTAGCGAACACCGACAAGTACGTGCCCTACGTGACGCCCGAGGACGAGTACTTCGGCTACAACCAGCACGAGACGGTGGTGGACGACGGGCTGCCGGCGGGCTTCGGCACCGAGTCGCGCAAGATCGAGGTGTACTGCCAGATCCTGCTGCGCATGTCTCGCACGGGCTACCCGTTCTGCTACCCGGAGCCGCAGGAGGCCTGCGCCGACTACAGCCCCATCTGCTCCTACATCGAGCCGGCTGAGAGCCCGCTTTCGGACGAGGAGTACCCCTTCGTGCTCACGTCGGGCCGCGTGCCGTACTTCCACCACGGCACGATGCGCCACGCGGCGCTGTCCCGCGAGCTGTACCCCACGGCGGAGATCCGCATCAACCCGGCCAGCGCCAAGGAGCTCGGCATCGAGCACATGGACTGGGTGAAGGTGACGAGCCGCCGCGGCGAGGTGCACGCGCGCGCCTATCTCACCGAGGGCGTGCACCCCAAGACCGTATGGATGGAGCGCTTCTGGAACCCCGAGTGCTACGACGAGTCCCAGGCCAACCCCACGGCCGGCTGGCGCGAGTGCAACGTGAACGTGCTCACGAAGAACGACGCCCCCTTCAACGAGGTGTACGGCTCCTACACCAACCGCGGCTTCACGGTGAAGATCGAGAAGTCCTCCAAGCCCGCGAACATCTGGGTGGAGCCCGAGGAGTTCGCGCCGTTCCTGCCCACTGAGGCAATGCTGTCCGAAGCCCAGACGAAGGATGTGTTCTGATGAGAAACTGCCTGGACATCGATCTCGACCGCTGCAGCGGCTGCGATAGCTGCGTGGCGGCCTGCAAGCTTGAGAACAACGTCGACTTGGGCGTGTACTACAACCACGTGCACGCCGTGGGGCCCGTGGGCACCTTCCCGGATATCCAGCAGTACTGGATCCCCATCCAGTGCCAGCAGTGCGAGAACCCGGGCTGCATCGAGGTGTGCCCGACGGGCGCGTCCTACCGCGACGAAGCCACGGGCGTCGTGCTCGTGAACGCCGAGGAGTGCATCGGCTGCGAGTCGTGCCTCACCGGCTGCCCGTACAACGCGCGGCAGCTCAACCCCAACACCAACAAGGTGGAGAAGTGCACGCTGTGCTTCCAGCGCCATGAGGCCGAGAACTGGGAGCCGGCCTGCGTGCACAACTGCTGCTGCGGCGCGCGCTACTTCGGCGACCTCGACGATCCCGAGAGCCCTGCCGCCAAGGCGGTGGCCGCGGCCGGCGCCGAGAACTGCCACCAGCTGGCCGACGAGCACGGGTTGAAGCCGTCGACGGTGTACATCCTCTCCGCGAAGACCGCGAAGTGGCAAGACGATCCGGAGACGACCGACCGCTACGTGAAGGCGTAGCCCGACCGTCTCGCATTCCGAACATCCCCGGCGGGCCGACCTCCCTCCCCAGGTCCGCCGGGGCTCCCGTCCTCACGTGGCGGGATTCGCCGGGGAGGGAGGAGAGGGGGATGCATCATGGCAGAAGGAGCCGCATACGCCGACATCGTCTCCGCGCTCGAGGGGCGCGCGGCGTTCTATGATATGCTCGCGGCGCTCTACTTCAAGCCGCTTTCGGCCGAGCAGGTGGATGCGATCGCGAGCGCGGACCTCGCCGCCTACGCCGATGTGAACGAGCTGTTCGCCGAGGGGCTGCACGACATCGAGCGCTCGCTGGCCAAGCGCGACTCCGGCACGCGCCAGGAGCTGGCGGTGGACTTCACCGCCGCGTTCGCCGGCACGTCGTCGTGGGAGGGCCGCTACGCCGTGCCCTACGAGTCGGTGTTCACCAGCGACGAGGGGCTCCTGTTCCAGGAGTCCTACCATGAGGTATACCGCCTGTTCAGGCAGCAGGGCGTCAAGCGTGCCGAGGGGCTCGACTACCCCGACGACCACCTGACGTTCATCTGCGGGTTCCTCGCCGTCCTGTCGAGGCGCGCCATCGAGGCGCTCGAGGCGGGCGACGCGGCCGGAGCGCGCGAGCAGGTGGAGCTCTCGCAGGCGGTGCTGCGCGACCATGTGCTGGCGTGGTTCGACGACTTCGAGGAGCTGGCGCTGCGCATCCTCAAGACCCGCTTCTACCGCGGCGTGCTCAAGATGAGCAAGGGCTTCTTCCTGCTCGACGCCGAGGTGCTATCCGAGATGGGGGAGGAGTTGGAAAGGCTATGACGTTCGCGCTCGTCCTTCTGTGCACCGTGGCGGCGTGCTTCGCGCTGCGCAACCCCCTGAAAGCGTGCCCGATGGCATTCTACGCGCTGTCGGTCGCCGTCGACGCGGCCTTCGTGGCCGGGACGGCGTTCGGCATGCCCCGCGAGGTATGGAGCATGTTCTTCATCCTCATCCAGAAGTGCCTGCTGCCGCTCGCGCTGTTCGTGGTTGTCATGTACATCGGCGTGCTGCCGCGCGAGTCGCGGCCCTACGCCTGGCTCAAGCCCGTGCGCGCGGAGCTCTCCATCGTGGCGTGGATCCTCTCGCTCGGGCACATGGCCGTCTATCTCGCGTCCTACCTGCCGCGCATCCTGGCGGGCGGCCCCTTCAACGTGAACGTGACGGTGTCGTTCGCCGTGGCCGCCGTGCTGCTCGTGCTGCTGCTCCTCCTCGGCGTGACCTCGTTCAACTTCGTGAAGAAGCGCATGCGCACCGAATCCTGGAAGAAGCTCCAGCGCCTGGCGTACCCGTTCTTCGCCCTCACCTACGTGCACCTGCTGCTGATGCTCGCGCCCTCCGCGCTGCGCGGCGGCATTGCCGCGGAAGCGAGCGTTGCGGTATACTCCATCGTGTTCATCGGCTACTTCGTGCTGCGCCCCGTGCGCGCGGCCCTCGATCGGAGGGCGCGCCGCGCGACCTGAGCGCGACGGCGCGGCCGCAAGGGGAGGGCGCAGGGGTTCGGCGTCCGCACGGGGGAGGGAGCCTGCGGCTTCATGCAGACGTTTTAAGGAAGCTCGTCAAGGCGTGCCCGTCGCTGCCGTGCCTCTCGCTCGGCATCTGGCTCGCCTGGGCCTATATCGCCTACAGCGGCACGGCGTGGCTGTCCGACACCGAGGTGGACGGCGCGAACATCTCCACCATGTACATCGTGTCGACGATCACGTTCGGCATCGCTCTTCTGGCCTCCACGTTCCGCGCGGCCCCGGCGCGGCGGCTCCTGGCGCGTCCCGCCTTCGTGGCGGCCGGCGGGGCGCTCGCATCGCTCGGCTGCGCCGTCATCATCGCCGTGGGGCCGTACTACCTGTACTACCTGCTGCCCTACGGGGTCATCCGCGCCGCTTTCTACCTGGGCTGCGGCCTGACCGGCCTGGGCACGGCGGTCATCGGCCTCAAGTGCGGCGAGCTGTTCGGCAGGCTCGCGCCGCGCAAGGCCATCCTCTATGCGGCGCTCTCGCACATCGTGCTCGCGCTCGTGTACTTCACCGTCATCGGATCGCCCGCTTGGCAGCCCGTCCCCGGCGGCCCCTCGCTCGCAGGCATCGTGTCGTTCGTGGGCATGCCGCTCGCGGCGGCACTCGCAGCGTGCCTGTCGTTCGTCGAGCGGCATGAGGGGCGCGAGGAGGCTCCGCAGGCATGCTCGGAGAGCCGCGCGAGCTTCCCGCGGTCGTTCTGGAAGCTGGTGGCGGTCACGCTCGTGTTCTCGTTCGTGGTGGTGGCGCTGAGATCGATGCTGGTGGAGGTGTCGCCGGTCGACGTCACGCTGGAGAGCACGCGCCTCGTCATGCTGCTGCGCATGCTCATGGCGCTCGCCTTCGCGGCGGCGGCCATCGGCGTGGAGGGCGAGCGCTTCGACTTCGGCAAGATCTACTCGGTCATCATGGCCGCCGTGGTGGCGCTCATCGCGTTCTGCCCCATCGTGGGCGTGACGCATTTGGGCTGGAGCCAGCTCGTGACGTTCCTCTCGGCCGTGTTCGAGTTCGTGCTGTGGTGCATCCTCGCGTTCGTGGTGTACCAGCGCCGCATCTCGGCGGTGCTCGTGTTCGGCTTCGGCTACGGCGCGTTCATGCTGGGCTCGGGCGCGGGCTGGGCCGCCGGCGTGCACCTGTTCCCGCAGGTGGCGGCCACGTCGAACTCGCTCGTGCTGTTCGGCGCCCTCGCGTTCGCCGTGCTGGCGTGCGCGTTCCTGCTGTTCTCGGAGAAGGAGTTCGACCGGCTGTTCAAGACCGAGGAGGACCCCGAGACGTCGCTCGACGACCTTCTGGGAGACGAGCTGCCCGCTCCCTTCTCCGACGAGGCCGCCGTCAAGAAGGGGAGGTTCGGCCAGGCCATCGACCAGATCGCCGAGGAGGCCTGCCTCTCGCCGCGCGAGAAGGACGTGCTGCGCTGCCTGGCCATGGGCTACGACAGCGGCGCCGCGGCCAAGCGGCTGCAGGTATCGTGGAACACCGTGCGCACCCACACCCGCAACGTCTACGCCAAGCTCGACGTGCACTCCAAGCAGGAAGTCATCGACCTCGTAGATGCGGCGACGAAACGACTGTGACTCATCCTGAGCGGGGGCGAGGGAAGCGGCTGGGTCGCGAACGGATGTTTCACGTGAAACACTTAATGATCGGGAGCATCATGGACAAAATCGGCCTTCGGGACTGATTTTCCGTCCGGTACTCTTGGCTCGGCTTCTCGCCACCTGGGGTTTCTCCGTGGTGAGGCGAGATCGGCGCGACAAAATCAGCCCCGAGGGCCGATTTTGTCCACGTCTCCTCCTGCAAGCAGTGGGCGGCAGCGAGATCCTACGATTCGCTTCGCTCGCTCAGGCAATCTGCGCCATGTCGATATTGGATCAACAGCGGATGGCTCGGTTGGCGCACAAATAGCGGCTTCGTGCGAGAGTCCGAGCGGCCATACGCCTGTCGGAAGACGTTTGGCCGCGAGCGTTGACGACGTTTTCCCTGTTCATGAGATGAGGCATCTCGCTGCTTGCAGCGCGGGTTTCGCACGAGGGAGATTTTTGCGCATCGGTGGGCGATTTTGCTGCAAGCCCGGCACGATCACGCGAACAGGAGGGACTCCGCGGTGAGGATGATGCAGCAGGCGAGGAGCAGGATCAGCAGGCGCGCGCCCTCCTTCTTGAAGCGGGTCTGGAAGCTCTGATCCGTCCGGCCGCCGAAGAGCGTCCACACCACGGCCGCGCAGAACGCGACGAGGGCGACGGCATTCAGGAGCTGGGCGGTCTGCGCGAACGCGGGCACCTCGAGCACGGCGGCCATCTCGGAGGCCATGAGCGTGCCCGTCACGGCGAAGCAGGCCACGAGCACCCACGAGGCTCGCTGGCCCGTGCGGGCGGTGCCCTCGGGGTAGAACGTGCCCTTCTTGGCCTTCTCAGGCTCGGCGATCAGGAACAGCCAGCGGCCGTTGTACAGCTGCACCGCCAGAACCGCCGCCGCCACGAGCAGCACCACGCCCAGCACCAAGCGCGCGATAGCCATGTCGTCCCCCTGCCTCGTTCGTTCTCGTCAGGTGAGAGTATACGGCAAGAAGGGAGCTGCGGCCACCTCGGGCTGTCGCCGCGCGGGATCCTTCGACTCGCTTCGCTCGCTCAGGATGACAAGAGGGCCGCCCTGCGCTCAGGATGACAAGGAGGGGCGCCCTACGCGCTCCGCTCAGGCAAAAAACATCACGCGAGGGCGGCGAGCATGCCGACGGCGGCCACGACCGCCAGCACGGCCAGCATGAACACGATGGTGCGCATGTGCAGGTGGTCGAGGCGCGCCGTACGGGCACGAGCCGCCGCGGCGTTCTCGGCACCCTCCGGGCGCTCGGGACGCTGCACGATGAAGAACCAGGCCACGACCGCGATGAGCGCGACGAAGGCGACGTTGTTGGCGAACGTCGCGACCGAGGCCAGGCCGGCCGCTCCGGCGAGCCCTGCCGCCAGGAACAGCGCGAGCGTGGCCATGAGCGCGCAGCCGACGGCCAGCACGACGACCATGCGGCGGGCAAGCGTCCGGAGCCCCGCTTCGTCCTCAGGCGAGCGGGCCGCCTCGGCCGCAAGCAGCTCGAGCCACGATCCGCGCCAGAACATGGCGCCGACGACGGCGAACGCGGCCAGCGCGACGAGGGTTGCCGCAAGGGCGGCGACGGTTGCCTCCATGGTTACTCCTTCGCTTTCAGATGACGAGCACGGCGCCGCTCGCCAGGATGCCGGCCGCGTAGAACGCCCCGAGCGCGACGTTCACGCCGCACACCTGGGCCATCGCGCCGATGCGCGAGGCGGGAACGAGCGGATTGGACAAGAGAGCCTTGAGCAGGGGATAGGATGCGAGCAGCATGAACGGGGCCACCACGAGCCCGTTGGAGAAGAACGCGGCGAGCAGGACGACGACGGCCGCCACCCAGGCGTACACCGCGCCGTGGTAAAGCCGCCGCGCGCGTTCGCGCCCGAGCAGCACGGGCAGCGTCCGGCGGCCCGACTCCACGTCCTTCTCGATGTCGCAGGTGTTGTTCGTGAGCATGATGAGCCCCACGCCCAGGATGGTGGGCACCGCCCACAAAAGCGCGCGCAGGTCGAAGACGCCGGTCAGGGCCTGGTAGCAGGCGAGCGGGATGAGCCCGCCCATCACGAGCCCGCTGGCAAGCTCGCCCACGGGCAGATACGACAGCGGCGTCTTGCCGGCGGAGTACAGAACGACGATGGCCGCGCCCACGCCGCCGATGGCGAGCGGGATCCACCCGGCGATCCAGATGACGTAGGCCCCGATCGCGAACGCCGCCGCGAGGAACCCGATCGCCAGCGCGAGCGCCGCGCGCGGATCCACGTTGTTGTACACCAGCACGGCATCGGTGGGGTCCACGTTGTCGTCGGCCGAGTCCGCGCCCTTCACGTAGTCGTAGTAGTCGTTGAACGTGTTCACGGCGGCCTGCATGAGCACGCAGATGACCAGCAGCGCGCACGCCATCGTCGCCGACACGGCCGGTGCCGTCACCGCGGCCGCCGCCAGCGCGACGAGCGCGGGCAGGATGGCTGCGGGCCAGGTGTGGGGCGCGGCCAACTGCACGGCCATGCGCGGCGTGAGCCGGCCGAAGCCGCCCGCCGCCTCGGGTTCCTCCGCTATCTCGCGCGCCTCTGCGCTCATGCTCCGCTTCCTTTCCCCTCGTCGTAGCGGTTGCGCCGCCCGGACAGCCACGTGGGCGGCGCGGGCTTGAACCGCTTGATGGTCTCGTTCTTGAGGATGCCGCCCAGCGAGCCGATGGTCTGCCAGATGAAGCTCTTCGTCTCGGCGTCCAGCTTCGAGCGCGCGCCGAGCACCTGGCGCGTGTTCGCGAACAGCTTCTCCTGGAACTCGGCCCACGACGCGGCCTCGGTGGACGCCAAGAGCTCGTAGATGGTATCGATGAAGCGCTCGCGCTCCTCGGGCGCCTTGCTGCGCAGCCACGCGTCGAGCGCCTCGTCGAAGAACACCGCCGTGGGGTTGAGCGCCTCCTGGTACACGAAGTCGTCGCCCTCGGTCTGCCAGGTGAACGGCTCGTGCTGGAACACCGACAGCGCCGAGGACACCACCACGCGGAAGTCCGCGCGCCGCTCGAGGATCATGCCGAACGCCGAGGACTCGGGCACCGTCTTGTGCAGCAGCGCGCAGAACCGCACGTCATCGATGCGCGGCGAGGGATCCTCCAAAAAGGACGGCCCGTCGTGGTTGTACACGCCCTCGAGGCGCGCGTAGGCGCCCTCGTCCACCGTGAGCGCCGCGTACTCGGCGAGGTTGCCGCCCTTGGAGTGCCCGCCCAGGATGAGCGGCCCGCCGAAGGCCGAGGCAACGCCCGAGACGTAGGCCGCCGCCGTGCGCTGGGAGGGGATCACCCGCTTGAAGCACAGGTTGAAGTCCTCCTTCCAGCCGGCGAAGCTGCCGTCGGTGCCGCGGAAGGCCAGGTAGGCCGTCTCGCCCGCGGCGGCGGGGAAGAACAGCGTCACCGCCGAGAACTGCTTCTCCACCGCTTCGGAGAGCTCGTTGGCGTAGAAGGCGACGCGCACGTCGCGCATGCGCCGGCTCGCTGAGAGCACGTGCAGGAAGTCCCGCGTGTCCTTCGCGTCCTCCATCCAGCTGTGCGCCGTGAGCGCGTCCCAGTCGGCGAGCATCACCACGTCGTGCAGCAGGACGCGCTCGCCGGGCTCCGCGGGCAGGCAGGGGGCCTCCTCGTAGTTCAGATAGGCCAGCGTGGAGAAAACGAGCGAGTCCACCGGGTTAAACGGTGATTCCGCGAAGGTTCGCTGCTCCTCGGCCATATACGCTACGATATTCCTCATGCCGTCATTGTAGCCGATCGGAAAGGACGGGTGCCCGGACCATGCGGGTTTGCACGCCAATAACCATACGCTATGCCGAAACGGACATGATGGGCATCGTCTACCACGCGAACTACCTGCTGTACTTCGAGGACGCGCGCACCGCCTTCCTCGAGGCTATCGGGTTCCCGTACTCCAAGATCGAGGAGGCGGGCTTCATATCGCCCGTGGTCAGCTTCACCTGCGACTACGGCGAGCCCTTGCGCTACGGCGACATCGCCATCGTGCGCACGCGCGTCGTCTCCTCGCGTCCGACGAAGACCGTCTACGCCTACGAGGTGTTCAAGCAGGGCCAGGACCTCGATGCGGCGAAGCCCTGCTGCACGGGACGCAGCACCCACTGCCTCGTGGACGCGGAGACGTTCAAACCCGTGAGCGTGAAGCGCGCCCTGCCCGGGCTCTACGCGCGCTACGCCGAGGTGCTCGAGCCCGAGGACGGGGAGGGGAGCGCCCGATGAGCGCCTCCGCTGCTGGCCGCGCACGGGCCGCGTGAGGCTGCCTGTGGACCTCGCCATCCTCGATTTCATCCAGGAGCGCCTGCGCACGCCCCTGCTCGACGACGTCATGATCGCGCTCACGCATCTGGGCGACCTCGCGCTCGTCTGGCTCGTCGCGGGCGCCGTGCTCCTCGCGCAGCCGAAGCGCCGCCAGTACGGCGCGGCCGTGATACTCGCCGTGGTCGCCACGGCCGCCATCGGCATGCTCGTGCTCAAGCCGCTGTTCGACCGCCCGCGGCCCTTCGTCGCGCACGAGTTCCTCGGGCTGCTCGTCCCGCCGCCCCTGGGCACGTCGTTCCCGTCGAACCACTCGATGGTGTCCTTCGCCGCCGCCACCGCCATCTGCTGCATCCCGGAAGGCGGGCGCGGCGTGAAGGCCGTGAAGACCGGCGCGCTCGTCGTGGCGGCGCTCATCGCCATCTCGCGCATCTACCTGTACGTGCACTACCCGAGCGATATCCTGGTGGGCGCGATCGTGGGCGTGGGCCTGGGGCTCGCCTCCGTCTGGGTCGTCAAGCGCCTTTGGAGCCTGCGCGGGCGGGGGAGCGGCGGCACGGGGCCGGACGGCGGCTAGGAGGCCTTCTTGCGCCCGCGCTTCGGGGCGGGCTTCTCGGGCTCCTGGGCGGCCGCCTCCTTCGCACCCTCGCCGTCGCCTTCGTCCTCGCGGGCCTTCAAGCTGGCGGCGAGCGCGTCCATGAGGTTGATGATGTTGGAGGGCTGCGCGGCGGGCTCTGCGGCCACCACCTGCTTGCCGGCGATCTTGTTCTGGATGAGGTCCATGAGCTTCTCCTGGTAGGAGTTCTTGAACCGCGCGGGGTCGAAGGGCTCGGTCATGCTTTCCACCAGGCGCTTCGCCATGTCGAGCTCGGCATCGGCCACGTCGGGGTGCTCGAGGGACTTGGGGATGTCCTTCACCTCGCTCGCGTAGTGCAGCGTCATCATGACCAGGTCGTCCTCGTAGGGGATGAGCGCGATGGGGGTCTCGGAGTTGCCGAGCACCGTGGTGCCGATGGCTATCTTGCCCTCGTCCACCATCGCGCGGCGCAATAGCTCGAGCGCCTTCTCGCCGCCGGGCTGCGCCACCAGTTGGTAGGGCTTCTCGAAGTAGATGGGCGGCACCTCGGCGAAGTCAGAGAACTGCACGATCTTGAGCGAGCGGTCCGCCGCGCTCTTGACGGCGTCGAGCTCCTCGTCGGAGACGACGACGTACTTGCCCTTCTCGTACTGGTAGCCGCGCACGATGTCGTCGGGCCCCAGCTCACGCTTGCAGTCGGGGCACGTCTTCACGTAGCGCACGCGCTTCATCGTGTCCTTCGCCAGCTGGTTGAACCGCACGGCGTCGTCCTGGGTGGCCGCGAACATCTCGATGGGGATGTACACGAGGCCGAACGCGATGGCGCCCTTCTTTCCGGCCATGGCCGCACCTTCCTTTCCGTCTGCGACGCGGTTGGGGAAGACCGATCGTAGCGCGCCTGCAGGGCGCGGCGGGGCGGCGGGGAAGGGCCGGGGGCGAACTGCAACGTGCTTGTTGACGCACGTCATCCGAATACGCAAGGAGCCGGCGCGTGGACGGCTCCTTGCGTTAGAACTGTGCGCTGTCACGCAAGGCGTCGAACGAGCGATGCGCACCAAAGGACGCCCGCGAAGCACAACAGCGAAATCACGTATCCCATGACTCCTCCTTGCATCCAGACCGCGAGCCGTACGGCTCGCAGAGAGGATATCAGTCAGGCGGCGCGGCCCGGCACCCCTCGCGCCAACGGTTACCGAACGGTGGTTGAACCGTTACCGCGCCGCGCGATCCCCTAATTCGAGAACAACGCGTTGGACAGGGCGTGCTGGGCGTCGGCCGTGGGGGTCCAGACGTTGTCCTTGCGCTCGAACGTGAGCGCCACCGGCGCCGTCTCGGTCGCAGGCACTGCGGCGATGGCGTCCATGATGGTCTGGCCGAGCTTCTGGTTGAGCTCCTCCTCGCTGAGATCGGCGAGCGACTCGTCGCCGGCGAGCTCAGCCGAGGCCGCCTCAAGCGCATCGGTGTAAGCCGCGAAGCTCTTGCAGGTGAGCGTGACCGTGGCCGTGGCAGCATCCCCGTTCACCGTCACGTCGTCGATGCGGTAGTCGAAGCCGCCCAGATAGGTGCTCACGAACTCCTTGGCGTCGATGCCGAAGTCAGCGAGCTGCTCCACCCCTGCGGACGCGGCGAGCTCGTCGACGAGGCTCGCATCGAGGTTCTTCAGGCTGTCGAGCTCCTTGGTCACCCCTTCGCGCACCACCTCCTCGGCGCTCGGGCCGCAGCTCACGAGCGCGAAGGCCCCGAACGCCAGCAGCGCCGCCACCAGCAGCCCGGCGAGCCCCCTCTTGATTCGAACCATGCTCCCTCTCCTCTCCTTATGAAAAGCGCGTGGTGCAAGCATACGGCATAGAAGCGCATCCGTCTATGCCGAGCAGCCCGAGGAAGGGCGCGCAGTCAACCGCCGGTTCAACAAAGAAGCTCCAGCAGCCTGACACTTACGTTAGAGTTACTCTAAGAGGCTTCCGTTTATCGCTTTGCAACGCGATAGTGGAGAACAGGGGCTCTGAAGCAACGCTGCACGCGCATCATGCTTCTTCCGCACAAAAAACCTCGGCGTGAAAGGATCCCGGCGGGCCGAGCAGCCTCCGGTTTTTCGCGACCTGGGAAAACGCTGGAAGCCTTCCGCTCAGGGGAGCCGATGCGCGTCCGTTTTTGCTTCCGGACCTTTCACGCCGAGGTTTTTTGTGTCGAGCAACCCAGATTTACGTGCAACAGTGGAAAGGATCCGGTTGTACGCCATGTGCAAAACGATCTACAGGGGGAGGAGGTACGACAGCTCTGCCAATCTCAGTTCCCATCCCGCATCCCGCCGCCGCATCTGCCATTCCCTGACTTTACATAAGACATGTTATCATCAAAATGGACATACAATATTAAGGAATCTGATTTATCATATTGCAGAGGGATTCGCGAAGGAGCGTCTAATGGAGAAACACCTGCATATCAGCTTCTCATTCGCATTGGTCTTTTCGGATCATGCAGTGAAAAATGAAATTTGCATCGAGCCCTCATCTCGCAAAACGCTGTTCGATCGGCTCAAGACGGTATTTCTCGAAATGCGCCTACGCTAGCCCCAGGTTGATGACCCTGCGGCTCCGCTTCCGGGGTCCATTGCGAAGCCGGCGTAGTCTCCGCTTTCCATCATCTGCATGACCTCGGGCAGCAAGATGAAGAAGGAAATCCCGTTGAGCACGAGCGCGATGGCGCACAAGACGATGCCGACGGCGCTCGAGCGCTTCAACAGCGCGGCAGCCGCCCCGACGCGCGTCGTCCTCGTCACCAACTGCTTGAGCCGTGAGTTCGCAACGATGGCGCACACGAGTCCGACCGTGCTCAGCAGCACGCCGCCCAGGAAGAGCGACACCGGGCCGGCGATGTTCGCCACCATCACGAGCGTCTGGGCCTTCTTCAGCTGCTGCATGTCGAGCACGTTCGGCTGCAGGCTCGGCGAAAGGCCGGGCTGGCGCTCGTCGGGATCGGGTTCGGCCCCGTTTCGAGGCGGACGAGGGGGCTCGGGAGGCAAATTGTCGCTGTCGCTCATGGCAATCCTTCAATAGGTCGATTTTTCATGCCTCTGACCTGGGGTTTTATAAACGAGGCTCTGAGAGCCGTTCTAAGGCCCTATCTTGCCCTCGGACGACTCCTAGGTCATGGAAATCGGCGTTTTCTCTTCGCTCAAACGGGTACTATAGCATTGCGGGCCGGCCGCCGGGTCGATCCGCAGACAATTCCACACCCGCCGCGCGAAGACGGCCGAGGCACTCCTGAAGCTCGGCCAACTGGTACTCGAGCACCGTCTCCTGCGCGAGTACGATATCGCGCCGCTCGTCGACCGAGCGCGCGCCGCGCCTCTGAAGCTTCACGTAGTACTGAATGCCCTCGATGGACAATCCGCTTTTGCGGAGCGCATCGACGAAGTAAAGCTGGGCGATGTCGGCTTTCGAGAACGTGCGGATCCCGCGGTGGTCGCGCGCCAGGTTCGGGAAGAAACCGCATTTGTCGTAGTAGCGGATCGTGAAGGCCGAGATGCCCGTCTGGTCGGCGACCTCGGCGATGCCGAAGCACGGCAGGACGCTCGCATCGCCATGCTCCTCGAAACCGCTTCGCTCCTCGTCGGCCATCGTCGCCTTCCCCGGTTGTTGCTTAGAGTAACTCTAAGCAACCGTTCTCTTCGACGGTTTTCACGTTAGAGTTACTCTAACGCTCCTTACATCCTCACGCCGCTGCTGCCGAAGCCGCCCGCGCCGCGCTCGGTCTCGGGCAGCTCCTCGCTCGGATCGAACTCGACCGCCGGGACCTGGAGCACGACGAGCTGCGCGATGCGATCCCCCCGCTTCACGGCGAACGGCTCGTGCGCATCGAGGTTCACGAGGACGACCCCCACCTCGCCGCGGTAGTCGCTGTCGATGAGCCCGGGCGCGTTCACGAGGGACACGCCGTGCTTGATGGCGAGGCCGCTGCGAGGCAGCACGAACCCGGCGTATCCGCGCGGGATGGCGAGCGCGATGCCGCAGGGCACGAGCTTTCGCTCGAAGGGCTGGAGCAGCACGTCGCAGGTGGAGCGCAGATCGACGCCGGCATCGCCTGCATAGGCGTAGGCGGGCGCGGGAAGATCGGGATCGAGCCTTTGCAGGGGCACGCGGAGGACGGCCATCAGCGCAGCTCCTCCAACGCGGCGGAGAACTCCTCGACGTTCTGGAAGTCCTTGTACACGCTCGCGAAGCGCACGTACGCGACGTCGTCGAGCTTCGCGAGGCGCACGAGCGCCATGTCGCCGAGCTCCTTCGAGCCGATCTCGGTCTTCGACGCGTTGCGCAGCTCGGCCTCGATGCTGTCGATGAGGGCCGCGATCTGCTCGGGCGCGATCGGGCGCTTGGCGCACGCGATCAGCAGGCCCCGCATGAGCTTCTGTCTATCGTAGGCCTCCGAGGAACCGTCCGTCTTGATGACGATGAGCGGGTTCTCCCCCAGCCGCTCGTAGGTAGTGAAACGCCTTCCGCAGTCGAGGCATTCGCGGCGGCGGCGTATGGCCGTGCCGTCTTCGGAAGGTCGCGAATCGACCACTTTCGATTCGGGGTTGCCGCAGGAAGGACAGCGCATTCAGGCTCCTTAGATCGCTTTCCGATCAGCCTAGCACACTATATATTGTGGCTCAATTGACGAAAGAGAATCGCGCAAAAAACCCTCCCGCCGGCCTTCAGACGCCGAGCACGGCCAGGAGCGCGACCGCCGCGAACACGATGCCGGCGACAACCGCCTGCCATGGCGCGATGCGGTCGTAGGAGCGGCCTTTCGCAGTGCCGTAACGTAGGCTGCGGACCAGTTCCGAGCCGAGGATCCTATCGCGCGCGCCGCAACGCTGAGCGCCGAGGGAGCCATGGGCCGCGCAGGGAGCGGCTTGTGCCGGGAACTTGATGATGGTCCCCCGGCTGGAAGACGGATGAGAAAGCTTCGGCTGCAGCGCGGAGGTGCCGTTCACTGGATAGCGCATCGCGAAATTCTTCATCTTTCTTGCTCCTTGCTCTTGCGTAGAACCTATGTTCGCATATATAATAGTCCGAACAAAGGTTCATGTCAACAAGTTTTAAAACATTTGTTCGGTTGAAGGAAAGGACGAGAAATGTCCGAGAAAGTGACGAAGCGTCAGCAAGCGGTTCTCAGCTGCATCGAGGATTGCATCCGCGAGAAGGGCTACGGCCCCACCGTGCGCGAGGTGTGCCAGACCTTGGGCCTCTCCTCCCCCTCCACCGTCCACGTGCACCTCAAGGCGCTCGAGGAGAAGGGCCTCATCAAGCGCGATCCCCTCAAGTCGCGCTCCATCGCGCTCACCTATCCGCTCGAGGACGCGGCGCTCGCCACGAACATCGTGCAGCCGTGCTTCAGCAAGATCGTGAACGTGCCGCTGGTGGGCAACGTGGCGGCCGGCTCGCCCATTCTCGCCGAGGAGAACATCACCGACACGATCTCGCTCCCCACCGACATCGTGGGCGACTCGCCCTCCTTCCTCTTGTCGGTGCGCGGCGAGAGCATGATCGAAGCCGGCATCAACGACGGAGACTACGTCGTGGTGAAGGAGCAGCCGGTGGCGAACAACGGCGACATCGTGGTGGCCATCGTCGACGACGGTGCCACGGTCAAGCGCTTCTACAAGGAGCCCGACCATATCCGCCTGCAGCCCGAGAACTCCACGATGGAGCCCATCATCACCACCGACTGCGCCATCGCGGGCAAGGTGGTCGCGGTCTTCCGCCGCCTGTAAATGCCCGACGCCCCCTCGACACGGGAGAGCCGTCGTCGAGGGGGCGTCGTCAGGAGCGTCGGACGCGGGCGCTCAGCCTCTTTCCACCGCGAAGGGCCTGAACGATCCGGCATAGGAAGGCGCTGCCAGCATGACGATGCGCGTGCCGCCCTCTTCGTGCGTTTCCGACAGGATATGGCAGCGCTCATGAGCCACCGACACGAGGTCGCCGCGGCTGTAGGGCACGAGCACGTCGAGATGCTCGTCGTGGGCCGAGGCGACGCGGGCGATGTGGTCGATCAGCTCGGCAGTGCCCTCCCCCGTCGCCGCCGACACGAACTGCGCCTGGGAATGGCGCGCTTTGAGGGCTGCAAGCGCCTCGTCGTCGAGCAGGTCGCACTTGTTGAACACGAGCACGCGCCCGAGGTCCTGCGCATGGATCTGGCCGAGCACGTCCTCGACGGCGGCTATCTGCGAAGCGTACTCCTCCGACGAGGCATCCACCACGTGAAGCACCAGGTCGGCGCCCGTTATCTCGTCGAGCGTTGATTTGAACGCCTCCACGAGCGTGGTCGGCAGCTTCTGGATGAATCCCACCGTGTCGGTTATGGTGATCTCGCGTCCCTCGGGCAGCACGAACTTGCGCGTGGTGGAGTCGAGCGTGGCGAACAGCTTGTCGTAGGCGAGCACGTCGGCGTTCGTCAGACGGTTGAGCAGGCTCGACTTGCCTGCATTCGTATAGCCGGCCAGCGCCACCTTGAACATGCCGCTCTCGTAGCGGCTCTCGCGCTGAACCGCCCGCACCTCGGCCAGATGCTTGAGTTCGCGCTTGATGGACGTGATGCGCTTGCGCACCATGCGGCGGTCGACCTCCAGCTGGCTCTCGCCCTCGCCGAAGCGCGACCCCACGCCGCCGCCCATGCGGTTGGAGGCCAGGTGGGCCCACATGCCGCGCAATCGCGGCAGCAGGTACTCGTTCTGCGCGAGGCGCACCTGCAGACGGCCCTCCTTGCTGGTGGCGTGCAGGGCGAAGATGTCCAGGATGAGCGCCGTGCGGTCGATGACCTTGACGTCCTTGCCGACGGCCTTCTCCAGGTTGGCCTGCTGGGAGGGCGTGAGCTCGTCGTCGAACACCACGAGGTCGGCCCCGTGGGCACGCGCGAGCTCCGCCACCTCCTCGGCCTTGCCGGTGCCGACGAACGTTTTGGGATTCGGGGAATCGAGCTTCTGCGACGTCGCGGCCACGACGTCGGCGCCGGCGGTGTCGACGAGCCGCTCCAGCTCGGCGAGCGACGAGGCGAGCGGCCAGGTCGAGCCCGGGCGGTCGACGCCCACGAGCACCGCCTTCTCGCGGCGCTGCTCGGAGACGGGAACCATCCCGCGCATGATGACGGATTCTAATTCTGACATGGGGCAATCCTTTCCCAGAGACGGATCAAGACGGTACGAGAAACGATCACCTCGGCTGCATGGATGCTCCTTCGCTCGACGGAGGGCCGCGCTCAACGGCGCGCCATCATCATAGCATAGAGGACGGCCGCGCCGAAAACCGCAGGGAAACGGATGCCGTCCGACCCGCCTGCCTCAGGCGTCCGAGCGCTCGAGCAGGGCGAGGGCCTCCACGACGAGCGCGTCGGCATCGCCCGCGTCGGCATCGATCCAGCGGATGCGCGCGTCCTTGCGAAACCACGTGCGCTGCCGCTTCGCGTAGCGATGCGTCGCCGTCTTGATGCGCTGCACGGCCTCATCGAGGGTCGTCTCGCCGTCGAGCGCGGCCGCGATCTCCTTGTACCCGATGGCCTGCGGCGCCGTGATGCCCTCGCGGAACCCGCGCGCGAGCAGCCCGCGCACCTCGTCTGCCAGCCCCGCCTCCATCATCGCATCGACGCGCGCGTCGATGCGGGCGCGCAGCATGTCGGGATCGACCGAAAGCCCGAGGAAGACGGCGGGCACCACCTGGGGAATCGCCGAGAGCTTGGCGCGCTGCTCGGCATAGGTCGCGCCGTCCTCCAAAAGCTCGAAGGCACGCGCGACGCGCTTGACGTCGGCCGGAGGGATGATGGCCGCGCTCGCCGGGTCGCGGCGCTCGAGGAGGTGCCAGAGCGCCTCGGCTCCCTGCTCCTCGGCAATGCGCATGCACCGCTCGCGCACAGGGTTGCCCACCTGCTCGCCCGCGGGAAAGTCGTAGCCGTCGATGGCGGCGCGCACGTAGAACCCCGTCCCGCCGCACAGCACGCAACGCCGCCCCCGCGCGTCGATATCGCGGAAACGCCCGCGCGCGTACTCTTGGAACAGCGCCGCGGAGAACGGCTCTCCCGGATCGACGAGGTCCAGGCCGTGATGGGGCACGAGGCGCTCGGCGGGCGGGAGCTTGCCCGTGCCGATGTCCATGCCGCGGTAGATCTGCATCGAGTCGGCGCTCACCACCTCGCCCCCGAGCTCGCGCGCGAGGCGCGCCGCCACGTCGGACTTGCCGGACGCCGTCGGCCCGACGACGCATACGACGGGCGCGACAAGCGAGAACTCAGGGGCCGTGGTATCAGCGGCCATCCACGACCTCGCCGGCGAGGTACCAGGTCTTCGCCTCGTCGACGCGCACCTTGACGATGCTTCCGGCGAGGTCCTGGGCGCTTGCCCCGGCGGGCGCGGGCGCATGCACGGTCTGGTTCTTCGGGCTCTTGCCCGCGAGCAGCCCCGCGTCGCGCTTGGACGCGCCCTCCACGAGCACGTCGACCGCCGCGCCGAGATCGGCCTGGTTCGCCTCGAAAGCGCGCTCCTGCACGAGGTCGACGAGGCGGTCGAAGCGCTGCTGCACGACCTCGCGCGGCGTCGCGTCCTCGATCGAGGCGGCCGGCGTGCCCTCGCGCTTGGAGTAGATGAACGTGAACACCTGATGGTAGCCCACCTCGTCCACCAAACGGTACGTGTCCTCGAAGTCCTTCGCCGTCTCGCCGGGGAACCCGACGATGATATCGGTCGAAAGCGCGATCTCCGGCAGCGCCTCGCGGAGCTTCCGCACCAAACCCAAGTAGTGCGCGCGCGTGTAGCGGCGGTTCATGGCGGCGAGCACCGCGTCGGAGCCCGACTGCACGGGCAGGTGCAGCGCCGGCATGAGCGAGCGCAGCGTGGCGAACTTGCCGATGACCTCGTCGGTGAGGTCCTTCGGGTGGCTCGTGGCGAAGCGCAGCCGCTCGATGCCGGTGGCGTCGAGCGCATCGAGCACGGCCGCGAAGCGCGGGCTTCCGTACAGATCGCGCCCGTAGGAGTTCACGTTCTGCCCCAGAAGCGTGATCTCCTTCACACCGGCGGCCACGTAGCGCTCGGCCTCCGCGACGATGTCCTCGAGCGGACGGGACTTCTCGCGTCCGCGCACGTAGGGCACGATGCAGTAGGAACAGAAGTTGTTGCACCCGATGGTGATGGGCAGCCATGCCGCCCAGTCGTGCTCGCGCGCGGTGGGCAGCTCGGTGGGAAACGACGAGGCGGCATCGAGCACCTCCACCTGATGGCCGCCCTCCTCGATGGCGGCCTCGAGCAGCCGGGGCAGCGCGCCGAGGTTGTGCGTGCCGAACACGACGTCGAGATGCGGCAGCGCGTCGACGAGCTTCTCCCCGTCGCGCTGGCCGATGCAGCCGCCGACGGCGACGACGCGCTTCGAGAGCGGCGAGCCCGCGCGCAGGGGCACGTTCTTGAGGGATGCCACCTGGCCGTACAGGCGCGTGTCGGCGGCTTCGCGCACGCAGCAGGTCATGAACGCGACGATATCGGCGTCCTCGATCGACTCGACCTGCAGCGCGCCCATGCCTTCCAGCATGCCGGCGATGCGCTCGGAGTCGTGCTTGTTCATCTGGCATCCGAACGTGCGGATGCAGAACGTAAGGTTCATGAAGGGGGTCTGCATGGGCGCGGTCTAACGTGCGGCGGGGCTGCCCGGCTGGGCTCCGCCCGATGCGGCCGGAACGGTTCCGCGCAGATAGCGGGGCTCGACGGTGAAGCGGATGGCGGTGCGGTACTCTCCGTCGATGACGATGTCGGCGAACGAGGGGACGCACGCGATCTCGATGCCGACGGGAGACAGGAAGCCGCGCGAGATGGCGATGGCCTTCACCGCCTGGTTGACCGCGCCGGCGCCCACGGCCTGGATCTCGACGCACACGCCGTCCTTCACCATGCCGGCGATGGCGCCGGCGACGGAGGCGGGCGACGACTTCGACGATACCTTCAAGCAGCCGATGTCCGGCTTGTTATCAGTAGTGGACATGCATATCCTTTTTCGTTTGGTCCGTTACGCGTGCGTTTGGCTCATGCAATATGCTCGGCGATCAACATCAAATTTGCATCTGTTATTCTACCTATTCAGCCCTGCGCGCGCAACCTGCCCGTATGCGCTCCGACAAGGAGTTTCAGCGCAGCTTCTCCACGGGGATGAACACGCGGATTCCGTCTTTGCCCACACGGACATCGGGCACTGCGCCGGGCTCGAGGTAGTAGGCGCGGGCGAGCTCGCCGAACGCCTCGGCCACGCGCTCGGAGAACGCCTCGAGGTCGGCCGGATCCACCCTCAGGCCGCGCGCATCGGCCCCCGCCGGACGTAGCGCGGGATGCGCCGCCTTCGTCGCGCCCGGGTGCGGGGCGCCGTCCTCCCCTGCGATGCGCACGCGCGCGAGGAGCGGCTCGAGCGGCTCGATGCCGCCGTCCATGATGCGCCGCGCCGAGCGCTCGGACAGGAGAAGGCCCAGCTTGGCCGCCTCCTCCGCGAGCATGGCGGGATCGGCCGCCGTCGCGAGGCGCTTGCAGACGGGAAGCTCGGAGGAGTCCGTGCAGAACGCACGCACGGCGGAGGTGAGCGACGAGAGGCCGAACGCGTAGAGCGTAGCGGCGATATCCGTGGCCGATCCCAGGTAGACCGTGCACGCGCGCCGGCTCTCGAGCGCGAACTCGCAGGCGGTGCGCAGGATGTTCTTCGGGCCGCGCACGGCGACGCTTCCGGACTCCGTGCGCTCGAACGTGGGGAACGTCGACTGGTCGGTCTTCTCGCCGAGGCGATCGAGGTCCGTCTCCACCACGAACGCGGCGCCCATCCCGGCATCCGATGCGGCAATGCGCGCCGACGCGGCGTTCACCGCGATGGAATAGAGCGCCATGCCGCGCCCGTGCACGCCCCACTTGTCCATGTGCATGGTGTCGAGCTTGGATGTGACGCGGGGCTCGAAGACGCGCTCATGCATGGCGGGCGGCACGCCGTCGCCGTCGTCGACCATCACGATGCGCCGCCGCCGCTCCTCTCGCGTGGCCGCCACGAAGACGCTCTTCGCGTTCGCATCGCGCGCGTTGCGCAGCATCTCGATGACGACGTCCTCGGTGGAGCGGATGTCGTGGGCGGCCTGGCGCCGCTCGGCCTCGGCGCTCCTCAAACGGACGAAGCCATCCCCGAGGTCGGCTTCGACCCGGAGATGGCTCATCCCGCAGACGTTCTCTATGAAGCTCTCGAGCGCTTCGTCGGCCACGGTGGGCGCGCCGTCCTACTTCGCGATGCCGACCGCGCGGCTCTCACGGATGACCACGACCTTCACCTGGCCGGGGTACTGCATCTCGTTCTCGATACGCTGCGCGATGTCGTGCGCGAGCACGGTGGTGGCGGCTTCGTCGACCGCCTCGGGCTCCACCATCACGCGCACCTCGCGACCCGCCTGGATGGCGTAGGTGCGCTCGACGCCCTTGTAGGAGTTCGCGATCTCCTCGAGCTTCTCGAGGCGCTTGACGTAGGCGTCGAGGGTCTCCTTGCGGGCACCGGGGCGCGCGGCGGACACGGCGTCGGCGGCCTGCACGAGCACGGCGAGCACGCTGGAGGGCTCCACGTCGTTGTGGTGCGCCTCGATGGCGTGCACGATGTCGGGCTTCTCGCCGAAGCGGCGCGCCAAGTCGGCGCCGATGACGGCGTGACTGCCCTCCACCTCGTGGTCGACGGCCTTGCCCAGGTCGTGCAGAAGGCCCGCGCGCTTGGCCGGGATGGGGTCGAGCCCCAGCTCAGAGGCCATGACGCCCGAGAGGTAGGCCACCTCGAGCGAGTGGTTGAGCACGTTTTGGCCGTACGAGGTGCGGTAGCGCAGACGTCCGAGCGTGCGCACGAGCTCGGGGTGCAGATCGTGGATGCCCGTGTCGAAGGCGGCCTGCTCGCCGGCCTCCTGCACACGCTGGTTCACGAGAGCCTCGGCCTTGCCGAACATCTCCTCGATGCGCGCCGGATGGATGCGCCCGTCGGCGACGAGGTTCTCCATGGTCACGCGGCCGATCTCGCGGCGAACGGGGTCGAAGCACGAGATGGTCACGCACTCCGGCGTGTCGTCGATGATGAGGTTCGTGCCGGTGAGCTGCTCGAACGAGCGGATATTGCGCCCCTCGCGGCCGATGATGCGGCCCTTGAGGTCATCCGAGGGGATGTGGATGGCGGACACGGTGGTCTCGGCCGAGTGGTCGGCCGCAACGCGCTGGATGGCGAGGCTCAGGATGGAGCGAGCCTTCTTGTCGGCCTCGGCCTTGGTGCGGGCCTCGGCGTCGCGGATGATGGCCGCGGACTCGTGCACGACCTCGTCCTTGAGCGTGTCGAGCAGCTCCGCCTTGGCCTCCTCCGGCGTCATGCCGGCCACGCGCTCGAGGCGCCGGCTGACCTCCTGCTCGGCCGCGTTCAGATCGCGCTCGCGGCGGTCGAGCTGGCCCTGCGTGGATGACATTTGATGCTCGCGCGCGTCGAGCGACTCGACGCGGCGGTCGAGCAGCTCCTCGCGCTGGGACAGGCGGCTCTCGGCCGAGCGGACCTCGCGCATGCGCTCCTTGTTCTCGGCCTGGGCCTCCTGCTTGAGGCGCAGGGCCTCGTCCTTCGCTTCGATGACGGCCTCGCGGCGCAGCGTCTCGGCCTGGCGTTTCGCGTCGGACACCACAGTCTCGGCCTCTTGCGCCGCTCGTTTCGTGGACGCGTTGACCAGGTACCTGCTGCCGACGAAGCCGAGGGCGATGCCGACGACCGCTCCGATGAGCAGCCAGATGATCTCGGGCATGCGATCCCCCTTTCGTTTCGTGTTCGATCAGTGTCAGTACAGCTCGTAAAGGTTGTGTGCATGAAAAATCCCGGACAAAGCCGGGCATGAGCGAACGCACGCGATACGGGTGGCATCGTATGAACTTTTCTATAAGAAGTACCCTCATCAGGTACGCATCACTCAAGCTATATCACATGATAAGGCTTGTGGTTGATTTGTAAAAGCCCTGACAAGAAATATTCTGAAAACCCAGGACACGGCGGCGGGGTGTGGCGGTGCCGGTTGCGAGCACGGCCGACAAACGGTCGGCAAGGAGCTGCGGAGCTGCGGAAGGCGGAAATGCATCTCGCAGCCCCTTGCCACGGCGTTCCAACCTGTGGTAGGATGCCGACAAGCGGTCGCCCGCGGCAACGGGCGGCTACCTCACATATTTTGAGTATGTGATCGAGGGCCGTCCTTACATCGGGGCGGCTCTACTCTTTCCTACGCATGACTAGATCGAGTAGAGCGATGATCACCAGGCAAAACGCGAACAAGCTTTCCCATGTCACCATTGGCGTACCTCCTAGTCGGGGGTAGCCTGCCGCTTGCCGGCATCCCAAAGGGGCCGAAGCCCCCGGCGAAGACGCGGTTCCGGCGCCCTTGCCGGGGGCTTCGCTTCATTCGTCCGCCTCAGCGCTCCTCTTCGCGCGCCTCGCTCCAGAGGCGGGCGGCCGTGGAGGCGGCGGAGGCGCCGTAGCCCTTCTGCACGAGGCGGCGGTAGGCGGCGTCGCGGGCGTTCTTGGCGCGCGGGGGCCTGCGCTCGAGCAGATCGAGGGCGCGCTCCACCTCGCGCTCGGCACCCTCGTCAGACTCGGCGAGGGCCTCCACCCCGTCGGGGTCGATGCCGAGGTCTGCGAGCTCCGCCGCGATGCCCTGCCGGCCGCGGCCTTGCGCGAGCCGGCTGCGCACGAGCACGTCGGCGTAGCGCATATCGTCCACGAGCCCGCAGGAAAGGGCGCGCGCAAGCGACTCCTCCACGGCCTCCGGCGAGAACCCGTCCCGCGCAAGGCGCCGCCTCAGCGCGGCGCTCGCCTGCTCGCGCGCGGAGGCGAGCCTCTCGATCTTGCGGAAAGCGCGTTCGGCCTCGGCCGGCCCGTCTGCCGCCTCGGCCTCCTCACGCGCCTTCTGCGGCGCGGCCGCATGCGGGGCCGGGCCGCCCTCGATCGCGTCGATGCGGGCGCGGAGGGCGGCCCTCACCTCCTCTGAGCTGGGAGGCATGCTATTTCTTCTTCGTCGGCTTCGCGACCGGGCTCAGCGCGTCGGCCTCCTCGGTCGAGCGCGTGATGATGGGGATATCGAACGATTCGCGCACCTTCGTCTCCAGCACGTCGCGCAGATCGGGATTCTCCTTGAGCGTCTGCTTGGCAGCCTCGCGGCCCTGGCCCAGGCGCTCCTCGCCGTAGGTGTACCATGCGCCCGACTTCTTGGCCACGCCGCACTCGACGGCCATGTCCACGATGCAGCCCTCGCGCGAGATGCCCTCGCCGTACATGAGGTCGAACTCGGCCTGGCGGAACGGCGGGGCCACCTTGTTCTTCACCACCTTGGCGCGCACGCGGTTGCCCACGATCTCGCCGTCCTTCTTGATGGAGTCGATGCGGCGGATGTCGATGCGCACGCTCGAGAAGAACTTGAGCGCGCGGCCGCCCGTCGTGGTCTCGGGATTGCCGAACATGACGCCGATCTTCTCGCGCAGCTGGTTGATGAAGATGCAGGTGGTGTTCGACTTGGAAAGCGAGCCGGCCAGCTTGCGCAGCGCCTGGGACATGAGGCGCGCCTGCAGGCCCACCGTGGTGTCGCCGATCTCGCCCTCGATCTCGGCGCGCGGCACGAGCGCGGCCACCGAGTCGACGACCACGGCGTCGATGGCGCCGCTTCGCACGAGCATGTCGCAGATCTCGAGCGCCTGCTCGCCGGTATCGGGCTGCGAGATGAGCACTTCGTCGATGTCCACCCCCAGGCGCGCGGCGTAGACAGGATCGAGCGCGTGCTCCGCGTCGATGAAGGCCACGATGCCGCCCATGGCCTGCGCCTCGGCGAGGATCTGCAACGCGAGCGTCGTCTTGCCGCTCGACTCGGGGCCGTAGATCTCCACGATGCGCCCGCGGGGCACGCCGCCGATGCCGAGCGCCGCGTCGAGCGGCAGCGCCCCCGTCGGGATGACGCCGACGTTGAGGTCGAGCCCTCCCTCGCCGAACTTCATGATGGAGCCCTTGCCGAACTTCGTCTCGATCTGATCGGTGGTCAGCTTGAGCATCTTCGATTTTTCTTCGTTCATGCGCTTCCTTCTCTTCCCCGGCCGTGCGCGCTCTCTGCCGCGTGGTCTTGTTCCTACTATTATACGAACATATGTTTGTCGGTCAAGTCCTTTTCGCGAAACGACTCCGAATCACAGTATAACGACGCGATCCAGCGCATCCATGGCGCGCGTCCAGCGCATCCGCGCCCCGATCCATCGCCGATCAAGCGCGCCTCCAGCGCCCGTCCAGCACGTTTCCAGCGGGAATCAAGCGCGTTTCCAGCGAAAATCAAGCGGAAACCTTACACCCCAGCTCAAAGGCCCGCCTTCACAGGCCGCAACGCGCCGCTCAGCACCGGGCGGGATCCCCCTCGAGCGCTTCCAGCAGCATCCCGAGGGCCGCGCGTACGGTGGCCAGGCGCACCTCCTCGCGGCTCCCCTCGAAGGAGAACAGCCGCTCCTCGGCATGCCTGCCGCACGAGAGCCCGATCCACACGGTGCCCACCGGCTTGCCCGGCTCCGCGCCGCCCGGCCCGGCGATGCCCGTCACCGCCACCGCCGCGTCGCAGGCGAGCTCGCGGCGCGCACCGGCCGCCATGGCGCGCGCCGTCTCGGCGCTCACGACGCCGAAGCGCTCGATGGCGCCGGCGTCCACGCCCAGCACGTCGCTCTTCACCTCGGCCGCGTAGCTCACCACGCCGCCGCGCACCACGTCCGAGCTGCCGGCCACGTCGGTGAGCGTCACCGCGATGAGGCCGCCCGTGAGGCTCTCGGCCGTGCCGAGCGTCCTCCCCGACGCACGAGCGGCGTCGAGCACCCGCGCGGCCAGCGCGTCGAGCCCCTCCATCTCCTCGAGCTCCTCCGCTTCGCGCGAGCGCGGGCGTCCCAGCCCGATGAGCTTGCGCGCCTTCGCGATGTAGTCGAGCATCGACACCACCGTGAGCACGAGCGCGACGATCATCACGCCCCAGCTCAGAAGCCATAGCCCGTCGGAGAACGCCGCGCCCGCGCTGCCCACCATGTAGGAGTCCTTCACGCAGAACAGCACGATGGCGACCATCTGGAACACGGTCTTGAACTTGCCGTACCAGCTGGCCGCGATGACCACGCCCTCGCTCGCCGCCACCATGCGCACCCCCGACACGATGAACTCGCGCGCCAGGATGACGAGCACGACCCAGCTGGGCAGCGACCCCAGCTCCACCAGGGCTAGAAGCGCCGCGGCGACGAGGATCTTGTCGGCGAGCGGGTCCATGAACTTGCCGAAGTCCGTCACCTCGTTGCGGCTGCGCGCCAGGTAGCCGTCGAGCCAGTCGGTGCACGAGATGAGGATGAAGATGCCGGCCGCCACGAGGCTCTTCGCGTCGTCGGCCACCTGCGGCAGGCCGAACCACTGCGGCCAGGGGCTGATGAGGGCCACCACGAACACCGGCACGAGGCAGATGCGCACGAGCGTGACGATGTTGGCCGGCGTCCACAGCTTGTCCGCCGGGGTCGGGCTCACCTGCACCGTGCGCTTCGAGGCCATGGCGCTCACTCCCCTTCCATCTCGTAGAGCAGCGTGTCGACGATGCGCACGCGCACCACCTGGCCCGCCTCGCCGCGCTCAAGGTAGGTGACGCCGTCCACCTCGGGCGCCTGGCACCTGGCGCGCCCGTAGAGCTGGCCGTCCTCCTCGCGTCCCTCCACGAGCACGTCCATCTCGCGCCCGACGCGCGCGGCGATGCGCGGCACGCACACGCCGTCGGCCAGGTCGCGCAAACGCTGCGCGCGGTCGGCCTTCTCGTCGTCGTCCACCTGACCGGGCAGCCCGGCCGCGCGCGTGCCGTCCTCGCGCGAGTACGCGAACACGCCCACGTAGTCGAACAGGCCCTCCTCCACGAAGTCGCAGAGCTCCTCGAACTGCCCGTCCGTCTCGCCGGGGAAGCCCGCGATGAGCGTCGTGCGCAGCGTCGCGTCCGGCACGCGCGCGAGGATGCGCTCGATGAGGGCCTCGAACTCCGCGCGCGAGCCCGTGCGGTTCATGGCGCGCAGGATGCCCGCGTCCACGTGCTGCAGCGGGATGTCGAAATAGGGGCACACGTTGGGATGCGACGCGACGGCGGCGAGGTAGGCGTCGGTCACGCCCTCCGGCTGCAGGTACATGACGCGGAACCACGTGTCGGGGAACTCCTCGGCCAGCGCGGACACGAGCTCGCCGAGCGACGAGGGCTCGTCGAAATCGGCGCCCCAGCGGCCCGTGTCCTGCGCGATGAGCACGATCTCGCGCGTGCCCGCCGCCACGTGGGCCGCCACCTCCGCGCGGACGTCGGCCAGCGGGAAGCTGCGATAGCGCCCGCGGATGAACGGGATGGTGCAGTACGAGCAGAAGCGGTCGCAGCCGTCGGAGATCTTCACGTAGGCGAAGGGGGCGGCAGGGGCGGCTTGGGAGGGCGCGCGGTTCTCAGGATGATAGCCCAGGGCCTCGGCGAGGACGGCGGCTATGTCGTCCTCGCGGCTGCAGGGCAAAAACGCCCGCGCCTCCACCAGCTCCTCTGCCAGGTCGTCGCCGTAGCGCGCGGGCATGCAGCCGGCCACGACGAGCGGCGCGCCGGCCTTCACGTTGGGCAGCCCCGCCGCGTCGAACACGGCCTCTATGCTCTCCTCGGTGGCGCTCTGGATGAACGAGCACGTGTTCACCACCACCGCGTCGGCTCGCTCGGGATCGTCCTCAAGCGCGAAGCCCGCCTCAAGTAGGCGGGCGCGCATGTGGGCGGTGTCCACCTCGTTCTTGGCGCAGCCCATCGTGACGAAGGCCACGGCGGGCGCTGCGGGCGCGCCCTTGATGCATCGCTTCATCCCGCGGCCTCAGCGGTAGTTCACGTACTGGAGCGGCTGGCCGTAGTCCTGGCCCTTCAGGAAGGCGATGACCTCCTGAAGGGCGTCGCGCGACGCCGAGCTCACGCGCAGCTTGTCGCCCTCGATCTGCACCTTCACCTTGAACTTCGCGGCTTTGATGTCCTTGTTGATCTTTCCAGCCGTCTCCTTGTCGATGCCCTCGACGATGGTCGCCGTCTGGCGCACGCTCTGGCCGGCGGCCGGCTGGGCCTCGCCCCACTTGACGGCGGCCAGGTCGATGCCGCGCTTGATCAGCTTCGAGCCGATCACGTCGGCCACCTGGCGCGCCACGAACTCGGCGGGCGCCGCCACGGTCATGGTCTTGCCCGCCTTGTCGAGCGTTATCTCCGCGCCGGAGTCCTTCAGATCGTAGCGCTGCGCGAGCTCCTTCTTCGCCTGCTGGAACGCGTTGTCGATCTCCTGCATGTCCACCGTGGACACGACGTCGAAGCTGGATTCTTTCGCCATGGAGGTTCCTTTCCCGCAACGCGGCCCGCCCCCGGGCCGCCCGTAGTTTCCATATCGGAACAGGATAGCGCATTTTCACGCCGCGAGCGGGGATTCCAGAGGTCGTCCACGGGCGTGACAGGGGGACGCCCCCCCTGCCTTACGCGGCCGTGTCGGGGTGGTCGGCCTTCCATTGCTCGAGGATGGCGGGGAAGTCCACGGTGTAGCTCCACAGGCCGTCGCCGTCGTCGTCCGTCAGCTCCACGGCCTCTCCGTCCACCGTCAACGTGACCGCGTCCGGGTTCGGCGTGTAGAGCGTGAGCGTGGTATCGACGTCGAAGGTCTCCTTCGCCGGCCCCTCGACCTCCTGCGAGAAGTCGAGTTCGTTAGACTCGCCCACGTACGTCTCGATGTAGGCCGTCTGGCCGGAGGCGACCTCGTACTCGAGCACCGCCTTCGCCGGCGCCACGGCCTTCGGCGGCGTGACGGGCTCCTGCGCGGCACCTTCCGACCCCTCGCCGCCCTCGGTCTGCGTGGGGTCGGTGAGACCGGACACGTGCACCTTCGGCGCGTCGTCGGTCGCTTCGCCCCCCTTCCCGCCGAACACGAGCGCGAGCACGATGACGAGCAGCACGAGGATCACCGCGCCCGCGATGATGAACGGCAGCTTCGACTGCACGGGATTCGGCGCCTTGGGCCCCGCGTAGAAGTTCGTGTACTGGGCGTTGGGCAGCGCGGCGTGCCGGCTCGGGTGCGTGCGGCTCTCGTCGTAGAGACGCCCCTCGCCCGCGCCGGAGCGCGCGCTGAAGTCGCGCCGGTCGTCGTACATCGTGCGGCCGAGCGCGTTCTGTCGGGGCGGGCGCTCCTCCTGGCGCTGGGCTGCACGCTCGCGCGGACGCGCAGGCCGCGACGAGGAGGCGCCCCTCGCGGAAGCTCCCGCGTCGAAGCGCGCCGACTGGCCGTCGCGGGCGCGGCCCACCTGGTAGGCGTAGGCCTCGTCCAGATACATGCGCGTCATCTCGGTGGGGTTGAGGCCCACGAGCCGCGCGTAGGCGTTCACCATGTTGCGCGCGTAGCCGCGCGGGGGCATGCGCGCGAAGTCGTCCTCCTCGATGGCGCGCAGGATGTCGGGCCTGATGCGCAGCCTTCGCGCGGCCTGGGCCAGGTCGTACCCCTTGCGTTCGCGGGCTTCCCGCAGAATCGTTCCGAATGTCACCTGAGCCACCTCGTCATTCGTCCGAGCTGTCGGCGTCATGGGCTTCGAAGGCCTTCAACGTCTCCAGCTCCATGGCGTCCACGAGCACCTCGCGGGGCTTGCTGCCGTTCGGCGGCCCCACGACGCCCTTCTCTTCCAACATGTCCATTATACGCCCTGCGCGCGAATAGCCCACCTTGAGCCGGCGCTGGATGTTCGAGGTCGACCCGAGGCCGCTCGACACCACGATCTCGGCGGCCTCCCAGATGAGGGGGTCGTCGCTGTCGCATCCGCCGCCGCTGCCGTCGGGTGCCGACGCGCCGAGCGTGATGAGGTTCGTCGAGAGGATCTCGGAATGGTACTCGGGCTCGCCCTGCTCTTTGAGCATCTCCACCACGGCGTTGATCTCGTCCTCCGACACGTAGCAGCCCTGGATGCGCTGGGGCTTGGGGTACTCGGGCTTGGAGAGCAGAAGGTCGCCGAGGCCGATGAGCCGCTCGGCTCCGGGCGTGTCGAGCACCACGCGGCTGTCGATGCCGGAGGCCACGTTGAACGCGATGCGGTTCGTGATGTTGGCCTTGATCAGGCCCGTCACCACGTTGGTGGACGGGCGCTGGGTGGCCACGATCAGGTGGATGCCGGCAGCGCGCGCGAGCTGCGCGATGCGGCTGATGGAGAACTCCACCTCCTTGCCCACGTTCATCATGAGGTCCGCGAGCTCGTCGATGATGATGACGATATAGGGAAGCTCCGCGCCCAGCTCGCCGGCGGGAGGCTCCTCGCCGGCCGCGCGCGCCTTCTCCTGCGCGGCGATCTCCGCCTGCACCTTGGCGTTGAACTGGCCGATGTTGCGCGCGCCGGCCTTGGAGAACACCTTGAGGCGCCGCTCCATCTCCGCCACGCCCCACGACAGCGCGCTCGCGGCCTCGCGGGCCTCGGTGACCACCGGCACGTAGAGGTGCGGGATGCCGTTGTAAGGCGTGAACTCCACGCGCTTGGGGTCGATCATGATGAAGCGCACCTCGGCGGGCGTGGCGCGCATGAGGATGGACATGATCATGGCGTTCACCGACACCGACTTGCCCGAGCCCGTGGTGCCGCCGATGAGCAGGTGGGGCATCTTGGCCAGGTCGGACACGATGGAGCGGCCCTCGACGTCCTTGCCGATGGCCACCTGCAAGGGGCCCTCCCCCGCGTCCTTGAGCACGTCGCCGAGGAGCACGGTCTGGCGCGTGCGGTTCGGCACCTCGATGCCGACGTAGTTCGTGCCGGGGATGGGCGCGAAGATGCGCACGCCCGGCGCCGCGAGCGCGAGCGCGATGTCCTGCTCGAGCGCCGTGATGCGGCTCACGCGCACGCCGGCGGGCAGGTCCACCTTGAAGAGCGTCACCGTGGGGCCGGCCACCCAGCCCACGACCTCGGCGAAGATGCTGAAGCTCTCGAGCGTCTCCTGCAGGCAGAGCGCCGTCTCCTTGAGCTCGGCGTCGTTGGCGAGGTCCTTCTTGGGGTTCTTCGAGGTGGCGAGCAGGTCCATGGGAGGCAGCGTGAAGCCGTCGGCGGGACGCGGGGTGGCGAGCGGCGTGGAGGCCGCCGAAGATTTCGCGGACGCGGCCGGGGCGTCCTTATCGTGCTTGCGGCCGAGCTTGCGCGTGAGCGCCTGCGGGGCGTCGCCGACCGTTTCGGCGGGCAGACGGCGGGTGGCCGCTGCTTGCGACGAGAGGGACTGCGAGGCCCGGCGGGGCTTCGAGGGGCGCTCCTTGCCGGCCTCGCGCGGCAGCACGTTGGTCGCGCCCGCCTCGAAGGCCTCCCCCATCGTGGGCACCACGGGCACCTTGGCGCTCGAGGAGCGCTTCACGCGCGCGAAAGGCGGGGCCGCCAGCACGTCGGCCGCCGCGTCCTCCTCCGCCCGCGCGGCGCGGGCGTCCTGCACGCGCTCGACGAGCTTGGAAAGCGAGAACCCGATGACCACGAGGCCCGCCAGGATGACGCCGGCCAGGATGATGCACGACACCGCCTGCCCGAACAGGCTCAGGCCCGCCCAGGCGATGCCCGCCCCCACGTAGCCACCGCGGGCGGCCAGCTGGTCGGGCTCGAACAGAAGCTCCGTCGAGTCGGGCGTAGGCTGGGGCGTGAACAGCGCCAGGAGCGCGAGCACCGCGACGAAGATCATGACGAGGCCCACGGCCACGCGCAGAGGAACGCGCTCGCGCTCGAAGCGCGCGAGGAAGCTCGCGCCGATGACGAGCAGGAAGAACGGCAGCAGGTAGGCCCCGAGGCCCAGCGTGAGGTGCAGGGCCTGGGACACGAAGGACGTGACGATGGCGCTCGAGGGCATCACCGCGGCCACGAACAGCACGACGGCGAGCACGGAGATCGCCACCCCCGTGATGTCGCGGCGGACGCGCTCGTCGAACAGGCGCGGCTGCTCGACCGCCTGCGCGCGGGACGCCCTTCCCTTCTGGGCCTGCTTCTGTGCCGGGGAGGACGCGCGCGCCTTCGGCTTGGAAGACGGCTTGCTCCCCTTCGAACTCTGTGCGGATGCTGACTGTCGGGCCACGCCCTGTCTCCTTCGTGCTGCGTTTCTTCTGCGTTTGACGAGTGTGTTTCAGCCGCTCACGGCCGCATGCGCGCGGAAGCGCATGCGGCTATTATAGCCTAAACCTCCAGCAAGTTCACCACCACCATGGGACGCGTCTTCGTGCGCTCCCACAGAAGCGACAGAAGCGCGTCGCGGCCGGCCTTCTTGAGCTCCTTCTGGCCGCCGGCCTTGCCGAGCTGGCGAAGGAGGGCGTTTCGCACGGTGGTCTGCGCCTCGCGCACGAGGAACTCGTCGTCGCCGCCCGTGATGCCGTGCATCTCCACCTGCACGCTCCCGGCGACGTCCTTGCGCTTGCCGGACACCGCGGCCGCCACGGCCACGAAGCCCTGGGCCGCGAGCGCGCTGCGCTCGTCGAGGACGTCCTGCGAGGTGTCGCCCACCGACAGGCCGTCCACGAACACGATGCCCGACTGCACGGTCTCGCCGCGGCGCACGCCGCGGGCCGTCAGTTCGAGCGACTCGCCGTTCTCGCAGATGAACACGTTGTCCGACGGCACGCCCGTGGCCTCGGCCAAACGGGCGTGGGCCCGCAGGTGCGTGGCCTCGCCGTGCACCGGCATGAAGGCCTTGGGCCGGACGATGGACAGCACGAGCTTCAGCTCCTCGGCGCCGGCGTGGCCGGACACGTGCACGCGCGCGCGGTTCTTGTCGTAGACGTCCGCGCCGATCTTGGCTAGGCCGTTGATGACGCGCGTGACCGCCTTCTCGTTGCCGGGCACCGGCGTGGCCGACACGATGACGGTGTCGCCCTCGTCCATCTGGATGGTGCGGTGCTCGCCGTTGGCGATGCGCGCGAGCGCCGAGAGCGGCTCGCCCTGGCTGCCCGTGCACATGATGACCACCTGGTCGGCGGGGATGCCCTTGAGGTCGTAGGCGTCCAGGATGTCCGCGTCGGAGATGTTGAGGTAGCCGAGGCGCCGCGCGATGTCGGTGTTCTGGATCATCGAGCGGCCCGTGACCACCACTTTGCGGCCGTTGGCCACCGCCGCGTCGCAGATCTGCTGCATGCGGTGGATGTGGCTCGCGAACGAGGCGATGATGACGCGGCCCTTCGCCTGGGCGATGATCTTGGCCAGCTCCTTGCCCACCTCGGCCTCGGAAGGCGTGAAGTTGGGGTTCTGGGCGTTGGTGGAGTCGCTCATCATGAGGTCGACGCCCATCTGGCTGAACTTGGAGAGCGCGCCGAAGTCGGTGGTCACGCCGTCGATGGGCGTCTGGTCGAGCTTGAAGTCGCCCGTGTGCAGCACGTTTCCGGCCGGGCTCTGGAAGAACACGCCCACCGCGCCCGGGATGGAGTGGTTCACGGCGAAGAACTCGGCCGTGAAGCAGCCGAGCTTGATCTGGTCGCCGGGCTTGATCTCGATGAGCTTCGCGTTCTTGATCTTGTGCTCGGCGAACTTGCCCTCGATGAGGCCGAGCGTCATCTTCGTGCCGTAGATGGGCACGCTCCGGTCGAGGTCCTTGAGCAGGTAGGGCAGCGTGCCCGTGTGGTCCTCGTGGCCGTGCGTGATGATGATGCCGCGCAGCTTGTCGGCGTTCTCGAGCACGTAGGTGTAGTCGGGCAGGATGAGGTCGACGCCCGGGTGGTTGTCGTCGGGGAACATGAGCCCCGCGTCGTCGAGGATCATGTCGCCCTTGCACTCGAACACGGTCATGTTCTTGCCGATGGCGTCGAGGCCGCCGAGCGGGATGATCTTGAGCGCGGCGTTCGGGTCCTTCTTCGGCGAGGCGAAGTCGCGCCGCGCGTTCTGCTGGCCTCCCTGCCGCTGCTGGCCGCCCTGGCCCTGCGCGCCCTTCGAGAGCTGGGGGCGCTTGTGCTCGAGCTGCACGTGCTTGTACGAGCGCGTCTTCTTGTCCTCGGCCGCGCGGGCGGCGCCTTTGCCGCCCTGCGAGCGGTTGCGCTGCCCGCGGCCCTGTTCGCGCTCGGGGCGCTCGTTGTTCTGCTGTTCCATATGCTTCCTTCGCTTCTCTGCGCGCTTCGCGGGCCGCTTCATGCAGCGCAAGGCCGGGCATGCCGACCTCTCCGCGCGGTGCGCGCGATGTCCTTATATTCATGCGCGGGCGTCGCCGCCCGCGCTCTCTTCCCTCTTCCGTGCGGCGCGCCTACAGCACGCCGACTTCCCGCATGATGCCGGCCAGGCGCTCGGACTGCTCGGGCGTGGCGTCCACGAGCGGCAGGCGCACGCCTCCCACCGGGAAGCCGAGCAGCTTCAGGGCCTCCTTGACGAGGATGGGGTTCGACGTTTCGAACAGCCCCGTCATGAGCGGCATCAGGCGCTCGTTGGCCTGGGCGGCGGCATCCCAGTCGCCGACGGCGCACAGATCCACGATCTCCTTCATGCGCGCGGGCGCCACGTTGCCGATGGTCGAGATGACCCCGGCGCCTCCCAGCCTCATGATGTCGAGCGTGGCCGAGTCGTCGCCCGAGTACACGCAAAAACCCTCCGGCGCGCCCTCGACGATGGCCTTGATCTGGTCCATCTTGCCCGACGCCTCCTTCACGGCCACGACGTTGGCGCAGTCGCGCGCGAGGCGCAGGGTGGTTTCCGCTTCCATGTTCACCACGCAGCGGCCCGGGATGTTGTACAGGATGATGGGCAGCTCCACCGCGTCGGCGATGGTGCGGAAGTGCCGGTACATGCCCTCCTGCGGGGGCTTGTTGTAGTAGGGCACCACGCACATGAAGCCGTCCACGCCGAGCTTCTCCACGTCGCGGGCGAAATCCACCGTGTCGGCCGTGCAGTTGTCGCCGACGTTGGCGATGACGGGCACGCGGTCGCCCACGGCCTCCACCACGGCGCTGAACAGCTTCATCTTCTGCGGATAGAACACGGTCGGGCTCTCGCCCGTCGTGCCGTTGATGATGAGCGAGTCGCTGCCGCCGTCCACGAGGCGGGCGGCGAGCGCCTGCGCCTTGTCCAGGTCGAGATCGCGGTTCTCGTCGAACGGCGTGACCATGGCCGGTATCATGCGGCCGAAACGGGGCTCTTGCGACATGCGTCCACCTTGCCTTCCACCTGCGCGGCCTTCGCGCAGCGCTCATCGAACAATCGTACTCGTGCAGCTATTATGCCATGTCGGGCGCTAGCGCGCCATGAAGTTCTCCAAACCTACAATCAGGCCCGAACGGCCGCCCACGCTGCGGATGCCCAGAAGGACTCCCGGCATGTAGGAGCCGCGGTCCCAGCTGTCGTGGCGGATGGAGAGCGTCTGCCCGAACGAGCCGAACACGACCTCCTGGCTGGCCACGTAGCCCATCGAGCGCACCGAGTGCACGGGCACGCCCTCCACGAGCGCGCCGCGCGCGCCCTCGCAGCCTTCGATCTCCGTCTCGTTGCCCGGCGCCTCGCTCGCGCGGCCGTCGCGGGCCTCTGCGATGATCTGGGCCGTGCGCACCGCCGTGCCCGAGGGCGCGTCCTTCTTGTTGCAGTGATGGAACTCCATGACCTCGGCCTCGGGGAAGTACGGCGCGGCCGCCTTCGCGAACTCCATCATGAGCACGGCGCCCGTCGTGAAGTTGGGCGCGTAGAACAGGCACGTGCCCTCGGGCGCGAGCGCGGCGAGCTCCTCGAGCGTATCGTTGGAGAGCCCTGTCGTGCCCACGACGCAGTCGATGCCGGCCGGCAGCGCCTCGCGCAGGTTGGCCGCCACGACCGCGGGCTGCGTGAAGTCCACGAGCACGTCGAACGTCCACGCCTCGATGGCCGCCGCCACCGTCGGATACACGGGAAAGCCCGCATCCTGCGCGCCGTGCGGGTCGATGCCGCACACGAGCTCCATGTCGTCGGCCGCGCGCACCGCGTCGACCACCGCCGTGCCCATGCGCCCCGCGCACCCGGAAACCGCCACCTTGATCATGATGCAACCTGCCTTTCGCTCAACGTTTAGCGTCATCCTACCACGGCGAGCCGCCGGGCACCCGCCTCGCCGTCTCGAATGGCATGGGAGGCCCTGCGTGCGTCGTTAAAATTTCAGTTTCATCACGGGCGGTTCGCGCAGGGTAATCCTATGAATCCCCTATACTTTTCCGAAGTGCCGGAAAAGCGGCTTCGCCCGGGATCGGGTGCCCGAGAGAGAAAGGCTGTTTCGATGTACTATGTCCTTATGCTGATCTTCCCCATCGTCGTACTGGGCTTCGGCGTTTTCATGGTGGCGGCGCCGGCGACGGCGACCAAGAAGGACCGGAGGGGCGAGCCCGGCCAGGTTTCCAAGACGAGGCGCAACGGGATGATCGTCATCATCTTGTCGATCGTCCTGTTCGCGATCGCCCTCTTCCAGGTTTCGCTCGCGCACTGAGAATCGAGCGGGCCCCAGGCAGCCTGGGGCCCGCTCGACGTCGGATGCGCTTTGAGAAGCGGGGCCTTTACGCGTCGTGGCGGCGGCGCGGGGTGCGGCCGCCGTTGCCATTGCCGCTGCCGCTGTTGCGGCCGCTGCGGCCCGGGCGGTTGTCCCGATCGCCGCGGTCCTCGCGGCGCGGGCGGTCGCCGCGCTCGCTGCGGGCGGGCGCGGAGCCCTCGGGGGCGTCCGGCTTGTCGAGGCGGTCGAGCGAGATCTTGCCCGAGCCCGGATCCACCTCGAGCACCTTCACCTTCACGACGTCGCCGAGCGCGAGCACGTCCTCCACCTTGCCCACGCGGCCGTTGGCCACGCGCGAGATGTGCAGCAGGCCGTCCTTGCCGGGCGTGAGCTTGATAAACGCGCCGAAGTCCTTGATGCCCACGACCTCGCCGTCGAACTCCTCGCCCACCTCGGGCTCCTTGACGATCCCGAGGATCATGGCCTTGGCGGCATCTCCCGCCGGGCCCTCGATGGCGGCGATGTGGATGGTGCCGTCCTCCTGGATGTCGATCTGGGCGCCCGTCTCCTCCTGGATGCCGCGGACCACCTTGCCGCCGCTGCCGATGACGTCGCGGATCTTGTCCACGGGGATGTGGATGGTCTCGATGCGCGGCGCGAACTGCGAGAGCTCCTCGCGCGGCGCGGAGATGGTCTCGATCATGGCGTCGAGGATGTGGGCGCGGCCCTCCTTGGCCTGTGCGAGCGCGCGGGCCAGGATGTCGACGGAAAGCCCGCGGGCCTTGTTGTCCATCTGGAGCGCCGTGATGCCCTTCTCGGTGCCGCACACCTTGAAGTCCATGTCGCCGAGGAAGTCCTCGATGCCCTGGATGTCGGAGAGGATGACCACGTCGTCGCCCTCCTTGATGAGCCCCATGGCGATGCCGGACACGGGCGCGGCGATGGGCACGCCGGCGTCCATGAGGGCGAGCGTGCTTCCGCAGGTGGAGGCCATGGACGACGAGCCGTTGGACTCGAGCACCTCGGACACCACGCGGATGGCGTAGGGGAAGTCGTCCTCGCTGGGGATCACCGGCAGAAGCGCGCGCTCGGCGAGCGCCCCGTGGCCGATCTCGCGGCGCTTCGGCGCGCCCATGCGGCCGGCCTCGCCGGTGCAGTAGGGCGGGAAGTTGTACTGGTGCATGTAGCGCTTGCCCTCGGCCGGGTCGATGGTGTCGAGGCGCTGCCACTCGTTGAGCATGCCGAGCGTCACCACCGAGAGCACCTGGGTCTGGCCGCGCTGGAACAGGCCCGAGCCGTGCACGCGGGGCAGGTAGCCCGGCTTGATGTAGAGCGGGCGGATCTCGTCGGGGCGGCGGCCGTCGGCGCGCTCGCCGGTGGCGATGACCATGGCGCGCATGGCCTTCTTCTCGAGCTTCTTGAGCTCGGCGGCGATGTCGCCCTTCCAGGCCGCGCGCTCCTCGTCGGAGAACTGCTCGGCCTTGACGCGGTCCTTGAGCGCCTCCACCTTGGCCATGCGTGAGTGCTTGTCGGCGTCGTGCAGGGCCGCGGACATCTCGGCCTCGAACGGGGCCACGCGGCTTGCGATGGACGGGTCGGCCACATGGACCTCCCACTCCACCGGCTCGATGCTCGCGCGGTCGAGGAAGCGCTGCTGCACCTCGCAGAACGCGGCGATGGCCTCCTGGCCGAAGGTCATGGCGGCCAGCATGTCGTCCTCGGAGATCTCCTCGGCGCCGGCCTCCACCATGGAGATGTAGTCGGCCGTGCCGGCGATGGTGAGCTCCAGGTCGGAGTTCTCGGACTCCTCGAACGTGGGGTTCACGATGAACTCGCCGGTCTCCACGTCGCGCCCGATGCGCACGCAGGCGGCCGGGCCGTCGAAGGGCGCGGCGCCCAGCATGAGGGCCGCGGAGGCGCCCATCACGCAGACGGTGTCGGGCGGGTTCACGCTGTCCACCACGAGGGTGGTGCACACCACGTGCACCTCGCGCTTGAAGCCGTCCACGAAGCCGGGGCGTATGGGGCGGTCCACCATGCGGGCCGTGAGCGTGCCCTTGTCGGACGGACGCGCCTCGCGCTTGAGGTAGCCGCCCGGGATCCGGCCCACGGCGTACATCTTCTCGATGAAGTCCACCGTGAGCGGGAAGAAGTCATAGTCCTTCTCCTGGCCGATGACAGCCGTCACCAGCACGGTCGTGTCGCCTTGCGTCACGAGGACCGAGCCGGTGGCCTGCTTGGCGAGCTCGCCCGTCTCAAGGCGGTACTCCTTGCCGTACAGTTCGAAGGATTCGACGATTTTTTCCATGTTCTGCTTTCTTTCTCTTCTGCCTTGGACGCCCTAGTGCGGCCAAGCTTCTTCGACGCGCCGGCTCCTATGCCGGCCGCCGCGAGCAGGCGCGCCCTTGCGCGCCCGACCGCTCTATACAGAAGGAAGCTTCCGCTTCCGGCTGCGCTTTCCGAACCGCCCTCCCCCATCGGGGCCGGGCGGTATACGAGAGCCCGCTCGCGCGGGCTCTCGTACGTGGCTAGATGGTGTCGCGGATACCGAGCTTCTTGATGAGCGAACGGTAATCCTCGATGTCGCGGTTCTTGATGTACTTCAGAAGGCCGCGGCGCTTGCCGAGGAGCATCATGAGGCCTCGACGGGTGTGGTTGTCCTTCTTGTGCACCTTGAGGTGCTCGGTGAGGTTGCGGATGCGCTCGGTGAGGATCGCCACCTGCACCTCGGGACTGCCGGAGTCGCCCTCGCCCTTGCCGTACTCCTTGACGAGCTCGGCGGTGCGCTCCTTGCTGATGCTGAGCTTGCTAGCCATGCTGTTCCACCTTTCATGCGCGGTCGCCTTCCCGGCGCCGCTTCTTCGATATGCGCTCCCCTCTGGGTGAGCATGCGGTGGTGTGCATGCGGACCAAGCGGGAAGTGCCTGCGTTTTCGCAGCTCGCCTATTGTAGGCGAAGCCCCAGGCCGCGGCAAGCGCGCGCGGATGCGCGCCACAGGTTGCCCACAAGCCGGCGAGTGCGTGACAAAGGGACGTCCCTTTGTCACGCCCCTCTGGCGCGCTTGCGAGCGTACATGGCGGCGTCGGCGGCGGCGATGAGCTCGCCGGGAGTCGCACGGCGGGCCGCATCGAAGAACGCCCAGCCGACGCTCGCCTCAAGCCTTCCCTCGGTGCTCGCGGCAAGCTCCTCGTCGAAGGCGCGCACGAGCCGCTCGACCGCCTCGTCGCGCGCGTCGTCCAGCACCACGGCGAACTCGTCGCCGCCGAAGCGCGCGATGAAGGCGTCCTCGCGCCCGAAGGCATGCTTGAGCACGTCGGCCACATGGCGCAGCGCCCGGTCGCCCTCCGCGTGCCCGAAGGAGTCGTTCACCTCCTTGAAGCCGTCCACATCGAACATAGCGAGGCACCAGCTCCCGCCCCGCGCGCAGCGCTCGGCGAGGAACCTGTCGAGCCGTCCGCGGTTGTAGAGTCCCGTCAGGCCGTCGCATACCATGAGCCCGCGCTGCAGATCGAGGTACACCAGCAGCACCGACACCGCCAGACCGGGCACGAGCAGGCTCAGTCCCGAGAAGAGCGTCTGCGCGGCGCCGGCGCCCACGGTGGGCACGAACGCCGCGGCGAAGTAGGCGCACCTGCGGCGGACGACCGGGTCGAACGAGGCGCGCCGGCCGCGCAGCGCGCAGGCGGCGGAGGCCACCGCGTAGCCGATGCTCACGGCGAAGATGAACGCGAACAGCGGACCGCGCTGGTAGCCGCCCTGGGCATCCACCGAGAACAGGGCGTGGGTCCAGGGGCTCGACACGATGAGCGCCTCGTAGCTGGCGAATATGGCAAGCGACGCGATGTCGACGGCGTCCTTCGCCGCCAGGGTGCCGTCGTTGCGCACGGCGGCGCGCACGAACGTGAACCAGAGGAACGACAGCACGCCGCCCAGGGAGTAGAACGCCACGTTGAGCGTCCAGGCAAGGGCGAGCGGCGCGCCCGGCCCCCCGCCGGCCGCGAACGAGCAGGCGATGTCGAGGACGAGCTCGCCGATGGTGAGCGCAACCATGAGCTGGAACAGGCGGTTCGTCCGGGAGAACGGCAGGCGCCCGCGCGAGTTGGCGAGCACCACCGCAAGCGCGAGGGCCGGGACGAAGTCGGCCTGGGCGTAGGCGAACCCGTTCATCGCGCGTCGCCCCCCTTCGCGTCCGCGCGGCGGCGGTCCTTCTCCTTATACATCGCCCTGTCGGCGGCGGCCAGCAGGTCCTCCGCGTCGGTCTGCGCGGCCCTGTCGCACAAAGCGCCGCCGGCGCTGCACGTGAGCGCGCCAACGCGTAGGCCCGCCGTAGCGCGCGCCATCGCCTCGTGCAGCCGCCCGATGGCGCGGCGCATGCCCTCCTCGCCCTCGCAGGACGTCATGACGGCGAACTCGTCGCCGCCGAAGCGCGCGACGCAGGCGTCGCCCTCCCCGAACGCGTCGCGCAGGGCGTCAGCCGTGCGGCACAGGGCCTCGTCGCCGAAGGCATGGCCGTAGCGGTCGTTCACGGCCTTGAACTCGTCGAGGTCGACCATGATCACGCACCACGGGCCGTCCATGCGCGCCCAGCGCGCGGCCAGACGCTCGTCGAAGCCCGCGCGGTTGAGCAGGCCCGTGAGCGCGTCCACCGATATGCGCACGTTCTGGATGCCCACGTAGGCAAGCAGAAGCGCGATGGCGTCAAGCGGCCAGACCGCCCACCAGACGCTCCAGAGGCTCTGGAGCAGAAGCCCCGCGACGGGGATCGCGCCTATCAGCGCGAGGCTCGCGTACTGGCGGCGGCGAGCGAGCGAGGCCGTGGAGGCGCAGCGCAGCAAAGGCATGGCCACGGCGCACAGAAGCGCCGCCGCCATGACCGCGTAGAGCACCGCGACATGCGGCCCGCGCACGTACTCCTGCCCGTCGATATCGAACAGCGTATCCGTGAGCACCCCCGCGGCCACCGCCGCGACGCACAGCGCGAAGGCCGCTCCGCAGAGGACGGCGGGTCGGCGCAGCTGGGAGGGGCGGGAGGCGCCGCGCATCTTCGCCAGCACGTAGAGCAGCCACAGAAGGCTCACGGCGCAGGAGAAGAGCAGGTAGACGGCCATCGCCGCGCGCAGGGGCCCCTCGTCGGGCGCGAAGGCCGCGCCCACCACCCAGCTCGCGGCCTCGGCGGCCAGCGTGCCCAAAAGCACGAGCGCGAGCGCGCGGAACAGCCGGCTCTCGAGGTCGCGCGCGCCGGTGAACAGCGAATCACCGAAGATGACGGCGACGAGCACCGCCGGGAACAAGCCCACGTTCACATGGGTGAGAACGTCCACCGCGCCCCTCCTCCGCCCAGGCTCCGCAAAGCCTCGCCGCACCCGCGCACACCACATCGGCACCAGTATAGCGCATAGCCGCCGGACAGGGGAAACGCCTTCCGCAGGGCAAGGGTTTTGCCCTTGCCGGATTACGACGTTGAGCGGCAAGGGCAGGGCCCTTGCCCTACGGAGCACCGGCAGCGCTTCCCTAGGCCACGCTCGGGCCCTGGGGGATCCAGATGGTGAACGACGTCGTGCCCGCATCGCTCGCGACGTAGATGTCGCCGCCGTGGGCCCGCGCCGTCTCGCGCGCGATAGCCAGGCCGAGGCCCGCGCCCCCCGCCTGCGCGCCGCGGGCCTCGTCGGCGCGGTAGAACCTCTCGAAGATGCGCTCGAGATGCTGCGGCGTGAGCTCGCGCCCGCGGTCGGTCACCGTGAGCTCCCACCACACGAACCGGTCGGCCCCCGTGGCGAGCGAGGTGCGCACCGCCACGTCGGTGCCGGGGTCGGCATAGGCCACGGCGTTCTTCATCACGTTGTTGAGCACGCGCGCCACCTTGCCCGCGTCGGCGAACACGGAGAGCTCGGCCGGCCCGTCATAGACCAGCCTCAGGCCCCGCGCCTCGGCGAGCGGGAAGAACTCCTCGATCACCTGGTTGCAGAACAGCGCGCCGTCGAAGCGCGAGCGCTCGATGGGGATGGCATGCAGGTTGTAGCGCGTGATCTCGAAGAACTCGTCGAGCAGCTCCTCTAGGCGGTACGCCTTCTCCAGCGTGATGCCCGTGTAGCGGCTTCGCACTTCCACCGGCAGGTCGGGAGACTCGTCGAGCAGCGTGAGGTAGCCGACGATCGAGGTGAGCGGCGTCTTGATGTCGTGGGCCAGGTAGGCCACGAGCTCGTTCTTGCGCTCCTCGGCCGCCTTCGCGGCGCGGTCGCTCTGGTCGGCCTGCTCCTTTATCTCGTTGAGCGCGGCGGCGGTGGGCGCCAGCTCCAGCGGGAGCCGGATCGAGCCCTCCCGCTTGGCGAGCACGTCCTCGACCGAGGAGATCAGCAGGTCGAAGTAGCGCAGCGACCGGTTGACGCCCGCGCGCACGATGAGGAACAGCCCCGCCGCGTACCCGGCAGCGAGCAGCCACCAGAACGCGTCCGCCAGCAGGTAGTAGAAGCCCGAGCCGCCCAGGATGTTGTAGAACACGAAGTTCGACAGCGGCAGCTTGACGACCTCGACCATCGCGAGCGCGACGAGGCACGCCGCCGTGAAGGCGAGCGCCTGGAGCACGAGCCGCCCGAGCACCGACCTTCTGAGGAGCCTCTTCTGTTCGACCGCGTACCGCTGCTGCATTGCATCGCCGCCTTCCCCGGGCCGTCAGCCCAGCTTGTAGCCCACGCCCCACACCGTCTCGACGAACTCCTGCGACGAGTCGACGGCGGCCAGCTTCTTGCGCAGATGCCGGATGTGCACCATCACCGTGTTGTTGGACTGCGCGTTGGCCTCCTCGCGCCACACCTCCTCGAACAGCTCGCGCGACGCCACGGGCCGGCCCTCGGCGCGCAGGAGGCACGCGAGGATGGCGAACTCCTTGGGCGTGAGCGCGAGCGGCTCGCCGTGCAGCGTCGCCGTGAAGGCCGACTCGTCGAGCGCGATGCCGCGCGCCTCGAGCACGGGCCGGGCCGCGTCGCGGGCGGCAGGAACGGCCGCGCGGCGCAGGCGGGCCCGCACGCGCGCCACGAGCTCGCGGGGCTTGAAGGGCTTGACCACGTAGTCGTCGGCGCCCAGCTCGAAGCCCACCACCTTGTCCACCTCCTCGTCCTTCGCGGTGAGGAAGATGATGGGCACGCCGCTCGTGCGCCGGATCTCGCGGCAGCAGGAGAAGCCGTCCATGCCCGGCATCATGATGTCGAGCACCACGAGGTCGCACGGCTCCTTCGCGAGCGCGGCCAGGAGGTCGTCTGCGGCATAGAACACGCAGGGCTCGATGCCCGTCTCGGCGAGCAGCTGCCCCACCAAATCGGCGATGGCCCGCTCGTCGTCGCAGACCGCCACCCGCTTCCGCTCCTCCACCAGCGCTCCCTTCGCCCGCATTCCCTTCTGCATCCATTGTATCCGCAGGCGGCGAACGCAAGTGCGCGAGCGACGGGCAATTAAGGAAAACTTAAGATAACCCGCCTTCCCCTGCGGCTGCGACGTTTCGCATGAAACGTCCGTGCTGACTTTCCGCCTAACCCATAACCCGGCGACCGCGTTCTCCTGCACGCGAACCGCGGCTGTCCGACACGAAAACCCTCGACGTGAAAGACTCGGAAGAGGAACGAGACGGGAGGCGGCTCCCCAAAGCGGTGGTCTTTCGACGTTTTCCCAGATCGCGAGAAGCCGGCGTCCACACAGTCCGTCAGGATCCTTTCACGTCGAGGGTTTTCGTGTCGAGAGGGCCCGATTCGCGTGCATCCCCCCCCCGACGCGCATCGATTGCGTCGTAAAAGGAGGGAGCCAGAACATCCGTGCTGAGAAACCCGTCCCAGTGCGCGAAAAACGGCCCTTCGTGGCAGAAATCGACGGGAAATGATCATCTGGAGCGCCAAAAGCGGATCGAAGCGAGCGAGGCGATCCCGCGCGTCCTCATCATCCCTGTTCAGCGAGGCGATGCATCCCTGTGCCGCAATAGGGCCACTTGGCGATGATCATTTCCCGTCGATTTCTGCCACGAACCCCGGTTTTTCGCGCGCCAGGCCGCGAGCGGCGCAAAGCCTTCGACACGAGACGATCGGAGGCCGTCGCGCTTCAGGAAAACTTAAGGGATCGGTTGACGGTTCTTCTGGGACGCAGGGGCGGGCGGGCGCGAAAATCGAAAGGGAAACGCGAAAGGAGCCTGCTCATGACCTACTCGAACTCGTTCGGACGCGCGGCCGCCTCGTCGAGGCGGCCCTCCCCTTCCGGCCGCTACGACCGCGCCGCCTGGTCGCCGCCGTGCAGACGGCGCACAAGGCCCCTCTTCGCCCAAAGGCGGCTGCCGACGAGGCGCATCGCCCTCATCGCAGCGCTCGCCTGCGTCCTCGTCGGCGGCTGCTGGTTCGCCGCGTCGACGCTCGGCGGGCTCGTCGCCGGCGCGCAGGAGCCGGGCGCGGGATCCCCGGCCGCCCCGCAGAGCACGCCGCGCGACCAATGGCGAGCCGGCGAGGTACCCGAGCTCTACCAGCGCGATCCCGCGTGGGCGCAGACGTCCTACGCCGGGGACGATTTCGGCGAGACGGGCTGCGGCCCCACGTGCCTGGCCATGGCGTACGTGGCGCTCACCGGGCGCGACGACAGGGGTCCGGCCGACCTCGCGGCGCTCTCCGAGCAGATGGGCTGCGCCACGCCCGACGGCACCGCCTGGGCGTTCATGACCGAAGGCGCGGCCGAGGTCGGCCTTGCCGCCGAGGAGCTGCCGGCCGACGAGGGGAGCATCCGCCGCGCGCTGGCGGCGGGATCGCCCGTGGTATGCAGCGTCGGTCCCGGCGACTTCACCACGACCGGGCACTTCATCGTGCTCGCCGGCGTGGACAAGGACGGCCGCCTCGTCGTGCGCGACCCGAACAGCCCCGAGCGAACGGCGAAGGCTTGGGACTTCGACGTCGTCATCGGGCAGTGCCGCGCCCTCTGGGCCTACACGGCTGCATGAAGGGGACCGGATCGCCGGCAAGGGCAGAGCCCTTGCCCTACGTTCGACCCGCAGGATGACAAGCAGAGCTTACTGCGCGGCTTGGGCTTCCCTCAGGCCGCGCACCAGCTGGTCGACGCAGGAGGTGGAGCGGCGTCCGCAGGTGTTGCCTTCGAACAGCTCCGCCACCCGCTCCACCGGCATGCCGGCCACCACCTTCGAGATGGCCTTGAGGTTGCCGTCGCAGCCTCCCACGAAGTCGACGTGCGACACCGTGTCGCCGTCGAGCTCGATATGGATCTCGCGGGAGCACGTCCCGCGCGTCTTGTACGTGTACACGATCGCGATTCCCTCTCTTCTCAGAACAACCCGCAGGTGAACAGGAAGTTCAACGATTTCAACTGCGCGCCCACGTGCTCGCGGACCCACTCCTGGCAGAAGCGCAGCGCGCCGAACGCCTCCGACGGACCCGCCCTCATGCCCTCGATCTGATCGAACGTCGATCCGAGGAGCGCCTTGCACCAGTCCACGGTCGCCTGCGGCACGACGCGCGCCTCCATCCGCCCCGCGCACTCGGCGCACAGCACGCCGCCCTCGCGAAACGACACGCGCGCGTCAGCCGGCAGGGCGGGCGCAGCCACGTCGCGGCCGCATCCCGCGCACACGTCCAGGCTCGGCCGCAAGCCCGCGAACGCGAGCGCCTTGAGCAGGTGCGCCGCGCACACGGCGGGCGCCTGGGCCGCCTCGACGCGCCCGAGGCTCTGAAGCGCCGCGCACGTGAGCGCGAACAGGCGCGGGCTCTCGAGCCCCATCTGCGTGACGCGGTCGAGCAGCTCCGCCATGGGCGCGGCGCAGGCGGCATGCTCCATGTCGAGGCGCAGACGCTCGTTGCTCTCGACGAGCCGCGCCTCCTTCACGATGTCGAGGCTGCGCCCGCGCGCCAGCAGCAGGTCGGCGACCGAGTACAGCTCCAGCCGCGCGGAGAACGGGCTCGACGGCTTGCGCGCGCCCTTCGCCACCGCCCGCAGCTGCGAGCCGTCCTCGGCGAGCAGCGTCACCACGAGGTCGCTCTCGCCGAGCTTCGTCTTGCGCAGCACGATGCCGCGCGCGCGGTAGGTGGACTGGGACACGTCGGCCTTAGGAGATGCTCACGACGTTGTTGGAGGCGTCCCACACGATCGAGCCGCTCTTCTGCTTCGCCGAGCCGTACACCGTCTCGCCGTCGAGCGTGGCCATGGCGCGCCCCGTGATGGTGAACGACGTCGTCTCGCTGCCCTGGTAGGCCACCGCATCCACCGAGTCGATGGCGTAGGCGGTGTCGCCGAGCGTGATCGTGCCCGCGCCCTGCAGGTAGGCGAGCGCGGCGGCCTCGAGCTCGGCCGCGCGCGAGAGCGCGATGTTCACGGTCACCGTGGAGCCTGAGGCCAGCTTCTCGCCGGGCGCGGGATCGGTGCCGAGGACGGTGCCGGCCGCGACGGAGTCGTCGTAGACGTAGGCGTCCTGGGCGACGTAGCCCTCGGCCTCGAGCGCGGCCTTCGCCTCGTCCCACGTTTTGCCAGCCACGTCGGGGACGACGTAGGCCTGGGACACGGTCACCGTGATCGGCGCGGCGGAGAGGGCCTTCGAGCCGGGCGCGGGGTCGACGGCCAGCACGACGCCCTCGCGCTCGTTGGACTTCTCGATCTTGAACGACACGTTCCCGAAGCCCTCGTCCTCGAGCAGCCCCACCGCCTCGTCGCGCTGGCGGCCCACGATGCCCTCCGGGATGACGCGGGCCGTCGCCACGCGCACGAGCACCTCGGTGCCCTGCTCCTGGCGCGCGCCGGCGCCGGGCTCCATGGACAGCACGACGCCCTCCGTGTCGTCGGACTTCACCTGCTCGACGCGCACGGCGAACTCCTTGCCCTCGAGCGCGTAGACGGCGTCGGTCTGGGTCATGCCCACCACGTCGGGCAGCATCTTGCCGCCCCAGATCTCCAGGTAGTAGGTGACGCCGGCCGCCGCGCCGCCGATGGCGAGCAGGCACAGCAGCGCGATGAGCGCGGCCTTGCCCTTGCCACCCTTCTTCTCGTTGGCGTCGGGCGCGCGGAACTCCTTCTGCTTCGGGGCGGCGGCACCGTCGATGCGCGGCATCTCCATCGTGTCGCCGGAGCGCCACGAGGCCGCGGGCGGCACGTAGCTCGCGTCCACGAGGCATTCGTCGAGGCCCGAGAGGTCGGCGGCGACGCCCTCGTCATCGGGGCGCTTGGGAACGAAGGGGGCGAGATCGTCGGCGGCGCGTGCGGCCTCGGGCCTCTCGGCGGCATCCTCCTCGCCGATGGGGCTGAAGTCGAACGCGTTGCCGTTCTCGTCGACGTTCACGCCGGCCACGTCGATGACGGGCAGGCTCGCGGGATCGAGCGGGCCCGAGGCGCCCGGGCGCGCGCCCTTCCGGGGGCGGGCGGGCTCCTCGTCGGCCGGGGCGGCCGCTTCGGGCTCGGAGACGGCCTGCTCGTCGGGCGCGGGCTCCGGCGCGGGGGCGGATTCCTCGCCCTCGGCCCGGTCGGCGGCCGTGGCGAGCTCGGCGATCTTGCCCGTAAGCGGCATGCCGCACTCGTTGCAGAACCTCGCGCCGTCGCGGTTTTCGGAATGGCAATGGGGACAGATCATGCTGGCATACTCCCTCGCAAACTTGCTTGATGGGAAGATTGTAGCCGAAAACCCGCCGCCGCGCGCGGCGAGGGAGCGGACGCGGGCCCGTTCACGACAATACTTGCAGAACTCCGAGGATCCGCCGCGCGGAGCCTCACGCGCCTTCGCCGTAGCCGAACCTTCTGATCTGGCTCGCGTCGCGCCGCCAGTTCTTCTTCACCTTCACCGAGAGGTCCAGATACACGCGCGTGCCCAGCAGCTGCTCCAGATCGGCGCGGGCCTCGGTGCCGATGCGCTTGATGGCCGCGCCCTTCTTGCCGATGATGATGCCCTTCTGGCTGTCGCGCTCCACGTACACGGTGGCGAAGATGCGGTGGAGGTCCTTCTTGCGGTCGTATTCCATCTCGTCGACGCGCACGCCGATGGCGTGGGGCACCTCGTCGTGGAACGTCCGCAGGATCTTCTCGCGGACGAACTCGGCCACCACCACCTCGATGGGCTGGTCGGTCTCCATGTCGGCCGGGAACCACGAGGGGCCCTCCGGGAGCAGGTGCACGACCTCCTCGACGAAGGCCTCCACGTTGTAACCGGTGGCAGACGACAGGCCCACCATGGCGTCCCACGTGCCCAAGCGCTCGGCAGCCTCGCGCTGCGCGCTGATCTGGGCGGGGCTCGCCAGGTCCACCTTCGACAACACGCAGATCTTCTTCGACCGCACGCGGGAGAGCTGCTCGGCCACCCACTCGTCGCCCCGCCCGATGGGCTGCGAGGCGTCGATGAGCATGGCGACCACGTCCACGTCCTCGAGCGCCTTCAGGGCCGACGTGTTCAGCTCCTCGCCGAGCGCATCGTGGGGCTTGTGCAGGCCCGGCGTGTCCACCAGGATGAGCTGGAAGTCCTCGCGCGTGAGCACGGCGCGGAAGCGGTGGCGCGTCGTCTGCGCCGTGTCCGACGTGATGGCGATCTTCTTGCCCATGATGGCGTTCACCAGCGTCGACTTGCCGGCGTTCGGCCTGCCCACAAGCGTGACGAAGCCGGATTTGAACCCCTCGACGTCCGTTTGGAAATCCATGTGCGATCCTTACTTCAATTGACGACTGTGCTTAGCCGAACAGCAGGGCCCAGGCGGGGGGGCCGAATACCACGGCGGCCACGACGAGGGCGACCACGGCGAAGATGAGCACCGCGCCCGCCGCCGTGTCCTTCGCGCGGCGCGCCAATTCGTGGTACTCCGGCGACACGAGGTCCACCACGCTCTCCACCGCCGTGTTCACGCACTCGGCCGCGAACACGGCCGCGATGCACAGGATGACGGCCGCCCACGAGGCCCCGTCGATGCCGAACGCGAAGCCGAGCGCCACCGCCGCCACGGCGATGACCAGGTGGATCTTCATGTTGCGCTGCGTGCGCACGGCGTAGGCGATGCCGTCCCACGCGCACTTGAAAGCGCTCACGAGCGGAAAGCGCGCCCGCGACTCCTTCGCCGCCTTGTTGCGGACGAAGCCCTCCTCGGCCTCTCCAGACGCGTCCATGCCAGCCCCCTTCCGGCGTCAGCGCTTCGACCAGGCCTCGAGTATCTCGGCCTCGCGCTTCTCCATGACCTCGGCCTCGTCGTCTTCGATATGGTCGTAGCCGCACAGGTGCAGAAGCCCGTGCACCAGAAGCAGGCTGATCTCCTCCTCGAACGTGGTGCCGAACTCGCGCGTCTGGCGGCTGGCCACGTCCGGCGCGATGACGACGTCGCCCAGCTCGAACACCGGGTCCTCCGCCAGCGTCGTCGCGGCGAGGTCCTCGTCCACGCCGTCGCACTCGAACGACAGCACGTCGGTGGGGCCCTCCTTGTGGCGGTACCTCTCGTTGAGCTCGGCGATGGCGTCGTCGGTGACGAAGCTCACGGACACCTCGGTGTTGAAGGGCTTGTCCTCGCGCGCGAGCACGAACTGCGTGAGCTCGTGCAGCGGCAGCTTCTCGAGCTCGTCTTTGCGGTAGTCGTAGTTGATCTGGATGTCCATGGTCGTCAAGCCTTTCTGCTCGCCTCGTCGTAGGCGGCCACGATGGCGGCCACCAGCGAATGGCGCACGACGTCTTTGCCGGTGAAGTCGCAAAACGCGATGTCGTCGACGCCCTCGAGGATGGCCCGCACGCCTTTGAGGCCCGACACGCCGTGCGGCAGGTCGAGCTGGGTCACGTCTCCCGTGACCACCATCTTCGAGCCGAAGCCCAGGCGCGTGAGGAACATCTTCATCTGCTCGGGCGTGGTGTTCTGCGCCTCGTCGAGGACGATGAAGCTGTCGTTCAAGGTGCGCCCGCGCATGAACGCGAGCGGGGCGATCTCGATGACGCCGCTGTCGATGAGCTGGTTGGCGCGCTCCATGTCGGTCATGTCGAAGAGCGCGTCGTAGAGCGGGCGGATGTAGGGGTCCACCTTCTCGGTGAGGGTGCCGGGCAGAAAGCCCAGGCTCTCCCCCGCCTCCACCACCGGGCGCGTGAGGATGATGCGCCCCACCTCCTTGCGCTTGAGCGCGGCCACGGCCATAGCCATGGCGAGGTAGGTCTTGCCGGTGCCCGCGGGCCCGATGCCGAACGTGATGGTGTTCTCGCGGATGGCGTCCACGTAGCGTTTCTGCCCCGCCGTCTTCGGACGGATGGCGCGGCCGCGGTACGTGAGCAGGATGTCCTCGCGCAGCGCGGTCGGGCTGAACTCGGCCGTGCGCAGAAGGTCGATGGCACGGCGCACGTAGTCGACGCTGGGCTCGCCACCGCCTTCCACCAGCTTGATGAGGTCGGAGAACAGCGCCGTGAGCGACTGCACCTCGAGCGGATCGCCCTCGAGCACGATGGTGTCGCCGCGCACCGTGATGCGCGCCGCGAAGGCATCTTGCACGAGGTGGAGAATCTCATCGGCCGGCCCGACGATGAGCGCCATGTTCACGCTTTGCGGGGCCGTCAGCGTGATTTGGGTCTGGTCTGTCATGCGGCCATTGTACCACGACCCCGCCCGACCCGGGCCGATGTCATCGAACCGACAAGGGCCCGGGGCGCGCGGAGCCCGGCAGAACTCGGCGATCGGCCGGCTCCTACGCGAGCGCGGCCTCGCGGCGGGCGCGCATCCAGTCGGCGAGCTCCTCCATGCCCTCGCCGGTGCGTGCGCTCGTCACGAAGATCTCGAGGCGCGGGTTCAGGGCGCGGGCGCGCTCCTTCAAGGCCTCCATATCGAAGTCGGGGTTCAGGGGCAGGTAGTCGCTCTTCGTCACGATGAGGGCGTCCACCACGGCGAACATGGGCGGGTACTTCATCACCTTGTCCCAGCCCTCGGGGACGGAGAGCAGCATCACGCGCGCATGCGCGCCGGTGTCGAACTCGGCCGGGCACACGAGGTTGCCGATGTTTTCGAGGAACAGATAGCCGAAGTCCGCGCCGCCGAAGGCCTCCCACGCGCGCTCCACCATGCCCATCTCCACGTGGCAGATGCCCTTGGTGTTGAGCTCGACGGAGGCGACGCCGGCCTCCTTGATCTTGAGGGCGTCCACGTCCGACTCCAGGTCGGCCTCGATGACGCCCACGTCGGGCTCGCCCGCCGCGCGCAGGTGCTCGATGAGCGCGAGCAAAAGCGTCGTCTTGCCCGCGCCCGGCGAGGCCATCACGTCCACGAAGAACGTGCCGTCCTGCCTGCGCGCGTCGCGGAAGGCGTCGGCCGCCTCGTCGTTGGCGGCCAGGATGCTGCGCTTCACCTCGATGACGCGTGTCTCTTCCATGCTGCGGCTCCTTCCCCGCCCGCCGGTGTCTGCCGACGCTGCGAGCTTCTCGTTCGATGTCCCGAACATGGTAAACCGAGGGAGTGCCGAGCGCAACCGGCAGGCCGGCCGCGCGCGGGACGCCTCAGGCGAGGCGGTACGCGTAGAGCGCCATGGTCTGGCCGAGCACGTCCCCGACGTCCCAGCCGCGCTTCGAGCGCTCGGCCGAATACGGGTCGTTGATGGAAAGCGCGCCGTCCTCGGCGATCCCCGTGATGACGAAGAAGTGACCGGCCTCGGTGAAGTCGCCCGGCCCGACGTTGCAGATGACCGCCGCGCCGCCCTCGAGCGCCGCGCGCAGGGCGTCGGCGTCCACGGAGAGCGACTCGCACGTAAGGCCCAGGCCGGCGGCCTCGTTCACGAGGAAGGAGGCGTCGGTGCCGTCGTATTGCGTCTCGTAGCCGCCCTCGGCCGCGCGCCTGCCCATGTCGTAGGGCGAGAGGTCGCCCTTGCCCGTGAGGCCCTGGTACACCATGGAAAGCGACGTGGGGCAGCAGCCGGTGAGGGCGAACGTCGTGGACGAGTACACGGTGGCGCCCCAGCGGGGATCCCACTGGTAGAGCCGCGGCACCTCGCCTGCGGAGGGATCGCCCGTCCCTGCGGCGTCCTCGGCGGGATACGCTTCGGGGAACGCGCGCACGAAGGGCACGGCCTCGGGCTCGACGGCGGCAAGCTTGAGGAGCTTGCGCTGCACGGCCTCGCCGTCTGCGGCGTAGGCGTCCGGATGAGAGGCGATCCATGCGACGTCGTCGCTGGCCGAGGCGGCCTGGACGAGCTGCGCCGCCAGCTCGTCGCCGAGGATCGAGGAGAGGACGGCCTCGTCTATCTTCGCTTCATCGGGCTGCTGCGCGGCGGGAGCCGGGGCGGGCTCTTCCGGGACGGCCGCTCCGTCGCCTGCGGACAGGCACCCTCGGACGCCCATGACGAGGGCGATGAGGAGGGCGAGCGCCGTCGCGCCGATCGCAAGCCGCTTGGGCCCGATCGCGCGCAGGACGCCCGCGGCGGCGTCGGCGAGGGCGGGAAGGCCCTCGGGCCCCTGCGCCTCCCGGGAGCGCCGGCCGGCCGGCGCGGCGCGATTGGGCGGGCGGCGTCCCGGCGCGGACGGCCCGGCTGCGCCTCCATGCAGGCGCGTTTGGCGCTCCTCGAGCCTTCTGCGGGCCCGCTCGCGCGCCTCGCTCTCAGACATCCGCGCCTCCCTTCCCCAGCTTCACAGGCACGAGGGCGCCGAGCGCGGCGCCTGCGGGAGCGGGCACTTCGAAGTAGCTCTCGGTCATGGCGGCGCCGTCCTCCTCCACGAGCGCCAGCTCCGCGGTTCCGGCGCGGCGGGCGAAGTCGGCGGCGCGTAGCTCGTCGCCGAGCGCGCGCAGGGCGGCGGCGCGGGCGGCCTTGACCTCGGCGGGCACTTGGTCGGCGCGCGCGGCGGCCGGCGTGCCCTCGCGGCGCGAGTACGGGAACACGTGGATCTTGGAAAAGCCGCAGCGGCGCGCGAGGTCCATCGTGCGGGCGAAGTCGCCGTCCGTCTCGCCGGGAAAGCCCACGATGACGTCGGTGGACAGGCTGATGCCGGGCACCCGCCGGCGCAGCTCTTCCACGAGCGCGGCGAAACGCGCCGAGTCGTAGGGGCGCGCCATCTCGCGCAGCACGCGGTCGCTGCCCGCCTGGAGCGGCAGGTGCAGGTGGCGGCAGACGCGCCCGCCCTCCTCCGCGAGCACGCCAATGAAGGCCCCGTCCACGTCGCGCGGCTCGATGCTCGACACGCGGAAGCGGCACGGCGGCTCGCCCGGCGCGTGGAGCGCGGCCGTCTCGTCGAGCAGGCGGCGCAGCAGGCCCGCGAGGCGCAGGGTCCCATCGCGGTACGACCCCAGGTTGATGCCGGTGAGCACGATCTCCTTAGCGCCCGCCTCCACATAGGCGCGGCACTCGCGCACGACGTCGTCGGCCGACCGGCTCGTGGCGGCTCCGCGCGCCACGTGCACGATGCAGTACGTGCACGCGTTGTCGCACCCGTCCTGCACCTTCACCCCCACGCGCGTGCGGAAGCCCTCCCCCACGCGCAGCGAAGGAGCTGATTGCGAATCCCCCGTAGGGCAAGGGCTCTGCCCTTGCCGTTCAACCAAGGCTTCCTCGCCAGCCGACGGCAAGGGCAGAGCCCTTGCCCTACGGTCGTCCAGCTCATCGGCCAGCTCGGCCGCGCGCGAAAGCAGCGCCGCCTTGCCCACGCACTCCACGCGGGGGTCGAGGCCCTCGTAGAACGCCGCGTCGATGGCGGCAGCGCATCCCGTGACGAGCACGCGGGCGCTCTCGTTCGCGCGCAGGGCGCGGCGCACGGCCTTGCGGGTCTTCTTCTCGGCCTCGCCCGTGACCGTGCACGTGTTCACCACGATGAGGTCGGCGTCCTCCTCGCGCGTCTCGATGCCGCGCGCGGCCAGGAGCGCCGCCGTGTCGTCGGACTCTACGCGGTTCACCTTGCACCCCAGATTGACGACGGCGAAGTTCATCGCGCGGCCCGCCGAAGCTCGTACAGCACGAGGGCCGGGGCCACGATGCCGGCGGTCTCTGTGCGCAGGATGGAGGGCCCGAGCGTCACGAGCGACGCGCGCGGGTTGCAGGCGAGGAGCGCGTCCACCTCGCGGGCCGCGAGGCCCCCTTCGGGCCCCACGACCACGGCCACGCGCGCGTCGGGCGGCGAACCTTCCAGGGCGTCCTCGATCCGCGCCGTGCCGGGGGCCTCCTCCCAGCACACGAGCACGGCGTCCGCGTCGGCGAGCAGCCCGCACGCCCGGGCGAGCGCCATCGGCTCGCGCACCTCGGGGATCGCCGGCTGCCCCGACTGCATGGCCGCGCTCTTCGCGATGGCGCGCCAGCGCTCGGCCTTCGCGACCCCCTTCTTGGCATCGAGCCTCACCACGGAGCGCTCGCACGAAAGCGGCAGGAACTCGGCCACGCCCAGCTCGGTTGCGTGGCGGATGACCGTCTCCATCTTGTCGCCCTTGGCGAGGCCCTGCACGAGCACGACCGACGGGCGGGCCGCGGCGCGCTCGAGCCGCTGGGCGATGCGCACGTCGGGCAGCATGCCGTCGAACGAGACGACCTCGCACTCGAAGTAATCCCGCCCGGCGTCCACCACGGCCACGTGCTCGCCGGGCGCCAGGCGCAGCACGCGGGCGTGCTTGGCGTCGCCCGCGGAGAGGCGCAGGGAGAAGACCTCGCCCGGCTCATCGGCGAGCACCTGGTCGTCAAGGTAGAAATGAGGCAGGGACATGGGAGGCTCGCCGCTAGTTGAAGGCGTCGCGCAGCTTCTGCAGCGGCGAGCGCTCGTCGGCCACGTCCTCGCCCATCTCCTGGGCCAGCTGCTCCAGAAGCTCGCGCTGCTTCTTCGTCACCTTCTTGGGCACCACCACGTTCACGTGCACGAACATGTCGCCGCGCGACTCGCTGCGGAACTTCGGCATGCCGTAGCCCTTCACGCGCACCACCTGCTCGTTCTGGCAGCCCTCGGGGATGCGCACCTGCACCTTCTCGTCGGCGAAGATGCCGTCGATCTCGATCTCGGCGCCGAGGGCGGCCTGGACGATGGAGATGTTCGCGCGCGCGTGCAGGTTGTCGCCGTCGCGCTCGAAGAACTCGTGGGGCTGGATGCGCACCGTGACGATGAGGTCGCCCGGGCGCGCGCCGTGCATGCCGGCCTCGCCGAAGCCGGAAAGGCGCAGCTGCTGGGAGTCGCGGATGCCCACCGGCACCTCCACGGTGACGCGCTGGCGGTCGGGCACGCGGCCCTGGCCCTCGCATTCCGGGCACGGGTTCTCGATGGTGCGCCCGGTACCGCCGCAAGCCTTGCAGGTGGCGGACGTCTGCATGTCGCCGAGGAAGGTGTGCTGGATGGTGACCACGCGGCCCTGGCCATGGCACTCGGGGCAGGTGATCTCGCGGCCGTCGGGGCCGAGGCCGGTTCCGTCGCAGTCGGGGCACGGCGCCAGGCGGTCGTAGACGATCTCCTTCTTGGCGCCCGCGGCCACCTCCTCGAGCGTGAGGCGCAGGCCCACGCCCATGTCGCGGCCCTCGCGGCGCTGCGGGGCGCGCCCGCCGGCCGCGCCGCCGAAGAACGAGCTGAAGATGTCGCCCATGCCGAAGCCGCCGCCGAACAGGTCCTCGAAGTCGACGTAGCCGCCGCCCCCGTAGGGGCTTCCGCTGCCCGCCGCGCCGGGGATGGTGCCGAAGCGGTCGTACTGGGCGCGCTTCGTCGCGTCGCTCAGCACGTCGTAGGCCTCGTTGAGCTCCTTGAACTGGTCCTCGGCGTCAGGCGCCTTGTTCACGTCGGGATGCAGCTCGCGCGCCCGCCGGCGGAACGCCTTCTTGATCTCCTCTTCGGTCGCCTCTCGGGAAACTCCCAGAACTTCGTACAGGTCCCTGGCCATCTGCGATTATTACCTTTCCTCCAAGGGCGCGCGGCACGCTTCGCCGCCGCCCGTGCTCTCGGTTCCTACACATCCTCGAGCGCCGCGCTCGCGATGCGCACCGCCCGGATGACTTTCGAATAATCCATGCGCGTGGGCCCGACGACGGCCACCACGCCCGCCGACGCGCCGCGCCCGTAGCGGCTGGCCACCACCGACACGCCCGACAGCGCCGCCGCGTCGTTCTCGCGGCCGATGCGCACGCTCGGCACGCCCGCGCCCTGCGTCGCCGCGTCGTCGAGGATGTGCAGGAGCACGGTGTCGTCCTCGAGCACGCGCATGACGGGCAGGAGCGCCTCGGCCTGGCTGAACTCGGGCTTCGTAAGCAGCGAGCTCACCCCCAGCCGGTGCGCGCGCGACAGCTCGCTCTCCTGCAGGCACGACAGCACCTCGTCGAGCGCCATGCGCACGAGCGGGTCGCGGAACGCCTCCATCATGCCCTGCCCCAGGCCGTCCTCGATATCCTGCAGCGACTTGCCGTTGAACACCTCGCCGAGGAAGCGCTGCACGCGCGCCAGGTCGTCGGGGGACACCTCGTCGGCGAACTCCATCTGGCGGTTGAACACCTGGCCGTCCTCGGTGACGAGCACGACGAGCGCCCGATGCGGCGCGAGCGAGATGAGCGAGAGCTGCTTGATGTGCAGGTTGAGCACCGAGGGCGCCAGCACGATGGACAGGCAGTCCGTGAGGCGCGTGAGGGCCGAGGACGTCTGCTCCAGAAGCGCGTCGAGCTCGCTCGCGCTGCGGCGCAGCTCGTCCACGACGGGACGGTAGCGCTCGTCGTCGGCCGCGAGGTCGGTGGCCAGCAGGTTGTCGACGAAGGCGCGGTAGCCGAAGTCGGTGGGGACGCGGCCCGCGGAGGTGTGGGGCTGCGCGATGTAGCCGCCGTCCTCGAGCACCGACAGCTCGTTGCGCACCGTGGCCGGGCTCACGCCCAGCTGGTAGCGCTCCGTCAGCGTGCGCGAGCCCACCGGCAGAGCGCGCGCGACGTACTCTTCGATGAGGGCCGCGAGCACCCTCTGCCTTCGATCTGAAAGCACGCCTCTCCACCTTCCTCTTTCACTTGACCGTTCCGCCAACGCACCATTCTAGCAGCCGGCGCAAGAGAGTGCTAAAAAACCTGGAAGATTCTCTGAAATGTCCCAAAAGACGGCAGGGATGACAACCGGGGCATTATCATGGAGCGAGGTCGAGGAGGCGGCCGTAGAGGTCGTTGCCGCAGAGCCAGCCGCGCTCGGTGGGCCTCCAGCGGCCGTCCTCGTGCACGACGAGGCCCTGCTCCGCGAGCTCGGCGAAGGCCTGCGTCGCCCCGAGGCCGAGCGCATCGGCGCGCTCTGCCTGCGCGTCGGGCACGCCGCGCGACATGCGCATGCCCAGCATGAGGTCCTCGGCGGCCATCTGGCGTGCGTCGAGGTCGTCGGTCACCTCGCCGTCCTGCATGCGCATACGGCGGCTCGCGTTCTGCGTCATCGTGGCGGCCGAGCGCCCGAGGCCGAGGTAGGGCACGCCCGTCCAGTACGCGGTGTTGTGCCTGCTCTCGAAGCCGGGCCGCGCGTAGCTCGCCACCTCGTAGCGCGTGAAGCCCGCCGCGCCCAGCACGCGCGCGGCCGCTTCCATGTGCGCGGCTTCCACGTCGTCGTCGGGCTCGTCCAGCTCGCCGGCGAGCACCGCCGCGTCGAAGGGCGTGTGCGGCTCTATGGTCAGCGGGTACACGCTCACGTGCGTCGCGCCGAGTGAGACGGCCTCGCGCACGCTCGCCTCGAAGCTGGCCTCCGACTGCCCGGGGATACCGCACATGAGATCCACGCTCACGTTCTCGAAGCGGGTCCGCGCGGCCTCGATGGCGCGCCGGGCCGCATCCGCGTCATGAGCGCGGCTGAGCACGCGCAGCACCTCGTCGTCGAAGCTCTGCACGCCGATGGACAGGCGGTTCACCCCGAGCGCCCAGATGTCGCGCACCATGCGCTCGTCGAGGCTCTCCGGATTGGCCTCCATCGTGCACTCCACCTCGGGCGTAAGATGCATCGAAAGCGAGAGCGTATAGAGGAGCATCGAGAGCCGAGAGAGCCCCACATGCGAAGGCGTGCCCCCGCCGATATACACCGTCTCGATGGCGCCGAGCTCCCCCTCCTTCGCCTTGCGGCGGATCTGCAGGCAGAGGTCCTCCACGTACGCGTCGATCTCCGGCGAGCCAGCCGGCACCGCCGCCGTCGCGAAGTCGCAGTAAGCGCACCGCTTCACGCAGAACGGCACGTGCAAGTAAAGAGCCTTGTACGGATCGTGGGGCATGCTACAGGTCCCCCCCCCCTCCCCCAGCCGAGGCTTCCGGGAGCCTCCCCCGCCGGGAGAATAGTGCGGTTGTTTTAGACGGATCCTTCGACTCGCTCCGCTCGCTCAGGATGACGAAGAACGCAGCGTGAGGAGGGATCGGCGGGCATGCCGCGCGCAGTTCCGCAGCGAAGCGAGGACTGTCTGAGCACGGCGTGCCCGCCGATCCCTCCTCACGCGGACGGCCCTCCATAATCCAGCAGCTCGTCGAAGACGCGGTCGAAGTCCTCCACCGAGACGCAGGCGTTGATCTTCGCGCGGGCCGCCGAGGCTCCTGGAAGGCCGGCCATGTACCACATGGCGTGCTTGCGCATGCGCACGATGTTCTTCCCCTCGCGCTCGGCGAGCAGCCGCGCATGGCGGCGGGCCATGGCGATGCGCTCCTCCACGGCGGGCGCCGCCGGCTCGGGTTCGCCCGCAAGCGCGGCCTTGGCCTGCGCGAACACCCAGGGATTGCCCTCGGCACCGCGCGCGATCATCACGGCGTCGCAGCCCGTGCGCTCGATCATCGCAACGGCGTCGGCACCCGTCCGCACGTCGCCGTTGCCCACCACCGGCACGCTCACGGCCTGCTTCACCCGCGCGATCACGCTCCAGTCGGCGCTGCCCCGGTAGAGCTGCTCGGCGTACCTCCCGTGCACGGCGACGGCGCACGCGCCCGCATCCTCCATGCGCCGCGCGAACTCCGGGGCCGTCTCCTCCCCCAGCGCCCACCCGCGGCGGAACTTCACCGTCACCGGGTGCGCCACCGCCGAGCGCACCGCGCGCACGATGGCGGCGGCCAGCTCGGGCTCCTTCATGAGCGCCGAGCCGTCGCCCTTCGACACGATCTTGCGCGCGGGGCAGCCCATGTTGACGTCGAGGTACGCGAGCGACTCCCCCATCTCGTCCTCGATCCAGGCGGCCTGCGCGGCCATCGTGTCGGGCTCGTGGCCGAATAGCTGCACCGCCACCTGGTCCTCCCCCGGCGCGAGGCGCAGCAGATGCCGTGTCTTAACGTTCGCGTAGGAGAGCCCCTTCGCCGACACCATCTCGGTGAAGGCGAGGTCGGCCCCCTGCTCGCGGCAGAGGGCGCGGAACGCCTCGTCGCTCACGCCCGCCATGGGCGCGAGCAGCAGGCGGTGCTTTCGGAAGAACTCGTGCATGATGCCTTTCTGTAAATGCGCGTATCGGGCGGGATCGTTCCGCAGGTTGCGGCAAGGGCAGGGCCCTTGCCTTACGAGGCGGCCCGCCAAAACGATCCCTGCGGACGCGTTCCTAGCCCATGAGGATGTCGGCCATGTTCACCAGGGAGAAGGCGATGAGCAGCACGAAGCCCACGACGGCGACCAAGCACCCGCAGCCGACCGCCGCCTTCGCACGGCCGCTCATGCCCTCGGGCTGTCGCGCGGCCTTCTTCTCGTCGAACGGGTCGTCCAGCCAGTCGAACTCATCGTTTCTGCGCGCCATATCAATCATCCACCTTGAGGATGGCCATGAACGCCTCCTGCGGCACTTCCACGTTGCCGATGTTCTTCATGCGCTTCTTGCCGGCCTTCTGCTTCTCCAGAAGCTTGCGCTTGCGGCTGATGTCGCCGCCGTAGCACTTCGCCAGCACGTCCTTGCGCTTCGCCTTCACCGTCTCGCGCGCGAGCACCCGCCCCCCGATGGCCGCCTGGATGGGCACCTCGAACATCTGGCGCGGGATGATGCCGCGCAGCTTCTCGGTGAGGACGCGTCCGCGGTCGTAGGCCTTGTCCTTGTGGATGATGAACGACAGCGCGTCCACCGGCTTGCCGGACAGGAGGATGTCGAGCTTCACCAGCTTCGAGGGCTTGTAGCCGTCGAAGTCGTAGTCGAGGCTCGCGTAGCCCTTCGTGTTGGACTTGAGCTTGTCGAAGTAGTCCATGATGAGCTCTGAGAGCGGGATGTCCCAGAGCATCTCCACCGTGGTGGGCGAGAGGTAGTTCATGGTGACGAACGTGCCGCGGCGCGCCGTGGTGAGCTCCATGACCGCGCCCACGTAGTCGGGCGGGATGAGGATCTTCGCCTTGAGGTAGGGCTCCTCGATGCGCTCGATCTCGCCGGGGTCGGGCATCTCCTGGGGCGAGTGCAGGCTGATCATCTCGCCGCCGGCGCGGTACACGTGGTACTCCACGGAGGGCGCCGTGGCTAGAAGGTCCAGGCCGAACTCGCGCTCGAGGCGCTCCTTGATGACCTCCATGTGGAGCAGCCCCAAAAAGCCCACGCGGAAGCCGAAGCCGAGCGCGTGCGACTTCTCCGGCTCCCAGGCAAGCGCCGGGTCGTTGAGCGAGAGCTTCTCGAGCGCCTCCTTCAAGGGCTCGTACTGGTCGCCGTCGATGGGGAACAGGCCCGTGAACACCATGGGCTTGGCGTCGCGGTAGCCGGGCAGGGGCTCGTCCACCCCGCCGCGCACGGCGGTGATCGTGTCGCCCACCTTCACCTGGCGCACATCCTTGAGTCCCGTGACCAGGTAGCCCACCTCGCCTACCGAGAGCTCGGGCATGGCAGTCTCGGCCGGGCGGCGCGCGCCCACCTCCTCCACGAGCACCTCGGTGCCGGTGGCCATCATGCGCACGCGGTCGCCCTTCTTGAGCGAGCCGTCGACCACGCGGATGAGCGCCACCACGCCGCGGTAGGGGTCGAAATACGAGTCGAAGATGAGCGCGCGCAGCGGCCCGTCCGCTTTGCCCTCGGGCGCGGGGATGTTGTACACCACGGCCTCGAGCAGGTCGTGGACGCCCGCGCCGGTCTTGCCGGAGGCGAGCACCGCGTCGTCGGCGGGGATGGCGAGGCCCTCCTCGATCTCCTCGCGCACGCGGTCGGGCTCGGCGGCCGGCAGGTCGATCTTGTTGATGAGCGGGATGATCTCGAGGTTCGCGTTCATGGCCATCATGGCGTTGGCCACGGTCTGCGCCTCGACGCCCTGCGTGGCGTCCACCACGAGCACGGCGCCCTCGCACGCGGCCAGGCTGCGGCTCACCTCGTAGGTGAAGTCGACGTGGCCCGGCGTGTCGATGAGGTTGAACTGGTAGGTCTGGCCGTCGTCGGCCGTGTAGTCCACGCGCACGGCCTGGCTCTTGATGGTGATGCCGCGCTCGCGCTCGATGTCCATGGTGTCGAGCAGCTGCTCCTGCATGTCGCGATGCGCCACGGTGCCGGTGAGCTCGAGGATGCGGTCCGAGAGCGTCGACTTGCCGTGGTCGATGTGCGCGATGATGGAGAAGTTGCGGATGAGGTTCGGGTCGGTCATGTCCTGTCTTTCACGTCGTGCGCGCGCCGCGCGAGACGCGGGCGCTGCGGGAAAACGGAGCCTATTCTACCAGCGAGCGCCGCATCCGGAAGCGGCGCTCGCTGAAAACCCACGGAAGGCGGCGGCCGGAGCGGGCTCGGCGCTAGGAAACGCTGATCGATGCGCGGTCCACTGATGCCGTAGGGCAAGGGCTCTGCCCTTGCCCTACGGCGCACCCGCATCCTTGGCATTGATCAGCGCTTCCCTAAAGCTTGATCTCGGCGGAGTCGGAGCGCGAGGGGTCAACGCGGACGAGCTGGGCGCGGGCCGAATCGCCGTCGTCGACGCAGATGGCCCACAGGCCCTCTTCCAGCTCAAGCGTCGCCGAGCCGGCGTCGAGCGCCATGCGGGACGCCTCGACGGGCACGTAGCGCGACCCATCCTCGGCCGTGAACCTCGGCACGCAGACCGACACCGCGTCCGCATCAGAGCTCACGGCCACGCGGATCCCGCTCTCAACCGCGCCCGAGGGGACGTCGGCGCCCCGCTCGTAGACGGCCTTCTCCTCCGAGTGGCACGACGAGCACTCCTCGCCCGCGCCCACCACCTGGTGCTGGGCCGCGCTCGAGCAGCCGGCGAGCAGCAGCGCCCCGACGACGATCGAGCAAGCGGCCGCAAGGACGCGGGCAGAGGAGGTCTTCATGGGCTTCCTTTCGGTAGGTTGAATTTTTAAACGCAACGCTGTTGCGCTTGCTCTTGCAGGCGAAGCCTGGAGCCCCTTTCAGCGCGTAGGTCGTAAGGCCTGCCGCTGAAAGGGGCTTTTCCCTTCTCTTCTACAATCTTTCCCGTGCAGGTTTCCCGGGCGGGAAGGAGGAGGCGATGCCTGAATCGAAGGGAAGGCATCTCACGAAGGAGAACAGGGAGGTGATCGAGGAGGGGATCCGCAGCCGCGACTCGGCGAGGGCTATCGCCAAGAGGATCGACGTCAGCCCCTCGACCGTGACCCGCGAGGCCAGGGCGCACAGGACCGTGAGGCAGAGGAAGATGTCGAGGGGCGAGAACGCCTCCGCGAGGTGCGCCAAAAGCCAGTCGTGCCAGGCGAGCGGCACCGCCTGCAAGAGGTGCTCGACCGCGCTCACGGCATGCAAGAGGTGCAAGACGCGCCCGTGCGTCCTTGCGTGCCCGGACTTCGAGCCCAAGATGTGCCCGACCACGCAGAAGTGGCCCTACGTCTGCCCCGAGGGCTGCCCGAAGCGCGGGTGGTGCGCCTACCCCAAGTGCTCCTACGACGCGGGCGACGCCCACGCGGCGTACCGCGGGACGCTGAGCGCGTCGAGGAGCGGCATCTGCATCTCGCAAGAGGAGCTCGACGCGATGAACGCCATCGTCGTCCCCCTCTCCAAGCAGGGGCAGAGCTTCGAGGCGATCTGGGCCGCGCATGCGCCCGAGCTGCCGGTGTGCGTGCGCAGCGCCTACAACTACCAGGCGAAAGGAGAGGTCGGCCTGACGAGCCTCGACATGCCGCGCAAGGCGCGCCTGCTCCCGCGCCGGAAGCCGAATGGGAAGGGCGGGGACGCCGACGCGCCCCGCGAGAGGGTGGACCGCGCGGGGCGCGCCTACGCCGACTTCCTCGAGCTCGCCCTCGCCGAGCGCGTCCGCGTCGTGCAGGGCGACTCGGTGGAGGGGTATCAGGGAAACGCCACGGATATTTTGAGCCTGCACGTCGTCGCCCGCTCCTTCCAATTCTACCTGAAGAAGCGCCATGGCGACCCCGCGGCGGTCGTCGCATGGCTCGACGTCATAGAGCGCGCCTTGGGCTCGCCTGCGGCTTTCGAGGAGATCTTCGGAATCCTCCTCTTCGACCGAGGGGTCGAGTTCGACGACTGGGCCGGCGTGGAGCGCTCGTGCCTGGTGGAGGGCGCGCGCCGGGCCCGGGTGTTCTACTGCGACGCGATGCAGTCCAACCAGAAGGCCCAGGCGGAGCGCAACCACGAGCGCCTCAGGCGAATCCTGCCCAAGCACCGCAGCGACTTCGACGCGCTCAGCGTGTGGGACGTGGCGGTGTGCGCGAGCCACGTGAACTCCTACCCGCTCGCCCGCGCGTCGGGCAAGTGCCCCTTCGAGGTCGCCGAGGGGCTGATCCCCAGGGTGCTTTTCGACGAGCTGGGCTACGAGCGGGTGCCCGCCGACGAGGTCGTGCTGAAACCGTATCTGATGGCCCACGCGGTGGAGCAGTAGCCCGCCGCGCTTCGATAAAGCCCGGGAAGCAGTGCGCGTAAACATATCCTAGATTCCAAGGCCCCGCGCGTTGCGCTTTCCTCTGCACTTTCCGAGGCGGGGGCCTGCGCGAGCGCGCCCGAATCCTCTCGAGATGCTGTGGGGCAAAGGGCGGTCTGAGGCGGATCGGCGCCGATTGCAAGGGCAAGCGCAACGCGATTCCCCCTGTTTTGCACGTGAAACCGCAACTGTTGCGATAACTCATGCAGTGTTGCAGCTACTTTTGCAACCAACCTGGGCTTCCTTTCGAACGGGTGCAAGATGTGTTTTTGCATTTCCGCGTGCAATGACGCGGATCCTTTGGTATTCTATCGCATTGTGTATCCAGCGGCACGTGCGCGCGATGGCTTCCATCGCCGAGTCGGCAGACGTGGCTGCGCTTTACGATTCGTGATCGCTGGGTGGCCGATAGGTCGAGGAGCAGAGAAATCCCGCCTGCTCAACGTGCATACGAACGCCTCCGCCCCGCGGAGCGCCGATCCCCGTGGATCGCATGCGCGAGCTATCGGACGCCCTGCGGCGGTATGTTCGCCGGATGCGCGAGGGGGCCCGAAGGCTCCGCAGAGAACAAGCTCGTGATTCATTGGAGGAAAGAACACACATGGCGAACATCAAGAGCCAGAAGAAGCGCAACATCACCAACGAGAAGTCCCGCATGCGCAACCGCGCGGTCAAGAGCGAGCTCAAGACCGCGACCCGCCGCGTAAAGGAGGCCGTGGCCGCCGGCAATGGCGCCGAGGCCTACGCCGCCGCGCTCGCCGCCTGCCGCCTCATGGACAAGGCCGCCAGCAAGGGCGTCATCCACAAGAACCAGGCCGCCAACCGCAAGAGCGGCATCATGCTGCTCATCAAGGACGTGGTGACCGAGGCCGACCGCGCCGCCTACGTGAAGCCGGAGAAGAAGGAGCAGAAGACCGGCTCCAAGAAGGCTGAGCGCAAGGCCGCCCGCAAGGCCGAGATGGAGGCCGCCTCGAAGGAGAAGGCCAAGCGCCGCGAGAAGCAGCTGAAGGACGAGGCCGCCGCCGCGAAGCGCAAGGCGAAGGAGGCCGAGGAGGCCGCCAAGGCCGAGGCCGAGGCGCCCGCCGAGGAAGCCGCCGAGTAGCCCACCCCATCGGAGAATCGCCCCGCGATCCTTCCGCATATCAAGAGAGAGGAAGCCCCGGATCCCGGGGCTTCCTCTCGTTCAGGCCTTCGTCGCGGGCGGTCGGCTCAGCGGCCGACGACGACCGCGAGCATCCAGTCGACGAACGTCGCGCGCGGATCCGCGCCGCTCTTCATGGCGCGCTCGGCGTCGCGGGCAGACACGATGGCGCCGCGCAGCTCGGCGGCGGTGAACCCGCGCGCCCAGGCCGCGTGGTTCTTGCAGCGCCAATCGGGCATCTTGAGGGCGGCGGCCACCCCGCGCGGGTTGCCGCGCTCGGCTAAGCTGCGGGCGCACACCAGCTCGCGCAGGCGGGAAGTACACATCGCGATGAGCGCGTGCGGCGACACCGAGTCCATCCGTCCCAGGTAGAGCAGGCATTTGCGCGCATCGCGCGCGGCGAAGGCGTCCACGAACTCCCAGGGCTTCACCTCCGCCGTGCGGCTCACCATCGCTACGATCTCGTGCTCGTTCACCGCGTCGGTGCCGCGATGCGCCAGCGCGATCTTCTTGAGCTCGCTATCCAGGTGCACGGTATCCTCGCCCACGAGGTCGACGAGCTTGGCGGCCGCGCCCTCAGTGAGCGTCACGCCGTGCCCGACGGCCATGGAGCGCACCATCCGCGGCAGCTCGTAGCGCTTGGGCGGCGTGCAGTCGATGACGGCGGTCTTGCCGTGCGCCGCCACGGCCTTGTACAGGCGCGTGTTCTTGGCCAGCTTCTCGGCCACGAGGGCGAGCACGGTCGTCTCGTTCGGCGAGGACAGGTAGGCGACCAGCGCCTCGGCGTCGGCTTTCTTGAGCTTGTCGGCCCCGCGCACCTCGACGAGGCGCACAGGACTCGCGAACGGCACCGTGTTGCATGCCGCGACGATGTCGGCGCCGAGGGCCGTCTCGCCGTTGAACTCGTCGGCGTTGAACGACAGGTCGCCCATCTTCGAAAGGCGCGCGCGCAGGCGCTTCGCCACCGCGTCGCGCTTGAGGGCGTCCTCGCCCGAGACGAGGTACACGGGCAGAAGCGGCGCTTCTTGTTTGGTTTGAGCAGTCATGCCGCCTATTCTAGCGCAGGGCGCTCACCTCCATCCGATCGGGCTTGAATTCGCACGAAACGTCCCCCTCCTCGTCGGTGCGGCGGACGGCGGCGCCCACGGCCTCGAGCCGCGCGAGCGTCTCGGGAGCGGGATGGCCGTAGCGGTTGCCCGCGCCCGCGCTCACGAGGGCGAGGCGCGGCGAGAGGACGGCCGCCTCCTCGTCGTCGAGCGCGTTCTTCGAGCCGTGGTGCCCCACCTTGTACACGTCAACGGCGCCCACGAGGCCCGCATCGATGAGCGCGCGCAGCTGGTCGCGCTCGGCGTCGCCCGTGAAGAGCGCCCGCCAGTCCCGCGTCCCGTCGCCGTCCACGTCCGCGTCGGCGAGCAGGCACACGCTGTCGGCATTGCCGCCCGCATCCGAGAACGACGCGGGCCACACCACCGTCAGGTCGAACGCCCCCACATGCAGCACGTCGCCCTGCGAGAGGCCCGCGACTCCCTGCTCGCCGACGAGCGCGCGGGCATCGGCGAGCAGGCGGCCGCACGCGTCGCAGCCGCAGGAGAGCGCGTCTTTCGCCACCAGCACGCGGTCGACCTCCACGATGCCCGCAAGCGACGCGAGCGAGCCCATGTGGTCGTCATCGCCGTGCGTGACGACGACGGCATCGAGGCGCAGCACGCCGTGGCGGGCGAGGGCCTCGCGCAGGAGGCGATCCTGATTGCCCGTGTCCACGAGCACCGCGGCGCCCCCGCTGCGCACGACGAAGGCGTCCCCCTGCCCCACGTCGAGCATCACGATCTCGTCGCCGGCGAGGCGCGGCCATACGAGGAGCGCGCATGCCGCGACGGCCAGGGATCCGGCGGCGAGCGCCGCGGCCAGGCGCGCGCCGGGGCGCGGCCAGGCGAGCCAGAGGGCCGCCGCGAGGACGGCCGAGGCTACGAGGGCGAGCGGCAGGGGCACGTCTGCGGGCACGCTGGCATGGGGGATGCCCGCGAGCAGGCGCACGAGGGCCGTCATAACCCCTGCGAGGCCCGCGGCCGCGCCCACGAGCGCGGGCGCCAAGGGCGGGACGAGGAGGGAGAGCGAGCAGGCGGCGAGGCCCGCAGCGCACGCGAGCGGGAACAGGGGCGCCACCGCTACGTTAGCGATCGGCGCGAGCAAGGGCAGCTGCGAGAACAGCGCGGCGGAAAGCGGCGTGGCCAGGATGCTCGACGCGCAGGTGAGGGCGAGCGCGTCGCGCGCCATGCGCGGGGCCTGCGGGGCGAACCGCCCGATCCAGGCCGAGGCCAGGCCCGCGAACAGCACGATGCCGAGGGTGGAGAGGGCCGAGAGCGCGAACGACGCCGAGAGGGCCGTGCTCGGCGAGAGGGCGATGCAGCCGATCATGCACGCGGCGAGCGCGCCGAGGGCGGCGGGACGGCGGCACGCCATGAACGAGAGCATGCCCGCGAAGGCCATGACCGCCGCGCGCACGGCGGACACCGGCGCGCCCGCGAGCGCGAGGTACGCGAGCAGGAGCGCCGCCTCGGCCGCGCACGCCGCCCAGCGCGGCAGACGCATGAGCCGGAAGGCCGCCATGGCGACGGCGGCCACGATGGACAGATGCGCGCCCGACACCGCCACCAGGTGCGCGAGGCCCGTCGCCTTGTAGGCGTCGTAGGCCCCGGCCTCCTCGAGCAGGCCGCGCCATCCGCACACGAGCGCCGCGAGCACGGCGGGGCCGTCCCCCTCTCCCGAGGAGGCGATAAGGTCGATGGCGCGGTTGCGCGCGGAGACGAGCGCGCCCACCAGATCGGCGCGACGGGCGGGCTCGGCCTCGACGACGCGCGCCTCGGCCACGATGCCCGAGCGCCAGCAGTAGTCCGCAGCCGACGCGCCCGGCGCGGAAAGGACCGCCCGCGCCGTGACCACGTCGCCGAAGCGCGGGACGGCCGCATCGCCGTCGAAGCGCACGCGCACGAGGGCCTCGCGCCCGTCGGGAAGCGCGGTCCGCATGGCGCACGAGGCTCCGAACAGGCCGTCCCGCCCGTCTTCGACCGCCTCGAAGCGCCATTCCCCCGACGCGCCTTCGGCCGCCTCCCCGGCCGCATGGAGGCCGGCCGCGCACCCGCATGCGCACGCGAGCCCGAGCGCCGCGCCCAGGGCGAGCGCCCACGCCTGCGCCGCCCTCCCCCGCCAGAGGCCCGCCGCGGCGGCGACGGCGCCGAGCGCTCCCGCCGCCCCGACGGCGAGGCATGCGCCGATCGACCACCCCTCCGCAGCCGTCAGCGCCGCCGCGCACGCCGCCCACATCCCGAGCGCGCAGCCGAGCGTCGGCGGCAGCGACGGGCGCGGCGGCATCTCCGCAGCGCGCCCGCGCCCTTTCAGCCGACGCATACGAGGTCGGCGAGCTCGGCGAGCTTCTTGTCGCCGATGCCCGAGACGCGTTTGAGGTCCTCGATCGCGGCGAAGGGCCCGTTCGCCTCGCGATCGGCGACGATCTTCTCCGCCGTGGCCGGCCCCACGCCCGGCAGCGCGTCGAGCTCGACCGCCGAGGCCTGGTTGATGTTCACCTTGCCGCCCGCCGCCGTCCCCGGCGCCGCGGGAGCCGCCGCTTCGGCAGCCTGGGCCTCCTCGAGCGTGGGCACCATCACCTGCTCGCCGTCCACGAGCACGCGCGCCAAGTTGAGCGCGTCGGTGGCCGCTCCCTCGGCGAACCCGCCGGCGGCCTCGACGGCGTCCTGCACGCGCGCGCCCTCCGGCAGCTCGCGCACCCCGGGCTCTCCCACCGCGCCGCCCACATGCACCACCACCGTCTTGGCGGGAGCGGGCTCCGCCGCTGCGCCTTCTCCCTCCCCCTGCTCCTGCTGCGCCGGAGCGCGCTCGATGGAGAACGCCTCCGACGACGCCGCGTCGAGAAGCGCCTTGCCCGCCACGAGCAGCACGATGAGCGCGAGCGCCGTCACGCCCACGAGCACGGGCAGCCGCGCGCCGCCCAGATGCGCCTTGGAACGCCACGACTCCGCTTGCTCGACGAACGGCATCCGCCCCACCCCCTTCGGTCCGCATCCAGCATACCGCACGGACCTTGCACGGATATGGCGTGCGTCAAGCGGATAGCCGTCCGGATCTTTCGCGGATCAAGCGGGAATGCAGCGCGAATCCAGCGAGAACCTTGCGCGGATCCAGCGCGTTTCCAGCAGGAATCAAGCGCGGATACAGCGCCCCAGGTCAGAAGGAGGGCGTTCTCAGGGGCGCTTCTTCTTGGGCTTGTAGGCGGGGCAGGCGTAGTCGCGCACCTCGGCGGCGTCGGCCAGCTCGGGCACCCAGCGCTCGACGGGCAGCGCGCTCTCGGCCTCCTCCACCACGGGCAGCTTCGCGTGCGTCTCCGGGCTGCGCGGCATGAATAGCGTGCAGCAGTCGGGCGCGTCCTGCGAGGACACCTCGAAAGAGCCCAGGCGCTCGGCCTCGGCGATGATCTCCAGCTTGTCGGTGCCGATGAGCGGGCGGAACACGGGCAGATCCACCGCCGCATCGGTGCAGCGGATGTTGTCGAGCGTCTGCGAGGCCACCTGCCCCAGGCTCTCGCCCGTGACGAGCGCGCCCGCCCGTTCGCGGCGCGCGATCTCCTCGGCCACCTTGAACATGAGGCGGCGGTACATGATGACCCGCAGCTCCGGCGGCACCGTGAGCGCGATCTCGCGCTGGTAGTCGCCGAAGGGCACCGTGTACACACGTGCGATGCAGCCCGTGCGCTCGAGCACGTGCGCGATGTCGTCCACCAAATACTCGCTCGCGTCCGAGGTCTGCGGGCGCCCCGAGAAGTGCACGCCGATGCACACCGCGCCGCGCCGCGCCAGCTTCCACGTGGCCACCGGCGAGTCGATGCCGCTCGACAGCAGGCACACCACCGCGCCGGAGCTGCCCACCGGAAGGCCGCCGATGCCCGGCAGCGAGCGCGCGTACACATACGACGCGTTCTGCACTACCTCGACGCCCACGGTGATATCGGGGTTCTTCATGCGCACCCGCTTGTCGGGGTATGCAGCGCACAGCGCCGCGCCGATGATCTGGTTCATGTCCATCGAGCCTGTGGCGAAGTCGGTGTGGTTGCGGCGCGCCGCCACCTTGAACGAGTCGAACTCCCCCGCCTCGGCCATCGCGGCCAGCGCCGCCTCGGCCATGACGTCCAGGTCGCGCGCGCACTTGAAGCCGCATGACACGCGCGCGACGCCCGGCACCCCTCCGATGGCGTCGGCGACGCGCTTGGCCGTCTCCCAGTCGGTGCCCTCGCGCAAAAACACGAGCAGCCGGCCCGCGATGCGGTGGATGGTGACCACGGGGAACGGCGCGAGGAGCGCCTCGAGGTTCTTGAGCAGGCGCATCTCGAACGTGGCGCGGTTGTGGCCCTTGAGCCCGATCTCGTGGTAGTGCACGAGGCAGATGCGTTGGAATTCAGTCATGGACGGCCTTCGTCTTCCGAATGCGGACACAGCAAGGCCGCGCCAGGGTCCTGGCGCGGCCGGATGGCGCAGACTCGATCAAACCTGCGGCTTAGTGGTAGTTGACGTCGATGGACGCCGGGTCGTAGGACACCTCGCCGCGCGCGATCTCGTTGAAGGCCAGCGACAGCGGCTTCTTGTCGGCGGCGCGGGCGATCTCCACGGCCGTCTGCAGCTGGATGGCGCGGTCGCGCTGGCCGCGCATCATGTCGTTGATGTCGTGGGCGCGCTTCGACGCCAGGGCGCACAACAGGAAGCGGTCGTTGTCGGCGCGGTCCAGAAGGACGTTGATCTTCGGTTCGATAATGCTCATAGGGTGCTAACCTCGTGTTCTCTCGGCTTGCTCGTCGACGTAGCCCGCCAGGGCCCGGACGGCCCCGTCCAGATCGTCGTTCACCAGCCGTACATCGTACTCCATTTTGCGTGAAAGCTCCACCTTCGCCGTCTCCATGCGCTCGGCGACGGCCTCCTCCGTCTCGGTTCCCCGCCCGCGCAGGCGCTCCTCGAGCACCTGAAGCGAAGGCGGCTCGATGAACACGAGCCGGGCCGAGGGCATCTTGTCGCGCACCTGGAAGCCGCCTTGGACGTCGATCTCCAGGATGACCTGGTCGCCCTTCGCGATGTGCTCCTCGACGGTGGCGCGCGGCGTGCCGTAGCGGTTCCCGCCGTACACCGCCCACTCGAGCAGCCCGTCGGTCGCGACGAGGCGGTCGAACTCCTCGTCGGAGACGAACCGGTAGTGGACGCCGTCAACCTCGCCGGGACGCGGCGCGCGCGTCGTCGCCGAGACGGACACCCAGGCGTCGGGAACCTCGCGCACAAGTCGGGCCACCAGCGTGCCTTTGCCGGCACCCGATGGCCCAGAGATAACGAACAGATTGCCGTGTCTCATGCGGGAGGTTTAGCCCAGACGCTCCAAGAGGGCGGTCTGCTGGCGCTCGCCCAAACCGCGCAGGCGGCGGCTCTCGGCGATCTGGAGCTCCTTCATGATCTTCTCGGCCTTGGCCTTGCCGTAGCCCGGAAGCGTCTCGATCAGGGTGGACACCTTCATGCGGCCCACGACCGAATCGTTCTTCATCTCGAGAACCTGCTCGAGGGTGAGCTTGCCCGACTTCAATTCGTCACGAACCTCGGCGCGCTTGATGCGAGCGGCCTTCGCCTTTTCCAAAGCGGCCTGACGCTCTTCAGGGCTGAGTTGAGGAATAGCCATCGTGTTTCTCTCCTTCTGTTCCGAACAATGCCGTGATACTATCACGCAATTTGCCGTTTCACCTTGTCGATTGCCACAAAATCCAAAAATTTCAACACGCTGACACACATTGTAGGAGCGCCGCGCCCTTCTGAGGGCGTTTCGTCGCCTAATCGTCACCTTCGACGAGCGATCAGGCGAAACCGCGAAAAGCCCTCTGCCGCCCTACAATTCGGCCGCGATGGCCTCGAACGCGGCCGCCGGATCGTCGGCCTGCGTGATGGGGCGGCCCACCACGATGTGCGACGCGCCATTGGCGAAGGCCTCGGCCGGCGTGGCCACGCGGCTCTGGTCGCCCTTGGCACTGCCGGCGGGGCGCACGCCCGGGGTGACGATGTAGGCGTGCGCGCCCAGGATCTCGCGCAAGCGCGCCGCCTCCTGGGGCGAGGCCACCACGCCGGAGATGCCGGCGCGCTTGGCCTGCTCGGCGAGCACCACCACCTGGTCGGCCATGGCGCGGGAGACGCCCGTTTCAGCCAGCGCGGCATCGTTCATGCTGGTGAGCACCGTGATGCCGAGCGTGGCCGGCACCTCGTGGCCGTACTCGGCCGCCGCGCGCTCGGCTCCGCGCTGCGCGGCCGCCATCATGTCCACGCCGCCCACCGTGTGCATGGTGAGCATGTCGGCCCCGCTGCCGGCAGCGGCGTACGCGGCGCCCTCCACCTGATGCGGGATGTCGTGGAACTTGAGGTCGAGGAACACCTTGAAGCCGCGCTCCTTGAGGGCATAGACGATGGCCGGGCCGTTCGCATAGAACAGCGTCATGCCCACCTTCATCCAGGTGGCCTTGCCCTGCAGCTGGTCGGCGAGGTCGAAGGCCTCCTCGATGCCGCAGTCGAGCGCCACGATCACGCGCTCCCTCGCGGGGATCTCCTCGAACGAATTCACCATTCCAACGCTCCTATCAGCTCCTGCACGTCCTTCACTCCGTGCCTCTCGCAATACTGCGCTATTCCGTCGATGATTTCAACCGTGGCGTGCGGATTCACGAAATTCGCGGTGCCGACGGCCACCGCCGTGGCTCCGGCCAGCATGAACTCCACGGCGTCGGTCGCGCACGAGATGCCGCCCATGCCGAGCAGCGGCACGTCCACGGCCTTGCGCACCTCCCACACCATGCGCAGCGCCACGGGCTTGACGGCCGGGCCCGAAAGGCCGCCCACGACGCGCGCGAGCACCGGGCGACGGCGCTCGGCGTCGATCGCCATGCCCATGAGCGTGTTGATGAGCGACAGCGCGTCGGCGCCGGCGGCCTCGGCCGCGCGCGCGATCTCGGTGATGTCGGTGACGTTGGGGGTGAGCTTCACGATGAGCGGGCGCTTCGTGGCGGCGCGGCAGCGCGAGACAACGGTCTGGACGCTGTCCGTGCAGGTGCCGATGGTCATGCCGCCCGCGTCCACGTTGGGACACGAGATGTTCACCTCGTAGGCGTCCACCGGCGCGTCCTCAAGCGCCTCGATCACCTGCACGTACTCGTCGAAGCTGTGGCCCGACACGTTCACGATGGCCGTCGCGCCGCGCTCTTGCAGCCACGGCAGGTCGTGCTCTTTGAGGTGCCCGACGCCGGGGTTCTGCAAGCCGATGGAGTTGAGCATGCCCGAGGGCGTCTCGGCGATGCGGGGCGTGGCGTTGCCCTCCCAGCCGGCGAGCGACACGCCCTTCGTGGTGACCGCGCCGAGGGCGGCCACGTCCACGAAGTCGCCGTACTCGCGCCCGGCCGCGAACGTGCCTGAGGCGGTCGTGACCGGGTTCTTCATCTTGAGGCCGCCCAGGTTCACGGCCATGCGCACGTCCGTGGGGGCCGTCGTGCGCGGGGTCGCGCTCGCGTTCGCCGTCATCTACCACACCACCTTCCGTGCGTCGAACACCGGGCCGTCGACGCAGGCCCGCTTCTTGCCGTCCACGGTGTCCACCACGCACGACAGGCAGGCCCCGACGCCGCAGGCCATGCGCTTCTCGAGCGACGCCTCGCAGGGAACGCCCGCAGCGTCGGCCATGCCGGCGACGATCTTCATGAGGGGCTCGGGGCCGCACACGGCCAGGTAGCCGTAGGGGTCGCCCGCTGCCGCCGCCTCGGCGAGGGCCTCCTCCACGAGCGAGGTGCAGAAGCCCGCGCGGCCGAAGCTGCCATCGTCGGTGGCACAGCGCGGCGGCGCGTCGAGCAGCGCCTCGTAGCGCGCGCGGCACGTGAGCGCCGCCTGCGTCTGCGCACCGAGCACGACGTCCGTGCGCACGCCCGCGCCCGCCAGCTGCTCGCACAGCATGAACAGCGGGGCCGCGCCCACGCCGCCGCCCACGAGGAGCGCCCGGCGCACGTCAGCGGGCGGCTGCCACGCGCGGCCGACGGGGCCGACGAGCTCCGCGCCCCAGAGGTGCTCGGCGCGCTCGGGCTCGATGCGCGTCATGTGGTCGGTGCCGAAGCCCACGGCCTGGTAGAGGATCTCGAGCGTCCCGGCAGCCGCGTCGCGCGCGTACACCGAGAACGGGCGGCGCAGGATGTGCGCCTCCATGTTCGGCACCTTCATGTGCACGAACTGCCCCGGCTCGATGGCCGCCGCGATGCGCGGGGCCGCGAGCTCCATGAGGTAGAGGTTCGGGCCGACTTCCCCGTTGGCGAGGATGCGCGCCCGCTCGTTGACGAGTGCCACGTTCATACCTTTCGATCCGTCGCCGCCGGCCTGCCGCCGGGGCGCGTCTTCGTCTCTCGAGGGCCGATTGTAGCATCTGCACGGAGGCGCACGCATCTGAGCGGCCGAAATGCCAAGGAAAGTGCACGAGGAACGCTGCCAGACGCGCCCGCCCCCGTCATCCTGAGCGAAGCGACCGAAGGGATCGGAGCCGAAGGAACCCGTGCGGTGCCAGCCGTGACGCTTCCAGCTGCCGCCGCACACGAAGCGGGGCCGCCCGACACGAAAACCCTCGACGTGAAAGGTTCGGCGGCGGAAAAGGGGGCGCATCGGCTCCCCAAGCTGAAGGCTCCCGACGTTTTCCCAGGTCGCAAAAATCCGGCGCCCGCGCGGCCAGCCGGGATCCTTTCACGTCGAGGGTTTTCGTGCTCAAGAGGCCCGATTCGCGTGCACCCCCCCCCCAAGGCGGTCGATTGCGCGTCAAACAGGGAGTCTGAACAAATGGTTCACATGAAGCATTTGTCGCAACACGGTGCGACAATGCGCGCCAAGCTGCGCTGGACTCCCGCTACCTATATACTAGGGCGCGACGGAAAGGAGGCGGCCCATGGACGAGGCGAGCGTGGAGCAGGTGAGGAGCTTCCGACTGCGCGCGCACCATCTGGATCGGGCGTACCCGGCGGCGGATGCGCTCACGCTCGTCGGGGCGTGCGGCATGCAGAACTCCCCTCCCGGCGCGTGGGAGACCGCTCTCGCGAACCGCGCGCCGTCGCTCGGCGCGGACGGCACGGCGCGGCTGCTCGCGCGCGGCGGCGGCCTCGTGCAGGCGTGGAGCCTGCGGGGCGCGCCCTACGTGTTCCCGGAGGCCGAGGCTGGTGCGTTCCTCTCGGCGCTTGTGCCGGAAGCGGGCGAGCCGTGGATATACACGGACGGCATCGGGCTCGCGCTCGACGCGCTGGGGCTGGGCTTCGACGAGCTTCTGGATGTCCAGCGGTCGGCCATGGGGCGCCTCGACGGCCTGGTGGTGGAGGGAAAGCCCAAGCTCGACCGCCTGGTGGCCTCGTGGATGGAGCCGTCGATCCCCACGGGCAAGCTGGAGGCGTGGCGCGCGCCGTCGATGTACGGAAGGCCCGACGTGCAGACGGTGGGCGGCGCGGTGGCGTCGTTCCTGTTGCGGCCGTGCGCCTTCGAGGGGCGCGTCGTGTTCGGCGAGCGGCGGGGACAGGCGCCGACATTCACGTCGTATGGCAGCTGGACAGGGCGCGCCTTGGAGCCGCCTCCCGACGCGGCCGCGCAGCTCGTGCGGAAGCTCATGCGCTGCTACGGGCCGGCCACCCCGGCGATGCTCGCGTCATGGCTCGGCTGCTCGGGCGCGCAAGCGCGGCGCATGTGGGCGCAGGTCGCCGACGAGGTCGCGCCGGTTGCCGTGGACGGAAAGCGCGCGTTCGTGCTGGCCTGCGACCTCGAGCACCTGCTGCGCCCGGAGCCGCTCGAGCGCGAGACGCTTCTCCTCGGCCCGCACGACCCCTACCTCGACCAGCGCGACCGCGCCGTGCTGCTGGCCGACAAGGCGCGGCAGCGCCGCGTGTGGACGACCGTGTCCAACCCCGGTGCCGTCGTGCATCGCGGCGCCGTGGTCGGCCTGTGGAAGGGCCGCAAGCGCGGCGGGAAGCTGGACGTGGAGGCCGAGCTCTGGGAGGCGGGGCCGGACGAGGGCGTGCTGCGAGCGCTCGCCGAGGAGCATGCGGCCTTCCGGGGGTTGGAGCTTACCGATATCATGGTCGCGCGTGCCTGAGGCGGACGGGCTGCCGAACGGAAAGGAAGGCGCATGGGACAGAAGGAGCGCACGCTCACGAAGGCGGAGCTCGCGCGCATGGAGGCGTTCGAGCGGACGTGCGCGGACTTCGAGGAGCAGGGCTTCCGATCCCACCCGCTCGTCATCGGCGTCGTGGCCGCCAACCTGGGCGCGGTCGTGCTCTCGCTGCCGATCATCGCCGTGCTGGGAGTCGGCTTCTTCGCGTTGCACCCTTCGGGCGCGGGATCGCTCGGACCCTGGGGCCTCCTCATCTTGTCGGCGTCCTTCCTCGTGCTGGCCGCCGTGCACGAGCTCATCCACGGGCTCGTGTGGAGCGCGTTCGCGAAGAGCGGCTGGAAGGCGGTGTCGTTCGGCGTGATCTGGCAGTACCTCACCCCGTACTGCACGTGCTCCGAGCCGCTGCCGAAGCACGCCTACGTGATCGGCGCGCTCGCGCCCACCGTCGTGCTGGGCCTGCTTCCCGTGCTCGTATCCTACGCCACCGGGTCGCTCGTGTGGTTCGGGGTGGGCGCGCTCATGATCCTCGGAGGAGGCGGCGACCTGGCCGTCGTGCTGAAGCTCCTGCGCTTCAAACCGGCCGGCGACGAGGCGGTCTTCCTCGACCACGCCTGCGACTGCGGCCTCATGGCCTTCGAGCGCTAAGGGAAGGCTGATTGATGTAGTACAGCATGTCATCCTGAGCGAGCGAAGCGAGTCGGAGGATCCCGAGCTCGACCCGCCGCTCTCAAGGCGTATACTTCCCTCGACGGGCAACGAGCGAACAGGAGCGATGATGGAGAAGCTGCCGCCTTTGGCGAAGGTGTTCGAGGCGTGGAGCGCGCTGGCGGACGGGCGCGTGGCGTTCGACGCAGAGGGGCGGCGCGCGACGGTGGCCTCGTCGAACGGCGCGAAGGCGTACACGGTGGCGTGGAGCGAGGACGGCTCTGCGTATTCGTCGAACGACAACGCCACGTACTGGCAGGGCTACGCGGGCTATCCGGTCATCGCTGTGCTCATGGCGCAGGGGCGGCTGCCCTTCGACCGCCAGGTGGCCGAAGGATTTGCGCACGTGGACTGGACCGAGCTGAACGAGCGGCACAAGCGCGACTATGCGGCGGCCGTGCGCGAGGTGGTGGACGCACGCGGATTGGACGCCGCGCAGGCAGACGCGGCCGCCCATGAGGTGCTGGACGCGCTCGCGGCGCTCGACGTGACCGTCAAGCGCGGATCCGCGAGGCCGCCGAAAGCGAAGAAAGCGTGAGCGACATGAAATCCATCTACAAGAGCGCGTCAGGCAAGCGCGCCGTCCTCGATTTGTACGACGAGCAGATGGCCCGCATCGGCTGCCCGTTCGAGGACGTCTACGTGGACACGGCGTTCGGGCGCACGCACGTGGTGGTCACCGGCAACCCGGACGGCATTCCCGTGCTGTCGTTCCACGGCGGCAACTCGACGACGGCGCACAACCTGGTCACGTCCCCGTTTCTGCTGCGCGGAGACTTCCGTGTGTTCGCGGTGGACACTATCGGCCACCCCGGCAAGAGCGACGAGACCTGCCTGCCAGCGTCCGGCTACGCGTACGGCGAGTGGGCGTCGCAGGTGATCGACGGGCTGGGATTCCCGCGCATGCGCTGTATCGGCGGCTCGTTCGGCGCGGGCATCCTGGCGAAGCTCATGTGCGTCGCGCCCGAGAAGGTGGAGCGCGCGGTGCTGTTCGTGCCGTCGGGCATCAAGAACGCGCCCCTGCTGAACAGTGCCTCCATGATGGGGCCGATGATCATGTATATGCTCACGCACCAGGAGTCGTGGTTCGTGAAGACGCTTTTGCCCATGGCGGGCACGCCCGACGTCATCGACGCCGAGACGCTGGCCACGGCGCGCGCCACCATCGACCATTCCAAGGTGAAGGCCGGCATGCCCACCGACGTCGACCCCGAGCGCATGGCCGCCTGCACCGCGCCCACGCTCGTGATGGCGGGAGATGCCGACCACCTCTTCCCCGCCGCCCGCGTCCTTCCGCAGGCCGAGCGCATCATCCCCAACGTTACCTGCCGGCTCATGCCCGGCCGCGCCCATATGGGCGCCTTCACCCCCGAGCAGGAGCGCGAGATCGTGGAGTTCTTGAAGGCAAGCGCGAAATGAGCTCATTTTTTACAAACAGGTGTTCCCTTATTGTGCATGCTATGGTACTATACGAACATAAGTTCTTATAGTGGCTGGAGCAACCTCCTAACCCGTTCGGGGACAGCCGTACTCGACGAGGAGGTGGCAACATGCTCTGCCCTCTTGCAATCCGCATTCCTGTTTCGTATACTGCTAGTGGTAGCAAGGTGCTACCATGAACGGGAAAGAGCCGCACTACGATCTCGCGGAAGTAAAGCGGTTGATAAGGGAAGGCCGGTATCGCACGACAAGGAAGAGCTGCTCCTGGCTCATCGCCCACGGGCACTACGCCGAGGCTTCGTGCGACATGATCCTTTCGCTGGAGAGCGCGGAGTTCTTCGAGTCCTCCCCTCCCCGAAGCGTAGACGGCGCTTGGGCCGACGTGTACCGATGCCATTACGACGAAGGAGGGCTGCGCGGAGTCTTCTACGTGAAGTTCATCGTCGATGACACCTTTGGCGAAGTCATCGTCATGTCGTGCAAAGAATGGGGTTACGCATGGTAGGTTTGCAGAAATGCCCGATCTGCGGAGGCAAGATTTCGCAGATCCACGGGCCCATCGAATGGGACGTCAAAGGCGAGCCCATCGTCGTCGACGACGTCACCTACGACATGTGCTGCGAATGCGGCGAGTCGTATTTCGCCGGAGGGCTCGCGGGTGAGATCCACCGGCGCGCGGTCGACCAGTACAAGCGGGACAACGGGCTGCTTTCGGGCGACGAGGTGCGGGAGCTCCGGCAGGGCCTGGGGCTCTCGCAGGCCAAGTTCGAGAAGCTCATCGGCGCGGGGCCGAAGACGGTCGTGCGCTGGGAGAACGGCTCGGTGTTCCAGAACCGCACGGCCGACACGCTCATGCGCGTCGTGCGCGACTTCCCCGAGGTGGCCGCCTACTTGATGGAGCGCGTGGACGAGCCGCGCACGTCCTGACGCGAGCAGACGAAAGGAGATGGACATGCGCGACGACGTCTTCGTGACCTCGCTCGCCATCGACTGGACGGGCGTCCCCGACCGGTGCGTCTACCCGTTCAACGTGCCGGCCATCGCGAGCCTGCGAGCGCTCGACCTGGGCCAGCGCGTCACGTTCTTCTGCGGCGAGAACGGCACGGGCAAATCGACGCTGCTGGAGGCGATGGGCGTGGCCTACGGCCTCAACCCCGAAGGCGGCTCGCGCAACTACACGTTCTCGGTGCGCGACACCCACTCCGAGCTCTGCGACCACATGCGTCTGCTTAGGGGCATCTGCCGGCCGCGCGACAGCTTCTTCGTGCGCTCGGACACGATGTTCAACCTTATCTCGGAGATGGACGCACTCGAGGACGACATGCGCTACTTCGGCGGGCGGTCGCTGCACGCCCGCTCGCACGGCGAGGGCATCCTTGCACTGGTGTCGCGCCGCTTCGGCGGCGAGGGGTTCTACGTGCTCGACGAGCCCGAGACGGGGCTCTCGCAGCTGGGCCAGGTGGCACTCTTGGCCGAGATCGTGCGGCTGGCTCAGGCGGGCTCGCAGCTGGTCGTGGCCACCCACTCCCCCATCCTGCTCACCGCGCCAGGAGCCGTCATCTACCAGTTCGATGACGAGGTGCGCCGCGTAGACGCAGAGGAAACGCTGGAATGGGACGTCCTCAAACGCTTCATGGAGAACCCAGACCGCCTGCTCACAGAGTTTCTAGCCAACTGAATGGCGTCTAGGAGCAACGGTCGAGCGGCGAAGAATCGCCGCTCGACCGAAATGCCTACTCCCACTGGGGGAGGTCTTGGAGGGCTACTACGGTCAGGCCGCTTTCGCGGGCGACCTCGATGGCGGTGACCATCGCCTGGGCGCTCGCGAGGTTCGTGACGTGGGTCACGCCGTGCTTCACTGCCTCAAGGCGCAGCTCGTAGCCATCGGCGCGCGTGGCGTGGCCGAACGGCGTGTTGATCATGAGCGACACCTCGCCGCCCGCTATCATGTCGCGCACGTTTGGCTCGCCCTCGTGAATCTTCTTCACCTCTTCGCACTCCACGCCGGCCGCGCGCAGGGCCCGCGCCGTGCCCCCGGTCGCCACCAGGCGAAATCCCAGGCGCACCACGTCGCGCGCGATGGACACGATGGCGCGCTTGTCGCGGTCGCACACGCTGATGAACACCGTGCCGCCCTCGGGCAGCGCGTAGCTGATGGCCAGCTGCGTCTTCGCGAACGCGCAGGGGAAGTTGCGCGCGATGCCCATGACCTCGCCGGTCGACTTCATCTCAGGGCCGAGCACGGTGTCGGCGCCGGGGAAGCGGCCGAAGGGCATGACGGCCTCCTTCACGCTGAAGTGCTCAAGGCGGCGGTCATCGGGCGGCAGGCCCAAGTCGGCTATCTTCTCGCCCGCCATGATGCGCGCGGCCATCTTCGCGAGCGGCACGCCCGTGGCCTTCGACGTGAACGGCACGGTGCGGCTTGCGCGCGGGTTGGCCTCGATGATGTAGATGACCTGGTCTTTTATAGCGAACTGGATGTTGATGAGCCCCACTACGCCCAGGCGCAGCGCCAGGCGGCGCGCGATGGCCATGAGCTGGGCCTGCACGGCCTCTGAGAGCGCGAAGGGCGGCGTGCAGCAGGCCGAGTCGCCCGAGTGGATGCCCGCCATCTCGATGTGCTCCAGGATGCCGCCCACGTACACCGCCTCGCCGTCGCAGAGCGCGTCGAGGTCCACCTCCACGGCACCCTCCAGGAAGCGGTCGAGATACACCGGGTGATCGGGCGATATCTTCGCGGCCTCGGCCATGTACTTCTCCAGCTGCGCGCCGTCGTAGACGATGCCCATGCCGCGCCCGCCCAGCACATAGCTCGGACGCACGAGCAGCGGGAACCCTATCTGGTCGGCCACGACGCAGGCCTCTTGATACGTGGAGGCCATGCCGGCAGCCGGGTAGGTGATGCCGAGCTCGTCCAAGATGGCGCTGAAGCGGTCGCGATCCTCGGCCAGGTCGATGGCCTCCGGCGAGGTACCCATGATGGGCACGCCGGCCTCGGCCAGCGCGTTCGCCAGCTTGAGCGGCGTCTGGCCGCCGAGCGTGACCACCACGCCGTCGGGACGCTCCACGTCCACGATGTCCATGACGTCTTCGAACGTGAGCGGCTCGAAATACAGCTTGTCGGAGGTGTCGTAATCGGTGGACACCGTCTCGGGGTTGCAGTTCACCATGATGGTCTCGAAGCCGGCCTCGGCAAGCGCATAGCTCGCGTGCACGCAGCAGTAGTCGAACTCGATGCCCTGGCCGATGCGGTTCGGCCCCGCGCCCAGGATCATGGCGCGGCGGCGCGACTTGGGCGCCACCTCGGTCTCATCGGCGTCGTAGGTCTTGTAGTGGTAGGCCGTTGAGCTGGGGAACTCGGCTGCGCAGGTATCCACCGTCTTGAACGCGGGCACCACGTGCAGCATCTTGCGGCACGTGCGCACCGTGAGCTCGTCGCTTCCGGTGAGGTGCGCGATCTGCGCGTCGGAGAGCCCCATGCGCTTGAGCAGGCGGAACGCGTCGGCGTCCAGCTCGTCGAGCCGCGTGCCGCGCAGGTTCTCCTGCACGCGCACGATGTCGGCCATGCGCGCGATGAACCAGGGGTCGATGCCCGTGGCCGCATGCGCCTCGTCCACCGTCCAACCGCGGCGCAGCGCCTCGGCCAGATAGAAGATGCGGTCGGCCGTCGGGCGCGCCACGAGGTCGTCGAACGCCTCGCCATCCGGCAGGTCCGCGTCCTTGCCGTCGGCACCGAGGCCCGCACGCCCGTTCTCCAGCGAGCGCATGGCCTTGCCGAGCGCCTCCTCGAAGGTGCGGCCGATGGCCATGACCTCGCCCACGGCCTTCATGCGGGTGGAGAGCGTATCGTCGGTGCCGGCGAACTTCTCGAAGGCGAAGCGCGGCACCTTCACCACGCAGTAGTCGATGGAGGGCTCGAAGCAGGCGGGCGTGGCCTTCGTGATGTCGTTCACGATCTCGTCGAGCGTGTAGCCCACGGCCAGCTTCGCCGCCGCCTTCGCGATGGGGAAGCCCGTGGCCTTCGACGCGAGGGCCGAGGAGCGCGACACGCGCGGGTTCATCTCGATCACGATCATGCGGCCGTTCTCCGGGTTGACGGCGAACTGCACGTTGGAGCCGCCGGTTTCCACGCCGATCTTCTCCAGGATGGCAAGCGACGCCGCGCGCATGCGCTGGTATTCCACGTCCGAGAGCGTCTGCGCGGGGGCCACCGTGATGGAGTCGCCCGTGTGCACGCCCATGGGGTCGAAGTTCTCGATGGAGCACACGATGATGCCGTTGCCGGCCCTATCGCGCATGACCTCCATCTCGAATTCCTTCCAGCCCTCGATGCTCTCCTCCACGAGCACTTCGCCGGCAGGCGACAGCTCCAGGCCCTGCCCCACGATCTCGTGCAGCTCCGCCTCGTCGTGCGCGATGCCGCCGCCCGCGCCGCCGAGCGTGAACGAGGGGCGCAGCACCACGGGATATCCCAGCTCGGCCACGATGGCCTCGGCGTCGGCCAGCGAGTAGGCGTAGCCGCTTCTCGACGTCTCGATGCCCAACTCGGCCATGCACTCGTTGAAGAGCTTGCGGTCCTCGCCGCGCTCGATGGCGGCCAGGTCGCAGCCGATCATCTCCATGCCGTACTTGTCGAGGACGCCCGCGCGCGCAAGGTCGACGGCCGTGTTGAGGCCGGTCTGGCCGCCGAGCGTGGGCAGGAGGGCGTCCGGGCGCTCCTTGGCGATGACCTGCTCCACGAACTCGGGCGTGATGGGCTCCACGTAGGTGCGGTCGGCCAGGCCCGGGTCGGTCATGATGGTGGCGGGGTTGGAGTTCACGAGCACCACGCGGTAGCCGTCGGCTTTGAGCACCTTGCACGCCTGCGCGCCCGAGTAGTCGAACTCGCACGCCTGCCCGATGACGATGGGACCGGACCCGATGACGAGGATGGTGCTGATGTCGTCGCGCTTAGGCATGGGAGCCTCCTTTCGCCCCCGCCACGGTGGCGGCTTGCTCGCCGAAGGTCCAGCCGGCCAGGCGGTCGGCGGCGATATCGATGTCCAGGTAGTCCTCGCCGGTGAAGGAGGCGGAGGTTTTGGAAGGATCCTTCGACTCGCTTCGCTCGCTCAGGATGACGGATTGGCCCTCCATCAAACGCGTGAACGCCGTGAACAGGTAGTGGGCGTCGGTGGGGCCGGGCGAGGCCTCGGGGTGGTACTGCACGCTGAACGCGGGGATGTCGAGGAACGCCACCCCCTCGGCGGTGCCGTCGTTGAGGTTCACGTGCGTGAGGCGGATGCGGCCGAAGCGCGGGTTGTCCACGACCGGCGCGACGCCGCGCTCCACCCAGGCGCGCAGGTCGGCCTCGTGCGCGTCGAAGCCGCCCGACAGGCTGGGCACGAGCTCGCCCAGGCTCGGGAATACCAGGCCGAAGCCGTGGTTCTGCGCCGTGATCTCCACGCGGCCCGTGAGCAGGTTCATCACGGGATGGTTGCCGCCGCGATGCCCGAACTTGAGCTTCTCGATCTCGGCGCCCGCCGCCTTCGCCATCATCTGGTGCCCCAGGCAGATGCCGAACACGGGAACCTGGCCGAGCAGCTTCTCCACCTGGGTGTACGTGCCCTCCACGGCCTCGGGGTCGCCCGGGCCGTTGCTCAGGAACACGCCGTCGGGTTCCATGGCAAGCACCTCTTCGGCCGGCGTATCCCACGGCACGGCCGTGACGGCGCAGCCCGCGCGCACGAGGTTCTGCAGGATGGAGCGCTTGGCGCCGCAATCGTAGGCCACCACCCGGAAGCGCGCCTCGGCGGGCGGCGCCACGGCGAACGCCTGGCTCGCCGGCAGGTCGCCCGCGCCCACCTCGTAGGGCGCCTCGCACGACACCGTAGCCGCGAGGTTCGCCCCCACGATGGACGCGCTCGCGCGCACCTTCCGCAAAAGGCTCGCCTCGTCCATGTCCGCCGTGGAGATCACCGCCCGCTGCGCGCCATGGTCGCGCACGTGGCGCACGAGCGCGCGGGTGTCCACGCCCTCAACCGCCACCACGCCCTGTTCGCGCAGATAGTCGCCCAGCGACATCTCGCTGCGCCAGTTCGACGGCGTGGCGCACATATCGCGCACCACGAGGCCCCGCAGAGCCGGGCGCGCCGCCTGCGTATCGTCCGAGTTCACGCCGTAGTTACCGATCTGGGGGTATGTCATGGTCACGATCTGCCCCGCGTAGGACGGGTCGGTGATCACCTCGAGGTAGCCCTCCAGCGACGTGTTGAAGCAGATCTCGCCGAACGCCTCCCCCGCCGCCCCGCATGACGTGCCGCGAAACACGGCGCCGTCCTCCAGCACGAGCGCCGCCGGCGCTCCAGCGGCCTTCGATGTTCCCGCCAGCAGCTCGTCCGCTTTCTTGCTCAAGCCTGTTCCTTTCCGTCGGGCGCCCCGGCCTACAAAAAACGCCTCCATCCGAAGACAGGAGGCGGCGCATGCAAGCTGATAGGTCGCGTACCTTGCCGGTCTCTCCGTACCGCCTTAAAGGTTGCAAGCAAGTATACGACTATTTCGAATCGATCGGTCTGAAAATGCAGTATTTCTATGATTGGAGGTAGATTTATGCAAAGAAGCGGTCTCCCAGGGCAGAAAAAGAGCCCCGGGCGCGCATCGGCGGCCGGGGCCCGGGACGGAGAAGGCGGCTAGAGCCCCATCTCCTCCTTCAGCTTCGCAAGCTCGTCGTCCACCGACGCGTCGCTGCCGGCGTTCGCGTACTTCGCCTCGAGCGTCGCCGCCTCGTCGACGGGCTGGGCGTTCAGCTCCTCCATGGCGTTCGCTCGGTCGAGCATCTCGTCGGCCTTGGCCTCCATGCGGTTGAACGCGCTCATGGCGCCCTCGGCCTTGTCGGCGGCGCCGGTCAGGTCGTTCACCTTGTCCTGCGTCTTGGCCACGGCCACCTTCGCCTTGATGGCCTCGCGGCGGCCGTTGAGCGTCTCGATGTCGCTCACCAGCTTGTCGTGCATCTCGCGCATCTTCGAGGCGTTGCCGCTCGCGGCCTGGTAGGCGCTGGCCAGAGCCTCGCCCTTCGCGGCCAGCTCCTGCTTCTTGGCCAGAAACGTGCGGGCATCGCCCTCGTTGCCGGCCTCGAGCGCCTTGCGCGCCAGGCCGTCGTAACGGGCGACTTCCTCAGCGTTGTCGTCCACCAGGCGCTTCGTGCGCGCCTCCTCGGCCATGACGCCGGCCGTCTCCTGCTTGACCTCGGCAAGGCTCTCGGTCAGGTCGCGCAGGTACTGGTCGATCATCTTGGCGGGGTCCTCCGCGCGGTCGAGCAGCTCGTTGATGTTCGCCTTCACGATGTCGGCGAAGCGGTCCAGTATGCCCATATTCTTCTCCTGTCTGGCCCTTCGGCCGTCTCTATTCGCTCTCCTCGTACTTTCGCGCGAGGTCTTCCACGTTTTGATCGCCGAACTTCTCGAGCGGGGTGTTGAGCACCTGCTCGACGCGCTGCGACTCGCGCTCCTTGCGCTTCTGGCGCGCCCTGAACGCCGCGAACGCGAGCGCCGCCACGGCCACGACGGCCAGGCACGCGACGACGGGCACGACGGGCGACTGCGTCACGGTCATGATGCGCGCGCCCGTGTCCTCGAACGTCTTGGAGAATATCTGCTCCTCGGAAAGCGAGTAATCCGCGTAGTAGCGCGCGAGGTAGTCGGCGAGGATGCCCACCGCCTCGTCGTCCATGACGGTCTGCGCCTGCGAGCCCGCCGCGTATCCGCAGTTGTACGAGCCGCGGCCGTCGTCGCAGAACACGAGCAGGAAGTGGCCCTCGTCGGCGAACAGCTCGTCGTAGAGCGCCGCGGCGCGCTCGCCGAGCGCCTGCACCGACGTCGTCTCGCCGTTCGGCAGGATGTAGACGTGGGGCTGCACGCCCGTCTCGCGCTGGAACGCCCGCAAGCCGCTTTCCAGCTGGCTCCCGTTGGACACCCAGCCGCCGTCCTCATCGGTGTAGTAGGCCGTCTCGGTCACGGCCGAGGCGGGCAGGGCCTGCCGCTCGTGGGTGGAGGCGTCGATGCTCGAGCCCGCCGAGCATGAGCCGACGGGGAACAGCGCCAAGACGACGAGCAACAGGAGCACCGCCGACAACGCCACGATGGCGCAGCCGCAACCGCGTCCGCTGCCGCCGGAAGGGCCGTCGACCTGAGGCGGCCGGGGGTCGTCGGGCGGGAAGAAGCCGCCGCCTCCGCCGCCCGAGCGCTGCGAGCTGAGCAGGTGGCCGAGCAGCATGCCCATGCCGAGCCCGTTGCCGCCAAAGCCGCCTCCCCCGTAGGAGGGCCCGCCGCTGCTGCGACCGCCGCCAAACGGCAGCGAGCTGCGGCCGCCTCCGCCCGAGAAGCCGCCCGACGACCGGCCGCCGCCGGAGAAGCCGCCGAAGCCGCCTCCCCCGAATCCTCCGCCGCCCGACCTGCCCATGGCGCTCCTTCTCCTCCGATTCGCCGCGTCCGGCACTGTTCCGACGGCGGCGCTCTCTCTCGGGCCTATTGTACTAGAACGCGGACAGAAGCACGCCGCGCGCCCGCACGATTCCACCGCGGGTGCACCCCTGCGCTCACACGCGCGGCGCGGGCCCGCCGTCGTCGCCGGGGGAGTCCTCGTACTTGCGCGCCAGGCGCTCGATCCGCGCGTCGCTGAACTTCCGCAGGGGTTCCGACATGAGCCTGCTGATGCGCTCCTCCTTGTTCTTGCGGCGTTTGACCAGCGCGTACACGTACAGCGCCGCCACGCCCAGAAGCGCCACCGCAAGCAGGAACGTGAGGGAGAACGCGATGAACACGCCGAGAGCGGATCCGACCCGCTCGGCGCCGCGGTACTCCCCCATCGCCACCGTGCCGGCCTTCTCGAACGCCTCCGAGAACATCTGCTCCTCGAACGCGCGCGTGGAGTAGCGATAGTAGGCCTCGTCGAACTCCTCCTCGAAGGCGGCGATCGCCTCGTCGCCCACCAGCTCGCGCGCCTTCTCTCCCACCGCGTAGCCGAAGAAGTACGATCCGCGCCCATCGTCGCAGAACACGACCAGGAAGTGCGCCTCGTCCTCGAAAAGCTCGCCGTAGAGCTCCTGCGCGCGACGGTCGAGGTCGGCGGAGGAGGCGCTCGCGCCGTCGGACAGGATATGGAGGTAGGGCTGCACGCCCGTCTCGTCCTGGAAGGCGCGCATGCCCGTGACCAGCTGGTTCGGATACCTGATCCAGCCGCCGTCCTCGTCGGCGTAGTACGGGGTCTTCACCACCGCCGAAGGCGGGAGAGGCTCGGGGCAGGAGGGCTCGTCGTTCAGGGACGTCGCGCACGCCCGCGGCAGCGCCAGCAAAAGCAGCAGGCCGAACGCACCGCACAGGAAGGCCCCTATGCCGCCCAGGCACCCCTTCGCCGTGACCTTCGCCATGCCCCGCTCTCCCTTCGCTCGATTCCGCGACCATGATAGCATGCGCCCCGCGCGTCCCGCCGGAGAGAACGATCCTATTCCTGGTCGAGCGCTCACGGTCGATACCGGCAGGCCGCCAGCCGCCCCCCCTCCCCGGCTGGCGGCCTGCGTTTGTCTAAGCGGAGCGCCGCAGGTGCGGAGTCGAGGGATCCTGCGCGGATGTTCGATACTTCTCCGTTTTCGCCTCTCAAGTGCTGCAAATTCACCGCTCTGAAGCTTTTTCACCCTTGGAAAACGCCAACAGGGGGCCGATTGCGAAGCACATCCCAGCATGCGAGCTTGTGACCTGGCATTTCTCGGACAGCGTCGCGCTCGGCCATGCAATCACGCCGCAAGAGAGCTTCAGAGCGGTGAATTTGCTGCATCGGAACCCCTGAAAACGCGAAGAACCGCGCCGAGCGATCGCGGCGCGGTTCTTCGGCGGCTTGCGGGCGGAGACGCCTTAATCGTAGCCCACGCCCAGCCCCAGCTGGCGCCTGAGCTTGAGCTTGCGCGCATGGAGGTCGTCGTAGCGAACGCTCACGCGCTTGCCGAGGTGGCGGCGTATCGTGCGCGCGATCGTCTCGGTCGCCGCGAGGCTGTCGAGCTCGTCGTTGGTGACGCCGATCACCGTCCAGCCCATCGACATGAGGGCGTTCGTCCTGCGCGAGTCCTTCAGACGGTTGCCCTCGCCTTCGTGAGCGAAGCGGCTCTGATACTCCACGTCGAGCTTGGCCTCCGGCCAGCACAAATCGCAGCGGAAGCTCGACCGCCCCGAGATGACGCGCGCCGCCGGGCTCGCCCGCACGACGAAGTTCATGCGGGGAATGCCGAGCCCTTCACCGCCCTGCCGCAGCGGAAAGCCCAACACGAGCGCCTGCTTCGTCTCTCGCGCCGAGGCGGAGTCGTCGGCCGCGTAGCGCAGGACGCGGGCGAGCTTGCCGGCTCCATTGAGCGAGGGATTGCGCGCGACGAACGCTCGCAGATCGTCCACCGACGCGAGAGGCGCAACGTCGTAGGCCGAATCGACGCCCGTGCGACGCGTCTGGTACGTTCCGCAGGCCTCGTACACCAATTCCAGCAGAGCCGCCTGACTGGCCGCATGCACCGCGGTCTGCGCGATCGCGAGAGGGGGGCACGCCGCGTACACGCCTTCCATCACGCGGCAGAACTCCCTACCCGCCAGCGGCGCAGCGCATACGTGCTCGCGGCAATCGCTCGCCAGACGGCGATGCGCATCGTCGCTCACGAGCACGTGAGCCGGCCAGTCGATGCGCATGCCGGGATGCGTCTCCCGCAGACGTTCGACGACCTCCTCAAGCTCGGCTTTGCCCGGCGCATGATCGGGCAGAACGCGAACGGCGCCTCGCAGCGGCGCGCGCTCCGCAGGGCTCAGCGCCCGCAACACTTGAAGCGAAGTTAGATGACTGAAGTAGACCCGCGTGCCCGTCATAGGCGCACTACCCCCTCCGAACGCCCAGGTTCTGAGAGGATCTTGCAGGTGTGGTAGGGGAAGCGAGGGCGACGGCTTCCGCATGGGCGGCGTCCGAAGGGGAAGCGCGCCTGCACTGGCTCTTTGATGCGCCTATGGTACCACGCGGAAAACGGGCGCGCGAGTCACAGTTTTGGCCGTTCTGAAGCCTTTTCGCGCCCCGAAAGGCGGTTACAAGAGAGTCCGCGCGACGCATGAAGATCCAGATAACCCATGACCTGGGCTTTCTTGAAAGCGTTCGGCGCAGGAAGCGCGACCGAGCTTCAGAGCGGCCAAAACCGTGACTTCGGGTGCCCGAAAACGCGAAGGCCCGCGCCGGAGGTGCGGCGCGGGCCTTCGACGACATGCGAAGCGAGGGTTACTCGACGATGGCGCCGTCCTCGAGGGTGGCGTAGCCGCCCACGTAGACGTCGGTGGCGCGGCCGGTGAGCTCAGCGCCGATGAAGCCGGAGTTGCCCGCCTTCGACAGGAACTCGGCGGCGTCCACCGTCCAGGCGGCCTCGGGGTCGATGACCGTGAGGTCGGCGGTCGCGCCCGGCTCGAGCGCCACGCGCTCGACGCGCAGGATCTCGCGGGGCTTCGCGGCCATGAGCTCCACGGCGCGCTCCCAGGTAATCTTCCCCGGCGCCACCAGGTTCGTGATGACGAGCGCAAGCGACGTCTCCAGGCCGGTCATGCCGAAGGGCGCCAGCTCGAACTCGCAGTTCTTCTCGTACTCGGTGTGCGGCGCATGGTCGGTGACGATGGCGTCCACCGTGCCGTCCACGACCCCCTCCACCAGCGCGGCGGCGTCCTCGGCGGTGCGCAGCGGCGGGTTCACCTTGAGGAAGGTGTTGTAGTCGTCGCCGATAGCATCCTCGGTGAGGAACAGGTGGTGCGGCGTGACCTCGCAGGTGACGGGCAGGCCCTCGGCCTTCGCGGCGCGCACGAGCTCCAGGCCGCGCGCGGTGGTGAGGTGCTGGATGTGCAGCGGGCAGCCCGTCAGGCGGCAGACGGCGATGTCGCGGGCGATCTGGATCTCCTCGCCCTCGGCCGGCCAGCCGAGCATCCCCAGGCGCGTGGACACGACGCCCTCATTCACCTGGCCCGCGCCCACCAGGTCCTCGTCCTGGCAGTGGCTCATGACCACGCGGTCGAACTGGGCGGCGTAGTCCATGACGCGGCGCATCATGCCCGCGCCCTGCACGCCGCGGCCGTCGTCGGTGAAGGCGACGGCACCGTGGGCCACCATGTCGCCCATCTCGGAGAGCGTCTCGCCCTTGAGCCCCTGGCTGCACGAGCCGGCCACGTGCACGCGGCACTTGCCGACGGCCGCCGCGCGGGCCTTCACATATTCGACGCCCACCGCGTTGTCGATGACGGGCTTGGTGTTGGGCATGCAGCACACCGCCGTGAAGCCGCCGTGGGCTGCGGCGCGCGTGCCGGAGGCGATGTCCTCCTTCTGCTCGTAGCCGGGCTCGCGCAGATGCACGTGCATGTCCACGAGACCGGGCACGACGATCTTGCCGGAAAGGTCGCGCTCGACGCCCTTCTCCATCGTGAGGCCCTGGCCGACTTCGACGATCTTCCCGTCGCGCACAAGGATGTCGGCCGTCTCGTTCAGACCGACCTGCGGGTCGATCACGTGGGCGTTTTTAAGCAGTAAGGCCATCTTCGCTCCCTCCCAGAAGAAGATACATTTCCGCCATGCGGGTCAGAATTCCGGCGTACACCTGATCGAGGATGACCGAGCGCTTCGGATGGTCGGCCATGTAGCTGTCCAGCTCCACGCCGCGGTTGATGGGGCCGGGGTGGCAGATGAGGGCGTCGGGCTTCATGAGGTGCTCGCGCTCCTTGGTAAGGCCGTAGAGCAGGTTGTACTCGCGCAGGCTGGGGTACGGCGCGCCCTCGAGGCGCTCGCGCTGGATGCGCAGCATGTACACCACGTCGAGCTCCGGCAGCGCCTCGTCGAGCTTCGTGGTCACGTGGTCGGCGCCCAGGATGTCGGGGCGCGCGGGAAGGAGCGTGGGCGGGGCGATGACCGTCACCTCGCAGCCAATGATCTTCAGCGCGGGGATGAGGCTGCCGCACACGCGGGAGTGGCCGATGTCGCCCACGACGCCCACCTTGAGGCCGGCCAGGTCGCCCTTGACCTCCCAGATGGAGTACAGGTCGAGCAGGGCCTGCGTGGGGTGCTGGTGCTTGCCGTCGCCCGCGTCGATGACGTGCGCGCCGGAGACGTCGGCAATCTTGCGCGGCACGCCGGCGTGCTTGTCGCGCACGATGATCATGTCGATCTTGTAGGCGCAGAGCGTTTCCACCGTGTCCACCAGGCTCTCGCCCTTCACCGTGGAGGTGGACGAGCCACCGAAGTTCAGGCTGTTAGCGGAGAGACGCTTCTCGGCGATCTCGAACGACGAACGCGTGCGCGTGGACGGCTCGTTGAACATGTTCACGATGGTGACGCCCTTGAGCGTAGGGACCTGCTTGATGCGGCGCTCGTTCACTTCCTTGAAGCGGACGGCCGTCTCCAGGACGGTCATGATATCGTCGGCGGAGTACTCCGTGATATCTATCAGGTGCTTGTGGTTGAAGGCCATGCCCTATTCACCTCCCAGCGGCGCCGAGCCCGCGCGGGTGCCCGGTGCGATTTCCAAAATCTCCACCTCGGACTTGCCGTCCGTCTCCTCCAGGAACAGGCGCACGTTCTCATCGGCGGCCGAGGGCACGTTCTTGCCCACGAAGTCGGCGCGGATGGGCAGCTCGCGGTGCCCGCGGTCCACCAGCACGGCCAGCTGAACCGTCTTGGGGCGGCCGATGTCCATGAGCGCGTCGAGCGCGGCGCGGATGGTGCGGCCGGTGTAGAGGACGTCGTCCACGAGCACGATGTCCTTCCCGTCCAGGTCGAAGAGGATGTCGGTGGAGTGCACCTCGGGGGCGAAGTGCGTCGCGAAGTCGTCGCGATAGAAGCTGATGTCCAGCTTGCCGAGCGGCACCTTGGTGCCCTCGATGGCCTCGATCTTCTCGGCCAGGCGCTTGGCCAGGAGGTCTCCCCTGGTCACAATGCCCACGAGCGCGATGTTGCCCGCGCCTTTGTTGGCCTCGAGGATCTGATGCGCGATGCGCGTCAGCGACCGCTCGATCTCGTCCGCGTCCATGCAGACGGTCTTGACTGTTGCTGCGTCGTTCATACACACCCTTTCTTTCGTCGGGCGCGTACAGACGGACCTGCTCATCCGCCGGGCGGCGCTCTCGCGCCTCCCCCGAGTTGGCGGCGTCTGCGCGGGGGCATGAAAAAAACCTCCGACAGACGAAGGCTTCAAGCTCGCGCGCGTTCTTGTTCAGGTGAACGCTTGAGGGTGTTACCTTGTCGGTCTCTCTGTACCGCTTTTAAAGGACTGGATGCAGTATATGCGGTTTGAAACGGTTTGGTAACCCCCTTTATGCAGTTTTTCGAAAAAAGTATGCAGGGAGGGGGATTGAGGCTCACTCCCCTCTGTCCAGCTGCCGACTACTCTCGCGGCTGGCCTCGACCAGCTTCTCCAGAACGAGGGCGAGGCACGCGGGAGCGTTCTTCCTTCGGAAGATCGCATGGCGGTCGGCATTGACTCCCGGCTCAGCCACCTCGCACAGGACGCTGCGCCTCTCCGCGACCGAGGGCATGGGGCTTCGACCCTCCTGGAACGACGTTTTGGTGAAGCACCATATGCGCCTATCGTCGTCGAACGTGTAGTACTGGTCCGAGGTGTCGATCGAGACGTAGCGCACGCTGAAGTCGATCCCTCGGTCCACGAACAGCCTCAGAGCGTAATCGTAGTAATCCGAGAACGCCTTGCAGAGCGGGTAGAAGAACACGCTTCCCGAGAAGTCCTCGAGGCGGTATTTCGCCTTGCGCTCGACGGGATTGCGCACATTCGCGCCGATGACCAGGGGATCATGGAAGACGACCCTGCTGCCGAGGCTTTCCTCGTCCAGATCGGAGGGGCGGTACATCAGGGCCACGTCGGCTTCTCCCCCCTCGACCATGGACCGCATGGAGCTGTCGCGCGGCGTGAGCAGCTCGACGTCGACTTGCAGATGCTCCTTCTCGATGAGAGCCTTCGCCATGCACGCGACGTCGGACATCGCCCGATCCTCCTGGCGGTAGACGATGCGGATCCTGTTTGCGGCGCCCTCCTCCAAAACATGGATCTTGCGCACCATCTCGTCGTAGATGCTGACGATGTGCGAGGCTTCCTCGAGGGCTATCTCGCCGGCGGCCGTCAGCTTCGCTGGATCCTTGCGCGCGAACAGCCGCGTGCCGAGGTCCGCCTCCATCCGGGCGATGTGCCGGCTGAGCGAGGAGGGCGATATGTGCAGCTGCCGCGCCGTCTTTGACAGGCCCTCGCCCCGTGAGAACAGCATGAACTCCCTGAGTATCTCGATGTCCATTCGGACCCCTTTCCGGATTCCGCAACAATAGTACTCGGCGTTTGCACGCAGCGCAAACGCATCGCAGAATTTGCAACGCGCTTTTCGTTTCGCGAAAAGGCCTTCCGACATATGCGGGGAAGCGTCCGCGCCGCCGAGCCTACAATCATGGCGTCAGGCACGTCGAAACCAAAAGGAGGGGACATGAAGAGAAATCAAGAGAACGAGGGCCTCACCCGCCGGAACTTCGTCACCGGAGGACTGGTTGCCGCGGCCGTCGGCGCCGGAGCGCTGGCGGGATGCGCTCCCCAGGGGAAGAGCGACCCTTCGGACTCGGCCCAGGAATGGGACGCCGAGGCCGACGTCGTGGTCGTGGGCTGCGGAGCCGGGCTCGCCGCCGTCCTTGCCGCCGCTGAGTCGGGGGCCAAGGTGATAGGCATCGAGAAGAACTCGACGTTCGGAGGGAACTGGGCCATCAACCAGGGCGTGTTCTACGCAGCCGCCACCGATGCCATGAAGGCCAACGGGGACATCGACCCCCGCACCGGAGCTGACGACACGATCGAAGGGGCCTACGCCGACTGGATCGAGGCGGCTGCGGGACGCTGCGACCCCACTTTGGCCAAGATCGTCCTAGAGGAGCAGCGAAACTTCATCAACCAGCTCTTCGCCGAGGGATACAGCTTCTACACCGAGATCCCCGGCTCCCCCGTCCCGGTGGCTCGCGGCCACAGCGTGATCGGCGACGACGGGAAGCTCCTCGGCGGAGCCGTGTACACCTCCTACCTCGAGGAGAAATGCAGGCAGGCCGGCGCCGAGCTCGTGGCCGACACGACGGCCCTCTCGCTCATCGCCGACGATGGAGGAAACGTCATCGGGGTCGAGGCGAGAAGCTCCGGCAAGAAGACGAGGTACAAGGCGAAGGCGGTCGTCGTCGCCACGGGCTCGTACGCGGCCAACCTGCGCATGCGCGCGCAATACAACCCCGAGACCGACGGATGGGGGCTCATCGGCGGCGGCTGGGCGACCGGCGACGGACATCGCATGCTCTTCGACCTGGATGCGGCCGTGACGGGGCACAGCACGATATCTCCCTCGAACACGGTCGAGCAGAAGACCGGCGGGGTCTACTCACACAACATGTACTCGGTGTTCTGGACCGGGCCCCGCTCCTACCTCATCGCAGACAACACCGGCAAACGGAACCGCGACGAGACCGTGAGCTACGTCCAGGTCGACGGGAAGCTGCTCACCGTCCCCAGCTTCCACATCTTCGACCAGACGCAATTCGACGATGAGGAGTTCACCCTCATCACCACCTGGTCGAAGAGCGCGCTCGCTTCCGCCGTCGAGGACGGCACGATCGCCAAGGCCGACACCGTGGAGGAGCTGGCGGCGAAGCTATACCTCGACAAGGACGTGCTTCAGCAGACCATCGACGAGTTCAACGAGGCCGCGAGGACGGGCAGCGATCCGTTCGGCCGCAAAGCCGAAACCATGAGGGAGCTTGCGCCTCCGTATTACGGCTCGACGGGCACGAACGGCGTCGGCGGCACGGCCCTGTCCATGTGCATCAAGATCGACGAGGACGCGCGCGTGATGGACATACACGGGAAGGCCATCCCGGGAGTGTACGGCGGCGGGAACGACATGGTGTTCATCAACTATGCGAGCGAGAACTACATCGCGAGCGGCACCGGCTGCTCCGGCGGCTATGCCATCTCGACCCACGCGGGACGAAAGGCGGCGGAGTACGCCCTCTCACGCAGCTGAGCCGAAAACATCTGCTCGACGCGAGTCCCTCCCTCCTCGAAGCGCCGTCCGGGCAGCAGCCCGGGCGGCGCTTCACCCGCTCAGACGACAGGAAGAGCTCAACCGCTCGAGGGCTGGCCGCAGGTCATGAGCGCCTCGCGTTCCTCGACTTCGATCTCCAGCTCGGAGATGGTCAGCTCCATGCCGCTCACGAGCGCGTAGTCCCGCGCCGCTTCGCAGCGAGGGCAGGTCCAGGTCCCCTCATCCATCACGTTCAGGTGGAACGGCGCGCCGCATCGATTGCACCGGACCATATAGGGCATCTCCACCAGCACGAGCTCCGCGTCCTCGGCGATGGTGCCGCGGGCCAGGAACCGGAAGAGGCCCTCGAACAGCTCGTTGACCACATCGCGTCCCTCGCCCACCAGCACGTGCACGGCGACGACGCGTGACGCGCCCGCCGCCTCCGCCCGCTCGAGCACGATGTCCATCACGTTGCGGACAAGCGACATCTCATGCATGAAGCACCCCTTCTCCCCTGCGTGCCGAGCCTGCGGCGGAAGCACACGCCCCCGCCGCAGCTCATCGCCTTCGCCCTACGCCTCCACCTGGAGCTTCGTGTCGGTGAAGTCCTCCGTCAACCCGCGAGCCATGCGGTCCTTCGCGAAGTAGCGGTTGCAGTCGATGTACTCGTTGGGCAGATCCGGATAGCCCTCGGTGGGGGTCAGGATACGGGCGCTTTGCGGGCAGGCCTCGACGCAGTGGCCGCACCGCACGCAGAGCGCGTCCATGACGCATTTGCCGTCCTCGATCGTGACGGAGTGCATCGGGCAGATGTCGACGCACTTCCCGCAGCCGATGCACTTCTCGGCGTCGTACTTCAACGTGTAGGCGCTGAAGTACGTGCCGCAGTTGCCGCCGCCGGCCGCGAGGTAGCCCTTGAGGTTGCCGCAGCTGTCGCCGTGGCAGCAGCAGATGATGTCGGCATTCTGCGCGCACACCGACTCGGGCACCATGCCGTGCGCGATGGCGTCCTCCACCACGGCGATGGCCTCATCCTGGGCGATCTGGTCGCCGATGCCGTTCTCGATGAAGTACTCGGCCATCTCGCCGAGCGACAGGCACGTCCTGATGGGATGGTCCTCGGGATAGTCGACCTCGAGGGCGTTCCACATGGTGCGGCATTGGCACGGCGACACCGTGATGGTCTTGTTGCGCTTGATAAGCGCCCGCCAGTCCTGCCACGGCTCGAAGGCGTCGCCCTCGATGACGTCGAGGCTGATGGGATACGAGCGGAACAGCGGGAACGTCAGGTCGTAGTCGTTCGCATCGGCCATGATCCCCTGCTGGTTGAACTCGGCGATGGGGCCTCCCGGCTGCGTGTTGTAGGGGTCGCCGCTCTCGTAGGCCAGCTTCAGCTCGTAGAACTCCCAGAAGCCGTTGATATGGGGCAACAGCAGGAAGTACGTCAGGCCGGCGCGGCGCACGCGGTAGATCAAACAGCGGTCCGCCATGTCCTCGAGGATCTCCGCGCATTCGTCCTCCGAGCGCCCGGAGAGCACCGAGTAGTTGGCCGCCGTGAAGAACTCGTGCATGAGCATCTCAAGGTAATGCTCGGCGTCCTCCTCGCTGAACAGGTACATGATCATGTCCCAGCTCTCCTTGGCGGGATGCGAGCCGATGCCCTTGCCGATGCGGTTGATGCGGTTGCGCATGCGCACGTAGATCTCGGGGATCACGGTGCCGTCCGACATGACGACGTCGCCCGCCACCTCCGACTCCTCCAGAACCTGCTGCATGAGCGCGTCGCTCGTCAGGGGGTCGACGCGTCCACCGCTGGCGACCGCGCCCGTCGTCGCGGGGGCCTTCACCTGAGCCGCAGGTGCCGCCCCCTCGGGCTCGGCGGCCTTCGCGTCGCCGGGCGCCTGGCTGCAGCCGAACAGCGAGGCCATGGACGCCCCCATGGCGCCGACGGCCGCGCACTTCAGGAAGTCGCGCCGCTTGATGCCTCCCTGCGGGGTGACTTCCTCGTCGATCTCGATGAATTGCCTGGACATGATCCCTCTCCTTCCTGAATCCCCAACATCTTTCCCCATCAGGCGTTCTGACCGCCTTCGCCTCACAATGGTAGAAGGAGGACAGAGCATCCGGAAGTCCCGATGTGGTACAATCGCCTGAACCAAAAGGTTCATATGCGGCTGGAGTCGCATGAGGGGGGCACGGGGGATGCACGACCGGCATTTGGAGGGATTCGTTCGCGTCGTCGAGCGCGGGAGCTTCTCGAAAGCGGCGGCGGATCTGTTCGTCTCGCCCAACGCGCTCATCAAGCAGGTGAACCTGCTCGAGAGGGACGTCGGCGTGGAGCTGCTCTCGCGCACCAACCGCGGCATCAAGCCCACCCCCGCGGGCGAGTACCTGTACGAGAAGGCGAAGGCGTTCATCGCGGAATCGCAGAAAGCCACGGAGGAGGCCCGCCGGATAGGCAGCGCCGAAACCCACGTCATCCGCCTCGCGACGTCGCTTCTCAGGCCCACGAGGAAGATCGCCGCATGGTGGAAGGACATCGAGGTCGACCATCCCACGTTGAAGCTGACCATCGTCTCCATCCCCGACGAGTTCGAGCAGTGGCAGAAATACTTCCTCGAACTGGGGAACGAGATCGACGTCGCCGCGGCCATCAAGCCCGGCGAAGGCTGGAGCTGGTTCAAGAAATGCCGGGTCAGGGACATCTACACCACCCCGGTGGTCTGCGCGGTGCCGCAGGGGCACCGCCTGTGCAAGAAGGAGCGCCTCACGTTCGCGGATCTGCACGACGAGAAGGTGCTGCTCGGCCCGCCCAACACGACGCCCGCCTACGACCTGGTGCGGGCCCGCATCGTCTCCGAGCATCCGCGCATCCGGCTCGCCGAATGCGCCCCCTACGACGTGGGCGACCTCAACACGGCGGCGGAGGACGGCTCCATCGTCATCGTCTGCGAGGATTGGGCGGGCGCGCACCCGTTCTTCGACTTCATCCCCCTCGAAGAAGGAGGGCGCGTCACCATAAGCCTCATCTATCCTTTGGACTGCAACGATGCCATACTGGAGTTCGTCGACGCGATAAGCGAGCAGGCGGGCAAAAACGCGACGGAAGGAAGCATCCATGAGTGAAGCGGAGCGCATCATGCTCACCACGCTCACGTCGAAGGGCGGTTGAGCGGCGAAGTGGGGTCCGGGCGACCTCGAGGACATACTGGCGAAGATCGCCGCGCCGGCGGGCATGCCTCCCGACGAGCGGCTGCTGCTCGGCTTCGAGACGAGCGACGACGCCGCCGTCTGGAAGCTCTCCGACGACGCAGCGGCCGTGCTCACGGTGGACTTCTTCACGCCCATCGTGGACGATCCCTACGAGTTCGGGCGCGTGGCGGCGGCCAACGCGCTCTCCGACGTGTTCGCCATGGGAGCCGTGCCGCACGTGGCGCTGAACCTGCTCGCGCTCGATTGCGCGCTCGGGCCCGACGTGGCGGCGGCCATCCTGCGCGGCGGCGCGGACGCGGTGCGGGAGGCGGGCGCGTTCGTGGCGGGCGGCCACACCATCGACGACGCGGAGCCGAAGTACGGCTTGGCCGTGTTCGGCACCGTGCATCCCGACCGCATCCTGGCCAACGCCGGCGCGCGGCCGGGCGACGCGCTCTACCTGACGAAGCCCTTGGGAACGGGCATCATGGTGGCGGCGAAGTCGTGCGGACTCGCAGACGAGGAGGGGCTGCGCCCTGTCGTGGAGTCGATGATGGAGCTCAACGCCGCCGGCGGGCGGGCGTGCCGGGCTGCCGGGGCGCACGCGGCCACCGACGTCACCGGGTTCGGGCTGGCGGGGCACCTCCACGAGATGCTCGCGGCGAGCGGCTGCGCGGCCGAGCTGGACTTCGACGCGTTGCCCCTGTTCGAAGGGGTGTTCGAGCATGCGGCGGCCTATTGCAGGCCCAACCGCACCTTCGCCATCATGGACCGGGCCGAGGCCTACGTGGCGCAGGGGGCGCTCGACGACGAGGAGTTCGACAACCGCATGGCCGTCATCTGCGACCCGCAGACGTCGGGAGGCATCCTGGCCGCCGTCGCGCCCGAGCGTGCCGCTGCCTTCGAGAGGACCTTCCGCGAGGCCGCCGGACGGCCCCCCGCGCTCATCGGCTGCGTCGTCGAGGGCGAGGCGGGGACGATACGGTTCGCCCCCTTGTCATCCTGAGCGGAGCGCGTCAGCGCCCCCCCCCTTGTCATCCTGAGCGGAGCGCGTCAGCGCGGAGTCGAAGGATCCCGCGCGGCGCCAGCAGTAAGCGTCACGGCTGTCGCCGCACGGGATCCTTCGACTGCGCTCACTTCGTTCGCTCCGCTCAGGATGACAATGCTCACAGGCGCTCTACCAGGTCGCATGCGCCGTCTTCCATGCGGTAGAGGGCGGCCAGGCCCCGCGCGGCCTCCACGGAGCGCACGCGGGCGAGGGCCTCGGCGTCGTCCGCGGCCGTGAAGCGCAGGGACATGCCGCAGCCGGCGCTCACGGCGCGCGGCGTGGGGATGAGCTTCGCCCCTCCAGGCGAGAGGAATTTGTCGGCGGCCATCGCGGCATGCGTCGACTCGAAGGCCAGCACGTAATCGAAACCCATGGCGCGGCCTACAGCGAGATCACTTTGGCGGCCTCGCGCATGCGCCCGAGGATGTCGTACATGTTGGACGCCTCGCCCGCCGCGAGCCTGTCCTTGAGGCCGTAGAAGTCCAGGCACGTGCCGCACACGAGCACCTCGGCGCCCTGCTCCATCAGGCTCCTCACGCTGTCGACCACCTGCTGCTCGCCGCCGGCCACCAGCTTCACGCCCGCGTTCATGAACAAAAGCGACGCGGGCGGCTCGCCGCATTCGGCCAGGGTGTAGAGCGCCATCTTCATGAGGTTGTAGCCGAGCTCGCCGTCGCCCTCCCCCACGTGGTCCTTGCCGACGAACACCGCGTAGCCGCAGCCGCCGGACGCCGGGCAGGCGGCAGCCGGAGCGGACGGCGCCTGCCCAGCCGGCCCGTCGCCCTCGGAGAACGTCACGAGGAACCCGCCCTCGATGCCTTCGACGGAAACGCCCAGGCCGGACGTGCCGGCAAGGCGCGAGAGGTTCTTCACCGCTGTGTCGTTATCCACCTTGACCGCGAGCTCGCGCACGCCCGCGTCGATCTCCTTCTTCGCCAGCACGAGCGGCTTGGGGCACTGCAGCCCGAACGCGTCGATCACCTTCACGATGCTTCCTTCCTCGTCGTCATGCCAGGTCGCGGGCGACGGCCTCGAGCGCCTCGAGGGCCTGGTCCACCTCGTACTCAGTGTTGAAGTGCGAGAAGCTGAAGCGCACGGCTCCCTGCCCCTCGGTGCCGAGCGCGCGGTGCATGAGCGGCGCGCAGTGGGCGCCCGCGCGCACGCAGATGCCGAAATCCTGCACCAGCCGATCGGCCACGAGCGCCGAGTCGGCCCCGCCCACGTTGAGCGCGACGATGCCGCAGCGCGCGATACCGCCGTGCCCGCCGAGCACGCGCACGCCGGGGACGGCGAGCGCCCCCGCCTCGAAGCGCTCGACGAGGGCCGCCGCCTGGCGCGCGACCTCGTCCACGCCGACGCCCTCCAGATAGGCAATGCCCGCCGCGAGGCCCGCCAGGCCGTGCGCGTTAAGCGTGCCCGCCTCCAGGGCCTCGGGCATGAAGCGCGGGTGGCGCTCGTCGAAGCTGTGCGTGCCCGAGCCGCCCTCCAGAAGCGGCGACACCTCCACGCCTTCCGCCACGGCGAGGCCGCCCGTGCCCTGCGGCCCGAACAGGCTCTTGTGGCCGGTGAAGCACACGACATCCGCGCCGAGCGCGCCCATGTCCACCGGCAGCGCGCCCGCCGTCTGGGCCGCGTCCAGCACGATGAGCGCGCCCGCCTCGTGCGCCATGCGCGCCAGGAGCGCCGCATCGTACACGTCGCCCGTGAGGTTGGACGCGTGCGCGACGGCCACGAGGTCGGCCCCGCCCGCGAGCAGCCGCTCCAAAGCCGCGAAGTCGAGCGACCCGTCCGCGCCATGCGGCGCCACCTCCACCGAGCAGCCGCGCTCGTCGCGGGCGCGGAACAGCGGCCGCAGCACCGAGTTGTGCGAGGCCGCCGTGGTCACGGCCCGCCCGCCGTCGGGCAGCAGCCCCTCGATGGCGATGTTGAGAGCCTCCGTCGCGTTGGCCGCGAAGGCGACGCGCGCCGCCGAGGGCGCGCCGAGCAGCCGCGCCGTGCGCTCCCGCGCGTCGAACACCGCCATGCCCGCCGCGATGGACGCCTCGTGCACGCCGCGCCCCACGCCGCCGAACGAGCCGATGGCGCGCGCCACCGCCTCGGCCACCTCGGGCGGCTTCATGAGCGTCGTCGCCGCGTTGTCCAAATAGATCATGCCCCGCTCGCCTTCCCTCTTCCCATCTTGCACCGACCCGTCCACTTTAGCACTCCCGGGCCGCGGCCGCGCGCTCCATATGCGAGAGGATGCGCTCGGACAAGCGCTCCCAGCACGCGCCCTCGGTGTCGCAGAAGCGCGGCGGACGCGCGACGGCGTCCTCGAGCGCGCGGGCCAGGCGCCGCTCGAAGGCGGGCAGGTCGTCCGCAGCCGGCTCGTCGATGCCTTCCATGCGCGGCGGCTCCACGTAGGAGACGGGCGCGCCGGGGATGCGCTCGTCGAGCCACGGCCGCACGCCCGGCAGGTCGGTCATGACCACGGAGCACCCGCACGCGAGCGCCTCCACCGTCACGAGCGGCAGCCCCTCGTAGAACGACGGCAGCACGAACACGTCGGAGCCGCGGCAGATGCGCGCGACCTCCGCCGGCGCCTTGCGGCCGAGGAGCTCCGCCGGGCGGCGGCACGCGCGCGCCCGCTCGCAGATGAGCGCGTGCTCGGCCGCATCGCCCGCCCCGCCCACGAGGCGCAGCCGCGCGCCGGCGGGCGCATCCATCGCATCGAACGCCTCCAGCAGGCTGAGCAGGCCCTTCTTGCGCGCGATCTTTCCCACGTACACGAGTTCGGCGGGCCGTCCCTCGGCGAGCGGCCCCGCGCCGAGGGCGCGCCCCTCCCGCGAGAACGTCGCGGCGTCGTAGCCGGTGCCCACCACCTGCACGCGCCCGGGATCGACCCCGTAGACCCGCTCGATCTGGCGCTTCTGCTCCTCGTGCAGCGCAAGCACGACGTCGAGCCCCCTCACGTCGGCCACGATGCGCTCGCGCGCCAGCCCATGCGTCGCCATCTGGCGCAGGTCGGTGGAATGGCACACGGCCCCCATCGGGCGGTGCGGCAGAAGCTCGCGGGCGATGGCCGTGAGCAGATACAGGTGGTGGCAGATCACCACGTCGGGCCGGAACGCCTCGTCCATCTCCGCCAGGGCGGCCGCGAACGCGCGCTCGAAGCGCTCGGCCATCCCAGGCGTCAGATCGCGGTAGCGAGTTGAGCGGTAGGGCATCTCGTCGGACATGCCGCACACGGGGAAGGGCAGCGCGTCCGTCTCGAAGCGCACGGGGCGCACGGGAACGCCCGCGGGCAGCGCCGCCTCGTCGCCGGCCGCGACGCCGCACACGACGGCCGCCTCGTGGCCCGCCTCCACCTGGCAGCGCACGAGCTGGGCCAGGTACACGCCGCTTCCCGTGCTGTCCGGCTTCTGCGCCGTGACGTTGAGGATCCTCATTCCGTCCGCCCCTTCCGCCTTCCCGCTCCGTCGAAGCCGCGCGGCCTTGCGCGCCGTTGCGACAGTATGCCACAACGGCGCGTGCAAGCGGGCGCACCGCCGCCGGATTCGCGCGATTTTGCACTATAATCTTGCAAGGCGCCCCGGCGGCGCCGCCCTGCCCCTTGCGAAGAAAGGCCCGCCCCATGGCGATCACTCCCCCGACCGACCTGCTCCGATCGCTCCCCCAGGTGGAGGAGACGCTCCATGAGCCGGAGCTGCGCGCGCTCGAGGCCCTCGTACCGCGCGCCATGCTGGCCGACTGCGTGCGGGCGGCCGTGGACGAGACGCGCCGGGCCGTCCTCGCGGGCACGTGCACGGCCGTGGACCCCCGCGCCGTGGCCGAGGACGCCTGCCTGCGCGCGCTCCTGTGCCTGAAGCCGTCGCTGCGCCGCGTGGTGAACGCCACGGGCGTCATCGTGCACACGAACCTCGGCCGCAGCCCGCTGGCGCAGGAGGCCGTGGACGCGGTCGTCGACGTGGCGCGCGGCTATTCCACGCTGGAATACGACACCCGGGCCATGGCGCGCGGCAGCCGCCACGACCATGTCGAGCACCTCATCTGCGCGCTCACCGGCGCGGAGGCCGCCATCGCCGTGAACAACAACGCCGCGGCGGTCATGATGGTGCTCACGGAGTTCGCATCCGGGCACGAGGCCGTGGTCTCGCGCGGCGAGCTGGTGGAGATCGGCGGGTCGTTCCGCGTCCCAGACATCATGGCCCTCTCGGGCGCCGCCATGGTAGAGGCGGGCACGACGAACAAGACCCACCTCGCCGACTACGAGCGCGCGCTCTCGCCCGACACGGCGATGCTGTTGAAGGTGCACCCGTCGAACTACCGCATGGTGGGCTTCGTGGAGAGCGTGGGCGTGGCCGAGCTGCGCCGCCTCGCCGACGAGGAGAACGCGCGGCGCGGCGCGCGGCGCGGGGAGCGCGGCGGCGTGCTGGTGTACGAGGACCAGGGGTCGGGCGCGTTCCTGCGGCTCGACTGCTTCGGCGCCTACGCCGAGCCGGCCGTGGCCGAGTCGCTGCGCGCGGGCTGCGACCTCGTGTCGTTCTCGGGCGACAAGCTGCTCGGCGGGCCGCAGGCGGGCATCGTCGCGGGATCGCGCGAGCTGGTGGGCCGCTTGAAGAAGAACCCGCTCGCCCGCGCGCTGCGCCTGGACAAGATGACGCTCGCCGCGCTCGAAGCGACGCTGCGCCTGTACCTCGAGCCCGAGCGCGCGCTTGCGGAGATCCCTGCGCTGCGCATGCTCTCCGAGCCCGCCGAGGCGGTGCGCGCCCGTGCCGAGCGGCTGCTGGAGACCGTCGCGGCCGCGCTGCCCGAGGGGTGCGCGCGCCTTTCGGTGGTGGACGAGATCGCGCGGGCGGGCGGCGGGGCCCTTCCCATGTGCGACATCCCCACCTTCGCCGTGCGCGTGGAGTTCGCCTGCGGCGACGCGCTTTCCTGCGAGCGGCACCTCGTGAGCGGGCGCGCCATGCCCGTGGTGGGCCGCATCAAGAAGGAGGCCCTGCTGCTGGACGCGCGCACGGTGCTCGACGGAGACGAGATGGCCGAGATCGCCGCAGGGCTTGCGGAATACTTCGAGGAGGCACGGGCATGACGGCGGCGGACGGCGGCGGACGCAGCGTCGTGCTGGGCACGGCGGGCCACATCGACCACGGCAAGTCCTCGCTCGTGCGGGCGCTCACCGGGGTGGACCCCGACCGCCTTGCCGAGGAGAAGCGCCGAGGCATCACCATCGAGCTGGGGTTCGCGCAGCTCGAGCTGCCGGACGGCACGGGCATGGGCGTGGTGGACGTGCCGGGACACGAGCGCTTCGTGCGCCAGATGATAGCGGGCGCCACGGGCATCGACCTGGCGCTCCTGTGCGTGGCCGCCGACGACGGCGTCATGCCGCAGACCGAGGAGCACCTGGCCGTGCTCGAGCTTCTGGGCATCGAGCGCTTGGTGGTGGCGCTCACGAAGAGCGACCTCGTGGACGGGGAATGGGCCGCGTTCATGGCCGACGAGGTGCGCGCGCGCCTGGCCGGGACGCCCTTCGCTGGCGCGCCCATCGTGGCCGTGTCGGCGCGCACGGGCGAGGGGCTCGACGAGCTCAAGGCCGAGCTCGGACGTGCGGCGCGCACTGCGAGCCGCGGCAAGGCCGGCGAGCGCTTGCGCCTTCCCGTGGACCGCGTGTTCACCATCAAGGGCGCGGGCACGGTGGTCACCGGCACGCTGTGGAGCGGCTCGGCGCAGGCGGGCGACGAGGCGGAGGTGCTGCCCCGGGGCCTGCGCACCCGCATCCGCGGCGTGCAGGTGCACGGCGAGCCCGTCGAGCGCGCCGAGGCCGGGCACCGCGTGGCCCTCAACCTGAACGCGGTGTCCGTGGACGAGGTGCGCCTCGGCGACTTCCTCGCCGCGCCCGGAGCCGCCCTCGCCACCGACCGCTTCGACGCGACGCTCTCCTACCTGGGCCTGCCCGGCAAGCCGAAGCCCCTCGAGAGCGGCGCGCGCGTGCACGTGGCGCACGGCACGCGCGAGGTGTGCGGCCGCGTGCTGCTCATGGGCGGCCGCGAGTCGCTTGCCCCCGGCGAGCGCGCCTACGCGCAGATCCGCCTCGACGAGCCCCTGCCCGCCGCCTGGCGCGACCGGTTCGTCGTGCGCTCGTACTCCCCCGTCCACGTGATCGGCGGCGGCGAGGTGCTGCGCACGCGGCCTCGGCGCACGACGGCGCTCCCGCCCGAGGCGCTCGCGCTGCTCGACGCGCTCAAGGCCCACGACGAGGCGGCCGTTGCGCGCGCGGCCTTCGCGCTCGAGCCCTACCCGGTGACGGCGGCGGAACTGGCCGCGTCGTCGGGCCTCGACGAGGAGTCGGCGCTGCGCGAGCTCGAGGCGCTCGCGGCGTCGGGCGCGGCCGTGCGCCTCGGCACGGGCGGGCGCTTCGCGGCGAAGGCCCAGCTGCAGCGGCACTGCGCAGCCATCGAGAACGCGCTTCTGAAGTTCCATATGGAGAACCCCTCGCTCACCGGCATCGCCAAGGACGCGCTGCGTCGGCGCTGTCTGCCGCGCGCGGGCGCCGACTGCTTCGACGACCTCCTGGCCGAGGCGGCGGCGCGCGGATCGGCCGTAGTGTCGGGCGGCGAGGCGAGCCACCCCAAGGCCGGCGCGGGCGCGAAGAAGCGCGAGGAGGAGGCCGCCGAGGCCCTGCACGCGAAGCTCGCGGCCGCCGCCGGCGCGCCACCGACCACGGCCGATCTGGTCAAGGAGTCGGGCCTCGACGCGCAGATGGCGCATCGCGCCCTCGGCATGCTGGAGAAGCAGGGCCGCGCCCGGCGCGTGGGCGGCGAGTTCTACTTCGACGCGGCCGCCTACGACGCCCTCGAGGACGCCGCGCGGTCACGCCTGGCCGAGGGCCCCGCAACCGCCGCCGAGCTCAAGGACGCCATGGGCACGAGCCGCAAGTACGCCATCCCCCTGCTCGAGCACTTCGACGCCCGCGGCCTCACCCGCCGCGACGGCGACGTGCGCGTCCTCAACAAGAAGTGACCCTCGCCCGAGCGAAGCGCCCCCCCTGTCATCCTGAGCGAGCGAAGCGCCCTTCTTGTCATCCTGAGCGAGCGAAGCGAGTCGAAGGATCCCCTACGGCGCCAGCCGTGAGGCTTCCAGCTGTCGCCAAACGGGATCCTTCGACTCCGGCGACTTCGTCGCCTACGCTCAGGATGACAAAGGGTGAAGAGGGAAATTGGCGGAGATGCGTGCGAATCGAACGCACCCGAGACGTTCTGCGCGCCTCACAACGGCTTTGAAGGCCGCGGGGCCCACCAGGACCCATCCATCTCCGCATAATCGATACGCCGAATCAGCGCTTGAATATGATACCGCATAATCCAGCGATTCCATGCATTTTTTCACAAAGGACGCGCGGAAGGAAGGTGCAAGGAGGGGCCCGTGCCCGGCACCCTCCCCGTGCGGGGAATCCGCCCGATCCCGACCATCTCCTGAAACACCCCTCCAAGTCACGGTTTTGGCCGCTCTGAAGCGTTTCCCGTTGATCGAAGGGCCTCTCCCGGCGGCATGGCGAAGCATCTGGAAGCGTTCGCCCAGGTCGGAGATAACATGCAGCCTGAACCGAGCTCGCGCGGGCTTCAGAGCGGCCAAAACCGTGACTCGAGGAGGCTGAAAACGCGAAGAAGCCTTGCGATGATGACGCTATCCCCGTCCTGCGTCATCAACCTGCGTCATTAACTAGCAGGATGACAAGTAGGGGGCTCGGATCGCTCAGCAGTTGCCTAGCAGGACGTCGTCGAGGTGGCGGCGGGCGACGGCCGCGAGCTTGCGAAGCGTCTCCACGGGCGTGGGCGGGCGGTCGGCCATGCGGTGGCACGGGAAGAAGCGCGTGAGGTGGTACGGAATGGACGGGTCGAGCGAGGCGAGCCAGGCGGCGGCCGCGTCGATCGTCTCCGCGTCGTCGTTGAGTCCGGGGATCACGAGCGTCGTCACCTCGAGGTGGCAGCTCGGCAGGGCCGCCAGCGTCTCGATCGCGCGCTTGACGGCCGCGAAGTCGCCGTCCACCACATCGTAGAAGCCCTGGTCGAACCCCTTGAGGTCGATGTTCGCCGCGTCGACGAGGGGCGCCACCTCCGCAAGCGGGCCCTCGTTCACCATGCCGTTGCTCACGAGCACGTTCGCGAGCCCCGCCTCGTGCGCGAGCCGCCCCGCGTCGCGCACGTACTCCCAGCCCACGAGCGGCTCGTTGTACGTGAAGGCGATGCCGACGTTGTCCGGGCCCGTCTTGAGCGCGAGGTCCACCAGCGCCTCAGGCGACGCCTCGCGCCAGCGCACGTCGTCGGGCCCGGCGCAGGCGATGTCGGCGTTCTGACAGAACGGGCAGCGCAGGTTGCAGCCGTAGCTTCCCACCGAGAGCACGTTCGAGCCGCTGCGCCACCGGGCGAGCGGCTTCTTCTCCACCGGGTCGAGCGCGAGCGCGGTCACCCGGCCGTAGTTCTCGTCCACCACGCGTCCGCCGCGAGCGACGCGGGCGCGGCAGAGGCCCCGCTGCCCGTCGGCGAGCGAGCAGGCATGGGGGCAGGCGCCGCACACGGCGCGCAACTCACCCACGGCAGGCCTCCCCTCCCCGAGCGTGGCGCACCACCTCGAAGCGCTCGAGCTCCACGTCGTCGTCCGCAGGGTCGATGCCCGCCTTGCGCTTGGCGATGGCCAGCTGGTCGGCCACGTCGTCCACGCCCTCCAGGTTCGGCAGCAGAAGGCCGCGCCGCCAGCCCTTCGTCACGATCACGCCGAAGCGCGCGGGGTCGAGCTCCTCGGGCGAGCCGACGGGCATCGGGGGCCTCAGCACGTCCACCGAGTACGACAGCGCGTCCAGCTCGCGCTCGCGCACCGGCGGGAAGCGCGGGTCCTCGCTTGCGGCCGCCACGCCGTTGCGGATGATCTCGTCGGCGACGCACCCGGTGACCGGCGCGATGGTGCCGATGCAGCCCCGCAGGTCACCGCCCTCGTGCAGCGACACGAACACGCCCGCCCGCTCGTCCATCAGCTCGGGCGGCAGGCCGGCGGGGCGGTCGATGGGGCGGCCCGTGCGCACGAAGCCCTCCACGCTCGCCCGCGCGAGCGCCACGTAGGGGTCGACCGCGCCTTCGTCCGCCGCAGCGTCGGCCGCCGCGCGCGCATCGGCCTCGGCATCCACGGCGGAATTCACCGCGCCATCGCCCTGCGGGCCCTCCACCTCGAACGCGGCCACGGCGTAGCCCACGCCGAAGGGGCCCTCGTAGCTCAGGAGTTCGTGGGTGGTCGGCAGACCCTCGAGCGCCCCGGCCATGATCTGGAACGAGCGCAGCCCGCATTCGGCCGCCGCGTCGGCGAACGCCGCGTCGATGGCGAAGAGCCCCTCCAGGTCGCCTGAATCGAAGAGCGCGGTCACCTCGCGGTCGAACACGGGGCCCTCGGGCGCGAAGCCGTAGGGCCCGTCGGCGGCAAGCTTGTGGGACAGATCGCCGCTCGCCACGAACACGCAGCGCCGGCCCAGGTCGCGCGCCGCCTCCGCGATGCAGCGGCCGAGCGCGCGATGCGTCTCGGGCGAGAGCGCCGAGAGCCCCGTGCGCACGAGGCGGAAGCCCTGGCACGCCTCGCCGATGAAGTGGAGCGGCACGAACGTCGCGTGGTCGAGCTCGGCGTCGGCCATGCCGCTGCCGCAGACGGGCACCGTGTGCTTGCGCGCGCATGCCGCGACCGCGGCCACGAACTCCTCGTCGTAGCCCACGTTCACGGCCGCGTCCCACGCACCGAAACGGCCCATGTCGCCGTGCGCCGCCTCGCCGGTGGATAGGTGAAAGCAGTCGCGGAACAGGGGCGCATGGGGCGAGGACACCACGATCGTGTCGGGCTCATGGGCGGCGATGCGGCGCGCGACCTCGCGATACGCGTCGATCGTGGCCTGGATGGCCCGCTCCTGGCCGCGCCCCACCTCGGGCACGATGAGCGGCGGATGCGGAACGGCGTATGCGGCGACGATGCTCATGGCGGCTCCTAACCTCGCGGGAGCGCCCGCCGCGCACGGCACGCTGCGGCGCGCGACGGGCATCTTGACCGCCATTGTACACCGCCCGCCCTCCGGCCGCGAGCCGATCGGCCGCCGCTCAACCCTTCTGGCACGCAGACGTTGACCGGGGAGCGCGCCTCATCCGCGCGGCTCACCGCCCTCGGCGCGCTCGCGCCACCGGCGCAGCATGCCGGCCGGCGTCCAGTCGATCACCGCCGACTGGTACAGCCCGCAGCGATACGACAGCGCGAAGCCCACGAGCGACACGATGAGCAGGGCGGGCGCGCCGGCCGTGCCGAAGAGCTCCATCCCCAGGATAAACGACGCGACGGGGCAGTTCGAGCACGCGGAGAACAGGCCCACCATGCCGAGCGCCGCCATGCACGCGCCGTCGAGGCCCGCCGCGGCGGCGAAGGACGATCCCAGGCACGCCCCCATGCACAGCACCGGCATGATCTCGCCGCCCTTGAGCCCCGCCGCCAGCACGAGCAGCGTGACCGCGCCTTTGGCGAGGAACGCCTCGGCGGGCAGGGATTCGCCCGCGAGCGCCGCGTCTATCTGGACGAGGCCCGTGCCGCCGTAGGGCGACCAGTCGGTGAACCCGAGCACCATCGACACGAGGGACCCGCCCGTCACCAGCACGAGCAGCGGCGCGCCCAACCGCGCGAGCTGGCGGCGCGACGTGCGCAGCGCGATGCAGAAGGCGGCCGCGAACACGGCGGCCATGGCGCCGAGCGCCGCCGTGGCCAGAAGGTCGGCACCGGCCAGGTCCACAGGCGGAAGGTCGAGCGGCACGAGACGGGCGCCCGCGAGGCGCGCCACGCCGTACGAGACGAGCGCCGAGGCCGCCGGCGCCAGGAAGCAGCGCGCATGGGGAAGGCGGCGGTGCATGACCTCCGCCACGAACACGGCGGCGGCCAGCGGCGCGAGCAGCACGGCGCTCAAGGCCGCCGCCATGCCGCACATGACGAGCGTCTGCCGGCAGTCCTCGGAGCCCAGCCCGAAGAAGCGTCCCACGTGCGACGACACGCTGCCGCCCAGCTGCAGGGCCGCAGCTTCCTTGCCCACCGAGCCCCCGCACAGCAGCGTGAGGCAGGTGCCGGCGAAGATGCCGGGGGCCAGCGCGAGGGGCACCGGCCGCGAGGCGCGGGCGGCCTCGATGACGTCGGCGGTGCCGAGTGAGAAGTCGAGGCGAAGCAGGCGGTAGAGCCCGAACGTCGCCGCACCCGAGAGGGGCAGGAGCCATTTCAGCACGTCCTGCGCGTCGAAGAACGCCGCGACGGAAGCCTCCACCGCCCAGCCGAGCGCCACCGTGAGCGCGCCGACGGCGACGCCCACGAACGCGGCGGCGGCCGTCCAGCGCGCCGCCGCGCCTATCCGCGCACGGGCGCGCACGGCGTCAGCGACCCTCCGGGGCCGCCGCCCGCTGGACCTCGGCCCTCTCAGCCCTCCCGCTCATGAAGCCGCTCCTCTCGCTCAGCGCGCTATGCGCTCGGGATGCGCGTACACGGTGAAACGGCCCTCGCGCGCGAACGCGCAGAGGGTGACGTCCTCCCGCTCGGCGAAGTCGAGCACCGCCGTGGTGGGCGCCGACACCGTGGCCACCAGCCGCACGCCCGCGCGGGCGAGCTTCGCCACCAGCTCGAGCGCGCAGCGGCTCGACAGGTAGGCGAAGCCCTCCGCCGGGTCGATCCCCGCGCGCAGAAGCGCGCCCACCAGCTTGTCCACCGCGTTGTGGCGCCCCACGTCCTCGCGCATGAGCAGCGCGCGTCCGTCCAAGCCGGCGAACACGGCCGCATGCGTGGCGCCCGTGGCGCGGTGCATGCCCTGCACGGGCAGAAGCGCGCGGCTCATGCGCCAGATGGCCTCGGGCTCCACAAGCGGCAGCCCGCGCCGCTTGCGAGCAGCCGCCCCCGGCGCCCCGCCCTCCCGCAGGGCGCCGGCCAGCGTGCAGCCCGGAAACACCGCGCCCGCCGGGGCGGCGAGCCCGCAGCAGCGCCGCGGCGCGGCGTGCGCGACGCCGGGGGCCAGCTGCACGTCGAGCACGGCCGCCCCCTCCGCCGCACGCACATCCACCGAGGCCACATCGGCGGCGCGGGCGATGGCGCCGGCCCCGAACAGCGCGCCTAAGGCGTAGTCCTCCAGGTCGGAGGGCGTGAGCGCCGCCGAGGCCCAGTACTCGCCGTCCAGCAGGATGTCCGCCCGCATCTCCACGGCCACCACCTCGGTGCGCCGGGCGGCGCCCTGCTCCGTCACCAGCAGGGCCTCCACCTCGCGCATGCCGGCTGCGCCCGCCTCGTCGGGCACCTCCCAGGCCTCGGCGCGCGCCGCCGGATCCCTCTCGTCGCGATCCTGTCGCATGCAGGCGTCCATCGCTTCCCTACTTCTCCGCCTTCTTGTGGTAGATGAACCAGTAGGCCAGGCCCACCAGGCCGCCGCCCACGATATTGCCCAGCGTCACGATGCACAGGTTGAACGCCATGCCGCCCAGCGTCACCGCGCCGGCCGCCCCGATGCCCACCGAGTTCAGCAGGAAGCCCATGGGCAGGAAGAACATGTTGGCCACGCTGTGCTCGAAGCCGATGGCCACGAAGGCCGAGATGGGAAGCAGGATGCCGATGACCTTGTCGGTGACCGTGCGGGCCGAGAACCCGATCCACACCGCCAGGCACACGAGGATGTTGCACATGATGGCCTTGAAGAACATGGGCACCACGTCGAGCGCCACCTTGCCGGCGGCCACGTTCACGAACACCTCTCCCACGGCGCCGCCCGCCATGCCCTGCGTGTTCGCCATGAAGACGAGCCCCACGGCCAGAAGCGAGCCCACCAGGTTGCCCACCCACACGACCGCCCAGTTCTTCAAAAGGCCGCTCCAGCCTATCCTCTTCGACGCCTTCGCGCACAGCATGAGCGCGTTGCCGGTGAAGAGCTCCGCGCCGCAGCACAGCACAAGCGCCAGGCCCAGGCAGAAGCACAGGCCGCCCACCAGGCGCTGCGCGCCGAACGGCATGGTGGTGTCGCCGAGGAACAGGCAGAAGTACGTCGCGCCGAACCCGATGAACGCGCCGGCCAGTATGGCCGACACGAAGCACTTGCCGCCCGACATGGACGCCTTCGTGCAGCCTACCCCTTCGGCCTTCGACTCGGTCTCCGCCGGTGACAGCGCGTCGGGCTTGAGCCCCTTCAGATCTTCCGGTGCCATAGCGATGGCTCCTTTCTCTCGCGGCGCCCGGCTCGTGCCGGACGCCCGTTTTCCAACCCCTCGATCCCCGTTTCGGCGCAAAGCTACCGCCTGCCCCGGCCGAAAACGGGGTTTGAAACCGTTGATTCGCGTAGCATCTCGTTTTGGCATAAAAGGGGTCTCCCCTTTTATGCCAAAGGCTCCGTCAGCCGTCCATGGTCGCGTACCCCGAGAAGTCCCCGCCCGCGCGCAGGCAGGCCGCTATGTCGTCGAGCGCGGCGCGCACCTCGGGCGACAGCGGCTCGAAGAACTCGGTCGAGCGCAGCTGGATGCCCAGAAACGTCACGTCGTCGCAGATGCCCTGCAGCTCGCCCAGCAGAAACGAGATGGGCAGCGAGTGCGTGGTGATGAGGAACTGCCGCGCCACGTCGTCCACGCCGAGCCGGCGCACCGCCCCCGGCCAGAGTCCCATCTGCGCCGCGTCCACCAGCACGATGCGCTCGGGGGCGGCGCGGCGGATCACCGCGAGGTCGTCCTCGGGCGTCTGCCCGCCGTCCACCACGTCCCAGCCCTCCACCGGGTCGTCCTCGAGCATCTTGGCCAGCATCGGCCCCGCAGCGTCGTCGCCGCGCAGCACGCTGCCAACCGTGAACACGATGCCGCTCATGAGGTCCGCCTCGCCATCACGTACACCGACGGCTCGTCGCGCACCTTCAGCAGCAGATCCACGAGCCCCATGAGCGCCGCCGTCTCGTCGGCCGAGAGCGCGATGCGGGTCTTGCCGGGCTCGTTGAACACGTCGAGCGAGGCCAGGGCCGCGCGCGCCGCGGGCAGCAGCACGCCCACGTGCGCCTTGTCGATCTCTATCTCGCCGAAGCGCGATACGCCTTCAAGCTTGTAGCGCGCCTCCTCGTCGTCCATGAGCGCCACGAGCTTCTCGTAGGTGGCAAGCGGCATGGCAAGCGCCCGCTCGAAGCAGTCGATGACGCCGGTGTGGTGCCCCACGGCCAGCGTGTAGTACAAAACGTCGCTCGCGTCCTCGGGCACCGAGGCGGCGCTGTCCACGAACTTCCGCGTCAGGCGGAAGAACGACACCGCCTCTCCCTGGGCCCGCACGGCGTCGACGGCTGCGGGCACCGCGCTCACGGCCGCACCCCCACGACCTTGGCGGCCACGAGGTCCTTCAGGTCGGCGTACACCTCGGCCTTGCGGGGATCCTGCTCGGCGGCCACCAGGGCGGCAAGCGACGCCATCACGTCCCCGCCGTCCTCGGGCGAGAGCGCCTCCATGAACCTATCCACCAGATCGCGCCCGTAGCGGTACCCCGACATGAGGCGCGCCTCGCGCTCCAGCTCCACCCGCAGCTTGTAGGGGATGTCGGCGTGCAGAAGCGGCGCCTGCTCGCCCTCCCCTTCCACGAGCGCCTTGGCGTGCAGCTTCTGGCCCAATAGCCCCAGCGCGACGGCGAACCCGTAGATGGTCTGCGCCGGCGAGGGCGGGCATCCCGGGATGTACACGTCCACCGGCATGAGCTTGTCGGTGCCGCCCCACACGCAGTAGTTGTCGTGGAAGATGCCGCCCGTGCACCCGCACGCGCCGTAGCTCACCACGAGCTTCGGGTCGGGGGCGGCCTCGTAGGCGCGCAGGGCCGGCATGCGCATGGCGCGCGTCACCGCCCCCGTGTACACCAGGATATCGGCGTGGCGCGGGCTCGCCATGTTCTTGATGCCGAAGCGCTCGGCGTCGAACACCGGCGTGATGGTGGCGAATATCTCGATCTCGCACGCGTTGCAGCCGCCGCAGTCCACGCGGTAGATGTACACCGAGCGCTTGATGTCGTTCAAGAGCGCGGCCTTCGCGGCGACTATCTTGTCGTCGAGCTCCTTCTTGTCCAGGCGATGCTGCAGGCTCTCGGGAAACACGATGCCCTTGCCCGCGCCCGCCCGGACCGGCGCCGTCGCCGTCGTTGCGATCTCAGCCATTATCGTCCTCCTTGCGCGTCGGTCGCCCGCTTGGCGGCCAAACCGTCGGCGCGGCGCTTGCAGGCAGGGCACACGCCCGCCAGCTCCACGGCCGCCTCGCCTTCCGGCGACGACTCCATGCCGCCCAGAAGCCTCACCGCATAGTCCACTTCCTTGCGCGGCGCGAAGTAGCGGCCGCATTCCGAGCACGTCTGCAGCTGGTAGGTGCACGACTCCACAAGGTCGTCCTTGCACATCACCGCCAGCTCGAACTCGCTTCCCAGGCGGATGGCCTCGAGCGGGCACACCTCCTCGCAGCGGCCGCAGAAGATGCAGCGGCCGTAGTCGATGGACCAGGTGATGGTGCCGGCCTTTTCATCGGCCGCCATCTGGATGGCGTTCGGTGGGCAGGCCACGGCGCAGGCGGCGCAGGCGATGCAGCGCTCCAGGTCGTGCTCGGGCTTGCCGCGCATGTCCGGCGTCGTCTCCAGCGGCGCGAACGGGTACTTCACCGTGGCGTCGCCGGTCTTCAGTATGTTGCGCAACGTCTTCAGCATGGCGTCCCCCTAATCCTTCAGCGGAGAGTGGGTGCGGCGACGGCAGTAGGATTCCAGCTGCGTCTTCGTGAGCACCGTGCTCGTGCGCTTGTTCACATCCACCACGGTCACGCGGTCGGTGCACGAGTAGCACGGGTCCATGCTGCCCACGATGAGCGCGGCGTCGGAGATGGTGTTGCCGCGGAACATGTAGCGCAGGATGGGCCAGTTGCTGTACGTGGCCGCCTTCGCGCGCCAGCGGTAGCACTTCTGGTTGTCGCCCGTCATGGCCCAGTGGGTGTCCTCGCCGCGCGGCGCCTCGGTGAAGCCGAGGGCGAACTTATGCGGCGTGTACGTCCAGTGCTCGGTGAGGATGGGGCCGGCCGGCGCGTTCTCCAGCATGCTCTCGATCATGTCGAGCGAGGCCAAGAACTCGTCGATACGCACGAGCGTGCGGCTCTTCACGTCGCAGCCGTCGTGGCTGGCCGCCTTGAACGAGCCCATGAGGCTCTTGTAGCCGTCGAAGGGATGGTCGAAGCGCACGTCGCGGGCGAAGCCGCTGCCGCGCACGCAGGGCCCCACCGGGCTGAACGCGCGGGCCACCTTCGGGTCGAGGATGCCCACGCCCTCGGTGCGGGCGAGGAAGTTCGGCGTGGACATGAGCTCGTCCACGAGCGCGGCCACCTCCTGGCGCAGCTCGCCTACCAGGCGCAGGGTGGCCGTCTTCTGCTCGGCCAGGATGTCGCGGCGCACGCCGCCGATGAGGTTCAGGCCGTAGGTCTTGCGGTGGCCGGTGAGCAGCTCGGCCAGGTCCATGGACTTCTCGCGCACGCGGAAGAAGTGCATGAAGCCCGTGTCGAAGCCGCAGTAGTGGCACACGAGCCCCAGGTTGAGCAGGTGCGAATGCAGGCGCTCGACCTCGAGCAGGATGGCGCGGATGTACTGCGCGCGCAGCGGCACCTCGATGCCCTGGGACTTCTCCACCGCCTCGGCGTAGGCCACCGAGTGCGCGCATCCGCAGATGCCGCAGATGCGGTCGGCCAGAAACGTGACGGCGTCGTAGTTCAGGCGCGCCTCGGCCACCTTCTCCATGCCGCGGTGCACGTAGAACAGCCGGTAGTCGGCGTCCACGATCTCCTCGCCCTCCACGAACAGGCGGAAGTGCCCCGGCTCGTCGGAGGTGATGTGCAAGGGCCCCATGGGTATCTCGGTGGTCTCGCGCCCGTCCGTCTCGGCCAGAAACGAGTAGTTCTCCACATCGGACACCGGCGCGGGACGGCGGCGGTAGTCCATCGCGTCCTTGCGCAGCGGGTAGAGGCCGTCGGGCCAGTCGTCGGGCAGCACCAGGCGGCGCTCGTCGGGCAGCCCCACGGGCACCAGGCCGAACATGTCGCGCACCTCGCGCTCGCTCCACACGCAGGCGGGCACGCGCGGCGTCACGCTGGGAAACGAGCACGTTTCAGGATCCACCTCGGCGCGCACCGTGAGGTAGCACTTGTCCTCTTCCTCCATGGACAGCACGTAGTACAGCGCGTAGACGCCGCTGATCGCGCGCTCGTCGTTGCCCACCATCATGGGCAGCCAGCCGCCGCGCTGCCAGTAGAGGAACTCCATCACGTCGGGCAGCGAATCCGTGGCCACCGTGATGGTGAGCTGGTCTTCCGCCTGCCAGGCGGCATCTTTCATCACGCCGGGGAAGCGCTTGCGCACCGCTTCGACGTGGGAGGCGCCGATGCGGGCGCTTTCAGTCGTCTTCTTCATGAGGGCCTCACTCCTTAACCGACGCGCCCGCCGACGGCGAGTCCTGCGCCTGGTCGGTCATGGCGAACAGATCCTTGAACAGCGGCGCCTCATGCAGCACGTCGGTGTCCTCCTGCAGCACGATGGCCGTTGCCGACTCGATGCCGTTGAGCACCGGCTGCGGCAGGGCCACGCCGAACCACAGGAGCATGGCCACGAGCGCGATCTCGGGCGCGAGGGCCACCCAGCCCACGTCGCCCTTCTCCATGCCCTCGGGCGGCGTGCCCATCACGGCCTGCGTCACCACGTGCACGCAGGCGGCGATCACGATGGTCAGCGCGATGGCGAACACCACCACGATGACGAAGTTGCCGCTCACCACGCCGGAGATGAACGCCAGGACCTCGGAGATGAACATCGCGAAGGGCGGAAAGCCCGCCAGCGCGAAGAAGCCGATGGCCATGACCACGCCGGTGACCGGGGCCACCTTCAGGATGCCGCTGATCTTGTTCAGGTCGCGCGTGCCGTACTTCATGAGCACGTTGCCCGACACGCAGAACAGAAGCGCCTTGGTCATGCCGTGGGTCACGCAGTGCAGAAGCGCCGCGGCCACGCCGAGCGGCCCGCCGAAGCCCAGGCACAGCGCCACGATGCCCACGTTCTCGCAGGAGTGGTACGCCAGCTTGCGCTTGAGGTCGTCCTGCGAGAACACGGCGAGCGCCGCGATGCCCACCGAGCAGATGCCCAGGATGAGCATGACCGTCTGCGGGAACGCAGGGCCGAGCGCCTGGACGGCCAGGATGTAGAACCGGATGATGATGAGCATGGCGCATTTCAGCAGCACGCCGGACAGCAGGCCCGACACCGGGCTCGGCGCCTCGGAGTGCGCGTCGGGCAGCCAGGTGTGCATGGGGAACAGGCCCGCCTTCGTGCCGAAGCCGATGGCGGCGAACACGAACGCGATCTCCATGAGCATGACGTCGAACTGCGAGGCGTAGGGCAGAAGCGACGTCCAGAACACGGCCTGGTGCGCGTCGGCCATCACGTCGGCGGCGTTGGCGTACACCACCACGGTGCCGTACAGGCCGAACGCCACGCCCGCCGTGCACACGATGATGTACTTCCACGCGGCCTCCATGCACAGCTTCGTGGTGTAGGCGCCCACCAGGAACACGGTGGACAGCGTGGTGGCCTCGATGGCCACCCACATCATGATGATGTTGTTGGACATGGCCACCACGAGCATGGTGAACACAAACAGGTTGAAGAACGCGTAGTACTGCTTCACCTGCGAGGGGTTCATGTGGCCGATCTTCACGTCGTTTCGGATGTAGGAGAGCGAGTAGAAGCCGGTGAGGAACCCGATGACGCCGATGAGCGCCACGAACACGCTGCCCAGAGCGTCGAGGTGGAACCAGAGGCCTATGGCGTCGATGGGAGTGCCAGACGTCATGACCTGGGCCACCAGGTAGAGCGACAGCAGCAGCACCGCGGCGAGCGAGGCCAGGTGCACGGCCTCGTACACGGCGCGCGGCACGGTTTTGGACGGCAGCGCGGCCATGAGGAGCGAGGCCGCCAGCGGCACCGCCATCAGCACGACTACCAGCATTGAGTAATCCATGAGGGCACCCTAGCCTTTCAGTTCCATGAGGTCGTCGGCGTCCAAGGTGCGCGCGTTCCTGTAGATGCGCACGACCATGATCGCCATGATGATGACCGCGAAGAACGCGTCGGTGGCGATGCCCACTTCCACGAGCTCGGGCGCCTGGGGCGCGAGCAGCGCCAGCGTCACGTGCGAGCCGTTCTCCATGAGGCAGTACCCGAATATCTGCTTGACGATGTTGCGCTGCGTGACGATGCACGTGAGCCCGATGAAGAAGTGCGCGAGCGAGATGGCCAGCGCCGGCTTCACCTCGGCCACGATGGGCAGCTCGACGCCCTGGGCCACCACGAAGCACAGATACACCTCCACGGCGATGACCACGATGGTCTTCACCGGCGAGAGGCGCGACTCCAAACCCGCTCCGGCGTCGCCGAGCTTCTTCACGGTGAACAGGATGATGCCGGGCACCACGAGCACCTTCGTGACGAAGGCCGTGCCCGCCCAGGTGAACAGCTCGCTCGACCCGGTGACCGAGCCCAGCGCCGCGAACAGCGCCACGATGACGAGCGACTGCACCGCGTAGAGGTACGCCGCCCTCTTGGGGGCCCGCGCCAGCACCACGAGCATCGAGGTGACGACGAGCAGGCCTCCGAGAATATTGATTATCGAGAATCCAGTCATATCTCTCCTCCTAGCCCAGCCACGCTGCGGCGATGAAGCTCGACGCCACGGCCATGACGATCAACACCGCGAGCACTCCGGCCATGGGCTTGGGCAGCGGGGCCGCGTCGGCCACCGTCTCGGACGGCTGGCCAGGCAGCACGCTTCCCATCCACTTGAGGAACCAGGCGAAGCAGCCCACCGTCTCCACCAGGGCCACGATCACGATGAGCATGAGCACCCAGTTGCCCTGCGCCGCCGCGAAGCTGCCCGAGAAGATGGCGAACTTGCTGAAGAAGCCGTTCAGGGGCGGCACGCCCGCGATGGCGAGCGCGGCGAAGGCGAAGCCCACGCCCAGCAGCGGCTGCTTCTTCAGCACGCCCTTGATCTGCGGCAGCATGCGGGTGCCCAGCGTGTAGCTGAACGCCCCGGCCACGAGGAAGAACAGGGTCTTCGCGAACGCATGGTTGAACATGTGCATCACGCCGCCCTCGAAGGCCAGATCGCTTCCGAAGATGAAGAAGCCGAACGCCAGGAAGATGTAGGAGAGCTGCGAGATGGTCGAGAACGCGAGAAGGCGCTTCATATCCTTCTGGGGCAGGTACATGAAGAAGCTGAACAGCATGGTGGCGATGGCGCCGACGACCACGACCCAGCCCACGATCTCGGGCACGCCGGCAGCCGCGAGCACCTCGCGGGCGAACACCGCCACGCCCACCTTCACCATGGACGCGCCATGCAGGTAGGCCGACACCGGCGTAGGGGCCTCCATGGCGGAGGGCAGCCACATGTACAGCGGCAGCTGGGCCGACTTGCCCCAGGCCGCCCACAGCACGCACAGCAGGACGAACGCCTTCCACCAGCCGTCGAGCTGGGCGATGGCGTCCACCGCGAACGTACCGGTCTGCAGGTAGAGCGCGCCGGCCGCCACGTACAGGCCGATGGAGGCGAGATGCGTGAGGATGAGCGCCTTCATGGCCGACTTGCGGGCCGTGGGCGTGTCGTAGTAGCCGATGAGCGCCCACGAGCACGCGCCGGTGATCTCGAAGAACACGAGCTGCCCCACCACGGTTGAGCTGAACACGACGCCGGCCATGGCGCCGATGAACACCGTGAAGAACGCGTAGAACCTCCGGCGCGGCGCGTCGGGATGCTCGCGGTTGCCCTTGTTCATGTAGCCCACCGAGTAGATGGATATGAGCAGGCCGATGCCGACGAAGCACGGGGCCAGCATCACGCTCATCTTGTCGAACACGAATCCCAGGATCTCGGCGTCGCCCAGCATGGCGAACGTGACCGTGACCGAATCGAGGCCGCTGCCGGCGAAGGCGGCCCACAAACCCGCGGTGAGCGCCGTCGAGGCGGCGGCGGCTGCAACGCACAGCCATTTGGCGGCGCGTTGCGGGGCCATCACGATGACCACGGCCGCGATGAACGGGACGACGATCGAGGCGATGGCGAGAACCGACAAAGTTGTCTCCATGGTTTCCAATCCTCCCTATCGCCTAGACGCCCAGGACGCAGAACACGAACGCGAGGGCGGACACGCCCACCACCGTCCACGTCTGGCGCCCCATGAGCTTGTAACGGACGCGCGCCACGAGGTTCTCCACCAGCGAGCAGGCGAAGAACACGACGGCGAGCTTGGCCACGTACGCGACGAGCCCCAGCGCGAGCGCCGGAAGCGTGGGCTCCACCGCGCTGCCGAAAGGCAGGAACACGGCGATGAACAGGCTCGCCACGATGATCTGCTTCATGGACAGCGACATCTTCACCATGGCCAGCGACGCGCCGGAGTACTCGGCCAAAGGGCCTTCCTGTATCTCCTGCTCGGCCTCGGCCATGTCGTAGGGCAGCTTGCCCAGCTCGATGTAGCAGGCGATGGCGAACGCCGCGCCCGCCACCACCACGGCCACGGGGGCGCCGGCCGAAAGCGATCCGATCATGGCCCCCATGCCGCCGATGTTGGTGGTGCCCGTCGCGAGGGCCGCCACCAGAAGCGCCAGCATCATGGAGGGCTCCACCAGCACGCCCACCAGAAGCTCGCGGATGCCGCCCACGCCCGCATAGGCGTTGGAGCTGTCCACGCCGGACAGCGCGAAGAAGAAGCGCGGCAGGGCCATGAGGTAGATGATGGTGATGATGTCGCCGAGCACCGGCACGGGGCACAGGCGCGTGATCATGGGCACGCCGCACGCCAGCACGAGCATCGTGCCGAAGAACAGCGGCGGCATGAGGCGCGAGACGAAGCTCGAATCGGCCGTGTGCACGTCTTGGCGCTTGAGCAGCTTGAATATATCGTAGTAGTCCTGCAGGATGGACGGCCCGCGGCGCGTGTGCATCTTGGCCCGCAGCCAGCGCGCGCCTCCCGACACGAGCGGGGCCAAAAGCACCAGCAGGAGGCACTGCACGATCGCTATGATGATCTCAGTCATTTGCGCTACCTCCCTACTTCACCAGAACGGACAGGCAGAGGAAGAACACGAGCGCCGCCACGATGTACACGATGTACTTGCGGAAGTCGCCGCCCTCTATCTTCTGCACCTGATGGCTGACCCACGTGACGAGCGCGGCCACGGTGTCCACGAGGTACTTGTCGCCGACCGTCTCGGCCACCGACGCGCCCTTCACCGTGCCCTCGAACAGCGCCACGAACCGGCCGCTTTGGCGCGACACGATGGCGCGCATGCGGTAGAGCGGCTCCAGGAACATGTTCACCTGCGAGGCGAAGCTCGTCGCGATGACGGGCATCTCGCCCTCGGGATGGTAGCCGCACGCCCACGGGTCGCGCCGCTCGGCCACGCCGCCACGGCCCAGGAGCGCCCGCAGCGCGATGGGCAGGGCCACCAGGGCTATGAGCAGCACGGCCATGAACGGCGTGGACACGATGGAGCCCAGATCGGGGTTCACGAGCGTGGCGCCCAGGACCACCGGCGCATCGGCCAGGGCCGCCACCGGTGCCATGACGGAGCGGGCGATGCCGTCCATCGCAGGGGCGATCCACGGAGCGCCCACGCCCAGGATCACGCAGAGCGCGGCCAGAAGCACCATGCCGAACTTCATGGCGCCGGGCACCTCATGGGCGTCGCGGGCCGCCTGGGAGCGCGGCGCGGAGAGGAACGACACGCCGTAGGCCTTCACGAAGCAGGTGACGGCGAGCGCGCCGGTCAGGGCAAGCGCCACGATGCCGATGGCCGCGACGATCTTCACGACGGCGTCGCCGCCGAAGGCCGCGCTGAACATGGACTGGTAGGTGAACCACTCGGACACGAAGCCGTTGAGCGGCGGGATGGCGGAGATGGCGAGCGAGCCTATGAGGAAGCACATCGCCGTGACCGGCATGACGCGCGCCAGGCCGCCCATCTTCTCCATGTTGCGCGTGCCCGTGGCATGCAGCACCGAGCCCGCGCCCAGGAACAGCAGGCCCTTGAACAGGGCGTGGTTGAGCAGATGGTAGAGCCCCGCCATGAGGCCCACCACGGCGAGCACCGGCTGGCCGAGCGCCACGCCGATGAAGCCCACGCCCACGCCGAGCAGGATGATGCCGATGTTCTCCACGGAGTGGTACGCGAGCAGGCGCTTCAGGTCGTGCTCCGCGAGCGCGTACACCACGCCGAGCACCGAGGACACCGCGCCGAACAGCAGCACCACGATGCCCCACCACAGCTCCACCTGGCAGGACTGCAGAAGGTCGAGCCCCACCTTGATCATGCCGAACACGCCGATCTTGATCATGCCGCCCGACATGAGGGCCGACACGTTCGAAGGGGCCGCGGGGTGGGCCTGCGGCAGCCACGAATGGAACGGCACCATGCCCGCCTTGCAGCCGAAGCCGATGAAGGCCAGCATGAACACCGTGCCGGCCACCGGGGCCGCGAAGGCGGTCTCGCGGAAGGACTGGAACTCGAAGCTGCCCGTGATGCCCGCCATGGTGAAGAACCCGATCATGATGAGCAGGAAGCCCACATGCGCCATGATGAGGTAGAGGAACCCGCCCTTGATGGACTTCTCGTCCTGCTCGATGATGACGAGGAAGTACGAGCTCAGCGACATGAGCTCGAAGAACACGAGGAACCAGAACGCGTTGTCCGCGCAGATGACCAGCATCATCGACGCCACGAACAGGTTCATGAAGAACCCGGCCACGCCGAGTCCCTTGCCCCGGTACTCGTCGAAGTACTTGAGGCCGTACACCCACGCCGCGAGCGCGAGCAGCGAGATAACGCCTATGAGCAGGCCCGAAAGCGGGTTCAGCAGAAGCGTGAACGCCGCGAAGGAAAACGGCGTGGCCACGCTGGAAAGCTCGGCCGGCCCGAAGATGGCCGCGAGCGCCGCGGCGATGCCCACGAGGGCGGCCAGCGCGCCGAACACGCAGCCGACGGCCTTGGAGACCTGCTCGGAGCGCTTCAGCAGAAGCGATGCCACCCCGCCGACGCACGAGATGCACACCGATGTCAAAAGCAAAGCAGTCGCGCTCATTTCGCCCTCCTCACGGCCGCGATCTCAGGGCCCATGACCCCGTTCTTACCCGCAGCCTCGAGGCGCTTGCCCTTCACGGACGCGTCCGCATCCATGGTGGTCACGTACTCGAGGGCGTTGGTGGGGCACGCGGGCACGCAGTGCGGCCCCTCCTGGTCGTACGCGCACAGATCGCACTTGACCGCGCACGTGTACACGCCTATCTCCCACTGCAGCAGCGGATCCAAGCTGGCTGGAAACGTCGGCGTCTTCACCATCGTGCCCGCTACGCCCGCGACGGACGTGCCGGCCGGATGGATGGCGCCGAACGGGCACACGATGCCGCACAGCTTGCATCCGATGCAGCGCTGCTCGTTCACGATGATCGCGCCCTTTTGGCGGTAGATGGCGTTCACGGGGCACGCCGCAGCGCACGGCGCCCCCTCGCAATGATGGCAGGTGACAGCTGCCGAGATATCGCGGGTCATGACCATGGCGAGACGCGGCTCGCCCTGCAGCCCCACCGCGCGATGCCCCTCGCTGCACGCCGCCCGGCAGGTGCCGCAGCCTATGCACCTGTCAGGATGTATGGCGATGAATCGATTCACATCCGCTCCTTGATCTTCCGAGGGCCCGGAAGCCTGCGAGGCTTCCGGGCCCGTTGCGCGCGAGCGCGCTTCCTCTACGCGAGAACCGGTTGCGGCGCAGCCTCCTCGAGGCTCTTCGCAGCGGCCGGATCGACGTCCTGCAGGGCCGCCGTGTCGGCCAGCTCCTGCTTGAGGGCCCCGTAGAGCTCCTGCAGATGCTGCTCGGCCCATACCTGGTCCTCGATGCCCTCGACCTGGCAGGCGCTGAACTTATCCTCGGGCGTGTGCGAGCGCGGATCGACGGCGTGGAGCGTCAGGTTATTGCACTTGCCGATCCACCACTGGTAGGTCATGTACACCGTGCCCTTGTTGATGCGCTCGTCCACCACCGCGCGGCTCATGGCCTCGCCGCGGCGCGAGAAGGCGCGCACGAGCTCGCCGTCGCGGATGCCGCGGGCCTCGGCGTCGATCGGGTTGATGTGCAGCTCGCCGGGCTCCTCCGCCAGAAGCGACAGCGCGCGGCAGTTGCCGGTCATCGAGCGGCAGGAGTAGTGCCCCACCTCGCGCACGGTGCACAGGATGAGCGGGTACTCCTCGTCGGGAAGCTCGGTGGGCGGCTCCCAATCGTGCGCCATGAGGTTGGCGCGGTTGTCGGGCGTGGTGAACGTGCCGCCCGGGAACATGTCGGGCGAGCCGGGATGCTCGAGCGTGGGGATGGGCCACTGGGCGTGCCCGGTGCCCTCCATCTTCTCGTAGGTGGCGCCGTAGAACGTGGGGCAGAGCTCGCGCACCTCGTCCCAGATCTCCTTCGTGTCCTCGTAGTGCATGGGGTAGCCCATGCGGGTGGACAGCTCCTGGAAGATCTGCCAATCGTGCTTGCACTCCCCCTTCGGCGGCACGGCGGCCGTGAAGCGCTGGAACGTGCGGTCCGACGCGGTGAACACGCCGTCGTGCTCGCCCCAGGACGTGCCCGGGAAGATGACGTCGGCGATGAGCGTGGTCTGCGTCATGAAGATGTCCTGGCAGATGAAGAGGTCCAGGTCCTTCAGCTGGCGCTTGAGCTCGATGGCGTCGGGCTCGGTCTGCAGCGGATCCTCGCCGAAGTTGTAGAACGCGTGCACCTTGCCCTCGTCCACGTTGTGGCCCACGTCGGTGAGCTTGTAGCCCACGTGGTCGGAGAGCTTCTCCACCGGCACGCCCCATGCCTTCGCGAACTTCTCGCGCATGGCGGGGTCCTCCACCTTCTGGTAGCCCGGATAGAGGTTGGGCAGCATCCCCATGTCGCAGGAGCCCTGCACGTTGTTCTGGCCGCGCACGGGCGCCAGGCCCGAGTTCGGCTTGCCGATCTGGCCCGAGATGCAGGCGAGCGCGGCGAGCGAGTGCACGGTGAGCACGTTCTGCTTCTGCTGGGCCACGCCCATGCCCCAGCCCACGATGGACGACGGCTGGGCGGTGGCGTACATGCGCGCCGCGCGGCGCATCGTCTCGGGATCGACGCCCGTGATGTGGGCGACGGACTCCGGCGTGTAGTTCTTGATGGTCTCCCACCACTCGTCGAAGCCGTTGGTGTGCTCTTCGATGAATTTCTTGTCATGCAGGTTCTCGGTGACGATGGCGTTCATGAAGGCGTTCAGGAACGCGACGTTGCAGCCGTTGTTGATCTGCATGTAGATGTCGGCGATGCGCGCGGTTTCGATGACGCGCGGGTCGGCGACGATGATCTTGGCGCCCTTCTCCTTGGCGCGCACGATGCGGCGCGACACGATGGGGTGCGATGCGCTCGGATTGTAGCCGAACAGGAAAATGCAGCCCGCGTCCTCCATACCGGGGATCGAGCAGCTCATGCAACCGGAACCTACTGTGTCCATCAGACCGATGACAGTGGGGCCGTGTCAAGTTCGCGCGCAGTTGTCTATGTTGTTCGTCCCGATGCAGGCGCGCGTGAACTTCTGCATGACGTAGTTGGCCTCGTTGCCCGGGCCGCGCGAGGAGCCGGTGAGCATGATGGAGTCGGGGCCGTACTTCTCCTTGATCTCCATGAGCTTCTTCGCGGTGAAGTCGAGCGCCTCGTCCCACGACACGCGCTCGAGCTCCGCATCCTTCGTGCGGCGGATCATCGGGTGGTAGATGCGGGGCGTGAGGATCTTCGTGTCGTTGATGAAGTCGTAGCCGTGCAGGCCCTTCAGGCACAGCTCGCCTTGGTTCGTGATGCCGTCGAGGCCCTCGGCCCCCACGACCTTGCCGTTGTCCACCAGCAGGTCGAGCTTGCAGCCCGCTCCGCAGTAGGGGCATACGGCCATGTGCTTTTCCATGGTGCTCCCTTCTCCTCTTACGCGAGAACCGGGTTGAGCGGCAGGCTGGAGATGGACTCCGCCGCCTCGGCCGCCGCGCGGTTCTTCTGCTTGATGCCCGCTTCCAGCACATCCTCGTCCACCAGCACGAGGCCCTTCGTGGGACACGCCTGCACGCAGGCCGGGCCCTCGGGACGGTCGACGCACAGGTCGCACTTGATGACGACCGGCTTGTCGGACTCGCCGATGACCAGGCTGCCCAGCTTCGTGACCACGTGACGCGTGGCGATGGTGACCGCTCCGTAGGGGCAGGCCATCACGCAGCCGCTGCAGCCGATGCAGCGCTCCGCGCGCACGCCTACCCGGTTGTGCTCCGCGTCCAGGTACAGCGCGCCCGTGGGGCACGCCGCGGCGCACGGAGCGTCGGCGCAGTGGTGGCACACGATGGGCGCCGACACGTTAAGCGTGGTGACCAGGTTCAGACGGGCCTGCGCCACGTCGTCGCACACATCGTGCTTGGAGAGGCAGGCCGCCATGCAGGTTTTGCACCCTATGCAGACCCCGGGGTCCGCTATGACGAATTTGTTGCCCATAGTCTCTTCTCTCGTCTCGCTTGAGGAAAGCCCGCCCGGCGCGCCTTGTGCACGGCCCCCGCGCGGCTTTCCCTGCTTCGGTTTCAGACCGGATGCAGCCCCCTTCGTGCTCACCGCCTTCCCCCATCGTTGGCTGCACATATAATTCATAACTACCTGTCGGCGAATATAGGGTGCGTCGATCAGGTTGTCAAGGATGATTTTCAAAAACGGAAGCATGTCGATGTGGAATTCATTTTACCTGATGAATAGCTATGTATCGCGTTTTATCGACCCCTCAGCAAAAAGTTTACGCCCAACGCCGCTGTCGGGAAGGGTTCCCTTCGTCTGAATATTCGTGTATGATAATTGAAGTACAAATTGTGGATTTTACGAAGAGAGGGGTGCGGAAAATGGCCAAAGAGGCGCTTCTTCAGGTGCGTATCGACCCGCAGGACAAGCGCGACGCCGAGCAGCTGTACGCTTCCATGGGAACGAGCCTTTCGGAGGCCGTGAGGATGTTCGTCAACCAAAGTTTGCTCGACCAGCGCATGCCCTTCACCCCCACGAGCCTGAACAAGAAGGGCTCGGGGCGGGCCTACGGCGTGCTCAACGTGTTCGCCAGCCCCACGAAGCGCGAGCAGGAGCGCGACGCCTGGATCGCCTCGCTCAGCATGAAGGCCGAAAGCGAGCTGCGCAATAAGAAGTAGCGGAGAGGGGAAGCCATGTTCACCATCATCGACGAGACGGTCATACTGCGCTACGTGCTGAAGGACAACAAGCGCCACGCCGAGGAGGCGGCCGCCGTCATCGCCACCGGGCGCGCCTACACCTACCCCGAGATCATCGCGCGCGTGGCCGTGACGCTGCGCGACGTGTACCACGTGCCCCGCACGATGATCGGCGAGACGCTCAACATGCTGCTCGACGACATCTGCGTGAGCGAGGAGGATATCATCAGGCTGGCCTGCCGCTACTTCGGCGCCTACCCGCTCGACTTCACCGACAGCATGCTGGTGGCGCGCAACGTCCTACGCGGCTACCGCGTGAAGAGCTTCGACAAGACCATCCTCAAGCGCACCCTGCCCGACGTGTGAGGCTTCCCTACCCCTCCCGGGAGGCGGCCGCCTGCGCGGCGCTCTTCGGGCGCTTGAGGCGCGAGAGCTTCCTGAAGCCGCGGATGAAGCGGTAGTTGAGGATGTCCACGATGCCGTCGATCACGCTCATGTCCATGCCCGACATGGCCAGCGCGCGCAGCGGCAGGTCCATGAACGTGCGGTAGGCCACGTCGCGCAGGTCGGCGTCGCCGCGCACGAAGAGCTTCAGCTCGTGGCGCAGCACGGCGTGCACGATGCGCCCGATGAGCGACGACTTGAGGTCGCCCACCGTGGCGTTGGCCGTGTAGGGGCGCAAAGGCACGATCTGCTTGGGGAACGGGCGGCCGTAGAGCGCGCGGAACGCCTCGTCATCGAAGCCGCCGGGGCGCGGGCGGCGGTAGGCTTCGGGCGCGCCGTCGTCTGCGGCGGGCGCGCCGGCCAGATGCACCTTCTGCGTAAGGCGCACGTCGCGGCTCGAGGCGGCGGCGCGCAGCTCCCAGGCACCGGCCTCCACCTGCCACGCGCCCGCTTTCGCGTCCCAGTAAGCGAAGGCGCGGCGCGGCACCGCAAGCTGCACGCGCCGGGCCTCGCCGGGCTCCAGGCGCACCTTCGCGAACGCGGCCAGCTGCTGCGGGGGCTTGAACGCGCCGGATTCGCGCTCGCACGGCGCTACGTAGAGCTGCACGGCCTCGGCGCCTGCGCGCGGGCCCGTGTTCTCCACCGTGAGCGACACATGGAAGGCGGGCGCGTCCAGGCCGAGAGTGCCGTCGGGGCCGGGACCCGCCGCCCCCGCCGTCGGGTCCACCCGCAGGTCGCGGTAGGCGAACGCGGTGTAGGTGAGTCCGTGGCCGAAGGGGAACGCCGGCTCCACGCCCGCGGCGTCGTAGTAGCGATACCCTATGTAGATGCTCTCGCGGTAGCGCGCCTGGCGGCCCGGCGCGGGAAAGCCCTCTTCTCCGCAGGGCACGTCGGCCAGGCGCGCGGGCCACGTCTCGGCGAGCTTGCCCGAAGGATTCGCCGCGCCCAGCACGATATCGGCGAGCGCGCCTCCGCCCTGGCAGCCCGCCAGGTACACGGCGAGCACCGCCCCGGCCGCCGCGCGCCACGGCAGCTCCACGGGCGCGCCTGCCTGCACCGCCACGGCCGTGCGCGGGTTCGCGGCGCACACGCGCTCCGCCAGGCGGTCGCAGCCCTTCGGCAGGCGCAGGTGCGCGCGGTCGGCGCCTTCGGATTCCGCCGCGTCGGGCAGCCCCACCACCACCAGCGCGCAGTCGGCCGCCGCACCGGCGGCCTCGGCCTCTGCCAGCTGCTCCTCGGTCGCCTCGCCCGAAACCGCGTCGTATCCCTCGGCAAAGATGCAGCGCGCGCCCGCGGTCGCAAGGGCGTCCCACACATTATCGAGCGCCACCGGGTTGATCTTCGACGACCCTGCGCCCTGGTAGCGCGGGCGTTTCGCGAACGCGCCGATCACCGCGATGGTCGCGCCCGGCGAAAACGGCAGCGTGCCATCGTTTTGTAGCAGCACGGCGCTCTCCGCGGCCACGCGGCGCGCGAGCGCGAGACGGGCCGCGACGTCGAGCGGCTCAGCGGGCGGGCGCGCGCCTTCGCACCGCTCGTGCAGCTCGAGCACCCGGCGCACGGCGTCGTCCAGCGCCGCCGCTTCGATGCGCCCCGCGCGCACGGCGGTCGCCACATCAGCCTGGTAGTCGCGCCGAGGCCCCGGCATCACCACGTCGAGGCCCGCAGGAAGGCTGCGCCCGTTGTCGTTCTGCGCACCCCAATCGGCCACCATCGCGCCGTCGAAGCCCCACTCCCCTCGCGCCACGTCCCGCATGAGCCAGGCGTTCTCGGTGCAGTACGTGCCGTTGAGCAGGTTGTACGCGCCCATGAGCGTCCACGGGCGGGCGCGCTGCACCACGCGGCGGAACGGCTCCAGGTACAGCTCGCGCAGCGCGCGGTCGTCCACCACCGAATCCGAGATGAGGCGGTACGTCTCCTGGTTGTTCGCGGCGAAGTGCTTAGGCGAAGCGCCCACGCCCGCCTCCTGCATGCCCTCCACGTAGGCCGCGCCCAACTCGCCGGAGAGCAGCGGATCCTCGCTGAAGTATTCGAAGTTGCGGCCGCAGCGCGGGTCGCGCTTGAGGTTCACGCCGGGCCCCAGCACCACCGACACCCCCTGCTCGCGCGCCTCGCAGGCGAGCGCCGCGCCCACCTCGCGCAGCAGGCTCTCATCGAACGAGCACGCCGCCGCACTCGCCGTGGGAAAGCACACCGCCGGCTCGCTGGCGGAAAGCCCCAGGTTGTCGGCCGGCCCCTCCTGCTTGCGCAGGCCGTGCGGGCCGTCGGCCATCATGAGCGGGGGCACCCCCAGCCGCGGGCAGCCGCCCAGATGCCAGTAGTCCGCGCCCACCGGGCACGCGCACTTCTCCTCCAGCGTCATGGCCGCCACGACGGCGTCGATGTCCCGTCCCGCTTCCGTCCCCGCGCTCCTCCGAACGACTATCCTTCGGCAAGCATCGTATCACAACCCCCACGATGTCAGACGCCTTGTCATCCTGAGCGGAGCGCGAAGCGCGGAGTCGAAGGATCCCGTTTGGCGTCAGCCGGAAACGCCACAGCTGTCGCCGCGCGGGATCCTTCGACTTCGCTCCCTTCGGTCGCTCCGCTCAGGATGGCATCCCGGACGAGCGTGCTGGACAGAATCGAAGGATATGGGAACGGAAACGCGATTCGGGGTCATGCGAGAACGGGGAAACCCCAGGTCGCGAGAAACTTCACTGCGCCAACCGCGCCAGCGCGTTCCCACAGCCTTCGATTCTGTCCATGATGCTGACAATCATCCTTCCCTACTGCCCTATCCGCACGTTGCGTTTCAGCACGAAGCGCAGCACCAGGTAGTAGACGATGCCGAGGGTCATCCAGATGAGGCCGATGGTCTTCGCCTGGATGTCGAGGCCCCACCATGTGTAGCCGATGACCGCGAGGCCCGCGAGCGGCACCAGCAGGTGCGCCACCCAGCGTCCGTCGCGCTTCTTGATGAAGAAGTACCAGATGACAGTCACGTGCAGCAGCAGAAACGCCGTGAGCGCGCCGAAGTTCACGAACAGCGAGATGGTGTCGGTGCCAAGACGTCCGAACGTGAGCACGATCACGAGCGTGAGCACGCCCACGAACAGGGTGGCGATATACGGCGTGCGGTACTTCGGGTGGATCTTCGCGAGCGGCCGGGGCAGGTTGCCGTCGCGCCCCATAGCGAAGAGTATCCGCGACACCGCCGTCTGCGCGGCAAGCGCCGTGAACAAACCCCACGACACGGCCGTGGCCACCGCGCACACCACGTAGAGCGCCCGCCCTCCCACCACTTGCGCCACCAGATAGAACGCGTTGTTGGAGTCCTGCGCGAACACGGCGCCGTCGGGGCTGATGGCGCTCGCGATGTAGGTCTGCAGCACGAAGAACGTGCCCACCACGGCGAGCGCTATCATCATGGCGCGCCCCGGCCCGCGCCGGCCGTCCTTCGCCTCCTCGGAGAGCGTGGCGATGCCGTCGAACCCCAGAAACGACAGCACGGCCAGCGACACCGCGCTGATCACCACGTTGGGGTCGAACGTGGCCGGGTTGTAGAAGGGCTTCAGCGTGAAGCCGTGCGAGTCGGGGCTCGTAGCCAGCCAGTACACACCCAGCGCCACGAACACCAGAAGCACGAGAATCTCAAGTGCGAGCGCGATGCGGTCCACCACGTTGGCCAGCTGCACGCCCCGCACGTTGATGAACGTATTGAACACCACGAACGCCACCGCGAACGCCCACACGGGAATCTCGGGGATGATGCCGTGCAGCGCCGTGGAGGCCACCACGTACAGAAGCACCGGCGAGAGGATGTAGTCTAAAAGCAGCGTCCAGCCCGACACGAAGCCGATGCCCTTGCCCAGCCCGCGCGTGGTGTAGGCGTACACCGAGCCCGATGCCGGGAACTCCTTGATGAGCATGCCGTAGGACAGCGCCGTGAACACCATGGCGAGCGTGCCCACCAGATACGCGAGCGCCGGCATGCCGCCGGAGTCCTGGAACACGCCGCCGTAGATGCCCATGGGCGCGATGGGCACCATGAAGATGAGCCCGTATACCACCAGGTCGGGTACCGTGAGCACGCGCTTGAGCCCGGAGCCGCCCGGCTTCGCGGAGGCCTCCTCGGACGCGGCGGGGGTGCGCGCCGGCGCCGCATCGGCGGGCCGCACCTCGAAGGCGGCGGCGCGCTTGGAGGGCTCGGCGGCATGCCGGACGTGCTGGGTGCTGCGCGCGGAGGCGCGGGTATGGGTGTCGTCGGCCATGCGCCGGCTCCTTTCGCCAGGGTGGGAGGCGCGCGGCTCGCGCGCGGATCGATTCCCGTAACTCTAGCGGGAAGGCAGGGGGCGTCCAACCTCTCGCGCCAAGGCGTTGACCAGGCGTGGCGCGGTTGTCAGATGCCGAAGAGGTCGAGGACGCCGAACACGAGCACGCAGACGGCGAACCCGGCGAGCACGACGAGAAGCTCCGTGCGCAGCCGCGGCTCGGGCAGATGCGGCGCGATCCGGCGCAGCGGACGGCGGTCGCGCAGGACGAGGAGCGCCGGCCAGAAGAAGAGGACGACAAGCGAGCCATAGGCCACGGCCCGGTAGGCGATCGATTCGGCAGCCATCGAGGAGCCCGCCTCCGGCTGGAGCGCCAGGCTGCCCGCCACGAGGGCGAACAGCGCGAGCAGAAGGAGGATCGCCATGTCCCACACGACGCCGACCCACAGGGGGAGCCGCTCGGTCGTCCTCACGGACCTCGGCGCGGCGGGCTTAGCAGCGGGCAAGGGCGCGGGGGCGGGAGCGGGCTGCGGCGTGGCGGCACCGCCGACCCCGAGCGCCCCTTCGGCCGCCGCGAACGCGCGCTCGAGTTCGACGACGCTCGCGTAGCGCGCCTCCGGGTCGAACGCGGTCGCCCGTTCGATCACGAGGCGCAGCGGCTCGGGCACCTGCGGCGAGCGGAAGCGCTCCTTGCGGGCCTTCGCGTCGGGGGTCTTCTCCGTCAGGCAGAAGTACAAAAGCATGCCGAGCGCGTACACGTCCGAGCGCACGTCGGTCTGCCCGAAGCCGAACTGCTCGGGCGGCGCGTAGGCGCGCGTGCCGAAGCGCCGCGTATCCTCCTCGGCCTCCTCGTCGAAGGTGCGCGCGATGCCGAAGTCGATGACGGTGAGGCCATCCTGTGTGACCATGATGTTCGATGGCTTGAGATCGCGGTGGATAATGGGCGGGTCGAAGCCCTCGTGCAGCTCGCGCACCGCCTCGCACAGACGGGGGAACAGATCGTAGGCCAACTCCACCGATGGGTCGCAGCGGTACACCGCATCGGCAAGCGTCTCGCCCCGCACATGCTCCATCACCACCGCGCGCCGATCCCCCACCGCATACCAGTCGATGATCTGCGGCAGGTGGAGGAAGCGCCGGCCGGCGCGCTGCGCCTGCCCTATGCGCTCGTAGGCCGCGCCAAGCCCCGCCTCGCCATCGAGGTACTTGCGCACATACGGCCCCTGCTCAGCGCCATTCGCACCCACGAAGAACACGCGCTGCGTCGTTTCGAAGGGGCCTTCCTTCAGCACGGCATCCACGCGGTAGCAGTCGTCGCGCGCGAGGGAGTCGAGGTGTTCGGCTAGTTCTTCATGCATGGCATCCATGGTAGCAGATCGCGCATACCCCGCAGCCGACACCCGGCCTGCCGCGACCAGCGAAGCGCCGGCAGCGGCCTCGGCATCAGGGTCGGCGTCGGCGCGCGCATGCGGCCGCGGGCGCATGCTCAACAGATGGTCTCCTCGCCGAACCGGTAGAGCTCCTCGTCGGTTTTCTGCAGGCTGCAGCCGCGATCCAGGCAGAAGATGATGATGGCGTCGCGCCGGTTCTTGCAGTACAGCTCGTTCGCGCCCGCGGCCTGCAGAAGCCGGTCGGCCTCCTTGAGCGTGAGCTTCATGGCGAAGGCGAGCTGCAGCACCTTGTTGCGCGACGCGCCGCGCTGCCCCATGAAGATCTGATAGCCGAACGTCTCGTTGAGTCCCGCCGCGCGGACGACGTCGACCCGCTCGAGGCCCTTCTCGTCGAGCAGCTCCTGCAGGTACTCCGGCAGGGTGCGCTTGGCGAGCCGATGGCGGTCGGCGAACGCGCGCGGATCGGGCGCCGCCAGCAGCTCCTGCAACAGCTCCTCTGTCAACGGCTCTTTCACTCGTCGCTTCCTTCGCCTTCGCTTGATGTTCTTCTCCATGGTAGCAGAAAGCGGCGCACGGGCGGATCGCCCCCCCCCTGCGCCGCCGCGGCGCTTAGGCGACCGAGAACGTCTTCTGGGCCAGCACGGCATCATCCATGCTGATGAGCTCCGTGCACTCCACGCTCACATCGGACTGGTCGTCCAGAGCGTAGGCCATCTGCACGGTGGCGGTCGCGCCCGGCTTGACCTCGTTCATGGAGCTCTGCGCATCGATGTCCTGCACGATGCCCGTATCGAGCTGCACCCCGTTCTGGAACGCCTTCGCCGAGACGGCCACGATGAAGCTCTGCGGCTTGTCGGAGTTGTTGGCGAACGTGTACGTGACCACGATGGCGGGCGCGCCCGAGTAATCCTGCGTCACCTGGCAATCGTCGATGCTCACCGCGTACTTCGCCTGCTTGCCCTCGTCGGACCCGCTTGCGGGCACGGGCTGCCCCGCGTCGGTCGCAGCGGGCGGCGTTGTCGAGGAGGAGCTTGCGTTGCCGGCAGCCTCGTCGAGGGCCGCGCTGAACATCGCCTGCGTTGCAAGCACCACGACGATGGATACGACGCAGATGGCCAGGGCGGCTATGGCGAGGGCCTTCCCGCGGCGCTTGCCGCGCACCGTGCCGACGATGCCCACGATGGCGAACACCAGCCCCAGCAGGGCCAAAACGAACGAGAAGTTGTTGATGAACGGCAGAAAGGAGGTGAGCAGCGCGAGGATGCCCAGCACCAGACCGGCTATGCCCATTGCCGTCATCGGCTGCGGCGCCTCGTAGCGACGGCCTCCCGGAGCTCCGGGCGTTTGGTATTCGTTCATGAGGGATCCTTCCTCCTGCAAGGCTGAGCAGCCTTCTTCCGACAAGGTGCCAATCATGCTAAAGAAAGAGGAGGGCGAAAACATTAGCTGTCAGCTAAGTTCTCGCAGAGGGTTTCGAGGCGCGGCCGAAGCCGCGCCTCTTTTACGGGCGCGCAGCCGGCCCGGGCCGCCCCCGATCGGCGCGCTTAGAAGTCGATGGCGTCCGGGTCGAGGCCGGACTGGCCGAGGGGGTCGAGCTCGTCGATGCGCTGCAGGTCGAGGTCGGTGAGGTTGAGCCAGAACAGGCGCTCGTTCTCGGCGATGCGCGCCGGATTCGTGGACTTCGGCAGCGGGATGGCGCGGCGCTGCAAACACCAGCGCAGGCAGAGCTGTGCAACCGTGCAGCCGTAGGAGGCCGCGATGTCGATGAGCAGCTGGTTTTGCAGCACGCGCCCGCTGCCGAGGGGCGACCACGCCTCCACCACGATGTCGTGGCGGTTGCAGAACTCGCGCGTGACCTCCTGGTTGCAGCCGGGATGCAGCTCGATCTGGTTCACCATAGGCAGCACCTCGGCCGCGTCCATGAGGGGCTCGAGGTGGTGCGGCTTGAAGTTGCTCACGCCGATGGCGCGCACCTTGCCCTCCTGGTAGAGCGTCTCGAGCGCCCGCCACGTCTCCTGGTTCGTGCGCTGCCAGTCGGCCTCGGCGCCGCGCGCGGCGGGCCAGTGGATGAGGTAGAGGTCGACGTAGTCCAGGTGGAGCTTGCTTCGCGACTCCTCGAACGCCTTGAGCGTGGCATCGTAGCCGCGGTCCGTGTTCCACACCTTGGTGGTGACGAACAGCTCCTCGCGCGGGATGCCCGAGGAGGCGAGCGCCTTGCCCACCGTCTCCTCGTTGCCGTAGGCCGCCGCCGTGTCGATGTGCCGGTAGCCGTCGGCGAGCGCCTGGTGGACGGCCTCGAGGCCCGTCTCGCCGTCGGGCATCTTCCAGGTGCCGAACCCCACGCACGGGATGCCGTAGCCGTTGCGCAGCTCGATGCGGTCCTTCGCGCTCGTCAATTCCGCCATGTGTGCCTCCTTATCGCCTGCGGCCTCTTCGGGGAGGGCCGCCGCGGTCGTCGTTGCCTATCGCGCACACGGTAACCCCTGCGCGCCCGCAGTCGCCGACCCGTTGCGCAACCGTTGGAGGCGCGGGCTAGCGCGGATCGAAGGAGTTCACGAGCTCGATGCCGAGGAAATCGAAGTCCTTCGTGTTCCGCGTTGCGAGCACGGCGTCGTTGCGCTGGCATATGGCCGCGATCATCAAGTCCTCGATCGTCGGCGTCCGGCCGCTTGCGACGGCGGCCTCGTGCATCCGGGCGCACAGGTAGGCGCTGAACGCATCGAAGGGCAGCGTCATGTCCGCGCAATCCATGACGATGGCCGTGATGGCCTCTTCCAGGGCGCGCTTGCGCCGTCCGTCGGGCAGGCGCAGCATGCCGAAGTACAGCTCCTTGACGGTGATGGCGGTGAGAAGCACCTCGCCCTCGTGGTCGAAAAACCAATCGACGACGTCGGGCGACGGGTCGCGCTTCATCAGCTCGGAGACGACGTTAGTGTCGGCGACGTACTTCACAGCCAGCCTCCCGTGTCGATGCCGCGGGCAGGATGGCGCTCGGGAAGCTCGATCTCGATGCCTTCGGCCGCTGCGGCGGCCTTGCGCAGGCGCGACACCCAGCTTCGCGGCTCGGGCTCGAGGGCCGCCTCGAGGATCGCACGGGCCTCGGCCTGCTGAGACCTGCCGTTCCTCGCCGCGCGCGCCCGGAGCGCGTCCTTCGTCGCGCTCTCGAGGTTCCTGATGAGCAGATCCGACATAGCACTCCTCTTTCTCTATTCGCCTCGCCTCATGATATCATCGATATCACTCGATGGCTAGGAGTAGAACGCCTCGGAGATTGCGAGATTTTGCGGCGAAGTCAAATGAAACCTCCCGGATGTTTCACGTGGAATATCTGGGGTTTCAGCACGGGTGTTTCACGTGAAACACGGGCTCCGGTCAGCGCTCGTAGCGCTTGAGCATGCGCAGCCACGTGGCCATGACGAGGCGCTGCGGCATGAGCTTCGCGGCCACGTGCAGGTACTTCGCGTACAGGGGGAACACAGAGAGCGCGCGGCCCCGCCGCGCGTCGCGCAGGGCGCGGTCGGCCACTTTCCCGGGCGGCACGAGGCCGGGGAACGCCACGCGGCGGCCGTTCACCTCGCGCAGGAGCAGATCGGTATCCACCCAGCTCGGACACACGGCGCACACCGTCACGCCAGTGCCCGCGAGCTCCGCGCCGAGCGCCCGCGAGTAGCTGAGCTCGAACGCCTTCGTGGCCGCGTAAAGGGCCAGGTAGGGCGTGGGCTGGAACGCGGAGGCCGACGAGATGTTGAGGATGCGGCTCCCCTTTCCCATGAACGGCAGGCAGATGCGGCAGAGGGCGCCGACGGCCGTGCAGTTGAGGGCGACCGTGCGCTCGATCTCGCCGACGGAGAACTCGTCCCACGCGCCCATCTTGGCCGCGCCCGCATTGTTCACCAGGTAGGCCACCGTGGGGCGCTCCGGCTGCGCGAGCAGGGCGCGCTCCACGGCGCGCAGCCCCTCGGCGGTCGAGAGGTCGGCCGCAAGGGGCGCTACGCGCTCGTCCCGTTCGCCGCGCAGGCGCTCGAGCTTTTCCGGGGTGCGGGACACCGCCCAGAGCTCGTCCACGCCCTCTTCCTGCAGCAGGCGCTCCGCGAAGGCCCGCCCGATGCCTCCGGTCGCGCCCGTGACGATGACGATGCGCGCGCCCATTAGCGGCCCCCCTCCAGCAGCGTGCGCTCCAGGTCGGCCGCGCTTATCATGGCGTAGCCCTCGGTGAACAGGCGCTTGAGCGCGTAGAGGTACACCACGCCCCAGAAGTAGTCGGCCAGCTTGAAGGGGTCGCCCGCGGCCACGCTCCCCTCGCGCTGGCCCTGCTCCACGATGCGCGCCGTGTGCGTGTACAGCTCCGAGCGATAGGGAGCGGGCCGATCGTCCGCGTTCGGCTCCTCCTCCAGCATGAGCTGGGCGTTCAGCACCACCGAGGCCGCGAACAGCTCGTCGTCGGCCAGACGCTCAAGGACGGTAGCGGACAGGCGATGGATCTTCGCCTTCGCCGGAAGCGGCAGCTTCGCAAGCAGCTTGAGCTCCCGCACGTCGTCGCCGTTCGCCACCAAAGAGTGCAGGGCCGCGAACAGGTCCTCTTTCGAGTCGAAGTACCGGTAGATCGTCCCCTGCGCGATGCCGATGCCGCGCGCCAGGTCGGCGATCCTCGTGCCCGCGAACCCGTTGCGCGCGAAATAGCGCAGCGACCCACGCAGTATCCGCCCCCGCATCTCGTCCCGCATCTCCGCGCACCGCTCCGCCGACTTCGGCACGGCATCCCCTCTTCCGTTGGATGAGCATTTTCTCATCCATAAAATACGCGTCGGCAAGCAGGAAGTCAAACGGGAAGCGGACGCGCACGCCGATGCGGCCAGTTCGTCGGCTGAGCGAAAGCACCTACCCCCCTCATGGCGAACATGCGGCGCGGTCAACCGCGCGGACCCCTGTGTGCCGTGCTCCCCACGAACGTGCGACGCCCTTCCCCATCGTCCCCCTCGCGAATCGGCTCCGCGCCATCAAAATGTTTCACGTGAAACATAGGGGATTTCAGCACATATGTTTCACGTGAAACATAGGGCGCGGCGAACCCCTTCGCTGCAAGACGAAGGCCTGCAAACTGAAAAATTCTATATCGGTTATCGCTTGAAACTGATAGAAATTTTATCAGTCAGTTCTGAAGCCTCAACCGTCGCTCGAGCCAGTCGGCGAGGTCGCACAGCACGCGGCGGGGGGAGGCGGGCATCGCGCTCGACACAGGAGAGAGCCTGTTCTTCAGCCACTACGACCCCAACTTCGTGGAGTCCATGGCCGACTTCGGCCACCGTGTGATGTAGCGCCACCGGCGCGGAGGGCGATCCTCGCGATAAACCCTCCGCGCCCCACGACTTGGCGCGCGCTTCGAGAAATACCACGAACATCACTTAAAGAACAGCCCAGTGGACCAGCAATTTTCCCCTCCTCGGCTTGAATGTTGCTTTGCGTTGCTTGCGGCAACAGGCGCTTTCTCGCACAATGGCGGCAATGCCGAGAGAAAGGATGCAGTCCCCATGCTGAGCGAGAACATCCAAGCCATCAGGAAATCGAAGGGGCTCTCGCAGGAGGAGCTCGCCGTCAAGCTGAACGTGGTGCGGCAAACGATCTCGAAATGGGAGAAGGGCTTATCCGTCCCTGACGCAGATCTGCTGGTCGCCCTCTCGGAAGCGCTCGAGACGCCGGTGAGCACCTTGCTGGGGGAAACCGTCGTCGAGCCCGCGGCCGACGACTTGAAGGCGATTTCCGAAAAACTGGAAGTCATAAACTTGCAGCTTGCGCGAAGGAAGACCGCGAGGCGGAAGATGGTTCGCTGGCTGCTTATCTCGCTCTGCGCGGTGCTTGTGCTGGTTTCCGCAGCTCTCGTGGTGATGAACAGCCCTTACTTGGGTTGGGATTACAGCGATCCCGAGACGGCTGTGTTCGGGGCGGCTTTCCACGTGTTCGAATGGCTATTCGTCAGGTTGGCGCCCCTCGCCCTCATCGGGGCGATCTTCGGAATCATCCTGACGCGTGAAAAAGCTTGAGACGCCCACGGAGCAATGTTCCACATGAAACGCCGCAACCCTCTTGCCGCTGCGGGCGAAGATGCGTATGCTTCGCCCGAGAAGAATCCTCCAACGAAGGGACGGATGGGGATGGATGAGATCGTCGATTTCATCGAGGCGAACGTGAACGGCAGGACGCTGCGCACGGAGGAGCTGGTCTACGAGCTGGAAGGCGGCGCGTTGCAGGGCGTGTACTCCGACCAGATGTCCTTCTGCAACCTGAAGCGCTCGTCGAGCGGGTTCCAGCTCGACATGTTCATCGTGTCCAACGAGAAGGTCTGGCTCATGGGGGAAGACGGGCAACGCGAGGAGCTGCGGAAGGACTTCAGCGCCGTGTCCCTGTTCCGCTTCGAGCTGGCGCGGCGCAGGAGCACGGGCGGCATCACCGGCAGCTTCCGCTGCGTCTCCGCTTCGGGGAAGGACGTCGCCGCGGAGGCCGTCGTGAGCGGCATCTACGACGTGCGCCTCGAGGACGGCGTGCTGAAGCTCAGGGAGGATCAGGCGCTCTACCGCGACCAGCCGGTGCAGGACGGGCGCTTCAAGCCCGTCGCCTTCCAATCGGAGCATCGCTTCCGCTGCGAAGGCGGCAAGCTGCGCTATGAGTACGACGGCGCCTCCTTCGACGTGGACGCCGACACCATGCAGAGGCGCGGCGGCTCCGACCGCTTCCCCCCGTTCGTCTCCGTCGAGCAGTAGGACGGCTTTCCCTCGGAACGCGCAGGCAACGACCGCAAGTCGAATCAAGCGAGGGCGGGCACGTTGTCCTATAGTGGGAATCAGCGCGCGCGACCCGAAAGGAACGAACACGACATGCACGAATGGCGAAGGCAGGTGCAGCAGATCGTCGACGCGATCGACGAGAGCATCGCGAACCGCGACGACGAGGCGCTCACGCTGCGCGCCCTGGCCGAGCGGCTCGGCTACTCCGAGTTCCACACCACGCGGAGGTTCCGGGAGGTCTCGGGCATGCCGCTGCGCGACTACCTGCGGGGGCGTCGGCTGGCGTTCGCGCTCAAGGAGGTCCGCGACAGCGAGAAGAGCCTGCTCGACATCGCGCTGGCGCATGGGTTCTCGTCGCACGAGGCGTTCACCCGGGCGTTCAAGCGCGCCTTCGGGGTGACGCCGAGCGCGTACCGGGCGGACCCGCGCCCCGTGGTGCTGCGCACGAAGATCACCGCCTTCGACCGCTACGTGCTGGGAATGGGAGAGATCGGCATGGCGGAATCGAACGATCGCATCGAGCCGTACTTCGTCACGGTGCCCGCGCATAAGCTCCTGCACGTGCGCAACTACGAGAGCAACGGCTATTGGGACTTCTGGCAGAGGCAGGCCGAGATACCCGGGCAGGACAGGGCCACCGTCTGCGGCCTGCTGGACAGCGTGAAGGGGAAGCTCGACGACGAGGGCGGCGCGGAGGCGAACGCCGGCGGCGGCCAGGTGATGGCCTACGTGAGCGACCCCGAAGGGCGTCTGTGCGAGTGGGGCTTCCCACGCGTGGAGTGCCACGGCGCGCGCCTTCCCGCCGACTGGGCAGGCGAGGTGCCGCCGAACCTGCAGCTCATGGACGTGGACGCGGGCGAGTACGCCGTGTTCGAACACGGGCCCTTCGATTACGAGCAGGAAATGCGCACCGTAGAAAGCCAGATAGAGGCCGCGATGGCCGCGTTCGAAGCAGCCGACAACGGCTGGGAGTTCGACACGACGCCGGGCAAGGTGATCTATTTCTACTTCGATCCCGCCCGCTTCTGCAAGTACGTGCGCCCGGTGCGCCGGGCGTAAAGGAGGGTGCGCCGGAGCGGGGAATCCGGTAGGATGGCACTAGGTTGTTTCCCTCGAGAGAATCGACGACGCCATGTCTGCTGAAAACGTCTCCCCCGCCCGCTCCGGCCTGTCCAGGCGCTCGTGGGCGCTCATCATCCTGCTGTCGTTCTTCGGGCAGGTGGCCTGGGCGCTCGAGAACAACTTCTTCAACCTGTTCATCCAGGACGCGTTCGGCGCGTCGCTCTCCGACGTGGCGCTCATGGTGTCCGCCTCGGCTCTCACGGCCACGGCCACGACGCTGTTCGCTGGCGCGTGGTCGGACCGTGTCGGGCGGCGCAAAGCGTTCATCGGCGTGGGCACCATCCTCTGGGGCGCGTCCATCATCGTGTTCGCGTACCTGCAATCAATCTCGTCGGCGCTCGCCGGCACGGCTGCGGCGGCCATGGCGTTCGGCGTGACGCTCACCATCGTGTTCGACTGCGTGATGACGTTCTTCGGCAGCCTGGCGAACGACTCGTGCTTCAACGCCTGGGTCACCGACATCACCACGGAAGAGAACCGCGGGCGCGTGGAGGGCGTGAACTCGGCCATGCCGCTGCTCGCGATGCTGGCCGTGTTCGGCGGCGCGATGTTCTTCATGATCGTGGGGCCCGACGGCACGGTGACCTACGACTACCCGCTGTTCTTCACCATCGCCGGCGTGGCGGTCATGGCGCTCGGGGCAGCGGTGCTGCTGCTCATGCGCGATTCCGCGCCCGGTCGCGCGCCCGCGGGCGGCTATCTGGCGAATGCGCTCTACGGCTTCCGCCCGCAGGCGGTGCGCGAGAACCGAACGCTCTACCTGGTGCTTCTGGGCTACCTCGTGTTCGCCACGGCGCTGCAGGTGTTCATGCCCTACTACGTGCTGTACCTGCGGCTTCCTTATATCCTGGGCGAGAGCTACGTGTTCGTGATGGCGCCGGGCATCGTCATCGCCGCCGTGTTCACCATCCTCTACGGCAAGCGGGTGGACAGGCGCGGGTTCTCGCGCGCGGTGGTGCTGCCGCTTGCGCTGTTCGTGGCGGGGTGCGTCGTGCTCACGCTGCTCACAGGGCTCGCGGGCGTGTTCGCGGGGTCGGTGCTCATGCTCTGCGGCTACCTGGGGGCGGTCGCGTGCTTCGGCGCGGAGGTGCGCAACAACACCCCCGCCGGGCGCGTGGGGTCGTTCCAGGGCGTGCGCATCTTCATGGCGGTGCTCGTGCCGATGCTGGTGGGGCCGTGGATCGGCTCGGCTTTGAGCGCGGGGTCGGGCGCGCTCGGGTTCGGCGTGGTGGGCGACGGGTTCACGCCGTCGTCGCTCATCTTCCTGGGCGGCGCGGCCGTGGCGCTCTTGACGTTCGTCGTGCTGCCGTTCATCAAGAAGAGCAAAATGGCATAAAAGGGGACAGTCCCCTTTTATGCCATTTTTTGAGGAGGCGAAGATGCTCGATATCAAACGCGTGCTGGCGAGCGCGCCGCGCAAGCCGGAGGACGTGGAGCTGCGGGAGCTTCTCACGCCGTGGGGCGAGGCGCTCGCGGCGGGGGACGAGCGGACGCGCGTCCATCCGCGGCCGCAGCTCGCGCGTGAGGCCTTCGAGCTGCTGGACGGGTGGTGGGACTACGCGATCACAGCAGCCGGGGAAGCCGAACCGCCGGCGGAGTGGGACGGGCGCATCCGCGTGCCGTTCTCGCCGGAGGCGCCGCTCTCGGGCGTGCGCCGGCAGGTGCGGCCGGACGAGCTTCTGTGGTACCGGCGCGCGCTGACGTGCGGCAAGCCTGCAGACGGCGAGCGGATCATCCTGCACTTCGACGCCGTCGACCACGCCTGCGCCTGCTATGTGAACGGGACATGCGTCGGCGAGCACAGGGGCGGCTACCTGCCGTTCTCGTTCGACGTCACCGACGCGCTGGCCGACGGCGGGAACGAGCTCGTCCTGCGCGTATGGGATCCAAGCGATGCCGGCACCCAGCTGCGCGGCAAGCAGCGGCTCGCGCGCGGGGGCATCTGGTACACCGCGCAGAGCGGCATCTGGCAGAGCGTGTGGCTGGAGACGGTGCCGGCGGAGCGCATCGTCGCGCTCAAGATCGACCCGCATCCCGACGAGGGAAAGCTTCTGCTGGAGGCGACCGTGCGCGGGGACGCAGTGCTGGCCGCGCGGCTGCTCGACGGCGGCCGCGAAGCCGCGCGAGGCGAGGCCCCTGCGGAAGACGGCCGCTGCATGCTCTCGCTCGACGTGCCGAACCCGCATCTCTGGAGCCCGGACGACCCGCACCTCTACGACCTCGAGCTCTCCTTCGGCCGCGACCGCGCAGCCAGCTACTGCGCCTTCCGCACCGTTGGCGTGGAGCCGGATGCGCACGGCGTGCCCCGCTTCTGCCTCAACCACGAGCCGCTCTTCCTGCGCGGCGTGCTCGACCAGGGCTACTGGCCCGACGGCCTCATGACCGCGCCCGACGACGAGGCGCTTGCTCACGACGTGCGCGCAATGCGCGAGGCGGGCTTCAACCTGCTGCGCAAGCACATCAAGGTGGAGTCCGACCGCTTCTACTGGTGGTGCGACAAGCTGGGGATGCTCGTGTGGCAGGACATGGTGAGCGGCGGCGGCGCGCCCGATGCGTGGCAGTCCAGCTACAAGCCCACGTTCTTCCGCAGCTCGTGGGGCCGCCACGCCGACGACGATCCGCGCCACCTGCCCGGCCTTGCCGCCGATGACCCGGCGTTCCGCGCGGAGTGGACGGCGACGTGCGCGGGCACCGTCGAGCACCTGCGGAACCACCCGTGCATCGTCGCCTGGGTGCTGTTCAACGAGGCATGGGGGCAGTTCGAGGCGCGCCGGGCGACGGAGCTCGTGCGCGGCCTCGACCCGACGCGGCCCATCGACGCGGTGAGCGGGTGGTACGACCAGCGCTGCGGCGACTTCCTGAGCGTGCACAACTATTTCCGGCCGCTCGAGGTGTACCCCGACCACGCCCGGCCGCCGCGCGCGTTCGTGATCTCGGAGTTCGGCGGGCTCTCCTATCACGTGGACGGGCACTGCTCGCTCGAGACGTCGTACGGGTACGGCTCCTCGGGCGACCTCGCGTCGTTTCGCGCGGGCGTGCGCGAGATCCTCGCCCAGGCTGACGCGCTGGAGGCCGAGGGGCTGGCCGGGTACGTGTACACCCAGCTCTCCGACGTGGAGGAGGAGACGAACGGGCTTCTGACGTACGATCGACGCGTGAGCAAGCTCGCGAAAGAGGGAGGGCTGTGATGCGGAGCGAGGAAGAGGCGCTGGAGCACCTGAAGCAGCGGTTCATCGCGCGCTTCGGCGACGTGGACGGCCGTTCCTTCGCGTTCGCGTCCGCGCCGGGGCGCGTGGAGCTGGCCGGCAACCATACCGACCACCAGGGCGGGCGCACCATCTCCGCCGCCATCGGCCGGCGCATGTTCGCCCTGGCCGCGCCGAACGGCACGGACGCGATCCGCATGAGCATGGAGGGCTTCGGCGAGGCGGCGCTGCGCATCCGCGACCTCGAGGCGCGCGCCGAGGAGCGCGGCACGTCGGCGGCGCTCGTGCGCGGCATGGCCGCCGCCTACGCGCGGGCGGGCGGCGAGATCGCGGGGTTCGACGCGGTCACGTGCTCGGACGTGCCGCCGGGATGCGGCGTGTCGTCGTCGGCCGCCTTCGAGATGATGATGGGCCTGGTCATCCGCGCGGTGTGCGACCCGCCTGGCTCCGACCTGCGCCGCGACCTCACGCATCTCGCACTCGCCGGCTCCTGGGCAGAGGACGTCTACTTCGGCAAGCCCACCGGGGCGCAGGACCAGCTGGCGAGCGTGCACGGCGGCATCGTGGCGCTCGACTTCGCGCGCGAGGTGCCGCTCGTCTCCCCCGTCGCCTTCGACGCGGCGTCAAGCGGGCACGCGCTGCTCCTGGTGGACAGCCGCTGCGACCACTCGCGCCACACCGACGAGTTCCTTGCCGTCCCCGCCGACATGTTCGCCGTCGCGCGGCGCTTCGGACGCGAGCGGCTGGAGGACGTGCCCTATCAGGCGTTCCTCTCCGACTTGCCTGGGGTGCGCGCGGAGCTGGGCGACCGCGCGGCCCTGCGCGCGCTCCACTACTTCGAGGAGACGCGGCGCGTAAACGCGCAGGAGAAGGCGCTTGCGAACGGCGACTTTCCCGCGTTCCTCGCGCTCGTGCGCCAATCGGGGATGTCGTCGGCGCAGTTCTTGCAGAACGTGTCGCCGCGCGCGAACGGCTCGGGCGCCGAGCAGCCCGCCATGGTGGTGCTCGCACTGTGCGCGCACCTGCTGGGCGAACAGGGCGCGTTCCGCATCCACGGCGGCGGGTTCGGCGGCAGCGTGCTCGCGTTCGTGCCCGAGGAGAAGGCCGACGCGTTCCGCACGCGCATGGACGCGCTTCTGGGCTACGACGCCTGCCTGCCCGTGGCCATCGGCGCGCCGGGCGCGTGCGCGCGGAGGCTCGGCTGATGGGCGCGGCGCTGCCCGCGCCGGAAGAGGTGCGCGCGGAGTTCGACCGCCTGCGGGCGCAGGATGCGGAGGCAGCCGTCGCCTACCTGCACGACCTGGGCACGTCGAGCGGCTACATCGACGAGGCGGCCGTGGCGCGCACCATCCGCTGGACGGCGGGGAGCCCCTACGGGGAGTTGGAGATCACCATCAACCGTTCGAAGCCCGAGAAGGATCCGCGCGCCATCGCAGCAGCCGCCCGCAACGCCGGAACGTCCGCGCCCGCAGGCCCCGGCATCCCCCGCTGCGACCTCTGCTGGGAGAACGAGGGCTTCCCCGGCGCGCCCGGACGTCTCCCGAAGCCCGGGCTGCGCATCGCCGCCATCGAGCTCGGCGGCGAGCGCTGGGGGCTCCAGTTCTCGCCCTACGCGTACTTCGACGAGCACTGCATCGCGCTCTCGGCCGAGCACCGGCCTATGAAGATCGACCTGTCCTGCTTGGCGCGGCTGCTCGACTTCGCAGACCTGTTCCCGTTCTACTTCGTCGGGTCGAACGCCGATCTGCCCATCGTGGGCGGCTCGATACTCTCGCACGACCACCTCCAGGGAGGACGGCACACGTTCCCCCTGATGAGGGTACCCATTGAGCGCGAGGTGCCGCTGGCGGGGCTGCCGCAGGTGCGCTGCGGCGTCGTGCGCTGGCCGGCCTCGACGCTGCGTCTGCGCTCGTGCGACCGCGACGCCCTCGCGCGCGCTGCCGCGCGTATCCTTGAGACATGGCAGGATTTCTCCTTCGAGCCGTGCGGCATCGTCGCGCATGACGCGGACGGGCGGCACAATACGCTCAACCCCATCGTGCACCGCGAGGGCTCGGACTACGTGATGCACCTCGTGCTGCGCAACAACCGCGCCGACGCCGAGCGCCCGGGGGGCGTCTTTCACCCCGGTGCCGAGCTGCACCACATCAAGAAGGAGAACATCGGCCTCATCGAGATCATGGGCCTCGCCATCCTGCCTCCGCGCCTCGCCCGCGAGCTGCCGCAAGTGCAGCGCGAGCTGGCGGACGCCGCCCGCGCAGGACGCACGCCGCAGGAGGCCGAGGCGCGCCTGCGTGCGCACGAGGACGCCGCCCCGCACGCCGCCTGGGCCGCCGCCATCCTCGCCCGCCGCGCCGCCGAGCTCGCCCGCGAGCCGCACGGCGGGGCGATCGGCCCCATTCTGCGCGACGAGGTCGCCCGAGCCTTCGCCGCCATCCTCGAGACCGCCGGCGTCTTCAAACGCGACCCCGCCGGCCAAGCCGGCTGGAAAGCCTTCCTCCGAATCCTCTGCTGAGCCACCGGAAACGGCCCGTCGGCGACGGTTCCGCTCGCTCGCGGCCCCCGGCAAAGAACTCCGGAGGCCGTGCTCTATACTGGATCGCATCATCCGCGGGCACGGGAGGAAGGACGTCGCATGGTCGATTACGAGCTGGACGGCAAGGTTGCTATCGTTACGGGAGCGGCGGGCGGCGGAGCGGGCGGCACGGGCCTGCGCATCGCGCAGCTGCTTGCTGAGCAGGGCGCCAAGGTGGTGCTGGCCGACATCAAGCCGACGGGCCAGGAGGAGTCCGACAAGCTGAACGCCCAGGGCTTCGACACGTGCTTCGTGCAGATGGACCTTGCGGACGAGGAGTCCATCAAGGCGCTCGTCAGCACGGCGGTCGAGCGCTACGGAAAGCTCGATATCCTAGTGAACTGCGGCTTCATGCAGCTCAAAGAGGGTCAGGTACACGAGACGCCGGCCGACGTGTGGGACCGCATCATCGCCGTGGACCTGCGCGGCGACTTCCTCACCATCCACCACAGTCTGCCGCACCTGCTGAAGCAGGGCGGTGCCATCGTCAACGTGAGCTCCACGGCGTCGCTCACGGGCGAGGACAACACGGCCGCCTACGCGTGCGCCAAGGCCGGCGTGAACGCGCTCACGCGCTCGGTGGCCGTGCAGTACGGCGATGCGGACGTGCGCTGCAACACCGTGGTGCCGGGCTCCATCCTAAGCGAGGGCATCCTGGAATACGCCAAGACGAACGAATCGGTGCAGTTCCAGTTCGACATGCTGAAGCGCCATGCGCCGCTCAAGCGCTATGGCACCGGCGAGGACATCGCCAATTCGGTGCTGTTCCTGGTCAGCTCGAAGGCGTGCAACATCACCGGGCAGACGCTCGTATGCGACGGCGGCTACTCCATCCGCTCGGGCATGTGGGCCGACATCCACGAGTACAAGCAGACTCATTCCTGGGACACCATGTAGCGGACGCGCCCGCGTCCTCGGCCGGCTGCGGCTCCTGCGTCGAGCAGGCCAGCGGCTTGCGCAAATCGTCATCGGGATGTCGCGCGCGAACATCGCCGAGCGCGCCTTCGATACCGCTGCCGCTGCTCGTGGAGAACAGCGCAACCGTCTTACCCGTCATGGCGTGCTACTGCAAGAACGCGCGCACTACGTAAGGCAGCTAGCCCCACCAGATGGGATGGCCCAAATACACCGTTTCGTAAGCGCCCCGATCCGGCACCGCAGCCGCGAGCGGGGGCAGACGGCATACCTCGACAAAAACGGTTTTCCCAGTCACCGTTTTGGCCGCTCTGAAGCTCCGAGAGCGATCTTTGAGAGATAGGGGAACAAGTCACCTGGGGAAACGCACGCGGCTTGTCCTCCGACGAAGCGCGCCGGGCCCTCCAACCCTCCTCAGGAGCTTCAGAGCGGCCAAAACGGTGCACCTGAGGGCCGCTTTTCGCGAAGAAGGCCCCGACTGCTCGCATCATGAGGCGGCGTACCCGTTCAGCGCAGGATGCGGACGAGCTCGATGCCCTCGGACTCGCCGCGGTCGCGGCTGTAGAGGCGCTCCGTCGCGTTGTTCCAGTGCTCGTGCACGCCGAGGCTCGCCGCCGGGTTGCCCGCGCCGTCGAAGTAGGCCGTGCCCGAGGGCGCGGCATCGGCGAGCGCAGCCTCGTGCAGGTAGTTCTCCACGCCGAGGTTGCCCGCGAGCGCGGCGTTCCTGCTGGTGACGGCCGGCTGGTTGATGAGGAGGTCGGCGCCCACCGAGTCGAGCGCCACGGGATCCTGCGAGAACAGCACACTCGCGCAGAACCCGCCGTCGAAGGGAGAGCCTTCCCAGCGTGCCGCCTCGGGGGTCACGCTCGCACCCTCGGAGGAGGCCGGCACCAGGCCGTCGAGCATCCAGAGCACCGTCTTGCCGCCCAGGTTCGCGTTCGCCAGCAGGTCCACAAGCACCGTGTACATGCCCATGACCTGGCCCGAGGCATAGCGGTGGATGCCCGCCGCCTCGGGCGGGCGCGTGCGGCTCGAGTTCACGAGCGAGCCGAAATGGTTCTTCGCGCTCAGGGTGAGGCCGTAGCTGTGGCCCTTGAGGCTGGCGAGGTTCACCAAGTAGTCGGCCTCCGACACGCAGCGCGGCACGACGTTCGCGTCGCCCGCCACGTTGGCCGACCACGCGATGGGCGCGTCCTCGTCGCCGGCCGCGTCGTTTTGGCCGCCTGCGTCGTTGTAGCGGAAGCGCACGCCGGCGAGCGCGCCCTCCGAGCACAGTTCCATCATGTGCCGCGGAAAGATGCGGCATACGTCGTACACTGTGATGTCATCGGGAGCCGCGCCCGCGTCCTCCACGAGCGAGAGCAGAAGCGCACGCAAAAGCACGGGCGTCGTGTAGCTCATGGCGCTGTCCTCGTCGGATCCGTTGGTGCCCGCGCCGTTCATGTTGGCCTTGACGGCTATCTTCTGGCCGGGCAGGTAGCCGCCCTCGCGGCCCCTGCGCGCGTTGTGCGCCTCGAAAAGCGCCCGCCACCCGGCCGCGACGTCGTCCGCGCCCGCCGTCGCCGCGATGCCGTCGGGCACCATGCGGCGCACCACGTCCTCATCGAAGTGCTCGCGCTGCCACCAGTAGCCCGACCCGTCCCAGTTCACGGCCGCCCCGTCGCGCACCCACGCGACGCGCCCCGGCATCGCGCCGATGCCGCGCCCGAGGGGTTCATGCGGCGGGAACATGGAGTCGTAGGACAGCGCCTCGGCCGCAGGTTCGGGCGCAGCCGGCCCGACGGCTGCGGGCTCCTCGGCCGCGCACCCGCCGAGCGCCCCGCCCGCGAGCGCCGTCGCGCCGAGCGCGGCCGCGCCCATCACGAACGTGCGCCTGTCCAAGCATCGCTTTTCCATCAAGCCGCCTTTCGTCGCATCGCTTTCCGAAACAAGATACCGTCTGGAGTCCGCTCCAAGTCAAGAGCCTCTTGACTTGGAGTTCGCTTCAAGGCGCACAATGAGGGCCGAACCGATCAAACCACGAGAAGGGAATCGCGAGATGGCAACCATGGACAAAGAGGAATTTGAGCGGGAGAACATGTTCGGCACGGGCGCGCCCAACGACGGGTTCGCGCGGTACTTCGCCGGGCAGTCGTACCTGAACCCCCTGGTGGACGCGCAGGCCGCTGGCATCTCCGTGGTGAACGTCACGTTCGAGCCGGGATGCCGCAACAACTGGCACGTCCACCGCGCCGCATCGGGCGGCGGGCAGATCCTGCTGTGCACCGCCGGCGAGGGCTGGTACCAGCAGAAAGGCGAACCGGCGCGGAGCCTCACGCCGGGCACCACGGTTATGATCCCCGCGAACGTGAAGCACTGGCACGGCGCGAAGGCCGGAAGCTGGTTCGGCCATATCGCCATCGAGGTTCCCGGCGAGGGCCGTTCCAACGAATGGCTCGAGCCCGTGACCGACGAGGAGTACGCCGCCTTGGCGTAATGTCCCAAATGGGGACTGTCCCCATTTGGGACATGTATTAGCTCCGGCCGCGCTGGCGCCACTTGCGGCCGCGCTGCCGCTGGGAGCCGTCGGACTCGTCGACATCGCGGCGGTATGCCTGCTCATGTACGTGATGAACTCCACCGTGCAGATGCTGTTCCAGAACATCGCGCGCACCGACTACCCGAGAGCGCTCACGTTCTCGGCGTCGCTGCACCCCATGTCCTTCAACGCCGGCGTCGCGCTCGGGTCGTCCGTCCCGCAGCGCCCGGCAAGCCCGCCCGCGCCGCAGCCCAGAGATGAGAACAATAAAAGAGAATAACAGAATAAAGAAAAGAAATAAAAAAAGAGCGAAAGAAGTGGAAATTTGTTTTTTTTCAACCAAAAGACGGCAGACGAGATGGGATTCCGTCTCGTGGACTCGGAGATGTTTATAAGAGACGGGCGGGAAATTTGCGTCTGTGCGAGCTGTTTCTTATGGCTAACTTCCAAATTCGCCTCGCCTTCGTCCATAAGGCCTGGTCGCAAGAACCGCCGCACTCGCATGAGCGTGTTAGTCTAATCTAACAGCTCGCACAGACGCAAATTTTGAACAGAGCACAAACAAAATAGACCTGCTTTCGCGCGTTCATGAAGGGCGACGTCTCGAAGCTGGGCAGGGAGACCGCCGCCACCTCCTACCGCAAGCTCGCGGAGGGCTAACGCCCCTTCCCTGCGCGTTTGAGTTCGTCGCGGCGGGAGCGGAATTCGATGACGGGCTTGTCGCCGCGCAGGAGGTTCTCGCCCATCTGGAGCTCGGTCTTCTTCGGGCGCTGGGTGAGCACCACGCGGCGGTCCTGGTGCAGGATCACGCCGTTGGCCACGTTGCCGTCGGCGCACACGAGGCCTCGCAGCACCGGCACGCGAACCATGCGCTGGTAGAGGCGCAGGTAGATCTTCGTGTGCTCCTCGTCGATGGGCGCGAATGCCGCCATGATGCGCAGGTCATCCGAGATGCGGTTCTGCCAAAGGTTCGGCACGCGGTACTGCAGGCTGGTGAGCTCCTGCCAATCCTCGATCTCGTCGGCTTTCTGCGGCGTCTGGCCGTGGTCGGGCTCGTTCTTCACGTAGAACGTGAGCGTCTCGTCGTCCCACCTGGTCACCGGGCCGTTCACCAGGGTCTTGTGACCGCGTCCGATGGTGTTGGAGTGCACGAACGGCAGGTGGATCACGTCGAGCTGGTTCTCGATGGCGCGCGAGTAGTGCACGTCCCACACCTCCGAGCGCTCGGCGTAGGGGAAGCCGTGGCGGAGCTCCTCGAACATCGGCAGGTCGTCGGGCGCGTCCTCGGGCTTGCCGTTGAACACCCAGATGAAGCCGAAGGCGTCCACCGCGAGCCACGGGCGCACGCGGAAGTTCTCGGGCACCTCGGCTTCCAGGCCGTTCGCGGGGATGGCCACGACGCGCCCGTCGGCGGCGTAGCGCAGGCCGTGGAAGGGGCAGTGCACGTGGCCGCCCTCCACGCGTCCCGCCGCCAAATCCGCGCCGCGGTGGCAGCACGTGCCGTCCAGGCAGGCGACGTTTCCGTCCTCGTCGCGCCAGAACACCAGGCGCTTCCCGAAGCGCACGGCGCCCACGGGGCGGCCGCGCCTCACCTCGGAGGACGACAGGACGGCGTACCACTGGTTCGGGATCATGAGGGGCCTCGTTTCCGGAAAGCGCGCGGGCTGTCGCGCGCGTAGCGTTCGTTCGCTTCCCATTGTCGCGCTCCTGCGACATGCGAGGCAACCAACGACCCTTCAACCCCTACGCATCGCGAAGGCAACGCGCTCGCTCCCCGCCTCCCGCTCCCCGCGCCACTCCCCTTTGCGGCTTGTTCGCGCAGTTTTCCCGTGAACGCGCCTGATGCGCTATCATAGTCGCAGGTGATCGGCGCGCACCTTCCCCGCGCCGCGCACGACGCGAGTCGGCCCGCAAAGCCGTCGCGCCGCGCGAGACCCGCGCACAGCTTGGAGATACGCTTTGAGTTCGACATTCGAAGACCTCGGCCTGTCCGAGACCGCCCTCGCCGCCGTCGCGCGGATAGGCTACGACACCCCCACCCCCGTCCAGGAGCAGGCCATCCCCATCGCCCTTGAGGGCCGCGACGTGGTGGCCGCCGCCGTCACCGGCACCGGCAAGACGGCCGCCTTCGCGCTGCCCGTCATCGAGCGCATCGGCCACGCGAAGAAGCCCGGCTCGCCGCGCGCGCTCGTCGTGAGCCCCACGCGCGAGCTGGCCCTGCAAATCGACGCCGCCTGCACGCAGCTGGCGAAGGGTTCGGACCTGCGCGTGGTCACCGTGGTGGGCGGCGTGCCCTACAAGGGGCAGCTCTCGAAGCTCTCGCGCGGCGTGGACATCCTCGTGGCCACGCCGGGGCGCCTCCAAGACCTCATGGAGCGCGGCGACGTGAAGCTGCGCGACGTGGAGATGCTCGTGCTCGACGAGGCCGACCGCATGCTCGACATGGGCTTCTGGCCCGCCATGAAGAAGATCGTGGCCGCCACGCCCGCCTCGCGCCAGACGCTGCTGTTCTCCGCGACGCTCGACCGCAAGGTCATGCAGAGCGTCTCGGCCATCCTGCGCGACCCCGCGTTCGTCGAGGTGGCGCACAAGGGCGAAACGTCCGACACCATCGAGCAGTTCATCGTGCCCGTGGGCTCCATGAAGAAGCCCGAGCTTCTGCGCCTGCTGCTCGCCGAGCGCGGCAGCAAGCGCGTCATCGTGTTCACCGACACCAAGACGCGCGCCGAGATCTGCGTGGGCCAGCTCAAGCGCGCGGGCTTCAGCGCGGAGTCCATCCATTCCGACAAGACGCAGGTCCAGCGCAAGCGGGCGCTCGCCGCGTTCAGCAAGGGAGACGTGGACGTGCTCGTGGCCACCGACGTGCTCGCGCGCGGCATCGACGTGCCGGACATCGCCTACGTGGTGAACTACGAGCTGCCCGAGAACCCCGACGACTACGTGCACCGCATCGGCCGCACCGGGCGCGCCGGGGAGGCCGGCTGCTCCATCTCGTTCGTGAGCCCCGAGGCGAAGGCGCAGCTGCTCGACATCGAGAAGCTGCTGGGCTCGAAGATCCCGACGCTCGCCGTGGAGGGCTACGACGCCACCGAGGCCGAGCGCGCGCTCGCCAACCAGTTCGTGCCCAAGACCACCGTGGGCAGCGCCGCGTTCTCCCGCTCCCTGCGCCGCAACCCCACCGGCTTCGGCCGCCGCAGGTAGACCGGCCTCAGCCCGCCGCCGCGACGGCGCGGGCGAGGGCTTCCACCACGTGCGGGACGGCGGCACGGTCGAGGGCGGCGTAGCTCACCACGAAGGCGGGCGCGTCTTGTTCGGCGGCGGCTTCGACCGGGCGCTGACGGAACGCCGAGAGCGGCGCGAGCGCCACCCCTTCGCGTTGCGCCGCGGCGGCGAGGTCGGCCTCGGACGCCGAGGAATCGACGCGCAGCAGGAAGTGCAGGCCCGCCTCCGCCCCCTCGACCGACAGCCGCCCGGCCGCGGGGCACGCCGCCAGCGCGGCCAACAGCTCGTCGCGCACGCCGCGGTAGTGGCTGCGCATGCGGTTGACGTGGCGCTCGAAGTCGCCGTTCTCGATGAACCGCGCGAGCGCCAGCTGCTCGGGCGTGGACACCGTGCAGGAATAGAAGCCCAACTCGCGCTGGAACCGCTCGGCCAGGGGCGCGGGCAGCACCGCGTAGCCGATGCGGAAGGCGGGCCCGAGGCTGCGCGCGAACGTGTTGAGGTAGACGACGCGCCCACCCGCGTCGATGCTCTTCATGGCGGGGATGGGACGTCCCGCCAGGCGGAACTCGCAGTCGTAGTCGTCCTCGACCACGTAGCGGTCGGGCGCGTCGTTCGCCCAGCCCAGAAGCTCGTAGCGGCGGCTCACGGACGTGACGATGCCCGTGGGGTATTGATGCGACGGCATGAGGTGCGCCACCTGCGCCCCGCTTTCGGCGAGCGCCGCCACGTCGATGCCGCCCGCGTCGAGCGGCACGTGGTCGAGCTCCACGTCGTTCGCCCGATAGACGCTCGTGAGGCGCGGGTAGCCCGGATCCTCCACCGCGTAGCGCAGACCGCGACCGAGCAGCTGCACCAGCAGGTTGTAGAGCGTCTGCGCGCCCGAGCCCACCAGGATGCACGCGGGGTCGACCTCCAGGCCCCGGAAGGCGCGCAGATGGCCGGCCAGCGCCTCGCGCAGCCGAAGCGCTCCCATGGCCGGCGACGCGCCCAAGAGCGCGCGCTCCGGCTCGCGCGAGAGCACCTCGCGCATCGTGCGCGCCCACACGGCGTACGGGAACAGCTCCGCAGCCGCCGACCCGCCGGACAGGTCGGCCAGAAGCTCCGGCTCGGATGCCCCGAATGGCATAAAAGGGGACAGTCCCCTTTTATGCCATTTTTCCGGTGCGGGGTCGGGCGGAGGGGCAATGGGATTCGCAAAGTAGCCCCGGCGCGGCTCCGAGCGCACGTAGCCCTCAGCCATGAGCTGCTGGTAGGCGCCCTCCACCGTGATGAGGCTCACGCCCAGGTGCTTCGCGAACGCGCGCTTCGAGGGCAGCTTCGCATGCGCCGGGATCGCGCCCGACTCGATGTCGCGCCTGATGCAGCGGTAGAGGTGCCCGTAGAGGCTCTCCCCCTCCCGGTCGTCGAACGAGTACGTGAGCATGACGACTTCCTCAGCTGGCCTACTTCTGGCCTTATCGATTGCTTTCGTTTTGGACATACTATCATACCCACTTTCACTCTATCCTCGTTCGACATAAAACCGCGAAGAAGAAGGAGCCTACTCATGGCAGAAACCGCACCCGAACCGCAGGCCGACCGCCGCATGCTGAACCGCTCGCTCGCCCAGATGCTCAAGGGCGGCGTGATCATGGACGTGACCACCCCCGAGCAGGCGCGCGTCGCCGAGGACGCCGGCGCGTGCGCGGTCATGGCGCTCGAGCGCATCCCCGCCGACATCCGCGCGGCCGGCGGCGTGTCGCGCATGAGCGACCCGGCCATGATCCGCGGCATACAGGAGGCCGTGTCCATCCCCGTCATGGCGAAGTGCCGCATCGGCCATTTCGTGGAGGCGCAGCTGCTCCAGGCCCTAGGCATCGACTACGTGGACGAGAGCGAGGTGCTCTCCCCCGCCGACGACGTGTTCCACATCGACAAGAACGCCTTCGCCGTGCCGTTCGTGTGCGGCGCGCGCGACCTGGGCGAGGCGCTGCGCCGCATCGCGGAGGGCGCGAGCATGATCCGCACGAAGGGCGAGCCGGGCACGGGCGACGTCGTGCAGGCCGTACGCCATATGCGCCTGATCATGGGCCAGATCCGCGCGGTGGCGGCGATGGCCGAAGACGAGCTCTACGAGGAGGCGAAGCGCCTGCAGGTGCCGCTCGAGCTTCTGCGCGAGGTGCACGACGAGGGCAGGCTCCCCGTGGTGAACTTCGCCGCAGGCGGCGTGGCCACCCCGGCCGACGCGGCGCTCATGATGCAGCTGGGCGCGGAGGGCGTGTTCGTGGGCAGCGGTATCTTCAAGTCGGGCGATCCGGCTAAGCGCGCCCGCGCCATCGTGCAGGCCGTGACCAACTTCGAGGACGCCGAGCTCATCGCGCACCTGTCGGAGAACCTGGGCGAGGCCATGGTGGGCATCAACGAGCACGAGATCGACGTGCTCATGGCCGAGCGCGGGAAGTAAGGGCGCCGCGATGGGAACAGTCGTCGCTGTGCTGGCCGTGCAGGGCGCCTTCGTCGAGCACGAGCGCAAGCTGGATCGGCTGGGGGCGACCTGCTTCGAGCTGCGGCAGCGCGCCGACCTGGAGCGCCCTTTCGACGCGCTTGTGCTGCCCGGCGGCGAGAGCACCGTGCAGGGCCGGCTGCTCCGCGAGCTGGGGATGCTCGAGCCCCTGCGCGAGCGCATCGAGGCCGGCCTGCCCGTGCTCGCCACCTGCGCGGGCATGATCCTCCTGGCCGAGCGCATCGAGCCGCGCGAGGAGCCCCACCTGGCCACCATGCCCATCACGGTGCGCCGCAACGCCTACGGCCGCCAGCTCGAGAGCTTCCGCACGCACGCCGAGCTCGCGGGCGTCGGGCAGGTGCCGTGCACGTTCATCCGCGCGCCCTACGTGGAGGCGGCGGGCCCGGGCGTCGAAGTGCTGGCCTGCGTGGACGGCAACACCGTGGCCGCGCGCCACGGCAACCAATGGGCCCTCGCCTTCCATCCCGAGCTGGACGCCTCCGATGCCGTCCACGCCGCCTTCCTCGCCTCGATCAGGCATGCGCCGCCGACTTCAGCGACCTAGCGCAGGCGGAGCCTCCTCGCCGCGAGCACGGCGCCGCCGGCGATGACCGCGATGCCGAGCGGTATGAGCGGCAGCACGCCGTCGCCCGTGCGCAGAAGGGGCTTGGGCTGCGAGGGATCCGACGGCTGCGGCTTCGCCGGCGCGACCTTCGCGTCCACGGTCACGGAGACGCTCGTCTCGAGGGGAACGTCGCCCGGATTGGACACGCCGGCGGGCAGGGTCACGGTACCGGACACGGCGAACGTCTGCTTGGACGGGGATGCCGGATCGTAGGCGGGCTTCGTCGCCGTCCTGTCCCACGCGACGTCGGCGAGCCTGTCCCCCTTCTCGGTCTTGAGCGTCACCTGGCTCGGCAGCGGGATGTCGGCAAGCGGCGTGCCATTCGCGATGCCCGCCACCGCGCGCGGCGTCACGACTGCGACCAGCTTGACCGGCGGCGCGGCCGTGACGCTGGCCGCCTCGCCCGCGCCCACGCTGTTGATCGCGCGGACCTTGAAGGTATAGCCGGTGCCGTTCTCGAGGCCCGTCACCTCGTAGCTTGCGGTGGAGCGGTCGGAGCCGGGCACGTCCTGCCAGGAGTCGGCGCCGCCCTCGGCCGTAACGGAGTACTGGTACTTCTGAATGCCCATGACGCCCGCCGGCGCGGTCCAGGAGAGGCCGATCTTCCCGTCTCCGGGAACCGCGGAGAGGCTTTGCGGCGCGGTGGGGGCCGGGTAGGACTCGAACGTCCAGTTAGGCAGCTGGTTGCCGCCGTCCACAGCCTTGAACATACCCGTTCGGTAGCCTTGGGCGCCTTCAGGGTAGTACACCGTGCCGTCATCGGGTGCAAGGTAGAACGCATTGACTATCGTGGGAGCGGTCTTTTGCCCGAAGACGAGCTGCTTGAGGCTCGTGCATCCCCTAAAGACATCGTTGCCAACGGAAAAAGAATTGCCGACATCGCAGCTCGAGAAATCCACGCTCTCGAGAGTCGTGTTGTCCGAGAAGGCAGAGGATTTGATGCCCGCCACCTCGAACACGGTTCCGGGACTGCCGACGTAACCCGAAACCCGCGCAGGGATGACGATGCTCTCGAGCGACGCCCCGTCAGCTCCCCCGATCACCCGAACCGTGTTCTCGCCGGGCGCACCCGCTCCGCCGGGAGCGCCTTCCGTGACCACCTCGTACTTGAGGTTGCCCACATCGAACGCGATGTGGGTGACTTTGATGGAGATTCGACGGATCAAGGGGCCTTTGCCGTCATCGACGGAGTACATGGCGTAGGCGTTGCCGGGCTTCAATCCTGTGAGCGTGTAGGAGCCCTCGCCGTTCGACTGAAAACCGAGCACGGATCGATCCGAAATCCACCAGTTCCCACCCGCGGGCGAGGGCGTGATCGTCATGGTATCACCCAGCGCGATATCACCCGTGAAGCCGAAGCCCTCCACGTCGATCGTGCTCGACACGGAGCTCGCCTCGATCGTATGGTCCGCTTGTATGTTGCTCAGCGTGTACGTGCCGCAGTCAAGGCTTTTAGTGACATTCACGCCGTCCACCAGCACCTTATCGATGCGAAACTGCGGCCCGTCTGGGTTATGAGGGTAGAACATGAACGTCAGATCGGATCCCGCTTGCGCCTCATAGTACCTCGTGGGCGCCCCGAGGGGCAAGCCGGCAGGATCGACGACGGCACCGTTGTCCGCCTTGATCGTGATGGTGTGGGTGTCGGCGGCGAACGCCGGAATCGTCGCGACCAGGCTCGCGGCCGCGCAGAGGATCCCCGCGAACGCCAGCGCGAGCATCCGCCGACCTACCCTCGTGCCTGTCGTGCATCCCGTCATGAGTGAACCCTTTCCTCGTTTTCACCTATCGAGGCATCAAACCATAGGAAAGGGAATCGACGGGAAAGGTTACGGCAATTTCACGATTCACAGGATACCACCCGAGCGAGCGGAGCTGGTTATCATCCTGAGCGAGCGGAGCCTGGTTGTCATCCTGAGCGAAGACGCGTAGCGCCGTAGTCGAAGGATCCCGCGCGGCGATAGCCGGGAGACTTCCGGCTGGCACCGCACGGGATCCTTCGACTCCGGCGGCTTCGCCGCCTCCGCTCAGGATGACAAAGGGCACGTCGCCGACGCGCTCCGCTCAGGATGACAATCCGCGATGCTCCGATCAGGATGACGGGGTTTCCTCCTCGAAGCGGTAGCCTTTGCCGTAGACGGCCTCGACGGTGCAGCCGCCGCCGGCTTCCTCCAGCTTGCGGCGCAGCGACGACAGGTGGCGGCGCAGCGTGGCGGCGCCGCTCACCAGGGGCTGGTTCCACACGGTGGCGTAGAGGTGCTCGGGCGAGAGCGTGCAGCCGGGCTTGCGCGCCAGCACCAGCAAAAGCGCGAACTCCTTGGACGTGAGCAGAAGGTCGCGCCCTCCCAGGTAGGCGCGGTGCGCCACGAGGTCGCACACGAGCGGGCCGCGCACGAGCGTCCGGCTCTGCGCCACGCGGTTCATGCGCGCGAGCGAGAGCTGGGCGTCCACGCGCGCCACCAGCTCATCCACGTCATAGGGCTTCGTGATGTAGTCGCTGCCGCCCGCGCGCAGGCCCTCCAGCACCTCGCTCCGCTCGTCGAGCGCCGTCAGGAACAACACCGGCGCGGGCGTGAGGGGCCGCGCCTTTTCGCAGAAGTCGATGCCGCTGCCGTCGGGCATGAGGATGTCGAGCACGATGACGTCAGGCGGCTGCTCGCCCAAGAACCGCCACGCCTCCTCGAGCGTGGCCGCGCATTGCACCGCGTAGCCCGCATGCTCGAGCACGCGGCGGTTCGTCCGCAGCACGCTCTCGTCATCCTCCACCAAAAGCACCGTTCCCGCCCGTCGGCCCTCACCCATGCGCGTCCTCCTTCGCCGCCGGCAGCGTGAACCACACCTGCGTGCCCGCTCCCGGCTCGCTCTCGATACCCATCTTGCCGCCGTGGCGCTCCACGATGCCCTTGCAGATGGGAAGCCCCAGGCCGCTTCCCGCCTCGTCGCCGCGCGCGTAGCGCTCGAACGCGGCCGACAGCGTCGCGGCGTCCATGCCCTCGCCGTCGTCGGACACGCTCACGCGTACGCCGCCGTCCTCCGCACGCTCGGCGCGTACCTTCACCGTACCGTGCGCGGTGTGGCGGTTCGCGTTCGCCAGCAGGTTCACGAGCACCTGGACCAGCTGGTCGGCGTCGCCCCCCACCTCGGGCAGGCCGCCCTCCACCTCCACCTCCAGGCCGTTGCGCCGCCGCGCCAGCAGCGAGCGGTACAGCTGCGCCGTGTCGCGCACGAGGTCTTCCACACTCACGGTCGCGCGGCCCCGCGCGCCCTCCTGCATGCGGCTCACGTCCACCATGCTCGACACCAGCTGCGAGAGGCGGCGCGCCTCGGCCGACACGGCGCGCAGGTCGTCCACCGTCTCGCCGTCGGTGCGCCCTTCCTCGAGCGCGTCGGCCACGAACTGCGCGTTGGCCGCTATCACCGTGAGCGGCGTGCGCATCTCGTGCGACAGGTCGGCGTAGAATCCGTTCTTCAGCTCGTTCACCTGGGCGAGCGCCGCCCGCTCGCTCTCGGCGCGCTCCTCGCGCAGCCGCGCCTCGGCCACCTCGCGCATGGTGCCGTGGAAGTTCGCGGCCATCTGGAAGAGCGCGAACACCAGCATGGCGGGCTCCGCGAGGGCGCGCTTCACCCCGAACAAGTAGATGCCCAGGTAGTAAAGGGCGTCGTGGACGGCGGCGTACATGAACACGGCGAGCGCCGCCAGCGCCACGGCCTGCCCCGCCGTGAGCGTCCGCGCGCGCACCTGCGCCGGGATCGTGCGGGCGAACCGCACGACCAGGTAGACGATGATGGCCGTGAACACCGCGTAGTACGCGGTGAGCGCATGGCTCATCCACAGCGTGTCGGCCACCAGGAACGCGAGCGCGAACGCCGCCGACGCGCCCAGCGCCGCGCGGCGCGCCCAGGTGCGCATGACGCCGGGGAACTGGTCGGCCACCAGCAGCACCACGAGGATGCATCCGAGCGGCAGCGTGAGGTACTCCACCCTGAACGCCGCCTCCCACGGCAGCATAGGGAACACCTCGTAGAGCATCTTCGCCCCGGTGATGCCGGTGCGCACGGCCCACACCAGGCTCAGCAGCGCGAAGATGAGGTTGCTCTTGTAGGAGCGGAAGAACGCCCACAGCGCCAGGTTCACCAGGAAGAGCGCCAGGAACAGGCCGAGCGTGACCAGCTCGATATCGCCCTTCGCGTCGATGAACGCGTGCACCACAGGCGGCAGGCCGACCAGGATGCCGTCATGGCCGCCGCTCTCCCGATGGACGAAGTTGGCCGCCTGCTGCACGACCTCGATGCGCCCGCCGTGCGCGTACGCCTCGAGCGAGAACGTTTGGTAGCCGGGCTCGAAGGCGTCGGCCGTCTCGGCGGGGACGCCCGCCGCGAAGCGCTCCTCGCCGTCGATGAACAGGCGGTGCGCGAAGTCGATGCTGGAATCGCAGAGCGCGTATGTGCGCTCCTCGGGCATCACAAGGCGGATGCGGCTCGTGAGCGCCTGGTACGCGTAGCCCGGGTCGCCCGTGAGCGCCTCCCCCTCGCGCGCGGCGAACTCGTCAGGCGTGAGGATGGCGCCCTCCACGTACTCCACATCGCCCACGATCTTCACCACGGTGTTCGAGAAGTCGACGTCCGAAAGGTCCCAGGTGCCGGTCGTCGACTCGACCTCCTCCAGGTGCACGATCTGGAAGCGGTAGTCGTTGCGCAGGAACACGAGCGCGAAGCATACGAGCAGCATGACCGCGAGCACCGCCGCAAGCGTCGCCTTCTCGCGCCTCGATCCCATGCGCCCCGCCTCCCTCCGGCCTCCGTCGCCCGGCCGCGCACCGCAGTTCGCGACCCATAGCGCCCCATTCTAGCAGAGGTTGCCATCCTGAGCGGAGCGACGTTGGGCACGAGGTGCAAGGATCCCGCGCGAGGGCGGCCGCAAGGCTTTGCGGCCTGAAGGCCCACACGGGATCCTTCGACTTCGGCGCTGCGCGCCTCCGCTCAGGATGACATTGGGGAAACAGGCTACACCATCTTCGCCAGGCGCTTGGCGTGCCAGGCGTCCATCTTGGCGTACAGCACGCGAAACAGGCCCGTGGCCAGCGCGGCCAGCACCAGGAACAGCGCGGTCATGCCCGGCGTGAAGGGCTCGATGCCGAACAGGTTGTGCAGCAGCGTGGCTCCCAGCACCGTGCCGCCCACTACCACGACCAGCAGGGCCCAGCGGATGGGCGTGAACGGGATGGACAGCCGCACGATCAGAAGCACGCCGATCCACGCCGTGAGCAGCACGCACAGCGTGGACACGTGCGCGTAGTCCAGGTGCAGGAAGCCGTAGCCCACCAGGTTCACCGCGAGGATGGTGAGCACGGCGCACACCGCGCCGGGAATCGAGCGCACGATGACGTTCTCCAGGAAGCGCCCCCTGATGCGGTCCCTATTGGGCTCGAGCGCCAGCACGAACGAGGGCAGCCCGATGGTGAACGCGCTGATGAGCGTCATCTGGATAGGCTGGAAGGGGTACTGCCACGGCAGCAGTACGAACAGCACCGCCAGCGACATGGACAAGAGCGTCTTCACCAGGAACAGCGACGCCGAGCGCTGCAGGTTGTTGATGGAGCGCCGGCCCTCGGCCACCACCTTGGGCATGGCGGCGAAGTCGTTGTCCACGAGCACCAGCTGCGCCACGTTGCGAGCCGCGTCGGAGCCGGCCGCCATGGCCACGCTGCAATCGGACGCCTTGAGGGCCAGCGTGTCGTTCACGCCGTCGCCGGTCATGGCCACCACATGTCCCGCGCGCTGCAGGGCCAGCACGAACGCCTTCTTCTGCTCGGGCTTCACGCGGCCGAACACGCTGTAGCGCGCGATGGCCTCGTCCACCGACGCGTCGTCGTCGGCCAGCGTGGAGGCGTCCACGAACTCCTCGGCGTGCGGCACGCCCACCTTGGCGGCGATGCCGGACACCGTGCGCGGGTCGTCGCCGGAGATGACCTTCAGGTCGACGCCCTGCTCCTTGAAGTAGCCGATGGTCTGCGCGGCGGTGGCGCGGATCTGGTCGTGGATGGCCACGAACCCCAGCGGCTCGGGCGCGCCGACGATGCCGCCGTCCTCGTCGAAGCCCTCCACGCGCGCGAGCAGCAGCACGCGCGCGTCGGCCGCCAGCGCGTTCTGCTGCTCCTCTACCTGCGAGAACGCCTCGCCCATCACGAACCGGCCCGCGCCCATCACGTAGGCGCGCCCGCCCTCGAACACCGCGCCCGACCACTTCTTGTCCGACGAGAACGGCACCATGCGCACGGGCGCGAGCGTCCGCGCGGCCGAACCCGCGAAATGCGCGAGGATGGCCTGGGCGGTGTCGTTCGGATCCTCGTCGGCCCGCGCGATGGACGCGAAGGCGGCCTCGACCTCGCCCGCATCCGCGCCGGGCACCGCCTCTACGGCGGCCACCTCCATGGCGCCGGTGGTGATGGTGCCCGTCTTGTCCAGGCAGAGCGTATCCACGCGCGCGAGCGTCTCGATGCAGTAGAGCTGCTGCACGAGCACCTTCGACTTCGCGAGGCGCACCACGGCCACGGCCAGCACCGTGGACGTGAGGAGGATCAGCCCCTCGGGGATCATGCCCACGAGCGCCGCCACAGTGGAGAGGATGGCCTGGTTGAGCGCCACGCCCTCGCCGCTGAAGAACATGCGCGCGAACAGCAGCGCCCCGAGCGGGAAGATGATGCAGCTCACGAACTTGATGATGCCGTTCAGGCTGTTCATGATCTCCGAGTTCACGGCCTTGCGGCGCTTGGCCTCGGCGGATATCTTGGCGGCGTAGTTCTCGGCGCCCACGTGCTCCACGCGAGCGAGCACCGTGCCCGCGTTCACGAACGAGCCGCTCATCAGCTCGTCGCCCGCCGCCTTCTTCACCAGCTTGCTCTCGCCGGTGAGCAGGCTCTCGTTCGCATCGCACGCGCCGGACACCACCACGGAGTCCGCCGGCACCTGGTCGCCGCGGCCGAGCTCGATCACGTCGTCGCGCACGAGCGCGTCAAGCGGCAGCTCTACGCGTTGGCCGTCGCGCACGACCGTGGCCTTCGAGCCGGCCACGATGGAGAGCCGGTCGGTGGTGCGCTTCGAGCGGATCTCCTGCACGATGCCGATGCACACGTTGCATACGATGACCACCATGAACAGCATGTTCTTGAACGAGCCGGTGACCAGCACGAACAGCGCCAGGATGACGTTGATCAGGTTGAACAGCGTGCAGATGTTCTCCAGCACGATCTGCTTGACCGAGCGCGTCTTCACGCTCGCGTCCACGTTCACCGCGCCAGCGGCCACGCGCTCGGCCACCTCCGCTGCGGTCAGCCCGCGCACCTCGTCTTCCACCGCTCCTCCTTAAGGATCGCCTCGCCGCATGCGCACCATTGTATCGGAAGAGGCGCTTCGCCGCTCGGCGGCGCCCTCACTCCCCGTCCACGGGGCGGCGCTGCGCTTTCACCTGCGCCCGGCGGCGCTTGTCGGCCAGGCGCGCCTCCTTCGCGCGACGCGAGGGCTTCGTAGGCCGGCGGGCCTTGGGAGGGCGGGCCTTCGCCTCGAACAGGCGGCGGAGCTTCTGCAAGCACAGCTGCCGGTTGCGGAACTGGCTGCGCGACTCGCGCGACGTGACCGCGATGCCGCTCGGCCCGTGCACCATGCGCACGGCGGAGTCGGTGGTGTTCACGCACTGCCCGCCCGGCCCGCTCGCGCGGAACGCCTGCATGTCGCAGTCGCGCTCGATCTCCTCGAGCGTCATCTGCGCCCACCGTGCGAAGTCCCGGTATGTCGGCTGCTCCGAATCCATGCGCAGCATCATAGCAAATGTCCCAAAAGGGGACAGTCCCCTTTTGGGACATTTGCTCGTTTCCCCCGTCAGACCCACAAGCACGTGCGGCGCTCTACCCCGCCGTGGGAGGCATGGTAGAATGCACTCGATGCAGCGACTCGAGGAAAGGATGGAAGACGTGGCCGGCAACGCGCACCGCTACCTCAAATGGGCCGACGACGTGATCGGCGTTGTGTGCGACGACCTGTCCGTCTCCTTCACGCAGCCCGACTACAATCCGACCGTCTCCCTCTACACGCGCGGCTCGCACGAGTGGACGGCCCGCGAGTTCCGCGAGTTCCTCTCCGACCGCATCATGAGCCCTCAGCGCCGCGACATCGAAAAGCTCCTGTTCCGCTGCGGGCTCTCGGAGTACGACGCGTTCAGGATCGCCGACGCGACCCACGCGGTCAACCCGAAGGACGAGCTGTGGATGGCCGCCCGCGCCGACGACAAGCTCGCGGACGCCACCACCGACGTGTTCGAATCCGTGTTCCTCCATCGCATCGACGCCGAGGGCGGAAGCGTGAACACGCCCGAAGGCGTGAACGTCAAGCGCTATGCCGCCTTCCAGGGGAAATACGGCATCGTGAAGCAGCGTATCAGCCCGCTTTCCACCGACGTGGAGTCGGAGATCGCCGTCTACCTGCTGGCGCGCGAGATGGGCATCCCCTGCTGCCCTGCCCGCCGCTTCGACGCCGATTCCGTGTTCTCCGAGTTCGTGTACGACTTCACCAAAGAGTACCTCGTGCACCTGCGCCGCCTGTTCAACGGGCCGCGCGGCGAGAACGAGCTCGACAACCTGCTCGAAGCGCGGCCCGGCTTCGCCGACGACTTCCACCGCATGATCCTGCTCGACTTCGTGACGCGCCAGGATGACCGGCACCTGTCGAACATGGCGCTCAAGATGAGCGACATGGGCGAGTCGTTCTACCCCCTGTACGACAACGGCCGCAGCCTCTTCTACGAGGACACCGAGGAGATGGCGTGCGCCGCCGTCGCTGATCCGGCAGCGCATGCGACGACGTTCGGCCCAGTCGGAACCTATTGGGATCACCTGCGCGACATCGCCGCACGCGGCGTGGACCTCCGCTCGCTCGCGAACCTCGACGTGCCCGAGCAGACCGTGGACGCGCTGCTGAAGGAAGCCGGCTTCTCCGGATACCGCCTGCCGGCCGCGCGCGAGTGGATCACGAGAACGCTTGCCATGGCCCGGGAGCTATAAGGACGCTTGCACCGAACCAGCCGATTCGCGCGACAGCGCGAAAACTAGCGCACAGGTTGGCGTAGTAAAACAGCGAGAAGCCCCCTGGCTTCGCAGCGTCGAGCAGTTCCGGCGGTCGGCAGACCGCCGGAACAGATTAGTCTTCTATGCCGTCGTTGTTGCGGATGAGCTTGCGCTTGATCTTGCCGCCGATGGTCTTAGGCAGCTCGTCCACGAACTCGACGATGCGCGGGTACTTATACGGCGCGGTCGTCTTCTTCACGTGGTTCTGCAGCTCTTTGACCAGCTCGTCGGAGGGCTCGTAGCCGCGCGCCAGCACGACGGTGGCCTTCACCACCTTACCGCGGATGGGGTCGGGCGCAGCCGTCACGGCGCACTCCACCACGGCCGGATGCTCGATGAGCGCGCTCTCCACCTCGAAGGGACCGATGCGGTAGCCCGAGCACTTGATCACGTCGTCGTTGCGCCCCACGAAGAAGCAGTAGCCGTCCGAGTCGCGCCAGGCCATGTCGTGCAGGTTGTAGTACTCCCCGCCCACGGCCTCGCGCGTGCGCTCCGGCTCGCGGTAGTAGCCCACGAACAGGCCCGGCGGGTACGCCTCCTTCAGGCCCGTGACGCAGATGGCGCCCTCCTCGCCGTCGGGCACCTCGTTGCCGTCGTCGTCCAAAAGCTTGACGTTGAGCAGCGGCGACGGCTTGCCCATCGAGCCCGGGCGCGGCTCGATCCACGGGAACGTGGCCAGGAGCACCGGGCCCTCGGTCTGCCCGAAGCCTTCGCGGATGTTCTTGCCGGTCAGGCGCTTCCACGCGATGGTGACCTCGGCGTTCAGCGGCTCGCCGGCCGTCGCGAAGTTCTTCACGCTCGACAGGTCGTAGGCCGCCACGTCCTCCTGCAGCATGAAGCGGTACATGGTGGGCGGCGCGCAGAAGGTGGTCAGCTTGTAGTCCTGGATCTTCTGCAAGAGCTTCGTCGGCACGAACTTGTCCATGTCGTAGGCGAAGATGACGGCGCCCGCGATCCACTGGCCGTAGATCTTGCCCCAGCCGAACTTCGCCCAGCCCGAGTCGGTCACGCTCATGTGCAGCGCGTCCTCCTCCACCTGCTGCCAGTACTTCGCGGTGATGATGTGCCCGAGCGGATGCGCGAAGTTGTGGCACACCGCCTTCGCGAGGCCCGTGGTGCCGGACGTGAAGTAGATGAGCATGATGTCCTTGCTCGTGACGCCCGCCGGGCCGCACGGGCGCTCGAACCGGTCGGACTCGCCCGCGATCAGCTCGTCGAACGGCGTCCAGCCCTCGCGCGCGCCGGCCACGATGATGCGCTCGCGGATGGAGGGCGACTCCGGCAGCGCCTCCTCCATCTGGCCGCACACGTAGTCGTCGTCCACGCACACGACCATCTTCACCTTGGCGCTCTCGGCGCGGTAGACGATGTCCTTCTTCGTGAGCTGCAGCGACGCGGGGATGATGGTGGCCCCCAGCTTGCACAGCGCCACCGCGCACACCCAGTACTCCCAGCGACGGCGCAGGATCATCATCACCACGTCGCCCTTGCCGATGCCGAGCTTGCTGAACGCGTTGGCCGCCTGGTTCGACAGGCGCGACAGGTCGGTGAACGTGAACGTGCGCTCATGGTCGTGGTCGTCGCACCACACGAGCGCGCGCTTCTCGGGCTCCACGCGCGCCCACTCGTCCACGACGTCGAACCCGAAGTTGAACGCCTCGGGCACGTCGATGCGGAAATTCTCGAAGAAGTCCTCGTAGGAGTCGAACTCGATGCGCGGACAGTATTTTTTCAGGATATGGTTCACGGGTCGTGCTTTCTCTCGGTTCCTTTTGTCATCCTGAGCGGAGGCGGCGCAGCCGCTGGAGTCGAAGGATCCCGCATGGCGCCGGCAGGGGCTCTTCCTGCTCACGCCGCTCGGGATCCTTCGACTACGCCCTGCGGGCTTCGCTCAGGATGACAACCTACTCGGCGATGATCGTGACGAACTTGGCGGGCACGTCGCCGCCGCAGCGCTGGCCGTGCGGATGCTCCGGGTTGAAGTAGATGCTGTCGCCGGCGTTGAGCTCGAACTCCTTGTCCTCCCAGGTCACGATAACCGTGCCTTCGATGACCAGGTTGAACTCCTGGCCGGTGTGGGTCACGAGCTTCGCGGGCTCGTCGGAGGGGTCGAGCACCACCAGCAGCGGCTGCATGATCTTGCCGGTGTAGCGCCAAGCCAGATCCTCGAAGTGGTAGCCCGGATAGCGGTCGACCTCGCGGCCCTCGCCGTTTCTCACCACCTGGTAGGTTTGCAGCTTGGCGGCCGTGCCGGTGAGGATCTCCGTGAACTCCACGCCGAAGTGGTGCGCCATGTGGTAGATGGCCGAGATGGGCACGTCCGCGCCCGTGGCCTCCCACTCCAGGTACTTCTCCACCGGCACCTCGAGCTCGCGCGCCATGTCCTCCACCGTGACGTCGCACGCCTCGCGCAGGCCCTTGATGCGCAGGCCGATCTCGGCGAATTCGGTAACCATCGCTTTCCTTTCCAACATACTGTCATCCTGAGCGGAGGCCGCTAGGCCGGAGTCGAAGGATCCCGTGTGGCGATAGCTGAACGCGTCACTGCTGGCGCCGCTCGGGATCCTTCGACTCGCTTCGCTCGCTCAGGATGACAACGTCTTTACGCGTCCATTCCTATCCGCAAAGCGCGCTTGTTCATCTCGAGCATGGCGGCCTTGCTGGCAGGCACGCACTTCTCGATGGCCTTCCAGAGCGTATCCTCGGCGCAGAAGCGCGTCTCGGCGTAGAGCTTGCCGGCCATGATGATGTTCGCCAGCTTCTTGAACCCGGCCTCCTCGGCCATGGCCGTGGCGGGGATGGCGCACATGCGCACGCCCGGGATGTCCGGGATGTGCGCGATGAGCGTGGAGTCGGCCACCACGACGCCGCCTTCGGCCACGCTGGCCTCGAACTTGTCGAGCGAGGGCTGGTTCATGGCGATGAGCGCGTTGGGCGCGAGCACGAGCGGGCTTCCGATGGGATCGTCAGAGAGGCACACGCTGCAGTTCGCGGTGCCGCCGCGCATCTCGGGGCCGTAGGAGGGCAGCCACGACACCTCTCGGTCCTCAAGCAAGCCGGCGTAGGCGATCAACTTGCCGGCGAACAGGACGCCCTGGCCGCCGAAGCCGGCGAGCACGATGTTCAAAGACTCGCTCATCGCGCACCCCCTTCCGCCTGCGCGGCAGGATTCGCGATCGGGCAGTCCGCCGCGCGGGCCGCCGCAGCCTCGGCCGCGTTCGCGTAGCCCTCGGCGCGCACGTCCTTGTACACGCCCAGCGGATAGTACGGCAGCATGTTCTCCTGCATCCACGCGATGGAGTCCTGCGGCGTCATTCCCCAGTTCGTGGGGCACGTGGAAACCACCTCCACGAGCGAGTAGCCCGCGCCGTCGATCTGCGTCTGGAACGCCTTCTTGATGGCCTTCTTCGCCTTGCGCACGTTCTTCGGCGTGTCCGCCGTCACGCGCTCGAGGTACGCCACGCCGTCGAGCGAGCTCAGAAGCTCGCACACGCGGATGGGGAACCCGCACTCCTCCGTGTCGCGGCCGTAGGGCGAGGTCTGCGTCACCTGGTGCGGCAGGCTCGTGGGGGCCATCTGGCCGCCCGTCATGCCGTAGATGGCGTTGTTGATGAAGATGACGGTGATGTTCTCGCCGCGCGTGGCCGCATGTATCGTCTCGGCCATGCCGATGGAGGCGAGGTCGCCGTCGCCCTGGTAGGCGAACACCACGCCGCCCGGATGCACGCGCTTCACGGCCGTGGCCACCGCCGGGGCGCGCCCGTGCGCGGCCTCGATCATGTCGCAGCCGAAGAAGTCATAGGCCATGACGGAGCAGCCCACGGGGGCCACGCCCACGGCGTCGCCCTCCACGTCCAGCTCGTCGAGGCATTCCGCCACGAGGCGGTTGATGATGCCGTGCGTGCAGCCCGGGCAGTAATTGGTCACCACGGGAAGGAGCGCATGCGGGCGCTCGAACACCACTTTGGTCTCTTTCTCGGCCATGGTCTACTCCCCTCCCTTACGTATGCGTTCGTTCAGGTCCTCGATCTGGGCCAGCACCTCCACGGGCGTCGGGATGACGCCGCCGGTGCGGCCGAAGAACTCCACGGGGCGCCGCCCGTTCACGGCGAGGCGCACGTCGTCCACCATCTGGCCCATGTTCATCTCCACGGTGAGGAAGGCCTTGGCGGTGGGCACCGCGGCCTCGAGCGCGTCCACGGGGAACGGCCAGAGCGTGATCGGCCTGATGAGGCCGGCCTTCACGCCTTTCGCTCGCGCCTCGACCACCGCGCTGCGCGCCACGCGGGCGCTCGCGCCGAAGGCCACGACCACCACGTCGGCGTCCTCGGTGAGGAACGTCTCGGCGCGCTGCTCGTCGCGCTCGATGACGGCGTAGCGCTCGTAGCGCTCGACGTTCAGGCGCTCCAGCTCGTCGGCCGTGAGGTAGAGCGAGTTCACCACGTTGTGCGGCCGCTGGTGCTTGTGGCCGGTGGTGGCCCAGGGCTTCTCGATCTGCTCGTCATGCGGCTCGGGCATGACCACGGGCTCCATCATCTGCCCGAGCATGCCGTCGGCCAGGATCATGACGGGCGTGCGGTACTTGTCCGCCACATCGAAGGCCGTGAACGCGAGGTCGGCCATCTCCTGCACCGTGGACGGCGCGTACACCACCACGCGGAAGTCGCCGTGCCCGAGCGCGCGCGTGGCCTGCCAGTAGTCGGCCTGCGAGGGCTGGATGCCGCCGAGGCCCGGGCCGCCGCGCTGCACGTTGATGATGACGCCCGGCAGATCCGCGCCGGCCATGTACGAGATGCCCTCGCCCTTGAGCGAGATGCCCGGCGAGGAGGACGACGTCATGACGCGCGCGCCGGCCGCCGAGGCGCCGTACACCATGTTGATGGCCGCAATCTCGCTCTCGGCCTGGAGGAACGTGCCGCCCACCTTGGGCATGCGCTTGGACATGTACGCCGCGAGCTCCGTCTGCGGCGTGATGGGATACCCGAAGAAGAAGCGGCAGCCCGCGCGCAGCGCCGCCTCGGCGAGCGCCTCGTTGCCCTTCATGAGCACTTTCTCTGCCATGCTCGCCTACCTTTCCACCGTGATGGCCACGTCGGGGCACATGAGCGCGCACGACGCGCAGCCCGTGCACGCGTCCATGTCGATGCAGTGCGCCGGATGGTAGCCCTTCGCCGTGATCGTGTCGTTGTCAAGCTCGATGATATGCACGGGGCATGCGTCCACGCACAGGCCGCACCCCTTGCAGAAGGAGTCGTCTACGCTGATTCTCGCCATGATCCGCCTTCCTCGTCTCGTTCGTATGCTCGCGCGCCGCCGCCGAAGCGCCGCCGCAGCTCTCTCGTCTATTGCCAGGGAGTTCTCACATATACTCGCACAGGATAGACCCCGTGCACGCCCGCATTCGGCCCAAAGCGGGAAAATCTCCGGCCAGCGTCCTGACGAGCCGTCTCGTCAGGCACGGTGGTGAAGGCGAGGGGCAGGCTCGTGAGGCGGGCGACCTCCTGGGCGAAGGGGATGCCCTGCGCGATCACGGCCTCGTCAGTGTCGGCCTGGAGGTGCGTGTTGTTGGCGACGGCCGTGGCCTTGAGGTGCGACTTCGCCTCGATCTCGCGCAGCACCTCGGCCGCCTCGGCGGGCTCCTGCGTGAGGTTTCGGCTGCGGTTCACCACGTAGAGCATCTCGTAGGGGCCGGCCGCCACCGTCTTCGCGAAGCGCCCGAGCGCCGTGGCGCCCACGTCGTCGCCGCCCGCGTCGATGACGAGCAGGCGACCTTCCGCCGCGCGCGCCTGCTCGATGGCCGGCAGGATGGTGCCCGACAGGCTCGGCCCGTCCAGGTTCGTGCCGGCGAACACGGGCGCGATCATCCGCACGCCCGCCTCGTCGAGCAGCGCGCGGTAGTCGCTCGAGCGGAAGAACGGGTTCACCACGTCGAGGTCGACCACCGTGACCTCCAGCCCGCGCGCCGCCGCGTCGAGCGCCAGGTTGAGTGAGAGGTTGGTCTTCCCCACCCCGTAATGCCCGGTGACCACGAGCACCGGCGCTTTGGGCATGATGCCATCCTGAGCGGAGCGAAGCGGAGTCGAAGGATCCCGCGCGGTGTCAACCGGAGGATTGCCTGCTAGCGCCGCACGGGATCCTTCGACTCCGCGCTGCGCGCTGCGCTCAGGATGACAATTTGCACCCATCACACCAGCCCCTCGGGGGTCTTGGGCTTCTCGTCCTCCTGGCGGATGGCGGCGCGGCGGATCTTGCCGTTCACGGTCTTGGGGAGGGCTTCCACGTACTCCACGATGCGGGGGTACTTGTAGGGCGCGGTGCGCTTCTTCACCCAGGTCTGGAGCTCCTTCGTAAGCTCGGTCGACCCGCCGAAGCCCTCGGCCAGCACCACGGTGGCCTTCACGGCCTTGCCGCGCACGGGGTCGGGCACGCCCGTCACCGCGCACTCGCGCACGGCCTCGTGCTCCAACAGCACGCTCTCGATCTCGAAGGGCCCGATGCGGTAGCCGCTCGACTTGATCACGTCGTCGTTGCGGCCCACGTACCAGAAGTAGCCGTCCTCGTCGCACCAGGCCGTGTCGCCGGTGTGGTACCAGCCGTCGTGCACGGCCGCGGCCGTCTTCTCGGGGTCGCGGTAGTACTCGAGCATGATACCGGCGGCCTTCTCGCGCACGTCGATGCACACCTCGCCCGTCTCGCCCGTGTCGCAGCGGCTGCCGTCCTCGCGCTGGATCTCCACGTTGTACAGCGGCACCGGCTTGCCCATCGATCCGGGGCGCGGCACGGAGCCCGTGAGGTTCGCGATGGTGAGCGGCGTCTCGGTCTGCCCGAAGCCCTCGTAAATGGTGAGGCCCGTGTGCTCCTTCCAGAAGTCGAACAGGTCGGGGTTCAGGGCCTCGCCCGCCGTGGTGGAGTACGCCAGCGTATGCAGGTCGTAGGCGTCCACGTCCTCGGCCATCATCATGCGGTACATCGTGGGCGGGCAGCACAGCGTCGTGATGCCGTACTTGCCGATGAGCGAGAGTATCTCGGAGGGATGGAAGCGGTCGAAGTCGTAGGTGAACACGCACGCCTCCATGAGCCACTGGCCGTAGTACTTGCCCCACACGGCCTTGCCCCAGCCGGTGTCGGCGATGGTGAAGTGCAGACCGTCGGGCTGCACGTTGTGCCAGTGCTTGGCCGTGACCAGGTGCGCGATGGCGTACTCGGAGTCGTGCAGCACCATCTTGGGGTTGCCCGACGTGCCGGACGAGAAGTACATGAGCATGGGGTCGGCAGCCAGCGTCTCCACGCGGGCGAAGTCGGCGCTCGCGGCGCGCACGCCCGTGTTGAAGTCGAGCCAGCCCTCGCGCTCGGCGGGGACAGCGCACACGCCGTCCGGTCCGGAGAGCGCCGCGCCCAGCGGCAGGCCGTCGTCGGGGAACACCAGGTTGCCCTCCGCGTCCTCGGGCGTGAGGCCGCCGCCCGCGCCGTTCACCAGCATCTTCACCTCGAGCGTGGGGCACGCGCCCGCCACGTTGTCCACCACGTTCGCGATGTCGCCGAGCGACGTGGCGATGATCGCCTTGATGGACGCGCCGTTCAGGCGATACTCCAGGTCGTGCTCCTTGAGCATGAAGGTGGCGGGCACCATGACCGCGCCCAGCTTCGCGAGCGCCGTGGCCACGAACCAGAACTGGTAGTGGCGGCGCAGGATGACCATGACGTAGTCGCCACGGCGCACGCCCGCGTCCACCAGGAAGTTCGCGGTCTTGTCCGACCACTCCTTCATGTCGGCGAAGGTGAAGACGTGCTCCTCGCCCTCGGGGTTGCACCACACCATGGCGCGGCGGTCGGGGTCATTCACGGCGATGTCGTCGACCACGTCGTAGCCGAAGTTGAAGCCCTCGGGGCATTTGACGGCGAAATCGGTCAGGAGGCCTTCCTCGTCGTAGGTCTCTTCGACGAAGCGGAGGTTGATGTTTCTCATGAGCGTTCTCTTCCTTGCAAGCGATGCGGCGGGCGTGTCCGCCGCGAGACGGATGGGATCATCGGGTTCGAGGGCGCAGCCTGCTCGTCCAGCCCGCGCGAGAGGCGGGCCGATCGGGCGGCAGCGCCTAGATAATCTCCCCGTTCGGCTTCATGACGACGGCGAGGAACGTGCACGGCTCGCCGCCGGTGGCGATCATGCCGTGGCCGCGGCCGGAGTCGTACATGAGCAGGTCTCCCGCCTCGAGCTCCTCCACGTGGTCCTCGTAGGCGAAGCGCATCTTGCCGGAGATGATGAAGTCGAGCTCCTGGCCCTTGTGGTAGGACAGGTGGATGGGCTGCTCCTGCTCCTCCTCGAGGTAGGGCGCGATGACCAGGAACGGCTCGGCCAGCTTGTTCTTGAAGTGGGGCGCCTTGTGCAGGTACTCGAAGCCCGCGCGGCGCTTGATGGACAGTCCCTCGGCCGCCCGCGTGAGCGAGTAGCCCGTGAGGTGCGGGTCCTCGCCGGTGAGAAGCTCGATGACGTCCACGCCCAAACGCTGCGCGCACTTGAACAGGAACGTGAACGACAGGTCCTGCTCGCCCGACTCCTGGGCGGCGTACTCAGCCAGCGAGCGGCCCGTCGCGTCGGCCATCTCCTGCTGCGTGATGTCGAGGTCCTCGCGCAGGGCCCGAATGCGCCCAGCCACCTCTTTGATGTTCGGCTCCACAGTCGCTTGACCTCCTTCTCATGCATCGTCGGTGTGAAAAAGTCCGTCTATTGTATAGCAATCCGCTTCGATTCATCCGAAGATGAAATCATTTGGAAACAAAAAGCGCCCCGCCGGTTCCGGGCCGCTTCTGCCATCCTGAGCGCAGCGCTTCAGCCCTTGCGGACGAACCTCACGGCGAAGTGGGCGTCGGGGGCGTTGTCGGTCAGGCGGGTGGCCACGCACGAGCGGCCGTTCACGGGAGCCAGCTTGAAGTCCGCGCCCGCCTCGCTTTCCAGGAACGCCTTCACCACGCCGTTGTTCTCCTCGCGCGTCACCGTGCAGGTGGCGTAGGCGAGCGTGCCGCCCGGGGCCACGTGCGACGCGGCCTCGTTGAGCATGCCCAGCTGCACGCGCGCGAAACTCGCGATGCCGGCCGGCTCGAGCCGCCAGCGGATCTCCGGGTGGCGGCGGAGCGTCCCCAGGCCCGAGCACGGCGCGTCGACGAACACCAGGTCGAACGCGCGCTCGCCCACCGCGTCGCCCAGCTTGAGCGCGTCGCCCGTGAGCGCCTCGGACACCTGCGCGCCGTAGCGGTCGACGCGCTCCCTGAGCACCTTCATCTTGAAGGCGTGGTTGTCGAGCGCAACGTGCTCCTCGATCTGCGAGCCCCAGGCGCGCTGCGCGCAGCTCTGCAAGAGGATGGTCTTCGTGGCGCGGCCGGCGCCGATCTCGAGCAGGCTCGCCGGCTTGGCTTCGGGCAGCACCGACGCGGCGACCAGCTGCGACGCGGCGTCCGACACGAGGATCCTCCCCTGCGCGAACATCCGCTTCACCTCGGGAAGCAAGAGGGCGCGCGTGTCGAGCACCCGATAGCAGCCGGGGATCGGCGCGCCGTCGATCGAGATGGGGTCGAGCCCCTCGTCGATCTTCTCGAAGGCGGCCACCAGCGCCTCGTCTTTCACCTTGATGGCGTTGACGGCGATGAACAGCGGCGCCTGCTCGTTCGAGGCGCGCATGAAGTCGATGGCGGCCTCGGGGCCCAGATCGGCGATGAGCTTGCGCGCGAGCCACACCGGGAACGCGTGCAGCCGCGCGAGCGCCTCCAGGTCGCGCATCGGATCGCCGAACGGGAACGCCCCGCGCAGAAGCACGATCTTGCGCAGCACGGCGTTGGCCAGGCCCGCGGCGCTCATCGCAAACGAGCGCACGAGCTCCACGCCCTGGTCGACGGCCGCGTAGGGGGTCTTCCCCAGGAAGATGATCTCGTAGGTGCTCACGCGCAGCGCGTCGCGCACGTCGGGCTGCACGTCGGAGGGCTTGTCGAGTGCGCGATCGATGATCTCATCGAGGGTGCCGCACGCGCTCACCACGCCGAGCGCCAGCTTCGTGGCGAACGCGCGGTCCTCGGACGTGAGGTCGGAGCGGTCGATGCGCGTGCCGATGACCTCCTGCGCGAACGCGTCGCGCTCGCGCACGGCGCGCACCACGTCGAGCGCGGCCAGGCGCGCGGGGCTCGCCTTGGAGCGGGGCTTCTTCTTCGGCGGATTCTTGGGGCCGGCGTAGCCTTTGGGCTCGCGTCGCTCGGGTCTCTTCTCAGGCACGGGGCTCCTCCCAGGTCATGCCGCCTTCTTTGATGCCCTGGACGCCGGCGGCGAAGGCCTTCGCGTCCATGGCCTGCTTGCCGTCGGGCTTCACGAGCGCAAGCTCGAGGGCGCCGTCGGCCGCGCCCAAGAACAGGCGCTTTCCTGCGAAGCGCACCTCGCCGGGCGCGATGCCCCCCGCGAGCTCGCGTCCCGCAGCGTCGGCGGGAACGGCCGCGCGCAGAACCGTGACTCCGCGTCCCGCCACGACGGCGCGCGAGGGATGCGCGCTGCTCGACGCCTGCACCTTGCGCGCGAGCGCGGAGGCGGCGTGCTCAGGCGAGAGGTCCAGCTCGCCCTTCTCGATCTTGGAGGCGTAGGTGGCCAGCGACTCGTCCTGCTCGGTCCACTCCACCGCACCGCGCTCCACGTGCACGAGCGCCGTCAGCAGCGCGTGCGCGCCGAGATAGGCCAGCTCATCGACGAGCTCCTCGACTCCCTTGCCCTCGATCGCGGCCGTGCGGCACACGCAGTACGCGCCCGTGTCCAGGCCCTCCTCCATGCGCATGATGCACACGCCCGCCTCCGCATCGCCCGCAAGCACCGCGCGCTCGATGGGCGCCGCGCCGCGCCAGCGCGGCAGGAGCGAGGCGTGCACGTTCAGGCAGCCCAGGCGCGGGATGTCGAGCACGGCCTTGGGCAGGATGGCCCCGTAGGCGGCCACGCACACGACGTCGGGCTCGAGAGCCGCCAGATCGCGCTGGGCCTCCTCGTCGCGCAGCGTGCGCGGCGTGCGCACCTCGATGCCCAGGCGCTCGGCGACGCGCTTCACCGGCGAGGGCTCGAGGCGCTTGCCCCGGCCGCGCACGGCGTCGGGCCGCGTGTAGACGGCCGCCACCTCGTGGTGCTGTGCGAGCTCTTCTAAGATGGTAGCCGAGAACTCCGGCGTGCCCATGAACACGACGCGCATGATCAGCGCACCCGCGGCTCGAGCGAGGTCTCGCCCGGCTTCGCGCCGGCGGCCTGGGCCGCCTCGTAGTCGCGCAGCGCCTGGATGCGGGCCACCGGGTCGCAGCGCTCGAACATCGTGACGCCGTCCAGGTGGTCCAGCTCGTGCTGCAAACAGCGGCCGAGCAGCCCGTCGCCCTCGATCTCCCACTGCTCGCCGTCCAGGTCGAAGTAGCGCACGCGCGCCCACGGCGGCCGCGCGATGGGCACCGAGATGCCGGGCAGCGACAGGCACCCCTCCCCCTCCACGACCGGCTCGCCCTGGGTCTCGACGAGCACGGGGTTCACCAGGATGATGGGATCCTGCTCGCCATCCTCCTGGTCGCAGTCGATCACCACGAGGCGCTTCGTCACGCCCAGCTGCGGCGCGGCCAGGCCGCAGCCGTCGTTTTTGTACATGGCCTTCGCCATCTGCTTCGCCAGCTTGCGCAGGCTCTTGTCGTCCAGGTCGCACGGCTCGCACGCCGTGTTCAGGACGGGGTTCGGGGATTGCACGATGGAGATCACGCTCAACACGTCCTTCTTATGTCTCAGGAAACGCGCCGCCTCTGCGCGGCGCGGGATCGGTCTTTGCGCCCATTGTCCGCAATCGCGCGCCCCTTGTCCAGCACTCTGCGGGAAAGCTCCACAAAACGCGAGGTGGGAAGCGCAAAACGCCTCCCACCTCGTCATCTATGCGCCTACGCGGGCGCCGCTACTTCGCGCTCGTCGGCTTCTCGTCCACCACGATCTCCTTCAAGCTGGCGGCGAGGCCGGCCATGCCCTGGATCTCGGAGGGGATGATGAGCTTCGTCGCGCGGCCGTTCGCCACGCTCTTCAGGGCCTCGTAGGCCTGCAGGGTGAGCACGGCCGAGTCGGCGCCGGCCTCGCGCACCATGCGGATGCCCTGCGCGGTGGCCTCCTGCACGTTGCGGATGGCCTCCGCCTCGCCCTCGGCCTCGCGGATCTGCTTCTCCTTCTCGGCCTCGGCGGCCAGGATCACGGCCTGCTTCTCGGCCTCGGCGGCGAGGATCTGCGCCTGCTTGTTGCCCTCGGCAACCGTGATGGCCGACTGCTTCTCGCCCTCGGCCAGAAGGATGGCCTCGCGCTTCTCGCGCTCGGCCTTCATCTGCTTCTCCATGGCCTGCTGGATGGCGGCCGGCGGCGTGATGTTCTTGACCTCCACGCGGTTCACCTTGATGCCCCACGCGTCGGTGGCCTCGTCCAGGATGGCGCGCATCTTGGCGTTGATGGTGTCGCGCGACACGAGCGTGGTGTCCAGCTCCAAATCGCCGATGATGTTGCGCAGCGTGGTGGCGGCCAGGTTCTCGATGGCCATGATGGGGTTCTCCACGCCGTAGGTGTAGAGCTTCGGGTCCATGATCTTGAAGAACACGACTGAGTCGATGGACATGGTCACGTTGTCCTTCGTGATGACGGGCTGGGGCGGGAAGTCGGCCACCTGCTCCTTGAGCGTCACGAAGGGGCGCACGCGGTCGATGAACGGCACCTTCACGTGCAGGCCGTTGCCCCAGGTGGTGAGGTAGGAGCCCAGGCGCTCGACGACGGCGGCCTCGGCCTGCGGGACTATCTTGATGCACGTGACGCTGAACAGCACCACGAGCACCACGAGCACGATGAGGAAGATCATGACGGTTTCCTTTCGACGATGAGCTTGACGCTCTCCTGCCCCACGACCACGACGTTCTCGCCGGCGGGGATGGGCATCCCGTCAGCCGAGCGCGCGGCCCAGGTCATATGGTCGGGCGTCTCGACGCGGCCGACCAGGCGGTCGTTGTCGATGGCCTCGGCCACCACGGCGATCTGGCCGACGGGGGTGGGCTCCTCCTGCTTTCCGCGATCGCGGTACTTCACGAACACGGGGCGCAGCACCGCCAGGCACAGCACCGACACGACGAGGAACACAACCACCTGGACGAACAGGTCGAACCCGAGCAGGTTCGCGACGAACGCGACGAGCGCGCCCACGACGAACCACATGGTGATGAGGCCGAGCGAGGCGATCTCGACGACGGCCATCACGGCGGCCACGGCCAGCCAGATGAAGGGGCTCAACGGCATCTCCTTTCTTTTCGGTAGAGTATACCATCCCCCAACGCTACGGCGCCGCGCGGGCGGCGCTTCGCCCCCGAACGCACGAATGTTCCAAAACAGGCGCTGGCTATCAGCGTTAGAACCTCACCCCACGGGCTTGTGGGCGGCGCGGCGGCGGACGAGGTCCTTCTGCATGTCGCCCACGGTCTGGAACAGCAGCTCGTACTCGTCGGCGGGCAGGCGCGCGGGGTCGGAAAGCTGCGATCTGAGCGCGGCCACCGCGTCCTCCGCGTCGCCGATAGCGAGCTCCTCCACGAGGAAGGCCGCCAGGGCCTCGTCGCTCGCGGCGCTCTGAGGGGGGCCGGCCGTCAGCATGCCCGCCGCAGCCGGAAGCGCGCGCGCCGCGTCGCCCACGATGCGCGCGGTGGAGGCGGCGGGGTCGTCCGCCAGCGTGTCGAGCATGCTCTGCGCCACGGCAATGTGCACGGGATCGTGCCACTGCGTCAGCGCGAGCGCGTCGGCGTGGAGCAGCGCGAGGTCGGGCCGGCTCGCCGCCAGGGCCAGCAGCTGGCGCTCGAAGCGGCGGCGGCTGCGCTCGGCGGGGGCGAGCCGCGCGCGCTCGGGGGCCGGCGCGGGCGCGGGCTGCGAAAGCGCGTCCTGCGTCCGGTCCGTCTCCCCGGACTCCTCAACGGCCTGCCGCGGCGGCTTCAAGCGCGAGAGCTCTTCGAGCACGGCCTCCTCCCGCGCACGGCAGCGGCTGGCTATCTGCACGGCGTAGTCCTTCGCCAGCATCGAGTCCTTGATGGGCGCGAGCACCGAGAGCGCGTCGGCGAGCGCGGCTGAGCGCCCCTCGGCGCGGCTCAGGTCGTGCTTGGCCAATCGTCGCTCGATGCCGTAGGTGAGCAGAGGCTGCGCGGCGTCGACCAGCCCCTTGAGCGCGTCGGCCCCCCGCGCGGCCACGAACTCGGCCGGGTCGAGGTTGTCGGGCAGCGTGACGGCCGCCAACTCGATGCGGCTCTTGCCCGCCTCGGGCGTCATGGAGTCGTCGATGAACGCGAGCGCGCGGTCGGCGGCGCGCTGGCCGGCCTCGTCGCCGTCGAACAGGTACACGATGCGGCGGCGCGCGTGGCGCGAGAGCAGGCGGATGTGGCGCAGGGTGAGCGCAGTGCCGAGCGTCGCCACGACATTGCGCAGCCCCGCCTCGTGCAGCGCGATGACATCGGTGTAACCCTCCACCACCACGGCCACGCCGGTGGAGGCCATGGCCGCCTTCGCCTTGTCCAGGCCGTAGAGCACCTGCGACTTGTGGAACAGCGGCGTCTCCTGGGAGTTGAGGTACTTCGGCTCGCCCTTGCCGATGACGCGCCCGCCGAAGGCGATGCACTCCCCCTGCGCGTCGTTGATGGGGAACATCACGCGGTTGAAGAAGCGGTCGCGCAGACGGCCGCCGTCGCCCGAAAGCGCGACGTTCGCCTGCACCATCTCGTCGCCCTTGAAGCCCTTGGCCGTGAGGTGGCGCACGAGCTGGCCGCGCCCCGGGGCGAAGCCGAGCCGCCAGCTCTTAGGCACCTCGCCGCCGAACCCGCGCCCGGCCAGGTAGCTGCGCGCGACCGACGCGTCCGAACCCGGATTGCGCATGAGCTGCGCGTGGTAGAACGCGGCCGTCTCCTCGCACACGGCCTTGAGGCGCGCCTTGCGTCCGGCCCCCACGCCCGGTCGCCCGCCGCTCTCGGCTATCTCGATGTGGGCCCGCTCGGCCAGGCGGCGGACGGCCTCGGGAAACGACAGGTCCTCTGTCTCCATGATGAAGCGGAACACGTCGCCGCCCTTGCCGCAGCCGAAGCAGTGCCACGTCTGCCGGGACGGGTCGATCTTGAACGAGGGCGTCTTCTCATTGTGCAAGGGGCAGCAGCACCAGAACTCATGCCCGCGCTGCTTCAGGGGCACACGCTCGCCGATGACGGCGGCCACGTCGCTCGCCTCGCGAACCTTCTGGATGTCCTCTTCGCTGATGCCCGCCATGGATGCGCCCTACCTCCGCCGGTTCTGCTTGGACAGGACGAGGTTCACCAGGAACACGAGGGCGAACCCGATGGCCGGCACGAACTCGCCGAGCTCGGGGCCGGCCTCACCCGCGTCCATGTACACGAACACGAGGCTCGCGGCCATCATCACGAAGCTGATTACCGCGATGACCGCGTAGACCCACTCCCGGTTCCTCATGCGCGCCCTCTCCCGTCGTCGTTTTCCGCACCAGTATACCGCAAGCCCGCCCGCCTTCGGCCGCGCGGGGGCGGATCGCGTGCCGGCACGCCTACCGGACGTTGACAGGTGCGCTGCAAGCGGGCCCGCCGGGCGCGGGCGTTGCTATGCTGGCCTTCGCCGCGCCCCCGCTAGCGGCGCATCGATTCCCTTGACGGACACGGAGGTTCCCCATGAACGAAGACATCGCGGTGCTCACGGATTTCGACCCGGTCCTCTACGAGCAGGCCGCACCTCCCCTCGTGTCCATCTTCCTGCCCACCTCGGGCGCCGACGGCCTCGAGCGCGACCGCGAGCGGTTCCGCGACCTCGTGTCGGAGGCGCGGGCCGAGCTGGCGCAGCAGCGCGAGCGCCGCGAGTACGCGAACCTCGTCGCGAACCTCGACGTCGTGGCCGAGCGCTTCGAGGACTACGCGCACTCCGCGGCGCAGGGCGGCCTGGCGGTGCTCGCCAGCGACGAGCGCGTGAACGTGCTGCCGCTCGGCTTTCCCGTGGAGGAGCGCGTCGTCGTGGGCGAGCGCTTCTCCTTGAAGCCGATCATGCGCACGTTCCTGTTCGGCGCGCACTACTACCTACTGGGACTCTCGGCCGACCGCTTCGCCCTCATCCACGGCGATTTCGGCTCGCTCGAGCGCGTCGAGCTGCCCGCCGACGTGCCGGGCGAGTTCAGCGAGGAGTTCCCCGAGGTGTACGACGGCCACGAGGGCGCGCTCGACTACTCCTCGCTCGAGAACCACATGCCGCCCTACCACGGCTACAAGTCACGCAACGACGTGAAGAAGGAAGAGGCCGAGAAGTTCTTCCGCTCGGTGAACAGGGCCGTGACCGAGCACCTGGAGCACGCCGCCCCGCTGCCGGTGATCCTCGTGAGCCTGCCTGAGCACCAGGCGATGTTCCGAAGCTTCTCCACGGTGCCGAACCTGCTCGACGAGGGCATCGAGAAGAACGTCGACGGCGTGGACTTCCCCGAGCTGCTGCAGGACGCCACCGCCGTCATCGAGCGCGCCCGCGAGAAGCGCGACCGGGCGGTGGCCGAGGAGTTCGGCGACGCGCGGGCGGCGGGCAAGGCGACCGACGACCTCGACGCCATCGCGTTCGCGCTCCTCGAGCGCAAGGTGCGCGCGCTGCTCGTGGAGGAGGAAGCCGCGATCCCCGGCGTCTACGACGAGCAGACCGGCACCCTGACCCGCCCTGCCGACGGCGACCTCGCGGACGAGTTCGCCCAGGCGACCCTGCGCCAAGGCGGCGAAGTCTACCTCGTGGACCCCGCCCTCATGCCCACCGACGCCGGCGTCGCCGCGTTGTACAGGTACTAGCCCGAATCGAAAATCTGCTGGCGAGGCCTCTTGGACAAAATCGGCCTTCGGGACTGATTTTTCCGCGTCATAGCCAACGGAAAACGAAGAAACCCCTGATGGCAATAAGTCGAACCGGGGATTCCCGACAAGAAATCAGTCCCGAAGGTCTATCTTGTCCATGATGCTCTTACTTATATATTGAGGCCAGAACGTCGCTTCCCCGGCACCATGCGTTACAATGTCCTCGGAACACACGGGAAAGAGGACGCACATGGAACAGCAGGCCATCCCCTACCTCACGCTCGACCCCGAGATCGAGGCCGCCATCCGCGCCGACCGCGCGGCGGGGCGCAAGCACCCGCTCGCCTTCGACGACGCGGACGTCGCACGGCGCGAGGCCAACCCCCACGACGAGGCCACGCTCGCCCGCCCCGCGTTCGCGCGCGACATCGAGAAGATCCTGAACGTGCCAGCCTACAACCGCTACGCCGACAAGACGCAGGTGTTCTCGTTCGTGGAGAACGACGACATCAGCCGGCGCGGCCTTCACGTGCAGCTGGTGAGCCGCGTCGCGCGCGGCATCGGCAGCCTGCTCGGCCTGAACACGGAGCTCATCGAGGCCATCGCGCTCGGCCACGACGTGGGCCACACGCCGTTCGGCCACGCCGGCGAGCGCTTCCTCAGCCAGTGCTATCGCGAGCGCACGGGCCGCTCGTTCAACCACAACGTGCACTCGGTGCGCGTGCTCGACAAGCTCTACCGCCGCAATGTGAGCCTCCAGACGCTCGACGGCGTGCTCTGCCACAACGGCGAGTTCGCCCAGCAGGTGCTGAGCGTCGGCGACACGCGCGACTTCGCGACGCTCGACGCGCTCGTGGAGGAATGCTACGTGGACGAGCAGGCCATCAAGCGCCTACGCCCCTCCACGCTCGAGGGCTGCGTGGTGCGCGTCGCCGACATGATCGCCTACGTGGGCAAGGACCGCGCGGATGCCGTCGACATGGGCGTGATCGGCTCGCTCGACGCGTTCGACAGCGAGGTGATCGGCCGCGACAACGCGCGCATCATCAACAACCTGACGGTGGACATCGTCAACGCCAGCTACGGCACCGACCGCATCGCCATGAGCGGAGCCGTGTTCGCCGACCTCAAGCGCGCCAAGCGCCAGAACTACGAGCTTATCTACGAGCAGGAGGGCGTGGTGGCCGGTGCCGGCAACATCGTCGAGGAGATGTTCGAGGAGCTCTACGCCCGCCTGCTCGACGACCTTCTGGCCGGGAACGAGTCGTCGCCGGTGTTCAGGCACCACGTGGCGTCGCTCTGCGCGAAGTCGCGCACGGTGACGGCCGAGGACTACCTGGCCACCGAGCCGAACCAGATCGTCGTGGACTACCTGGCCTCCATGACCGACAGCTACTTCATGGCGCTCTACGCGCACCTGTTCCCCGAAAGCGGCCGGCGCATCATCGCGCAGGGCTACTGCGCCGACTTGGCCTGAGCTTCCGGACGCGCCTCGCCCCGACGCTCCTCCAGCAGGTCGATGAGCTCCTGCTTGTCATGCACGTCGAGCTTGCGGTAGAGGTGCGCGAGGTGCGTGTTCACCGTGCCCGCCGTGAGGCCGAGCTGCTTCTGTATACGCGGCGTCGAGCGGCCCTTTGCCACGAGCACCATGATCTCGGCCTCGCGGGCCGTGAGCTCGTGCTCGCGCGCCACCTGCTCGCAGCGCGCGCGGAACGGCCGGCGGTCGTCGCCGGACGGGCCGCCGAGCAGACGCATCATCGACCGCTCGTTGAACAGGAACAGGTAGGCGAAGAACAGCAGGCACACGCACACGAGCTCCACGATGCTCAGCACGCGCGGCTCGAGCTCCCAAAACGAGCTGAGCAGCGCGGCGCCGAACGTGCCGGCGAGCGAGCCTGCGACGTAGGCGCTCCAGCCGATGCCGAACGCGAACAGGGTCGAGAGCCGGTAGAGCCCGATGATGCGCGTGAGCACGATCCACGTGAGCATCGTCACCGTGCTGTAGGAGACGAGCGCGAGGATGTCGGCCGGCACCGTGCCCAAGTCGAGGATGGGCAGCAGAAGGAAGATGAACCCGAGCGCGAACACCGTGGCCTGGTAGGCCGCGCCGAAGTCCAGCTCGCGCGCGGAGAACAAGGGGCCGCAGATGAGCGCCACGGACGCCATGGAGGCCACGAGGAACAGCCACGGATAGCTGCCCTCGTTGATGATGGGCGAGGCGTTGAGGAAGAGCGCCCGCATGAACGATTCGGACAGCGCGAGCGCCCCGATGGAGAGCACCGCGCGGATGGAGAACGCGCCGCGGCGCAACGTGGAGGGCTCGGGCGGCGCCATCTCCCGCCACGCGCCGATGCGCGCGAACAGCACCGCGCCGGCGACGAGGGGCATGAGCACCGTGAGCACGACGGCAAGCTCGCGCGGCAGCGCCACGACCAGCGCGAACGCCACGGCCGCCAGCAGGAACGAGCACACGGCCTTCACCACCGACTGGGCGGCGTCGAGCTTGCGGAACTCGTCGGCCCAGGCCAGGTAGAGCACGCCGAGGCCGGCGCCGGCGCAGGTGGCCGCGATGGAGCACCACGGCTGCCGGAACACGTCGTGGTCCACCACCACGAGCACGACGGTCATGGCCGCCATGATGCCGGGCACCGACCAGCGTACGGCCCGCGCAGACATAACGCGCGCGAACAGGCGGGGCAGCAGGGCGGCCGCCACGAGCACGGCGAGCATCCCCAGGCTCGAGAACCCCACCACGCTGTTGAAGTGGCTCACGTCGTTGCGCGTTGAGAAATGCACCACGGTGCTGAAGAACGTGACGGACGACCATGCCAGGCTCAAGGCGAGCCCGAGCACGCGCACGTCGAACACATCGGCGAGGGTCACGGCCCTCAAATGCCCGCGCATGCAGGCGAAGCGATTAGCGGCTGACGCCATGGCGTTCCCTCTCCCCCGGCGCCGCATGTTCGCGGCGCTCCTCCCGGCACGTATTGTAGCGCAAAACGCTCATCATATGAATCATATGTCGCGCCTGATGGACCGCTTTGCGCGAAAAACGTTGAAACCTACGATTCAAAACACGGCGCGCTCGTCGTACAGTCGGGCCATCGCAGACGCGATCCCCTTGAGCGGGCCGCTCAGGCCGCACGAGGAGAGCACGAGAGGGGGATCGGCCAGGGGAAGGCCGGGCGTGCGCGCAAGGGGCACATCGTTTCCACAGGAGGGAATTATGGCAGAACTGACGAGGAGAACGTTCTTCAAGGGCGCCGCCGCGCTCGGCGCTGCAGCCGTGCTGGGCGGCTGCGCGAACGAGGGCCTCAAAGAGACCGAGGGGACCGGCGCGCCGTCCAACGAGCCCGCCGCCGAGCCCGTCGTCGAGGTCAAGCACGCCTGGTGCAAGATGTGCGGCCCCGCCCGCACGCACTGCTCCACGCTGTGCACCATTAAGGACGGCCGCTGGGTGAACGTCGAGGGCAACCCCGAGGCCGGCAACAACTTCGGCCGCGGCTCGCGCACCCTGTGCGCCAAGGGCAACGCGGCCATGCACACGCTGTACTCGCCCACGCGCCTGCTCTATCCCATGAAGCGCACAGGCGAGAAGGGCGAGGGCAAGTTCGAGAAGATCACCTGGGACGAGGCCATGGACACCATCGCGGCCAAGCTCAAGGAGCAGAAGGAGCAGTACGGGCCTGAGTCCTACGGCGTGCTCAGCCCGCAGTTCTACGCGGTGCTCGGCTCGCTCGGCCGCCGCTTCCTCAACGTGCACGGCTCCCCGAACTACCTGCACTCGGCCATCTGCAACTCGCAGCGCATGTTCTCGCGCCTCGTGACCATCGGCGGCCCCGCGCACGCCAAGGCCACCGACACGGCGCCCGGCCAGCTGAACAAGACGAAGCTTCTGGTGGTGTGGGGCTACAACTCCGAGAACTCCGCCGTCAACCAGGGCAACCCCTGCAAGCGCATGGACGCCAAGGAAGCCGGCATGCAGATCGTCGACATCCGCCCGATGCAGGAGGGCCTCGGCTCGCACGCCGACATCTGGATGCCCGTGCGCCCCGGCACCGACACGGCGCTGGCCATGGCGTTCTTGAACGTCATCATCGGCGAGGACCTCTACGACCACGACTTCGTCGAGAACTGGACGAACGGCTTCGACGAGCTCGCCGAGCACATCAAGCAGTACACCCCCGCCTGGGCCGCCGAGATCACCGGCCTGCCCGAGGCGCAGATCACCGAGGTCGCGCGCCTCATGGGCACCGTGAAGCCCATGGGCATCAACATCGGCAACGGCATCGGCGACCAGGCCAACGACGGCCACTGGACCGTGGCGTGCGCCTGCATCATCGAGGCCATCACCGGCAACCTCGGCATCGCCGGCGGCGGCGGGGCGGGCATGGTCATGCCGGAGCCCCTCATCAAGACCAAGGGCGTCGACCTTCTTTCCGACCGCCTGCCCGCAAGCGAGGAAGACGAGGCCAACGGCTGGATGCCCGGCGTCGCCAAGCTGGTCGCGCCCGAGACCCCGCGCTGGTTCCAGACCATGATGACGCAGGAGTCCGGCCCCACGAGCGCCTACAACAAGGGTCTGCAGTCCATCCTCACCGAGGACCCCTACCCGCTGCGCTTCGTGTTCGGCCAGTCGTCCAACCCCATGTCGGCCACGCGCCAGCCCAAGACCATCGCCGAGGCGCTCAAGAAGCTCGACTACTACGTGGTGATGGACACCGCGTGGAACTCCTCGTGCGACTACGCCGACATCGTGCTGCCCGCGTGCACGCAGTACGAGGCGGCCGACCAGTTCGCCACGAAGAACAGCCCCGCCGGCACGTTCATCGGCATCAACCAGGTGCTCGCGGAACCCATGGGCGAGTCCCGCTCCGACTGGGAATACTACCTCGACCTGGCCGTTCGCATGGGCTACGGCGCCGACTTCTGGGACGGCGACGTGGACAAGATGCTCTCCGAGCAGCTGGACGGCTCCGGCATCACGCTCGAGGAGCTCCGCGAGAAGGGCTACATCTTCAAGGAGCGCACCGACGACGCCAAGCCGACCGAGCCCGAGTACCAGACCTACGAGAAGATGTTCTCGTCGCTGCCCGGCGGCAAGGTGCAGTGCGTGAACGACTGGATCGGCGACAAGCCCAACGCCACCGACACCGGCACCATCTCGCGTCTGCCCGTCTACACGGGCGCGCCCGAGAGCATCGCGGGCACGCCGGATATCGCCGCGGAGTATCCGCTGGTCATCTCCGACGTCCATGCGTACCGCCTGTGCAACCACAGCTACTATCACGACGTGCCCTACCTGCGCGAGCTGCAGCCCGAGCCGTGGGTGAAGATCAACCCGGCCACGGCCAAGAAGTACGGCATCGAGGACGGCGGCTGGATGAACATCGAGTCGCCCCACGGCTCCATCAAGATGGTGGCGCGCTACTTCGAGGCCATCGCGCCCGACGTGCTCATGACGAAGCGCGGCTGGTGGGAGCCCTGCGAGGAGCTGGGCCTTCCGGGCTACGGCACGCTCGACGGCGGCAGCGAGGTCAACGTGCTCTACGACGACACCATGACCAACTACGACGGCTTCACCTCGGCCATGGCCAAGCAGACGCTCGTCAAGATTTCGAAGAGTGAGGGGTAACGACGATGGCTGAGCAGTACGGATTCTACGTCGATACGAGCCGCTGCATCAAATGCTGGGCCTGCCAGGTGGCCTGCAAGCAGTGGCACGAGATAGAGGCGGGCACCGTGTCCCGCCGCAACGTCCAGGAGACGGAAGAGGGAACGTTCCCCGACGTCAAGCGCCATTTCGAGTCGCTGTCGTGCATGCACTGCGAGAATCCCGCGTGCGTTGAGAAGTGCCCGCAGGGCGCCATCAGCAAGCGCGAGGAGGACGGCGCCGTGGTGGTGGATTTGGAGAAGTGCATCGGGTGCAAGACGTGCTCGGCGGCCTGCCCCTTCGACGTGCCGCAGTACGTCAAGCAGGAGGGCGGCGGCTTCAAGATGGACAAGTGCGACACGTGCCTGTCCGTCGGCCGCGGCGAGGACCTCGAGATGCCGCATTGCGTGCTCACCTGCCCGATGAAGGCGCTGCAGTTCGGCCCGCTCTCCGAGATGGAGAAGGCCGCGACCGCGAAGGGCGGCGCGCGCATGGAGGGCGCCACGAACCCGAGCGTGTACGTCTCGTAAGCTGAACGACCCGGGCATACCCTGCCCCAGCCGGGCACCGCCGACCTCCCTCCCCTTCGCGGCGCCCGGCTTTCCATCCATCCGACGATAAGGAGCATCAATGGACACGAGCGAGAAGATCGAGCTCATGGAGGATCGCGCGCTCGCCTACCGCTTCCTCTCCCGCGCGTTCGCCGCCGCCCCCGATACGGCGTTCCTCGCGTCCATGAGGGCGGCGGCCAGCGACGACGAGTCCCACCCCCTGGCCGCGTTCTTCGCCGAGCTGGCGCAGGGCGATGACGAGCGGCTGCGCATCGACGCGGAGGCCGACTACAACCGGCTGTTCCTGGGGATGAGCGCGCATCCGGTGGCTCCCTACGAGTCGGTGTACACGAGCCCCGTGCACCTGCTCATGCAGGAGGCGCGCGACGAGGTGACGGCGCTCTACCGCGAGGCGGGCCTCGAGGCGCCGGCGGGCTTCGATCTGCCTGAGGACCACGTGGCGCTCGAGTTCGACTTCATGGCGAAGCTGGCCGAGCGGACGGCGGCGGCGCTTGCGGCCGGAGAGGCCGACGAAGCGGAGCGGCTCGTGGAGACGCAGGCCGCGTTCGGGCGCGACCACCTGGCCGCCTGGGTGCCGGCCCTCTGCGACGACGTGGAGAAGCGCGCGAGCGTGCCGCTTTACCGCGGCCTCGCCGCCATGGCCCGCGACCAGGTGCTGGCCGACCGCGACATCATGGACGAGCTGGAGAACTAGCCCTTTGTCATCCTGAGTGGAGCGCGAAGCCAACCCTTTGTCATCCTGAGCGGAGTCCGTAGGCCGGAGTCGAAGGATCCCGTGTGGCGCCAGCTGGAAGCGTTCCGGCTGGCGCCACACGGGATCCTTCGACTCCGCTCACTTCGTTCGCTTCGCTCAGGATGACAACCGGTGCGCTAAACTAGATGCCTTCCCCAACGATTGGAGGCATCCATGAAGCTCGTCATCGCATCGGACATCCACGGCTCGGCGGCGGCCGTGCGCGCGCTCGCGGCGCGCATCGAGGCGGAGTCGCCCGACCGCATCGTCCTCCTGGGCGATGTGCTCTACCACGGCCCGCGCAACGACCTGCCGGAAGGCTACGCGCCCCGCGAGGTCGCCGCCGTGCTCAACGGCATGGCCGGGCGCATCGTGGCCGTGCGCGGCAACTGCGACGCGGAAGTCGACCAGATGCTGCTCGACTTCCCCTGCATGGCCGACTACGCCTTGGTGGAGGCCGACGGGCACGAGCTCTTCCTCACGCACGGGCACCTCGACCTCGCGCCGAGCCTCGCACCCGGAAGCGCCCTGCTCACCGGCCACACCCACGTGAAGACCCTCGACGAGCGCGACGGCGTGCTGCACGTCAACCCCGGCAGCACATCCATCCCGAAGGACGGCACGGCCAGCTACGCCGTCTACGACCGCAGCGCCTTCGCCCTCAAAACCCTCGACGGCGCCGTCCTGCGCGAAGGCGGCTGGAGCTAAGCTCGCGTCGAGGAATCCGCGCACAGCGCACTCGGAGGAGCCGTCTTCAGCTTTCCGGCCCTTCCGGTGCACGGTTTTCGCCGTTCTGAAGGGTTTTCGGATGTCTGAAGGCTCCCCGCGCGCTCGGACAGTGCAACCTCGACGCGTTTTCCCTGGTCGCAGAGCGCTAGCTTCCGCCGTGTCGCCCGGTCGAGCTTCACAGCGGCCAAAACCGTGCATTCGAGGGGCCGAAAAGCCGAACGACCCGTTCGCCCCTCGGCGCATGCGAACGCGCCCGGCTGATCCCCCCAGGTCACGAAAAACCCGCGCCCGCCATGCTCCAAAGAGCAAGCCGAGCCCTTACGAGCGTTCGGCCTTGTCGGGCACGAGGAAGATGAACACGAGCGAGCTCGCCAGCAGCAAAAACGGGTAGAACAAAAACGGGATGATCTGGAACGCCGACACCGCATGTCCCAGCTCGGTGGCCGCCGAAATGGCCACGAGCATCTGCGCGCCGTAGGGGATGACGCCCTGGAACACGCACGAGAACGTGTCGAGGATGGACGCCGTCTTGCGCCGCGTGATGCCGTAGGTCTCGGCCATGTCGGCCGCGATGGGGTTGGCGATGACGATGGCTACCGTGTTGTTGGCCGTGGCGATGTCCATGGCGCCCACCAGCAGGCCCATGCCCAGCTGTCCGCCCTTCTTGCTCTTGAACAGGCTCTGGATGCCGTTCAAAAGCGCCGTGAACCCGCCGTACTCGCGGATGAGCGCGCAGATGGCGCTCACGAGCACCGCCACCATCGTGGTCTCGAACATGCCGGCCGCGCCCGAGCCCATGCTGGCCAGAAGGTCGGTGGCCGCGGTGGCGCCGGTGGCCACCATGATGATGGAGCCCGACAGGATGCCCAGCAGAAGCACGACGAACACGTTCACGCCCACGATGCCGCCCACCAGCACGATGAGGTACGGGATGAGCTGGATCAGGTCGTAGTCGTGGCTCACCGTGCCCGTGATGTCGGAACCGAGCGACAGCGCCAGGATGATGACGAGCGCCGCCACGGCGGCCGGCACCGCTATCTTGAAGTTCTCGCGGAACTTGTCCTTCATCTGGCAGCCCTGGCCCTGGCAGGCCGCGATGGTGGTGTCGGAGATGAACGACAGGTTGTCGCCGAACATCGCGCCGCCCATGACCGAGGCGATGCACAGGGGCAGATCGAACCCCGAGGCCGACGACACCGCCACGGCGATGGGCGTGATGAGCGTGATGGTGCCCACCGACGTGCCCATGGCCAGCGACACGAAGCAGCTCACCACGAACAGCACCACCACGGCCAGCTGCGCAGGGATGATGGACAACATGAGGTAGGCCACGCTCTCGGCGCTGTCGCGGCCGACGGTGCCCACGAAGATGCCGGCCACCATGAAGATGAGCACCATGGTGACGATGGTCTTGTCCCCGATGCCGCGCCCCATGATGACCAGCTTGTCATCGAACGGCAGCTTGCGGTTTTGCACGCACGCCACCAGAAGCGCCACCAGGAAGATCACCACGATGGGGATGTTGTAGAACCCCATCGGGATGCCCATCCCGTACTCGAACAGCACGCCCAGCCCCAGATAAAGCACGAGGAACACCCCGATGGGCGCAAGCGCCTTCACATTGCCCTTCTCCACGTCGACCCCTTCTCCGCTAACGTCGGTTCAATCCATGCAGCACGCCCAGGCCGCGCAGCGTGAGGTGCTCGTCCACATCCGTCACGCGCTCCGAGAGCGCCGCCATCGCGCGGGCGTCCTCGCCCGTGGCTATCACGGGCGTCTCGCAGCCCAGCTCGCGCCATACCGCGTCCACCAGCCCGTCGATACGCGCGACCTCGCCCATGACGATGCCCGAGCGCATGGCCTCGCGCGTGTTCTTGCCGATGACCGAGGCGGGCGCGCGCAGGTCGACGACCGCGAGCTGGGCCGCCGCATCCGCCACGGCTCGCGCGGCCAGCCTGAGGCCCGGCGCGATGATGCCGCCCACGAACACGCCGTCGGCGTCCACCACCTCGAAGTTCGTGGTGGTGCCCAGGTCCACCACGAGGAAGGGCGGCTCGTACGTCTCGCGCGCCGCCGCCAGGTCGGCCACGCGGTCGGCCCCCAGCTCGCCGGGATCGTTGTAGCGCATCTTCACGCCCGTCTTCAGGCCCGGGCCCACCACGAGCGGGCGGCGCCCCGCGCACGCGCGCACGGCCTCCACCCACGCGTCGGTGAGGCTCGGCACCACCGAGGCCACGATGCCGTCGGCCACCTCCACGGGCTCTTCGAGCGTGGACAGGAACGACGCCACGCGCGAGCGCGCCTCGTCGGCCGTCATGCGCTCGAACGTGGTGGCCGTCCATGTGGCGGCCAGCTCGCCGGCCTCGAAGAGCCCCAGATTCGTGACCGAGTTGCCCACGTCGACGGCCAGCACCGCCCCTTCGCCCTCCTGCGAGCGCGCGCGTTCCTCGCCCCTCAATTCGTCCGCCTTTCCCTGCGTTTTCCCACAATCACGCGAATTTAACGATGTTTCCGCGTACAGCATCCGATTATACTGTACTCGTCCGTCAGGTAACCCGACTTCCCGAAGAGAGGGGAAGCGGATATACGCGAAGGAGCAGACATGGACTCTGTCAAAGGGCAGCTGACGCTGCGCGGCATCCTCATAGGCTGCGTCGGCTGCGCCATCATCACCGCCGCATCGGTGTACACGGCCCTCAAGATGGGGGCGCTTCCCTGGCCCATCGTGTTCGCGGCCATCATCTCGCTGTTCTTCCTGAAGGCGCTCGGGCGCGGCAAGGCCAGCCTCAACGAGGCCAACGTCACGCACACCGTGATGAGCGCCGGCGCCATGGTGGCGGGCGGCCTGGCTTTCACCATCCCCGGCATCTGGATGCTCGGCTTCGCCGACGAGGTGGGCGTCTACGAGATGCTGCTCGTGGCGCTCTCGGGCGTCGTGCTCGGCCTCGTGTGCACCGCGCTTCTTCGCCGCCACTTCATCGAGGACGCCGAGCTCGAGTACCCCATCGGCGAGGCGGCCGCCCAGACGCTCATCGCGGGCGACGCCGGCGGCAAGGTGGGCGTGAAGTTGTTCGGGTCGATGGGCTTCGCGGGCGCGTTCACGGCGCTGCGTGACTTCTTCGGCGTGATCCCGGCCATGCTCTTCGGCAACGTCGGCATCCCCGGCGTGGCATTCGGGGTGTACCTCTCCCCCATGCTGCTGGCCGTCGGGTTCCTGGTGGGAACAGGTGCGGTGGCCGTGTGGTTCGCCGGCGCGGTGCTCGCGAACTTCGGCATCATCGTGGGCGGCACGTCCGCGGGCCTGTGGGACGTGGCCGGCGCGCAGGGCATCGTGTCGAGCCTGGGGATGGGCGTCATGATGGGTGCCGGCGTGGGCGTGATCGCGAAGAACATCCTGCCGAAGGCCGTCCGCATGCTGCGCGACACGCGCGGGTCGATCGCGCTCGGGGCCGCCGCTCCCGTCGCGGCCGGCGAGAACGCGGGCAGATCGCGGAAGCGGATGCGCGTGAGCGCGGGGCTCGCGGCCTGCGCCGTGGCGGCCGTGGCGCTCGTCATCTGCTTCGGACTGGGCCTCGGGCCCGTGCCGGCCGTCGTCGTAGTGGCGCTCGCCTGGGTGGCCACCGCCATGAGCGCGCAGAGCGTGGGCCAGACGGGCATCGACCCCATGGAGATCTTCGGCCTCATCGTGCTTCTGGCCGTGGCCGCCGTCTCCAGCGTGCCGCAGGTGCAGCTGTTCTTCGTGGCCGGCATCGTGGCCGTGGCGTGCGGCTTGGCCGGCGACGTGATGAACGACTTCCACGCGGGGCACGTGCTGGGCACCTCGCCGAAGGCCCAGTTCGTCGGCCAGGCGATCGGCGCCGTGCTGGGCGCGCTCGTCGCCGTGGCCGTGATGGCCGTGCTCGTGGGCGCGTACGGCCCCGAGGCGTTCGGGCCGCAGGGATCGTTCGTGTCCGCGCAGGCCTCGGTGGTGGCCACGATGGTGTCCGGCATCCCGAGCGTGCCCGCCTTCGTCATCGGGCTCGCGGGCGGCTTTCTGCTCTACCTGGTCGGGTTCCCCGCCATGATGCTGGGACTGGGCATCTACCTGCCCTTCTACATGTCGCTCACGGCGTTTCTGGGAGCCATGGCCAAGGTGGCCTACGACGCCGTATGCAAGCGCCGCCGCGCCAAGCTCGCCCCCGATGAGCGCGCCGCCCGCGAGAAGGCGCAAGCCGAGACCGGCCTCGTGGTGTCGAGCGGCCTGCTCGGCGGCGAGTCCATCGTCGGCGTGCTGGTGGCCCTGGCCGCCGTCTTCATGGACCTGGGAGCGTAAAGACGAGCGGGAGCCGGGAGCGCCCAGCGTGCTCCCCGGCTCCCCGTTGCAATGTGCTCGAGTTATGCACCCTCGCGTTGAGTGATTTCGCCCCTCGCGCACCCAGATCGAAACGCTCGGCGGAGAAACCGCAGGTCGCGAAAAGCCCATTCGCTTCACCGACCTTCAAACAGCCTTCCAAAAGGTGCATAACTCGAGTACATTGCATTTTTCGGCCCTTTTCGATGACGCAAGGGTGCATAACTCGACGACTTTGCACCACAGAGACGCCTCAACGCGCGAACAGCAAGCGGTGGAGCTCCCTGCGCCGAGGCTCCCACGTGTCCCAGACCGCGCTTCGCCTCTTGCCCAAGGCCTTCGCCACCATCGTCGCGACGCGCTCGAACTCGTAGTAGTTCGAGGCCTGGGCCCAGGTGAGCGTGATGACGCGCGTGCCGAGCTGCTGTATGCCGTTGCGCCGGATCGCATCCCTCGAGATGTCGCGCTCGCCACGGTGATGCAGGTCGCTGTCGTACTCGATCGAGATGCGCGCTCGCGGCCAGCACAGATCCGGCACGTACGCCGACTGGGGCAGCGCCTGCCTGTCTTCTCGCGCCACTTCGAACCGCCTGTTCAGCAAGGGCTTCTCGACGCCGAACCCGCCCATGCGCGGGTCGAACACCATGGCCTCGGCAATGTCGGTCTCCACGGGGGACAGCGAATTGTCGCACACATAGCGCAGGGCCTTCCGCAGAGCGCCTTCTCCGCGAACGCGCCCAAGCTGGCCACGCTCGTCGCGGGCGGGCGCTCGATGAAGTCCCCCCTTCTGCCGTTCGGAAGGCGGTACCATCCGCAGAGCTCGTAGAGAAGCTCCACGAAGAACGGGAACCGCTCCTCCGGGGCCGCCATAGCGCACGCCAGTTCAGGTGAGGCGACCAGCACGTCGCGGGAAACCCGTTCAAAGGAGGCGGCCGGGAGGGATACCGAACATACATGGAACGCCACCTTTGAGCATCGTCGACGCGAGGAAGCGGCGGACACAAGAAGGTGGACGGGTTCAGAAAGCCAGGAGAGGCCGGCTTCCTTGATGGAGACGGCATCGGCAACCTTGAACTCGGAAGCGGCATCGGCGCCGCCGAAAGGAAGGGCGGCTCGCGATCGACGACTGGGCCCGAACGGGGTCTTCCTCCAATATTCCAGCGCAGAAGGGCCGGCAATGTACAAGGTCATAGGGGCGATCCTTTCGATGGGGATCTTTTTACAATGACCTTATTTTACCTGATCAAAAGCTATTTTTTTGCGTGACTTGCGCTTGGAATCCGCTTGGTTTCCGCTGGATCTGCGCTTGATCTACGCTAGATCTACGCTGGATTTCTGCTTGATTCGCGCTGGATTTGCGCTGGATTTGCCTGCCGTTCAATCCAGCTGAGTGACCCAGTGCGGGTCGTGGTGGGCTTCGAAGCAGAGGCGCACTTGGGCCTCGGAGGTCTTCGGCTCGCAGAGCGGCGGGAGGGCGTCTAAGGGGAAATAGCCGCTCGCCGAAGTCTCGATGTTCTCCTGGAAGCTGCCGCCCACGGCCTCGCACTCGATGAACACGACGCACACGGAATGGACGAACTTCGGCACGTTGCGCTTGGCGCGGTCCTGAAGCGCGATCACGCGGCGGGGGATCACCTCGAGGCCGGCCTCCTCGCGCGCCTCCTTGGCCACGTTCTCGGCAAGCGAAAGCCCCACGTCGGCCCAGCCCCCGGGCAGCGACCAGCGCCCGTCGCGCTCCTGCACCAGCAGGATGCCCTCGCCCTCGAACACGGCGGCGCGCACGTCGATCTTCGGCGTCTGATAGCCCGCCTCGTCGCAGAAGAGCGGCCGCACCTCGTCCACGGGCATCTCGGCGCCGCGGGCCACCATCTCGGCCGCGATCTCGCGCACGCGCTCGAAGCGCTCGATGTCGAAGTCGTCCCGCCCGTAGGCGAGCCCCGCCTGCGCGATGGCCTGCAACTCCACCGCCCAGTCGAGCCAGGTGCCCGATCCGCCCATGTCGGCCTGCGCCTTAGTTGAACTTGAAGATCTTCTGGGCCATGCGGTAGCCGGTGATGCCTATCTTGCGGCCGAGCTGGGTGGGCAGGTTCGTGCCCATGTTCAGCACGCTGCGGCGGATGCGGCGGTAGACGTCCGGGTTCTTCTCCTTGAGGTAGTCCCAGATGGCCTCGCGCTTGTCCTCGGCCTCGTCGGTGTCTATCATGCGCAGGAAGATGGAGCAGATGCACATCATCATGGACAGATAGTTCTCCATGTAGCGCTCCAGGCGCTTCTCGGGCACGGCGTCGGGCAGGCGCACGGCGTCGATCATGAGGCGCGTCACGCGCAGCTGCTGGTCGATGCGGCCGATCATCACGTTCTCGTTCACGCTCTGGTCCTCGCGGCCGATGAAGTAGCGGTACATGTCCACGTCGCGGTAGTAGATGGTCTTCACGTGCGGCAGCGGCACGTACACGAAGATGTTGTCCACGTAGAACGTGTGCTTGGGCAGCTGAAGGCCGATGTCCTTGAGCAGCTGCGTGCGATAAATGACCGAGTGCATGAGCAGGTACTGGCTCTGGCCGAAATGCCCCGCCTCGTCCCAGCCGAACTCGCGCCCCTCGGGGAACACGTTGCGGTAGTGCATGACGGTGCGCGCGCCCTCGGACACCTTCTCGTACACGTAGTTGCCGATGACGAGGTCGGTGGGCGCGGAAGCTTCCGTCTGGCGGCGCAGATAGGCCATGATCTCGGCCATGGCGCGCTCGTCGAGCCAGTCGTCGGAGTCCACCACCTTGAAGTACAGGCCGGTCGCGTTCGCGAGGCCCGTGTTCACCGCCTGGCCGTGGCCGCCGTTCTCCTGGTGCACGGCCTTGATGATGCCGGGGTGCTTCTCGGCCCACGCGTCGGCCTTGGCGGGCGTGTCGTCCTTCGTGGAGCCGTCGTCCACGATGATGATCTCGATGTCGTCGCCGCACGCGAGGATGGACTCGATGCAGTGGTCCATATACTCGGCCGAGTTGTAGCACGGTATGGCGAAGCTGACGGTCTTCATGGCGATCCCCCCTACCCCACCAGCTGGTCGGCCAAATCGAGGGCGCGGCCGATGATGACGTCCATGTTGTAGTAGCGGTACTCGGCCAGACGTCCCAGCGGATGGAAGTTCGGCAGCGACTTCGTCAGCGCGCGGTAGCGCTCGTAGTGCGCCTCGTTCTCCTCGTTGATGATGGCGTAGTACGGCGTTTGCACCTTCGGGTTCTCGTAGGCGTGGCTGTACTCCTTCATGATGGTGGTCTTCGCGCACTGCTGGCCCGTGAGATGCTTGAACTCCGTGATGCGCGTGTAGTCTTCGGTCACCGTGAAGTTCACCGTGCCGCAGGGCAGCACGTGCTCGGCGTCGCGCGTCTCGTACACGAAGTCGAGGGTGCGGTACGGCAGACGGCCGAAGCGCGACAGGAACAGCTCGTCGAGCGGCCCGGTGTACACGATGGGCCCCTCGAAGGGCTCGTCCTTGATGTTGATGGCGGATAGCGGCGCGTTCTCGTCGTCGCTGGCGAACTCGAGGTCGAACACGCTCTCGGCCTCGGTGCTCAGGCATACGCGGATGTTCTCGTGGTCGAGCATGCGCTCGAACAGCGGCGTGTAGCCCTCGGCCGGCATGCCCTGGAAGGCATCCTGGAAGTAGCGGTTGTCGCGCGAGATGAACACGGGCACGCGCGCCGTGACGGAGGGGTCGACCTCTTCGGGCGTGAGGCCCCACTGCTTCTGCGTGTAGTAGAGGAACACGTTCTTGTACACGAAGTCGGCGATCTCGGAGAGCTCCGGGTCGTCTTGGGCGCGCAGCTCGGTGATGGTCACCTTGCGCTCGTCGCCGAACGTGTCGATGAGCTTCTGGGTGAGGCGGCCTGCGCGCTCCTCGCCGAAGGCGATCTCCATCGAGTTCTTGTTGAACGGCACGGGCAGGTAGGTGCCGTACCAGTCGGCCAGCACCTCGTGCTGGTAGTCGCGCCATTCGGTGAAGCGGCGCACGTAGCGGAAGGCGCGCTCGTCGTTGGTGTGGAAGATGTGCGGCCCGTAGCGGTGCACGAGCACGCCGGCCTCGTCGAGCTCGTCGTACATGTTGCCGCCGACGTGCGGGCGCTTCTCGATCACGAGCACGCGCTTGCCTCCGCGCTCGGCCAGCTCGCGTGCCATCACGCTGCCGGCGAACCCGCTGCCGACGACCACTGCGTCGAAGTCGTCCCCGCCGAGATCCTTGAAGTCGCAGTACCGCACACCCATGGCGCACCTTTCCTCGTCTTTCGAAATCATGCGGGCGAGAACCCGCAGGAACCGTCCTTGGAAGGGGCGCCTTCGCCCCGCCAAATGAACCGGAGGCTATTTTACCGAAAAGGGGAGGCGGTGCGTGGATTATCATACGAAGCGGACAAATTCCGAGAATGGATAAGACCGCGCCCGCCCGGCGGCGCGCGGCTGCGAAAGGACGGTGCCATGAGCTCATTCCTCGACTCCATGCTGGCCCGCGCGAAGGCGGACAAGCAGACCATCGTGCTGCCCGAAGGCGATGACGAGCGAACGCTCGCCGCGGCCGAGCGCATCCTGGCCGACGGCGTGGCCGACCTCGTGATCCTGGGCGACGCCGAGGCCATCGAGGCGAGTCCCTACGCGCTCGACGGCGCCCGCATCGTCGATGTGCGCGCGGCCGAGGAGCGCGCCGGGTTCGCAGCCGCCCTCTACGAGCTGCGCCGCCACAAGGGCATGACGCCCGAGCAGGCCGAGGCGCTCATGGACGATGTGCTGTACTTCGGCGTGATGATGGTGAAGCAGGGCCTGGCCGACGGCATGGTGGCCGGCGCGTGCCACGCCACGGGCGACGTGCTGCGCCCCTGCCTGCAGATTTTGAAGACCGCGCCCGGCGTGAAGCTGGTCAGCTCGTTCTTCGTGATGGTGGTGCCCGATTGCGACCTGGGCCAAGAGGGCACGTTCCTGTTCAGCGACTGCGGCCTGGAGGTACAGCCCGACGCGGAGAAGCTCGCGCACATCGCCGTGAACTCCGCGAAGTCCTGGCGCACGCTCATGGGTACCGAGCCCGCCGTGGCGCTGCTGTCGCATTCGAGCTACGGCTCCGCGAAGAACGCCGACGCGGCCAAGGTGGTGGAGGCGACCGCGCTCGCCCGCGAGCTCGCGCCCGAGCTCGACCTGGACGGCGAGCTGCAGCTCGACGCCGCCATCGTACCCGAGGTGGGCGCGAGCAAGGCGCCCGACTCGCCGGTGGCCGGACGTGCCAACGTGCTCGTGTTCCCCGACCTCGACGCCGGCAACATCGGCTACAAGCTGGTGCAGCGCCTGGCCCGCGCCGAAGCGTACGGCCCGGTGACGCAGGGCATCGCCGCGCCCGTGAACGACCTGTCGCGCGGCTGCACCGCCGACGACATCGTGGGCGTCATCGCCATCACCTGCGTCCAAGCCCAGGCGAAGAAAGCCGAGTAGCGAACCGAGCGGAGGCCGCTCTCCTCGCCCATGCGAAGGGAGCGGCCTCCGTGCGCGGAAAACCCCGGCCTGTGGCAGAAATCGACGGAATGATCATTTGGAAGCCCCGCATCGGCCCGAGAAGGCATCGGTTCGTCGACCGTCTTTCCCGTCGATTTCTGCCGCGAACGAAGGTTCTGACTCCCTTCTGACGCGCAATCCGGCGACCGCTTCCCACTGCACGCGAATCGGGGCTGCCTGACACGAAAACCCCCGTCGTGAAAGGATCTCGGCGATCCGCGCGTGCGCCGAAGTTACGCGAACTGGGAAAACGCTGAGGACTGCTGCTCGCATCCAAAAGCGAAGGCGAGGGACGCATTCTCCGTGATGAAAAAGATGTCGCCTCGTTTGCGATCCGCCGCTCCTCAACCTGCATCGCCGTACGGCGCTGCTATAATCCCCTTATGATACGCAGCGCCGACATATACGAGCTCCGGCTCTTCGACACCACGCTCGCGCGGTTCTCCTTCGGCGAGTTCGACCCCGTTGTGCTGCACGAGTTCGACGAATCGCGGACGGACGTCATGCCCGCCGGCATGCGGCTCGACGACGAGGGCCTGTGGCGCTGGCTGTCCAGCCGCGCCATTCCGCAGAACCGGCGCTTCGCAACCGAGCTCTGCCGTTCGCTCGGCCTCTCCCCCAACGACCGCAGCGGCATCATCGCGGCGAGCTTGGGCCTTTCGCTCAACGACTCGTACTGGATCGTGCCGGAGGGCTTCGGCGGCACCTTCGCCGAGTGCAACCTGTTCGAGAACGGGTTCTCCGAAGTGCTCGCCGCTGTGGCGTACACGGGCGTCGTCAGCAACCTGCAGGGCCTCACGCCCTCCACGCCCGAGCTCACCACGAACGGCAACCTGAGGAAGGCCTGGCGCATCGAAGCGGATGGCACGCGCCGTCTGTACAAAGGGTCGACCGACGAGGGCAACGGCGTGGGCGAGGCGCGCGTGGAGTTCCTGGCTTCGCAAGTCGCGCAGGCGATGGGGCTCGACGCGGTGCGCTACGACCTGGCGCGTTGGAGCGGAGAGGACACGGCTGCATGCTCGACTTGCGCCTGCTTCTGCACGCCCGAGACCTCCTACGTGCCCCAGGCGCTCGCCTTCGGGGACACGTCGCATGTGGGCGCCGTCAGGACGTACCTCGGTTGGAACGACGAGCAGTTCGAGCGCTACGCGTCGATGATGGTGTTCGACGCGCTCATCTGCAACACCGACCGCCACCTCACGAACTTCGGCATCCTGCGCGACAGTCGCACGGGCACGTATCTGGGCACCGCGCCCATCTTCGACAACGGACGCTCGCTGCTGTTCAACCTCTCGTTCGACCAGGCCGGGGATCTCGCCCGCGAAGCGCGGTTCGCCTTGCCGTCCTGGCCGCAGGTCACGTTCGAGGAGCAGGCGCGCCGCCTTATGGGAGCCGAGCAGAAGGCCCAGCTCGAGCGCCTGGCTGACTTCGAGTTCGCGAACAGCGACAAGGCGCCCTTCCCCGAGGGCTACCTGCGGAGCCTCGCCGCGTTCGTGCGCCGGCGCGCTGAGGAGCTTGCGGCATGCCCGGACGTGCCGCGCGAAGCCCTGCGCGCAGCCGTCCGGAAGCGGTAGGGCTAGCGGAATCGCTTATATCCAGAATCTCACCCGAACAGGTCGAACAGCTCGGGGCGGCTGTGGACGTTCAGCTTCCGGTACACATGGCGGATGTGCGACTTCGCCGTGCCGTTGGCGATGACCAGCTCGGCTGCTATCTCGCTGGCCGAGCGCTTCTGCAGAAGCAGCGTGAGCACCTCCTTCTCACGCGCGCCCAGATTGCGCTCCTGCGACACGCGATCGATCTCAGCGAGCGTGCGCACGGGAAGCGCGGCCTGCTCGTCCATATCCTCGCCGTAGTGGAACAGCTCGCCCAGCCTGCGCGGAACGATACCGTTTTTGATGCAAAGGATCATCGCACCGATGACCGCGAGTATAGACAGCAGCACCATGATGTCGTTCGCGTGCGCCTCTCCCGAAAGCGCACAGAGGATGCCGCCGATGCGGGCCGTGATGCACCCGCACGAGAATGCGAGCATAAGCAGCAGGAATGCACGGCAGGCCCGCCGATCGTCCCCTTGAGTCTGCGCGCACAGCAGCACCACCGCATACACCAGGAACATGAACAGCCCCACCACGGCCAGATCGAACGTGATAACGGGATCCACCCGCAGAAACGATGCCGTGATGGTGGCGGTTGCCACCACCGGCACCGCGATGTTCAGCAGCGAAAACGCCGTGAAGCTCTTCAACGTGAGCAACAGCACGCACACCAGCAGAAACGGCGCGAAGAACGCCCCCGTCGCAAACGACGCCTGGCCGCCCTCTAGCTCCGCGAAGGCGATGCCAACCTGAAACGCCACACTGAACAGGAACATCGCCACGTACACATAGGCGAAGGCACCTTTATGCGGCAAAGATTCTTCGGGGATGCGCTCGGCATCCACCACTGAAAACGCCTTCATGCGCAGCGACAGCGTGCCGGTTCCAAGGAACAGCAGAACCGCCATCGAGACGAATCGCTGCACGTCGGCCATGCCTGAGAGGAGCCACATGCCGAACGAGCCGAAAAGCGCGGAAAGCAGCACATTCCACACGATGACGATCACCGGAAAGGCGGCGTGCACCCGCAGCCATGAAGTAGTGACCAACGGCAGGTATACACCGAACAGCAAGCCGCTCACCCAGTCCATCACGGCAGGAGGCCTTGTATTCGCCATACCCAGCACGAGATAGAAGAACAGGGACACCAGAACGCATATGCTCGTCACCCAGAGCGACGGCGTCCGCATACACGCCGGACGGCCCCCGCGCAGGACAAGCAAGAGAATGGCAGATGTCATAGCTCCCGCCACGAAGGCGGCATCGGTATAGGACACCATGAGAGCCGTCGTGTGGGTCATGGCCGGCGAAAAGAACACGTAGCCGACGAATGCGAAATTGCATGCCGTCCCCATGAGCAGGTTAGCTGAATTGATATCCCTGAATCGGCCCCCGACTTCTAGGAGCAGCCCCCTGATCGTTTGGGGCAATGCCGGATGAACCATACGCGATCCCCTCCCCTTGGCATTACCTCTGTAATTAACCACATAACGCTTCGCTGCGCTAGTGCTAAATCGAAGTCGATGGTGGGTTAGCGGGGGTTAGCGGGCCAGGTTATCAAATTGACCTGCTAAAACATTCATATTACCCATCCCGCTAACCCCCGTGCTCGCCTTATGGTGCACCTCAAGCCGCGATTGGTGGCAGCCTCGGCTTCATGCCAAGGCTCGAGGGAACGCGGGTATTCGAGCACTAGGAGGGATTCGAATGGGAGAGTTCACGCGAAGGGATTTCCTGAAGGGGTCGGCATTGGGAGCGGTATCGATGGCAGGCCTGGGAGCGCTTGCTGGATGCGCGCCCCAGGGCGGCGGCTCGGGCGGCACTGCCGCAGGAGACGGCCCCACATTCGCCGACACCATCGCCTGGGACGGCGAGTACGACGTCGTGGTGCTCGGCTTCGGCGCAGCGGGTGCGGCTTCGGCGCGTTACGCGGCTAAAGAGGGAGCGAAAGTCCTGCTGGTGGACAAGGCCCCGCTTGGCAACGAGGGCGGCAACACCCGCTACTGCGGCCAGTTCATCCAGTATTCAGACGACAAGGAGGCCATGAAGAAGTACTTCAACGGCCTGGCCGCCGGCCACGACTTCCCAGAAGATGTGGCCGAGACATACTGCCAGGGCCTCACCGAGACGAAGCGGATGCTCATCGACGACTTTGACATACCCGAGGAGAACTTCCTCAGCTGGAAGACCGACGAATGCAAGCTGCTACCCTTGATCGCGAACTTCATCCCCGAGTATCCGGAGATCGAGGGCGGCGACAAGCTCGACCTTCTCACCGTATCGCGCGAAGAGCAGGGGTATGCGCACCTATGGAACGCCTACCGCACGAAGGTCATGAGCCTCTCCGATCAGATAGACGTCTGGTTCACCGCCCCGGCAACCCATCTGTTCCAAGACCCGGTGAGCAAAGCCGTCATCGGCGTCGAGATAGAGCATGAAGGCAAGACCGTGAACATACGGGCGCTGAACGGCGTGGTGCTGGCCCTCGGCGGGTTCGAGAACAACGCCGCCATGGCCGAGTCGTATCTGGGCCTTACGAAGTTCTCCGTCTCCGGCACGCTCTTCAACACCGGCGACGGCATCAAGCTGGGCGCTGAGGTAGGCGCCGACTTCTGGCACATGGAGGCCTACGAGGGCAACTGCTTCACCTGGGGCGGCGTGTCCTTCCCCACTCAGCCCAACGAGCACAATCTGCGTGCAGGCATCAACAACCCCTACTTGGGCATCGGCAGCATCATCCTGGTGGGCGAAGAGGGGCAGCGCTATCTCACTGAAAGCGCCACCGCTCGCCACGGGCACATGCCCTTCAACGGCGAATGGGTCATGGTGAAGCGCCCCGCCACTACCTACGTGGTGTTCGACCAGGCGCAGCTGGAGTACATCGACTCCATGAAGGGCATCCCTGACAACAAGCGCGACACCTTGGTAAAGGCCGACACCATCGCCGAGTTGGAGAAGTCGCTCGGCATGCCCGAGGGACGGCTCCAGCAGACCGTCGCCGGATACAACGCCGCGGCGAAGAGCGGCGTGGATCCCGATTTCAACCGCACGGCCGAGTCCATGCGCCCCTTCGCGGATGCCGGCCCCTATTACGCATTCGAGATCGTGCAGGCCATACTCAACACCCAGGGCGGCCCGCGACGCAACGGAAACGCAGAGGTGCTGGGCACCGATGGCGAGCCCATCCCTCATTTCTACAGCGCAGGCGAGTGCGGCGGCATTACCTCGTTCCAGTACAACGGCGGAGGCAACATGGCCGAATGCCTCATCTTCGGTCGCGCGGCCGGCATCAATGCCGCCGCCCCCAAGGATCCGCTGCCGCCGCTGCCCACAAATGTGGCATCCGACATCCAGTTCACCCAGGGAAGCGGCTCGGGGCAGCGTGACACCGATCCGTCCACCGTTTCAGCGGGCACGAACGAATACATCGGCTCCTCCACGTCCGGTATGGGCGGCCAGATGATCCTGAAGGTAACCAAGGAAGGTGGCAAGATAACGAAGATCGACTTCGTCGAGCAGCACGAGACGGCAGGCATCGGCGGCCCGGCGCTGGAGGCCCTTCCGCAGGCCATCATCGATGCCAACTCCCCCGATGTCGATGTGGTGACCGGCGCTACTATGTCGAGCCGCGGTATCATCGATGCCGTGAAAGACGCGCTCTCGAAAGCGTAGGCCGATATCTTCACCCCTCCCTTGAAAACAGGAAGACGGGTCCCACGGGCCCGTCTTCCTGTTTAAACGCCAGAAGCGGCTTCCAGTTGAGAGTGCCGCCGTAGCCGTTAGGCCAGCATGGCATCCTCGTCGAACACGTCGCCCTCGACGCGCATCTTCTCGTGGACGATGTCGTAGGTGTCGCGGGCTATCATGTACTCCTCGTTCGTGGGGATGATGATGATCTTCACCTGCGAGCTGTCGGCCGAGATCTCGCGCTCGAAGCCGCGCTGGCGGTTGCGCTCCTCGTCGAGGATGATCCCTAAGGGCTGCAGGCCCGAGAAGATCATGCGGCGCATCTTCTCGCAGTTCTCGCCGACGCCGGCCGTGAGCACGATGGCGTCCACGCCGCCCATGACGGCGATGTAGCTTCCGATGTACTTCTTCACCGAGTTCGAGTACATGTCGTAGGCCAGCATCGCGCGCTCGTGGCCCTGCTCGGAGGCCGTGCGCACGCTGCGCAGGTCGTTGGAGATGCCGGAGATGCCCAAGAGGCCCGACTGCTTGTTCATGAGGTCGTTCATCTCGGCGGCCGAGAGGCCCTCGTGCTCCATGACGAACGGCACGATGGCCGGGTCGATGGCGCCGCAGCGCGTGCCCATCATGAGGCCGTCGAGCGGAGTCAGGCCCATGGACGTGTCCACCGCCACGCCGTGGTCGATGGCGCTCATGGAGCAGCCGTTGCCCAGATGGCACGTGATGAGCTTGAGGTCCTCGAGCGGCTCATCGAGCACGGCGGCCGCGCGCTCGGAGATGTAGCGATGGCTCGTGCCGTGCGCGCCGTACTTGCGGATGGCGTACTTCTCGTACAGCTCGTAGGGCAAGGGGTACATGTAGGCCTTCGGCGGCAGCGTCTGGAAGAACGACGTGTCGAACACGGCCACCATGGGCACGTCGGGCATGTGCTTCATGCACGCGTGGATGCCCATGAGCGCCGCCTTGTTGTGCAGCGGCGCGAGCTCGGCCAGCTCGTCGATCTTGCCGATGACGTCGTCGTCGATGAGCACCGAGCGGTCGAAGTACTTGCCGCCCTGCACGATGCGGTGGCCTACGGCGTCGATCTCGTCGAGCGAGTCGATGGCCTTCGTGGAGCCCGAGGTGAGGGACTCGAGCACGAGCGCCATGGCGTCGTCATGGTCGGCCATCTTCGCGTCGATGACCACCTCGTTCTCGTCCAGGCCGTGCTTGTGGAACGCCTCGGCCGAGCCCACGCGCTCGCAGATGCCCTTGGCCAGCAGCTCCTGGTGCTCGACGTTGACCAACTGGTACTTCAAGGAAGATGATCCCGCATTGATGACTAGAACGTTCAACGGCCTGCCTCCTTCGTTTTCCTAAAGCACCTATTTTAGGGGCGAGGGGAATGACCCGGACGCAAACGCACCGCTCCGTCGGCAAGCGGCGCGCCGCTCACCGAAAAGCCCCTCGAGCCTACGAGGCCGACGGGTCGCCGGAGTTCATGGGGGCGCCGCCCAGGACGTGCACGTGGATGTGGTGCACGGACTGCTGCGCGTCGTCGTTGGTGTTCACGATCACGCGGTAGCCGCTCTCGGCGATCCCCTTGATGTCGGCCACCTTCCTCACGGTGTTGAACAGGTAGCCCAGCTCCTCGTCGGGGATGGAGTCGCCGATGTTGTCGTAGTGCTCCTTCGGCACGATAAGGGTGTGCACGGGCATCTGCGGGCTCACGTCCTCGAACGCGAGCACCCGCTCGTCCTCGTACACCTTCGCCGACGGGATCTCCCCCGCCACGATCTTGCAGAACAGGCAGTCGTCCTTGCGCATGGTGCTTCCTCCTTCTCCCTATGACAGCGTGGCGTCGCGGGCGGCGTCGTCGGCGTCGGCCACCAGCTCGCCCATCAGCACGTCCACCTTCTGCTGCGCCTCGGTGAGGCGGCTCTGCAGCGCCGCGAGCAGCGCCACGCCGCGCTCGTAGCTGCCAAGGCTCTCCTCAAGCTCCAGCGTGTTGCTCTCGAGCACCCCCACGATGCCATCCAGCTCGGCCATGGCCTCGCGAAACGTCAGCTCCTCGATGGGCCTTGGGCCCTCGCATTCCGTCATGACTCCTCCTCCCACTCGATCATCTCCGTATCGATGCGCCGCGCGGCCTCCACGCGGCAGACGAGCACGCCGTCGGCCACGGACACGTCCACCGCGTCGCCCGCCGACACGCCCTCGACGCTCTTGACCACCGCGCCCTCGGGCGTGCGCGCGATGGCGTAGCCGCGTCCGAGCACCGCGAGCGGCGACAGGTCGTGCAGCCGCGCTGCCGCCACGGCCGCCTGCTGCGAGAAGCGCGGCACGAGCGCCCCGCCGCAGGCCGCGAGCCGCTCGCGGCATCGCGCTATCCGCGCGCCCTCGCGCTCCACGGCCGCCGGCATGGCGCGCGCGAGCCGCTCCCGCTGGCGCGCCACCTGGAGCCTGTCGCGCTCGAGGTTGGCGGGAATGGCCCGGAACAGGCGGTCGGCCGCCAGATCGAGCGTCTGCGCCTCGGTGGCGAACAGCAGCTGCGCGTCGCAGAACAGGGGCCTCGTCGCGCAGCGGCGCACCTCCGCGCCGGCCCGCTCGATGGCGCGCCCGGCGCAGGCGGAGAGCGTCCGCGCACGGGCGGCGAAGTGGCCCTCGAGGCTCTCGCGCGCCGGGCTCACCGCCTCGGCGGCGGCGGTGGGCGTCGAGGCGCGCACGTCGGCCACCATGTCGGCGATGGACGTGTCGGGCTCGTGCCCGATGCCCGTCACCACCGGCACGGGGCAGCGCGAGATGGTGCGCGCCAGCCGCTCGTCGTTGAACGGCATGAGATCCTCGAACGAGCCGCCGCCGCGCACGACGAGCACCACCTCGGCGCCGGCCACCACCACCTGGCGCATGCCCTCCACCAGGCCCGCCGGCGCGGTCGCGCCCTCAACCGCCACGCCCGCCAGAAGCACGCGCGCGAGCGGGAACCGGCGGCGCAGCGTCCGCAGCACGTCGTGCACGGCCGCACCGCGCGGGGACGTCACCAGGCCGATGACGTCGGGATACGCGGGCAGCGGCCGCTTGCGCGCCGGGTCCATCAGCCCCTCGGCCTCCAGTTTGCGCGCGAGCTCGGCCACCTTGAGGCGCAAATCGCCCTCGCCGGCCAAGGCGAGCGAGAACACGTCGAAGTTCATGCGCCCCTTCGGCGCGTACAGCGTGAAGCGCCCGGTCAGCTCCACGAGCTGCCCCACGCGCAGCGCCACCCCCGCCGCCTGGAACCGGTTGTTCCACATCATGCAGGGAAGAGAAGCGCATCTGTCCTTCACGGTGAAGTACACGGCCTTGTAGCCGGGCTTGTTGGACACCTCGGACACCTCGCCCACGAGGCGCACGACCACGCCCTCGAGCGCGCCCTTCGCGAGCGCCATCGCGCCCGACACGGACAGGGGCTTAGCCGCCCCCGCGCCCGCTTCCCCTGCGAGCCTCTCCCCCATGGCCGCCCCGCTACTCGCGGTTCTGGCTGAGCAGCCAGAGCAGCTGCAGGATGGAGGTGAGCGCGGCCGCCACGTAGGTGAGCGCGCAGGCGCGCAGCACGCTGAACGAGCCGGCCTGCTCGGCCTGCGGAAGGCCCGTCGAGCCCATGTAGACCATCGCGCGCCGCGACGCGTCGAACTCCACCGGCAGCGTGACCAGCTGGAAAATGACCACCGCCGCGTACATGATGATGGCGAGCATCGTGAGCTGGGCGATCTGCATGAAGATGCCCAGCATCAAGAGGAAGATCCAGGCGTTCGACGCGAGGTTCACCACCGGCACGAGCGCGCCGCGGATCTTCATGGGCGCGAAGCCCTGCGCGTACTGGTAGGCGTGCCCCACCTCGTGGCAGGCCGTGGCCGTGGCCGTGATGGAGCGGCCCTCGTAGGCGTCGGGCGAGAGCGTGACCGAGTTGGTGCGCGGGTCGAAGAAGTCCTGGCCCGGGCCGCCGCGATGCACCTCCACGCCGGTGATGCCGTAATACGAAAGCATCCGGCGCGCCGCGTCGGCACCGGTGAGGCCCGTGGAGATGGGCACCCGCGAGTACTTCTTGAGCTGCGAGTTCACGTACCAGGTGGCGAACCCGCCGATGATGAGCGTGACGATGACCAGCATCCAGTAGCCGCCGCTGACTCCGAAAAACATGTCGTTCTCACTCCTTCAGGGGTGACGTGCGCGGCCGCGTCCGGGCCGCTTCTCTTCGTTCCCCGCCATTATACTGGAGCCGGAACAGCCCCCGGCGACCCCGCGGATTCACCGTGAAAGATTCGTAACTCGCCGCACACATCGCGCCCACGCGCGCCGGGCCGTCAATCCCGGCGCTCCACCTTGACGTCGCCCGCCTCCAGGCTGAGCGCGAGCTTGCCGTCGAGCAGGTCCAGAAGCTCCTCCCCCACGAGCGCGCGGCGCCACCCGCGCAAAAGGTCCACTCCCTCGCGGTAGCCGCGCGCCACCCGCGCGAGGTCGTCGTGGCTGGCCAGCGTGGGGAACGCCACGTCGTTCTGCTTGGCGCGCAGGCGCACGAGCGCGCACATGAGGTCCATCTCCGCGTCCACGTTGGGCTCGTTCCTGCTGCAGCGGTCGAGCTCCGGCCAGGTGTCGGGCGTGGCGTTGAGCGCCGAAGTGATGAGCGCCACCACCGTGCGCGCGTCCTTCGTGGCCAGGCGGTCGGACATGCCGCGCACCATGAACAGCTCGTCGATGGTGCGCGCCTCGCGCTTGCACGCCTCCACGATCTGCTCGTCGGTGATCACCCACTTGCGGGGCACGTCGCGGCGCTGCGCCTCCAGCTCGCGCCAGGCGGCCACCTCGCGCGCGGCCGAGAGCTGCCGGCGCGACAGCTGCGAGACGCGCTTGAGCCGGCGGTAGCGCTCGCGCTCGTTGGTCTGGTAGCGGGCCGGGTCGGCCAGCTCCTCGAAGTCGCGGTCGAGCCAGGACAGACGCCCCTTCCGCTCGAGCTGGGCGCGCATCCGCTCGTACATGCGGGGCAGGTACACCACGTCGTCGGCGGCGTACTCCAGCTGGGAGCGCGAAAGCGGGCGGCGCGACCAGTCGGTGAACGAGTCGATCTTCTTCAGCATCACGCCGCACTCCGCATGGACGAGCGCCGCGTAGCCGATCTGCTGGGTGTGGCCGAGCAGCGCCGCCGCCACCTGCGTGTCGAAGAGCGGCCGGGGCAGCACGCCCACCTCGCGCAGCAGGATCTCGAGGTCCTGGCTGCCCGCATGGAACAGCTTCATGACGTTCTCGTTCTCCAGCAGCGGGGCGAGTACCCTGAGATCGTCCACCGCGAAGGGGTCCACGATGGCCGTCTCCTCGTCGGTGGCCAGCTGGAGCAGGCAGAGCTTGGCATAGTAGGTCTTCTCGCGCAGGAACTCCGTGTCGATGGCGAGCACGCTCGAGGCCATGGCGCGCTCGACGAACGCCGCGAGGTTTTCTTGGTTTGCTATGTACACCGAGGGTTCCTTACCTTGTTTCCTGCTCCATGTTGTACCATGCCATCATAGCAATTGAAAGGGATCCTGTGAAACTGCTCGTCATCAACAACCTGTCCTCGGGGTTCGGCGAAGGCGCCGTGTACGACTTCATGCGCTCGTTCGTGCACGATGGCGACGAGGTGTGCCTGCGCTCCACCGACGGGGCCACGGCCGTGAGCAGCCTTCTGCACGATGCCTCGTCCTTCGACGCCGTCGTCGCGAGCGGCGGGGACGGCACGGTGGCCACCGTGAGCTACACGCTGGCCGGATCAGGCATCCCCGTGCTGCCCTTCCCCGCGGGCACGGCCAACCTGCTCGCGCTCAACCTGGCCTCGCCCATGGAGCCCCACGCGCTGGCGAAGATGGTGCGCGAGGGCCGCACGCTCGACTTCGACCTGGGCGAGATCGAGGTGGCGGGCCGCCGGTTCGGCTTCGGCATCATGGCCGGCGCGGGCTACGACGCGGCCATCATGCACGGCGCCGAGGCCGGCAAGCGCCTGTTCGGGCCCATGGCCTACATCTCGGCCGCCATCGCCAACCCGATGCCGCAGAAGTCCCGCTTCGCCATCGACCTCGACGGCAGGCGCGTGGAGAGCGAGGGCCTGGGCATCCTGCTCGTGAACTTCTCGAAGATCCAGTTCGACATCACGGTCACGCACGGCAACGAGCCCCGCGACGGCGAGTTCGACGTGGTGGTGCTCAAGGCCAAGACCGCCTTCGACCTGATCCCGGCCGTGTTCGCGGGGCTGCTCGACCGCGGCGGCGACTGGCCCGGCCGCACCGACGCCCTCGAGATCCACCGCGCCCGCCAGGTGCGCGTTGAGGCCGACCCTCCCATGGAGGTGCAGTACGACGGCGAGGCCACGCGGCTCATGACGCCGTTCTCCGCGCGCGTCATGCCCCGCGCCGCCCGCCTGTTCGTGAGCGAGGAGGGCTTCAACCAGTTCGCCGAATGGGAGTGAGCGGTGTGGGGCGTGACAGGGGGGCGTCCCGTCCCCCTGTCACGCCCCTGCCTCGCCCCGAAGGCTACTTCTGCTCGCCGGGCTCCTCGTCGACGACCTCGGCCTCCACTTCGATCTCCATGGGGGCGCTGAACGTCTGGCCGGCCGTGTCCGAGGTGGCCATCAGCTCGCGGAACGACGTGGCGTCCTCGCCCACCATGGGCATCATGACGTACACGTTGTTGCCGATGATGACCGGCGTGATGCGCTCGCGTCGCGCCTCGCCCTCCCGCTTCGCGCCGCTTCTCCCCTGCTTCTCCTGCTCGGCGGCGTCGCGGCGCATATCCTCGAGCATCTGGGCGCGCACCGAGTCGATCTGCTCGGCGGTCTGGTTCTTCCAGCGCTCCTTGCGCCAGGCCAGGTAGTTCGCGTTGTAGCGCATCTGGATGAGCTCGAGCACGATGCAGAACACCATGGCGAAGTACACGATGAGCTTCTCGAGCGGCATGTGCATCATCTCGATGCCGGTGTGGAAGCCGGCGGCGTCCATCACGAGCAGCGCGCCGATTGCCACGATGAACGTGAGCGCGAGCATCTTCATCTCGGGGTGGCCGTTGATGAAGTTGGAGATGGGGTCGATGAAGGCCATCATGAGGAACACGGCCAGCATGACGGCGATGATCATGATGATGAGGTGGTCGGCCATGCCCACGGCGGTGATGACCGAGTCGATGGAGAACACGAGGTCCATGACCATGATGGTGCCCACGGCCTGCGGCAGCGTGATCATGTGCAGCGCTTTGTGGTCCTCGGAGTGCGCGGCCTTGACCTCCGTGAGGCGCAGCGTGTCGCGCAGCTCGATGATGCCCTTGTATATAAGGTAGGCGCCGCCGATGAGCAGCACGAGGTCGCGCACCGAGTAGCCGTGCTCGTACGCGCCGAAGCTCACGGTGAACAGCGCCGTGGTCATATGCACGAGGTACGACGCGAAGCACAAGAACACGATGCGCATGATGAGCGCGCCGGCCAGGCCCAGCTTGCGGCCGATGTGCTGCTTTTCCGCCGGTAGGCGGTTGGTGGTGATGGAGATGAACACGAGGTTGTCCACGCCGAGCACGATCTCCAGGAAGATGAGCGTGATCAGGCTGATCCACGCCTCCGGCGTCGAGAAGATTGAAAGGTCCACGGGTCGTCTGCTCCTATCGTCAAAGTCCGGCATTGCCCGCGGACGCAGAGAATCCACAAAAAAAGACTCATAGCGCAGCCGCACGCACAGGTGCGGTCGCGCCATGAGTCTCGTTATTTCAGACACGCCAGGCCGAAGGCCATGATGTTGAACGTGCCGCACGCACCTGCGGCGCATGCCAACTACTCCCCCACGGGCGTCAGGTATCCTATCACGATGCCCCCAGCTGGGCAATGCTATAATGCCCAAAGCACACAAACCGCCTTCGGGCAGACAGGCCATACGCGGCAGGAGACGCAATGCTTTTCAACTCCCAGAGAAACGACTACGTGGATGCGGGCGGACCGGTCCGCTACCTCGACGACACGGGCCTGAAGCGGCCCCTCAGCGCGCCGAAGCCCCAGATGGCGCTCATGGTCCTGTTTGTGGTGGCCGCGGCCGCCATCGGGTGGCTGCTTCTGCACAACGTGCTCGACGCAGTCAACGGATCCGCCGCGCGCACCCAGGCGAGCGTCGAGGAGAACCTCGCGCGCGAGGTGTCCTACGACCTGCCGCTGCTCGCATCGCTCGCCCCGCTCGACGACGAGACCATCAAGCAGACGTTCACGGACGCGGGCTACACGACCGTGCAGATGTCCTCGGAGGAGGACTTCCCCACCGGCGGCTTCGAGCTGGTGAAGCTGCCCTCCGACGTGACCGAGGTCGAGGCCGGCCTCATGTACGCCAAGGGCATCGGGTCGCTCGGCGCCGCCGACGCCGCGCGCCTGCTGAAGGGCTCGTGGACCCTCACGGTGGATCGCGGCGAGGCGCTCGACATGCGCGTGCGCTACGCCGACTTCGACTCCGGAAGCGTCGAGGCGGCCGTCCAGGCGGCCGTGGCCTCCGAAGGGTTCGACCCCGCCACCGTGGCCGAGGACGGCCAGGGCGTCGACGAGGTGGGCAACACGTTCATGACCGGCACCGTCGACGTGGACGGGACCTCCTACGCGTGGCGCGTGTCGGCCATCGCGCTCTCCGAGGTCTACGACATCTCCGGCCTGCCCGACACGGCCGTCTACGTGGGCATCCGCCTGACCGCGTAAGACGCGGCGTGGCAGAGTGAAGGCGTGACAGGGGGACTCCATCGTTTTCCCTCGTCGAAGTTATTCTCAAGTAAAAACAGAATAAAACCCTAGTCCCGCAGAGGGATTTCTCCTCCCAACCCACGGACATACCCCGATAGGCACGCGGCGCCTTCGAGGAGCATGATACGTGGCGAGGAAGAGGAGATTCCATGAAATTATCGAGCGTCATAGCCGGTGCGTCTGCCGCTATCGTGGCCTTCCAGGCCGCGGCGTACGCCTATGCCGGCGAGGCGGACCTTCTCCGGCCGCCCGGCGCCCACGGCGAGAAGGACTTCCTGTCGCGCTGCGTCAAGTGCGGCAAGTGCATCGAGGCCTGCCCCTACCGGGCGCTGCATGCGGCCGGCAACGGCGACGGCATGGCCGTGGGAACCCCCTACGTCGACGCGCGCGAGCAGGCCTGCCGCCTGTGCGAGGACTTCCCCTGCGTGAACGCGTGCCCCACCGACGCGCTGCGCGACATCGAGAAGCGCCCGGACGTGCGCATGGGCGTCGCCGTCATCGACGAGGAGGCGTGCATCGCGTTCCAGGGCATGCGCTGCGAGGTGTGCTACCGAGCCTGCCCCCTCATCGACGAAGCCATCGTCATCGATTACCGCATGCGCGAGGGAGACGCCATCCATTCGGTGTTCGCCCCGGTCATCGTCGAGGACAAGTGCGTGGGCTGCGGCCTGTGCGTCGAGCGCTGCGTGGTGAGCGAGCCCGTGGTGGCCGTGCGCATCGCGAGCGACGCGGAGCGTGCGCGGGGCGCGGGCGCCTGAGCGCGAAGCCGCCCTGCGCGGCGAGAGCATGGTTTTCCAAACCGTTGGAGGACGGGTGGAAGATAGAAGAGCGAATAACGGGAGTAAGAGGAGGGATGTCATGGACATCACAAGGCGAGGATTCGTCAAGGCCACGGCGGTTGCGCTCGCAAGCGCGGCTGCGGCCGGCACCATGTCGTCGCTCGTAGGATGCGCAAGCGGCGAGGGCCAGCAGGCTTCCGCCGACGGCGAGGGCCAGAAGTACACGGCCGTCTGCCGCTTCTGCGGCTGCGGCTGCGGCGTCATCTGCGAGGTCAAGGACAACAAGCTGGTCAGCGTCACGGGCGACCCGGACAACGAGTCCAACCGCGGCCTCAACTGCGTGAAGGGCTACTACCTGGCGAAGATCCTCTACGGAGACGACCGCCTGACCACGCCGCTCATCCGCGAGGACAAGTCGACGAAGGGCACCGAGGAAGGCCTGCGCGAAGCCACGTGGGACGAGGCGCTCGAACTCGTCGCCTCCAAGCTCAAGGAGACGTGGAAGGCCGACAAGAGCCGGCTCGCCTTCTGGCTCTCCGGCCAGCAGCCCATCACGGAGGGCTACGCCTGCGCCAAGTTCATCAAGGCGGGCCTGCTGTCCAACAACGTGGACCCGAACGCGCGCCTGTGCATGGCCAGCGCCGTCGTGGGCTTCATGAACGTGTTCCAGACCGACGAGCCCGCCGGCAGCTACAGCGACCTCGACGAGGCCGACGTGTTCATCACCTGGGGCGCCAACATGGCCGAAGCGCACCCGATGCTCTACTCGCGCCTGACCGCCCGCAAGATCTCGGGCCAGGGCGTCAAGCACTACGACCTGGGCACCATCAGGACGCGCACGAGCGCGAGCGCCGACAAGACCATGATCTTCAAGCCCAACACCGACCTGGCCATCGCAAACTGCATCGCCAACTACCTCGTGCAGAACAAGAAGTACGACGAGGCGTTCGTCACCGACCATCTGCAGTTCAAGCAGGGCACCGAGAACATCGGCAACGCCACCGACGACGGCTATGACGGAAGCGACCTCGGCAAGTCCGTGGATAAGGTGAACCCCATCACGTTCGAGGAGTACGCCGCGCGCCTCGAGCCCTACACCTTCGAGTACACCTCCAAGCTCTCCGGCGTGGCCGTCGAGGACCTCAAAGAGCTCGCCGAGGTGTTTGCCGACCCGAAGGCCAAGGTCATGAGCCTGTGGACCATGGGCGTGAACCAGCACAACCGCGGCACGTGGATGAACCACAACATCTACAACATCCACCTGCTCTCCGGCAAGATCGCCCAGCCCGGCTGCGGCCCCTTCTCGCTGACCGGCCAGCCCACCGCCTGCGGCACCGCCCGCGAGGTCGGCACGTTCTCGCACCGCCTGCCCGCCGACCTGCTGGTGGCCAACGCGCAGCATCGCCGCTACACCGAGGCCATCTGGGATCTTCCCGAGGGCTACCTCGACGAGATCCAGAAGCCCGGCTTCCACACGGTGAAGATCTTCCGCGAGCTGTCCAAGGGCAACATCGACTTTCTGTGGAGCGCGCACAACAACTGGGCGCAGTCCATGCCCAACCTCACCCGCTTCCTCGGACGCGGCGACAAGAAGGGCGTGTTCGACGCGTTCATCGTGGTCAACGAGGTGTACCCCACCCTGTCCACGCAGTACGCCGACGTCGTGCTCCCGGTGGCGCTCTGGGTGGAGCGCGAGGGCCAGTTCGGCAACGCCGAGCGCCGCAGCGCCATCTTCGAGAAGGCCGTGGACGCGCCGGGCGAGGCCAAGTGGGACCTGTGGGCGTTCATGGAAGTTGCGCGCCGCGTGCTCGAGGGCGAGACGATCGACGGCAAGGACTCCTTCGACCACCTGTTCGGCTTCATCTACGACAAGGACGCCGCAAACTTCAAGAACGACGACCGCGAGACGAACCGCCTGCTGTGGGAGGAGTACCGCATCTTCTCCAACCCCGACATGAACGAGAAGGCCAAGGCCATCAACGACGACGCCGACGGCAAGTTCGAGGCCAAGCTCAAGATGGAGGCCAAGCAGCTGGCTCCCTACGAGGAGTACCTGGCCCACCACGGCATGACGTGGCCCGTGCGCAACGTCGACGGTAAGTGGATGTCCACCAAGTGGCGCTTCGCGGCCGGCAAGCAGGCCGACGGCTTCGACGAGGTCGGCGTGAAGCAGTACGGCAAGGAGGGCATGGCGAAGGGCGTCAGCTTCTACAAGTCCGCCAAGCTCAAGCCCTCCGTGGTGTTCCGCCCCTACGAGCCGCCGGCGGAGGAGCCCGACAACGAGTACCCGTTCTACTTCGTCACCGGACGCTTGCTGGAGCACTGGCACACCGGCACGATGACCCGCCGCGTGCCCGAGCTCGACCGCGCGCTGCCCGAGGCCCTGCTCAACATGAGCCCCGAGGACTGCGCCAAGCTCGACATCCTGGACGGCGACATGGTGAAGGTGAAGTCGCGCTTCGGCGAGTTCGACATCAAGGTGTCCACGGCCGGCCGCACCGAGCCGCCCGCAGGCGTGGTGTTCGCCCCCTTCTTCGCGGAGGAGACGCTCGTCAACCTGGCCGTGCAGGACACGTACTGCCCGCTGTCCAAGGAACCGGATTACAAAAAGACCTGCGTGTCCATCACGAAGCTGTAGGGGGAAGACGATGAAGAAGCACATGATAACCGCCGCCCTCGTGCTGGCGATGGCGATGGGCCTGGGCTCGGTTGCCGGGTGCAGCCAGGAAGCCCCGAAAGAGGACGTGAACGCGAACGTGCCGGCCGGCGCCCCGCCGCTCATGCCGACGAGCCACGAGGGCCGCTTCGAGTCGCTCGGGGCCGCCGGGTGCTACGGCTGCCACGGCGCGTCCGAGCGCTCCAACCCGATGCTCGCGGACGCCACGGCGCTGCCCGCCGACCACTACGCCGGCGGCGACGCGGGTTCCTTCGAGATGGACCCGACCCACGAGCAGTGCAATACCTGCCATGCGCAGGCGTAAGGAAACCCTCTTGCCGCTCCGAGCCCGCCGCTTGGGCTCGGAGCGGGACGGACTTACCCGACGGGCGGCTCGAATTCCCTCGCACCCGCCCGTCTTTCTCCCCTTGTCCCGCCCTCTCTCCCCAGAGGGCGGGCTCCGGGAGCCCCACATGAACGTTAGGAGCAGCATCATGGTCATTTCAAGCCTGGTCGTGGAGACGGCACCCGAGCACACCGACGACGTGGCGCGCGAGCTCTCCGGCCGCGAAGGCGTGGAGGTCCACGAGAAGAACGACTACAAGCTTGTGGTCACCATCGAGGCCGAGACGGTGGACGACTCCCACGGCATCGCGAGCTCTTTCATCGGCATCGAAGGCGTGACCGGCATCAACCTCGTGTACGCGAACTTCGAGGACGACCCCACGCTCGCGAAGGCCGGGCAGCGATGAGCGACGTGCCGAAGCGGACGCGGCGCTGGACCGTCGCGCGGCATGCCGTGCAGGCAGCGGCCCTCGCGTTGTTCGCGGTGCCGCTGCTCGTCGCGGGATGGGGCCTTCTCGGCCTCGGCTCCGGCGGCGAGGAGGCCATGGCGACGCCGGCGGGTCTGCCGTTCTTCGGCAGCCTGTCCTCGTCGACCGTCTTCGGGATCGAGGTGCTCGACCCGTTCGCGATGCTGCAGGTGGCCGCGGCCTCCAAGACGTTCGCGCTCGATTGGCTTATCGCCGCGCTGCCGGTACTCGTGGTGTACGGCCTCGTGCGCGGGCGCGCGTTCTGCGGCTGGGTGTGCCCGGTCAACCTGCTGCTCGAGATCATGGACGCCGTGCGGCGCAAGCTGGGCATCGAAGTGCGCGAGGCGCCGGTGCCGCGCCATGCGAAGCTCGGGATCGCGCTCGCCGTGCTCGTGCTGTCCGCGCTGTTCAGCGTGCCGGTGTTCGAGGCCTTCTCGCCCGTGAGCGCCCTCAACAAGGGCCTTTTGTTCGGCGCGGTCACGGGCCTGTGGGTGCTTCTGGCCATCGTGCTGGCGGAGCTGTTCTGGGGGCATCGCGTGTGGTGCCGCGCCCTCTGCCCGCTCGGCGGCTTCTATCAGGCGCTCGGCCGCGTCGGACAGGTGAACGTGCGCTTCGACCGCGAGGCCTGCATCCACTGCGACGCGTGCAAGCAGGCGTGCCTCGCCGATCCGGCCATCCTCGATCCGGTGCTCACCGAGCGCGACGTCATCGTGCGCGCGGGCGACTGCATGGCGTGCGGGTCATGCGTGGACGCCTGCCCCACCAAGGCGCTCGCCTTCGGCCTGGGCCGCAACCCGAAGCCCGCCCCCGCCGAGGAGCCGGCTGCGGAGACCGCGTAGTCGCACTTGTCATCCTGAGCGAGCGAAGCGAGTCGAAGGATCTTCGACGAAGCGCGTTCAAACAGGTTGAAGATCCTTCGACTCCGGCCTTCGGCCTCCGCTCAGGATGACAAAGGTCACACGTTCAGAAGCTTGTGCCTCAGGGCATAGTCCACGAGGTCGGCGCGGGTCTTCAGGCCGAGCTTCTGGTAGATCTTCGAGCGGTGGGCCTCCACCGTCTTCACGGAGAGGTAGATCTGCTCGGAGATCTCCTTATTCGTGAAGCCCTTCGCCAGAAGCTGGAGTATCTCCAGCTCGCGGTTCGAAAGCTGCTGGTAGGAGCGGTCCTCCTCCTCGCCCGCGCCCACGAGCTGCTTGGTGAGCAGCGACGTCATCTTGGGATGGATGTAGCTGCCGCCCTCGGCCACGGCGTGCACCGCGGCCAGAAGCTCGTCGGAGGTGGAGTTCTTCAGCACGTAGCCCGCCGCCCCGCCGCGCAGGGTGTAGAACAGGTACTCGGGCTCGGCGAACATCGTGAGGATGACCACCTTCGTGGCCGGGAAGTCCTTCGCGATCTTCTCGCAGGCGATGAGCCCGCTCTGCCCCGGCGGCATCGAGATGTCCATGAGCAGGATGTCGGGCTTCTCGCGCGCCACGATGGCGTAGGCCTGCGCGCCGTCGGCCGCCTCCGCCACCACCCGGATGCCGGGATCCTGCTCGAGGATCATCTTGAAGCCCGCGCGCACCACCTCGTGGTCGTCTGCCAGCATGACGCGGATCATGATTCGACCTCCTTGCCCTCGACGACGTTCATCGGCGCGACGAGCGTGATCGTCGTGCCCCCAGGACCCGACTCCATCGTGAGCATCGCGCCGATGACGCTCGCGCGCTCGCGCATGCCCGACAGCCCGCAGCCGCTGCCCTTGATGACGGGCCGCTCGGTGTCGAACCCGCAGCCGTGGTCCACGACGGAGGCGTGCAGCCAGCCGTCGGCGTCCTCGAGCGAGACGTACACCTTGTCGGCCCCGGAATACTTGCACGCGTTCAGGATGGCCTCCTGGCAGATGCGGTAGGCCTGCGTCTCGAGCGCCTGGTCGAACCGCTCGCGCGACAGGCTGCCCTCGAACACGATCTCGGTGCCGTAGGTGCGCTCGAACACGGCGGCCTGCGAGCGCAGCGCGGCCACGAACCCCAGATGGTCGAGCGCGGAGGGGCGCAGCTCCACCGAGATGTTGTGCAGCTCGTCGAGGATGCGGTCGATGTTGTTGTTCGCGTCGGCCAGAAGCGCCGTCCCCTCGCCGTCGACGTGCGCGCCGAGCTGCTTGATGACGAACGACACGATGAGCAGCTCCTGCGCGATGCCGTCGTGCAGCTCGCGCGAGATGCGCTTGCGCTCGTCCTCCTGCGCGGCGATGACGCGCGAGAGCTCCGAGCGGATGAAGATGGGGTTGGCGGAGGTGTCGGCGCGCTTCTCCGCCGCGATGCTCTCGAAGTTCATGAAGTCGTCCGACACCACGCGCAGACCGCAGAGCTCGCCGCCCAAGTGCTCGATGAGCTGGCGGTACACCTCCTCGTGAGCCTCGCTCACCGTGCGGAACGCCGCGAGCAGCACCGCGACCACGCGCCCGTCGCGCATGAGCGGCAGCGCGCAGAAGCTGTGCAGGTCCTCGGCGAACACGATGGGATACGACGAGTACTCGCGCGGGTCGATCTCCTCGTCGATGTCGGTGAACATCATGGGCTTGCCGGCCTTGATGGTGATGCCGCCGATGCCGTGGCCGGGCGCGAGCACGATGCGCCGGTGGCGCTCGCCGGTGGCGCCGGCGCTGTAGATCCATTTGAGCGGCGCGCCGATGAACGCGGTGAGCCCGATGGATACGAAATCGAAGCCGAAGCGCTCCTTGATGCGCTCGACCGCGCGCGCGTACTCCTCGTTGCCGCCCGCGAGCGTGTCCTCGCTGAAGTTAGAAGCCCCCATAGAGCCTCCCCCGTTTTCTCCCGTATGCCTCATGGGCGCGCCCCGTCTCCTCGCGCGAGCGCGCCGCCCGTCGTCTAACGCTCCATTATCCCCCAAAACGCCCGGATTTGCACGGATTCCCCCGCATACGGTATGTTCCCAGGTCAGAATTGCATTTTTGCGCCGCTCGCGCGAAAGGCCGCGTCAACGCCGTGCGAAATCGGCCATGCGACAGGCTCCGGCGGCGCCGCAGGCGCGCGCGAGGGGCTCGGTGGCGTCGGTGATGCCGCCGAGGGCGAGCACGGGCGCGCCCGCCGCCTCGACGATCGCGCGCAGGAAGGCCGGGCCGCGACCCGCGACGCCCGGCTTGCACGAGGGCGCGAACACAGGACTCGCCACGAGGACGTCCGCGCCGAGCGCCCGGGCCTCGGCGGCCTCCTCGAGGCTGTGGACGCTCGCGAGCACGGCGGCGAAGCCCTCGGGGCGGCCCTGCGCGCGCAGCTGCGGCAGGGGCAGATGCACGGCGCGCGCCCCGAGCCGGCGGGCGACGGCGGCGTGGGTATGGACGGCGAAGGCGATGCCGGCCGCGGCGCAGGCGTCGGCCACCTCGGCCGCGAGGCGCGCGTAGGCGGCCTCGTCCAGGTCCTTCTCGCGCAGGATCACGGCGTCGATGAGGCCTTGCGCCGCGAGGAGCGCCACCTGGTCGGGCAGCGGGCGCGCGCAGGCGCGGCGGTCGGTGACGAACACGCGCCAGAAGCGGCCGCGCGCGCCCTCACACGAGCACATGATCGTTCATGACGGGCTCGAGCCCCATCGCGCGCAGGGCGGCGGACACGTGGGCCACGTCGCGCCCGTCGGCGATCTCGAACTGGTCGTCGCCCGCCTCCGCTCCGCCCGCGTGCTCGCCCACGCCCGTGGACACCCCGGCCGAGATCTTCGTGGCGGCAATCGTCATGGCGTGGTCGCGGAATCCCGCTCGCTCGCGCGAGGAGATGGTGATCCCCGCCTGCGGCAGGAACAGCCGGTAGGCGCACATCGCCTGGAGGAGCTGCCGCTCGCCCACCCCGCGGGACCTGAGGCCCTCCATGCCCGGCGCGGGCCGCAGCCGCGGGCAGGACAGCGACAGCTCCGCATGCGGGTAGGCGCGCTGCAGCAGGTGCGCGTGCAGCCCGCAGGCCAGCGCGTCGCGGCGGAAGTCGCCGAGCCCGAGCAGCGCTCCGAAGGCGACGCCGCGCATGCCGGCGGCGAGCGCCCGCTCCTGGGCCTCGGCGCGGTACGGGAACACGCGCTTGCGCCCGGCCAGATGCAGCCTTCCATAGAGCGCGGGGTTGTACGTCTCCTGGAACACGGTGACGTAATCGGCCCCGCATGCGTGCAGGCGCGCGTACTCGTCAACGTTCATCGGGTACACCTCGAGGCCCACCGTGCGGAAGCGCGCGGCGGCGAGCTCGACCGCCTCCGCGATGTAGCCGACGTCGGTGCGGGCACGATCCTCGCCGGTGAGCAGCAGGACGTCCTCGAGCCCCGTAGCCGCGATGGCGTCGAGCTCGCGGATCATCCCCGCGCGGTCGAGGCGCGCCCGGCAGATGTCGTTGTCGCGGTTGAAGCCGCAGTACACGCAGTGGTTGTCGCAGAAGTTCGCCAGGTAGAGCGGCGTGAACAGGTGCGCCGTCGTGCCGAACCAGCGCGTGCGGACGGCGCGGGCGGCAAGGGCCAGCTCCTCGAGCAGAGGCTCAGCCGCCGGTGCGAGGAGCGCGCCGAAGTCTTCGAAGGCCGGCATGTCGGCGGCGAGTGCGCGGCGCACGTCGGCCTCGCGCACGGCGTCGAAGTCGAAGGCGGCGGCGCGCTCGAGCACCTCGTCCAGCACCGGCGAGCCCGCCCCGTCCATGTCGGGCAGGTAGGCGAAGGGGTCGAGCCCCCGGTCGCGGGCGATGTCGGCGGCATCGACCTCAGTCAGGCGGGTGAAGCGCGGGATGTCCCAGGCGGGAGCCTTCTCGGTCACGGCCGGCCCCCTAGTCCGCCAGAAAGCCGGTCAGGGGCGAGGAAGCCTCGGCACAGTCGAGCACGCGCCCGAATCCCGCCAGGTAGGCCGCCCGTCCCGCTTCCACAGCGCGCCCGAACGCGGCGGCCATCAAGGCGACGTCGCCCGCCGTGGCCACGGCCGTGTTGGCCATGACGGCGGCCGCGCCCAGCTCCATGGCCTCGCAGGCCTGCGAGGGCCGCCCTATCCCTGCGTCCACGATGACGGGCACGTCCACCTCCTCGATGATGATGCGGATGAACTCGCGCGCCGCGAGGCCCTTGTTCGACCCGATGGGCGCCCCGAGCGGCATAACGGCCGCCGCGCCCGCGCTCACGAGGTCGCGCGCGCACGCGAGGTCGGGGAACATGTAGGGCAGCACCGTGAAGCCCTCCTCGGCGAGCAGCGCCGTGGCGCGCACCGTCTCGGCGTTGTCGGGCATGAGGTAGCGCGCGTCGCGGATGACCTCCACCTTCACGAAGTCGCCGCAGCCCATCGCCCGGGCGAGCCGCGCGATGCGCACCGCCTCCTCGGCCGTGCGCGCGCCCGAGGTGTTGGGCAGAAGCGTCACGCCCTCGGGGATGGCGTCGAGGATGCTGCCCTCCTGAGCGGTGTTCGCGCGGCGCACGGCCAGCGTCACGATCTCCGCGCCGGCGTCCTCCACGACCGCGCGCACGAGGTCGAGGTTGAACTTCCCCGAGCCCAGGATGAAGCGCGAGGCGAACGTGCGGCCGCCGAGCGACCACGTGTCGGGTTGGTATGCCATATCTCTCAGTCTCCTGTCTGATCTTCCAGTCCCAGCGCGAGGCGCACGACCACGAGCGCCTGCTGGGCGGCGCACAGGACCACGCGCGGCGCGTAGAGCGCCTCGTCGGCCACGTCCGTCGCGCCGTCGCCGCACACGTAGAGCCGCCGGCCCACACGCCGCGTGCGCACTTCGGCCGCCGGGCCCGCGCCCGCCATGCCGCTCGCCGCCACCACGGTGGTGCCCGGCGCCTGCGCGAGGAGGGCGTTCACGAGGTCGGCCTTGGCCGCGGGATCGTCGAAGGCCTCGCACACGATGCGCTCGCCCGAAAACAGCGCCGCCGCGTTGCCGGCGTCCACGCGCACCCGGTCGAGCGCCAGGTCGAGGCGCGGGTCGATGCGCAGCAGCTGCTCGGCGAGGGCGTCGGTCTTCGGGCGGCCCAAGTGCTCGCGGAAGTAGTGCTGGCGGTTGAGGTTGCCCTCGTCCACCACGTCGAAGTCCACGAGATGCAGCGCGCCCACGCCCGAGCGCGCGAGCATGACCGCGATGTGGGAGCCGAGGCCCCCGAGCCCGGCGATGCCGACGCGCGCCGCCCGCAGCCGCTCGCGCGCATCGGCGCCGATGCGGCTTGCGAGCGCGTCCATCAGCCGCCTCCCACGAACCGCACGACCTCCACCGCGTCGTGCGGGCCGAGCGTCCGCGCGCCGTACTCCTCGCGCGGCACGATCTCGCCGTCGAGCTCGCACGCCACGCGCCGCTCGTCGAAGCCCGCCGCCGCGAGCCATGCCGCCAGCGTGCCGCCGTCGGCCTCCGGATGCTCCTCCCCGTTCACCTTCGCCACGAGGCCCTCCTTCCCTGTTTCGGTCCCGAACGCAAAAAAGCGCATGCGAAGAAGCCCGCACCCGAGGTGGTGCGCCCCTTCGCACGCGCTTCGCGTGCTAGCCCCCCCCCCGCCCCCCCCCCCGCGGGAAAGGGGCGGCGGCAAGGCGATGCCGAGCCGTTTCGCGGGCGCAACCGGCGCGGGCGCGCGTTGCGGTAGGCTTCGCGGAAAGGGATTCCGACGAAAGGAGCATCCGATGGAGTACAAGACCGGAGACAAGCCCGGCCCGGGCAAGTACCGCTGCAAGAACTGCGGCTACATCGTGCGCATCAACGACGACGCCGAGCCGCTGCCCGCCTGCCCCAACTGCGGGCACCACGAGTTCGAGAAGGTCGAGGAGGACTGACGCTCTGAAGCTCTGCGCCGGCGCATGGAAAAGCCCCGCCGGGCAAACCGGCGGGGCTTCGATGTCGAATGGAGCGGACGACGGGGTTCGAACCCGCGACCCCGACCTTGGCAAGGTCGTGCTCTACCAGCTGAGCCACGTCCGCTTATAAGCTTTTCAATCCCCCGCTTCCGAAGAAACGGTTGGAGGCGACGCCCGGATTCGAACCGGGGGTGAAGGCTTTGCAGGCCTCTGCCTTACCACTTGGCCACGTCGCCCTGGTGCGGCGGATCGTCATGAAAAAGGCCGGCCAAAACTGTTGAGTATGACCGGCCTCTTAATGACGATGGAGCGGACGACGGGGTTCGAACCCGCGACCCCGACCTTGGCAAGGTCGTGCTCTACCAGCTGAGCCACGTCCGCGTCGCGAGGAAATATAATACTGGAACGCCCGCACTCGCGCAAGCCCCCATTTTTGATTTTTTCGGAACGCTCCCGCTCCCATCCAATGAAAAGGGCCTCCGATAGATCGAAGGCCCTTCTGGATTCACGTGGTGCGCGATGCAAGATTTGAACTTGCGGCCCCTACCGTGTCAAGGTAGTGCTCTCCCCCTGAGCTAATCGCGCACATGGTCGCTCGGCTCGGACGCATCCGCGCCAGCGAGCTGATATGTTACCAGAACACCGGGCGGTATCAAAGCCCCAATTTCAAAAAACCTTGGCGGCGGACCGCGGCGGACGGCCGAGACCCTAGAACCCTTCGAGCAGCCCCGGCACCTCGGCGAGCGAGCGCACGCGCTCGTAGCCGCAGCCCTCCTCCGCGTCGTGACGGTCGACGATCACCGGGCGCACCCCGGCCGCGGCGGCCCCGTCGCCGTCCGCGTCCGGCCGGTCCCCCACGTGCGCGCACGCGTCGGGCTGCACGCCCAGCCGCTCGCAGGCGAGGTCGAAGATCACGGGATTGGGCTTGCGGTATCCCTCGGCCGCGCTCGAGACCACCGTGTCGAAGTACGGCAGCAGCTTGAGGTCGCGCAGCAGGCCCTCGAGCTCGGCGTCCCAATTCGACACCACGCCCAGGGCGAGCCCCCGCTCCTTGAGCGCGCGCAGGCATCCCGCGACGTCGGCGTAGACCTCCCAGCCGGACGCATGGCGGTACGCCTCGTTCACCGCGAACGCCATCCCCTCCGCGTCGTGTCCGATGCCCGCCAGGTGGCACACGTAGCGGTACTGGTCGAGCCAGATGGCCGTCGACCCCTCGTGCGAGCACCAGAAGTCGCCGTCGCGCAGGTATTCCGCCTCGTAATACGCCTCCATCGCCGGCATGTGGCGCTCGAAGTCGCGCGCCGTGAGCGCATGCCCGCGCGCGGCCGCCACGCGGCCCATCGTCTCGGCCACCGTCGGGCGCGGCCGGATAAGCGTGGCGCCCACGTCGAAGAACACCGCCTCGATCATGCGATCCCCCTAGTCCACGTGCCCGTCGTCGGGCTCGATGTGCACAAGCGCCTCCACCACGTTCGGGAAGCGCTCCTCCACGACCTGCTCGACGCGCTCCGACAGGTCGTGGGCGTCCTTCACCGTCATCTCCGGCGCGACGAGCACGTGCAGATCGGCGTACACCTCGCCCTCCGTGCCCCTCGTACGGATGCGGTGCGCGTCGCGCACGCCGGGTACCGCCAAGACCGCCGCGCGCACGTCCTCCTCGGGGATGCGCGCCCGGTCCGACAGCGTGGCCAGCGCGTGCTTGAGCACATCGTAGGCCGTGCCCAGGATGGCGAGCGTCACCACGAGCGCCATGACGGGGTCGGCCATGGGGAACCCGAGCGCCACGGCCGCAAGGCCTGCAATGACGCCCACGGACACGAGCGCGTCGGAGAGCGTGTGGTTGGCGTCGGCCGCCAGCACCTCGCTCTTGTAGCGCTTCGCGCAGCGCCGCTCGTAGGCCGTCACGCCCAGGTTCACCGCCAGCGTGCCGATCATGACCGCGAAGGAGACCGGCGTGACCTCGGCCGTGTACGCTCCTGAGACGAGCTTGCCCACCGCGCTCGAGCCCACCTCGAACGCCGCCAGGAGCAGCAGCATCCCGATGGCCAGGCTCGCGTACGTCTCGAACTTCGCGTGGCCGTAGGGGTGGCCCTCGTCGGCCGGGCGCGCGGCGAGCGATATCCCGACGAGCCCCACCACGTTGCCGGCCGAGTCGAACACCGAGTGGATGCCGTCGGCCTGCATCGACGCCGAGCCGCTGATCGTGCCGTAGACGTACTTCGCTGCCGCCACCGCCAAGTTGAGAAGCAGGATGATCCAGAGCACCTGCCGGATGGAGCGCATGCGCGACGAGACCGCGTCCTTGGCTGCAAACGCCTTCGTCATTCCCTGCTCCTCCGCATCCGCTTTACCGGGCCCATATACGAAAAGGAGAGCCGCTTGGACTCTCCTTCTAACTTCGCTGGTGTCGGAGGCGGGATTTGAACCCGCACACCCGTTGTGTGGGCACTAGCACCTCAAGCTAGCGTGTCTGCCGTTCCACCACTCCGACAAAGGTTGCTCTGAAACGCAACGCAGGTTATTCTACCCGAACCCCCCTGCGTTGTGAAGGGCCTTTTTTCGCTAATTCGCGATCGACCCGTGCGGGTAGATGATCATGAGCACGATGAGCGACACCATGAAGATCACGGCGAACGCGATGGTGATGCGGTCGAGGTTCTTCTCGACGATGCTCGTGCCGGTCTGCGTGGAGTACACCGAGCTGGCGATCATGTCGGAGATGCCCGTGCCCTTGCCGGAATGCAGCAGGATGAACACGATGAGGCCCAGGCCCGAGACGACGAGCAGGATGAGCATGATGATGAGGAGCGGGTTCAAGGTTTCTCTCTTCTTTCGTTTGCAACCTATACGCAAGTTATCAAGTATAGCGGAACGAGTGGGCGCGGGCAAGCCGAATCCCCCGCCGCACGGCGCGCGTCCACAGGGAAGCCACGCCCGCGCCCAACAGATGTCCCAAATGGGGACAGTCCCCATCTGGGACATTTTGGCATAAAAGGGGACAGTCCCCTTTTATGCCATTCGGCTTCAGGCGAGGAGGCTTTGGCCGGTCATCTCGGCGGGCGCAGGCAGGCCCAGGAGCTCGAGGAGCGTGGGGGCGATGTCGCAGAGCGCGCCTTCGCGATCGGCGAGCGTGCGGCCGGTGCCGGCGAAGTCCGCGAGTACGAGCGGCACGGGAGCCGTGGTGTGGGCCGTGAAGGGACTGCCGTCGTCCGCCAGCATCTTGTCGGCGTTGCCGTGGTCGGCCGTGACGAGCGCGACGCCGCCCTTGCGCTCAAGCGCGGCGAGCACCTGGCCCACGCCCGCGTCGACCGCCTCGACGGCGGCCACGGCGGCCGGAATGACGCCCGTGTGGCCCACCATGTCGCAGTTCGCGAAGTTCACGATGTAGACGTCGGCCTCACCCGCGTCGATGGCGGCGGCCAGCGTGGCGGCCACGGCGGGCTCGCTCATCTCCGGCTTGAGATCGTAGGTGGCCACCTTGGGGCTCGGGACGAGCGAGCGCTCCTCCCCCGCCTTGGGCTCCTCGCGCCCGCCGTTCAGGAAGAACGTCACGTGGGCGTACTTCTCCGTTTCGGCGATGTGGTACTGGCACAGGCCCGCCTCGGCCAGCACGTCGGCCAGCACGTTGTCGGGGAACTCCTTGGCGAAGGCCACGGGTGCCGGGATCTCGGGGTCGTACTCGGTGAGGCACACGAAGCTCACCTGCGGGAACTGCGGGCGCTCGAAGCCCTCGAACGCCGGATCCACCAGCGCGCGCGTAAGCTCGCGGGCGCGGTCGGGACGGAAGTTGAAGAACACCACCGCATCGCCCTCGCACACCCCGCGCGCGTCGAGCGCCGTGGGCACGACGAACTCGTCGGTGACGCCAGCCTCATAGGACGCGGCCATAACCTCGGCAGACGTCGCATCGGTGCAGGGCTCGGCGGCTACGACGGCGCGCCATGCCTGCTCGACGCGCTCCCAGCGGTTGTCGCGGTCCATGGCGTAGTAGCGCCCGGAAATGCTGCCGATGCGCGCCTCGCACACATCGTCGGAAAGCTCGCGCGCGACAGCCTCAAGCTCCTCCAGGTAGCCCGCGCCGCTCTTGGGCGGCACGTCGCGACCATCCATGAAGCAGTGCACCACGATATGCCCCACACCCGCCGCCTTCGCCGCGCGCATGAGCGCGTAGAGGTGCTCGTTGGACGAATGCACGCCGCCGTCGGACACGAGGCCCATGAGATGCAGCGCCGCACCCAGCTGCGCGGCGGCCGCGAACGCCTCGCCGAGCACCGGGTTCGCAGCCAGCGAGCCGTCGGCGCAGGCGCGGTTGATGCGCGTGAGCTCTTGGAACACCACGCGCCCCGCGCCGATGTTGAGGTGGCCCACCTCGGAGTTGCCCATCTGCCCCTCTGGCAGGCCCACGGCCTCGCCCGACGCCTCGAGGCGCGTCCACGGGCGCTCCGCGAACAGCGCGTCGAGGTTCGGCGTGTCCGCAAGCGAGATGGCGTTGCCGGGGCCGGGCTCGGCCAGGCCAAAGCCGTCCATGATGATGAGGCAGGCGGGCAGCGTGAGGCTATCAGCTGACGCCGCACGGGATCCTTCGACTACGTTCACTTCGTTCACTCCGCTCAGGATGACAGAAGGGTCTTGTTCAGGATGACGGGGATCGTTACAGGCACGCCTTGATGAGCTGGACGAACGACTCGCACTTGAGGGCCGCGCCGCCCACGAGGCCGCCGTCGATGTTCGGCTGGGCCATGAGGCCGTCCACATTGCCCGGATTCATCGAGCCGCCGTAGAGCACGCGCATCTCCTCGGCAACCTCGGCGCCAAAGAGCTCGGCGAGCGTCGCGCGAACACGTGCGCACACGGCTTCGGCCTGCTCGGGCGTGGCGGTGCGGCCCGTGCCGATGGCCCAGATGGGCTCGTAGGCCACGACGCATTTCGCAGCGTCGCGCGCGTCCACGCCGGCGAACGCGGCGCGCACCTGCGCGGTGACGTACTCCTCGGTGGTGCCCTCGTCGCGCACGGCGAGCGACTCGCCCACGCACACGATGGCGTACAGGCCGCCCTCCAGAAGCGCCTTCACCTTGCGGTTCACGTCCTCGTTCGTCTCGCCGAACAGCTCGCGGCGCTCGGAGTGGCCCACGATCGAGCACGCGCAGCCGATCTCCTTGATCATCGGCACCGAGACCTCGCCCGTGAACGCGCCCTTCGGCTCCCAGTACACGTTCTGCGCGCCCACGGCGATCTTCGTCTTATCGAAGTCGAGCACGGTCTTGGCCGGCTTGAGGTCCACGTAGGGCGGGCAGATGACGATGTCGAGCGCCTCCGGCCACTCCTTCTCGTACTGATTGGAGATCTCCTGCGTGAGCACCACCGCCTCGGCGACGGTGTTGTTCATCTTCCAGTTGCCCGCCATCATTGGTTTGCGCGCCATGCGATCTTCCTTTCCTCGGGAATGGCATAAAAGGGGACAGTCCCCTTTTATGCCATTCTGCTAGTTCTTGAGCGCCTCGACGCCCGGGAGGGCCTCGCCCTGCACGAGCTCCATGGAGGCGCCGCCGCCGGTGGAGATGAACGTCATCTTGTCGGCCAAGTCGAACTTGTTCACGGCGGCCACGCTGTCGCCGCCGCCGATGACGGTGTCCGCCTCGGCGTTGGCGGCCACGGCCTCGGCCACGGCCCGCGTGCCGGCCTCGAAGGGCTGCATCTCGAACACGCCCATGGGGCCGTTCCAGAACACGGTCTTGGCCTCGGCCACGGCGTCGGCGTAGAGCTTGGCCGTCTCGGGTCCGATGTCGAGGCCCATCATACCATCGGGGATCTCGTCGACCGAAACCGTGAGCGTCTCGGCATCTTCGGCGAACCGGTCGGCGACGACCACGTCCACGGGCAGGAGCAGCTTCACGCCCCTCTCCTGCGCCTTCGCGATCATCGCAGCCGCGCGCTCCACCCAGTCCTCTTCCTTGAGCGAGGCTCCCACGGCCTTGCCCTGCGCGAGCAGGAACGTGAAGCACATGCCGCCGCCCACGATGAGCGTGTCGCAGGTGTCCATGAGCGCATCGATGACCTTGATCTTGTCCGACACCTTCGAGCCGCCCAGTATCGCCGCGAACGGGCGCTTCGGATTCTCCAGCATGCCCGTGAGCGTGCCCACCTCGCGCTGCATGAGGTAGCCCGCGTACGCCGGCAGGAGCGCGGCGACGCCGGCCGTGGAGGCGTGGGCGCGGTGCGCGGTGCCGAACGCGTCGTTCACGTACACCTGCCCGAGCGCGGCCAGCTCCTCGCAGAAGGCGGGGTCGTTCTTCTTCTCGCGCTTGTCGAAGCGCAGGTTCTCGAGCACCAGCACGTCGCCGTCGGCAAGCGCCGCGGCCTTCGCCTGGGCGTCCGGGCCCACCGTGTCGGCAGCGAAGGCGACCGGCTTGCCGATGAGCTCGGAGAGGCGCTGGGCGGCGGGGCGCAGCGAGAACGCCTCCTCGAAACCCTCGCCCGCCGGGCGGCCGAGGTGGCTCATGAGGATGACGCGCGCGCCCTGCCCCACCAGGCGCTTGATGGTGGGCAGCGCCGCGCGGATGCGCGTGTCGTCGGCGACGGCGCCGTCCTTAACGGGAACGTTGAAGTCGACGCGCACGAGCGCGCGCTTGCCGCGCGCGTCCAGCTCGTCGATGGTTTTGATATCGGCCATGGGGCCCTCCTTGTCCAAACGAAAAACGAGCCTGCCAAGGCAGGCTCGTTTGAGGGGATGCGGTTAGAGCAGGATCTTCACGAGGTCCTTCACGCGGTTGGAGTAACCCCACTCGTTGTCGTACCAGCTGATGCACTTGACGAAGTTGCCCTCGCCGCCCAGCACCATGGTGAGCTTGCTGTCGAAGATGGAGGAGTGCGGGTTGTCCACGATGTCGATAGACACGATGGGATCCTCGGTGTACTCCAGGATGCCCTTGAGCGAACCTTCGGCAGCGGCCTTCATCGCGGCGTTGATCTCCTCGACGGTGGCATCCTTCTCAAGCTCCACCGTGAGGTCGACCATCGAGCCGTCCGGCGTGGGAACGCGCGTGGCGAAGCCGTCGAGCTTGCCCTTGAGCTCCGGCAGCACGAGCGACACCGCGCGGGCGGCGCCCGTGGTGGTGGGGATCATGGACATGGAGGCCGCGCGGGCACGGCGCAGGTCCTTGTGGGGAAGGTCGAGGATCTTCTGATCGTTCGTGAACGCGTGGATCGTGTTCATGTAGCCGCGCTTGATGCCGAAGCTGTCCATGAGCACCTTCGCGAAGGGGGCCAAGCAGTTCGTCGTGCACGAGGCGTTGGAGATGATGTTGTGCTTCTCCTTGTCGTAGTCGCCGTCGTTCACGCCCATGACAATGGTGATGTCCTCGTTCTTGGCCGGCGCGGAGATGACGACCTTCTTGGCGCCCGCGTCGAGGTGGGCCTTGGCCTTCGTGGCGTCGGTGAAGAAGCCGGTGGACTCCACGACCACGTCGACGCCCAGCTCGCCCCAGGGGAGGTTGGCCGGCTCGCGCTCGGAGAGCACCTTGACCGCATGGCCGTCGGCCACGAAGCCGTCCTCGGTGACCTCGACCGTGTCGAAGGCGCGCCCGTGGATGGAATCGTACTTGAGCAGGTGGGCCATCGTCGGGATGTCGCCGAGGTCGTTCACGGCCACGACCTCGATCTCCGGATCGTTCGCCATCGTGCGGAACACCAGGCGGCCGATGCGGCCGAATCCGTTAATGCCTACTTTGATTGCCATGCGTATCCCCTTTCAGATACCTTGCATCAGAATTGCAGGAACGCCCCGATCATACCGGGTGTCGCCGCCCTGCGGCAAGCCCTATCTCGCCAGCGTATAAAAAAAGCAACCCGCCGGCCCGGCGGCGGACGCTCCCAACCGCTCGCCGAGCCGTTTGGCATAAAAGGGGACAGTCCCCTTTTATGCCATTTTTGAAGATGCCACTCGGGCGATGGTTCTGTCGCCGATTCCCGTCAGGCGACCGATCTGCCGAATAGACAGCCCGACGTCATGGAGGGCGACCAGGCACTCGTTCCTGCGCGGTTTCGGGAGAGCCTTCACCTCGTTCGCCGCGCACCCAAACGACTCCGCGAGAACAGCGGCGGCGACCTCGCCCATCTCCTCGTCAGGTATGCGGTGCCCGCCGCCAAGACGGTAACGGCCGGCGGCGTCCGCAGCCTGGAACGCGATGAGGGCATCCACGCCGCCGAGCATGTCCAGCACGATGGACGTGTCAGCGAGTTCGGCCTTTCCCACGTATTCGCGATAGCTGCTCCACCAGTGCTCGTCGACCGGGCAGACGCCAGCTTTCGCAGGGTTGTTGTGAATGTAGCGCACCGCTTCCAGCAGATAGGAATCGCTTTCAACGGGAAAGCTGGCGAACCGTTCTTGGAACACGTGGCCCGCATGCCCTCCCTTGCGGTTGAAACGTTGAGCGTACTTCGTCGCAAGGGCCTGCATCGCCCTGCTCAACTGCCTCGCGTCGTCGCGCAACAGCAGATGTACGTGATTGTCCATGAGGCACCATGCGATGACGACGACTTCCCTTTGAGCGAACTGCTCCGCAGCCGCGTCGATGAAGGCATGCCTGTCGAGATCGTCCTCGAAAAGAAGCTGCTTGCCGTTCCCGCGGAGCACCACATGGTAATACCCCGACTCCGAAACAGCCCTTGCAGAACGTGCCATGAAGTCCTCCTTTTCGTACACGTCGGTAAAATGGCATAAAAGGGGACTGTCCCCTTTTATGCCAAAATCAGCCTTTCGCCTCCTTGGCCAGTTGCTCGATGCGGCGGACGCGGTGGTAGACGGCGGATTTGGACAGCGGGGGGTTGGCGCGCTCGCCGAGTTCTTTGAGCGTGGCGTCGGGGAAGCTCACGCGCAGCTTGATGAAGTCCTGCAGCGCCGGCGGCAGATTCTCCATGCCGTAGGCGTCGAGCACGGTGCGGATGGCGAAGAGCTGGTCGACCGAGGCGTTCGCGGCCTTCGCCTGGTTGGCGATCTCGGCGTTGGTCATACGGTTCACGTCGTTGCGCACGCTCTTGATGACGCGCGCGTTCTCCATGGCAAGGGCGCTCTGATGCGCGCCGGCGAACGCGAGGAACTCGAGGATGGCGCTGCCGCTTTTGAGGTACACCATGAACGAGCTGCGCCTTTGCATGACGCGCGCGTTGATGCCCTTGCGCTCGAGCAGCTCGACGAGCCCCTCGGCCAGATCCTCCCCCTCCACGGTGATCTCGAAGTGGAAGTCGCCGCGCGGATCGGACACGAAGCCGCTGCCGAGGAACGCGCCGCGCAGGTAGGCCGCCGCGCAGCACTCCTTGGCCACGAGGTCGGGCTTCACACCCAGCTCGAGGCCCCCCTCGGGCGCGAGCACGCCCATGTCGGCGAGCGCCTCGGCCAGGCGCGGCTGCGAGGGCACCTCGATCAGGTAGTTCGGCGTCTTGTGCAGCACGCTGCGGCGCACCGTGAGGTTCGTCTTCAGATGGTACAGCTCGTGCAAGAGCTTGATGATGAGGCGCGCGACGGACGGCGCGTCGGTCGCGATCTCGATGCGGTACTTGCCCTGGCCGCTGAAGAACAGCGTGCCCTCGATGCGCACGAGCGCCGCCAGCGTGGCCTTCTCGCAGTGCGAGCAGATGGCGGGCACGCGGGCGAGCTCGTCCTTCACCTCTGCCGTGAACGACATAGCCTCAACACCCCCGCGAACGCGTCGCGCAGCGCGACGGGATCATGCCAGGTGGGCCGCATCGGGTCGACGAGGTCCCGCGCGATGACCACCGGGCCCTGCGCCTGGATGACCTGCACGTCATGATGGTCGATGCGCACCGGGCGCACGCGGCCGGAGAGCGCCGCGTCGGAGATGTCCGACGTGGAGGCGTGCTCGGGCTCGGCCCCGGTCACGGCGCTGAACAGGCCCGTCGCGGGGCTGTCGGGACGCAGGGGCACGGGCGTGTGCACCAGCATGTAGTCGAGGCACCCGCGCATGCCGTGGTCCATGAGCGCCTCCACGTGCTCGCGCGCGGTGAGGCCCCACGTCTCGCCCTGCATGTCGGCGAGCGAGCACACGAAGAGCGCGGCCCCCTTCGACGCGCGGATGGCGTCCACCACGCCGGGCACGAGCAGGTTCGGGATGATGGACGTGAACAGCGACCCCGGCCCCAGCACGATGAGGTCGGCCTCGCGGATGGCGTCGAGCGCGGGGCGGAACGGCACGATGGCATGGGATGCGCGCAGGTCGACCCGGTCGAGCGCCGTGCGCGAGTGGCACGCCACCGCCTGCCCCACGATGGAGCGGCCGTCGCGCGTGCGGGCCGTGAGCGTGACGCGGTCGAGCGTGGAGGGGTACACGTGCCCCCGCGCGCCGAGCAGCCGCTCGCAGATGGCGATGGCCTCGGGGAACGATCCGGCCGCGTCCTCGAGCGCCGAGAGCATCAGGTTGCCGAGCGTGTGGTTGCGCGCGAACGGGAAGCGGTACTTGAACGCCTTGGTGAGCGGGTCGTCGGCGTCGGCGGCCATCGCGGCGATGCATTTGCGCACGTCGCCGGGGGGCGTGACGTCGGCCTCCTCGCGGAGGATGCCCGTGGAGCCGCCGTCGTCGGCCATGGCCACGACGGCGCTCGTCTCAAGCCCCATGGACAGAAGCGTGCGGATGGACACCGGCGCGCCCGTGCCGCCGCCGATGACGACGGCGTGCAGCGCCGGCTGCGTGGGATCGAGCGGCTCGGGCCGCAGCGCGGCGAAGGCCGCGGTGGCCGAGGGGTCGTGGGTGAAGGGCTGCGTCGCCATGCGCCCCCCCCTAGCGCGCGGGCTCAGGCGCGGGCGCGGCATCGGCCGCCACGAGCTTGCCGTCGGCGCCCTCGGCGAGCGCGAGGTCGCGGTGCGCCACGCTCACGCGGTAGCCCTTCACCTTGAGGTAGTCGCCGGTGGACTCCGCGAGCGCCACGCTGCGGTGCTGGCCGCCCGTGCAGCCCACGGCGATGGCGAGCTGCTGCTTGCCCTCGGCCACGTAGCCGGGCATCACGCAGTCGAGCAGCGCGCGCCACCTCTCCAGGAACTCCTCGGTCTCCGGCCGGTACAGCACGAAGTCGCGCACGGGCTTGTCGAGGCCGGTAAGGCCCTTGAGCTGCGGCTCGTAGTAGGGGTTCGGCAGAAAGCGCACGTCCATGACGAGGTCGGCGTCCAGCGGCGCGCCGTGCTTGAAGCCGAACGAGTACACGCTGACGGACATGCCCTGCTGCTCGGTGCCCGGCGCGAAGAGCGCCCGGATGGCGCCGCGCAGCTGGGCCGGCAGCATGTCGGTGGTGTCGAGCACGTGATGGGCCGCCTCGCGCACCTCGAACAGGAGGTCGCGCTCGCGCTGGATGCCCTGCGCGATGGACGCGCCGTCGGCGCACAGCGGATGGCGGCGGCGGCTTGACTTGTAGCGCGCGACCAGCTTCTCGTCGGCCGCATCGAGGAACAGGATGCGGTAATCGATGCCCTGGCCCTTCAGCTTCTCGAGTTCGGCCGTGAGGCTGGCGAAGAAGTCGCGGTTGCGCGCGTCGCACACCACGGCCAGCCGGCGCTTCTCGTCGGGCTGGCCCGGCATGCCGGTGAGCTCCAGCAGGTTCCCGATGAGACTGGACGGCAGGTTGTCCACGCAGAAGTAGCCCAGGTCCTCGAAGGAGTGCATGGCCTCGGTGCGTCCGGCGCCGCTCATGCCGCTGACCACGACCAGCTCGGGCATGTTCTCCAGCTGGGAGGTTTCTTCGCTCATGCTATCGTCCTTCCGTTGTCGCATCATCGTCCTGCGCCGCCGCTTCCGATGCGTCGGCCGCCTCGGCCTCGCCGCCCACGACGCGCTCGTCTTTCCGCTCGCTATTATACTGCTTGAGCACGCGGAACAGCTCCTCGGCCACCTCTTCGGGCACCACGCGGGCCGCCTTGATGTCCTCGAGCGTGGCGGCCTTGAGGTTCCGAAACGACTTGAAGTGCGCCATCAGCGCCTTCTTGCGCACGGGGCCCATGCCCACCACGTCGTCGAGGATGGAGGCCGTCATGCCCTTGCCGCGCAGCTCGCGGTGGAACGTGATGGCGAAGCGGTGGGCCTCGTCGCGGACCTGCTTCACCAGGTAGAGCGACGCCGAGCCCGAGGGCAGCACCACGGGGCCCGTGTCCTGCCAGGGCACGAACAGCTCCTCGTCGCGCTTGGCCAGGCCGCACATCGCGATATCACGCACACCCATCTGGTCGAACATCTCGAGCGCCGCCGACAGCTGCGGCTTGCCGCCGTCGAGAATGATGAGGTCGGGCTTGCTGCCGAAGCGCTCGTCGGCCATGCGCTCGGGCGCGTAGCGGCGGCTCATGACCTCCTGCATGGACAGGAAGTCGTTCGCCTCGTCGAGCGGGGTCTTTATCTTGAAGCGGCGGTACTGGTTCTTGTCGGGCTTGCCGTTGGTGAACACCACCATCGAGGCCACCGTGTAGGAGCCGTGGATGGTGGAGATGTCGAAGCACTCGATGCGCAGGGGCGGCTCGTCGAGGGCGAGCGCGCTCTCCAGCTGCAAGAGCGCGTTGTTGATGCGCTTGTCGTCGTAGTTCGTGCGCACCTTGTAGCGCATGAGCGTGTGCTTGGCGTTCGTCTCGGCCATGCCCACGAGCTCGGCCTTCTCGCCTTTTCGCGGTGCGGTGAAGCGCACCTTCGCCCCGTGGGGGCTGGCCAGCTTCTCGGTGAGCCACGCCTCCATGGCCTCCTTATCCTCGGGCTCGTCGCGCAGGATGACCTCGTGCGGGATGGAGGTGGTGGCGTCGTAGTAGCGCAGCAGGAACATGTGCAGCAGGTCCTGGTCGGGCACGTCCTTGCCGCGGTTCAGCACGAACTCGTTCGAGTTGATGATGCGGCCCTCGCGCACCATGAACACGTGCACGCCCGCCACCGTCTCCTCGCGGAACAGGCCCACCACGTCGGCGTCGAGGTTGCGCGCGGACACGGCGTGCTGCCTATCGGTGAGGCCGTTGATGGTGTCGATGCGCGCCTTCATGCGGGCGGCGCGCTCGAAGTCGAGCTCGACGGCGGCTTGCCTCATCTCGGCGGTAAGCTCGTCGACGAACTCGCGGTGCTGGCCGGACAGGAAGCGCTCGATGCGGCGCACGTTCACCTCGTACTCCTCGGGCGTGATGCCGCCGCAGCAGGCGCCGGGCCCCAGGCCCACGTGCGCGTCGAAGCACGGGCGCGCATCGCGGTCGAGGAGCGCAAGCGGGTTCTTCTCCAGGCGGCGCTTGAGCTGCCGCCAGTCGGCGCACGACGTGGCGCACAGGGGAACGACGCGCCGCGCGATGTCCACCATGTCGCGGGCGGCGCGGCTATCGGTGTAGGGGCCGAAATACTTGGTGTCCGCGCGGTGCTTCTCGCGCGTGTACTTGATGGCGGGAAACACGTCGCCCTTGGTGAGCGCGATGAACGGGTAGGACTTGTCGTCCTTGAAGTCGGCGTTGAAGAAGGGGCTGTGCTGGTTAATGAGGTTCTTCTCCAGCACGAGCGACTCGTGCTCGTTCTCCACCACGATGTAGTCGAAGGAGTCGATCTGATCCACGAGCAGCGGGATCTTCGCGCGCTCGTCCTGGAAGTTCACGTACTGGCGCATGCGGGCGCGCAGCTGCTTGGCCTTGCCCACGTAGATGACCTGGCCGGACTTGTCCTTCCACAGGTACACGCCCGGAAGCGCGGGCACGCTGGAGAGCTCCTGCTTGATGCGCTCGAGCTTGGCGCGCTGAGATTCGGGCGCCGCGGGGCCGTCCGCGTGCTCGCGCACGGCGCGCTCGAGCGCGGGCCGGCGGCGGCCCTCCCGCTCGAGGCGCTCGGCGGCCTCGGGATCGAGCTCGGGCTCGGTCGCAGGCTCGAGGCGCTCGAACCCGCCCGCGTCGCCGTCGGAAAACTCGCCCCAGCCGCTCTCTTCGTCTATCGTGTCGCCTTCGAAGGCGTTCTCATGCAATTCATCCATGGCACGAGTATAGCAAACCCCCGCTGCCCGCCAACTGCGGCTGTCCTCTTGCAAACAAATGTTTCACGCGAAACATCCACCGTCGAAGAGCCGCTGTCGCCCGAAACGTACGGTTTTAGGCGAGATTCCGTACGTTTCGGGCGACAACGCCCTCGCGAACGAAAGTTTTGCTCACTCGACAATGAGAAGAACAGGTTCTACAGCACAAATGTTTCACGTGAAACATCTTGTCGGCATCTTCGACCAAAACACACGCCTCGGGTGCTTGTTGCGTGTGTTTTGGTCGAAGATGATGATCTTTCCAGACGGAAACTGCTTTCGATAAACGAGGCGACAATGTAGCCTCCTTCAGGCTTGCTCCAGCTTGACTTTGAACGAGATGGTGCGGGGCGTGTCCAGGCCGTCGAACGCCACCTCGTAGGCGCGCTTCTCGGGGTCGACGGCAGCCACGCGCCCGGTGCCGAACGTCGCGTGGCGCACGCAGTCGCCCACGGAGAAGCGCGCGTCGCGGACGAGGTCGGCTATCCAGCGGTCGGTAAGCGCGTAGGCGGCGCGCGCGTCGGTCATCTGGGAGTCGGAGGGCCGGTTCGAGAACTCGAGCGCCTCCGGGTCGATGTCGAGCAGGAAGCGCGACGGGTAGCGCGGCACGCCCTCGTGCGAGCGGCCCTCCGCCTCGGTGAGGTACAGCCCGTCGCGCGCCCGGGTCATGGCCACGAACGCCAGGCGGCGCTCCTCCTCCATGCCCTGCGGCGTGCTCGTCTTGCGCGACGGGAGCACGCCCTCGCTCATCGAGCAGAGGAACACGTGCGCGAATTCCAGCCCCTTCGCCGCATGGACGGTCATGAGCCGCACCTTATCCTGCGCATCATCCATCACGTCGGCGTTCGTGAGCAGGGCGACGTGGGCCAGGTAGTGCTCGAGGGTTACTTCCTCGCCGCACGTCAACTCGAACTCGTAGATGGACTGCTTCAGCTCGGCCAGGTTGTCGAGCCGCTCCTGGCTGCCCTCGGTGCGCAGCATGCGCTCGTAGCCGCTCTCCGACAGCACGGCCGCCAGCACCTCCGACACCGGGCGCCCCTCGTAGGAGGCGCGGAAGCGCTCGACCAGATCGAGCAGTTGCCGTGCCTTCGTGCGCTTGAACATTTCGTCGTCTGCCGTGAGCGCGAGCGCCTCGTACAGGCTGCACCCCCGCTCGTCGGCTTGCTCGCGCAGAAACGCCATGCGCCGCTGGCCGAGGTTGCGCTTTGGCACGTTCGCCACGCGCGCGAAGTCGAGGTCGTCCCGGTAGGCGATAAGCCGCAGGTACGAAAGCGCGTCCTTGATCTCGCGGCGGCCGAAGAACGGCACGCCGCTGTGCACCGCGTGGGGCACTTCGGCGCGCAGCAGCGCCTCCTCCACCGGACGAGATGCGTAATGGGCGCGGTAGAGCACCGCCATGTCGCGGTACGCCACGCCCTCGCCGTGCAGCGCGAGGACGCCCTGGGCGATCCATGCGGCCTCTTCGGACGCGCTCTTGGCATGGTGCCACACCGTGGGGCCGTGGGCCGAGCGCGCGGCGACGAGGCGCTTGGGCATGCGCTCGCGGTTCTTCTCGATGAGCGAGTTCGCGACGGTCACCACGCGCGGCGCCGACCGGTAGTTCTCCAACATCATGACGGTGCGCGTGCCCGGGAAGCGCTTATCGAAGTCCAGCAGGAAGCGCACGTCCGCGCCGCGCCAGGTGTAGATGGTCTGGTCGGGGTCGCCCACCACGAACAGGTTTTTATGGTAGCCGGCCAGCACCTCCATGAGATCATGCTGCAGGCCGTCGATGTCCTGGAACTCGTCGACCATGACGTACTCGAGCCGCCTTTGCCACTTCGCCCGGATGTCCGGGTTCTGCCCGAAAAGGTGCAGCACGAACACGATGAGGTCGTTGTAGTCCAGTCCGAAGCACTTCTTCTCCTGGTAGAGGTAGCCGTAGAAGATGATGTCGTTCGCGGTGGTCGCGTCGAGGTACTTCTGCCGCAGGCCCTCGAGCGGCATGGCCAGCATGTCGCGGTAGTAGTCCTGCCGATGCTTCGTCTTCATGGCCTCTATCATGTCGCGCGCCTTCGCGAACGTCATGTCGCGCAGCGTGAGCCCGCGCTCCTCGTACACGGTTTGCAGCATGGCGTCGATGTCGGCGTTGTCCAGCACGAGGAAGCTCTTCGGGTACTGGAGGGCATGGGCGTCCTCCTGCAGCACCGACACGCAGAAGCCGTGGAACGTGTTGATGTAGCCGGTGTCCCTGTCGCCCGTGAGCCGCCGGATGCGCCGCCGCATCTCGCCGGCCGCCTTGTTCGTGAACGTAGCGCACAGGATGTTGCCCGGCATGATGCCCAGCTCGTTCACCAGGTAGGCGAAGCGCTCGGTGAGCGCCCGCGTCTTTCCCGTGCCGGCGCCCGCGATCACGCGCACGTACCCCTCGGTCGCCGTGACGGCCTCGAGCTGCGCCGCGTTCAGGCGCGGCGCCGCGCCCCCACAGCCGAGTCGGGCGTGCATCGTTTTCTCGATCATCTGTTCCATATGAACAGTGTACCAGAAAAACGGACGGATGTTCCCACTTTAGAGAAGAATTTTGAAAGCCCTCTTCAACCCGTGCCGGCTCGGCAACTGTCGTATACTGTCGCCACTCGAAAAAGAAGGAAGGCCTATGAAGCCCACTGTCTACATCGACGCGGATGCGTGCCCGGTCACAGTCGAGGCGCTCGCGGTCGCGCGCGCGTGCGGGGTGCCCGCCGTCATCGCGGGCAACTCGACGCAGAACCTGGCGCGCCACATCCGACGCGGCGACCCGCGCACGCCGCGCGACGGGTTCTGGGTGGACACGCTGCCCGTGGGCGTGGGGGCCGACGCGGCCGACTTCGCCATCGTGCAGGAGCTCTCGCCGGGAGATATCGTGGTCACGCAGGACATCGGCCTAGCGGCCATGGCGCTCGGGCGCGCCGCGCGGGCCATCGGCGTGCGCGGGCGCGTGTACACGCTGGCGACCATCGACCTCGACATGCACATCCGCCATGAGGAGAAGAAGGTGCGCCGCCAGGGCGGCCGCACGCGCGGCCCCGCCCCCTTCGAGGACGACGACCGCGAGCGCTTCGCCGCGAACCTGCGCCGCCTCGTGGAGGAGTCGCAGCGCGACGAGCGCTGACGGCATGCGGCACAACACAAAAAGCGGCCGGTTTGGCGCTCGGCGTGCCGATTCGGGAGGTTTCCGGTGCCTTCAGACGTACAGCTCATGACATTTGCCCAGGTCGCATTTCGCGCACGTGCGACGGAATGGCGCGCGCCGTGCCAAACCGACGGGTTTTTGTGTCGAGCGGGACGCCTTCTCAGTCAATCTTGGTTTACCGTCGAGATACGACACAGGAAACCGCCAAGGCGGCGCCGCACCCTTCCTGGGCCGGGATGGTTCTCGAATTCGACATAAACCAGCCGCTCATCGCCGACCGAAGGCTTATACGAGGTCATCGCAGAGTCCGTCGTCCTCCGCGCTATCCCATTCGGCAGGCCGCGCACGCCCTCCGCATGCTCGCGGGCGAGCTTGCGCAGATACGGCGAGGGCTTCAGCCCGTCGACCTCCTGCAGACCCATCGCCACGCGCCAGTAGCCCTCTCGCACTGCGGGATCGCTCGGCTCGCGCTTCGCCTCGTAAGGGAAATCGTCAGGACGTTCGGCAGTCAAAAGGGCTCCTTCGCCATCGGGGTCTGCGGCCCCCATTGTAGCGCATCACGCGGACGGCCGGCGGGCGCGGATGCGCTGCGCGAGCTCGCAGGCCAGCCGCTGGACCACGCCGGCGGCGGCAAGGGCACCCATCACAAAAAGGAGCTGATAGACCACGAACGTCGGCAGCGAGGTGGTCAGGAAGCCGAGCGCGTCGCCCGCGATCAGCGCGCCCATCACGAGCGCGAACGCCAGCTCGACGAGCGTCCACCGCAGCGGGCGGCGCGACCACCGCTCGTTGCCGCCCAGCGCCCACGCCGCCGGCAGGATGAAGCCGTAGCTTCCATTGAACAGGTAGAACACATACGTCCATATCCAGATGAGGGGGTTTCGGACATACTCCGTCATGCCCGGCGAGTTGAGATAGTCGCCAACCGCCCACGCCGCCACCACTACTCCTAATATGAGCAGCGCTTGGAGTGCGGTCGACCCTCCCTTGCAGCATGGCGGCTTGAACGACGCCCACAGCATGAGCGCGGCCGCCATCGCCGCTGCCTCGACGAAGTGCGCGAGCATCCCCGGATGCGGCTGCGGGAACGCGAGCGACGCCGCCCATCCCACGAGCATGGTCACAAGCGCGCCGCCCAACGCGTAGCCCGCCCGCGCGAGCCTCCCGCTCCCCCGCCCTTCCTCGTTCCGACGCGGCATAGCGCCTCCTCTCCTCGACCCCGACATCACGCAGACGGCATGCTCTCCCAGTAATCGGACGAGGTGTCGTCGTTGCCCGCGATCACCTTCGCCCGCAAAACGCCCTCGGCCGGCATATCAGAGAACCCGATCACGACGCCGTCCATGCCCCATTGCAGCCCCTTCATGCCGTACAGGCGGCGCTCTACGAAAGCCTGGGAGACGCGCAGCTCCGTCCCGTTCTCGATGAAGCCGCCCCCGTCGTCCACGCGGAAGGAGAAGCCGTTCTCGTCAATCGCGGAGGTCACCGTGCCCGAGACGGCGTAGTCGCAGCCGCACGCCTCGAGCGCCTCGGCAAGCGTCTCCGCGCCCTCGACCTGCTGGTCGACCTCCGCTTTGGACTCGAACACCTTCTGCGCGACGATGACCCCGTCCGCGAACGGCTCGGTCGAGCGGATCTGCACGGAATCGCCCACTGCCAGCTCCTCGAACGGCACGTCGAAATGCTCGGCCGCTGCGCACTCCACCGTCACCTGCGTTGCAACCGGAATGCCCTCGGTGGACTCGGATACGGCGAGCACGAGAACGCGCGCCTCGGGGTCGATCGAGACGATGGACCCGGTGTTGTGGTACGAGTAGCCCGATTGCCCAGATGGAGGCGTCGGAGGCTCGTCCTGCGAAACCGGCGGTTCTTCCGGAAGCGTGCGCATGAAGAAGAGGCCCACCGGCACCGCGTGCGTCACGCGCGACTTGTCGAGCCATACGGGCGTCGTCACCTCGATCGTGCCGTCGGAAAGAACGGCCTCCTCCGGAGCGCTCAGCCGGAACACCGTGAAGAACAGCGCGACCATCAGCGCGAGCGCGCAGAGAACCGCGCAGCCTGTCACCTGGTAGTCCTTACTCGGGCACCTCGCCGCCCCCACGGCCACGATCGGAATCACGACGAAGCAGGTCAGAAGGATGCAGACCGAAGGAATCTCGTAGACGACGTTGCGCAGGTCGAGGCCCTGCGAAAGGGCGTAGTGGCGGCACGCAAGGAAGAACGCGAGCGCGAGCGCGCTCGCGCCCACGGACACGACCAGCGCGACGACGCGCGCCCGGCGGGCTAGCATCCGCATGCCGGGTCCCTCGTCGTTACGACTCGTCATCGTCCCCCTCGTCCCGCTCGGCCGCAAGCGCCTCGAACGCGGCCTTCATGGTGGGGTTCTTCCTGGTCAGGCGCTTGATGGTGAGGTCCTGGGCTTTGTTGTTGGCCAGGCGCAGGTTGTTCTCGGAGGACAGCAGCGCCTCCTTGGTCTTCTGCAGGTGCGTGATGGTCTTGTCGATCTCATCGATGGCCGTCTGGAACTTGCGGCTGGCCAGGTCGAAGTTGCGCGCGAAGCCCGCCTTGAACGTCTCCATCTGCTCCTCGAAGTTCGTGATATCGATGTTCTGGTCGCGCACGACGGCGAGCTCCGCCTTGTACGCCATCGAGTTCAGCGCGGCGTTGCGCAGGATGGAGATCATCGGGATGAAGAACTGCGGGCGGATGACGTACATCTTCTCGAAGCGGTACGACATGTCCACGATGCCCTGGTTGTACAGCTCGCTCTCCGGCTCCAAAAGCGTCACCAGCACCGCGTACTCGCAGCCCTTCTTCGCGCGGTCGGCGTCCAGCTTCTTGAAGAACTCCTCGTTCTTGTGGTGGTACAGCGGGTCGTCGGACTCGTTCTTCATCTCGAACATGATGGAGACGATCTCGTTGCCGTCCTCGTCGCATTCGCGGAAGATGAAGTCGCCCTTGCTGCCGCCGGACTGGTCGTTGTCCTTCTCGAAGTACGCGCGCGGGAACGCCGCGGCGCGCAGCTTGTTGAACTCCACCTCGCAGTGCTGCTCGAGCGACTCGCCCACGAGCTTCGTGGACAGGCGCGCCTTCATGTCCTTGTAGCGTTCGATCTCGCTCTCCCGGTAGGCGATGATTTCGTCTTTGGCCTTGAGCTCGACGGCCATCTGCTCCTTGAGGGCGGTCTCGCACTGGAACCGCTCGGCCTCCTTGAGTTTCACCTGGGCCGCCAGCTCGTCGCGCTCGCGCTCGAGCGCCGCGCGCGCCTGCTCCACGGCCAGGAGCTTCTGGGCCTCGAAGGTGTCCTTCTGCGCCTTCACCTGCTGCTGGAGCTCTGCGATGCGCGCGTCCTTGGCTGCCGCCGCGTCGGCGAGGGCCCGCTCGCGCTCGGCCTGGGCCAGGCGCTCCTGCGCCTCGCGCTCGCGCTTCTCGGCCGCGAGGCGCGCCTCGAGCTCGGCGATGCGGGCCTCCTTGCCCGACGCTTCGCCCTGCGCCGTGGCGAGCGCCTTCGCCACGGCCAGCTGCACGGCCTGCTCCTTCTCGGAGGCCAGCAGCTCCTCGTGGCGGCGCACCTCCTTGTCGAACTCCGCGTCGCGCACCTGCTTCAAGATTGCCGCGAAGCCGGCCTCGTCAACCTGGAACGCCTCCCCGCATCGGGGGCACTTGATCTCGTTCATGCTCGCTCCTTCTCGTGTTCCGAAGATTCTACCCTATCGGAGCAGCCTCGACAGTCCCGCGTTCGGAACACACAGCGATGTTTTTCGTGAGATCGAGACGAATACCCCGTCCCTTCGTCTCGGCCCCGCCGCCGCTCGCGCCGCCTGGGCGCGCGTTTTGTTTCAAAACGTTTAAATCATCGCGGGCGTCAAGTTCCGCCTCGTATAATGGGGGCACTGACATATTCCCCGAAGGAGGTCCCACGAAGATGAGCTACGTCGAACGCGTCATCGAGCAGGTGAAGGCCAAGAACCCGAACGAACCGGAGTTCATCCAGGCCGTCACCGAGGTGCTCACGTCCCTTGAGCCGGTGATCGAGTCCAATCCGGCCTACGAGAAGGCGGCGCTGCTCGAGCGCATCGTCGAACCGGAACGCGTCATCATGTTCCGCGTGCCGTGGACCGACGACGAGGGCCAAGTGCACGTGAACCGCGGGTACCGCGTGGAGTACAACAGCTGCCTCGGGCCCTACAAGGGCGGCCTGCGCCTGCACCCGTCGGTGAACCTCGGCATCATCAAGTTCCTCGGCTTCGAGCAGATCTTCAAGAACAGCCTGACCACGCTGCCCATGGGCGGCGGCAAGGGCGGCAGCGACTTCGACCCGAAGGGCAAGTCCGACCTGGAGGTCATGCGCTTCTGCCAGAGCTTCATGACCGAGCTGCAGCGCCACATTGGCGCCGACACCGACGTGCCGGCCGGCGACATCGGCACGGGCGCGCGCGAGATCGGCTTCATGTTCGGCCAGTACAAGCGCATCAAGAACGTGTGGGAGGGCGTGCTCACGGGCAAGGGCCTCTCCTACGGCGGCTCGCTCGCGCGCACCGAGGCCACCGGCTACGGCCTGGTGTACTTCGTGCAGGAGTACCTGAACTGCCACGACGACTCCTTCGAGGGCAAGACCGTGGCCGTGTCCGGCTCCGGCAACGTGGCCATCTACGCCACGCAGAAGGCCCAGCAGCTCGGCGCCAAGGTGGTCACGCTCTCCGACTCCACCGGCTGGATCCACGATCCGGCGGGCATCGACGTGGCCCTGGTCAAGCAGATCAAGGAAGTCGAGCGCGGCCGCATCTCCGAGTACGCCAAGCGCAAGGACGGCGTGGAGTACCACGACGGCCGCGGCGTGTGGAGCGTGCCCGTGGACATCGCGCTGCCCTGCGCCACGCAGAACGAGCTCCTCATCGAGGACGCGAAGCAGCTCGTGGAGGGCGGCGTGAAGATCGTGGCCGAGGGCGCCAACATGCCCACCACGATGGACGCCACTGACTACCTCATGGAGAACGGCGTGGTGTTCTGCCCCGGCAAGGCCGCCAACGCCGGCGGCGTGGCGACGTCCGGCCTGGAGATGTCGCAGAACTCCGAGCGTCTCTCCTGGACGTTCGAGGAAGTGGACGCGAAGCTCCAGGGCATCATGAAGAACATCTACCACGCGGCCGACGACGCGGCCCGCGAGTTCGGCCACGAGGGCAACTACGTCATAGGCGCGAACATCGCCGGCTTCAAGAAGCTCGCCGACGCCATGATGGCCCAGGGCGTGGTGTAGGGCGCACTGGAAAGCCCTCCGGCTTCCAAGAGAAAGCCCGCGCATGCCGCGGGCTTTCCTTTTTACGTTCCAAAACAGCTCTCCATGCAATGTCGTTGAGTTATGCACCCTCGCGCAACGGGTTTCAAGCTCGACAGGAACAAGCGCGAGCAAGAAGCCTTTCGTTTTCCCAGGTGGGCGTTTTCTACAGAACTTCGCAAGTCCGCAAACGCTCTCTGAGAAGGAGCATAACTCGACGACATTGCAGGTTTAGGGCCCTTTCCGCGACGCGAGGGCGCATAACTCGACGACATTGCAAAATCGCGCCACGATAATCCTCTCGCCATGAGGGCGCACTCGGGGCTTTAACTCGTTTGAGATGTGCGCATGCTCGGCACGCAGAAAAGCGCGGACCCCGGCTTCCCGGAGCCCGCGCTTCAATGCTAAGTTCTGCGCCCAGCGCTTAGAACATGCCCTGGATCATGATGAACAGCGGGGCGAAGGTCAGCGACACGATGGTCATCAGGTTGATGAGGATGTTCATGGACGGGCCCGAGGTGTCCTTGAACGGATCGCCCACGGTGTCGCCCACCACGGCCGCCTTGTGGGCCTCGGAGCCCTTGCCGCCGTGGTTGCCCTGCTCGATGTACTTCTTCGCGTTGTCCCACGCGCCGCCGGCGTTGGACATGAAGATGGCCATGAGCATGCCCGTGGCCACGGCGCCGGCCAGAAAGCCGCCGAGCATGGCCGGGTTGAAGCAGCCGATGGCAACCGGCACGATGATGGCCAGGATGCCGGGCAGCATCATCTCGCGCAGCGCCGAGGACGTGGAGATGCCCACGCACTTGTCGTACTCGGGCTCGGCCTCGTAGGTCATGATGCCCTTGATCTCGCGGAACTGGCGGCGCACCTCCTCCACCATGGCGTGGGCCGCGCGCGACACCGCGCCCATCGTCAAAGCCGCGAACATGAACGGCATCATGGCGCCGATGAAGATGCCGGCCACGATGAGCGGGTCGGTGAGCGTCAGCTCGAACTCAGGGATGGCATGGTGCATCGTGGCCTGGTACGACACGAACAGCGAGATAGCCGACAGGCCGGCGGAGGCGATGGCGAAGCCCTTCGCGATGGCGGCCGTCGTGTTGCCCACGGCGTCGAGGGCGTCGGTGCGGTCGCGCACCTCCTCGGGCAGGCCCGCCATCTCGGCGATGCCGCCCGCGTTGTCGGCCACGGGGCCGTAGGCGTCCACGCCGATGGTGATGGCCGTGTTGGACAGCATGCCCGTGGCGGCCAGACCCACGCCGAACAGGCCCACCGCGATGCCGCCCTCGGCGGAGGCCATCGGGAAGGCCAGGTTGCCGAACGTGAACGCGCCGATGATGGCGAGCGCCACCAGGATGATGGGGGCGATGGTGGAGAGCATCCCCGTGCCGATGCCCTCGATGATGACCGTGGCCGCGCCGGTGTCGGCGGCGTCCGCGATCTTATGCACCGGCTTGTACTTGTCGGAGCAGAAGTACTCGGTGATCTTGCCGATGGCGAGGCCCGCCAGCAGGCCGCACAGCACCGAGCCGAACAGCCACAGCGGCTGCGCGTCGACGGACTGGGAGCTCCACACGAGGAACAGGCAGAAGATCACGACGACCTCGATGCCGGCCGCCACATACGTGCCGCGGTTCAGGGCCTTGTGCAGCGCCGCGCCCTCCTTGGCGCGCACGGCGAACAGGCCGATGATGGACGTGATGATGCCGCATCCGGCGATGATCACCGGCGTGACGAGCGCCCACACCAGATCGCCCGTGGCGAAGTAGCCGCCGAGCGCCCCGAACGTGGCCGCCAGGATGGTGGGGGCCAGGATGGCGCCCGTGTAGCTCTCGAACAGGTCGGCGCCCATGCCCGCGACGTCGCCCACGTTGTCGCCCACGTTGTCGGCGATGGTGGCCGGGTTGCGAGGGTCGTCCTCCGGAATGCCCGCTTCGACCTTGCCCACGAGATCGGCGCCCACGTCGGCCGCCTTCGTGTAGATGCCGCCGCCCACACGGGCGAACAGCGCAACAGCGGAAGCGCCGGTGGCGAAGCCCTCCACCATGCCGATGTTCTCGTGCATCTGGGCCACTTCGACGATGTCGATGCCGAACACGAGCAGGCACAGCCACAGCGACAGGCCCAGCAGCGCGAACGACGCCACGCAGAGCCCCATGGTGAGGCCCGACTTGAAGCTGATATTGAGCGCCTTGGCCACCGACTCCTCGGCGGCATGCGCCGTGCGGGTGTTCGCGCGCGTGGCCACATGCATGCCCACGTAGCCCGCCGCGGCCGACATGACGCCGCCGGTGACGAACGCGAGCGCCGTGATGGGCGACAGGAACACCGCCATGATCACGCCCACGATCACCATGAAGATGACGAGCAGCTTGTACTCGCTCATGAGGAACGCCTTGGCGCCCTGCTGGATCTTGAGCGAGATGTTGTTCATCTTGTCCGGGCCCGGGTCCTGCTTGAGCACCCAGGAACCGAGGTAGCCCGCCATGCAGATGCCTATCAAGGCGCACACGGGAGCCATCCATGCGACTGCGGTAGTCACTGATTCCTCCTTGTTCCGACCGAATACGAAACGTGCGACCTTTGCGCCGGGCATTCTGGGCGGGAAAGTCGCAACTGCCTTATTCTATGGTATTTGCAGATAATGTGAAGCCGAATTCGCACATTTATTGCCTGTGCGAGCCGAACCGCCCGGCCAACGCCACAGGAGCGAGGCAAAGGGTCCCTTCGTCACGCCCTCTCCTACAGGTTGTCGCGCACCCATTGGATGTTGCCCTGCACGGTGGCGATGAGCTCGTCCACGTCGTCGAACTTGCGCATCTCCCGGAGCCAGTGGAAGAACTCCACCTTCACCGGCTTGCCGTAGAGGTCGCCTTCGAAGTCGAGCAGGTGCACCTCGCAGGTGGCGGTGGAGCGGTCGGCGAACGTGGCGGGCACGCCTACGTTGACAGCAGCCTTGTAGCGCGCGCCGTCCACCTCGGCCCATGCCGCGTACACGCCGTCGCCGAGCGGGCGCAGCTGGTCGGGCACGACGAGGTTGGCCGTGCGGAACCCGAAGTCGGCCCCCTCCCCCCGTCCGGGCCGCACGGTGCCGGTCATGAAGTACGGCCGTCCGAGCAGGCGGGCCGCCTCCTCGACGTCGCCGTCGGCCAGAAGCAGCCGGATGCGCGTGGCGGTGATGGGCGCGCCGTCCTCGCTCTTCAAGCCGTGGGCCTGCACCTTCGTGCCGCCCGCCGCGCCCCACACGTCGAGGTCCTCCACCGTGCCGCGCGCCCGCGCGCCGAACTTGAAGTCGAAGCCCACGTGCAGATACGCCGGCACCGTGCCGTCGAAGGTCTGCACGAGGAACTCCGCCGGCGTCGAGGCCGCGAACTCGCGGGTGAACGGCAGCACGCACACCGCGTCCACACCGGTGGACGCCAGCATGGCGAGGCGCTCCTCGTTGGTCATGAGCTTCTTCAGGCGCTCGGGATGGAACACCTCGTCGGGATCGATATCGAACGTGAGCGCCACGCTCGCCCCTCCCGAGCGCTCGGCCGTCTCCCGCGCGCAGCCGAGGAGGAACCGATGCCCCTGATGCACGCCGTCGAACACGCCGAACGCACACGACGTGCCTTCGAAGAACCCATGGTCGAACGATCCGTCGATCCTATAGATCTCTGCCACGAGACACCCCCGTTTGGAACACGCAGCGCGCCTGGAAGCGGGCGCGCGCCTCATCGTAGTCGTACAGCGCGACGAGCCGGTTGTCAGCGATGACAGCGACGAGCTCGCCGGCCCGCGCAGGCTCGCAGCTCTCGCGCACGCCCGCCGTGCAGGCGCACATCTCCGCGGCGGCCGAGGCGCGCCTGCGCTCGAACAGCGGCAGGTCGGCCGGCGCGAACGGGGCGCCGTTGGCCGCCTTCGCCGCCAGCTCGTCGCGGACGTAGGCGAACCGGACGCCGAGCAGGCGCACCGGGTCGAGCGCCGCGCGGTCCTTGAGCTCCTCAAGCGCCTCGAGGCTCACGCACTCCTCGAGCACGAGCAGCCCCAGCGCCGTCCGCTCGAGCGCGGCCACGTGGGCAGGACACCCGAGCGCCACGCCCGCGTCCCGCGCAAGCGCGCGGATGTAGGTGCCTTTCGACACGTGGAACTCCACGTCCCAGGAGGGCGCCTCGCCCGCCGGCCCCTCGTCCACGCCCAGCAGGCGCGCCTCGTGCACCACGATATCGCGCGGTTTGAGGTCGATGATGGCGCCCTGCCGCGCCGCCTCGTAGGACTTCCTCCCGTCCACCTTGATGGCCGAGTACGCCGGCGGCAGCTGCTTGCGCGCGCCGACGAGGCCCGCGACGAACCCGCGGGCGAAGTCCGGGTCGAGCACGCGGTCCGGCACCGCGCCCGTGCGCACGACGCGCCCCATGGCGTCGTCGGTGTCGGTGCCCGCGCCGAAGGCGATGCGCACCCGGTAGCGCTTGTCATGCCCGGTCAGATACGCGCCCAGGCGCGTAGCGGGCCCCACGCACACCGGCAGCACGCCGGTGGCCAGGGGGTCGAGCGTGCCGGTGTGCCCCACGCGCCGCTCTCCGAAGATGCGGCGGCAGCGGTTCACCACGTCGTGCGAGCTCATGCCCGCCGGCTTGTCCACGCCCACGACGAGCGACAGGCCCGATTCGCCCCGCTTCACGACTCGAGCGCCTCCTCGAGCGCGCGCTCCACGACGGCGACCGCCTCGGGAAGCGGGCACTCCAGCGTGAAGCCCGCGGCCGCCACGTGCCCCCCGCCGCCGAACGAGCGCGCGACGGCCGCCACGTCGGTGCCGTCCTTGGCGCGCAGGCTGCCGCGCACGGCGTCGCCCTGCTCGCGCAGCATGCACGCCACGCGCACGCCGGCCACCGAGCGCAGCGCGTCGATGATGGGCTCCGCGTCGGCCTTCGATGCGCCGACGGCCTCGAAGTCGTCGTGCGAGATCCAGCTGAGCGCGCACGCCCCGCCCGCGCCGAAGCGCATGCGCTCCACGGCGATGCTCTCGAGCCGCACCGAGGGCAGCGAGCGGTTCTGGAAGATGGCGCGCGACACCGCGGCCGGATCGGCCCCCGCCTCCACCATCTCCGACGCGGCCCGCATGGCGGCGGCGTCGGTGTTCTGGTACTGGAAGCGCCCCGTGTCGGTGACGAGGCCGGTGTAGCAGCACAGCGCCACGTCGCCCGACCGGTCGGCGCCGAGGAGCCCGGCGAGCTCCCACACGAGCATCGTGGTGGAGGCGGCGGCGGGATCGACGTAGGTGAGGTCGGCCATCGTGGAGTCCACCGCGTGGTGGTCCACGACGACCGACAGGCCGCACGCGTCGCGCAGCGCGGCCGCGTGCTCGCCGATGCGCTCGCGCGTGGGCACGTCGACGGCCACGAACGTGCGCGCCGCGCCGTCGAACGAGCCCGCGAACACGAGCTCGTCGAAGCCCGGCAAAAACGCGAGCCGCGCATCGGGCGCCTCGTCCTTGGCGAGCAGGCACGCGGCGCGCTTGCCGATGCTCCTGAGCGCGACGGCCAGCGCGAGCTGCGAGCCGATGCAGTCGCCGTCGGGGCTCACGTGCCCGCACACGACGAAGTCGTCATGTTCCCTCAGCGCCTCGGCGATTGAGGCGAGGCTGGTGTTCGTCTGGGGCGTGACCGCCATGGGCCCTCCCTACTCGTCGCTGTCCTGCGCCGCCGCGAGCGCCTCGCGGTCGGCGAACCCGTCTGCGTCGGCCGGCACGTCGCTGTCCGTCGGTGCCTCGATCTTGCTGCGATGCGCGTCGCGCTGCAGCGCCGAGGCGATGCGTTCGGCCTGGTCGACGCTCGTGTCCAGAAGGAAGCGCAGCTCGGGCGCCACGCGCCACGAGAGCTTGCGCGCCATGAGCGAGCGGATGCGCCCCGAGGCCTTCTGGAACGCCGCGGCCACGTCCTCGTAGCGCTCGGGCTCGGTGGTGTAGAACACGTTGCACACGCTACGGTCGTAGCTCACCTCGCAGCCCGTGATGGTCACGAGCTCCAGGCGCGGATCGGATATCTCGAACAACAGGATGCTCGCGATCACCTCGCGCGCCTGCTCGTTCACCTTGCGGTTGGAAGAACTCTGCTTCATGATGCCCGCCTCCACTTTCTCTTCTCGCTGGCGCCGCACGGGATCCTTCGACTCCGCGCCTGCGGCGCTCCGCTCAGGATGACAAAAGCCGCGACGGCGCCCGTCTTTTAGCTATCGAGCGCCATCGGCATGCAGCCGACGGCCCTCCCAGCAAGCATACCCGCGAGGCGTACGCCGATGCGATCGCAGCCCCGCACGGTAACCGCAAAGTTGCCGTAGCGGGGCTGCTCGGGGGCGTGCCGCGCGCAGTTCCGCAGCGAAGCGAGGACTGTCTGAGCACGGCATGTCCCCGAGCGGCCCCGCGGCCAGGTAGTTACCCGCTATTCCGTGCGCTCGACTTCCTTCACCTGATAGCCCTCGATGGTGTCGCCCACCTTGAGGTCCTGGAACTTCTCGATGCCGATGCCGCACTCGTAGCCCTGCTTCACCGTCTTCACGTCGTCCTTGAAGCGGCGCAAGCTGGCCATGACGCCCTCGAAGATCACGGTGCCGTCGCGCACGATGCGCACCTTGTCGTCGCGGTGGATCTCGCCTTCGGTGATGTAGCAGCCGGCGATGGTGCCCACCTTCGGCACCTTGAAGGTCTCGCGGACCTCGGCGATGCCGGTGTCCTCCTCCACGATGTCGGGCGAGAGCAGGCCCACGCGCGCGGCGTTGATCTCCTCGATGGCCTGGTAGATGACGCGGTACAGGCGGATGTCCACCTTCTCCTTCTCGGCCTGCGCCTTCGACTTGCCCGTGGGGCGCACGTTGAAGCCGATGATGATGGCGTCGGAGGCCGAGGCCAGCGTGACGTCGGTCTCGGTGATGCCGCCCACGGCCGAGTGCACGATGTTGATGCGCACCTCGGACTGGTCCATCTTCTCGAACGCGTCGCGCAGCGCCTCGATGGAGCCCTGCACGTCGGCCTTCACGATGAGGTTGAGGTCGGTCTGCTTGCCCTCCTCGATGCGGTTGAACAGGTCGTCCAGGCTGATATGGCTCTTGGCGTCCTGCTCGGCCAGGCGGGCCCGCAGCGCGCGCTCCTCGGCCAGCTTGCGGGCGTCGCGCTCGTCCTCGAACACGCGGAACTCGTCGCCGGCGGTGGGCACGCTGTTCAGGCCCAGGATCTCCACCGGGTCGGCGGGCAGCGCCGCGTCCACGTGCTTGCCGCGCGGGTCCACGAGCGCGCGCACGCGGCCGTAGGACGTGCCGGCCACCACGATGTCGCCGGGATGCAGCGTGCCGCGCTGCACGAGCACGGTGGCCACGGGGCCGCGACCCTTGTCGAGGTTCGCCTCGATGACGAAGCCTGAGGCCTCGGCGTCGGGGTTGGCCTTGAGCTCGAGCACGTCGGCCTGCAGGATGATGGTCTCCAGCACGTCGTCGATGTGCAGGCGCTTCTTGGCCGACACCTCCACGAACATGTTGGTGCCGCCCCACTCCTCGGGGATGACGCCGTACTCCACGAGCTCCTGGCGCACGCGATCGGGGTTCGCGCCGGGCTTGTCGATTTTGTTCACCGCCACCACGATGGGCACGTTGGCGGCCTTCGCGTGGTTGATCGCCTCGATGGTCTGCGGCATCACGCCGTCGTCGGCGGCCACCACCAGCACGATGACGTCGGTGATGAGGGCGCCGCGGGCGCGCATGGCCGTGAAGGCCTCGTGGCCGGGCGTGTCGATGAACGTGATCTGCTTGCCGTCGATCTCCACCACCGACGCGCCGATGTGCTGGGTGATGCCGCCGGCCTCGCTGGCCACCACGCCGGTGTCGCGGATGGCGTCGAGAAGCGACGTCTTGCCGTGGTCGACGTGGCCCATGACGGTGACCACGGGCGGGCGGGGCTTGAGGTCGTCGTCGCTGTCGTGGTAGACGACCGCGTACTCCTCCTCCGGCGACACGACGCGCACCTTGCGGCCCATGTCGTCGGCGATGAGCTCGATCATGTCGTCGGCCATCGACTGCGTGAGCGTGAGCACCTGCCCGAGCATGAACAGGCGCTTGATGATGTCGTTGGGCTGCACGCCCAGAAGCTCGGCGAACTTGGCCACGGTGGCGCCCTGCGGGATCTCCACCACGGAGTCGTCGAGCACGAGCGTGGGGTCGAGCCCCTTCTCGATGGCCTCGAGCTCCAGGCGCTCGCGCTGCTCGGCCTCGCGCTTCTGCTTGCGCTTCTTGCGCCGGCCCTCGCCCTCGGAGGAGGAGGTGGCGGCGGCCACGGCGGCGCGGGCCTCGGCGAGCACCTTGTCGCGCTGCAGCTTCTCGGCCTGCACGGCCATCTGGGCGTAGCGGTCCTCGGGCTGGGCCTGCTGCGCCTCGAGCTCGGGCACGAACTGCTCGAACGAGCCGCCCTTCTTGGGATGGCCCTTCTTGGCGGAGGCGGGGCGCTCCTGCTTGCCGCCGCGGCGCGCGCCGCCCGGCTGGCCGGAAGCGCCGCCCTGCTTCTGCTGCGATTCGATGCGCTGCTTCTCGGACTCGATCTGCGAGAGCAGCGAGTCGAAGCTCGACTTCTTCGCGCCCATCACCGGCGCGGGCTTCTTGGGGGCCGGGGCCGGGGCCGAAGCCGACTTGCCCTTGGCGTTGCGCTGGCGCAGCGCCTCCTCCACCGCCTGCTTCTTGGCCACCTCGGCGGCCATCTTGGCGGCGCGGGCGCGGGCGCGGGCCTCGGCGGCCTCGCGGGCAACGCGCTCCTTCTCGCTCTCGATCTGGCTCGCCAGGCTCTCGAACGGCGAGGGCGCGGCGGCCTTCCTGGGCTTGGATCCGCCCTCGGAGCCCTCCTGGGCCTCGGCGGCCTCGCGGCGGGCGCGCTCGGCCTCGCGGGCGGCGCGCTCCTGCTCCACGGCCTCGCGGCGGGCGCGCTCCTCCTCGGCCTTCTTGCGCTCGGCCTCGGCGCGCTCCTCGGCGAGCTTCTTGGCCTCCTCGTCCTCGAGCACTCCGGCGCGCTGCTTGATCTCGGGTTCGAGGTTCTTGCGGATCTTGTCCACGTAGGCGTCGGCAAGCATGCTCGCATGGCTCTTCGCAGGGATCTTCATCTCGTGCAGCTTATCGAGCAGCTCTTTGCTCGACATATCGAATTCCTTCGCCAACTCATGTACTCGCATGCTGGCCATACACCACTCCTCTACTTCTTATCTCGCTTCGCGCGCAGCCGTGGCAACCTCGGCGGCGATCCGTTCGTACCCATCGCTGTCGAGCGTCGTCTTGAGCGCCCGGTCGAGCTTCTTCCTCTTGCATGCGGCGGCGAAGCACTCCTCGGAGCAGACGTACGCCCCCCTGCCCGGCGCGCGGCCGGTCGCGTCGAAGGCGACGGCGCCCGACGGGTCGCGCACGATGCGCAGGAGCTCGACCTTGTCGGCCTGCCTCCCGCACACGATGCAGCTGCGCTGCCGTTTCGTCGTCGCCATCGTCAAAGCCGCCTCTCGAGCCCTTACGCCTCGTCGAGGTCGGCGTGGACGCCGCAGAACCGGCTGCCCGGGCGGGCATGGTTGCGGCAGCGGACGCCGTCCTCGCTCACGTAGGAGCACAGGCCCGCCTCGTCGTCTTCCATCTCGTCCTCGTCGATGAGCATGTTGTCCTCGCGGGAGAGCGACTCGCTCGTGAAGCTGGCGCTCTTGATGTCGATGTGCCAGCCCGTGAGGCGCGCAGCGAGGCGGGCGTTCTGGCCCTCCTTGCCGATGGCGAGCGACAGCTGGTCGTCGGGCACCACCACGGTGGCGTAGTGGTTGTCCTCGTCGATGAGCACGCGCGTCACCTTGGCCGGCGAGAGCGCGTTGGCCACGTAGGACGCGGGGTCCTCGTGCCACTGGATGACGTCGACGCGCTCGTTGCGCAGCTCCTCCACCACCATGCGCACGCGGCTGCCCTTGGGGCCGACGCAGGCGCCCACCGGATCGAGGTTCGCCTCGCGCGAGGCCACCGCGATCTTGGAGCGCGCGCCCGGCTCGCGGGCGATGGACTTGATCTCCACCATGCCGTCGTAGATCTCCGGCACCTCGATCTCGAAGAGGCGGCGGATGAGGTCCGGGTGCGTGCGCGACACGACGATGGCCGGACGGGCCTGCTCGCCGCGCATCTTCGGCGCGTCGGAGTTCGGGTCGCGCACCTCGATGATGAGCACCTTGAGGCGCTGGTTGTGGCGGTAGTGCTCGCCGGCCGGGCGCTCGTTGCGCTCGCCGGGGTTGCGCTTCACGTCGTAGTGCGGCAGCTCCGCCTCCACGCCGTCGCGGATCTTGATGATGGTGAAGTCGGGCGTGCCCTGCAGCACCGTGCCGGTGACCAGGTCGCCCACGCGGTCGGAGAACTCCTGGTAGATGGACTGGCGGCCGGCCTCGCGCACGATGGAGGCGATGACGCCCTTGGCGTTCTGGGCGGCGATGCGGCTCACGTCGGCCGGCGTCACGTCGCGCTCCTCGAACTCGGCGTACTCGCCGGTCTCCTCGTCGGGCTCGCCTACGGGCACGAGCTCGTACACGTAGATGCGGCCGGTCTGGCGGTCGATGGTCACGCGCGCGTCCCACTCGAGGTCCAAGATGCGCTCGTAGCTCTTGGCGAGCGACTGCTCCAAGCGCTCGATGAGGTAGAACTCGTCGATCTTGCGCTCGTGGGCCAGCGCCTGCAGGGCCTCGATCAGTTCTGAAGTTGCCACGTCTTCGCTTCCTTTCCTCCGGATGCTCTGCTACGAGCTGAAATCGATCGTGCCCTTGAGGTGGGCGCGCTTGATGGTATCGAACGGGATATCCACGGCCTCGCCGTCCACGTCGAGGCGGACCGCGTCGCCCTCGGCAGACGCGATGGCGCCCGTCCACGAGCTGCGGCCGTCGAAGGGCTGGGTCTTGAGCACGGCCGTCTCGCCGACGAAGCGCGCGAAGTGCTCCATCGTGCGCAGCGGCCGGTCGATGCCGGGAGAGGACACCTCGAGGGTGTACGCGCCGGGGAACGGGTCGAGCTCGTCCATGATGTCGTTGATCCACGCCTGGGACGACGCCAGCTGGTCGAAGCTCACGCCGTCGGGCGTGTCTATGTACACGCGGATGGTCGGCGCCTTCTTCGCGCCCACGACCTCCACCGTCACGATCTCGACGCCCTCCCGCTCCGCACGGGGGGCCAGCGCGTCGAGCAGCTGCTGTTCCTTCTTGCCGAGCACGTCTGTCCTCCTTCTCCGTCCGGTTCCGACCTGCGGCCCTCGCGGGCCCTTACAAACAAAGAAAGCGGGAACAAGCCCACTTTCTCGGTGTGTCGAAAGTATGGTGCGCGCGATGCGCGCGTGCTGCTGCATTGCCCTGCATTTATACCATATCGGCAACGGTTTGCCTAGCTCGCCCCCCTTCCCGCCCGCAACTTCCCCACAAATGGCGGCGGCAGGCGGCGTGGCAAAGGGACGGGGATATTGTCACGCCGCCGCGCCCGCTATCACTTCCCGGCGCGCACGAGCTCCTCGGCCATCTCGCGGAGCTTGAACTTCTGCACCTTCATGGACGGCGTCATGGGGAAGTCGTCCACGAAGAACACGCGCTTGGGCACCTTGTAGCGCGCGATGCGCGGGATGGAGAAGGCGCGCACGTCCTCCTCGGTCATGCCCTCGTATCCCGGGCGCACGCGGATGAACGCGCCCACGATCTCGCCGAGGCGCTCATCGGGGATGCCCACCACCTGCGCGTCGAGCACGCCGGGCATGGTGAGCAGGAAGTTCTCCACCTCGAGCGGGTAGATGTTCTCGCCGCCGCGGATGATCATGTCCTTGATGCGCCCGGTCACGCGGTAGTAGCCGTCCTCGTCCACGGTGCCGAGGTCGCCGGAGTGCAGGTAGCCGTCCTCGTCGATGGCGCGCGCCGTCTCCTCGGGCATCTTGTAGTAGCCCTTCATCACGTTGTAGCCCTTACAGCAGAGCTCCCCCGGCTCGCCGGGCCCGCAGATATGGCCGTCGTCGGGGTCGATCACGCGCACGTCCACCGGCGGGTGCTTGCGCCCCACCGTCTCGCACTTGTGCTCGAGGTCGTCGTCGGCGCTCGTCTGCGTGAACACGGGGCTCGTCTCGGTGAGGCCGTAGCAGATGGTTATCTCGCGCAGGTTCATCTTGTCCATGGCCTCGCGCATGGTCTCGGGCGGGCAGGGGCTTCCGGCCATGATGCCCGTGCGCAGGCTGGACAGGTCGAACGTGTCGAAGTCGGGGTGGTTGAGCTCGGCGATGAACATGGTAGGCACGCCGTAGACGGCCGTGGCGCGCTCCTTGTGGATGGCCTGCAGCACGAGCCCCGCGTCGAAGTCCTCAACGATGATCATGGTGGAGCGGTGCGTGAGGCTGGCCATGACGCCGAGCACGCAGCCGAAGCAGTGGAAGAACGGCACCGGCAGCGTCACGCGGTCATCCGCGCCCAGCTTCTGCCCCTCGCCGATGTAGAAGCCGTTGTTCAGGATGTTGCGGTGCGTGAGCATGACGCCCTTCGGGAAGCCCGTGGTGCCCGAGGTGTACTGCATCATGACCACGCTGTTGTTGTCGAAGTGGGACTCGGCCTCCGTGAGCGCGTCGGCCGGCACGTGCTGCCCCAGCAGGATGAGCTCGGGCACGCTGTAGCAGCCGCGGTGCTTCTCGGGGCCCATGTAGATGATGCTCTTCAGGCAGGGGTACGTCTCCGACTCCAGGTAGCCGCGCTGCTGGGTGAGCGTCTCGGGCACGAGCTCGCGGATGATCTGGAGGTAGTCGACGTCGCGGTAGGCGTCGATCACGCAGAGCGCCTTCATGTCGGACTGCTTGAGCACGTAGTCCAGCTCGTGGGACTTGTAGATGGGGTTCACCGTGACCATGACCACGCCGATCTTGGCGGTGGCGTACATGAACGTGAGCCAGTCGGGGATGTTGCGCGCCCACACGCCCAAGTGGTCGCCCGGGCGCATGCCGATGGCCAGGAGGCCGCGGGCCAGGTTGTCGGTGCGCTCGTCGAAGTCGCGGTAGGTCCAGCGCAGCATGCGGTCGGGGTACACGACAAACTCGTGGTCGGGATCGATCGCCACCTGGTCGCGGAAGTAGCGCCCGATAGTCTTCTCGGAGTGCAGCGGGTAGTCGGGGTCGCCGGGGATGGGAGCGGAAGCGGAGGTTTCGGCTGACGCCGCGCGGGATTCTTCGACTCGCTGCGCTCGCTCAGGATGACAAGAGGTCATGGAATCCCTCCTAAATAGGCGTATAGACCACGGCGAGGAACTTCGCCTTCTGGCCGTCGTGAGCGCGCACCTGGTGGGGCACGATGGAGTCGTAGTAGATGCTCTCACCGGGGTGCAGCACGTAGATCTCCTTGCCGTACTCGATCTCGATCGCGCCCTCCATGCCGTAGAGCCATTCCTCACCCTCGTGGCCCACCAGCTCGTGGTCGGTCTCGCCGGTGGGATCCACCGTGATGACGAACGGGTCCATGTGCCGCGACGGGCGGCCGGCGGCCAGGCTGAAGTAGGAAAGGTCGCCGCCCGAGGTGGTCTCGAGGCTCTTCACGCGCTCGACCTCGTGCATCTGGTCGGCGTCGATGTAGGCGGGGCCCAGGCTCTCGTCGTCGTCCATGAGCGTGCCCAGGCGCACCCCCAGCGCGCGCGTGATCTTGATGAGCGGCGCGAGCGAGGCCGGCACCTCCCCCGCCTCGAGGCCCTCGATCACGCCGACGTCGCACTGGCAGCGATCCGCCAGGTCCTGCGCCGAAAGGTGGTGCGCCTCGCGCAGCGTGGCTATCTTCTTCCCCAGCTTGTTCTCGTCGGACATGGTGCCGTCCCCTCCTCGCGGTCGTCGTTCACGTTGTCAGCCCATCATTATCCCCTGTTTGCGCCCGATTGCGCCGGAAAAGGAGCGAATGGCCGCGCAGGAAGGCGAAACCGGCAGGCGCGCGGGAGTGCTCTATGCAACAGATTTCCCGATTCTCGGCCAGAATTTTCGAAATATGTACTCCGCAGACCGCGATACGAGCCGACCGCCGGTATAAGCGCAGGTCGCGAAATCGTGCAAGCACGGAGCCAGCCCGAAACCTTTTGTTTTCCGTGCCTCGAATACATATTTCGGAAATTCTGGCCAAGAATCTGGAAATCCCATGCAAGAAGGAGGCTGGACGACAGGCAGCGCACGCAGAACCGCCCTTCCGTGCCCCCAACGCGGGCGAAGCTGCCGGGTGGGCAGCTTCGCAGGAGGCGCTTCGGATGTGCGGCCGGGGCTATTCCTTGAACAGGGCGTGCTTGAGCTCTTCCTCGTCCTTGAAGGAGAGGGAGGTCTGCAGGACGTCGCCGCCGAAGGGCTTGACGGCCTCGACGAACTTGTCGGTGGTCATCTCGTCCACCACCATGAACACGGCGGCGCTATCGTCGGCGGACAGCAGGCTGCGCACGCGCTCCTGGAAATCCTTGTCGACGCCGCGCTTGGCGACGAGGCCCGTGAGCGCGCCGATGCCCGCGCCGAGCGCCGCGCCGAAGATGGGAACGAAGAACAGCAGGCCGAACAGCGTGCCCCAGAACAGGCCCCAGACGGCGGAGGTGCCCACCGCCGAGCCGGGCGTGACGACGTCGAACTTGCCGTCGGCGCGCTTGGCCACGACGGCGATGGATTGCAGGCTGACGATGAGATTCTTGTCCAGCTCGAGGATCTTCTGGTACGCGGACTTCGCTTCCTGCTCGCTCGGATAACCGAGCACGACGAGGGTACTCATAGAGGGGAGCTCCTTTCCATAGGTTCGCTTCGAGCTCCCACTCTAAAGCCGCGAAGAGGCGAACGACCCGTATCGTTGCCGTTCGCCTCCGTACTGTGGCCCTCACGTAAAAATGGCATAAAAGGGGACAGTCCCCTTTTATGCCAAAACGATCCTAGCCGAAGCGGTACTCCACGCCCATGGTGGGCTGGGGGTTGTCCCACTTCTTCACGATCGTGTCGCCGCAGGCGATGCGGCAGGTGCCGCACTCGAGGCACCCCGCGTAGTCGAAGGACTTCTTGCCCTCGGCGTCGATCTTGTAGAGGGCCGCGGGGCACACGCGGACGAGCTTCATGAACTCCTCGGTGTCGGGGTCCTCCGCCAGCTCGATGTGCGCGCTCTCCTCGTCCACCTCGTACTTGTCGATGGCCAGGAACTCGTCGACGTTGACCGTGATCTCCTTGATCGTGCTCACAGCGCCTTCACCGCCTTCCGAACCTCGCCGGCCAGCTTGAAGAGGCCGCGCTTCTTGACTATGGGCATCATGCGCTTCATGAGCGGCTGCTGCGGCTTGCCGTCCACGCTGAACATGGCGTTGAAGATCTCGCGCACCATCACGGGGTAGTCGGTGAACATCGAGCTCCAGCCCTCCATGACGTGGGGCCACTTGGAGAAGGTCTTCAGGTCCTGGATGACGAAGGAGCCCTCCATGGCCGTCCTGTAGGAGGCCAGGCCCGCCTCGGAGACGTCGCCCGCGTCGATGGCGGCCACGGCGGCCTCGGCGGCCATGCGCCCGCTCGCCACGGCGAAGTCCATGCCGCGCACCTGGTAGCCCATGTTCATGCACAGGCCCGCCGTCTCGCCGGCCACGAGGCAGCCGTCGAAGACGTACTTCGGGACCATGTCGTAGCCGCCCTCGGGCACCATGTGGCCGGAGTGCTCCACGAGCTTGGCGCCGCGGATGATGGGGGCCACGGCCGGATGGTTCTTGAAGTCCTCGAGCATCTGGTAGACGGGCGTCTCGTTCGCGCCGTCGGCCGCGAGCGAGATGGTGGCCACGAGGCCGAGGCTGATGGAGTCCCTGTTGGTGTACAGGAACCCGCCGCCGACGCTTCCGTGCGTGCAGTCGCCGACGAACAGCATCGCCGCGCCCTCGCCCTCGGGCACGAGGAACCTGTCCTCGATCTGGCCCGCGGGAAGCTCGAAGACCTGCTTCACGCCCACGGCCATCTGGGAGGGCTTCGGGCGCGGGTTGCCGAGGCAGCGCTCGGACAGGATCGGGTTGCAGCCCTCCGCGAGGATCACCACCTGCGCGGTGATCTCGTCCTCGCCGGCGCGCACGCCGACCACGCGGCCCGCGTCGTCCTTGATGAGCTCCTCCACGGCGATGCCGCAGATGTACTCCGCGCCCGCGTCCTCGGCCTTGGAGGCAAGCCACTGGTCGAAGGGCGCCCGCAGCACGCTGTAGGAGTCCCTCCCCTCCTCGGCGAGCTCGGGGCTCGTGAAGTCGATGGCCATCTGGCTCTTCGGGTCCATGAACGCCATGCGCTCGTGGGTGATCTTGCGCTCGAGGGGCGCCTCGGACTCGAAGTCCGGGAAGACCTCCTTGAGCGAGTGGGAGTAGATGCGCCCGCCGGTCATGTTCTTCGCGCCGGCGAAGTTCCCGCGCTCGACCACGAGCACGCTCTTGCCGGCCGAGGCCGCGGTGTAGGCCGCCACGGCCCCCGCGCACCCCGAGCCCACGACGATGACGTCGAAATCAGCCATGTCCGCCTCCCTAGAGCGCCGCGACGAGCGCGGGCAGGACGGACTTCACGTCGCCCACCAGGCCGTAGTCGCACTGCTTGAACACCGGCGCGTTCTTGTCCTTGTTGACGGCGAACAGCGCGCCCGCGCGGTTGCAGCCCACCATGTGCTGCATCTGGCCGGAGATGCCGCAGGCCACGTACGCCTTCGGCGAGAGCATGAGGCCGGAGACGCCGATGTAGGTCTCGCGCGGCAGCCAGTCCACGCCCTCGGTGAGGGGGCGGGAGCACCCGAGGCCCGCGCCGAGCTTGTCGCACAGCGCCCGCGCCAGGTCGAGCTCGCCCTCCTCGGCGAAGCCGCGGCCCACGGCCACGACGACGTCGGCTTTGCCCAGGTCGACCCCGCTCAGCTCGCGGGGCTTGGACGACACGAGCTCCAGGGGCTTCGCCGGGGCGACCCAGGCGGCCTCCTCCACGGCTCCCGCGCCGCTCGGCTGCGCGTCCCCGAAGGCGTCGGCCGACACCGTGTACACGGCCACGTCGCCTACGGGCTTCTGCACGCGCTCGGCCACGCCGCCGAAGTAGAGGCTCTTCGCGCCGTCGGCCCCGAACTCCATGACGTCGGTGATCACCGAGGTCCCGGCATGGGCCGCCAGCCTGCCCACGATCGCCTTCATGCGGCGCGTGGGCTCGGCGAGCACGATGCCCGGCCGCTCGGCGTCGAACACGGAGATCACCGTGTCGGCCGCGTCGTCGTACACCGCGCCGTCAGGCAGCGCGATCCTCACCACCTTGTCGGCGGCCCCCTCGCCAGGCTCCAGCCCGGCGATCGCCGCGATCACGACCTCGTCAGCGAGAGCGCGGGCGCCGGCGGCGAGGGCGCGGGCGGCTTCGGAACGTTCGGCGATAACGAGTGCTTTCATATGCATGCACCTGACCTTTCCCTACAGGGCCGCTTTGAGGGCGGCGGCGAACTTCTCGACGGCGCCGTCGTCGGCGGCGTCCATGATCTCCAGCTTGCGGTCGACCTGCTGCGGAGCGAGGCACGAAACCGTTTCGAGCGAGGCCGCGGGCGCGGCCTCGGCGGCGGCTACGTCCATGGGCTTCTTGCCGGCGGCGAGGATGTCTTTCATGCCGGGGATGCGCGGCAGCGCGATGTCGGGAGAGACGGACACGACGGCGGGCAGGGGCACGCGCACGGTCTCCACCACGTCCTCGAGCGCGCGCTCGACCAGGATGGACGAGCCTTCGGGGACGATCCTCACGACCCCGTTCACCGAGGGCAGGCCGAGGCGCGCGGCCAGCTGCACGTCAACCTGCTGCGCGTAGTCGTCGGCCGAGCCGTCGCCGCAGAGCACGAGATCGTACTCCCCCGCCCGGCCCAGCACGCCGGCCAGGGCTTCGGCCGTAGCGCGCGCGTCCATGCTCGCGCAGGCGTCGTCGGCGGCCATGAAGAGCTCGTCCACGCCGCGCGCGAGCACGTTCTTCTTCAGCTTGGAGTCGTCGATGGAGGTAGGGCCGGCCGTGACGGCGACCACGCGGCCCCCGTCGGCCAGCTGGGCCGCGTCCTCGAGGGCGTTCAGATCGTAGGTGGAAACGACCGGCTTCGCCTTGGAGTAGTCCAGCGTGCGGTCGCCCGCCACCTGGATGTCCTGATCGTCGGGGACCACCTTGCAGCAAACAACGATGTTCATGGATGAGACCTTTCTTTTCGAGAAAATCGGCAGGGCCGCTCGAGGCCCTGCCGCCGGGACGATCAGCGCTTCTTCTCCACGAAAGCGATCACGCGATCGCGAAAATCCTGCGTTTCGACGCAGGCTCCCTGCGCTTTCACTTCGCAGGGCACATACTCGTCGAAATCCGCGAACTGGCATTGATAGAGCAGCTCTTTGGTCTTGCGATACGCCATAGCGGGGCCGGAGGCGAATCTCCGAGCCTCTTTCATGGAAGCGTCGGCAAGCTCGTCGGCAGGAACGACCTTCGCCACGAAACCAAGCTGCTTCGCCTCCTCGGCCTTCACGATACGCCCGGTCAGCGCCAATTCAGCAGCCTTGTTGGCGCCCAATGCGCGGCTCATGACATACAGGCCGCCCGTGTCGGGAACGAGCCCGACGTTGACGAACGCGGAGAGGAAGAACGCGTCTTCGGCCGCCACGACGTAGTCGCAGCCGAGCGCCAGGATGAAACCGGCTCCCGCAGCGGCGCCGTTGACCGCGCCGACGATGGGCTTCGACAGGCGCTTCATCCCCTTCATGGCCAGCGCGACGTCCCTGAAGCTCGACTCGAAATCAAGATCGCCCTTCTTGATCTTCTGGTACATATAGCCGATGTCGCCGCCGCCGGAGAACGCGCGGCCCGTGCTGTTCAGCAGCACTGCGCGCACATCGGGGTCATTCTCGCAGACGTTGAGCGCATCGACGAGTTCCTCGATGAGCAGCTCGTCGACGGCGTTCATGTTCTTGGGGCTGTCCAGCGATACGATGCCCACTCCGTCGTTCTTCGAGAATGCGATCTTCTGGTATTCCATGTTGTGCTCCTATCCTAGTGTATGGATCTGATGCGCGCCGCGCAGACTGCTCTAGCAAGCAACGCGGTCGCATCCGTACTTCGCGCGTATCAGCTGCTCATCGCGCTTGCCCGCTTCGTTCTTCGGTATCTCGCCCACGATCTCGTAATGCCTCGGACGCTTGATCGTCGACAGGTTGGCTGCGAGGAAGGCGCACAGCTCGTCGCGTTCGAACTCGGCTCCCGGCTCGAGCACGAGCAGGGCCTTCCCCACCTCTCCCCAGCGCTCATCCGGCACGCCGATCACGCATGCCTCCCGCACCGGGGGAAACGCTTCGAGGCACTGCTCGATCTCGGACGGAAACACGTTCTCCCCGCCCGAGATGAACATGTTCTTGAGCCGGCCGCAAACGTAGAAGTCGCCGTCGTCATCCCGGTAGCCCATATCCCCCGTGTGGATCCATCCTTCGCGCACGATGGCCCGGGTCTCCTCCTCGTTTCGCCAGTAGCCGCTGAACGACAGGCCGCCGCGCATGAGCACCTCGCCGCGAACGCCCGCGGGGACATCGCGCCCGTCGGCGTCGACGATGCGGGCCTGGGTGAACGCCATGGGTTTGCCGACGGTTTGCGACTTGGCCTTGTTCTGGGCCAAGGTCATGCCCACGTCCGGGAAGAAGTTGTTCGGACCCGTTTCCGTCATGCCGTACCCGATGAAGAAGCGCACCCCTTTGTCCCAGAAAGGCTGCATCGACGTCTCCGAGATGGCGCTCGCGCCACCAGCCACCCATTTGAAGCACGAGAGGTCGGCTTCGGAGAAGCGCGGATGGTTCACGATGGCCTTATACATCATGTCGGCCGCTAAAAACATCGTCGGCCGCTCACGCTCAACCACGTCGAAGAACGTGTCGGGCGAGAACTCGCGGCTGAGGATCACGCTTCCGCCGGCAAGCAGCAGGGGAAGCGTGAACACGTTCCACCCTCCCGTGTGATAGAAGGGCATGCACACGTAGGCGCGGTCGCTCTCGGTGAGCCGCATGGTCACCAGCTCGCTTACGGAGTTCAGAAACAGCGACTGGAACGACAGCACGGCCGCCTTGGGACGGCCCGTGGTGCCCCCGGTGTGAATGAGCATCGCAGGATCTTCCGGGCGCACATCAGCTTGGCTCGCACCGGGAATGTCGGAGGCGGCCATGATATCGGCCATCGACCACGAGGCCTCCGCGGCATAGCCGTCGATGCAGATCGGCACGAACGGCGTCGACGCGCGCATCCGAAGCCGCGCCGCCTTCTCCTCGTTCGCCTTGGTGAAGAACATGACCTTGGGAGACTCGTTGTCGATCATGTCGACAAGCTCGGCTTCTTTGAGGCGGTAATTGTAGGTGGTGACGACGATGCCCGTGGTAAAGGACGCCGAGCACATGTCGATCATGGCGATATCGACAGGGCACAAAAACCCCACTCGATCGCCCTTGGCGAGGCCGATCCGATGAACCAGAAACCCCGCCAGGCGCTCCGCTCTTTCTCGTAGATCCCCCCAGGTGTAGCGAATGCCGGTGTCCCAATCGAGCACCGCTTCGCCCCGGGGGTTCCGGCGAGCGCGAAACATCGTAAGATCCTCGATAAACGACTGCATGACAACGAATCCCTTCGATATCGGCGAGGGCCGCCCGTCGTCCCAAGGCGACCCTCGGCCAAACGATACGCGCACTGCCCGGACTGGCGCCTAGCGCTCTCCGGTCACCGCGCCTTCCGCGCGCAGGCTCTCGATCTCGTCGGGCTGGAAGCCGAACTCCTCGAGGATGTCGTCGGTATCGACGCCGACCCCGACCGATCCCCGCACGATTTGACCAGGGTTGTTTTTGAACTTGGGAACCATGCCCACGCCAGTCGTGTCGGTCTTGGTGAACGGGTCGTACCACTGCACGAGGGTTTCGCGCGCTTCCCAATGGGGGTTCTGCTTGCACTCGGCGTAGTCGAGAACGGGGCTTGACGGCATCCCGAACTTGGCGCCCATGGCCAGCACCTCGTCGCGCGTATGGGAGGCGACGTAATCTTCGATAGCCTGCATATAGCGAGGCGCGCGCGGATCGGTGCGACCCACGAAGCCGCCGTCCCTGAGCTCAGGGTCGTCGCCCAGGCCGATCTCGGCGATGAAGGCAGGGCTCGGGATGGGAATGGCCAGGATGACCCACTTGTCGTCGGAGGTGCGGTACACCACATCGCAGGCGGTCAGCGAGTCGCCGTTGCCGATGCGGTCGGGCTGCTTGCCATCCGTCACCGCATCGCACAGGTAGCCGGCCTGCAGACGGGCGGCCGCTTCGTACATGGCCACGTCGATGCTCTCGCCCGTTCCGGTGCGCTTCGCGTTGATATAGGCCGCCAGCGCGCTCCAGGCGCCTATCAGACCGGACATGTAATCGCACGTGTAAGGCTTGAGGTACATGGGGCCGGCTTCGTTGCTCACGCCGTTCATGGACATGATGCCGGAGAACGCCTGGCCGATCATGTCGTATGCCGGCAGCGGCACGAAAGCGGGATCGCCGTACTGGCCGAAGCCGGAAATATGCACGATCACCAGGTCGGGCTTGATGGCCCACAAATCCTCGTCGCTGAACCCCAGCTTCTTCCACGTGCCGGGCTTGGAGTTCTCGATGAAGATGTCCGCCTCGCCGATGAGCTTGGAGAACACCTTCTTGCCTCCTTCGGCCTTCAGATTCAGGCCCAGGCTGCGCTTGTTGCGGTGCTCCATGGAGAAGGTGCGGCCGTACAGCTTCATGACGTCCATTTTCCCCGGGTTCTCGATGCTGATGACCTCGGCGCCGTTCTCGGCGAAGACGCTCGCGCAGTACGGTGCGGCCAGCGCCGTGTGGCAGGCGACGACCTTCAGGCCTTGCAGGTTGCCGAACGCGGGCATTTCGGTGATTTTCATAACCTCTCCTGTTCGTTCAGATGTATATGCGCGGGCCGCCGCCTTGGCGGCCCGTAACGCCCTATCGCAGAACGTCGCGCGCGACGACGATCTTCAGCACTTCGTCGGTGCCCTCGATGATGGGGATCACGCGGGCGTCGCGGTAGAGCCGCGCCACGCCGTAATCCTCCACGATGCCCATGCCGCCGCAGATCTGCACGGCGCGATCGGTGACCTCGACGGCCACCTGCGCGGCGAACCACTTGGCTTTCGCGGCGCCGGCGGCCACGTTCTTGCCCTCGTCGAAATCGCGCGACACCTCGAACAGCAGCGCGCGGGCGGCCGAGATCTTGGCGGCCATCTCGGCGAAGTACCACGAGATCCCCTGGAACGATGAGATGGGCTTGCCGAACGCGATGCGCTCCTTGGCGTAGACGACGGCCTTCTCGAGCGCTGCCTCCGCGATGCCCACCGCAGCGCTCGCGGTGCCCATGCGCGCCTCGTCGAGCACGCTCAGCACGCCGCGCAGGCCGTGGTTCTCCTTCCCGATCATGTTGAGCTGGGGCACCCGCACGTCCTCCAAGAACAGCTCGCCCGTGTTGGAGCCGTGCATGCCCAGCTTGTCGAACAGCGAGCCGATCTTGAGACCCGGCGTGTCCTTGTGGACGAGGAACGCCGAGATGCCGCCCTGGTCGGTCTCGTTCGTGCGCGCGGAGATCAGGTACCAGTCGAAGATGCCCAAGAAGCTGATGAAGGTCTTCTGGCCGTTGATGACCCACTCGTCGCCGTCTTTGACGGCCGTCGTCTGGATGCCCGCGGAATCGGAGCCCGCGCACGGCTCGGTGAAGCCCAGGCCTCCCTGCCCTGCCACGAGGCCCGGCATGAAGGCCTCTTTCTGCTCCTGGGTGCCGATCTGCTCGACCAGCGTGGCGATGGGGTTCGAGCAGCCGATGAGCGCCATGGACAGGTTGGTCTTCGCCACCTCGACCTCGATGGCCGAATGCAGCACCATGCTCTCCCCCAGTCCTCCCCACTGCTCCGAAATGGTGCAGTTCGGATAGCCGAGCTCGCGCATGCTCTCGAGAACATCCATGGGGAAGACGTCCTGCTCCAGATCGGTCGCTACGCGCGGGGCAAGCACCGTCTCGCAAAACTCCTTGACCGAGTCGAGAATGATCTCCTGATCTTCGTTGAAATAGCCCATAGCGCTTCCTTCCTCTCATACGGTGGTGCCCTCAGGCATCGATGGCTCGCCGTCCTCGCACGGCCCCTTTTACGGGCCCTGAGGCTTGACGCGACGCATGCTATCACCGAGACGAAGCGCGCCCCGATTCGCCTTGTTATATTTGGAATCCGCTCGGAGGGGGCGGCGTGTCAATGTGCGTAAAGACATGTCGCAGCGTCAAGGTGTCATCCTATTTCAACAGGTGAAACAAATGATGGCGTAAAGCAGTACCGCTATGCAACGTCAAGGAACCGCATTCAGGCTCGTCGAAACGAACCGTCCATTTTCTTCACGATCATGTACAATGTTGACAACGCCGCAGAAAGCGAGGGGGATGCCGTGGATGACTTCGTTATCGAGAGCCTTGAGAACATCAAGCAGACCTGGCTCCACGAGCACCAAGAGACGCTTGACTCGTTGCCGGAGACGATAGCCGACAGCTGGAGGAGATCCCTCGCGTTCGGCGTCGATCCGAGCAGCGCGCGCCTTCCCCCCATCGCGGATTGGATCGACGGTTACGCAGCCGGCGGCCAGGATCCCCTTGCCGAGAGGGGGGCGGCGGATTTCGCCCGATCGCTCGACGAGCTCTGCGCAGAAAGCCGCATCGCGTTCGCCTTCGCAAACCGCTCCCTGCGCGTGGTCCGGATGATCGGCCACCCCAACGTGCTGAAAAGGCTTGCAGAGCGCAATATCGACCGCGGGGCCAGCCTGTCCGAGCGCAGCGCCGGAACGAACGCGTTGTCGCTCTCGCCCTTCCTCAACGTTCGCACTTTCTTGAAGCCGGGCGAGCACTTCTCCAAGGCGTTCGAGGGGTTCGCGACCGCGGCGAACGCGCCGTCGCCGAGATCGTCCGTGCGCACCATGGCGCTCGTCCCCGACAAGCTGGACGCGGAGGCGCTGTTGCCGCTTGTCAAGCTCGTCCTCGACGCATGCGACGTCGCGTTCGAGGCCCGCCAGACGGGCGCGGCCGGCTTGATAGGCAACGCCTTCTTCGGAGAGCTGCTCGAAGAGCATCGGACCTCGTGCATGGTCGCAGACGCCGAGGGGCGCGTCGTCTCGCTGAGCGAGGGGTTCGCCTCGGCCGTGGGCGGACGCTGCGCGCTGGAGAAGGGGGCGGACGCGTCGGGGTTCGTGCGAGCGCTCGAGCCGATGCCTGCGGCGCGCCGAGATCGCGCAGGTCGAGAGCGGATGATCGGCATGCTGCGCACAGGATCGCGCGAATACGTTGCGCGGCGCTACGAAGCCGCCTCGGCGGCCGGCGAGACCGTCTACACCCTGCAGGAGGCGCCTCGCGTAGGCGTTCCCGCGCATATGGCGTCAGCCAGCCCTGCCTCGCTCCGCGGAACGGGAAAGAGGGTCGCAGAGCTGAGGCAGACCGTCGAGCGGGCAGCCCGGACGGGTGCGAGCGTGCTCGTCTGCGGGGAGCCGGGTACGGAAAAGGCGCTGATAGCGAGGATCATCCACAACCTGAGCGCGCCCGATGGGCCGTTCGTGCACCTGGATTGCGCCTCGGTCGAGCATGAGGGCCTCGCTCGGGCGATCTTCGGAAGCGAGGCGCAGGGATGCGAAGAGCCCGGAGCGCTTGAGCGAGCGCGGGGAGGCACCCTCTACCTCAGCTCGATCGAGCGCATCCCCTCCTCCGTTCAGGCAAGGCTCGCCGACGCCTTGACGAACTCGATGTTCGCGCATGCCGAGGGCTTCGAGCAGCATCCGCTCGAAGCTCGCCTCATCGCCTCGTCGCACGCCGACCTGTCCCAACTAGCACGCCAAGAGCTGTTCAGGGCCGATCTGCTCTACCTCCTCGACGTCGTCCGCATCGAGTCGATTCCGCTCCGAGAGCGCTCGGACGACTTCGAGGACGTTCTCGCGCCCCTCCTCGAGGATGCCGCGGAGCAAACGGGCCGCAAGGCGCTTTCCTTCACCGAAGAGGCCTTGCGGGCGCTCAGGGAGTACCCGTGGCCCGGCAACCTGCACGAGCTTCGCAACGTGCTGGCGAAGCTCCACTTCGACGTCCGAGGCGAATCCGTCACGCCGCGCGATCTCCCCGCGGGCATCGTCGCATGCGCTCCTCCGGAAACGAGGCGCACCCCAACGCGAAGGCCGTCGAATCAAAACGCCCGAAGCCAGGAGGAGGCCACTTTGCGCAGCGTCCTTGACAAGATCGGGGACAACAAGACCGAGTGCGCGCGCGTTTTGGGCATCAGCCGCCAGACGCTGTACAACAGGATGAGGAAATACGGGATCGTCGACGAATAGAAAGCCGCGCCATGAACATCCAACATCTGCAGTATTTCAAGAAGATCGTCGAGACGGGCCAGATCACGGAGGCGGCCAAGAAGCTCTACGTCACGCAGCCGGCCCTGACCAATGCGATCAAATCGCTTGAGAAGGAGATCGGCCTCGAGCTGTTCTCGCGCAACGGCCACCGCCTCGAGCCCACCGACGGGGGGCGGATCTTCTACCGGTACGTCTCCAGAGCCCTCGACAACATCGAAGAGGGGGCGTCCTTGGCCAAGCAGGTGCCCCATGCCCTGCAACCCGTCATCCGCATCGGGCGCGAGCACCAGGTGCGCGCTGAGTATTTCAACATCCTGATCGACATCTCGAGGCGGAAAAGCAAGCCCGATCTGGAAGTCGAAACCACGGTGGCGGCGCGGCAGGAGCTCGTCGGCATGCTGGAGCGCAGCGAAATCGACGCGATCGTCACCTTGGCCGAGATGGACGAGGAGAACGTCCGCTGCGTGAACATGGGCTACTACGACCTTGTCGCCGTCGTGAACCGGAACAACCCGCTTGCCCGCCGCGACTCCGCGGATGCCGCGCTGCTTTCCCGCTATAAGCTGGTCAGCTACCATCCTTCGGCCCCGTTGGCCGGAAAGACGCCCTTGCTTCTCAAAGAGCGGGGGCTGAGCGCCGAACAGGACTACGACGAGGACAATATGCTCTACCTCGCCGCCAGCGGAGACGAGAACGTGATCGCGCTCGTGCGCTACACCTCCGATATCAAGCTCTACCCCCAGGTGAAGGCTCTTGCCATCGAGGGCATGGAGCGGGGGACGTTCGGCACGTACCTCTCCGCCAAATGGGGGCCGTACCGAACCGAGGAAGTTGACGGCTTCCTGCAAGTGGCCTTCACCCTTGCGATGCCCGACACTGAATCGTTCCAAAAGCAGATGGAGATGGCCAAGGCGAACGAAATCTCCGGATAGGAAACGGCCCCGGTGACGCTTGGTCGCCGGGGCCGGGTCTCGTCGTTGGCGGTTCGTTCCTAGCCGAAGCGGTACTCGACGCCCATGGTGGGCTGGGGGTTGTCCCACTTCTTCACGATCGTGTCGCCGCAGGCGATGCGGCAGGTGCCGCACTCGAGGCACCCGGCGTAGTCGAAGGACTTCTTGCCCTCGGCGTCGATCTTGTAGAGGGCCGCCGGGCACACGCGGACGAGCTTCATGAACTCCTCGGTGTCGGGGTCCTCGACGAGCTCGATGTGCGCGCTCTCCTCGTCCACCTCGTACTTGTCGATGGCCAGGTACTCGTCGACGTTGACCGTGATCTCGTTCACCTTGCTCACAGCGCCTTCACCGCCTTCCTCACCTCGCCGGCCAGCTTGAAGAGGCCGCGCTTTTTCACAATGGGCATCATGCGCTTCATGAGCGGCTTCTGGGGCTTGCCGTCCACGCTGAACATGGCGTTGAAGATCTCGCGCACCATGACCGGGTAGTCGGTGAACATGCTCGACCAGCCCTCCATGACATGGGGCCACTTGGAGAAGGTCCTCAGGTCCTGGATGACGAAGGAGCCCTCCATCTTCTGCTTGTAGGAGGCCAGGCCCGCCTCGCTCGTGTCGCCCGCGTCGATGGCGGCCACGGCGGCCTCGGCGGCCATGCGCCCGCTCGCCACGGCGAAGTCCATGCCGCGCACCTGGTAGCCCATGTTCATGCACAGCCCCGCCGTCTCGCCGGCCACGAGGCAGCCGTCGAACACGTACTTCGGGACCATGCCGTAGCCGCCCTCGGGCACCATGTGGCCGGAGTGCTCCACGAGCTTCGCGCCGCGGATGATGGGGGCCACGGCCGGGTGGTTCTTGAAGTCCTCGAGCATCTGGTAGACGGGCGTCTCGTTCGCGCCGTCGGCCGCCAGCGAGATCGTGGCCACGAGGCCGAGGCTGATGGAGTCCCTGTTGGTGTACAGGAACCCGCCGCCGACGCTTCCGTGCGTGCAGTCGCCGACGAACAGCATCGCCGCGCCCTCGCCCTCGGGGACGAGGAACCTGTCCTCGATCTGGCCCGCGGGAAGCTCGAAGACCTGCTTGATCCCGACGGCCATCTGGGAGGGCTTCGGGCGGGGGTTGCCGAGGCAGCGCTCGGACAGGATCGGGTTGCAGCCCTCCGCGAGGATCACCACCTGCGCGGTGATCTCGTCCTCGCCGGCGCGCACGCCGACGACCCGGCCCGCCCCGTCCTTGATGAGCTCCTCCACGGCGATGCCGCAGATGTACTCCGCGCCCGCGTCCTCGGCCTTGCTCGCCAGCCACTGGTCGAAGGGCGCCCGCAGCACGGAGTAGGAGTCCCTCCCCTCCTCGGCGAGCTCGGGGCTCGTGAAGTCGATGGCCATCTGGCTCTCCGGGTCCATGAACGCCATGCGCTCGTGGGTGATCTTGCGCTCGAGGGGCGCCTCGGACTCGAAGTCCGGGAACACCTCCTTGAGCGAGTGGGAGTAGATGCGCCCGCCGGTCATGTTCTTCGCGCCGGCGAAGTTCCCGCGCTCGACCACGAGCACGCTCTTGCCGGCCGAGGCCGCGGTGTAGGCCGCCACGGCCCCCGCGCACCCCGAGCCCACGACGATGACGTCGAAATCGCTCTCAGACACCGTGTGCTCCTTTCTCTCTTCCATAGTTTATTAGTAAGGCCGCCCCGCCGAATCTCATGGCAGCGCGGTAAACGGAGGGAGGGGTTCGGCTGCGTCCACCAAGCGAGTTCCCCTAAAGGGACTAGCTTCGCGTCGCCGCAGCGCAGCGAGGACTGTCCGAGCGACTGGACGCTGCCGAACCCCTCCCGGCCAGGTTGTTAGAGCGCCGCCACGAGCTTCGGCAGGACGTCCTTCACGTCGCCGATCAGGCCGTAGTCGCACTGCTTGAAGATGGGGGCGTTCTTGTCCTTGTTGATGGCGAACATCGCGCCGGAGCGGTTGCAGCCCACCATGTGCTGCATCTGGCCGGAGATGCCGGCCGCCACGTACGCCTTCGGCGAGAGCATCAGGCCGGAGACGCCCACGTAGAGCTCGGTCGGCAGCCAGTTCACGCCCTCGGTGAGGGGGCGCGAGCAGGCCAGGCCGCCGCCCAGCTTGTCGGCCAGCGCGCGGGCGAGGTCGAGGTCGGCCTCCTCGGCGAAGCCGCGGCCGGCGGCCACGACCGCGTCGGCCTTGAACAGGTCCACGCCGCTCTTCTCGATAGGCTTGGAGTCGATGAGCTTGATCGGGTTGGCCGGAGCCACCCAGGCGGCCTCCTCGGAGGCGTTTGCGCCGGAGGCCTCGCAGCCCTCGAACGTGCCGGGGGCGACCGTGTAGATGGCGAGGGCGCCGGCGGCCTTCTGCACGCGCTCGGCCACGCCGCCGAAGTACATGGCGCGGGCGCCCGCGTCCTCGAAGGACATGACGTCGGTGATCACCGAGGTGCCCGCATGCGCGGCCAGCTTGCCGGCGATGGACTTCATGTGGCGCGTGGGCTCGACGAGCACGACGCCCGGCTGCTCGGCGTCGAAGACGGCGATCACGGTGTCGGCCGCGTCGTCGAGGACGGCGCCGGCGGGCACGGAGATGGAGACGACCTTGTCGGCGACGGCCGCGGGGGCCTCGCCGAAGGAGACGAGCACGACCTCGTCGGCCATGGTGCGGGCGCCGGCGGAAAGCTCGCGGGCGGCGTCGGCGCGTTCGGCGATGACAAGTGCTTTCATGATGTTCAGCCTTTCTACGTGAACGATGGAATCGACGGATGGACGCGGGGCCTAGAGGGCGGCCTTGAGGGCGGCGGCGAACTGCTCGATGGCGCCGTCGGCAGAGGCCTCCACGACCTGCTGCTTGCGGTCGGCCTGCTCGGGCGCGAGGCACGAGATGGTCTCGAGGGCGGCCTCGGTCGCGGCGTCCGCACCGGACACGTTCATGGGCTTCTTGCCGGCGGCGAGGATGTCCTTCATGCCGGGGATGCGCGGCAGCGCGATGTCGGGAGAGACGGACACGACGGCGGGCAGCGGGACCTCGACGGTCTCCACCACGTCCTCGAGCGTGCGCTCGACCACCACGGCACCGTCCTTCGCCTCGATCTTCGTCGCGCCGTTCACCACGGGCAGGCCCAGCTTGGCGGCCAGCTGCACGTCGGTCTGCTGCGCGTAGTTGTCGGCCGAGCCGTCGCCGCAGAGGATGAGGTCATAGCCGCCCACCTTCTCCACGAGCGAGGCGAGCGCGGCTGCGGCGGCATGGGCGTCCATGTTCGCGTAGGCGTCGTCGGCGGCCATGAACAGCTCGTCCACGCCGCGGGCGAGCACGTTCTTCTTGAGCTTGGAGTCGTCGATGGACGCGGGGCCGGCCGTGACGGCCACCACGCGCGAGCCGTCGTTGGCGGCGGCCAGCTGAGCCGCGGCCTCGAGGGCGTTCAGATCGTAGGTGGACACGATGCCCTTGGCCTTGGAGTAGTCCAGCGTGCGGTCGGATGCCACCTGGATGTCCTGGTCGTCGGGAACCACCTTGAAAGCAGCAACGATGTTCATGCTAACCTTTCCCTTCTCGTCTTCCTCATTCGGGCTTCTACTGTCAGAGGTGCCGGGAACGCTGCATGCGGCCCCGACGCGTTGGGTGCACTATGCCTCGCCGTTGCCGCGCCGTCATCGCAAAACTGCCGTGAAAACATCATTACTTAGCTTTTAACTATGCGCGAGCAGGGATTTTGCGATGCCCTCGCAAGTGCTTCGGAAGCGATGGGGATGCTCGGGAAGGCGCGTCCGGCACGTCGCGGGCGCGCTCGCGCGGCGGGGCCCGCAACGGCCGCGATCGCCGGCACGGGGCCTTCTCCGAGGCGACGCGGAAGGGCCGAGCGGGGGCGGCGGGCACGCTTTTCCAAGCGCCTCCGGCAGGCCGAGAGACGCCGTTCGCACAGGCCTGCCGCGCCGCCTACTGCTTTTCTTGCGATGCCCCCTTTTTCGGTATCATCGAGATACTGCGCGGCTTGCGATGCGCGCGGCGGCCGTGCGGGGCATCATGGTTGGCATGCCGAGGGCATCGCCCGGCATCGCAGAGAGTCGCAATCATTCAAGGAGGAGCAATGGCAGATTACTACGGCACCGACACCGTCGTTTCCGAGCTTCGCGAGGACGGCCTGCTGATCATCCGCATCAACCGCCCCGAGGTGGCGAACGCGCTGAACGGCGTGACGTCGAAGGCCATGGAGAACATCATGAACAACGCCGAGCTCGACCCGGCGGTGCGCGCGATCATCGTCACCGGCACCGGCAAGGTGTTCTGCGCCGGCGAGGACCTCTCCGAGCTCTCCGAGGGCGGCGAGTGCCAGACCGTGACCGAGCACGGCTTCGGCGGCCTCACGGCGCGCCTGTGCTCCAAGCCCGTCATCGCGGCCTGCAACGGCTCCGCGGCCGGCGGCGGCATGGAGATCGCCCTGTCCTGCGACATGGTGGTGGCCTCCGAGCGCGCCAAGTTCGGCTGCACCGAGGTGGGTCTGGGCATCATCGCCTCCACCGGCGGCCTCGTGCGCCTCGCCCGCGACATCAACCGCAAGGACTGCATGGAGCTTTTGCTCACCGGCAAGAAGATCCTGGCTCCCGAGGCCAAGGCGCTCGGCCTGATCAACTACGTCGTGCCGCCCGAGGAGGTCATGGACAAGGCCATCGAGCTGGCCGAGGCCTGCCTGAAGAACGCGCCTCTGGCCCTGAAGTGGACGAAGTACATCGTGCACGCCGCCGACCAGATGTCCGAGGAGGACGCGATGCGCTACTCCGACGCGGCCTACCGCTTCCTCGAGAAGACCGCCGACGGCATCGAGGGCCCCGCGGCCTTCGTCGAGAAGCGCGAGCCGAACTGGATCGGCAAGTAGCATCTCCCCCGCTTCGGCGGACGAACGGCGTCTCGCAGGCCGCACCCCGCGAGACGCGCGCAACCCCGGGCCCTCGCCAGCCCGGGGTTTTTTCGCGCCTAACGCGTCGCACGCACGACGGCGGCGGTGAAGGCGCGGCCTTCGTGCTGCGGCAGGGCGTCCGAGCCGTCGGGCGTCGCCGGTCGGCGCTCGATAAGCTCGCAAGAGGCGAACCCCGCCTGACGCGCCATCCGCTCGAACTCCTCGAGCGTGCGGGCCGCGCCGAACACGTTGCCCTGAGCGGCGAGCGCGCGGGCCTCGTCGGCCGGGAGCGCCTCGTCGGCGAATACGCCCGCGAGGTGGAGGAACCCGCCCGGCTTGAGCGCCCGGACTGCCGACTCAAGGGCCGCCTGCAGGTCCCACGCCAGGTTGAGCACGCTGTTCGCGAACACGAGGTCGAACGAGGCCTCCTCGACGCCGGCGGGCGCGAGGTCCTCGAACAGGGCGCACGCGAACGCGAGGCGGCCCGCCCACGCCTCCCCCGCCGTGCGTTTACGCGCCGCGAGGGCCCGGGCGCGCTCGACGAACGCAGGCGACGGGTCCACGCCCAGCACGAAGCCGCCCTCCCCCACGCGCTCTGCCAGCTTGCACGCGCCCTTGCCGCCGCGGCACCCCAGGTCGAGCACGCGTCTGCCTGCCAGATCATCCGGCAGCAGCATCTCGCACCGCCCGCTGTACCCCTCCCGCGGCAGCGCCGCATAATACGCGAGCGCCTTCTCGCGATCCTCCATGGCCGCACCTCCTCGCACGCGATTGTAGCATGGGAGGCGCAGCGCATCCCCGACGTGAAACGATTCCGGCGGGCCGCGCGGGAACCCGCCTTCCGCGACCTGGGCGAACGCGGGCCGGCCGCCGTGCCGAGGGACGCCGGGCGGCCCTTGCACGCCGCCGGCGGTTTCACGTCGCGGGTTTTTATGTCGGAAACGTACGATTCGCGTGCAGCGGCCGCTCGGGCGGGCGGGTCGCGCGCCAAAGGGAGGGGGTCGTTCCGGTTTTGGACTCCTCCGATGCACGGTTTTTCCCGCTCTGAAGCCCGCCCGTGCGGCCTGGCGGGAGCCCGCTTCGCACGACCAGGGGAAACGCGCCGGGGCTGCTCCGTCCAGCGCGCGAGGGAACCCGGAGGCCGCCGAAAACCCTTCAGAGCGGCCGAAACGCTGCACCCGAGGAGTCGGAAACCCGAAGAAGGGCGGCAGCCGGCTTTGGGGAGCGGGCCGCGCGGATCCGGGGCCGCCCGATACGAAAACCATCCTCGGCCAAGCGGCCGATTGTGCGCCAAGGGGGGAGTCAGAACGAGGGTTTTCGGTGGCACGGGGCGGCCGAGCGCTCCCGCGCCACCTCCCTCATTCCCTTACGCGCCTCGCGGGCTCGCGTCCTCGAGGTCGAGCGAGCTCGTCTCCAGAAGCGACTTGCCCTTCGTCTCGGGCGCCATGATCACCGACAGCACGAGGCCGAGGATCACGAGGCCCGCCGCCACGAGCATGGTGGGGCCGATGCCGAACGTGGCCAGGAAGATGGGCGTGCCGTACGTCGAGATGATGGTGCCGATGCGCGAGATGGAGATGGCGATGCCCACGGCGCTCGCGCGCACCTCGGTGGGGAACAGCTCGTTGGGATAGAGCCACTGCAGGATGCCCGGGCCGCCGCTGAAGAACGCGTACAGGCCGAACCCGATGATGATCACGAAGATGGGCGCATCCGGGAACACGCCGAGGATGACCAGGCCCACCGCCATGAGCGCGAGCGAGCGGATGAGCAGCGGCCGGCGGCCCATGGAGTTCAGCCAGAACATGGCCGGGATGGAGCCGATGAGGAAGAACAGGCTCACCACGCTCTCGCCCAGGATGGCCTCGTGGCCCTGGCCCAGGCCGAACGCCGTCATGATGTCGGGGCCGAACGTGTAGATGGCGTACATCGGCACCACCTGGCACAGCGTCAATATCCCCAGGAAGATGATGCGCTTGAAGTAGCCGCCGGCGAACACCTTGGACAGCTTCGTCTTCTCGCCCGGCTCCTCGAGCTCGAGCTCCACGCCCTCGCCGAACACGCGGCGCATGACCGCGTCGGCTTCCTCGGTGCGGCCCTTCTGGGCGAGCCACATGGGCGACTCGGGTATGTCGTGCCGCCCGATGAGCAGGATGACGCAGGGGATGACGGCCGAGCCGAGCATCCACTGCCAGCCGTTGGGCACGCTGTAGAGCGCGTAGCCCACGAACGCGGCCACGGTGGCGCCCAGGTACCACGCCGCCGACACCATGCCCATGGAGATGGAGCGGTGCTGCTTGGGCGTGAACTCGGCGATGAGCGAGGTGGCTATGGGGTAGTCCGCGCCCACGAACACGCCGATGAAGAAGCGCGCCAGCACCAGCTGGAGCGGATCGGCGCAGAACACGCTCAGGATGGAGAAGGTCCCGATGGCGATGATGTCGATGATGAACATCTTCTTGCGCCCGATGCGGTCGGTGAGGTAGCCGCCCGCGATCGTGCCCACGAAGATGCCCAGCAGGACCGAGGCCCCGATGGCCGCGCTCCACGCCTCGTTCAGGTTGAACAGCGGCGTGATCTGGGTGAGCGCCACGCCGATGAGCGAGAGGACGTAGCCGTCCAGAAACGACCCGCCGCTCGAGAAGAACGTGATCTTGCGGAGGAACGGGGTCATGGCCACGTCGTCCATGGTCCTTTTGGCCGACTTCTTCACCTTGTCGACCACCTCGCCGCCGATCTGCTTGGCGTTGCTGGCGGCCTCGGCCACGGGAGGGCTGGTCACCTGCGTCATATGCTTCACGTTGCTCATGCTCTCATCTCCTTGTATGCTGGCTGATCTGGGCTGGCGCCGCGCGGGATCCTTCGACTCCGCTCGCTGCGTTCGCTGCGCTCAGGATGACAAACTGCGTGCTACTTCCACTCGCAGATGCCGAAGTTCAGGTGCGGCTTGGCGCCGGTCTCGTCGGCGTCGGCATCCACCAGCTGGAAGCGGATCTCGTTGTCGCCCACCTTCCACATGCGGGTCTGAAGCGCGGTGCCCGGCAGCACAGGGCTGGTGATGCGCGTCTTGAAGCGCGTCATGCGCTCGGGCTCGCCCGGGAAGAACGAGCTGATGATGTGGCGCATCGTGAAGCCGCCCAGGCTCACGCCGTGCGCGATGGGGCGCGCAAGGCCGGTCTGCTCGGTGTAGGCGAAGTCGATGTGCTGCTGGTGCCAGTCGCCCATGAGGCGGTAGATGAGCGGCATGTTGAGCGGCATCGTCTCGGTGACCACGGCGTCCGGCGCGCGGTCGGGCATCTCGACGATGTCCTTGGGGGCCTTCGGGCCGCCCCAGCCGCCGTCGTAGATGCACACGTCCCACGTCTCGGTCTCGCACAGAAGCGTGCCGTCGGAGGAGTACGAGCGCCCCGTCTGCTTGGACAGGCACCCGCGGCCCTCGCCGCGGTCGTAGAGCGCGTCCTGGGTGACGAACGTCTCCACGCGGTCGTTCATCTTGAAGGGCGCGTGCAGGCGGATCTCGAAGCCGTAGTGCAGCGAGCCCTCGTAGTTGTAGCCGTAGTCGAGCGTGCGCGTCATCTCCTCGTGCACCGTGAGCGGCACGCCGAAGATGGGCAGCACCTTGAGGTCGGGGTTGCCCGCGTCGTGCTCGTTCACGTAGATGAGGTCGGTCTGCCCGTCGAAGCCCGCGTTGCACCCGAGCGCGCAGATCTCCAGGTCCTTGAACGTGTACTCGCGGACGAACGGGCCGAACTCCTTGCCCACGATCTCAGTGCTGATAGCCATGGCTCCCTCTCCTTTTTCCGTCGGTTAATGCAGCAGCTTCTTCTCTATCTTCATGGAGCACGTCCTGGGGAAATCCTCCACGAACTCCACGATGGAGGGCACCTTGAACGGGGCCAGGTGCTCCTCGCAGTGCGCCCGCACCTCCTCCTCGGTGAGGCGCGCGCCGGCCTCGAGCCGCACGAACGCCTTCACGGCCTGGTCGCGGATGGGGTCGGGCACGCCGATCACCGCCGACTCGGCGATGGCGGGGTGGCACTCGAGCACGTTTTCCACCTCGCCGGCCGAGATGTTCTCGCCCGCGCGCTTGATCATGTTGGCCTTGCGGTCCACGAAGAAGAACCAGCCGCTCGCATCCACGTAGCCCTTGTCGCCGGTGCGCAGCCAGCCGTCTTCGGTGAACGCGGACGCCGTGGCCTCGGGGTTGCGGAAGTACTCCTTCATGACCGTGCGGCCGGGCACGCCCTTGACCTGGATCTCCCCCACCTCGCCGACAGGCGCCTCCACGCCGTCGTCGCCCATGATGCGCGCCTGGTACCCCAGCCCCACGCGCCCCACGCTCGGCCAGTTGCGCGGGCCGCTGGGCGGGTCGGTGAGCACCCAGCCGATGGTCTCGGTGGAGCCGTAGGTGTTCATGATGCGCGCGCCGAAGCGGCGCTCGAACGCCTCCTTCTCCTCCTTCGTCACCGGCAGGAAGTAGAGGATCTCGCGCAGCTCGTGGTCGCGGTCGTCCGGCGATTCGGGCTGCAGCATGAGCGTGCGCAGCATCATGGCGACGCACTGGGTGACCGTGGCGCGGAACTCGCGGATCTGCGACCAGAAGCGCCGCGCGCTGTACTTCTCCACCACGATGAGCTCGGCGCCGGCCGTGAGCACGGGCATGAGCGCCGCCAGCTGGAAGTTGGAATGGCAGGCCGGCATGGTGGTGAGCAGGCGGTCCTCCTTGGTAAGCGACACCTCCCAATCGGCGTACAGGCCGCTGAACAGGATGTTCGCATGCGTAAGCACCACGCCCTTGGGGCGGGAGGTGGTGCCGGAGGTGAAGATGATCTCGGCCGGGTCGTCGGCGGACAGCTCGCAGCGCTCGGCCAGCTCCACCGGCGCCTCCGCGCGCAGGGCCGTGAAGTCGCGCAGCAGCGGCTCGGTGCCGAGCGCCGCGCGTGCCTCGGGCGCGCCCTCCACGTCCTCCTCGTTCATGCGCGCCACGAAGAGCCCCTTGGGAAGCCTGCCCGCATCGCGCAGCCCGGCGTAGAGGCCGAGGAACTTCGGCTCGATGACCGCGCAGGTGGCGTCCGTGCTCTCCAGCACGAAGTCGGCCTCCTCGGCGCGGTACTGGTCGTTCATCGGCACCATAACGGCCCCGATCTTGGCCAGGCCGAACAGCGCGATCATGAACTCCGGGCACGTGCACAGCTGCACGGCCACGCGCTCCCCGCGCGCGACGCCGAGCGCCAAAAACACGTTGGCCGCCCGGTTGATCTCCTCGTCGAAGGCGCGGTACGTGTACGCGCGCGTCTCGTCGGCGCGGTTGCGGAACCTGAGGAACGTGCGGTCGCCGCAGGCCGCCACGAGGCCGTCCCAGAGGCTGCGCACCGTTTCGTTTCCCACGATGTCCGTCACTCGACTCACCCTTCTCGTCGTCCGATCCCGATATCCGCACGATGCCGTCCTCGCCGGGTGCAGCCGCGTCGAGGGCGGCATCGTGCGGATGCGCGGCCCGTCCCCTCCCGCGGGACCGCGCATCCTCGAAGCCCGCCCGGGGCGCTCAGAGGCCCCGGGCACGAAGAGGTGCTACTCGCTCACCTTGACGACGCCGGCTGCGGCCAGCTCGTCGATCTGCTCGGGCGTGTAGCCGAGCTTGGTGAGCACGTCGACGGTGTCGCCGCCCTGCGCGGGCATCGGACGCCAGATCTGGCCGGGGTTGTTCTTGAACTTCGGGAACACGCCCAGGCCGTGGAAGGTGTCGCCGTCGGCCGTCTCCCAGTCCACCCACGTGTTGCGGAGCTTGAGGTGCTCCTCCTCCACGAGGTCCTCCATGTCGTTGACCACCTGGGCCGCGATGCGGTGGTCGGCGAAGTCCTGCTCGATGTCGTACTTGGAGTTGGCCAGGCAGTAGTCCTCGAACGCCTTCTGGATCTCGTCGGCGTGCGGGTTGGACAGCCACAGCCCGCTCGTGTCCTCCGGAATGTCCTCGGTGCCCCAGAGATGCCCGAGGCCGATGGTCTCGAGGAAGTACTTGTTCTGGTCGACGCCGTAGAGGCACACGCCCAGGAAGCCGTCCTTGCACTTGAACTCGCCGATGCCGCAGAGGTTCTGGTTGCGTGCGCCCGGACGGGGCCACTTGATGCCCTCGTTCAGGTAGTCCACCAGGTAGTACTGGCCGATGGCCAGCAGCGTCTCGTACATGGCCAGGTCGATGGACTCGCCCTTGCCGGACTTCTCGGCCTTGTAGAGCGCGGCCATGGTGGAGAAGCCGATCATGAGCGTGTTGAAGTAGTCGCCGGCGTAGGGTCCGGGCAGCATGGGCTGCTCGGGCGTGCCGTTCTGCATGATGATGCCGGAGTAGGCCATCACCGTGAGGTCGTAGGCGGCGCGCTTGACCATCTTGGGGTCGCCCTCCTGGCCGAAGCCGGAGACGTGCACGATGACCATCTTCGGGTTGAGCTCCCAGAGCACCTCGTCGGTGATGCCCTTGCGCGCCCAGGTGCCGCCCTTGGAGGCCTCCATGAAGATGTCGGCGTCCTTCACGAGGTCGAAGAACACCTTCTTGCCCTCTTCGGAGAAGTAGTTCAGGGCCACGGAGCGCTGGTTGCGGCGCTCGGCCTGCTTCACGTAGGCGGTGTCGCGGATGGTGTCGCCCGCGCCCGTGTTCTCAAGCCACGTGACGTCGGCGCCCCAGTCGGCCATGAGGTCGGCGGCCTTCGGGCAGGCCAGCTCGACCGCCGCGTAGACGACCTTGACGCCGTCGAGGGGGCCGAAGGACGGCTTTTCGGTGGGAAGTGCCATGGTTTCCTCCTTGTTCGTAGATGACGGTGATGCGGCTGCGCCGCACTGCCTTGGGCGGATCCTTCGCTGCGCTCAGGATGACGATGATGCGGGTCCGTCATCCTGAGCGAGCAAAGCGAGTCGAAGGATCCTTCAAACAGAGCGCGTCAGCGCGACGCTTCCTTACTTCTGCTTGTACTTGATGGAGGCGCCCTTGGAGGTGGCGAGGATCATCATCTCGTCGGTGCCGCCGGAGACGCGGTCCACGCGCAGGTCGCGCCAGATGCGGTTGATGCGGTGCTCGCTGGCCACGGCGATGCCGCCCATGATCTGCATGGCGTCGTCGGTCACCTCGAAGGAGGCGTTGGCGCAGTAGTACTTGCACATGGCGGCCGCGGCCGGGTCGAAGGCGCCGCCGTTGTTGTCGGCGTTCCACGCGGCCTCGTAGAGCATGTTCTTCATGTTGGTCAGCTTGATGCACATGTCGGTGATCTTGATCTGGTTCAGCTGGAAGCGGCTGATGGGCTTGCCGAAGGCGACGCGGCTGTTCGCATGCGCCATCGCGTCCTCGAACGCGCTGATGGCGGTGCCGTAGTCGCAGGCGCCCACGAGCCAGCGCTCGAAGTTGAAGTCGGACACGCCGCGCATGAAGCCGTTGCCCTCCTTGCCGAAGATGTCGGACTCCTCGAGCTCCACGTTGTCCATGTACACCTCGCAGCAGCTGTCCATGCGCAGGCCCAGCTTGGTGAGCGGCGAGAGCTTCACGCCCGGCTTGCTCATATCGAGGAAGAACTCGGTGAACATCGTCTCGTCGTCGGCGTTCTTGGCCATGATGACCAGGTACTTCACACCCGCCGAGGAGGTGATGAAGGTCTTGGTGCCGTTGAGGTAGATCTTGCCGTTCTCACGCTTGTACGTGGTGGCCAGCGCGCCCACGTCGCTTCCGGCGCCCGGCTCGGTGCAGGCGGAGTTCCAGATCTGCTCGCCGGAGCCGAGCGTGGCCAGCACGGCGTCGATCTGCTCCTGGGTGCCCTCGCGGATGACCGTCTCGAAGCCGGGCAGCTGGTAGAGCACGTAGGTGGGGGCGCCGTAGCGGCCGAGCACCTCGTAGACCGCCATGAGCGTCACGCAGGGCTGCTCGAGGCCGAGGCCGCCGTGGCTCTCGGGGAGCATGATCTGGTCGAAGCCCAGCTCGCAGAGGCCCTTGACCCAGCGCAGCGGGTACTCATGCGCCTCGTCGCACTCGTGGAAGTACGTCTCCCAGTTCTCGCTCTCCATGTACTCGCGGTAGCTGTCGACGATCAGCTCCTGCTCGTCAGTCAACTTGAAATCCATGCTTGATTCCTTCCTTGTCGGGTTGACGGCGCGGCCCTTGTGGCGGCGCGCCGCGGTGCCTAGGTTTAGAGGCCCAGCTGCTCGCGGTAGAAGGCCGCGGCGTGCGCGAGCGCGTCGTTGGCCGCGTCGAGCATCTTGGTGTAGTGCAGAAACGCGTGAATGACGCCCTCGAACACCTCGTAGCGCACGGGCGTTCCGTACTGCTCGCAGATGGCCGCGAGCGTGGCCGAGTCGTCGCGCAGCGGGTCGAACTCCGCCGCCGCGATGTAGCAGGGCGGCACGTCGCGCGTAAGGTCGTTCAGGAACAGGTTCGCGTAGGGGCTCGCCGCCAGCTCGGCGGGGTCGTTCGCGTACATCTGCATGTAGAACTGCCAGTCGGCCTCGGTGAGCCCGTCCCACGGGCCGCCCAGAAGGCGCATCGAGGACGAGTCGGTCAGGCCGAACCAGCCGTAGAACAGAAGCAGGCACTTGACGAAATCGCTGCCGCCCTGCTCCTCGCGCAGGTGCATCGTGGCCGCAAGGCCCAGGTGCGCGCCGCCGGAGTCGCCGGCGAACGCGAGGCGCTCCCCGTCCACGCCGTGGGCCGCGCCCTTCTCGTGCAGGTAGGCGGCCACGGCGGCCGACTCCTCCACCGCGCTCGGGAACTTGGCCTCGGGCGAGAGGCGGTAGTCCACCGCCACCACCACGGCGCCGGTGTTCTCGGCCAGGATGCGGCAGACGCGGTCGTGCGTGTCCAGGTTGCCCAGCACGAACCCGCCGCCGTGCACGTACACGATGCCGGGCGTCGCGCCCTCGCCCGCCGCACGGCCGGCAGCGGCCGCGGCGGTGGGATAGTAGTAGCGCACCGGGATGGCGCCGTAGGGGCCGTCCACCGTGCCGTCCAGCTTCTCGGCCATGACGGGGCCGCCCTCGCACCAGTACGCGCGGCCGGCCACGTAGTTCTCGCGCATCTTCTCGAAGCCCACGCTCGTGTCGTTCGCGTCGCCCGCCAGCTCGTCCTCCTTCGCGAGGACGGCCTTCATCTGCGGGTTGATCTTCGCCAGCACGTCGAGCTTGTTCATGGGACTCTTCCTTCCTTCTCCAGGTGCGCGGGGCCCGGGCGGGCTTGCAGCGGCGGCCCGGGCCCGATTCAAGCGGGATGCTTACGCGTTGACGGTCTCCTCGTCGGCGGCGACGGCGTCGTTAGCGGCGCCGAAGTGCTTCTTGATGGAGCGGAGCAGCATCACGAGGCAGATGCAGCCGATGACCGCGAACATGATCTCGAAGCCGAAGATGCCGGCGAAGGCCGCGGTGCCCTGGGCGTCGATCATGCCGCCGTACCAGGTGTGGATGAACACGTCAGGCAAGAAGCCGATGACCGAGAGCACGCCGGAGGCGGTGCCGAAGATGGCCATGGGGATCTTCACCTCGGACAGGGGCGACGAGCCGATGGAGAACGCGCCGTAGGTGGTGAAGCCGAACACGACCACGAGGATGGAGGCCACGATGGCGCCCGACGGATCCTGCGGGAAGAGGATGAAGCCGACCAGCGCCGCGATGGACAGGATGAAGCCGCCCAGGATCGCCTTCGAGGGGCTCTTGAGCTTCGTGGCGATGAAGCCGACCACCGGGCCTGCGATGAGGCCGATTCCGTAGGTGCGGATGAGGCCGACGACGTTCACGAGGTTCGGGTCGGCGTTGAAGCACTGGGTGAGGTAGGGCGTGGTGTACGTGGCGCCCTGGTACACGGCGTAGCAGCAGAAGTACGCGGCGCAGGCCCACAGCACGCCGGGATGCTTGATGGCCTGGATGGCCTCCTTGACGCTGAAGAGCTTCGCGTTCTTGTCGATCTCGCCCTTGAAGTCGGGGATGAGGAAGAAGGACAGCACGCCGAGGATGAAGATGATGGCGCCGATGACGATAAGCATGACCTGCACGCCCACGGAACCGGACACCGCGGCGATGATGCCCGCGTTCACGAGGCCGAGCACGAGGCCCGCCACGCCGTAGATGGAGTAGCTGATGCCGATCTTGGAAGCGTACTCGTTCTCCTCGCAGCACAGGCGGATCACCTTGAAGCGCGTGCCCCACCACACGAGGATGGACGTGATGCCCATGAGCACGAACAGCAGGAGGCAGATCTCGAGCGACGGCAGAAGCGCGTACACCCACACGAGCACGGCGGTGGCGATGAAGCCCACCCACGCGAGCGTGCGCATGCGGAACTTATCGGCCACGATGCCGGAGGGCAGGTAGCAGATCATGGCCGTGATGCCGTACACCGACACCATGAGGCCGAGGTCGGCGTTGGTCACGCCGAGCGCGTTCATCAGCGGATCGTAGAACACGTTCTTGAGGTACATCGGCGCGTAGATGACCGACGAACCGACGGAGATCAGCACAACGAGCGCCCACTTGTGCAGCGTGGTCAGCTCCTTGTAGGTGACCTCCCCCTTGCTCTTGGCAAGCAGTGACATCTTACTTCCTTTCTCCTTGTCCTCGCCCGGTCTTACAGCCGGTCGCCGGTTCCGTTCAATCGGCGACCGGCTCCAAACCGAGCCGTTGGATGCATTCTGTTCCCGAACGGTCAGATTGCCATCGCCAAATCGCCACTAATTAGCCGAATACTTAGTTTCTTGCGAGGTGTTCATGATGAAATGGTGATAGGTTTTTCGAGGTAGTCATACAACGGCCCCGAATCTGTGAGAAAATACGTCGTAGCAGATGGCGGGCATCGTCAACCATCGCAAACCGGGCAGAGGAAGGGGGGCCTGCTCCATGGCTCTTCGATCGAACGACGTTCCGAAGGCAGAGGCGGGAGAGCACGGCTCACTGACGGGCGCGATGGCCCGTCCCGCCCTGAAATACGTGGGATTCGCGCTGCTTTTGGCATGGCATTACGCGCTGTGGTTCGTGCCCCACATGTTCTCCCAGACCCAGTTGCTCGACGAGCGGGTGACCGTCTCGTGGCTCGTGAACCTGGGGGCGACGGTGTTCTTCCTGCTGCTCATCGCGCTCCTGCTCGGGCGCAAGCGGCACCTCTCCTCCTTCAAATGGCTCTTCGCAGCCGCTCCGGCGCTCACGTGCGCGGCTACGTTGGCGCTGTGCCTGCTGCCCCAGTCCTTCACCGTGCCGGGGCTCGCCTACGCGCTCTCCTTCTTCCTGGGCGCCACCGAGTCGGTGATGTGGATCCTCTGGGGCGAGCGCTACGCCTGCGTGAAGGCGCAGTTCTCGCTGCGCCACATCGGCACCACGTTCGGGCTCGCGCTGCTGGCGACCATCGCGCTGGCGTGGGTGCTGCCCGTCTACGTGACGACCGTGTTCGTGGCCGCGCTGCCGCTCGTCTCCGGCGCGCTGCTGGTGGCGGCCCGGCGCGACGGGGCGCGCGCCTTCCCCGTGCTGCTGCCCAAGAGCGCGGCGCAGGGCGGGCTCAAGAACATGGTGGCCGTGAGCGCCATTACGTTCCTCGCGAGCGTGGCGTGCTACTACCTGGTGGCCGTCATCCCCTGGGAGCTTTTGCCCACGGGCGACCGCAGCTTCACGCTGGGCATCGCGGGCGGCGCGATCATCATGCTGGCGCTCGCAGGCATCTGCCTCGTGTCGAAGGACAAGGCGAACATATTCAAGATGTTCCCCTGGCTCCTCGTGCTGCTGATCGCGGCGTTCGGGCTGTTCCTGGCCGACGAGGCGGCCTTCTTCCCCGCCTTCATCATGGCCACCGGCATCTCGTCGCTGCTGGAGGTCCTGCTCATCATGTACTTCGGCATCCTGACCTCGAAGGGCTACGTCACCCCCGCCGTGGCGTTCGCCTTCTCGGGCGCGTTCGTGCGCGCCGGCATCGCGGTGGGCAACACGTGGGCCGTCGTGTACGAGCACCTGCCGGAGATGGCGGCCGCCATCACGCCCGAGACGTGCCTGGGCCTCATCGTGCTTCTGGCGGTGCTGCTCGTGCCGCTCGTGCGCCAGGAGTTCAACATCGTGGCGCTCACCGCCGCGCCGCCCACGAAAGCCGAGATCGACGAGATCTGCGCCGAGGTGGCCAAGGAGTTCGGCCTGTCCGGGCGCGAGAGCGAGATCCTCGTGCTCATCGCGCGCGGCTACACCACCAACAACATGGCCGACAAGCTGGTCATCTCGCCCTACACCGTGAACACCCACGTGCGCCACATCTACGAGAAGATGCAGATCCACAAGCGCAGCGAGCTGCTGAACTACCTCAACATGCAAAGGAGCGACTTCTAGGCAGGCTGCGCCGGATGTCGTCCTGAGCACGCGAAGCGAGCGCAGGGAGGCCCCGCGCAGCGGGGGCGAAGGATTCCCTACGGCGCCAGCCGTGACGGGGTAATTGACGCGCAATCCGGCGACCCCTTCCCCGTTGCACGCAAAACCGGGTCGCCTGACACAAAAACCCTCGACGTGAAAGGCCCGGAGGCGGAAAAGGGCGGCCGTCGGCTCCCCGGAGCAAGGGGCCCGCAGTGTTTTTCCAGGTCGCGAAAAGCCAGTGCCCGCGCGGCCTGCCAGGATCCTTTCACGTCGAGGTTTTTTGTGAAGGCGCGGCCCGATTCGCGTGCAGCGCCTTCCAAGGTGGTCGATCGAGTGCTGGAACGCGCATGCGGATCGTCCTTTGATCTTGCAGAACGCGACATTAAAGGGGGAGCGGCTTTCTTCGCCGCTCCCCAGTGGACTTGCTTCAAAAGATTTATGCCCTAGCAACCGCTCAGAATCCGGCGGGTATTTCCGACAGCGCAGGACTCACGTCGGCATACCCGTAAACGTCGCCTATGAAGTCGGCAGCATTCCTTCCTGCAAGACGCCCGCCTGTTTGCAGCCACATCTGGGCCACACCGCCGAACCCGCAATAATGGCGTTTGGGGTTGTGAACCACGCCCAAACTGTCGCATCCCACAGCGTACAGCCCGTCGATAGGGGTGGCGTGATCCTCCCTCAAAACCCGCATCTGAGCGTCAACGTCAAGACCGCCGCAGGTGCCAAACGTAGTGTTGAACACCTTGAGGGCGTAGAAGGGGGCGGCAATAAACGGAAGAAGATATTCGGAGGCTTTCCCGAATTCTTCGTCTACACCTGCGGCAACGAAGCCGTTGTAAGCGTCAACCGTCTCTTTGAGAGTGTCGGGATCGATGCCTGTCTGTTCCGCCAGGTCTTCCAAAGTGTCAGCCTTCCACGCCATTTCCTCTTCGACGGCATAGTCGAGGGCTTCATACACCTCCGGCAATGGCTGATCGGGAGCGATCTTTCCTTGAGTGTTATAACCATCCCACGAAGAAATGGCGTGAAGCCCGTTTTCCGCTATGTCTTCCAGAATTTCGCCGGAGAGGATCACGAAGTAATGAGGTCCACCTTTCCAATGAGCGAAGGAATCCACTTCGAGCAGCTGAGAAAACGACTCATATTCGTACTCGTTCATGAACCGTTTCCCATCACGCCCTACCGCTATGGCCGTTCCGCTATATGCGCAACCATTAGGAATGCTATTAAGCGTGGTAACATCGTAACGACCCGTTCGGTTTTGAAGCTGCTTCTCGTTGGGAGTCATGGGATACCGATCAATCCAATGATCAAGGCCGCAATGCATGAGGATGGGACTCATTTCCATGTTAAACGTGCCGGCTCCGTTATCGAGCGCCGATTGCATCATCAATCCTGTGTCACAACCTGTTCCCACCGTGAGGTAAAACCCGGCGTGGCTCTCTCCCAGCAGCGATTTCGTCATCTCCGGATTGCTTGAATATCCTCCCGTGTTCATGATGACGGCCTTGGCTTTGATTTCGTATTCCTGTCCCGTCGCCACGTTGCGGGCCTTCACGCCAACAACTTTGCTTCCTTCGGTGATGATCTCATAGCCCTCGGTTTCCAAATACACTTTACCGCCTTGGGCCTCAACGGCGTCAACGAACTGCGAGTAATACTGATTCACGACCTTGCGGCGATCCTCGTAGGTACCGGGATCGGCACGACTCGAACATACGGAGTTGAAGGAAGTCAAACCACCCGCTAGAGCCGTTCCTGCACCTTTGGCGACAGTCCCGTAGCGCCACCCATGAGCGAGAAGCCAGTCCACGGTGTTTCCGGATTCGTCAACCATGACGTCAATGCATTCTTCTTTGGCAAGCAGCTGGCCGTCCTCCGAAGCGAATTCCTTCCACCGACGACGAAAATCTTCTTTATCTATGTATTCGGCTCCACTGTTGAATTCCTCAGCGAATCGAACGGGGTTGATAGCGCATGCTTCATGGGTCAACGCAGATTTTCCGCCTACTTTTCCTGCCTTGTCGATACCGATGATGCTCACAAGTTTTTTGCCGTTGCGCTCTTGGATGGCCTCGCATGCACTGAGCATCGCCATGATACCGCCGTTGCCCAATCCCACGATCAGCAAATCCGTTTCAAGTTTTTCCGTATGAGGAGTAGCGGAAAGCTGTACTCTTCGCATGAACCTGCCAACGCCCGACGGATCGCTTCCCGCTGCCTCGAACGCCTGCCTCAATGCAAGGCGGGCGGCATTACGTACACCATTGCATGACAGAGTTGCGCTTGAAACGGCGTCGACATTGAACGACTGATTCTCTATGACACGTGGAAAGAACCTCTCTTTCGCACATTGTAAAAACACCTCGGTATCCCCGTGATCGAAACGCTCTTCGGGCACCTCGATTTTAAGGATGGCATCCTCGTTGACGGTTACGGAAACCGGAAGGTCCACGATCCGCCAGTATCCGCTCTTGCTCGAAGCGGTGTAGGTCCCAGGGGCCATCTTGAGAGTGTTCAAATCGTCGCCATACAGAGCTTCGCCGTAGGCAGCTGAAGCCGCTGTCAGAACAGCAGTGGAAGTAATGGTTGCTCCAGATATGACATCGACATCTATGCTTCGAGCCTCCTGAATGGCCGCCGTCAGCTTTTCTATTGCCCTACCGCCCTTCAAAGGCGTCTCGCCCGCGCCTTTAATTGACACCTGCGAGACTTGACCGCTCGACATGTCGATATCGAGCGAGATGTCAACATCGCCGCCATAGCCCTTCGCCGACGCTTCGCCCTTTCCTGTACCCCCACTTTTCTTGGACGGCTCCGCATCCTGGGAGCACCCTGCCATGGCTAAAGCTCCCGAGTAAAGCGCTCCTGCTCCCATAAGCCCCAAAGACGCCCCCTTGACGAAGCTTCGGCGAGAGATCTCGTTTTCATTCTTCTTCATGCCTTCCCCTTTTCCTTCCTCTTATCTACCTTGGCATCGTTCATGCTCGCGCGGCACGCGCATCACCGCATAAACGAGCATGACGCCATGGTAGGAGCGGAGGAAAAGCAGAACATCGATGCGTTTGGGCGATTTTAGCTTCTCGCCCAAACCGGTTGAGATGCGAGAAATACGTCAGTCCACTAAGCGCTCGATGAGGCTGATGAGTTCCTGCTGTTCGGTAATCCCGGTCTTCTGGTAAATATGAATGATGTGGGTATGTACAGTATTCTTGGAGATACCCAGCTCTTTGGCGATTGCCGCTCTATTTTTACCGCGCGCCATGAGCAGAAATACTTCGGTTTCGCGAGAAGTGAGGCCCTTTTCCGAAGCAATCGCCATCGCAGCCCTATGCAGAGAATCCTCTCTCCTTCCTTCCGACGTGTTAGGAGGGTAGGCTTCCGGAAGCTGGCTTTTCGAAGGTATCGCGTAGGACATCCGCTCGGAAAGGATCCAAAGGAGAGTCACCATCAGCAAGAGGACGAGCAACGATATGAAGACGACGGGGCTGCTCGGGTTGCCGCTTGCTGCAGCGTTTACGGCAGCTTGCGACATGAAGGAACCGACAAGACATCCCCCGTTTTTTGAAGCAACTGCCGCCCCGAAGCCCTTACCCGCGAACGCAGGAAGGGCATCGAGAGTCTCAACGATGAGAACCCAAATCAAAATGTCGAAGAGTTTATTGCCGCAGCAGAACACAAAGAAGGCAGCGGCACCGAGGCCGTCCATGAAGGGCATCTGCATAAGCAAGCCGGCCGTGGTGAGAAGAAGGGTGGTTCTGAGCAACCCGTTAGGGCTCTCCGTTCCACGCGCCAAGAACACTATGAACAGGGTCGCCGTCGTAAAGAGGTTGGCAACCGCGCGGAGAAGATACGTCGAATCAGGAGAAGACACCCCATCCCATAGCGTCGCCCCACCAATATGCACGATGCTGTACAGGAAACTTGCCGTAATTATGGCGGCGAGCCTGCGGCCATTCCTCTTTTTCGCCCTCAACGCTTCGCCATTCCCCACTTGCTCCTGCGCCGTACGGGGCGAACTCTCGCGCAAAGGGCATGGCAGCTCGAAGAGCGACACGCTCAAGGGCATCTGAACGCGGGCCTTGCGCTCCAAAAGAGCCATGGCGGCCAACAGAATGAGCGACTCAAGATAGAAGAGCCCTAAGGGGCGAAGCAGGAAGAGGGCGATCCCTATTATGGATGAAAGAAAAATGGAGATAAGCAAGTTTTCAAACAACGCATCCCGGTCAAGATTCAGAAAATAGAGGCACCATTTCACCTCGAGAAGTCCACCGCATAAACCCACCATTGCAAAGCCCGCAAAATGATAGGCAGAGCCTTCTGCAGAATCAATCACGAGGAAAGAAGAGCCTACTATGCCCGCCAGCAGTCCTAGGGAAGAAACGACGTGCAAGCGCGAAGTGCTTCCTATGCGACTCCAGCAGAACATAAGCAAGAGTGCAGCGACCACCAACGCGCCGCGCAGCACTATGGTTCCTTCGAAGGTCATAGCCGGATCATTGCGAAAGTAATACAGGCATTCGAGAATCCACGCCCGACACACGCCGTAGCCCATGAGCCCAACAGCGAACGATGCACGTAGCTTCCCGATTCTTGACATAGGCAATCCCCCACCAGCGCATGAGCAGCAAGTACCCTTTCGCGGCGGCCCGCACCCTTTGCCCCTATGCGGTTACGCCACCGTACAAGCATAATAGCGCATACGCCGCAGAGATTCTTTGCCCCCTGATTCTTTTTCTTCAAACCCAGAGCATATGAGGCATGCGTCAAATACTTCCGCCTGGCAGAAAACAAGCGTGACACGCAGTCAATGCAAGAAGCACTGGCATTAACGCGAAAGCGGGCGGCATCGCTGCCGCCCGCTTGGTCGAACCTAGTTGCTTCCCTACCCTACTTCTCGGGGTAGAAGCCGCTCGGCTCCTCGCCGAGGTTGATCATGATGTTCTTGGTCTGGCAGTAGTGCTCGAGCATGATCTTGTGCGTCTCGCGGCCGATGCCGGACTCCTTGTAGCCGCCGAACGGCGCGCCGGACGGGATCTGGTTGTAGGTGTTCACCCACATGCGGCCCGTGCGCACGCCCTGCGACACGCGGAACGCGCGGTTGATGTCGCGGGTCCACACGGCGCCGCCCAGGCCGTACACCGAGTCGTTGGCCAGGTCGATGACCTCCTGCTCGTCGGTGAACTTGATGACCACGGCCACGGGCCCGAAGATCTCCTCCTGCGCCACGCGGCACGAGTTGTTCGGCACCTCGATGAGCGTGGGCTTGAGGAAGGCGCCGTTGGCGAGCTCGCCCTCGGTGGCGCGCTCGCCGCCGCAGAGGACACGCCCCCCTTCCTGCTTGGCAATTTCCACGTAGTCGAGGATCTTCTTCATCTGGTTCTGGTCTATCTGGCTGCCCATCTGGGTGTCATCCTCCCAGGGCATGCCCACCTTCACGTTGTTGAACACGCGGCACGCGTCCTCCACGAACTTATCATAGATGTCCTCGTGCACGAAGATGCGGCTGCCGGCGCAGCACACCTGGCCCTGGTTGAACAGGATGCCCAGCTGGATGCCGTCGAGCATCATGTCCCACTTGGCATCGGGGAAGATGATGTTGGCCGACTTGCCGCCGAGTTCCAGCGTGGCCGGGATGAGGCGCTCGGCCGCCGCGCGGGCCACGTCGCGGCCCACCTCGGTCGATCCGGTGAACGCGAGCTTGCTGATCTTCGGGTTGTCGAGGATGTACTGGCCCGACTTGCTGCCGCGGCCCGTGACCACGTTGAACACGCCCGGAGGGATGATGCCCTCGGTAAGGCGCGCCAGCTCGAGCACCGTGAGCGAGGTGGTGGACGACGGCTTGAACACCGTGCAGTCGCCGGCGGCGAGCACGGGCGCGAGCTTCCAGGCGGCCATGAGGAACGGGAAGTTCCACGGCACGATCTGCCCCACCACGCCGATGGGCTCGTGCAGCACGAGCGACATCATGTTGCCGGGCAGCAGGTCGGCCTCGCCCGTGTCGGCCAGAAGCACGCCGGCGAAGTAACGGAAGTGGTCGACGGAGAGCGCCACGTCGATGGCGCGCGTCTCGCGGATGGGCTTGCCGTTATCGAGCGTCTCGATGAGGGCGAAGTGCTCGGCGTTCTCCTCGATGACGTCGGCCACCTTGTTCAGGATGATGGCGCGCTCGGCCTTGTCGGTCTTGCCCCAGGTCTCGAACGCCTTCCACGCCGCGTCGACCGCGCGGTCGACGTCTTCCTTCGTCGCGTCGGCGATGGTGGAGAGCTGCTCGCCGTTGGCCGGGCAGAACACGTCGAGCGTGCCGCCGTCCGAGGCGTCGGCCCACTGGCCGCCGATGTAGAGCTGGTAGGATTTCTGTGCGGGGTTTTCCATGCGCGCATCCTTTCTTCCGGCGGCGTCGCGCCGCCCTGCCCAACCGAGCGATCCATGAGGACCGCTGCCCCCAGCATACCCCCCGCCTTGACGGCATGTCAGTCGGGGTTTTGTGGAAAGCCGTCAACGGTCGATAAACGCTGCTGGTGAAGTAGCATATCCGAGGGAATCGCTGGAGTATCGCGCCGGACGAGCGGAAGCACGCGGCCCGCCGGCGGCTGATAAGCCGCCCGCGGGATGACGATGACGCGTTTGCGAAAAATGGCATAAAAGGGGACTGTCCCCTTTTATGCCAAATGTCCCTACCCCCGCTTGGTCTGCTTGTCGTTGAGCAGGCGGTTGAGCGCGTTCAGGTACGCCTTCGTGGACGACACCACGATGTCGCCGTCGGCGCCGCGGCCGGTGTAGACGTCGCCCGTCGGGTCGGTGACGCGGATGGTCACCTCGCCGAGCGCGTCGATGCCGCGCGTGACGGACTGCACGGCGAACTCGGTCAGGTCGTTGTCCACCTGCACGATCTTGTTCACGGCCTTGCACATGGCGTCGATGGGGCCCGTGCCGTACTCGCACGCCGTGACCACCTGGTCGGCGGCGTTCTTGAGCGTGACGGTGGCCGTGGGCGTGAGCGGGAACCCGCAGCTGATCTGCACGCCCTCCAGCGTGTAGACGGCGCTCTCGTTGCGATCGCGCTCGTTGATCAGGCTCTCGAGGTCCTCGTCGTAGACTTCCTTCTTCTTGTCGGCCAGGTTGAGGAAGGCCTCGTACACCTGGTCGAGCGCCTCGCCCTCCAGCTCGTAGCCCAGCTCCTCCAGCCGGTGCTTGAGCGCAGCGTGGCCGCTGCGCGCCGTGAGCACGATCTGGCTCGTGCCCGCGCCCACGTCGGCCGGGTCGATGATCTCGTAGGTGTCGCGCTTCTTCAGCACGCCGTCCTGGTGGATCCCCGAGGAGTGCGCGAACGCGTTCGCGCCCACGATGGCCTTGTTGGCCTGCACGCTCATGCCGGTGATGGACGACACGAGGCGGCTCGCCTTGCAGAACTCGCGCGCGTTGACGTCGGTGTGGGCGTCCAGCTCCTCCTCGTGCATGCGGATGGCCATGACCACTTCCTCCATGGCCGTGTTGCCCGCGCGCTCGCCCAGGCCGTTGATGGTGCACTCCACCTGGCGCGCGCCGTTCTTCACGCCGGCCATGGCGAGCGCCGTGGCCATGCCCAGGTCGTTGTGGCAGTGCACGGCGATCTTCACGTTCTCGATGCCGTTGACGCCCTCCATCAGGTACCTGATGCGCCGGCCGAACTCCTCGGGCAGCGAGTAGCCCGTGGTGTCGGGGATGTTCACCACGGTGGCGCCCGCGTCCACGACGGCCTGGATGACGCGCACGAGGAAATCGTAGTCCGAACGGCCCGCGTCCTCGGCGTAGAACTGCACGTCTTCGACGAACTTCTTGGCGTAGGTCACGCACTTCACGGCGCGCTCGACGCACTCGTCTTCGCTGATGCGCAGCTTGTCGCGCAGATGGCTCGGGCTCACGCCGAGGCCCGTGTGGATGCGCGGGCGCTTGGCGTACTTGAGCGCGTCGGCGGCCGCGTCGATGTCCTTCTCCACCGCGCGCGTGAGGCCGCAGACGACGGCTGCATCGCCCGCGAGCTCGGCGATGCGGCGCACGGACTCGAAGTCGCCCGGGCTGGAGATGGGAAATCCCGCCTCGATGACATCCACGTTCAGACGCAGAAGCTGACGCGCGACCACCAGTTTCTCCTCGGTGTTCATGGAAGCGCCCGGCGATTGCTCGCCGTCGCGCAGCGTGGTGTCGAAGATATCGATCTTGCGCGTCATGTGCGTGCGTCCTTTCCGTCTCGTGCCTGGCGGGCGACCGGCAGGCGGCTTGAAAATGATTCGACAATCATAGCAAAACCGCCGGCAATGGACGCTCGGATTCGCCGCCAACGGAAAACATGCGCATTCAGAGGCGGGCACAGGCGGGAACACGCGGACGAAAGGGGGCGTTTTCTGCAATGTCCTCGAGTTCTGCACCCTTGCGTTGCCGTGAAACCCGCGATTCGGGAGGGCGCGACGGATAGCAGCCGAGAAAACCGCAGGTCGCGTTCCGACCTCTTCTCTTTTCCGCACCTAAAAGGGTGCATAACTCGACGACATTGCAGTTTCCGGGGCTTTTCGACGACGCAAGGGTGCATAACTCGACGACATTGCAGATGTATGCCGCTGCGGTGCCGCGCGGGATCCCTCGACCCGCTCCGCTCACCGCCGGCCTCCAAAGCACGGAAATCGCCGCTCTGAAGCTCCTCGACGGCCACTGCGGGCACGCCGCGAAACGCGACCTGGGCAAACGGCTGCTGCTTGCGCACAGGATCCTCTTCCGGAAGGCTCGATACGCGAAAAAAGCTTCAGAGCGGCGATTTCTGTGCACTCGGGCCCTCGATTTCGGAAAGAGCCCCCCGTGCGAGACGCAGAACGGCCCCGGCAAGCGCATCGCTCGCCGGGGCCGTCGTCATGCCGGCCGGGTCGCCGCAGGGAGCGGCGGCAAGGCTAGCAGGAGGGGGCTTCCGCCTTCGCCGCGCCGTGGGCTGCGGCGTCGGCGTCGATCAAGTCGGTCGGCTTCGCCTTCATGATGAAGCGCTCCACCAGGATGAGGAACGCGAGCGCGCCGAGCGCGATCACGCCGAGGAGCACCGCGTACTCAACCCACGAGGGGGCGTACGTGCTCACAGCCGTCCACACGTCCATACCGGTGCCGCCCGCCGACGTACCGTCGATGAGGCCGGGGCCGCCGAAGGTGTTCGGCGTGATGAACGAGGAGAACAGCAGCCACACGCGCTTGCAGAACACGCCCACCACCACGCACGCCGAGGCGAACACGATGAGGCCGGTCTTGGCGCGGTTCTTCGCGAACACGAGGATGGTGAACGGGATGATCACGCCCACGATGATCTCGATCCAGAAGTACGGGGCCGTGGCGCCGAAGAACATCTGGGACAGCACATGCCAGCCGCCCTCGGAGCCGGGATACGCCGTGGTCAGAAGCTCGCAGCCCACCATGTAGCCGTCGACCGCGATGCAGGTGGCCAGAAGCCCCGCCAGCATGCCCATGAGCTTCTTGGACGTCTCCCAGATGCCCCGGCGGTTCATCCACACGAGCGCGATGAGCAGGAGCGCCAGGCCGGAGTCCATGGCCGAGGCCACGAACAGCGGGCCCATGATGGCCGAGTGCCAGCCCTCGCGGGCGATCTGCAGGCCGAAGATCCACGCCGTCACCGTGTGCACGAGGATGGCGATGGGCAGGGCGAAGCGGCTCACGATGGCGATCTTGGACTTGTCGGCCTTCTTCGACGTCATGAAGTACAGGTAGATCAGGTTGATGACCAGGTAGAGCGAGATGACGCAGATGTCCCAGAACAAAGGCGAGATGAAGTTCGGCGACAGCAGCAGGTTGAAGATGCGCGCCACGCCGCCGAGGTCGAGGATGACCAACAGGCCCGCGCAGCAGATGCACACCGTGGACACGCACACGGCCGGCAGCGCCACCCGCTTGAACTCGGTCACGTGGAAGATCGACGCCGAAGAGGCCACGATCAGGCCGCCGGCGGAAAGGCCGACGAAGAACATGAACGCCGCGATGTAGAGGCCCCAGGAGGTGCCGTTGTTCATGCCGGTCACGCCCAGGCCGAACATGGTCTGGTAGATCCACGCGCCCGCGCCGACGGCGGCGATCACGGCCAGCACGATCATGGCCGGACGGGAGATTCGTTTCGTTTCCATCAAAGAGCCCCCTTACGCGTTGTAGTAGCGGAGCTGCGGGCGGGTGCCGAACTCCTCGAGCAGCTGATAGGCCTTGTTCTCGCGCACGACCTTCGAGATCTCGGAGTTCGGATCGTCGAGGTCGCCGTACACGCGGGCGCGGCCGGGACACACGCGCACGCACATGGGGATGTCGCCGCGGTCGGTGCGCTCCTTGCACAGCGTGCACTTCTCGGCGACGCCCTTCGGGCGCACCGGCACGTCTTTGTCGCCGTAATTCCAGTTGGGGTCGCGCACAGGCTCGCTCCAGTTGAACACGCGGGCGTTGTAGGGGCAGGCGGCCATGCAGATGCGGCAGCCGATGCACTTGTCGTAGTTGATCTCCACGCGGCCCTTATCGTCCTTGTACGTGGCGCCCACCGGGCACACCTTGAGGCACGCGGCGTTCTCGCAGTGCTGGCACGCCACGGGGATGTAGGTGCGGCTGAGGTCCGGGTAGGTGCCGTGCGCGCCGTCGGCCGTGTCGAGCCCGTCGGTCTCCACGCGGATGTAGAGCATGTTCATGGGGATGTTGTTCTGCATCTTGCAGGCGTTGGCGCAGGTGTTGCACCCGACGCAACGCTCGAGGTTGATGGCGATGCCAAGCTTGGTCATGACCTCTCACCTACGCTTTCTTGATCTCGACGAGGGTGTCGGAGAACGGGATGACCGGGCCGCACAGAAGCTCGGAGCCGCGCTTCACGTAACTATCGTTGGTGACGTTCTGGACGTTGCCCTCCACCATGAAGTCGGCGGTCTGCCCCTCGAACATGCGCGCGCTGCCGGGGCGGATGGACTCGTTGGCCTTCACGCGGCACTTGTAGGAGCCGCGGTCGTTGAACACCTCCACGACGTCGTTCGTGACCAGGCCGCGGGACTCCATCTCCACCGGGTTGAGCTCGATGCGCGGCTCGGCGAACTGCTGGATCCACTTCGCGTCGTTGAACTGGTTGTGGATGCGGTAGCGCGTGCGCACGTTGGCCAGCTGCAGGGGGTACTTCGAGGCGAGCTCGCTGTCCGCGTGCGCCTCCAGCGGCGGCTCCCAGGTGGGAAGCGCCTGGTCATAGGACGCGAGGCCGTCGTAGTACACGTCCATGCGGGTGGAGGTGGTGGCGAAGGTGCGATCCATGAACTCGCGGCGCGGCTCCTCGATGCCCTCGAGGGGGTAGACGCCCTGCTTTTCGTTGATCTTGTCAACCGTGAGCGACGAGACGTAAGGGTCGGGCGAGGTGGCGAGCACCTTGGCCACCCACTCGTCGGACGTGGCGGGCAAAAGGCCGTCCTTGCCGAAGCGCTTCGCGATCTCCTTGCCGATCCAGAAGTCGGTGCGCGCCTCGAACAGGGGCTCGATGATCTTGTTCTGCAGCACGATGTTGCTGTAGCCGATCTTCACGTTGCCCACCTCGGCGTCGTTCTCGAAGCGCGTGGTGGCGGGCAGGACGATGTCGGCCCACTTGGCGCCCTCGGTGAAGTACGGGTCGATGGTGACGATGAAGTCGAGGCCGCGGGCGAACTCGGCCGTCTTGTTCATGTTGCCGATGTGCTGCTGCAGGACGTCGCCGGTGAACACGCACGCGCGCACCTTGGCGCTGCCCTCGCGGGCGTCGTAGAGCGGCATCTCCAGCTCGGCGGCCGCGAAGTCCTCCGGCACGGGCCAGGCGCCGAGCGCGCCGGCATGGCCGTTGTAGCTGCCGCCGACGAACACGCCCACGCCGGCACCCACCTTGCCCACGTTGCCCGTGAGGGCCACGAGGGTCACGGCGGCATGTCCCGCGATGTCGGCGTTGCCCATTTTGTCGTTGCCGCCCCAGCCGAGCGCCAGGCACGCGGGGCCCTTGGCGTACTCGCGGGCGAGCTCGCGGATGGTGTCGGCCGGCACGCTGCTCACGCCCTCGGCCCACTCGGGGGTGTACTCGACCTGCTTCTTCTTGAGCAGGGTGAACACGGTGGCGCACTGCTTGCCGTCCACGGTGAACGTGCCCTCGAGCGCGGGCTTGGCAGCCGCGTCGGTGTGGGCGGCCTTGGCGCTGGTCGCCGTGTCCCACACGAAGAAGGGGTTCTGCTCGCCCGTCTCGGGCTCCTCCGCGTTCGGGTCCTCCGCGTGGTCGCGCAGCAGCATGCCGGTGGCGGTGTCCACGAGGAACGGGAAGGAGGTGTGGTTCAGCACGAAGTCCTCGTCGTAGAGCTTCTCGTCGAGGACGGTGCTGGCCATGCCCAGGAAGAAGGCGGCGTCGGTGCCGGGGGTGATGGGCACCCACTGGTCGGACTTGCCGGCCGTCGTGGAGAAGTGCGGGTCCACCGTCACCATGCGGGTGCCGGCCTCCTTCGCCTCGAAGAACAGGCGGACGTTGGGAAGGCTGGACTCGAGGAAGTTGCTGCCCACGTTGAGCACCATGTTCGAGTTCACCCAGTCGCGCGCCTCGCAGGTGGCCATCGCGTAGCCGCCGCCGAAGCCGATGGCCGGGTCGAGGCCGTTGCCGATGCCCACGTCGATGCCCATGCTGCCGTCCACCTGCGCGCCGAGCGTGGCGGCGAGCCAGGGGAAGTTGGCCTCGGCGCCGGAGGAGACCACGACGCAGTCGTTGCCGTGCTTGGCCTGGAGCTCCTTCAGGGTGTCGCACACCTCGTCGAGCGCCTCGTCCCACGAGATGGGCTCGAACTCGCCCGCGCCGCGCTCGCCCGTGCGGCGAAGCGGCGTCTGGATGCGGTGGTCGCCGTAGATGTGCTGGACCTCCGAGATGCCCTTCACGCAGATCGTCTCGTAGCGGTCGTCGCAGCAGTTGTTCGGCTGCACCGACACCATGCGGCCGTCGCGCACCGTGCACGCGAGCGGGCACATGCCGCCGCAGTGCGACTGGTGGTAGGTGTAGGCCGTGTGCTCCTCGCCCGTCTCGGCGTGCGCCTCCGCCAGCCATCCGTCGGCGGTGGTCATCGCGCCCGCGCCCAGCAGCGCCAGGCCGGTGCCCGCGGCGGCGGTTCCCTTGATGAAGCCGCGTCGCGTCACGTTCGTCTCGTCTTTGGCCATTGCATCCCCTTTCTCAGTGATTCATGACCGTTTCCTCGAAGACTGCTCATTAACTGATTTTCATAGTAATATAGTTAAATAGGAAACTGAATATGTAAATTTCGAGAATAATCCTGAGGCGGCAAACGGTATGGTAACAGCGGCGAAGAGCACAAGCGTTGTCGCACGCCCTTGCGACAAGTGTTTCACGTGAAACACTTGTACGCCCCTGTTGTCATCCTGAACGAGCGCAGCGAATCGAAGGATCCCTTTTGACAGGGGGACGGCGGCGAAAGCGCGAGCGTTGTCGCACAGCGTTGCGACAAGTGTTTCACATGAAACATCTGTACGCCCAAGTTGTCATCCTGAGCGGAGCGAAGCGGAGTCGAAGGATCCCGCGCGGCGATAGCAGTAACGCTTTCGGCTGGCGCCGCGCGGGATCCTTCGACTCCGCGCTTCGCGCTCCGCTCAGGATGACATGAAGGGCGCTTTGCGCCCCGCTCAGGATGGCAGGCCGGGATGTTTCACGTGAAACATTTGTACGTGGGGATGCGGGAGGGTTTAGGCCTCTCCCCTGCCCTTCTTGAGGGCGCTGGCGATGTCGCCGGTGAAGCCCTGGGCGTAGGGGCTCGGCACGACCACCATGTTGCCGCCCTCCTTCACGCTCTCGTTCACGAGGCTCATCATGCGCAGCTGAAGCGCCAGGTCGTCCTCGCGGTAGGCATGCGCGGCCTCGATGAACATGTCGGAGATGTCCTTCTCCACCTCGGCCAGCACCACGCGCGCGTTGCGCTCCTGCTGCGCCTGGGCCTCGGCGCTCATGGCCTTCTGCAGCTCCTGGGGCATGCGGATGTCGCGGATCTCCACGTCGATGATGGTGACGCCCCACTGCTCGGTCTTGGCCTCGATGGTGCGCTTGAGCTGGTGGTCGATGTGCTCGCGCTGCATGGACAGCTCGGCGATCTCCACCTGGCCGATGGCGTCGCGCAGCGCCGTCTGCGCCACGAGCGACGCGGAGCGCTCGTAGTCCTCCACGGCCAGGCACGCCTTCTTGGGGTCCCACACCATCCAGAACACGACGGCGTCCAGGTCCACCGGCACGAGGTCGGCCGTGAGCACCTGCTCGGCCGAGCACGAGATGGACGAGATGCGCTGGTCGATGACCACGGTCACCGAATCCACCACGGGGATGGTGACGTAGAGCCCCGGCCCCGCGAGCCGCTGGAACCGCCCGAAGCGCAGCACCACGGCGCGCTCCCACTCGTAGGCGATGTGGATGCAGCTGGCCAGCGCCAGGCCCGCGAGCACGCCGGCGGCCACGGTGAACGCCGAGCGGAACGCGTAGGTGGTGCCCACCACCACGGCGAACCCGATGAGGAACAGCGCCACGGCCAGCACGACCGCGCCGCGACGCGACGCCTTGCGCCTGCTTGGGGCCTCACCCTCGCCGCCTGCGAGCACGTCGCCCGCCCGATCGACGCCGCTGCCGCGCTTGCCGAACTTGACCATAGCCTGCTCCTAACCCATCCGGGAGATCGTGTCCTGAAGGCGCGCCACGACCTCGTCGCGCGTCATGCCCAGCTCCTCGCACTGGCGGACGAAGTCGCCCATCATCGCGTCGACGGTGGACCCGACGGAGCCCCCCTCGGCCGGCGCGGGGCTCTCGGCCACGAACGTGCCGCGCCCGCGCTTCGACACGATGAGGCCCGACGTCTCCATGCTGCGGTACACCTTGTTCACGGTGTTGTAGTTGATGCCCAGGTGGACGGCCATCTCGTGCACGGTGGGAAGCTGGTCGCCCGGCTGGTACTGGCCCGTCTGGATGAGGTAGGCCAGCCGGTTGCGCAGCTGCACCCAGATGGGCACGCCGCTGCGCTCGTCTATGCTGAATCTCTCCACTGCCCCGGCTTCCTCGCGCCGCCCCCTCGGGGCGGGCCCCGATTTTCCTACATCGCTAGCCAAATACAACCCTATATATCTTACTGCGCATCATACGCCTTTTCGACGCGGATCGCACGCGGTTTCGCGCAGCTACAAATAGGAGGAGAGCCCCGCAAACGGCGCGGCGCACAGGCAGAGGCGAAGAAAGAAGCCCCCGACCAGCAGAAGCGCGCCCACCGCGGCGCTGGCGCGGGCATCGGGCGCGCGCAGGGCGGCCTCGAGCGCGAAGGGCGCCGCGATGCCCGCCGCGACGAGCCCTCCCCAGAACGCGGGCGCGAGGTCACCCGCGAGCAGGCGTCCCGCCGCAGCGCTCGACAGCGGGTCGGCCGCCGCCAGCGCCACGAGCGCGCCGAGCGCGAGGGCCTCGAGCGCGAGCAGCGCGGCATCGACGCGGGCCACCTCGCGAAAGATCGGGCGCGCAGGGGCGTCGGCCAGCAGCGGGAGCGCGAGCAGCACCCCTCCCCCGCACGACAGCGACGAGAGCACGAACAGCGCCGGCACGAGCGGCGAGGCCAGAAACGGCAGCGTGTCGATGGTGGACAGGAACAGCCCCGAGTACACCATCACCACGAGGGCCGCCGCGCACCCGAGCCCCTTCACGGCCGCGACGCCGCCCCGGCCGAGGCGCAGCGCCCCCAGGTTGCACGCCGCGAGCGCGGCCGCGAGCGCCACGAAGGCCACGAGCGCCCATGCGCCCGCGGACAGCACCGATCCCGCCGGGTTCGCCAGCACGGAGAGCGCGAGCTCGGGCCGCCCCAGATCGAGCATGAGGCACGCCGCGCCCACCGCCACCAGGCCGCACGACGCCACGAGCGCGGGCAGCGCCACGCGCCGAAGCGAGGCCGCGAGCGCGGCGGAGGACCGCGCGCGCCGCGACAGGAGGACGGCCGCGACGAACGCGCCGCTTCCCGCGCCCGCCAAGAACAGGTAGATGACGATGAGCGGGCCGAACATGGCGCGCCGCTACAGCTTCACATGCCAGAGGCTCTTGAGGTCCTTGAGCTCGGCGCGCAAACGGTCGAGCACATCGGGGGTGACCTCGCCCTCCACGTTCATGTACGCGAGCGCGCAGCGCTCCTCGGGCTTCGTGCCGATCTGCATCGTGGTGATGTTGATACCCGCCTCGCCGAGCACCGTGCCGATCGCGCCCACGCGCCCCGGCGCGTCCACGTACTCGAAGACGAGGGACTGCCCCGCCGGCGCGATGTCCAGCTTGTAGCCGAACAGCGACACGAGGCGCGCGCCCTGGCCCTCGCCGGCCAGCGTGCAGGCCGCCTCCGTGCCGTCGGCCACGACGGACACCGTGGAAGCGTAGCCGCCGGCGTCGGGCGAAAAGAGCGCGTCCACCTTGATGCCGTGGCGCCTGGCCACCGCCTCGGCGTTCACCGGCGTCACCGTGGCCACGTTCTTGTACGACAAAAGCCCCTTGAGCGTGCCCGCCACCAGGATGGACGTATCGGCATCGGCGAGCGCGCCCGCCGCCGTGAGCTTGAGGAACTGCGGGATCTCGCCGTGGATCTGCGCGAGCATGCTGCCCATCATCTGGCACGCGGGCACGTAGGGCCCCACGGCGTCCATCACCTCGGGCGGCACGGGCGCCATGTTGAGCGCGGTCGGCACGATGGAGCCCGCGAGGCCCGCGGCCACGTACTCGGCCGTCTGCACGCCGGCGCGCAGCTGCGCCTCCTTGGTGGACGCGCCCAGATGCGGCGTGAGGATGGCGTTGGGGAACTCGTGCAGCGGGCTTTGCGTACAGGGCTCGTCCTCGTACACGTCGAGGCCCACCGCGCCGATCTTGCCGGCGGCCAAAAAGTCGGCGAGCGAGTCCACGTTGTAGATGCCGCCGCGCGCCGCGTTCACCAGGATCACGCCGTCCTTCATGCGGGCGTACTGGTCGGGCCCGAACATGCCGATGGTCTCCCTGGTCTTGGGCAGGTGCACCGTGATGAAGTCGGCGAGCGGCACGATGGCGTCCACGTCGTCGTAGAGGGTGACGCCCAGCTGCTCGGCGCGCTCGGGGCTGCAGTACGGGTCGTAGCCGATGAGCTTCATGCCGAAGGCGCGCGCCCGCTCGGCCACGAGCCCGCCGATGCGCCCCAGGCCGAAGATGGCGAGCGTCTTCTCGTAGAGCTCCACGCCGGTGAACGAGCCCCGCTCCCACTTGCCCGCGTGCATGGACGCGTTCGCCTGCGGCACCATGCGCGCGCAGGCCAGCATGAGCGCGAAGGCGTGCTCGGCGGCGCTCACGATGTTGGAGGTGGGGGCGTTGCACACGATGACGCCCCGCTCGGTGGCGGCGTCCACGTCCACGTTGTCCACGCCCACGCCGGCCCGGCCGATGACGCGCAGGCGCTCCCCCGCCTCGACGACCTCGCGCGTGACCTGCGTGCCCGAGCGCACGATGAGCGCGTCGTAGGCGGGGATGGCCGCGATGAGCTCCTCGGGGGACAGCCCCAGCCGCACGTCCACCTCGAAGCCCTTGCCGCGCAGAAGCTCCACGCCCGCGTCCGCCAGCTTCTCGGTTACCAGCACCTTCTTCGTCATACCGAAAACCACCTTCTCGTTCATGAGCGTTCCGACCGTCCGTCCGCGCCCTGCGTGCGCGCCGTGGATCCCTTGAGCCGAACCATCATAGCAAAAATCCCAGCGCGGCAGAGGAATTGCAGCCGCACACCAAAAAGAAGCCGCCCGTAGGCGGCTTCAACAAACAAGGTGAAGATCGGTCGGCTTACTTCGACGGGCAGAAATCGATCCCGTCTTCGCTCGCAGACGCGCTCGCCGACGCGCTCGGCGCGAAGTCCTTGCCGTCGCTTCTGTACTCGGCAGATGCCGAGGCGGGCGCGAAGTCCTTGCCGTCGACGCTGGCGCCCTCGCCGCCGGCCACTTCTTCCAGATCCTCCGGGGAAAGCTTCTTCTTGTCGTCGGTCATGGCAACCTCCTTCTTTCCGTTCGCTTCCGCGAACCGATGTGCCCGCCGCAACGCCTCCGCTGCGAAACGGGGTGCCGATACCGCGATTATACCACTCTGACCTGGGCATTCACACACATCAAAAGCGCACCAAATCGCGTGCGGGGGGCGAAGCCGGCGCCGGGGCGGAAGCGGCAGGGCCTCCCCCCCCTGCAAGAGAAAAGCCGCCCGAAGGCGGCTTTCAGGAGGGCGGAGAGGAACGGCCCGGCGCTATTTGGACGGGGCGAAATCGACGCCGTCGTCGCTTGCGGACGCGCTCGCCGGAGCGAAGTCGCTGCCGTCGTCGCACGCCAGAAAGCCGTCGATGTCGTTGTCGCTCGCACCGCCGGCCACTTCTTCCAGTTCCTCCGGGGAAAGCTTCTTCTTGTCGTCGGTCATGGCAACCTCCTTCTTTCCGTCCGCTCGCGCGAACCGATGCGCCCGCCCGCGGCCTCGCCGCGCACAGGGATGTCCGATGGCCCGATTATACCACTCTGACCTGGGCATCTGAGCACACCAACACCGCACCAAGCAAACGAATCCCCGCCGCGCCCGCTCCTTCCCCCTCACGCCACCTCGTCCTCGTGCAGGTCGACCACCTTCGTGCGCACCAGGCGCCCGTCGCGCACGAGCGAAAGCGTCGCGCGCCCGCAGGCTATGCGCCCAAGCGGCTCGCCCTGCTTGATGGCGCGCCAGTCAAAGCGGTAGTCGACGGTGCGCTCGGGCTGGCTCGGATCGCGCACCATCCGCAGCACCGCCGTCTCATAGGAGGCGAAATCGGCAAGCGCCGCGCGCTCTTCGGCGGATACGGTGCCGATCGCGCCCAGATGCGCCATGAACGCCTCGATCAGCCGCAGGTCGAAGGGCAGCCACTCCTCCGTGTCGAAAGACGAGGTGGCCGTCCCCTCGATCTCGCCCAGCACGTCCGCGCAGCCGACGTGGAACGCCCGGCATGCGGCCAGCGCCCCCGCGGCCCCCTCGCCGAGCGCGCGCACCGCAAGGCCCATCGCCCGCGGGGCGCGCTTGTAGGCGCGCAGGAAGTCGAGCGCATGGGGGTAGGCATCGGCCACCGTGCCCGGCAGGGAGCAGAAGTGCGGGAACATCCCCAGGTGGGTCCTCACCATGCCCTCCAGCTCGCGGATCCCCGTCTGCGAAACCATCTCGGAGCGGTCGGGGTCGTACACGAGCTCGCCGCCCCAGCGCTCGAAGAGCTCCGTGCCGTTCAAGAAGCCCAGGCGGTGCAGCTGCACGCGCCGCAGGCCGGCATCCTCCAGATCGAGCGCGAGCCGAAGCGTGAGCGCGAGGTCCTCCTCGGCCTCGTCGGGGAACCCGTACACGAACGACGCCGTCACCTCCATGCCGGCCTCGCGCAGCGAGCGGGCGACGGGCACGACCGACCCCACGTCGAGATTCTTGTTCACGAGCCGCTGCATGCGCGGCGACCCCGTCTCGACCCCCAGGTACACCGCCACGGCGCCCGCCCGGCGCATGCGCTCGATCAGCTCGTCGTCGAGCGTATCCACGCGCGACGAGCAGCTCCAGCCGAACTTCAGGCCGCGCGCCTCCACCGCGTCGCAGAACGCCAGCACGCGCTTCCTGCTCGCCGTGAACAAGTCGTGCTCGAACTCGAACCGCCCGACGCCGTGCTCGCGCTGCAGCCGCTCCACCTGGTCGAGCATGTCGTCGATGCTGCGCATGCGGAAGGTGCGCTTCCAGAACGTCTTGGTGGAGCAGAACGTGCAGCTAAACGGGCACCCGCGCCCCGCGTCGATCATCGCCCGATCCCTCTTGCGCAGAAGCTCCGGGTCGAGCTCGCGCAGGTAGTTGCCCAGCCGGTACTCCATAGAAAGCAGCTCGGGACGCGGGTTCGCGCGCACGGAGCCGCCCGCGCGGTACACGAGCCCCGGCGTGGAGAGGTCGGCCGATCCCGCCGCCAGCGAGGCGAAGAAGGGACCCACGACGGCCTCCCCCTCGCCGCAGCAGACGAAATCGACCCACGGGAACGCCTCCAGGGCCTCCACGGCCGTCAAGTCGGCCTGCGGCCCGCCGAGCACCGTGAACGCGGCCGGCGCCTCGCGCTTGACCGCCTGCGCGAGGCGCACCATGATGTGCGCCGTGTCGCAGCGGCAGTAGAACGCCACGATGCGCGGGCACCGCTCGTGCAGAAACGCGGCGAAACCCTGCTCGATGGCCGCCAGGCCGCCGCGCGAGGGGTCGAAGCGCGCGAAGCCCGCCAGCTCGCAGGCAAGGCCGGCCTCGCGCGCCCTGCCCATCAAGATGATGGGGCCGCTGAAGTCGGCGTCGTCCCTCTCGTCGAACGACGGAACCACGAACAGCGCGTCGAGCGCGCCCTCGGATATCGTATCGGCCATGTGCCCTCTCCCCCTCACTCCATCTGCTGGCGCTCGGCAAGCCGCCTGAACAGCCCGTCCGCCGCCATAAGCTCCTCGAAGGTCCCCTGCTCGGCCACGCGGCCCCCGTCGAGGACGACGATGCGGTCGCAGGCGCGCACGGTGGACAGGCGGTGCGCGATGACGAGGCGCGTGCAGTCCAGGTTCTCCAGCGCGCCGATGATCTTCCTCTGCGTCACGTTGTCGAGCGCGCTCGTGGCCTCGTCGAACAAGAGCATGCGCGGCTCGCCGGCCAGCGCCCGCGCGATGGCGATGCGCTGCTTCTGCCCGCCCGAGAGTCCGGCCGAATCCTGCGACACCAGCGTGCGCATCCGCATGGGAAGCGCGCGGATATCCTCGGCGACGCCCGCCAGCTCGGCGGCGCGCCACGCGTCGTCCATCGTAAGCCAGGGGCTGCCCACCACGATGTTGGAGTAGATGGTGCCCGAGAGCAGGTCGGCCTCCTGCAGCACCGTGCCCGTCTGGCGGCGCAGCGTGCGCGCGTCGATGCCGGCCAGATCCTCGCCGTCCACGAGCACCTGCCCCGCCTCGGGCTCCTCGAAGCCCAGGATCAGGCGCAGCAGCGTCGACTTGCCGCAGCCGGTCGGCCCCACCACGGCCACGTACTCGCCCGCCCGGACGGCCAGGTCGAGCCCGTCGAACACGCGGTTCGCGCCGGCCTCGTAGGAGAACGCCACCCCCCGCAGCTCCACCTCGCCGCGAAACTCCCCGAGCGCGCGCTTGGCCTCCCCAGTCTCGGGCGCCGCCTCGAGCAGCGGGCGCAGAAGGCCGAGCGTGGGCTGCAGGAGGGCGACGGATCGGATGGAGGACGCGAGCGAGGCGAACGAGCCCGCCATCAGCCCGTAGGCCACGGAGAACGCGTAGTAGTCCGCCGGCGGCACGCCCGAGATGCCCGCGCAGGCGAACAGGATGAGCGACCCGAGCGCCGCAGCCGCCACCGCGAGCGTCGTGGCGTACTTCACCGCGAGGGGCGGGCGGTAGGTGGCCTCGGCGCGGCGGGCCAGCATGCCCCGCCAAACGTCGGCGGCGCGCCCCTCGCTGCCGCTCAGCTTGAACTTGCGGATGCCCCCGAACAGCGCCAGCTCGAACCCCGACTGCGCCACCGTCGCCTCCAGGACGCGCCGGCGGTTCGCCACCGAGGCCCTCAGAGGGGCGAGCGCGGCCGCCATCGACAGCGCGAGCGAGGCGAGGGCGGGCACGATCAACGAGGGGCCGTAGTGCGCGATCTGCACGAGGTAGGCGAGCGACAGCACGGCGGCCATGCCCGACGAGAACGCGGTGGTGGCCAGCGACGTTGCGTAGGCCTCCAGGAGCTTCAGGCGCGAGGCGAGATCGCCCGCCGAGAACCGCCGGAAGAACGACGCGGGCAGCATGAGCGCGCGCATGACGGCCGCCGCAGCCACCGACGCGCCGCTTTTCTGCTGGATGCGCGCGGAGAACAGGCCGCGCACGGAGTTCAGAAGCCCGAGCGCCACCACCGTGGCCGCCATGAGCAGGACGGTGGTTCCCAGGTACCGCACGTTGCCGATGCTCGACACGTCCTCAACGAGCTGGCTCGTGAGAAACGGCATGAGCAGCCCCAGCGCGGTGACCATGAGCGCGAGCACGGCCATGCACGCGTAGTCGGAGGCCGAAAGCGAGCGCAGCGTGTATGCCACGAGCGAGCGCATGGAGAGCCTCGTCTGCGGAAACGGCCGGTACACGCAGAACGCGTCCGGCTCGATGAGGGCGGCCGTCCGGGCGCGCACGCGCCTCGTGCGCCCCGTGCGCGCGTCGCGCATCACGTAGCCGCCGGAGCGCGGCAGCACGGCTACGGCGCCGCCGCCGTCGGCGCGGCACGCCACGTAGGCGCCCATGGCGTCCTTATACCAGGCGCCCTCGAGCTTTACCGCGCGGTGCATGGCGCCGTGGCCGCGCAGCACGCGCTCCATCTCGTCGCGCGCGGGCTCGCCCTCGTCGGAGGCGACGTCGGCCTCGATGCCGAACGAGCGCAGCACGCACGCCACCGCGTCCTGCCAGCCCGCCCAGCGCCCGCCCGTCGCCTTGTCAGCAGCCTCGCCCATCGCCACCCCCCTCATGCGTCCGCCAGCAGAAGCGCGTAGCGGCCGTGCGCGGCCGCGAGCGACTCATGCGTGCCGCGCTCGACGACGCGGCCGTGCTCGAGCACGACGATCTGGTCGCAGTCGCGGATGGTGGACAGGCGGTGGGCTATCACGACGAGCGTCGTGCCGCGGCGGCGCACGGCCTCCATGACGCGCTGCTCGGTCTGCGCATCGAGCGCGCTCGTGGCCTCGTCGAGGATGAGGATGCTCGGGTCGCCCGCCAGGGCGCAGGCAAGCTCGACGCGCTGGCGCTGGCCGCCCGACAGGTTCGCCCCGCCCTCCTCCACCGGCGCGTCGAAGCCCCCTTCCCGCGCGACGATGTCATCGTAGATGCAGGCGTCGCGCGCGGCCCGCTCGATGTCGGCGCGCGAGATCTCCGGGCGCCAGAGCGCGATGTTGTCGGCGAACGACCCCTTCACGAGCACCGGCTTCTGATCGACCACGGCCAGCGACGAGAAGAACGCCGCGCGATGAAGCGACGAGGCCGGCGCCCCGTCGTAGAGGATCCGGCCGCGCGAGGGGCTCAGCACGGTGGCGATGAGCCCGGCCACGGTGGACTTCCCGCACCCGGAGGGCCCGACGAGGGCCACCGAGGTTCCCGGCTCGACGACCAGGTCGAAGTCTTTCACGAAGTCGGGCCCGAGCGGGCTGTAGGAGTACGCCACGCCCGCAAGCTCGATGCGGCCCGAAAGGCGCTCGAACGGCGCAGGCGCGGCGGCGGCCGTGGCTCCCGCGCTCCCGGCCTCCTCGCCCTGCGGCGCGTCGTCGGCGAATACGCGCTCGGCCGGGTAGCGCATGACGTCGTCGATGCGCTCGGTGTTCGTCCGCATCTCCTGCAGCACCTGCGACGAGTCGAGCAGCCGCTGCGCCGGGCTCATGAACTGCTGCATGAAGCCCTGGAAGGCCATGACCATGCCGAGCGTGAACTCGCCTTTGAAGCACAGCGCCATCCCCGCCCCCAGCACGGCCACGTTGGCCAACGACGACACGATGGCGGGCAGCGCGCCTAAGGTCTGGCTCGTCTCGGCCATCTTCGCGGTCTGGGCGTACACGCGAGCCTGCCGGCCCGACCATCCCTGGAAGAACCCGCCCTCCGCGCCCATGGCCTTGATGGTCTCGATGGCGCGGATGCCCGACGCCGTCTCGGTGGCGAGCCGGCTCTGGTCGTACACGAGCCCGCGCGCCCAGTTCACGCGCCGGGCGGCCACGATGCGGGTTATGGCCAGGTTCGCCGCGAGCGAGCACAGCCCCACGGCCGAGAGCACGGGGCTGTAGCCCACCATGACCGCCAGGTACACCGCGAGCATGACCACGCTGAGCGCGAGCGGCACGAGCGTGTTCACCAGCGTGCCCGCGATGGTCTCGTTGGCCTCGGCGCGCATCGAGAGGTCGCCGGGGGAACGCTGCTGGAAGAACCCGAGGGGCAGGCGCATGAGATGGTCCAGATACGCCGACGACGACCCCACGGCCAGCGCCGCAAGCATCCGGTAGGAGTAGGCCGTCCGCGCCGCCTCGATCACGGCGATGGCCGCCGACACGCCCGCGAACAGCAGCAGGAAGCGCGGCAGGAAGCCGTCGGGGGTGTAGCCGAGCACGAGGTCGAGGAACGTCCGGTTGAACAGCGCCGGCAGAAGGGCGAACAGGGCGCCCAGGGCCGCCGCGCACAGGGCGAACGCCACGCTCGAGCCGTGGCCGCCCAGCCGCCGCCGCGCGAACGCGAGCACGCTCGGACGCGAGCCGCCGCGCTCGAAGCCCTCTTCGGGCCGCATGACCAGGCACACGCCCGTATAGCTCTGCGAGAACCGCTCGAGCGGAACCGAGTACGCCCCCACGGCCGGGTCGTTCAGGTACGCCCGCCCGCCGCGGAAGCCCCGCAGCACCACGAAGTGGTTGAAGTCCCAGTGGATGATGCAGGGAAGCGCGTCCTCCCGCACCAGATCGTCGATGTCAAGGCTGTAGCCCTCCGCGGCGAGCCCCCAATGCCGCGCCGCCTGCAGCACGTCGGAGGCCCGGGCGCCGTCGCGCGAGACGTTGCACGCCGCGCGGCACTCTCCCATGGCGACCCATTTCCCATGGCTCGCCAACACCATGGCCAGGCACGCCGCGCCGCACTCGGCCATCTCGGCCTGCATGATGACGGGGACGCGGGCCACCTTGCACGCCCTCTGCCGCCTGGCTGCTTCCATCGCGCGCCCCCCCTACCTGAACAGAAGGCTGATGGGCTGGATGGTTTCCGTGACGATGGAGGCGGGATAGGCGCCGTCGGCCACGTCGAGGCGGGCCGTCACCTCGCAGTAGCGGTCGCCCGGCCCGATCTGGGAATCCACGAGGAGCTTGGGCACGTCGGAGTCGGGGGCCACGTCAAAGGTCCTGCCCACCGCCTCGATCGTTCCCGACACTCCCGCCGAATCCACCTGGTCGGCATCGTCGTCGCCCAGCCGGACCGTCATCCCCTCCTGAACGTCGCCGGCATCCATGGAGGTCACGTACATGACGGCGACGCCGTCCTTCACCACGGCGAGCGTGGTCACGTCGCGCTCGATGACACCCCACACGCCCCAGACCCACAGGCACGCGGCCATGACGGCCACCGCCGCGAGGGCCATCCACGCAGCGGGGCTCGACGTGCGAAGATAGCCGGTCAGCTGCTCGGCGCCCGTGTCCTGCTCGAGGCTCTCTCGTCTGAAGATGTCCTTCTCGCCCATAGAGGCTATTTTAGCCCAAAGGCGAGGCGGCGTCCTCCGGAATCGCGAGCCATATGCTATGCTCATCGGGTTGCGGTTCCGTGAGAAGGAGGACGATATGCAGAAAAGCTCTTCGCAAAAGGCGCTCAAGGTGATCGCCATCATCATGATCGTTTTCGCGGCCCTATCGATCGCGGCGGGGCTGCTGGCGATGGCGGGCGGCGGCCTGGCCGGCTACGTGGGGGTCGACTCGTCCGACGACGGCGCCGTGATGCTGGGCGGCTTCGCCATGCTCCTCGGGTTCGTCGCGCTCCTGGGCGGCGCGATCGACCTTCTCATCGGCATCTTCGGCCTGCGCGGCGCGAACGACCCGAGCAAGATCGGCGTGTTCTACGTGTTCGCCATCATCGGCCTGGTGCTGGCCGTGCTCGATGCGCTCGGCACGTTCTTCGGCGGCAACGCGGACGGCAGCGACATCTTCGGGGCCATCGTCGGGATCATCCTTCCCCTCGTCTGCGTGCTGCTGGCCAGCAACATCAAGAAGGAGAACAGCCTGTAGGCCCGAAAGCCCGGCCCTTCGCGAAAAGGGGGTGTACCAAAAGTCCCAGAGCGCAGGCCCGCCATGGGACCGCCTCGTAGGGCAAGGGCTCTGCCCTTGCCGCAACCTGCGGGGCGATCCCGCCCGACGGCAAGGGCAGAGCCCTTGCCCTACGGTCGGCCCGGGAGAGACGGCGAGGCGAAACTTTTGATACAGCCCCCGTCGGGGGCGGATGGCGGCCTACCTCCGCGCGAAGGCGAACATGCTGCGGATGCCCTCGCCCACCTGCTCGATCTGGGCCTCGGCGTGCTCGGCGCGCTGCTCGAGCAGCCACTTCTGGCCGTTCGCCGAGTCCTCCATGAACTCGTGGGCGAAGCTGCCGTCCTGGATGCGCGCGAGGATGCCCTTCATGGCCGCCTTCGCCTCCTCGCCGATCACCTTGGGGCCGGCGTAATAGTCGCCGTACTCGGCGGTGTTGGAGATGGAGTAGCGCATCTTCGCCATGCCGCCCTCGTACATGAGGTCGACGATGAGCTTCATCTCGTGGAAGCACTCGAAGTAGGCCATCTCGGGCGGGTAGCCTGCCTCCACGAGCGTCTCGAAGCCGGCGTTGATGAGCGCCGTCACGCCGCCGCAGAGCACGGCCTGCTCGCCGAAGAGGTCGGTTTCCGTCTCGTTCTTGAACGTCGTCTCGATGACGCCGGCGCGCGCGCCGCCGATGCCCCACGCATACGACAGCGCCACGTCCTTGGCCTGGCCGGATGCGTCCTGTTGCACGCAGATGAGGCACGGCACGCCCGCGCCCTCGGTGAACACGCGGCGCACCATGTGGCCCGGGCCCTTCGGCGCGATCATGACCACGTCCACGTCCTCAGGCGGGGTGATGTAGCCGTAATGGATGTTGAAGCCGTGCGCGAACGCGAGGGTGTCGCCGGGCTTCAAGTGCGGGGCGATCTCGGCCTCGTAGGTGGCGGCCTGGGTCTCGTCGGGCGTGAGGATCATGACGAGGTCGGCTTCCTCGGCGGCCTCGGCGACGCCCATCACCTTGAGGCCCGCCTCCTCGGCGGCCGCGCGCGACTTCGAGCCCTCGCGCAGGCCCACGCGCACGTCCACGCCCGAGTCCATGAGGTTGAGTGCATGGGCATGGCCCTGGCTCCCGTAGCCGATGATGGCCACCTTCCTACCCTGGATGAGCTGGGGATTCGCGTCGTTCTCGTGGTAGATCGTAACAGCCATGGTTGAGTGTCCTTTCTTGTTGGCTGGTTTTACCGAACATGGCGGCGCGCAGGTTGTCATCCTGAGCGGAGCGGCGAAGCCGCGGAGTCGAAGGATCCCGTGCGGCGCCAGCAGGAAGCGTCACGGCTATCGCCGCGCGGGATCCTTCGACTCCGCTCCCTTCGGTCGCTCCGCTCAGGATGACATAGTGCCAGCCGTCATCCTGAGCGAGCGGAGCGAGTCGAAGGATCCTTTCACAGGAGCGCGCAGCGCGACACTGTCTTCTCACACGTCCTTGCTGTTCCTCGACATCGCTATCTTGCCGGTGCGGGTGATCTCCTTGATGCCGTAGGCGCGGAAGAGGTCCTCCATGCCCTTGAGCTTGCTCTCGTCGCCCGTGGCCTCGATGGTGAGCGAGCTTCGCCCCACGTCGACGATCTTCGCGCGGAAGACGTTGGCGATCTCGATGATCTCGCTTCTGCGCTCGGGCGTGGCGTTCACCTTGAACAGCACGAGCTCGCGCTCGATGGCGCCGACGCCCGTGAGGTCGTTGATCTTGTGCACGCTGATCAGCTTGTGCAGCTGCTTGGTGATCTGCTCGTAGGCCACGTCATCGGCCTTCACGATGGCGGTCACGCGCGACATCGTCGGGTCCTCGGTGGGGCCCACCGACAGTGACTCGATGTTGAAGCCGCGCCGCGAGATGAGCCCGGTCACGCGCGAGAGCACGCCCGGCTTGTTCTCCACCAGGACCGATAGGATATGCCTCATCGGATGCCTCCCTTCCCGCCCGCGGCGCCGTCCGCCTCGGGCACGTCCGTGCGCACGGCGCCGACGGCCGCGTCGATGGCGCCGATCACGTCGTCGAGCGCGCGGCCGGGCGCCACCATGGGAAACACGTTCTGGTCGCGCGAGATGGCCACGTCCAGAAGGTAGGGCCCCTCGGCCGCCAGCATCGCGGCGATCGCCGCGTCCACGTCCTCGGGCCGCTCGACGCGCGCGCCCTGCCAGCCGTACGCGTCGGCCAGCTTCACGAAGTCGGGGTTCGCGTCGAGCAGCGTGGAGGAGTAGCGTTCGCCGTAGAACAGGTGCTGCCACTGGTGCACCATGCCGAGGCACCGGTTGTCCATGATGAGCACCTTCACCGGCACGCCGTGGATGGCGGCCGTGGCCATCTCCTGGCTGTTCATCTGGAACGACCCGTCGCCGGCCACGCACACCACCGTCTTGTCGGGGCACCCGATGGCGGCTCCGATGGACGCCGGGAAGCCGAAGCCCATCGTGCCGAGGCCGCCCGACGAGATGAAGCTTCGCGGCCGCTCGCGCGCGATGTGCTGCGCGGCCCACATCTGGTGCTGGCCCACCTCGGTGACCACGATGCTCGCGTCCGGATCGAGCGCGGCCGAGAGCTTGTCCATGACCACCTCGGGCACGATCTCGTCGGGCGCATCGCCGACGTTGGGATGGTAGAACGGGTGGCGCCGCCGCCATTCGGCGATCTGCTCGAGCCACGCCTGCGTCTCGGGACGCGCGTTCTCCTTGACGAGCTGGGCCGCGATGCCGCCGAGCACGCCCTTGAGGTCGCCCACGATGGGGATCTGGGCCTCGCGCACCTTGCCGATCTCGGCGGGGTCGATATCGATGTGGATGACCTCGGCGTGCGGCGCGAACTCGTCCAGGCGGCCCGTCACGCGGTCGGAGAAGCGCGCGCCGGCCGCTATGATGAGGTCGCTCTCCGTCATGGCGAGGTTGGCGTACTTCGAGCCGTGCATGCCGACGGGCCCCAGGTTGAGCGGGTGCGACGCGGGGAACGCGCCCTTGCCCATGAGCGTGGTGACCACGGGTATCTGCATAAGCTCGGCGAGCGCGACCAGCTCCTCGGACGCGCCGGACGACACGATGCCGCCGCCCGCGTACAGCACGGGGCGCTCGGCGCGGCGGATGCGCGCGACGGCCTGCTTCACCTGCTTGGCGTTGCCGCGGTAGGTGGGCTTGTAGGAGGGCAGGTTCACCTCGTCGGGGTATTCGAACACGAGCTCCTCGCTGGCCAGGTCGCTCGGCACGTCGATGAGCACGGGGCCGGGACGGCCGGTCTTGGCGATGTGGAACGCCTCGCGGAAGGTGCGCGTGAGCTCGTCGGTGGTCTGGAGCAGGTAGCTGTGCTTCACCACCGGCATGGTGATGCCCACGATGTCGGATTCCTGGAACGAGTCGGTGCCGATGACGCCGCGCGGCACCTGGCCGGTGATCACCACGAGCGGGATGGAGTCCATGTAGGCCGTCGCGATGCCGGTGACGGTGTTCGTGGCGCCCGGGCCGCTGGTGACGATGGCCACGCCCACGTTGCCCGTGGCGCGCGCGTAGCCGTCGGCCTCGTGCACCGCGCCCTGCTCGTGGCGCGCGAGCACGTGCTTGATCTGCGTGGAGTCGTAGAGCGCGTCGTAGATCTTGATGGCCTGGCCGCCCGGGTAGCCGAACACGAGGTCGACGCCCTCGGCCTCGAGCGACGCCACGACGGCCTGCGCGCCGGTCATGGTGCGGCCCTGCTTGGCCGTGCGGCTGCCGAGGCCGCGCGGCGCGCCCTTCACGGCCGCCGTCGCGCCGGGACGCGGCGGCTGCTGCTGTTGGCTCTGGTTCTGGTTCGCTTCGGTCATGAGACGTACGCCCCCTTATCGGCTGATGAGACGAGCTTCGCGTACTTCGCGAGCACGCCGTGGTCGTGCTTGGGCGCCGGCGGCTGCCAGGCTGCGCGACGACGCTCGAGCTCGGCGCCGTCCACGTTCAGCGTGAGCGCGCCGCCCTCGATGTCCACCGTCACGCTATCGCCCTCCTCGATGAGCGCGATGGGGCCGCCGGCCGCCGCCTCGGGGCTCACATGCCCCACGGCCGGGCCCTTCGTGGCGCCCGAGAAGCGTCCATCGGTGATGAGCGCCACGGAGGTGGACAGCCCCATGCCCACGATGGAGGACGTGGGCGTGAGCATCTCTCGCATGCCGGGGCCGCCCTTGGGGCCCTCGTAGCGGATGACCACCACGTCGCCAGCGACGATGCGCCCGGCGTTGATGGCTTCGCAGGCCGCCTCCTCGCTGTCGAACACGCGCGCGGGACCCGTGTGCGTGAGCATGGAGGAGTCCACCGCCGACTTCTTCACGATGGCGCCGTCGGGCGCGAGGTTGCCGTGCAGCACCTTGAGCGCGCCCTGCGGCGAGAACGGGTTGTCGTGCGGGCGCACCACTTCGCCGTCGGCGCCGGTACAGGCCGCATGCATGTAGTCGAGGTAGTCCCCCATCGGCCCCATGCACGTGAGCGCGCTGCGGTCGATGAGTCCCAGCTTATCGAGCTCCGCCATGACCACCGGCACGCCGCCCACCTCGTACAGGTCTGAAAGCGGCCGTGGCCCCGAGGGCGCGAGTTTCACCAGGTGGGGCGTGCGCGCGCTCGCCTCGTCCCAGTCGTCCATCGTGATGGGATGGCCCGCCTCGCGCGCGATGGCCGTGAGGTGCAGCACCGTGTTCGTGGAGCCGCCGAAGGCCATGTCGCACTCCATAGCGTTATGGATGGCGGCCGCGCCCACGATGTCGCGCGCGCAGACGCCCTGCTCCAGAAGCTCCATCACCTTCATGCCCGCCCTCTTCGCCAAGCGGATGCGCTCGGAGTAGACGGCGGGGATGGTGCCGTTGCCCGGCAGCGCGATGCCGAGCGCCTCGCACAGGCAGTTCATCGAGTTCGCCGTGAACATCCCCGAGCAGCTGCCGCAGGTGGGGCACGCCGTGTCCTCGTAGTATTTCAGCTCGTCTTCGGTCATGGTGCCGTTCATGACCTGGGCCGCGCCGTCGAAGAGCGTGTTGAGGTCGGTGAAGCCGCACCCGCCGGGTTGCCTGCCGGCCAGCATCGGGCCGCCCGACACGAACACCGTGGGGATGTTCACCCGCAGCGCGCCCAAGAGCATGCCCGGCACGATCTTGTCGCAGTTGGGGATGCACACGAGCGCATCGAACGCGTGGCCCTGCACCGCGCATTCCAGCGAGTCGGCGATGACCTCGCGCGACACGAGCGAGTAGTGCATGCCCTCGTGGTTCATGGCGATGCCGTCGCACACGCCGATGGTGCCTATCTCGAACGGCACGCCGCCGGCCAGGTAGATGCCGGCCTTCACGGCCTCGGCTATCTTGTCCAGGTTGTTGTGGCCCGGGATGACGTCGTTTCGGGAGTTGAACACGGCGACGAGCGGGCGCTCAAGCTCCTCGTCGGTGATGCCGTCGGCCTTGAGTAGGCTGCGGTGCGGTGCGCGCGCCACGCCCTGGGTGACGGCCGAGCTTCTTCGTTGCATGCCAGTCCTTCCTCCCGGTTTCCGCCCATAAAAAAATCCCGCTGCAGGCAAGTCGCTGCACCAGGACCACGGTTAGGAGAAAGGATGCGCCGCGGCAGGTGCCGCAGTGCACGCTTCGACGGGTAACGGTTGTCGCCGGCTCAGCCCTACTTGCCCCGCGCGCCGGGCCGGAGATCGTCCGTCCGCGCGCGAAACGTTCATGCCGAACTGCTCGGAGGGGGCTTTCGGACCGTCCACCGCCGGCTCGCAGCTATCCCGCCGGCTCTCTGGAGATGGATTCGTCCCTACTGGTCCTCGTCATCGCATTTCGATCTATGAGGTTGTTGGGCGCTAGTATACTCCCCCATCCCGCCCGCGCAAGGAAAACTTTGACCATCGAACCAATCGCGCAGGAAATTCACACGGCCGAAGTCGGGATTATCACCGCGCCTCACGCCTCGAGGTAAGCATCCACCGCGGCCCTTGCACGCGAGAGCGCATCCTGACTTCATCCATGCGCCTTACTTTCGCCTTACCTTGTATGCCCATGGCGCGTTTCAAGCGGAAAACCATCCCGATCTTTCGCGGATTCAGCAAGGACCCAGCGATCTGTCTCCCTCTTTGACGAATCGAGCTCCTCAGGAGGAGGAGGAGGTGCACGCGAATCGGGGCTGCCCGACACGAAAATCCTCGACGTGAAAGGATTTCGGCGTTCCGCGCAGGCACCGGGATTCCGCGACCAGGGAAAACGCCGAGGACTACTGCTCCGGGGAGCCGATGGCCGCCCATCTTTCGCCTCCGGGCCTTTCACGTCGAGGGTTTTCGTGTCGAGAGAGCTCGATTCGCGTGCAGGAGGACGCAGCGCCGGATTATGCGTTAAACGGGGAGTCGGATCCGACGAAATCCTTACCCGTTTCAAGCGGGAATCAAGCGGGAATCAAGCGGAAACCTGACGCCGGCCTGACGTGGAGGTGGCGAACCGGCGCGGATCGTGTCGCGTCGCTGACCGATCGTCCAAGGCGGGGAAACGGTTCCCGCAGATCGCAAGCGCGGCGGCGCGCCCGCCTTACACTGTGGAGCCCATCATGGGCCCCGCCTTCGACCGGCGGGGCCCGCCAACCGACAACCGAGGAAAGGAGGCGCACGCCATGCCGTACCGAGGAATACCCTCTATCGTGGCACGAAGCGCGGGGGCGTCCGAGCGGAGGAGCATCCCCAACCGCACGCACGGCGTGAGCTACCCCTCCTCGGCCCATCGCTCGACGCCTATCAGGACCTACCCCTCCTCCGGCGCCGTCCGCCCCGCCGCTGCCGCCCCCATCCCCCACCCTGCGCGCGACCGCGTGGATGCGCGGCGCGTGCTCGCCGCCGTCCTCGTCCTGCTGCTGGTGGGCATCGCCTCAGCGCTCGTGGGCATCGCGGTCGCGCGCGCCCTCGTCGGCTTCGTCGACGAGGGGACCCTCAGCGGATCGGACAATGTCACGCGCGCCGAGAGCCTGAGCGACCCGCAGTCGACCTGGGAGCAGGGCAGCGCGCCCGCGCTCTACCAGGACGACCCCCACTGGGCCGACCGCCCCTACGGCCCGAGCACCATCGGCGCAGCCGGGGCGGCGCCGCTGTGCCTGGCCATGGCGCGCATCGACGTCCTCGGCGACGTGCAGACCGGCCCCATCGACGTGGCCTCGTTCTCGCAGCGCAGCGGCTACGCCGACGCGGCCGACGCCTCGGCGCTGCTCACCGACGGCGCCGCCGAGCTCGGCCTGGCCGCCCGCAGCGTACGGGCCGACGAGCGCGCGGTGCGGTTGGAGCTCGTGGCGGGCCGCCCCCTCGTCGCCGCCGTCAAAGCGGGGGCGTTCGGGGACTCCCCCACCTACATCGTGTTCGCGGACATCGACCCACGCGGCAAGCTCATCGTGAACGACCCGCTCAGCAGCGAGCGCTCCGCGCGCCATTGGAGGTTCGAGGAGGTGCTGCCCGAGACGACCGCCCTCTGGTCGTTCGAGGCCGCCGAGTAGGGCGCGCCGAGAATGCATCAAGTGACGGTTTTGCGCGGGAAAAGGCTCCTTTTCGCGGACGATCGAGTCGATTCGCACCCTGCGTTTTCACGCGACCAGGGATAACGCCGGCGACCACCGCCAAAACCTGCGCAAAACCGTCACTTGTGGCGCCGGACGCTTCGCTGGATGCGGCAAGGGCAGAGCCCTTGCCCTACGTTCAACCCGCGACGTACAAAGAGCGCCCTCTCACCTGCAAAAAAACCGCCGCCGGGCCCTTGCGCGGCCCGACGGCGACCCTGAGGAGGGGCGAAATAAGATGGCGGCGTCAGTGCATGCTCGCCATGATCATGCGGCTCACCGTGCGCTTCGCGTGCTCGACCGATTCGAGGAAGCGGTCGACGTCCGCCTCGTCGTTGTAGAGCGCCAGGCTCGCGCGGCAGGTGGCCCGCTCCCCCAGGTAGCGCACGAGCGGCTCGGCGCAATGCGCGCCGGCGCGGATGGCCACGTTGTCGCGGGCGAGCGCCGCGGCCACGTCGTTGGCGTCCACGCCGGCCACGTTGAACGAGACCACCCCGCACCGCAGCGGCTCGTCGGCGTCGGGCGCGCCCTCGACCCGCGTCGCACCGTGCACGCGCACGCCGGGAACGGCCGAAAGCCCCGCCAGCAGGCGCTCGAGCAGACGCCGCTCATGGTCGCGCACGGCGTCGTAGCCCAGTTCCAGCATGAACCGCATCGCCTCGGCCAGGCCCGTGGCGCCGGCGATGTTGGGGGTGCCCGCCTCGAAGCGCGCGGGCGCCGGGGCGAAGGAGGCGCTGCGCTCGAACACGCTCTCGATCATGCCGCCGCCGCGCAGGAAGGGATCCATGCCCTCAAGCAGCTCGCGGCGGCCGAACAGCACGCCCGTGCCCATGGGGGCGAACATCTTGTGCCCCGAGAACGCCAGGAAGTCGGCGCCGAGCGCACGGGCGTCCACCGGCAGGTGCGCCACGCTCTGCGCGCAGTCGGCCACGAGCACGCCGCCCGCCGCATGCACGGCGTCGGCGATGCGCCTCACGGGCTGCACGCTTCCCAGCACGTTCGACACGTGGGCGACGGCCGCGATCTTCGTGCGGGGACCGATCTTGGCCGCGATCTCCTCATCCGAGACGACGCCCTCCTCGTCGAGCAGCAGGTGCACGAGCTTCGCGCCCGTGGCCTGGGCGACGTGCTGCCAGGGCAGAAGGTTGCTGTGGTGCTCGGCCATCGTGAGCGCCACCTCGTCGCCGGGCTTCAGGTTGGCGAGGCCGTAGGAGAACGCCACCAGGTTGAGCCCCGCCGTCGTGCCCGACGTGAACACGATCTCGTCGTCGGCCGCGCCGATGAAGGCGGCCGCCATGCGCCGCGCCTTCTCGTAGAGCTTCGTCGAGGACTTCGCCAGCGGATGCACGCCGCGGTCGACGTTGGCGTTCGCGCACCGGTAGAAGAACTCCTCGGCCGACAGCACGCACTCCGGCTTGTGCGTGGTGGCGGCGTTGTCCAAATACGTGAGCGGCCGCTTCATCTTCTGCCCGGCCTCCATCAGCGGGAACCGCGCGCGGACGGCCGCCGCGTCGAGCGGGCCCGCCCCCGCCGAGGCGGAGCTCGCCGCCGGATGCGGCGCCGAGCTCCTCTCGGGGAAGGTGTTGTGGTTGGTGGGAAGTCCCATCCTCGCCCCTACTCTCCCAGCTTGCCGAGCTCTTGCAGGCGTTTCGCGACGTCGTCGAGCCCGTACTTCGCCAGCTCGGACTTCTTCGGATAGCCCTTATCGCTCAAGCCGTCGTGGGCGTAGAGCTTCGTCTTCACCTCTTCGAACTTGTCGCGGTCGAGCGTGCGGCCCATGTTCATGCTGTACACCCACTCGCCGTTCTCGACCGCCGGCATGAAGTACGGCGTGCTCGTAGGCACCTCGTAGATGTACTTCGCGAACTGCTCGTCCTCGCGCTCGCGGCCCTGCTCGATCCAGATGGCGCGGTCGAGCAGCAGGAACTTGCGGCCGTAGTCCAGGCTCTCCTCGTAGGTGATCTCGCGGCCCGTGACGGCCTTGAAGAACCCGAGCTCGAAGCGCGGCGACGCGCCGCGGTAGTTGTCCGCGCTGAAGTTCACGAGGTTGATGAGGTTCGGCCAGGCCCAGTCGCACATGCCCATGGTCTGGATCCAGAAGCGGCCGTGGTAGCGGTACCACTCGGTGGTCTCCACCATGAGGTCGGAGTACATGCCCTCCTCGCTGAAGTCGAGGCACTTCGGGTCGGACAGCCCCATGAGGTCGGCGATCTCGGTCACGAAGTCCTCGGCGGCGATCCAGTCGCCCCCCAGGCCCTTCCACAGCATGGGCGTCCAGTGGATGATCCAGTTCAGTCCGTGCTCGTTGACGTCGCGCTCGTTCAGGATGGTGGCGTAGCCCCATTCGGCCTCGACGCGCGGATCGTAGTGCATGCAGTAGCCCCAGTACGGGCGCTCGAGCAGCCCTGTGGCGGTGTCCTCCTCCCAGCGGCCCCACTTCATGGCCGCGCGCGCCAGGCCCTCGGCGAGGTCGTCGCCGATCTCCTCGCGATGCGCGATGCGCTTGATGAGCGTGTCGGGGAAGACCACGTTGTCGAACTGGTCGAACGGCAGGTCGGTGTCGATCTCGAGCCCCTTGCCCATGACGCCCATCTTGTTCAGGTTGCGCAGGTACGGCAGGAAGTCCACCTCGAACGCGTCGATGCCCAGATCGTTCAGGATGGTGTTGACGTAGAGCTGGTCCTCCCACTTGCCGCTGGCCGTGTAGTACAGGCTCGAGTTGCAGGTGGCCTCGTTGCCGACGCGCCCCGCCACGTTGATGCGGCAGTTGCGGAAGCAGCCCAGGCACCCCTCGGGGCGTCCCGTGGTGTCCTTGACGGTGAGGTTGAACGTGCTGAAGCCGGGCTGGCGGATGATCTCGCCCATGGCGCCGAACGACACGCTGGCAAGCTCGGTGGTGGGGTTGTCAACATGGTAGCCGTAGTCGCGCTGCAGCTCGATGCGCAGGTCGATGAGCGAGGCGGGGTCGGCCACCTCGAAGCTCTTCGACCCGAGGAAGCTGATGGCCTTGAGGTTCTTCGCGCCCCACACGGCGCCGAAGCCGCTCTGGCCGGCCACGTGCCCCGCGTCGTGCGTGATGGTGGCCGTGCGCACGAGGTTCTCGCCGGCGGGCCCGATGGCCAGCACCGAGGGCCGGTCGGCCGAGCGCCCGCCGTCGCGGCTGCGGGTGAACTCGTACCAGCCGCCGTCGGGGGTGCTGTGCGTCACCTCGCTCCAGATGAGCTCCTGGGTCTCCCAGGTGCCCTTGCCCCACAGGCTCTCAGCCTCGTGGAAGGTCACCTCGTCGTTGACCACGCTCACCCACACGCGCCTGCTCGCCTTGCCGAGCACGACGCACGCATCGAAGCCGGCGGCCTTCATCGAGCCGGCGATGCGCCCGCCGATGCTCGAGCGGGTGTACCACTCGGGATAGGCGAAGGGGCCGAGCCCCGTCATCTCGATGCGCGCCGACGACGCCGGGACGAGGGTGCCGGAGAAGGGGTTGCAGGAGAACACCGTGACGTTCTTCGGGTCGTAGGCCTGCACGCTCTTGTCCTCGCAGTAATCCCAGAACAGCTTGGAGCACAGGCCGTGGCCGCCGATCCAGTCCCGCACGTAGGGCTCGCTGTCGATGATCTCGTAGCTCTCGTCGGTCAGGTTGAGGATGAGGATGCTCCCCGCGTAACCGTAATTCGTATCAGACATCGTGGTCCTTCCTTCTCCGTTAGGCCTGAGGCTTCGGCTTGGGCATGACCGAGTCGAGGTATACCTGTGCGGGGACCTTCGCCTCGTCGTCGATGGGGAACGCCATGCGCGCGTAGTGCTCGTTGCGCAGGTTCACGTCGTAGCCCTGGTCGGTCTGCGGGGGAAGCTCGTTGGTGAACTTGATGGCGTCCATGGGGCACACGCGCACGCATGCCTGCTCGCCCTTCGGGCCGCCCTCATGGTTCCAGAACGGGGTGTTCTTGCACAGGTCGCACTTCTGCGCGTGCTTCTCCTCGAAGTTCCACTGCACGCGCGACGGGGTGAACGGGCACGCCTCGACGCACCGCTCGCAGCCCACGCACTTGTCCTCCTCCACGAGGCGCACGCCGGTCTCGGGGTCGCAGTGCATGGCGCCCACGGGGCAGGCGTTCACGCACGAGGGCTCGGGGCACTGGCGGCACTGGTGCTGGAAGATGTCGTCGCCGAAGCCCTTGAGCACGTTCTTGCTCACCTGGATGCGCGACAGCGACAGGTTCTGCTTGCCGCTGTGCACGAGCGAGCAGGCGAGCATGCAGCTCTGGCAGCCGGCGCACTTCTTCGAGTCCACCAGAAGGTAGCCTCCGGACGCCTCGATGGCGTACACCCCGTCGGGAAGGGCGATGCCCACGACGCCCGCGCCCAGGATGACGCCGATGCCGAGGCCGCCCAGCCCTGCGAGGAACTGGCGGCGGGACAGCCCGCTGGGTTCGATCTGGGGCGCAGGCCGCGTGCTTCCCGCTCCTGCGCTCTGCTGGGTATTCGTCATGCCCGTTCCTCCTCGCTATCGTCCGCGCCCTCTTCTTCTTCGTCCTCGTCGGAGGGCAGGTACGGAAGGTACTGCGTCATGCGCAAGTCGAGCACTTGGCGCAGCGTCTCTATCTTGTCGTTGTACACTTCGTGCTCGGCGAGCTTCTCCTCGAGCACGTCGGCGAGCGCCACGTCGCCGACCGTCTCGCGCAGCCACGCCAGGAAGCGGTCGAAGTCGATCCACGCGAACGAGCCGGACGAGCCCAAAGACACGCCGCCGGAGTTGCCGTCGAGGAAGAAGATCGCCGCCTCGCGCAGGCTGTACAGATACGATGTGGTGTTGCCGCGCGCGGCCGCCATGCGGGTTGCCGTCATGTGCTCGCCCCAGGTGAGCTCGCGCAGGTTGTGCTCGGCCTCCTCGGGCGTGGGCCGTGCGAACAGCCGGTCCGCCTCGGGGGACGCGAACCGCTCGGCCGGGTCGAGGGCGGCCTCGTCCGGGGTCGCCGTCTCGGGGCTCTCCGCCTCAAGCTCTTCGATCTGGAATGCGGTCATCGCCATCACGCTCCCTTCCCAGCCGTGTCGAGCGCGTCGGCCACGTCGGCCAGGCCCATCTGCTCGAGCACCTCGCGCTTGGGATAGCCCTTGTCGCTCCACCCCTCGGAGGCGTAGAAGCGCTGCTGCACGTCCGCGAACTTAGCGCGGTCGAGCGTGCGGCCCAGGCAGTCCGAGTACTTCCAGGCGCCGTCCTCGTACACCGGCAGCTGGTAGGGCGTGTCGGTGGGCAGCTCGAACACGTAGTCGGCCAGCTTCTCGGTCTCGGGCTCGCGGCCCTGCAGCACCCAGATGGCGCGGTCGACCAAGAGCTGCTTGTGCCCGAGCTCCAGGCTCTTCTCGTAGGTGAAGTCGTCGCGGCCGGTCACGGCCTTGAACAGCTCCACCTCGAATCCGGGCGACACGCCGGCGTAGTCGGTGTCGGTCATGTTCGTGAAGTTCACGAGGCTCGGCCACATCCAGTCGCACAGACCCATCGACTGGATCCAGAAGCGCCCGTAGTGGCGGTGCCACGACACGGCGCGCACCTTGGCCTCGGAGTAGATGCCCTCCTCGGAGTAGTCGAAGCACATCGGGTCGTCGAGGCCCGTGCCCTTCGCCACCTGCTCCACCAGCTTGTCGGCCGGAAGGAACGGATCCTGGCCGAACATCATGGGCACGAGCGCGCTGTGGTGCACGCACCAGTTGATGCCGTGCTCGTTGATGTCGCGCTCCGTGAAGATGGAGCCGTAGCTCCACTCGACCTCGAGGCGCGGATCGTAATGCTCGGGATAACCCCAGTTCGGACGGCGCAGCAGGCCCTTGCTGTCCTCCTCCCAGCGGCCCCACTTCATCGTGGCGCGCAGAAGGCCCTCGGCCAGGTCCTCGCCGATCTCGACGCGGTTGGCGATGCGGTGCAGAAGCGTGTCGATGAACACGTACTGGTTGTACAGCTCGAAGGGCAGATCGGTGTCGATCTGCTTGCCCTTGCCCATCACGCCCATCTTGTACAGGTTGTACAGGTACACCGGCATGTCCGTCTCGTAGCCGTCCAGGCCCAGCTGGTTCAGCAGCGAGTTGCACCTCTTCTGGTCCTCGCGCTTGCCGCTGGCCGTGTAGTAGGCGCTCGCGTTGCAGGTGGACTGGTTGCCCATGCGGTCGCGGTAGATGGCGCGGCAGTTGCGGTAGCATCCCTGGCAGCCGTCGGGACGCCCCGTGGTCTGGCCCACGGTGCCGCCGCCGGGATTGTGCAGAAGCGAGCTGTACAGGGGCACGGCCTGCGGGATGGGCGCCTCGTTCACCGGATTGTCCACGTTGTAGCCCAGCTTCTCCTGGATCTCCAGGCGCAGCTCGACCAGGCGCGCCGGGTCGGCGATGTCGATGGAGCGCGTGCCCAGGAAGCTGAGCGCCTTGAGGTTCTTCGCGCCGAACACCGCGCCGAAGCCGCTCTGGCCCGACACGTGGCTCGCGTCGTGGGTGATGGTGGCGCTGCGCACGAGGTTCTCGCCCGCCTGGCCGATGGCGAACACGGCCGGCCGCGAAGCGGAGCGCCCGCCCTCGCGGCTGCCCGGCAGGTCGAACCACTCGCCGAGGGCCGTGCTGTTCGTCACGCGGTCCCAGATGATCTCCTGGGCCTCCCACGTGTCGGTGCCCCACAGGTCCTCGGCGTCCTCATAGGACACCTCGCCGTTCACGATGTTCACCCACACGTGGCGCGGCGCGGTCCCGCGCACCACCACGGCATCGAAGCCCGCGGCCTTCATCATGCCGCCGAGGCGGCCGCCCACGCTCGAGCGCGAGTACCACTCGGGATAGGAGAAGGGCCCCAGGCCCGTCACTTCCACGCGGCCGCCGCCGGCGGGCACGATGGTGCCCGCGAAGGGGTTCGACGCGATGGCGATGACGTTCTTGCCGTCGAGCGCCTCGACGGTCTTGTCTTCGCAATAGTCCCAGAACAGCTTCGTGGCCAGCCCGTGGCCGCCCACCCATTCCTCGATGTAGGGCTGCGTGTCGATGATCTCGTGGGACTCGTCGGTCAGGTTGAGAATGAGTATCTTGCCGGCGTAGCCGTATGCTTTATCGGACATCATGCGTCTCCTCGTTCATATCGGTCCTCATGGCGCGCCTACTCCTGCGCCTCGGCCGCCGGCTTCGGGGCCTTCGCGCGCATATAGGTTTCGGCCGACACGTCGCCTTGGTTGTCGATGGGGAAGCTCAGGTTCGACCAATGCTCGTTGCGCAGGTTGACGGTGTAGCCCTCGTCGGATTGCACGGGCATCTCATCCACGAACGTGATGGCCTTCATCGGGCACACGCAAACGCACGCCTGATCGCCGCCGGGACCGCCCTCGCGGTTCCAGAACGGCGTGTCCTTGCACAGGTCGCACTTCTGGGCATGGCGCTCCTCGAAGTTCCACTGCACGCGCGAGGGCGTGAAAGGGCACCCCGAGATGCAGCGCTGGCAGCCGATGCACTTGCCCGCATCCACCGTGCGCACGCCCGTGGCGGCGTCGGCATGCATGGCGCCGGTCGGACATGCCTCCACGCACCCGGGGAACGGGCACTGGCGGCACTGGTCCTGCGCCGTGTCGTCGGGGAATCCCGCGAGCGCGCTCTTGGCCACTTGGATGCGCGAAAGCGCCAGGTTCTCCTTGCCGGTGTGCACAAGCGAGCACGTGAGCATGCACGACTCGCAGCCGGCGCATTTCTTCGTGTCGACGAGCAGGTAGCCTTGGCTCGCCGGGACGGCGAACACGTCGTCGGGAAGCGCGACGGCAGCCGCGGCTCCGCCGAGGAGCGCGCCGATGCCCAGGCCGCCGACGCCCGCTAGGAACCGGCGGCGCGACACGCCCGGGGCGTGCGTTTTCGGAGCGTTTTCATTGCTGGTCATAGCGGCTCACACCTCCTTGACGGGATCGACGGCGGACGCGGCCTCGGCGGACTCGGGCTCGTCCGCGACGCGGCCGGCCTCCTTGAGACGGCGCATCCAGATCTTGTGCTCGTGCTCGGCCTCGCCGCGCGGCATCCAGCCGGTGAGCATCGAGGGGAACGTCTTCCACGCCATGGGGGCGACGGCCGCGAAGAACACGTGCGCCAGGAAGAACAGCAGCATGAGCGCGGCGGCCAGGTCGTGGGTCCACGTGATGACGTTCATGAAGGGGTCGGGCAGCGTGAGCACCACGTGCGCGAGCGCCTTCACCAGGCCGGACACGATCAGCAGCACCGAGCAGCCGAGCGCCATGAGGTAGGCGATCTTCTCGCTCTCGAAGTACTTGTCCTCCTCCACCGGCGTGAGCTTCTTGAAGCCCAGCTTGCGCCCGTAGTGGTGCACGGTGGTGACCACGGCGTCACGCGAGGGCAGGTGCTCCTTGAAACGGTGGCTCGAGATGATGGTGTTGCCCAGGTAGAAGAACGTCCCGAACAGAAACGAGACGCACGCCACGAAGTGCACGTTCATCCACAGGACGGCGTCGGGGCCGTCGGCCACGAACGCGGGCGTGAAGCGCAGCCCCATGACGATGCCCGACACGAGGCACACGGCCACGCCGAGGGCATGGGTCCAGTGGGACACGCGGGCCGGCGGGTCGTGCCGGTAGACCCGATCCCCCACGATCATCGGATCGCGCCGCTTGACGAGCGCCGCGCAGAAAAGGCCCGCGAACGGCGCCAGCGCCACGAGCCACGGCAGTTGGTCGAACCAAGGCATAGATGCTCCTTCCATAACGGATCGGCTCGGCATGCCAATCCCCAGAAGCATCATAGGGAGAAGGCGCAGGCGCTCGAAAGGCTTGCACCCGCAACAGGAAGAACGTCCGGCGGCGAACGGCGAAATCGGGGGATTTCTTCCGCAAACGGCTCGATCGGCGGGGATGAGCGGCGCGCGCCGTTCACCGCTTATGGGACGTTTTCGACCGCATATACGAATCCCACGCTACCGCGAGAGGAATTTAATCGGGGAAAACCCTTTAATTATGCAAACTCGATGCATAAAAGAACCCTTGAGAACGGCCGCGCGGGGCGTCGGCGAAGGCGTGCGCGACATGCCCCGCAAACCGGTTCCCGAGGGCGGGAGCCTTGCGGTCCGCCGAACCCGAACGGCATGATAGCGGCGGCGAACGGCGGTGCCTAACGCGCGCTCACCAGCAGGGATTGATAGGCCACCTGCACGACGGCGCCGTGGCCCGCGCGCGCGACGACGGCCGCGAGGGAGTCGCCCGGCAGCCGGTAGGTGTTGTTGTTCTGCGAGACGTGCATGGCCACCACCTGCTCGAGCCCCGCGTGCAGAAGCGTCCCGAGCTCGTCGGCGGCCTGGGCGTTGCTCAGGTGGCCCACGTCCGAGCCGACGCGGCGCTTCACCGGGTAGGGATAGGGGCCGTCCTTGAGCATCTGCACGTCGTGGTTGCTCTCGAGCGCGAGGATGCGCGCGCCGGCGAGCCCCTCGTGCGCCTCGCCCGTCACGATGCCCGTGTCGGTGACGAAGCCCACGACGTCGCCGCCTTCGGCCTCGAGGCGGAACCCGCAGGATGCGGCCGCGTCGTGCGAGGTGCGGAAGGCGTGCACCTGCATGCCCGCGAGCGAGAGCGCGTCGCCGGCCGAGAACGGCCGCAGGTCGCACGCGCCCTCGAGCGCGCCGACTTCCTTGCTGGCCGCGCGCACGGCATCGTCCACGTAGACGGCGGGCGCGATGCCGAGCTTCGCCAGGCCGCGCAGCACCACGCCGAGGCCCTTCGTGTGGTCGGTATGGTCGTGCGTGACGAGTATCGCCGCCAGCTTGGCCGGGTCGAAGCCCGCCTCGCCGCAGCGGTCGAAGAAGTCGCGCTTGCACACGCCGCAATCGATGAGCACGCCCGCGCCCGTAGCCTCGTCCACCACGAGGGCCGCGTTGCCGCGGCTGCCGCTCGCCAGCACATGCAGCGCCAGTCTGTTCTCCATGGATGCCGCTCCCGCCCCGTCTCTCGCCCTGTTTCCGCCCCCGATTGTACCCGAAGCCGACCCGCGCGCGCCCAAGCTCTACGGATATAATGGACGCGTCGTCGAAGGAAGGCAGGAGACCATGGACATCGACTCCGCAGCCGCGCTCGCCATCGCGCGGGCCGCCGCCGCAACCGAGGAGTACGCGGAAAGCCCCGTGCCCGCCGAGGTGGCGGGATCGCTCGAGCCCGAGCTCTCGGCGTTCGCCTTCGTGGGCCCCGGCATCCGCAACCGGCTGCTCGAGCACCTCCCGCACGCTTCCGAGGTCGACGCCGTGCTCCAGGCGAGCTGGGCCGCCGCCCGCGAGGCCGGCGCGCTGCGCTTCTACGAGGGCAAGGTGGTCTTCCCCCTCTTCGCGATGCGCGCCGACGGCGAGACGCCCATCGAGGTGTCGCTGCGCGAGGGCGATCCCGAGCGCTCGGGCGGCAAGCCCTGGTACGCGAGCTACGTGAACGCCTACGTGGCCCCGCACGCCGCGCAGGCGGTCGCTCCCAGCAAGGCCATCGAGCAGTTCGCCTGGTTCGGGCCGTGGGACGAGCTTCTCGGGCAGCTGGCCGAGGCGGCGCTGCCCGAGCCGTGGGACTTCGGCGGGCCCGACGAACACGGGCACCGCTTCTCCATCCTGAACAGCTACTTGAGGACGACGTTTTACCGCCTTGAGGCCGAGGGCAAGATCCGCGTCGCCGAGGACCGCTCGTTCGCCGCCTTCAACACCGGGCTCGTGGACAGCCGCTTCGACGACATCTGCGCCTGCTTCGAGCCGGGCTTCGGCACGTTCGAATGGAGGTTCGTCGGGTTCGCCGCGTCGGGCAGCCGCGCGCTCAAGAAGCGCGTCATCCGCAGCTTCAACCCCCTGCCCCAGCCCGCGCGCTACTTCGACCGGCTCGAGGACCTGCTGTTCGACCTCGACCGGGCCCTCGTCATCGACTACGACCACATCCTGCTCGACAACATCGGACGCTTGCCGCTCGCGTTCTTGGACTCGGAGCTCGACGGCTCGGCCGAGGCCTCCAAGCTGGTGCGCGCGCTCGACGCGGCGGGTCCCGATGAGCGCGAAGGGCTGCTCGAGGAGCTCGCCGACGTCGTGGACACCGACTCGCGCCTGTTCAGGCGGCTGCGCAACCGCATGGAGGACGCCGTGGACATCGCGCGGCGGCGCGTGCGCTGGAACTTCAAGACCGCCATCCCCTCGTACTACCCGCGCGCGAACGCGATGAGCCTGCTTCTGCCGCTGAGCCTGATCGACGACGCCCACGTGGACGCCGCGCTCGTGGTGCAGCTCACCGAGTCGGGCAACTACCAGGGGCAGACCATCCTCACGATGGAGCAGGCCTACAAGCACGCCCGCGTCATCTGCCGCCCCGACAGCGACTGGCTCACCCCGCTGAGCGCCTGAGCGAAGCCGCCCTTTGTCTCCCGAGCGAGCGGAGCAGCCCCCTTGTCATCCTGAGCGAGCGGAGTAGCCCCCTTGTCATCCTGAGCGAGCGAAGTAGCCCCCTTGTCATCCTGAGCGAGCGAAGCGAGTCGAAGGATCCCCCCCCCCCCCCGCCCCCCCCCGCCCCCCCCCCCCCCCCCCCCCCCCCCCCCCCCCGCGCCCCCCCCCCCCCCCCCCGCCGCCGAAGGATCCCCCCCCCCCCGCGGCGCCAGCCGAACCCGCTACAGCTCCTCGATGATGCCCGTGACCAGGCGCGCGAAGTCCGCTTCGCGCGTCTTCGCCACGTCGAGCACCTCGAGGCCGGTCGGGCTCGCGCCCTCGATGCCGCAGCCCATGTTCGACACGAGCGAGATGCCGAGCACCCGCATCCCGACGTGCCGCGCGGCGATGACCTCCTCGCACACGCTCATGGCCACCGTGTCGGCGCCCCACGAGCGGAACATGCGGATCTCGGCCGGCGTCTCGAAGCTCGGGCCGAGCGCGCCCAGGTACACGCCCTCCTGCACGCGGACGCCCCGCTCGGCGGCCACGTCGTGGGCGATGGCGCGCAGCTCGGGATCGAACGCGTCTTTCATGCTGAAGAAGCGGTCCGAGAGGTTGGCCGGGTCGGGCGCGGCGATGGGGTTGCGCCCTGTGAAGTTGATCTGGTCGCTCATCAGGCAGAAGTCGCCCACCTGGTAGTTCGGATTGAGCGCGCCGGCGGCGTTCGTGGTGATGAGCGTGCGCACGCCGAGGCGCTCCATGAGCCATATCGGGTACGCTACCTCCTGCGCGTTGTTGCCCTCGTAGGCGTGCAGGCGGCCCTGCATGGCCAGCACGCATTTCCCGCCGAGCGTGCCGCAGACGAAACGCCCCACGTGCCCCTCGGCCGTGGACGTCTTCATGCGCGGCACCTCCACGTAGGGGATGCTCACGGCGTCGGCGATCTCGTCGGCGAGCGGGTTCAAGCCCGAGCCCAGCACGAGGCCGATCTTCGGCTCGCGCCCGTCGAGGCGCTGCTTGACCACATAGGCCGACAGCGTCAGGTTGTCGTCGAGGATGTTGCGTTCCAGCATGGCCGACTCCTTCGTTCGCACGTTTCGCCCCATTATAGCGAAGCCGCGCGCTTCCCCGCGATACGTTTGGAAGCACACTGTCGCCCGGAAAACACGGAATCGGGCGCTGAGGCGTGTTTTTGGGGCGACAATGCCCCTATGCCGAAGGGCGGCGGCCCGTCAGGACGCGGGGGCGGCCGGCGAGGTCGCGGGCGATGCGGACGTCGGAGAAGCCGGCCGCGCGCGCGAGGGAGGCAGAGGAGTCGAGGCAGGTCTCATGCAGCTCGAAGGCGAAGGCGCCGCCCGGCTTGAGGGCGCGCGCGCACCAGGGCAGCAGACGGCGCAGCACGTCGAGGCCGTCTTCCCCGCCGTCGAGGGCGAGCGCGGGCTCGAAGTCGGCCACCTCGCGCGGGATGTCGGCCAGCACGGCCGTGGGCACGTAGGGCGGGTTCGACACCACGAGGTCGAGCGCACCCACGGCCTCGGCGGGGACGCCCTCGCCCAGGTCGCACGCCACAACCTCCACGCGGTCGGCCAGCCCGAGCGCTTCCGCATTCTCGCAGGCCAACGCAACGGCCTCGGGCGCGATATCGGTGGCGAAAACGCGCGCGAGCGGGTGCTCGTAGGCGATGGAGCAGGCGATGCAGCCCGATCCCGTGCAGAGGTCGGCCACGAGGAGCGGCTCAGGCGCGGACTCGGGCTCTTCGGGCGCCCCATCCCCTTCTTCATCCTCATCATCCTTCGCGCGCGGTCGCGGCGTGGGGGGCAGCAGGGCCAGGGCCTCGCTCACCAGCACCTCGGTCTCCGGGCGCGGAATGAGCACGCCGGGGCGCACCTTCACTGTGATGTGGCGGAAGCCCACTTCGCCCGTGATGTACTGCAAAGGCTCGCCCCGGCCGCGGCGCGTGACGTAGCCGCGCAGCACGTCGCGCTCCTCCATGGACAGCGGGCGCTCGAAGTTGGCGTACACCTCGATGCGCGACAGACCGCACGCCTCGGACAGCAGCCACTGCGCGGACAGCCGCGGGTTCTCGTCCCCCTTGCGCTCGAGATACCCGACCGTCCAGTCGAGCGCCGCCTTGATGGTCCAGATGTCGTTCTCCATGACCGCTTCCCCTTCAAACTTCAACGGCCGAATCTTGCAGGTGCCGATACCGCCCTGCCCTCGTCGAGACTCTGCCTCAAAACGAACCTTCGGCTTTTCGCGGCTCGAAGTCAGCGTTTTAACCGTCCTGAAGCTCATTCCCGGCTTGCCAGCCCATCGCGCCGCGACCCTCTCGGAAGAACGCCAGGTCAGGCGCATGACGTTTACTGGCATTCCAAGGCTCGACCGAAATCGAGAGCCCCGGCACGGCAAAAAAGCTTCAAAGCGGCCAAAACTGTGACTTCGCCGCCCAATTTTCCGCATGCAGCCGAATTCGCAGGCCCCTCGGAAAACCTACACCGCTTCTTCCAGCTTCTGGGCGCGGTCGGCGGCCTGGAGGGCGGTGATGACGTCGCCCAAACCGTCGCCCAGCAGCACGCCGTTGTAGGTGCCGTTGAAGCCGATGCGGTGGTCGGTCACGCGATCCTGCGGGCCGTTGTACGTGCGGATCTTCTCCGAGCGGTCGCCCGAGCCGATCTGCGCCAGGCGTTTGGCGCCCTCGGCTGCCTGCTGCTCGGCGAGCATCTTCTCGTAGAGGCGCGCGCGCAGCACGGCCATGGCCGCGATCTTGTTCTGCAGCTGCGACTTCTGGTCCTGCGACTGCACCACCAGCCCGCTCGGCAGGTGCGTGATGCGCACGGCCGAGTCGGTGGTGTTCACGCACTGGCCGCCCGGGCCGCCGGCGCGGTACACGTCGATGCGCAGGTCGTTCTCGTTGATGTCGACCTCCACCTCGTCCACCTCGGGCAGCACCGCCACGGTGGCCGTGGACGTGTGGATGCGCCCCTGGCTCTCGGTCTTGGGGACGCGCTGCACGCGGTGCACGCCGCTCTCGAACTTCATGACCGAGTACACCTTGTCGCCCTTGACCTTGAACTGGATCTCCTTGAAGCCGCCGGCCTCGGAGGCCGACACGTCCATCGTCTCGGTCTTCCAGCCCTGCGACGCGGCGAAGCGCTCGTACATCTTGTAGAGGTCGCCCGCGAAGATGGCCGCCTCGTCGCCGCCGGCGGCCGCGCGGATCTCCACGATGATGTCCTTCTCGTCGGCCGGGTCGGCCGGGATGAGCATGAACTTGATGTCCTCCTCGAGCGCGGGCAGCTTCGCCTCGATCCCGGCGATCTCCTCCTGCGCGAACTCGCGCATGTCGGGGTCGGCGAGCATCTCCTTGGCCTCGGCCAAGTCGTCTGCGGCCTGCACGTACTCGCGCGCCCTCTTCGCGAGCGGCCCCTGGCTCGCGTACTCCTTGGCCAGGCGGTTGTACTCCTTCTGGTCGGCGAGCACGGCCGGGTCGCCCATGCGCCCCTGCAGGTCCTCGTAGGCCTGGATGATCTTCTCGAGCTTCTCTCGCATATCGGTCTCTTGCATGTGAACGCTGCCCTTCGCACGTGGTATGGTTCCGCCCCGGCGCGACCCTGCGCGCCAAGAACGCCCGCCTCCAGCATGCGGAAGCGGGCGCTTCGCTGTAACCGGTTCATGATAGCAGATGAACCGGCCGCATGCACCTCTCGTCAGATGGCCAGGTACTCGGCGGCCTCCTCGGCGCAGAGGGCGCCGTCGGACACGGCGGTGACCACCTGGCGCAGGCCCTTCGTGCGCACGTCGCCGGCCGCGTAGACGCCCGGCACCTCCGTCTCGCCCGACTCGTCGGCCACGATGTAGCCCGTCTCGTCCAGCGTGAGCGCGCCGTCCAGAAACTCGGTGTTGGGCTCGGTGCCCACGGCCACGAACAGGCCGTCCACGGCGATGTCGCGCTCCTCGCCCGTCTCGAGCATCTCCACCCGCACCCCGGCCAGCATGCCCTCGTCGGCCACGAGCCTGCGCGGCACGGCGTTCCACACGAACTCGAGGTTGGGCAGGTCCTCCAGGCGCTTGTGGTAGATGGCGGTGGCGCGCAGCTTGTCGCGGCGGTGCACCAGGTACACCTTCTTGCAGATGCGCGACAGGTAGATGGCGTCGGCCGCGGCCGTGTTGCCGCCGCCCACCACCATCACCGTGCGGTCGCGGAAGAAGTTGCCGTCGCACGTGGCGCAATACGACACGCCGCGGCCCTGCAGCTCGTCCTCCAGCTCGAGGCCCAGCTTGCGCGGGCGCGCGCCGGTCGCGATGATCACGCTCTTGGCGCGGTACTCCTTGAAGGCGGTCTTAAGCAGCTTCGGGTTCTGCGTGAAGTCGACCGCCACCACCTCCTCGCCCACGTGGTTCACGCCGAAGCGGTCGGCCTGCTGCTTCATGGCGAAGGCCAGCTCGAAGCCGTTCGACCCTTCGGGGAAGCCGGGGTAGTTCTCCATGTGCTCGGTCTGCGCGAGCTGCCCGCCCGGCGCGATGCGTTCGAACAGCACTGCGTTCAGCCCCGCGCGCGCCGCATAGAGCCCTGCGGTGAGCCCGGCCGGCCCGGCGCCGATGACGGCGACGTCGATCACATCCCCGTCCGCCGCCTTGCACGCGGCAGACGTCTCGTTGTCCTGCAGTTCCTCGGTCATGATGCCTCCCTGGTTCGCGTCGTTTTACGCCCAGTATAGGGCACGGCGCTCAATTGTCATCGAAATGGAAACAGTTCGCGCAAAATCTCCCGGTCGGCGGACGGCTCACCGGGACGCAGGCAGCAACGGCCCTCCGCTCCATGCCTTCATCGACTCCCAATCGGAAGGAAAGCCGAGCTTCTCTTTGGGCACGTCCTCGTACTCTTCGAGCAGGGCTTTCACTTTGAGGCCCCACGAATGTCCCGGCTTTATGCAGCTCAGCATGTAGTTGAAGACCGTGAGCACGGCAAACGTGCGATGGGAGTCGGCCTCGAAATCCGTCCAATTCCTCGGAACGGCCGGGGCGACGCCCCAGATACGGTTCCAGACGCGCGAATGATGGCAGCACGCATTGCGCGCAACGCGCGCAACCGACAGCCAGCTTTTCATGACCGGGACCTTGACCGCGAACGCATCCGCCACAGCCACCCTTGCCTCGACCGGAATATGGCTGTACAGCGATTCGACTGTGCCCATCGAAACGACCTCCATCATCATCCAGTAGGGAGGGAGTTCGTGGCTATCGCCGTACAAAACGTCGAAATGCTTGATGAACTGCTCGGTTCTTCTTGCTTTGCGGTATTCGTTCTTCAACCGAGGAGCATCCTCGTCTGGATAACCGAACGGTCCTGCAGCAGCCGCCATCAGGCAGGCAATACGATTTTTGACGAACACCTCGATTCTCTCGACCGCATCGAACATGAGCAGACGGAGCTTCTTGTCGAACACGTACGTACGCCACACGAAAGCGAAATCAGTGCCCGGCCGAAAGATGCCCTCGCCTTTCTCGTTCTTCGTCTTATAGGGGAACCAATAGGCTGAAAGCCGATAGTACCCAACCTCTTCGAGGTGCTTGACAAGGCGGCCGCGATCGCAGATCAACCCCTTCTTCTCGATAAGCAGATCAGCTTGCTCTTCCACTGACAACCAGGGTTTTTCGTATCGCATGGCGCCTCCAAAAAAAGAAAGAGCTGGAGTTGCGCATCGTTGAGAGGCGATCCAGCTTTAGCGGTTCAATGATACGGTGAAGCGAACCATCGGTCAAGCCCGCGTTTCGCTCCGTCGAAGCGGGATTTTCGCTCCCCCTTCCAAGTTTTTGCGCGCAATGGACGAATTGCTACTAGAATGAAGGTATATCCACCTGGGCTTTCTTCGATCTCAGGAGGAAGAAACGGCGCGGAATCGGCCGTCCCGAGCCGCGGAATCGTCCATTGCGCGCCTTTTTTCGGGAAGAGGCCGCGGAAACGCACGCACGCGGGAGCGCTACGGCAAAGTGACGATTCGGCGCAGGCTCGCCCGCCGGGCGTGCGCCGCGCTACCATGTGCGCGACCCCGCGAGGAAGGAACATCCATGACGAATGCCTCACCGCGCAGACCCGATGCCGGCGCGCTGCCCGAAAGCCCCGACGACCTGCGCACGCTGCATCTCGCGGGCGGCTGCTTCTGGGGGCTCGAGGCCTTCCTCAAGCGTCTGCCGGGCGTGCGCGCGACGGTGGCGGGCTACGCGAACGGCTCCACCGAGAACCCCACCTACCAGGACGTATGCCGTTGGAACACCGGGCATGCGGAAACCGTGGCCGTGGCCTACGACGCGCGCGTGCTGCCCACCGACGTGCTGCTGGACGCGTTCTTCGAGACCATCGACCCCACGAGCGTGAACCGCCAGGGCAACGACCGGGGCACCCAGTACCGCACGGGCATCTACTGGACCGACGAGGCCGACCTGCCCGCCATCGAGTCGGCGCTCTTGCGCCAGCAGGCGCGCTACGACAAGCCACTGGCCGTGGAGGTGGAGCCCCTCGACGGCTTCTACCCCGCCGAGGACTACCACCAGGACTACCTGGGGAAGAACCCGGGCGGCTACTGCCATGTGGACCTGGGCCGGGCCGACGCGTTCGTCCGGCGCATGGGGCTCGCCGAAGGGCGCGCGTGCCGCGAGGCCGACGGGCTGTGCGAGCCCGAGAGCGTCCCGTGCGCGCCCGAGCCCGCCGCATCCTTCGACGCAGAGACGCCCGCCGCCTCGCGCGAGGATGCCGCCGCGCGCATCCGCGAGGCCGGCTACGCCCCCGCCCCCGACGACGTGCTGCGCCGCGAGCTCACGCCCGAGCAGTACCGCGTCACGCGGCTCGCCGCCACCGAGCCGCCGTTCCGCAACGCCTACGACCGCACGTTCGCGCACGGCATATACGTGGATGTGACCAGCGGCGAGCCCCTGTTCGCCAGCAGCGACAAGTTCGACTCGGGCTGCGGATGGCCGGCGTTCACGCGCCCCATCGCGCGCGGCGTCGTGACCGAGCGGCTTGACCGGAGCCTCGGCACCCTGCGCACCGAGGTGCGAAGCCGCGCGGGCGACGCGCACCTGGGCCACGTGTTCACCGACGGCCCCGCCGAGGCGGGCGGCCTGCGCTACTGCATCAACAGCGCGGCGCTGCGGTTCGTGCCCTTTGAGCGCATGGACGAGGAGGGCTACGGCTACCTCAAGCCCCTCGTCGAGCGCGAGGCGGCCGCAACCGCCCGCTAGCAGCCCTCGCGCGCCGGCTCGGGGGCGCGCCGGCGCTCGCGCGCGCGGTGCCGGTAGCGTAGAAGCGCTCCGGCCACGACGGCCAGGACCATCTGCACGACGGTCACCGAGAACCAGATGCCGTCCAGCCCGAACAGCGCCGCCATGCCGAACACCACCACGACCACGAGCGCCGCCTCGCCGTACACGATGGCGTTGGAGGCCTTCGCGTCGTCAACCGCGTAGAAGTACGACGTGGACGCGTGCGTGAAGCCGTAGAACACGTACGCCGTGGAGAACACCGGCAGCGCCCACGCGATGAGCCCCGCCGTGGACTCCGACGCGCCGAACAGAAGCGGCACCTCGTCGCGCAGAAGGTACATGGCCGCAAGGCCCAGCACGCCCAGGCTGATGGTGATCAGGTAGTTCGTGTTGCGGAAGCGCCGCACGCCGTCGGCGTCGCCCGCGCCGTAGTGCTTGGAGATGAGCGGCTGGCTGCCGTCGCCGACGCCCTGGATGAGCATCTGGATGACGCAGGCGGTGTAGGACACCACCGCGTAGGCCGCAAGCGCCGTCTCGCCGCCGTAGACCGCCAGGTTCACGTTGATGGCCACCACCGTGGCCTCGGGCAGAAGCGTCAGGCCGAACGGCGCAAGCCCCAGCTTGAGCGCATGGCCGGCAATGCGCGCGTCGGGCTTGAGGTCGCGCAGGGCGATGCGGTTGCCCTTGCGCAGGAAGAACGCGAGCACGAGGAAGAAGGCCGCCACTTGCGAGAGCACCGTAGCCTCGGCGGCGCCCGCCGTGCCCGCGCCCAGCAGGATGACGAACACGTAGTCCAGCGCCACGTTCATGAGGCCGGCCAGCACCTGCACGGCCATGGCGTAGCCCACCTTGCCCTGGTTGCGGATGAGCGGCGTGCAGCCCGTGACCACGATCTGGAACGGAACGCCCCACGCGATGACAGCGATGTACGCGCTCGCCTGGGCCAGCGTCTCGCCGCGCCCGCCCAAAAGCTCGCATATCTGCCCGCCGAACGCGAACAGGAGCGCCATGATGGGCACGGCCGCCACGACGAGCATGAGAAACGTGGTGCCCACGGCGCGGCGGGACCTCGCCTCGTCGCCCGCGCCGCGCGCGATGGACGAGATGACGCCGCCGCCCATGCCGATGCCCGTGCCCACCGCCATGATGAGCGCCACCAGCGGAAAGGCCACGTTCACGCCGGCCAGCCCCGCGTCGCCCACCGCGTGCCCCACGAAGATGCCGTCGACGATGCTGTACACGCCGGCCAGCGTGAACGTGAGCATCGTGGGCAGGATGTACTTGAGGTATTCCCTCAACATGCTTTTCGTGATCATGATGTCGCTCCGCTACGTGATTTGCCAAAGATTTATATCGCATGGTACTCTAAACCTTAAAGCTGCTTGAAGGTCAAACCTGCATTCCTGAGGATTCTCCGAATCTTCAAACGACGCGGAGGAGGAGCGCCATGGGCGCCGCCCGGCACTACGACATCAAGGACGCGGCCCGCTTCCTGCGGATCGCGCCGTCCACGCTGCGCTACTGGGAGAGCCAGGGCCTCGTGCGCGCGGGACGCGGCGAGCAGAACGGCTACCGGCGCTACTCGCTGCACGACCTCATCGAGGCGAGCGAGATCGCCTTCTACCGCAAGCTCGGCGTGCCGGTGCGCGAGCTGGAAGGGTACCGGGCGCTCTCGGCGCGCGGGCTGGACGAGGCGCTCGCCCGCACCGAGGACGACGTGGAGCGCCGCATCGCCGAGCTCGAGGCCACGCGGGCGCGCCTGGCCCGCCAGCGCACGCTGAACGTCCGCCTCGAGGAGCTCGAGCGCGCGGGCATGCGGCCGAGCGCGCCGGCCCTCGAGAGCCTGAGCGCCATCGACTACGCCACGCCCGCCCCCTGGAAGCTGCTCGTGGAGGAGCCGTGGAACTACGGCGTGCTCATCCGCGCCGACGCGCCCGGTACCGTGCTCGAGGCGGTGGCCGACGCGCGGGCGGGCGCGGGCGAGGCGCTGTGGAGGCGCTCCCCCTCCGACGACGCGTCCACGTGCCGGGAATGCCTGCTCAAGGTGTCGCCCACCGCCAGCGAGAGCAACGCCGCGGAGCTGTTCGCCGAGGCCGCGCGCCAGGGCGTGGAGCCTGAGGCCGTCGTGGGCAGCTACCTGCTCACGGCCACCGACGACGCCGGTCGCTGGGACTACCACCGCGCCTGGGTGGTGGGGGCCCGCCAAAAAGAATAGCGGATGGCGGGAACGCTCCCCCGCCATCCGTTTGCCGGCTAGCGCCTCGCGCGGCGGGCGACGCTCAGCACGGCACCGGCGAGGCCGGCCAGCACGACGGCCGCAAGCGCGAAGGGCGCGACGGCGTCGCCCGTGGGCGCCAGGTCGGACGCGCCCGAGCCGTCCGACCCGCTGCCGGAGCCCGAGCCGCCGCCTGAGCCGCCTGAGCCGGACGCCTCGGCCACCGTGAACGCGGTCTCGGCGATGCCGTCCTCGAAGACGAGGCGCAGCGTGTGGGCGCCAGGGGCCAGCGTGGCCAGGTAGGCGGGCTTCAGCATCACGATGGTGGAGCCCTCCGTCACCGTATAGTTCGAGGGGTCGACGAGCTTGTCGTCCACGTAGGTTTCGCGGTGCTTGTCGATGTCGGCGTCAACGCGCACGCTCAGGCCCTCGTCGGAGCCCTGCTCCCACGAGCCGTTCTGCCCGTTGAGGATGGGATAGGGCGCGGCGGTCACCGTGTAGGCCTGGTCCGTCAGCACGAGGCCGTCCGCCGGCAGGGCGTAGTTGGGGGCGTCCGCGAGCGAGGCCACCTTCACCGTCGCGTCATCATGGGGTCCGACAGCCGACGCCGAGGGGTAGGACACGCTCGAAGCGGTCGCCTGGATCTCGCCGGAGAGGATGCGGCCGCCCGACAGGGTCACGGCCACGTTCGTAGCCGTAAGCGTGCGCTGCGGAACCGCGGCCAGCTGGGCACTTGAGGTGTTGTCAAGCACGCGCGGCGTGACGATTACGGCGCCCTGCGCCACGACGTCCTTCGCGGCGGAGTAACCCGAGCCCTCCTCCACATCGAACATGACCGCGTAGGCGCCCGCATCGATGGGAGCGCCCTCGATGGGCGTCGCGCCCTTGAGGTAGCGCAGGTTCGTCGCGGCGCCGACGCCGTCCTTCGAAGCCACCGAGGCCCCGTGCCCCGCACCGTCGTACTCGGCCGTGACGGGGGTCGCGACGAACTGGTCGACGGTGGGAACGGGCTTCTCGGACACGTTGTAGTCCTGCTCGGTGAGCATGAGGCTGTCGCCGGGCAGCCGGTAATTCGAATCGGCCGGAAGCGGCGCGAGCGTCACCTTGCCGTCTTTGTGCGGCCCGAGCACGTCCGCGGAGGGGAACCTGATCTCGGAGGCCGTAGCCGTCACCTTCTCGCCCGGCACGATGTTGCCGCCGGTGAGCATGACGGACACGTTCTGGGCGCTCGTGGCGTCGCGGATGGTGCCGAGGCCGGAGGCCGCCTCATCGCCGTTCAGCTCGCGCTTCTCGATGGTGAAGGTGCCGCCGTCGAGGCCCTGGGCGTCCCAGAACTTCGTGCTGTCGGCTACGTCGATGAGCACCTGGTACGTGCCGGCGTCCTTGGGGACGATGGACGTGGCATCGCCGCCATCCTTGGCGTACTTCACGGTCGCGGCGCCCATGTCGGGACTCTTCGGCGTGACGGAGACCGGATGCTCCTGGCCGTCGTACCCGATGTCGGCCAGGGGCCCGATGTCGAAGTCGGCAGCCTTGGGCGTTCCCTTGGCAAGCACCGTGTACTCCCGATCCTCGAGGACGAGGTTGGCAGCGGTGTAGTTCGTGCTGGTCAGCTCGATGGCGCTCACCGCAGCGTCCTGGTAGGTGTTCGCGCCGTTGGCGGAAGAGGGATGCGTCACCGTCGCGGTGGCGTCAAGGGGGCTGTCTCCGGAAAGGATGGGGCCGCCCGTGAGCTTGATCGGCGTCTTCTCGATGGTGCCCGCGCCCTGGTAGACCTCGGGCAGGGCCGCCTCAACGCTCGTGTCGAGCGCGATCGGGCTGATGACGAGCTCGCCGAGGGAGAACGATCCGGCCTCGTACGCCGTTCCCTGGGCCACCTTGAAGGTGACCTCGTACGTGCCGGCGTCCTTGGGGGCGGCGGTCGCGGGCGGCTCCTCGCCCTGGGCGTAGTAAACGGTCACGGCACCCATGCCGGTCAGGCCCGCCTTCGCGGTGACGGAGACGGGCTGCTCGGCGCCGTTGTAGGCGACGGGGCCCGTCGGCATGCTGTTCTCAAAATCGCTCGCCTTGGGCGTTTTGCGATTCACCGTGTACGACTGGCCATTGAGGATGAGCCCCTGGGCGGTATAGCGGGGGTCGGTCAGCACGATGTCCTTCACCACCGCGTCCGCATGGTCGCCCGCAGCCGTACCCGAGAGATACCGCACCGTGGCAGTGGCGGTGAGAGGATCGTCCTTGGGAAGGATGCTGCCGCCCGTAAGCTCGATGGACTTGTCGGGCTCGACGGTGGTGCCGGCCTCGACGCTTCCCAGCGTCGCGGTCACCCCCGTGAGCGCGCGCGGCACGATGGAGAAGGTGCCGGCATCCAAGCCCTTTTTGGCCTTGTACGCCACACCGTCGGCCACGTCGAAGGTGACCTGGTACGTGCCAAGCTCCGTCGGAGCCTCCTTCGTGGGAGCGCCGCCGCCCTCCTTGGTGTAGAAGACGGTCACCTCGCCCATGTTTTCCGGATTCTGCTTCGCCTTTATTTCGGCCGCCTGGGGCCCGCCGCTGTATTCGGCCTCATGAGTGGACGAGTCCCCCGGCAACGTGATCGAGAAGTCGGTGAGGGCTGGGGTCATCTTCTCGAGCACTTCGTAGAACTGACGCTCCAGCTTTATCCCCTCGGGGAGCTCGTAGTTCTTGCTGTCGAGCTGAATCTCCGACACCGTAGCGTCGTTGTGAGAAGTCGTCGGATCAGTCCCCCAAGGATACTTCACCGAGGCGGTAGCCTCGAGAGGCTCGTCGAACCACGGAATGTTACCGCCTTTGAGCTTGATTGCCGCGTTCGTGCTTTCCGTAGTGCCTTGGTATATGGGCGACAGAACGGCATACAGCCCCTCACTGATCAGCTCGTACGGGGAAATGGCGAAGGAGCCCAGGGAGGCCCTGCCGTTGCCCTTGTAGCTCGGGCTATCAGCCGCGTTGAAGACAACTTCGTAGGTGCCGGCGTCCTTAGGGGCAGCGGACGAGGCGTCGCCGCCGTTCTTGACATAGCTCACCCCGGTCACCGCGCCCACGAAGTTGTTTTTGGGCACAACCGTGACCCGACGCGTCGCTCCATCGTACTCTCCATTCGGCAGAGACGAAGGCGACACGATGTAGTTCTCCAGCGAGAAGGGCTCCTGATCCCAAACGGCGGAGAACGCGGCAGCGGAGCCGTCGGATACACCGGTTTGGCCGAATATCACCGGATTGCCGGCGGCATCGATCCAGCCTTTCGGAGCGCGGCTGTCCACCTGGCCCGGATCGGACACGGTGCCCTCCACCTTGGCGAGCGCAGGCCCCGTGTTGCGCACCTCCCAATCGAACAGCGCGTAGGCGCCCGACACCGGCTTCGCGAGATGCCAGCCCGCGCCCTGCGGGTGCGTCCACTGCCCCGAGGCCATAGCCCCCGTGCCCCCGATCTCCCCCGCGCTCACAGGCCAGGCACCCTCATCGAGCGAGAACCCCTGCCCCAGGTTCACCGCCGCAAGGGCGTCGCAGCCTTGGAACAGGTTCGCCCGATTCGCACCGCTTCGAGCGATGGCGCCCGCCATATCGACGGAGACGAGCGATGAGCAGCCGGCGAACAGCGAACCCATGTCCGTCGCGTTCGCAGTGTCGAAGGACGAGAGGTCCAGGTGCGCAAAGCCCGCGCCCGCGAACAGGGAGCCCATGCTCCCCACGTTCGCGGTGTCGAAGGAGGAGAGATCGGCGGTTTTCAGCGCCGTGCAGCCCTCGAACATGCCGGCCATGTCGGTGACCTTCGAGGTGTTGAAGCCCGAGAGGTTGAGGTCGGCGAGAGCCGCGCAGTCTTTGAACATGCCGTTCATGCTCGTCACCTGCGCGGTGTCGAACGACGTGAGGTCGAGCGCGTCGAGCTTCCTGCAACCCGAGAACAGCGAGCTCATGTCCTCCACGCTCGAGGTGATGAACTTGGAGACGTCGAGGCTTTCGAGCGAGGAGCAGCCCGCGAACATGCCGCTCATGCTCTTCACGCGCGTGGTGTCGAACTTCGTCATATCCAGCGACACGAGCTTCTCGCAGCCGGAGAACATATCGGCCATGCTCTCCACCAGCGAGGTGTCGAAGTGATCGCCGAAGGTGACGGTGGCGAGGCTGGCGCAGCCTTTGAACATGCCGGCCATGCCCGTGACCCCTTCGTACGGCTTGCCGTCGAGGTACGACCGCGAGGTGTCGAGGCCGGAGAGGTCTATTTCCTCCACCTTGTCAAGGCTGGCGAACATGCCATCCGCCGAACCGTATTTAAACGTTATCAGATTGCTTCCCGAAGATTTGAAGACGATCTTCTTGACTTCATCCGTGTTGGGACGCTGCGGGCTCGTGTCTCCCCAAGGAATGTTTGCGTCCAGCTGATGCCCGCCGCCGCTCGGCGCGACCGTGAGCGTGTCGCCGCTCACATCCCAACTGCATGTTCCCCACAAGCCGCCCTCAGCATACGCGGGCTGCACCGCGCCGAGCGCGAGGACGAGCGCGGCCGCAAGCGCGGCAAGCGCGGCCGCGAAAGCGCTTAGACTAGGTACCCCCCCCCATCATGCTTTTCGGCTCGGACGAAGATGGAGGACGAAGGCACCATGGGCGTTCCTTTCCGTTCGGGCGCGGGGGCCCGGCGGGCTTGCATTCTCGAGGACGGCGCGCGCATGCACACCAAATCGACACCTATTGTATGCGCACGCCCCTCAACATGCAACACGCACGAGACGAACGGCCAAGGGCGGCGCAGCCCGGCGAGGGCCCCTGCCGCCCTCGCCTGAGGCGGCAGGGAGCGCCCTTAGCGCCTCGCGCGGCGGGCGGCGCTCAGCGCGGCGGCGGCGAGGCCGGCCAGCACGGCGGCCGCAAGCGCGAAGGGCGCGACGACGTCGCCGGTGGGCGCCAGAACGGATCCGCCCTGGCCGGAAGCGCCGCCAGAGCCGGGATCCGGGTTGTCGCCGGGGTCGGGCAACGGCTTCGGGTCGTCGGGCTCGGGCTCAGGCTCGGGGGCGGCGGCCACGGTGAACGTGGTCTCGGCGGCGCCGTCATCGAAGATGAGGCGCAGCGTGTGCTGCCCCGGCGCGAGGGTGGCCAGGTAGGCGGGCCGCAAGGTCACGACGGTGGAGCCGCTTTCGGCCGTGTAGTTTTCCGGGTTGACAAGCGCGCCGTCTACGGCGGCACCTCGGAATTTCGCGAAATCGGCGTTGGCGGTCACGCGCAGGCCGCACACGCCCCCATCGGGGTCTATCCATTTGCCGGTGGTCGAAAGCCCGGTGTCCGCGATGGCCCCAGTGTTGTTCGGCAGCGTGGGAAAACCCTCGAACTTCTCGCTCAGGCAGATCGCGAGCAAGGAGGTGTTCGAGAACATGCCCGCTTTGCTCGTCGCATTCGAAGTATCGAAGGTGGAGAGGTCAAGGGAGATGAGCTTTCCGCAGCAATTGAACACTCCTCCCATGTCCTCCACGAGGGAGGTGTTGAAGCTGGAAAGGTCGAGAGACGTGAGAGCCTTGCAGCCGCCGAACATGCTGGACATGCTCGTGACCTGCGAGGTGTCGAAGCCGGAAAGGTCGAGGGACGTGAGGGATGAACAGTTGTAGAAGAGACCACCTATATCCTCAACCCCGGAAATGTCAAAGTGGGACAGATCAATAGACTCTACTTTGGAGAGGCCGTCGAATAGACGTTTGCGCTGTTGCCTTCAAGCTTTACGGGATTCTCTTTCGTGCCTATGACGATGCGCTTGACATCGGTCATATCGGCTTTATCGGCGCTCCTCTTCCACGGAATGGATTCAGGTGAATTTCTGATGGCGTTGCCCCCGGATGCGGCCGTCACCGTGAACGTGTCTCCCTTGATCTCCCAGTCGCATGCGTCCCACTTCCCCTTGGCGTCGAGGGCATGCGCGGGCTGGGCCGCGCAGAGCGCGAGCAAAAACGCGGCCGCCAGCACGACGAGCGTCGCCGCGAAAGCGCTTAGACTAGCCCCCCCCCCATCGTGCTTTTCGGCTCGGATGAAAGTGGAGGACGAAGTCGCCATGGGCGTTCCTTTCCGTTCGGGCGCGGGTCCGGCGGGCTTGCATGAGGTAGGGCCGCCGCGTCCGCGCGGAAGGCCTACCCTCGTATTCTATGCGCCCGCCGCCCTTCTGTAAGACCTTTGGCACGAACAGGCCCGATGTGGCGTGAAAAGTTGCGAGGGCCCTTACTCCCGGCGCTTACGGGCGCGCACTGACAGGGCGCAGGCGGCGAGCGCGCCCAAGGCCAGCAGAGCGATCATGCGCGCCATACCCGCCGCGCCGTCCCCCGTGGATGCCAGCGCTTTGCCCTGCGTCTGCGCCGCGATGTCAGCCGCGCCTCCCGCAGGGTCGTAGGACACCAGCGTGAACGACGAGTAGCGCTCGGGGCTTATCCGCAGCGTTTCGCCATCGAGGCGTTGCGCATCCAGAAGCTCGATCTGCGGATTGCTGCCAAGGCGGCCGTGCACGGCGATAGCGCAGTATCCGCGGCTCTCCTCAAGCGCGCCGCCGGGCTTCATCATAAACGAAACCGGCCGGTCGAGCTTGTCCAAAGTACCCACGGGCTTGCCGTTCACCAGCACGGTGATGGTGATGTCGTAGTGGCTGAGCACCTGTGCGTCGGCGAGGCCCTGCTTGGCCAAGAACGCCTCGGCTTCATCGATGAGGGCCTGATCGGTCTGGCGGCTCACCGCCACATCGAACGTGATGCCGGCACCTGACTCGACGGCTTCGCGCAGCGCCGCGAGCGTCTCGTCGCTCAAAAACGCCTGCACGTCGTCCCTGTCGAGGGCGCCCGCTTTGATCGCGTGGATGATCCGACTGAGCGTAACGCCAACCGTGCGCAGCGCGCCGTCCTCCAGCTGCACGCCGCCCACCTGGGCCGTGAACGCGCCCTGCACGAGCGGTTCGTAGGTGACCACCAGCGTTCCGGATAGGGGCAGGCGGTCGTAGTTGTAATAGAGAGAGGACAACTCGTTCGTCACGGCACCGGGGTACATCAACTCCGCGCACTCGGAATCGGCCGTTAAGAGGACATCGTGCTCCGGCCAAAGCCAGGGAAGCGCGTTTTCCTCGTATCCGCCTTCCAGGTCGGAAATCCATCGGGCATCGGCGACGCACATGCCCTCCGGGGCGTCGCGAACCGGGATCACGTCGCCGTACCACACGCGGCCCCGGTAATCGTACTCGACGGTGCCGTCCGGGTAGCGATACTCGACCGTCGCCTCGCGGAATGCGAACCCGACGACGTATTCGAAATAAGTGTACAACGTTTCGAGCTCCGCGAAACCTTCGATGCTTGCCGTTCCGTTCAGATGCTTGCCGCCATCGAACCGCTTGCCAAGAACGCCGTTGTTGCCGGTCATGGTCGAGCGGGTGTTCTTGAAAACGGCATGCGCGTCGGTCACCTTTCCCACGATGGAGCCGTTCTCCTCGGAGTTGCTGGCCAGCGGCGTGCCCGCGTAGGCGCAGTTGTCGACGACCATCCGCTCTTGCGTGTAGGCTTCTCCCTCGATGAAGCCGAGCACGCCGCCGAGCGCCCATTTGTCGGAGTAGACGGTGTGCGCGAAGTCGGTGCGCATGCTCTCGTCCAGCACGACCACGCGGTTCTTCGCAAAGTCGTGCCCCTCCACCTCGGTGCTGGGGCCGTAGAACCCGCCCGCGATGCCGCCGACGAAGTACGACCCGCCGTGCACCGAGCCGTCCCAGCTGTGGTTGTTGCCGAAGCCGGTGCGCATATCCTCGTAGGTGCAGTTCGTGATGGAGCTGTAGTAGGCATACCCCACCACGCCCCCGGTGAACATGCCGCCGTTGTACACCTTGACACGGCTTGTGACGTTGTCGATAGTCGAGTTCAGGGCGTAGCCCACCACGCCGCCGGTGCCGAAGTTGTTGTTCTGATCCTGGTAGAGCTGTCCCACCACGGTGAGGTTCTTCACGGTTGCGTTATCGGTCGATCCGAACAGGCCGTCGGGCTTGCCCTCCTGCCTTGAGCTCTGGTCGTAGCGCACCACCTGCTTATCGCCGTTGCACTGGCTGTCGTTCTTCGTGTAGGTGATGGTGTTGCCACCGCCGTCGAACGTGGCGTTGCTGAGCGTGCGGGACAGATACTCGGCGTTCGTGTCGAGCGTTATGCTGCTTTTCAGCACGTAGGTCTGATTCTCGTAGGGCGTGTTGAACGTCTCGGCAGCCTTTGCGAAGTCGGCCGCCGTATAGATATCGGTCGTGGTCTTGGGGAAGTCGATGGCGATGAGCCAATGGTAGCGGTCTTGATAGGTGGCTTCGACGAAGGAGTCGAGCAGGGAGAGGCCGCTGCCCGGCGTATACGCTTGTGCCGGGATGACGTAGGGGTCGAAGTAGCTTATGCTGCCTTCCGCGCGCACGCGCTCTTGGGCGGTGGGTATGTAATCGATGTCGGCGACGTTCTGGATGACGCTCGTCTGCCCGTGCCCATCTTTGAGCGCATCGGAGATGAGGCTAGCAAAGGAGTATGAGGTCGCGCCCGGATTCACGTTAGCGCAATCGGCTGTGAGCTTGTCAGCGTCGGCGACAAGCGCGTGCGTCTGCGTGGAGGTGTCGTATTTCAGGTACATGTCACCATGGGACGGACGGCCGGACGACGAGCTTATGCGATACCGCCAGAGGTCGGAATCATAGGGGGCGGGCGCGTAGTCCTCGTCTGAGGGATTGATGTTTCGATACAGCGGACGCTCGGCTATGAAGTACGTCGTGTCGGTCGCACGCGAGGTAACGCGGTAGCAGCCCATGCCCTCAAGCGCGGCATTCGGCAGCTCCTCCCCGGTGTAGCGATCGTGGTAGGTGGTGATGGGGAATGGCTGCTTGAGCATATCGGGCATCACGTTGTAGCGGTCGTCGCCCTCTTTGCTGGTGAACACGAGCTCGCTCACGTCGAAGTGATCGCCTTTCACGGCCTCGGTGGGGCTCCCGCTCGCATCGAGGCTCGTATCCACGTAGTCCCACTGGGCTTCCTCGAATCCGACGGTGCGCATAAAGTCCATGAGGCGCGTGTCGGCCACCACGGCATCGAAGTCGGAGATCATGCGGCTGTAGTACTCGTCGAGGGAGTCGAGCTCTATGCCAAAGGCGGTCGGATCGGTCACGTAGGCGTCGCTTCCCACGCGCTCGGTGTAGAGCCTGGCCAGCGCGTAGTAGACGTTCGACGAGGCGGTGACGAACGTGTCGATGGACGGGATGCTCTGATGCTGGAAGATGTGGCGGGAGTCCAGCACGGTGTTGAACGACGATACGAGCGAGGTGCCCGTCTGCGTGGTTGCATGCGACAACAGCGTTGAGAGCTGGCTCAAATCGTTCTGCATGTCGGTTATGTCGAGGGTGCGCAGGTACTCCATCAAGGTTTCCGCAGAGTCTTCGAGCTGCTTCTGATCGACGAACACGCCGTCCTCCGCGCCTTCCTGCTCGTACACGGCACCGTACATCTTCTCGAGGTAGCTCGCCACCTGCTTGAACCTCGGCTCCCAGCGGCTGTACACCTCCTGGAACTTTTGGAGGTCGTTTTTGTAGCTCTCCTCCTCGATGAGCTTCTTCAGCTCGGCGATCTGCTCGGATATGATATTCGTGTTGCGATACAGCAGGTCGATCTGCCCCGACAGGGCGTCCATGTCCTTCACGATCTGCTTGATGCGATGATGGGCCATGAAATCGCTTATCATCCCCACGATGCCGCCCGCCGTGCTCAGGCCCTTCTTGATGCGGGTTTTCTTAGTCGGCTTGACAATGATATCGACGATGGGGGCCGGCACCATGAAGTCGTCGATCATGAGCAGCTGGGGGGCGTCTGCCCCGTCGCCCGCAAGCGAAAAGGAGGCGGGCTGTCCTTCGTTTGAGTATTCCGACCAGGCGAACATGTCGATGGTGATGGCGCTGGGCAGGGCGAGCAGCGTTTCGGACTGCGGCCCTTCGATCTCGCGGTTGCAGAGCGCGGTGAGGTTCTGGGTGAGGTCCTCTTCGCTGAGCGAGGTTTTGACGTACTGGTAGTAGCCGTTCGCTTCGGGCTCCGACGCGGTCCTGACGTCGGCATCGGGGCCGGGCTCGGGCGCGGGAGGTGCCGCCGGCGATGCGGGGGCTTCCTCAGCATCGTTCGCGGGCGGGACGGCGCCGGGGTTGTTCGCAGGCTCGGGCTGATCGGCATCGGGGCTGCTCGGGACGTTGATATCATCGGGCGCTCCGGGCGCGGTCGAACCGGGACCGGGCTCGGGCTCGGCCAGCGCGACGGCGGGGCAGAGGCCCGTCGCAAGCGCAACGGCGAGCAGGCACGACAACGCTTTCGCGAACGGAGCGGCCCCGTGCGAACGACGGGCCGACGAGCGGCTTGGACGGGCAGCTGCATGGTCCAGTGAAGACATGGCGTCCTCCTTGTCATCGATGCCGTTCAGCGACGCGAAAGCGGTGCTTACCCGCATTCTATGCGCCAGCGGCCCGCATGGAAGACGTTTGGCACGAACAGGCCCGATTTGGCGCGAAAAGATGCCGCCGCCCTTGCAGACGCCATGCCCGCCCATGCCAACTGCGCGCCGCAAGCTGCGCGATGCCCGGAGCGCACGGCCTACGTGGTAGAATCGGAGGCGCATTCCAGGGCGCGCGGGGCCTCCCCGGCGCAAAAGCACGTACCGGAGGAAAAGACCGATGAGGATCGCCATCGTAGAGGATTGCGCGCGGGACGCCGAGGCGCTTGAGAGAGCGCTTGCCGACCACTTGGATCGCCGCGGCCATACGGCCGACATCCTGCGCTTCGAAAGCGGCGAGGCCCTGTTCGCCGAGAGCGCCGAAGCGGCCTTCGATCTTATCTTCCTCGACGTATACCTCAACGACGAGACCGGCATCCAGATCGCCGAACGCCTGCGGCGCGAGCGGCAGCCCGGGCTGATCGTCTTCATCACCATATCGGCCGAGCACGCGGTGGACGGCTTCCGCCTGCGCGCGTTCCACTACCTCACGAAGCCCTGCGCGCCCGAAGACGTCGCCTCCGTGGTGGACGAGGCCCTCGAGCGCCTATCCGACGAAGAGACCGTGCTGCGAATCCGCGACGGCTCGGCGGTCGCCAACGTGCCGCTCTCGCAAGTTCTCTACGTCACCACCGACGGGCATTACCTGTCGGTCGTCACCACGAGCGGCACGCTGCGCTGGCGCCAGCCGTTCTCGCGGTTAGCCGAGCTGGTAGCCCCCTACCGGCAGTTCTACGTGTGCAGCCGCAGCGACCTGGTGAACATGGACCACGCCGAGAGCTTCACCCGCGACGGCTGCTTCCTCATGGACGACGGTGCCAAGATGCCCGTGCGCAAGTCCTCGCGCGCCGAGGCCCGCAACCGCTACTTCGACTGCCTGTTCTCCCGCGTGCAGGCGTGAACGCATGAAAAAGCCGGTCCGCGAACGATGCGGGCCGGCTCGGGGATTCGCTGCGTGCGGGGTTTACGCCAACATCGCCAGGATGTTCTGCTTGGGCTGCACGCCGACGGCCTGCTTCTTCACCTGGCCGTTCTCGAACACCATGAGGGTGGGCACGCTCATCACGCCGTACTTCTGCGCAATGTCGGTGCTCTGGTCGATGTCGAGCTTGTACACGGCGGCCTTGCCGGCAACCTCGCCCGCCACTTCGTCGAGCGTAGGCGCGAGCATCTTGCACGGCCCGCACCACGTGGCGAAGAAGTCGACGAGCACGGGGCCCTGCGCGTCGAGCACCTTGGACTGGAAATCGGAAGAAGAAACGACCTCGCTCATGAAAAGCCTCCTTTAGCTTGCAGCCGCTCTCGCGGCCTCGTCTGCGGCGCCGAAGCGCCTCCGCCGCATGATCCGCATGCGGCCACATCTGTGTTCCCGCCCATTATAAGCGCCTCGGCCCAACTGTGCACAAAATTGTTACTGTTTGGGGCATAAATGTGAACCAGGTGACATTTTCGCCCGGCGAACGGTCGGAAGCGCGCCGCGCCCTCCACCGATGCTCCACAAGCCGCCGCGGAGGCCCTGGGATATAATGGGGCGGAGACAAGCGAAAGGAACCTGGCATGAGCACATCGACCGAGCGCACGGCAACGCCCTCCGCCCCCTCCCTCGAGGCCCTCCACGAGCCCGCCTGGCGCGGGCACGCGGTGACGAGCGCGAACCTCGTGCTGGAAGGCGGCGCGATGCGCGGCCAGTTCACCGCCGGCGTGCTGGACTTCTTCATGGATCGCAAGCTCTTCTGCGAGCGCGTGATCGGCGTGTCGGCCGGGGCGCTGTGCGGCTACAACTACGTGGCCGGCGAGGACGGGCGCACGTGCTACCTCAACACCAAATACTGCAACGACTGGCGCTACCTGTCGCTCAAGAGCTTCGTGCGCACGGGCAACGCCTGCGGGCGCGAGTTCGCCTTCGACGAGATCCCCAACCGGCTGGAGCCGTTCAACTACGCCGCCTTTGACGAGTCGCCCATGAAGCTGGTGAGCGTGGCCAGCAACCTGATCACCGGCGAGGCCGACTACCACGAGTTCGCCGACTCGCACGCCGATCTGCCCTACCTCATCGCCTCGTCGTCCATGCCGCTCGTGAGCCAGATCGTGGACGTGGACGGCAAGCTCCTGCTGGACGGCGGCACCTGCGACAGCGTGCCCGTGGTCTACTCGATGCTCACCGGCGCGAAGAAGCACGTCGTGGTGCTCACCCAGGCCGCCGACTACGTGAAGGGCCCCGACAAGATGCTCGCCCTCCAGCGCCAGCGCTACGGCATGCATCCCTACTACGTCGAGCGCCTGCAGCACCGCCACTTCGAGTACAACCGCCTGTACCGCGCGCTGCCGCGCCTGCACGACGCGGGCGACGTCTTCGTCATCCGGCCGCCCGAGCCCGTGACCGTGGCCAGCATGGAGCGCGACCCCGAGAAGCTGTTCGCCCTCTACGAGCAAGGCTACGCCGAGGCCGCGCGCGTCTGGCCCGCGCTCCAGGAGTATTTGGCGCGCTAGAGGGCGTCGGGGCCCTCGCCGTCCCCCTCGCGCTCCTCCTCGCGCTCGCGGGCGTCCTGGGCGCGGAACTCCGCCACGAACCCGGCCGAGAAGATGCCGGCGGGGATGGCCACCACGCCGATGGAGAGCACCATCGTGAGGAAGCCGACGAGGCGCCCCGGCGCGGTGACGGGCACGAGGTCGCCGTATCCCGTGGTGGTGATGGTGGTCATGGCCCAGTACATGCCCGTGAGCACGCTGTCGAACCTCTCGGGTTGCGCGGGGTGCTCGAACTCGTACATGAGCACGCTCGCCGTGACCGTGAGCAGGGCGAGCACCGCGAACGCGGCCACGATCTCGGAGCGGCGCTTGCGGAACACCCGCGCGATGGAGCGCAGGCCGCGCATGTAGCGCGAGAGCTTCACGAGGCGCAGGAGGCGGATGACGCGGGCCGCGTTGAGCGCGGAGGGCGACACGGGCACCACGAGCACGAGCAGCCCCGGCGCGAAGGCGAGGAAGTCCACGAGGCCCATCGGCGAGAGCGCGTAGCGTAGGCGGGCGCAGGCCGGGGCCATGTCGGGATGCACGAGGTCGGCCACCCACAGGCGCGCGGCGTACTCGGCGGCGAAGCAGACGCTCGAGGCCAGGCCGAACGCGAGCATGCCCGCAGTCGCGGCCGCGGGCAGGTCGGGCTGCGCCTCGGCGAACACGAGCAGGGCGTTGACCGCGATGAGCGCGAACAGGCCGATGCCGACCGCGCGCGCGATGCCGCGCGCACGCCTCACGTCCTCGAGCGCGAGGAACGCCTGGCGCTTGAGGGGCGACGCCTTCTCCCAACGGGTGACGCTCATGGACGGCTCTCTCCTGTTCTCCTCCGACGCGCCGCCCGGCAGGCCCGGCGCGCTTTCCGCACAGTCTACCACGCTACGGCCGCCTCGCCGCATATCCGAGCTCCCCAGCGATCCCCCGATGCACGTTTTCGGGAGGGTTCTGCATCTTTTTCGAGGAAATGATGGCTGCCGCGATCCCTTCGCCATGCCGCACGCAAGGCCGGCTGTCGTTTGCCCAGGTGGGTTTTTTCATACGCCAGCGAGCCGACATCCAGAGCCATCATTTCCTCGAAAAACATGCAGAACCCTCCCGAAAACGTGCATCGCCCCCTCTCTTTCGAACGCTCAGCCCCTTCCGCGCGAGAGGTCCTCGATCAGTTCCGCCCTCAGGCGGTGGCGCTTCATCATCCAGCCCGCATCGTTGGCAGGAAGGCGCTTGCCCATGCGCTTGGCCAGCGCGCGAGCCGCCTCGTCCAGCTTGCGCGCGTCGAAGAACTGGTCCCTTGTCACCGTGATCACGAGCACGTCGCGGATGAGCAGGCCGCTGCGGCGGGCCGAGTCGCGCGTCTCCGCTACGGTGCCTTCGTGGAATTCGCGGCTGTCGTATTCGATCGCCGTCTTGCAGCGCGGCCAGTATAGGTCGCACTCGAAATGGTCGCGTCCGAGCAGGCCGCGCGCGGGCCCCGCATCGATCCAATAGTTGAGGCGCGGCAGCTCGAAGCCGTAGCCTCCCAGCATCCGCGGCAGGCAGAGCGCCATGCACAGGATCGTCTCCATAGGCGAGGCAGATCCGTTGGCGACGAAGCGCAGGGCGCGCGCGGCCTTGTTGAATCCCCGCTCGCCTCGCGCCTTCTCGACGCGCCGCCTGAGGGCTTCGACCGTGGTCAGAGGCCCGCCCTTGCGCTTGCGGAAGCCATTGCCCTCCCGATTGTGCACGTAGGTCCCGCACAGAAGCAGCCCGAAGCGAACCAAGGCGGCCAGCGTGAGCTCTGTGGCGACGCGCAGGAACGCCTCTTCGGGAGACTCGACGTAGAGCCCTTCCTCGATGCGGACGAACGCTCCAGCCGGGAACCTCCCCGAGCGCACATGGCAGGCGATCCCAGCCGCCTGGCTGCGATCGTTCGCGTCCGCCACGACGACGTGCACGGGGGAAGCGACGCCGAGGCGGCCAAGGTCGAGGCGGGAGACCTCCTCGGCGCTGACGCGCCTGCCGGGCGTCGGATGCGAGCGCGAGGAACCGGGCGCCGGCATGGGGTCGTTCACGCGCCAGTACTCCAAGGCTGAGGTATTTCCGAGGTAAACGCTCATGGTTGGGATTGTAGCAAATCCTGGAAACGGCGGGAAGGAGCTCGGGCACGCGGGGCCGCCCGGGAGGCAAGGTGTACAATGGCACGGTTCGCTTGAGAGAAATCCGCGCGCCCGAAAGGCCCTCCATGACCGTCGACCTCGTTTCGCTCGCCATCATCGCGCTCGCTGCGGCGGCGAGCCCCATCGTCGCCAGGCTCATCCCCAACAAGCTCGTGCCCGAGACGGTGTTCCTGCTCATCGCCGGCGCGGTGCTCGGGCCCAACCTGCTCGGCGTCGTAGAGCTCACCGACTCGGTGGGGCTCCTGTCCGACCTGGGCCTGGCGTTTCTGTTCCTGCTCGCGGGCTACGAGATCAACCCGAAGAGCCTCACGGGCAGCCAGGGCAAGCGGGGGCTCGCCACCTGGGCCGTGTCCATCGTGCTGGCGTTCGGGGTCGTGATTGCGGCCGGGCTCATGAGGACCAACGAGCTGGAGGCCGTAGCCGTGGCTATCGCGCTCACCACCACGGCGCTCGGCACGCTCATGCCCATCATGAAGGAGCGCGAGCTCATGGGCACGCAGGTGGGCGAGTCCATCCTGGCGTACGGCACGTGGGGCGAGCTCTGCCCGGTGCTGGCCATGGCGCTGCTGCTTTCCACGCGCGCGGAATGGCAGACCGTCCTCATCCTCGCCGCGTTCGTGGCGCTGTGCGTCGTGGCGGCCATCGTTCCCGCGAAGGCGAAGAAAGCGGGTCACCGGCTGTTCCGCTTCCTCACCGAGAACGCGGAGGGCACCTCGCAGACCATGATGCGCTGCGTCGTGGTGCTTCTGGTGGGGCTCGTGGCCGTGTCGGCCGTGTTCAACCTCGACATCGTGCTGGGCGCGTTCGCCGCGGGCTTCGTGCTGCGCTACATCGTGCCGGAGGGCGACCACGCGCTCGAGCACAAGCTGGACGGCGTGGCCTACGGCTTCCTCATCCCCGTGTTCTTCACGGTGTCCGGCGCGAAGATCGACCTTATGGCCGTGTTCGCGCAGCCGGCCATGCTCGCGGGATTCATCGTGCTTCTGCTGATCATCCGCGCGGTGCCCATCTTCGCGGCGCTCACCACCGGCAAGGACACGCGCGACATCTCCACGCACAACCGCCTGACCGTGGCGCTGTACTGCACCACGGCGCTGCCCATCATCGTGGCCGTGACGTCGGTGGCCGTGAGCGCGAACGCCATGCCGCAGGAGACGGCGAGCGTGCTGGTGGCGGCCGGCGCGGTCACCGTGTTCCTCATGCCGCTTCTGGGCACGCTCACCTACCGCGTGGCCGACGCGAAGCCCCTCGAGGCCGCACGCGAGATCGCCCGCAACCCGCGCGACATCGGCGCCATCCTGCGCGAGCACTGGGAGTTCGAGCGCATGCTCGCCCGCAAGGAGGCGCTCGAGCGGCTGGCGGCGCGGCGCGAGGGACGCAGCTTCGACGACCTGGACTGGCAGGACCGCGCCGCGCTGCTGCAGCGGCACTCGGCGCGCAAGCGGGCCGTCGACGAGGCGCTCGACCTGGCCGCGCAGGAGCTGGCGCGCCGCCAGCTGGCCCCCGACGCCGACCCGGACGGCGACGGCCCGCTGCTGGCCCAGGCTCAGCAGCGCCGCGAGGAGCGCCGCCGGCGCATGGCCGAGCGCGTCGTGCGCGAGTACCGCCGCCGCATGGCCGAGATGGGCCGCGCAGCCGAGCGCATGGGCATCGACGAGGAGGACGTGCGCGGGATGTTCGAGGACGACCCCGACGACCCTGCGGCGGCGCGGCGCTAGCCTGCGCGGCCGTCCCGCTCGGCGGCGGACACCGTGTCGAGGAGATCCTGCTTGCCGGCGACGCCCATCTTGGCGTAGATGCGGCGCACGTGGCTCTTCACCGTGTTGAGGGACACCACCAGCTCGTCGGCGGCCTGGGAGAAGGTGCGGCCCTCCACGAGCAGGCGCAGCACGTCCTCCTCGCGGCGCGTGAGGTCGAAGGAGCGCGCCAGGCGCGCGCAGGCGGAGTCGAGCGCGGAGTCCCAGCCCGCCGGAGCCTCCTTCTGCGGCGGGCGGTGCAGCTGCAGATAAGCGACGGCGGCGGCCATGCCGCGGGTGCGCCAACGGCGCTCGAGGGCGAGGCACAGCGGGAAGGACGCGGCGCACAGGCACACAGCGAGCGCGGCCGCCGCCTCGACGCCCCACGCGTCGCGCGCCATGAGGCAGCCCACGACGATCGCGAGGAAGCACGCCGCCCGCACGCCCGCCATGCGGTACGCCGTCCCGTCGGCCCGCGAGCGGAAGAACGCCCGCGCAACCGCCGCGCAGAACGCGCCGAACGCGGCGCACGCCGCCAGAAGCACCGCCACCGTCGACCATGGCACCATCGCCCGCTCCTTCCCTTCTTCGTGTGATAGCCTGCATGATAGCGCTCCGCGGCGAGAAGCGGGGCGGCGCGGGGTGATGAAAAACTTCATCATTGCCGCTTGGAAGCGCGGAGGGCTACGGTGGACGCAGGGAATCCGCCCCGAAGAAAGGAGGCTTCCATGAACGCGACGAGGAATCGCACGGCCCGCGCCTTCGCCGGAGGCGCCTGCATCGCGATCGCCGCTTGCGCGCTCGCGTGGTTCGCGCTCCAGTTCCTCCCCGGCGAGCCGAGGGAGCATGTGGTGGACACGGAGGTCGGCCGAGGTCAGGCGAGCTCCGCCAGCCGCTACGACGCGGAGAGCATCGTCGACGTGCGCGTCGGCGAGGAGATTCGCCTGGAGGGGCTCACCGGGGGAAAGGGCTTCGCCTATAGCGAGGAAGAGATTGCCTCGTGGAGCGCCGAGGAGCGCGCGAACAACATGGGCGCCGACAGCTGGCGCTACGATTTGCCGACGCTCGGCGTTTCCGTCGTCGGCCTGAGGACGGTGACCGAAGACGCGTTCGCCGAATGGTATCCGCATTACGGCGAGGCGGCCGTTGCGTTCGGCGATGCGGAGAGGAAGGCGTTCCTCGCGGAGCTCACGGTGACGAACCCGGGCGACGAGCCCGCGCGCATCCCCACCTTCCAGCTATGGAGCGAGGACTTCGAAGGCGCCTCCGACAAGCTGGGCAGCGGCATTTTCGTCGACAAGTACCTGACCGATGAGCTGTACGGCGAGCCGCAGGATGGTTTCACGACCTTTACGCTTCCCGACGGCTGGAACGTGCTCAAGCCCGGCGAGACGCGCAGCTGGACTGTGCCGTTCCTCGTGTATGCGAACTCGTTTCGCGACCGGTCAGCCTACGACGACATCGACCCGGCGCGGTTCTGCCTGGCCGTCGCCGACTACGACCCGCCCACCATCTACCGCCTCTGGCTGGGCTGATCCGCTCGCGGTTCGCGCTCCTCCATGAGCGAATTGTACTCGACCTCCTGGCGCGCGGCGCGGACGGCCCAGACGACGAACAGGTCCACGAGGACGAGGGCGATGCCCACGATCAAGAGCGTGCCGTCGTCCTCGGGCTTGTAGGAGGCCCACGTCTGGAACCCGATGATCAGGCCGACGCCGATGCCGAGGAGCGCCAGCAGCACGCCAAGCGCCCGCGCCGTCTGCGGCTCCACCGCGCCATCGAGCTCGCGCTTGGACAGCTGCGACGCGCCCGCGAGCACGTGCTTCCACTTCCCGCGCGCAAGCTGCACGCCCGCGACGGCGAGCGTCGCCCCCAGAAGCGCCGCGCCCGCCGTCATCGCCCACAACCCCCACGCCATACGCGCTCCTTCGCCTCATCGATCATCGTTCGTCTCAGGATACCACCGCTCCCCCGCACTGCGACCGTTTCAGGCCGAAAATGAATCGAGTGACGGTTCTGCGCACGATTTTCCCTTGCAGCCGACAGGGAAGGCTGCGTTTGCCCAGTTCGCCGTTTTTCAAAGAGATCGCACCTCCCCTCTTGCGTTGGAAATGCAACGAAATCCTGCGCAGAACCGTCACTCGATGCGTTTCCACGAACCATCGCCGCCAACCCGAGCGCAGCGAAAGAAGGAAGTGAGGTCGAATCGTCGATTATCGACGATTTATCGACGATTCTTCCATTTATCGTCGATTTGCGGTATTCTAACGTCGATAGAAAGGAAGAACGCCATGAACGAATCCGAGATGCTCGAATTCAAGCGAACCGTCACCAAGGGCTTCTGTCGCGAGATCGTCGCGTTCGCCAATACGAAGGGCGGGCGGATACTCGTGGGCGTCGAAGACGACGGCACGGTCGTCGGCGTGGAAGACCCCGATGCCGCCATGCTGAACATTAGCAACATCATGGCGGACAGCATCTGCCCGGAAATCAGGGCTTTTGTCTCGATGCGAGCCATCGAAATGGACGGCAAGCCCATCGTCGAAGTGACCGTCGAGGAAGGCGATAGAAAGCCGTACTGCGTGGCACAGAAAGGGTTCGTGCCCGCCGGGGTGTTGATCAGGACCGGAACTGCGAACACGCATGCGAGCCCCGACCTGATACGCGACATGATCAGGGAGAGCGACGGCGATTCCTACGAGTGCCGCCGCGCCGTCGACCAGCAGCTCGCCTTCGCCGCTGCGCAACGCGAGTTCGCAGCGGGCGGGATCGCGTTCGGTGAGGAGAACAAGCGCTCATTGGGATTCACGAACAGAGATGGTTACTTCACCAACCTCGCGCTGCTCTTTTCCGACCAGAGCCCGTTCTCAGTGAAATGCGCCGTGTTCAACGACGGCTTGGGCATCGATCTGCAAAGCCGTAAAGAGTTCGGCGGGTCTCTGTTCGACCAACTGAACAAGACGCTTGAGTTCCTCGATATTGTCAACCGGCTGAGATCGCGCTTCGAAGGTGCCAAGCGCATCGACATGCGAGACTACCCGCCGAAAGCCATTCGCGAGGCGCTGCTGAACTGCCTCGTGCATCGCTCGTACGACTTCGATTCCTCCGTCATCGTCAACGTGTTCCCCGACCGCATCGAGTTCGTGTCAATCGGGGGCCTCGTGCGCGGCGTGACCCGCGAGGACATCCTCGCAGGCGTGTCCGCGACGCGCAACCCGCGCCTCGCCGCCACGCTGTACCGCCTTTCGCTCGTCGAAGGATATGGGATGGGCATCCGCAGCATACGGGGGCTGTACGCAGAATGCGCACGACAGCCGGAGTTCCGCACGCTGCCCAACTCCTTCGTGACCGTTCTGCCGAACATGCACGAGGCGGGCGCGGCGGAGGCGCTCCCCGAGGAGGCAGCCGCGCTCTCACCCGCGAGCCGCGACCTCAAGCAAGCCATCCTCGACCTCGTACGGAAAAAAGGCGAGATCACGAGAGCGGATGCGGAGATCGAGCTCGGCGCTACCCGGGACGCGGTGCTCGGAGCGCTCAGCGACCTCATCGCGCAAAGGCTCGTCGTCAAGCATGGACGCGCACGCGGGACGGTGTACCGACCGGCATGACGGCCGCCGAATAGAAGCATGAAAAAGCCCCGACGCGATTGCCGGGGCTTTTGCCGTTTACTGCTGGCGCCGCGCGGGATCCTTCGACTTCGCGCTACGCGCTCCGCTCAGGATGACAAGGGGAAAGCGCTACGCGCTCCGCTCAGGCACGCAGGTTGTCATCCTGAGCGTAGTCGAAGGGTCCTCCTCAAAGAGCGGCGCTGCCGCGACACCTCTATCCTACAGCGCGGCCTCGCGGATCTTCTCGAGGAGCTGGTCGACCGGCCAGGCGCCGAGGTCGCCCTCGTGGCGGTCGCGCACGCTCACGGTGCCGTTCTCGATCTCCTTGTCGCCCAGCACCACCATGTACGGGATCTTCTGGCTCTGCGCCTTCGCGATCTTCACGCGCATGGGCTCGTTCTGGTCATACACCTCCACGCGACCGCCCGCGTCCTTCACCTTGCGCGCGAGCTCGGTTGCGGCTTGCGTGTGGCGGTCGGCCAGCGGCAGCACGGCCACCTGCACGGGGGCGAGCCACAGCGGCAGCGCGCCGGCGTAGTGCTCGATCAGGATGCCGAGGAACCGCTCGATGGAGCCGAAGATGGCGCGATGGAGCATCCAGGGGCGCTCCTCGGTGTTGTCTTCGGTGCGGTAGGTCAGCTCGAAGCGCTCAGGCATGTTGAAGTCGACCTGCACAGTGGAGCACTGCCAGGTGCGGCCGATGGCGTCCTTCACCTTGATGTCGATCTTCGGGCCGTAGAACGCGCCGTCGCCCTCGTTGATCTCGTAAGACAGACCGTGGCGCTCGCACGCCTGCTTCAGCGACTCGGTGGCGTGGTCCCACATCTCGTCGGTGCCGATGGACTTCTCTGGGCGCGTGGATATCTCGGCCTCGTAGGCGAAGCCGAAGGTGGACATGATGTGGTCCACGAGATCGAGGATGGCCACCACCTCGTCGACCACCTGGTCCTTCGTGCAGAACACGTGCGCGTCGTCCTGCGTGAAGCCGCGGGCGCGCAGAAGCCCGTGCACCACGCCCGACATCTCGTGGCGGTACACCGTGCCGAACTCGAAGTAGCGCAGCGGCAGGTCGCGGTAGGAGTGCAGCTCGTTCTTGTACAGCATGACGTGGCCCGGGCAGTTCATGGGCTTCACGCCGTACTCGCTCATGCGCGGGTTCTCGTCGTCTCCCTCGTTGATCTCGAAGAAGTACATGTTCTCCTTGTAGAAGCCGTAGTGGCCCGAGGTCTTCCACACATCCGCGTTGTAGATGTGCGGGGTGATGACCTCCTCGTAGCCGCGCTCGTAGAGGTCGCGGCGCAGCCACTCCTGCAGGGTGCGGATGACGCGCGCGCCCTTCGGCAAATACATGGGCAGGCCGACGCCCGCCATGGGATCCATCATGTAGATGCCCAGCTCGCGGCCGAGCTTGCGGTGGTCGCGCTTCTCGGCCTCGGCCAGGTTGTGCAGATGCTCGTCCAGCTCCTTCTGCTTGAAGAAGGCAGTGCCGTAGATGCGGGTGAGCATCTCGCGTTCCGCGTCGCCGCGCCAGTACGCGCCGGCGAGCTTCGTGAGTTTGAAGGCGCCCAGCTTGCCGGTGGAGGGCAGGTGGGGACCTCGGCACAGGTCGGTGAACTTGCCGATGGTATAGGTGGTGATGGTCGCGTCCTCGGGGAGCTCGGCGATGAGCTCCAGCTTGAACGGCTGGCTCGCAAAGATCTCCTCGGCCTCGGCGCGGGTGACCACGCGGCGCTCGAAGGCCTCGTCGGCCTTCACGATCTCGGCCATGCGGGCCTCGATGGCGGCGAAGTCCTCCGGCGAGAGCGCGCGGTCGAGCTTCACGTCGTAGTAGAAGCCGTCCTCGATGGCGGGGCCGACGCCGAACTGCACGTCGCCGTAGAGGTCCACGAGCGCGGCGGCCATGACGTGGGCGGTGGAATGGCGCAGAAGCTCCAGGCCCTCGGGGCTCTTCGCGGTGACGATGGCCACGGAATCGCCCTCGGCCACGGGGGCGGTAAGGTCGACGGCCTGGCCGTTCACGATGCCGGCGAGCGCGGCCTTCGCGAGGCCCGCGCCGATGGAGGCTGCCACGTCGACGACGGTGGCGCCGTCGGCGAGCTCCTTGTTCGAGCCGTCGGGGAGTACGATGTTCATAGTGGTTCCTTTCCCGTGCCGGGCGCGCACAAAGCGCCTGCACGATCGGTTAAAACAACGGGGCCGCCCCACAACCAAGCGAGGCGGCCCCGATGAACGCGGGATGGGTTACTGCACGTTGCCCTGCTCGAGCTGAGCGGGCCGTGCCTGCCTCTGCTGGGATGCCGCCTGGTGCGGCTGGGACGTTCGGGCGTTGCGGCGCGTCGCGCGGGGGCCGCCGGCCACGGGCGTGGCGCAGTAGGGGCACACGGTCCAGGTGGGATCGAGCGCGTGGTTGCAGGTGCCGCAGAGGTTCTTCAAGCGCTGATGGCAGTTCGGGCACAGCACGAAGTCGGCCTCCACCGGATAGCCGCAGTTGGCGCATTCGCCGTACTTCATGAGCTCGCGTTGCTTGAGGGCGATCTCGAGCTCCTGCTCGTCGCGGTCGATCTGCAGCAGCGGCGGGCGGAGCAGGCAGTATGCGATCACGCCGAGCAGCGGGATGAGCGCGACGATGGCCCACACGTACCAGAAGGAGCCGCGCAGGTACGCGTCGCGGACCACCCAGACGATGGAAAGCACGTACAGGATGACGAGCAGCACCACGACCACGGTGAAGGCGGCCTGCAGCTCGGGCGTCCACAGCTGGGACAGCAGATCAGTCATATCAACCTCGTTTTCTTGTGTCAGCTCAGCGCTGGCGGCGCCGCAGTCCGCTCGGGACAGCCCCCGGAGCCGCCGACGTGCCCGCAGGTGAACCTTGCTACGTGCACGCGATCAGTCATTATAGCAAAGATGCTGCAAGCCGCGCGCTCGTTCAGGCAATTTCCTCAAGCTGGGGTTCAAGCTGTGGTTGATGGTTGAGGCTGAGATCGAGGCCGAGCTGAAGGCGTCACACGATGCAGATGGTGCGGTCGGGAAGGACGGCGTTCACTTCGAGCTTGCCGCCGAGGCTTGCGATGTAGCGGCGCAGGGTGTCTACCTGCAGAATATCGACGTCGCCTTTCTCCAGGTCGGAGATGCGCTTCTGGCTCACACCCATCCTGGCGGCCACCTCCTTCTGCGTCATATGGCATGCCTTGCGCGCCTGCTGCAGCTCGTACCCTTTGATCTTCGCCTCGACGGCAAGGCGGGCTCGTTCCTCCATTTCAGGGGTAATGTCGTCACGCGTCGCAAAATACTCTTCGATAGTAAGGCTTTTCATTCCGCCTCCTCCAGCTCTTTCAGGTATCGTCTAAACAGCCTATCGGCTCTCGGGATCGCCCGAGCATACCACCGATTCCACCGTTCACGCGTTCCGCCGGATGATTTATCGCCGGCAAGGAGCATCACAGCCCTTCGGTTCGGATCGAACGCGAAGAGTATCCTTATCTCGCTTCTTCCAGGAGAAGGGGGTCTGAGCTCCTTCATGTTCCCGAACGCCGACCCGCTCACCGAGTCCACAAGCGGCCTACCGAGACTCGGACCCTCCCTCCTCAGCACCGCCAACGTCCGCTTGACATGCGCAGCCGCGTCGCTGTCCAATCCCTCGAGCCATGGCTGGATCAAGTTCAAGTTGACTTCCCATTCGCCCATGAATATACCTCACACGTTCTATTCTGTCCAGTAGCCCCCGATGAAGGCCTCCGAACATCCTAGCAACGCGATCTTGCACGGCCATGGCGTGCGTCCAGCGGATCATCGCTCGAATCTGGCGCGTTCCAAGCGCGAATCAAGCGCGGATCAAGCGGATTTCCAGCACGGGTCAAGCGGAAATCCAGCGCGAATCCAGCGCGAATCCAGCGCGAATCCAGCGCCCCAGGTCACATGCGCGAAAAGGCCGCCCCGGCGCGCGGTGCGCCAGGGCGGCCTTGACAGGACGGGAGATTGTCGGGGCTTGCCTACCCCAGCTCGGCAAGCTGCGCTTCCACGCGGGCCAGTTTGTCGGCGAGCTCGGCGTGCTTGGCGCGGTCCTTCTCCACGATCTCGGGCGCGGCCTTGGCCAAGAAGCCCGGGTTGGAGAGCTTCTTGTCGAGCTTGGCGGCGTCCGTCGCCAGTTTCGCCTGCTCCTTGGCCAAGCGCTCGCGCTCGGCATCGAAGTCCACGAGGCCGGACAGCACGATGTACACCTCGAGCCCCGGCGCGAGCGACACGCTGGACTCGGCCGGCTTCTGGGCATCGGCGGCGATGGCCAGCGAGGATGTGTTGCCCATGCCCTCGATGAGCCCGCGCTGCGCCTCCAGGAGCGCCACGTCGGCCTCCCCCGCCTTCACGGCCACGGCCAGCTCCGTCTTCGGCGAGATGCCGTAGCGGGCGCGCGTGCTGCGAATGGCCGACACCGTTTCCGTCACCATCTGGATGGCGCGCTCGGCGTCCACATCCACGTACTTCGCGAGCTCCTGCGCGTCCGGCCACGCGGCCCCGATGAGGTACGGGGCAACGCTGCGATCCACCGGAAGCTCCTGGTAGATCTCCTCGGTCACGAACGGCATGATGGGGTGCAGCAGCCGCAGCGCCTGGTCGAGCACGAACACGAGGTTTCGCTGGCACGCCGCACGGTCGGCTGGGTCGGCGCCGGCCCCCAGGCGCGCCTTCGAGAACTCGATGTACCAGTCGCAGAACTCGTTCCAGAAAAACGCGTACAGCTCGCGCGTGGCCTCGCCGAACTCGAAGCCGTCGAACGCGGCATCGAGGCGCGCCACCAGCCCCGCCAGCCGCGAGAAGATCCAGCGGTCCACCGGCGTGGTGGGCGCAGGCGCGCCCGGCTCGTAGCCGTCGAGGTTCATCATCACGAAGCGCGCCGCGTTGCGTATCTTGTTCGCGAAGTTGCGCGAGCTTTCCAGCTTCGCCTCGTTGAAGCGCATGTCTTGCGCGCCCGTTACCTGCATCAAGAGGCCGAAGCGCATGCCGTCGGCGCCGTAGTCCTGCATGAGGCGCAGCGGGTCCACGCCGTTGCCGCGGCTCTTCGACATGGGCTTGCCGTCGGCCGCCATCACCGTGGGATGTATGATGACGTGCTCGAACGGGATCTTCCCCGTGCAGTACATCGACGCCATCACCATGCGCGCCACCCAGAGCCCCATGATGTCGCGCGCGGTGGACAGCACCTGCGTGGGATAGCAGTCGCGCATCTCGGGCGCGTCCATGCCCTCTTCGGTCCAGCCCATCGTGGCGAAGGGCCACAGCTGCGACGAGAACCACGTGTCCAGCACGTCCTCGTCCTGGCGCACCGGCGCGCCGCACACGGGGCACACGTCGATGTCCTCCACGCTGGCGTCCTCCCAGCCGCACGCGTCGCAGTAGAACATGGGGATGCGGTGCCCCCACCACAGCTGGCGCGAGATGCACCAGTCTTTCAGGTTCTCCAGCCAGTCCAGGTACACCTGGCGCCAGCGCTCGGGATGGAACTGGATGCTGCCGTCCTCCACCACGCGCGCGGCGTCCTTCTTCAGGCCGTCCACGGCCACGAACCACTGCTCGGACTCCCAGGGCTCCAGCTTCGTGTGGCAGCGGTAGCACGTCATGACCGAGTGGTCGTGGTCCTCCACGTGGTCGAGCAACCCCAGCTCGTCGAACGCGGCCACCACGGCCTCGCGGGCCTCGTCGCGGTCCATGCCGGAAAACTTCCCGTAGCCGTCCACCACGTGCGCCGTCTCGTCGAAGATGTTGATGCGCTCAAGGCCGTTCCGCTCGCCCATGGCCCAGTCGTTCGGGTCGTGCGCGGGCGTGGTCTTCACGCAGCCGGTGCCGAACTCCCTGTCCACATGCCAGTCGGCGAAGATGGGGATCTCGCGGCCCACGAGCGGCAGCGTCACCGTCTTGCCCACCAGGTGCGCGAATCGCTCGTCCTTCGGGTTCACCGCCACGCCCGTGTCGCCGAGCATCGTCTCGGGACGCGTGGTGGCCACCACCAGATACTCCAGGCCGTCCACCGGCTCGGTCAAGGGGTAGCGCAGGTACCACAGATGCCCCGCCTCGTCCACATACTCGGCCTCGTCGTCGGAGATGGACGTGGTGCAGTGCGGGCACCAGTTCACGATGCGCTTGCCCTTGTAGATGAGGTCGTCGTGGTACCACTGCACGAAGAGCTTCCGCACGGCCTTCACATACGCCGGCTCCAGGGTGAAGTGCTCGTCGGCGTAGTCGCAACTGCAGCCCATGCCCTTGATCTGGTTCACGATGGTGGTGCCGTACTCCTTGTACCAGTCATAGCACGCCTCGATGAACGCCTCGCGGCCTATCTCCAAGCGGGATATGCCCTGGTCGGCCAGCTTCTTGTCCACCTTGGTCTGCGTGGAGATGCCGGCGTGGTCGGTGCCGAGGATCCAGCGCGCAGGACGGCCCTGCATGCGCGCGCGGCGGATGCACGTATCCTGGATGGTGTCGTTTAAGGCGTGGCCCATGTGCAGCACGCCCGTGATGTTCGGCGGCGGGATGACGATGGTGTAGGGCTGGGCCTTCTTGGCGCCGAAGCCCTCTCCGCGCTGGAAGTAGCCGCCGTCGCGCCACGCGTCGAACAGCGGGCGCTCGTGCGCCTGGAAGTCGTAGTCGATCTTCTTCTCTGCCATAGGTTCGCTCTCTCCCGCCTCATGTCATCCTGAGCGAAGGCCGCAAGGCCGAAGTCGAAGGATCCCGCTTGGCGCCAGCCGTGACGTTTCCGGTTGGCACCGCACGGGATCCTTCGACTCGCTGCGCTCGCTCAGGATGACAACCTGTAAAGCTCCGCTCGCTCAGGATGACAACCTTATCCTACGCGCTCTTCTCCACGCTCTTCGCTACCGGCGTTATCTCCGGCTTCGTCTCTCCCGTGATGTCGCTCGCCCGCACGGTCACCGCAGACGGCCCGTCGTGTTCGGGCAGGTCGTACATGACGTCCTGCAGCACGCGCTCGCAGATGGAACGCAGGCCGCGCGCGCCCGTTCCGTGCTCCACGGCCTCATGCGCGATGGCCGTGAGCGCGTCGGGCTCGAACGTGAGCTCCGAGTCCTCGAAGTCGAACATCTTCGTGTACTGCTTCACCAGCGCGTTCTTCGGCTCGGTGAGGATGCGCACGAGGTCTTCCTCCGACAGCTCCGACAGCGACGTGACCACGGGGATGCGGCCCACGAACTCGGGGATCATGCCGTACTTGTTCAGGTCCTCCGGCAGCACCTTGGCCAAAAGCTCCGCCTCGGCGTGCTTCTTGGACTCGGGAAGCTCGGAGTTGAACCCGAGGCCGCTCTTGCCCACGCGCGCGGCGATGATGTCGGCCAGGCCCACGAACGCGCCGCCCAGGATGAACAGGATGTTCGTGGTGTCGATGTGGATGAGCTCCTGCTGGGGGTGTTTGCGCCCGCCCTGCGGCGGCACGCTGGCCTCGGTGCCCTCCACGATCTTCAGGAGCGCCTGCTGCACGCCCTCGCCCGAAACATCGCGCGTGATGGACAGGTTCTCGGCCTTGCGGGCCACCTTGTCGATCTCGTCGATGTAGATGATGCCGATCTCGGCGCGCGGGATGTCGAAGTCCGCCGCCGTCATGAGCTTCAAGAGGATGTTCTCCACGTCCTCGCCCACGTAGCCCGCCTCGGTGAGCGTGGTGGCGTCCGCGATGGCGAACGGCACCTGCAGCGTGCGCGCGAGCGTCTGGGCCAGGAGCGTCTTGCCCGATCCCGTGGGGCCCAGAAGCATGATGTTGCTCTTGGCCAGCTCCACGTCGCCGTCCTCGGCATCCGCGCCCAGGCTGATGCGCTTGTAGTGGTTGTACACGGCTACGGAGAGCGCCTTCTTGGCGTCCTCCTGCCCCACCACGTGCTCGGAGAGCTCGGCGTACAGCTCGTGGGGCGTGGGCAGGTCGGTCAGCAGGTCGGCGGGCGACGGATCGGCGACCGAGGCGACGTGCGCCTCCTCGCCGACCCGCGCATGGCGTCCCGTCTCAGCGCGCGACGGCTGCTGCTCGAGCGCCGCGGCGGCGTCGAACGCGGGGACGTTGAGCCCCAGGTCGCGCATCATGGCGTCGGCGCACACCGAGATGCACTCGTCGCAGATGTAGATGCCGTTGGGCCCCGAGATCATGGCCGCCACCTGGTGCGGATGCTTCCCGCAGAAGGCGCACGTTATATCCTCGCTGCCCCGGCCTTCGAATTCGTCGTCGCGTCTGTCGTTCATGTATCCTGTTCGCTTGTCTACTCGTCGGAGCTCGGCGCGGCTGCGCGCGAGGTGGTGATGCGGTCGACCAGGCCGTAGGCCACGGCCTCCTCGGCGGTCATGTAGTTGTCGCGCTCCGTGTCGGCCTGGATGGTCTCGAGCGTCTGGCCCGTGTTGTTCGCGAGTATCTCGTTCAGGCGCTTGCGGGTCTTCAGCATGTAGTCGGCCACGATGGCGATCTCGGTCTGCTGGCCCTGCGCGCCGCCGGAGGGCTGGTGGATGAGCACGAGCGAGTTGGGCAGGCACAGGCGCTTGCCCTTGGCGCCATGGGACAGCAGCACGGCGGCCATCGAGGCGCATTCGCCCAGGCAGATGGTGGACACGTCGCACTTGATGAAGTCCATCGTGTCGAGGATGGCCATGCCCGCCGTCACCGAGCCGCCCGGCGAGTTGATGTAGAGCGAGATGTCCTTGTCGGGGTCGGCGCTCTCGAGGTGCAGCAGCTGCGCCACCACGGAGTTCGCCACCTGGTCGTCGATCTGCTCGCCCAAAAAGATGATGCGCTCGTTCAGCAGGCGCGAGTAGATGTCGTAGCTGCGCTCGCCGCGCGGCGACTGCTCGATGACGTAGGGGATCAATGCGGATTTGGTGTCAAAGCTCATAGTGTATGCCTCGCTTGTCTCTTGCGGCCGGAATCCGGCCCAGCTGACGTTTCTGTCATAGTGCGGTCTATCGTGCCGCCGCGCAAGGCCCGGGTACCGTATCGTTACCTCGGCCCGCCCCGCGCACATAAGCGCGACGAGGCGGGCCGGTGTCTGATCGCGGCGGTGCTACTCGGCGTCGGACGCGGCCTCGGGGGCCTCCTCCTTCTTCGCCTTCTTGGCGGCAGGCTTCTTGGCCGGCTTCTCGGCGGCCTCGGCCTCGGGGGCCTCGGCGGCGTCGGCCTTCTTCGCGGGCTTCTTGGCGGCCTTCTTGGCCGGCTTCTTGGCCTCGTCCTTCTTGGCGGCCGGATCGATCTCGGTCACGACGGCCTTCTCCATGAGGTCGTAGACGGCCTTGGTGCGCATGATGCCCTGGCGCACCATGTGGAGCTGGCCGTTCTGGCGCCATTCCTTCTCAAGCGCCGCAGGATCCTCCACGCCGCTCTTCACGAACTCCTCGGTGACATCCTTGCCGTCGGCCTCCATCTTGAAGTGGCGGGCCCACGCGTCGAGCGCGAGGTCCTGGCGCGTGATGTCGGCGGCCTGCTTCTTCACGTCCTCCTTGAACTGGTCGGGCGTGAGGCCCTGCTGCGCGAGGTACATATCGAACGACATGCCCTGGCTCTGGAGCTGCTGGAAGAAGTCCTGGATGAGGGTGGCCTCGGCGTCCTCGCACATGGCCTGGGGCACGTCGCCCTCGAGGCGCTCGGCCACGGCGTTCAGGCAGGCGCTCTCCTTCAGGCGCGGCAGCATGCCGGCCTTCTGCTGCGCAAGGGACTCGGAGATGCGGGTGCGCAGGTCCTCCAGGCCCTCGAAGCCCAGCGTGTCCTTGGCCCACTCGTCGGTGACCTCGGGCAGGTTCTTCTTCTTGACCACTTTGACCTCGACCTCGAAGTCGATCTTCTCGGTCTTGCCCGCCAGCGACGCCAGCATGATGGGCGGATCGGCCGGCATGTCGAGGGAGAACGTGGCGCTCTGCCCCTTCTTGAGGCCGACGAGCTGCTCGTCGAACTCGGCCGGGAACAGGTTCGCGCCCAGGCCGTAGGGGCGGTTGTCCGTCGTGAGGGCCGGGATCTCCTCGCCCTTGTCGTCGGTGGCCTTCATGGCCAGGTCGATGTAGCTGTCGGCCTTCACCTTCGTGGCGGCCGAGGCGTCCTCGAACGTGTAGTAGTGCTCGCGCAGCCCCTCGATCTGCTCGTCGATCTCGGCGTCGGAGACGCCCTCGGCGGGCAGCTCGATGGCGACGGGCTCGTAGCTGGAAAGCTCGAACTCCGGCTTCACTTCCACGGTGAACGCGAACGTGTAGGGCTTGCCGCCCTCCACCAGGTCGGTTTCGTCGAAGGCGGGCTTGGAGATGGGGAACAGGCCGCAGTCGTCGATGGCGAGGGGGTAGGAGCCGTTCACGACCTCATCGGTGACCGTGGCCAGCACGGCTTCCTTGCCCAGGGCGTTGTCGATGATCGGGCGCGGGGCCTTGCCCTTGCGGAACCCGGGGAAGTTGTACTTGTTGGCGAAGTCCTTGTAGGTCTTCTTGATGCGGGCATCGATATCCTTGGCATCGACGGTGACGGTCACCTTCGTGCGGTTGTCTTCCAATGCCTCAACTTTTGTTTCCACGTAGCTGTCCTCCATCATTTCATGTATCGCCTTGCGGCATCGAGCGGCGTTGCCCGCGCGACCGTCCCCTTCCGCGGACGCTGCGATCCTGCATCACGCGCCGAGCACACCGAGACGGAATTATCGCACATGTGGACCTTCTGAGGAAGGGAACTTCACCCACGTTCACGAAGAACCGACGAAAAGCACGCGGGCCTGCGCCTTCTCCTCCGCTGGCCGGTTACGAATCGGTTTAACGCTACCATCGGGGGCGCTCGCACGGTATCATGGGGGCAATCGAAAAACAAACGCAGCAGCGGAAGGCCCCCCATGCCCGACATCGAACTCAATATCATGCAGGAGCGCGAGCTCGACCGCCTCATCGACTACGAGCGCGCCACGTGCACCGTGGACGGCGAGCTGGTGTACCGCTGCGCATTCCCCTATCGGCCCGACGACGACCTGCAGCGCGAGCTCATAGAGCGCGGCGCGCTGGCCGTGAGGCCCGACGAGCGCCGCGGCTCGGTGGTGGCCATCACCTCGGACGGCTACTCCTACTTCCCCGCCCTGCGCCGCGAGGAGATCGAGCGGGAGCGCGCCCGCAGGCGCGACGCGCGGCTCATCGGGCTCGCGGCTCTGTTCTCGGCCCTGAGCGTGGTGGCCGGCTTTCTGCTGGGGCGCTTTTTGGCATGAGGCCGCGCGCGGCTCGCGGCAGGGCGCAGGTTGCCGCTTCCAAACGGCCGGCTTTTTGCTATCATGGTCGCTGCGCGCCTTCCGGGCGCGCGCAACCGCGTGCGGGCGTGGCGGAATTGGCAGACGCGCCAGATTTAGGTTCTGGTGGGAAAACTCGTGAAGGTTCAAGTCCTTTCGCCCGCACCATCGGGGGCGGCCATCGGCAGACGGCCGCCCCGGCAGCGTCAGATTGTTAAAAGAGGCCGCACCCATTGGTACCGTTCTGCGCGGGATTCGGGCCCTTTGGCGCTCGGATCCCGCGCATGTTTTGGAAGCCTTCGGCAAAACCCCAGGTCGCCGTCTTCCGTATCAAGCTGAACGCTCCGCCGGCCCGCGCAAAACCGTCACAAGTGGTGCTTTGCGCGGGGTTTTCGCGACAGGGCACCCGATCGGGAGCGCGGAGGACCCTACGCGTCGACCACTTGGATGGTGTAGGCGTTGTCGCCCTCGGTGAAGGGCCGCAGCAGGTTCTCCACGAGGGTGTGCGCCTGCTCGGTGGCCTCGGCGAGCATGTCGGTCTGATCCACCTTGCCGTCGGCGTCCTGCTGGGCGAGTTTGAGCGCCTCGGTGGTATCCTGGCGGTTCTCCCAGTTGAACAGCGCGAACGAGGAATCGTAGAACTCGATGGACTCCGGATCGATCTCCACGCCCAGCATCTTGGCGGCGGGCAGCCTCACCGTGACCACGTTGCCGCTGATGTCGACGGAAGCCTGCGACAGGTCGACGCCCGCGCGCACCTCGGCGTCGTAGACCATCGAGAAGGCCTTCTTGTTGATGAAGTCGATGTCGCCCTGCTCGTAGCGCACGAGGCCGCGGTACTCGAGCTTGGCCGTGGCCAGCTCGCTGCAGTTGGACAGCTGCTCCTGGATGGACGTGGAGGACAGCGAGACGCTCGGCTCGAGCGTGCGCTGCACGGCGATGGTTCCGAACACGCCGGCCGCGACGAGCGCCACAGCCGCGACGAGCATGACGATCTTCTTCATACCGCCCCTCTCCGCTCAGGTTTTTTTCGGCGAGGAGCATACCACGAAAGCGCGCCCGGCCACATTCGGCCGAGCGCGCTCGATCTTCGCTTCCCATGCTTGAGCAGGGACTATGAAACTTTGCTGTGCACAACTGTCAACGAGACGTTGAACGGTCGTGCGCTCGGCGCGTGGGCTACTCCGCCAGGCGCGCGATGAAGTCCTTGCCCACCTTCTCGATGTCGACGTCGTCTAGGTCGGCCACGTAGGCGCGGAACTGCGGATAGCCCAGATCGCGCACCTTGAAGTCGCGGTACGTGGCGCGCACGCGTTTGGCGAGCTCGGAGATGGCGATGCCCTCCGCGCCGGACTCGCGCACGAGCTGGCGGATGAAACGGTCGGGCGAGGCCTGCCCGGCGGGCTGCTCGGGGGCAGGCGCGGCTGCGGGCTTCTTCGCGCGGGGTGCGCGGCGCTTGGCGGGCGCCTCCGCGGACGCGGCAGGCTCGGGCTCGGACGCGGGCGCGGGCTCCTGCGCCGCCTCCGCCGGGGCCTCCTGCTCCGGCTGGGACGTCTGCGCGCGGGAGCGCTTGGCCCCGCCGCGCTTGCCGCGACGGGCCGGCTTGCGAGCGGGCGCTTCGGAAGCGTCCTGCTCGGCGACGGGCTCGGCAGCCGCTTCCGGCTCGACCGGCGACTCGACGGGCGAGGCCTCCTGCGCCGGGCGCTCGGCGGCCTCGACCGGGGCGGCGGCGTGCTCGCGGCGGCGGCGCGGCGAGCGGCGTGCTGCGGGCTTGGCGGAGGGCTCCTCCTCGGCGGCCGCCTCGGGCTTCTCGGCCGGCTCCTCGGGCTCGGGCTCCTTCGCCGGCGCCTCCTTAGCGGGCTTGCGGACGGGCTCCTTCGCGCCCTCCTTGTCCTCGGCGAGCTCGACGGTCACCGAGCTGCCGTCCTTGGTGACCACGACGCCCCCGAACTCGTCGAGCAGCTTCTTCAACTGGTTCGTGCCGTAGCTGCGCACGTCGAAGTCCGGATAGCGCTTCAAGAGGCGGCTGCCCACCTCGCCGAGGCCGGTGGACTTGCCGTTGTTCAGGTTGTCGGTGATGATGTTCACCACGGCCTGCTCGATCTCCTCGATCGACGGCCCGGCGTTCTGCGCGCCGGTCGAGACGGCCTGCTCCGGGCGCGCGCCCTTGGCCCGGCCGTTCGACTTCGCGTTGGCGCCGGCGTTGGGCAGCAGCAGCTCGAGCGTGGTGAAGATGTCGCACGCCTTGCGGAACGGCACGGGCGTCTTCTTCTCCCCCATGCCGATGACCGTGAGGCCGCTCTCGCGGATGCGGCTGGCGAGCCGCGTGAAGTCGCTGTCGCTCGACACGATGCAGAAGCCCTCCACCGAGCGCGTGTACAGGATGTCCATCGCGTCGATGATCATGGCCGAGTCGGTGGCGTTCTTGCCCTGCGTGTAGCCGAACTGCTGGATGGGCGTGATGGAGTTCTCCAGCAGCGCGTCCTTCCATTTGGCGTGGAGCGTGAGCGTCCAGTCGCCGTAGATGCGCTTGTAGGTGACGGTGCCGTACTTCGACAGCTCGTCGGTGATGGGCTTGATGTACTTGGCCGACACGTTGTCGGCGTCGATCAAGAGCGCGAACCGCTTTTCAGACGATTGCTTGGTATCCACGTTTCGCTCCTAGGTTGATGAGGGGGTCGAGGCTGTGAGCCCCGACCGGGTGGCGCCGCATGGCAAGCCCTCTGACGTGCCGTTTCGGCGTCGTGACGGAAGTAATACTACTCGATCGAGGGGGCCCGGCGCGCCTCCGGGGCATGGCTGATACAATTTGTCCATAATCACCTCTTGCGCTGGGAATCGAAAATACGTATACTTCCACCTTGCGCCTTGGTGGGTGTAGTTCAGTTGGCTAGAACGCCAGATTGTGGCTCTGGAGGTCGTGGGTTCGAGTCCCATCATCCACCCCAGCATTATTTTGAAAAATAGTTCTTGCAATTGCTGGTTTTGCACATTAGAATAATCCAGCGCTTTGCGCATGAGGTACTTTGACATAGGCGTTACTTTCGGACTGTTAGCTTAGTTGGTAGAGCAGGGGACTCTTAATCCCAAGGTCCGGGGTTCGAGTCCCCGACAGTCCACCATTTGAATCCGAAGCCCCGACAGGGGCTTTTTTCATGCCCTCGAGGCGGCAATTCCCCTACCCCGCCGCGAACGCGAGGGCGGCCTCGGCGGCGCGGTAGCCTTTCTCGTAGAGGCGCTCGAGGCTCTCGGGGTCCCGCGTGAGCGTGTCCACGCCGCAGCAGTCGTCGGGCGCCACGATGAGCGCGCGGCCCTCCCGTTCCAGCTCCTTGGCGCGCGCGACGGACAGGTTGTAGCGCAGCGCGCGCAGGCGCAGCGCCTCGGCGGTGCGGGGGAACCGCGCGGAGAGCAGCCGGCACGCCAGGCGGTCGCGCTTGAAGGAGCGCACGTAGTCGCGCGGCCGCGTGAGGATGACCACGACGCGCTCGCAGCCGTCGGACAGCGCGCGCTCCACCGGCACCGGGTCGGCGATGCCGCCGTCGAAGTACACGCGCCCCTCCCAGCGGCACGGCCGGCACGCAACGGGGATGCCGCTCGAGGCCTTGAGGATGCCGAAGTCGTCGCGCTTGAGGTCGCTTTTGCGGAAGTACACCGGCGTGCCGTCGGCCGCGTCGGTGGCCACCACGGTGAGCGAGGACGGGTTCGCGAGCAGCGCGTCGTAGTCGAGCGGGTACTCGCCGTCGGAGTTCGAGAGCACCGAATACACGTAATCGAGGTCGAGGTAGGAGCCCTTGCGCACGAGGTTGCGCACGCTCATGTACTCCTTGCGGCGCGGGTACACCGTGTAGAACAGGCGGTTGCGCCCGCGCTGGCCCGCCAGGTAGGCCACCATGTTGCCGCTGCCGGCCGACACGCCCAGGCAGTAGCCGAACGCGACGCCCTCGTCGAGGCAGCGGTCGAGCACCCCGGCGCCGAACACGCCGCGCAGGCCGCCGCCTACGTCGACGACCCCGACGCGCGCGCTTTTGGGATGGTATGCAGGGCAGGCTGGGCTCATGGCTCCCCCGGGTTCCTCGGCTCGATCATCGTGCGGCGCATCCGCGCGGGGAGCGCCCGGCTTCCATGCTAAGCTTCGACGTCCGGCGTGCGGGCACGGGCGGCGTACGCGTTGCCGCGCCGTCAGCGTCGCGTGCGCCCGGCGTTTACCGGACCGGGGCGCGCGCCGCGAAAAACTTCCCCGCAACCGCAACAATGCAGGGGTCCGCATCCGTGTTGGTTGCGAAAGGAGATGGCATATGGACCCACAGAGCGAAACGGAAGGCGCGGACATCGAAGCCGCCATCGGCCGCTGGGGCCCCACGGTGCTGAGGCTGGCCACCTCGCGCATGGGCAACGCGGCCGACGCCGAGGACGTGTACCAGACCGTGTTTTTGCGGCTGTTCCAGTCGCGCATGCGCTTTCGCGACGAGGAGCACCAGAAGGCGTGGCTTCTGCGCGTGACCTCGAACTGCTGCAACGACGCGCATCGCGCGGCCTGGCGGCGTCGGCGGGCGTCGGTCGACGAGCTGGCCCCCGAGGAATGGGGGCGCCCGGCCGAGCCCGAACCCGCGGCTGACGGGGAGCTCGACCGGCTGGAAGCCGCGCTCGCCCGCCTCACCGACAAGCAGCGGGCCGCCGTGCACCTGCACTACTACGAGGGCTACTCGACCGACGAGATCGCGCGGATCACCGGCGAGCGGCCCGCCACCGTCCGATCCCATCTCCACCGCGCACGCAAGGCCCTTCGCATCGATTTAGGAGAACGCTCATGAACGAGCATGATTTCAAGGAACGGTACGCGGCGCTGCAGGAGCGCGTCTCCCCCTCCCCCGAGCTGGACCGCAGGACGGCCTCACAGGCGCGCGCCGCACACGAGGGCGCGGGCCGACAGAAGCCCACGCCGCGCGCGACCTCCGGCGGCCTGCGCCGCTGGGCCGTGCCCGCCGCGGCGTGCCTGGCGGCGGCCGCCATCGTCGCCGGCGGGATTCCCCTGGTGACGGCCTCGCTCGACCAGGGCGCGCCTGCGGGCATCGCCATGTCCGACGCGGCGGCGGCCTCGGGCTTCTCCGTGCGCGCCTGGGCTGCGGATGGCTCGTCCATGCTCGCCCTCGGCCAAGACGGCACCGTCGTCTTCGACCGGGACACGAGCACGGGGCTGCACAACCCGCCCTACTACCAGACGGAAGGGTACTTCACCGGCTGCCTCTTCCGCATCGAGGGAGAGGGCATCGCCCGCGTGCAGATGAACGTCACGCGCGGCGCGATATACAGCCAGATCGGCGAGCGCTTCACGCACGGCGAAGAGCCCGACCGGTGGGCCGAGATCCTCAGCTGGAAGCCGACGAAGCGCGGCACGGGGACCTTCGCCGGCTACGACATGGTCACGCCGATCAGCGGGGGCGACGGCCTGCCGAAGGACTCGCCCCAGAAGCTCGCGGGCGCGAACTTCTCCAAGCTGCTCGGAGGCACCGTCGACGTCTCCGCGGAGGACCTCCCCGAGCTGGCGAGCGGAGAGGTGAGCTTCGGCCTGTGGACGAACGACCCTTATCCGGAGGACGGCAATTCGTTCAACGCGGTCGTCGACCTGTTCGACGGGCAGACGCTCACCGTGACGGTGACGTTCGAGGACGGCCGCACCTCCACCCAAGTCATCGAGCTGCACGCCGCCCCCATCAAGATCGCTTTCGAGAACGGCCAGTCGCAGCTCCTCCCCGAAACCGACGCGGAGGAAGGCGCGCTCCACTCGCTCTACGGAACCGTGGTGGAGACGAGCAGCGACCCCTTCCCCCTGCCGCTCGACAACGCCAACGACCGCGCGGGCGAGGTGCTGCCCGCCCTCGTGCTGTAGCCGCCGCCTCCCGCAGAGCGCAAGGCGGGCCCGCGGGATTCAACCTGCGGGCCCGCTTGCCTTTCCCGCCTTCGCCCCTACCCCCGCGCCAGCTTCCTGGCGCCGAGGAACGTCACGGCGAAGTACACGCCGTAGACCGCGAGGAAGCAGGCGGCGCAGGCGAGGGCCGTCGCGCCGATGTCGAGGTGGCCGAACACGGCCACGACGTCGGTGACCACCACGAGCGCGCAGGCGGAGTGCGCCACGGCCAGCAGCAGCGGGAACAGGAAGTACACGAGCACCTGCGCGAACTGCGACGTCGCCACCATGTTCTCGGGCGCGCCGAGCTTGCGCAGCAGGCCGTAGCGCCCGGCGCTGTCGGACGCGTCGGAGAGCTGCTGGATGGCTAATATCGCCGCGCACGCCACCACCAGCACGAAGCCCAGGTAGATGGCCAGATACGCCACGATGGTGGACAGACCGACGTTCTGCTCGGCCACGAGCGTGCGCGTCGTCGAGCGCGTGACGGGCCAGGTGTCGGGCTCGGTCGTGTCCGCCACGGCGGAGGCCAGCTCGCCGAACGCCTTCTCGTCCTCGTCGGAGGCGCACTGCACGCTCAGGTGCGACTGGAGGATGGCGGCGCTTGCGGGAATCGCGTCGTCCGGCACCACGACGGTGCCCGTGTTCAGCGGAAACGGCGTGGTCATGAGGCTCTCGCTCCGGAAGGCCGCCATTTTGAACGCCCGTCCGCCCACCTCGACCTCCGCGCCCTTCTCGATTGCGCGCTCGTAGAACCCGGCCGTGATGTCGGAGTCGCTGAACACCGCGCACTCCCCCGCTCCCAGCTCGAGCGCCGGATGCCCCGCCAGCTCGAGCGCCGCGTTCACCTGCGAGAGCTTCGCCAGGTACACGGGGTACGCCTCGTAGCCCGCGTTCACGGAGGCCCCGGCGAAGTCGGTGAGCGCAAGGCCGCTCGCTTCCTCCACGTCCCCCATGGTCAGGCCGTCGTCCGGGTCCACCAGCATGTCCACCTGGGCCGAACCCTCCACGAGCGCGTCGAAGTCGCCCGCGCCCACCGCCTTCGCGCTCGCGCGCAGGCCGGCGGCCATGTCGTAGCCCTGCGCCGCGGCGAACTCCCCGTACGTGCCCAGCTCGGCGGGCACGTAGCCCGTATCCGCGGTGTACGTGCCGAAGTTCGTGGACACGGTGGCGCTGTAGTCGGTTCCTCCCTCGATCGACTCCAGGGAGGCGTTGCGGATGCCCAAGCCGCCGCACACGCTGGTGAGGGCCAAAAACAGCACCATGCACACGATGGACAGCGTCGCGAACGTCGTGTTCACCTTGGCGTTCAGCTGCCGCAGCGTGAACATGTTGAGCCCGCGCAGGTACAGCGGCCGCACCGTCTGCACGAGCTTCAGCAAAAAGCCCGACAGCGCGTAGAAGAACAGCGCCGTGCCGATGCACACGAGCACCGTTGCGGCCGCGAACTCGGGCGAGGGCTCCATGAGGCCGTTGTCGACGAGCAGCTTGTACGCCACGCCGATGAGCGCCACGGCCGCTACGAACAGCACGAGCGAGAGCGGCAGGCTCGTGAGCCTCATGTCCTCGCCCTTGGCCTCGGCATGCAGCAGGTCGATGAGCCGCGCCTTGGCCACCGTGCGCGCGTTCAGCGCGGCCGCGACCACGAAGATGACGGCGAACACGGCGATGGTCTGCACGAGGGCGTCGGCCGAGAACACGAACGCGAACCCGCCCATGCCGGCGACGTCCGCCTGGAAGAGGGCGGACGTGACCTGCAGCAAAAGCTGCGAGAGGCCCACACCCACCGCGAGGCCCGCCGCAAGCGAGGCCGCGCCTGCGATGAGCGACTCGAGCGCGACGATCTTCACCACGTCGCCCGCTCCCATGCCCAGCATCAGGTACAGCCCGAACTCCTTCTTGCGCCGCTTGATGAGGAAGCGGTTCGCGTACACCACCAGGAACACCAGCACGCACGCGATGAACGCCGACACGCCGCCGATCACCATGCCCAGAAGCTCGAACATCTTGTCCTGCGTCTCCGAGAACGCGAGCACGCCCTGCTGGGCCGTCATGGAGTTGAACGCGTAGAACACGGCCACGCCCAGCATGACCGTGAGGAAGTACACGCCGAAGTCGGACACCGACTTGCGGACGTTTCCCCAGGCGAGCTTAACAAGCATGGGCCAACGCCCCCTCGGCGTCGCCGCCCATGCCGGTGACGATGTCCACGATGCGGCGGTAGAACGTCGAGCGGTCGGTTCCCTGGCGGCGCAGCTCGCCGTAGAGGCGGCCGTCCTTGATGAACACGATGCGCCCGCAATAGCTCGCCGACACCGCGTCGTGCGTGACCATGAGGATGGTGGCCCCGCGCGCGTTGAGGCCCTCGAGCGACTCGAGCAGCGCCGCCGCCGATTTCGAGTCGAGCGCGCCCGTGGGCTCGTCGGCCAGCACGAGGTGCGGGCGCGTGACCGTGGCGCGCGCGGCTGCCACGCGCTGGCGCTGGCCGCCCGACATCTGGAAGGGGTGCTTCTCGAGCACCTCCTCGATACCCAGCTGGCGGGCCGCCTCGCGCACCCGCGCGTCGATCTCGCCCGGAGGAGTCTTCTGGATGGTGAGCGCGAGCGCGATGTTCTCGTAGGCCGTGAGCGTGTCGAGCAGGTTCGCGTCCTGGAAGATGAAGCCCAAGTCGTCGCGGCGGAACCGGGCCAGCTCCTTGCCGTGGAGGTTGGTGACCGTGCGGCCGCCGATCACGATCTGCCCGCTCGTGGGCGCGTCGATGGTGGCCAGGCAGTTGAGCAGCGTCGACTTGCCCGAACCCGAAGGCCCCATGATGCCCACGAACTCGCCCGAAGCCACGGTGAGGCTCACCCGGTCGAGCGCCTGGGTGACGCTCGCCTCCGAGCGTTTGCGGGCGTCGCCGCCGTAGCGCTTGCTGATGCCCCGCACCTCCACCACCGTCTGCGCCGGCCGGGCCGCATGTTGTGCCGTCATGTTCCGTCTCCTTTCGCAATTTGTCTGAGCGGAGGCCGTAGACCTCCTTTTTGTCATCCTGAGCGGAGGCCGTAGGCCCCCTTTTTGTCATCCTGAGCGGAGGCCGTAGGCCGGAGTCGAAGGATCCCGTGCGGCGCCAGCGGGAAGCGTCACGGCTGGCGCCGCAGGGGATCCTTCGACTGCGCTCACTTCGTTTGCTCCGCTCAGGATGACAAAGTGGGCAGCTCCCGCGTTCGCTCCGCTCAGGATGACAAAGGGCTCCGCTTGCATGTCTCCAGCTTACGCGGCGGGCCTTACGCGCCCTGTGCGCCTGCCTTGCGGTTGCCTTACCCCGCCTTGCGCCTGCCTTACGATCGGCTGCGGCCGCCCGCGCGGGCGGCCGCGTGCCCTATAATGGCGGGGACGAGGGAAGGAGGCCGGCGATGGCGGCGGGCGGATTCGGCATGGTGGACGGGCATCTGCGCGACAAGCGCATACTCGTCGTGGACGACGAGCGCGAGCTGGCCAGCATGGTGGCGGCCATCCTGCAGGGCGCGGGCTTCGCCTGCGTCGACGTCGCGCATGCGGGCGACGAGGCGCTCGCGGCCGTCGACGAGCGCGCGACGGCGCCCGATCGCGCCTACCAGCTGTTCGTGCTCGACGTCATGATGCCGCGCATGGACGGCTTCGAGCTGCTCGCCCGCCTGCGGGAGCGGCCCAGCTGCGCGCGCGTGCCCGTCGTGTTCCTCACCGCGAAGGACGAGCCCTTCGACCGCGTGAGCGGGCTCTCGCTCGGCGCTGACGACTACATCGCCAAGCCGTTCCTCCCCCAGGAGCTCGTGCTGCGTCTGGCCGCGGTGCTCAGACGCTGCTACGCCGAGGAAAGCCCCTTGCTCGAGCTCGACGCGAGCAGCGTGAACCTGGCCACCGCCGAGGTGGAGCGCGCGGACGGCGAGACGGCGGTGCTCACGGCCAAGGAGCACGAGATACTGAGCGTGCTCGCGCGCAACGCCGGGCGCATCGTCACCATCGACGCCTTGTGCGAGGCGTGCTGGGGCACATCGTTCGGCTACGAGAACTCGCTCATGGCGCACATCCGGCGGCTGCGCGAGAAGATCGAGGCCAACCCGTCGAAGCCCGTCTCGCTCGTCACCGTCAAGGGCCTCGGCTACAAGCTCGTGAAGCGCGGCTAGCCATGGCCCGATCGGCCGGCCGGCGGCGCGGGGGCCGCACCCCGAACTTCGCGCGGTTCTTCACGAAGCAGCTGCTGCTGTTCGTGGCGCTCGCATTCCTCATCGTGGTGGTGGACTTCTTCCTGTACACCGTCATCGCCTACCGGGAGTCGGAGGCGAACTTCAACGACGGCACCCCCGCCACGGTCACGCGCGCAGCGGATGCGGCCCTCGCGCAAACGGACGGCGCCTATCGGCTGGACGAGGCCGGCGCCGAGGCGCTTGCGAGCCACGGCGCCTGGGCGATGCTCATCGACGGAAAAGGCGCCGTGGCCTGGTCGCAGAACCTGCCCGACGACGTGCCCCGCACCTATTCCGTCAACGACGTCGCCATGGCCGCGCATTACGACGACGTGGCCGGCTACCCCACGTTCTTCTGGGATCGCGACGACGGGCTTCTGGCCGTGGGCTTCCCGAAGGGCGCGTACTGGACGATGGGCCTTACCTACCCCGCCTCCACCATGCGCAACGCACCGCTCTACGTGCTGCTGGTATTCGCCGTGGACGTGGCCATACTGTTCCTGCTGTACGCGGTGTCGCGTCGGCGCACGCAGAACGCCGTGGCCCCCATCGCCGACGCGCTGGACAAGCTCTCGGAGGGCCGCGCGGCCGAGGTGCGCCTGAAGGGCGACCTGGGCGAGATCGGCGAGCGCCTCACCGAGGTGTCGGGCATCATCGAGCAGAAGGATGCGGCGCGCGTGATGTGGATACGCGGCGTGTCGCACGACATCCGCACGCCGCTCTCCATGATACTCGGGCACGCCGACGCCCTCGCGGCCGACGAGGGCCTGAGCGCCGGCGCGCGGGAGCGGGCGGCCGTCATCCGCGCGCAGGGGCTGCGCATAGCCGACCTGGTCACCGACCTGAACACGGCCTCGCAGCTGGACTACGACATGCAGCCGCTCAAGCTGGAGCGCGTGCAGCTGGCGCGCCTTCTGCGCACCGTGGTGGCCGAGCATGTGAACGGGGGGCTCGACGAGCTGCACCCGCTTGAGCTGGACGTGGAGGAGGGCGCGGCAGACGCCATCGTGATGGGCGACGAGCGCCTGCTCACGCGCGCCGTGGAGAACGCCATCGCCAACGCGCGCCTGCACAACGAGGCCGGCTGCCACGTGGCCGTGTCGCTGGCGGCGCGCGAGGGAAGCGCCGCCGTGCGCGTGGCCGATGACGGCGCCGGTGCCACGCGCGAGGAGCTGGCCGCGCTCGAGGCGCGCCTGGCCCGCTCGCGCACCGCGAAGAGCGCCGCCGGCTCCTACGGCGAGGAGCACGGCCTGGGACTGGTGCTGGTGGACCGCATCGCGCGGGCCCACGGCGGCGCGCTCTCCCTGGCCAGCGACCCCGGCCACGGCTTCGCCGTGGAGATCTCCCTGCCCCTGGCGTGAGAAAACGGAGGGCGGCTCAAAATCCGCGTGCGGCGACAATATTTCTTTGAAGGAGCGCGGCCGTGAACCGTGGTATCGTCAGCGCATGGACCGCCCCGCGCTCTACATATGCGACGATTCCGCCCTCGCCTACTGGCGCTCCCTCGGACCGCACGGCAAGGTTTCCCCCGCACGCGTCGGAAGGCCCCCGATCACCTCCGGCAAACCCAGCCCCGAGCGCATCCGAAGCCTACTCGGCCGCCATCCCGCCCTTGCCCGCGAACCCCTCGACCTGCTCGTGCGCGCCGGCGACGACCGGTTCAGGGGGAACGACGTGCGATGCCGCGTACACGCCTCCCCGTTTCCCTCGGGAAGCTTCTTCGAGATGGAGCCGGGCGTCTTCGTGGCCTCCCCGGAGCTCCTTCTCATACGCCTCTCCCCGAAGCTCTCCCTCCCTCATCTGGCTCAGCTTGGAACGGAGTTCTGCGGAAGATACGGCCTCTCCCCCGAAGACAAGAAGGCGTATGAAAGGCCGCCTCTCACCGATGTCGTTCGGATCGAGTCGCTTGCCGAACGCTGCGCCGGGGAAAGCGGGATAGGAAGGATGCGCGACGCCCTGCGATACATCCAAGACGGATCCGAGTCGCCGAGAGAAACGACTATCTCCCTGCTGTTCGATTTGCCCGTCAGGCTCGGAGGAGGCGGCCTCCCCGTTCCCAAGATGAACTACGTCATTCCGACCACCCGCAACGTCTGGAGGGCTACGGGAAGGAGATCCTTGCGATGCGACCTCATCTGGCCCGATGCGAAGCTGGCCATCGAGTACGACAGCGACCTCCACCATTCCGGGGACGATCGCATCGCCAGCGACGCAACGCGCAGAACCGCCTTGGCCCACATGGGGATAGAGGTGGTAACCGTGGCGAACAGGCATCTGCACAATGCGGCGGAGTTCGAAATGGTCATACGCCACGTTGCCAGCCGTCTCGGCAAACGTCCGCGATTGAGCCCGGCGGGATGGTTGCCGAAGCACATCGAGCTGAGGAACCATCTGCTCGATCCATACTGAGGAGTCAGCCGGAGTGCCAGACCTCTAACGCGGATGCACGACACAAAAACCGGTCGGTTTGGCACTGAACGAACGGAAAAATCAGCCTTGAATGGCCGTCGGTCATTTTCGAATGAACGTTTTCCCAGCTCGCATCAAACAGAAGCGATGCGGATGCGCGCATCGAGTGCCAAACCGACCGGTTTTTGTGTCGTCGGGGCGATCCCGGGTGCACGGGAAGGGGGTCGCGACGCGCTCCCTTACGCGCCGCAGACGCCGATGCCGATGAGGCCGGGCCCGGTGTGCACTACGAGCACGGGGCTGATCTGGCCCTCGTACCACGCTTCGGCGTCGATGCGCTCTCCCAGCTCGGCGCGCACCTCGGCGGCCTCCGCGGCCGCGTCGCCGTTCACCACGGCCATCGTGCGGCGCGGGAACTGCGCGGCGAACTTCTCGGCGCACGCCATGGCCTTCTTGAGGGACTGGCGGCGGCCCTTCGCCTTCGACACCGTCACGTACACGCCCTGCTCGTTGCACGTGATGACCGGGCGCATGTCAAGGAGGCTGCCCACCGCGTAGGTCACGTTGCCGATGCGCCCGCCTTTGTGCAGGTACTCCAGCGTGTCCACGCAGAAGAACACCTTCGTGCTGGCCACGATGCGGTCGGCCTCGCGCCGCACGTCGTCGAGCGTCGCGCCGCCTTCCAGCATGCGCGCGATGGCGAGCACGACGAGCCCGGCGCCCATGCCGATGTTCTTCGTGTCCACCAGGCAGCATTCGAGGCCCGCGATGCCGGCGGAAAGCGAGCGCATGAGCTCGAAGGTGGCCGAGAGCCCGCTCGAGATGGTGACGATCACCGCCTGCTCGTACCCGTCGGCCACGACGCGCTCGAGCACCTCGCGCGCGATGGCCGGCGTGGGCGTGGACGTGGTGGGGATCTCCTGCGCGAAGCGGTCGTACACCTCCTGCGGCGAGATGGTCACCTTGTCGAGGAAGCTCTCGTTCTCGTAGTTCACCTGGAGGGGCACCACGTACATGCCGTAGCGCTCGATGTCCTCCGGCGGCACGTCGGTGCACGAGTCCACGATGAGGGCGATGCGGCTGGTGTCCATGATACCTGCTTTCCGGTCTGCGGGGCGACCCGTTCAATCTAGTTTCCAATACTAGGTTATTGGTTGAAGATAACCAAGTCAAGCGGTATCGAAGATTGACGCGAAACGCCCTTCTTGCTATCCTCGAAGGCGGCTTCGGCGCACACCGCCCCCGTCCAGAGCGAAAGGCACCTTCCGTGAACATCGCGTCCGTCAACGAATCCCCCTACGCCACCCGCCTCGCCGCATTCAGGCTGCCCCGCTACGACGACATCCCCGGCATCGACCTGTACATGGACCAGCTCATAGGCTACCTCGAGCAGACGCTCGAGCCCCTCTACCAGCCCGACGAGAAGATCATCACGCGCTCGATGGTGAACAACTACGTGAAGCAGGGCGTGCTGGCTTCGGCGGCCGGCAAGAAGTACACGCGCTCGCACATCGCCTACCTCATCGTCATCTGCACGCTCAAGCAGACGTTCTCCATCGCCGAGATCGACCGGCTCATCCGCATGCAGATAGCCAGCTTCGACACGCACGTGGCCTACGACTACTACTGCGACGCGTTCGAAGCCGCCCTGCGCGCGCTGTTCTCGCCCGAGCCGTCCAGCCCGCAGGGCCTGATGAGCGGCCTAAACGATGGGGATTTCGAGCGCGATCTGGTGCTGGCGTCCACGGCGGCGGTGGCCTACACCCTCCACATCAAGGCGAGCATCGCGGCGGCCGGTTCCCCCGATCGGTAAACATCCTGCGAACTTTCGGCGGCGCGGCGCGGCGCGCTCGGAGCGCTCGGGTACAATGAAGCTCCCGCCCATCACCCGCCGAACCGTCCGCCGTTAGGAGGCCCGCCTTGGAAGCGCTCATGCTCGCCCTCCTCATGCTGGCCGCGGTCCTCCTCTCCTCGGTGATCGACCAGCTCGTGCCCAAGGTATCCTCGCCGCTCATCCAGATCGCGCTCGGGCTGGCCATCGCGCTTCTCGCCCAGCAGCAGATCAACATCCGGCTCGACCCCGAGCTCTTCCTCGTGCTGTTCATCGCGCCGCTTCTGTTCGACGAGGCGAAGAACGTGGACAAGGGCGCCCTGTGGCGCAACCGCAGGCCCGTGCTGTCGCTGGCCGTGGGGCTCGTCATCGTCACGGCGGTGATCATCGGGTTCTCGGTGAACCTGCTTCTACCCGTGGAGCTGGCTGTGGCCATCGCGCTCGGCGCGGCGCTCGGGCCCACCGACGCCGTGGCCGTGGCGTCGCTCTCGAAGGAGACGGACCTCTCGCCGCGCGCGAAGAGCATCCTGGAGGGCGAGTCGCTCATCAACGACGCGTCGGGCATCGTGGCGTTCCAGTTCGCGCTGGCCGCCGCCGTCACGGGGTCGTTCTCGCTCGTCAACGCCACCACCGACTTTTTGTTCAGCTTCTTCGGCGGCATCGCGGTGGGGCTCGTGCTGGGATATCTCGGCAACCTCATCGTGCGCAAGGTGCGCTCCTGGGGGCTCGAGAACACGACGTTCCACGTGCTGTTCGAGGTGTTCACCCCGTTCATCGTCTACCTCGCGGGCGACGCCCTGGGCACGAGCGGCATCCTCGCCGTCGTGGCGGCGGGCCTGGTGAACGTCATCTCGCCGCGCACCATCGGGCCGTCCATCTCGCGCATGAACATCGTATCCACGAGCGTGTGGCGCGTGGTGTCCTTCGCGCTCAACGGCGTGGTGTTCGTGCTGCTGGGAACCCAGCTGCCGCGCGCCATGCAACGCTCCTGGGACGATGCGAGCATCGAGAACGGCCTGCTCATCGGCGTCGTCCTGCTGATCACGTTCATCTATCTGGCCGTGCGGTTCCTGTGGCTTCTCGGCGTGGAACGCGTGCACGACCGCTCCTTCCCGGCGGAGAGGCGCACGGGCTGGAGGCAGGCCGCGCGCTCGGCGCTCACGATGGCGCTCGCGGGCCCGAAGGGGACCATCACCCTGGCGGTGATCTTCACCATCCCCTTCTACCTGCCCGCCGACGCTGCGGGGGCCTCGGCTCCCTTCCCCCAGCGCGACCTCGTCATCTTCCTGGCATGCGGCGTCATCGTGGTCACGCTGCTGCTCGCCACGTTCGTCGTGCCGCTGCTCGCGCCCAAGAAGCCCGCCTCCGACGAGGACATACGTTGCGACGAGACGCAGGTGAGCCTTCAGATCCTGCGCTCCGTCATCGAGGAGCTGGCCTCGCGCCAGACCCCCGAGACCCGCGCGGCCACGCAGGTGGTGCTCCGCTCCTACAACCAGCGCGTCGCCCGCATCAAGAGCACCAACGACATCGAGCAGGAGCCGAACATCGCGCTTCGGCTGCAGGCCGTCCACTGGGAGCAGGAGCTCGTCGAGGGGCTCATCAACCGAGAGGACATCTACCCCCTCGTCGGCTACCAGTACCTGAGCCGCCTCGGCCGCATCGAGAACATGCTCCGGCACCATCGGGGGCGCTGGTCGGTCCACAACTTCCTGTTGCGCGCCCGCGCCATCCTCCGCTCGGGGTGGCACCGCTTCGTGCGCGGCCTCCCGGGCGCAAGCATGACCGAGCGTACCCAAGCCGTCCGCGACCTGCAGATACGCTCGGCCGAGCACGTCTCGGAGAAGCTGCGCGCGATTCTGGCCTCGCCCGAGGCCGACGTGCCCGCCGAGGACGTGAGCGCGCTTCTGCTGGAATACCAGCGCGCCGTGCGCAACCTGAAAAACGCCAACCCCTCCATCACCGCGATGGCCACCACGGCGGGCAAGGCCGTCGAGATCGAGCGGCTGGGCCTGCGCCTGGAGCTCGAGCAGATCCAGACCCGCTACGAGAAGGGCGAGCTCTGCCGCTCCTCCTACAAGCGCCTCCGCGAGAACGTCTACCTCATGCAGGTTGACCTGGAGGACAATGTGTGAGCGTGTAGACGAGAACGAAAAAAGCCGCCCGAGGGCGGCCTTTTTCGTTCGATCCCCGTTACATCTTCGCGGGGGCGCTCACACCGAGGAGGCCGAGCGACAACGCTAGGACGATGCGGGTGGCGTCCACCAGCGCCAGGCGGGCGTCGCGCAGGGCCGGCTCCTCGCCGATGACGTGGCAGTTCGTGTAGAACGAGTGGAACAGCGACGCGAGGTCCTGCGCGTAGTGCGTCAGGCGGAACGCGGCGCGGTCGCGGGCGGCCTGGGCCACGAGCGGGCCGAAATCGTCCATCTTGCGCATGAGCGCGAGCTCGGACTCGTGCGTGAGCGGCAAGAGGTCCACGCCCTCCGGGATCACCTTCGCGGCCAGGTCGTCCATCGACATCTCGCCGGCCTCCGCGGCCGCGGCGTCGGCCGGATCGGCGGCCTTGCGCAGGATGGAGCAGATACGCGCGTGCGCGTACTGCACGTAGTACACCGGGTTGGAGGCGTCCTTCTTCTTCGCCACCTCGATGTCGAAGTCGATGGGCTGGTCGCTCGACTTCGCGAGCATCAGGTAGCGCGTGGCGTCCACGCCCACCTCGTCGATGAGCTCCTCGAACGTGATCATCTCGCCGGTGCGCTTGGACATGCGCACGGCCTCGCCGTCGCGGAACAGGTTCACCAGCTGCCCCAGCATGATCTCGAGCGCGCCGGGCCAGCCCCAGGCCGCAAGCATGGCCTCGCAGCGGGCGATGTAGCCGTGGTGGTCGGCGCCCCAGATGTTGATGAGGTGGTCGAAGCCGCGCTCCATCTTGTTGTAATGGTAGGCCACGTCGCTCATGAAGTACGTCATCTCGCCGTTGGCCTTGATGAGCACGCGGTCCTTCTCGTCGCCGAACGCGCTCGACTTGAACCAGGTGGCGCCGTCCTCGACGTAGATGTAGCCCTTCTCGTCCATGGCCTCGAGGCTGCGGTCCACCGCGCTCTTGCCCGTCTCGTCGGGCTCGTAGAGCGAGTTCTCGGAGAACCAGCAGTCGAACGTGGTGCCGAAGCGCCCGGTCACGCGGTGCTGCTCGGCCAGCTCGTAGGCGTAGGCGCGGTCGCGGAAGTTCTCCATGCGCTCCTGCGGGTCGGCGTCGAGCCATTTGTCGCCGTCCTCGTCGATGATGGCCTGCGCGATGTCCTTCACGTAGGCGCCGGCGTAGCACGCCTCGGGCAGCTCGACGTCGCGGCCGAGCAGCTGCTGGTAGCGCACGGCCACCGACTCGCCGAAGTTGTCCATCTGGGTGCCGTGGTCGTTGATGTAGAACTCCTCGAACACGTCGTAGCCCGCGTGGCGCATGACGCGCGCCGTGGCGTCGCCGAGCGCGGCCCAGCGGCCGTGGCCCACGTGCATGGGGCCGGTGGGGTTCGCGGAGATGTACTCGAGGTTGATCTTGCGCTGCCCCTCGGGGATGGTGCCGCGGCCGAAGTCGCCCTTCTCGGCGCGCGCCTGGGCGGCCACGCCCTGCAGCGCGGCGGGGGCCAGGCGGATGTTGATGAAGCCGGGGCCGGCGATGTCCACGTTCTGCACGAGGTCGTTCTCGGGCAGGTGGTCGACGATGATCTGGGCGATCTCGCGCGGGTTCTTCTTGGCGAGCTTCGCCGAGCGCATGGCCACGGTGGACGCCCAGTCGCCGTTGGCCTCGTCGCGCGGACGCTCGAGAGCGGCCTCGGGCTTCTGCTCGAGCGCGAGGGAGCCGTCCTCGCACGCGGCCGACACGGCCGCGTCGATCAGCTGTTCAAGTTCTTCGCGAATTTGCATGATGCGCATCTTTCCTGTTCGGCAAGTCCTACATACATATCGACCGATTCTACCATCTTTTCGCGCTTTCGGGACGCACACGGGCCGCGAAGCGGGGCCGCGCCGTCCCCTTATGCAGAAAACATCCACACGACCTCGCGCGGAGCGGTTTTCGTTGGGCGTTTTCGCGGCGCTATGGTATCGTGTGCCCCTTGGGAAGGCGACCGGAAAGGCTGGCCGAGCATGAGCCTCATCTTCGAGCAGGGGAACTTCGAGGACGCGCGAGAGGTGCGCACGCGCGTGTTCATGGAGGAGCAGGGATTCGCGAACGAGTTCGACGAGATCGACGACGATCCCGCCGTCATCCACGTGACCGCCTACGACGGCGGCGCGCTCGTGGGGTGCGCGCGCACGTTCCCCGACCCCGACGCCGCCGATGAGCCGGGCCGCTGGGTGTTCGGCCGCCTGGCCGTGCTGCCCGAAGCGCGCGGTCGCGGCTTCGGCGCGGCGCTTTTGGCCGAAGCGGAGCGCAGGGCGCGCGAAGCCGGCGCGACCGAGATGCGCCTGCACGCCCAATGCCGCGTCACCGCGTTCTACGAGCGCGTCGGCTACGAGCGCTACGGAGACGTGGAGCTCGATGAGCACGTCCCCCACGTCTGGATGCGGAAACCCCTATAAAATGGCATAAAAGGGGACTGTCCCCTTTTATGCCATTATCTCAGCTTTTGCGGCGGCGCCTGAGCGAGGCGGCGCCGGCCACGGCTCCGCAGGCCAGGGCCACGCCTCCCGCGAGCAGCGCCATCTGCGCCGCAGGGTCGCCCGTGCGCAGGAGGGCGCCGGGCTTCGGGCTCGCCGGCACGGCGGGCAGCGGATGGTCGACCATCGTCACGTGCTGCACGTGGCCCTCGTCGGGCCCGAGCTTAGGATCGTCCACCGTGAACTCCACGTCGGCCGCCTTCTGGTAGCCCGTAGGCGCCTGCGTCTCCACCAGGCGGTACGTCTTCCCGGCCGTGAGCACGCCCTCGATGAGGTGCTCCCCGTCGGCCGACGACGTCCACGGCTCGCCCACCACGGCGCCCGCCTCGTCCACCACCTGCAGCTGCGCGCCCGCGAGCAGCGCGCCCGACGGGTCAGTCTTCGCGAAGCCCACTATCACCTGCGGCTCGCGCCACACGATGTTGCCGTTCTCGTCCACCTTGGCCGTGCCCGAGCCGTCCTCGAACGCGACGATGCGCGGCGCGCCGTCCTCCCCCATGGCGAACGTCAGCTTGACGGGGTTCTTCGACACGAGGCTGCCGTCGGGCGCCACCAGCTCCTGGATGACGTACTCGGTATCCATGAGGATGCCCTTGAACGTGAGGAAGCCGTCCGGGCCGGTGGTGGCCTTGGCGACGAGCTGCAGGCCGCCCTCGGGGCCAGCTGCCTGCGGAAGGATGGCCCGCGCGAGCATGCGAGGCGCAGGTGCCACGCGCTTGAACAGGCCGTACACCGAGTTCGGCAGCACCTTGCCCTCGTCGGTCTCCGCCACCTTCTTGATGCGGATGTCGGCGCGGTGCACGTCGTTCACCACCTGGGTGAGCACGCCCTCGCCCTGGCCCGTCGGCGCGAAGCGCGTCACCGTGCCGTCCGTCGCGATGTCGAGCGCGTACACGACGGGGTTGTCGGCGCGCCCGTCGGGCACCGCCGTCTCCTTCACGAAACAGGATCCGGCCACCACGCGCTCGAAGCGCACCAGGCCGCCCGCATCGCTCGCCGCCGCTGCGGGGCTGCCGTCCGCCAGCTTCACCGGCTGCGTGCACGCCTCATCGGCGAACAGCGTGAACTCGGCGCCCTCCAGCGGGCGCACGGCCGCCGGGTCCTCGGCCCCGAGCACCGGGTCCGAGCAGCTCTCGGCGTACAGCTCGAGCTTGTCGAACGAGAACACGATAGGATCGTTGCCCACCGTGCCGAGGTCGATCGAGAGCTCGGTCGCGCCGATGGAGAACTCGCGATGCGTCGCATCGAGCTTGTAGCCGTCGGCCCGCGCCTCTTGCAGATAGTAGTCGCCCCAGGCCAAATCCGCGATGGACAGCACGCCGTCGCCGGCAGGATCGCCGGTCGTGTAAGTGCCCAGCAGCGTGGCCGGATCGCCCGCGGCGTACAGCTCGAACTCGGCGCCGTTCAGCGGATCGCCCGTGGAGGCGTCGGCCTTCGCGAGCGTCACCGTGCCCAGCTTGCGCTCGTTGGCCACGAAGCCGTCCTTGTACCGGGCGTTCTCCACCGTCAAGTCGTACTTCGCCGCCGTGGCGGCATCCACGTTCTCCGCCAGCTCGAGCGTCTCGTTCTGGAACGCGCGGGTGTTCTCCACCGTGAACTCGGCCGTGTAGGGCGCGCTCGCGTCGTACACGTAGCCCACGGGCGCGGCCGTCTCCTGGACGCGGTAGGTGCCCCGCTCGCCCATCGTGAACGACACCATGCCGTGCTCGTTGGTTGACACCGGCGAGCCCACCGGCTGGAAGGCGCCGCTGCCGTCCTGCTTGAACAGGGCGAACTGCGCGCCCGCCAGGGCCTCGCCGCTCGTGCCGTCCACCTTCGCAAGCGACACGGAGGTCTTGAAGCTCGTGTTGTCCATGGCCACGGGGACCACCGTATGGTGCTGGCCCTCGCCCACCGTGAACGTCTGGTGGTCCGTGTCCACCACCGCGCCGTCCACCGTGGCCGTCTCCACGAAGTAGTAGCTGCCCTCGGGAAGGCCTTCCACCTTGATCTTGCCGTCCGCATCGGTGACGAGGCCGGACTTCAGGGGAGAGCCGGCGCCCTCCTCGTACAGGTCGAACGTCACGCCCGAAAGCGCGCCGGCGCCGTCGAGCGTCTTCGTCAGCTCCACGTCGGCCGCGATGGCCACGTTCAGCAGGTTGAGCCGCAGGCCGTTGTCCACGAGGGAGGCCGCGTCCACCATGCCGTCCGTGCCGTCGAGCTGCTGGTTGCGCGTGATGGACAGGACGCCGTCGTCGCCCACGGCCAACTCGATGCCTTCGGCGGGCAGCGTGAGGTGCCCGGCCAGGCGCGGCTCGGTGAGCGTGTACGTCTCGCCCGCTATGAGCTTCCCGTCGAGGTTCCACGCCTCGGTGCCCGACGACGTCCAGGTCAGCTTCGTCTCAGCCGTGTTGGCGAACTTCCCCGCCAGTTCCAGCGTAGCGCCGGCCAGAAGCCCGCCGTCCTCGCCCACCTTCGCAAGCGACGCTTTGATCTGCTCGTTCTTCACCTTGATGGCGTTGCCGTCACGGCTCACGCCGTCCGGCGTGCCCACGAGCGAGAGCGTGCCGTCCGCGCCCATGGTCACCTGGAAGTCGCCCACCGGCTTGTATCCCTCCGGCGGCGTCTTCTCGTGCAGCGTGTAGGAATTGCCGCCCACCAGCATACCCGGGTTCGTCTCGGACTTCGCGCCGTTCAGCAGCTCGCGCGTCTCCTCAGCCGTGCCGCCTGCGAACGTGCCCGCGATCTCGAACGTGGCACCCGCCAGCTCTGTCGTGCCGTCCTCGGCGTACTTCGCAAGCGTGAAGGTGTTCTGCACGTCCTTCACGACGATGGCATGACCCTCGATGGACACGCCGTCCGGCAGCGTGCCGTCGGCCTTGACGGTGCCGTCGGCGTTCATGACGATGGCGAAGTCGTCCATCTTCACGTAGCCGTCGGGCGGCACGACCTCGTGCACCGTGTAGGAGTTGCCGGCCACGAGCTCGCCGGTCAACGTCGCGGACGACGCGCCGTCCAGCATCGTGCGCACCCCGGTCGTACCGTCGGCGAACGTGCCCTTGATCTCGAACGAAGCACCTGACAAGGGATTGCCGCCCTCATCTTGCTTGGACAGCGTAAGCGCGTTCTTAGCGTCCTCGACGACGAAGCGGTTGCCCGCCTCCGCGACCCAGTCGGAGCCGTCCTTGCGCTCCAGCTGGCCGTCGTTCGTCATGCGCAGCGTGGCCGGCAGCGTGGTCGGCAGCGTGTAGCCGGGAGCCGGGGCTTCCTCAGTGAGCACATATTCCGCGCCAGCGACGAGCAAGCCTTCCAGCGGTTCGTCGGACGCAGTCGAGGTCCACGTGCGTTCCGTGGAGCCGTCGGCGAACGTGCCGGACAGCTTGAACCGCGCGGCGGCGAGGTTGGCGCCCTCGGCGTCTACCTTCGCGATGGAGGCCGTGTTCTTGGGATCGCTCACCTTGATGGTGGTGGTGCCGTCAAGCATCACGCCCTCGTGCGCGCCAGGGAAGGACAGCGTGCCGTCCGCGTTCATGATGACGTCGAAGGCAGGCACCGTCTGGTAGCCCTTCGGCGGGACGGTCTCCGTGATAGCGTAGGTGCTGCCGCCCACGAGCTGGCCCGTCCACGTGACGGACTGCGCGGCGTCGAGCAGCGTGCGCGTCTCCTCACCCGTGCCGTCGGCGAACGTGCCCGTGATGGTGAATGTGGCACCGGAGAGCCCCGTCGCGTCGCCGGCCGCGTATTTCTCAAGCGTGAACTCGTTCTGCTTGTTCGTGATAGCGCCATCGCCGGCAACGGTGAAGTTCTTGGTCAGCACGCCCTTGCCGATGGCGAACCCATGAGGCGTGTCGTCGAGCACGTAGCCGGCGGGCACAGCCGTCTCCACCAGGTAGTAGCTATCCCACGGCAGGTCGGCGAACGTCGCTTTGCCCTGGCCATCGGTCGTCTTCGAGGCGACCGCCTTGTCGTCTGACGCCTTGCGCACCTCGAACGTCACGCCCGCAAGCGCGTTGCCGCCCGCATCCTGCTTCTCCACGTTCACCGTGCCGGGCACGCGCTCGTTGGAAAGCGAGCCGGCCAGCAGGTGTGCCTCGTCGGCGGCGATTGTCAGGTTATACGGCGCCTGGCCCACCGCATCCCTACCGATGACGAGCGGCACGTCCTGGCAGCCGTCGGTCACCGTGAACGTGGCCTCGAAGCCGCCGTTCTTGTAGCTGGCGTCCGTCCCCGTCTCCTTGAGGGTGTAGCTGCCCTTGCCCAGGTTCTCGGCCTTGATCAGGCCGTCGGATCCGGTGGTCAGCGTGGTCGTCGTCGAGGAGGTCGACCCCGCAGGCGTGTAGGCAAGATCGAACGCAGCGCCCTCGACGGGCGTCGCGGTAGCCGACGCGTCCACCTTGAGCAGGCTCATGGACGCGTTCATCTTCTCGTTCACGGCCTCCTTCTCAACCGTCGTGCCGTGCGTCGCGTTGTCGAGCGTGAACGCGAGGTGCGTCGCATCGTCTAGCACATGGTCGTTGTCCGTGGCGGTTTCGACGAAGTAATACTCGCCGTTCGCCAGGCCCTCGCTGAACGGCTCGCCCGTGTCGGGATTCGTGCCGGAAGCGCTCTGCGTCGACCACGACGCCTTCCCGTCGCCGTCGATCGCGAGCGTGATGCCGCCGATGAGGACGGTGCCGTTCTTCTTGCACAGGTCGAACGTGGCGCCGGTGAACGGCGCGCCGCCCGTTTCGGTCTTCACGATCTTCGCGTGCGCGAGCGACAGCTCGTTCACGAACGCGAGCGCGTTGCCCGCCACGTCGTCCCAGCCGCCGGAGGCGTTCTTCACTTGCAGCTGCCCAGCAGCCGTCATGCGGATGACCTGGTCGGCGGCCGTCAGGTAGCCGTCGGGCGTCGCGCTCTCATGGAGCGTATACTCGTTGCCGGCGATCAGCTTGCCCGTGATGTCCTTCGGGTTATCGGTCGAAGTATTCCACTCAATGATGGGACTCGTCACATCCCCGACCGTTTCCAACAACTGCAACGTCGCTCCAGAGACAGATTTGCCGAACTGGTCTTTCTTCGCAATAGACAATTTGTTGAGTTCGTTCGTCACCGTGAGCTTGTTGTTCTCCACCGGCGTCCATGGCCCGGCGGCGGACGTGCTCTGCTGCAGGTCGCCATTCTTCGTCATCTGCAGGTACACGTCGGCGGCCAGCTGATAGCCGGGAGCCGGCGCCGTCTCGGCGAGCTTGTACACGCTGTCGGCAATAAGCTCTCCCTCGATTACATGGTTGGTCTCGGAATCCGTGACCTCCCAGGAAATCGGGCCGACGCCCGCCTCGGCGAACGTTGCGCCATCCACACCTGAGAGTTCGAACTTCGTCCCTACGATGCTCTGACCGCTCTGCCCGGCCTTCTCGACGGAGAATTCATTGACTTCATTGGTAATCCAACCGCTGCCATCCGTATCCACCCGATACTCAACATTGGCGCGCTCTCGCGTAACGACCACTTCTTCAATCTTCTGCGTGGGATCAAGTTTGCAGCCGGGAGGCGGAACCGTCTCCACTACTTCATAGGTGCCCTCTGGCACATTCACGAACAAAAGCGATCCACTCATGAAATTCGACGCCGTAGGGATGTTGCCGTTTGAGTCGGTCTCCTTGATTGTGTTTTTAAATACACGATTTCCCCAGTTCGTCTTTTGGCGGTCGACCACTTGGCCCGTAGCCTTATCGCGCAACTCGAACGTAGCACCAACGCCTGGGTACTGCATTTCCGTTCTACTTTTCCAAAGGAGCACCGTTGCGTTCAGCGGCTCGTTCGTTATAATGCCGCCGTCCTTGGTCACGGTTGCCACATCGCCGAAGGAGCCGCCGCTCTTCCAGGTGAAGTGCTGGCCCGCTCCGTCCACGGTGAACGTGTCGGTGACGAGGGGATTGTCCTTGTCGAACACGAAGTCGTCGTACGTGGCGACTTCCTTGAAGTAGTACGTGCCCTCGGGCAGGCCCCGGCTGATGGGCTCCCCCGCCATCGCCGTGTCCAGGTCGCTCGCAAACTTGAGCGTCGAGTCCTGCGTGGTCACCTTTCCGTTCGCGTCGCTCACGAAGTGGCCGGTATTCACCAGCGTGTCGCCTGTCGTGCCCTTCAGGTACAGGTCGAAGCTCACGCCCGCGAGCGTCTTGTTCGTGCCGTCGTCCTTCAGCGTGGTATCGTGCTTCACGAACTCGGCGTGGCCCACGATGCGCTCGTTGCGCATCGTGAACGAGTTGCCGTTCTGGGAGTTCTTGAACGTCCCGTTGGCCCCGTCGAACGCTTGGCCGTTATGCAGGTCGGTATTGGTTACCTTGCCGTACTCGTCGATGGTGAACTCGATCACCTGCTGGGCCTCATGGTTCGCCGTCACATAGCCCGCTGGCAACGTCCCCGTCTCGACCACGCGATAGGTGGCATCGCGCTCGAGCCCGCCGAAGTCGTGGCCGGCCGCAGCATCCACCGCCGTCGCCGGCGTCCATGCAGCGCCGGGCACGGGTACCCACGTCGCGCCGTCGCGCTTCTGCAGCTCAAGCGTCGCGCCGGCGACGCCCGCGCCCCACTGGTCGAGCTTCTTCACGGACACCTTGTTCGCCTCGTCGACCACCTTGATGGTCTGGACGTCGGCGCTGCCGCCGCCCGAGAGCACCGAGAGCTTACCGTACTTGTCGACCTCGAACTTCACATCCTCGAACCTGCCCACGTCGGGGTCGGTGGGAGCGGTGTCCTCGCTCAGCCAGTACGTGCCCGCCGGCAGGCCGGCGATTTCCCAGGTGAACGATTCGCCCCTCGAAGCCGTGTACTCGAAGGGGCCGTCGGAATCGAAGGGATCTTTCGCAAGCCCGCCCTTCGTCCCGGCGTTGTCCTCGTAGATCCTCAGAACCGCGCCGGCCAGGTCGTTGCCCGTAGGCGTGGTCTTATTCACGGCGATGAGCGTCTTCGCGTTCTCGATGCCAGCGCTCGCGCCGACGGCTTCCGGAGCGTTCGCGGGCGCGTAGTTCACGCTCCAAGCGCCGCCCGCAACGGCGGGTGCCGCCACCGAGAAGCACTTCATGCCCTCGTAGGCGGCGTACCCCCGCGCGGGGTCGACCTCCTCCAGGCCGTAGTCGCCCCACGGCAGGCCCGAAATCACAAGCGTACCGTCAGCGGCCCTATTCTGAAGCTCCTCCGAACCGACGCCGTCCGCATAGCTATACGAGCCATCCGCGTTAGCTTCCACCTTCACGGCCACCTTCTTGCCGCCGTTGAAGCCGTTGGGGTACAGGTACAGCTTGAACGTGGACTGCGGGTTCAAGCTCCCCGCGCCCTCGAACGTCTTCGCGATCTCCACCGGCACTTTGCTCGTAGTGCGCTTGTTCTTCACGGCGGCGGATGCGATGGTGCTCGACCCCGCATCGCCGGTGGTGAACTGGCATGTGGCCTCGCTGTAAGCCAGCACCTGGTACTTGCCGGGAACGCTGGCCAGGTCTTCCTCGTAGTAGTACGTCGTGTACTTCTCCAGTCCGTAGAACGCCACGATGCCCTGGGCATTCGACACGGCCGTCTTGACGAGCTTGGTGCGCGCCGCGTCCTCGTACAGCTTGAACACGATCCCCGCGATGGGCGTGGCCTTCTCGCCGAACTCGTCGGCCTTCACGAACTTGTAGATGGCCTTCTTCGTGAGCCATCCCCACGAGCTGGAGTCGACCTCCGCCTCGCAGCGGTCGAAGCCCTCCTGGCCATCGGTGGAGACGAGGTTCACCTTGTTCGTGACGGAGTTTCCTGAGGGCGCGCTCACCACCCGCGCCCGGTACTTCAGCACGTAGGACGCGGTGCCGTCAGGCAGCCCCACCTTGAGCACGGCGCGATCCGCGCCCGCGTCGTAGGCGAGCTCCTTCGTCCATGCGGATGCGTCCACCGCAGCGCCCACGGCCTCGGCGATCGCGCCGCCCTCCTCATGCTTCGCGCGGTAGAGCGCCACCGAGTCCGGATCGATCTCGATCGACGGGTCGGGCGTGTCGGTGATGACGGCGCCGGCGAGATCCGAGCCGTTCGGGTTGATGTTGATGCGGTATTCCAGGTAGCCGTCGGCCTGGTGCGACCCGTCGGCGCTCTTCGCCACCAGGCGGTTGTCGATGTCGTCCGAGTCGGCCGCACCCGTGCACGTCACGTCAACCGGCGTGCCGCCTTTGAATGTATCGGACGAGGCCGTGGCCTTGTTAACGGGCCGAAGCGAGAACGAGCCGCCGTACTTCTTCTGCAGCCGCTGCAGCTCGGCCTTGTCGAGGGTGAGCCAGAGGTCCACCGTGTAGCATGCCGAGGTGTCGCCGAACGACGCGTCGATCTTCCTGTCGGCGATCCACTTCGCCACCTGCGTGGCATCGGTCACGTCAGCCGTCGTATCGCCCTCCGTCTTCGTCACCTTGATCGCGTGCGCCGCGTCTGTGGCGATGTTCCACTTGTCGGCGGGCACGTCGTCGATCTTGGCGCCCGACGCGTCCACCACCTGCGTCGCCAGCGCGCCCAGGTTGTCGGAGAGCTTCAGGTTCTTGCTCGGCATCTGGTTTTTGTTGAGCACGATTTGGTAGTGCACGTAGCCCGTGGAACCGCCGCTCGGGTCGTCCACCACGGAGTAGTCGCTCGTCTTGGCCAAGAACTCGTTCTGGAACGTGCGCCGGGCGGTGTCGTCGGCCTGGAACTTGCGGTCGGCCCCCTGGTACACGTCGAGATGCGCCGCGTTCACGTACTCATGGTTCACCATGTTCTCGTTTTGGAAGTTGAGCGCCTTGGTTTTGAAGGATATCTCGATGTCGTTGAGATCGTAGTCGGTCTTGTCGAACGTGAAGGTCAGGCGGGATCCGGCGCGGCTGAACACGGCGGCCAGCTCGGCGGCCGAGAGCGGGACGCCCCCGCGCTTCACGACCACGGAGCCGTCGACGAATTCCTGGTCGGCGGGGATATCGTCGGTTATCACGCCGCGCGTGTAGTTCCCGGTGCGCGTGGAGGGCTTGATGGTCCAGTCGATGACGCCGGTATGGGAATCGTAGTCCGGCGTCTCCTTGTCCAGGTACACCACCTGGAAGTCGGTGCCGATGTTCAGCGGCCTGGGTGCGACGCCCGGCCCGACGCCTGTGCCGCGCGGCCAGTTGTAGGTCATCCACGCCGTGTTCGGAAACTTTATGGTCTCGTCGGGTTGGGCGGAGGCGTTGATGTTCGTGTCGAACGTGATGTGCCGCTCGTCGCTCACCGTGCCGGCGAAATGGATCTCCATGAGCGTGGATCCGGGATTGTCAAGATCGGGCGTGATGAGGGCGTAAGTCTGGTCGGTCGGGGTCGGATTGGGATTCACTGGCACCTTGTCCTTGCCCACCATGAGCGTGCCGTCGATGTAGGCAGCGCGCTGGTCCAGCCGGTCGTACACCACCACGTTCTGAGCGCTGCCCGCGGCATCCTTGTTCACCACGATATCCCAGGCGATGATGCTGCTGTTGAGCGGCGTGCCCTGCTTGTCCAGGCCGAACGGGGGCACGGTCGCGGAGCCGGCTGCGTGCGGATCGCCCGTCACCGTGACCGACGAGTTGACGGGAGCGCTCATCTGCGCCTCGTTGCCCAGCGTCTGCTCGCCATTGGCGGCGGCCTTCAGCACGTCGTCCGCCACGTCGGCCGTCACGGTAAGCTCGTAGGGCGCCACGGCGGTCGAATCGTCCGGGAACGTGTACTCGAAGCCCGCGGGCGTCTCGGTCACGGAAAGCTCGTTGCCCTGCGCGTCGCGCACGACGACGCGTTCCTGCTTGGCCTTGTCGTACGTGTCGGCCACGGTGACGCCCTTGAGGGGCGCGCCGGCCGACTTGGGATCGGTGCCCACGGCGATGGTCCACGTCACCGTACCCTCGCCCTTGTTGAAGACGCCGGTCTTCTCGATGCCCTCGAGGTCGGTGGACGACTTGGGGGCTTCGAACACGTACGTGGTGCCGCCCGTCTGCAGCGTCCACTCTTCCTCGATCGGGCCGGTGCTGCTCAGCTCGTCCCCGTTGAGGTCGAACTCGCACGCCACGCCGCCGACGATGTCGATGTTGCCCTCGTCGATGTTCACGGCCTCCGCGAACTCCACGCGTATCACGCCGCCCACGATGGTGAACGTGCCCAGCACGTCGCCGGTGGGCGCCACGATGTTCTGCGGAGTCGGATTGTCTGCGATGGTGAATATGCGCGGGAGCTTGTAGCGGTAGTAGTCGCCCTTCTCGATGGCGCGGGTCGCGTCGTCGAGCAGGATCTGGAAGTCCACCTCCATGCTCATCTTCCCGATGGAGGCGAAGGGCACGCTGGAGAAGTCGAGGTGCTTTTTGCCGGCGGCGTCCTCGGTGACGGGCACCTCGTGCTTCTTGCCGGCGGCATCCAGGTAGGAGAACGTCACGAGCCCCAGATCGAGCTGGTCCGTGTCCTGCGTGACGTCCGTGCCGGTGGAGGCCGGCGCGGCGAGCATCATCGGAGCCGCGCCCAGGACCGCGTCGTCCTCGGGGGCCGGACCGGCGTCCTGCGGCTTCGCAGGGAGCGTGAGCGTGGCGGCCGCGCCGCCTTGCAGGGGCAGCTCCACGGTGGCGGGCTCGTCCTTCAGCGCGCCGTCGGCGAGCGCGAGCGGATAGGCCAGCCCCAGCTCGAAGGCTTCCACGGCCTCGGCGGCCGCCTCGGTGAACGTGACGACCAGCGCGCCGTCCGCAAGGGCGAGCGTCGCCCGGTCGCCCAGCTGATCGTTGGCAGCGGCCAGCTGCTCGCTCGCGGGCAGGGCGCACCACGCCTGCGGCACGGACACGGCGAACGTGTCGCCCGCGCGCACGGCGCCCGGCTGCACCGTCGCCTTGAGGCGCAGCTCGGCGTCGGCCAAAAGCTGCGGGTCGACGCCCGAGGCATCCACGTCGCCCTCGGCATCGGCCGCAACGAGGGCCTCGGCGCCGTCGGCGTCCACGTAGGCCAAACCAGCCAACGCGATGTCCAGGACGCCCTCGTCATCGGTGAGATCGCGCGGCTGAGGATCCTGCGGGGCCTCGCCGGCGGGGCCGTCGGTCTCGGGGCCCTCCCCTTCGCCCTCGCCTGCGGAGGGCGCGCCCGTGCCGGGCTCGGGGTCTGCGCCGAGCTCGCCCGTAGGAGCGTTCGAGCCTTCGACGGGCGGCGCGGTCTCGACGACCTCGGAGCCCTCGCCTTCGCCGACGGCCGCCAGCTGGGACCCGGGCTCGGCGCCCGGATCGGCCTGGGCCGCGAACGCCTCGAAGGGCACGCCCATGAAGGCTATGAAGAATGCGAGGGCGACCGCAGTCGCCTTTCGTCCCAGAGCAGTGGCGTGTTTGAGCGATGTTGATGCCATGGTTCGATCCCCCGTTGAAACAGATGCTGCGCATCAGGTGTCATTCTGGTGCTTATGGTATCCCTCCCGCTCTTGAAATGCATGCTGAACGGGGGTTTTACCGTTCGTTTCAACGAAGTTTTTAGGGGATTTGCCCCAGCCCGACCGATGTGCTAGCCGTCTGCGTCGCGCGCTGCCCGGCCGCCCCGCCCCGGACGCAGGGAAGGCCCCCCGAAGGGAGCCTTCCCGAAGGCGCAGGGAAGGCCCCCCGAAGGGAGCCTTCCCGAAGGCGCGGGGACGAAGGAGCCCCGCAGCCGGTCGATCGGAGCCGGTCGCGCTAGGCCATCGCACCCGGTATGATCATCATCGCCGCAGTGAGGATGATGATGCAGGCCACACCCAGGATGATGAACAGCTTGCCGCCGAACTTCAGCCAGGTCGAGTACTCGACCTTGGCCAACGCCAGGCCGCCCATGATGGCACCGGACGTGGGGGTGAACAGGTTCACCAGGCCGTTGCCGGCGCTGAAGATCATGATCATGACGTCAGGCGAGAAGTTGAGCGAAGCCGCCAGCGGGCCCATGATGGGCATGGACACCGTGGCCATGCCGGACGACGACGGGATGAGGAACGACAGCACCACGTAGAGCAGGAACGACATCGGGGCGAAGATGATCGCCGACAGGCCGTTCAGCGCGTTGGCCGCGTTCTCGAGGATCCACATGTCCAGGCCGGTCTCGCCCATGAGCACCGTGATGGAGCGGGCGAGCGCGATGATCAGCACGACGCTCATCATGTCGGCCGCGCCGTTGATGAAGGCCTTGACGAAGCGGCTCTCGGACACGCCGCCCACGACGCCGATGATCAGCGCCATGATGAGGAACCACGTGGAGGCCTCGTCGAAGTACCACTGCCCCAGCGGAAGGCCGGTCAGGAACGCGGACCAGCCGTCGGAGATCTGCTCCTCGGTGGTCACCGTGCCCTCGACCTCGCCGTTGAAGGCCAGCTCGCCCATGTCTCCGTCAGCGTAGACCGCGGAGATGTCGTCGCCGCTGACCTGGGTCGTCATTTCCTCGGTGGCAGCGCCGGCGTCGAAGATCTCCACGCCGAAGTCGCCCCACGGGATGAAGCCGATGATCATGACCACGAACGTGAGCGCGAACACCACGAGCGTCCACTTCTGGCGCCCGGTCATGAGCTTCTTCTCCGTGTTCGCCTCAGCCGATCCGGCCTCCTGCTGGGCCTCGCCGAATTCGGCCTTCATGGTCTCCTGCTCCTGCAGCGACAGGATGGTGGAGCCCTTGTTCTCCTTGACCTTCTTCGCGTAGCGCATGACGAAGACGATGGAGATGGCCAGCGTCACGAGCCAGAGCACGACGCCGAGCAGGATGATGGTGCCCTGGTTGATCTCGATGCCCGTGCCGGACAGCGAGTCGACGGCCGCGCCCACGGCGAACGGGTTCACCGTCGAGCCGAGCACGCCGCAGCCGGCGCCTAGAAGGACGACCGCCGCGCCGACGACGCTGTCGAAGCCGGCCGCCACCATGGTGGCCGCGAGCAGCAGGTAGAACGGGACCGTTTCCTCGCACATGCCGTACGTCGTGCCGCCGATGGAGAAGATGAACATCAGAATCGGGATGAGCACGAGTTCGTTGCCCTTGAGCTTCTTCACCAGCGCGGCGATACCCGCGTCCAGCGCGCCCGTCTCCGTCACGATGCCCAGGAAACCGCCCAGGATCAGAACGAACAGGCACACGGGCAGGGCATCGGTGAAGCCCTTGACGGGAGCCGTCGCCACGTTGGCGATGGTCGCTCCCTCGACTCCCTCAACGCCGGCGAAAGACATCGCCACCGTGATCAGAGCAAGCGCAACGAGCATGATGAGCAGGATGGTGAATGACGATATAGATCGCTTCTTCTTGCTTTTTTCCTTCGCTTTCTCGGTCATGACAACCCCTCCTTATAGAGGATCGAGATGAATACTGTGGCGAACGAGAAATTGCACGCGAGCCGGCCGGAAGCATAACCGCACGACCCGCGGGTACCCCTTTTCCGGGCGGCACCCGTTCTACGCGGATGCCGCCCGTTCAACGAACTGCCGGGTCATCGAGGCGAGTGGCGCGCCCCGAGCCCGGGTGAAGCAGGTTCTTACGCCGTGATGACCGTGCCGGTCTCGCCGCGCAGGCCCGCCGCGGCGCACTCGAGGCTCGTGATGAGGGCCTTGCCGGCCGGGTACTGCTCGACGTACTCGATGCACGCCTCCACCTTAGGCAGCATCGAGCCGGGGGCGAACTGGCCCTGGGCGATGTACTCCTCGGCCTCGGCCACCGTCATCTCGGAGATCTCGGCCTGGTCGGGCTTGTTGAAGTTCACGCACACCTTCTCCACCGCGGTGAGGATGATGAGCATGTCGGCCTTGAGCTTGCGGGCGAGGAGCGCGCTCGAGCGGTCCTTGTCGATGACGGCCGGCACGCCCTCGTAGGCGCCGTCGACCTCGAACACCGGCACGCCGCCGCCGCCCGTGGAGATGACGACGTAGCCGTCGTTGACCAGGTCGCGCACCGCGTCGAACTCGACGATGCGCACGGGCTTCGGGGAGGCCACCACCTGGCGCCAGCCGCGGCCCGCGTCCTCCTTGTAGGTCCAGCCGGTCTCGGCGGCCTTGGCCTTGGCCTCCTCCTCGGAGAGGAACGCGCCGACGGGCTTGGTGGGGTTCTGGAACGCCGGGTCGGCGGGGTCCACCACGGTCTGGGTGATGACGTTGGCCGTGGAGCGCAGGATGTTGCGGGCCTTGAGCTCGTTCAGGATCGCCTGGGAGAGCTGGTAGCCGATGTAGCCCTGGCTCATGGCGCCGGCCTCGGGGAAGGGCATCTCCGGCGTCTTGCCGTCGTTGGCGCTCGCGTAGGCGAACGCGTTGTTGATCATGCCGACCTGCGGGCCGTTGCCGTGGGAGACCACGACGTTGGTGCCGTCCTCGATCATGTCGACGATGTGGGTCGCCGTGTTCTTCACCAGGTCGAGCTGCTCCTGGGGCGTGTTGCCCAGCGCGTTGCCGCCGAGCGCGATGACGACGGTCTTGCCTTCGCCGATTGTGTAGGGCATATCAAATCACCTTCGACTTTCTAGGAGAGCGTCGCGTACATGACGGCCTTGATGGTGTGCATGCGGTTCTCGGCCTCGTCGAACACCTTGGACTGCTTGGACTCGAAGACCTCGTCGGTGACCTCCATCTCCGTGACGCCGAAGCGCTCGGAGATGTCGGCGCCGATGGTGGTGTTGGTGTCGTGGAACGACGGCAGGCAATGCAGGAAGATGGCGCTCGGATCGGCCATTTCCATGCACTCCTTCGTCACGCGGTACGGCTCGAGGAGCTTGATGCGCTGAGCCCACACCTCATCGGGCTCGCCCATGGACACCCACACGTCGGCGTAGATGGCATGAGCGCCCGTGCAGGCCTCCTTGATGTCCTCGGTCAGCTTGACCGTGGAGCCGTTGCCGGAGGCGATCTCCTCGCAGGTCTTCACGAGGTCGGCGTCGGGCATGTTCTCCTTGGGGCCGCAGGCGACGAAGTTCACGCCCAGCTTGGCGCACACGACCATGAGCGAACGGGCCACGTTGTTGGCGGCGTCGCCCATGAACACCAGCGTCTTGCCCTTGATGTCGTAGTTGAAGTTCTCCTGCATGGTGAGGATGTCGGCGAGCATCTGGGTGGGATGCCACTCGGTGGTAAGTCCGTTCCACACCGGGACCGTCGCGCCGTCGGCCAGCTCCTGCACGTCGGACTGGGCGAAGCCGCGGAACTCGATGCCGTCGTAGAAACGGTCGAGCACGCGGGCGGTGTCCTCGATGGACTCCTTCTTGCCCATCTGGGAGCTGCCCGGATCGAGGTAGGTCACGCCCATGCCGAGGTCCATGGCGCCGACCTCGAACGCGCAGCGGGTGCGGGTGGACGTCTTCTGGAACAGGAGGACGATGTTCTTGCCCTCCAGGTAACGATGGGGGGTACCCGTCAATTTCAGGTTCTTGAATTCGCGGGACAACTTCAGCAGGTACTCGATCTCCTCGGTCGTGAAGTCGAGGAGCCTCAAGAAGTCGCGTCCGCTCAGGCTAGTAGGCATAATCCGATTCCTTTCGTCGTGCGTGATAGACAGACAACACTATCGGCAGGCAGCGCCAAGTTACCGCCCGCCTCTTTTCGGCAGCCAGGGCCGCTTGCGACGGCCCCGGCCAACCGGAAAAGACAAAACAGGCGCGCGGGCTTAGTCCTCGCGCTCGAGCGGCATGCTCATGCAGCGCGGGCCGCCACGGCCGCGGGAAAGCTCTGCGGAAGGCATCTCGAGGACCTTGAGGCCCTTCTCCTTCAGCAGCGCGTTCGTCACGTCGTTGCGCTCGTACACCACGATGGTGCCCGGAGCGATGCACAGCGTGTTCGAGCCGTCGTTCCACTGCTCGCGCTCGGCCGCGATGCGGTCGCCGCCGCCGCAGGGGATGAGCTCCACGGGGTTGCCGACGTACTTCTCGAGGATGTCCTCCAGCTTGCCCGTCATCTCCTTGACCTTGATGCCGGTGCCCTCGGGGGTGATCTCGAAGACGGTCAGCGGGCCCATGATGCCGGGATGGATGGTGAACTTGTCGACGTCGATCTGGGTGAACACCGTGTCGAGGTGCATCATGGCGCGGTTGTTGGGGATGTTGAACGCCAGGATGGTCTCGACCGGGCTGGTCTCGTCGTTGAAGATGTTGTGCGCGATGGCGTCGATGGCGTCGGGCTCGGTGCGCTGCGAGATGCCGATGGCCAGGACCTTGTCGTTGATGTTGAGGATGTCGCCGCCCTCGATGTGGAACGTGTTGTAGCGGCTGTAGTACTCGGGGACGTCCTTGAAGTCCGGATGGTTCCCGAAGATGTACTCGGCGTAGATGGTCTCGCGGTTGCGCGTGACGGAGTACATGCGGTTGATGGACACGCCGTTGCCGATGGACGCGAACGGGTCGCGGGTGAAGTACAGGTTCGGCATGGGGGCGACGACCATCTTGGAGGCCTCGCTCACGAGGTCGACGAGCGAGTTGGACTTGTCCGTGTGAAGCTCGGTGAGGTTGATGCCCTCCATCGTCTTCAGGACCAGCTCGAAGTTGTCAGGGTAGTTGTCGTTCATGTAGTCGTAGATGATCTTCTGGTAGCGGTCGGTGCGGATGCCGGCCTCTTCGATCCACTGCTTGAGGAACTTCTCGCGCAGCTCGGGGTTCTGATCGAGCACTTCCGCCATGAGCTTCTCGAGGTAGACGACCTCGACGCCGTTGTCACGCAGGATCTGCGCGAAGGCATCGTGCTCTTCCTGGGCGACCTTCAGAAACGGGATGTCGTCGAACAGCAGCTCTTCGAGCGTGTTCGGCGTCAGGTTCAGAAGCTCTCGGCCCGGGCGGTGCAACAATACTTTTTTCAAGGGCTTGATTTCGCTCTTGACGTTCACACCAGCCATAGCAACCCTCCTTTTCTTTATGCATTTTCCAGATTTTCGACCATCGGAGCAGCCCGTTGCGCACCGGGCGTCCGGTTGACAGGGTCAAAATCTCATGGTTCGAGGTAAATTGCAACCACAAAAACGAAACAAAATCGAGGGCCGGGAAATACCGCGTGGTTTTTCGGCGAACGGCAGGCGCTAATTATGACTGTCTTCACAGTTTATTCATATTTGCTTTGGCGCGATAGAGCAATGAAGTAGGTGAATCGGGATCGAAACGGGCTTTGGGAAAGGGCCGAGGCGGTGCGAGGGCCGCTGATCTGATTAATCGGAATGCATAAATATTCAGAAACATGCATTTCCGATGCAAGCGCGTCATCGATGGGGCGGCCCGTCGGCTGCCGCAGGGGCCCCCGTTTGCCCAAGGCGCTCCCCTGCCGCCCGCAAAAGCCCAGATGCACCGGCACATTTGCACGAGAGCCGGCAGAGCGCGCCCCCTGTCGCATCCGTTCTTCCCGCGCGGGGGTTTTACGGTATAATACCGGTGCTCGATAAAACGCGCTCGTGGCTCAATGGATAGAGCAACGGACTTCTAATCCGTCGGTTGCAGGTTCGAGTCCTGCCGGGCGCACCAGAATCCGCCCGCCGTTCCGCCCAAGCGGGACGGCTTTTTTGCGACTTCGATAACAAAATTAATATAGCATCGCACAAACCAATGGCAAATGCAAGAATTTTTTCTCAAGAGCGCCGTTCCGAAACCACTCGGGCACCTTCGCGGCACCCCTCCCTTTCCCTCTTGTTAAGGTAGTATACCGATTGGCAACAGTCGCCCGCGCCGAGCCGCACGCTCGCGCGCGATACCGTAGAATTGGAAGCTCCATCAATCCAAGCTCACTCGCCTCTCCGATCGAGCATCGAAAGGAGCCCCGCATGCCCTACTTGGAGGACCATACGCTCTATTACAAGAAGTCCTGCCCGTTCTGCCAGAAGGTCCTGCGCTTCATGGACGAGAACAAGATCATGATGGACACGCGCGACACCCTTCAGCCGGGCAACCAGAACGACCTCGTGCACATCGGCGGCAAGAAGCAGGTGCCGTGCCTCGTCATCGGGGGCAGGCCCCTGTACGAGTCCGACGACATCATCGCCTACCTGCGCGAGCGCCACGTCTGACGCCCTCGCCCGAACCCTGCGAAACGCCCTCGAGACGCATCGGCCTCGAGGGCGTTTCCCTTTTCATCGGGCGACGATGCCGCGGGCGGATGCCGTGCGCAGGGCCCCCGCCCGTTTGGCCACGTAGTCCACGAAGTCCTGCTCCCGGCGGCTCAGGCTGCGCGTCTTCAGATGCGAGATGCCGAACGCCCAGGCGAGCCCCTCGAGCGGGACCGCCCTCACCTTCTCCCCCGCGAACACGTCGAGCCGGGCCAGGTGCGGCAGGCAGAACCCCAGGCACTCGCCTCTTTGGGCGAACTCGTAGATCCAGAATATCTCGGAGCATTCCACCAGCTCGGGCGGCTCGACGCCCGCGCGCTCGCACGCGGCGAGCAGCGCGTGGTGGCATTTGTACTCCCGGCCCGGGATGGCCACCTTCCTGCCGCTCAGATCCGCCAGCCCGAGCCGCTCCCGTCCGCTCAGCGGGTCATCGCGGTGCACCCAGTACTCCACCGGCGAGGAGTACAGCGGCACGGTGGCGAAGTCGTCGGGGCTCGGGAGGATGGTGAGCGCAAGGTCGTAGAGCCCGTCGCGCAGAAGCGATTCGCACAGCGAGTCGGGCAGCTCGTTGATGGTCACCGAGGCGTCGGGGTGCTCACGCTTGAAGCCGTCGAGGAAGTCCGGGCCCAGCATGCCGAACACGCCGAGCGACGACGCGATGCGTATCTCCAGGTAGCCGCTCTTCGCAATGCACTCGAAGGCGCCGGCCAGGAGGTTGCGCTCGGATTGCACGTGCCGGGCGTACTCGTAGAACTCCTCGGCGTAGGGCGTCGGGCGGCGCACGCCGTCGTCGCCCAGCACGAACAGCGGAACGCCCAGGTCGCGCTCCAGGTTGTGGATGGCCTTGGCGAAGCCCTGCGGCGACATGGGCACCTTGGCCGCCGCCGCGCTGAAGCTGGGCGAGTCGTAGGCCAGGATGAAGTAGTCGCACCTGTCTTCCAGCATGTCGGATCCCCTTCCCTCGCCGGCCATTGTACTACGCCGCCGGCGTGCCGAGGCCGCGGCAAGCCGGCTGAAACCAAGTGTTTCACCTGCAAACAGTTAGCTGAATGTCAACCTATTGTGCTCGATACGCCGCTTACTCCACAATAAACCCATGCCGCAGGAGGGCGGCACGGCAAGGGGCAGCCCCTTCGCCAACGGGAGGACCGAATACCGAGGAGGACATCATGATGGAGAATGCGAAGCAGATGAGCAGGCGCTCGTTTCTGGCAGGAGCCGGCGTGCTCACGGCAGGCCTGGCGGGCGCGGCGCTGACGGGCTGCGCGCCCCAGCAGACGAAGGGCGCGTCCGCCGACGCCGCCGAGCCGAATGCCGCCGGAGCCGGGGCCGCCGCTCCCGAGGCAGCCGCCGCGAGCACCGACGCCATCTGGGCCATCCCCGAGCTGGCCGAGCCGAGCGAGACCATCAAAGCCGACGTGTGCATCGTGGGCGCGGGCGGGACGGGCACAGCGGCGGCCATCCAGGCCATCGACCTGGGCCTCAAGCCGGTTGTGATCGAGCGCTTGGGCGGATATGGCGGGTCGTTCATCGGCACCGAGGGCATGACGGGCCTCGAGACGCACTTCACCGAGGCCGACGGCGGCGTGAAGTTCGCCGGCGCGTACAGCCCCGACGCGCCCTACGGCGTGAGGAACGCCATCAACACCTGCCTGAACTACCATCATTGGATCCCGCAGCACAAGCTCTACGAGAACTTCTTCGGCCAGACCTCCGAGACCATCGACTGGCTCGAGAGCCACGGCATCAAGTTCGAGGGCAATATCTCCATCGGCGTGGGCCCGAAGGTGTGGCACGTCTACGACAAGGGCGACAACGCGAGCCCCGGCGGCTACTTCATGCAGTGCTTCGGCGAGGAGGCCGAGAAGCTGGGCGTGGAGGCGCGGTTCAACACGTTCGGCCGCAAGCTCATCGTGGAGGACGGCAAGGTGGCCGGCCTTCTGGCCGAGACCGAGAAGGGCGACGTCATCAAGGTGGAGGCGCCTGTGGTGATCGTGGGCACCGGCGGCTACGCCAACAACTCCGAGTTTTTGTACGCCGTTTCCGAGACGAAGAACGAGAACATCCAGGCGCTCGGCATGGACTGCCGGGCCGGCGACGGCATCAAGATGGCCAAGGACGCCGGCGCGGCCATGGCCGAGGGGCTCGGCACGGTCATGTGGTGCGGGCCGGTGACCATCGGCGCGGTGAACGCCACCTGGACGACCGACGCGTACTCCGCCGGCGTGCAGCCGACGCTGTGGCTCAACGAGAAGGGCGAGCGCTTCTGCAAGGAGGACCTCTGGCTCGACGACTTCGCCGGGGCGGGCATCTGCGTGCGCAACCAGGAGAAGACGTTCGCGCTGTTCACCGAGGCCGACATGCTGCGCTGGGAGAAGGAAGGCCCCGACGGCCAGGTGTTCTCGTTCGGCACGCCGGGCACGCCGCTCGCCGAGGCCCGCGCGGTGCTCGAGAAGGCCGAGGGCTGCCATGTGGGCGACACACTGGAGGCCGTGTGCGGCGAGGTGGGCCTCGACGCGGCCGCGGTGAAGGCCACGCTCGACCAGTACAACGCCTACTGCGATGCGGCCGCCGGCCTCGACGGCGATGACACGAGCGCCGACGAGGAGTTCGGCAAGCGCGCCAAGTTCATGCACAAGATGGACGCGGGCCCGTACTGGCTCTGCGAGACGGCCGACGGCTTCTACACCACCTGCGGCGGTATCAAGGTGAACGAGAAGGCGCAGGTGCTCGATGAGAACGGCCAGGTCATCGGCGGCCTGTACGCCGGCGGCTCGGACGCGGGCGGCCTGTACGGCGACTCCTACGACGTGAAGTTCGCCCCCGGCTCGCAGGCCGCGTGGGCCGTGAACTCCGGGCGTTTGGCCGTGAAGGACGCCAAGGAGTACCTGGGCAAGTAACCGCCTCCCCTTCCCCGCGCGCCGGCAGCGACTCCCCTCCCGCTGCCGGCGCCTCCTGCTGTCGAGACGGCGAGCATTCGCAGGTACCCGCACCTCATCGGCCAATCGCGCAGCGGCAAAGGGAGTCATGGACAAAATCGGCCTTCGGGACTGATTTTTTGCCCAACACCTTTGGCTCGGCTTTTCGTCACCTGGGGTTTCTCTATTCTTCAGCGGCGGCAGCGCGACAAAATCAGTCCCGAAGGCCGATTTTGTCCATGATGCTGCAAGTTATATATGATGTGCGAAGGGATGAGGAGGGGCTTTTCGCGAGAAATCGGCGGTTCGCCACGAAGAAGGGCCGGGTCGCTTGCGGCGATCCGGCCCTTTCGCATTCGGTGGAGCGGGTGACGGGAATCGAACCCGCGTCATGAGCTTGGAAGGCTCAGGTTCTACCATTGAACCACACCCGCGTGACGCGTCGGCTATTGTACCGCAAGATGGCCGCGCGCGAGCGAGAATGTGCCCAGCATCCAAGCAAAACGCGGAAGACACGGAGGTGCCCGCCATGGCCGCGAAGCTGAGCGCCTACAACACGAAACGCGACTTCGAGCGAACCCCTGAGCCGGAGGGCGGCGACTCCCTCGCACCTGCCGGCGGGCCGCTGCGGTTCGTCGTGCACCGCCACTGGGCCTCACGCGAGCACTACGACCTGCGACTCGAATGGGACGGCGTGCTGCTGAGCTGGGCCGTTCCCAAGGGCCCCTCGTACAACCCGCACGACAAGCGCCTGGCCGTGCACGTGGAGGACCATCCGCTCGACTACCGCACGTTCGAGGGAACCATCCCGAAGGGCGAGTACGGCGGCGGCGAGGTGATGCTGTGGGACGAGGGCACGTGGGAGCCGCACGGCGACGTTGACGCGGCGCTGCGAGACGGCGAGCTCAAGTTCGCGCTGCGCGGGCGACGCCTCAAGGGCGACTGGGTGCTCGTGCGCCTGAAGCCCCGGCCGAAGGAGCACGGCGAGAACTGGCTGCTCATCAAGGAGCACGACGGCCTCGAGCGCGATGTTGCGGGCATCGAGGGCCTCGACACGAGCGTGGCCACCGGGCGCACGCGCGCTCAGATCGCCGAGGGCGACGACGGGCAGCTGGCGCGCAACCCCTTCGACCAGGTGGACGTGGAGCTGGCGAAGCTCGTGAGCGAGCCGCCTGCGCGGGGTACCTGGCTCTACGAGGTGAAGTACGACGGCTACCGCATCGTCGCGTTCGTCGAGGCGGGCGAATCGCGGCTCGTCACCCGCAACGGGGTGGACTACACCGGCCGCTTCCCTTCTGTGGCTTCGGCGCTCGCCGACCTCGCGGGCGGGCGCGCGGCGGTGCTCGACGGCGAGCTCGTGGTGACCGACGAGGAGGGTCGGTCGGACTTCCAGGCGTTGCAGGGCTTCCTGAAGCACCCCGCCGGCAAGCATCCCTCCTACGTGGCGTTCGACCTGCTCGCGCTCGACGGCGAGGACCTGCGGGCGCGCCCCTTGGCCGAGCGCAAGCAGCTGCTCGCGGGCGTGCTCGCGGCCGCGCCGCCCGAGGTGCGCTACAGCGAGCACGTGGAGGGACGGGGCCAGGAGAGCTTCGAGGCCGCCTGCAAGCTGGGGCTCGAGGGCGTGGTGGGCAAGCGGGCCGACTCCCCCTACCGCGGCGCGCGCACGGGCGACTGGATCAAGCTCAAGTGCGACCACCGCCAGGAGTTCGTGGTGGGCGGCTTCACCCGCACGGCCAAGAAGCCCGGCGGCGTGAGCGCGCTTCTGCTGGGCGCCTACGAGGGCGGCGCGCTCGCCTACGCGGGACGCGTGGGGTCGGGCATCGGCGAGGACGACGCGCGCGAGCTGCTGGCGAGGTTCGAGGGCCTCGAGCGCGCGGACGCCCCGTTCGCGAACCCGCCGAAGCCGCGCTCGGGCGAGGAGTCGTTCTGGCTCGAGCCCGAGCTGGTGGCCGAGGTGAAGTTCGCCGAGTGGACCGACGACGGCCAGCTGCGCCACCCGAGCTACCAGGGGCTGCGCATCGACAAGGACCCGCGCGACGTGCGGCGGGAGGAAACGGAGGACGGCATGGCCGAGAAGAAGGCGGTTACAAGCAGCGAGCTGGTCGTGGACGGCGTCACCATCACGAGCCCGGGAAAGCTCCTGTTCACCGACCCCGACGTGACGAAGGAGGACGTCGTGCGCTACTACGCGCGCGTCGCCGACGCGATGCTGCCCTTCGCAGGCGGGCGCGTCTTGAGCATCGTGCGCTGCCCGCGCGGCATCGGATCGGCCTGCTTCTTCAAGAAGCACCCGTCGCCGCACGCGCCGGGCATCGTGACCGTGGAGGTGCCGTCGAGCGACGGCGAGCCGGAGGAATACTTCTACGTGGACTCCGCACGCGGCATCCTGGAGGAGGCGCAGATGGACACGCTCGAGTTCCACGTATGGGGCAGCCGGGTGGAGACGCTTGAGCAGCCCGACCTCATGGTGTTCGACCTCGACCCGGACAAGGGCCTCGGGCTCGATCACGTGCGCCGCGGCGCGCGCGACCTCAAGGGCCTGCTGGAAGAGCTGGGGCTCGAGACGTACCTCAAGACGAGCGGCGGCAAGGGCTACCATGTGGTCGTTCCGTTCCAGCCGGAGGCTTCGTGGGACGCGTTCCGCGACTTCGCGAAGCGCATCGCGCAGACGATGGCCGAGAAGTGGCCCGACCGCTACACGAGCAACGTGCGCCTGGCCAAGCGCACCGGCAAGGTGTACATCGACTGGATGCGCAACGGCCGGGGCGCCACGAGCATCGCGCCCTACTCGCTGCGGGCGCGCACGGGCGCGCGCGTGTCGCTGCCGATAAGCTGGGACGAGCTGGACGACGTGGCGCCCGACGCCGTCACCATGGCCGATGCCCTCAAGCGCGTCGAGCGCGGCGCAGACCCCTGGAAGGGCATCTTCGAGCACCGTCAGGCCTTGCGGGGGTGAGAGGAAATGGTCGGGATGACAGGATTCGAACCTGCGACATCCTGCTCCCAAAGCAGGCGCGCTACCAGACTGCGCCACATCCCGACGCCGAAAACAGCAGAAGCCAGTATACCAGAAGTCTGACTCTGCGCTTAACGCATAATCCGGCGACAGCGCCCTCCTCTTGCACGCGAATCGGGCCCTCTCGACATGACGAGCCGCACGTAGTCCTGCGTCTGGCGAAACACGTGGGCGACCACGAACGAATCATAACCGTCCATCGTCAGCGTGACAGGGGCAGAAGGCTCCTCCACGAGCGCGGTGAACGCAACCATGTTCTTCATATCATGACGATAAGGTCTTTCCTGGGGCTGCGACATTTCAAACTCACCTCATTTCGTGGCCAAACTGCACCACAACCCCACTGCGTTCCTACGCCAGCTTCGCGCGGAGCTCGCGGAGGGCGTTGCCTCGGTGGGAGACGGCGTTCTTCTCCTCGGGCAGCGCTTCGGCGAGCGTGCGGACGCCGTCGAACACGTCGGGCAGGAACAGCGGGTCGTAGCCGAAGCCGTGGCTCCCCCGCCCCTCGTGCCCGATGCGGCCCTCCACGGTGCCGCGCGCCACCGTCTCGGCGCCGTCCTCGTCGATGAACGCGAGCGTGCAGACGAACCGCGCCGTGCGCCCCTCGTCGGGGACGTCGGCCAGCTCGGCGAGCAGCTTCGCGTTGTTGGCCGCGTCGTCGCACGGATCGCCCGCGTAGCGGGCCGAGAACACGCCGGGCGCGCCGCCGAGCGCGTCCACCTCGAGGCCCGAGTCGTCGGCGAGCACGGCGCGTCCGCCGCTCGCCTCGCGGGCCGCCTGCGCTTTGATACGCGCGTTGCCCTCGAAGGTGTCGGCGTCCTCGGCCGGGTCGGACTCGATCCCCAGCTCGCGCAATGTTCGGAACTCCCAGCCGGGGAAATCGAGTGCCTCGGCGATCTCGCGCGCCTTGTGGGCGTTGTTGCTGGCGATGACGACGGTCTTCATGGGCTTCTCCTCTTGAATAAGCGGCGCGCCTACGCGCCGAAATCGACGTGGCCCACCGTGTCCACGGGCAGGCGGAACACGCGGCTGCCGAACGAGCGGAACTCCTCGACGTCGGCCCCCGTGGTGTAGAACTCGTGGCTCGGCACACGCCCCGGCTCCGCAAGCGCCCCGCGGCGCTCGAGGATGGCCGCCACGTCGCGCGCGGCCTCCTTGGCCGACGAGATGAGCGTGACCTCGCGGCCCACGACGCTGCCGATGAGCGCCTTGAGCAGCGGGAAGTGCGTGCAGCCCAGCACCAGCGTGTCGATGTCGCACCGCCGCAGCGGCTCGAGGTACTCGCGCGCGATCTCCTGGAACGCCGGGCGCACGTACACTTTCGACGCGAGCGAGGTGAGGTCCTCGATGGGCCCCTCCGCCATGCGCAGCCCCTGCTCGGCGATCTCCACGAAGCGCGGCGTGGCCGTGGAGAACACGGTGATGCCGGCGTCGAGGTGGCGGATGGCCGAGGTGTAGGCCCCCGAATCGACGGTGGCCTTCGTGGCGATGACGCCCACGCGGCGGCTTTTCGTGGCATGCACCGCCGCCCGCGCGCCGGGCTCCACGACGCCGACCACCGGCACGGGAAAGGTCTGCTGCGCGTGCGCGAGGCCGGCCGCCGTGGCCGTGTTGCAGGCGATGACGATGAGCTTCACGCCGCGCTCGACGAGCCAGCCGCCGATCTGCTGCACGAACCCGTCCACCTCCTCGAGCGAGCGCGGGCCGTAGGGGCAGCGGGCCGAATCGCCCAGGTACACGATGGACTCGTCCGGCAGCGCCTTGGCCACCTCGCGCGCCACGGTGAGCCCGCCGAACCCGGAGTCGAACACCCCGATGGGCGCGTTGTCGAACGAGGGGGCCGCGTTCTCGTCCATTTCGGCGTTCGCGCCGGTCAATGTCAGGTTTTCTTCCATGGGGACAGTATAGCGCAGCTCTGGCGGTTGTCTGCAAAAGGGCGCGCGCGGCCACGGTTTCTGCTAATCTGGATGCGAACGAAACGCCCGCACAAGGAGAGGATGCCCCATGAAGGTCCTGCTGATCAACGGAAGCCCGAACGAGAAGCGCTGCACCTACACCGCCCTGAGCGAGGTGGCCGGCGCGCTCGAAGCCGAGGGCGTGGAGGCCGAGATCGCCTGGATCGGGCGCGAGCCCGTGCGAGGCTGCCTCGGCTGCGGCGGCTGCGCCAAGCGCGGCGAGGGCCGCTGCATCTTCGACGACGACGCGGTGAACGGCCTCATCGCCAAGGCGGAGGCGGCCGACGGCCTGGTGGTGGGCACCCCGGTGTTCTACGCGGGCGCGAACGGGGCGCTCCTGGCCGTGCTCGACCGCATGTTCTACGCCGCGTCGGCCCGGCTGCGCTTCAAGCCGGCGGCGGCCGTGGCCTCGGCGCGTCGCGCGGGCACGACGCCGGCCATCGACCAGGTGAACAAATACTTCCAGTTCAACTGCATGCCGCTGGCCTCGGCGAACTACTGGCCCATGGTGCACGGCCAGAGCGCCGAGCAGGTGCGCCAGGACGCGGAGGGGCTCCAGGCCATGCGCGTGCTCGGCCGCAACCTGGCCTGGCTCGTGAAGGCGACGGCCGCCGTGCCCGCGCCCGAGCTGGAGCCCAAGATAGCCACGAGCTTCATCCGCTAGCATGGCGCGCGACCGCGACGCGAAGACGAACGCCCTGCGCGAGCTGGACGCGGCGGGGCTTCCCTACGAGGCGCGCTTCTTCGACTGCGCGCAGGCGCTCTCGGGCGTGGAGGTGGCGCGCCTGCTCGGCCTCGACCAGGACCGGGTGTTCAAGACGCTGGTCACGCAAGGCAAGTCGGGCGCGCATTACGTGTTCATGATCCCCGTGGCCTGCGAACTCGACCTCAAGAAGGCCGCGGCCGCGGCGGGCGAGAAGGCCGTCGCCATGGTGAAGTCGCGCGAGCTTCTGCCCCTCACCGGCTACGTGCACGGCGGCTGCTCGCCCATCGGCATGAAGCGGGCCTTCCCCACCGCCATCGACGAGACGGCGGACCTCTACGACCGCATCGCGTTCTCGGGCGGCCGCATCGGCTGCCAGGTGGAGATGGCGCCCGACGACCTCGCGCGCATCGTGCCACTCAAGCGCGCCGACCTCGTCGTGGTGTGAGCCGGGGGAACGAAGTCCTACCAGTGGCAGACCACCACGTCGCCGCCTTGGAGCAGGGCGTAGAGCTCGGCGGCCTTCGACGGCGGCAGGTTGACGCAGCCGTGGCTGCCGGCGCCGTCGGCGTAGAGCGTGCCGCCGAAGTCGGTCTGCCATTCGGCGTCGTGCAGGCCGATGGCGTTGCCCACGAACGGCATCCAGTACTGCACCTCGGTCTCGTAGATCTTCGTGTCGCCGTTGTAGCCGATGAGCTTCGAGGGGCTTTGCTTCTGGTTGAGCCAGTACACGCCGCTCGGGGTGTCGTGCTCGCCGTCGGGGATGCCGGTGATGCACGCCGACTCCCAGGCGAGCGCGCCGGAGTCGTCGTAGAAGCGCACGTACTGCTCGGACAGGTCGATATCGACGTAGCGGCTGCCCCAGTCGCGCGCGCCCGCGCCGTTGTAGGCGGTGCCGGTGGTGGTGCAGGGCACGTCCACCGTGTCGACGCGGCCCGAGGCCACGCCCTCCTTCACGAGCGAGAGCAGCGCGTCGTGGTCGACCGACCAGCCGTAGACCCCGCCCGACACGGTGAGCGCCTTGCCGTCGGCGCGCGTGTAGGCGCGCGTCGTGCCCACCGTGTCGCACTTGGCGGCCAGCTCGTCAACCCACGCCGCAAGCGCCCCTTCGTCGAGCGTGACGTCGAGGTTCTCGTCGAGCTTCACCCACTGCGACACGAGGTCGGCGTTCACCTCGCCCGCCGTCGTGCCCGACATCTGCAGCACGAGGTCGGCCTGGATCATGGTGTTGGCCTTCTCGGCGGCCCCCACCAGCTTCTTGTCGGTGGAGAACGCCTTGGGCCGAAGCAGGAAGCCCTCGTCGAGGGTCACGCTCTGCTCGAGGTTGGCGATGGCCTCGTCGGCCGCCTTCACCACCTTGTCGGCATCGAGCGCCGTGCCCTCGGTCTCGGGCACCACGACGAAGGAGGCCTGAGCCGCATCGTAGGTGATCGAGGCGTCCACGGGCTGGACGGCCGAGGCGTTGAACTCGCCCACGGCCGTGCGCACAGCCTGGTCGAGGCCCGATTCGCTGTAGCGCGCGACGAGCTTGTCCGTCTCGTCGTGCTGCTTGGCCAGCTCGAGGGGCCAGCTCCACGGATTCACGTCGGCCAGCATGTCGCGCACGACCGCCGCTCCGTCGAAGAACATGTCGGCCTCCGCCGCGGTGAGCGAGAGGCTGAAGCCCTGGCCGTCGATAGAAAGCGCGTAGTCGTCCATCGCGTCGGCGAGCAGGCCCTCCACCTCGGAGGAGGACATGAGCGACACGTCGCGCTCGCCCACGGCGGTGTTGGGCATGAACCGCCCCGTGAAGTACAGGGCGATGCCCACGTAGGCCACGAGGAGCAGCGCGATGAGCACGCCGATGACGATGCCGACGATCTTGAGGGGGCTGCGGCGCTTGTCGGGCATGGCCATCTGGTGGCCCGCCGCCACGGGGCGCATCGGGGCGCCGGGAGCGTAGGCGGGCTCGCCGGCGCGATGCGCGGCGCGTCTGCCGGCGGCCTTCGGATCGGCCGGCCGCACCGGCTGCGGCATCGGGCGCGTCGCGTCCGGAGGGATGACGGGCGGAACGGAGATGCGGGGAGCCTCGGGCTCGCCGCCCTCGGGGCGGGCGTGCTTGTTGTCAGGCGTGTTCTCGGTCATACTCGTCCTCATGCGCTCGGATTATCGTGTTCCATTGTACCAAGGGGCTCGTGCTTCCCCGGTAACAAAAACGTCCGGCGCCCCCTCGATGTTGCGAACGCCACAATATCGCCACGCCGCAAGCACGCGGCCTCCGCAACCCGAGCGGGCAACCCCGGATGCAGCGACGCCCCGCCGGTTGGCCCGGCGGGGCGTCGATCGTTTGTGTGGTGGAGGCGCGGAGAATCGAACTCCGGTCCATACTACCTTCTCCATGAGGCCCTACAAGCTTAGTCGGCGATCGGCGTTCGGTCGCGCGCGGCACGCCGACAGGCGTTGCGCTTCCTAGCCGGTTCGATCTTTGCCTGAGCCATACCGGCTACGTGCTCAAGCGCATTCCCCTAAGTTGATGCCGAACCGCGAGTCGGGGACGTCACGCGGACGACAGCCAGGCGCTATTAAGCAGCCATGGCGAGCGCCGGAGCGCTCTGAGTCTTAGCTTTGCCAATTAAATTGACGGTACCCCTGTTTAACGTGGCGAGGAGACCACGGCCTGCTCCTCATTTCGAACGTACCATGTCGAAACCAGTCGCCCCCAGGAAATCGAGCGGGGTCGAAGGCCCACCTTTTCAACGTGCGTTCGCGATGCGCTGGGCGCTTCGCGAACATCCATTCTATACGCCGCGCGCCGTTTGTCAAGCGACAGGCCGGCTACTTCTTCAGGAAGCTGAAGTCCAGCGCGCTCTTGATGTCGTCGAAGGCGCCCTTGAGCTCGGCGGCTATAGCAACGCCGTCCTTGTAGATGGCGTTCACGTCCTGGGTGGCCTCGGCGACGCCCTCCTTCGTGATGCCGAGGTCGTAGGGGTTGTCCTCCTCGTCCGCGTCCGCCTCGTCCTCGCCGGATTCGACGTAGAAATACTCGACCTCCTCGCCGTCCTCGAGGAGCACGAAGCCGATGGCCTCGCCGTCCTCGTCCTCGAGGTAGCGCACGATGTCGTCGTCGTCCAGCTCCAGCTCCACCAGCTCGTAGCCGTCGTCCTCGTCGGAAGGCTCCATGATGGACGCCTCGTCGGCCTCGTCGGCCAGCTCGTCGCCGTCGACCAGGTGGAAGCCTTCCTCGGACAGATCGATGCCCTCGGCACGCTCCACCACTGCGGCCAGGCCGCCGTCGTAGCCCTCGGGGCTCGTCTCCCCCTCGCCGTCGGGGCCTTCCTCGGCGAAGAAGCCCTCGTAGGCATCCTCGAGGTCGGACTCCTGGGCGTTGGGGTCGAACTCCTCGTCGTCCTGGAACTCCTCCACATCCAGAAGCTCCGTCTCCTGGTCGATGCGCTCGGCCTCCGTTTCGGCGCCGTCCTCGATGTTCTCAAACTCTTCGTCCAAGCCCATGTCAGGCCTCCTTCGCATCGGGCGCCGCGCACGGCGCCGGGATTCACGTCCTACCGGCTGCGTTCCTTGAGCGCGCGCTCCACCTCGCGGCGCGAGTCGCGCTCGGCCATGCTCGCGCGCTTGTCGTAGAGCTTCTTGCCGCGGGCGACGGCCAGCTCCACCTTCACGAGCGAGTTGTCCTTGAAGTACATCTTGAGCGGCACGAGCGCCATACCCTTCTCCTTCACCTGCTCCTGCAGAAGCCTGATCTGGCGCTTGTGCAGGAGGAGCTTGCGCTTGCGGTCGGGGTCGGGGTTGGCGATGTTGCCGTTCACGTAGGGCGGGATGTGCACGTTGTGCAGCCACGCCTCGCCGTCGCGGATGAGCGCGAAGCAGTCGGTGAGCTGGCAGTGGTTCTCGCGCAGCGAGCGCACCTCGGTGCCCGTGAGCTCGATGCCCGCCTCGTAGGTCTCGAGGATCTCGTACTCGTGGAGCGCCTTCTTGTTCTTGGCGATGGTCTTCTCTTCGCGTTTCATGAGGGGCTACTCCACGCCCGTCTCGTCGAACTGCGCCTGCTCGGCGGACTCGGGCGCCTCCTCTGGGGCGGCGTCGTCCTCCTGCGAGGAGAAGCCGCCCATGCCGGGCACGAAGCAGGCGTCCTCGCCCAGGTCGCGGGCGAAGCGCACGATGAGGGCGACCGCGCCCTCGAGGTCGTCCAGGCACACCACCTCCGTGGGCGTGTGCATGTAGCGCAGCGGCACGGACACGAGGCCCGTGGGCACGCCGCCGCGGGCCATCTGGATGGCGCGCGCATCGGTGCCGGTGACGCCGGGCTCGGCCTCTATCTGGTACGGCAGGCCCTCGGCCTCGGCGGCGGCCACCAGGCGCTCGAACACCTCGGGGTTGATGTTGGGGCCGCGCGCGATGACGGGGCCCTCGCCGCAGACGATCTTGCCATGCTTGGCCTTGTCGATGCCGGGGTAGTCGGTGGCGTGCGTCACGTCGAAGGCCAGGCCCACGTCGGGGAACACGGAATACGCGCTCGTCTCGGCGCCGCGCACGCCGATCTCCTCCTGCACGGTGGCCGCGAACGTGAAATCGCCCGCAGGGCGCTCGCCGTGCGCGAGCTCCTCCATGACGCGCGTGCCTATCCACACGCCGGCCTTGTCGTCGAACGCGCGCGACACGGCCATGTTCCGGCCGAAGCGCTCGAAGCCCACACCGAACGTGATCACATCGCCCACGCGCACGAGCTTCTTCACCTGCTTGGCGGGAAGGCCGAGGTCGATGACCAGCTTGTCGAGCGGCGTCACGCTCTTGCGCTCGTCGGGCTCGATGAGGTGGATGGGCTTGCGGCCCACCACGCCGCGCAGGGGTTTAAGCGAGTTGGAGGCGTGCACGTCCACGCGCAGGCCGGGCAGGATGGCCGCATCCACGCCGCCGACGGCCGCCACCGAGAGGAACCCCTCGTCGGAGACGTAGGTGACCATGAGGCCGATCTCGTCCATGTGCGCCGACAGCATGAGCGACGGGCCCGCGCCGGCGCCGCGCAGCGTGGCGTGGACCGATCCCATGACGTTGGTCTGCACCTCGTCGGCCGCGCCGGCCAGGCGCTCGCGCACGAGCTCGGCCACGGCGATCTCCGTGCCGGTGGCAGACGGGGTCTCGAGCAGCTGCTTGAGGAATTTGACCTGCTTCTTCTTCATGATGCTCCCTGGATGTCTGATCGGGGGCCGCGCGCCGAGGCCTTCGGGAACCCGGAGCGCGGCGGTTGTCGTTTCGAAGCATTATAGCGCCTCGCGCGGACGGAGTGCGCCCTGGGGGACACGATGACGAAAGGACGTCACCGGGACTTCACGGGCGGATGCGCGCGGCGCGGCGGACGGGCGCAGGCGGCCTACCACCACTCCTTCTTCTTCGCGCGCTTGCGCTCGGGCTTGGGCGGGCGGAAGTCGAGCTCGAGCTGGCCGTCGGACGCGGGCGCGGCCGCCTTCTTGCGCTCCACGCGGTCGACGTTCCACGACACGGCGTCCTTGCCGAAGAGCTCGAGCATCTTCAGGCGCGCGTCGCGCAGGTTGCCCTTCGTGCCGGCGCGCGACTCGCTCTCGAACTCGAACAGGCCCGTCCCGCGGACGTCGGCGGCGGCGGGCGAGCGGTAATGGGCGATGTAGGTCTGCATGTCCTTCCTTCGGCGCGTCGGGGGGAGCGGTTCGGTTTCCCTGCATCATACCGCAAGGACCCGCCGGCGGGCGCGAAGTTCAGATATTGACCGCAGCGCGGCGCGGTTCACGAAGGCCTGACGGGCGCGCAACAAGGGCCCTACCGCTTCGGCGGCGCGCGGGGAGCTTCCCTACAATGGGAGGAAAGGACAGCAAAGGCGGACTCCATGAACACGATCTACAGCAGCACGGCGGCGCGCGACGGCAGAAGCGCGCTCCTCGAGCGCCTGCCCGAACCGGCGGCGGCCTTCGAGCGCCCGGCGGCGGGCGCGGCGGCGGCTCCTCGGCTGGCCGCGCGCACGATGGACGGCGAGGGCCGCGAGGGCCGGCTCGTCATCGTGTCGAACCGCCTCCCCTACCGCTTCGAGGACGACGGACGGGGCGGCTTCGCGTTCGAGCGCAGCGTCGGCGGGCTGGCCACGGGGCTCGGCCCCCTGCACGAGCAGGCGGGCAACCTCTGGATCGGCTGGGCGGACGCGGGCGACGCGCTCGACGCCGAGGGGCAGCGGGAGCTCGCGGAAGCCCTCGGCGAGCGCGCCTGCCGGCCGGTGTTCCTCGACGAGGACGACGCCGAGCGCTACTACGAGGGCTTCTCGAACTCCGCCGTGTGGCCGCTCTTCCACGGCTTCCCGCAGAACACCCGCTTCGAGGAGGCCGAATGGGAGGCGTACCGGCGCGTGAACGAGCGCTTCCGCGACGCGGTGGTCGCCGAGGCGCGGCCGGGCGACACGCTGTGGATCCAGGACTACCACCTCATGCTGCTGCCGTCGCTTCTGCGCGAGGCGCTGCCCGACGCGCGCATCGGCTTCTTTCTGCACATCCCCTTCCCCGACTACGAGACGTTCCGCATGCTGCCGTGGCGCGAGGAGGTGGTGCGCGGCCTTCTGGGCGCCGACCTGCTGGGCTTCCACGCCTACGACTACGTGCGGCACTTCCTGTCGAGCTGCCGGCGCATCGCGGGCATCGAGAACGCGAGCGGCACGCTCACGGTGGACGGGCGCCTCGTGCAGGCCGACGCGTTCCCCTTAGGGATCGACTACGGGCGCTACCGCGACGCCGCGCGCAAGCCCTCGGTGCGCCGCGCGGCCGCCGAGTTCAGCGCGGAGAAGGGGCATGAGGGCTGCAAGGTGATGCTGTCGGTGGAGCGGCTGGACTACTCCAAGGGCATCCCCGACCGGCTGCACGCCTTCGACGCGTTTCTGGACCGCCACCCCGAGTGGAAGGGCAAGGTGGTGCTCGCGCTGGTCACCGTGCCGTCGCGCGAGAACGTGGAGTCCTACCGCGCCCTCAAGAAGCGCATCGACGAGCTGGTGGGCCTCGTGAACGGCAAGCACTCCACGATGGACTGGACGCCGGTGGACTACTACTACCGCTCGCTGCCGTTCGACCAGCTGGCGAGCCTGTACGTGGCGAGCGACGTCATGCTGGTCACGCCGCTTCGCGACGGGATGAACCTGGTGTGCAAGGAGTACCTGGCCTGCCACGACGGCGAGGGCGGCGTGCTCGTGCTCTCCGAGATGGCCGGCGCGTCCTACGAGCTGCACGAGGCGCTGACCGTGAACCCGTTCGACCTCGAGGGCGTGGTGCGCGCCATGGAGCAGGCCCTCGCGATGCCGCCCGACGAGCAGCGCCGCCGCAACGCCCCCATGCAGGAGCGCCTCGCCCGCTACACGTCGCGCAAGTGGGCGCGCGAGTTCTTGGGCGCGGTTGACGAGGTGAAGCGCCGCCAGGAGGGCATGAGCGCGCGCCTGCTGGGACCGGCTACGGCCGGCAGGCTGGTCGAGGCGTACGGCGGCGCGCGGAGGCGGGCGCTTCTGCTGGACTACGACGGGACGCTCATGCCGTTCTCCGACGATCCGGGGCGCGTTGCCCCCGACGAGCGGCTGCTGGAGCTGCTTTCGCGGCTGGGCTCGACGGAGGGGACGGACGTGGCGGTGGTGTCCGGGCGCGACCGCGACACGCTGGAGGCATGGCTGGGCGCGGCGCCGGTGGACCTCGTGGCCGAGCACGGCGTGTGGTTCCTCGACCGCGCGCAGGGCCGCTGGACGCTGGAGGAGCCGCTCGACGCCGCCTGGAAGGACGCGCTGCGGCCCGTGCTGGCCGATTTCGTCGACCGCACGCCGGGATCGCTTCTGGAAGAGAAGGATTACTCGCTCGTGTGGCACTACCGCATGTGCAGCCAGGAGCTGGCCGAACGTCGCGTCATCGAGGTGAAGAACGCGCTGGGCGGCCTGGCCGACCGGGGGCTCTCGCTCATGGACGGCAACAAGGTGATCGAGATCAGGCCGCGCGGCGTGGACAAGGGGCACGCGGCCCACCGGTGGTTCCGCGACCCGGCCTACGGCTTTCTGCTGGCCGCCGGCGACGACCGCACCGACGAGGACGTGTTCGAGGCCGCGCCCGATCAGGCCTGGACGGTGAAGGTGGGCGGCGGGCCGACCCGCGCGCGGTTCGCGCTGCGGGACTGCCGCGAGATGCGCGAGCTTCTGGAGGCGCTGGCGCGGGCCCGCTAGAACGTGCGGGACACGAGCGCGACCGGGCCTTCGGGAGCGAAGGGGCCGTCGGGGAGCTCGCCTAGGAGGAACGCGAGGACGAGGCCGAGGAGCGCGTCGAGGTCGTCCTCGGAGAACGTGCGGGCCAGGCCGCTGTCGGCGAGGTTCTGGAACGCGGCGGCGTCGCGGTAGCGGATGCCGTCGAGGAGGAGCGCCTTGCGGCGGTTCTCGCGGTCGCGCGCGACGAGGATGGTCTGGGACGGCAGCGCCTCGTAGGCGGGTCCGTCCACGCCGAGCTTTCGGCCGTACCATTCGGGAACGCTGCGCACCCCCTCGTCCGCGAAGAACTCGCGGATCTCGCCGCAGCCGGCGAGCGGGTACGGCGGGAGGTCGTAGCCCTGGCGGCGCGCGTGCGCGAACAGGTAGCGGGACGCGTCGCCCACCTGGATGCGGTCGCCCAACAAATGCGACAGGAGGTCGGCCAGGCGATGGGGCCGCAGACGGCCGGCTTCGAGCTCGAGCAGGCGCGCGAGGCGGGTGACGTTGGCAGCGCCGTCGGCGGTCATCGGGGCCCCTCCCCTTCTTCCGCGTCGGGCATGAGGGCGCGCAGGACCTGCTCGAACGGCTCGTCGGCGGCACGGCGCACGAGGCGTTCCTTCTGGCGGCGCGTGAGGCGCTTGAAGCGGTACTCCGCGCTCATGGCCTCGTGCTTCGAGGCGAACCGGGCCGACGCAACGAGCGTGGCGGGCGTGCGTCCGCGCGTGTACTTCGCGCCCTCGCCGGCGTTGTGGGCCCGCACGCGCTCCTCGACGTCCACGGTATAGCCGGTGTACCAGGTGCCGTCGGCGCATTCGAGCACGTAGAGGTAGAACGAGGCCTGTGGATCCTGCGGGGCCATGCGATTACGCGCGCACCTTCACGACCACCTTGCGCACGCGGGCCGGCGCGGCGAGGGCGCATCCCGGCTTGTGCGCGTCCTCGGGCGCGAGCACGGCCACGTCCCCCGCGCGCAGCACGATCGAGGAGGGCCGGTCGGGCGGAAGGTACAGCCCGAAGTCGCTCCCTTCGTCGAACGGCTGCGCCGCGGCCAGGCCTTCGAGCGGCGCGTACTCCATGACCTCTTCGCCTGAGACGACGAACTGGACGTCGTAGTAGCGCCGATGGGCCTCCATGAGCTTCTCGCCGGCGGGGACGGTGGCGTACTCCTGGACGTTCGCGAACACCTCGTCGCCATCGATGTCGACGCGCCCGAGCGGCAGAGAGGCGAGATCCGCGCGCTTCAGGAACGCGAAGGCGGACTTGAAGCGCGCGGAGAGGTAGTCGTTGTCGGCGACGTGGCCGATCGTCGATGCGAGCATGGGCTACGCCTCGTCGTCTTCGCCCGCCACGCCGTCCATCGACAGGCCCACCACCATGACCATCTGCTGCGCCAGAAGGTCCTTGCACAGCTCTTTGAGCTCGTCGGGGTCCTCGGGCAAAAAGTCGTCTTCCATCGCGTCGACCATGTCGTAGGCGAACTGCTCGTTGAGGCCGAGGATGTCGAAGAACTCCGGGTCGAAGTCCGCGCCGTCGTCGTAGCCGGCCCAGTCGCACGCGTCGCGGTAGCCGGGATCCTTCGGATCGGCGAGGGTGCGGCACAGGTCCTCGTAGCCGCCCATGCCTCCCGAGTCCTCGAGCGGGGCGTGGCGCTCGCCGTCAAGACACACGGGGAGGAACGGGACGAACGCCTCCTCGGCGGACACCTCGTCCTCCACCTCGACGGCGACTTCCCAATTGTCGCCCAGGTCGTAGGTGTAGACGAGGGAGTCGCCCACGCTCAGCGTTTCGCCGATGCCCGCCTTCGACGCGTCGCGGTGCGCGCCGTTGAGCGCGGGCGATGCGGCGAGCTCGTCGCAGAGCTGCGGCGCGTCGTAGGACATGCCGTCTTTCTCGAAGGTGTACAGGTGGTAGCCGGCCCACCCGAAGGAGCGCGCGAGGAATTCGTGGAGCGCGTCCATGTCGACGGCGACGGGAACCAAAAGCCTGCGCCAGATGGGCGGCTCGGATTCGAGGATGGTGGCTTTCACCTGGTAGAGCATGATGTCGCGATCGGAGCCGGGCACGTCGGCACCGGGGAATTCGATGATCTTGGCAGCCATGGGCGGCCTCCCTTCCGTTGATGATCCGGGTAAGTGTAGCAGGTTTCCAAGCGCAACGTCCGCGAGAAAGGACTTTGGCGGACGACGGGAAGGATCTCGTTTCTCGAATCAACCCGCAGCCTTTCGCGAAGAAGCGGCCGGCGAGCGCGAAAGGCCGGAGCTCCGCCGAATCGTTGATGCGGCTCCGCCATGATGTTTCTGGCGACCCCATGGCGGACTTGCGTTTCGGAGCTTTCGGCACAGCCTCTTCCAACCAGCGAGTTCGCGAGGGTTCAACGTAATGACCGGCGCAAGGCTGAAATGCATATCGCGCTTCAGTCGGCGAGCCCATGAGGACTCTACAACCAGGTCAAGCGCGGTGATATGGAGTTCGCCAAATATCAACCCGCGAGCCCGCGAGGGGCTCGACGCGAGGTGCTCGACGCGTGGCGGCCTCGGTCGTCTCGGCCTCCACGTCGTTTCAACCCGCGAGCCCGCGAGGGGCTCGACGAGAAGCCGAGGGACAACGGGCTCCGGCTCAGCGTTTCAACCCGCGAGCCCGCGAGGGGCTCGACCATTCCGGAATAAGGAGGATTGAAGCCCGGATAGTTTCAACCCGCGAGCCCGCGAGGGGCTCGACCGCTGTTGGGCATGTACGGGGCGGGACGGTCGAAGTTTCAACCCGCGAGCCCGCGAGGGGCTCGACTGTCGCTCCGAGGAGGCCAGCGAGTGGGCCGAGAGGTTTCAACCCGCGAGCCCGCGAGGGGCTCGACCCAAACGGCTAGGCCGTCACCTCGGCGTCCCCATGTTTCAACCCGCGAGCCCGCGAGGGGCTCGACCGACCAAGTGCGAGACGCCTACATTTGCACTCGTGTTTCAACCCGCGAGCCCGCGAGGGGCTCGACATTGACGTCCTCTACCGCTTCCTCGACCTTCTGCGTTTCAACCCGCGAGCCCGCGAGGGGCTCGACCGCGTAGAGCGTCTGGTAGACCGATCCGGGCGTGTTTCAACCCGCGAGCCCGCGAGGGGCTCGACTGAGATGCAAGCAGGACTGCTCTTCGAGACGCGTGTTTCAACCCGCGAGCCCGCGAGGGGCTCGACGTCACTTCGGCGATGCCGCTCGATTTGGAGGGGGTGTTTCAACCCGCGAGCCCGCGAGGGGCTCGACGCGCCTTGGGTATAACGGCGAGTAGGTGCGAAGCATGTTTCAACCCGCGAGCCCGCGAGGGGCTCGACGTTTACGCCAACACCGAAGCAGCAACGGGAGTGGGTTTCAACCCGCGAGCCCGCGAGGGGCTCGACGTACTCGGCGAGCACCGTGCCGTCCGAGTTCCTCAGTTTCAACCCGCGAGCCCGCGAGGGGCTCGACCGTGATTGATGACTTAATCGAGGTCGCCGAGGCGTTTCAACCCGCGAGCCCGCGAGGGGCTCGACACGGTGAGATGATGGCGATGCGAGCGCACATCATGTTTCAACCCGCGAGCCCGCGAGGGGCTCGACTTTAACGAAAGGTGGTGTTTGATGGGCGTATCTGAGTTTCAACCCGCGAGCCCGCGAGGGGCTCGACCTCGGCATGGTCGCGCACGTCCTACATTCCCGGCACGTTTCAACCCGCGAGCCCGCGAGGGGCTCGACATCCGAGAAGTCCATCGTCGCCGTCCTGCCCATGTTTCAACCCGCGAGCCCGCGAGGGGCTCGACGCCGCAGTCTCACTAGTAAAGACACGTGTGATAGTTTCAACCCGCGAGCCCGCGAGGGGCTCGACCCAACGACGCAGCGTGGGACGGCGCGCGTGTTGACGTTTCAACCCGCGAGCCCGCGAGGGGCTCGACCGAGCTTGCTTGACCTTCTCGCCCTTGTCGCCCTTGTTTCAACCCGCGAGCCCGCGAGGGGCTCGACCAACCTCCTGGAGCACGCCAGTATAAGGATCGGGTTTCAACCCGCGAGCCCGCGAGGGGCTCGACGCCGAGCGAGATCGCGACCAAGGCCAGCGACAAGTTTCAACCCGCGAGCCCGCGAGGGGCTCGACTTCGTGGCTCGCCGGGCAAGCGCTCGTGGTGTTTGTTTCAACCCGCGAGCCCGCGAGGGGCTCGACGGCCAGTTCGATACTTTCGATGACGTTCCCGGCAATGTTTCAACCCGCGAGCCCGCGAGGGGCTCGACCGACATCGAGGCCGAGTACCGCATGCGGCTGGAGTTTCAACCCGCGAGCCCGCGAGGGGCTCGACCTTGACATATTCAGCGTGTCGTTCGCTCAAAGCGGTTTCAACCCGCGAGCCCGCGAGGGGCTCGACCTGCGGCAACAGCACGCACGCATCCCTAGATCAGCTGTTTCAACCCGCGAGCCCGCGAGGGGCTCGACGCCAGGCCGGTGAGGCCGGTTCCGAGGGATGCCAGGTTTCAACCCGCGAGCCCGCGAGGGGCTCGACGAGGGAGCCGACGCGGGCGGGCGCGCCGTCGAGGGTTTCAACCCGCGAGCCCGCGAGGGGCTCGACTCTTTCGGATCGTCGCCCATGTCCCCACGGAAGGGTTTCAACCCGCGAGCCCGCGAGGGGCTCGACCTGTATCCGTCGCCGTTGCGCTGTACTGGGCTACCGTTTCAACCCGCGAGCCCGCGAGGGGCTCGACGCCGGCAACAAGGCCAAGGCCGTCAAGGTGGAGTGGTTTCAACCCGCGAGCCCGCGAGGGGCTCGACAGCAATGACGTACTCCATGCGATCACTTGGCCCTGTTTCAACCCGCGAGCCCGCGAGGGGCTCGACAGCACGTCCGCGCCGGCCTCGGCCATACCGTCAACGTTTCAACCCGCGAGCCCGCGAGGGGCTCGACTAGGGCGCGGGGCGCTTCCCACCGAGGTCATGCAGTTTCAACCCGCGAGCCCGCGAGGGGCTCGACCATAAGTGAGAACGTAATTATCCGAGGCCCGGATAGTTTCAACCCGCGAGCCCGCGAGGGGCTCGACTTGTATCTAGCTCTTCATCTTTCGCTTTATCTTTCGTTTCAACCCGCGAGCCCGCGAGGGGCTCGACCGGCGGCTTCGACGCGATAGACGACCTTGCCGAGTTTCAACCCGCGAGCCCGCGAGGGGCTCGACCTTCGGCTCGTACTTCACGTCGTCGTTGGCGGGGTTGTTTCAACCCGCGAGCCCGCGAGGGGCTCGACCTGCATGACGGCCGTCAGGAGCAGCATGGAGTTGTTTCAACCCGCGAGCCCGCGAGGGGCTCGACCCGACGCACATCAGCGACCGCCAGTCCTGCTCGGTGTTTCAACCCGCGAGCCCGCGAGGGGCTCGACTTGGCGTGCCGCTCGACTTTGACGCATCGTTGCTTGTTTCAACCCGCGAGCCCGCGAGAGGCTCGACGTACCACATAAACGATGTGTCTGTTTCCTATCTCGTTTCAACCCGCGAGCCCGCGAGGGGCTCGACACACCTCCGCAAACAGCGGCGGCTACGTGTACGGTTTCAACCCGCGAGCCCGCGAGGGGCTCGACAGCCATCGGCGGATCGACGCCTCGGCCGTCAGCGAGTTTCAACCCGCGAGCCCGCGAGGGGCTCGACCGAGCGCAGGGAGAGCAGATAGACGACATGCACGCAGTTTCAACCCGCGAGCCCGCGAGGGGCTCGACCTTGAGGATGATGCCGATGGCGACGATAGCGCCGTTTCAACCCGCGAGCCCGCGAGGGGCTCGACCTCGCCGCAAGCGCGGCGGCGGTGCCGGATGACGTTTCAACCCGCGAGGCCGCGAGGGGCTCGACGAGCTGTTCGCCGATGCGTTCGCGGCCTATATCGTTTCAACCCGCGAGCCCGCGAGGGGCTCGACCGTCGCGGGAAAGTGGGAGGAGCTCCCAAGCTTCGGTTTCAACCCGCGAGCCCGCGAGGGGCTCGACGGTGATCTTGTAGAGCCCGGACCCATGGGCCGCGTTTCAACCCGCGAGCCCGCGAGGGGCTCGACCCCACCGGCACGCCTCCGGCGACATGCTCGATGAGTTTCAACCCGCGAGCCCGCGAGGGGCTCGACGTTCTCCATGCGTCCTCCTCTTCTCGATGGATGAGTTTCAACCCGCGAGCCCGCGAGGGGCTCGACGCACCTCGTCAGGGGCCTTCATCGAGACGACAGACGTTTCAACCCGCGAGCCCGCGAGGGGCTCGACACGCATGATCGAGCGGTCGCCGTCCTCGAACGTGTTTCAACCCGCGAGCCCGCGAGGGGCTCGACTGTCAGAATATGCATATTTCTGTATATTCCGACTACATTTTTCATTTTCAAGAGATATGTCATTCCCTGATGCCACCTACTGCTAGTTTACCCCGTGAATTCCTGCGCGAACCTCCTGAATGGCGTGCCAGCACTTGAGGTTCGCGCATCAAAGCTCTTCCGTTGTCAAGGTGCATAGCGCCGTTCACACGCATAGAAACCCTTCGGGGTCGTACGCTTCCTTTGCTCCCACGTGCTCCACTTTTCGCTTCCAGTTCTTCCCAAGATTATAAAACCTTAGGCTATCGCGAGTTAGGTCAGCTGCTTTCATTAGCTCGTGTTTCATCGTCTCGAACTGCGCCGGATCGAGCGAACATTCGAACACTGAGTTTTGCACGCGCTGCCCGTACTGCACGCAGATCTTCGCCACGCGGCGCAGTCGGCGAGCCCCCTGCGAACTCGCCGTCTCCACATCGTATGTCACCAGCACGTACATCGTCACCTCCAGAGAAACGCCGGGTAATCGTCCAAATCGCCGCGCAAGTGGCGCGCCAGCAGCTGGACCTGCAGAAATGGCACGAGTCCCACCGGCACCTTCTCCTTCAGATAAGGGTGCATGACCTGCTCCTGCTTGCGCTGCTGCCACAGGCCGAGCGCGTTCTTGCGGGCCGCGTCAGTCAAGATGACGCCCGAAGCCTCGCTCGAAGAGAAATCGGCCTCACTCACCTGTCGCCGATTGATCAGGGAGACGACGAAGCGATCGACGTACCACGCCCGCAGCTCTTCCATGGCGTCCAGCGCAAGGCTCGCCCTCCCCGGCCGGTCACGATGGAAGAAACCCACCTGTGGATCGAGCCCGACCGTCTCGCACGCGCTTGCCACCTCGCGTGCCAGCAGCGAGTAGAAAAACGACAGCAGGGCGTTCACCGGATCCCGAGGCGGCCGCCTCGTGCGCCCCGAGAACGCGAACCCGTCCCCTGCCCTCAGCAACCGGTCGAACACGGCGAAGTACCGGTGCGCCGCATCGCCCTCGATTCCCCTCAGCTCGTCGGCGTCGACCGTCGAGAATGCTCCATTCTCGTGAATCCTGAGCGCCTCGATAGCCTCGTCGAAGGCTTCGTCCACATCTTCGGGATAATCGCGTCTGCAACGCTGAAGGACGGTCCGGGCATTGCGGATCTTGGCCGCCACGAACCGCTGCGCGAGGCGCAGGGCGGCAGCGGGATCGTCGGAGGCTCGGTACTGAGCGCGCCGAAGAAGCACGTTTCCCGAGACCGGCCCCTCGACCCGCGCGAGAAACCGCCCAGCATCGTCCAAGAACGAGATGGTGATCCCCCGCTCGGCGCAGGCCCCCAGAACGGCAGGCGAGCAGCCAAGATACCCGAACATGACGATTCCCTCTAGGAGGTGGAACGGCAGCTGCAGCGCCTTCTCGCCATCCACGCGCACCACAAGCGCGTCGTCGCCCTTGCACACGTACGCCTCGGGATTCGTCACGTAGAGCGTGTTGAGGAGCTTCTTCAAAACCCGGCCTCCTTCCAATACGATGCGGCATCATGGTCGAACGTCTCGGGGAGGCAGGAGTCGGCCAGCGAGCATCGACGGCACTTAGGGCCGCGCACGGCGCGAGGCGTCTCGCCCCGGTCGAAGAGCTCGTGCATGCGGCGCGCCAGCCCCGCGACGCGCTCGCGCAAGGCATCGTCGAGCACGACGCGCTCACGGCGACGGGTGGCGCCGTAGAACAGGTTGCCCTGCCCTACGGCGCATCCGAGCATCTCCTCCAGGCACAGAGCTTGCGCGCACACCTGGATGCGATCCCACTCCTCGATCTTTGGTTTCCCCACCTTATACTCGACGGGTCGCACCGCCGCCTCGACACCATCGCAGTCCGCGGCGAACTCCACGACATCAGCGATGCCTGATATACCGAGGTTGCGGCTCACAAGCCGATACCCCCGCTCGGACCTGACCCCCTTCGACGCGGAGTAACCTTCCAAGTGCACCCGCCCGTGGAACAACTCGCCGCGCACCGTGTCGTAGCTCTCGTCCCATATCTGCTCGAGGTGGATCAGCGCCCATTGCCGCTCGCAGTATGCGATGTGCTGCAGCCCCGATAGCGGCAGCAGCTCGTCATCGGCGTACATCGGCTACTCGTCGGGAAACTTCAGCAGCTCCACCTCGCCGGGAATCGCAGCTTCATCGATGACGATCTTGTAGTCCGAGAACGCGCGGGCCTCCGCGCCGTCCTCGATGAGTCGCTTCACCGACACGGTGTCAAACAGGCAGTGCGCCGGCGCGTTCCCCAACTTGCTCTCGTGTTTGAACGCGAACAGCTTGCGCGAGGTCATGAGCCCGCGCGCGGCGCTGCGGTCGTTCTCGAACATATTCATCAGCGCCTCGAAGAACAGGTCGAGGTCGTCCTGCGAGAACCCGGTCTTCTCGGCGAGCGCCGCGGAGATGAAGCCTTCAGCCCGGTACAGCCCATAAGGCACGTACTGCTTGCGCCCCATAGTCTTCTCCTTCTCGGCGTCCTTCTCGTTGGTCACGGCCATGCGCGTGATGCTCATCTCAAGAGGCAGCACCGGGTCGATAGACTCGGCGAAGCACAGCTGGATGGGGCCGCGCACCTGTCCGCAGTTCACGTCCGTGGTCATGACCGCGCCGAACGTGCGGATGTCATAGAAGTTGTCGCACATGAACTTCGTGACCTTGAGCTGGTCTTCCTTGGCCTTCGGCAGCTTCTTCGGCGTGGACTTCATATCGTAATGCACGTATGCCTTACGGTTGCGGTCGTTGAGCACGGCCGCCTCCTGCACGTAGATCTTGTACCCGAGCTCGCCCTCGGCCACGTCGGGGTCGTCGATCTCCTCGCCTTTCACCAGGTCGACGTAGTTGCGGATCTTGCGCTTGAGGCACACGTCCGATACGATGCCGCGGCTCGTGTCGGGGTCGATGCGCGGCATGTTGCCGGCATCCGGGTCGCCGTTGGGGTTTCCGTTCTTCACGTCGAAGAAGAAGACGAAGTCGTAGCGGTTCTTGATGGGCTCTGCCATGGTGTCCTCCTAGTTGGTTTCGGTCTCGTCGTCGATGCCGTCGGCGTCCGCCGCCGCATCGGCCTCATCGTCGTGTTTCTTCCACAGGTCGACGCGCTGTTGGTAGTACCCCACGAAGAACTCGCCTTGGTCTTCCGCGTCGAGCGTCTTGGGGAACAGAACGGAGCCGTCGAGCATCGCCATGATCTCGTCGTTCGCCTTCTCGAACTTCACGTAGAGCCCGTGATTGAACTTGCTCAGCTTCGAGAGATGGTGCTGCGTGTTGTGCAGCAGGTGCGGGAACACCCGGGCAGGCGTCGTGGAGGCGGCCCCGATGTAGCGGTCGCGGATGGTCGCATTCACCTCGCCGAGCGCGCTTCGCTGCGCGTGCTCCATGACGGCGAACAGCCTTCCCAGCACGTAGCCGCGGTTAGTCCTTTCCTTGTCCAGATACATGTCCAGGCTCCTTTCTCCGTCGACGCGCTCAGCGCCGTTTCGTCCATCCGAATTGTCCGCCCCGAGCCGCGCCTTGCGCACAAGGCACGCCTTGAGCAGCGCCGCTCGCTGGCCCATGTCCCATGAGTTGCGCCGCGCATGGTCGGAGCGCATGCGAGAGAGCACCTCGTAGTAGAGCGCCTGCGGGAACGCGCGCCCGGTGAGCATAGCCTCCATGCAGCCGTTCACCAGCGTCGAGGGCAGCTGGTCGGCGGAACCCATGGGCGCCGTCTGCTGCAGCAGCGTACGCAGCGAGCGGGCGCGCACGTCGGCCATGGACACGTCGCGCAGGAACGCGCCGAAGCTCTCGGCCATGCGGCCGAGCGTGTCCGTCTCGAAGAACCGCACGGCCAAGCGCGCCGCGTTGGGCGCGAGCCCCAGCACGAAGTAGCGCGTTTCCGTGTCGACCCCCGTCAGGGGAAGCCCGCGCTCCATGCTCTCGAGCGCCGCACGCACCTCCTGCACGGCATCCTGATCCTCGGCCCTGTCAAGCTCGTCGGGATCGAGCATCCCCAGCATGACCAGATCCTCCGCCGGTGCCGGGCGGTCGGCCCAGAACACCACCGTCGTCTGGCCAAGGCGCACCCGATGCGAGCGGTCGGCGCAGAGCTGCCGAAGCGCCGAGCCGGCGTTGAACGCTACCGCTTCCGAGACCGATGCGTTGTACGCCTGCGACTTGCCGTACGACTCGAACGACTGCAGGTTGAACGACACGAGCGACGCTCCGGCCGACTGCGCTCCGGGAACGCCGGTCACCTGGGGGAACAGGCGCGCGAGCGGCCCTTCCTCGCCCGTGACGGCGCACTGGCCCACCACCTCGCCTGCCGTTCGGTCCTCGCAGTAGGACGTCCACGCGGCAACGACCGCAGGCCGTTCGTGCAGCCGATCTCGGTCGCCGTCCAGCCGGAACACCGCGAAGCCGCCGCCTTCCGCCAGATCGGAGCGCACGCCCTCGTCGAGGTCGGCGTCGCGATCCTCGCGTTCGAAGAAGCGCAGCACGGCCTGCGCGCCCTCGTCGTCGCACTCGCCCAGCACGGCCTCGTGCAGGGCACGCGCGCTCGCCAGCTTCTCGGGTCCGCGCTTCTCGTCATAGCCGAGCAGGTAGGCCGCGTTGTCGCACAGGAAGAACGGCAGCATGCCGGTTCCGCTGCGCGTCGCATGCTCGGGCACGCGCAGCGAGATGAACTTCCGCAGCTCCTTGCCCGCGCCCGACGTGAGCGGGTGCGCGCCCAGCAGCCTGCCGTCGCGGGAGATCCTGAGCTCCCACGCCGCCTTCTCCACGCTCCAATGGCGGGCGGGCACATCGCGCTCCGGGTCGGCCAGCAGCCGCTCGTAGTACTTGTTGAGCTCTTGCAGGATCATCTGACCACCGCCTCGCGCGCGCGGGCGACGTCGATCACGCCGTCGCGCATCGAGGCGCGGAAGAACTGGGGTTCCATGTCATGATCGAAGTCGATGTCGAACAGCATGAACCCCAGGTCCCGCTCGCCGGAGCCGGCGTAGAACGACGCGGGACGCTCTTCCGTGCCCTCCACAAGCGACACGTCGGCGGGGAACTCGCGGCAGCCGAAGTAAGGCTGGTTGAAGCACTGCCCCTTGCGCAGGCGGCGCAGGGCGATGTTGTAGTGCTTCTCCACCGTATCGTCCTCCCCCGCCTGCTCCGTCAACGCGAAATGGGCGTCGATCAGGTATGCGACATCCTTCAAATACATCGTCGCGCGCTGCTGGCGGTCGTCGTTGGCGGTCGCGTACACCTCCTCGCCGCGCTCCATGGCGCCTTTGGCGTTGCGGTAGCTCAGCTTGCCGCCCAGCTCGTTGCGCCTGAATGTGTCGAAGCGTATCTCGTTGAGCACCTCGATACGGTCGATGTGCCAGCGGATCGCCGGCTTCCAGTACACGGCCTCGATAAGCCCGCGCGCCGCCGACGGCGTGATGGCGTCGTAGCTGACGCGCTCGGCCTTCATCTCGGGTCGCGTAAAACACGCCCGGGGGCCTTGCGCAAGCACCTTGATGCCATATCCCATATCGAACCTCCTTCCTCTCTCGTCCTGGCCGCGCTCGCAAGGGCGGCCCCTGTATCAGCAGCTCAGCAGCTCGAGAGCCTCCTCTCCCACCGCGACCAGCCCCACATCCTCCCGGTAGAAGGATCGGCAACCATCCTCTTTCAAGATGAGGAACGGCTCAAGCTCTTCAACGGCGCCTGCTTTTTTATACTTATCGATGTTCCAGATGGGCACCCCCACGCTGAACCGCTGCAGGCGCATGGCCATGCCCGCAGGGCTCTCGCTTCCGAGCAGCTCCTTGAGGAGCGCGCGCCCTTCGACGCCCCACGGCACGAACACGGGGACGGAATCATCTTCGATGATGCGGTAATCCAGGGCGCACTGCTCGAACGGCATGGTTTTGAATCCGTCCAAGATCAGGTCCTTCGTGGCCGTTTTTTGGAAGATGCCTTTGGCGTCGAGGCATTCGGAGTCGTAGCGCGTTTTAAAGAACGTGGGAATCAACCCCTCGTCGACTTTCCCGCCGTTTTCGCGGACCACGTCGCGGGCGATGCCCTTCATCTTCTCGAGCCACGTTTCCGTCTTCTGCCGCTCGCCGTCGATGGACAACTCGAACACGTGCACCGTGCCCGCGCCCGGCAGGCGTCCTTCGCGGTTGCAGCGCCCGGCGGCCTGCACGACGGAGTCGAGCCCTGCGAGCTCGCGGTACACCTCGGGGAAATCGACGTCCACGCCCGCTTCCACGAGCTGCGTGGACACGACCACGCAACGCTCCTTGTCGCTCAGGCGCTTGCGGATGCGCTCGAGCATGGCGCTGCGGTGGGCCGGGATCATGAAAGCGCTCAGATGGAAGAACCCCTTGTCGAACGCGCGCTTGGCGTCCGAAAGGTCACCACGCTCCACTGCCCGAGCTACCACATCGTCGTAGATAGTGCGAGCGAGGCCGCGCGTACCCACCACGCAGAGCACTTCGTGGCAGTCGACGATGCAATCAACGAGGTTAACCTCCTCTATCGTGCCGAGCGACTCGTAGGCCACCCGCCCGCCGAACGCCTCGTCGAACGAGTCGCGGCGCTGCACGATCTCGCGCGGCTCGGCACCGAACGGCCAGAGCCCTTCGAGCGCCGGCTGCGTGGCCGTGCACAGCACGACGCTCGCGCCGTAACCCGCCACCAACTCCTCGAGCATGGCGAGCGAGGGCTTGAGCAGCTCGTCGGGAAGCGTCTGCGCCTCGTCGAGGATGATGACGCTTCGCGCAATGTTATGCACCTTGCGGCTCTTGCCCGGCTTGTTCGAGAAGAGCGACTCGAACAGCTGCACGTTCGTCGTCACCACGATGGGCGCGTCCCAGTTCTGGACGGCGAGGCGCTGCTTGACTTTCTCCTCGCCGTCGAGGTCGCGGAAGTCGTAGTTGGAGTGGTGCTCCAGCACGTTCGCCGCTCCGAAGACGGCTTTGAGCGTGGCGGCCGTCTGTTCGACGATGCTGGTATAGGGTATGGCCACGATGACCCGTTCCATCCCCTGTTCAACCGCATGCTGCAAGGCGAAGGCCAGCGAGCTGAGCGTCTTGCCGCCGCCGGTCGGCACCGTCATAGTGTAGAGTCCGGAAGGCCGCACGGCGGTTGCGAGGCAATCCTCGTACACCGAGCGGCGTGCTCGATTGACCGGCGTATCGCTTGCCTTGCCCATGAGTTCAGTCATGTGGCTTTCGAGCTTCACCAGGAGTTCTTCCATGCTGGCGAGTTCCCGCGCCTCGCGCGCTTCCGCGGCCTCGGGCGTCATGAAGCGCTCGGTGTCCAGGTAATCAGCATCGACCAGGCTGGAATATATGAAATGCTCCAGTACGAACATCGAGAACGCCTTGCGTGCAGTACCCTCGAACGTTCGCCCAGAGCGAATAGGAGCCCCTAACTGCGCAAGGTCGGGAAGGCTGACTTCCCCCGCTTCTACTAGTTCGAAGAAGGCATCGTACGGTTCGACCTCACTGTCGAGGCGATCTTTGAGCGGCTTGCGCAAGGATCCCATCAGGGAACGCGGGCATTCCGACCAAATTTTGCCGTTAGGCAGCCCTCCGTGGTGGCCGCAGAGCGCGTAGGCCATGAATTGCCCGCACATTCCGTATCGCTCGATAGCGACCTTCGCTCCCGCCGTCGAATGATCGACCGACTTGCCGCCCTCCAAACGCTTCCGGAATCCGACGCTCACCTTTCCCGCGTCATGCAGCAATCCCAGCACGCGACCCCATATCCCCATGCCGAACTTCTCCGAGAACGTCTCGGCCCGTCGTGCCACCTCGTTCACATGCTCCGAAAGCGTCTGCCACGTGGAAACGTCATCAGGATCAGAACCGGTATGCGCGTAGTACTCGGTCATGGGACACCCATTCATTGAAATGTTTAGCAATAGAATGATTATATACTTTCCTTTTTCATCGCATGTCCCACTATCGGGTCAAGCGAGAAAAAGAAATTGTTATTGTTCTAAATTTCGGTATCTCTTGAGATCTTCAATGTCAAAAGCCCAACAGTTTCCGATTTTTTCGGCTTTTACATTACCGTCTAAAGCAAGCTGTCGCATTCGGCGAGCCGAAAGATTAAGCAACTTGGCGGCATCATTGGTATCAACAAGTGTGTTCGCCATAATTTCCTTCATTTGATTGGTGATTATGGACATTTTTGCTCTTTGACAAGCACACAATACCACAGCGCGAGGGTCAACGCAATCGCGTTGACCCTCGCGCTACCATAATCAACAAACAAATGTTTCAATCCACGCACCAAAAGTGCGACAAAGACAGTTTACCCGATATCTCCCAATATCTTCTCAGGATCAACGGTCGGCAGCGCAAGAAGCGTCTCGGCACGGCGAGCCACGTAATCGTTCAGGATACTTATGCGCTCGTCGCTGAAGAAGTTGCGGGTATCGCCTTCCTCGAACTCGTCCATGACCGAGTGTCGCTCGAACGCGAATCCGTCGAGTCTTTCCAGCTGCTGCTTCTGCACGGGGCCGATCACGAGGGCTGCCTGCTCGTCGAGCGAGGGGGCGAACGCGCCACGGCCGATCGAGGCCTTCCCCATCATCGCGCCCACGTTCAGCTCGTCGGGCATCGCCCCCGCGAACAGCGCCATATTGTGGTCGAACAGCGGCGCCATCCCCTGCACGACGCCCGTGGAGCCGTCGCGCAGCACGCCGTAGTTTCCCATGTGGCGGTCCTCGTTGCAGATGAGCGCATCGAACACGAGCATCGACTTGAACTTCTCAAGCTCCCCCTCGCCGAGACCCGCGAAATACGCGAGCGCCTCGCGCAGGTTCATGTTCTTGAAGCGCTCGGAGGAAACCGCGAAGCCGAAGGGAACGAACGCTACATCCTTCGAACAGAACAGCTCGCAGGTCGAGCAGAGCTTCCCTCTCCACAACGCCAGATCGTACGGAACCGCGTCGATACCTATGCGGTACGCGATCTGCGAAGCGAGGTATTCCGAATAGGGCTCCTTGCCCACGTTCGCGCCCTCGAACAGGTGGCCGGCTTTGTACAGGAAGCGCTTAGACCCCCTCGCGCGCCACGCTTTGGGGAACATGCCGCTGTTGGTGAGCTCGCTCGGGATGCCGCCGTCGGCGAGCGCGTCGGAGGCGACCCCCGTGTACGCGACGAGTTGCAGGGCCGTGCTCATCTCGTTCTCGTAGAGGTTCCATTCGGCGAACGTGCCCTCGAGACCCTGGGGGACGACCCAGTAGGAGTCGTTGAGCGAGAGGCCCTTGCTCACGTCGATGATCGATTTCGCGTCGTCGGATTCGATACCGCATGACTTGAGGATCTCGTCGACATAGGCGCGGTTCTTCGGGATGCGGCGCCGGCGGATCCATTCGAAGAGACGCTCATCGGTCGCCTCGCCGGCGAACGAGAGCGGAAGGAGGCGATTGGCTGACGAATCGGTCGAGAGCACTTCGACCGAAAGATCGCCGTATTCGCCGCGCGACATGCGGAAGACGATCAGCACCTGATCGAACAACCGCAGCTCGTATATGTCGCTCTCGCGTATCATAGGTGCAATTGTAGCATGAGGGCAGCGCATCCACGCCCCCCCCCCGGGGCTCCCGCCGGCCCGACCCTGCGCGCACGCGAACCGGTCTTTCGTGGCAGTTTTTGACGCTAATCGATCATCGCCTAGCACCGTCGGGACGGACGCGAAAAACGCCGCCTAGCTGAACTGGGGCGATGCACGGGCGTGGGGCCGGTGGCCGCGCCGGGGCGGAATCCGACGCCTCCAAATGATCGATTAGCGAAAAAACCGCCACGAATCTGAGATTCTGCTGCGCCCTGCGCCGTCCCGGCCTCGGGCGCGGATGAAAGGCTGCGAAGCTCCCGTTGCCCCGGCATCGCCGACCGCGTACAATGCCTCCATGGCACTCATCGACGACATACGCGCCTACCGGCCGTTCAACGAGCAGGAGGAAGCCGACCGCGCGGTCATCCTGCGGCAGCTCGAACGCGACCCGCACGTGTTCGAGCGCACGTCGCTCGCGCATATGACGTGCTCCGCCTGGACGGTGGATCCCGCCAAGGCGCGCACGCTCATGGTCTACCACAACCTCTACGACTCGTGGAGCTGGATCGGCGGCCACGCAGACGGCGAGCGCGACCTCGCCCGCGTCGCCCTGCGCGAGCTCGAGGAGGAGACGGGCGTCGCCGACGCGCGGCTCGTCGACTCGTGCGGGCCGGGCGGCATCTTCTCGCTCGAGGTGCTCACCGTGGACGGGCACGAGAAGCGCGGCCGCTACGTGGGCTCGCACCTGCACCTCAACGTCACCTACCTGGCCGTAGCCTCGCCCGACGCCCCCTTGCGCGCCAAGCCCGACGAGAACGGCGGCGTGCGCTGGTTCAGCCTCGACGACGCCCTCGCCGCCTCGAACGAGCCCTGGATCCGCGAGCGCGTCTACCGCAAGCTCATCGACAAGCTGGCCTGCATCGACACCCAGCGCTCGCGCGTGAGGTAGTACGTCTCAAGGTCCTGCAGCATGCCGTCGGGCGCGGCCTCGGCAGCGTGGAGGGTCCCCTCATGGACGAACCCCGCCTTCTCGATCACGCGCCGCGAGCGCTCGTTGAACGAGTAATGCGTGCACGAGATCATCCCCAGGCCCAGCTCCTCGAAGCCGTAGCGCACAACCTCGCGCGACGCCTCGGTCATGTAGCCGCGCCCCCATGCCGTGCGCGCGAGCGCGTAGCCCAGCATGAGGCAGTCCACGTTGCGCCGCTGCGGATCGGCGATGAGGCCGATCGACCCGATGCACGGCCCCGTCGCCCCCTCGCCCGTCTTCTCGAACACGCCGAACACATGCGGCTCGCGCGCGATCACCTCCACGAACATCCGGGAGTCCTCGCGCGTGCGGTGCGGGGCCCATCCGGCGTCGGGGCCGATGGCCGGATCGCTGCAGTAGGCGAACACGTCATCGATGTCGCCGGACGCAAGCGGGCGCAGCACGAGCCGGCCGGTCTCAAGCGCGGGGCACTCCGCCGACGTCGCCGCGAGCAGTGCCACCGGCTGCCCCGGACGGCGCGCCTCGCTCGCGCGCAGGCACGCCGCGAGCAGCACTTCGTCCACCGTGCGCACGCCCGCCTCCCGCAGCGCGCGGGCGGCCACGCCGTATCCCGGCACGAGCGTCCCCGAGAACGCGCCGTCGTAGATGCGCCCGCATCCGCACGCCGGGCTCTTCGCCTTCAGCACGGCCAGCCTGCAGCCCCGCTCCTGCGCCCGCTCCACCGCCTTCGCCGCGCCCGCCAGGTACGCGTCCGTCACGTCGGCCCCCTCGGCGTCCACGACGCGCAGGGCGCGCTCGGCCGTCACGATCTCGCTCGGCATGCGCGGCGTCGGCAGTCCTCCCAGCTCCTCCGGGCACAGGGGCACCAGCTCGACGCCCGACACGTCGCGCAACGACCGCACGGCCTCGTCCGGGCACGACCGGCCGTCGTAGCGGCACGGCTCTCCCAGCAGACAGGAGCTGACGGCTATCTTCATGAGGGGCCTTTCTCGAAACGAGGCTGACAAGGCCCCCATTCTAGCACGCTTCGGCGAACGCCTACTTCAGGTACTCGCCGTAGCAGTAGCCCGCCTGATCGCCGTACTTCACCTTGTACCAGTCGCCTTCCACCGAGATCGTGCCCACGACCTCGCCGGCAGAGAACGACCCCAGGATGCGCGCGTCGGTGCTCGGCTCGGCGCGCACGTTCAAGGGCGCCGTGGCGGTGAGGTCGTTCATGTGGCTGTTCGACACGTCCTCGGCCGGGGTCGCCTGGCACGCGGCACCCGTCTGGCCGAAGCCCAGGTACTCGCCGTAGCAGTACGCCTCCTGGCCGTTGAAGCTCACCTTGAACCAGCCGTCGTGCTTGCTGATCACCGGCACGTACTGCCCCTCGGCGAGCGAGCCGTAGATCTGCGCTCCGGTGTTGGGCTGCGCGCGCACGTTGAGCGGCGCCGTGGCGTACATGTCGGTCACATGGCCGTCATGCACGGTGCCTTCGGCCGTGCCCTCGAAGTTCAGGTACTGGTACCAGCAATGGCCGCGCCGGCCGTCGTATTCCACATCGTACCAGCCGTCGGCCGTCATGCCGAACACCTGCACCGACGTGCCCTGGGGCATGGTGGTCACGATGTTGGCATCGATGCTCGCCCCGTCGCGCAGGTTGAGCGGAGCGGTGGTGGCCATGGTGGTGACGCCCTCCTCGGCGAACGCGCACGGCACGGCGATGGCCGTCGTGAGCACGATCGCGCCGCCCACGGTGCCGAACGCGAGCCTGGCGATATCCTTCAGCTTCATGCGAACTCTCCTTCTCATCGTCGCGCGGCGCATGGCAAGCCCGCGCGTCCTTCCCCCGAGATTATGGGGCAGCCGCCTCCGCTTTCCTGCCTGCTTCTCTTCATTCAGCTGATCGTTGAATGAGACGAAGCGGGCGGGGCAGACAGACGGCATTGTGAAAACGCCGCGCGCGCTCGCAAACAAACGTTCCCCTGCGGTACAATGGCAGGATGGCCGCCAGGAGGGCGGGAGGACGCACGGCGAGAGGCGCGCATGGTTTCGGAACACGAGATAGGCCGGCACTGCAACGAGCGGGCGCTCGCGCGGGCGCGGGCCATCGCGGCCTCGGACCGCAACATCCTCACGAAGCAGGTGCGCTACGACGGCGACGAGACCACGCTCTCCGCATTCGTGGCTTCGAGCAGCGGCTGGGACGACCGCTACCGCACGTCGGCGTGCTTCGAGGACGACAGCGGCATCGTGCTGGACTACTCCTGCACCTGCCCCGCCTACCGCGAGTACGACGGCATGTGCAAGCACTGCGCGGCGCTGATGCTCTCTTACATCCGCGCACCCCAGCGGTTCTTAGGCTACCAGGCGCAGCGCACGCGCACGACCTCGGCCTGCATCGATGACTTCATGAAGCGCGCGGAGCGGCTGGCCGGCGCGCAAGGGGCGGCCGGGAACGTCGACATCGAGACGACGCTCGCCTGCGGCTACCGCTCGTGGTCGGCGCGCTTCCGCCTTTCGGGGCCGCAGGGCTCCTACGTGATGAAGAGCATCTCCGACTTCATCGAGCGCATGCGCGCGGGCGAGTTCTTCTCCTACGGCAAGAAGCTCGCGTTCCACCACGTGCCGGCCCAGCTCACCGAGCACGCCCGACAAATCGCGCGCTTCCTCGACCGCGCCGTGGCCCTGCGCGAGCAGACGAGCGCGGCGGCGTACTGGCGCTACCGCTCCTCGAACGTGGTGGGACGCGATCTGGAGCTCTCGGATGCCGAGGCCGTCGAGCTGCTCGACCTCCTGGCCGGACGGGAGTTCGCCGTGGAGGAGGACGAGCGCGGCGCGCGGCGGTGCGTGCGCACGCATGTCGTCGAGGAGGATCCGCGCATCGCCGTCGCCCTGCGCCCCTCCGAGCGGGGCGGCTACCTCATCGAGCGCGCCGATCCTCTGGCCCTGGCCGCGCAGGGCGAGCGCCTCTACGTGTGGAAGGACGGCCTGTTCTACGACTGCTCGCCCGAATTCGCCCGATGCGCCGACTTCCTGCGCAACGTCTACGACAGCAGCGAGGACGACCTGTACGTGGCCGAAGCCGACATGCCGCTTTTCTGCGCGGCGGCGCTGCCGGCCATCGAGGCGCACCTGCACGTGGACGCGCCGCCCGAGATCGCGGCGTACAAGCCCGTGCCCTGCCAGCTGGAATTCTTCTTCGATCGCGACGACGCGCGCGTGACCTGCGACGCCTGGGCGGCCTATGGCAGGACGCGCCATCTGCTGTTCGGCTTCGAGAACGGCGAGGCGCCCGGGCGCAAAGAGGGCCCGGCCCCGCTGCGCGACGAGCGCCTGGAGGCGCGTGCGGGCGAGCTGGCGGCGAAGTACCTCGACGCGCCGGACGCCTCCCTCCCCCTCGCCGACGACGAGGCCGTGGGCGCGCTTCTCTTCGGCGGCCTCGCGGAGTTCCGCGCGCTGGGCTCGGTGTTCACCACGCCCGCGTTCGACCGCCTCATCCGCGACAAGAAGCCGCGCGTGACGCTGGGCGTGTCGCTCGCGGGCAGCCTCATCAACCTCACGGTGGACTCGGGCGACCTGCCCGCCCGCGAGCTCGCGGCGCTTCTGGCGAGCTACCGCAAGCGCAAGCGGTTCCACCGGCTGCGCGACGGGGTGTTCCTCGATCTGCAGGACTTCGACCTCGCGCAGATCGACCGCCTGGCGGCCGATCTGGGGATCACAGCCAAAGAGCTGGCGTCGGGCTCGGTGGAGCTGCCCGCCTACCGCGCGTTCTACCTGGACGAGGAGGCCGACTTTGCGCGCGACCGCTCGTTCACGCGCTACGTGGAGGGCTTCCGCGCGGCCGACGAGCGCGCCTACGACGTGCCGTCCTCGCTCGCGGGCGTCCTGCGCCCCTACCAGGCCGAGGGCTTCCGCTGGCTCTCGGCGCGCTGCGACGCGGGCTTCGGCGGCGTGCTGGCCGACGAGATGGGCCTCGGCAAGTCGGTGCAGCTCATCGCGCTTCTGCTCGCGCGACGCGACGAGGCGCGCGCAGTCGGCCCCTCCCTCATCGTATGCCCCGCGTCGCTCGTGTACAACTGGCTGGCCGAATTCGAGCGGTTCGCGCCCGCGCTCGACGTGCGCGCCGTGGCGGGCACGAAGAGCGAGCGGGCGCAGGCGCGTCGCGAGGCGTTCGAGGGCGGCGGGTGCGACGTACTCGTGACCTCGTACGACCTTCTGCGCATCGACGCGGCCGCGTGGGCGGAGCGCGAGCTGTTCTGCTGCGCGCTCGACGAGGCGCAGTACATCAAGAACCCGGCCGCCCTCACCACGCGCGCCGTCAAGCGCGTGCGGGCGCGCCACCGCTTCGCGCTCACGGGCACCCCCATGGAGAACCGCTTGAGCGAGCTCTGGAGCATCTTCGACTTCCTCATGCCGGGTCTTCTGGGACCCTACCCGCGCTTCCGAGAGCGCTTCGAGTCGCCCGTCGTGGGCGGCGACGAGGAGGTGGCGCGCCGTTTGCAGGCCGCCGTGGGGCCCTTCATGCTGCGCCGCCTGAAGACCGACGTGCTGCGCGAGCTGCCCGACAAGCTGGAGTCCATCGTGTACGCGCCGCTTACGGGCGAGCAGCTGCGCCTGTACGCCGCGCACGAGCAGCGCCTGCGCGAGGAGCTGACCGCGCAGCGCAAGAACAAGAACGACCGCTCCTTCGACCAGCGCAAGGTGGAGGTGCTCGCCGAGCTCACGAAGCTGCGCCAGCTGTGCTGCGACCCGCGCCTGCTCTACGAGAACTACGACGGACCCGCGGCCAAGCTCGACGCCATCATGGAGCTCGTGGGCTCCGCGCGCGACGCCGGCGAGAAAACGCTCGTGTTCTCCCAGTTCACAAGCTTCCTCGATCGCATCGCGGAGCGGCTCGACGCCGCAGGGGCGGGCTACTACACCATCACCGGCGCCACGCCGAAGAAGCGCCGGCTCGCCCTGGTGAACGCGTTCAACGCCGACGGCACGCCGGTGTTCCTCGTGTCGCTCAAGGCGGGCGGCACCGGCCTCAACCTCACGGGGGCGTCGGTGGTCATCCACGCCGACCCCTGGTGGAACGCCGCCGCGCAGAACCAGGCCACCGACCGCGCGCACCGCATCGGACAGGACAAGGTGGTGAGCGTGCAGAAGGTCATCGCGCAAGGCACCATCGAGGAGCGCATCGTGCGCCTCCAGCAGGCGAAAAGCGAGCTGGCCGAGCAGATCATCGGCGCGGGCGGCATCTCGCTCGCCTCCTTGAGCCGCGAGGACCTCATCGACCTGCTGAGCTAGCGGGCGGCTCCAATGTCCCAAAAGGGGACAGTCCCCTTTTGGGACATCCGCGCGCTAGAACTTGGCGAAGCGCTCGTGGCGGACGGCTAAGAGCTCGTCTGCGGGCTGCTCGCAGAGCTCGGCTAAGGCGGCGCACACGTAGGCGCGCACCTGCTCGGCGGCGGCCTCGGGGTTCTCGTGCGCGGGCGCGGGGCCCTCGGAGAGCACGGCATCCACGATGCCCATCTGCCGGACCTCGGCGGCGCTCATCCTCATGACGGCGGCTGCCTCGGGCGCGCGCGTGCGGTCCTTCCAGAGGATGGACGCGAAGCCCTCCGGCGAGAGCACGGAGTACACCGCATGCTCCTGCATGGCCACGCGGTCGGCCAGCGCGAGCGCGAGCGCCCCGCCGCTGCCGCCCTCGCCCAGAAGCACGCTCACCACCGGCACGCGCAGGCCCGCGAGCCCGACGAGGTTGTCGGCGATGGCGTTGCCCTGCCCGCGCTCCTCGGCCTCCATGCCGCAGAACGCGCCCTGCGTGTCCACGAGGCACACCACCGGGCGGCCGAACTTCTCGGCCTGGCGCATGAGGCGCAGGCTCTTGCGGTAGCCCTCGGGCTGAGGACAGCCGAAGTTGCGCGCGATGCGCTCCTTGAGGTCCGCGCCCTTTTCCTGGGCGATCACCGTGACGGCCCGGCCGCCGATCCAGCCGAGGCCGCATACCACGGCCGCGTCGTCGCCGAAAGCCCGGTCGCCGTGCAGCTCCACGAAGCCGTCCACGATGGCGTCGATGTAGGAAAGCGCCGTCGGCCGGTGCACGTTGCGCGCCAGCTGCACGCTCTCCCAGGCGCGGTTCGACGACGCCGCCACGTCGTGCGCCGACGCGTCCTCCAGCGACACGCCCGCCTCGGCATCGAAGCCGCCCTGGCTGAGGGCGCGCTCCAGGCGCTTGCGCATCGTGGCGCTGCGGCGGTCGAGCTTGCCGGCCAGCTGCGCGAGGCGCGCGCCGATGCGCTGGGGCGCCCAGCCCGCGGCGTCGGACAGGGGCGAGCCCACCGACAGATCGCCGTAGGTCACCGTGTTGTACGTGTCGGTGCCGTGCGCCAGGTTCTCGCACACGGCCTCGTAGCTCACGAGGATGTCGCGGTCGCCCGGCTCGTGCTCCACGCGGTTCGACGTGGCGGTGGCCAGGTGCAGCGCCAGCAGGTGCGCGAGCGTCGCGCGCATGTCGCCGCGCTCCACGATGGCGTCGATGAGCCCATGCTCAAGCGCGAACTCGGCCGTCTGGAAGCCCTCGGGCAGCTCCTGCTTGATGGTGTCCTTGATGACGCGCTGCCCGGCGAAGCCGATGAGCGCGCGCGGCTCGGCCAGGATCACGTCGCCCTGCATGGCGAAGGATGCGGTCACGCCGCCGGTGGTGGGGTCGGTGAGCACCGAGAAGTACGGCAGCCCCGCCCGCCCGTGACGCTCGAGCGCGCACGACACCTTCGCCATCTGCATGAGCGACACGAGGCCCTCCTGCATGCGCGCGCCGCCCGACGCGGTGAACACGACCACCGGCAGGCCCTCGTCGGTGGCGCGCTCCACGAGCCGGGCCACCTTCTCGCCCACCGCCGAGCCCATCGAGCCCATGAAGAACTGCGACTCCATGATGCCGATGGCCAGGCGCAGGCCGGCGATGCGGCCCTCGCCCGTGCGCACGGCCTCGTCCAGGCCCGTCTTCTCGCGCTGCGCCGCCAGCTTCTCGCCGTAGCCGGGAAAGCCGAGCGGATCGGACTCGGGCACGGAGCGGTTCCACTCGACGAAGCTGTCCGCGTCGAGCGTGTCGTCGATGCGCTCGGCCGAAGACATGCGCAGGTAGCCGCCGCACGAGGGGCATGCGTAGTGCCCGGCGGCCAGGCTCGCCTCGTCGAACTTGAGGCCGCAGTGCGGGCAGGTGCGCCACGCGCCTCCGTCGAACGCCGGCTTGCCGGTGGTGCAGAGCACCCATCCCAGCAGCGGCGCGTCCGCGCTGAGCGGGCGGAACACGCGGATGCCGCGGGCGGCGGCGCGGGCGAGGAAGCTGTCCACCTCGGCCAGCGGAAGCGCCTCGTCGCACAAAAGCACCGTCGACGCGCCGCACTCCTCGGCCGCCGAGAGCACGGCGAACGCGTTGCAGAACAGCGCATCGGAATACTTCTCGCCCAAGCAGACCGCAAGGGGCGCGGTCTTGAGGTGCGCGTCGAAGCGATGGTCTTGCGTGTAGACGGCGCAGGGAGCGAACCCGGCATCGGACACGGCCTGGAGCAGGCGCTTCGCCGTCTTCGGGCGGGCCATGACGAGCGCTGTGGGACGAGGGCCCGCCGCAGCGCCGTCATCCGCCGGCTTGGGAGCAGACGATGCCAGCGACGCGGGGACCGCGGTGTACTCGGACATGTCCGCCGCATCGAGCGCGTTCGGGGCGACCGGCATCGACGACGCGGCCTCCTCGGCCATGCGCGGGAGGCGGTAGGCGACGTCGGCGGCCTCGGGCCCCTCCGCGGCCTCGCGCGCGGCACCCGCCGCGAGCACGGTCCCGTCGGACGCGATGGTGATGTAGTCCTGCTTGGCACTCTTCATCGGATGCTCCTTCAAGCCCTTACGCCTCGGCCCTCGCCAGCACGTACTTCTGCGTGGCGGTGGCGCATACCTGGCCGTCCACGCTCGCCTCCACCTCGGCCACGCACAGCCGCGACGACGACTTCACGATGCGGCCCTTGAGCGTGAGCGTCTCGCCCGGCTCCACCTGGCGGCGGAACTTCGCGCCGTCGATGCCGGTAAGGAAGCCGATGGAGCCTTCCGCGCCGCGCTCCACCAGAATGCAGAACGAGGCCGCCTGCGCGAGCGCCTCCATGATGATGACGCCCGGCAGCACCGGATGCCCGGGGAAGTGGCCCGCGAACAGCGGCAGCGCCGGATCGACGTCGAGCTCCGCGGTCACCTGCACCCCCGGCTCGCACGCCACGACGCGGCTGACCCACAAGAACGGATCGCGATGCGGCAGCACCGCCTGAACGACGTCCCGCCCGCAAGGATATTCGATGTCCATGTTGACTCCTTCTTTCCTTCAAAAACGCACTGCCCGCACCTCGGTGACGCTGCGGCCTCGGTCGGCGGCAAGGGCAGAGCCCTTGCCCTACGTCGACCAGCGAGTCTGCCCCGCTTGAGGGCGGGGAGGCCGTGCAGTACGACGAGCTTTCGCGAAGTGTGCGAGGAGTGCTGCACGGCCTCCCCGCCCGCCCCGCAGGTAGAACTACCCCCGATACGGCGAAATAGCCAAAGAGGCGTTGTGTCCACCGAAGCCAAGGCTGTTCGACAGTGCCACCTTCTGCGGGTAGTCCGTCTTGGCCTCCGTCACCACCCTCACCGGGCACTCCGGGTCGGCCTCGGCGAAGCCGGCCGTAGGCGGCACGCAGTCGTTCATCACCGAGAGCGCGGTGACTATCGCCTCGATGGCGCCCGCAGCTCCCAGCGTGTGGCCCGTCGTGCCCTTCACCGAGGTCACCGGCACGGCGCGCCCCGCCTCCTCGCCGCAGAGCGCCAAGAGCGCCTTAGACTCGGTGGCGTCGTTCGCAGGCGTGCCGGTTCCGTGGGCGTTCAGATGCCCCAGGTCTGCCGGCGTGAAGCCGCCTTCCTCAAGCGCCTGGCGCATCGCGCGCGCCACGCCCTCGCCGCTCGGCTCCGGGGCCGTCATGTGGTAGGCGTCGCCGGTCGATCCGAAGCCCGTGACCTCGGCGAGCACCTTCGCGCCGCGCGCCTGCGCGTGCTCCAGCGACTCGAGCACCACCGCGCCCGCGCCTTCGCCCGCCACGAAGCCGGCGCGGCGCACGTCGAAGGGCAGCGACGCCTGGGAAGGATCCTCGGCCTTCGAGAGCGCCCCCAGGTTCGCGAACCCGGCCAGGCAGATGGGCGAGACGGACTCCTCCGAGCCGCCGGCTAGCGCCGCGTCGATGTAGCCGTGGCGGATGTCGCGCACGGCCGCCCCGATGGAGTGCGCGCCGGTGGCGCAGGCGGTAACCACGTTCAGGCACTCGCCCTTGAGGCCGTAGCGGATGGAGAGGTTGCCCGCCGCGATGTTGCCGATCATCGTGGGGATGAACAGCGGACTCACGCGCTTGGGCCCCTTCTCGGCCAAGGTGAAGAAGCCGCTCTGCAGCTCGTCGATGCCACCGATGCCCGTGCCGAACACGCACGCGATGCGCGTGGCGTCCTCGGCCTCCCTATCGAGCCCCGCCTGCGCCATGGCCTCGTCGGAGGCCACGATGGCGTACTGCACGAAGCGCTCGAAGCGGCGCGCCTCCTTCTTCGAGATACCGTGCTCAGTGGCATCGAAATCGCGCACCTCGGCGGCGATATGCACGTCGTAGTCGGCCGTGTCGAAGCGCGTGACCGGCCCGATGCAGCACACGCGGCCCATGACCGCGTCCCAGAGCGCCTGCACGCCCACGCCGGCCGGCGACACCGCGCCCATGCCGGTGATGACCACGCGGTGCGTGCCGTCCGCACGGCGCGCAGACGCCGCACCCGTACTGTTCTCGCTCATAGCGACATCCCTCCGTCGATGCATACGACCTGCCCGGTTACGTAGCCGGCCTCCTCGCTTGCCAGGAAGCGCACGAGCGCCGCCACGTCCTCGGGCGCACCCAAACGCTTGCTCGCGATGCGCTCCACGATGGTCGCGCGCTGCTTCTCAGAGAGCGCGTCGGTCATATCGGTTTCGATGAAGCCCGGCGCGACGGCGTTCGCCGTGATGTTGCGCGCGGCCAGCTCGCGGGCGAGCGACTTCGTGAGCCCGATGACGCCCGCCTTCGAGGCCGCGTAGTTCGCCTGGCCCGCGTTGCCGGCCACGCCCACGACGCTCGAGAGGTTCACGATGCGCCCGTAGCGCTGCTTCATCATACGCTGCGCGGCCGCCTTGCAGCAGTTGAACGTGCCTTTGAGGTTGACGTCGATCACCGCGTCGAAGTCCTCCTCCTTCATACGCGCGATCAGGCCGTCGCGCGTGATGCCGGCGTTGTTCACCAGCACGTCCACGCGCCCGAAGGCCTCCTGCGCCGCCGCGATGAGCGCCTCGGCCTCGTCCGCGCGGGCCACGTTGGCGGCTGCCGCGATGGCGCGCACGCCGTGCTCGGCCGCAAGCTTGTCGGCGAGTTCCTGCGCGCCGGCCAGGCCGCGCTCGCTCGAGCAGTTCACGCACACGTCGAAGCCCGCGCGCGCGAGCTCCTCGGCCACGGCGCGGCCGATGCCGCGGCTCGAGCCGGTGACGACCGCGCTTCTGCGCGGTGTTTCGGTTTGGTCGGTCATAGGGGTTCGCTCCTATTCGGAATCGGTCGTGTCGACGCGCGCGGCGAGGAACGCGTCGAAGCTCGCGCGGTCCTGCACGCAGGCACGCGCGGCGGTCTTGTCGATGCGCTTCACCAGATTGGCGAGCACCCCGCCGAAGCCCGCCTCCACGAACGTGTCGGCCCCGGCGCGGATAAGCGCCTCGACGCTCTGCTGGAAGCGCACGGGGCTGGTGAGGTGGCGCGCCAGGTGCTCGCGCGCGTCGGCGGCGGCGAGCGGCGCGGCGTCGACGTTGCAGATGAGCGGGATGCGCGCCTCACGGAACTCGACGTCCGCCAGGTAGGCGGCCACGCCCTCGGCCGCCTCGGCCATGAGCGGGCTGTGGAACGCGCCTGACGTGGCCAGACGCGACGAGCGCTTCCCCGCCGCCGCCCACGCCGCCTCAGCGCGCTCGACGGCCGCCGGGGCGCCCGCGACCACGATCTGCCCCGGGCAGTTGAAGTTCGCCGGCACCAGCACCTCGTCCTGCGCGCACTCTTCGCAGAGCGCCTCCACGCTGGCCTCGTCGGCTTTCAGCAGCGCGCTCATGGCGCCGGGGTGCGCCTCGGCCGCCTGGGCCATGAGCTCCGCACGCGCCTTCACGAACGCAAACGTGTCCTCGTCGGACAGTATGCCGCTCACGGCGAGCGCGCTCACCTGTCCGAGCGAGAACCCGAGCACCGCCGCCGGCTGCACCCCGCGCGCCATGAGCGCCCGCGCGATGCCCACCGACAGCGCGCACAGCGCCGGCTGCGCGAACCGCGTGTCGTCGAGCTTCTCCGGCGCGGCGTTCAGCACCAGGTCGGCCACGTCGTAGCCAAGCACGTCGGACGCGCAGGCGAACACAGCGGTCACCTCGGGCACGTCCAAGAGGTCGGCGCCCATCCCCGGCTTCTGCGCCCCTTGCCCGGAGAGCAGGAAGACGGGCGCGCCTGCGGGAACCGCCCCGATCATCGGGCGCCCCCGCGCGCCGCGTTGCGCGCCGCCAGCGCCTCGAGATCCATGCCGCCCAGAGCCTCGGCCTCCGCCACCATCGCAGCGATCGCGTCGGCCGCCGTGCCGCCCTCGTGCACGAGCGCCGCCGACTGGCCCGCCATCATGGTGCCGTTGTCCACGTCGCCCTCCACGGCGCGCTTGAGCGAGCCCGCGTACATGGCCTCCAGCTCGTCGCCGTTCGCGGCCACGTCGCCCTCCAGCTTGCGCACGGTGCGGGCGAACTTGTTCTTCAGGCAGCGCACCGGATGCCCGCTGCCGCGGCCCGTGACGATGGTATCGGCGTCCTTCGCGGCCAGCACGCGCTCCTTGTACGCGTCGGCGATGGTGCACTCCTCCACCGTGAGGAAGCGGGTGCCCACCTGCACGCCCTCGGCGCCCAGCGCGAAGGCGGCGGCCATGCCGCGCCCGTCGGCGATGCCGCCGGCGGCGATCACGGGAATGGACACCGCGTCGCGCACGGCCGGGATGAGCGCCATCGTGGTGAGCTCGCCGATGTGGCCGCCCGCCTCGGTGCCCTCGGCCACCACGGCGTCGGCCCCCAAACGCTCCATGCGCACGGCGAGCGCGCTCGAGGCCACCACGGGCACCACCTTGATGCCGGCTTCCTTCCACATGCCCAGGTAGTTCGCCGGACTGCCCGCGCCCGTGGTGATCACGTCCACCTTGAGCCTCGCCAGAAGCGCGGCCACCTCGGCGGCGTTCGGGTCCATGAGCATGACGTTCGCGCCCAGGGGCTTGTCGGTCATCGAGCGGGCTTTTGCCACCTGCTCCTCGATCCACGAAAGCGGCGCGCCGCCGCACGCGATGATGCCCAGGCCGCCCGCCTCGCTCACCGCGCCCGCCAGGCTCGCGTCGGCGATGCGCGCCATCGCGCCCTGCACGATGGGCGCCTCGATGCCCAAAAGCTCCGTAACCCGCGTCTTCATGCCGTGAACCCTCTCTTCCTCGTGCCGATGGAGCGCGGGCCCCCTGCGGGACCCGTTCGCCGTGCGCTATTTCAGGGAGTCGATGTGGGCGACCAGATTTCCCACCGTGTCGATACCCTCGGGCTCGCCGAACTCCACGTCGCACTTCTCCTCGAGGTCGCAGATGAGCTCGACCATGTCGAGCGAGTCGATGCCGAGCGACTCCAGCGTGGCGTCCTCGGTGACCTTCTCGGCCTCAAGGTCGAGGTTCTCCACAAGCACGTCCCTCACGATATCGATGGTAGCCATAGCGCGTCCTTTCACGTCCAAATTAGTTTGATAATCAAAGTATTTCCGCATCGGTAATGATACGGGGCCGCCCGACGCTCGGCAAGGCCCCCGCCGCACCCTTCACGATTTCTGCGCGCCGCCCGTCCCGCGCCCCTGATGTTTCACGTGAAACATCCGTACGCGCAAACAGATGTTTCACGTGAAACATCCGGGTTTGAACAGGGGCTACGCCTGCGCGTCGAAGAACCCCTTCACCTTCCCCAGCGCCTCGGCGAACACGCGCTCCTCCTCCTCGGTGAGGTCGGCGAGCGCCTCCTCGATCATCTGGTGATGGAACAGGTTGTGCGCGCGCAGCACCTGGCGGCCCTTCTTGGTGAGCGACACGAGCACCTTGCGCCGGTCGTCCTCGGCGCGCGTGCGCTCCACGAAGCCCTTCCTCACCAGCTTGTTCACCGCCGTGGTCAGCGTGGCCAGCGTCACGCCGAGGCGCGCGGCCACCACGTTCATGGGGTTCTCCTCGTGCAGCCCGACGGCCACGATGGTGTGCACCTCGGTGATGGTGAGCCCGTGCGTCAGGCGGTTGTCGAGCGACTGCTCCTCGATGCGCAGGATCGAGTTGAACGTGCCGGACAGCAGATCATCGATCTCCTCGCGCCGTTTGCGCGCCGCGTCGGCCATTCGCCTCCCCCTCTCGCTCGTCGTTTCACGTCCCCTGCATCATACCGCAATTAGTTAGATAATCAAAGTATTTCGCACGCGGCTCAAACGTTGCGCGCCAGGCGGAAGTCGAGCCTGCCTGCACGCGGATCGGCCGCCTCGAGCACGACGGCGAGGCGCTGCCCCAGGCGAAACGACGCGCCCGTGTCCTGCCCGACCAGCCGGTGCAGCACCGGGTCGAGCGCGAAGAACTCGCCGCCCAGATGCCGCATGGGCACGAGCCCCTCGGCCGTGTTGTCGAGGCGCACGAACAGGCCGTGGGCGGCCACTCCCGACACGACGGCCGAGAACGTCTGCCCCACGAACCCCTCGAGGTACTCGACGATCTTGAGCTCCTGCGACTCCCGCGCTGCCTTCTCGGCCACGCGCTCCATGTCCGAGGAGTGCTCGGCGATCCACGGCAGGGAAGATGCCTCCTGATCGAACCTCTCCGGGCGGCCGAACAGCTGGGCCTTGAGCATGCGATGCACCACGAGGTCGGGATAGCGCCTGATGGGAGACGTGAAATGCGTGTACGCCGCGCTCGCCAGCCCGTAGTGGGGCTCGCAGGAGGGGCGGTAGACGGCGCGCTTCATCGAACGCAGCAGAAGCGACGAGACCAGCTCGGCCTCGGGCCGGCCCGCGCTCGCCGCGAGCACCCGCTGCGCCATGTGCGGGTCCCCCTCGACGAACGCATCGACGTCCACGTCGGCGAACCAGGGGAACTCCTGGAACACGGGCACGAGCGCGGCCAGGCCGTCGGCCGCGGGCCGCTCGTGCACGCGGAACAGGCTCGGGAACCGCGCGTCGCGCAGATGGGCCGCCACCGTCTCGTTGGCGAGGATCATCGCCTCCTCGATGAGCGAGGTGGCCTCGGTCTTGCGCCGCAGGTCGATCGCCTCGGGGCGGCCCTCGGCGTCGAGCCGCACGCGCGCCTCCACCGTGGCGAAGTCGAGCCCGCCGGCCCGCTCGCGCAGAACCGCCCGCCGCTTCGCCAGGCGCGACAGCACGGCCAGGCGCCGCGAGAGCCCGTCGTCGTCCGCCGCGTCGTCGAGCAGCTTCTGCGCCTCGTCGTAGGACAGGCGCGCCTTCGAGCGGATGAGCGCGGGATAGAGCTCGTAGCCCACGAGCCGCGCCCCGTCGTCGAGGAACAGGTCGGCCGTCATCGTGCGGCGCGCCTCGCCGGGCTTGAGCGAGCACAGATCGCCCGAGAGCTCCTCGGGCAGCATCGGGATCACGCGGTCGACCAAATACACGCTCGTGGCGCGCCGCCGCGCGTCGAGGTCGAGCGAGCCGCCCCATCCCACGTAGTGCGAGACGTCGGCGATGTGCACGCCGAGCCGCCACGCCGCCCCGGCCGGCGCGCCCGGCAGCCCCTCGGCCGGCTCGAGGCTCACCGCGTCGTCGAAGTCGCGCGCGTCGGCCGGATCGACGGTGAACGCGAAGCGGTCGCGCAGGTCGCGATATCCCGAGGCCAGGGCCCCGTCCTCGTCGAGCACGGCGGCGCGCGCCTCCTCGAGCGCGCCCTCCGAGAACCGCGTCTCCAGCTTGTGCCGCGCGATCACCGTCTCCACGAACGCGCGCTCGTCGTCCGCGCGCCCGAGCACCTCCTCCACCACGCCGGTCGCGGCGGTGTGGCGCGTGGGGAACGCCGTGATGCGCACGCGCACGAGCGAGCCGTCCTCGATGTCGGGCCGCTCGGCGCGCATGGTGAAGACGTCGTAGGGGATGCGCGCGTCCTCGGGCACCACCACGCCGAAGGGCTCGGCCACCTCGTAGCGGCCCACGAGCGAGTCGTGCGCGCGGTCGACCACCCGCAGCACGCGCGCCGCCGGGCGCTCATGCGCGTCCCTGCCGCCGCGCCCGCCCTGCGCGGGCAGGGGCGCCACCTCCACGAGGTCGCCGTCGAAGGCGCCCGCCATCTTGGATTCGGGAACGTAGAACTCGCCTTCGGCCGTCCGCACGAAGCCGAAGCCGCCCGCATGGGCCGAGAGCACGCCGCGCGGGTTCGCCCGCGGACGGCGGCGCGTGTGGGACCGTGCGCGCGCCATGCCCTACCCCTTCACGAGGGACTGGGCCGTTTCGATCGCGAGCGTCCTCTGGTTGTCCTCGCCCTCGGCGAGCCCCACCGCCACGTCCGGCGTCACGCCCACGCCGTCGATGTCGTGGCCGAGCGGGCTTTTGTAGTACGCGGCCGTGTAGCGCAGCGCGCCGCCGAAGCTCAGATCGCGCGTCACCTGCACCGACCCCTTGCCGAGCGTGGTCGTGCCCACGAGCGTGGCGCGCTGGTTGTCGCGCAGCGCCACGGCGAGCACCTCGGCCGAGGCGGCGGTGTTGCCGTTCACCAGCACGACGAGCGGCTTGTCCGTGACGAAGTTGTCGGTGGCCGTCTTCGTGGACTCGTCCACCTCGCGCGTCTGGATCTTCACGAGGGTGCCGCTCTTCACGAAGAGGCTGGCCACGTCGACGGCCTGCGTCAGGTAGCCGCCGGGGTTGTCACGGATGTCGAGCACGAACGAGGTCGCGCCCTGCGCCTCGAGGTCGGTCACGGCCGCCTTCACGAGGTCGGCGGCGTTCTGCGTGATCTGCTTGAGGCCTATGTAGCCCACCGACCCCTCGAGCGAATGCTCCACGTTCTTCACCGTGGAGTTGGAGACGGCAAGCGTCGTGGTGTACTCCTCGCCGGCCTCGTCGTCGAGCGACGCGGCGCGCCGCCACGTGACGACCACGCTCTCGCCCTCGTCGCGCCGAAGCGCCGCCGCCACCTCGGTGGTGGTCCAGTCGTGCCCGCGATCGCCGTCGATGGCGACGACGAAATCGCCCTCGAGCACGCCGGCCGCCTGGGCCGACGACCCCTCGAACACGTCGACGGCATAGGCGCGCCCCTTGTACTCGGAGAACAGCACCCCCACCCCGGCGTAGCTTCCGGAGCTGTCCTGCACGAGCGCGGCGTAGCGCGCGGCGTCGTAATAGCGCAGGTAGGGGTCCTCGGTCGTGTCGGTCAGCGCCTCGAGCACGTTGGTCGTGGCCATGGACAGGTCGTAGGAGTCCAGGCTCTCCTGCTCGATGACGCCCTCCACCTCCTCGACGCGCGCGCCGAGGGAGTCGTAGGTGTCGCCCGAGGTGGTGGAGCCGGGGTTGCGGTCGACGTCCACCACGAGCGAGGAGAACCCGAGCGACTCGAGCAGGGGCGCCTCCCCGCGCACGAAGAAGCCGGCCGCGAACGCGACGCCCACCACGATGACCGTGGCGAGCGTCCTGATCAGGCGCACGTTGCGGGCCCGCGCCCTGCGCTCGGACGCCGCGAGGGTGGAGCTGTCGGTATGCTTCGCCATCAGCCCTGACCGCCGAAGCTAGACCTTCAGGTAGCGGCGCATGGCCAGAGCCGAGCCCAGAAGGCCGATGACCAGGCCCGCGCCCACCAGCACCGCGTAGATGAACAGAAACGCGGTCGCGCTGAGGTCGAGCGGCAGGAACATGAGCGCGCCCTGGAGCCTCGGCAGCGCGAGGTTGCGCAGAAGCTCGAGCACCCCCACCGCAAGAAGCGAGCCGATGATGGCGTGCATCGCGCCCTCCATGAGGAAGGGCCCGCGGATGAAGCCGTTCGACGCGCCCACGAGGCGCATGATGGCGATCTCCTTGCGGCGCGCCAGGATGGCCAGGCGGATGGTGTTGTTGATGAACACCATGGCGACGAACACGAGCAGGGCCACGAGCGCGATGCCGATGTAGCGCACGTAGGAGGTGAGCGTGAACAGGCGGTCGACCGACTGCTGGCCGTACTTGAGCGACTCGTCCACCGTGTCGTAGCCGTGGATCCGCTGGAACGTGGCGTCGGAGCGGATGGAGTCGGCCACCTGCTCCACCAGCTGCGGGTCGGACAGCTCCACCTCGATGGAGGCCGGCAGCGGGTTCACGCCGTCGAGCGTGTCGAGGATGTCCGAGGCGTTCGTCTCCTTGAACTTCTCGATGGCCTGGTCCTTCGTCGTGAAGCCCACGGAGGCCACGCCCTCGAGCCCCTTGATGGCGCTCTGCACCGTCTGGATGTCGGCCTCGGAGGCGTCGTCGGCCACGTAGGCCGTGATGGCCACCTCGTTCTCCACCGAGGACACCACCTTCTCCACGACGAAGCCGCCGACGAAGAACACGCCGATGATGAGCAGCGACAGGAAGATGGTGACGATGGAGCCGAGCGCGGTGGAAAGGTTGCGCGTGAAGCCCTTCAAGGACTCCCGTATGAAGTAGAAGAAACTAGACATCGAAGCCGTACACCCCCCGGTCCTGGTCGCGGGTCAGGTGCCCTCGGTCGAGCGCGATGACGCGCCGGCGCATGTTGTCCACCATCTCGCGGTCGTGCGTGGCCACCAGCACCGTGGTGCCCGTGCGGTTGATGCGCTCGAGCAGATCCATGATGCCCCGCGAGGTCTGCGGGTCGAGGTTGCCGGTGGGCTCGTCGCAGATGAGCAGCGGCGGGCGGTTCACGATGGCGCGCGCGATGGACACGCGCTGCTGCTCGCCGCCGGAGAGCTGGTCGGGGCGCTTGTTGAGCTTGTCCTGCAGGCCCACCAGACGCAGCACCTCGGGTACCTGCGTCTTGATGACGTGGCGGGACTTGCCGATGACCTCGAGCGCGAACGCGACGTTCTCGAACACGGTCTTGTTCGGCAGCAGCTTGAAGTCCTGGAACACGCAGCCGATGTTGCGCCGCAGATACGGCACGCGCCAGTTGCGCATGGTGGTGAGGTCCTCGTCGGCCACGTAGATGTGCCCCTGCGAGGGCTTCACCTCGCGGATGAGCATGCGGATGAACGTGGACTTGCCAGAGCCGGAATGGCCCACGAGGAAGATGAACTCGCCCGCGTAGATCTGCAGGGATATGTCGCTGAGCGCCGGCTTGTTGGGCTGGGCCGGGTACACCTTCGTCACATGGTCGAACGTGATGACCGGGGTGCCCGTCTGCTGGGGGATGTCGTCGACTTCCAGCACCGGCAGCGACGCTGACAGCTGCGACGTCGTCTGCCGCACCGGCGCCGCATGGGCCCCGCCGCGGCGCGCCGGGCGCGCAGGAGCCCCTTGGCTGATGTCGTTCGTCACAGAGTGCTCCGTTCAAATAGTGATGTACTGAGACGGGATGAATTCTAGCAGAAGCGTTATCGGGCCATAACCCTCTTCACAGCTTCGACAATCGCCCCCGACCCCAGGTTGAAGTAGTCGAGCAGCTCCTCGAACTCGCCCGATTTGCCGAACGCGTCGCGCATGCCCACGAACTCGGCGGGCGTCGGAAGCTCGCGCGCGAGCGCCTCGGCCACGGCCGACCCGAGGCCTCCCATCACGCTGTGCTCCTCGGCGACGACGACGCGCCCGGTCTTGCGCGTCGAGGCGAGGATCGTCTCCTCGTCGAGCGGCTTCACGCTGAAGGCGTCGATCACCTCGGCCTCGATGCCCTCCGCGGCGAGCGCGTCGGCAGCCTTGAGCGCCTGCTCCACCTCCACGCCGCACGCGACGATGGTGGCGTCCGCGCCCTCGCGCAGCACGTAGGCGCGGCCCATCTCCAGCTCCACCCCGTCGGCGTACACGGCCGGCACGCTCGCGCGGCCCATGCGCACGTACACCGGGCCGGGCGTTTCCGCGGCCAGGCGGATGGCGGCTGCGGCGGCTGCGTAGTCGGCCGGCACGAGCACGCGCATGTTGGGCAGGCCCCGCATGAGCGAGACGTCCTCGAGCATCTGGTGGCTGCCGCCGTCGGGGCCCACCGAGATGCCCGCGTGCGTGGGGGCGATCTTCACGTCGAGGTTGGAGTAGCACACCGTGTTGCGGATCTGGTCGTAGGCGCGCCCGGTGCCGAACACGGCGAACGAGCCCGTGAAGGCCACGTGCCCCGTGATGGCGAGGCCCGCGGCCACGTCCACCATGTTCTGCTCGGCGATGCCGCAGTTGAACAGGCGCTCGGGATACCCCGCATCGGCGAGCTTCTTCGTGGTGGTGGAGCCCGTGAGGTCGGCGTCCACCGCCACGACGGGCGCGCCCTCGGCGGCGAGCTTTGCGAGCGTCGCGCCGTACGCGGCGCGCGTGGCGCGCTTGACCTGGGACTCTTTCTCGTCTGCCAGCTTAATCACGGCCGGCCTCCTCTCCCGCGAGCGCCGCCAGCTCGGCCAGCGCCGTCTCGGCCTGATCGGCGTTCGGCGCCTTGCCGTGCCAACCCGCCTGGTTCTCCATGAACGACACGCCCTTGCCCTTCACCGTGCGCGCGATGAGCGCGTGCGGCTGAGCCCCGCGATCGGCCTTGGCCGCCGCGAGCGCCTCCACGAGCGCCGGGATGTCGTGGCCGTCCACCTCGCGCGCGTCCCAGCCGAACGCCTCGAACTTGGCGGCCAGGTCGCCCGGGTCGCACACGTCGGCGGTGTCGCCGTCGATCTGCAGGCAGTTGCGGTCCACGACGGCCACCAGGTTGTCGAGGCCCTGGTGCGCGGCGAACATGGCCGCCTCCCACACCTGGCCCTCCTGGCACTCCCCGTCGCCGAGGAGCGCGAACACCGTCTGCGGCTTGCCGTCGAGCTTGAGGCCGGCCGCCGCGCCCGCCGCCACGGAGAGCCCCTGCCCGAGCGAGCCGGTGGACACCTCCACGCCGGGCAGCTGGTTGGAGTCCGGGTGGCCCTGCAGCCGGCTTCCCAGCTTGCGCAGGGTCAGAAGCTCCTCGCGCGGGAAGTAGCCCGCCTGCGCGAGCGCCGCGTAGAGCGCCGGCGCCGCATGGCCCTTCGCCAGGATGAAGCGGTCGCGCTCCTCCCAGCCGGGGTTCTCCGGGTCGTGCTCGAGCACGCCGCCGAAGTAGAGCGCGCAGAGGATGTCCGCGCAGGAGAGCGACCCGCCCGGGTGCCCGCTGCCCGCCTCCGCGATCATGCGCACGATGTCAGCGCGCACCTCGTTCGCCCGCCGTTCAAGCTCGGTCATGCCTCAGTCCTTTCCTCGAGTGTCCCAAATGGGGACTGTCCCCGTTTGGGACATCTATTGCGAAACCCGCCACCGGTGATAGCCTATCACGAACTCGTCCAGATCGCCGTCGAGCACAGCCTCCACGTTGCCCGTCTCGATGCCGCTGCGCACGTCCTTCACCATCTGGTAGGGGTAGAGCACGTAGTTGCGGATCTGGCTGCCGAACGTGGAGTCCATGCGCTCGCCCCTCAGCTGCGCGAGCTCCTCGGCGCGCTTCTGCTCCTCCAGCTCGTAGAGCTTGGCCTTGAGCACGCGGAACGCCGCCTCCTTATTCTGCAGCTGCGACTTCTCGTTCTGGCACGTCACCACGATGCCGGTGGGCATATGGGTGAGGCGCACGGCCGAGTCGGTGGTGTTCACGCACTGGCCTCCCGGGCCGCTCGAGCGGTACACGTCCACGCGCACGTCGGCGGGGTTGAGGTCCACCTCGATGTCGTCGGGCAGAACGGGCAGCACCTCCACGCCGGCGAACGTGGTGTGGCGGCGCTTCTTGTCGTCGGTGGGGCTGATGCGCACGAGGCGGTGCACGCCGTTCTCGCTCTTCAGCATGCCGAAGGCGTTGCGGCCCTCCACCTGGATGGTGGCCTTGTCGAGCCCGATGCCGTCGCCCGGCACCACGTCGAGGATCGTGACCTTCCAGCCGCGCTTCTCGGCGTAGCGCGTGTACATGCGGTAGAGCATGTCGGTCCAGTCCTGGGCCTCCAGGCCGCCCGAGCCGGGGTTCACCGTGAGGATGGCGTCGCCCGAGTCGAAGCGCTCGCTGAACCACGAGCTGATCTCGAGCGCGTCGAGCAGCGCGTCGAGGCGGCCGAGCGCGTCGTCGGCCTCCTCGGCGAAGGCCTCGTCCTCGGAGGCGAGGTCGAACGCGGCGCGCGCGTCGTCGAGGAGCGCGGCCGCCTGCTCGTATTCCCCCACGGTGTCGCGCAGCACGCTCGCGCGCTTCGACACGCCCTGCGCGTGCGCGGCGTCGTCCCAGAAGCCGGGCGCGGCGCTCTCGGCGTCGAGCTTCTCGAGCTCGGCGCGCACGTCGTCGATATGCAGGTAGCCGCACGCCGCCTCGACGCGGCCCGCGGCCTCCTCCAGGTCCTTCTCGGTTCTCTCGGCCATCGTCTTACTGGTCCCGTCCGTGGCACTTCTTGTACTTGAGGCCGCTGCCGCAGGGGCAGGGGTCGTTGCGCCCCACGTTGGCGAAGGGGTCGTCCTTGTCCTTCACATAGGTCTGCGGCTTGGCGGCGGCGGGCTTGGGGGGCGCGGCCGGCACGCCCTGCGCCGCAGCCGGGGCCTGGCGGCGCGCCGCGCCGACGCCCGTCTGCTCGAGCGCCTGCTCGGGCGACGAGTAGCTCACCTTGCCGTCGAGCGGGCTCCGCTCCTCCTCGAGCGCCGGCTGCTCCTGCTTCACGGCCACCTGCAGGCGCAGGAGCGTGCGCAGGTAGTCCTCGTACATGCCGGCCGTGAGCCCCTGGAAGGCGTTGTACGCCTCGTTCTTGTACTCCACCAGCGGGTCGCGCTGCCCGAAGGCGCGCAGGCCGATGCCGGCCTTGAGGTAGTCCATCTCCTGGAGGTGCGCCATCCAGCGCGTGTCGATGATGCGCAGCATCACCTGGCCCTCGAGCATGCGCATGACCTCCGCGCCCAGCTGATCGGCCTTCTCGGCGTACACCTGGCCGAGGTAGTCGACGATGGCCTCCTCGAGCAGCGCCGGGTCGTCCTCGTGGTCGACCTCGGCCGACGCGAAGTCGTCGCGGCCGCACATGGTGGCCACCCACGTGTCGACGGCCTTCAGATCCCAGTCGTCGCTCGGCGACTTGGCCGGGCAGTTCTCGGCCACGACGCCGGCCACGGCGTCGCCCATGATCTCGGGGATGCGCTCGTCCATGTCCTTGCCGTCGAGGATGGCGTTGCGCTCGCTGTAGATGGCCGCGCGCTGCAGGTTCATGACGTCGTCGTATTCGAGCACGTTCTTACGCGCGGCGAAGTGCATGCTCTCCACCTGGCGCTGGGCGCCTTCGATGGCTTTCGACACCATGCCCGCCTGGATGGGCATGTCCTCGGGCATGTCGGTCTTCTCCATCATGCGGGCGATGCCGTCCATGCGGTTGCCGCCGAACAGGCGCATGAGGTCGTCTTCGAGCGACAGGTAGAACTGCGTGGTGCCCGGGTCGCCCTGGCGCCCGGCGCGGCCGCGCAGCTGGTTGTCGATACGGCGCGACTCGTGGCGCTCGGTGCCGATGACCGTGAGGCCGCCTGCGGCGATCACCCGGTCGTGCTCGGCGGCGCAGGTGCGCTTGGCCTCGGCGAGCGCGTCGGCGCGGTCGGCCGCGGAGGGCGCGGGCATCTTGCCCTCCTCCGCCTCGGCACCCTCCTCGAGCTCCGGGTCGAAGCCGCGCTCACGCAAAAGGTCCTCGGCCATGACGTCGGGGTTGCCGCCGAGCAGGATGTCGGTGCCGCGGCCGGCCATGTTCGTGGCGATGGTCACGGCGCCCACGCGGCCCGCCTGCGCGATGATGTGCGCCTCGCGCTCGTGGTTCTTGGCGTTCAGCGTCTCATGGCGGATGCCGCGCTTATCGAGCAGGCGCGAGAGCTTCTCGGAGCTCTCGATGGACACGGTGCCGATGAGGCAGGGCTGCCCGGCGGCGTTGCGCTCGGCCACGTCGTCGGCCACGGCGTTGAACTTCGCCTCCACCGTGCGGTAGATGAGGTCGTCCTCGTCCTTTCGCGCGACGGGGCGGTTCGGCGGGATGGCCACGACCGGCAGCTTGTAGATCTCGCGGAACTCGGCGTCCTCGGTCATGGCGGTGCCGGTCATGCCGGAGAGCTTCTCGTAGAGGCGGAAGTAGTTCTGCAGCGTGATGGTGGCGAGCGTCTGGTTCTCCTCGCGCACGAGCACGCGCTCCTTGGCCTCCACGGCCTGGTGCAGGCCCTCCGACCAGCGGCGGCCCTCCATGATGCGGCCGGTGAACTCGTCGACGATCTTCACCTCGCCGTCCACCACCACGTAGTCGACGTCGCGATGGAACAAAAACTGCGCCTTGAGCGCCTGCTGCAGGTGGTTGGCCAGCTGCCCCGACGGGTCGGCGTAGATGTCGTCGATGCCGAGCATGGCCTCGATCTTCTCCAGGCCGCTCTCGGTGGCGTTGATGGTCTTCTTGGCCTCGTCCATGTCGAAGTCGATCTCGGGGGTGAGGCCCACCATGACGCGCGCGAAGCGGTTGTACGTCTCGGCAGCCTGCGTGCCCGCGCCCGAGATGATGAGCGGGGTGCGGGCCTCGTCGATGAGGATGGAGTCCACCTCGTCGACGATGGCGAAGTGATGGCCGCGCTGCACGCGTGCTTCCGCGCGCGTGACCATGTTGTCGCGCAGGTAGTCGAAGCCGAACTCGCTGTTCGTGCCGTAGGTGACGTCGGCGGCGTAGGCGGGGATCTTCCTGTCCGGGCGCATGCCGTTCTGGATGAGGCCCACCTCCATGCCGAGGAAGCGGTAGATGCGGCCCATCCACTCGCTGTCGCGCTTGGCGAGGTAGTCGTTCACGGTGACGATGTGCACGTTGGTGCCGTTGAGCGCGTTCAGGTAGCCGGCCAGCGTGGACACGAGCGTCTTGCCCTCGCCGGTCTTCATCTCGGCGATCTGGCCGTCGTTTAAGGCCATGCCGCCGATGAGCTGCACGTCGAAGTGGCGAAGCCCCAGCGTGCGCACGCTCGCCTCGCGCACGGCGGCGAACGCCTCGGGCAGGAGGTCCTTCAGGTCCTCCCCTCCCGTTGCGCGCTCGCGGAACGCCGCGGTGAGGGCGCGCAGCTCCTCGTCGGTCTTGTCCTGCATCTGGGTCTCGAGGCCGTTGATCCTCTGAACGGTGCCCTCGTAGGCCTTCATCTGCTTGCCCTCGCCGAGCGTCAGCAGCTTGGATAGGAATCCTGCCATGTATGCGCCATCCTTCTTCGTGGCTCGCGTCCTGGGAAGCGCGCGTCCGGATGGCTCCGGGGCGCGCGGCATCCTCGCGCGGTTGAATACAGCAGGGATCACTCTAGCATAACCTGCTCATGCGCGAGAAGCCGCCGGGAATCTCAACACCTTTTTCGCACTGGCGGGCGCCGGGGGCAGACGGGCGGGGCCGTCGGCTCTCTCCCGCCCGCCGCGCGCTCACGCGCTCCTGCGCGCCTCCGCGTCGAGCCGCTCCGCGATCCACGTCTTGATGACGGCCTGCCGGCCCACGCCGATGCGCCGCGCCTCGCGGTCGAGCGCGTTCACCATCCACAGCGGGAAGTCCACGTTCACGCGCTTCGAGCCGAGGTTCGGCTGCTTCGGGTTGTCCGTGTCGAAGTACTGGAGAACGTCTTCCTCGCCCTCATCGAACACGCGATCGAGCTCTTCAGCGCTGATTTGCTTCGTCATAATACGCAACCTCCTTTTCGCGGGAGCGGCGAACCGAGATGATCCTCGCCGTTTGCCCTCGATACGTCACGATAGCCGTCCAATGCTTTCCGCCCATGATCCCGAGCACCAGGAATCGCGGCTCAAGGCTATACGGAGAGGAGAGCTCGACGAGGTTCTCGTCAGCCCACAGCTCCTTCGCGTCCTCGAAGTCGATGCCGTGCTTGGCGCGGTTCCGCGCGCTCTTCGCCGGATCGTATTCAAAGTGCAGTATATCACCATTTGGTATAAAATATATACTCATATTATATCCTTTTCGCAACGTTTATATCGATCACCTTGAAGGCGCACGTCCTAGTAGTCCTCCAGCACCGCCTCCGTCTCGATGATGCTGCGGTAGAGCTCCATCGTCTCGAGCGAGGGGTCTATGCCGAGCTCGTCGGCGAGGAAGCGCCGGCACGAGAAGTACGTGTCGAGCGCGGCGGTGCGCTGCCCGGCTGCGATCTGGGCGCGCATGAGGGTGGTGTAGGCGTCCTCGCGCATGCGGTCGCGCTGAAGGGCGGCGCGCGCGAACCAGAGCCCCTCCTGCGCCTCGCCGGCCGCCACGAGGCGCGTCGAGGCGCCGACGAGGGCGTCGACGAGGCGGTTGCGGTAGTCCGCGCGCATCGCCGCGATGGCGCCGTTGTCGTCCTCGCTCGGCAGGAGGTCCTCCGAGAACTTCTCGTTCACCTGGGCGAACAGCTGCGCCCATCCGCCATAGCCCGGCTGCTCGAACAGAAGCGTGCGGCACACCCCCTCGAGCTGCGTCACGTCGGTGGACAGCAGGCGCGCATCGAGCCGAAGCCCGTTCTGCTGGCGGATGAGATAGGGGCAGGAGCCGTCGGGCGCGGTGAGCGCGCGACGCAGCATCGACCAGATGCTATAGAAGTTCTTCCGAGCCGCCGCAAGCTCGCTGTCGGGCCACAGGATGCTCACCAGCTTGTCGCGCGAGAACTCCTTGCCGCGGTTGAGCACGAGCAGCGCGAGCAGCGTCTTCACCTTCTGCCGCCTGAACTTGACCGCGTCCACCGGCTCGTCGCCGATGCGCACGTCCAGCCCGCCGAACAGGTTGACGGTGAGCAGCGGCTCCGATGCGGAGACGGCGGGCAGACCGGCGTCGGCCGAATCGCCCCATCGGGCGTCCGGGTGCGTCGCTGCGAAGGAGCGGCGGATCTCGGAGCGCTGCCGGTCCAGGCGCGCGAGAGCCACGCGCTGTTTGAACAGCGCCATCTCCATGCCGTGGACCGCGTGCGCCGCGCGGGTGTCAAGCGTCGGCGACGATACGGCGCCGCTCTCGCATGCGTGCTCGAGCGCGGTTCCCGCCACGGCGTCGAGCAGGCCCATGCGGATGCTTGCGGCACGCGAGACGCGCGAGCGCACGATGGACGCGACGCGCTCCACCGCCTCCTCGCCCGCGAACCCGCGGCCGGAAAACCGGGGATCCTCCGCCGCGCGATCGAGCACCCAGGCGGCGGCCTGCGCGACGGCCGGGCCCCTCGCGCCACCTTCGTACCAGGCCAGCCACGTCTCGGCGCCCTTCTCGCAGGAGGAGTCGAGCGCCGTGCGAACCACGGCGGGCGGCATCCACTCCTCCGCCTCGCCGCGCGCGGGCCCGCCGGCGCTCCGAGCGAGGGAGGCGACGACGTCGCACGCACGCCGCCGCTCACGGCCCTCGGCGCAGGAGGCCAGCACGAGCGCGGCCACGGCCCGCTCCTCCTTGGCCGCCGACGGGTTGCCCGCCACGCGCCGCGCGGCCGAGCAGGCCGAGGGGCCGTCCCCCAAGGCGGCCCTCCGGCATGCCTCGTCCACGTCGAGACGCGGGCCCCGCCCGGCCGTCTCGCCGCCCAGGGCGCGGTAGGCCTCGCACGCGGGCATGACGCAGGCCGCCTCGAGCAGCTCCGTGCCGCGATCGGCGAGCCAGGCGGCGCACGCCGCGCGCGAGCCGAGCCCGCACGCCGTCGCGCACGCCCGCTCGGGGCGTCCGCGGGCCATGAGGGCATCGGCCATCCGCGTCACGAGCGCGTCGCGGCCGGGAAACGGCGAGCGCCTGGCCAGAAGGTCGAGCTTCGGCGAGAACGCGCGGGCGATCTCCTCCACCTCGAAGCGCGCCGTGCTGAAGCGCCCGCTCAGCACGTCCACGCCGAGATGGGGGTACTGCCCAGCGAAGAACTCGGCCTGGTCGGCCTCGAAGGGGCCGAAGACGGCGATGTCGGCGAAGGAGCCCTCCCCGAGCACGAGCATGGCGAGCATCGGGAGCAGAAGGTCGCTCGGCAGCTCCTCGCGCAGAGCCCCTTCGAGGAACCCCGCACCGCCCTGCTCCCTCCACACGAGGCCCGCCGCGCGCTCGGAACGCGCGATGGCGCTGGCCGGGGCGGAGGCGCGCTCGGCCTCCGTGCGCGGCGCGTCGATCTCGTCGTCGGCCAGCAGCAGGTCGGCCGCCGAGAGCTTGACGCGGTCGCGATGGCGGGCGAACGCGTCGCAGGTGGGCACGCAGGTGACGAGCACCTCGCACCCCCGGTCGAGCATGAGGTCCATGTCGGCGGACAGGCGCTCGAGCCGCTCGGGATCGAGCGGCGGCACGTCCTCGAGCACGGCGAGGAACGGCATCGGATCGCTCTCCAGAAGGGTGCTTCCCACGATGCCGCGATCGAGGTCGCGCAGGAAGCAGGGGCTCTTGCCGTCGAGCCAGAACACGTGCTCGAAGTGGAACACCGTGTCGGCGTACATGAGCGCGAGCGCCGTCTTTCCGTAGCCGCCGGGCGCGACGACGAAGCGCGCCACGTGGCGCTCCCTCAGGAGGCGCGCGATGAGATCGGGGCGCGGGAAGAGGCGTCGGGAGGCCAGGTTCTGGGGCCGACGGCCGCGGCATGACGCTTTGGCAAGGTAATCGGGCATGGCTATCACTCCTATCTATGAGGAGAAAGGCGTGACGGCCTGAAAGGGCATCCACCGTACCACCAGCGCATCCGCTTCGCAAGCCGACATCGGTTCGACTTTGACCTTTTTACACATCTTTTAAGGAAGAGGCCGACGGCGCCTGGCCCGAGGCCCCTTCGAAATCTGCGGTCTTGGTTGAGGCGCTTGGGCGGCGGCGGGGTTTCCTCTATCATGGTCGGCAGACCACGCGAGAAGGAGAACTGCCCATGTGCGGCATTTGCGGATTCACCGGGGCCACCGAGGCCGACCTGCCCGTCCTGAAGGCCATGTGCGACGTGATGGCGCACCGCGGGCCCGACGGCGAGGGGCGCTACCTTGACAGCGGCGTCGCGCTCGGGCACCGGAGGCTCTCGCTCATCGACCTGGCGGGCGGCAACCAGCCCATGGTGCGCGCCACCGGCGAGCACGCCTCCGCCATCACCTCGCCTGCGCTCGCGGACGACGGCTCCCCCATCGCGGGGCCCGAGGCCGCGGCCGCCAAGGGCGACTTCGCCATCGTGTTCAACGGCGAAATCTACAACTACCGCGACCTGCGCGCAGAGCTCGAGGCGCAAGGGTGGGCGTTCGAGACGAATTCCGACACCGAGGTGCTGCTCACGGGCTATCTGGCCTGGGGCGAAGGCGTGCTCGACCGCTTGCGCGGCATGTTCGCGTTCGCCATCTGGAACCGCGCGGCCCGCGAGCTCTTCTGCGCGCGCGACTTCTTCGGCATCAAGCCGTTCTACTACACGGTGCAGGGCGGCGACGCCGGCCCGCAGTTCATCTTCGCGTCCGAGATCAAATGCATCCTCGAGCACCCTGCCTACGAGCGCGCGCTCAACGAGGAGGCGCTCGAGCAGTACCTGTGCTTCCAGTTCTCGGCGCTCGATGAGACGTTCTTCAAGGGAATCTTCAAGCTGCCGCCCGCGCACTGCATGACCGTGCGCGCCGACGGCTCGACCGAGACGCGCCGCTACTGGCGGCCGGAGTACGCCTTCGACGAGGCCCGCAGCCGCGAGGACACCGTGGAAGCCATCGACGCCGCCATGCGCGAGAGCGTGCGCTACCACAACGTGGCCGACGTGGAGGTGGGCTCGTTTCTGTCGAGCGGCATCGACTCCAGCTATATGGCCGCGTGCCTGGCCAAGGAGAACCCCGCCATCAAGACGTTCACCGTGGGCTTCGCCGAATACGAGGGCGAGCGCGACGAGATAACCTGGGCGCGCGAGCTGGCCGACGAGCTGCACATCGCGAACAGCTCCAAGCACATCGGCGAGGAGGAGTACTGGGCGAGCCTGCCCCGTGTGCAGTGGCACATGGACGAGCCCTCGGCCGACCCCAGCGCCGTGGCGCTCTACTTCGTCGACCAGATTGCGGCAAAGCAGGTGAAAGCCGTGCTCTCCGGCGAGGGCGCCGACGAGTTCTTCGGCGGCTACCGCATCTACCAGACGCCGTTCGCGAACGCCAAGCTGTCATGGGTGCCGAAGGGCCTGCTGCGCGGCGCGTCGAAGGCGGCCCGGGCGCTCGGGGTGCGCGGCGCGAACTACCTCGAGCGCGCAAGCGAGCGGCCCGAGGACTGGTACTACACCAACGCGAACGGCGTGGCGTTCAGCCCCGAGGAGCGCGAGCGCCTGCGGGCCGGCAAGCGCGCGGCGGGCACGGCGCGGCCTGCCCTGCCCCAGGAGCTCATCGCACCGGCGTACGCCGAGGTCGCGGGCCTCGACGACACCACGCGCATGCAGTACGTCGACCTGTTCTTCTGGCTCGTGGGCGACATCCTCTTGAAGACCGACAAGATGTCGATGGCGCACTCGCTCGAGAGCCGCGTGCCGTTCTTGGACAAGCGCGTATTCGAGGTGTCGGCCACCATCCCCACGCGCCTCAAGGCCGATGGCGAGCAGACGAAGCTCACGCTGCGCGAGGCCGCCGAGCGCGCCATCCCGAAGGACTGGGCGCAGAAGGAGAAGCTCGGCTTCCCCGTGCCCGTGGTGAACTGGCTGCGGCAGGACCGCTACTACGACGAGATCAAGCGCTGGTTCACGGGAGAGGTCGCGGAGCGGTTCTTCGACACCGGCGAGCTCGTGCGCCTGCTCGACGAGCACAAAGCCGGCGCCGACCGCTCCCGCAAGATCTGGATCGTCTACATGTTCCTCATGTGGTACCAGATCTACTTCGTGGATCAGAAGGCCCCGGAGAAGCCGCAGGCGTAGGGGCTGCGCGGCTACGGGCTGGGGACGACCTCCAGCTTGAAGCCGAGCGCGGCCAGCACGTCCACGATGGTGCCGAAGCGGGGGTTGCCGTCGGCCGAGAGCGACTTGTACAGGCTCTCGCGTCCGACCCCCGCCGCCTCTGCCACCTGCGCCATCCCCCCGCGAGCTTTCGCTACATCTTTGAGCGCCACCTGGAAGAACTCCGGGTCGTTCTCCTCGAGCGCGGCAGTGAGGTAGGCCGCTATCGTTTCGTCCGTGTCGAGGTAGTCCTCCACATGAAATTCGCTAATCTCGATCGGCCTTCTAAAGGGATTACGCATCGAATCCTCCTTCGCGCCGTATACTAGCTGCCATCCTTTTCGCCCGCGCGACATCCTGCGCCTGAGATCCTTTGTCGCCGCCGCAGAGGAGCAGGATCACGCGATCCCCCTGCCGGATTCCGTATATACGATATCCGGGCCCATGGTCAACCCGTAGTTCGAACACGCCCTCGCCCACTCCTCTGACATCGCCGAAATGGCCGAATTGCAAGCGGCGGATACGCATAGCCACAAGGGTTCGGGCTTCGACGTCCTTCATCCTGCGCATCCATCGCTCGAAAAGCGACGTCTTTCGCACTTCCAACTCAGGCACTTCCATCCTCGCTCCTTTGTATCTTATGGGATACAATTCCCCCTGTCAAGCAGAACCACACTCGACGGAGAACAGCTTAGCAGCGGGGATCCAGCGGATCGATGACCGCGATCCAGCGGAAACGCGCGCGCTTCCAGCGTGGATCCGACGCGGTTCCAGCCGGAATCAAGCGCGGATCAAGCGCCGTTCCAGCGCGGATCCAGCGGAATTCAAGCACATAAGAGAAACGCCTGATGAAAAGCAAGACGGGGCCGAAGCCCCGTCGCCTTTACGTGCTTTTGCCCGGCGGAGGACTCAGGCGCGGCCGAGCAGCTTCGCGATGCGGTCGGAGTACTCGAGCTCGGTGAGGCCGGCCTCCGCCGCCAGGTCGATGACCGGCGCGTCGTTCCACAGCGCCTCGAGGCGGTAGTACTCGCGCGTCTCGGGCTGGAACACGTGCACGACGATATCGCCGTAGTCCAGAAGCGACCATGTGCCGTCCTGGGTGCCCTCGCGGTGCAGCGGCTTGCAACCTCCCTGCTCGCGCTCGGCCTCCTCGATCTCATCGACGATGGCCTCCACCTGGCGGTTGTTCGCCGCCGTGGCGATGACGAAGTAGTCCGTCACGCCGATGAGGTCGCGCACCTCCTGCACCATGATGTCGGTGGCCTTCTTCCCGTCGGCCGCGCGCGCCGCGATGAGGGCGCGCTCCCGGGAAGTCGTCTCGTCCTGCTTGTTCTTCGGTTCGCTCACGCTGTTCCTTTCGATTCTTCCTTGCCGCCCGCCGCGTTCCTCGCGCGGGCCAGGTAATGGTTCCATATCTCGATGCTTTGCGGATGGATGCGCTTGCGCCGCTCCACCAGGTTCATGAACACCTGCCGAAACGTCGCCAGGTACAGCTCCTCGAGCGGCACCTGGCCCGCGAGGGCCCGTATCTCGTCGAGGCCCGAGTAGTCGCGCCCCGGCTCCAGCGCGTCGGCCACGTACACGACCATATCGAGGTCGGTCATGCCCACCGCACCCGCCGTGTGGCGCTCGATGGCCTGCACCACGTCGCGCGGCAGGCACGGGAACGCGCGGGCGAGCGCGGCCGCCGCCGTGGGCCCGTGCAGCAGCTGGGGCATCTCCTCGAACACGTAGGGGTCACTCGCCAATCCCAGCTCGCGCACGCGCGCGCGGATGCCCTCGTCGTCGTAGCTCTTGTCCCAGTCGTGCAGAAGGCCCGCCAGCCGCGCCTTGCGCTCGTCCACCCCGTAGAGCCGCGCCAGGCGCGCGGCCATATCCGCCACGCCGAGCGTATGCTCGAAGCGCCGGCGGCCGAGCCTCTGCGCGAGGTCGCGCTCGCGCGCCTCGTAGAACTCCCGGGACAGCGCCTCGTCGCCCTTCATCGCGCGCCTCCTTCGCCGTCTGCGGCCGTGCGGTACAGGCCGTGCTCCCGGATGTAGTCGAGGACGACCTGCATCGTCAGGTACCGGATGGACCTGCCCCCGGCCACGCGGGCGCGCAGATCGCTCGACGAGATGGCAAGCGCCGTGACCTCGAGGTAGTCGATCGCGTAGTTGCCATGTCCCTCGATGAACGCGCGGCGCTCGTCGGAGAGCGCGTAGCCGGGACGCGTGACCGCGATGAGGCGCGCGAGGTCGGCGATGGCCGCGCTCTCGCGCCACTTCACGATGTTATAGACCGCGTCGGCGCCGGTGATGAAGCGCAGCTCCACGTTTTCGGGATAGTGGGCGCGCAGCTGACGCAGCGTGTCCACCGTGTAGGTGTCGCCGCCGCGCTCGATCTCTATCGGGCTCACGCAGAACGCCGGATTGCTCGCCACGGCCAGCCGGCACATCTCCAGCCGCTCGGCCGCCGGCGTGACGGCCCGATCCTTCTTGAACACGGGAATGCCCGCCGGCACGAACACGACCGCGTCCAGCCCGTAGGCCTCGCGCGCCTGCTCGGCCGTGGCCAAGTGCCCGATGTGGATGGGGTCGAACGTGCCGCCCATGATGCCGAGGCGGGCCGGGCGGCCGTCCCGCCCCAGGTCGTCGAAGCGCTCGCAGATAACAGCCACTACGCGCGCACCTGCCCCGAGCCGCGCAGCACGTACTTGTACGACGTGAGGGCGTCGAGCGCGAACGGGCCGCGCGCGTGCAGCTTCTGCGTGGAGATGCCGATCTCGGCACCGAGGCCGAACTGCGCCCCGTCGGTGAACGCCGTGGAGGCGTTCGCGTACACCGCCGCCGCGTCGACGCGCGCAAGGAAAGCCTCGCAGACCGCCTCGTCCTCGGCCACGACGGCCTCGGAGTGCTTGGTGGAGTAGCGGTTCACGTGCTCGATGGCCTCGTCGACGCCGTCCACCACGCGCACGGCCAGCTCGGGTGCCAGATACTCGGTCGCCCAGTCCTCCTCGACGGCGGGAACGGCCTCGACGCCGCTCGCCGCGGCCAGGGCGAGCGCGCGCTCGTCGGCATGCAGGACGACGTCGCGCTCGCGCAGGTCGGCCATGACGCCGGGCAGGAACGCCTCGGCGACGCCCGCGTCCACGAGCAGCGTCTCGGCGGCGTTGCACACGCCGAAGCGGCGGCACTTCGCATTGAGCACGATGCTGCGGGCCTTCGCGAGGTCGGCGCTCTCGTGCACGTACACGTGGCAGTTGCCCGTGCCCGTCTCGATGACCGGCACCTTCGAGTTCTCAACGCAGCGGCGGATGAGGCCCGCGCCGCCGCGCGGGATGAGCACGTCCACCACGCCGTGCAGCTGCATGAGCTCGTCGGCGGCCGCGCGGTCGGTGAAGGCCACGAGGCCGATGCACCCCTGCGGCATGCCGGCGGCCTCGGCCGCGTCGGCGAGCACGCGCGCCACCGCCTCGTTGGAGGCCGCCGCCATGCTCCCGCCGCGCAGCACCGCCGCGTTGCCGGACTTCAGGCAGATGCCGGCCGCGTCGGCCGTCACGTTCGGGCGCGCCTCGTAGACGACGGCCACCACGCCGAGCGGCACGCTCACGCGCGTAAGCTCGATGCCGCTGTCGAGCGTGCGCGCCTCCTGCACGCGCCCAAGCGGGTCGGGCAGCACGGCAAGATCCTCGAGCGCGGCCGCCATGGCCTCGATGCGCGCCTCGTCGAGCATGAGGCGGTCGATGAGGCTCATCCGAGTCCCGGCTTCGCGTGCGGCCGCCACGTCCTCCGCATTCGCCGCGATGATGTCCGCCGCATGCGCTCGCAGCGCCGCCGCCATGGCCCCAAGCGCCGCGTCGCGCTCCTCGGCGCTCGTCTGCGCGAGCGCCCCGCTCGCCGCCTTCGCGGCCTGCGCGATGCGCCGCACCTCCTCGCGCACGGCGCCAGACCCCACCTCTGGGCAATGTTCGGTGTTCGTCTTCATCATTGAACACCCTTTAGCATTTTGGCTCTTGCAAGCTCATGAGAATCGAGAGACGCTCTCAACAGGGTCAGCGAGACCACCTCAGAAAAGAAATGGCCCGCCGAAAGGTGTTTTGGCACTAACTTGTTCGACTCCGATACCCGAACAGAACCCGGCTGGCCGAAATCGGCCAACATGAGGCATACGACGTCGTACGCGTCAACCTCCATCTGTAATTTTTCAAGCATAGAAATAGCTTTGGCGTAGCTATTGGCCTCGTCAACTATATCCGCATTGACTAAGAAGAAAAATCCCAAGGTTGCAAGAGGATGTCTTCCTTTAAGGTTTTTGGCATCGCCATAGGCCTCTTCAAAACGATTCGCGAGATTTTTTCCAAAGGACGACCCCATCGTTTTGGTGGAAATCAGAATTTCCGGCCCCGTCATCCAAGAAGACAAGCCGACGTCGACCTGCTTTCGATACGCAGAGCCAAGAACGTTCGCATTGGAGCTTGCATATCGAGGCAAAGCCTTGCAGCAAGCTTCTGCCGCAGCCGCATTGAGGGTGCCGATGAACCGCAGAACCGAAGGATCCAGCACGCGAGGAGCGTGCAGTCTCGGCCATACAGCTTCACCGTCAAAACCAGCAGCGCGCAATTCTTCCGCTATCCACATATCGAGCGCTTTCGCCAGTCCGCCGGATCGTACAGTGTCACAATCCGCAGCCGATTTTGAAAGAAGCCGCTCGAGCAAAGCTAGCTCGAGAAGAGGCTCACCGCTCTCGTTCCAGTAAACACGAGAAGCGCTATCCGACTCCTTTTCTTCCCAATATGCCAGTATCAGCTCTTCGTACTTTTTGCAAGAATCAGACGACACGACAGCCTCCTCCCCTTCTCTTCCTTCTCAAGCGCATCATTGTGCAGCTCGAAGCCATTTGAGCGAAGCCGCACTCTCCTTCAAGCGCCGAAACCAGGATCGCGTCAACCAGATCAACCACGGCATCATAATCTCTCTGCCTCATGAGCTGCAAAGCATAGGGTTTAATAGCACGCAGCCTCTCGGCAGATTCGAGAATCACCTCCATCGAGGGTACCGGCAAACCGGATGCTTCTTTCGGCTCCAGCTTGAGCATTCCGCCGCCATATGCCCTTCCAACAATCTCCGAACCAAAGAACGTTGCAGAATTCATACACGCTAAAGGAAGAAGCTCCCGACCGAGATCAGCGCGCTCCTCTCTAAAATAAAGGCCATGGCAAGAATTGAGCGCAATGACGCCTGCACTGTTTGAGCAAATATTCGGACCATAGGAGTTCATATACGTGACAAACGCATCGGGCGCATCGCCGACGGGGACACGCCACCAAGGAGACCGTTTGCGACATTTATAGGCATGATGGACTCCTTGAGCAATTCCCGTATTCACATACTCCGTCGCAGCCGAGGACAGAGCCTCGTTTCGAGGATAAAACAATTTTGTTTTATACCCCTCATCGTTCAAGCGAGCGTAATCCTCTTCCGAGAAATCCAGAAATCGCAAATGTTTCGAACCTGGCGGACACAGTGGCACATAGTCGTCTGCGTCCATTTTGCAGAGAGAGGCTTGTTCATCCGAAAGAGCAAAGAATCCATTATTGCCCGTCACAACGCCGAGCGATATCTTCCCCCAAGTCTCCAGAGGAACAAAAGCCCCCGAGCTTAAAAGCCCTTTCAAATACCCAAGAGCGCTCCCAGACGCGAATAAGCCAGACCAGCGATCGTCGCGAGAAGACGGCACGTAGTCAACGAGAGACGAAGACCTCAAATCAGACAAATCGGAGCACTGACGCCACTTTATCACGTGCGCTTCGCCCGACAGGTAGCCATCGGCCAAGAGAATGACAACTTCCTCCTGCACTTCGGGAAATACGAGCTCATCGAACGTCACAAGCTGTATAGAAGCAAAAGAATTCAGAAGAAATGACCTGATGGGGGCTGCGTAATTGACGGACAGTAATTCTGCCGGCAACACAAGCCCAAGCCGACCGCCTTGTTTAAGCGATAAAGCTGATTGCACAACGAAAGGAGCCCAAGTGGAGGAAAGTGCGCTCATCTTTACTTTGCCGCGTGCAGATATCTTCTCGATCGCAGCCCTTTGCGAACTGGTAACCGCCTGAAACCTAATATAAGGAGGATTTCCGATGACCGCACCAAACTCCCCCGAAGCTCTCGTTCCAAGAAAATCCCCGAGCTCAATTGAGCAGCTATACCCACATGCAGCCAACTGCTTCTTAGCGGCTTGAGCGCTTTTATCGTGGATCTCTATTCCGCAGACAGAGTTTCCAGCGCTCTCGATATCGGCCCCTAAGGAAACAAGGCGATCGAGAGCCGCCAGCAGAAAAACCGCTTCACCACATGCAGGCTCCAGCACTCGTTCTGAACTGGAACGAATAGCCCAAGAAGCAATATAGTCCGCGAGAAGACGAGGCGTGAAATAAGCACCGCGCTTTTTTCGATTATGCTGAGAATCCTCGTTTACACTAAGAGAGGAACCGTAAGGCATCGTGTCTCCTCGAAATCAAATAAACCGAATATTTGTTCCATTATACAACAGTATTATCACGAGCTAGCATGCAAATAGCGCTATCCTACTCGAACACCACGAGCTCGTCGCGGTGGACGAGCGGCTTGTCGGCCAGGCTCGCGAGCAGCCGGTTGCCCTGCAGCTCGGCGCGCGTGCGCCCGATGGCGAGCGCCGCCTCGTCGCATGAGAACGCAACCTTGCCGCGGGCGAACAGATGGCCCGCGCCGTCCTTGATGTCCACGACGTCGCCCGCCTCGAAGCGGCCTTCCACCGCGCTCACGCCCACCGACAGAAGCGAGCTGCCCCGGCCCGTGAGCGCGGCCTTCGCGCCGTCGTCCACCACGAGCGCCCCGTGCGCCGCGTCGCCGAGCGCGATCCACAGCTTCTTCGGCGTGATCTCGTGGGGCTTACGCGCGGCGACGAAGCGGGTGCCCACGTCCTCGCCGCGCGCCGCGTCCACGATGGCGCCGGCACGCCGGCCGTCGCACACCACCATCGGGATGCCCGCCACCATGAGCACGCGCGCGGCCTTGATCTTCGTGATCATGCCGCCCGAGCCGACGGTGGTGCCCGCCCCGCCCGCCACGGCCATGATCTCGGGGCCGACGGCCTCCACGCGGCGGATCAGCTTCGCCTCCGGATCGAAGTGCGGGTTCGCGTCGAAGAGCCCCTCGATGTCCGAGAGGATGACCATGAGGTCGGCCTCCACGAGGCAGGCGACGAGGGCCGCGAGCGTGTCGTTGTCGCCGAAGCGGATCTGCTCCACCGAGATGGTGTCGTTCTCGTTCACGATGGGCACCACGCCGAGCGCGAGCAGCCGGTCGAACGTGTCGCGCGCATGCAGGTACGCGCGGCGGTCGGCCGTGTCGCGCCGCGTGAGCAGCACCGTGGAGGTCACGATGCCGTGCGCGGCGAACGCCTCGGCGTACGCGGTCGAAAGCGCGCTCTGCCCCACCGACGCCGCCGCCTGCAGGCTCGGCATGTCGTGGGGGCGCCTCTCGATGCCGAGGCGCTCGAGGCCGCAGGCGATGGCCGCCGAGGTGACCACGATCGGGCGCCACCCCTCCTTTTTCGCCTGGGCGATCTGCGCGGCGACCTCGGCCAGGTAGCCGTAGTCGATCTTGCTCTCCGACGTGGTGAGCGTCGACGATCCTATCTTGATGACCAGGCGCTTCCCGCGCGCGCCCTCTTCCGTCTTCGTCACAGGTCCAGCTCCTTGTACGCGTCCTCCGCCGTGCGCGCCGACTCGAACTCGAACGCCCGGCCTACGATGCGGATCTCATCGCCGTCCACCGCGCCGGCGCGCTCGAGCGCCGTCTCCACGCCCAGGCGCTTCAGGCGATGCTGCAAAAAGGCGATGGCCTCCTCGTTCTCCCAATCGGTCTGCACCACCATGCGCTCCACCTGCGGGCCCGACACGCGGAAGATGCCCTCGGAGAGCTTGACCGCCTTGAACTGCTTGTCGCGCAGCGCGCGCTTGTGCTCCCACACGTGGTCGTACTGCACGTCGGACGCGGCCTCGGCGCGCGCCTCCTCGCGCAGCTCGTGCACCTTGCGCGCGATGGCGGCCTTGAGGCCGTCCACGCCCTCGCCGGTGAGCGCGCTGATGCGGTAGAGCGTGGGATCGATGGGGCTCGGGGCGAACTCGTCGCCGCCCGCGGCCGCGACGGAGTCCGCGCGCACGCGCGCCGCGAGGCGCTCCGCCGCCTCCTCGGTGCCGGCGACGTCGATCTTGTTCGCCACCACGATGCGCGGGCGCGCCGCCAGCTCGTCGGCGTAGAGCGCGAGCTCCCGGTTGATGACGTCGTAGTCCTCGAGCGGGTCGCGCCCCTCGTAGTCGCCCGTCAGGTCCACCACGTGCACGATGAGGGCCGTGCGCTCGATGTGGCGCAGGAACTCATGTCCCAGCCCCCGCCCCTCGTGCGCGCCCTCGATGAGGCCGGGGATGTCGGCGGCCACGAAGCTCAGATCGCCGGAGCGCGCCACGCCGAGGTTCGGCACGAGCGTGGTGAACGGATAGTCGGCGATCTTCGGACGGGCCGCGCTCATCTTCGCGATGAGGGAGGACTTGCCCGCGCTCGGCATGCCCACGAGCGCCGCGTCGGCCATGAGCTTCATCTCGAGCTCGATCCAGCCCTCCTGCGCGGGCTCGCCGAGCTCCGCGAACGCGGGCGCACGGCGCGTCGACGTGACGAAGTGGATGTTGCCGCGGCCGCCCGTGCCGCCCTCGGCCACGACGACGCGCTCGCCGTCGCACGTGAGGTCGGCGATGAGCTCGCCGGTTTCCCTGGAGTCCTCGAAGTACTCGCGCACCACGGTGCCCACCGGCACCTTCAGCACGAGGTCCTCGCCCGTGGCGCCGTGCATGCGGCTGCCCTTGCCGTGCGTGCCGCGCTCGGCCTTGAAGTGGTGCTTGAAGCGGTATTCGATGAGGGAGGACAGGCTCGCGTCCGCCTCCACCACGATGCTGCCGCCGTGGCCGCCGTCGCCGCCGTCGGGCCCGCCCTTCGGCACATGGGCCTCGCGGCGAAACGACATGCAGCCGGCGCCGCCGTCCCCGCCCTTCACATGGATTCTCACTTTGTCGATGAACACGTGGATGTACCTCTATTTCGATCCGCTCCGTCGGGGAGCGCCTGGATGGCCGTCAAAACCGCACCATCGCGATTGTATATGAAACATGCCCCCTGCAATACAGGGGGCATGCAAAAACAGACAAGGTGTGGCAGCCTCGAAGGGAGGCGGTTTTACGCCTCGCGACGCACGTGGACCTTGTGCTTGACGCCCTTCGTGAACTCCAGCGTGCCGTCGCAGAGGGCGAACAGCGTGTCGTCCTTACCGCGGCCGACGTTCTCGCCCGGATGGATGTGCGTGCCGCGCTGGCGGACGATGACGTTGCCCGTCTTGACCGTCTGGCCGGCGAACATCTTCACGCCGAGGCGCTGCGCGTGGGAATCGCGGCCGTTACGGCTGGAACCGAGACCTTTCTTGTGAGCCATGGTGTTCCCTCCTTCTGCTTACTCGGCGTCTTCGGACGCGGGCTTCTCGGCCTTCTTCGCGGCCTTCTTGGCAGCCGGCTTCTCAGCCTTCGCCGCGCCGACGGCCTCGATCTGAACGCGCGTGAGCTGCTGGCGATGGCCGCGCAGCTTCTTGTAGTTCTTGCGCTTCTTGAACTTGAAGACGAGCTGCTTCTCGCCCTTGAACTGCTCGAGCACGATGGCGGTGACCTTCGTGGCCGCGGCCTTCGCGGGGTCAGCCTCGACGTTCGCGCCGTCGACCACGCAGATGGCCTCGAGCTCGACCTTGTCGCCCACGGCGGCATCGAGCTTCTCGATGTTCAGCTTGTCTCCGGGCGCGACTTTGTACTGCTTGCCGCCCGTTTTTACGATTGCGTACATGAGTGTCTCCTTGTATGAAATAAAACGCAAGGCGATAGCTTACCAGCGGGACCGTAGCAAGTCAATGTGATCGTATGCACAATCTCCGCGTATCATCGCACTCTTACCGACGCTGTGCCTCCACAAAGCACAACATTCGCATGGTATCAGATAATCGTAGCCACACGCGGCGGCGTGGCATGTTTTTTTCGCTAACCACACAGGTCCTGCAAAGTCGCAGGAGGCGTGACAGGGGGACGGGGTAATTGCCACGCTCACGGAAACCCTGCGAGCCCCTATCGCATCCGGGAGCGTGGCAATTACCCCCCTGCCACGCCTCCTGAAACCCCTAGTGAGACTCGGCCCAGTTGTCGCCGCAGGAGACGTCCACGTCGAGGGGCACGCGCAGCTCGGCGATGTTCTCCATGACGTCGCGCACCATGGCCGACAGCGTCTCGATCTCATCCTCGGGCACGCTGAAGTCCAGCTCGTCGTGCACCTGCAGCAGCAGCTTCGCCCGGAATCCCCCGGCCATGAGGCGGCGCTGCACCTCGCCCATCGCGAGCTTGATGATGTCGGCGGCGCTGCCCTGCATGGGGTGGTTCATGGCCGTGCGCTCGCCGAAGCCGCGCTGGTTGGCGTTGGAGGCGCGCAGCTCGGGGATGTGGCGCTTGCGGCCGAACATCGTCTCGGCGAAGCCCTTCTCCTTGGCCTCTTTCACCGTGGCGTCCAGGTAGGAGCGCACGCCGGGGTACGCCTCGAAGTAGCGGTCGATCATGTCCTTGGCCTCGCCGAACGAGATGCCCAGGCTCTGCGACAAGCCGAAGGCCTGCTGGCCGTACACGATGCCGAAGTTCACGGCCTTCGCGCGGCTGCGCAGCTCCGGCGTCACGTCCTCCACGGCCAGGCCGAACACGCGCGCGGCCGTGGCGGCGTGGAAGTCCGCGCCGGAGCAGAACGCGGCCACGAGGTGCTCGTCGCCGGAGAGGTGCGCGAGCAGCCGAAGCTCGATCTGCGAGTAGTCGGCCGAGAGGAACTTGGCGTCCGCCTCGAGCGGCACGAAGCACTCGCGGATCTGCCGTCCGAACTCGGTGCGCACGGGGATGTTCTGCAGGTTCGGGTCGGAGGAGGACAGGCGGCCCGTCGTGGTGACCGTCTCGTTGAAGCAGGTGTGCACGCGCCCGTCGCCGGCGCGCATGCGGGGCAGCGCGTCGATGTAGGTGGACTTGATCTTGGCCAGCTCGCGGTAGCGCAGCACGAGAGAAGGCAGCTCGTGGTCGGCGCACAGCTCCTTGAGCACGGCGGCGTCGGTGGAGTAGCCGCGCTGGTTCTTCTTCTTGGGCTTGAGGCCGAGCACCTCGAACAGGATGCGCGAGAGCTGCTTGGGGCTGTCGAGATTGAACTCCTCCCCTGCCATCTCGAAGATGCGCACCTTGAGCTCGTCGAGCTCGGTCTGCGTGGACGCGCCGAGCTCGGCCAGGCGGTCGCAGTCGAGCGCCGCGCCCGTGCGCTCCATGACGGCGAGCACCGCCACGAGCGGCAGGTCGATGTCGAAGTAGGCACGCGCGCTGCCGTCGCGCTCGAGCGCCTCGGTGAGCGGACCCACGAGCATGCGCGCGGCGGCGGCCTGGGCGCAGGCGAGGTCGGCCTCGGCCTTCGTCTCGGGCAGCACGCCGCCGCAGTACGCGTCCAAGAGCGCGTCGAAGGAATACTCGGATACCGAGGAGTTCAGCACGTAGCCGGCAAGGCCCAGGTCAAAGGCGCGCATGTCCATGAGGTCGGCGTCGTCGACGAGTGCGGGCTCGGCGGTGTCGGCCGGGTAGATGCGGTGGAGCGCCTGCTTCACGTCGAGGGCGGCGAACGGCGCGCCGCGCACGATGCACGCGAAGGCGGCGAGGCCCCCGTCGTCCTCGAAGAGCGCGGTGCCCTGGGAGGTGGCGACCGCGCAGGTGAGGTCGGCGTTGAAGAGCGAGGCCTGCTCGGGCTCCACGAACGCCACGCCGAGCGACTCGCCGCGCGCGATGGCCGTGTCCACGAGCGCGTCGGCCTCGGGGCCCGCGACGACGGGCTCCCACGCGATGGGCGCGGCCTTCTTCTCCAGCTCCTTGCCCACCAGCTTGAGCACGCGGCTCAGATGAGCGTTGAACTGCACTTTCTTGAACGCCTCGGTCACGGCTTCCGGCTCGAAGGAGGGGAAGCTGCACCCCTCGAGGTCGAGCGGGAAGTCGAGGTCGCGCACGATGGTGGCCACCTCGCGGCTCGCGAAGGCGGCGTCCTTGTTCTCGACGATGCGCTCCTTCTGCTTGCCCTTGAGCTCGTCGACGTGCTCGTAGAGGCCCTCGAGGCTGCCGTACTGCTGCAGGAGCTTGGCGGCCGTCTTCTCGCCGATGCCGGGCACGCCGGGGATGTTGTCGGAGGAGTCGCCCTTGAGCCCCAGGTAGTCGGGCACCTGCGCAGGCGTCACGCCGTAGCGCTCGAGCACCTCGGCCGGGCCGTAGATGGCCACGTCGGTGATGCCCTTCTTGGTGGTGACGATGCGCGTCGTGTCGCTGGCCAGCTGGTAGGCGTCCTTGTCGCCCGTCACGAGCAGCGTCTCGTAACCCAGCCCCTCGTTGCGCGCGGCCACCGTGCCCAGGATGTCGTCGCCCTCCCAGCCCTTGATGCGCACCACGGGGATTCCCATGGCCTCCAAGAGCTCCTCGATGATGGGGAACTGCACCTTGAGGTCGTCGTCCATGGGCGGGCGCTGGGCCTTGTACTGCTCGATCGCGCGCATGCGGAATTCCGGGCGGCCCGCATCGAACGCGCAGATGAGCGCGTCGGGGCCGGCGATGTCGATGAATTTCAGCAGCATGGCCAGGAAGCCGAACACGGCGTTGGTGGGCCGCCCGTCCGGCGCGTTCATGGTGGGGGGCACGGCGTGGTAGGCGCGGTGCATGAGCGAGTTGCCGTCGATGACGGCGATCTTCTTCGGCATGGGGCATCCTCCGTCGCTAGGTTTCGACGGGAAAGTATAGTGCACAGGCGCGCCCGCCCGCCCGAGGCCCGCGAGGGAAACAGAGAATCAGCGGGAAGGAGGTGCTCCGCCCCGCTCGAAGCGCTTAGAACTGCTCGTACACGAACTCAGGAGGCTCGCCGTATCCCGAAAGCAGGAAGAACCAGACGAGGATGGCGATGCATGCTATCGCCCCGAGGAACCACAACAGAGCCTCGACGTTTGGATGTGCTCGCACCCACGCTTTCAAGCTTTCGATCAGCTTCACGACGCCTCGCCTCCAAAGAACTCGTAGAGCGCTTGATCAACGTGAGCCCAGCCCGTCCACCCAAAGTGCATGACATCGCGCATGAAGTACGTGTCGTACTCGTACTCCGAGTAGTCTGCATACTCGACCCCATACTGCTCGCACGTTGAGCGAATCATATCGTAATAAATCTGTCTGCTCTCGTAACTGTGAATAGACCGGTCGTAATACATCCCCTTGACAGGCATGATGATGATCAAAGGTTCGATGCCCGTCTCCTTGCACACCTGCAAGTAAAGCTTGAAATCCCCGAGTTCTTTTTGACTCCATTCTGCCGTCGGCTCAGGTATCGGCATATCTTTTGTTTCTTCAAGCCATGGCATGATGTACGTTTCGTAGTATTCGTCGAAAACGCCTATGTCGTTTGTGGTGCAAGCCGACTCCCCCTCGGCAACGGAAAGCTCTATCAAGGCATCCCAGTCAGGCTCGGAAGCGGGATCGAACCGACCTTCAGGAATAGGCGTATTATCGGACACGGCCTGTCTCAATTCTTCCAATTTTTCCGAGCTACCGAAAAGCTCGTCAACCTCAGCATCGATACGATCCGGGAAAAACTTAGAAGAGGAGCGCTCCAAAGACTCGCGATCTTTTCCCAACTGCGACGCACGCTCGGTGATAGCCCTCTTCGTTTCTTCAGAGATGCTCGAGTTGGCCATGCAGGCACGATATGCATCTTCCGAGAAGCTGTTAAGAAACGCCTCCGACGAACATCCGTCCCCGAAGAACCATTGCATACCGACGATTAAAGCGACCTTGTTTCCGGGAACCGCGTCGAGGTGCTTCAGGGCTCCCACCTCCATAGCCTGCCATAAACTCTGAAATCCTGCATCTCCGATCGAGATCGTATCAAAGCCGTAGTTGTGCTCACCAAAAAAATGCGTCGGATGCGAAGAACAGGGATCGCGACGGGTTAGCTCTGACGACCCCATGAGAAGCCGGGGGTTGTCTCCTTGCGAAACTCGCACCTCGATGAGCTCGGAGAGCACATCGAGATCGTTAATCTCCACAGGCTGAGGAAACACATAGAAAGGGGAATCCACGAATGCACGTCGCGCCTCTGCCTCCGAGGGCGAGCTCGCAACATACCAAGCCCCCGCGCCCAAAGCGACGGCGAACGCGCAGAGAACTGCGATCAAGCGTCTCATCTACCCCACCCTGATCGCGATCTGGTGGATGATCTTGTTGACCGAGTTCATCTCCTCGCGCTCGACGGCGGTTGGGGCTATCTCCACGCCGAACTCGTCCTCGATGCCCACGAGCACCTCGATGGCCGCCATCGAGTCGAGCAACCCCGCCTCGAACAGGTCGATGTCGCGCTCCTCGTACACCACCTCGTCATCGCAGATCTCCGCCAGCAATGCGAGGGTCCTCTCTTCCACTTCTGCCTTATCCATGAATCAAACCTCCTACAATCGTATGCAATTGACCTGAGAAGATGGACATGCCGAGCATCACCAGGTTGATGGTGAGCACCCACTGCAGCCCCTTGTACCAAAGATCCTTCTTATGCGCCTTGTGGAACTTCGACTTCTTCTGGTACACATCCGTGGCCGCCAAGAGCACGCCGTAGTAGAGGCCGTACACAAGGTAGTCCGCAGTCAGCCCGTGCCAAGCGCCCATGAGCGCGAAGTCCACGATGTAGCCCCAGCACGCCGTCTGGAGGCGTGAGGCGAACGCCTTGCGCTTCGTGGCCCAGCGCGTGAAGCGCATGAACACGAAGTCACGCAACCAGAACGAGAGCGTCATATGCCAGCGGTTCCAGAACTCCTTCACGTCGAGCGCGGCGAACGGAGCCCGGAAGTTGCGCGGCGTCTTAATGCCGAAGCAGTAGCTCGCCCCCATGGCCATGAGCGAGTAGCCGGCGAAGTCGAAGAAAAGGTAGAGCCCGTAGGCGTAGGCGTCTTTGACGGCGGCGGCCATGTTATGGACAAGCGACGCGTCGCCGAACGCCTCGGGCGTGAACTGCGTGAACAGAATAGTGGCGATCACCATCTGGTAGACCGCGCCCGCAAGCAGAAGCATGATGCCCCGCGCGAGCAGATCGGCGTACTCCGAGCGCGAGTAGACGCGGTTGGCGTCCTCTGAGAACCGCCGGCTCCGATCGATGGGGCCGGAGGTGAACGGCGCGAAGAACACGAGGAAGTACAAGTAGTCGAGGGGAGGCAGATCTTCAATCAGCCCGTCGCGCACCTCGATGACAACCTGCACCGCCTTGAACGTGATGTAGGAGATGCCGATAAAGCCGAGCAGGTTCTGGTCGAACACCGCTCCCACCTTGTACACGACGAGCGGTGCGAGCACCGCAACGAGGGCGAGGCGAAACTTCCAGAGCGCCTTCTCGCCCGTCTTCCAACTGCGCAGCTCCCAGAACGTCGCCCCGAAGGCGATGGCGAGGAACAGCAGGAACGCGATCAGGCCGGCTGGGTCTTTTCCGAACAGAAGCAAGAGGAAGGCGCACGAGGCGACGAGACCGTAGCGCTTGATCCGCTTTCCCATGAAGCCGAGCACAGCCGCCGGCACGACGGCAATGGCAAGCAGGATGAAGAACGACGGTTGCAGGTAAAACGACATCGGACGCCTTTCCTACGCGAGCGCTTTGCGATCGACTTTGCCGTTCGTGTTCAACGCGAAGGCCTCGTGGAAGACGACTTTCTTGGGCAGCATGTACTCGGGCAAAATATGCTTGAGATCCTGACGCAGCATCTGCGCGGTCTTGAACGTGCGCGGCAGATCGGGGTCGGACAGGACGACATGCGCGACAAGATGGGTGGGCTTTCCCTCTTTGAAGGCGGGCAGCACCACCGAGTTCTCAACGTACGGCACGCCGTTGATGTTCTGCTCGACATCGCCCAGCTCGATGCGGAACCCGTTCAGCTTCACCTGGAAGTCGAGGCGGCCCAGGCAGAACAGGCGGCTCGCCTCGTCGAGGAAGCCCTTGTCGCCCGTCTTGTAGCACAGGAGCGTTCGGCCGGGCGCGACTTCGCGCTCGACGAACACCTTGTCCGTGAGGTCGGGCCGTCCGTAATAGCCCAGCGACACCGTGGCGCCGGCAAGGTAGATCTCCCCTTCCACGCCCGTCGGAACAGGCTCGAAGCTTTCCGGATCGAGGATGAACGCCTCCATGCCCGAGCTCATGAAGCCCACCGGCAGGGGGTCGAAGCCTCGCGCGACATCCTCGTCGACGACGATGTCGCACACCGCCTGAGTCTCGGTCGGGCCGTACGTGTTGAGGATATTCGTCGAAGGGAATCTCTCGATCAGGGCCTTCGCCACAGAAGTGCGAAACACCTCGCCGCAGAGGATCATCGTCTTGAGGTTAGGGAGGAGCTCCCGCGAGAACTGAGGGTCAGCCAGACATATCTCGACGAACGAGGGAGTCGAGATCCACACGGTCATGCCGCTTTCGCCGAGGGCACGGTACATCTCAACCGCGCTTTGCTCGCATTCCTTCTCGAGCGCGAACAGCGTGGCACCCGTCGCCAAGCCCGGGATGATATCGAACAGGCTCACGTCGAACGTGTAGGGCACGCGGTTGAAGCACACCTGCGAGTCGCAGTCGGGAAGAAGCGTGACGAAGTAGTCCATGAAGGCGTCCACGCAACGACTGGGCATCTGCACGCCCTTGGGCCGCCCCGTGCTGCCAGATGTGAACAGGAGGTAGAACACGTCGTCGCCCGACACCCATGCGGCAGGATCGGCCGGCTCTGCCGGTATCTGCGCGATGCGCTCGACTTCGTCGAGCTCCAGAACGGCGGAGGCGAGCGACGGATCGCCGACGAAGCCGTCGTCGGCCGTCGAGATGACGAGGGGATGGCCGATCTGGTCGAGGATATCGTTCACGCGATCCTCAGGGTACGCCACATCGATGGGAGCGTAGGCGCGCCCGCTCTTCAACGCGGCCAAAAAACTCACGAGCATGAGCGGCGACTTGTGGCCGTACACGACGACGGGCTTTCCCGCCGGCGCGTGCTCGGAGAGGTGCGCGGCTAAAGCATTCGACTTGTCACGAAGCTCGCGATAAGTGGCACCCCCCCCCCTGCGCGTATTTGCGAACGCCAGTCGGTCGGGATGCGCGTCGCACATGGCTTCAACGGCACGCAAGAACCTGCTCTCCTCGGGCACGATCATTCCTCACATCTCAATTGCGGTCACTAAACGATTGAGTATAGCTTAATATTCATCATTCACAAACTTACGAATCTAAGTGACACGAAGCAAATCAGCAAACCACATTAAATCTTGAATTACTAAGCGCCGACAGGCGGAAACACGCTTCAAGGCTGCTCCTGCGAAAGAATAGTCGGCGTTTTGAGCACGCAATAGAACGCGAAATGTTAGTATAAGATGCTTTTAGTTTTTGAAGTGTTGCCGAAAGCGGTTTTGCAAGGAGTTCACAAGCAATGAGAGAAGATACCCCCCCCCATATATACTTGCAAAGCCCGTGCTCTGGATAGTGGTGCCTTGTTATAACGAGAGCGTTGTCCTTCCCCTCACAGCCCCGCTCTTTCTCGAAGAGCTATCTTCACTCATCGAAAAGGACATGGTGGGCGACCAGAGTCGTATCGTCTTCGTCGATGACGGCTCGAAAGACGAAACCTGGGACATCATCCTCTCGCTCGCAGGGTCTGACGAGCACTTCCAGGGCATCGCCCTTAGTCGCAACAGAGGCCATCAAAACGCATTGCTTGCCGGACTCATGGAAGCTCGGGGTTATTGCGATGCTGCTATTACCATCGATTGCGACGGACAAGATGATATACATGCAATTTCGCAGATGGTCGAGTCATACCTCGAAGGATATGAGGTTGTGTACGGAGTCCGAAGCGACCGCAGCAGCGACTCGACTTTTAAAAGACTTTCAGCAGAAGGCTTCTATCGCTTCATGAGGGCGATGGGCGTGGAAACCGTCTTTAACCATGCGGATTATCGCCTTATGAGCGTCGATGCCCTAAACGCCCTTTCCGAGTACAGCGAAGTAAATTTGTTTCTTAGAGGGCTGGTGCCCCTTGTGGGATACTCCAGCACAACGGTAAGCTTCAGCAGGGCAAGTAGAGTGGCCGGTGAGAGCCACTATCCGCTAGGAAAGATGCTTCACCTAGCTTTTGATGGCATCACAAGTCTTTCCATCAAACCCATCCATGTCGTCAGCGGCCTAGGCATCGCAATAGGAATTTTGGGATTCGCAGGAACGCTGTGGGTTATCGCATCCTATCTTGCGGGGAGCACGGTTTCAGGATGGGCAAGCACCGCTTGCATTATCCTGTTGCTAGGAGGAATCCAGCTTGTCTGTCTGGGTGTTGTTGGTGAATATATCGGAAAGATCTATCTGGAATCGAAGGCTCGCCCTCGGTACGAAATAGCTGACCGAACGTGGAATCGTCGAATTCGTCATTACAAGGGATAGGTATGATCACGTCGCGCAAGCCAACACGCAGACGAGTGAACGCTCGTCCCAAGCAGTCGGCCGCAGAGTCCTCACTGACGCTTCCTCGCATTGGCTGGAAGATCACCCTCGCCTGTTTCAGCGTAGCGCTCTTGCTTGTGCTCACTCTTGCACCCTTCGTCTCCTACGCTTGCAAGGTCGACGTAATCGCGAATTCCAACTGGGCTTATGCCATAGCTGCCGCTGTTTTGGGGGGACTGCTGCTTTTTATCGGAAAAAGGTTTTACTCCTTTTTTTCGTCAAAGGCATTCAAAGAACGGTTTTCGCTGATCGTTTGCGCAAGCGGTGTTGTACTTTTTGTTCTTCAGATATTCCTACTGAATAGCATCTCCTTTAAAACGGGCTGGGATGTTCATGTGATTATCGATGAGCTCATGAACGAGAGTGGCCACGAGGACTACTTTTCCCGTTATCCTAACCAGCTGGTCTTGCTTGCCGCCTTCAAAGCAATCGCCCGGGTAGGGTCACTTTTGGGGTTCTCTGATGCCTACTTCTTTCTTACTGTAGCAGGAACGCTCTGCGTGACGGCGAGCGTAGTTCTCAGCGCATTTGCGGCGAGGTCACTCGCAGGCGCGCCTGTTGGATATGCGACCTTGGCTCTTGGTGCTGTATACCTCAGCCTCTCGCCATGGATAGCGGTTCCTTATTCGGATACCTTCGGAATGCTATGTCCCTCCCTTGTCCTGTTCTTTTATACCTGCATCAAAAATCATCTCTTGAAGTTGTTCGGCGTAGTAGCTTTCTCACTGATGGGATACTTGATCAAACCAACGGCAATTTTTGTCTTGCTTGCAATTGCGCTCGTGTCCCTGCCAGGATTTATCCAAAAGATGAAAAGTAGTTTAACGCAAGGAGCACCAAGCAGCAGCATGAAAAGCATGGCCGGAATAGCCGCGTCTTTGGCGCTTGCCATTATTTTACCCTTATCGCTCAATACACTTGCAAAACAGACGGGCCCAGACATCAATAAAGAGAGCAATTATTCCGCTACCCACTTTTTGATGATGGGATTCAATTCAGCCTCAAAAGGAATATACTGGGGGGACGATGTCCGATATTCAGCTTCATTCCCCGACAAGCAATCCCGACAAAAGGCAAACATCGAAGAGTGGTTGCGTCGGGTTTCGGATCTCGGCCCGACGGGCAGCGCCAAACTGCTTCTCAAAAAGACTGTGACCAATTTCGGAGACGGTACGTTTGCATGGGAGGCAGAAGGAAGCTTCTACCAAGAGGTAAGCAATCCAAACTCCCTCGCAAGCAGATATTACGGAATCGGAGGCCAGGATAACTTCCTTTTCCGCTCCGTTTCCCAAGTCCTTTGGTTCTTCATCCTTGCAGGGATAGTACTGTGCTGGCTGATCAAAAAGCCGAACCGCGCCGAATGTGCGATTGCGATCACTCTTTTGATGCTAGCGGTATTCCTCACTCTATTCGAGGCCCGTGCACGCTACCTCTTCCTTTACGCCCCTTATTTCATAGTGCTGGGCATTCTGGGCTGGCAGGAAGTGTACCGTCGTATCGATGCCAGATTTACGCGCTCCAGAGATACCCCACCCCGCGCACCGTCTCTAGGTGCTGGGCGAGGTCGGGACCGAGCTTGGCGCGCACGCGGCGCACGTGCACGTCCACGGTGCGCGAGCCGCCGTAGTAGTCGAAGCCCCAGACGCGCCTCAGCAGCGCGTCGCGGGAATACGTCCGCCCCGGGTGCGTCACCAGGAAGGCCAGCAGCGCGTATTCCAAATACGTGAGGTCGAGCGGCTCGCCTGCGACGTCCACCTGATAGGTGGCCAGGTTCACGGTCATGTCGTCCACGGCGAGGATGTCGGAGGTCGAGCTCTCGTTGCCCGGCCACAGAAGGTGCCGGATGCGCGCCGCGCACTCGTCCGGCGACGCGCCGTGCACGACGAAATCGCTTTTCACCTGCACCGGAAGGCGGAACTCGCCAAGCTGCCCCCGCTCCACGATGACGAGCAGCGGGCACGACCCGTCCTCGGCGAGCGCCGCCTCCACCTGCGCGACGTTGGCGAGCGCGTCCCCGCGCGCCTCGTAGACGACGAGGTCGTGCGCGGGATGCAGGGCCAGCAGCTTCTTGAACTGCAGCGACGACCCCGCCGCCACGTCCACATCCAGGCCCGCGAGCACCTGCTGGAACTTGTGGGCGTTGTCCAGGCTGTCGGCCACGAATATGACGAGCTTGCGCTGCATCGCCCCTCCTTCCCTCAGAGCACCGCGAGGTAGCGGTCGCGCTCCCACTCGGACACGGAGCACTGGTAGTCGTTCCATTCCGCGCGCTTCGCCTGGACGAGGTAGTCGTGGATGTGCTCCCCCAGCGTCTCGCGCATGAGCTCGGAGGAGGCGAACAGCTCCACCGCCTCGCCCAGGCTCTCGGGAAGCGTCTGCACGCCCTGGCGGCGCAGGTCCTGACGCGAGAGCGAGAACAGGTCCTGGTCCTCGGCGGGCGGCTGGAGCTCCAGCTCGTCCTCGATGCCCCTGAGCCCGGCGGCGAGCATCGCGGCGAAGGCGAGGTAGGGGTTCGCGGCCGGGTCGGGGCTGCGCAGCTCGATGCGGCAGGCATCCTCGCGATTGGGCCGATAGCCCGGAATGCGCACGAGCGTGGAGCGGTTGCGGCTCGCCCACGACAGGTACGTGGGGGCCTCGCCGCCGGCGACCAGGCGCTTGTAGGAGTTCACGTACTGGTTCGTCACGGCGCAGAACTCGGGCGCGTACTTGAGGATGCCGGCGATGTAGTGCTTCGCCACGCTCGACAGGTTGTAGCCGAGCGGGTCGCCCGGATCGAAGAACGCGTTTCTGCCGTCGAGGTCGAACAGGCTCTGGTGCACGTGCATGCCGCTGCCGGGCTCGCTGGCCAGGGGCTTGGGCATGAAGGAGGCGTACACGCCGTGCTTCATGGCGATCTCCTTCACCACCAGCTTGTACGTCATCACGGCGTCGGCCATGGACAGCGCGTCGGTGAAGCGCAGGTCTATCTCGTGCTGCGAGGGGCCCATCTCGTGGTGGCTGTACTCCACGGGGATGCCCATCTTCTCCAGCGTGAGCACCGTGTCGCGACGCAGGTCGCTTGCGTAGTCGAGGCTCGTGAGGTCGAAGTAGCCGCCGCGATCGAGCACGTCTGTGCCCTCGGGCCCCTTGAAGTAGTAGAACTCCAGCTCCGGGCCCACGTTGAACACGTAGCCCATCTCCTGGGCCTTCTCCACCGTGCGCGCGAGCACGTGGCGCGGGTCGCCCTCGAAGGGCCGCCCCTCGGGCGTGCGGATCTCGCAGAACATGCGCGCGACCGCGTTGGCCTCGGGGCGCCACGGCAGCACCTGGAACGTGGAGGCGTCCGGGTAGGCCAGCATGTCGGATTCCTGCGTGCGGCAGAAGCCCTCGATGCAGCTGCCGTCGAAGCCCATGCCGTCGGCGAGCGCGTCTTCCAGCTCGCCGGGAACGACGGCGAACGACTTCATGGCGCCGAGCACATCGGTGAACCAGAAGCGGACGAAATGCACATCGCGGCTCTTGACGGTTTTGAGGACGAAATCCTGGTCGGGGTTCGCGGTCATCGGCGGTCCTTTCTCTCAACGGATCATTATACCCCGCCACGTTTCCGTTTCGTTAACACGTCCGCTCGGCGTTGGGGGCGGCACGCACCTCCCTGTGCTATACTCGACCCGTCAGATCAGCGACGACCAGGAGGAATGCCGTCATGAAGTTCTCTAACATTCTGGTTCCGTTCGACAAGTCCGAGCACGCCCAGCACGCGCTCGCCCTCGCGCGCGGCATGGCCGAGGAGGATCCTGCCATCAAGCTGCACGTCATCGACGTGATCTACATTTCCGAGATCCCGCCCGCGACCGGCCTCGACGCGAACCCCTACGAGAGCGCCCCGTCGCTCGTCATCGATCCGGAAACCTACGCCAAGCTCGTCGAGGGCGCCGAAGCGCGCGAGAAGGCTTCCATGGAGGAGGCCATCGGCGGCGCACTCGACGGCCTTGCCAACGAGGCGACCATCGCCGTGGTGAACGAGCCCTCCGTCGTGGACGGCATCACGGGCTACGCGCGCGATCACGGCTGCGACCTCATCGTGATGGGCTCGCGCGGCCTAGGCGTGCTGCGCGGGATGCTCGGCAGCGTGAGCTACGGCGTGCTGCGCTCGGCCGAGATCCCGGTGCTCGTGGCCAAGACCCCCGAGGAGTAGGCCCGGCCGGGCAGCCGAGCCGTCAACGGGCCGTTCGCGCGCCGTTTGCTACGGGAGCGTGACAGATTCGGCCGGCGTCGCCCCCGACGCCGGCCGAATGGCTATACTGCGGTACTCGCATGGCATGAGGCAAGGATTTCGCGAGAAGGGACCGGCATGGCCGCTGAGCACATCGATACGACGACGAGCAGGGTCATCGACTACGACGAGGCCATGGAGCGCTTCTGCGGGAACAGGGCCCTCTACGAGCGGCTCGCCCTCAAGTTCCTCGACGACCCGCATTTCGAGGCGCTCGAGAACGCCTTGGCCGAAGGGCACCTCGACGAGGCCCATCGCGCCGCCCATTCGCTCAAGGGCGTCTCCGGCAACCTGTCGTTTTACGACCTCTTCCAAGCCGCCTGCGTCATCTCCGACTCGCTGCGCGACGGGGACGCGGCCACCGCGAAGGAAGCCATGCCCCGAGCGCGCGAGGCCTACGCCGCCGTGATGGAGGCGGTGAAGGGGTTGCGGGGGTAAGCGTTCCGATTGCGGGGTACCTACCGCTTCAAAACCTCGTTTCATAGTAAAATGGCGCTAATTTTGCAGCGACCCCGTTGAATCATTTGACCGCGCTCGCTCCCCCGGTATAATTGAGCAGTTAATCCACTGAAACCGATTCGACGCACAAGGGGTTTCCATGCAGAATCGCCATATCGCCTTCTCCCCTCCCGATGTGGGGGAAGATGAGATCGAAGCCATCGCCGAGGCGCTGCGCAGCGGCTGGATCACCACCGGCCCGAAGACCAAGCAGCTCGAGCGCGAGCTCAAGGAGTTCACCGGCGCCGACGGCTTCGCCTGCCTGAACTCCGCTACCGCAGCGCTTGAGTGCTGTCTGCGCGCGCTCGGCATAGGGCCGGGCGACGAGGTCATCACCTCAGCCTACACCTACACCGCCAGCTGCTCGCCCATCTGCCACGTCGGTGCGACGCCGGTGCTCTGCGACACGGCTCCCGACTCCTTCGAGATGGACTACGAAGCGCTTGCCGGCCTCGTCACCGAGCGCACGAAAGCCGTCATCCCCGTCGACCTGGGCGGGCGCATGTGCGACTATGACCGGTTGTTCGCCGCGCTCGACAGCGCGAAGAGCCTCTGGACGCCTGCCAATGAGCTGCAGGAGCGCTTCGAGCGCGTCATCGTCATCTCCGACTCCGCGCATTCCCTCGGCGCCTCGTTCCACGGCCGCCCGTGCGGATCGGTCGCCGACTTCTCCACATTCTCGTTCCACGCCGTGAAGAACTTCACCACGGCCGAGGGCGGCGGGCTCGCCTGGCGCGACGCCGGCTTCGACTCCGATGCGTTCTACCGCGAGATCATGCTCTTGAGCCTGCACGGCCAGACGAAGGACGCGCTTTCCAAGAACAAGGTGGGCGCGTGGGAGTACGACGTCATGTACCCCGGCTGGAAGTGCAACATGACCGACATCCAGGCGGCCATGGGCCTCGCCCAGCTCAAGCGCTATCCGAGCATGCTCTCGCGGCGTCGCGAGATGATCGAGCGCTACGAAGCGGGCCTCGCCGAGCTCGACGTGTCGACGCTCGCCCACTACGACGAGGGCAACGCCTCTTCGGGGCACCTCATGCTCGTGCACCTGAACGGCAGGGACGAGACGTTCCGCAACGCCGTCATCGAGCACATGGCGCTCGCGGGAGTTGCCACGAACGTGCACTACAAGCCGCTGCCGCTGCTCACCGCCTATCGCGACCTCGGCTTCGACATCGCGGACTTCCCGAACGCCTACGAGCAGTACCGCGGCGAGATCACGCTGCCCTTGCACACGCTGCTTTCCGACGACGACATCGACTACGTCGTGGAGGCGCTCAAGCGCGCCTATGCCGACGTGGCCGAGCGGGCCTGACGAGGGATCGAGCCGAATGTACGCCCACTTCATCAAGCGCGTCCTCGACCTTGTCATCGGCATTCTCGTGATGCCGCTGCTGCTCCTGCTCGTCATCGTCATCGCGCCATGCATCTACTTCGAGGACAAGGGGCCTGTGTTCTACAACGCCCCACGCGTCGGCAAGAACGGCCGGCAGTTCAAGATGTTCAAGTTCCGCTCGATGAAGGTGAACGCGCCCGACCTCACCATGCCCGACGGGTCAACCTACAACGGCCCGGACGATCCGCGCATGACGAAGGTCGGGGCATTCCTGCGCAAGACGAGCCTCGACGAGATGCCCCAGTTCCTGAACGTGGTCATCGGCAACATGAGCGTGATAGGCCCCCGGCCCGACCTCGAGCGCGAGACGCTGCTCTACGAGGGCGACGAGGGCGAGAAGCTGCTCGTGAAGCCCGGCATCACCGGCTACGCCGCCGCCTACGGCCGCAACTCGCTGCCTTGGCACGAGCGCCTGGCCATGGACGTGCATTACGTGCACAACGTGAGCTTCGCGTTCGACGTCAAGATCTTCTTCAAGACCATCGCCACCGTGTTCAAGCAGGAAGGCGTGTACGTGGAAAGCGAGCAGGACTAGTTCCCATCGCAACCAAAGAAGCCAAGTTCCGTCGGTGTCATTGGTTCATCACCTTGTCGACGCCGTCAAGCATACGGGAGACCCCGCCCTTGTCTAGAGTCGTCATGAAAGGCTTTTCCAAGAAACGCGCTCGAGCCGCATCGACGAGAGAGCACATGACGAACACGCAGACAGCCACCCCAATACCCACCAACAGTAAACGTGCGGCACTCTGCGGCTGCACAAAGGAAAGCGCTTCCCACAGACGCTCTCTAACAAGTGGGTTGTCATGGATGAGGTAGACCCCGAAGACCGTCCGTGCCACAGCGTTGATGGCGGGATGACACCCTAGATTCAATCGAGAGAACAGCAGGAACGCCGCTGCCGAGAACACAGCATCAGGAAGCATCCACATCTCCATGAAGTATGTGCCTTGGCCTTGAAGCGTTCCATTCCGAAATCCTGCCATGCAAAGGGATAAAACGCATAAAACCACGAATACGACGAGTGCAATCCGCATATTAATCGCATGCTTAAAGAACCGCAAGCCTGCATAGCCCGCGGCGAAGAGACCTGCCAGTAGACAGACCACCTGCAGCCCCCATCCCCGAGACTCGAACAGCCACGACGGCAAAAGGCCCGAAAGAATAACTGGCGCAAAAAGAGCGAGAACCGAGAGGACGAGCACACCCGCTATAGACTTCGTCGTGAGAGAAAGCGGGTGGAGTCGAAAGTATGCCGCAAGAAAATAGCAATAAAGCAGCCATGTGACGGGGTAGGATATCCAAGGCGTATCAAACAGCGTCTTGGAGATTGAGAGGAAGAAGAACGCTACCCCGAGGAATACTCGATACGCATCGCGAGAAAGCGCCCTTGCCAATTTATTGAGAAAAGGAGAGAGGGCGTAAATGATCACGTAGACAAGAACGAACCACGAGGAGGCCGTCAGAATAGGGAACACCGAACCGATTATATCGGACGAGTCAACTGCATGATAATCCAGCAGCAAAACCACCGCCAAGATGGTGAAAGAATAGAGCCATACTTCGAGGAGGAGTCGCAGAAGCGAGCGGATTTTAAACGACGAGGAAACTTGGAAGTAACCCGTCAGCATGATGAAGCAAGCCACGCCCGCACGCGAACCCAGCTGCATTGCATCAAGGACGAACCGCATCGAAGGATCTGTCGTAGCCGTCCAAGGCCCATGTACCGAAAAATGAGAAAGAACGATGGCAAGCATACTCAAGATTCTCAGTAGCTCAAGCCCCGACTGCCGAGGCATCCGCTTATCCACCATATTCCCCTCCATCACTCGACTTAACCTCCCGTTATCTTCGATCTACCGAAAAACGCATGAATCTGTAGTTTGCAGACATAGCGTATGCCGCGATCAGCTTTATATGTTAGCCTATAGAATCTCGTTACCTTTCAAAATCGAGGAGCCCTATGAGAAGAGTAATTACATACGGAACTTTCGACTTGCTACACTACGGCCACATAAATCTTCTTCGCAGGGCCAAGGAGTTTGGCGATTATTTGATCGTCGCATTGTCCACCGACGAGTTTAACTGGAGCGAAAAGCAGAAGAAATGCTACTTCCCCTACGAGAAAAGGAAGATGCTCCTCGAATCCATCCGCTATGTCGATCTCGTCATACCCGAATGCTCATGGGATCAAAAAAGAACCGACATCCACGAGTATCACGTTGATACGTTCGTTATGGGCGATGACTGGAAAGGGAAATTTGACTTTCTAAGCGAAGAAGGGTGCGAGGTAAAATACCTTTCTCGCACCCCCGAGATCTCAACAACGCGGATTAAAGAGGATCTCAATGCTTAAAACCTTAGGAAAGCACTGATCATGCAGGGGTGCGCCCGTTTTGCCGCACTCCCCCAGACGAACCTCAAGGATCTGCAAGAACCCTTCTCAACCTCCCGTTCCTAGGTTGCTGCGAGTTCCACCATAAGCTTGGCGATACTTATGCCGTAGGCAGCATTGCTGGCCCATTTGCCTGACAGCTGCTCAACGGAAGGCGCACTCCCGCGTTCAACGTATTTGAAGCGGACGTCGACGAGATCGTTAGCGAGCGGTTCCGTGGATGCATAGGCTTTCAAATGCTGAACCTGCGCCCTTAGACCGATGCGGACGCCGTTTGCGCCGTAGGAGGAGAAGTCGTTCCCACCTTTTCCTTCACCTACTGCGCCCAGCCCTCCGAAATTGCACTGCTCGGCCAAGACATCATTCCCGAATTGGAGCCACCCGGTCTCATGCATAGCCTGACAAAACAGCACCTCCGCTCGAACTCCCTCAGTCCTTGCCTCTTCGTACACCAGTTGACAGAAATCTTTCAGCGTGGGTGCGCCGTAGCGCGAGTACGTCGACGACGGGTACGCTTTACCCTTCCCGGTGTAATAACGTACCATCTGGTCAACGGAGGCGATCGTCGCTCCCATTATGGGTGAGTTCTCCACCCGAAGCCTCACGTCGGATGACTTGGTGCTCTCGCCCGTCGCACGGTCGATGACGTCGCACCACACGACGTAGTCGCCGGGGGCCGGCGGCGCCCACGACACGCTCGAGGCCGGGACGGGGTCGTCGCCCTGCTGGAGGTGGCCCCAGCTCTGCCACGAGGGCAGGTCCGTGCGCATCCAGCAGTAGTTGTACAGGAGCCCCTGCGAACCGCCGGAAGCCGTGGCCGCGGCCGTCACGGACTGGCCGGACTTGATCGACGAGGCCGACAGGGAGAACGACGAGAGGGTCGGGGCGTTGCTCTCCACCCGAAGCCTCACGTCGGATGACTTGGTGCTCTCGCCCGTCGCACGGTCGATGACGTCGCACCACACGACGTAGTCGCCGGGGGCCGGCGGCGCCCACGACACGCTCGAGGCCGGGACGGGGTCGTCGCCCTGCTGGAGGTGGCCCCAGCTCTGCCACGAGGGCAGGTCCGTGCGCATCCAGCAGTAGTTGTACAGGAGCCCCTGCGAACCGCCGGAAGCCGTGGCCGCGGCCGTCACGGACTGGCCGGACTTGATCGACGAGGCTGACAGGGAGAACTCGTCGAACGCGAACGTTGCGCCCACAGATACGCGCACATCGTCAGATTTCGTCGCTTTTCCGGCAGGGTCAATAGCATCGCACCACAGAACATACGTGCCACCAGATACGGGAGTCCACGTGATCGTAGATTCCGTCGAGTACTCCCCCTCTTGGATATGCCCCCATTGCTCCCATTTCGGCAGGTCGGTACGCATCCAGCAGTAGTTGTACTTGAATCCTCTCGTAGCACCGGACACAGGCATGGAGACCCGTATGGTAGATCCGGCAAGATCGATAGAACTCGGCGAAACGGAAAGTTTGCCGACGTTGTAATCTCCAACTCTAACCGTAAGCTTCGCCGAGGCGCTCGTTTTCGTCAATCCCGACGGCTCGACGGTATCGCACCAGATCGAATAAGTGCCCGGCTCGGGGGGCTCCCAAGAAATCTTTGACGACGGGACGAAGCCGTCTCCTGTCTGAATGTGACCCCATTTCTCCCAAGCAGGCCGGTCAGTGCGCATCCAGCAGTAGTTGTAGAGAAGATCGGCGACGTCACCGCTTGCGTTTGCCGTCACATCGATAGACATGCCGTACTCAACAGCAGAGGAGGACAATTGCACCTGGCCGAGTGTGTAATTCGGCCGAACGACATAAGCCACATCGTCCGTCTTGATTGTACGACCCGAGGGGGCAATCACATCGCACCAGAAAACGTAGTTCCCCTTTACAGGAGGCGTCCACGTAATGTTCGGGGAGGAAGCGTAGCCGCCCCCCGATTGCAAATGACCCCAGCTCTGCCAGGCAGGCAGGTCGGTGCGCATCCAACAGTAATTGTACTTGAACCCTTGCGTTTGATTAGCATTGACAGAAACGGTGACGGAATCCCCTTCTGTACAGGAGCCGTTCGGCGAGACGGAAAGACTCGCCTTTCGAAGTATCCCAGAATCCAAAATCCCAGCAGCATCCGCTTCGCCCAAACTCTTCAAGAACGACTCTCTGCTTAGTTTCTGGGCGTCTTCATAGCGGTCAATGAACGCATGCTCGACGATTATCCCCGGGATGCCGTATTCGCGAGAAGTGGCTATAACCGTATAATAGTCCTCCAGGGATCCATCCTCGTATCTGGCGTCGTTCGTACAATCCTTCACTTTCTTGCCACGGTTATGCAGCCCCAGGGCAGAAAGCTTTTCAAGGATCTTATCCGCAAGGTTCCCGCCAGCAACATGGGTCTCCTCGTACTTCCAGCTGCTCCCGTTCGGATACCAGACCTCTGCGCCCGTCCCCCCGCCAGAATTGTTGTGAATGCTGACAAATAACTGCGCCCCATGAGAGACAGCCCGTTCAACTCGTTCATTCAAATCCGGACACTCGTCTTCCGATCGCGTCAAGCAAACAGATACCCCATTCGCTTCAAGCGCACTCTTGCAGTAATTCGCGATTTTCCAATTCAGGTCCTTTTCCAAGAGGCCATACCCCGTCGCTCCAGAATCGTATCCGCCATGCCCAGGGTCCAGCGCCACGACGGATGCGCCGGACGACGACATGCTTCTGAAGGAAAAGCGGGAGGCGGGGGCGGCGGCTTCTGCCGAATCCACGGCGTCTTGGAAGCTCGATGCCTCAGTCATCTCGCCATTTTCCCCTAAAGTGAGGATGGTGGCGTCGGCGCTCGACAGCGGCTCTGACGCCTCAGGCATCCTCTCGAGCGATCCGATACCCTCAACTTCAAAGTCGACGACCTCAAAGCCACACGGCTCCACGTCATCGGAGGCAAGGTCGATATGAATCGAACGCTGATCCACTCCGGAGCTGTACGTCACATCCATGCCGATAATCCGGCAATAGCCCGTGCGCACATCGTAAGCGCTTGGGAGGAACGCGAACAGAACAGCGTTCTGCGACACAGTCTCGGCTTCTACGGCGAAAATACGCGAATCAGAAACCTCCACTTGCAAGGAGGCAGTCAGCACCGTAACGGCCTCGTCATTCAGGATGACCGCGACGTTCTGTAGCGCCTCCGCAGCCACCTGAGCCTCGTCCACATAGACGTACGCAACTGACTCGGACGCCTCTTCGGCCAACATTTGACCTTCAACCTCATGACCAGCGGCACCTTCCGCGCCGAATGCCTGAAGAGGGAGGGCGAGTGTGCAAAGCGCAATTGAAAGCATTATGCGCACAAGCATCCCGACGCGTGTTGAGGTATTCATAGCACTTTCCTAGCGTGTTCAAGCTGCCATTGTATGTGATAGTATAACGCAGAACAAAGAGGGGCGGCAGATACCATCCTGCCAAACATCTAAAAACGAGCCATGAGGACAAGCTTAGAAGGCGGAAACCAGCCATGAACACTATCAGCCTTGAAGAGACGAAATCACTCCAACTTGACATCCTTCTCGCTTTCGACGAGTTTTGTAAGAAAAACGAGCTTTCATATTGGTTGATTTATGGCACGCTCCTGGGAGCCGTCCGACACGAGGGGTTCATTCCTTGGGATGACGACATCGATGTCGTCATGCCTTACGGCGACTATCGCCGGTTCATCGACATAGTCAACGAGATGGGCACAGGCGGGATGATGACCCAACGCTACCGAGTCGCGGATTACTTCATCGACAGCCCGATTCCTTACCATCAGATTTTCACTAAGATATATGACACGCGGACGATCGCGACCAAGTCGACTCTATCCCGGTCGCTGGGTTTCAAAGAGGGAATTTTCATTGACGTGTTCGCCCTGAAAGGCGTGCCGGAAGACGCCGAGACATGGAAAGCGCAGCAGGAGCAGCTGCAATATCTCGCTGACAAGGTATTCTACGCAACTGAGTCTCTTGCCAACATAGGGATCAACCATCCAAGAACGCTGCTCAAGCATGCAACTGCAAAAGCCGCGTCGCTTAGAAAGCCCTACCGCGAGTGGATAGCAGCTTTCAAAGAGCTTGAGTCGGGGCTTCCCGATCCGCATCCCTCGAGGAAGACCGTTGAGGCCGCTTCTTCTTGTTACTCGATGTATGCGAAGGGCTTTGTATACCCGGCAGCAGAATGGCTGCCCACGCTTCGAGTTCCTTTCGAAGGGCACGACCTTCCCGTCCCCCACTGCTATGACGCGCTTCTCAGGACAAACTACGGCAATTACATGGAGCTTCCCCCGGAAGACAAGCGGAAGCCGAGCCACACGCAGGATTTCATTTTTTGTGAATAAAGACAGGCGCATCACTGGCGGGCATTGCGGGCTCGAGCCACTTTTCCTACAATTCGCGAGACTATCGAAGAAAGTTCCTTGAACTCCCTCGTTCGATGGAAGAGCGCGAGAAAGGACGCTACCGCGACGCCGACACCTATGCAGCCCTGAGCGAGAAAGCCTGCAACTCCGCCGAAGGGCACAAACTGGCATAGCCAGAAGGAAAGTCCTGAGACAGCAACCACCAGACAGAGGTAAAGGCCGAACTTGAGCAAGTAGCGCCGCAAAGGCTTCCGGAAGCCGTGACGATAGACGGCCCAACCCTCGTAAGGGGTAGAAATCATCACCGAAGAGATCGTACCCGCAAGCAGCACACCGGCAACCCCGAAGGGGAAAACGAGGAGCAACGAGAGTAGCGGCAAAAACACTGCTTCGAGAACCGCCTTCCAACGCGTATACCAAAACAAACCGTAAGCATTTGTGAATGCCATAGCCGCAGAGCGCATGCCCTTCACAAAGAACAGCAGGACTATCAAGGCGACGATATGCGCAGGGAACTCCCACGACTCACCGAAACACAGCGCGATGAAGGGATTGAAGGCGCAAAACAAACCCGATGACATCACGGTGTACAGAAACGCATCGATGAAAAACGTCGTCTGAAACACCTGGTATTGCCGATCCTCCGATTCTTTGACGCCGAGATTGCCCACGCTCGCCACAATCGAATCGAACACCTTATCGAGCACGCGCGTGACAGCGTTGATGACCAGAAGGTAGTTGCCGTAGAGCGAGGTAGCCGCCAAGCTGACGAAGTTCGTTATGACGAGGTTGCTCACCGGCGTAGAGGCGACGCCGGCCACCTTATGCATCATAAGACCGATGATGTTCTTCTTTATCTGAGACAGCACGCCTTTATCAATCGGCTTGACATCCTTCTCCTTGAGGTACGGGTACATCCTGTTAGCCTTGTATGCGATGCAAACGTTCTGCAGCAACGTGGAGCAGATCATGCAGACGAGAAAGAGGAGGTAGTCATGGGTCGCCAGCAAAACGACCACCTGAGCGCAACACATGAGTATCTGGAAGGCATACTGGATCACGTACACGATATAGTTCTTCTGATCGGCCATGATCAGAGAGCCTTTGTACGAGAAGAAATACGATATGCCTGTGTTCAACACGAAGCAGAAGAAATACAGTTGCAAGTGGGGAATGTCAGGAGGGTCCTGTCCAAGGAATATCTCGATATTAGGCGCAAGGATCAAGCCTATGCATATGATGGCTATGCCAATTGCCACATAGGCTCGCTTGAAGAGCCGCATAAGCGACTTGACAAGCTCCTTGTCGTGCTCGGCCAACGGCTTGTAAAGGCTGAACACGATGGCGCTGCCCACTCCCAGGTCAGCGAGCGAGAGGATGGTCAGCAAGCTGGAGAACAGGCTCTCCAAGCCCACGTACTCCTGCGCCAATACGGACACGAAAACCGCTCGAACGACGAACGTTCCGACAGCGTAAACAACCTGCCCTCCCCAAGCGGCGAAGACGTTCCGAATTGAGTTTTCCACCCGCGTAGCCATGAAGATCAGCCCTCGATCCGAAGCTCGTCCACGAGACGGCACCATAACCCGTATACCTGACCCTCAGAAAACCGTTCTATCGTCTCGGGATTAGCCTCTGACATCCGCATGCGCAGGGCATCGTCCTCCATAAGAAGAGCGAGCTTACGCGCATACTCCTCGCAATCGTACGGCTCGATCAAATACCCATCCACCCCGTCTTCGAGTATCTCACGAGGGCCTGTATCCACATCGAAGGAGATCAGCGGAAGCCGGCTCGCTTTTCCTTCGAGCAGGAAGAGCGGCAATCCCTCCCGGTACGAAGTGAGCGTACCGATGGAATAATCGGCATACCGCTCGTAAAGGTCGTTCGTGTTGCCGAGAAGATTCAGTCGACCGACCAAGCCGGCTTCTTCGACCGCTTTCTGAAGGTCGAACCCTCCCGTGCCCAGAATGGCACTACCGAACACATCCCAAGACCATCCCTCGTGACTCGGAAGGACCCTCTTTGCCACATCGAAGAGAAGGTCAGTGCCCTTTTCCCGATCAAGTCGGCCAGCCCATAGTATTCTTTTGATCGATGGGTCGTACGAGCAAGCCCGATTCCTCAAATCGTCCGGGATCCAATTTGGAATGCAGACGACCTTCTTTTCAGGAAGGTGGAAGATCCTCAAATAATCCCTTTTCGACGCCTGCGTGAGCACAACGGTTCGATTGCATATTCGTGATAAAGCGAATCGCAAGAACGTGGTCTTTTTCTTGTCGATCTCGTTTATCAAAGCACCGTGATCGCAGAACACGAGCTTCGTTCCCGCTGCTTTCGCAGGGAGAACCGCAGCACATGTCTCGTCGACGGCAATCCCGAAGAGCACGTTGACCTTATGCTCGCGCAGGCATCTTGAAAGAGGAACACGAAGAGCTTTGACTTTCTCCGCGATACTCTCGGCCTCCACCCCCAAACCGATCCTCGCCACTCGATCATCCAGCGGAAAGAAGCTCTCCCCTCTCGATGAAAGCTCGACGAACACCACCCGATAGTCTTCGCACAAACGGTTTGCCAGCTGCGTGGCCACACGAACGGAACCCCCCATGTCGGACAAGGATGAGACTATGAAAGCGAGGGTTGTCACCGCGTCTGCCACGAAACTCCTAATTGTAGTAGTTCGTTCTTTTGCCTTGCGCCACCACGAGAAGGCGGTACAACCGCTCGCTCACCAGCAGCGCGAGGAGAGAGAGCTTGCGACCCTTCGTCAATACCGAATGGCGGAGAATGCCCGAACGATTATCCTTCAGATATTCAATCACTTCCCTTTTCCGCTCGGGATCGACCTTCCCTTTCTCTGCGACGACCATCTTGTCGAGGACCTCGAAACGGGATCGATAGCAACGATACGCAAGCTCCTCGCCCAACCCTGGAAAGCGCTCTCTGACAAGCTCAGAGTTCCTATTCCACGCCTCGATGAGATCATCGTCGCGGGGCCCATACGGCGCAGAGGTGATGGTTCCCTCGTTGTGCCAATAGTGATACAACGGACGCGAGTCCACGACGACTCGTTCGATTCTCATGAAAAGATCCACGACCATGAAAGAGTCTTCATGAGCCTTGCCAACCGGGGAGGGCACCTCCCGCATAAGGGAGGTCGGGTAGAGTCGGGCCGGAATGCAAACCATCATGCTTCTATTGACGAAAATATCCGAAAGAGCTTCGGAAGGCGACATGACCGCGTACACCGTCTCTTTAGGACCTTCGGAGCGATTGACGAATTGATCGCATATGCCGCAAACGGAGATATCGGCATGCTCTTTGACGAGGTTGCCGTACAGAACCTCGATCATGCACTCGTCGATGTAATCGTCGCTATCGACGAAGGTGACGTACGGCGCCTTCGCCTGTGCGACCCCTGCGTTCCGGGCATCGCTTAGTCCGCCATTCGCCTTATGCACCACGACGATGCGCGAATCCCTCTTCGACCACTCGTCGCAAAGCTCGCCGCTCCCATCGGTCGACCCGTCATCAACAAGCAAGACCTCGATCGATGGAAACGTTTGACGGCAAACGGACTCGAGGCACCTATCGAGGTATTCCCGCACGTTGTAAACAGGGACGATCACTGAAACGAGCGGCGATGCACCGGAAACCTCTACCTCAACCGCCAACAATTCATTCTCTTCGCTTCCCATGCACTACTCCTTGACTGCCTCTCCCCCGCCGAAGCAGAAGCGGCCAGTAGAAAGCCGAACCACGTCGTTCGAGGAGAACCGCTCCACCAAACGCGAGACGGCGCGGACCCTTTCCACCTCTTCAAGCTGCGATGCAAGGCAGTCTTCCCCACTGCCAATTCGTCGAACAAATTCATGAAGCTCGTATCGCATGCCTTCGCCGCAGCACTCGTAGTAGTATTTCCTCGTATCCCTCAAATCTTCAGATCTGACCTCGAAATATTCGGTTTTCCACCACGGAGCGGGAACGTACACGTAACCGTCCTCGCCGGTGATCGTCATATCCCCTTCGGTCTTCATGCCGCGGCCAGCGCGAACCGTCGCCGAAGCAGTGGGATAGAGAAGCTCGCACTTGGTCCAGGCGCAGAAGTCCCCCCGATAGCTCGCGATCAGGCGAGCGTCCGAAAAATCGGTGCCAACGAACTCCAACACCGGCAAAAGGATATACGATGCCATGTCGTAAAAGCTTCCCTGATACTTATTCGTCACGTCAAGATCGGGGATCACCTGACTGAAAGACGCATCAATGTCCTTCACTTCACCCACGATGCCGCTTTCGAGCATGAGCTTTAAATGAGAAAAGGCTGGATAGTACTTGGTTTTGACGCCCTCCATAAGGACGACGCCCTTGTTCTCCGCCAACCTGAAAGCCTCGTCGGCATCCTCGGGCGAGAGGAACAGCGGGCTCTCACACAGGACGTGGCGTCCTTTGCCCAACGCGCTCAATATCAGCTCTTTATGTTTGTCGATCGATTGCGCAATGTAGACAGCATCGCACGATTGAAACAGCTCATCGCGCGTCTCACACAGCTCCAGTCCATGCGATCGGCAGAACACGGCAGCTAGCTCATCATCCTCGTCGAATCCACATGTCACATCGATGCCGCCGACCGATTTGCTGTCCTTCGCAAGACGATGTGCCAGGTAGTTCAATCCGATGCAGCCAAGCCGCAGCTTCGCCGAACGCTCGGCGCGAAGTTCGGTACTCGACACCCCCTGGGTCCGATCAAGATACACCACATCGCAGTACTTCCGGAGGTAATCGAACTTCCCCTCCCAATCGGAACCGACCGTGAATACGTCAACGCCGTATTTCACAATATCGGCGATCTTCTGGCCTTTGTACTCCTCGACGATGACCTTGTCAGCAAGGCCCAACTCTTCAACTGCACGGAGTCGCTCGGGGAGCGATTGGTGCACGTTGAGCTTCCCGCGCTCCTTATCGAAGGCGTCAGACGTCACCCCTACGATAAGGTAGTCGCCAAGCTTCTTTGCACGCTCCAAGAGGGCGACATGCCCATAATGGAGCAGGTCATAGGTTCCGTATGTAATAACAACCCTTTTCCGCTCGCCCATCAACCCACTCCCGTCTAGGCTTGCTCGTCGGATTCGAGGAAAGCCTTGAGGAAAAGCTCCATGGCGCTTCGAGAACCGACCGACACTCGAAGATACGGGGCTAGGAGCTCATTGCCAAACGAGTGGACGAGCACCTTCTTCTCCTCCTTCAAACGACGAGCAACCTCGCTTGCGTCGTTGCGGGGCCGCACGAACACAAAGTTCCCACGGCAATCCCTCGTCTCGTAACCGCACTCGCCAAGCTCATCGAGCAAATACTTCTTCCCCTCCTTCTCGGAGGCGATAAGCTGTTGAGTGAGATCCGGATTGTCGAGAATCCTTTCGCCGAACAGAAGGGCGATCGCGTTCGTGTCGAAGGTAAGCCGAGCTTTCTTGACGTATTCGATAATCTGCTCGTCGGCGATCACCACTCCAAGGCGGCACGCGGCTATAGAATATAGTTTGGAGAACGTGCGCAAAACTACGACGTTTTTCCTCGACAGCGCATACTCGAGGAACGTTCCGTCGTAAAAATAATGGTAAGCTTCGTCGACGACAACGACGGCGCCCGCGCTTTCCGCAGCTTGAATCACCCTCTCGACTTCGGAGCGAGTGTACACGTTGCCGATAGGATTGTTGGGGTTGAGGAGCACGACGACCCGCACGTTCTCGTCGATGGCGGAAACAATATCCTCGACATCGATCGTCAGGTCGGAAGAGTACGCGACGGGAATGTGTTCGAGCCCCAAGATCGAGCAGTTGACTCGATACATTTCGAAAGAGGGGGATACCGTGACAACGCCCTTCCCCTCCTCGCCGAAAACTTCGAGAATGTAACGAATAGCCATATCGGAGCCGTTGGTTGCAAGGACATTCTCGAACTTCGCGCCAATGAAATCGGCGTATTTGCGGAGAAATCGGTCCGGTTCCGGGTAGATGGAAAGAAATTCCGGGGTGATCTCCTTCAGCACAGAATCGACGAACTCCTGGGGCAGCCCCTCGGGGTTTTCATTCATGTCATAACGGAGGAAACCGTATCTCCCTTGGTCGGGGAACACGCGCGCGGTGCTCCTGACGTGCTCGTTCACGTAATATCCTGGCTCGTTCATTCCATCGACTCACTTTCTTCCAGCACCTCTGTATTATGCCAATTCCGTTCACTCTCCGGAGGAGGCGTCATATAGCCCGGTCCGTAAATCGCTTGGAGCACCGGATCGGGGTCGAGCGGCCCCCAAACTTGTCGGCCCTCAAACAAATACAGGCGCCCCTCCCCATAACATGCGCGAGGGAACTTCTCGGAAAAGCCAATACCCCCGTCGTAGTTGATTGCGATTTTGGACTCATCGTAGCCATACGCCTTCAGGGCGTGGTCAAGGTTTTTGAAGTAGCGGTTGTAATCTGAAAAGCAGCGAAAAACCGGTAATGCGGCGCATCGGACAAGGAGGGACTCGAAAAAACCCCTCTTGCGCGTCACATCGACAGCGTCCTCGAACTGGGCGACCCGGCTCATCGCCCTCCAGAAGAATAGCCTGAGTTTATGCGGAGCGCCCAAAATAGGGTTTGAAGGAAACCCGTCAAGAGGAAACACGTCGATCCAAGCATCATCGATCCGCTCATTCGAGATCGCATGATTCAGCACCCGCATCTCGCTCGTGCAGAGACGCGCGAACCCGCTCCTATGGGCAACGTTGTTGTAGATACTGGAGAAATACATGCCCTCAGGCAACTCGCCCTCAACTACCTCGAGGAACTTTTCGTAATCCTCGCGAGGCATGCACATATCCACATCATCATCCCACGGAATGAACCCTTGATGGCGCACAGCTCCCAAGAGCGTGCCACCGATCATGTAATGCCTCAACTCATGTTTTTCGCATATGAAATTAAACTCGTCGAGCAAACGCAGCTCAACAAGTTGCAAATCCCGTAATTTCGAAGAACTCACGAAAACCAGATCCTCCAAGGTAGAAGCATTGCGGATAACAATCGGATCATTTTATAGCAAACACGGCCAGCTAAATGCCCTGCCACAATTAATCCCTTTTCATTCAGCTTTTCCCTAGCGCAAGATCAGACAACCAAGCCCAAGGATGTCCGTAAGCAACAGACGGTGTCCTAGATGCTGCGCAATGCAGCTTGAGGAGGCGGATGCCGCACTCGCCCCCCCCCGCTAACGCATTGTTTTTGCTCTTCTCGACTCCCGGACCTCACTGTTGCTTGCAATAAAGCCACCCAACATCCAAAACACGACAGAAGTGCTTGTCATCCTAAAGAACAGATCTGAATCGAAGAACACGGCCACAAGAATAAACGCCAAAGCCGATATCATCACAAGCAACGATGCGTCCAGTGCTTCGCGATGGAAATAAGCCCGCAAAGCGTCGGAGATCAGCCGATACAGGAAAATGAAAACGAGCACGAAACCAATAAGGCCCGACTGCACCAAAATGCCCAGATAGCCATTATGGACATCGTAAATCAGCCCCTGCTCAATCATCTCCGGGTAATTTTCTTCAATATAATCGATAATATACAGGTTTTCACTTTCATATTGGCTGTATATGACAGGCATATACCCGCCAGGCGATAAGCCGATAAGAGCATTGCCGATAGACCCGGTAGCAATGGTGAGATAATCGCGCCATATGGGGATCCGGCCGTTAGAAGCTTCCGCAGACTCCCCCACATCCGAACGCCTCGTGGTAAGTGACGACGAATAATCGGGATTGTCATGAATATTCACGAAAGTCGCGCCATCGAGCCCTTTAAAATAGTCCAAGCTGCGCTCATCGAATGGAGGGTTGCTACCCTCCACCAAACCAAGCATCAGCTTCCCATCGAGGTACGATGCGACTATCGGGTACGATGACTTGTCTTTCCCTCCCGACGGATCGTACAAGACAAAAGTTTTTGACGATGAGTCATCTGGGTTATTCTTATTTTTTGCGCTAGCCGACTGCTCGGCAGCATTGCCCTCGGGAATCATCTGCAGCAAGTTGCCCGCCACCAGATAGACGCACGAAACCCCTAAACATATAGCGAGGGAGAGGGTCATAGCCGAGACAAGATAACGAGCTTTTCCCTTCTTGCGACCCCGATAAGACAGCAGTAAAAAAGCAAAGATGAAACTCGCTGCAATCAAGGCAACAAAAACGCTACGCGTTCCTGAAAGAATTGCGTACAAGGCGTAAATCAGTCCCAAAATGGAGTACAGCACTTTACCGCCAATCATTTTCGCGCGCACGGCAAAATAGATTGAAGCGGCAGACAGAAGCATCGACATCGTTCCCGCCGCAAAAGCCCCCATCATTAATCCAAATAGGCGACCCCCCTGAAAGCCCTGTCGCGTTGCGGTAAAAGACGGGCCGTAAATGGCATCGTAGCCGATCGAGAAACCGTATTGGTATAACGACACGATCAAGCACGGAATGAACGCTATAGAAACAAGCCAGAAGAGGATTCGCGTCATTTTTTTAATTTGTGGCTTTTGCATGCTTGCGCAAAATGGAAAAATCACGAGCATTTGGTCGATTTGCCATAAGATGATTTTTGCATTTGCAACTATGCTCGATCCGGCATCAACAGCCGAGCCAAACCTGAACAAACAGAGCGAGGAGACCGTGAGTGTGATTACAATATAGACGAGCCAGCGGGAGTATCGTTTCTCTAAACACCGTCTCGTTGTCAGCAAATCAACAATTAGTAGCAGAACACCAAACGCTCCCAGCACTTCTGACACAACATTAAAGCGATACTCGACAAGCAGAAAAGCAAACGGAAATGTCAAATACAGTAATCGGCAAAAAACCATTGACACAACGTAGATGAAAACGACTCGGTTCATCCAAGTTAAAAATGCATTCGATTTTGACAGTCTTTCAATCATGAAGCGCTCCATTGCTTGTCTCAGCTCACCACGCATATGCAAAAAATGCTTCTATGGGGACGTAAGAACCCAGCCCTGCCCATCCAATCTTCAAGCTAAGGAATATAGCACACACTTTTTTCACTGGAAGGATTCTGTACCGAAAATCTGGTTTTCGACACTAGACAGCGCTTGCCGATTCACCGCCCATACCCAACTCAAGCACAGTCCGCTCATGGTTATAGGGAGCGTGTCAATATAAAACAAGTTATACTTTGAAGACACAGGGATAAAAAACGAGGCACGGAGGAGCGCGGCGAATGCAAGCAATTATCTTGGCTGCAGGCATGGGTAAAAGGTTGAAGCACCTGACGGCAAGCAACACGAAGTGCATGCTGAACGTCAACGGCATCACGCTCATAGAGCGGTTGCTGGCTCAGCTCGAAGGCCTCGAACTCAAGAGGATTGTCATTGTGGTAGGCTACGAGAGCGGCAAACTCATTGATTTTATTGATGAACTCGGCATCTCAACCCCTATCGAGTATATCGTCAACCCCATTTTCGACAAAACCAACAACATCTACTCACTGTTCCTTGCAAAAGATCGTTTAATAGAAGATGACACTCTGTTGCTCGAATCGGATCTCATCTTTGAGGACGGCATTCTGCAAGAACTAGTTGATGACCCCCGACCCACCCTCGCACTTGTCGACAAGTACGAAAGCTGGATGGACGGCACTGTCGTTAAAATCGATGAACATGACGACATCGTTGCCTTCATTCCCGGAAAAAAGTTCGTATTCGACGACATATCCGAATACTACAAGACGGTCAACATTTACAAATTCTCTCGTTCCTTTTCGCGCACTCATTACGTTCCTTTCCTTGAAGCATATTCACAAGCCCTTGGAAACAACGAGTATTACGAGCAAGTCCTGCGAGTCATCACCATGCTCGACGATGCCGAAGTCAAAGCAAAAAGGCTCGCTGGCAAGCTTTGGTACGAGATCGATGATTTGCAGGATCTTGATATAGCGGAATCCATGTTCGCTCCGAACGACGAGGAGAGACTCTCTCTTCTTCAAAACCGCTTTGGTGGATATTGGCGCTATCCAAATCTTATAGATTTCTGCTATTTGGTAAATCCGTATTACCCTCCCCAACGACTCATGGATGAGATGAAGAGCAATTTCGAGAAGCTGTTGACGCAATACCCCTCCGGAATGAGGGTGAACGCACTGCTGGCTGCTAAGAATTTCGGTGTCAATCAAGATTGCATACTCGTTGGCAACGGCGCAGCCGAGCTCATAAGGTCTCTGCTGAGCGTCATCACGGGCCGTATCGGTATCGTTCGTCCGACGTTCGAAGAATACCCGAATCGTTGCACCGAGGCGTCCGTTGTCGTTTTTCAGCCCGACAACGAGAATTTCTCGTACACCGAAGAGGATCTTATCTCGTTTTACTCTATTAATAAAATCGATATTCTCGTGCTCATTAACCCAGACAATCCTTCGGGCAATTACCTACCGAAAAAGCACGTCGAAAACCTCGCTTCCTGGTGCGAGGACAACAGCGTACGACTCATACTCGATGAAAGTTTTGCTGACTTTTCCAACGAAACTGACTGCTCGTTCATTCGTGACAAGCTGCTTGAACGTTACCCGCATCTCGTTGTCGTAAAAAGCATATCGAAGTCGTATGGGGTACCCGGTGCAAGACTTGGAGTCCTAGCATCCTTTGATAAAATCCTCATCTCCGCCCTAAAGAAGGACTTAGCCATTTGGAACATAAACTCCTTCGGTGAGTTCTACCTGCAGATTGCCGAGAAGTACAAATCTGATTACGCTCAAGGTCTAGATCGATTCAGATCGGCACGCGACCGCCTGACGGGCAATCTTTCCCGCATCGGCAATCTTCGCGTAATACCCTCCCAAGCGAACTACCTCATGGTAGAGGTGCTCGGCAGCATGACGGCGACACAATTAACGCGAAGGCTCCTGAGCGAAAGATCTCTTCTCGTGAAGGATCTTACTGGAAAAATCGACTACAAGGGACGGCAGTATATCAGGGTAGCCATCCGCAATGAAGAAGACAACGACATCCTCGTGGCCGCATTAAGAGAACTGCTCGAGTAAATACGCTGAATCTCGGAGTTGATACGCGAACGATCAGAGACAGGAGCGCTCTATGAACATCACCGTTATTGGCGGGGGAAACGTGGGATCGCTGCTTGCAGCCGACTGCGCAAAAAAAGGGCATGCGGTGACAGTGTTCGCGTCCGACGCCCCAAATTGGAGTGCTAATATGGACGTCTTCGACGCCGATGAGCGCCTCCTTTTCTCAGCCCAACTCGGCTGCGTAACCGACAAGCTCGACGAAGCGGTTCGCAACGCAGACCTCATATGGGTGACGTACCCTCTTAACGCTTTGGGTTCGATCGCCGAAGAGCTTTTCCCTTACACAAGATCAAGTCAAATCATCGGCATTACCCCTGGCGCATGCGGAGAATTCTTTTTCGCCGAACATGTTAGGCGGGGGTGCACCCTTTTCGGACTGCAGCGCGTCCACTCCATCGCCCGAATAAAAGAGCGAGGCCGCAGCGTTTACGAGCTAGGAAGGAAGCCCGAGGTCCAAGTGGCGACAATTCCCTCCAGCGCCGTTGGGGATATTGGAGTGCTTGTAGAGGAGCTATTAGACACGCCAGCCGTTAGGTTGCCTAACTATCTTGTGGAAACGCTTACGCCTTCGAACCCCATCCTGCACACAACTCGCTTAAAAACGATGTTCTCAGATTGGGAGCCCGGCAAAACCTACAATCGAAACATTCTTTTTTATGAAGAATGGGACAATGAGTCGTCTGACCTTCTTATCGCCTGCGACGAGGAGGTTCAGAACATCTGCCAGAGCTTGCCTCTCGACCTTTCCGGAGTCGTGCCACTCACCGAGCATTACGAAAGCCCGAATGCTGAAGCGATGACGAGGAAAATCTCGGGCATACCGGCTTACAGAGGCCTTACTTCACCTATGAAGCAGATCCGCCCAGGGGAATGGGTCCCGGATTTCGACTCGCGCTATTTCAAGGCTGATTTCGGATTCGGCTTAGCCGCTATTCAAAAAATTGCTCGACTGGCCGAAGCCGATACACCCTCGATTGATGGCGTGCTGGACTGGTATCGCCACGTAGCCGAATATGAAGAGGCAATGGAAACGTTCCCGGCAGTGCTTGGCGAGCTCATCAACCTCTATTCTTAGCCAACCGAACTGGAAGAGCCGATTGCATATGAAAGCGTATCACGGAAGCATTATTACCGTTGACCCCTCCGATAGCGAAGTCGCCTGGCTCGTTGAGGAAGAGGGGCGGATCGCTTACATAGGAGATACCCTGCCAAGTCGCTATGCGCATAGCGAGATTGTCGAGCTTGGAGAACGCGCGCTCTGTCCGAGCTTCGTCGACACTCACGAGCATTTCGCCAGCTTCGCCACATTCAACGCAGGGCTCAATGTCATGAACGCGTCTTCGAACTCCATTATCTCAAACAGAGTGAAGGAGTATGCATCCGAATGCTCCGATCAGACAATCATCGCCTTCGGGGCCTCGCCTCATTCTGTCAAAGAAGGCCGCTTGATCACCAAAGCAGAGCTGGATGCAGCCTGCCCTGACAAGCCGGTTATGGTGGTAAAGTACGACGGACATGCTTGCATAGTCAACACCGCGCTTCTCGAAAAGGTGGCGAAACGCATTGACGGACTCCGCGGATTCCACCCCGATACCGGAGAGATGAACCAGGAAGCCTTTTTCGGCGTTTCCAACTATATCACCGGCTCCTTGTCCATTTCACAACTGGTGAAGAACATGCAAAGGGCCATGGATTACCTCGCAGAACGAGGAATAGGGATGGTCCATACGGCAAGCGGCGTTGGATTCGCGGGAAACTTGGACATATCGTTGGAAAAGTGGGTCGGAAAGAGCGCGCAAAACGGCTTCCAGATCCGAGTTTATCCTCAATCAATGGATACAAGGGTCGCAGTCGAGCGAAAGATTCCACGCATAGGAGGCTGTTTCGCGTGTGCTCTCGACGGCTGTTTCGGCTCCATAGACGCCGCGATGAACGAGCCTTATGCAGGGGTCGATGAAAGGGGCGTGCTCTACTACACGGACGAGGAAGTCATCACCTTCTGCAAAAGAGCTAACCGTGCAGGCCTACAAATCGAGATGCACGCGATCGGCGACGCCGCTTTCGACCAGGCTACTCGAGCCATCAAAGCCGCACTTGACGATTTCCCTCGCGTCGATCATCGTCATGGGATCATTCATGCCTGCCTGCCCACCGACAAAGGCATGGCGATTTGCGCTGAGTATGAAATACAGCTTCCGATGCAGCCGTCTTTCATCGATTGGCCCCAAGAGCCCAATTCTTATCTGGATGGAATTCTCGGAGTCCGTTCCCGCAGACTCAACCCGCTTCGCGAACTTTGGGATGCGGGAATCACCCTCTCGTCAGGGTCGGATGCGCCCTGCACCGATCCCAACCCCTTGCTTTGGATTCAACGAGCCTGCAATCACACCGATCCCTACATGTCGCTCAGCATTCGGGAGGCGCTGCGCATGTGCACATACAACGGCTACTGGACATCTTTCGACGAAAAAGAGCGGGGCTCGCTCGAGGAGGGCAAAATCGCTGACATGGTCGTTCTGTCTGCCAACCCTTACAAAACCCCTGTTAAACTTCTTCATACGTTGCGCGTCGAGGACTTGATTCTCGGAGGCTCGCCCTACCAGCCGCAGAGCCAAGGCATCGCAAGAGCCCTCGCGTTGGGAATTGCGAACCGTGCTAAAGTGTAAGCGCACTGAAAATGACGCGGCAATTGTTGATGCAGAAAGCCGCTTGATGCAAACTGATTTTAGAGTCCAGCTCGGATAGGAAAAGAAGTGCTCAACGCCGAAGAATTCGAGTTCCTGTCAAGTCGCGCGACGCCATCGCCTCAACCAAATATCATCTCAGGCGAAACAAAAGGATGTCCAACCGCTCAAGATGAGTCAACGAAAGCAAGGCTTGCCTCTCGCGGGCTCATCGACGAGAATGGGGATATCACCAACCTGGGTTTGTCGGAGCTCTCTCCGTACAAAGTCGAAAGCGCGGTCATCCTGGCCGCAGGTATGGCCACTCGATTCGCCCCACTTTCGTACGAACGGCCAAAAGCCATGTTTGAGATTCGCGGCGAAATCCTCATTGAAAGGCTCATTCGCCAGCTTAAAGAGGCCGACATCAAAAACATCGCCGTTGTTGTCGGATACATGAAGGAAGCGTTCTTCTACTTGGAGGACGAGTTCAACGTTCGGATCATTATCAATCCAGAGTATTCGAACCGAAACAACCATTCCTCCCTATGGGCCGCACGCGAGCACCTTGGAAACTCCTATATCATATCCTCCGACCAGTTCTATTCCAGGAATATCTTCAGGCCATACGAGTTCATGCCGTTTTGCTCAGCTGTACGCCTTGAAAAAGGGCGCTCTGAGCAATTGATCGAGACGGATGAGAACAACCGAATCATCTACATCGGCTCGGAAAGTGAAAGCGCTTATCGGATGCAAGGACCTGCCTACTTCGACAAGGCTCTCTCAAATCGCTTCCTTGCGATTCTTGAGCAAGAATACAACCGTCCCGCAACCATCGGAAAGCTCTGGGACACAGTCCTTGCGGAGCATCTCGACGAGTTTTCCATCGCCTTGAAGCCCTGGACAGAAGAAGCCATTCACGAATTCGACTATATTAGCGATCTCTGCTCTTTTGATCAGGACTTTTTTGAAAACGTCGATTCAAACATTCTTGATAACATCTGCTCGACGATTAAATGCGCTCGCACAGACATCGAAGGTATCGAGCCTGTAAAGGCGGGGCTCACAAACCTCTCCGTGCTCTTTTCGGCTAAAGGAGACCAATACATTTACCGCCACCCAGGAACAGGAACCGACGAAATTATCAATCGCGACGCAGAAGCCCATTCTCTGAGAGTCGCCAAGAAACTCGGCTTTGACGAGACGTTCATTTACGAAGACCCGAAGACAGGTTGGAAGATATCGAGATATATCCCGAACTGCGTCCCTTTCGATTATCGCAACGAAGGGCATGTGACTCGCGCCATGAGAATCGCGAGGAAATTGCACGAAAGCGGAGAAACGTCGCCGTGGTCGTTCGACTTCTACGAAGAGGCCAAGAAAATCGTTTCCCTGCTTATCGAATCCTCATATCCTCTTCCCCCCGATTTTGACGCCATCTCCTCCATCATCGAAGAGCTTGCATGTTATGAGAGAGAGCAAGAAGCGAGTCCCGTGCTGTGCCATAATGACTTCTATGGGCCCAATTTCCTCATAAACGATCAGGTTTTCTACTTGATCGACTGGGAATATTCTGCCATGGGAGATTACGGCTGCGACATTGGCAACTTCATTGCCCAGGGTTCAGGTTATACCGAGGACGAAGCCGTCCGCGTTCTTGATCTGTACTTTGGTCGGCAAGCTACAGATGACGAAGTGCGACACTGCTTGGCCTGCACCGCCATTGTCGGTTATTATTGGTTTGTTTGGGCAGTGTACAAGGAAAGCAAGGGCAATCCCGTTGGGGAGTGGCTGTATACATGGTACACAGCGGCAAAGCGTTTCGGCACTTACGCATTGTCGCTACACACGCATGCAGAAGGAGGCAGCGATGCTATCGTTTGAAGAATTTGAGTCGCTTACTTTGCTCGCAAACGAGGGCAAAGCCTCGGTTGAGCAGCTGGAGCTTTTGGAGCCCTACCGCGCAAAACGCGCGATCCTCCTTGCCGCCGGATTCGGCAGTCGCATGCTCCCACTCACCCTCAACACGCCGAAGCCCTTAATCAGGATCAACGGACGCCGGATCATTGAATCCATCTTGGACAGCCTTATTGCTGTGGGAATCGAAGATATCGTCATTGTGCGAGGCTACCTTGCCGAAGAATTTGAGGTTCTTCTCAACAAGTATCCCATGATTCGCTTCATCGACAACAGCCTCTTCAATACCACAAACAACATTTCTTCAGCACTGGTGGTACTCAAGGATGATCCCGCCGCTTTTGAAAACGCGTACGTGTTCGAAAGCGATCTTTTTATAAAGAACCCATCCATTATCACGCAATACCAATGGCGGTCAAATTACTTGGGCGTACCTGTAAACGAGACCCCTGATTGGTGCTTCGATGTTGAAGGCGATTTCATTCGAGATTTGCACAAGGGCGGCTCGAATTGCTTTCATATGTATGCCATATCCTATTGGAGTCCGAAGGATGCTACGCGTCTTGCCAAAGACATTCCCGAAGCTTTTGCCAGCGAAGAAAATCGGCAGCGCTTTTGGGACGATGTGCCTTGCGTCACCCATCGCGAAAATTACGAAGTGGCCGTACGCCCATGCACGTTTGAAGACGTTGAGGAGATCGACTCACTATCAGAGCTTGCAGCAATCGACCCAGCATACCATTTCGAAAGGTCGCACGATTGACGTCTTTCACGAACGCCCACGGGTTGCCTGATGGCAGCTCCCGATGGGAGCTGCCGACGAAAAGGCGTTGCAATAAGGCTTCTTTGCATCGATAATAAATAAGCTATGGTCTTTTCCTCATCAATATTTCTGTTCGCTTTTTTTCCCGTTGTTCTCATCGGCTACTTTATCGTACCTTCGAGAGCTCTCAAAAACACGTTTCTCCTCATCGCCTCTCTATTGTTTTACGCATGGGGTGAGCCCGTCTACATTCTTTTGATGCTTGCGTCGATCTTCTGCAATTGGCTTCTCGCTCTTCTGATCGAGGACAAAAAATTTGATGAGCATAGAAAGCTTTTGCTCGTAGTCTCAGTGATTTTCAACATTGCCGTCATCGGTTTTTTTAAATACGAGGGGTTTTTAGCCAATATCGTCAATGGAATGCTGGGGTTCACTCTTATCCCCAACCTTGAACTCCCCCTGCCAATCGGCATCTCGTTTTACACGCTACAAGCACTGTCTTACGTAATCGACGTATATCGTCGAGAAGTTCCTGCTCAACGCAATGTTCTGTACCTTGGCATGTACATATCGTTCTTCCCTCAGCTCATCGCTGGCCCCATCGTTCGCTATCAAACTATCGCAGATCAGATCCGCAACAGAAAAGAGTCCTTCTTCGACGTCTGCGTAGGAATGAGGCTCTTCATCGTCGGACTTGCGAAGAAGGTTCTCCTGGCAAACGTCATGGCCATTTTGGCAACCGACATGCTTTCCTCGGGTGGAGAGAACATCGGCGCAATCGGTGCCTGGCTCGGCCTCATCGCGTATACTTTCCAGATCTTCTTTGATTTTTCCGGTTACTCCGATATGGCTATAGGCCTTGGGCGCATGTTCGGGTTCAGCTATTTGAGAAACTTCAACTACCCTTACATTTCCAAGAGCATCACCGAATTCTGGCGGAGATGGCATATATCTCTTTCGACCTTCTTTCGCGATTACCTCTATATTCCCCTCGGTGGGAACAGGGTTTCTCAAAAGCGCTGGGTTTTCAACATCCTTTGCGTATGGACGGTGACCGGCCTATGGCATGGTGCCGCCTGGAACTACATATTGTGGGGAGCGTTTTACGGCGGCATCCTGCTCTGCGAGAAGCTTCTCTGGGGGGGGGTTCTTTCCAAACTCCCTTCGATGCTTCAGCATTCGTACACTATTCTCATATTCATGCTAGGCTGGCTTCTTTTCTGGATCGAAGATACTCAGGCCCTTACAAGCTACGCAAGCGCATTGATCGGATCGTACGGCGCTACAGGCACATCGACATTTTGGCAATTGGGGGCTTGGGAGTACTGGCCCGTGCTCTGCGCCTGCATAGTCGCCTCCACGCCGCTCGTGCCCTTTCTTCGCGCATGGCTTGCCAAGTGGGGACGTGGGGAAAAGGGAAGGCCCGACCATGTGGATATCGTTGATATGAAGCACCTCTCAACCAATACTCTATGCACGTTCGATATAGTCAACACACTTCCCAAACGTCAAGCAGTTCTCAACGCGATCTCTTTCGCAATCGACGCATTACTCATTCTGCTCTTAGTGTTGAGCGCAATATCGATCGTGTCAGGATCATTCAATCCGTTTATCTACTTTAAGTTCTAACCATGTTTGAGGATGTATGACTATGCGCAAACCGGCGAACGTCTCACAGGCCCAATGGATTTCATCGCTTCTACTTATCACCGTCGTCGGGGGGTTTCTCCTTGCAGTCCCGGTGGGCATCCTTGCGTCGAAGATCGCGCCTTGGACCCTCCCTGATGACGCATACCCCGCCTACGACCTTTCTTATTTGGAAGGTAGAAAATACACCTCAGCTCCGATCCCGTCAGGTGAGAGTATTTTCTCAGGAGCATTTCAAAGTGATGCAGAGTCATTCGTCGCAGACAGCATCCCCTATCGAGACACGACTCTCCTCATCAACTCTACCCTTCAGCGTTCTGTGATCGAAGTCGCAGCGAAACCTTTCCGGTTTGAGACGCTACCTGGCTTTTTCGACTCTTCGTACAATCTTTCGGATAACGGGAAATTTTACATAACAGCAGAAAGTTTGACGCCAAGCGAGGAAGAAACGGTTCGCGAGCAAACGCAGGAGGCGGCTTTGGCGTATGCGAATTTCGCAGCACGCCATCCCTCAAGCACCTGCCTCGTCTACCATGTCGCCTACTCCCAAATGAGTCCGGACAATCGCACAATTCCCCTTGTCTCGAACGCCTGGACATCGGAGGATCGCAAAGAATGCTTCGAGCCTTTCATGGGGGACGCTATTTCGTACTCGGACAACACCGACCTCGTTGATGCCGACTACTACTTCAGCACCGATCACCATTGGACGATTCAAGGGGCATATAGAACCTACTGCGACCTCGCCCTCAAACTCGGTTTCTCCCCACTTGCATTCAGCGAAGACGATCTAATGACGTTTGGCACGCCATTTTACGGAACGCTCTCGCGCTACGCCCTTAATGACGCCGTTTTCCCTGATTTCATTAGCGACTATGCGTTCGATTACCCTGATTACGAGATAACCGTCAATGGTAAGCATGTTGAAGAACGCGGAGACAAGAGTCGCTACCAAAGAGGTGAAGCGGATCCCTCGAAATTCATGGATCGTCACAGTGAGTACTTCGGCTCTAGCGAGACCGAAGTGATCTACAGGAATCCCAACAATCCTCAGGGCAAAACCCTGCTTGTCGTAAGGGACTCCTACATGAGCGATATCGAGCCAATGGTCGCCTACCATTACAGCACGGTTCATTTTCTCGATCTTCGAAACGACGATGCTCCACAGCTGGAAACCTTCTTATCCGAGCACCCTGCTGATGATATCCTCTTTATGGGCAGCAGCATGCTCACCTGGGAAAGCGTTATATCAAAGATTAATCTAGAAAACAATTAGCACAGTAAAACGGAAGGCCGCCTCACATGACTGCAGACGTCAGATCAATTAAGAAAATCGCCATCGTCACCATGGGCGTGAAGCTCGGGAACGAGACCAAGGGTTACGACCGCTTCAAGTACCTCGCCAACATGCTCGTCGATCATGGATTCGAAGTGGACCTGATCACTTCCTCGTTTCAGCATTGGGAGAAGAAGCAGCGAAACACGGCTGATCCCTGCTATGCAGACGAGCAGTTCAACGTCGTGTTCATCGACGAGCCCGGCTATCGCAAGAACGTCGACCTCCGCCGCGTGAAGAGCCACGCAATCGCCGCCAAGAACCTCACGGAGCATTTCAAAGTGCACGACGACTACGATCTCATCTACTCGGAGATACCCCCGAACGACGTCGCGCTCTCCTGCGCCCTCTTCGCGGAGGTGAAGGGCATCCCCTACGTGTGCGACGTCAACGATCTCTGGCCCGAGGCCATGCGCATGGTGCTCGACGTGCCTGTTTTGAGCGACATCCTCTTCCACCCGCTCGCGCGCGATGCGAAGGCCGTCTACTCGCGCTGCAGCGCCGTTGTGGGAACATCCGACGAGTACGCCCAGCGCCCCCTCAAAGACGCGCGAGAGGGCATAGAGCACGTCACCGTGTACGTTGGAAACGAGCTTGCGTCTTTCGATGCCGAAGTCGATGAATACGCCGGCAGCATAGAGAAGCCCGATGGCGAGTTCTGGGTGACTTATGCGGGTACCATCGGAACCAGCTACGACATCCGCACCATGGTGCTTGCTGCCGAGGAGCTCAAACGAAGAGGCCGCAGCGAGATCAAGATGATGATCCTCGGCGGCGGCCCTCTTAAGGATGAGCTTGAGGAACTCGCACGCAGCTTAGATTGCCGCGTCGACTTCCTCGGTTACCTTCCGCACGGTGAGATGGCGGCGTATCTATCGAAATCCGACATACTCGTCAACTCTTTCGTGAAGAAGGCACCGCAAAGCATAGTGACCAAAATCGGAGATTATCTTGCGGCTGCCAAACCGATGATCAACACATGCGTCAGCCCCGAATTCAAAGCGAAGGTCGAGCATGACGCCTTCGGCATCAACATCGAGCCGGAAGATCCTTCCATCCTCGCCGATGCGATCGAGGCGCTGGAGGCCGATCCTCAACTGCGCTCCGGCATGGGCGTAAACGCGAGAATGATCGCAGAAACCCAGTTCGACAGGCCGAAGTCGTATTTGAAGATAGAGGAGCTGATTAACCGCCTCCTCTCTAACTAGTAAAGAGGGCGTCTTCTAAACGCCACAGGCCTCCATTCGAGGAGGCCTGTGGCGTTACCGGTTGTGCACCGTATGCCGGTACGTCGGCACGGCCTCCTCGAGGATGCGCACCGCGTCCTCGTCGCAGCATGAGAGGGCCTCCTCCAGCTCGTCGAGCTTGGCCGCGACCTCCTCGTAGCTGATCTCCTGGCCGGTCGATATCATGATGGACTTGCTGTCCGTGGCGAGCGTGCTCTCCTCGTCCATGAGCAGCTCCTCGTACATCTTCTCGCCGTCGCGCAGTCCCGTGAACGTGATCTCCACGTCGGCGCCGGACAGGCGGATGAGGTTTTTGGCCAGATCGACGATCTTCACCGGCTCGCCCATGTCGAGGATGAAGATCTCGCCGCCGTGAGCCATGCCGCCGGCTTGGATGACGAGGCGCGTGGCTTCAGGGATGGTCATGAAGAACCGCTCGATGTCAGGGTGCGTCACCGTGAGGGGGCCTCCGGCGGCGATCTGCTTCTTGAACAGCGGGATCACGCTGCCGTTGCTGCCGAGCACGTTACCGAAGCGCACCGCCGAGAACACCGTCTTCGAAGCACGCGCGTAGTACTGCATCACCATCTCGCCCATGCGCTTCGTGGCGCCCATCACGCTCGTGGGATTGACGGCCTTGTCCGTAGAGATGAAGATGAACCGCTCGGCGCCGTAAGCATCGGCCGCGCGCGCTACGTTGAGCGTGCCGAATACGTTGTTCTGCACCGCCTCGCGCGGACAGGCTTCCATGAGGGGCACATGCTTGTGGGCGGCGGCATGGAAGACTGCCGAGGGATGATGCTTCTCGAAGAGCTCGTTCACGCGCGGCTTGTCGCACACGCTGCCGATCTCGATGATCACGTCGATGTCGTCGTACTCGCGGATGAGCTCCTGGCGCAGCATATACGCGTCGTTCTCGTAGATGTCGAAGATGACGATGCGCGCCGGCGCCACCTTGGCCAGCTGCCGGCAGAGCTCGCTGCCGATCGACCCGCCGCCGCCGGTGACGAGCACCGTCTCGCCCGCGATGTAGCTCGAGGCTATGCGCGTGTCGAGCACGATCTCCTCGCGGCCGAGCAGGTCGGTGACATCGACGTCGCGCAGGGCTACGTCGCCGAGCTCGTCGATGCGCAGCTCGCGGATGTTCGGCAGGGTGCGGAGCTTGCAGTCCGTCTCCGTGCAGATGGCGTAGATACGCTTGCGCTCCGCAGTCGTTGCCGAAGGGATTGCCACGACGATCTGCTCGATGTCGTAGCGGTCGACGAGCGAGATGATGTCCGCGCTCGAACCCGCTACCTTCACGCCGTGTATCCGCGAGCCGCGCTTGGACGGATCGTCGTCGGTCGCGACCACTGGAATGCCCGGCATGTTGGGATCCTTCGAGGCCATGCGCGTGACCGTGAGCGAGCCCGTCTCCCCCGCCCCGACAATGAGCGTGCGCGGCCGCTCCACTTCAACCTGAGCATGAAAAGGCCTCTTGCGGCGCAGAATTCGCCACACCATGCGCACACCGCCCAAGATGAGAACCAGGAGGATGGCTGAGGCAATGAACACGCGAATGGGCAGACGAACGTCGATGATCCAGAGGAACACGGCACCCGCCAACGTCGAAAGGACCACGGAGAGCACGATCTGGATAGCCTCATCGATGCTCGCGTACTCCCACAGGTTGTTGTACATGCGGAACAACGCCAAGCCCGCGACGTTGAACATCGCGAGGATGCCGAGCATGAAGAAGATCTCGTTGTTGACGAACACCTCGTCGTACACGTTCGTGAGAAGCGACGCAAGCCAATAAGCGGCATAAGTAGCCGCCACGTCGAACAGCAGGAGAAGAGCCGTACGCTTCGCTATGTGCAAATCCATGGATCCCTCGCTCGCTTGAGAGTTTTATAGCCGATCAGATATTGTAATTGAAGCGTTGGAGGAATGGAACGAATTATCGCAACAACGCGGTCATCTCCACTTTAAGCCCAGGTAGAAGCCACAAGACAGCTTGTCCCAAAAATGCGAGAAGCTCCAGAATCGCAAGGAATCTGGAGCTTCTCATCATGTGAAAACGCCCTCCGCGAGCGCGACGCCCTATCCTCCCACAGCCTGACGCTGCAGTACTTTCGGCGATGGCGGGCTTAACTTCCGGGTTCGGAATGGGACCGGGTGATCCCCGCCTCCATGGTCGCGCTCGCGGGGGGCGTTCCCCCGCGGCCTCTCTGGGCCGCCTCGGGCGGATGCGGCCCCCCCCCGCGCCACCCTGGCGGTTGCACAGCGCTTCGACGAGCGATCGCGACGGATCGATTTGGATGAAGAATAGATCCAAGAAGAGCTCGGGCTATTAGTACCGCTCGGCTGAGGCGATCGCTCGCCTTGCACCTGCGGCCTATCGACCAGGTGTTCTGCCTGGGCCCTTACCAAAAAGAGGACTCATCTTGGAGACGGCTTCCCACTTAGATGCTTTCAGCGGTTATCCGTGCCGGACGTAGCTAGGCAGCCGTGCCGTTGGTCGACAACTGCTGCACCAGAGGTCCGTCCACCCCGGTCCTCTCGTACTAGGGGCAGACCTCCTCAATCCTCTTGCGCCTGCGGAGGATAGGGACCGAACTGTCTCACGACGTTCTGAACCCAGCTCGCGTACCGCTTTAAATGGCGAACAGCCATACCCTTGGGACCGACTTCAGCCCCAGGATGCGATGAGCCGACATCGAGGTGCCAAACCTTGCCGTCGATGTGGACTCTTGGGCAAGATCAGCCTGTTATCCCCGGAGTACCTTTTATCCGTTGAGCGACGGCCATTCCACTCTGAGCCGCCGGATCACTAGAACCGACTTTCGTCTCTGCTCGGCTTGTGGGCCTCGCAGTCAAGCCCGCTTACACTCTTGCGCTCTCGGGACGATTGCCAACCGTCCTGAGCGGACCTTTGCGCGCCTCCGTTACGTTTTGGGAGGCGACCGCCCCAGTCAAACTACCCGCCTGACACGGTCCTCCCGCCGGATCACGGCCGGGAGTTAGATCGCCGGAACGACGAGGGCAGTATTCCAAGGCCGGCTCCACGGGAACTGGCGTCCCCGCTTCGAAGCCTCCTGCCTATCCTCTGCGCGCCGAGCCAACGATCAATGTCAAGCTGCAGTAAAGGTTCACGGGGTCTTTCCTTCCTTCCGCAGGTAATTCGCATCTTCACGAATAATACAATTTCACCGGGTCCATGGTTGAGACAGCGCCCAAATCGTTACGCCATTCGTGCAGGTCGGAACTTACCCGACAAGGAATTTCGCTACCTTAGGACCGTTATAGTTACGGCCGCCGTTTACCGGGGCTTAGTTTCAGAGCTTCGCGTTTCCGCTGACCCATCCACGTAACCTTCCGGCACCGGGCAGGCGTCAGACCCTATACTTCGCCTTGCGGCTTGGCAGAGTCCTGTGTTTTTGATAAACAGTCGCTTGGGCCGTTTCGCTGCGACCCCCGGCCGCTCCGGACGCGAGGTCCTTCACCGCCAGGGGCACTCCTTCTCCCGAAGTTACGGAGTCAATATGCCGAGTTCCTTAACCATGGTTCTCCCGATCGCCTCGGTATGCTCTACCCGCCCACCTGTGTCGGTTTTGGTACGGGCGCCGATGTCGCTCCCTAGAGGTTTTTCTCGGAAGCATGGGCTCGACGGCTTCGGCTGATGCCTTCGTCTCGCGTCTCGGGCTTATGTGCGGAGCTGATTTCCATGCTCCGCGCCCTACGCGCTTTCACGGGGACGTCCAGAACCCCGCCCGTCTACCCTTCTCCGTCACCCCGTCGGTGATGACGCTCCATCGGCGGTACAGGAATGTCCGCCTGTTGTGCATCGGCTACGCCTCTCGGCCTCGCCTTAGCTCCCGACTGACCCTGGGAGGATTAGCCTTGCCCAGGAACCCTTAGGCTTACGGCGGCGGCGTTTCTCGCGCCGCTCTCGTTACTCATGCCAGCATTCTCACTTCCCCGCGCTCCACGGTCGGTCGCCCTTCCGCTTCGCCGCGAGGGGAAAGCTCCCCTACCACTAGAAATCTAGTCCGCCGCTTCGGTACCATGCTTAGCCCCGTGAATTGTCGGCGCATGTCCACTTGACCAGTGAGCTGTTACGCACTCTTTAAATGCATGGCTGCTTCTAAGCCAACATCCTGGTTGTCTAGGCAAACGCACATCCTTTGCCACTCAGCATGGATTTAGGGACCTTAGCGGGCGGTCTGGGCTGTTTCCCTTTCGAGCACACAGCTTAGCCCACATGCTCTGACTCCCGGACTCTGATCCGACGGCATTCGGAGTTTGGTTCGCGTCGGTAGGCGGTGAAGCCCCCTCGACGATCCAGTGCTCTACCGCCGTCGGAGAACGTCCGAGGCTAGCCCTAAAGCTATTTCGGGGAGAACGAGATATCTCCGGGTTTGATTGGCCTTTCACCCCTATCCACGGGTCATCCCCTCCGTTTTCAACCGAAGTGGGTTCGGCCCTCCACGGGGTCTTACCCCCGCTTCAGCCTGCCCATGGATAGCTCACCCGGCTTCGCGTCTGCGGCAAGCGACTCATTCGCCATCTTAAAGGCTCGCTTTCACTGCGGCTCGGTTCAAACCTTAACCTCGCCGCTTACCGCAACTCGCTGGCTCATTCTACAAAAGGCACGCCGTCACCCCGCTGGGGGGCTCCGACTGCTTGTAGGCGCACGGTTTCAGGTACTGTTTCACTCCCCTCTCGGGGTGCTTTTCACCTTTCCCTCACGGTACTGGTTCGCTATCGGTCACAGGAGAGTGTTCAGCCTTGGAGGGTGGTCCCCCCTGCTTCGCACCGGGTTTCACGTGCCCGGCGCTACTCGGGTGCCGTCCTCGGGGTCCGCGCGGTTCAACGTACGGGGCTCTCACCCTGTTCCGCCGGCCTTCCCAGGCCGTTCCGCTACCGCGCGGATTTGTAACCCCGTCCATGGTCTGAGGCCCATGGAGGAGACGGTCCCACAACCCCTCATGCAGCAACGCCCTCAAGCTTACACATGCATGGGTTTGGGCTGGTGCGCTTTCGCTCGCCGCTACTCGCGCAATCTCGGTTGATTTCTCTTCCTCCGGGTACTTAGATGTTTCAGTTCCCCGGGTTGCCTCCTCGCATCCTATTCTATTCAGATGCGGGTGACTGGGCATGACCCCAGCCGGGTTCCCCCATTCGGAGACCTGCGGATCAAAGGGTGTTTGCCCCTCCCCGCAGCTTATCGCAGCTTGCCGCGTCCTTCGTCGACTTCCTGTGCCAAGGCATCCGCCGTGCGCCCTTAACATCTTCTTGGACAGATGTTCTCGGGTATATCCATATCGATGATATCGCGATCGTTTCAGATGCCCCCTCCCCCGAAGGGGAGGGGAGATAGATCTGTTTTCTCGTTGATAACGCTATGCAACTGTCAAGGTGCGCGGCGGGGCGCCTATGCGCCCGCGCCCGGGGCGGGAGCCCCGGGAGCCGGATGCTGAGAGAGCAAGCAGGCCAAGCCTGCCGATGTCGACGGCGGCTTTTCATAAGAATTGGTCTTCTTCCAGGCGAGGGAGCTTCTCGCTCGACCTCGTCGGACACTCATGTGTCTCCCTAGAAAGGAGGTGATCCAGCCGCACCTTCCGGTACGGCTACCTTGTTACGACTTCACCCCCCTTACCCTCCACACCTTCGACGCCTCCGCCCCTTGCGGGTTCGGCCGGCGGCTTCGGGTGCAGACGACTCGGGTGGTGTGACGGGCGGTGTGTACAAGGCCCGGGAACGTATTCACCGCGGCATGCTGATCCGCGATTACTAGCAACTCCGACTTCACGGAGGCGGGTTGCAGCCTCCGATCCGAACTGGGGCCGGCTTTGAGGGATTCGCTTCCTGTCGCCAGGTCGCAGCCCGTTGTACCGGCCATTGTAGCACGTGTGCAGCCCAGGGCATAAAGGGCATGATGACTTGACGTCGTCCCCACCTTCCTCCGGCTTGACGCCGGCAGTCTCCTGTGAGTCCCCAACCTAATGCTGGCAACACAGGACAGGGGTTGCGCTCGTTGCGGGACTTAACCCAACATCTCACGACACGAGCTGACGACAGCCATGCACCACCTGCGCTGGCTCCTCTCGGCCACGGCGTTTCCGCCGCTTCACCAGCATGTCAAGCCCTGGTAAGGTTCTTCGCGTTGCTTCGAATTAAGCCACATGCTCCGCTGCTTGTGCGGGCCCCCGTCAATTCCTTTGAGTTTTAGCCTTGCGGCCGTACTCCCCAGGCGGGATGCTTAATGCGTTAGCTGCGGCACGGAGGGTGCATCCCCCCACACCTAGCATCCATCGTTTACGGCTGGGACTACCAGGGTATCTAATCCTGTTCGCTCCCCCAGCTTTCGCGCCTCAGCGTCAGTTGCGGCCCAGAGGACTGCCTTCGCCATCGGTGTTCTTCCCGATATCTGCGCATTCCACCGCTACACCGGGAATTCCATCCTCCTCTACCGAACTCTAGCCCCCCAGTTCGGAACCCGGCTCCGGGTTGAGCCCGGAGGTTAGAGGTTCCGCTTGAGGGGCCGCCTACGCGCTCTTTACGCCCAATGAATCCGGATAACGCTCGCTCCCTACGTATTACCGCGGCTGCTGGCACGTAGTTAGCCGGAGCTTCTTCTGCAGGTACCGTCGCTATCTTCCCTGCTGAAAGCGGTTTACAACCCGAAGGCCTTCATCCCGCACGCGGCGTTGCTGCGTCAGGGTTGCCCCCATTGCGCAAAATTCCCCACTGCTGCCTCCCGTAGGAGTCTGGGCCGTATCTCAGTCCCAATGTGGCCGGTCGGTCTCTCAACCCGGCTACCCGTCGTCAGCACGGTGGGCCGCTACCCCGCCGTCTACCTGATGGGCCGCGACCCCATCCCCTACCGCCTGGGCTTTCCCGGGCGCCCCATGCGGGGCTCCCGGAGCATCCGGTATTAGCCTCGGTTTCCCAAGGTTGTCCCGGAGTAAGGGGCAGGTTGGTCACGTGTTACTCACCCGTTCGCCACTCTATGTCCATCCGAAGATGGTTTAATCGTTCGACTTGCATGTGTTAGGCACGCCGCCAGCGTTCATCCTGAGCCAGGATCAAACTCTCCGTTGAAAGAGATGCGGCATCGCTGCCGCGCCTGATCTTGGTTTTCCCGCCGGCCGCCGCATACCCTTCAGGTGGGCGCGGCCCCGGCGGATCCGTCATCGAAATCGACGTCTCGCTTGGCTTATTCCTTGCTTCTCAGTATCCGGTTCTCAAGGTTCCCGCGGGGCCCCTCCGGGCCCCTCCGCGGCCGGCCGGAGCCGAACGCGCAAGGAGATATGTTACCCTTCCGTTCCCCCGCCGTCAAGAACTTTTTTCAGATTCTTGGAAGGTTTTTTCGATCGATTTGATTGGCATCTCTCTCGAAAAAGCCGGGGATCCGGCGCTGCGTCTCTCTCCCCGAAAAATGCAGCTCGAATATAATACTCACCTGCCCCCTGGCGCGCAAGACCCAATTTTCGATTTTTCCGAAAAAGTTGGCAGCCGCGCGGGCGGATGGCTCCTGAAAAAGCATATGAACAGGCAGTACGGCAGCAGCGAAAAGATGTGTGGAAACTTCGGCGCGGGAAGGGTGGCGAAACGTCGCCGGTCGGCGATCAGGGAGGCCTCGGACTCCGGTTTCGCCTGACCGCAACGTCCGCATATATTAGTATAGGGAATGACGGTAAACGATGCGGGATGGGAGCGGGCCATGGCCGAGGCGAACAAGGCGGATGGGACGGGAGCGGGCGGCGGCGCGGCCGTCCTCGATCTGCCGCGCTTCGCCGTGCGGGTGATAGGGGCGCTCGAAGCCGACGGGTACGAGGCGTGGGTCGTGGGCGGATGCGTGCGCGACGCGCTGCTCGGCCGCGCGTGCGCCGACGTGGACGTAGCCTCCTCGGCATCCTGGCGGGAGGCGCAGCGCTCGTTTCAGGCGCGCGGCATCCGGACGCACGAGACGGGGACGGCCCACGGCACCATCACCGCGGTGGCGGACGGGCACGCGGTGGAGGTGACGACGTACCGTTTCGACGGCGCCTATGCCGAGGACGCCCGGCACCCCGAGCGCGTGACGTTCGTGCGCAGCGTGGAGGAGGACCTCGCGCGGCGCGACTTCACGATGAACGCGATGGCCTACCATCCCGCGCGCGGGCTTTTAGACCCCTTCGGCGGGCGGGCGGACCTCGAGGCGGGCGTCGTGCGGGCCGTGGGAGACCCGGCGCAGCGCTTCTCCGAGGACGCGCTGCGCATTCTGAGGGCGTGCCGCTTCGCCGCGCAGCTGGGCTTCCGCATCGAGGAGGCGACGCTGTCGGGCATGCTCGCGAACAAGGGGCTTCTGCCGCGCATCTCGGCCGAGCGGGTGACCCACGAGCTGGACCGGCTGCTGACGGGGCCGTTCGCCGGATCGGCCCTTCTCGAATGCGTCGATGCGCTGGCCGCGGTGCTGCCGGAGCTCATGGCCATGAAGGGGTTCGAGCAGCGGACGCCCTACCATATATACGACGTGCTCGAGCACACGGCGCGCGTGATCGACGCCGCGCCGGCCTCCCCCCTCGTGCGCTGGGCGGCCCTGCTCCACGACATGGGCAAGCCGGGCATGTTCTTCGTCGACGGGCGGGGCGTGGGTCACTTCTACGGGCACGCGCTGCTGAGCGTTCAGATGGCCCGCGGCGTCATGGCGCGCCTCGCGCTTTCCTCCGCGTTCCGCACGCGGGTGCTCGAACTCGTGCGGCGCCATGACGACGACCTCTTCCCCACGCCGAAGTCGGTGAGGCGCATGCTGGCGAGCCTCGAAGGCGACGTGGAGCTGTTCCGCGCGCTCTGCGACCTCAAGCGCGCGGACGCGGCGGGCCAGGCGCCGCGCTGCCGCGGGCGCATCGCCGAGATCGACGAGGTGGAGGCGGTGCTCGACCGGGTGCTCGCCTCCGACGACGCCTTCACGCTCAAGCGGCTGGCAGTGGATGGGCGCGATGCGATGGAGCTCGGCGTGCCCGAGGGGCCCCTGGTGGGCGAGGCGCTTAAGGCGGCCCTCGCCGCCACGGTGGACGGCGTCGTGGCGAACGAGCGGGGCGCGCTCAAGGCGTTCCTCACCGGATGGCTCGCCGAACGGGTGGACGAAGCGCGCGGGTGACGGCCTTCTGACCGGACGCTGACGGTTCCTCGGCGGGAGGGCGGGGCCACGAGGCGCTTCCTATACTGGCCCGAGCGACTCCACCGACGAAAGCGAGGAACCCCCATGCCCTCCCCCTCCGCACCGACCGCGACGCGCGCGGCCGCCGAGGCCGCCGACGCGCCCGCCTCCTCCCAAAGCATCACGATAGCCCTGAACGGGCCCTACCTCGTGCGCGGGGGCGTGCCCCTTATCCAGCAGGCCATCGTGCCGGTGGGCGGGCATCGGGAGTACCGCCTGGTGCGCGAGTTCCCGCATCAGGAGACGTATGCGCTCTGCCGCTGCGGCCGCACCAAGACGCCCCCGTTCTGCGACGGCTCGCACCGCGAGGGATTCGACGGCACCGAGACCGCCTCGCGCGCGCCGTTTCGGGAGCGCGCGGACGTCTACCCCGGCCCCGGCGTGACGCTGCTCGACGACAACCGCTGCGCATTCGCGCGGTTCTGCCATCGCGAGGACGGCGACGTGTGGACGCTCACCGAGCTGTCGGGCGACGAGCGGCTGAAGCGCGAGGCCGTGAAGGCGTCGTCCGACTGCCCGGCCGGGCGGCTCGTGCACGTGGATGCGCGCGAGGGGACGGTGTACGAGCCGCGGCTCGGCCCCTCGATCACGCTGCTCGAGGATTCCGAGGAAGACGTGAGCGGGCCTTTGTTCGTGCGCGGGGGCGTGCCGCTTGTGGGAGCGGACGGCGAGGAGTACGAGCTGCGCAACCGCTACGCGCTCTGCCGCTGCGGCGCGTCGCGCAACAAGCCCTTCTGCGACGCCATGCACGTGAACGTCGGGTTCGACGACGGATTGGGCGGCCGCGAGGCCTGATGGCACGGATCGGCACGCAGCTTCCGACGGCCAAAAGAAAAAGGCCAGGGGCTTTACGTCCCTGACCTGCAAGTTCTTGGTAGCTCCGACCGGATTCGAACCGGCGACCTCCGCCTTGAGAGGGCGGCGTCCTAAACCGCTAGACGACGGAGCCACATAGGTCACGCTGCGCAGTAGCCGTTGAATGGCTGGGGTGGAAGGAGTCGAACCCTCACATACGGCACCAGAAACCGCTGTCCTGCCATTAGACGACACCCCATCGGATCTCCGATGCGCATCCTGCCGTTTGAAGGGCAAGGTGCGAGCGCGAGTGAGTATATTACGGGGTGTCGGCCGGTTCGTCAAGCCCTGTTCCCCACTTTTTTGGAAAAAGTCGAGGATCGAGATCGGGGAATACCGGGAATGCGACTCGGGCGCGGCGCATCGCGGGAAATCGACCGCTCGTCCGCGCGGGCGGCCGTTAGCGGCCGGCTTGCCGAAAAGCCGCCATGCATGCGTTTCCCTCTGCGAACCGGCAGGCGTACAATGGCGGCGAACCCATGCGGGCGCCTTCGCGGCGCGCTACGGCAAGAGGAAAAGCGACGGACGCGGCGGCGCGGCCGGGAAGGAGACGGACGATGCGCATCGACACCATCATCGAGAGCGAGCGCGTGTTCACAGGGACCGGCGATGCGGCGCGGCCGGCGGCGGTGGCCATCGCGGGCGATCGCGTCGCGGCGGTGGGCCCCAAGGAGGACGTGCGCGCCTTCGCGCGCGAGGCGAACGGAGGGACAGGCGCGCCCGAGGTGCGCGACTTCGGCGACGCGCTCGTGGTGCCGGGATTCCACGACTCCCACCTGCACTTCTTCCATTCGGCCATCTACTCCTCCCCCTTCGCCACCACGTTCACCGGCGAGAGCGAGGCCGACTGCGTCGCGCGCATGCGCGCCTACGCGGAAGGGCGGCCGGACGGCTGGCTTCTGGCCCAGGGGTGGCGCGAGTACCGCTGGAACCCGCCCGTCATGCCGACGAAGCGCTCGCTCGACGAGGCGTTTCCCACGCGTCCCGTGGCGCTGTACTCGGGCGACGCGCACACGCTGTGGCTGAACTCCGTCGCGCTGCGCGAGCTCGGCCTCACGCGCGAGAGCGTCCCGCCTTCGGGGGGCTCCTACGACCGCTTCGAGGACGGCGAGCTGACCGGCGTGGCGCGCGAGGCGGCGGCCATGGAGCTCATGCCGCGCATCATGGGCGCGTTCAGCGACGCGGAGGTGGCGGACGCCTACCGCGGGTTCTTCGCCGAGCTGGCGCGCAACGGCGTGACGAGCGTGTGCGACCTGTCGCTCATGGCGCACCCCGGCCTCGACTTCATCCGCGACGACATCCACGCCGCGCTCCTCGCCTCGGGCGAGCTGACGGCGCGCGTTCACCTGTTCCCCACGCTGCTGGCCGACCTGGGGCGCTTCGAGGCCATGCGCGAGAAGTACACGGGGCCGTGTTTGCAGGCGCCCGGGTTCAAGCAGTTCTTCGACGGCGTGTCGAGCCAGCACACGGCCTGGGTGACCGAGCCGTATTCCAACGCGTACTTCGCCGGCGACTGCGGGCGGCCCACGGTGGACGCCGCCACGATGCGGGAGTACGTGCTGGCCGCGGCCGCGAAGGGCTATCCAGTGCGCATCCACACGATCGGCGACGCGGCCATCCACGCGGCGCTCGACATCTTCGAGGAGGCGCGCACAAAGTTCGGGCCCCTGCCCGAGGGGCGGCGCAACTGCCTGGAGCATCTGGAGAACTTCCTGCCCGAGGACGTGGAGCGGCTGGCGCGGCTGCAGGTGGTGGCCGCGGTGCAGCCGCCGCACATGACGCTCGACCCCGGCGGCCCCGAGCGCGACCTGGGGCCGGAGCGCGTGCGGCTCATGTGGCCGTTCAGGACGCTGCTGGACGCGAACGCGGTGCTCGCGTTCGGCACCGACTCGCCGGTGGTGGGCGTGAACTCGATGGACGTGCTGTACGCGGCGGTGGCGCGCCAGGATCCCGCGACACACGAGCCCGCGGACGGCTGGCTGCCCGGCGAGCGCATCGGGCGGGCCGAGGCCCTGCGCGCCTACACGCAAGGCAGCGCCGCTGCGGCAGGGCGGCCGCGCGAGCTGGGGACGCTCGAGCCGGGGATGCTCGCCGACGTGGCCGTGCTCGACCGAGACGTGCTCGCGTGCGACGCCGACGACATCCAGAAGACGCGCGTCCTGGCCACCTTCATGGGCGGCCGCTGCGTGCACGGAATGGCATAAAAGGGGACAGTCCCCTTTTATGCCATTTTCCACATGTGGTCGAGGGGGCCGTTGCCGCGGCCGAGGTCGAGGCCGGCGGCGAGGGCTCCGTGGACGTAGTCCTTGGCGTTGCGGACGGCCTCCTCGAGCGGGAGGCCCTCGGCGAGGCCGCAGGCGATGGCGCTCGAGAGCGTGCAGCCGGTGCCGTGGGTGTTTCGCGTGTCGATGCGCGGGGCGCGCAGCCACATCACGGCGCCGTCGGGCGCGACCAGCACGTCATCGGCGCGGTCGACGCGATGGCCTCCCTTCACGAGCACGGCTCCCTTCCCCGCCCCCGCGAGAACGCGGCCGGCGCGCTCCATCGACGCGTCGTCGCAGACGGAAAAGCCGCAGAGCACCTCGGCCTCGGGCATGTTGGGCGTCGCGACGTCCGCGAGCGGCAGCAGGCGCTCCACGAGGGCCCGCACCGCGTCCTCGTCGATGAGGCGCGAGCCGCTCGTGGACACCATGACGGGATCGACCACGATGTTGCGCGCGCCGCGGGCCTCGAGCCGCTCGGCGATGGCCTCGATGATGGCTGCGGACGACACCATGCCGATCTTCACCGCATCGGGCCGGATGTCGTCGAACACGGCGTCGATCTGCGCCGCCACGAACGCGGGCTCGACGGCGAGCACGCCGGCCACGCCGAGGGTGTTCTGGGCCGTGAGCGCCGTTATGGCCGTCTCGGCGAACAGGTGGTGCGCGGCGATGGTCTTGATGTCGGCCTGGATGCCGGCCCCACCGCTGGAGTCGGAGCCCGCGATGCTGAGGACCGCCTTCATCGCCCCTCCTCCAAATCGAGCGCCTTTGATGCGAGCGCGCGCAGCTCCTTTGCTGCCGCGCGGATGTCGTCGGCTGCGAACAGAGCCGACACCACGGCCACGCCGTCAGCGCCCGTGCCGGCGAGCGTGGGGATGGTGGCGGCGTTCAGGCCGCCGATGGCGACGACCGGGATGTCCACCGCGGCGCAGATGGCCGCGAGGCCGTCCGCGCCGGTGACGACGGCATCCTCCTTCGTGGGCGTGCCGAACACGGCGCCCACGCCCAGGTAGTCCGCGCCGGCTGCCTGCGCGGCGAGCGCCTGCTCAACCGTCTGCGCAGACACGCCGACGATGGCATCGGGGCCGAGCTGCGCGCGCGCCTCCTCGACGGCGGCGTCGCTCTGGCCAACGTGCACGCCGTCGGTGCCCGCGATACGAGCGGCCTCCACGTCGTCGTTCACCACGAACGGCACGCCCGCCTCGCGGCAGAGCAGCGCGAGCGCGCGAGCGCGCAGTACGATTTCGGCCCGAGGGGCGTCCTTCTCACGCAGCTGCACGAACGTGGCGCCGCCGGCGAGCGCCTCCTCCACGCATTCCACGAGGGTGCGGCCGTCGAGCCACGCGCGGTCGGTGACCGCGTAGAGCGCCATCGCGCGGCGCAGCTTGTCTTTCGGGTGCATGGGGCCTCCTATCCGAGCTCTTCGACGCGCGCGCCGGCTTCGAGCGCCTCGCCGTCCAGGCGGAAGAGGGCGTCGATGAGGTAGGTACGGAACGACGCGTTGCCGTCGAGGCCGCCCATGCGAGCCTGCGCCTGCTGTCCGGCCAGGCCCATCGACGCCACGGCGGCAACCGTCGCCTCGAGCGGAGAGTCCGGGTTCGCCACGGCGAAGGCGGCCACGAGGCAGGTGAGCATGCAGCCCGCGCCCGTGATACGGCCCATGAGGGGGCTTCCGTTGCGCACGGCGAAGGCGCGCTCAGCATCGGCCACGATGTCGATGGCCCCGGTGACGGCCACGATGGCTCCCGTCTTGGCGGCCAGCTGCCGCACGAAGGCGGCGCTCGCGGCCAGGTTGCCCTCGGTCACCGCGTCGTCGGGGTTCGCGTCCACGCCGCGCGTGGCCGCTGCGGCACCGGCGAGCGCCTTCACCTCGGACATGTTGCCGCGCACGATGCCCACCGGCAGCTTATCGAGCAAGTCGCCCGCCGTCCACGTGCGCAGCGCCGAGGCGCCCGCCCCCACCGGGTCGAGCACGATGGGGTGCCCCAGCTCGCCCGCGCGCTCCCCCGCCGCGAACATGCCGGCGATGGTGCGCTCGTTGAGCGTGCCGATGTTGAGCACGAGCCCGCCGCAGATGGACGTGATGTCGGCCACGTCGGCCGGCTCGTCGCTCATGATAGGGCTCGCCCCGATGGCCAGAAGCGCATTCGCGCAGTCATTCACCGTCACATAGTTCGTGATGCTGTGCACAAGCGGCGACCCCGCCCGCACGTTATCCAAAGCCCTCTTCAAAGCGAATGGTTGCATGTTGAATCTCCTTCTTCCAAGCCGGCCGGCGCATCATTGCCGGTCGAGTGTGTTTTCAACAGGGATTAAACCAGGCAGCGGCTCGGCGTTGCCCACCAAGCGAGTTCCGCAGCGAAGCGAGGACTGTCCGAGCGACTGGGCAACGCCGAGCCGCTGCCGGACAGGTTTATTGCGCGCTCAAGTCTACCGTCAGCCCATCCATGATGCGACCGACCGTGCGCATCGCGCACATCTTGCCGCACATGGTGCAGGTGCCGTCCGTGGAGGGCGGGGCGCTCTCGAAGTAGGCGCGGGCGCGCACCGGGTCGATGGCCTCGGCGAACATGCCCTCCCAGTCCACGCGGCGGCGCGCGTCGCTCATGCGGTTGTCACGGTCGCGCGCGCCGGGCACGCCCTTGGCGATGTCGGCCGCGTGCGCTGCGATGAGCGTGGCGGCCAGGCCCTCGCGCACGTCGTCGGCGTCGGGCAGGCGCAGGTGCTCGGCCGGCGTCACGTAGCATAGGAAGTCCGCACCGGACGAGGCGGCAACCGCCCCGCCGATGGCGGCCGTGATGTGGTCGTAGCCCGGCGCGATGTCGGTGACGAGCGGCCCGAGCACGTAGAAGGGCGCGTCGTGGCACAGGCGCTTCTCCAGCTTCATGTTGGCGGCGATCTCGTCGAGCGCCATGTGCCCCGGGCCCTCCACCATCACCTGCACGCCCGCGTCCCACGCGCGGCGCGTGAGCTTGCCGATCTCGATGAGCTCGGCGATCTGCCCCGCGTCGGTGGCATCGTAGGTGCAGCCGGGGCGCATGGCGTCGCCGAGCGAGATAGTGGCGTCGTGCTCGTGCAGGATGGCGAGCACCTCGTCGTAGAACTCGTAGAAGGGGTTCTCGTTGCCGGTGGCCTCCATCCACGCGAAGATGAGCGACCCGCCGCGGCTCACGATATTCGTGAGGCGGCCCGTCTCGCGGAAGCTCTCGAGGGCGCGGCGGTTCATGCCGGCATGGATGGTGAGGAAGTCCACGCCGTCGGCGGCATGCGCGCGCACGACGTCGAGGAAGTCGGCCGCCATGATATCCACGAGCGGCTTCTCCAAGTAGCCGATGGCATCGTACATGGGCACCGAACCGATCATGGCCGGCGACTTCTCGATGAGCGCGCGGCGGAACGCGGCCGTCTTGCCGCTGTTCGACAGGTCCATGATGGCGTGCGCGCCCAGCTCGAGCGCCACGTCCACCTTCCTCCACTCCTCGGCCTCGTCGGCGACGTCGCCCGAGATGCCCAAGTTGACGTTCACCTTGGTGGAGAGGCCGCCGCCCACGCCCTCGGGGCTCAGGCTCTCGTGATGGATGTTCGCGGGGATGGCGATGCGCCCGGCAGCCACGCCCTCGCGGATGAACTCGGGCTCGCGGCCCTCCTTCTCGGCGACGATCCGCATCTCGCGGGTCACCGTGCCGGCGCGCGCCGCGTCGATCTGCGTCATAGAACTCCCTTCGTTGGCATTACCCATGTCAGGTTCGTCGGGTCGAAGCGTGGTCGGCGCTTCCTCTCAGCCTGCCCGGCCGCGCACGCGCGGCTGCAAGCTCCCCGGTATGAAAAGGTACGCAGGACAGTATAGCCGCATCGAGGCCGCAAAAGGCGCCGTGACGGGCGAACGGCGAAAATGGCATAAAAGGGGACTGTCCCCTTTTATGCCAAAAAGCCCCGGGCGCGGTGCCCGGGGCGGTGGATTCTTGGTGCCCCCAGGAGGATTCGAATCTCCGTTTCCGGCTTGAGGAGCCGGCGTCCTTGGCCGCTAGACGATGGGGGCGGGTTGGCTTACAGCGCGGTGAGCACCTCGGCGGCCGCGTCGGCGAAGGCGTCGATCTCGTCGTTCGTGTGCGCGAGCGAGAGGAACAGGCCCTCGAACTGGCTCGGCGCGATGAGGAAGCCGCGGTCGGTCATTCCGGCGAAGTAGCGGGCGAACGCCTCGGTGTCGCACGCCTTCGCGCCCGCGTAGTCGCGCACGGGCTCTGGCGAGAAGAAGAGCGTTGCGAGCGAGCCCGAGCGGTTCACCGTGCACGGCGCGCCGCTTTGCTCGATGGCGCGCGCAAGGCCCGCCTCGAGCCGCGCGCCCTTGGCCTCGAGCGCCTCGTAGACCCCCGGCTGCTCGAGCGCCTCGAGCGTGACCAGGCCCGCCGCCATGGCCACGGGGTTTCCCGAGAGCGTGCCGGCCTGGTACACCGGGCCGCACGGCGCGAGCGCCTCCATGACGTCCGCGCGCCCCGCGAAGCACCCCACGGGAAAGCCGCCGCCGATCACCTTGCCCAAGGTGCACAGATCGGGCGTCACGCCGTAGCGCTCCTGCGCGCCGCCGAGCGCCGCGCGGAACCCGCTGATGACCTCGTCGAAGATGAGGAGCGCGCCCGCGCGGTCGCAGAGCTCGCGCAGGCCCTCGAGAAATCCGGGCTCAGGCGGCACGACGCCCATGTTGCCCGCGATGGGCTCCACGATGACGCAGGCCACCTCGCCCTCGTGCGCGGCCAGGATGCGCTCCACCGCGTCGAGGTCGTTGTAGGGCGCGACGAGCGTATCGCGCGCGGCCCCCTCGGTCACGCCCGGCGTGCCGGGGATGCCGAACGTGGCCACGCCGCTGCCGGCATTGGCCAGAAGCGCGTCGGAATGGCCGTGGTAGCAGCCGTCGAACTTCACGACGATCGGCCGGCCGGTGAATCCGCGCGCGAGGCGCACGGCGCTCATCGTGGCCTCGGTGCCCGACGACACCATGCGCGCCATCTCGGCGCACGGCACGAGCTCGCACACCTTGCTCGCCATGCGCACCTCGGCCTCGCAGGGCGCGCCGAACGACAGGCCGCGCTCGAGCTGGGCGCGCACCGCCTCGAGCACCTCCGGCGGACGATGCCCGAGGATCATCGGACCCCACGAGCCGATGAAGTCGACGTACTCGTTGCCGTCGGCGTCGACGACATGGCTGCCCTCGGCGCGCTCGTAGAACACCGGCTGCCCGCCGACGCTCGCGAACGCGCGCACCGGAGAGTTCACGCCGCCGGGGATGCGGCGACGCGCCTCGGCGAACAGGGCGGCCGACCGTTCATGACTGAAGTTGGAGCTGGTCATAGGTCCTCCTCGAAGTAGCGCATGGATGTCTTCTTGAACTCGCGGGTGGAGAGAAGGAGGCGCGGCGGGGCCACGTCGATGCCGGCGGCGGCCAGGTCGGCGTGCAGCTCGGCGGCCACGCGCTCGCAGGTTTCGCGGTCGCGGCCGTGGATCATCGTGTAGAGGTTGTAGGGCCACCGCTCGCTGCGAGGGCGCTCGTAGCAGTGGCTCACCGCAGCCGGGCGCGCGAGCACCTCGCCCGCCGCGAGCGCCTGCTCCTCGGGCACGTCCCACACCCCCATCGCGTTGCTCGAGAAGCCCATGCGGCGATGGCGCACCATCGCCCCGAAGCGGCGGATGGCGCCGGCCTCTAGAAGCTCGCGGGTGCGCGCGACGGCCCACTCCTCGGAGAGCGCGCGGCCCGCGTGCCCGCTCGCCACCTTCGCCGCAAGCGCGAAGGGGCGAAGTGTGCCGCCGAGGTCGTCCTGCAGCGCGCGGATGAGCGCCCTATCGGCGTCGTCGAGCGGCACGGGCGCAACCTGCGCGGGCTCGAGGGGCGCGCGGGCGGGCGCGGGCGCGGCCCCTTCGGCATCCGCCGCCTCGCCCTTCTCGCGCACGTCGAAGGCCACCTTGATCTTGAACAGGCGCACGGCCGGCAGCACGAGCAGATCGTCGCAGCCCGAATCGCTCACGATGCGCGCCAGCTCCGCATCGCGCGCCTCTTTGCTGCGCGCGACGAGCGTGAACCACAGGTTATAGCGGTCGTCGCGCTCGTAGTTGTGCGTGATGCCCGGATGCGCGCCCACGAGCGCCGCCACCCGATCGATCTCCTCGGGCGGCACGGCCAGCGCGGCCAGCGTCGAGGCGTAGCCGATGCGCGACGACTCGAAGCTCGCGCCGATGCGCCTGATCAGCCCCTCGGCCCGCGCGGCCTCAACCGCGGCGAACGCGCCCGCCTCGTCGGTGCCGCACGCCTCACCCAGCGCCCCGTAGGGCCGCTCGCACACGGGAAGCTCCTGCTGCACGCGCGTGAGCACCGCGCGCGCGGCCGCGTCAGCGCCCATGATGGCCCTCGATGATCCAGCGCGCCGCGTCCTTGGCATGGTACGTGATGATGGCGTCGGCGCCCGCGCGCTTCATGGACAGCAGCGTCTCGAGCACCACGCGCCGCTCGTCGATCCAGCCCTGCGCGGCCGCGGCCTTCACCATGGCGTACTCGCCCGACACGTTGTAGGCCACCGTGGGGAACGCGAAGCGCTCCTTCACGCGGCGCACGATGTCAAGGTAGGCGAGCGCCGGCTTCACGATGACGAGATCAGCTCCTTCTTCCAGGTCAAGGGCCACTTCACGCAGCGCCTCGTCGCTGTTGGCGGGATCCATCTGGTAGGCCGAGCGGTCGCCGAAGGTCGGCGCCGAGTCGGCCGCGTCGCGGAACGGCCCGTAGTAGCCCGAGGCGTACTTCGCCGAGTAGGCCATGATGGGCACGTGCGGGAATCCCGCCTCGTCGAGCGCCGCGCGGATGGCGGCCACACGCCCGTCCATCATGTCGGAGGGCGCCACCATGTCGGCTCCGGCGCGCGCATGGCTCACCGCTTCAGCCGCCAGAAGCTCCAGCGTCTCGTCGTTGATCACACAGCCGTCCTCGTCGAGCACGCCGCAGTGGCCGTGGCTCGTGTACTCGCACAGGCACACGTCGGTGATCACGTGGAAGCCCGGCGCGTGCTGCTTGATGGCGCGGATGGCCTGCTGCACAATGCCGTCGTCGGCGTAGGCCTCGCTGCCGCGCTCGTCCTTGCGCGCGGGCAGGCCGAACAGCATGAGCGAGTTCACGCGGCAGCGCGAGAGCTCGTCCACCTCGGCCGCCAGCTGGTCGACCGAGAGCTGGAACACGCCAGGCATCGAGGGCACCTCGTCGCGCACGCCCTCCCCCGGCTTCACGAACAAGGGATAGATGAAATCGCTCGGCTCCACGGAGGTCTCGCGCACGAAGGCGCGCACCACCGGGTTCGCGCGCATGCGGCGCGGCCGATAGGCGGGAAACGCCATGGTCCAGGCTCCTTTCCGGCGCTTACGCGGCGCCGATCTCCTCGTCGGTCAGGTAGCACGCCGGGTCCGGGCCCCACAGGTCTCCCGTGGCGGCCTCGCTGCGCACGCGGAAGTTGCCGTTGCAGATGTCGAGCCAGCGGCACGTTTTGCAGCGGCCCGTCACGAAGGGGCGCTTGTCCTTCAGGCGGAACATGAGCTCGCTTTGCGGCGTGGCGCGGCTCACGTCGGTCCATATCTCGGAGAACGGCCGCTCGCGCACGTTGCCCAGGGAGAAGTGGCGCCAGAACTGATCGGCGTACACCTCGCCGTCCCAGCTCACGCACCCGATGCCCGCGCCGGTGGAGTTGCCGCGGTTCCATTGCAGCAGCTGCAGCACCTCCTCGGCGCGCGCGGGGTCCTCGCGCAGAAGCTCCAGGTAGACGAAGGGCCCGTCGGCATGGTTGTCCACGGTGAGGATCTCCGGCGCGCCGCCGCGGTCGAACCAGTCGCGCGTGCGGTCCATGATGAGGCGCACGGCGGCCCGCGTCTCCTCGTGGTTGAGGTCCTCGTCCATGAGCTCGGTGCCGCGCCCGGTGTAGACCAGGTGGTAGAAGCACGCGCGCTTCACGCCCTCGGCCTCCATGATGTCGAACACGTCGTTGATCTCGCGCCAGTTGCGCTTGTTGATGGTCATGCGCAGGCCCACCTTGATGCCGGCGGCCTTCGCGTTGCGGATGCCCTCGATGGCGCGCTCGAAGCTGCCCGGCAGGCCGCGGAACTCGTCGTGGGTGGCCTGCGCGCCGTCGAGCGACACGCCCACGTAGGAGAGCCCCACCTCGGCGAAGCGCGCGGCCAGCTCGGGCGTGATGAGCGTGCCGTTGGTGGACAGCACCACGCGCATGCCGGCGTCTTTGGCGTACTGCATGAGCTCCACCACGTCGGGGCGCATGCACGGCTCGCCGCCGGAGAACAAGAGCACCGGCGCGCCGAACGCGGACAGGTCGTCGATCATGGCCTTGGCCTCGGCGGTGTCCATCTCGTTCTCATACTGCTTGCACTCGCTGCCCGCGTAGCAGTGGACGCAGCGCAGGTTGCACGTCTGCGTGCAGTTCCACACCACCACGGGCTTCTTGTCCTTCGAGAACTGCAGAAGCTCGCTCGGCAGCTTGGCCGAGTCGCGGTTGTAGCGCAGCACGTCGGCCGGCTCCACGGCCCCGCAGTACAGCTTGGAGATCCCTATCATCAGCGTGTTCTCACTTTCCCTCGGCGCGCTTCGCGCGATGCTCGACTATGGCGTCCACCAGCCCCGCCACCGTGTACTCGGACGCCTGCGCGGCGATGGGGAACCCCAGCTCGCGCGCCGTGTCCGACGTGATGGGACCGATGGAGAAAAACGACAGGCCGCAAGGCGGGGCGAACTCGCCGCCGGCGTGCTCGCGCATGAGGGCCGCGAAGTTGCGCGCGGTGGACGAGGAGGTGAACGTCACCGCGTCCACCTCGCCCGCCACGATGCGCGCGAGCCCCTGCTCGACCGAGCGGCGCGCGGGCGGCACCGTGCGGTACACCGGCGCCACGTCCACGCGGACGCCGCGCGCCTTCAGCATGCGCGGCAGCACGTCGCGCGCCTCGAGGGCGCGGGGCACGAGCACCCAGTCGCCCTCGGCCACGCCCGCTTCGAAGAGCTGTTCGGCCACGGCCTCGGCCCGGTACTCGTCCGGCACGAGATCGGCCCGGATGCCGCGCGCGGCCAGCTCGTCGGCCGTGGCGGGCCCGATGGCGGCCACCCGGGCGCAGGCGAGGGCACGCGCATCGAGGCCCGCCTGCTCGAGCCGCGCGAAGAACCCCTTCACGCCGTTCGCGCTGGTGAACACCACGAAGCGGTAGCCCGCGAGCCGTGCGATGGCGGCGTCGGTCTCGGCGAACGAGGGCGGCGGCGCGATGTCGATGGTGGGCAGCTCGAGCACGCTCGCCCCGAGCGCGCGCAGGCGACGGGCGGCGTCGCTCGCCTGGGCGCGCGTGCGCGTGACGGCGATCGTCATGCCGGCGAGCGGCCCGGGCTCGAACCACGCGAGCCGCTCGCGCAGGGCGGCCACCTTCCCCACCACGATGATGGCCGGGGCCTGGAAGCCCGCCCGCTGCGCGCGCTCGGCGATGTCGGCGAGCGTGCCTTCGAGCACCTCCTGCTCGGGCAGCGTGCCCCAGCGCACGAGGGCGACCGGGGTGCCCGGCGCGCGGCCCGCCTCGATGAGCCGCTCGGCGATGATGGGGAGGTTGCGCACGCCCATGTAGAAGCACAGCGTGTCGGCCCCGCGGGCGATGCCCTCCCAGTCGATGGCCGTCTCCGCCTTGGTCGGATCCTCGTTGCCGGTGATGAACGCCACCGACGAGGCCAGCCCGCGATGCGTGACGGGGATGCCCGCGAACGCCGGGGCCGCCACCCCGCTCGTGACGCCGGGCACGATCGAGCACGCGACGCCGGCTTCCGCGAGCGCGAGCGCCTCCTCGCCGCCGCGGCCGAACACGAACGGGTCGCCGCCTTTGAGGCGCACGAGCGTCCCGCCGCCGCGCGATGCGAGCTCGCGCGCCTTCTCCACGAGCAGCGCGTTGATCTCGTCTTGCGTCACGTGCTGCGAGAAGCCCTTCTTGCCCACGTAGATGCGCTCGGCCGACGCCTTCGCCCCTTCGAGGAGCGCGGGGTTGGCCAGGTAGTCGTACACGATGATGTCGGCGCGCGCGACGAGCTGCGCGCCCGCGACGGTGAACAGGCCCGGATCGCCGGGACCCGCGCCCACGAGATGGACCTCGACGGGCCGCGTCCTCATCGGCGCGCTCATACGAGCGGCCTCTCGTCGCCCGTGGCGCGCACCTCGTCGAGCACCTCGCGCGCGCCGGCGGCCAGAAGCTCGCCCACGGCGCGCTCGGCGAGGGCGCAGGCCACCTGGGAGGCGGCGGGGGCGTCGTCCAGGGAGCGCGGCGCGGGCAGCGGCTCGGATGCGCGGCTCTTCAGCAGGAGCGTGCCGTCGAGGCGGCCGACGAACGCATCCAGCGCAAGCTCGCCGCCCTCGAAGCGGGCGTAGGCGCCGATGGGCACCTGGCAGCCGCCGTCGAGCAGGTGCATCACGCGCCTCTCGGCGGCGACGCACGCCTCGGTTTCCGCGCAGCGCACCTTCGCGCAGAGCTCCGCGGTGCGCGCGTCGCCCGCGCGGGCCTCGAGCGCGATGGCGCCCTGCCCCACGGCCGGCACCACCTGCTCGACCGGAAAGGCCTCGGCGATCTCATCCTCCCAGCCCATGCGGCGGATGCCGGCGCTCGCCAGCACGATGGCGTCGAGCGCGCCGCTTCGCACTTTGCCGATGCGGGTGTCCAGGTTGCCGCGCACCTCCACGTAGTCGAGGTCGTCGCGCAGGGCGCGCAGCTGGGCGAGGCGGCGCAGGGCTCCGGTGCCCACGCGCGCGCCCGCCGGCAGCCCGGCGAACGTCGTGCCCGCCGGCGCCACGAGCACGTCATGCGCGTCGGCCCGCGCCAGGCACCCCGCGATTTCCAGGCCCTCGGGCTGCACGGTGGGCACGTCTTTGAGCGAGTGCACGCACACGTCCACGCGCCCGTCGAGGAGCGCCTGCTCGAGCTCCTTGGTGAACAGGCCCTTGTCGCCGATCTTGGAGAGCGCGACGTCGAGGATCTTGTCGCCCTTCGTCTTGATCACCTCGACGGCCACCTCGAGGCCCGGCCACGCCGCGCGCAGGCCCGCCGCAACGTGCTCGGCCTGCCAGAGCGCGAGCTTGCTGCCGCGGGTTCCGATGATCAGGCTACGCATGAGCGCTCCTCTCGATTGTGGGGGCAGGCGCCGCCGCCGTGGCGGGCGCAGGGGGTGCCCGAGGCGAGGCGGCAGGAGCGCCCCTCGTCGCTGCGGCACGAGAAGCCCTGCGGGTACGCGTCCAGGCCGAACAGGTAGCGCGCGGCCTCGGTGTAGCGGTAGCCGTCCGGGTCGGAGGCCTGCTTGCGAAGGCGCGCCGTCGGGCCGTGCAGCAGCTTCTTCGCGATGGCGGACGCCATGGCCTCGAGCGCGGCGCGCTCGGCATCGCTCACCGCCTCGCCGCGCTGGGCGGCGAGCGCCTTCGCCGCGCGCGCCACCTCGGCGTCGCAGACGGTGCGGGCCTTGCCGTGCATCTGCTTGACGGTGGGGGCCACCTCGCGCTCCTGCAGCCACGCGAGGAAGGCGTCCGTCCGCTCGGCCACAAGCGCCTCGGCCTTCACGGACTCGGCCGCGCGCAGGCGGGCGTTCCTCTGCGCGACGTCCCCCAGCCCGTCCAGGTCGTGCCAGGCCACGCCGGGCAGGTCGGCCACTTCGGGCTCCACCGTGCGCGGCAGGGCCACGTCCACCACGAGCAGCGGCCGCTCGCCGCATCCCCGGCGGGCGCGGCGCAGGAGGGCCTCGGTCACAAGCGGCTCGTCGGCGGCCGCCGACGCGATGACGATGTCGGCCTCGCCGAGACGCGCCTCCAGCTCGTCGAGCCCGCAGGCCTCGCCGCCCACGCGCGCGGCCAGCGCCTCGGCCCGCGCGACCGTGCGGTTTGCCACGGCCACGTCGCGCGCGCCCTGCTCATGCAAGTAGCCGAGCGCGAGCTCGCCCATCTCGCCCGCGCCGATGACCAGCACGCGCCGTCCCTCGAGCGTGCCGAACATCTCCTTCGCCAGCTCCACCGCCGCCGTGGACACCGACACCGAGCGGGCGCCGATGCCCGTCTCGCTGCGCACGAGCTTGCCCGTCTCGAGCGCGCAGCGGAAGAGGCGGCTCAAGAGCTCGCCGGCGCTTCCCGCCTCCTCGGCTGCGGCGAAGGCGCGCCTCACCTGGCCGATGATCTGGGCCTCGCCCAGCACGAGCGAGTCGAGCGACGACACGACGCGCAGCAGGTGCTCCACCGCGCCCGGCCCCTGCTTCACGTAGAGCGCGCTGCCGAGCGCGCTCGCGGCCGCGCCGTCCATGCCCGGCAGCGCGCGCAGCTCGTCCACGACGGCGCGCACGCCGTCGGGCGCGGTGAGGGCGACCGCGTACACCTCGGTGCGGTTGCAGGTGGACACGATCACGGCCTCGGATATGGCCTCGCAAGCGCACAGGGCCTCGAGCACGCCGGGCAGCCGGTCGGCGGGCACGGACAGCTTGCCGCGCAGATCGGCCGAGGCGGTCTTGTGGCTCGCGCCGATGGCGATGAGCGTCATAGCGCGCCCCCTTTCCGCACCTCGGCGTACAGCTCCTCCGCGTCGCGCAGCCCGCCCGCGCGGAAGCGCTCGAGCATCTCCGGCGCGCAGGCGGCCTCCAGAAGCGGGGCGCGCTCGGCCTCGCCGCCGCCGACGCGCTCCTTCACGAGCGCCCGCGTCGCGGCCAGAAGCTCGACGAAGCCCGCGAGGTCCTCGGGGTAGCGCTCCTCCAGCTCACGCCGCAGCCGCTTCGCGTAGGCCGGAGCCGCCCCGCCCGTGGACACCGCCACTTGCAGCGCGCCGCGGCGCACCACCGAAGGCACGATGAAGCGGCAGCGCGCCGGGTCGTCCACGACGTTCACCAGCACGCCCGCCGCCTCGGCCTCGGCGAACACGGCCTCGTTCACCTGCGGGTCGTCCGTGGCGCAGAACACGACGAACGCGCCTTCCACGTCACCCGGGCAAAACACCCGCTCCTCGAGCTCGACCAGGCCTTCATCGGCCCACGACGCCAGCCGGGCGCAGGCCTTTGCCGCCACGACGCGCACCTGCGCGCCCGCGTCCAGAAGCCCGACGACCTTCCGCGCGGCCACCTCGCCGCCGCCGACGACGAGGGCGCGCATGCCCTGCAGGTCGAGGAACACCGGGTAGTACGCCCGCCGGGCCCCCGCGCTCGGTTCCGCCATGCCAACCTCCTCAGACCGCCGAAGCGCGCGCCCTTCCGCCTCATGGCACGCGACGGCCCGCACCGGGGCATGCGTGCGCCCGGCCCTTGTCCGTTTCCGCGTGTCTTTCGATGGTGGTGCGCAGTCCGCGTCCGGCCGTGCGGCCGTCGCGCGCTTCGATCTCTCGTCTCGTCTTCGCAGCCGGATGCACCTCGCCCCCGGCCGTTGAAAAGCATACGAGATGACGTAGCGTCGCCGTCAACGACGATGCCGCAAGTTATGGAGGAATCGAGGGGAAACCCCTAGTCGAATGCCCGGGAAACCCTACCCGAGCGGGTAGAACACGTAGAGCGTGCCCTCTTCGACGGCCACGGTGGCCTCCTCGTCGACCAGTTCGTTGGACAGGCCGCGCGAGGTGCGGTTGGACAGGGGCTCGTCGTCGAGCGAATACTCCATGCCGCGCTCGATGACGCCGCGGGCGGTGTCGTTGGCCGAGAACACCGACACGGTGCCCTGGCCAAGCGGCGGCAGCTCGAACACGTCGGGGCCGGTGAGCAGGCGCACCGCGTAGGTGTCGGCCACGGCGGTCACGGTCACGTCGCGCTCGGAGAACCTCGCGAACAGCTGGAGGTTCGCGATGGTGTGGTCGAGCCGGCCGCCGAGCGCCCCGTAGATCACGAGGTCGTCGTGGTCCCAGTCCACGGCCTTCTCCATGGCCAGCTCCATGTCGCTTTTGTCCTTCTTCACGGGATGGCGCGACACGCGCTTGCACTTGGGCACGTAGCCGAGCGAGTCGAAGTCGCCCACGGCCATGTCGGGCCTCACGCCAAGCTCGTCGAGGAAGGCGAAGCCCGCGTCCACGGCGATGACGAAGTCGAACGCCCCGGCAGCCCGGCGCGCCTCGAAGTCCTCCGCGTTGAAGTCGACCGCCCCCACGAGCGCGCATGTGGCCATATCCCTGCGTCCTTTCCGCCGTTTCCCTTGTTCGACGTCGTAGGATACCACAAGCGCCTGCGGGAGCCTCCGTCGCGAAATCCCCAAGAACATGCATGTTATGACGGTTCTGCGCAGGATTTCGTTGTTTTCACAACGCGCTTGGAGAACGATCGGCGGGGCGCACGGCCACCAGCTGAACGCGGCCTGGGCAAACTCCGTAAACACCTCGAGAGGCGTGGCGAAATCCTGCGCAGAACCGTCACTCGATGCGTTCTCTCAGGGATTTCGCGCCATCGGCAGATCCGCGTCGGTTTTTCGCGAGGGTTGGCGTTTCGCGGGCGCGGGCGGGGCGGGGTTTGCTAGAATACGCTCTGCGAGCGGGCCAGGCGATCGCGCACCTGCGGGTGTGAGGAAAGTCCGGGCTCCACAGGGCAGGATGCCAGCTAACGGCTGGGCGGGGCGACCCGACGGAAAGTGCCACAGAAAAGAAGACTCCCCCGCGTCCTCGGACGACGGGAGAAAAGCTGAAACGGTGCGGTAAGAGCGCACCAGCGCGTCGGCAACGGCGCGGCTTGGAAAACCCCATCCGGAGCAAGCGCAAATAGGAACGCGACACGGTGGCCCGCCGTACGTTCGGGTTGCGTGCTTGAGGCGCCTGGCGACAGGCGCTCGAGATAAATGGTCGTCCACGACAGAACCCGGCTTATCGGCCCGCTCGCACGCTTCCTAAAACGATCGGTCAACTTTTTCAGCCTCGGACCTTCGCGGCTCCGCCGCTCCGCTCAGGACGACAGGGGAGCCGGGAACAGCGTGTAGGCGCGGCCGGCGTCGGCTTCGTGGGGCTGGATGCTCACGCCGAAGGCGCGCTCGATGGCTCCGGCGGCGAGCACCTCCTCCACCCCGCCGGCGCACATGGCCCGCCCGCGCTCCATGACGAGCAGCCGGTCGGAGTAGCGCAGGGCCAGGTCGAGGTCGTGGATGACCATGACGATGGTCTTGCCCGCCTCCTCGTTGAGCTTGCGCACGAGCTGCATGGTCTCGTGGCAGGCGCGTATGTCGAGGTAGGTGGTGGGCTCGTCGAGCACGATGAGGTCGGTGTCCTGCGCGAGCGTCATCGCGATGAACGCGCGCTGCCGCTCGCCGCCGGAGAGGCGGCGCAGCTCGTGCGTGCGGAATCGCTCGATGCCCGCCAGCTCGAGCGCGCGCTCCACATGCTCGCGGTCCTCGCGCGAGAGCCGGCCCTGGCGCGCCTGGTACGGGTAGCGCCCGCACGCCACGAGCGCCTCGACGGTCATCGCCGGCGGCCGCGACGCCTGCGCGAGCACCGCCACGCGGCGGGCGCGCTCCTTCGCCTTCATCGACAGCGTCGGCACGCCGTCCACCAGGACCTCCCCCGCACTCGGGCGCAGAAGGCCGTCGACGAGCTTCACCATCGTGGACTTCCCGCAGCCGTTCGGCCCCACGACGCTCGTCACCGCGCCGTGCGGGAACGCCGCCGAGAGCCCCTCGATGAAGGGCAGCTTCCCATAGGAGAACGACACGCCGCGCAGCTCGATGGCGGGCGCGCCGCCGTTTCCGCTAGTCAAGGCCGTTCCTCCTGTTCTTCAAGATGAGGTAGATGAAGAAGGGTCCGCCGAGGAACGCCATCAGGATGCCCACCGGCACCTCGTAGGGCGCGAACATCACGCGCGCGAGCAGGTCGCACACCACGACGAACGCCGCGCCCGACACCGCCGACAGCGGCAGCACGAGCCGGTTGTCGTGGCCCACGAAGAACCGCACGAGGTGCGGGATGATGAGCCCCACGAACCCGAGCAGCCCGGCGAAGCTCACGGCCGCGCCCGCCAGAACGGCGGCAAGGCCGAGCATGGCAAGGCGCGTCGCGCCCACGTTCATGCCGAGCGCGTGGGCCGTGTCGTCGCCGAGCGCCATGATGTTGAGCTTGCCCGCCGCGAGCAGCGCCGCGGCCAGGCCTCCCACGATGTAGACGGCCGGCCACACGAGGTCGTCCATGAGCACGCCGGCCAGGCCTCCCACGAGGAACGCCGACGAGCCGATGTAGGCGTCGGGATTCACGATGAGGATGGTGTTCATGCCCGCGCCGAACACCGACGTGATGGCGATGCCGGCCAGCACCACGGTGAGCCGCGACGTGCTGGCCCCGAGCGAGATGCCGAAGATGATGAGCGCGGTGACGAGCGCGCCCGCGAAGGCCGCGAGCGGCGGGAGCCACAAAGCGCTGGGGAACACGCTGGCCGCGATCAGCACGAACAGCCCCGCTCCCGAGTTGATGCCGATGATGTTGGGGCTGGCGAGCGGGTTGTCGAGCACCGCCTGGATGATGGCGCCGGCCACGGCCAGCGCCCCGCCCGCCAGAAGGGCCGCCAGCACGCGGGGCAGGCGCACGTTCACGAGGATGCTCTTCGCCGACGCGCTTACGTCGCCGCCGGTGGCCCAGGCGATAAGGTCTCCCAAGCTCACCGACGACGAGCCCACGAGGAACGCCGCCGCCGTCACGCCCACGAGCACGACGGCGGAGACGATGATCGCAAGCGGCGCGGCCTTCTCACGGCTGAACGGACTCACCGGACGGCCTTCGCGCTCACGCGTACAGGGCGTCGAAGAGCACCTGGTAGCTCTGATCCCAGCGCTCGTTGGGCTTGTACTGGAACAGGTGCGGATCGAGCGTGACGTAGCGGCCGCTCTGCACCGCGTCGAGCGTGGACCACGCCGGGTTCGCCGCCGTCTGGTCCTCGAGGGCCTTCATGGCCGCCGCGTCGTCGTTGCCCATGGGCACGACGAAGATGAAGTCGGGGTTCATCTCGATGATCGACTCCAAGCTGAAGTCCTTGAGCAGGCTCGGGTTCTCGTCGGCCAGGTTCTTCGCACCGAGGTCGGCCAGCATGGAGCCCGTCATGGTGGAGGACGCCTGCACGCGGGTGCCGCCCGAGAACGTGGTCAGCACGAGGGCTGTGGGCGCCTCGCCAGCGGGCACCTTCGCCGTGATGGCCGCGATGCGGTCGGCTGTGGCCTGGGCGTTCTGCTCGTAGAGGTCGTCGCGGCCCGTGATGTCGCAGAGCGTGCGCATCATGCGCTCGTAGTCGGAAAACGTCGTCACCTGGAAGCACGCCACGGGGATGTTCGACGCGGCGAGCGCGGCCTTGAGGTCGGCCTGGTTCGAGTCGCCGCCGCGGCCACCCGAGCCGCTGGTCATGATGACGAAGTCGGGCTCGAGGGCGATGATGGCCTCGAGGCTGGGGTTCGAGAAGTCGCCCACCTTCTGCACGTCGGGCGAGACGAGGTCGTAGTCCGACAGCGTGAACGCGTCGTCAGAGGCGCCCACGAGCGTGCCGCCCGCGAGCTCCCACATGCTGGCGAAGCTGCCCATGCACGCCACCACGCGCTGCGGGTTCTCCACGGTCACCTCGGCACCCGTGTCGTCGGTGAACGTGACGGCGGCGGGCTGGGCGGCCTGCGACTCGGGCGCGGCGGGAGCCTCCGCCTCGGCCGTCGGCTCGCCCGCGCAACCCGCGAGCAGCATCGAAGCCGCGAGCGCCACCGCGCATCCGGCAGCCGCCACCTGCTTCATCGTCTTGAATCTCATGGATATCCTTTCCAGTGTCGCCTTGTACAGGGGGATGCCGTTAGACCGCTGCCGCCACCAGGTCGTTTCCATGGGCGCAGTAGTCGTCCTGGGCGAGGATGTCGCCGTCGTGGTAGTACGCGGCCCGCGCGCGGCAGCCGCCGCAGCCGTCGCGGTAGTCGCAGGTGCCGCACGAGCCGGAGTACGCCTGGGTGCGCAGGCGCTCGAACACCGGGCTCGTCTTCCAGATCTCGTCGAAGGGCTGCTCGCGCACGTCGCCGGCCTCCTCGGTCATGTAGGCGCAGGGGCGCACGATGCCCTCGCTGCCGATGACGCAGTACGTGAGGCCCGCCAGGCACCCGCGGGAGAAGCGCGTCTCCACGTCGAGCTGCTTCGCCACGCGCGTGAACTGCGGCGCGCAGGTGGGCTTCACGTCGATGGGCACCTCGGCCGCCTTCTTCATGAGATCGGTGAGCAGACGCTCGTTCTCGAGCACCTCAAGCGACGTCTCCTGGATGAACTTGCCGCGCCCCACCGGAATGAGGAAGAACACGTAGTGCGCGATGGCGCCGATCTCCACGGCGAAGTCGGTGATGTCGCACACCTCGTCGCGGTTCCAGTCCACCACGGTGGTGTGCAGCTGGAACGGCAGGCCCGCCTGCTTGCAGGCTTCGATGCCGGCCATCGTGAGGTCGTAGGCGTTGGGAAGCCCGCGGAACTTGTCGTGCTTGGCGGGAACCAGGCTGTCCACGCTGATGCCCATGGCGCAGGCCCCGGCCTCCTTCAGCTTGCGCGCCACCTCCGGCGTGATGAGCGTGCCGTTCGAGCCGAACACCGGGCGCAGGCCGTTGCCGGCCGCGTGCGCCACCAGCTCGTAGATGTCCGGGCGCATGAGCGGCTCGCCGCCGGAGAAGATCATCACCTTGAAGCCGGCGCGCGCGATCTCGTCGATCAGCTTCTTGCCCTCCTCGGTGGAGAGTTCCTTGTCCGTCGCCTCCTCGGCGTCCTGGTAGCAATGCACGCACTTGAGGTTGCACTTGTTCGTCGTCATCCACGACACGAGCATGGGCGTATCCTTTCTGTCTGCGGCGGGCCGTCGGGGCGTCCGCCGTCATTGCCGTATGGAGTTGGGGAAAGGGCCGGTCGGGCGGTGCGTCGAGGGGTTAGGAGAGACGACGCAGCGCCCGTTCGGCGTCTTAGAGCGGCTCTTCGGCCGCGTCGGGGTGGGCTCGGTAGGCGGCCACGACGGCCTCCAGGTAGTCGAACACCGACTGGCGCAACTCGTCGAACGAGCCGTCGCCGTGGGCGTGCGGCGCGATGTTCTCCATGAGGATGAAGTTCTCCTCGGCGCGCG